>JAGYJF010000001.1 GCA_018402135.1 Flavobacteriaceae bacterium | reverse complement strand
TGTGCCTCATTTCTTAATTGCTGAATAATTTTCAAGGTTTCGCTTTTTTTGTCTAAATATAATGGAATAGAATCGTTTGGGTAAAATATTTCTTCTAAACGTTTGGCAATTCCGATAATTGCAATTTTATCTTTTAAATTCAAAAGCTCTAAACTTTTAACGGCAGACGACAGTTGTCCCTTGCCTCCGTCAATGACAATAAGTTGTGGGAGTGGCTGGTCTTCTTCTACCAATCGCTTGTAGCGTCGGTAAACTACTTCTTCCATTGAAGCAAAATCATCGGGCCCTTCTACCGTTTTGATGTTGAAATGACGGTAATCTTTTTTGCTGGGTTTTCCGTTTTTGAATACCACACATGCAGCCACGGGATTGGTGCCTTGAATGTTGGAATTGTCAAAACACTCAATATGCCGCGGTTCAGAACTCAAACGTAAATCAGCCTTCATTTGCGCCATAATGCGTTTTACATGCCGGTCTGGATCTACAATTTTAACCTGCTTTAATTGCTCCATTCGGTAGTACATGGCATTGCGTCTGGATAGATCCAAAATATGTTTTTTATCGCCCAACTTCGGAATGGTAATTTTAAGTTCTTCGCCCAAATCCACATGAAACGGCACATACAATTCTTTAGATTTTGAATGGAATCGATGTCTAATTTCTATAATTCCTAATTGTAGTAACTCTTCGTCGGTTTCATCCAGTTTTTTCCTAAGCTCTAAAGTATGTGAGCGAATAATAGATCCGTAGGATAACTGCAAAAAATTAATGTAGGCAAAGCTTTCATCACTCACAATCGAAAACACATCTACATTACTGATTTTTGGATTAACCACTGTAGATTTCGCTTGATAATTTAGCAAGACTTCTAGTTTTTCTTTTATTTTCTGAGCGTCTTCAAACTGCGTGTTTTCAGCATAAGTTTGCATTTGCCTTTTGAAATTGCTTAGGGAATCTTTAAAATTTCCTTTTAATATTTCCTTAATGGCATCAATATTCGAATGGTAATATTGCTCTGTTTCCAAACCTTCACAAGGTCCTTTACAGTTTCCTAAGTGATATTCTAAACACACTTTATATTTGCCTGCATTTATTTTTTGTTCAGACAAATCGTATTTGCAGGTTCTAATATGGTATAAACCCTTAATCAAATCTAATAGGGTTTTAACAGTTTTCATGCTGGTGTAGGGCCCAAAATATTCGGAGCCATCTTTAATTACGCGTCTTGTAGAAAATACACGTGGGAAACGCTCGTTTTTTATGCAAATCCAAGGGTAGGATTTGTCATCCTTCAACAACACATTATAGCGCGGTTGGTGCTTTTTTATGAGATTATTTTCCAGCAGTAGCGCATCGGTTTCGGTTTCAACAACAATGTGCTTAATTTCTGAAATTTTTTTAACCAGAACTTTTGTTTTACCGTAGTCGTGGTTTTTTGTGAAATAGGAACTAACGCGCTTTTTTAAATTTTTAGCCTTTCCAACATACAAAATTTTGCCATCCTTATCGTAATATTGATAAACGCCAGGAGCATTTGGCAAGGTTTGAATTTGTAATTCTATTGGGGTAGATTGCATGGCTTCAAAAATAACACTTAAAGATAGGAGTAATTTTACAGTTTAAAAAAAATATTGTAACAGCACCTAACTGTTCAACTTTATATTACTTTCGTAAGTCTTTAAATTTTTATTTTGAACAAACAAATATTAGGCAGAACAGATATTGTTAATTTCCCAGATTTAAATCTTTACAATATTAGCGTAAAAATTGACACGGGGGCTTATACTTCTGCCGTTCATTGCTCTGAAATTATTGAGGAAAATAACGTGCTGAAATGTGTCTTTTACGACAAAGACCACCCAGATTACAACGATCAGCCCATTATTTTCAATACCTACAGTACCACTGGTGTAAAAAGTAGTAACGGATTTAAAGAAAACCGATTTAAAATAAAATCAACCATTGAATTATTTGGTAAAACCTATAAGATTAACCTAACTTTAAGCACAAGAGACGACATGAGGTTTCCTGTTTTAATTGGAAGACAATTTTTAAAACGGAAATTTTTAGTAGACGTCGATTTAGAAAATGTATCCTTTAACAGTCCTTTAAAATGAATATTGTAATACTCTCCAGAAATCCTAGATTATATTCTACCAAGCGTTTGGTGGAAGAAGGACTCATCCGAGGTCACGAAGTAGAAGTAATAGACCCGCTAAAATGCGATATTATTATAGAAAGTGAAAAACCAACCATATATTACAAAGATCGGTACCTAGATTATGTAGATGCTGTTATACCGAGAATTGGTGCCTCAATCACCTTTTTTGGTTGCGCAGTTGTGCGACAATTTGAAATGATGGGTGTTTTTTCAACAGTAACCTCCGATGCGATTATACGATCTCGTGACAAACTTCGCAGTTTTCAGCGTTTATCAAAAGCCAACATTGGCATGCCTAAAACGGTTTTCACAAACTACTCTCGCGACGTTGAAGAAGTCATTTCGCATGTTGGTGGCACGCCCGTTATTATAAAACTTCTGGAAGGCACCCAAGGCTTAGGCGTTGTTTTAGCGGAAACAAAAAATGCGGCAGAATCGGTATTGGAAGCATTTAACGGACTTCAAGCCAGAGCTTTAGTTCAAGAGTACATTCAAGAAGCTAAAGGTGCCGATTTAAGAGCTTTTATTGTTGACGGTCAGGTTGTTGGCGCTATGAAACGCCAAAGTAAAGAAGGTGAATTTCGATCTAATCTACACCGCGGTGGTAGTGCCAACTTGATTAAATTATCAACCGAAGAACTAAAACTCGCCATTAAAGCAGCACATGCTTTAAAACTTCCCGTATGTGGCGTGGATATGTTGCAATCGCAGCGCGGTCCGTTAATTATGGAAGTCAACTCAACTCCAGGACTTGAAGGTATTGAAGAAGCTACAAACAAGAATATAGCACGAGCCATCATCACTTTTATTGAAAGAAGCCGAAAATAAATGAGTAAATTAGACACATTAACCATCTTAGGTGTAAGCATTACACCCGGACAAACCAAAGAGCTGAGTTTTAATGTTGCCAAACTACACACCCAGAACTCTATAGATATTCCTGTGATTATTAACCGTTCAAAAAAACCTGGGCCAACTATCTTAATTACCGCAGGAATCCATGGCGATGAAGTAAATGGCGTAGAAATAGTGAGACAACTCATAGCCAAAGGCATAAACAAACCTAAAAAAGGTACTATTATTTGTATTCCATTGATCAATGTTTTTGGGTTTATTCAAATGAATAGAGTATTTCCGGATGGTCGCGATTTAAATCGGGTGTTCCCAGGTAGCGAAAATGGTTCCTTGGCCAGTAGGGTTGCCCATCAACTTATGACGGAAATTGTACCATATGCCGATTTAGTTTTGGATTTTCATACTGGTGGTGCTGGCAGATTTAATGCCCCACAAATACGCATTATTGAAAATGAGGAAAACTTGAAAGAATTGGCACAAATTTTTGGTGCACCCTTTGTGCTTTATGCGAAAAACTTAAATAAGTCGTTCAGAAATTCATGTTATAAATTAAATATTCCCATTTTACTTTTTGAAGGTGGCAAATCATTTCATATTGATACCAATGTAACCAACTCTGCCGTCAATGGTACCAAAAGAATTTTGGCACATTTTGGTATGTTGAAAAAAAACTTCAAAGCCTCAAAGCCCAAAAAGGAAACGGTTATTATTTCACAAAGCAGTTGGCTAAGGGCTAAATATTCTGGACTATTCAAGGCTTCAGCAGACATTGGCAGTTCTGTAAAGACGGATGACGTTATTGGCAATATCACCGATCCTTATGGGAAATTCAACTTTTTTGTGAGAGCCACGCAGAGCGGATACGTTTTAAATGTAAATCATTCCCCAATCGTTTATCAGGGTGATGCATTATTTCATATTTCAACCCAAATTGCAGATGCACAAAGCACAACTGAGACAACTTTATAAAGAAAAGCGTACGCAGCTATCTGAGGCAGAAATTGAAACCCTTAGTATAGACATAGCAAATGAGTGTCTGAACTTACCAATCTGGAATTTTAATTGCTATCACATATTTTTAAGCATTGAGTCCAAAAACGAAATTAACGCCACTTTTTTACTTAATATTTTACAAGGAAAAGATAAAACTGTCGTCGTTCCTAAAACAGATTTTTCTACTTCAACCTTAAAACATTATTTGCTAGACGACAACACTAAACTCGCCATTAATAACTATGGTATTCCCGAGCCAGTCGATGGTATACTCATTAACGAACAACAAATAGATGCTGTATTTGTACCGCTTTTAGCTTTTGATATCAAAGGCAATAGGGTTGGATATGGAAAAGGTTTTTATGACAAGTTTTTATCAAAATGTAAGCCTGAATGTTTGAAAATTGGACTTAGTTTTTTTCAGGCTGAAGACGATATTGAAGGCTTAACTAACACTGACATCAAACTTGATTATTGTGTGACACCCGATAAAGTTTATAGGTTTTAATATTTTGTTTAACTGTTCAATTTTACCTGTTACAACTCTCACAATAACTAGTTAGCAAAAATTCATCTTCCAACAACTGAAAGGTAACGCCGCCTTGCCCATAAGGGTTAAATAATCCACAAAATCGTTCAGGGTTTAGATTATAGGCATTAAGCATGATGGTGCGGTAATCTGAGGTTTGGGTAAGCTCTCTATCTACTATGGTTAAATTGATATAATAAAACAGCAAATCTTCATCTATATCAATGCTTTTAGCCTTTGGTGTTAGGAGTTCTGTGGACATTTCCGTATTGCCGTAGTAACTAAAAAACTGTGCCAAACTTAGATAATCGTAATTTGAAAGTGTGACCTTATTATAGTTGTCATTAATGTAATTGACACTTCTGTCTTTATTATTGAAATCTCGAGCGCGCATAAAGTTTTCAGCTAAAATAATGTGATAGTTAATCATCATGCGATTAATTAAAATGGCATCAATACCGTAATTTTTCAAACTTGAAATTTCAGATTTAAATTTATCAACATCTACTTCCAAAGCTTTATAGCGCCATAATTTCATTTTTGTTACTACTAAGTTGTATTTTACTCTTGGATCTTTTGGCGCCAATTTTTCTAATTCTAAAAGTTGGTTATGCGTGATTAAAACCTGACGTTCATCTAAAAAATAATTAAAGGAAGTTTTCTTGTTAATAAGATGCACAAATAAATCCTGATTTGGGATTTCCATTTTTTTTAAAAAATCAGGCGAAATTTCCCGAGAATTTAATCGCTCAAACAAGGTGTTTTGAATTTTGGAGGCTTCATCAACTTCAGCTACTGCAAGGGCGGCATTAAATTTACCTAGTAATTCTTGAGCTGTATTATTTTTGTAAACATCTATTTTTTCTAATTCGAGTTCAATTACTGCTTTTCGATGGTTTTTTAAAATTGGTTCCATCTCTTCAGAAAAACTCCCAGTTAATCTAGATTTTACCTCAAATTTACTAATCGATGCTAGGTTTTCATAGTTGGTGTTTTGAATATCGTTTAGAAACTCTACCCAATTTTCTGAGGATGAAATAGTGGTTTCGATAGTAGGTTGCTGAAAACTTTGCAAGGCTTGGGCGATACTTTGCGCACGTTGTTCTTGTAGCTCAATGTTGCGTTCTAAACTTCCTTCAACTGATGCATAAGCTTTTATGTTGATAGTTTTTATGTTAAAATCGGTAAGCCTTAGCGAATCGTATAGTGGCTTGATGTCTTGTGGCAAATACTCCGATTTATTTTTTTCAAAAGGAATTGAAAATTTCAGGGTTTTATTTTTAAATACAAAACCATCATCATTATTACTTATTTGTTTGTTGGAATAGGTTAAAGAATCTAAATAAATCCCCATATCTAACAAATCCCAAGCATAGGCTTTTAAATCGTAAATCACGTAATATTGACAAAGGCTGTTATCGCTTAAAAACAAAATATTAAACTCCAATTCGTGATCTTGCCAGGCTTCTGGAATGCGGCCAACTAACACTCTAAATTTGGTATCATCTGTCTTTTTTAAAGTTGATTTTAGCCGTTTGGCATAAACTGGTTTTTGCAATTCGCCTCTAATTTGGCGTCTATCTACAACAACTTCATTACAATTATAACGTTGTTTATCTACCACATCTACTGCAATCCCATCCTGCGGATTTCTAAAAAGATTATTAAACCATTGTTCGTCGTTGTGTTCAAAATATATATTGGTGCCTTCACGTTTAATAGCAAAACTGCTTTCTTTTGGTCGGTTTTTAAAGGCTTGATTAAAACCAGAACATAATTGTTGATTGTTCCCTAAATTGATATTAAATTCATTTTGGGCCAACATGATTTCTGAAGATAAAAATATGAAGAACAATAAAATTCCGAAATAATATTTCATTTTAAACAGGTTTATTTTTGATTATAAATTTAAATGGTTTTTAATTCTTTTGACCAGCTCTAAACATTTTTTGTACTGAACGCTTTTTTATTAAAAAAAATAATCATGCAAAAACCAGTACTAATGGCAACATCGGCAACATTAAAAACGGGATCAAAAAAACTGAGGTATTTTCCTCCAAAAAACGGTATCCAATCGGGCAATATGCCACTGTAAATAGGCAAATACAGCATGTCTACAACCTTGCCGTGAAACAAGATGTCGTAACCGCCTTCCGATGGCAGAAAGCCCGCTACTTGGCCTAAACTATCACTAAAAAGCACCCCGTAAAATACCGAATCGATAATGTTTCCTAAAGCACCTGCAAAAATAAACGCAATGGCAATTATAAGTAAATAGTTCCCTTTATTTTTGATGCTTAACCATAGCCAGTATCCGATTCCAGCTAGTGCAACTATCCTAAATAACGATAATATTAATTTCGCGGATCTGTCTGAAATAAAGTTTACCACATCACTTATTTTTGCACCCCAAGCCATACCATCGTTTTCAACGAAAGCAATTTTAAACCATGAAAAAACTGTAAGGTCTTCGTTTAATTCAAAATGAGTTTTAATATATATTTTACTTATTTGATCCATAAGTAAAATAGTTAAAATAAGCAGAATGGATTTTCTTAAAGTCATATCGAAAGCTAAGAAACAAAAAGCCCTGCAAATTGCAAGGCTTATTAATTTGAAATTATGATTCTATTGATTATTTCTGCATGTTTTTAGCCTCGATGCTTAAGGTGGCGTGCGGTACCAATTTTAAGCGTTCTTTACCAATTAATTTTCCTGTAACACGGCAAATACCGTAGGTTTTATTTTCAATTCTAATCAGCCCATTTTTAAGATCGCGGATAAATTTCTCCTGACGAATCGCTAAGGCCGAGTTGGCTTCTTTACTCATAGTTTCGCTGCCTTCTTCAAATGCCTTGAAAGTAGGTGACGTGTCATCTGTGCCATTGTTATGATCGTTCATATAGGCGCTTTTAATCAGCTCTAAATCGTGAACTGCTTTTTTAATTTTATCCTGAATCAATCCTTTAAATTCTTCTAAATCCTTGTCAGAATATCTGTTGCTGGTGTCTAATGCCATAATTTTACACTTTTTTAATTAACAATTTGGTATATACATCGTCAAATTCTATTTCTATACCACTATCTAATTCATTTATAATTTCTAACTTATTGGTTAGGGTTTCTTCTTTAATGTAGGCGCTGTTCTCTTTAATTGCACTTATAATATTACTATCTTTTTGTAGACTTACATCTATTCTATCGGTAAGCTCAAGGCCTGAATCTTTTCGTAAATTTTGTATGCGATTCACCAATTCTCGGGCGATACCTTCATTCTTCAAATTATCGTTTAAAGTGATGTCTAATGCCACCGTAAATCCATCTGCCGATGCTACCAACCAGCCTTCAATATCTTGAGAACTAATTTCCACATCCGACCGTTCTAAAGTAATCTTTTTGCCACTAATATCAATGTCTAAACCGTTGTTTTGTTCAAAATACTTGATGTCTTGAGCGTTTAAATTACTAATTGCCTGAGCTACAGATTTCATATCCTTACCAAATCTTGGTCCTAAAACCTTAAAATTCGGTTTGATTTGTTTCACTAGAATGTCGGACGCATCTTCTAATAGTTCAACTTCTTTCACATTTACTTCAGAAGCAATAAGGTCTACCACCTGTAACAATTCTTCTTTTTGGGATATCGAATCAATCGGTATTAAAATCTTTTGAAGCGGCTGTCTTACTTTTATTTTTTCTTTCGCTCTAAGCGATAATACCAAGGATGAAATAGTTTGCGCAGCTTCCATCTTTCGCTCTAAAGTTTTATCAACCATCAACGCAATATATTCAGGAAATTGTGCCAAATGAACACTTTCAAAAGTTTCCTTTTGGGTGACCTTATTCAAATCGAGGTACAACCGATCCAAATAAAACGGCGCGATGGGTGCACCTAATTTGGCAATGGTAATCAAACAAGTGTATAAAGTTTGGTACGCCGATATTTTATCTTGTTGGTAATCGCCTTTCCAAAATCGTCTTCTGCTTAACCGCACATACCAGTTACTCAGGTAATCTTGCGTGAAATCGGAAATGGCACGGGCTGCCTTAGTTGGCTCATAATCGGCGTAATAGTCGTCAACCTTTTGTATTAAGGTGTTCAATTCTGAAAGAATCCATCGGTCTAGCTCAGGTCGGTTTTGGATTGGAATTTCAGCTTCTTCGTATTTAAAACCGTCCAGATTGGTATACAAGGTGAAAAATGAATAGGTGTTGTACAAAGTTCCGAAGAATTTACGCTTTACCTCTTCAATGCCATCAACATCAAACTTTAGGTTATCCCAAGGGTTGGCGTTTGCAATCATATACCAACGTGTGGCGTCGGCGCCATAGGTATGGAGCGTTTCAAACGGATCGACCGCATTGCCCAATCGTTTGGACATTTTTTGGCCGTTTTTATCCAGAACCAAACCATTAGACACAACATTTTTGTAAGCTACGCTATCAAAAACCATAGTAGCGATAGCGTGCAATGTATAGAACCAACCTCTGGTTTGATCGACACCTTCGGCAATGAAATCGGCTGGGAAAGCCCATCCTTTGTCAATCAGTTCGGCTTGTTCAAATGGATAATGCCATTGCGCGTAAGGCATAGAGCCAGAATCAAACCAAACATCAATTAAATCGGCTTCACGCTTCATGGGTTTTCCACTGGGCGATAACAAAACGATTTGATCTACAATATTCTTATGAAGGTCTATTTTACTATAGTTTTCTTCGGAATTGTTACCAATTTCAAAATCTTCAAATATTGCTTTTTCCATGAAACCTGCCGCAACAGATTTTTGCATTTCATCTATCAATTCTTCTACCGAGCCAATGCAAATTTCTTCTTTACCATCCTCAGTTCTCCAAATTGGCAATGGAATTCCCCAATACCGAGAGCGCGATAAATTCCAGTCGTTGGCATTGGCAAGCCAGTTGCCAAAACGTCCAGTTCCTGTTGATTTTGGTTTCCAGTTGATGGTGTTGTTTAAAGCCACCATATTGTCTTTAACATCAGTTACTTTAATGAACCATGAATCTAACGGATAATAAAGAATAGGTTTATCGGTACGCCAGCAGTTAGGGTAGCTGTGTTTATATTTTTCAACCTTAAAGGCTTTGTTTTCTTCTTTTAATTTAATGGCAATTTCAACATCCACAGAACGCTCGGGCGCTTCTCCATCGTTGTAATATTCATTTTTTACGTATTTCCCAGCAAACTCGCCAAGCTCGGGTCTGAATTTTCCTTGTAAATCTACTAAGGGTACTAAATTGTCATTCTCGTCTTTTACTAACAAGGGTGGAATTTCGGGTGATGCTAATTTTGCTACCGTGGCATCATCGGCACCGAAGGTTGGTGCTGTGTGTACAATTCCAGTTCCATCTTCGGTGGTAACGAAATCCCCTAAAATCACTCTAAAAGCATTTTCTGGGTTATCGTGTGGTAAGGCGTATGTAAGTAATTGCTCGTATTTAATGCCTTCTAAATCTTTCCCCAAACACGACCCAATAATTCTATAAGGAATTGATTTATCGTTAGGTTGGTAGCACAGTATGTCTTCCTTTGATTCAACTTGGTTAAACTTCCCTGCGAACTGCTGATGAACCAAATTTTGAGCTAAGATCACATGAATTGGCTCGAAGGTGTATTGGTTATAGGTTTTAACCAAAACATATTCAATTTTCGGACCCACTGTTAAAGCGGTATTTGAAGGTAATGTCCACGGTGTAGTGGTCCAAGCTAAAAAATATGCTTCTTTGTCCCATCCTAAATCCTTTCCAAAGGGAAAGACTTTTACAGTTTGTTGTTCAATCGGGAGTATTTTAAACTGAGCAACAACAGTAGTATCAGTTACGTCCTGATAAGTGCCAGGTTGGTTAAGCTCGTGCGAGCTTAATCCTGTTCCTGCCTTTGGAGAATACGGCTGAATGGTATAGCCTTTATAAATTAAATTTTTATCGTAAATCTGCTTGAGCAACCACCAAACACTTTCCATGTATTTAGGCTCATAGGTGATGTATGGATTATCCATATCTACCCAGTAACCCATTTTTTCGGTGAGGTCGTTCCAAACATCGGTGTAACGCATGACAGCTTTACGGCAGGCCGCGTTGTAATCTTCAACCGAAATACCTCGAGGACTGTCGGGATTTCCAATATCTTCTTTAGTGATACCGAGTTCTTTTTCCACACCTAATTCGATTGGTAAGCCATGGGTATCCCAGCCAGCTTTGCGTTTTACCTGAAAACCTTTCATGGTTTTGTAACGCGGAAAAATATCTTTAATAGCACGCGCTAAAACGTGGTGAACACCAGGCAAACCGTTGGCTGATGGCGGACCTTCAAAAAATACATAAGGCTTCTGCCCTTCGCGGGTTGTTACACTTTTTTCAAAAATATGGTGCTGCTTCCAGTAGTGAAGAATTTCTTCGGTTACTTTTGGTAAGTCAAGACCTTTATATTCAGGAAATTTAGCGTTCATGTTATTTCTTTTCAAATAAGACCGCGAAATTAAGGAATTTTGTTAAAATAACAGACGGTATTGCATTAAAGGTCACAAGCTTTTTTGAAAAATCCTCAGGTAATCATATTTTGATTATTATAAAAAATTTCTGAAGTTCTTTGGTTTGTACAAAAGTTCTCCTTAAAATCCGATTTTACCAAACCTTGTGTTTAAGACTATAATCTATTCACCAAATTTAGTTGTTTTTCAATGAATACGTTCACCAATTTGAAGGATTTTGTTTTTCTGAAATAACAATTTTCCTGAACTTTTTAAACCAAAATTCCAACCAAATCCTCAATCTTAGCCACCAACTGGATTTTTATCTGTGTGTTTTTTAAAGAAATCTTGTTGTATTTGGACACAAATATGGTTGCAAAGCCTAATTTTTCGGCTTCGAGAATGCGTTGCTCTACACGTTGTACTGGTCTAATTTCCCCAGAAAGGCCAACCTCGGCCGCAAAACAATAATCTTTTGGCAAGGCCACATCTTCGTTTGATGATAAAATGGCTGCAACTACCGCCAAGTCAATTGCTGGGTCATCTACAGTAATGCCTCCAGTAATATTTAAAAATACATCTTTGGCGCCTAATTTAAATCCAGCGCGTTTTTCTAAAACTGCCAACAACATATTTAAGCGCTTGGCATTAAATCCTGTAGCACTGCGCTGTGGGGTGCCATACACTGCCGAACTTACCAAAGCCTGAACTTCTATCATTAGCGGACGCATTCCTTCTAAGGTAGCGGCAATGGCGTTACCTGATAGCTCTTCATCCTTTTTTGAAATGAGTATTTCACTGGGATTGGACACTTCGCGCAAACCAGAGCCTTGCATTTCGTAAATACCCAATTCGTGGGTTGAACCAAAACGGTTTTTATGGGCTCTTAAAATTCTAAACACATGGTTACGGTCGCCTTCAAATTGTAAAACGGTATCAACCATATGTTCCAAAATTTTTGGACCTGCAATGTTACCATCTTTGGTGATGTGTCCAATTAACACCACTGGCGTATTGGTTTCCTTCGCAAATTTGATGAGCTCTGCGGTACATTCTTTTATTTGAGAAATACTTCCAGCCGCAGATTCTATATAATCGCTATGAAGTGTTTGAATAGAATCTATGACTACAATATCCGGTTCAACATCTTCAATTTGCTTAAAAATATTTTGGGTTTTAGTTTCGGTTAGAATGTAGCAATTTTCGCTATTAGGATTGATGCGCTCGGCTCGCATTTTAATTTGTTTCTGACTTTCTTCACCAGAGACATAGAGCGTTTTATAAGGCAGTTTTAAGGCTATTTGCAATAATAAGGTACTTTTACCAATACCAGGCTCACCTCCCAATAAGGTTAGTGAACCTTGCACAATGCCGCCACCTAGTACTCGGTTAAATTCGGCATCAAGGGTATTAATTCTAATTTCGTGTGACGTGTCGATGTCTTTAATTCTTAAAGGCTTAGATACGCGTTTGGCGTTGTTACTGGGCGATTTCCAGCCAGAGATTTCTGGCTTTTGAACGATTTCTTCAACAATGGTATTCCATTGCTTGCAAGCATTGCACTGGCCTTGCCATTTGGCGTATTGTGTGCCACAACTCTGACAGAAAAATGTTGTTTTTACCTTTGCCATATCAATTCCGTGAAACCGGAAATCTTTTTAATTAATATCCGAAATCTGCCTTAATGGCATCTGCCTTATCCAACATCATATCCTTTGTAAGACCTCCTATTTCCTCTAAAATATAGCCTGACTGATAGGTTCGGATCGCTTTTTTTGGTTCACCTGTTTGCTCATAAAATCGGGCAAGATAATAATGTCCTAACATGGCATCGGGATATTCTTTCTTAGCTATTTTGCTTAAGGGTTCAAAGTATTCGAAATTTTTTGTTTTTTCAATAGCCGCTGCAATGGCTTTAAAATCATTCACAAGGATTTTCTTTTGAATTCCGAATAGATCATTGATGGTTTGATACTTGTCCATCAAATATTCTACGGGAGAACCTTCTAGTTTTAGTATATTTTCGTTGTATTCTTTTTTGGAAATAGGTTGGAACACCAGAAAAATATTCTCTAAGGCATTAGGCAGCGCATGCGCTGGCATGGCGTAATGTGAAGGTGTTTCAAATTCGTCAAAATTATAAAGAACATTTTTGTTATCCATAGTTTTGAACTTGCTATGAAGTGCACTGGTTGCTTCTTTAATATGCGGCACATCGTTTTTAGAGGTTGCCATATAATAGAATATTTTGGACTCAATTTGAGGCAAACGTTCAGCTAGGTAATTGGGCATGTCTGGAGCAAAATCGGGGCTGATATTAATAAACGCATTAAACAAGGGTTGGTCTTTCAATAAATAATAATTAATAAAATTAGCGGTTTCACCGTGACCAACAGCCACTTTGAATACTTCGGTTTTAAATTTGTTTTGAATAAATGGCAATACTTCCATACCAATAAATTCGAAAAAATTGACACCACTTTCAATGGGTAGTGAATTTTGTTCGGAATACAGTACGTCTTCATATCTAAAATCCACCTGATTTATCCCTACAACAATCACTTCAGGAATATCTTCCCAATAGGAATAATAATCGGTATTGCCGCTTACCAATTCAAATAAATAGTCGCCATCAAACACTACAATAATCGGGTAGGCTTTTTTATCACTATCGGAATAGCCTTTCGGTAATAATATTTTAAGTTGGCGTTCTTGCTGCAGCTTTTCAGAATAAATAGTTTCTAGCATAACTTGTGCTTTAGCTATCTGATTAACAATGATAAAAAGCAAGAACAGACAAATGTGTTTCATAGTTGGAGTTTTATATAATTTACCTGAGCAAGGTAAAAAATAAACCCAAGTATAAAAAAACTAAAGTGGCTTCTTTTTAGCGAATTGCTTGTTGTAAACTGGGAGCAACAATAATGATAATCCACCCAAAACTATAATCATAATGGTTTGAGAAGACCACATAATCCATCCAAAAGCTCTACTTGGGTCTTCAGGGAGATTGAACAATAAAAAGCCAATAACTACAGCTTCGGGAAATGAGCCTATACCACCATTAGTCGCGGCTATACTAAAGCTGGCCAGAATAAATCCTATCAAAATCGCGCCTAAAGGTATATTATTAAGATCTTGAATGGCAAAAGATGTGATATAAAACATGGCCACGTACATCACCCAAATAAATACCGTATGCACTATAAATAACCATTTTTGTTTCATTTTAAAAATACTAAGTGCTCCTTCAATTAAACCCTTAATGAAATATTTTATTTTTTGAGCTAATTGTGAGGTTGATTTCTTTAGGATGATAAAACCCAAACCAAACACTATAATTAGTATGCCTAGGATAGTGTATGTACTACCGGAATTAAATTTACTGGTAAAGAAATCTGCTATAAATTCAAATTGTAATATCAAGGTAATGCCTATAATTAAAAGCATCATAATCATATCGGCAATGCGTTCAGAAACAATAGTACCAAAACCCTTTTCAAACGGGACCTTTTCATAATTAGAAAGAATGGTAGCTCTTGCAATTTCTCCGGCTCTAGGAATGGTAAAATTTATAAGATACGCTGCATAAACCGCCATAAAACTATTGGCAAGCTTGGGTTTGTAACCAAGTGGTTCAGCCATATAGAGCCATCTGTAAGCACGTGACAAATGACTAAGAAAGCCGCAAAATACCCCTAGCACAATCCATTTTAGGTCGGCGTTTTTGGCATATTCCCATAAGGTTGCCAAAGACATTTGTGAGAAGGAATAGTATATTAAAAAAACTCCCAACAGAATTGGGAGTAGAAGTTTTAATACTATTTTTAATTGCGAATTCACTCGCTTTATTTTAAAAGGTTTGTCGTTTCATTTGGAAACACAAGCGCTGGTTTAAAAGTTTTTGCTTCCTCGACATCCATAAAACCATAGGTTATTAGGATTAAGGTATCACCAACAGCCACTTTTCTAGCTGCAGCACCATTAAGTGTGATTTCACCACTACCGCGCGCGCCAGGAATGACATACGTATCTAAACGCTCGCCGTTGTCGTTATTAACCACTTGTATTTTTTCACCTTGGATAATATTGGCGGCTTCCATTAAATCTTCATCAATAGTTATGCTTCCTATATAATTTAGGTCGGCACCGGTAACTTTTACCCTGTGAATTTTAGATTTTACTACTTGAATTTGCATAGTGCAAAGATAATTAATTTAATTCTATGTTATCTATTAACCTAACATCGCCAGCAAAAACTGCAATAAAAGCGCGATACTTATTTTGCTTGTTTTTCCTTTTGATGGGTTTAAGTGTTGTTTCGTTTGCAATGGTAAAATATTCTAAGGCTAATAATTTATGGTTTGCAAATTCATTTTTAACCCATTCCGACACCTCATTAGCACTTTTTGTGCCAAATTTTACTTTGGCAGCTTTAAGCATTTCGTAAATGAAAGGTGAGGCCTTGCGGTGCTCTTGAGTTAATCTTCCATTTCTTGAACTCATAGCCAGTCCGTCAGATTCTCTTAAAATAGGACAACCTATAATAGTGATATTAAAACCAGAAATTTCGACAAGTTTTCTCACTATTTGTAATTGCTGAAAATCCTTTTCGCCAAAGTAGGCCTTATGAGGTTTAACAATTTCAAATAAGTTTTTCACAACAGTTGCTACGCCATTAAAATGACCTTCTCGAAATTCACCCTCCATTTCATGTTCTAAGCCATCAAAGCCAAAAGATTGAGAAATTATTTTTCCTTGGTACACATCAGATGCTTCGGGTGCATAAACTATGACCTTAGAATTTTTTAAAGTTGCTAACAACTTTAAGTCGCTATCAAGTGTTCTTGGATAGTTGCGCAAATCATTTTGATTATTGAACTGGGTTGGATTGACAAAAATACTCACTACAACAACTTCATTGTCTATTAAGGCAGTATTTACAAGCGATAAATGACCTTGATGCAGTGCGCCCATGGTAGGCACCAAACCAATGGTGTTTTGTTTTTTCAAAACGTTTTCTAAATGTGCCTGCAAATCTTGCTTTAGCTTGTAAACTCTCAAAAATCAATTTGTTTAAGCGGCTGCAAATCTAAGATTTTAATGGCACACTGCATAAAATTTTGTACTTTTGCATGTTTTTTGATTTGAATTAGTAAAACAGATATCATTATGAAGGATAAGAGGATATTATATGTGTCTTCGGAGGTCGTGCCGTATTTACCAGAAACTGAAATTTCATCAATGTCGTTTGAAGCACCAAAAATGGTAAACAAGCAAGGCGGACAGATACGTATATTTATGCCGAGATTTGGAAACATTAATGAACGTAGACATCAATTACATGAGGTTATTCGATTATCCGGTATAAATTTAGTTATTAATGACTTGGATATGCCACTCATCATTAAAGTTGCCTCTATTCCTAAGGAAAGAATTCAGGTTTATTTTATAGACAACGAAGATTATTTCAAAAGAAAGGCCACTTTAACCGACGAAGATGGTTCGCTGTATCCCGATAATGACGAACGCGCCATCTTTTTTGCAAAAGGTGTTGTAGAAACCGTAAAGAAACTCAACTGGTCACCAGATATCATACATGTTAATGGCTGGTTGGCAGCACTTCTACCACTTTATTTAAAAGTCTATTTTAAAGATGAACCTCTTTTTAACGAAAGTAAAATTGTAACCTCTGTATACAATCAAACATTCGAAGGAACGTTAAATAAAAGTATGATAGATAAAATTAAGTTTGACAACATTGCGGAAGAACATATTAAAGTACTGTCCACTCCTGATTTTGTAAATCTTATGAAGGTTGCGATTGACCATTCCGACGCTATCATTCAAGGCTCAAATGAATTGCCTTTAGAATTAATGGACTATATGAAAGCCTCAGAAAAACCATTACTGGACTATTATTCTTTAGAAGAATTTGCAGAGCCTTTCACCGAATTTTACAAAACAAAAGTTTTACAATAAGAATTACCCGAATGAAAATGAATAAAAATCTACTGCACCTTGTATTTGGTGCTTGTTTATTAGCAATACTATTTGTGAGCTGCGAAACGGAATTTGTAAGCCTAGACTCAGATGTTTTAAACAACAATAACGCTACAAATTTTGATAGCAATAGTGAGCGATTTGATATTAAAGCCTACACTAAATTATTAGACCCAATACAAACAAGCAACTTGCCAATTTATTCATTAGGGGTTTATAATGATCCTTTTTATGGGCAAACAACCGCTAGTGTCGTGACTCAAATTACATCCTCAACTCTTGACCCTAGTTTTGGAGTTAATCCTGTTTTAGATTCTGTGGTTCTTACCATTCCATATTTCAGTAGAAGTGTAGGAGTTGGAGAAGATAATGTTTTAGAATTTGAATTGGATTCTGTTTTTGGTAGCGATCCTATTAAATTAAGCATTTATGAAAACAATTTTTTTCTAAGAAGTTTTGATCCAAACTTGGGTTTAAATGAACAGCAAAGTTATTATTCCAATGGCGCGACTTCTGAATCAGATTTTATAGATCCTTCAAGCTTAGAAGGTAGTTTAATACATGTTGCGGATGAATTTGTTCCCAATAATAACCTAATACAGTTAGAAAATGAAGAAGGTGAAACTATAGAAACTGTTAATCCGTCCGTTAGAATAAAATTTACCAACCTTGAATTTTGGCAATCCAAAATACTTGATATGCAAGGTGAACCCGAATTAAGCAATCAAAGCAATTTTAATAACTACTTTAGAGGTTTATATTTTAAAGCAGAAGCAATTAATGGCATTGGAAACTTAATGCTGTTAAATTTAAATCAAGCCGACGCAAATATTACGCTATTCTACAAAAGAGATCCCATTACCGAAGGAAATGACAGAGAAGCTACAACATTTACCTTAACCTTTTCTGGCAATAGAGTTAATCTCTTAACCAACGATTTTACATTTCCTGTTGCTGATGGCGATCCAAATAACGGAGACGAGCAACTTTTTTTGAAAGGTGGTCAAGGCTCTTTGGCGGTATTAAATTTATTTGATGGCGATACGGAAGGAAACTCAACCATTTTAGAAAATTTGAGAAACGACTTCAAAAATGAAGATGATAATACAAAAAAGAGGCTCGTAAACGAAGCGCATTTAGTAGTTTACGTAGATCAACCCGCAACAGCAAACTTAGTGGAACCGCAAAGACTTTTCCTGTATGATTTAACTAATAACAGACCGCTTTTAGATTATTTTCAGGATAACAACAACAATACCTTTCCTCAAGCTTCAATTATAAACCACCTTGGACCACTTCAAACAACTGAAGACAATAATGGTATTAAATACAGATTTAGAATTACAGAACACATAAGAAATATCATTTTTAACGATTCTACCAATGTCAAGCTAGGTCTATCCGTTTCTGGAAATGTAAATTTAGAAACCATTAGCCAGTATAATGTTTTATCACCAAGTAACGAATTTAATAAAATTCCACTTAGTAGTAGTATCACCCCTAGAAGCACTGTTCTACACGGCAATCAATCACCTATTGCGGAAAAACGTTTATATTTAGAAATCTTTTACACCGAACCAGAAAATTAATTACGTATGTGCGGAATTGTAGGTTACTTAGGGCATCGCGAAGCTTATCCTATTTTGATAAAAGGATTACAACGCCTAGAATATCGTGGTTACGACAGTGCTGGCATTGCGATTTACGATGGTGAAACTATAAAAATGTCAAAAACCAAAGGAAAAGTATCCGACCTTATCGACTGCGTAAAAGAGGAAATTGACACCAAAGGAACCTTAGGCATTGGTCACACACGTTGGGCTACTCACGGCGTGCCAAATAAGGTAAACTCCCATCCACACTATTCCAATTCGGGCAACTTAGTCATTATTCACAATGGCATTATTGAAAACTACGAGACTCTAAAAAAGGAACTAACCAAAAGAGGTTATGCGTTTCATTCCGATACCGATACCGAGGTGTTGGTAAACCTTATTGAAGACATTCAAATTAAAGAAAAAATAAAACTTGGTAAAGCAGTTCAAGTTGCACTTAATCAAGTTGTGGGTGCTTATGCTATTGCGGTATTCGATAAAAATAAACCAAACGAAATTGTGGTCGCAAAATTAGGCAGCCCATTAGCAATAGGAATTGGAGATGATGAATTTTTTATTGCGAGCGACGCTTCTCCCTTTATTGAGTATACTAAAAATGCCATTTATTTAGAAGATGAAGAAATGGCCATTATAAGACGCGGCAAAAAAATCCGTGTTAGAAAAATAAGCGACGACTCGCTTATTGATCCGTATGTTCAAGAGCTACAATTAAACTTAGAGCAAATTGAGAAAGGTGGTTACGAACACTTTATGCTAAAGGAAATTTACGAACAACCCAGCGCAATTTTAGACACCTTTAGAGGCAGACTTTTAAGTGATCAGGCCATCATAAAAATGTCTGGCATTGAAGACAATATGAAACGTTTTCTGAATGCCCCAAGAATAATAGTGGTTGCCTGCGGTACTTCGTGGCATGCTGGCTTGGTTTCAGAATATATTTTTGAAGACTTAGCCAGAATACCTGTAGAAGTAGAATACGCTTCTGAATTCAGATACCGCAATCCAGTTATTAACGAAAATGATGTGGTTATTGCCATTTCACAATCGGGCGAAACAGCAGATACCTTGGCCGCTATTAAATTAGCGAAAAGTAAGGGCGCATTTGTGTTTGGAGTATGTAATGTTGTTGGATCGTCCATAGCAAGAGAAGCTGATGCTGGAGCTTACACCCATGCTGGACCAGAAATTGGTGTTGCCTCTACAAAAGCATTCACCACTCAAATCACAGTATTAACATTAATCGCATTAAGATTAGCGCGCGCCAAAGGAACGATTTCAAGTTCAGATTTTAGAAGACATTTGTTAGAATTAGAACTTATTCCTGAAAAGGTTAAAACTGCATTAACAACTGACGACATTGTTAAAACCATAGCCAACGTCTATAAAAACTCACGAAACTTTTTATATCTAGGTAGGGGCTACAATTTTCCTGTAGCTCTTGAAGGTGCTTTAAAATTAAAAGAGATTTCTTACATCCATGCCGAAGGTTATCCAGCAGCCGAAATGAAACACGGTCCAATAGCACTTATAGATGAGCATATGCCAGTAGTAGTGATTGCTACCAATAAAGGACACTACGATAAAGTAGTGAGTAACATTCAAGAAATTAAATCGCGTGAAGGTAAAATCATAGCTGTTGTTACCAAAGGAGATACTGCAGTAAAAGAATTGGCCGACTACGTTATAGAAGTTCCTGAAACAATTGAATCCTTAACGCCATTGCTTACCACAATTCCGCTTCAACTTTTATCGTATCACATCGCCGTTATGCTCAACAAAAATGTAGATCAACCTAGAAATTTAGCCAAAGCTGTGACTGTTGAATAACTTAATTCGGCTTATTTTCAATTTATTTTCGCTTAAAATTTACGATTCTGCATTTAAATTGCTTGATTTTAAGAATAATTAAAATTAACATTATAATTTTTGCTCTTTTTACAGTGTGTTAAGAGATTATTATTATATTGCTAATTAAAAATTAACATTCCCTAATATGAACACAAAAACAATTGTAAAGCTTTTTGCCTTACTACTATCTGTTTTTTCCTATGGTCAAACTATTGTAAAAGGTACCATTACCGACAATAGCGGTCAGCCAATTCCAGGAGCCAACATTATAGTAGTTGGTACAACTACCGGAACCGTTTCCGATTTTGACGGTAATTACATTTTAAACTACATGCAGGATCCACCTTTCTCCATCGAGGTGAGTAGCATTGGATTTCAAAATGTTATTAAAGAAGTAACCTTAAAAAACCAAACCTTAGATTTCAAGCTAGTTGAAGGCACCGAACTTGATGAAGTGATTATTTCAGCATCAAGAACACCAGAGAGAATTTTCGAATCACCGGTTACGGTAGAAAGATTTGGGCTAAAGGAAATTAAAAACACGGCTTCCGCAGATTTTTATGATGGTCTTGAGAATTTAAAAGGTGTAGACATTAACACCAACAGTTTAACTTTTAAATCTATCAATACCAGAGGTTTTGCAACGTTTGCAAACACGCGATTTATGCAACTTGTTGACGGTATGGATAATTCAGCTCCAGCCCTCAACTTCCCTCTTGGAAACTTATTAGGAATGGTTGAAACGGATGTACAAAGCGTAGAAATTCTTCCTGGTGCATCTTCAGCCCTTTACGGCGCGAACGCCTTTAATGGGATTTTATTTATGACGAGTAAGAACCCTTTTGATCACCAAGGTATTAGAACCTATTTAAAACAAGGAATAACCTCTCAAGAAGCCGCAGGAAATAATAGTTATACTGATTTTGGCATAAGCATGGCACACAAATTCAGTAATAAATTTGCGGCAAAAGTTAATTTTGGTTATCTAAAAGGAACGGACTGGTTTGCAACTAACTACGACGATAAAAATATGTCAGGTGGTACCAGAGAATCCAATACAAATTATAATGGTGTAAATGTTTATGGCGATGAAGTCACAACTAATATACGCAATGCGTCAGGAGGGTTAGGTATAATTCCAGATGTTAATGTGAGTAGAACAGGTTACTTGGAATCTGATTTAACAGATTATGACGCAGAAAGTATTAAGGCAGATTGGGGGCTATATTTCCGCCCATGGGAGAATGACTTTGAAATTCAGTATGTTGGTAAGGTCGGAACCGGTTCAACTATTTATCAAGGCGCACAACGTTACAGAATTGACGGTTTCTCATTACAACAACATAAAATAGAAGTCAAGAATGATGATTTTTTTGTTAGAGGTTATGTTACATCAGACAAAGCTGGAGACACTTATGTTATGGACGTTTTAGGGCCTAACTTACTAAATGCCTGGAAATCTCATCAAGATTGGTTTGGTGAATACATAGGTACCTTTGCCGCAGCTACCTTTGGTGGAGCAACGGAAGAGCAAGCGCATATTACTGCAAGAGCTGCCGCGGAAACAGGCAGACCAGAAGAAGGCTCGCAAGAATTTCAAAATCTATTAGAACAGGTAACTTCAGATACTAACTTTATCACTGGTGCTGGATTTAGAGACAATTCAAAAATTTATCACGCCGATGCCAATTATAACTTTGGTGACACATTTAAATTTGCCGAAATACAAGTTGGCGGCTCGTTCAGAACCTATAGACTTAATTCCTTCGGAACAATTTATGCTGACGCTGCGGGGCCAATAACCTATTCAGAGCTTGGCATATACACACAATTACAACGTTCCATAGAACTTAACGAAAGTTTAGAGCTCAAATTAACGGGGTCTGTTAGATATGATAAATCGGAATTATTTGATGGGTTCTTTTCACCAAGAATTTCTGCTGGACTAACAGTTAATGATAACCATAACATTAGAGCATCGATTCAAACTGGATTTAGAAATCCAGATACACAAGCATTATACATAGGTTTACAAACCAACGCAGGTACCCTAGTAGGTGGCGCAACTAATATTGGTGATTTATTCGAAAGACCTTATGAAACTAGTCAGTTTGCGCAAAACAATTTGGGATTACCATCAACAATTACTCAAACTGCGGCGGCGGCATACACAAATTCTCTTTTATCATCTGTAGCTGGTGCCTTATCAAATCCTAATTTGAATACTGATGGTAGTGAGTTTATTGGAAATTCTAATTTTGTAAAACCAGAACGTGTTAGTTCATTTGAAGTTGGTTATCGTGGTAAACTAAATAAAGTTATTGTTGATGCTTCTGCCTATTATAATCTATATAACGACTTTTTAGCTAATGAAAGAGTTATTGCACCATTTTACGGTGATGTCTCAAATTTTGATTTAACAGGTTATGATCCTAGTAACCCTGCAACTGTTGCAGGTCTAAACTCTGATACGCAACAAATTTTAGCGGCATTGCAGAATGATGATTTTGTTGGCTATCAGACTTATACAAACACTTCAGAAACTGTTGGCTCGTATGGCGCTGCCATGTCAGTTTCAACAAAAATTTTCGATGGGTTTGACCTAAGTGCAAACTACACATGGTCTAGATTAGATTTTGACGTTGCAGGTAACCCAGACTTTCAAACCAACTTCAATACCCCGGAGCACAAAGTAAAATTAGGTTTCGGTAAAACAGATTTATTTAAAAACCTTGGTTTTAATGTCGCATGGCGTTGGAGCGATAATTACTTTTGGGAATCCTCATTTGGTAGTGGTGAAATACCCGCGTTTAATGTGTTGGATGCTCAAGTAAACTATAGCATCCCAAGCATAAAGTCGACTATAAAAATAGGAGCTACAAACTTATTGGCAGATGAATACTTTACAGCTTTCGGTACTGGATTCATTGGTTCACAATATTATGTGTCGTTAACTATCAACAACCTTTAAAAACTCAAATAATGAAAAATTTAAAATATATCATTTTGTTAATGCTAGCCTTTGGCTTTATAGCATGTGAAAATGAAGAACTCGATGAATTAAGAGATCACAATGGAGAAGATGAAGCAATTATTTTACCTGAGTTAACATCTGGTTCGGCCGACTTTTCAAAGTTTGTAACTTTAGGAAACTCACTTACTGCTGGATTTACGGACAACGCACTGTTTATTGCTAGTCAGAATAATTCCTTACCCAATATATTATCACAGAAGTTTGCGCTTGTTGGCGGTGGAAGTTTTAACCAACCCCTGATGAACGATAATTTTGGAGGCATTGCTATTGGCGGACAACGTATATTACAACCGAGATTGGTATTTGGTGGTGCTGGGCCAGTGCCATTAGAATCCCTTATCGGGCCTGTGACCGTTAGCACCGATTTAGCCATCAACAATCCTACCGGACCTTTTAATAATATGGGTGTTCCTGGAGCGAAAAGTTTTCATTTAGCAGCCCCTGGGTATGGAAATATCGCTGGCGTTGCTATTGGTGCTGCCAATCCTTATTTTGTGAGAATGGCATCCAATCCTAACACCACGGTTATAGCCGATGCTGTGTCGCAAAACCCAAGTTTCTTCAGTTTATGGATTGGAAATAACGATGTGCTTGGATTTGCAACTTCTGGTGGAAGTGGCGTCAGTCAAGAAGGTAATTTAGACCCTTCAACCTATAGCGGTAACGATATTACCGACAGCAACGTTTTTGCAAATGTTTACTCACAGCTCGTTGCAGGACTAACAGCTAATGGTGCCAAAGGTATTGTGGCTAATATTCCTGATGTCACCACCATTCCTTTTTTCACTACTGTTCCACACAACCCAGTGCCACTTGATGCCAATACAGCAGGTGCGGTTAATCAAGCCTATGCCCCTTACAATGGTGGTTTATTACAGGCAGAACAAGCTGGATTTATAGATGCTGACGAACGCGCAGCACGTACCATCAACTTTACAGCTTCGAGCAGTAACGCCGTTGTTATTGTAGATGAAGACCTCACTAATCTTGGTGGCTTAGGATTGCCTAATTTCAGGCAAGCCACCGCCAACGATTTGTTAGTATTGCCAGCCATTAGTTTTATTGGTACCCTTGCAGACCCCAACAACCCATTATCCGTTAATGGTGTAGCCGTGCCACTTGCGGATCGATGGGTTTTAACACCTAATGAACAGCAAATGGTAGCTACGGCAACGCAAAGTTACAATGCCACTATTGCATCTGTTGCAGCTGCTAATGGATTGGCCTTTGTTGATGCAAATGCTCTACTAACACAATTATTTAACGGCGGAATTCCGTCTGGCAACTTCATTCTTACGTCTAACTTAGTCACTGGTGGTGCATTTTCACTTGATGGTGTTCACCCTAATGCAAGAGGCTATGCCTTAATAGCCAATGAATTTATGAAAGCTATAGACGCCGCTTATGGTTCAAATTTTGAAGACTCAGGAAACTTTGTAGATGTTGGAAATTTTCCAACCAATTATTCTCCAACACTTCAATAAATTATAAATTAAATCCTATTCAAAACACCTCATATCCTGAGGTGTTTTTTTATGTTTAGAAAAGTAAAAAAAACTTTATTTTAAATTAAAAACTACTATCTTTGCAGCGCGAAAACCAGGCGCGTTTTCCATAATTAAAACGCATAAAATTAAACATATAAGTAATGTCTAAAGTTATAGGTAAAGTTGCCCAAATAGTTGGTCCAGTTATAGATGTAGAATTCCCATCTGGTTCGGAGTTACCAAAAATTTACGATTCGTTAGAAATAACTCAAGCTGATGGCTCACTGCTAGTACTTGAAGTTCAGTCTCATATTGGTGAAGATACCGTAAGAACCATCGCAATGGATTCTTCTGATGGATTAAGCCGAGGAACCAAAGTAGTTGCTACTGGTGCGCCTATTCAAATGCCAATTGGTGAAGATGTTTACGGACGTCTTTTCAACGTTATTGGCGATGCTATTGACGGACTAGGGAACTTGCCAAAAGCTGGTGACAAAGGTTTGCCAATCCACAGAGAGGCTCCAAAATTTGAAGATTTATCTACTTCTACCGAAGTTTTATTTACCGGTATTAAAGTAATTGACCTTATCGAGCCTTATGCAAAAGGTGGTAAAATTGGTCTTTTTGGCGGTGCTGGTGTTGGTAAAACAGTTTTGATTCAGGAGTTGATTAACAATATTGCAAAAGGACACGGTGGTCTATCCGTATTTGCTGGTGTAGGAGAACGTACGCGTGAAGGAAACGATTTACTTAGAGAGATGTTAGAATCTGGTATCATTAAATACGGTGATGATTTTATGCATTCTATGGAAGCAGGCGGTTGGGATCTTGCAAAAGTTGACAAAAACCTAATGAAAGAGTCTAAAGCTACCTTCGTATTCGGACAAATGAATGAGCCACCAGGAGCACGTGCGCGTGTTGCTTTATCAGGTTTAACCATTGCAGAATATTTCCGTGACGGTGCTGGCGAAGGACAAGGAAAAGACGTGTTGTTTTTCGTTGATAACATTTTCCGTTTTACCCAAGCAGGTTCGGAGGTTTCGGCTCTTTTAGGTCGTATGCCATCTGCGGTAGGTTACCAACCAACATTGGCAACTGAAATGGGTGCCATGCAAGAACGAATTACATCCACCAAACGAGGTTCTATAACATCGGTTCAAGCGGTGTATGTACCTGCGGATGATTTAACCGATCCAGCGCCTGCAACAACCTTTGCCCACTTAGATGCCACTACGGTATTATCGCGTAAAATTGCTGAGCTTGGTATTTATCCAGCTGTGGATCCTTTAGATTCCACCTCAAGAATTTTAACAGCCGATATTTTAGGTGCCGACCATTATAACTGTGCGCAACGCGTAAAAGAGTTGTTACAGCGCTATAAAGAATTACAAGATATTATCGCCATTTTAGGTTTGGAAGAATTATCTGAAGAAGATAAATTAGCCGTATCACGTGCTAGACGGGTACAACGTTTCTTATCACAACCTTTCCATGTGGCCGAACAATTCACAGGTATTCCAGGTGTTTTGGTAGATATTAAAGAAACCATCAAAGGATTTAATATGATTATGGATGGTGAATTAGACCACTTACCAGAAGCAGCTTTTAACCTTAAAGGTAGTATTGAAGAAGCTATTGAAGCTGGAGAAAAAATGCTTGCAGAAGTTTAATCAAGCTTCGCTTGATAAATCCCAAAAAAACAATATCCAGATCCCAATAGAATTTAATTTGGAATTTGGAATTTTAAACTTGAATTTTTAAAGTTATGTTTTTAGAAATCGTATCGCCAGAGGCCACCTTATTTAGCGGAGAAGTTACAAGCGTTTCTGTTCCTGGAATAAACGGAGAATTTGAAATGCTCAACAACCACGCGCCTATTGTGTCTGTCCTTAAAAATGGCCATGTGAAGATTGTTGGCAATTTAGCACTAAGCGACGCATCGGCCTCTAAATTTATTAAAAAAGAAAAGGGCTATTGGTTACCAATTAACTCTGGAACTATTGAAATGAATTCAAACAAAGTGATTATTTTGGCGGATTAAAATTAAGGTCCATCATAAATTTATATAAATGCGAAGTAGTTTTACTTCGCATTTTTTTTATACTAAACATAATCCGTTTTAATACTGAATTATTATAAAGCTTTTACGATGTAAATATTGTTTTTCAACGTTTTAATGTGAAATGTGCTGTGAATGTACTGGGAGTACCATCGACACTCAGATAATCAACTTTAAACCAATAATCGTTGGTGGGCATTAAAGCACCATTATGTCTGCCATCCCAACCAGAAAGAGATGGATTCACAACAGCGAGAATTTTACCGTATCTGTCAAAAATGCTAATCCTAGCATTTGATTGGTCTCTCAAACATGAGATATTCCAAAAATCGTTTATCGCGTCGCCATTGGGTGTGAAAAATTTAGGGTACTCTAAAATCAGGAAAGCTTCAACAGCAGGGTTACCGCAACCAGTAGTTTCCCGTACAGCAATTAGGTGCTCTTCACAGCCTGATATGTTACTAAATACATTATCCTGTACCCATCGGCCATTATCCAATTGAAACTCGTAGTCACCAGTGCCCCCAACCACCGTTACTACGGCAGTTTGATTGTCACTAAATGGTTGCGAAACCACCTCAACTTCAACTGAAAGCTCCAATACAGGAAGTACTTCAATTGTTAAGAATGTTTCTGCGGCACACTGATTAGGATTTGGTGTAAAGGTATATGTTGTTGTTTCAGTATTGTTCAAGACTGGTAACCACGAGCCACTAATCCCGTTATTTGAAACTGTTGGTAAATCGTCTAAGGCATCGCCTTCACAAATAAAATCGACCGAATCAAAACTTGGAATTACTGGATCCGATACCGTAATTTCTAAAGTAGTAGTCGTAGTGCAACCTTGATTCAAATCGGGCGTAAATGTGTAGATAGTAGTTACTGTATTATCTAAATCAGGTGACCAAGTACCAAAAATACCATTATTCGAAACCGTTGGAAGTGGTTCTAAAAATTCTCCTGGACAAATGGTACCGATAGCATTAAAAATTGGCACAATGGTCGGAATTATCTCAATGGTCAAATCAATAACATTTGCACATTGATTGTCATTAGGCGTAAAAGTATAGGTAGTTGTTTCTGTGTTATTTATTCCTGAAGACCAAATGCCTGTAATGCCATTATTAGAAGTTGTAGGTAAATCTGGAATAGTTGCACCTTCACAAAATGGAGAAACAGTATCAAATTCAGGCGTAATTAATGGCGTAACAATAATGGTAAGGGTTGTTTCTATCGCGCATTGTTCTGAATCTGGTAAAAAAGCATAAAGCGTTGTTTGCGTTGTGTCTAAGGCTGGCGACCAAGTTCCAGAAATTCCATTGTTTGAAACGGTTGGTAGTTCTTCGATCGTATCACCTTCACAAATTGTAGCAATTGGCGTAAACTCGGGGGTGATCAATGGGTTTACAACAATTTCTAAAGTAACTTGCTGCTCACATGCATCAACTTCATCTGGTGTGAAGGTATAAGTTGTAGTGGAAGTATTGTTTAATGGTGGTGACCAAACACCAGCTATACCGTTATTAGAGATGGTAGGTAATTCTGCAAGCGTATCGCCTTCGCATATAGTATCGACGGCATCAAAAATCGGAATCTGTAATGGGTTGACCACAATGTCTAGAGTGGTTGAATTAGCACAAGGATTATCGGGAGTAAAGGTGTAGGTTGTAGTTTGCATATTATTTAAATTAGGAGACCAAGTGCCAACAATGCCATTGATAGAAGTGGTAGGTAGTTCTCCAATTGAATCTCCATCACAAACTGCCGCCACCGGATTGAAAATAGGGTCTTCAATAGGTAATACAGAAAGTGTAAATTCTTCAACGGTGGTATCGCCACAAACATCACTTATGGTTACTATGTATGTGGTGGTGGTGGTTGGAGAAAATTCAGGATTTGCGATGTTGGGATTACTAATTCCTGTGGTTGGAGACCATGAATAAGTAGCACCACTAGGAATAGTGGCATCGATAATCTTTGAAGAACCTAAACAAATAAAATCGTCTTGGAGCTGGAGATTATCTACAAAAGAAATGCTGTTAAAACAAACTTCATGAGTATTGGTTAATCCGCCTGTAGAACCTACAAAACCGAAAAATACGGTGTCATCCCCAGAGAAAATTGTTGATTTTACATCTTGATTTAAAGTTAGGCGCAATACACAATCAAAATAAACACTTAACGTGTTGGTTGCTGCTTGCCACGCTATCTTTACCTCATGGGTGTTGCCATCTTCAATGTTTGAATTAGTAGAACTGGCTTGAATAGGTCCAGATAAATTATTCACACTATTATTGTGATTTGGATCGCCATTTTTCATAATGGAAATGTGGTCCCATGCTGGATCGCCTAAATCGGTATTCTGATACGTATCAAATTCTATAACCAAAGAAGGTGATATACCATCATAGGCCAATCCACCGCCAGAGTTGCCTAATTCGGGGTTAGCGTTTCTTTTAAAGACCAAGGCCATTCTATCGGCCCCATTAGCATCTAAAGATCCAAAATTATTTTGATAAAAAATGGTAAAATCTGAATCAAAATCAATAGGATTATCATACCAAACACCACCTGTCTGGTTTAATAAATTTTGAGTAATGGTATAACAATTATTGCCTTGGTCAATAGCGTCACCAATAAGTGAGGCGTTTAATTGCGCCATAGCAGTATTTGATAAAATTAATACCGCTAAAACAAGATTATAAATTTTCAATTGCAATTTTTATACTTTTTGCTTAAAAATATAATAAATCCCGCAAATGCCTTTATTATAAACAAAAAAATTAAGTTCAGCCTCTGTTTTAAAGCACTGGTTTATTTGATAGGGTCTTCTTCAACAAACTCCAAAATATCTCCGGGCTGACAATCTAACGCCTCACAAATAGCTTCAAGCGTAGAAAACCTCATGGCCTTGGCTTTTCCAGTTTTTAAAATAGACAGATTCGCGGTTGTGATGCCTATAATTTCCGCCAGCTCGTTGCTTTTCATGTCTCTTTTGGCGAGCATTACATCAAGATTTACTTCGATAGGCATATTTATATAGTTAATTCGTTTTCTTCTTTAGCATGCTTTGCCACTTTAAAAGTTTCACTTAAAACCATAAAAAATAATCCTAGACAAAGCAGTATTAAATACGGGCTAAAACCAAGACTTATTCTTATTTTGGTTTCAAAAACCAGCCTACCTATAAAAACTAAAATTGCGCCAACAATGCCTAAACCACATAGCATAATGCCGATGGTATTGAAGTTTTTAATAACCTCTTCATGAAAAGGTTTTATATTCATAAAATACCGTAATGTTTTTCTAAATACATAAAAAGAATAAATCCCTAGATACATCATTGCAGCAGTGCTAACACTATAGATTTGTAGAACTATTTCTGAACCTTCCTGAGGAATTGAGCCCATCCATGAAACTCTATTTAATACTTCTGGATTAATAAAAATTAGTACCAAAAATATAAGTATCACTAGCAAAAGTGGAAGGCATACTACAATCCACACAAAATCAACTAGAGATTTTAAAATAATTAATTTTCTCATAAAACTCTGAATTATACCGTTAAATCGATTTCGGTTTGAATTTGAAAACCTCTTTTAAATACGGCGGCAATAAATACTACAAAAATAATCATCAAAATAGTCGTGAATGACAAGAAAAATACCTCTAAAAATTGCACGTTTAAAACGTAAATCAATGTATACCCATAGAAAAGAGTAGATATAAAATTACAACTAGCAAACAAATATAAATACCTAATACTTTGTTTTGTAAATAATGTCCTTCTTTGAAAAGTGAACAATAGTAATGCAAGTGGAATTAATAATGCCAAATAGCTTATTAAAGGTGCAATGTTTACTAAAATAAGTGATGTTTCTTTTTGTATTAATATTGGAATGTACTGAATGGCTTTAATTATTATCAGGAGTAAGGCTAAAATAACTAACCAAAACAATACCGCAGAAACAGATTTTTTTCCAAACATTTTTATTTTCATAATACTAAAATTATTGTTTAACAATAACAAATGTAATAAAATTATCGTAAAACAATAATTTTTTGGAAAATTTAATTTCAAACCAAAGCATTTTTGCTTGTTTAGATTAATTCTATCTTTGCCAAAAAAACAACAACAACTTGAGATCACTAATCTTACTTGGTACAGCCCTTATATTTAATTTTTCTGTCTTAAAAATACAGGCCCAAAATCTACCTTCACAAAGTTTAGATTCTGTAACCATTACCTCAAACCGTATCGATATACCTTTCAAAGAAAACTCCAGAACCATCACGGTCATCACTGCTGCTGATATCAAAAACAGCGCGGCCGTCAACGTCGCCGATCTATTGCAACAATTTGCTGGTGTCGACATCAGAAGAAGAGGCACTGGTGGTAGCCAGGCCGATTTACACATTAGAGGCGGCGGTTTTGATCAAACCTTGCTGTTGATTGATGGTATTAAAATGGACGATTCGCAAACCGGTCATCATACCATGAACGCTGCTTTACCATTAGAAGTTATTGAACGCATTGAAATCATTAAAGGACCTGCCGCTCGTATTTTTGGGCAAAATGCCTTTACAGGCGCTATCAATATTGTTACAAAAAACCAGCTGTCAAATACGGTTTCAACCAATATAGAAACAGGTTCTTTTGGGCAATTTAATGGTTCGGTTACGGTGGGAAGTGAGCTTAATAATTCGTCGCATTTGGTACATGCTGGTAAAGTTACTTCGGATGGGTACCGGATTAATTCAGATTATGATAACTCTAATTATTTTCTAAAAAGTGTGTTCAACAAAAACAATCAACCCATTGAGATGATTGCCACATTTTTTGACAGAAAGTTTGGCGCACAAAATTTCTACACCACCAATCCCACTTTTTTTGAATACGAAGAAACCCAAAATAGCCTCGTTGCTTTCACCACCAAATTCCAATCGGAAAAACTAAAAATTCAACCCAGAATTTACTGGAAACGCAATCAAGATATGTTTTTGTTAAGACGTGACGATCCCACTTTTTTCAGAAATTTCCATATTACCCATAAAATTGGTGCCGAAGCCAATGCGTCTTACGCCTCAAGCGCTGGCGTTACAGGTTTTGGGGTAGATATCTCGCATATTTCAATTAGCAGTAATAATTTGGGTGAACGTAACAGGTTTATGGCCAATATTTTTGTTGAACACCTGTTCAAATTGGCCAACGATAAATTAGATGTCGCGCCCGGCGTGGCTTTAACCTATTTTTCGGACTTCAAATTTCATGCCTTTCCTGGTATAGACATCGGATTTCAAATTGCCAAAGATTTAAGAACCTACGGAAATCTTGGTTATACCTATCGCATCCCAACCTACACCGATTTGTTTTACAGTGATCCCGCAACGCAGGGCAATCCTGACCTTGAACCGGAAGAAGCTTTTGCGCAGGAAATTGGAATTAAATATGTAACTCCTAAATTATCGGCGTCGGTGGCTGTTTTTAACCGCGATGCTACTAATCTCATTGATTATATACGTCAGAATATAGACGACGCTATTTTTACGGCTACCAATATCACCGAAGTCAATACCAAAGGTTTTGAATTTGACGCCGCGTATAATTTTAAAATAAATGGTTTTACGCAAAGTATCAATTTTGGTTATGCCTATTTAGACGATGATATTCTGGATCAGAACGAAGATTTATCCAGATATTCGCTTAACACGCTCAAACACCAATACACCACAAGATTGAGCACTCAATTGTTTAAAAATGTACGACAAAATATTGTTTACAAATACGCCGAACGCACCACAGGTCAAACTTATAATGTTTGGGACGCCTCAATAATTATGCAAATTAAAACTGTGGAGTTGAGTATAACGGCCAATAATATTTTTGATGCCGATTACATCGAAACTGGTTTTGTACCCATGCCTCCTAGTAATGTGTTGTTTGGTTTACGATACGATTTTAAGTAATTTTTTCATGCATAAGTTCTAGCAATTGGTAACGTTTTCTTAACTTTGAAGATGAATATTTTTTATGTCAACACTTAATCTTCAAGACATTCCTCGCGTAAAAAACATTAGCAAGGAAGATTTTCTAAAGCATTATTTTAAACCGCAGAAACCAGTGGTTATCGAGCGATTTATTGAGCATTGGCCCGCATTTGATAAATGGAGTTTAGATTATATGAAGTCTGTAGCTGGTCATAAAACCGTACCGCTTTATGACGATAGACATGTGCACCATGAAGATGGTTTTAACCAACCACATGCCAAAATGAATATGACCGATTATGTTGATCTATTAAAAAGTGAACCCACAAAATACCGAATTTTTCTTTGGAATATTTTAAAAGAAGTTCCCGAATTACAGCAGGACTTCCAATATCCAGATTTTGGATTAAAGCTCATGAAGGGTTTGCCCATGCTGTTTTTTGGTGGAAAAGACTCGCACACTTTTATGCATTACGATATTGATTTGGCTAATATTTTTCATTTTCATTTTGAAGGTAAAAAGCAATGTATTTTATTCGACCAACAACAAAATAAATATTTGTACAAAGTACCACATTCACTAATTACCCGTGAAGACATCGATTTTTCTAATCCTGATTTAAAAAAGTGGCCCGCACTTAAAAATGCCCAAGGTTGGATTTGCGAACTCAATCATGGTGAAGTATTATACATGCCCGAAGGTTATTGGCATTATATGCGTTACCTAACACCAGGATTCTCGATGAGCTTAAGAGCCATTGCGCGCCATCCTAAAAATCTATCTAAAGCGATCTACAACCTATTTGTGATGCGCAATATTGATAATTTTATGCGCAAGCTTAAAGGCCAACGTTGGATTGAATGGAAAAATAAACGGGCTTTAATCAATAGCTCCAAAGTTATATCCCGATAATTAGTTTTTTCTTAACCTTCATTTCTTTTTTAACTTAACTTTTTTTGTGAGATTTCGGCAATTAAAAGAATTCTAATTACTCTATATTTGTTGATATTTTTCAATTTATGCTCATAGCAATACTATCTGGATTTCTTTTTGCATTTATTCTGGTATTCGCCGGAAATGACCTCAAGAACAAATATGCCATTGTATCGGCCATTGTTCCTTTTGGGCTATTCGTGTACTTTTTGCAATTTACAAATCGGATAGCTGCTGGCGAAGTCATTAAGAAAACCTACCAGTGGATTCCTTCCTTAAACGTTAATCTAGGCTTTACTTTAGACGGTATTTCTTTAATTTTCGCATTGATGATTACCGGGATTGGGTTTCTTGTTTTCGTTTATACCGCAGCCTATTTAAAAGGCCACCACTATCTAGATCGCTTTTACGGCTACTTGGCCATATTTATGGCAGCCATGCTTGGTTTGGTGTTGTCCGACAATATTTTATCACTATTTATTTTCTGGGAACTCACCAGTATTAGTTCCTTCTTTTTAATCGGCTTTAACAACAAAGAAAAATCGTCACGACAGTCCGCTGTATTAGCACTTGCCATTACTGGCATTGGCGGTCTTCTGTTATTGGCAGGTATGCTCATATTAGGCAACGTAACAGGAACCTATAGTATTGCCGAAATGCTGTCGTCCCAATCAATAATATCCGACAGCCCGCATTACATTATTATTGTACTATTACTATTTGGAGCCGCCTTTACAAAATCGGCACAATTCCCGTTTCATTTTTGGTTACCTGGTGCCATGAAGGCGCCGACGCCTGTATCAACCTACTTGCATTCAGCAACCATGGTAAAGGCAGGTATTTATTTGCTCATGCGATTCACCCCTATTTTGGGAAGTACAGAGCTCTGGAATACGACTTTAATTATTGTAGGCGCAGTAACCATGCTATATGCGGCCATTCACACCATTTTTAGAACCGATTTAAAAGGTATTTTAGCCTATTCCACCATTTCGGCACTGGGTATTTTGGTGTTTTTAATTGGTTTAGGAACCAAAGATGCCTTGCTCGCAGCTTGCGCTTTTATTCTGGTACACGCATTTTATAAAGCCTGTTTGTTCCTTGTAACAGGAATTATTGACCACGAAACTGGCACGAGAGACACAACGGTACTTTCTGGATTGCGGAAGGTAATGCTGCCTGTGGCAATTGCTGGTATATTGGCAGCTGTTTCAAATGCTGGTATTCCGCCAAGTTTTGGGTTTTTAGGTAAGGATTTAATTTATGAATCTACCTTGCACATGGGCGATATGGCCATAGTGTTAACAGCACTAGCTGTTTTAACCAATATTCTATTATTATATGCTGGTTTCGTTGCTGGGGTTAAACCTTTTACTGGAAAATTACCTTCACAATTTGAAAAGGTACATTTGCCAAGTTATTTAATGTGGGCGCCACCGCTCATTTTAGCGGTTGGCGGTATTGTTATCGGATTATTTCCAGGGATTGTTGAAGGTGCACTTATCAAGCCTGCAGTTACGGCGCTGGGCGCGAATAGTGGCGACATCCATCTAAAACTATGGCATGGTTTTAATACGGTTTTAGCATTAAGCGCAACTACAATTGGCGTTGGTTTACTCGTGTATTTTGTATTAAAGCCTTCTGAAAAATTAGTGCAATTGGCACAAAAATTTGAAATCATTTCACCGCAACATATAGTAGAATCTTTAGCTTATGGCTTTGCGTACTTTTCAAGTTACTGGTCTAAAATTGTTCAAAATGGCTATCTCCGAAACTACATCGCTACCATCATTATCTTTTTAATTATTGTGGTTGGTTACACACTTTTTAACCACACCACTTTTGAAATTGATTATAACTCCTTTGCCAAACTTACCGTGTACGAAATACTCACTTTAGTATTAATGATTGTTGGTATACTATTCACCGTATTTACCAAATCACGTTTAGCGGCGGTAGCTTCCATGGGTGTTGTAGGTTTGGCTATTAGTTTAATATTTGTATATTACAGTGCACCCGATTTGGCGATGACCCAGTTTTCAATAGATACGCTAACGGTGATCCTTTTTGTACTGGTGCTGTATAAACTACCAAAATATTTAAACATTTCCAATACAGCGAACCGTATTAAAGATGGTGTAATTTCTATAGCATTTGGTTCCTTAATAATGGTTTTGGCTCTAGAGGTTTTAAGTCAGCCACAAAACACTGAAACCAGTAGCTTTTACGCTGAAAACGCTTATATATTAGCCAAAGGCAAGAATGTAGTAAATGTAATATTGGTAGATTTTAGAGGGATTGACACCTTTATGGAAATTTCGGTGTTAACCATTGCTGCCATTGGCGTATTTTCGTTATTAAAATTACGATTGGCTAAAAAATTTAGAGACAAGTAGAATCATGAAAACAATCATATTAAAAACTGCTTCCAAATATTTGCTGCCATTGCTGCTACTGTTTTCGGTATTTATATTGTTACGCGGACATTACCTGCCTGGCGGTGGTTTTGTAGGCGGACTAATCGCTTCCATTGCCTTTGTAGTGTATGCCTTTGCCAACGGCTTAGAACAAACTAAAGATTTACTGCGCATTCATCCAGGCTACCTTATGCCAGTTGGATTGCTCATTGCATTTGTTGCTGGCATCTCGCCTATGTTTCTTTCCGCTTTGCCTTTTATGACCGGTGAATGGTTTGCTGAGCCTTTGGCCGTTATTGGGATGGTAGGCTCGGCATTATTTTTTGATATAGGCGTTTTTATTGTGGTGGTAGGCGTTTCTTTAACTATTATTTTCACTATAACCGAATCGGCATAAACATGGAGTTTTTACTAGCATTGGTTACGGGTTTATTATATGCAGCAGGTTTGTATATGATGTTACGACGCAGTTTGGTGAAGCTCATCATCGGACTTATTTTAATTGGAAACGGTGCCAATATGCTTATTTTTTTATTAGGCAGAATTACCAAAGGGTTGCCACCGATTATTCCTGAGGAATCGAAAGTGTTTTTAGAACCCTATGCCGACCCAGTGCCACAAGCCTTAATTTTAACAGCCATTGTAATCAGTTTTGGTTTACAATCGTTTGCAATTGTATTGATAAAACGCGCCTATAAAGTGGTTAAAACAGACGACTTAGATCAAATGAACTCAACAGACGAATATTCATGATAAATCACATTGTTTTATATCCAATTTTGGTGCAATTGTTTTTTGCCATTGTACTGTTGTTTGCATGGAATAGTGTGAGGCTACAAAAATCTATCAGTATTTTTGGCTGTATTGTTAGTTTAGCCCTTTCAATTTGGCTATTTATAACCATTTGGACCAAAGGAACTTTAACGATACAAGCAGGTAATTGGGAAGCGCCATTTGGTATTACTTTTGTCGCCGATATTTTCGCTGCAACTTTAGTTTTACTTACCGCTATTAGCGGCCTAGCCGTTTCAATTTTTTCGGCGGGGACCATTTTAAGAGCACGTTTTAAATTTGGTTACTTACCTATTTTTCATTTTTTACTACTAGGTTTAAACGGCGCTTTCTTAACAGGTGATATATTTAATTTATACGTTTGGTTCGAAATTATCATTATTAGTTCCTTCGTGCTGATCACCATTGGTGGCGAGAAAAAACAATTGGAAGGTGCTATCAAGTATTTTACATTAAATATTTTAGCATCCATGATTTTCCTGACGGCTATTGCCGTACTTTACGGACTCACAGGGTCGCTCAACATGGCCGATTTAGCGCTTAAAGTTGCCGAAATCGAGAACAGGGGTTTGGTTGAAATTACGGCCTTATTATTTTTAATTGGATTTGGAATTAAAGCTGCTATTTTCCCATTGTATTTTTGGTTACCAGCATCGTATCACACGCCACCACCAGCCGTTATGGCTATTTTTGGGGGATTGCTCACCAAAGTTGGTGTATATGCGCTTATTAGAGTGTTTACCTTGATTTTTGTAGGCGAAGATTTTTTAGAAACCATCATTTTAAGTATTGCAGGCTTAACTTTATTCTCGGGTGCTGTTGGTGCTTTGGTGCAAAATAATATTGTGAAAATATTTTCTTACCTTATCATTTGTCATATTGGATTTATGATTTTAGGACTTGGGCTTTACACCGAGGCAGCTATTGCAGGCGCGGTGTTTTACTTGATACACGATATTGTAGTTAAAACCAATTTATTTATGGTAAGCGGACTTATATACCGCATTAAAGGAACCTTTAGCATGCGCGATTTGGGTGGACTTTACGCCCATTACCCCATGTTTTCTTTATTGATGATTATTCCGTTGTTTTCACTTATTGGCATTCCACCATTATCGGGGTTTTGGCCAAAACTTGCCCTTATTACCGAAAGCTTTAAAATTGGGAACTATTGGCTAATTGGCGCGGTATTATTTGCTACCTTTATTACCTTATTTGTAATAGCGCGAATGTGGTCGGAAGTATTTTGGAAAGATGGTCCTGTTTTAAATAAAGTTCCAAACTTTAGGTATTTTCAGCTTTTGAACAAAAGACAAAAATTACAAATGATTGTACCTATGGTATTTTTGGCAATGGTATCACTTTATATTGGTTTTGGTGCCGAACACATCCAACGTTTGTCATCGAGAATTGCGGTAGAGCTCATGAACAATCAATTGTATATTGAAGCAGTGCTGAACAAATAGATTTAAAAACTATGATAAGTAGACGATTTTTAAGCAATATTCTTCTAACCTTCGTTTGGGTAGCGCTAACGGGTAGCTTTGGGTTTCTTAATTTTCTCTTTGGCTTTGTTTTGAGCTTTCTTATCATGTGGATCATCACCTTAAACAACGGCGATGAAAAGTATTTTAAGATCATTCCGAAAATTATTTTCTTTTTTCTATTCTTTTCCTACGAATTAATAAAAGCCAATATTCAAGTTGCTTTTGATGTGGTAACGCCTAAATTCTACATGAAACCCGGTATTGTAAAAGTACCTTTAGACGCCAAAAGTGATATAGAAATCACCTTGCTAGCCAATTTAATTTCACTTACACCCGGCACCTTGAGTCTCGATGTTTCAAATGACAGAAAAGTACTGTACGTGCATGCTATGTACATTTCCGATAAAGAGAAATTCATTAACGATATTAAGCAAGGGTTTGAACGACGCTTATTAGAGATTTTAAGATGAGCTTATACGATTATCTTTATTTTATTTTACTGCCAGTGCTTTCTGTGGCTATGATACTGCTGTTTGTTAGGTTTTTATTAGGCCCAAGTATTGCTGACCGTGTGATTGCTTTAGATTTATTAATAACAACTGGTATTGGTATCATTGCTATTTATAGTATCATCACCGACCAACCAACCTTTTTAGACATTGCCATGATTTTGGCGCTTATTGCCTTTTTAGGTACCGTAGCGTTTTCATATTACTTAGAAAAACGAAACAAAAATGAGTGATTTATTTATTGCCATTATCGCCACTTTAGGTACCATCTTTGTACTGCTTGCGGCCATAGGTCTGGTAAGAATGCCGGATACCTATTTGCGGATTTCGGTTACCACCAAAGCCGCCACGCTTGGTATTGGCTTGATTTTAATTGCAGCGGCATTTTATTTTAAAGAGCTATCGGTTACTTCGCGTGTTTTGGCCATCATTCTTTTCATTATATTAACGGCACCTATCGCAGCTCACTTAATTGGTAGAGCGTCGTACTTTATTGGTGTCAAGCTTTGGCATAAATCCGTTATGGACGATCTTGAAGGTAAGTATAAAAAGGTAACCCACGAACTTATGAGTGAAGACATAGAAGACGAATCAACCGCCATCATAAACACCATTGAGGAAACACCTAACGACACAAAAAATAAATAGCTAAATTTAATTAATGTGCTCATATTGAAGTTGTAAAGTTTATATTCCTTATATTTGTAACTTATAAATCCAAATTATACCAGATGAAAAATTGTATCCTTATTCTGATGTTACTTTCAATAGCCTTCGTGAATGCTCAAGCCTTCTCAGGCCGAGGTGATAATAAATTTCAAATAGGACTTAACGCTCAGGAACGATCTACCGGCATTAATGCTACCTACGATTTTGGTGTGGGTGAAAATATTTCATTTGGTTTTGTTGGCACTTATGCCTTAGGTTTGAGTGATAATATGGAAGCGGATTTTGGCGATAGGGTTGATGTTCGTGTTCGCTTTAATGCCAACATAGGCTACGTTTTAAGAATAGACCAAAATTTTGATTTATATCCAGGTTTAAGCTTTGGCCTTAAAAACTTTGGCGGACATATAGGGGCGCGTTATTTCTTTTCGCCTGGATTTGGGATATATTCAGAAATTGGAGTGCCCATCGCTAAATACGATACTGGAGCGCTTACACCCGCCGAAACAATTCACAACCAGTTTATTTTTAACATAGGCGCATCATTTAATCTGTAAAGCCAATTAATCATCCGTCCATCCCCATGGTGGCGCAGGATTTTGAATGGTTTTATTTAAATCAAATGCGATTGTAAATTGCCTTGGGGTATCTACTCTTTTTAAATTATAAGTAAATTCGGTATCGCTTAGTGTGATCCACCAAACATTAGTAGCAGCTGCTGGTATTAATTGGGTGGTAAACGCGTCGGCAGGAAACATTTGCGCGTTTGCTTTCCCCCTATTGCTTGCTGTACCGCCATACATAGTGGTTGCATCGGGACTGCCATCTTCGTGTCGGTGGTCGTGTTTTAGTTCAATGAGTCCGTTGGTATACGTTAACACCCAAGTTCTCGATTTGTCATCGCCCACAAAAAAGGGTATTTTAATCACGGTGTCACTACAACTTCTTACATGCATCACCAAAGCTTTACCACCAAATTGCGGGTCATTTTCGGGGATGATCAACTTACCCTCAAACGACTTACCACATAGTTGTTGCAATCGCTCCCAAAATAGGTCCGAGTTTGTTTCTTGTGAATAGAGACTACAGGTAATAAGAAGCGCTATGACAATAGGTACATGTTTCATGATAAATATTATTTGTTACAATATAGGGTTATAATTTCATTTTTTGACACTTAAAAACCCTTGTTCTGTAATGATAAATCAACAGCCATTGCCAAGCATTTTTAATCATTGATTCGCATCCTATTAACTAAAAGTAACGATTCGGTATCGTATTATCAATTTATGATTTTAAAGTAATATTTAAATGGTAATAAAAACCATTACACACGTGTAGTAATAAACACGACAGCGTTGTAAGAGGTAGTTCACAAAAAAGTGTTCTATAGCGGTATTTTGATTAATTATTAACCACTTGTCGACTTTTAAAGACCTTTTAACGAAGCGCTTTGTGCTTGGTTTATCTTTGAAATAACCAAATCCCTAATACCGCTTTTATGTGCAAAAAATTACAATTATCGCAACAGGTATTTAAATTGACCCTTGTAATTTTAATACTCGTTAAAACAACTGCTTATGCCCACCTATCCAATAGCGAGCATTTTATTTTAGAAACCCCATCTAATATTTGGAACGGCTCAAATTGGAGTAACGCTACACCAGACCTCTCAAAAAATGCAATTATCAGTGGCGATTATAACACAGCCAGTCATGGAAGCTTTTCCGCTTTAAACCTTATAGTAAATGCAGGCTATACCTTAACCATTAATGCCAACAGCTATATTGAAATTGATGAAAACGCTGATATCATTGGTGCTATTATTATTGAATCGAAAGGTACTTTTATACAAAATAACGACAGTGGCACTTTTTATTTGGATTCTGGAGGTCAAGCCATTGTTCATAAAACCAAGGCTGTACTTAACCATTGGTACGATTATACCTATTGGAGCGCTCCCGTTTCTGGCACAACAGTGGCTCAGGCTTTTGCCAATTCTAACCCGCAACGACGCTTTTGGTTCAATGCCGAAAATTATTTAGATATTTTAAAAGAAGACGCCAACAACAACACCATGGTTGCGGGTCATGATGATATAGACGACAATGGCGACGATTGGCAATTACTTAGTGGACCCGATGTGCTTCAACCTGGTCGTGGCTATGCAACCACCCACAACAGCGGTGCATTTGTTGCTGGTAATGCTTTTATCAATATACTTTTGAAGGTCCGTTTAACACGGGTACCATCAACGCTCCCATATATTACAATGGCGACAACGGCGACAAGGATTGGAATTTTATAGGCAATCCCTATCCGTCAGCCATTAGTGCCGATGCCTTTTTTAGTGCTAATAGTCCCGTAATTGGCGGGGCAATTTACTTATGGTCGCATGGCAATCCACCTAGCGCCACCAATAACGGACAAGACACTTTTAATTTTAGCAGTGACGACTACGCCATCATCAACGCTGGCAGCGGTGAAGTTGCAGGCGGATCGGATGTGATTCCTATTAGATGTATAGCTTCCGGACAAGGATTTTTTGTACAAGGGCTTGCCAACGGCAATGCGGTTTTCAACAACGCCATGCGAATGGCCGACAACAGCAGTAACCATCAATTTTTCCGACAAAACACTGGCATTGCCAATAAGCTGTGGCTAAATTTAACCACCGATAACGGTTTATTCAACCAAATACTAGTGGCCTATGTTGATGGTGCCACCGATGCTAACGACGGACCGCATTACGATGCCCCGAGAAATTTATCAAGCGCAACTGCCGCTATTATTTATACGGGTGTTGATGGCGATTTTACTACCAAACTCGCCATACAAGGCAAAGCCAGTAGCAGTTTGAGTACTGACGAAATTATTCGGTTAGGGTTTTACACCAGCATTTCTGAGGCGGTACTGTACCGTTTTTCAATTGCCCAAACCCAAGGACTGTTCTTTGATACCGAACAAATTTATATCAAAGACCATTTACTAAACAAGCTTCATAATTTAAGTGAAAGCGATTATGAATTTGAATCACAAACAGGGGCATTTAACACCAGGTTTGAAATTGTATTCAATCCACAAACCTTGTCAATTCAAGCCACCGAAACTGACAAACAATTGCTTATTTCACAAGCAGACGCTAACCAATTATTAATAGAAACGGTGAATGGTGACTTTATCACCAAGTTTCAACTTATAGACCAACTCGGTCGTTTGGTAAATAGTGAAACCCCTCAAACAGCAAGCATCAACATCGATACGCAACATTTGGCTACCGGCATTTATATCACGTATATAGAACTGAGCAATGGCTATAAAGTCTCTAAAAAAATATTAAAGCGACGTTAGCTTGACGGAAATATAGATAATGGGACATCTATATTATTTTTTTTCAGAAGTGGTAAAAAGGGGAGTCAATTTAAAAAGTTGCACTCCCTTTTTTTATGGTTTTTATCAACCAAATAATTTTTCATATCGCCAAAGTCTTTAGCGCTCTAGCCGTCCTAAAACGATTAGCACATCGGCACGGAGACTTATCATCTACTTAAGCCTTGATTTCGGAAGTATTTAAAATGTTTCGCCTTCACAAACCAACAAGCGAAACACATCATCTGCATGACACAAAAATTCGGAAATGGCGCAGGCGTCCTCACGATTAAAGCCAATCCATAGATATGCGATATAAATGCCGTCGCAATCCGGCATTTGGCCCACGTCTAGTCGTAAATCTTGATCTGGATCGTTTGCGGTTAATAGCACTATATCGCTACAAACAGTGATAAATTCACCTAGTAAAAAATTTACTTTACTTAATAAAAGGCGCAGGTAGAACTTTTTAACCTTGGTAGTTTCAGCTAACAAAAGCTTAGGTGAAACATTAGGCAAATACAATTCCCCTTTTTCTAAATCAAGACAATAGGCCTCACCCAAGTAAGCCCTTGGCTTGCTATGTAAATTAAAATCAAATCCGTTAAGTAGCGCACGACCTTCGGCGGTTAACAAACCCCTATGAATACTTCGCAGTCCCGGAGAAAATTGCGCTTCATCAAAACGGAACACTTCTCTAAGTATAGTTCTCAATCGGCGTCTTCTACTCTTGTCAGTGGATTGCCTTAAATATGGTCCGCCACTTTTCTCAAGTAATGAAACTGCGCGCTTTAAGCGCTTCTCTTCTATATCTGTATCCTTAAATGGGTCTACCTTGTCACCCAGATAGGCAAGATTTGGTCTCGTTACACGCGCTATAGGGCCCTCATCCGTGAGATAGGCTTCATCTGTCTGAAACCTGTAAAATACTGCCTTATTACTATATATCTTTGCCAAATGCGTGTGTGTGCGTTCTTGTTTGGGTTATTAAATATCGTCTAGTTTATGCTTTTTCCGGTTTCTTCTAAAATAGTGTATGATGGAAGGTGCCGTAAACCCATGTAGCACAATAGAAAAAAGTATGATATACGATGTAATCGCGTATAGTTCGTATTTGTTTGCAAAAGCATCCGTTTGCAAAAATGCCCAAGACAAATAAAACACCGAGCCTACGCCGCGAATGCCTAAAAAGCTAATGGCCAATTTATTCCTAAAGGAATCTTTAATACCTACAAAGCTTATAAGACCCGCCAGCGGGCGCACTACCAGTACAAATAAGGCGCTAAAAAGAATGCCTTTCCAATCGGTCATTTCTAATATGCCGTTCATGATGGTACCACCAAATAAGATGATCCAAACTACTATTAAGAGCCGCTCTATCTCGTGGTTAAAATCGTGCATTTCCTTTTTAAAATTACCGCTCACATTTTCAGAATATCTTAAACTCAAGCCAGCAAAAAACACTGCCATAAACCCGTAACCGTGTAATAACTCGGACAACCCATAAACCGCAAAAGTGAGGGACAGCGCCAAAAAGCCATCATAGGTTATTATACCAGCCCATTTTTCGAGGTGTGTAATTAGGTACCCGACACCTCTTCCCATGATAAGACCAATGGCTACTCCTATAATTATTTTTAACAGTAGTTTATCCCAAAACCAGTCCCCAAAGCTAAAGGCTGCATAACTGCCCGCTTGGGCTACCATCACTGCTAAATAGGTAAATGGAAACGCCATCCCGTCGTTGAGTCCTGCTTCTGCGGTTAACGAAAACCGGATTTTATCCTTTAGTTTGTCTTCCCGCTCGGGATCGTCTAGTTGCACATCCGATGCCAGCACCGGATCCGTTGGTGCCAATACTGCTGCTAATAACAAGGAGGCAGGTATGCTAAAGGCCAAAAAATAGACACCGAATAGGTAGGCCGCCAGCATGGTTAAGGGCATGGTGATGGCAACCAGTAAGATAGGCCGTTTCCAGGCTTTAAAAGAATAGTCACATCCCATTTTTAAGCCTGCGCCCATCAAGGAGATAATGACGATGGCCTCCGAAAAAATCATCATGGCATTATCACTCCAAAGCAGTTCGGTCCAGCCTAAAGGTGTGCCTAGCAGGTATAGCAAAATGCCTATGGGTAACAAGAAAACGGGTGAGCTGACTCTTAACTTTTGAGAAATAGAAGGCAGCCAGGCCATGATAAGTGTTGCAACACCCAAACTTGCGAGCAAGAGGTAGTGGTCTTTCATTTTCTAAAAGTAGCGGTTTTTTTATAAATACGGTCTCTTTTTATATTTCTTTAGCATTCACTATTAGCCATATAGCTATTATATCGGCCACAAGAACAAACGCGCTGTGGTGTTCATCCACACAAATCAATACGGTGATACAGCAAGCATAAGCTTATAAAATACTGGGAACAATCCCTCAACAACTCTATATTAGAATCATTCTAAAAAAGTCAAGGGTGGGCTTATCTATGGCGTTACTATGGCGTAAGGTGGGAAGAGCCATGAAGGATGTATGGCTTTAGGTCGAGAAAGACATAAGAGAAGGGAGAACGAAGAAGTGAAAAGTGAAAAGTGAAAAGTGAAAAGTTCAGTGTTAGCTAGAAGAATTTCGCGTTTTAAGAGTTTATCCAAAATTTTGTGTTTTTGAAAAATAATTTCAAAATTCATAGGTTAAAATAATATAGATTATAACCTGTTTGGAAAACAAATATACAATTGATTGTAAATTTGGCCCCATTTAAATCGAGTTTTCTTCCATTTTTTACTGATACTTTGAGCTGCTAAATATATTGATTTCAGGGCTGCATCGTCATGTGGAAAGACTTTTTTGTTGCGGGTATATTTTCTTAAACTGGCATTAAAACTCTCAATGATATTGGTAGTATATATGAGTTTTCTAATCTCTTTTGGATAGTTTAAAAAGGTGGTTAAATTGTCCCAATTGTTTTCCCAAGACTGTACGGCAGAGAGATATTTATCCTGCCAGTTTTGTTTAAATACTTCAAAAGCCTCTAAAGCAAATTTCTCATTATCGGCTTGGTAAATAGCTTTAATATCGACCATTATTGGCTTACGGTCTTTATAGCTCACGTATTTTAATGAGTTTCTAATTTGATGTACGATACATATTTGACGAATACT
>JAGYJF010000006.1 GCA_018402135.1 Flavobacteriaceae bacterium | reverse complement strand
AAATGACAATTATAACAGGCGTTGTTAGCATCCTCCTTTCAGTTCTTGCCTATACATTTAAAAATTCTGAGCTTTTAACTATTGAACCACTTTATGCCATTATTGGTTGCTTGTCAATAAACTTGTTGTCGGTTCGGCTTTATGGCTCTATGCGAAAACGCCTTCGCAACATTGACCTTATTGAACTATTAAAATTAAAACGGGAACGTTTAACGCGTGTTGTCAATAAGCTTTCAAACAAAGATATTGAAGATTTTAACACTGAATTTTATAATTATATTGCCATATAAAATCGATAACATGAAACGAATTGATGATAAAATAATAGAAATAGAGAAAAAAGATAAAACCAACAGATTGTTGTTTTATGGAATTATTGGTCTTATAATAATTTTTTTAGTCTACGTGAATTTTTCAGAAAAAGCTAAAAAAGAAAAAGATGAAGAAATATCGGAATTGACTATTAAAAACTCTGAAACTTATATAAAGCTCGAAGATACTTATGAGGAATTACGAAATACTCATGAAGAGTTAAAAAATAGCCTGAGACCAATAGAGTATTGGAATCACATTGAATCTGAAAATTCAAACGAAGGCTATATATCCTATTTAACTAATGATTGGGGCATTGATAAAAAAGACTATATACCATTAGCAATAGAAAAGTTAAAATCCGCAAATACTGAAGGTTTTGAGGGTTGGCTATTTGTTGGTTCAAAAAATAATGAAGGCACTTATGAAAATAGAGACGTTATAGAGATTATTTACAGACAATTTTATGAAGGTGAAACTGCCACATTAAAAAATCTAGAACCTCAAGTAGGTGATATTGTTAGACTTCAAACTGCGCTCAATAGAAAAACCTACCAAAATAAAAATATAACCAGACAAAACGAACAAGGATGGCGCAACAAAACTAGGGGTTTTATTACCGAAGTTCATAATGAACCTAATTCCACAAATTTTAATGTAAAGATCAAGTATTATTAAATTGTATTGGTAATCATTTATTTATAAATATTTTAAGCTTATTATACTTAAGATTAAATAATTGTAATGTAGTAGTTTATTTTAATAGCTATTCTGATTTATTCATGATGAATTAGGTTAGGCAGCAATCTAATGCTAATCTTCGCAGCTATTATTCCAATTATAATAACATAAAATCCGAGGTCGTTCGAGAATATTCATCTAATTAAAAATTTTGTATTTGCTATACTTAATTATCTTAAGATAAAAATTTTATTCCTTGCTTTAATCATTATAGTACTAAATGCTTTTTTTTGATGACACGATAGGTTTACATAAAGGTTATGGGGTAAACTTAAAGCTAACGTTGTAGACATAAACCGTTAGTTTTTACATAATTTTCAATACAATAGTCTGATGTCTTTGAAAAATTAAGCAAGACTTTTAGCCAAATAATAAACACATTTCACTTAGAAAATCCGATACTTAATAGAGTTGGATTTTTTTGTGGGTTAGTGATTGAAGCGGCATACTTTTTATTTTAAAAAAAATAAAAAGATATAGCGGAAAGCACGACCCGCAACTTTTTAAAAGTTGGGGGTAACGTCCCGAAATTATAATTTATGTCTTTTGCTTTTTCTTTTTAGCCGCTGGAAACAACACGTTATTTAATATAAGTCTGTAGCCAGGAGAGGTTGGATGTAAATCCAGTTCTGTTTTTGGGTCTCCTACTCTATGGGTATAATCCTCGGGATCGTGACCACCGTAAAAGGTAAAAAAACCTTTTCCTTTTATGCCATGAATATATCGTGCTTCACCACTGGATTTATTTTCACCCATAACCAAAACATTTGATTTAATTTCGTCGCGTGTATATGAGGTGGTTTGCCCCATAAAACCTTTAACTAAGGCCGTGTGGTTCTGGGTAAGCATGGTTGGAATTGGGTCCCATTTGGCTGAGTATTCCATTAAAGAAAAATAATCGGTTATTTTTGGTACTTGCCTTTTTTGGGTCATATCGATAGACGAAAACTCATAAACATTCGGATTTCGCTCTAATGTGAAATTTGTAAAGGCAAAAGTTTTATTGTAATCTATTTTATTTTGATAGCCAGGATCGGTGCCATCACCATCAAACATTGGTTCGCAAATATCAACACCTTCGGCAGCTAAAGCGATATCAAAACTATCTGTTGCAGAACACATCGCAAACATAAATCCACCGCCAACAACATAGTCTCTAATTTTCAACGCTACGGCCAGTTTTGCTTGCGAAACTTTATCATAACCCAATTGTTGGGCCAAGGCTTCTGCTTCCTTTTTTTCTTTTATGTACCAAGCAGCCGAACGATATGCACGGTAAAACTTTCCGTATTGTCCTGTAAAATCTTCATGATGTAAATGAAGCCAATCATAGAGTAATAGCTCATCGTTTAAAACCTCTTCGTCATAGATAGTTTCGTATGGTATTTCGGCATAAGTTAGTACTAAAGTTACCGCGTCATCCCAAGGTACATCAGATTTTGGAGTGTAAACCGCAATTTTTGGGGCCTTTTCTAGTACAACGGCTTCCATGTTTTGAGAAGGACTATCGATTAGTTCCAGAATCTCATTCGCTTTTGAATCAGAAATTAACTCGTATGAAACGCCTCTTATTTTGCATTCGCGTTCGATACTTTCAATGTGCGGCAACAAAAATGACCCACCGCGGTAATTGAGTAACCACTTAACTTTTAATTCTCGCTCTAATGTCCAATAAGTTATACCATAAGCTTTTAAATGATTGGATTGACTATCAGCATCCATTGGAATTAACAGATAAGTGGCATGTAGTTTGGTGCACATGAACACAACAAAAATCAATATTATTTTCTTTATCATTTTATATTCTTTTTTATCCTACTACATCTTAATAAATTATCTAAACTCGTAATAAGACATGGGCCTGCCAATTAAACTTTAAAAGCTAAATATATAAATATTATAACAAGACAAGCTGCTATTTATTATTACTTTATGAAGATTCGTTATGAATATAACTTTTAAGTAATGTTATTTAACAGTAATATTTAGAGGGTTTTTTGCCGATTTATTGCCATTAAGTAAGGTAGCGACAATCTTAGTAGATTCAAATTGTTCGGCAATTATTTTAACAAAAACGGTAATAGGAATAGCCATAATCAAACCAGCAATTCCCCAAATGTAGCCCCAGAACATCAACATAATTAAAATAGCAATAACATTTATTGAGAATGATTTGCCCATAAAAATTGGCTCTAGAATAGCACCAAATAACACTTGAACCGCAGTGATTGTTAATATAAAAAACAATAAAGTAGAATAGACATCCATTTCAACAAACGCGAAAAATGCCAAGAGTATAACAGAAATGAAAGAACCAACCATTTGAACAAAATTTATTAAAAACGCAAACAATCCCCAAAATAATGGGAAGCTTACACCAAAGAAATAACACGCCAGACCAATTCCGATTCCAGTAAAGAGACTTACCGAGAACTTCACCTTAATAAAGGTTATTAAATCTTTTTCTATTTTAATAAATGTTTTAATTGAAGTTCGTTCTTGTTTTAATATGGTTTGATTCATTAATTTTTGAATATTAATAGATTCAACTAACCATAAAACCACAAAAAAAGTAGTCATTAAAGCTCTTGTCAATACATTATTAATAACGCCTAAAGTCGTAGCTATACTACCTTGACCTATGTATTCTTCAAATGTATTTCTATTAATTTGAACATTCAATCCAAAAACTGTTTCTAAATAATCTGTAAATTGATTCAATTTCACACTTGCATTTTGCAAAAACCCGTCTTTAGTAGCAACAATTTCTCTACTCGTAAGTTGAATAAGTTCAATACCCAGTTTAATAGCAATAAAAACAATTAATAAAACAATTACAACACTCACATATTTAGGCACATTACGTTTATTAAGCCAACGCATAATTGGCAAAAACAATAATGCGATAAACATAGAAGAAAAAAGCGGTACAAAAATAAACGCCAGTTGTTTAAGTATTATAAACATAACTGGAACTGCTATAATTAGCAAAAGAATATTAGTGGTGCGGCGCTCTTGAAGCATTAAATTAAATATTTCTGTAAAAATAATTCAAAAAGCCGAAAATGAAATGATTAAAATCTAATATTAAGATTAATTTCACGTTATTAAAACGGAACGTCGTTTTCGTTGTTTCCAAAGGCTTCATCAGCTGATGGTAAATTATCAGGTTTGAAGGTGTTGTCATTGGCGGCAGCGTTCATTTTAGAATGAAATTCTCCGAACGGTGTTTCAAAATCATCCAAATTATCAAATTTACCTAAATGGCCAATAAACTTCATCCTAATATTATCGAGTCCGCCATTACGATGCTTAGCAACAATAAATTCGGCTTGACCTTCGGTTGGTGAACGTTCATCATCATCCCATTCATCAATTTTATAATATTCGGGACGATAGATAAACGAAACGATATCGGCATCTTGCTCAATAGCACCAGATTCTCTTAAATCGGAAAGCAAAGGTCTTTTACTGCCACCACGTGTTTCAACGGCACGCGACAACTGAGACAAAGCAATAACAGGAAGCTCAAGTTCTTTAGCCAATGCTTTAAGGTTACGAGAAATAGTCGATATTTCTTGCTCTCGGTTACCTCCTTTTTGGCTGCCTCCAGCGGTCATTAATTGCAAATAATCTACTACAATTAATTTAATTCCGTATTGTGAAGACAATCGTCTCGCCTTTGCTCGCAAATCAAAAATGGACAATGATGGCGTGTCATCTATATAAAGCGGCGCTTGTTCCAAAGCTTTTACTTTAACGTTTAATTGTTCCCATTCATGTTTTTCAAGTCGACCAGTACGCAATTTTTCTGAAGACAAGCCAGTTTCACTCGAAATTAAACGGGTAATAAGCTGAACAGAAGACATTTCTAAGGAAAAAAATGCCACAGGGATGTTTGCATTCACAGCAATATTTCGTGCCATCGACAAGGTTAAGGCAGTTTTACCCATACCAGGTCGCGCTGCTATAATTACCAAGTCACTTGGCTGCCAACCAGAGGTTAATTTATCTAATTTATCAAAGCCTGAAGGAATGCCGCTCAGGCCTTCTTTATTGGCAATTTCTTCAATTTTTTTCTTGGCTTGAATTACTAAACTTTGGGCTGTTTCGGTTGATTTTTTGACATTGCCTTGCGTTACTTCGTATAATTTAGCTTCCGCATTATCTAATAAATCAAAAACATCTTTAGTTTCATCGTAAGCTTCTTCAATAATTTCGCTAGAAATTTTTATCAAACTTCGTTGGATAAATTTTTGCAAAATAATACGCGCGTGAAACTCAATATGTGCTGAAGATGATACGCGTTGGGTTAAAGAAATCAGGTAAAAATCACCTCCAACAGTATCTAATTTTAAATCTTTTTTTAATTGGCTAGAAACGGTTAATAAGTCAACTGGCTGGCTATCTTGAAACAGTTTATATATGGCTTCAAAAATATGCTGGTGGGCTTCTTTATAGAATGCTTCCGGACTTAAAATGTCAATAACTTCGTCAACGCCTTTTTTATCAATCATCATTGCTCCAAGAACAACTTCTTCTAAATCAATAGCTTGAGGAGGGATTTTTCCTTTCTCTAAACTTATAAGCGTACTTTTATCTACTTTGTATGCAGGGGTTGGATTGGTTTGTTTCATAACAGCGAAAGTAATTAAAAGGTATCGATATAAGGTACATAAAAATATTTAGAATCTCAACAGGTCATTAACATTTCAACTGTTAATAACTCCCTTTTATTGTTGATAAGCATAAAAAAAATCGAAATGATTCATTTCGATTTTTATATATAGTTAAGTGAGTTTGAATTAACCTTTAAACACACCCATATTTTCATATTTGTCCATGCGTTGTTTAACCAAATCCTTTGGTGATAATTTATTTAGCACCTCAAAAGATTTAAGAATGGCTTTTTGAACCGATAAAAAAGTTGTTTCTCTGTCGGTATGAGCACCGCCAAGAGGTTCTTTAATTATTTCATCCACCAATTTCAATTTTTTCATGTCTGGCGCTGTCAGTTTTAGTGCTTCGGCCGCTTGTTCCTTATATTCCCAGCTTCTCCAGAGAATGGACGAACAGGATTCAGGCGAAATAACCGAATACCACGTATTTTCTAACATTAAAACACGATCGCCAACACCTATACCTAGGGCACCACCCGAAGCGCCTTCACCAATAATAACAGTGATAATGGGTACTTTAAGTCGTGTCATTTCTAAAATATTTCGAGCAATAGCCTCACCTTGACCACGTTCTTCTGCTTCCAAACCTGGATAAGCCCCAGGAGTATCTATTAAGGTTAATACTGGAATTCCAAATTTCTCAGCCGATTTCATCAATCGTAATGCCTTACGGTAACCTTCAGGATTTGACATTCCGAAGTTTCTATATTGTCTGGTTTTTGTATTGAAACCTTTTTGTTGACCAACAATCATAAACGATTGGTCTCCTATTTTTCCTAAACCGCCAACCATGGCTTTATCATCCTTTACACCTCTATCACCATGCAACTCAAGAAACGTTTCGCCACACAAAGCCCTAATATGATCCATTGTGTATGGTCGGTTAGGATGACGCGATAATTGAACGCGTTGCCAGGGAGTAAGGTTTTTATAAATTTCGGTTTTGGTAGAGATGAGTTTCTTTTCAATTTGCTGGCAAGTTTCAGTAACATCAACATCGCTTTCCTTACCTATCACTCGGCATTTTGCTAATTGCTCTTGTAATTCTTTAATGGGAAGTTCGAATTCTAAATACTCCATCAGAAACAAATTTTAGTTATAGTTAGTGCACAAAACTACAATTTTTTAACGTTAAATCTTAAAATTTATAATGAACTTATCAAAAGCAATTTTTATCAAAAATCTACCGTATTACGTTCAAATACTTATGCCTTTACCTTAAAATATCTGGTTTTTTTTGATTTAAATTTTGAATTTTTTAGTATGACATCGGCTAAAACAATCAATAAAATTAATGCGACTCCCGCATAAAAAAGCGGACTCATGATTTCCTTTTCTGGAAACAATATAACGGCTAAAATTATCCCATAAACTGGCTCTAAATTGTAACTTAGTACCACAGTGTATGGACTAATAAATCGCATAATATGAACAGAACCTATAAAGGCATAAGCGGTACAAATTGAACCTAAGATAAAAAGATAAATCCAATCGGAGGTACTTAAAATAAAATATTCAACCGAAAAACCACCTTTAAAAATTAAAAGAAACAGGCTTATAAAAATGATCCCACTTAAAAATTCGTAAATAGAAATGGTTGTGGCATTATACTTTTCAATAAACCTGCCATTAATTACTGCAAACAAGGACGATAAAAATGCTGAAGTTATACCTAAAATGATACCGTTTATATAACGCATTTCGCTATGGGTAATCAATATCAAACCAACCACAACCAACAGCCCAAACAAAATTTCGTAAAATCTAATTTTTCTTTTGAAAAATATCGGCTCAATAAAGGAGGCAAAAAACGCTCCGGTTGAAAAGGTTGCCAATGTTAACGATACATTGGATTGATTAATGGCTTCAAAAAAAGTAATCCAATGCAGGGCGATAATAATACCGGCTACTGCAAATTTTAGGATGGTAGCTTTACTAAGGTTAATGTTGGTTTTAGTGATCCCTGCAAATATAAGCATCAATACCACAGCAATGAGCATTCTAAACCATACGAGCGGAATGGAGCCAATGGTAATCAATTCACCTAAAATAGCGGTAAATCCAGCAATAAATACTAAAAAATGAAGGTGTAAATAATGTTTTAACTTATCGTTTGGCATTGTACAACAGGTAAATAGCTAGAATACCAAAAACGACGTTTGGAAGCCATACCGCCACCAGTGGTGGAAAATCAGATTGCTCTGCCATGACCCCAAATACCTTATCGAAAAACACAAAAATCATGGCAATGCTAATTCCAAAAGCTAAATTAACGCCCATTCCACCACGTCGTTTTATAGAAGAAACGGCCACAGCGATAATAGTTAGTATAAACACCGAAACAGGCAAACTCCATTTTTTATATTTTACCACTTCATATCTTCCGATATTTGAGGAGCCTCGCAATTTTTCTTTTTCTATAAAATCATTTAAGTCCTTGTAGCTTAAAGTTTCTGCCATGTACGTTACAGGTGATAAATCGTCTAAATCAAAATCGAAAATAGTATCTTTTCTTCTAGCTACTTCAATAATATCATTGCTTTCGCCAACTTTGCGTTTTACATATCTTATTAATCTAAAAGTACTATCTTCCTCAATGTATTTAATATTATCGGCAAAAATTTTATACGCCATCACATTTCCGTTAAAATGTTCTAAAGTAAAATTATAGCCTGTTTTATTAGAAGCATCAAATCGACTAACATAAATAATCTCGTTTTCATTGATTTGCCTATAAATGTTTTCGGTTTCTTGAACTTTTTTACCTTTAGAAAGGTATTCATATTTAAATTCATTAAATCCCTTGCTAGCAATAGGCGCCAAAACTAAACCTAATAATAATGCAAAAGCAGATACAATGGTTGCTCCGATAATATAAGGTCTTAAAAATCTAGAAAACGACACACCAGAACTAAGAAATGCTACAATTTCGGTATTATTGGCAAGTTTTGAAGTAAACCAAATCACTGATAAAAATAAAAACAATGGAAATAATAAATTGGCAAAATATATAGTGAAGTTTAAGTAATAGTTCGCCACAGCACCAAATGGTGCTTCATTCGCGAGAATTTTTCCGATTTTTTCAGCTAAATCTACCGTTATTCCAATAGGAATAAATAGCAGAAGCATCATCGTAAAGGTTAAAAGATACCGCTTTAATATGTACCAGTCTAAAATTTTCAATCCCTCTAAAGATTATTAATTATAAAATTAGGTTTTATATGATGAATTTATTCTTCAAATTAAAGTCTTTTATCCATTTGTTTCACCATCATTTCTTTCCACGCTTTAAAATCTCCTGCAATGATATGCTTTCTCGCTTCACGAACCAACCAAAGGTAAAATCCTAAATTATGAATGGTTGCAATTTGCTTACCTAGTAATTCATTTACGGTAAATAAATGACGTAAATAGGCTTTGGAATATTCTAAATCCACAAAAGTAATATCCATTTCGTCAATAGGTGAAAAATCGTCGGCCCACTTTTTATTATTAATGTTGATGGTTCCGTGCGCAGTGAATAACATACCATTTCTGGCATTACGAGTTGGCATCACACAATCAAACATATCTACACCTAACGCTATATTTTCTAAAATATTGATAGGCGTACCAACACCCATTAGGTATCTTGGTTTTTCATGGGGTAAAATATCGCAAACTACCTCGGTCATGGCGTACATTTCTTCGGCAGGTTCTCCTACAGATAGACCGCCAATTGCATTTCCTTCAGCATTTACACCTGCAATATACTCGGCAGACTGCATGCGTAAATCTTTATAAGTACTTCCTTGTACAATCGGAAAAAAAGTTTGTTTATAGTCGTATTTGAATGGCGTAATTTCAAGGTGTTTTAAACATCGTTCCAGCCAACGATGGGTCATATGCATTGAACGCTTGGCGTAATTATAATCGCATGGATACGGTGTACATTCGTCAAAAGCCATGATGATATCTGCACCGATGGTTCGTTGAATTTCCATAACATTTTCGGGTGTAAAAACATGATAGCTCCCATCAATATGACTCTTGAATTTAACGCCTTCTTCCTTAATTTTTCTATTGGCGGATAAGGAGTAAACTTGATATCCACCCGAATCGGTTAAAATATTTCTGTCCCAATTAATAAACTTGTGTAAACCGCCAGCTTGTTCAAGAATATTGGTTTGTGGTCTAAGATAAAGATGGTAGGTGTTTCCTAAAATTATATCCGGATTAATATCGTTTTTTAATTCTCTTTGATGAACACCTTTCACAGTTCCAACTGTTCCAACTGGCATGAAAATAGGGGTTTCAATTTCCCCGTGATCTGTGATTAAAGTACCGGCTCTTGCTTTGGTTTGTGCGTCTTTGGCTTGTATATTAAATATCATAATTTTTATTCGCTCAATTGGCAAAGATAATTAACTAGAATGACTGGTGACCAGAAAAATTGAATTGTTAGCAAATGCTCACAATTCGTTAATAACTGATAGAAATCTGTTTTTGTTTAGGGGTTTGAAAAACCTATTTTTGACCCAACTAATTTAAACAATAAAACATGCCCGATATTAAAGCATTAACCCTTCTTACCACCCAAGTAAGAAGAGATATTTTAAGAATGGTTCACAAGGTAAACTCAGGACATCCAGGCGGTTCGCTCGGTTGTGCCGAATTTTTTGTGGTACTCTATAAGGTTCTCATGAATCATAAAAAAGAATTTAATATGGATGGCGTTGGTGAAGACCTATTCTTTTTATCAAATGGCCATATTTCACCTGTATTCTATAGCGTTTTAGCAAGAACTGGTTATTTTGACGTTGAAGAGCTGAGTACTTTTAGATTAATAAATTCAAGACTTCAAGGACATCCCACTACACACGAAGGTTTACCTGGTGTAAGAATCGCCTCAGGTTCTTTAGGTCAAGGAATGTCAGTTGCTATTGGTGCTGCTCAAACCAAAAAACTTAATAACGACCCTAGCTTGATATACAGCCTTCACGGTGATGGCGAATTACAAGAAGGTCAAAACTGGGAAGCCATTATGTATGCTGCGGGAAATAAAATTGATAATTTAATTGCAACAGTAGATTTAAACGGTCAGCAAATTGATGGTGCAACAGATGATGTACTACCTATGGGTAATATTAAAGAAAAATTTGAAGCTTTCGGTTGGGTAGTGGTTGAAATCGATGAAGGCAACAATATTGAAGCCATAATTGAAGGTATGAATCTTGCAAAATCCAAAACCAACCAACAAAAGCCTGTTTGCGTCTTGTTAAAAACAATAATGGGTAATGGCGTAGATTTTATGATGCATACACATGCATGGCATGGGAAAGCCCCTAATGATGATCAATTGGCCATTGGTTTAGCTCAAAACGAAGAAACTTTAGGTGATTATTAAAAAATCTCGCCGGAATTATAAAAACAAGTGAAATTTAAAGATACCCGCTTTCGTGGGCATAAAGAATGAAAACATACACAAATACAGGAAATAAAGACACACGTTCAGGCTTCGGCGCTGGCTTAACAGAATTAGGACAAACAAATGACAATGTGGTAGCACTATGCGCGGATTTAATTGGTTCGTTAAAGATGGACGACTTTAAGAAAAATCATCCAGAGCGTTTTTTTCAAGTTGGCATCGCAGAAGCAAATATGATTGGGATTGCCGCCGGCATGACTATTGGTGGAAAAATTCCATTCACAGGAACCTTCGCTAATTTTTCTACAGGAAGAGTTTACGACCAGATCAGGCAAAGTGTTGCCTATTCCAACAAAAATGTGAAAATTTGTGCTTCTCATGCAGGTGTTACTTTAGGTGAAGATGGCGCAACGCATCAAATATTAGAAGATATTGGTTTAATGAAAATGTTGCCGGGAATGGTTGTGATTAATCCCTGTGATTTTAATCAAACCAAAGCTGCCACAAAAGCTATTGCGGATTATGTTGGACCCGTATATTTAAGGTTTGGAAGACCGAGTGTGCCGAATTTTACACCTGAAAATCAATCCTTTGAAATAGGAAAAGCTTTGCATCTTATCGATGGAACTGATGTTACCATATTAGCCACAGGGCATTTGGTTTGGGAAGCATTAGAAGCTGCAAAAACACTTGATGAACAAGGTATTTCTGCCGAAGTAATAAATATTCATACCATCAAACCTTTAGACAATCAAGCCATTATCAATTCAGTTGGTAAAACAGGTTGCGTAATAACTTGTGAAGAACACAACTTTTTGGGTGGTTTAGGCGAAAGTGTAGCAAGAATTCTTAGCGAAAATATACCGACACCACAGGAGTTTGTTGCTACAAAGGATACTTTTGGCGAATCTGGAACGCCTGCCCAGTTAATGGACAAATATGGCTTGAACAGCAATGCAATAATTTTAGCAGCTAAAAAGGTGATATCCAGAAAATAAGTCAAGGTAAACTGCGTTGTATATGTTAATACTGACTTTACTAATTTTATTTTAAGGTAGGATAAATATTAGTTGGGCTGTTTAATACAAAACATAAATATGAGCAGAATAATTTTTTCTTTAGGATTAATAATGATTAGTTGCATTACATTAAATGCACAGAACGAAGGTGGATTTGGAATTAAAGGTGGATTAAATTACAGTGGTAATGGAGATTTCTTTAATTCAGTAAGTTCAAATTCTGAAGATCCTGGCAATAACATTGGTTATCACGTAGGTATTTTCGGAAAAATAGGTAATAAGGTATATTTAAGACCTGAGTTGGTTTACACCAAGATTAAAAGCGATTACGACAGTGGTGATTTAGATATAGCCAAATTAGACCTGCCAATATTAGTTGGTTTAAAAGTGGTTGGCCCGTTGCACATATTTGCTGGACCTTCATTACAATATATCTTAAATACTGAATTTGAAGGCATAAGTATTGACGACATAGAAAATGATTTCTCTATTGGTTTCAACTTCGGAATTGGATTAAGTTTTAATTCTTTCGGAATTGACTTACGCTACGAAAGAGGTTTTAATGAAAACGAAGCAACCTTTCTAGATAATAACCTAGGTATAGGTGGTAGAATAGATATGCGACCAGAACAACTCATACTGAGTTTATCTATAAAATTACTCTAATAAAAAAAGCCACTCGAAAAAGTGGCTTTTTTTATTAGGAGTTTTCAGGATACGTAGAATCTAAATAATCTGGAGTTTCATTTCCGTTTGAATCTGGAAATTGTATCGTGCCATCGGGATTGATAATTATTTCATCGCGGGTTGGCACACCATCACCATCATCATCGGAATCTAAATAATTAGGGATTCTATCACCATCTGTATCATCATTAAATAAATTAAAGTCACCATCTAAATCTTCCATATACGATGGAATACCATCGTTATCGTGGTCTAATACTTCCGTTTGATATAATTCAAACTTAAAAATAAGATTGGAATAAACAGGAACTCCAAAAGGCGGTGTTGCAAAATAGGCCAAACCAGAAGGAATAAACATTACACCAACTCCATAATCAAAGTACTGCACCGTGCCATCACCATTTATTGTGAATGAAGAAGCGGCGTTAAACTTAGGCATCACTCTGTTCCATCCTGGCACTACGTTTGTTAAATCGAAAACAACAGGGCTTGCGGCGCTATCAAAAACAGTTTCATTTTGTAAATTTCCAGAATAACGAACCCTTACATTATCAGAAAAATTGGGTCGCGCCTCGCCACCTCCTTGATTTAAACTCAATATATAATAGGTGTATTCTATGTCCCTAAAAGTAGTAGTGTAAGCGTCAACATTACCCATTAACATTCTATTGTTATCAGGATCAGGTAGTGCAAGATAATTGCCATCTTCATCTTTTGGCAATTCTGATATAACAATATCATCAATGCTTATATCCCCGGTAACTTGTAATTCGCTCCAATTGTAGTAATGTGTTTCAAAGTATCCTAATAAGGAGTCGTTATCTGTCAATTGCTGCTCTGAGCGGTCGCGTTCTGGAACTGGAACAAAATCAGGATCATCAGGAGAACAACCTATTCCAATTACTAATATAACAAGTCCTAAGACGGTAAATATTCTTTTCATTTCGTTTATTTTATACTGTTAAGCTAGTGTTTTAGATAGAAACAGTGCCAATATTGCTTATTTTTGAGGGTGCAAGATACAATTTTATAATATTTTTGTATCATAAGATTAACGTAGTTTTTTATCTATTTTATATGCGAGTTGATAAATTTTTGTGGTGTGTTAGATATTATAAAACAAGAAGCATCGCGACGGAAGCCGTGAAAAAAGGTCATGTTAAAATTAATGGCCAGGTGGTTAAACCCAGTAGAGAGGTTTATCCTCTTGATGAAATTGAGTTGAGAAAAGATCAAATCAATTATAAACTAAAAATCAATGATCTACCAGAAAGCAGATTAGGCGCAAAGTTAGTAGATATCTATCGCACCGATGTAACGCCTAAGGAATCATTTGAAGCATTGGAATTATTGAAGTATTCAAAAGATTACTACCGAAAAAAAGGCACTGGCCGGCCAACCAAAAAAGACCGCAGAGATATAGAAGACTATAAAGATGAAGACGATGCAGAGCTTTAACCCACACTACTGGAACGAACGTTATTTAAAAGATGAAACTGGTTGGGACTTAGGTAAAATATCAACACCACTAAAATGCTATATAGATCAACTAAAAAATAAAAATTTGAAAATTTTAATTCCAGGTGCAGGAAACAGTTATGAAGCAGCCTACCTTTGGAATCAGAATTTTAAAAATATATACATCATAGATTTAGCGGCCAAACCACTGGTTGAATTTAAAAAACGAACACGTGATTTTCCTGATGAGCAAATTATTATGGGAAACTTTTTTGATTTAGATGAAACCTTTGATTTGATTCTTGAGCAAACTTTTTTTTGCGCATTGCTTCCTTCACTAAGAACAGCCTATGCGAACAAATGTAAAAGTTTACTGAACGAGTCAGGTAAAATTGCTGGTGTTTTATTCGATTTCGAATTAACTGAACAAGGCCCACCATTTGGAGGAAGCGAAACAGAATACAGAAAATTATTTAATACCTATTTTAATATAAAAACATTAGAGCGTTGTTATAATTCAGAACCTTCCAGAAGAAACAAAGAGCTCTTTTTTATGTTTGAGAAAATAAAATGATATGAAAAAAAGCAAACAGATTATCTTAACGCACGAAGCCATCGTACATAAAATAAAACGAATCGCCTATCAAATCTACGAAAACAATGTGAATGAAAGTTATATAATTTTAGCTGGCATTCAAGGCAATGGCGTATTGCTGGCAGAGGAACTAAAAGGTGTTATTGAAGAAATTTCAGATATTAAGGTGCATCTTTGCCAAGTATACATTGATAAAAAAAACCCAAGAAATTTGATAAAAACTTCTTTATCAGAGGAATTGTATACTCATAAATCGTTGGTATTGGTAGATGATGTTTTAAATTCTGGCAGCACCCTTATTTACGGTATAAAGCACTTTTTAAATGTTCCTTTAAATCAATTTAAAACCGTTGTTTTGGTAAATCGAAATCATAAAAAATTTCCCGTTAAAGCGGATTTTAAAGGAATTTCTCTTTCAACATCAATCAATGAACATGTTGAAGTTGTACTAAATAAAGGACAATTTGAGGCTTCTTTAGTGTAATAATTCTATTATATCGAGTGCTACTTGTGCTACACTTTTATCATCAACCACAACTTTATGATGGGCTTGCTGGTAGTAATAATTCCGCTCAAATAAATGCTTGCGTATAAAATCATTTAATTCGGTTTCGTTATTAAGATGTTTTATCAAAGGCCTATTTGAAATTTCCGTAGTTAAACGACTTGTGAGTGTATCCACCGAAGCCTTTAAATAGATTACCACATTGCCAGATGAAATTAGAACCTTCATATTATCGCCATAGCAAGGTGTTCCGCCTCCTAAGGAAACAACTGTTCTTTCAAGATCTAAAACTTCCTTTAAAAACAACTGTTCTTGAGATCTAAAAAACAGTTCTCCTTTAGTTTTAAAAATTTCAGAAATCGTTAAACCTAACTTTTGTTCTATGTAATTATCAAAATCTAAATACTCAAATCTGAGTTTTTGTGCCAAATATTTGCCAACTATCGACTTTCCTGAACCCATATATCCAACTAAAAAAACACTCATATTCATGCTCTTAAATACTAATAAATTTATCCTCAAAAATACTTGAAAAAAAACGAACAATTAATCAGAAAAAAACATTTGTATTATAAATTAATCGTTTTATATTTGCACCCTCGAAAGAGGAACCGACCTGGTAGCTCAGTTGGTAGAGCATCTCCCTTTTAAGGAGAGGGTCCTGGGTTCGAGCCCCAGCCAGGTCACATAAAGTTAAGCTTTTGCTTAGCTTTTTTTTTAGCTTTACTTCATTTTTTTATGCGCACGTGGCGGAATTGGTAGACGCGTTAGGTTGAGGGCCTAATGACCGCTTAGGTTGTGGAAGTTCGAGTCTTCTCGTGCGCACTTATATCAATTTTTAAAATTATTTATAAAATTTGTTAAACAAGTCCGTTATTGTCGAAAATAATGTAATTTTGTTTAACTTTTTTAATTTAATAATGAACAACGTTAAAAGCAAATTTAGCATAAAAGATTTAGAAAATCTTACAGGCATAAAAGCCCATACCATTCGTATTTGGGAAAAACGATATAACTTACTCTCTCCCAATAGAACAGATACAAATATTAGGTTTTATGAGCTCGCCGATTTTCAAAAATTACTTAACGTTAGTTACCTTAATAACAACGGGTACAAAATATCAAAAATCGCTACTTTAGAGGGAAATAAAATACCCGAATTGGTTAGACAAATTGCTGCGAAAAGTAACTTAAATAGTCATGCAATTAATTCGTTTAAGTTGTCTATGCTTAATTTTGACCAAGTTTTATTTTACAAAACTTACGAACGCCTAGAAAAAGAAAAATCTTTTCGTGACATTTTCTACACCATTTTTATTCCGCTACTAACAGAGCTTGGTTTACTTTGGCAAACCGACACCATTACCCCAGCACATGAACATTTTTTAACGTCATTAATTCGTCAAAAAATATTGATCAATACTGAAAATATTCAAGCTAATTCTGAAACAAGTACTAAAACTTTTATATGTTACTTACCAGATAATGAAGTTCATGAACTTGGAATAATGTATATTAATTATGAAATTGTAGCGCATGGTCATCAATCAATATTTCTGGGTCAAAGCGTACCTCTGGACAGTTTGGTTGACATTGTAAATTATTATGACGATGTTACCTTTGTGTCATATTTCACAGTTAAGCCTGAAAAAGAAGAAATACATCAATATATAGAAGATGTTAAGAACAAATTATTGATTCACAGTCATGTTAAATTCTTTGTTTTAGGAAAAATGCTAACAGCATTAGATCTCGAAAAGCTTCCAAAAAACATCAAGGCCTTCTTGTCCATTGACCAACTAGTTAAAGATTTGTAAAATTTTGATATACCTTATTTTTTGTTCACCTTTTTGCTATTTTTGTTGAACATGAAGACTTCAATAGCAATTATAGGTTCTGGTTTTTCGTCGTTGTCTGCAGCTTGTTATTTGGCTCAGCAAAACTTCGATGTTAGCATTTTTGAAAAAAACAGTACAACTGGTGGACGTGCCAGGCAGTTAATTAAAGATGGTTTCACCTTCGATATTGGTCCAAGTTGGTATTGGATGCCAGATATTTTTGATAAATTTTTTAACGATTTTGGTAAGTCCGTTAGCGACTATTATGTTCTTGATAAATTGAAACCTGCCTACAAAATATTTTTCCATGACGAAATAATTACTATTGGTGATTGTATGGATAGTATATGTGAAGAATTTGAGCGCATCGAACCTGGAAGTTCTAAACCTTTAAGAGCGTTTATTTCAAAAGCACAAGACAATTACAATATTGCCATAAATAAAATTGTTTTAAGGCCGGGTTTATCACCATTAGAATTAGTAACTCCAGAAACTATAACGCGCGTAGATCAGTTTTTTAAAACAATCAGTTCCGAAGTTCGCAAGAATTTTAAAAATCCTAAATTAATTTCAACTCTAGAATTTCCAGTTCTTTTTTTAGGCGCAAAACCGAGCAACACACCTTCTTTTTATAGTTTTATGAATTTTGCCGATTTTGGACTTGGCACTTGGCATCCTAGAGGTGGCATGTACGAAATTATTAAAGCCATGACAAGTTTAGCTGCAGAATTAGGTGTAACCATAAATACAAATAGCAACGTCGAAAAAATTGACGTCGAAAATAAGAAAGCCAAATCTATAACAGTAAATGGTGAATCTCTAAATTTCGATGTGGTATTAAGCGGTGCCGATTATCACCATTCCGAAACATTGTTAGATCTAGAATATCGTCAATATTCTGAAGCATACTGGCAGAGGAAAATCTTCGCACCATCGTCCTTATTATTTTATGTAGGATTTGATAAAAAGTTGCAAAATATAGAACATCATAATTTATTTTTTGACACTGATTTTGAACAACATGCAGAAGAAATTTATGACAATCCCAAATGGCCAGAAAACCCCCTTTTCTACGCAAATTTTCCGTCGGTTACCGATGCGAGTATGGCACCTGAAAATTGTGAAACAGGGTTTTTCCTCATCCCTATTGCACCAGATCTAAAAGATAATGAAACCTTAAGGCAACAATATTTTGACATAATTATCAACAGATTTGAAAAACTAACAGCGCAAAAGGTTAGAAAAAATATTATATTTAAGGAATCATTCTGTGTTAATGATTTTATTGATCAGTATAATTCCTACAAAGGAAATGCCTACGGAATGGCTAACACCTTACTTCAAACCGCATTTTTAAGACCCAAATTGAAGAGTAAAAAAGTGAGCAACTTGTTCTTTACGGGTCAACTTACGGTTCCAGGACCAGGTGTACCACCATCGTTAATATCAGGTAAGTTAGTTTCAGAATTGATATCAAAACAATTTAAACTAAATTAAAAAAACTATATTGCTACTAAAAGAAATGATTTTAAGTCATAACAAATGAAAACACTATTCGATTCGGTTTCTAGACAATGTAGTAAGTTGGTTACCCAATCTTACAGCACGTCATTTTCTATGGCTACTAAAATGTTGTCTGAAACAATCAGGCAGGACATTTACAACATTTACGGCTTTGTAAGGTTTGCCGATGAAATAGTTGATACGTTTCACGACTTCGATAAGGAAATTTTATTTAAACGTTTTTCAGAAGACTTAGAATATGCCCTTGAGCATAAAATTAGTTTGAATCCTATTTTAAATTCGTTTCAAGAAACATATCATAAATACAATATTGACAAACACCTAGTAGATGCTTTCATGAAAAGTATGAGTTTAGATTTACACAAACAAACGTACTTAACCGAAGAAGAATACAAGGCTTACATTTATGGTTCGGCCGATGTTGTGGGTTTAATGTGTTTAAAAGTTTTTGTAAAAGGCGATCATCAAAAATACGACGAATTGAAAGATGCCGCCATGAGTTTAGGCTCCGCTTTTCAAAAGGTTAATTTTTTAAGAGATTTAAAAGCAGATTTTGAAGATTTGAGCAGAACATATTTTCCAAATACCGATCTTAATCATTTAGATGAAGCCGCAAAATTGCTCATAATAAAAGACATTGAAGCAGATTTCGAAAAAGGGTTAGCAGGCATTAAAAATCTTCCTTTAGAGGCAAAATTTGGTGTTTTTATGGCTTATAGGTATTACAACAAACTGTTAGAAAAGCTTAAGAATACACCAGCTTTGGAAATTAAATCTACCCGTATTAGAGTTCCAAATTACAAAAAGGTAGAGCTTCTAACTAGGAGTTATGTAAAATATCAATTAAATTTAATGTAAAACTGTAGTATGCAAACAGCACTTTGGATATTAGTCTTTATTGCCACTTTTTTAATCATGGAATTTAATGCGTGGTTTACACATAAATATATTATGCATGGTTATTTGTGGACTTTACACCGAGATCACCACCACAAAGATCACAAAAGCTGGTTTGAACGTAACGACGCCTTTTTTATTTTTTATGCTGTTGTTAGTATGAGCTGCTGGTATTTTTGGTCTACCTATAGTTTGTGGTATTTCTTGCCCATTGGAATAGGTATCATGGCTTACGGTTTAGCTTATTTTATTGTTCACGATGTCTTTATTCACCAACGTTTTAAGTGGCTGAGAAATATCGATAATGCCTATGCACGTGGTGTACGACGAGCACATAAAATTCATCACAAACATTTGGGAAAAAACAAAGGTGAAAATTTCGGTATGCTGATTGTTCCTTTTAAGTATTTCAAAAACTAATCTGCAATTAACTTGTCAAGTTCCTCTTTAAAGTTGTTACTAAACCAATTAGCGGCACCAGTTTTATCAACCACTACTCTACCCTTTTTATCTATTACAAAAGTTCTTGGAATTGAAGTTACATCAAATTCTGAAGGCAACGCCGCTATTGAATGATACACCGGGAAGTTATAATCGTTTTTATCCTTAAATTTTAATAGGGTTTCGTTAGCTTCATCTGAAACATAAAGCAAAATTACTTTATCCTCGTAAGCTTTATACAATTTGTTTAAACTTGGCATTTCGGCAATACATGGCGGGCACCAAGTAGCCCAAAAGTTAATTATAACTACTTTGTTTTTTGCATCATTAAAATCAAATTGTTCGCCACGATCGTTTATTAATTGCCAATTATAATTATCTAAAGTAACCGCGTCGTCATCAGATTTTACTGATGGGCCAAATGCACCAACTACTTTGTGTAACGCAATTTGAATTGGTATTCTGGTTTGTGGCACAATAAGCAACACTATTGCAATTAAAAATAGAATATTACTAAGTTGTGACTTCTTCTTTTTTGGCTTGCCTTTTTCATTCATGCGTTTGGATTCTATACCCACTTTAGACGAGATTTTAATATACAATTTACATAAAAAAAGCTCTTAACTTTAATTAAGAGCCTTATTGATATTTCAATTTAAATGCTTCTAAACTATGCGTTATTTTGCCTTTTAATTAAATTTAATGCAGAGCCTTCTTTATACCAAGCAATTTGAGCATCATTGTAAGTATGGTTCGTTACAATAATATCCTTACTGCCATCTTTATGCACAGCTTCAATAGTAAGTGTTTTATTTGGAGCAAATTGATTTAAATCTAAAAAGTTGAAAGTATCATCTTCTTTAATCAAATCATAATCATTTTCATTGGCAAAAGTTAAGCCTAACATCCCTTGTTTTTTAAGGTTAGTTTCGTGAATACGCGCAAATGATTTTACCAAAACAGCCGCAACACCTAAATGTCTAGGTTGCATAGCGGCATGTTCTCTTGAAGAACCTTCGCCATAATTATGATCACCGACAACGATGGTTTTGATTCCCGCTTTTTTATATTCACGCTGTACATCTGGAACACCACCATAGTCACCAGTTAGCTGGTTTTTCACAAAATTAGTTTGCTTATTGAAAGCGTTCACAGCACCTATTAATGTATTATTGGCAATATTATCTAAATGTCCGCGATAGCGTAACCAAGGTCCAGCCATAGAAATATGGTCTGTAGTACATTTGCCAAAAGCCTTTATCAATAATTTAGCACCGGTAATCGTATCTCCAAGTGGCAAAAAGGGTTCTAATAACTGCAATCTTTCAGATTCTTTTGACACTTTAACAACCACGTCGCTTCCGTCTTCTTTGGGTGCTAAATAGCCATTGTCTTTTACTTCGAAGCCTTTCGGAGGTAGTTCCCATCCAGTTGGTTCGTCTAGCATTACCTCTTGACCGTTTTCATTTATTAATTTATCCGTCATCGGGTTAAAATCTAAACGTCCAGCAATAGCGATAGCAGCAGTTATTTCAGGTGAAGCAACAAAGGCATGCGTATTTGGATTGCCATCAGCACGCTTGGCAAAATTTCGGTTGAAAGAATGTACAATACTATTTTTTGGAGCATTTTTAGGATCGCTGTAGCGCGCCCACTGTCCGATACAAGGTCCACAAGCATTGGTAAAAATTGTGGCTCCTAATTTTTCAAAAACTTGAAGAATGCCATCGCGATCGGCAGTATATCTTACTTGCTCCGAACCCGGATTGATTCCAAATTCTGCTTTGGTTTTCAATCCTTTATCTAATGCTTGTTGCGCAATTGATGCCGCACGCGATAAATCTTCATAAGATGAATTGGTACAAGAACCAATTAACCCCCATTCTACTTGCATTGGCCATTCGTTCGCTGTTGCTTTCTCTGTCATTTCTTTACCAACGGTTGTTGATAAATCTGGCGTAAACGGTCCGTTTAATAGAGGGCCTAATTCTGATAAATTAATATCAATTACCTGATCAAAATAAGCTTCCGGATTTGCGTAAACCTCAGGATCAGCTGTTAAATATTCTTTAACTTTATTGGCTGCGTCGGCAACATCCTCACGGTCGGTTGCACGTAAATAACGCTCCATAGATTCGTCATATCCAAAGGTGGAAGTTGTTGCACCAATTTCTGCTCCCATATTACAAATCGTTCCTTTACCAGTACAAGACATTGAGATTGCCCCTGGTCCAAAATATTCTACAACGGCACCTGTTCCACCTTTAACAGTAAGAATTTCAGCAACCTTAAGGATAACATCTTTTGGTGCAGTCCATCCTGACAATTTACCTGTTAACCTAACACCTATTAGTTTTGGAAACTTCAGTTCCCAAGCCATTCCGGCCATAACATCTACAGCATCTGCACCGCCAACGCCTATGGCAATCATACCAAGACCACCCGCATTTACTGTATGAGAATCGGTACCTATCATCATGCCACCAGGGAATGCATAATTTTCTAAAACAACTTGATGTATAATACCAGCACCTGGTTTCCAAAATCCGATACCATATTTATTCGATACAGACTCTAAAAAATTGAACACCTCACTGCTAACGTTATTAGCATGTTTTAAATCTGTTGCCGCGCCATCTTTAGCTTGAATTAAATGATCACAATGTACAGTGGTTGGCACTGCAACTTTATCTTTTCCGGCTTGCATAAATTGTAATAATGCCATTTGTGCCGTAGCATCTTGACATGCGATACGGTCTGGAGCAAAATCTACATAATCTTTTCCTCTTGTAAATGCCTTGTTGGTTGCACCATCCCAAAGATGTGCGTATAAAATTTTCTCTGAAAGTGTCAATGGTTTGCCAACCACATTGCGTGCTTTATCCACACGTTCTGCAATTTGGCCGTAAACCTCTTTTATCATGTCAATATCGAATGCCATATATTATAAGTTAGAGTTATTTTTAAGTGTTGCAAAGGTACGAAAACCAAAATAAAATTAAAAATATGTAACAAAAACTAAATTTCATTGCATTATATTTAAATAATTACACTTAATTAAAGCTATATTAATGAATTTCGCATTTTTTAGGGTGTAAATTTTTTAAATCGTCAAAATAATCCCGTCTTAATTTTGATTATTACCACTTGTTAAGCAGTAAATAGCTTAAAAAATCAGTGTGATACAGACTTATACTTGGATATAATTAAAACAAACTTTCAATTATATGCTCATCTGAAATACCTTCGGCTTCGGCTTTGTAATTTTTAATGATACGGTGTCTCAATACACTTTTGGCTATGGCTTGGATGTTTTCAATATCTGGTGAAAACTTACCGTTAATTGCGGCATGTGTTTTGGCCGCTAATATCAAATTTTGAGAAGCTCTTGGGCCGGCACCCCAATCAACATACTCTTTTACAAGTTCTGTTTTGTTTTCTGAAGCTGGTCTAGTTTTACTTACCATTCTTACGGCGTATTCTATAACATTATCCGCCACTGGAATGCGTCGAATTACATTTTGAAAATCTATAATTTCTTGTGCGTGAAAAAGCGAATTAACCTGAGCTTGCACATCGGTTGTGGTAGATTTAACAACTTGTACTTCTTCTTCAAAGGTTGGATATTCTAAATTAATGGCAAACATGAATCTGTCCAATTGCGCTTCGGGTAAAGGATACGTTCCTTCTTGTTCAATTGGGTTTTGAGTCGCCAATACAAAATACGGATGGTCTAACTGGTAACGGTGCCCAGATACAGTCACTGAGCGCTCTTGCATTGCCTCAAGCAAAGCTGCTTGGGTTTTTGGAGGTGTTCTATTGATTTCATCTGCCAAAATTATATTGGCAAAAATAGGTCCTTTGATAAATTTAAAGTGTCTATTTTCATCAAGGATCTCACTACCTAAAATATCACTAGGCATTAAATCTGGTGTAAACTGGATACGTTTGAAATCTAAACCTAAGGCTTGCGAAATCGTATTTACCATCAACGTTTTTGCCAAACCAGGAACCCCAATTAATAGTGCATGACCTCCAGAAAAAATAGCAATTAATATTTGATCTACAACTTCCTCTTGACCAATGATTACCTTTGAAATTTCCTTTTTTAGCTCGTTATATTTTTTTACAAATTGTTCAATTACAGCAACGTCAGACATATAATATTAATTTTTTAACCAATTTCCAGTGAAATTACATTTTCTATGCTCACCGTTAATTTTGATATAAGTATCGTTGATTTTCTCATCTTGCCATTTGGCGATTGCATCAAGATGTTTTTCTTGAAGTGCCAAACGCTTGATTTTTAAATAATCTTTTGAAAAATCGGCATCGTGTTCATCAATTCTATTGGTGACCATTAAAACTTTAAACTTGATTTCGTTTATTCTGTCTTCATCTTGCAAAACTGGACTGACCTCATCATCTTTTAAATCCTGAATTTCAGTGTACATTTGCGTATCCATTTTGGTCAATTCAAAATTAAAATCTTGGGTCATAGGATTGATTAACTTTCCACCTTCAAATTTGGTTTCGGTTTCGTCGCTATATTCGAGCGCTGCTTCGGCAAAAGTTAGTTCTCCACCTATAATACGTTGGCGTGCTGTTTCAATTTTATCTTTGGCCTCCTTTATCGCATCCGGGGTTAATTTTGGACGTAATAAAATATGTCTTACATCAATTTCTTGACCACGTTCTTTTTCCTTGAAAATAATATGGTAACCGAAATCTGTTTTGAATGGTTCTGAAATTTCGCCTTCTTGGAGCGAAAAAGCAACATCTCTAAACTCCTTAACCATTTGAGGTCGCTTTCTATTCAAAATATATTTTCCTCCTGATCTTTTTGAGGCAACGTCGTCGGTATATAGCACTACCTTAGAGGTAAAACTAGCACCGTTATCCTCAACATCGGCTTTAAATTGTTTGAGTTGATTGATAACTTTATCAACTTCTTCGTCATTAACTTTTGGTATCACTACAATTTGAGCAACATGCAATTCTGTGCCAAATCGAGGTCTTTCGTCTTTGGGAATATCGTTGAAAAATTGACGCACTTCCTCAGGAGTCACTTCGATATCATCAACAATTTTTCGCTGCATATCAACTGCAAGCTTCATGTTTTTATTTATTTCAACCATCTCTTCGCGAAGTTCTGCTTCAGAAGATTTATTGTAAAATTTTAAAAGTTCATCAATGGTACCACCAGATTGCGCCAAAAAGCTCTCGATTTGCTGATCTACACCCGAACGAATTTCTAACTCATTTATCATAATACTATCTTGTATGGCATGATGTGCGTATAGTTTATCTTCCAAAAGTTTTCCAAAAAGTTCACATCTGGTAAAATCTTTTACCGAACCTCCAGCGGCTTGAATTTGTGCATATTCCTTATCAATATCAGAGTCTAACAAGATAAAATCTCCAATTACGGCTGCCACACCATCAATTTTTTGCTTGGATGTACTTTTTATAGAATCAACTGCTGCTTCCTTAACTTTGTCTTCAATAATTTCTTGTGCAGTTAACCAGGTAAAACCAACTAAACACAGTAACACAGTGAGCAGTAACTGCTTTTTAATTATAGATTTCGAATTTTTTGTTTCTGTTTGCATCTTTAATGATATCATTTTCGAGTTGCTTGATGAGTTCAAGCTTTCTTTTATTAATAACTATTTGATTAACCGTTGGTTGAACGTATTCTAATGGTGCATAATCATTTGGAGCTAAAACATCATTAACCTGCATCAAATATAGGTTTAATGAATCTTTGAGTTGCACGAAATTAGATTTTTTTAACAGTTCGTTTTTATTGCTTATGGTTACAACTGGTATTTTTTCAATGGCTTGGCTAAAACGTATCCAAACCGAATCGTTAAGCGAATAAGCATTAAACTGTACCGCAATAGAATCTAAATAGCGACGGTCTTCTAGATCAAAGGACTTAAAGCGCTTGGTAACTTCATTTAAATTAAGGGTGTTTTTGGGTATTTTTATATATCTGAATTTCAATAAATCTTCATTTAGTTTAAACGATTCTTTATTTTGCTCGTATACTTCTTCTGATTCTGATTTACTTACCGTTTCATCCAAATTTTGCCTTACCAAGGCTTCAATATAGGCCTTTGTGTATAAATCATTTTTATATTGGACGACTAGTTTATTGAATTCTTCTTGTTTTTTGTCGGGCAAATTTTGTTCAGCTCCTGTTTGTAATAAAATTTGCAAGGCCCATTTGTTGATATAGTTTGAAACTATTACCAAACTATCATCTTGAGAAATGCCTTCGGGAATTACATCTTTCAAATCTTGTTTAAATAAGTAGCTTTCATTAACTCTCGCTATTGCTTCGCCAGGCGATGACGGCTTGAAAAACTGGCACGAAGTACAAACGGCTAACAAAACCAATACTATGAAGATTTGATATTTCAAAAAAATTATTTTAACTGTGATTTTACTTTTTTAAGAACCTTATCATTTACTGTGACCTTAAATCGGGAACGCAGGTCTTCAATCCATTGGTTTTCTATTTGATTTTGATAGTCGTTCACCACTTTACCTCGCGCTTCTTCAAAGGTTTTGGTAGTTACAGGAAGTATGTCATTAATTAAAAACACATGATAAGCCTCATTGTGACTGTATATTTTTGAAATGCCCTTCGCAATTTCTAGGTCTGATGGTAATTTTTCGTGATTTGTGGCATAAATGCCTTTGGTGAAAATTACTTTCTGCTGATTGTTATTATTTAATTTGGTATTGATAGCATCAACAAGAACGCCATCTTGAAGCATTTTTAAAGCTATTTCAGCATCACTCTTGCTGGCCGAAGTTGCAATCACAACATCAATTCTTTCTTCCCAATTGTAATCAGATTTATGATTTTCATAATAGTTTAGTAAACCAACAGAATCTTTCATGGCTTTGTTCCAAACTTCCTTTTCCATTAAATCGAATAACAGCAATCCATCCCTGTATTCATTTAAAATACTTGCAAATTCAGAATTTGTGAACTCTAAATTGTCTTCATGATACTTTAAAATACTAGCATCTAGAAAATTGTTATATTCAGCTTCAATCAAATAAGCGAAATCGGTTGTTTTACCAAAATAACTTTTTTGGCTGGTTTCTAGGTGTTGTGCAAAATCTTTTGAACTGTAGTTGATACTATCAATTTGAAACATTACAGTGTCTTCAATAGTTTCAGGTACGCGCCAAGTTCTGGCGAAAAATTCAGGTGTTAAAATGCTTTCGAAAGAGCTTAAATTTTTTGATTTTTCGTTTATATTGTATTTGGATTTTAGCTTATTAACCAAAGCCTTATTGATTAATTTTGAACGTGAGTCACGTTGTACGCGGCTTTGCAATTCAGGTTTTAATTCTTCAAACGATTGCAATGATTTTTTATCAATCAATTTAACAATATGCCATCCGTATTGTGTTTTAAAAGGTTTAGACACCTCGTTTTTTTGCTGAAGTGAAAATGCCACATCTTCAAATTCTATCGCACTTAACTGCCCGCCTTTAAATGGCGCCAAAGCACCACCTTTATTAGAAGAACTTTTATCGTCGGAAAATTGTTTAGCCAAGGCTTCAAACGTTTCACCTTGATTTAATTTTTTATAAATTTCGTTAATTCGAACTTCTGGATCTACGGATTCATCGGTTTGATTTAGTGAAACCATTATATGAGCCACCGAAACCTCACCTCTTGAAGGCCGTTTATCTTTCACATTTACAATATGGTAACCAAACTGTGTGCGGAAAGGTTGAGAAATTTCTCCAACATTGGTATTATAAGCTACGGTCTCAAAATCGTACACCATTTTAAAGGCTGAAAAATAACCCAATTCTTCACCGTATATAGTTTGACCGTCGTGAACCAAAGCTCGCACGTTGTCAAAACCTTCATTTAAAGCTCTTTCTCTAAAGGTTTTAATTTTGTTATAGGCTAAAGTTGTATCCTTTTCTGCCAGATCGATGCGTACCAAAATGTGCGAAGCGTCAATATCAAAAGCCGTTCTATCGTAAGCTTCTTTTACCAATTCATCGGTAACCTCAGCATCTGAACTATAATTTTTTAGCAATTGTTTTTTATAGGACTCAAATTCTCTCGTGTAAGAAGCTTCCTCATCAAATTTTAAACGCTTGGCTTCTTTTAATTTGAGCTGATAATTAATGTAAAGTTGCAAGTAATTATCAATATCCTTCTGACTTTCGTCCTTGACCAAATCTAAATTTTTGTTATAAACTCTCTTGAATTCAGAAATGGTAATTGGCGTATTTTCAACAGTGAAAAGAACTTCATCGTTGTTTATTTGAGCGTTGCCGACAACTGAGATAAACAACCAAATTACAATACAGATTTTTTTAAACATAACAATACAAGTTTTTATAAACGCAAAAATAACATAATTACACTTTAGCACAACAATTGAAGATCCCGATTCATTGTTTGATTTACGAACCTCTAAATTCTAAATTTATTGTGTTCAAGCTAATTTGCCAACTAAACTTATAAACACGAAAACGTTTTCGTGTCTTTGAAATATTGGAAAAACGCAGTATTTAATTAAATTTATATTCTAAAAATACTTTTTATGATGAAAAAACTCCTCATTCTACTAATTTTATTAACACTAATATCTGTCGAAGCTATAGCACAAACCAATTACAATGGCAACGGTAACGGTGGATTTGGCGAACCAGTTGGTGGTAGTAATATGACAATTGCCGACGACGGTGATATTGTAACCCTTACCTTTAATAAAGGTATTGGTGATTTTAACAACGAAATGGTGGTTTATATTGACAGCCGAGCCGGCGGATTTGCCTCAACGGCTAATTTTGCAGACCCTGATGCTGGCGATAAACTTAGACGAGCCATAACTGGTGCTGGTATTTTTGTTGGCGGCACACGATCAATTGTTAACTTTCCTTCTGGATTTGAACCTGATTTTGCGATTGCGGTAAATACTTCTTTCGGCGGATTATGGGAATTAGTTGATAATGCTGCCTTTCCATTTATTACCGGAGTAGGTAATCCTACAAATACAACAGATGCTAATTTCATAATGTCTTTTAATAAAACTGATCTTGGCATCGGTGCTGGAGACAATATTACATTTAATTTTGTAATTACTTATATGGATGCTTTCGGTGGCAATGGCGTATTTAGATCAGATGAAGGTTATGGTGCAGGATTACCAACTGGAAATCCTGGTGCTGCTGACATAACATTTACATCTTCTGAAGTTTATGATTCAACCTTAAATTTAGTTGAAAATAACTTTAATGCTATTAAAACTAATTTACAAAACAATAGTCTCATTATTGAAGGTTTAAATGGAAATGCTTCAATTGAATTGTTCAATTTATTAGGACAAAATATGCTTCTAGTGAAAAATGTTGCCATTAATAACAGTGCGACTTTCAATTTGGGTAACGTGAGTAAAGGAATTTATCTCGCCCGAATTTCTTTTGAAGGTCAAGTAAAAACCTTTAAACTAATAAATCGATAATTTTTTATAAATTTTAGATGAAAGCACCTTAAATTTGGGTGCTTTTTTTATTTAAATGAACTACAGTACCGAAATATCGATTGATTTACCAAGAGCCGAAGTGCTTAAGAAGTTAACCAGCGTTGATAATTTAAAACATTGGCAGGCTGGCTTTATTTCTGCCGAACATCTTTCTGGAGAACTGGGACAATTTGGTGCAAAAATGAAGCTTCAATACAAGTTTGGAAGTCGCAGCATGGAAATGATTGAAACCATCACAAAAAAAGATTTACCTTTTAATATTCATTATAGCTATTCAACCCGCGGGATGCACAACGTACAGCGAAATATTTTTCAAGAGAATGCGCGGGGCATAACCAAATGGATTTCTATAAATGAGTTTATTCCAACCTCATTTAAAATGCGTTTTTTTTTGTGGCTGATGCCAAAGACCTTTAAAAAACAAAGTTTAAAATACATGACTGATTTTAAAAATTTCGCGGAACAAAACATATCACTGGCCAATGCGTAAACTAAAATTAATTTGGGACTTTCGAGGTCCAGATGCTGAACAAATAGCGCATCACCATCTTATCCATTTAAAAGAATATATCGCGATAAATGCCTTAGACATTAATGTTTTTGGAACAGAATCCATAAACGACATGCATTGGATTGCCTTCCTTGCTGTTGAGGAAGCAAACATGAAACCTATAAGGGACGCGCTTAAGCCACATCGCGGGCAGGTTTATCAAACACCATAAATCATTCGTTTCAACAAAGCCTTTACAAAACGTATAGGCGGCACAGCGGTAACGATTCTAAGATCTTCCACAAAAGTGGATTCTTCATCTAAAAATTTAAAAATGGTTTGAATTTTTGTTTTTCTAAATAAACTTGCAAACAATTTTGGACCGTCTTCATTATACTTTGCCAAGACATCTAAGAGTAACAAATCATAAAACCAAAATTTCGTAAGTTTTGAAAACTTCTGCAAATCATTTTCGGTTTTCAGAAATTCAGTTAATCGTCTTGTTTTTTTGGTGGTATTCATGAAAGTATAACCAGTACTGGCTTTAGTCCAACCACCAGCAGTACCAATATTTAAAACATGACGTGTATTTTGTTTATGAAACTTATAGGAAGTCATAGGTATGGCACCACGCTCAATTTCTTCGACCGTATAATTTTTAATGCCTTTTTTGTTTAAATAATCAATTATCGCATTTTCGTAGGCGTCATTCGTCAATAATTTTTCTGAAAATAAGGTATATTCAAAAAGGGCTTCAGTTTTTGAAGTGGGTAATACATACATAAATGCGGTATTACCATTTTGAGGAATTTCAAAATCCATAAACGTAGCCATTTCATCATCAAATACTTCATTATCTGTTTTAATAAACCAACCAATAAAATGTTGCTGTAAAATCGGATATTTTTTTTGATATAAATAGTCTCGGTTTAAAACAATACTATTAAATATTTTTGTTCCAATAAAAGTGCCTTTATCTGTAATTACTTCAGCTTGATTATCGTGTTCGACAATAGAATTGACACTGGCTTTCAAAAATTTTATATGCTCCTTTTTATCTATAATCTTCCAAAGTGCTTGATAAAATTTGGCACTCCTTATCATTTTATAGTGGTAAGGATTAGCATCAATAACTTGTGAATAATCTTCACTACCGAAATAAATTTTTGGCCAAGTTTTATTCAAAAGGTGTTCCCATTCGCCCATACCATTTTCCCAAAAGCACCAAGTACGATTGTTGGTTAGGTTCTGATTTTTGTCTAAAATAAGAATCGTTTTATCATTGAAAAAAGAATCTTGCGCCATCCTGTATGCCAGCATAAGTCCAGAAGCTCCGGCGCCTGTAATGATATAATCGTATTGTTCCATTTAAATAAATAAGAAGGCACCAAAAAATACCACTATTGATACATAAATGTGCCAAGAGAGATTTGCATTGGTTTTTACCTTAAAATGCTGATAGGCCAAATGCGCTACAAATGCCGTTGCCAACCAACCTATATAATTTTGTAATGGCACGATGCCATTTTCAAATTCCCAGAAATCAAATTTAGGGGCCGAAACTTCGATAATTAAGTCCAAACCAGTCATTAAAATAGACCCAACCAATGCCGAAACCCAAATATTTTTAAAAAAATATTTGGCAATATCTGCAGTAATCGCGGTTAATACTGCCCAATTTATGCAAATTAATAATGGAACACCTACAACTTTAAACCCTAAATTTTCACCATAGGTATAATTGCCATAAACCAAACCATAATTGACGCCCAGCGCTTCTGTTATAAAACCTAATATAAAAGGTATAAATATTGCCAATAAAACTTTTGGACTAAATTTCTCGATATTAATTACAAGAATAACAAATGTTAGCAAAAGGTTTACCGGTGTTAGCGCTAAAAACCACTCCGAGTTTTCGGAACTAATGCCAATAACTCCCGAAATGGTAAACAACCAAATCAAAAAAACACCAATCCAAAGTTTATATTTTGGTTGCCAACTCATATTAACTAGCTTTTTCAATAAGTTCAGAAACAATTTTTCCGGAAAGCAAACACAGCGGAATTCCACCACCAGGATGTACGCTTCCGCCACAGAAATAAAGATTATCTATCTTTCTTTTAAAATTGGGATGACGCAAAAACGCGGCAAATTTATTGTTTGAAGAAGCGCCATAAAGTGCTCCTTGATAGCTTTGTGTATTGGCTTCTATGCCTCTAGGGTCTAAAATAGATTCGTAAGCTATGAGCGGTTCGATATCTCGTTTTAATAATTTACTCACTTTTTTAATAACATTGACTCTGGTTCGTGCGATAATTTCGTCCCAGTCTTGACCTGTATTACTAGGTACATTAACCATCGTAAACCAATTTTCACAACCCTTTGGGGCATCGGTTGGCTCTTGTTTGGAAGTGATATTAATATACACTGTTGGATCCTGATGGACGTTATTTTCTTTAAAAATAGTGTCAAATTCAGTTTTATAATTTTCAGAAAAAAAAATGTTATGTAAATCCAATTGGGGAAATTCATGCCTAATTCCCCAGTAAAATATCAATGCCGAACTACTTCTAGGTTGCGAAAGGATTTTTTCAGGAGCCTTGTGTTTGGGCAACAACTTTCGGTAGGTTGGTACCACATCGGCATTGGACACAACAATGTCAAAAGGTAAAAATTCATTATTTACCTTAATGCCGTCTGCTTTACCGTTTGCTGCTATAATTTCCTCAACTTTACTATTAAAGTGAAATTGTACGCCAAGATCTTTCGCTAACTCAAACAGACTTAAAGTTATCTGATGCATCCCACCTTTTGGGAAATACGTACCAAAATATTGCTCTAAATGTGGAATCATAGACATAATTCCCGGCGTTTGATAAGGATTTGAACCATTATAGGTAGCGAACCGATTAAAAAACTGAACAAGTTTTTCGCTGTTTAGAACTTTGCTATTATAATCTGCCAAGGTTGTATTGATATCTAAACTGGAAATATTGAAAATTGCTTTTAAGGTGTCTTGGCTAAAATAGGTTGAAAATTTATGCAATGATTTTTCCAAGAACAAACTTGCGGTAAGATCGTACTTTTTCTTGCTTCTATCGAGGTAATCAGTTATGCTTTGTTCATTAACATCAAATACTTCTGAAGCCGATTTGGCAAATTTTGCAATGTCAGCCTCAGCTGAAAAAGTCGTACCATCTTCAAAAAAGTAATTACAGATAATATCTTTGCGCTTATAACTAAAATAAGAATGCATAGGTTTATTGGCCAGCACAAATAACTCCTCAATATATTGAGGCATGGTGAATAAAGACGGGCCCATGTCAAATCGGTAACCCTCCGCAGTAAATGCTGTAAGTTTTCCGCCAGGATACGAATTAGATTCATATACTGATACCTCATTCCCTGAAGCTTGTAAACGTATGGCAGCTGCCAGACCAGCAATTCCGGCGCCGACAACAGCAATGTTTTGAGTAGCGTTTTTAGTTTTCATTAGCATTAACGAAGATACTTTTTTTACCTATTAAATTGATGCCTAATTTTATTAAAACTTTCGTAAAAATCTGAAAAGGTATCAAAAGTTAAAATGTAACAAAACTAATCAGCAATTTTAGTTATATAATTGAATAACAACAATTAATAACTAATTCTTATATTTCTTTTTACCTTGTATGGCTTTTGTATAGGTTATTCGTTTTCATTTGCCTATTAATAATGATATCTTACAAAAAAATAAAAAACATGATTAAGTCAGTTTTAAAACTTTTATTTCTTTGCCTTTTATCTTTTAGCCTGAATGCTCAAACTGTTGAAGATGATTTTGAAGGCAATGGCACTATTACGAATTGGTATGGAGATGATTGCAATATTGATATTAGTTATCCAAATCCCTTTCAAGAAAGCTTAAATAATTCAAATACAGTATTGCGTTATAATGATGTTGGTGGCCCTTATGCCAATGTAAGATTTGACGTTCTAGCCAATTTTGATTTATCGGTAAATCGTACCTTTTCTTTTAAAATATTTGTTCCCTCTGAAAGTATTACAGGAAATCGACCAAATGAGGTTGCACTAAAACTTCAAAATCGTTTTTTAGGCGCACCGTGGAGCACACAAACTGAAATTAAAAAAGCCATTGTTTTGGACGAATGGCAGGTAGTAACCTTCGATTTTGCAAATGATAATTTTTTCAATTTAGATCCTAACTCTCTAAACCCAGTTAATAGAGACGATTTAAACCGTGTTTTAATTCAAGTGAATGGGGAAAACAATAACGATTTGGTGACCGCCTATATTGACGATTTTTTGTATGACGGAACTATAGATGCACCAGGAATTCCTAATTTTGATTACTTGGTTTGGTCGGATGAATTTAATGGTTCTGGCGTAATTGATGGTTCTAAGTGGTTTCATCAAACCTTATTGCCCAACGGAGAAAGTTGGTATAACAACGAAATTCAACATTATACTAACCGATTAACAAATACCTTTGAAAGTGACGGTAATCTTAATTTGGTGGCTAAAAAAGAAACCTTTACCGACCAAGGTGTTACCAAAGAATACACTTCAGCCCGGCTTAATTCTAAATTTGCATTTACCTATGGAAAAGTAGAAGTAAGAGCTAAATTACCAAGCGGCGTTGGCACTTGGCCAGCCATTTGGACTTTGGGTAAAAATATTACTGAACTAGGCGGCTATTGGACAGACGATTTTGGAACAACCCCATGGCCAGCGTGTGGAGAAATTGACATAATGGAACATTGGGGCAGTGATCAAAATTTTGTTCAAAGCGCCATGCACACGCCATCTAGCCATGGTGGTACGATAAATAAAGGTGGGCAAATCGTCCCAACCGCGTCCACAGATTTTCACGTTTACACTTTAGTTTGGACGGAAGAACAAATGGTATTTAGTGTTGATGATAATGTACATTACATTTACAACCCCGAAGTTAAAAATGCCAACACTTGGCCTTTTGATGATGAGCAATATTTACTTTTAAATTTCGCAGTTCAGCCGTCTATCGACCCAAATTTCACAGAAGACGCCATGGAAATTGCCTATGTACGTATCTACCAAGAAACACCACTTTCAATTGACAATCAAGCCGCTAAGAATGTTACTATTTATCCTATTCCCGCAACAGATTCAGTTACCATAAAAATTGACAACCAATTAATAGGCGCCAATTTAAAAGTTTATTCGATGTTAGGACAGAAACTTGTAGATGCATCGCTTGATAATATTGATTTTAATTTAGATATAGCAGCATTCACCAAAGGCATTTACATTCTAAGTATTGAAAGCGAAACGCATACAATTGTAAAAAAAATCATTAAAAACTAAATGATTTTAATCTCTATCTGGAATAATTTGGTGATTCTTTCGTAATCGTCACATTATGCGGATGACTTTCGTTTATACCACTTGCTGTAATTTTTACGAACCTTCCAGTTTCTTTCAAGGTAGCAATATCTTTAGCGCCGCAATAGCCCATACCAGCTCTTAAACCGCCAATAAATTGATGGATACTTTCTTCTAAATCGCCTTTATAAGGTACACGACCAACAATGCCTTCAGGAACTAATTTCTTGATATCGTCTTCAACATCTTGAAAGTAACGATCTTTACTACCCTGTTTCATGGCTTCCACCGAACCCATTCCACGGTAAGATTTAAACTTTCTTCCCTCGTAAATAATGGTTTCACCGGGACTTTCTTTCGTGCCAGCTAACAATGAACCCAACATTACGCTGTCGGCTCCTGCAGCGATGGCCTTAGGAATATCGCCCGTGTAACGAATACCACCATCCGCAATTACAGGTACGCCTGAACCTTTTATGGCAGCGGCGACTTCTAATACTGCGGAAAACTGGGGAAATCCAACACCCGCAACCACACGTGTTGTACAGATGGATCCAGGACCAATACCTACTTTAACCGCATCAGCACCTGCTTCAACTAAATATTTGGCGGCAGCGGCTGTGGCTATATTTCCAACAATTACTTCTAATTTAGGAAACTTACTCTTAATTTCTTTTAAAACAGAAACAACACCTTTGGTATGGCCGTGAGCAGTATCGATAACAACAGCGTCAACGCCCGCTTTTACTAAGGCAGCAGCACGCTGAACAGCATCGGGAGTTACGCCTATTGCGGCTGCAACGCGCAACCTGCCATAAGTGTCTTTATTGGCAATTGGTTTTTGTGTAACCTTCGTAATATCTCTAAAAGTGATAAGTCCAGCTAACTTAAAATTGTCATCAACAATCAATAATTTCTCAATTTTATTTTGCTGAAGGATAATTTCAGCATCACTTAAAGATGTTCCGACGGCCGCAGTTACCAAATTTTCTTTGGTCATGACTTCCACTATCGGACGATCATTTTCATGCTCAAAACGTAAATCTCTATTGGTAACGATACCCTTTAGAATCCCTTGTTCGTTAACTATCGGAATGCCGCCAATACTATGTTCGGCCATGTTGCGTTTCGCATCCAGAACAGTTGCCGTGAGCGGCAAGGTAACTGGGTCTAGAATCATCCCACTTTCAGCACGTTTTACCTTTCTCACTTTAGTGGCTTGCTCTTCAATGGTCATATTTTTATGAAGCACACCTATTCCGCCTTCTCGCGCCATGGCAATGGCCATTTTACTTTCGGTAACAGTATCCATGGCAGCAGACACTATCGGAACATTAATAGTAATATTTCTGGTGAATTTTGTTTGAATGTTAACCTCTCTAGGAAGTATTTCTGAGTAGTTTGGTACTAAAAGTACGTCGTCGTAGGTTAAGCCTTCGCCTACTATTTTATTTTCATGTGCTGTCATGCTGCAATTACTTTGAATTGCGTGCAAAGATACTGCTTTTTTTTATGCTATTATGAAAGGCTATTCTTTTTAAAAAGACAAGTCCGAAAATAATTTTAGCACTAAATATATCATAAACATTTTGTTGTGAATTTTATTTTTATTTATTCTAAATAAGCTTTGAAAATTAATAATTGCATAATACATTTGCAGTCGAAAAAATATAACTATTTATATTAAGTCTAAATTAATGAAAAAGCTACTAACGTCAATTTTATTATCGTTCTGCGCAATTGTATATTCTCAAAACGATGAAACTAAAACCGCCAAAGCACAAGATTCAATTCAGAAACTAGATGAAGTAATTTTAAATGCCAACGTTATTTTTGGCAATAAATATGTGGCTAAAAATCGAACAGGTTCCTCTTATTACATTTCACCTGAAGAACTTAAAAAATTCAATTATACCGATATCAATCGGGTGTTAAGATCGGTTCCGGGGGTTAATTTTTACGAAGAAGATGGTTTTGGTCTTAGACCTAATATTAGTTTAAGAGGTACATCTCCAGAAAGAAGTGCGAAAATTTCGATTATGGAAGATGGTGTACTCATCGCACCTGCGCCTTATAGCGCTCCTGCAGCCTACTATTTCCCATCGGTTGCCAGAATGCAAGCTGTTGAAATTTTAAAAGGAAGTAGTCAAATACAATACGGACCGTTCACCACAGGTGGCGCCATTAATTTTGTTTCTGCCCAAATACCAAACACCTTTCAAGGACAAGTGAGAGCAAGTTATGGTTCGTTTGAAACTTCGCAATTACATGCAAGAGTTGGCGATCAAAAGGAAACTGTCGGCTATATGGTTGAGTTTTTAAACCATGCTTCCAACGGATTTAAAAATTTACCTTCTGGTGCGAATACTGGCTTTGATATCAACGATGTAGTAGCGAAGTTTAGAGTTAATAGCCGAAAGGAAGCGTCGCTACAACAATCGCTTGAAGCCAAGTTTCAATATTCCGATCAAGATTCTAACGAAACTTATTTAGGTTTAACAGATGAAGATTTTGCAAACGCACCATTTGATAGATACGCAGCATCGCAAGTTGATAACATTACCACCGAGCATGTTCAATTGATGTTAACGCATACCTTAGATTTCACAAAAGATTTGAGATTGACCACCCAAGCTTACCATAATAAATTTTCAAGAAATTGGTACAAACTAAATGACGTAAGTGCCAATGGTGAAAAAGTAGGTATCACGGATATTTTATCAAATCCAGAGCAGTTTAGTTCTCATATGGCTATCATTAGAGGCGATGAAGACGCCTCCAACGATGCCTTTTTTGTGCGTGCCAATAACAGAGCGTATTATTCTCAAGGTATTCAATCAAAGTTTGATTTCCATTTTTATGGCAATGAAACCTTTCATGATATAGAAGTTGGTTTGCGTTATCATTACGACGAAGAAGATCGATTTCAGTGGGACGATCGTTTTAATATCGTAAATGGTATCATGAACCTTACTTTTGATGCTGTAGAAGGATCAGGCGCCAATCGTATTAGCAGCGCCAATGCTCTAGCTGCCTTTGCTATGTACAAATTTAAATACAAAAATCTAACCGTTTCTCCAGGTTTACGCTACGAAAACATTTTACTTGACCGCATAGATTTTGGCAGCAACAATCCAGGAAGAAATCCTGGATCGGCATCTGAAAGAGAAAATCGCGTTGAAGTTTGGATTCCTGGAATTGGTTTCAATTATGCTTTTACCAATGATATTTCCGTATTCGGTGGTGTTCATAAGGGTTTTTCACCACCGAGTAACCAACCGGGACAGAAAGCTGAAGAAAGTATCAATTACGAACTAGGTTCAAGGTTTGTATTGGGAGAAATTCGCGGTGAAGTTATCGGGTTTTACAACGATTACAGCAATTTGCTCGGAAGTGATTTAGCAGCAACAGGTGGTTCTGGCTCACTAGAACAGTTTAATGCTGGTGGTGTTTTAGTTAATGGTTTGGAATTATTATTGAATTACGACCTATTATCAAAAAATGATAATTTAAGTCTTCCAATTACATTTGGTTACACTCTTACAAACACCGAATTTCAATCCAGCTTTAGCAGCAACGAAGGTTTATGGGGTGAAGTAACCGAAGGTGATGAATTACCATACATCCCAAAGCATCAATTTAATATGATGATTGGTTTAGAACACGCCAAATTCGACCTTAGCTTAAGCGGCAGATTTAATGGCGAATTCCGAACCATGGCTGGCACAGGTAGCATTCCTCAAAATGAATTGGTTGAATCGAATTTTATTGTAGATTTTGCGGCTAAATATCATTTATTGAAGCAACTGAGTTTAACTGCAAATGTTATTAATTTACTTGACGAAACGTATGCTGTATCAAGAGTACCATCAGGATTAAGGCCTGGACATCCGTTTGGCGTTTATGGTGGTTTAGAATTTAGGTTTTAAGTTTATTTGAGTGATTTTTTTAAGTGTGAAAGGTTTGTCATTGATTTGGCAAACCTTTTTTATTATTAACAAACTCTAATGATACACCGAAAATATCTTGGTTGCTTCATTATAAGCACTTTCAAAACTTAAAGCATTCAAATTATTTAATTTTTGTTGGGTAAAATACGAGAGCAATCTTTCAGTTGGCATATTGCCCGTAAGTTCATTTTTGGCCATCGGGCAGCCACCAAAGCCTTGAATAGCGCCATCAAAACGCATGCATCCTGCTTTATGGGCGGCGTCTACCTTTTCAAACCAAGTGCTTGGCGTGGTATGTAAATGGGCACCAAATTCAATTTGTGGATATTTTGGAATTAAATTAGAAAACAAATAGTCGATGGTTTCAGGATCGGAAGTGCCAACGGTATCACTCAATGATAAAATCTTTACACCCATGGTTGCTAATTTTTCAGTCCATTCCCCTACGATATCCACATTCCATGGATCACCATAAGGATTGCCAAAACCCATCGAAATATACACAACGACTTCTTTTCCAGACGTGTCTGCTATCTCTAAAATTTCATTTAAAGTCACAATAGACTCTGCTATAGTTTTATGCGTGTTTCGCATTTGAAAGTTTTCAGAAATGGAAAATGGAAATCCTAAATAATTAATTTCTTTATGTTGGGCAGCATCCTGTGCACCTCTGGTATTGGCGATAATCGCTAATAATTTACTAGTGGTTTTACTTAAATCGAGTTTGGCCAAAACTTCAGATGTATCTACCATTTGCGGAATTGCTTTGGGTGAGACAAAACTGCCAAAGTCAATAGTATCAAAACCAACGCGCAATAAGGATTGGATATACTGAACCTTTTTTTCGGTTGGAATGAACATCTTGATGCCTTGCATGGCATCCCGCGGACATTCTATAATTTTCAATGATTGCTTCATTTGAATTCAAATATAAGAAAGAATTTTGCGTCGAAGATTGATAAGCTAAAACTATAGCAGAATATAAACCGCAATACCAACAAATACAACAATTTGCAACCATTTAAAAAACTGATTCACCCCTGAATTTCTCGAGGTGAATTTAGAAATACTTCCCGATGCAAAAGCAATACCTGAAAAAATCACAAAGGACACCAACATAAAAATAAAACCAAGAACGTAAAACTGAATTTCCGTACTCAAACTGTCACTAAATAAAAATCCAGGGAAAAAGGCCAGGAAGAAAATAGTCACCTTCGGGTTCAACACATTCATAATAACGCCTTGCTTAAATAATTGCAGCATACTCTTTTTTGGTGCATCTCCAGAAAGGCTAATCTTTGAATCGCTTCTAAAAACTTTATAAGCGAGGTACAGCAAGTAAGCAGCTCCAAATATTTTTATGGCCGTGTAAATATGATCGTTGGTTTTAATAATAGCCGATAAACCAAAGGCCAATAAAGTGGTGTGCACGATGCAACCTGAAATAAGTCCGGCAACTGTTGCCATTCCGTATTTTACGCCATTGGTAATGCTTTGCACCAGCACATAAATATTATCGGGTCCTGGCGAAATTGCCAAGGCCGAGGTTGCCAATGCAAATGAAATAAGCGTTTCGTAGTTCAAAATTATTAGTTGCTTCTGGCCATAATTGCTTTGTTAATGGACTTGATAAGTGCTGGTCCTTCATATATAAAACCCGTATAAAGCTGCACCAAACTCGCACCCGCATCTAATTTATCAATGGCATCTTGCGCTGAATGTATTCCGCCAACTCCAATAATAGGGAAAGCCTTACCGCTTTTTTCAGATAAAAACTTAATTACCTCTGTTGACTTCTTCGTTAAAGGTTTTCCGCTTAAACCACCAATTTCATCTTTATCATCACTTTCCAAGCCATCTCTGCTAATTGTTGTATTGGTGGCAATAACACCAGCTATTTTAGTCGACTTAACAATATCTATGATATCCAAAAGTTGGTCGTTTGTTAAATCGGGTGCAATTTTTAATAAAATTGGTTTTGGCTTCTGTTTTTTATGGTTTTCAATTTGAAGTACATTTAAGAGTTTTGTTAAAGGTTCTTTATCTTGAAGTTCCCGTAAGTTAGGCGTATTAGGCGAACTGACATTCACTACAAAATAATCTACATAATCGTAAAGTGCTTCAAAACACAACTTATAATCATCAACAGCATTTTCATTCGGGGTTAATTTATTTTTTCCGATGTTACCGCCGATTAAAACATTTTTATTTTTCTTTAACCGCTCGACGGCAGCATGCATGCCACCATTGTTAAAACCCATTCTATTGATGATCGCTTGGTCCCTTTTTAATCGAAATAAGCGTTTTTTTGGGTTACCTTCTTGAGCTTGCGGCGTGATGGTTCCAATTTCGATAAAGCCAAATCCTAAATGGGATAATTCATTGTATAATTTAGCATCTTTATCAAATCCTGCAGCCAGGCCAACAGGATTTTTAAATGTCAAACCAAATACTTCACGCTCTAGGGATTTGTTTTCCAAATTGTATATTGATTTCAAAATGTACTTAACTCCAGGTAATTTACATAGGTTTTTTATGAGCGAAAAGGTGAAGTAATGAACCTTTTCAGGATCGAAGTAAAACAAAATTGGTTGAACGAAATACTTATACATAAAAGAATTATTGCCCTGCAAAAATAACTTAAAAGCACACAACAAAAAAGAATGTACTAGATGTCTTGTAACTTAAAATTGTGTTCAATACTTTTGAGTAAATAATTCAAAAATGATTTCAAAACAAGCTATTATAGATAGATTTATAAGCTATGTAACCATAGACACTGAATCTGATCCAAATTCGGATACCACACCAAGCACACAAAAACAATGGAATTTAGCCAACAAGCTTTTTGAAGAGCTTAAAACCATGGGAATGCATGATATTAGCATTGATAAAAATGCCTATGTTATGGCTACCTTGCCTAGCAATGTGGATGTTGATGTACCAACTATTGGTTTTATTTCACATTTTGATACCTCACCCGATTTCACTGGAGCCAATGTAAAACCGCAAATTATTGAAAACTATGATGGTAAAGACATTGTTTTAAATTCTGAAAAAAACATCGTTTTATCACCCGACTATTTTGATGATATACTTCAATATACGGGTCAAACTATCATAACCACTGACGGCACTACCCTTCTTGGTGCCGATGATAAAGCTGGAATTACCGAAATTATGTCGGCCATGGAATACCTCATCAACCATCCCGAAATCGAACACGGCAACATTAGAGTGTGTTTTACTCCTGATGAAGAAATTGGTCGCGGCGCCCATAAATTTGATGTAGAAAAATTTGGAGCCGACTGGGCTTACACTATGGATGGAAGCCAAATTGGTGAGTTAGAATACGAAAATTTTAACGCTGCAGGAGCTGTTATTACCGTGGAAGGTAAAATAGTACATCCGGGTTATGCCAAAGGGAAAATGATCAATTCGATGTATATTGCAACCGACTTTATAAATGCCTTACCGAGACTCGAAACGCCTGAGCACACCGAAGAATACCAAGGCTTTTTTCATTTGCATCAAATAGATGGAAAAGTGGATGAAACCAAATTACATTACATTATTAGAGACCACGATCGGGATAAATTTGAGGCGCGTAAAGAAATGATGCATAAACTGGCGATAGAATTAAATAGCCAATACGGTAAACCTATAATTTTAGTAACCATTACCGATCAATATTTCAATATGAAAGAAAAGATTCTGCCGGTCATGCATACTGTTGATATTGCCGAAGAAGCTATGAAAGAATTGGACATTAAGCCCTTAATAAAAGCCATTCGCGGCGGAACCGACGGGTCGCAATTATCGTTTATGGGTTTGCCCTGTCCAAATATTTTTGCTGGAGGCCATAACTTTCATGGGAGATACGAATACGTTCCTGTGGAAAGTATGATGAAGGCAACGGAAGTGATTTGTAAAATTGCCGAGTTAACCGCTAAAAAACAAAAGAAGTAATAAAAAAACCGCTTCAAATAATTGAAACGGTTTTTTTAAATGTTTTTTTTTACTAAGAAATTAAGCTTCGGCTGTTGACTGAAGTTTGGTGCTCATTTCCATAGAAATAGCAGATCTATCAAACTTAATTTTACCAGCGAGTGTTTCAATCACACAGCTGTTATCTTTATCGTTAAGTTCTATAATTTTACCATACATGCCGCTTTTGGTAATAATTCTATCACCTTTCTTAATTTCACTAGCGAACTTCTTTTCTTTCTTTTGTCGTTTAAGCTGCGGCGCAATCATAAAGAAATATACAACTGCAAACATTGCCACAAATGGCAAAAACGAACCTATTCCTTCACCCATGTCTTACTATTGAATTGGTGTAATTGAAGCAGAGCCTGCTGTAGAACTTGGGTTAATGAAAGCTTTAATTCTTACAGTTTCTTTACCTTTTTCGGTGTTGGTTGTAAGGTCTACTGATTTCTGTACTTGATTTGCACCTTTACCATTAAACTTTACGTTAAACTCACCTGTTTCTCCAGGAGCAACTTCTCTTGTCCAGTTAGAAGGCACAGTACATCCACAAGTACTTTTAATATCACTTACTACTAACATAGCGTTACCAGTATTGGTGTATTTAAAAGTAGTTTCAACAGGCGTTCCATCTTCTAGCGTACCAAAATCATGCTCCATTTTATCAAAAGAGAGAATTGGAAAATTACCCGCATTGGCATCTCTATCTGCTGCTTCAGCAACATTTTCTGATTTAATTTTTACGGTAGCGTCTTCTTTACATGAAGTTGTGATTACTAAACACAAAGCACTTAATCCTAAAATTACTTTTTTCATTACTTAAAATTTTAATTATTGTATTTGATTTGCTGCATTAAAGGTCAAATGTAGTAATTATTTTGTAGTTGTTAAAACATTTATAGGTCTCTTAACGCTTTAAACCGATTAACTGAAACTACACTAATCCTCTACCAACCTTATTTAATGAACCATTATTTTGATATTCTTTCGCTAAATTATCTAAAACACCGTTTATAAATGTACTGCTTTTTGGCGTTGAGTATTCTTTTGCAATTTCTAAATATTCGTTGATGGTTACTTTAATAGGAATAGATGGAAACTTTTGAAATTCGCAAATAGCCATGGTAATAAGCAGCGAATCAATATTAGCCAATCTATCTGAATCCCAATTAGTTGTTTTACCAACCATCGCTTGAGAAAGTTCAGCTTTATTCAAAATTGTTTTTTGGAAAAGTTGAATCGCAAACTGTTTATCGTCATCATCCTTGTAGAGTTCTGGCAGAAAATAACCGTCTGATGAATTAGATTTAACTTGCTTTAAAAGCTTGAGTAAGTTGGTGTTTATGATTGGTAAATCGTCAATCCAGGTGATTTTTTTATCTTCTAGATAATCGTATAATTTATCGTTGGACGCGATGATTGTTTTGAAAATTTCTACAATGAAATATTTATCATCCTCAAAATTTGGATTTTGTTTTTTGGTATAAGTGGAAAACAAATCGCTTTTAACAATGTTTTTATAAATAATATCAACATATTCAAAATCTAAATCCCAAAGGTTGATTTTCCGGTTGGTAATGGATTCTAAAAGTAATTTATTATCTGATATTTTCAACAACAACTTATTGTTAACCAAGTGCTTAGTTGGCTTCACTTTATTTGAATCAACCGATAGTCGGTTTTGAAGTTTTTTATATTGATCTTCAGATTTTTTGTGGATTTCGATAAATAACGACATCATTAGTAAATACAAATCGTACATACCATCCATGCTTTCCATTAAAAATTTTTGATCGGTATTAAAGTTACTCGCCTCGTTGCCATCAAAAGCAAAAAGTGTTTGCATTACCTTAATTCTAATGTGTCTTCTATTTAACATTGTTAAAGAACTTATTTATTCCTAATTACAACACCAACGTCATGGCGCTTTTTAGTTAACTAATAGTTTGCAAAAGTAACCTAATACTTTTTAAATCTTATAAGGTATTTAAATTTTCGGCCTTGCGTTGTGCAATTCGTTCCTTAGCGATATTTACGGCTGCATGATTTGTAGTGACGTTATTTTGCTGAGCACGTTCTAATATTTCTAAGGTGGTATTGTAAATATTTTCGGTTTTACGCATTATTTCTTGTTTGTTATAATGCTCCAATTCCGCATAAACATTAATTATACCGCCGGCATTGATAAGGAAATCTGGTGCGTAAATAATGCCCCGATCTTGTAATATTTTTCCGTGTTTATTTTCCTCAGCCAACTGGTTGTTTGCAGCACCAGCAATTATGCTGGCTTGAATATTATAAATGGTATCGTCATTGATAGTTGCACCCAAAGCGCACGGTGCGTAAATATCTACTTTTTGAGAAAACAAATTTTCGCCTCTAAAAATACTGGCACCATACTTAGCACTTACCTTTTCTAGACGTTCTTCGCTTATATCTGCTATAATAACGCGTGCGCCTTCATTGGTCAAATGCTCTACTAATGCCTCTCCAACATGGCCAACGCCTTGTACGAGGACAATTTTATCTTCTAATACATCGGAGCCATATTTAAATTTCGCAGCAGCCTTCATTCCCATAAATACGCCATAAGCAGTTATTGGAGACGGATTTCCTGCACCACCATTACTTTCAGATATTCCAGTAACATAAGGTGTTACCTCACGAACCGTATCCATATCCGCAGTTTCCATACCAACATCTTCAGCTGTGATGTACTTTCCACTTAATGAATGAACAAACTCACCAAATTTGCGCATTAATTCGGGTGTCTTTTGAGTTTTCGAATTACCAATAATCACCGCTTTTCCACCACCTAAATTTAAACCTGTTATGGCCGACTTGAAGGTCATGCCTCTAGAAAGTCGCAACACATCGTTTAAAGCTTCCCATTCGCTAGCGTATTGCCACATTCTCGTACCACCTAAAGCAGGTCCTAAAATAGTGTTATGAATTCCTATTATTGCCTTTAAACCGGTATCTTTGTCGTTGCAAAAAACAATTTGTTCATGCTCATCAAATGATGCTTGACCAAAAACCGGGGCAACTTTGGAAAGTTCAGAAGAACTTAAAATTTCTGTAGTCATACTAAAAGTTTAAATGCCTATTTTGAAATATCCTCAAAAAAGTTGCGCAAAAGTAAATTATTATTAGACTACTTTTGATAAATAAAATGATAAATCGATAATTTGTTAATAAAATAGATGCCACTATAAGTTTTAAATGAAAGAATTAAAGCACATAAATAAATACTTTTACAAGTACCGTTACCGCCTTTTTATTGGTATTATAATTACCGTTGCCGCCAAAATATTCACCTTATATACACCTCGTTTTTTAGGAGCATCTATTAATGTGGTGGCGGCGCGGCTTGAAGGCAAAATTTCACAAGAGGACTTTGCTTCAGAGTTAGCATTCAATATTTTATTATTGATTGGCGCGGCTATCGTGGCAGGTATTTTCACCTTCTTAATGCGGCAAACTATTATAAACGTTTCAAGATTTATAGAATACGATTTGAAAAACGAAATTTACCAACAATACCAGCGACTTTCACTTAGTTTTTACAAATCAAACCGCACAGGTGATTTGATGAATAGAATAACCGAAGACGTTAATAAAGTACGCGATTATGCTGGCCCTGGAATTATGTACACCATAAACATGATTAGCTTATTTGCAGTAGCATTGATCTATATGTTCAGTACGGCTCCAAAACTTACATTTTACACTATTTTACCTTTACCATTTTTGTCAATTTTTATCTATTATATAAGTGCGATCATTCATAAAAAAAGCACCATAGTTCAAGAGCAACTTTCAAAATTGTCAGCCTTTACACAGGAAGCTTTTAGTGGGATTTCAGTAATAAAATCCTACGCCATTGAGCCACATACACAGGCTAATTTTCGAACCTTATCAATAGAGAGCCGTCAAAAACAAATAGATTTGGCAAAAATACAAGCACTTTTTTTTCCGCTTATGCTCTTACTGATTGGTGTTAGTAATATTTTAGTTATTTATATTGGTGGTAATCAATATATTAATGGAGAAATAAAAGAAATTGGCACCATTGCCGAATTTATAATTTACGTCAATATGCTAACTTGGCCCGTTGCCACACTTGGTTGGGTAACCTCATTGGTTCAACAAGCAGAGGCATCTCAAAAACGTATCAATGAATTTCTTAAGCAAAAACCAGAAATAAAAAATCTGGTGAACAACAGAACACAAATAGAAGGTAATATCACTTTTAAAGACGTTCATTTCACCTATCCAGATACAAACATCACGGCGTTAAATGGCGTGAGCTTTAATGTGAATCAAGGACAGACATTAGCCATTATGGGAAAAACAGGCTCCGGAAAATCTACAATTTTGGATTTGATAGGGCGTTTATATGACGTTGAAAAAGGAAAAATTCTGATAGATGAAACCTTAATTAAAGACCAAAATCTATACGATTTAAGAAAAGAAATTGGATATGTGCCTCAGGAAGCTTTTTTATTTAGCGATACCATTCAAAACAACATACGCTTTGGAAAGGAAAACGCTACTGATGAAGAAGTCGTTTCAGCTGCAAAAAATGCCAACGTACATAAAAATATAGTGAAGTTTAAAAAAGGTTACCAAACCATTTTAGGTGAACGTGGCATTACACTTTCAGGCGGACAAAAACAGCGACTTTCAATAGCACGTGCCATTATAAAATCGCCAAAAATATTTCTTTTCGATGATTGTTTGTCTGCGGTAGATACTGAAACTGAAGAAAAAATATTGAATAGTTTATTTGAAATATCAAAAAGCAAAACCACTATTATCGTTACGCACCGAATTTCTTCTGCTAAAAATGCCGATAAAATTATTGTTTTAGAAGACGGTAAAATTATTCAAGAAGGCACACACGACACACTAGTGAACTCAGAAGGTTTCTACCAAAACATGTACTTGAACCAACTAACCAAAAAAGAAATAGAATAAATTGTTGGTTACTATTCTTTTTTTTTAGAATTTTGAAATCGAAATATTAAAAATAAAGCGCATGAGTGATAACGGAATGATGGAGAAAGAAGAAATTTTCTCGAAAGTATTAAGAGCAGGACGCAGAACTTATTTTTTTGATGTAAGATCTACAAAAGCAGGTGATTATTATCTTACCATAACCGAAAGCAAAAAATTTACCAACGACGATGGTTCTTTTCATTACAAAAAACACAAAATTTACCTCTACAAGGAAGATTTTAGTGAATTTAAGGAAATTCTGGAAGAAATGGTAAACTATGTGTTTGAAGAAAAAGGTGACGAAGTAATTAGCGAAAGACATCAAAAGGATTTCAAAAAAGAAGAGGTGAATTTAAATGGTGAAGATGACCCTATTAAAAGTGACACACCTGAACGATTTACAGACATCAATTTTGACGATATATAAGCGACTTTCTGTTAAAATAAGTACAAAAACCGCCAGGTAACTGAGCGGTTTTTTATTTTTATAGTCCTCTATGAGGAAACCACAAACTCATTTTCAAAAGCCATTAAAACCAACTATCACCATGAGATTTTTAATTACTCTATTTTGTTTTATTTCTTTTCAATCTTTTTCACAAACCAACTTTGATTTAAGTTATTACCTACCGCAAAACATAAGTTACGATCCCAACATCCCCAAACCACAAGAGATAATTGGACACGAAGTAGGAAAATGGCATGTTACGCACGATAAATTGGTGCAATATATGTATGCCTTAGCCAAATCAAGCGATAGAATATCTATTGAAAACCGAGGATTTACTTTTGAAGACCGACCCCTTTTGCTGTTAACGGTTAGCGCACCTAAAAACCTAAATAGCTTAGAAAGCATAAAACAAAAACACATTGCTGCCACCGATAACGACACAGAAAATTTTAACCGACCTACTGTTGTATATCAAGGGTTTTCAATTCACGGTAATGAACCAAGCGGATCTAATGCTGCGCTGGTACTGGCTTACTATTTGGCAGCTGCCCAAGGTGAAGTTATTGATAATTTACTTGAAAACACCATAATTTTACTAGACCCAAGTTTCAATCCTGACGGCCTACAACGTTTCGCTTATTGGGCCAATACAAACAAAAACATCAACCTTACAGCCGATTCAAACGATCGTGAATACAGCGAAATCTGGCCTGGTGGTCGCACCAATCACTATTACTTTGACATGAATAGAGATTGGCTTCCTGCACAGTTGCCCGAATCCCGCGCCCGGCTAAAAACCTATCACCAATGGTTGCCCAATATTTTAACCGATCACCACGAAATGGGAACCAATTCTACATTTTTCTTTCAACCAGGCATACCATCCAGAACACACCCATTAACACCACAAAGAAATCAAGATCTTACCAAGGCTATTGGTAACTTTCATGCGAAAGCGCTCGACAAAATCGGTTCATTTTATTATTCTGAAGAAAGTTTTGACGATTTTTATTACGGTAAAGGCTCAACTTTTCCAGATATTAACGGAGGCATTGGCATTTTGTTTGAACAAGCCAGCTCAAGAGGTCATGTTCAGGAAAGCGATAATGGACTTTTAACATTTCCGTTTACTATTAGAAATCAATTTACCACAGCACTGTCTACCTTAGAAGCTGCGGTTACCATGCGTGAAGAATTGTTAGTTTACCAACATGCTTTTTTTAAAAACGCGCGACAAGAAGCTCAAAAAGAATCTAACAAAGGCATTGTTTTTGGCGATGAAAAAGACGCGGCTAAAAGTTTTCATTTAGCTGAAATTTTAAAAAGACATCAAATAGAAGTTTTTAAGCTTACCAAAGATGTAAAACTAAACGGTAAAAATTTCGCGGAAAATCACAGTTATTACGTTCCTAAAAATCAAAAAAATACACGATTAATTAATGCTATGTTTGAAAAGCGTACGCAATTTCAAGACAGTTTGTTTTATGATATTTCGGCATGGACTTTCCCATTAGCTTTCAACTTAGATTACGAGGAAAACGTTTCAAAACCAAATATTGAAATGCTATCAAATTTAATTGAATTGCCCAAAGGTAGCGTTGACGAATCAAGTGATTACGCCTATTTAATGGAATGGCATGAGTACTACACACCCAAAGCCTTACACCAAATTTTGTCGGCCAATTTAAGAGCAAAAGTGGCCATGAAGCCGTTTAAAAGCAAAGGCAAATCATACGACTATGGTACTATTTTAATTCCGATACAAAACCAAGAATTGTCTGGTACAGAAATTAAATCACTTATAGATAACATTGCCAAAGAATCTTCAGTGAATTTTATTGCGGTAAGCACAGGCTTAACCGAAGGTGTAAATTTAGGCAGTAATGAATTTAAGAGCCTTACAAAACCAAATATTGCCTTATTAGTTGGAGATGGTATTACCTCTTACGATGCTGGCGAAATATGGCATTTAATGGATACGCGTTATGACATTAGTATTACCAAATTAGATACTAGAAACCTAAGCCGTAGTGACTTGAGTAAATATGATGTAATTATTGTCGCAAATTCAAACAGTTTATCAAAGCCAAACTCTGATAATTTGAAAAAATGGGTTGAAAACGGCGGTACCTTAATAGGTTATCGCAATGCATTAAGATGGATGAATACCAATGAATTTATAAAATTAGACTTTAAAACCAACAGTTTAACAGCCAAAAACATCAGTTTTGAAGAGCGTAGAGATTTTAGCGGTGCCCAAGTAATTGGTGGTGCAATTTTTGAAGCGAAATTAGACCGTTCGCATCCTGTAAATTTCGGATATAAAAACAACAATTTAGCGCTGTTTAGAAATACCACATTATTTATAGAAGCGGATAAACAAAGCTATAACAATCCAATTCAATATACCTCGAAACCACTACTTAGCGGTTATATATCAAAAACCAATTTAGATAGTTTGGCAAATACAGTACCGTTTAAAGTGAACAGACTTCAGCGAGGAAGAGTAATTGTATTTACTGATAATACCAATTTTAGAGCCTTTTGGTATGGCACCAATAAACTATTGATGAATGCTGTGTTTTTCGGAAAGTTTATGTAAGCTTAAGCTACCTTTGTCCCATTTGGGATGTTCGTTTCAGGATTGAGCAAAATAACGTCACCACCATTTACAGCGCCTATTATTAAACATTCGCTCATAAAATTGGCAATTTGCTTCTTAGGAAAGTTAACAACAGCCACAATTTGTTTGTTTAATAAATGATCTTTTGAGTACAATGCCGTGATTTGCGCTGAAGATTTTTTAATGCCAAGCCCCCCAAAATCAATGGTTAATTGATAGGCCGGTTTTTTTGCAATTGGGAAATCATTCACCTCTATTATGGTTCCAACTCTTAAGTCTACCTTCTGGAAATCATCGAAAGAAATTAACTTATTCATTTTTTAAAAATACGAAAATTCAAGATATTGAAAACTCAAAAAAAATTATGGCACAAACACCATCCAATATGTTAGCGCTAGGTACTATAGCACCCGGTTTTAAACTATTAAATGTAGTTGATAACAACTATGTTTCCTTGAAGAATTTAAAAGGTGAAAAAGCTACGGTCATTCTATTTATATGTAACCACTGTCCGTTTGTTAAACATTTAAATGCAGCCATTTCAAAAACAGCTAAAATGTATGTTTCAAGAGGCGTCAACTTTATCGCAATTTCAAGTAATGATGTTAAAAATTACCCTCTTGATGCACCTGAACTCATGAAGGAATTGGTTAAAAACGAAGACTTTATTTTTCCGTATTTATACGATAAAGACCAAGAAGTAGCCAAAGCTTATGATGCTGCTTGCACCCCAGATTTTTATGTATTTAATAAGAAATTAACTTTAGAATATCGCGGACAATTTGACGACTCAAGACCTGGCAATAATATCCCTAGTACTGGAAAAGATTTGATTGCGGCCATAGATGCTATTTTAAATAACAGAGCAGTAAATCCCGACCAAAAACCCAGCATTGGTTGTAATATTAAGTGGTTAAATTAAAAAAAACAGAATAAACACATGGCTCATTCCGTTTCTTTAAGAAGATACTCTATTTAGTTATTTAGTACCAATTTAAAATTAATTGGTATACTATAAGGAACAGCTACCGGTTTATTACGTTGCTTACCAGGTTCCATTTTAGGAAGTAAGCTAATAATACGTTCGGCTTCGGCTTCTAAAATTTTATCTGGTCCACGAGATTGTATTTTAGTAACCGTTCCAGTTTTGTCAATTTGAAATAGCACAAATACTTTTCCGTATATTCCAAGTTCTGAGGCAACTTCGGGATATTTAAAATGTTTTTTTAAGTGTTCTTGCATTTTTTCTTGAAAGCAGGCTTTTAATTCTTCGTTATTTCCTTTGCAGCCTGGAAAAACTGGTACTTTTTCAATCACCGCAAATGGAATTACAATATCCTCTTCCACTTCTTCAACAACCACATCTTCTACAGCAACCGCTTCAATAATATCGTCCATATTAATTTCGGTACTACGTACGATGGTTTCTTCAACCTCTTCAACATCTTCTATTACCGTAATCGCTTCAGTAATTTGAGGCGGTGGCGGTGGTGGCGGAATATTAATGGTAGTTATCGGTATATCTTCTTCTATCTGATCACTTAATTGAAGTATATCAATTTGTGTAATGGCTCTGTCGTAGGATTTATGTTCTAATGCCATCCATGTTAGCAACAACATAACGTTTAATCCAACAGCGAAATAAATACTGCTGTTTCGACCTACGTCTACATTTGTGTTTTTCTTTGATTCCATGACCTTAAAATTAATATCATGAAATTATACCAAATCAATAGGAATAACAATGATATAAATCAGTTTAATAAGTTGTAACACTGTAAGAATTAATATAAAGATTTAGTGCAAAATGTTCATCTAAATTTAAAATGTATCTTATTTTGTAACATAAAGCTTAATTTGAATACTGATAGTCACTAACCAAACTTAAACTTTGAACACAGAATTAGAACATAGTTTTGTAGGCTTACTAGAGGAAAACCAAAACATCGTGCACAAGATTTGCAGGTTATACACCAACAATCAAGATGCGCATAATGATTTGTTTCAGGAAATCACCATACAGTTATGGAAAGCATTTCCCAATTTTAGAGGCGATTCTAAGTTTAGTACCTGGATGTATCGCGTGGGATTAAATACAGCTATCACGCTGTATAGAAAATCTAAGCGCACCATTCATACACAAGAGTTTGACAACTTGCAACACAAAATTAAGGCCGAGCCCTATGATGATACCGAAGAGCAACAATTGAAGCTTATGTACGACGCCGTACACCAATTAAATGATATTGAAAAAGCCTTGGTGTTTTTGTATTTAGAAGATAAAAATTATGCTGAAATTAGCGAAACCCTTGGTATAAGTGAAGTAAATGCGCGCGTTAAAATGAATAGGGTTAAAACGAAATTAAAAACAATATTAAATCCGTAAGATCATGGATGAATTAGATATATTAAAAAAAGACTGGCAAAGCAGCCAAAAAGTGTTTCAGCAGAAATCTTCTAAAGATTTTTATATAATGTTGCATAAAAAATCTTCTTCTATTGTTAAAACATTGTTATATATCAGTATTGCAGAGTTGGTATTTTGGATATGTCTCAATACGATTCCTTTATTTTCGTCGGATAGTTATAAAGAACAATTGAATATGGTTTATAAAAACGATTTTGTTTTTTATGCCATAACTGTTATTTCGTACGCCATTATTTTGTTGTTTGTTTATTTATTGTATCAAACATATAAAACCATATCGGCAACTGATAATGTTAAAAAGCTGATGGAAAATATTTTAAAAACAAGAAAAATAATAAAGTACTACGTTATTTATAATCTCGCCGTTGGATTTATTGCTATGGTAGTTGGTAGTTATTACGGAATTGTTAATAATCCTGAAATTGCCACAGACTTCAACAACTTTAATCAAGCACAGGTAATCATTACCTTTTGTTTGATTGCTGTTTTCACCTTATTATTTGTAGGTTTAATATGGCTATTTTACAGAATTATTTACGGAATTTTATTAAGACGACTTAACAAAAATTACAAAGAGTTGGCCAAACTAGAAGTTTAGCCTACCATTTACGCAACTTGTTTAATTCTTCTTTTTCCATTAATTCCTCTTGTGGCACTACCTTTAAAAATGAAGGATGTTGCTCTATGGCGTATTCAATTTTTTCGACAATTTGATCGATGGTTTCATTGTCATAATCAATCTCTAAAGCTGGTTTAATTTCCATAGACTGCAAAATATTTTTCTTTTTAACGCGTAAACCTTTTTTGTCAAAAGAGCGTCTAAATCCGTCTATTACAATAGGAATAACCAGTGGCTTATGATATTTTATAATATGGGCCGTACCTTTTCTAATTGGTTTAAAAGGCGTTGTAGTACCTTGTGGAAATGTAATCACCCAGCCGTCATCAAGTGCTTTTTTGATATTTGAAATATCACTCATTTTAACTTGACGCTGCACTTCTTTGCCTTCGGCGCGCCAAGTTCTGTCGATACTTATAGATCCGGCATAAGCCATTATTTTTGGCAGTAATCCAGCTTTCATGGTTTCTCTCGCTGCTACATAATATACATTGAGTTTGGGATTCCATAGATAACCAATGTTTTTAATATTGTCGTCTCTACCGCTTAAACTAGCGTTAAACACATGAAACATAGCCACCACATCGGCAAAATAAGTTTGATGGTTAGAAATAAATAACACGTTTGTATCTGGTAAATTCCGAATAATTTCAGAGCCTTCAATTTGCAACTCATTAAAACCACGATAGCGTCTATGCGTTAGCGCACCCATGATTCTAATTAACCACAATTTCAAAAATAAAAAATGACCAAAAGGGTTTTTCTTAAACAATCCCATTATTTACAATTAATTCCGAACTACAAAAATAATAAAAGTGCATTGTTAAAGTACCTTGTTAAGCAACTCTTTAATTTCACTTAGCATCATAGCTGTGGCTCCCCAAACAATATTACCATTTAAATTATAGGCAGGCACTTCAACTTCAATATTATAAGAAGTTTTCACAATGGTTGTACTTATCATATTTTCATTTAAAAAATCTTGTAATGATACTTCTACAATAGCATCAACTTCGGATTCTTGCTTAATGAATATCGGCGTTTTTAACAAGATTCCAAAATAAGGAAATACCGTAAAATTACTTGGTGGTATGTATAACTCGGTAAGCGGTTTAATATTTGTTACGGTGTGCTTAGGAACGCCAATTTCTTCTTCGGTTTCTCTTAAAGCGGTATCCATCAAGGTGATGTCTGATTTTTCAACCTTGCCACCTGGAAAAGCAAACTGCGCCGAATGCACGCCTTTATAAGACTTTCGTTTTATTAAAACCACGTGCGTTTCGTTGTTAATGTTAGGATAAAACAAGGCCATGACCGCCGCCTTTTTAGAATTTTTTATAACTTGCTCATTCATTTTTAAAAGTGCCTGCCGATAAGGTGGCGACATTTTAAATTGTGCAGTTTCGCCTGGTAAAGGCAAATGCTCTAAATGAACAATTTTATCTATAAACAATCCAAAATTCATTGATGAAATTTATAATTCAAATACTTATACTTCTATTTTTATTAAGCTGTGAAGATAGAAAAACTTCAAAAGAAATTCATGAAAAGCCTGCAACAGATTCAGTAGAGGTTGAAAAAACTAAAACCAAAGCAATAGCAAATAAGAAAAAACCAACATTTAAAAAACTTACAGAGGCTAATGCTATGGAATTCTTTATGGAATATGATGTAGAAAACCCCGAAAATAAAGTTAGAATATTTACCAAGTTTGGCACTATTGATATTCAATTATTTGAACAAGCTAACTTTCATCGCGCCAACTTTATTTTTTTAACCAAACAGAAATACTTCGACAATACCTTGTTTCATCGCGTGGTTAATAATTTTATCATTCAAGGTGGTAACACAGATAATCCTGAGGTTGGAAGAAAACGCGGAAGCATTGGAAAATACCTAATTCCGAAAGATACCAGACATGGTTTTAAGCACCACCGTGGGATGGTTTCGGTACCGAGTTCGGAAATTGAAAACCCACATAAACTAGCGTCTCCTTATGAATTTTTTATTGTTCAAGCAGAAAAAGGCGCCTATCATCTAGATGGCGATTACACTATTTTCGGCCAAGTAACCAATGGTATGGCTGTTGTGGACGAGATTGCAAAACAAGAAACCGATCAAGCCGAATGGCCTTTGATGAATGTGGTGATTGATTCGGTTAGGATTATTGATTAACCCTATACAGCGTAGGTAAGCTAATTTTAAAAACAACAGCAGTTAGCCTCACAACAATAACAACCAGACCGGAAATTAAAAACACCAAATTGTTTTCAATAACATCCATTGCACTCAATCCAAAATAAACCATCCCACCAACTATACAGGCCGTGGCATAAATTTCCTTTCGGAAAATTACTGGAATTTCATTACATAAAATATCGCGAAGTACGCCACCAAAACAAGCCGACATCGTGCCTAAGGCAATACAAATTAAGGGATGTAAACCAGCCGCAAGACCTTTCTCAACTCCAATTACTGTATATAAACCAATTCCTATAGTATCGAATAAAAACAAAGACTTGCGCAGCTTGTCTAATTTATAACGAAAGATGACTGCGAATAAAGTTGACCCTGCTATAACATACAAAAATGTCATATCTAACATCCAAAAAACAGGTGTTTTTCCAATTAATACATCACGTAAAGTACCGCCACCTACAGCAGTTACAAAGGCAATTATAAAAACGCCAAACGGGTCTAACTTTTTATTTAAAGCCACTAAAACTCCTGAAATAGCAAAGGCAATGGTTCCTAAAATATCTATAATTTGGAAAAACATGAGTAAGCTTTAAGTTAATTAATTAGAGAGATGCCTGTGATTTTGCGACCTACATATTTTGGGTGTAATAATTATAATCCTTTAATATGGTATTGATAAATTCTTTATCGAACATATCCGATTCAATTTGCAAGGTATTACAGATTTTGGTTCTTAATAAGATAAGCATTTTAAAATCATTATCGCGTTTTGCAATCAAAAATGCTTCCTTTATTATACGTACGTCCTTATCGGTAAGTATGGTTACATTCGAAAAAACAGGTTGATAATCATCCTTTACCTCTTCTAGAATGGTGCTGGATATTTTTTCTTTGTTTTTAACACTAATAACCACAGTGCCCGCAGCAGCATCACCAACACGTTGCTTTTTATCGGAAAGTAAAATACTCATCACCCCGATAGAGGCAAAAAACAACCATATATCTACCAATCGCAACATCCATCTAACTAGTAAATTATACCACTCTGTTGGTGCGCCATCTAAACGTACAACTTTAATACGCATAATCATTTTACCGATGGTTTGACCGCCAAAGGCTATGTTACAAATAAGCGAATAAAAAAATGCAGGCAACAAAAACAGTCCTAAAAATCCTTGTCTGGTCCAATTATCCGCATCAAATATTTTGGAGAATTCCACCAAATTTTCCATGATAGTGATGTAGGTAATTAAAATAACACCATCTATTAAAAAAGCGACAAAGCGTTCTCCTAAACCTATAAGTTTATAATTAAGATTTACATTTTGTGCGGTGTTAATTGCTAAATTGCCCATTGCAATGTATATTCGTTTAAATTTAAAATTTCTATGCGCGAAGCATCTTTCGTGAAGCAAAATAAGGAAAAATGGCTGGTATTTGAAAAGGCATTACACAATAATGTGAAAATAAATCCAGACGACCTTGCTTCCTACTATATTCAGCTTACGAATGATTTATCATTTGCTCAAACTTACTATCCAGAAAGTAAGACATTGCTGTATTTAAACTCACTGGCTTCACAGGCACATCAAAAAATATATATCACCAAAAAAGAATCTAAAAATAAAATTATTAGTTTTTGGAAATATGAATTCCCATTGTTTTTTCAGCAATACCACAAAACCCTTTTGAATACCTTTTTAATTTTTATGGCAGCGGTTTTAATTGGTGTGGTTTCAACCCTAAATGACGACTCGTTTGTGAGACTAATTTTAGGTGATGCCTATGTTAATTTAACCATAGAAAATATTGAAAATGGTGAACCGATGGCCATTTATAAAAGTGGCAGTAACATCGGTACGTTTTTAGGAATTACCATCAACAACATTAGAGTTGCTATTTTGGCCTTTGCATTTGGAGTGATTTTTAGTGTTGGGACCATTTACATTTTGTTTAGTAATGGCGTTATGTTGGGTGCTTTCATTACTTTTTTCTACAACTATGGTTTACTTGAAAAAACCTCAACCATTTGGCTTCACGGCACCATCGAAATATCGGTAATTGTTATTGCTGGATGTGCAGGTTTGGTTATGGGGAACAGTTTTTTATTTCCTAAAACCTATTCGAGGCATGTTTCATTTACCAAAGGTGCAAAAGATGGACTTAAAATCGTGGTGAGTACCATTCCTTTTTTTATAATCGCTGGATTTATCGAAGGATTTATAACAAGGTATGGCGAACAAATGCCGAGTTTTATTTCATACGGAATCATATTTTTATCACTTTTTATCATTGTATATTATTATATTGCATATCCAATTATTTTAAATAAAATTGCCAATCCTCAAAATCAAAAAAATAAAATAAGTGAGCAAAACTTACATAGAACTTCGGTTGCGTAGCAGCTTTGGAGACATTATAAACAACTATTTTTTATTTTTAAAATACAACTTTAAAACCTATATAAATTTATATTTAAGGTACAACGCCATTAGCATTATCTTTACGCTTATTGCTTCGTATCTGTTGGTAACCGGCTTTATGGGTTTGGCCAGTCGCGATTTTAGATTTGGCATGGATAGTAATATTGATACTGACGTATATTTAATTGCTGGTGCTGTGGTTCTGGTATTAATGATTTTTATTACCTCACTTATAAATTACAGTTTTTCAAGTGCCTATATTTCTGAATATGTTGCGAAGCAAGGTGACATTGCTTCCAGATCTATATGGAGAAACATTAAAAACAACCTAGGAAACATTATCATTTTACTTTTAATTGGCCTTGGTTTTTATTTAGTCTATATATTAATTTCTTTGGTAGTTGCTTTTATTCCGTTACTGGGTATTTTTATTCAGTACGGACTTAATTTCAGTTTAGCTGCCATTTTCGGACTTGCATTTATAGGCATTTTCTTTAACAACAAATCTGCAGGAAGCGCGATTTCAGAAGCTTGGGACTTCACCTTTTCAAATTTTTGGAACGTTATTCTCTACGGTTTGGTAATTGGTATATTAAACTTGATGATTACAGCGCTCATTAGTACAATTCCTGGATTTATTATCGGTATATACTTATTTTTTTCAATTGAAAGCGATGTAGATTTTTACACAAGCACTTTGGCCAGTATTATTTTCACCTTGAGTTTTGCTATGTTTATTTTGAGTTTTATTTTTTCGCAAGCCTTATCTCAATTGGCCTATGGCATCTTATACTTCAACCTATACGAAAAGAAATACAACGTTTATTTAAAAGGTAAAATAGAACAAATAGGCTTGAATGAATACAACTAAAGTTAGTTACTTGGGTTCCTTTGCAGTTTTCGCGAGCTACGTTTCACCTGTAGTTGCTCGGCAAGATATCGCGACCGATTCTTCGCTCATTGCAGTAACACCTTTTAAAGAAGCCATAAAAGACAGATATACTGGAAATGATTTTAATTACGACATCAATGATACAGGCGGTATTAATTTATTACAGCAACTGTTGAGTAGATTTTTTAATTGGCTTTCTGATATCTTTGGAATACAAATAGATTTTATAGATTATAAAATTCTTGAAATTATTATATATGGGTTGCTAGCGGTTGGAGCACTGTATTTATTGATACGGTTTTTAATTGAAAATCGGATTAGTAAAGTTTTCAAAAACGAAGAAACCACCATTGATGGCTTTAGTTTCATTGAAGAAAATATCACCGAAATTGATTTTGAAAAACTCATTGCACAAGCTGTAGAAAGCGGTAATTACCGATTGGCAACACGGTACCTCTATCTTAAATCCTTAAAAGCTTTAGCAAAAAACAAAGTGATTGATTGGCATTACGATAAGACCAATAGCGATTATCTCAAGGAAATTAAAAACGACAACACTAAGCAACTTTTTAAGCGCGCTTCCTATGTTTACGATTATATATGGTACGGTGACTTTCCTGTAGATGAACAACTATACCAAAAAAACATGAACAACTTTATCCACCTTCAAAATTTGAAAAACAATGGATAAAACTTCAAAAATTGCGCTTTACGCCATTGGTTTTGTGCTGCTGCTCATGATTATTGCAGAAGTTACCAAGCCCAAGGCACTCAATTGGCGAGATTCTTATTCGGCGTCCGATAAAATTCCATTAGGCTGTTATGTGTTGTTTAATGAACTTGAAGATTATTCGGGAATTAAGGTAGAAAGCTCAAACGAAAGTTTATTTGAATATCTTAAAAAACTGGACTCCACACAAAGCTACAATTTGGTACTAATTAACAATTATATCACGTTAGACAAACAGTCATCGAATGCCATTTTAAATTTTGTTGACAGAGGTAATTCTGTATTCTTAAGTGCCAATGGCATATATGGCGCATTCATTGATAGTCTTAATATTGAATTTAATAGTGGTTACAGTAAATTTTATAAAGAGCCAACGGTTCAAAAATTTACAAATCCACTACTGAAAAATAAAGAAGCCTTATTTGAAGACGTAATTGAAAATAACTTCTTCACCTCAATAGATACCTTAAATACTTTGGTATTAGGAACCTTTGAATTTGCGGACGATTTGTTGGTTAATAATATTAAGGAAAATGCCCTATTGAACAATGAAGATAACCGCAATAATACCAACTCTTTAGAAGAAGAAGAAGAAGAAGCTTTCTACGATGACGTTTATTACGATGATTTTGATTACACAAAAAACAAAATCAACTATATAAAAATTAATTTTGGCAACAATGGTGGCCAATTACTCTTGCATACCAATCCGTTTGCATTTACCAATTACCACATGTTAAACGACAAAGAAGACTATGTAGCCACGGCGTTATCATACCTGCCAAAACAACCTTTTATCTGGGATAATTATTACAAAAGCGGTCGGCGTGTGATAACAAGTCCTTTGCGATTTGTGTTAGCAAACACAGCATTAAAATGGGCATTTTATATCAGTTTAAGTTCGTTGTTTTTATTTGTACTGTTTCGCGGCAAAAGAACGCAACGCATTATTCCTGTGGTAGAACCCTTAAAAAATGCTACGGTAGCATTTACGCAAACAATTGGCGATTTATACTATCAAAACGGTAATTTTACCAATATCATTTTAAAGAAAATAACCTTCTTTTTAGAATTTGTTAGAACTAGATATTATTTAGAAACGGCAACCTTAAATGAACAGTTTATTGATAAGCTGGCTCTTAAATCGAGTAATTCAAAAGAAGATACCAAAGCCATCATTGATTATATTACCTATCTTAAATCTAAAACGGCACATACCGAACAAGAACTGATTGAACTCAATAAAAAAATAGAAACATTTACCAAAAACAAAATATAATGGAACTACAAAATCCAGATGCTTCTCCAGAAGAAACAAACCCAAACAACACCGAGGCAAACGAGCTGAGCAACAACGATAACGCTTTTGAAAGCAGAATAGATTTGGCACCTTTGCAAGAAGCCGTTGAAGCCATAAAAAAAGAAGTTGCAAAACTGATCGTTGGCCAAAATGAAATGGTAGAACTACTGATTATTTCAATATTAACCAACGGACATTCCTTAATAGAAGGTGTTCCTGGGGTTGCTAAAACAATTAGCGCTAAGTTATTAGCAAAAACATTGGACATCGATTTTAGCCGAATTCAATTTACACCGGATTTAATGCCGAGTGATATTTTGGGGACTTCTATCTTCAATGTTAAATCTAACGAGTTTGAATACAAAAAAGGACCCATTTTTTCGAATCTAATTTTAATAGATGAGATAAACCGAGCACCGGCCAAAACCCAAGCGGCATTATTTGAAGTAATGGCAGAGCGCCAAATAACTATGGATGGCACCGAGTACAAAATGAAACCGCCCTTTTTAGTCTTCGCCACCCAAAACCCAATAGAACAAGAAGGGACTTACCGATTACCAGAAGCCCAATTAGACCGTTTCTTGTTTAAGATAAATGTTGATTATCCAAATTTAGAAGATGAAATTAAAATTCTTGTTGAAAATCACGAACGTCAAGACGAATTTGATTTTAACAATGTAAAACCGATTTTAAACGCAACACAAATCATTGCTTTTCAAGAATTGGTAAAACAAGTTTTGGTTGAATCGCATTTGCTGAGTTATATTGCTGCTATCGTGCATAATACACGTACCAATGCCAATTTATATTTGGGTGCCTCACCACGTGCTTCTATAGCGATTTTGAATGCCGCAAAAGCCAATGCCGCCATTAACGGGAGAGACTTTGTAACTCCTGATGATATAAAGCGTTGCACAAAAGCCATTTTAAAACACCGTTTGGTACTCACGCCAGAAAGAGAAATGGAGGCCTTTACGGTTGATAAAGTAGTCGATCAAATTTTAGAAACCATTGAAATTCCGCGTTAGTGAAACAACTACTTAAAAACACTTATTTAGAATCACGCTTCTTTTTAATAGTGGCGTGTTTTGTAGCTAGCTACATACTTTCCTATATTTTTCCGGGATTGTATATTATTATCAGCATGCTGTTTATAGTGTTTTTAGGCTTACTCCTTTTTGATTTTGTATTGCTTTTCAGAAAAAACGGCATTGAATCTAGCAGAAATTTACCTGAAAAGTTAAGCAATGGCGACGATAACCCGATTAATATTTCACTTAAGAATGTTTACAATTTTAAGGTTAAATTAAATGTAATAGACGAGTTACCATTTCAATACCAAAAGCGAGATTTCCATATCAAAACTGAATTGTATGCAGGTGAAAAGAAAAAAATTCATTACACCTTAAGACCTTTACAGCGTGGCGAATACTTATTTGGTAATTTAAATATTTACACAACCACACCTATCAATTTCATCAGTAGAAGATTTCAATTCGGAAATGAAGCAATGGTGCCCAATTACCCATCATTTTTGCAACTGCGAAAATATATGTTGCTCGCCTTTTCGAATAAAATATTTGAACACGGTTTGAAAAAAATCAGACGTATTGGTCATACCATGGAGTTTGAACAAATCAAAGAATATGTTATTGGTGACGATATTAGAAACATCAACTGGAAAGCCACTGCCAAACGAAGTCAGCTAATGGTAAACCAGTATCAAGATGAAAAATCACAACCGATTTACAGTGTGATAGATACTGGTCGCGTTATGAAAATGCCCTTTGAAGGTTTGAGTCTTTTGGATTATGCCATAAATGCCACCTTGGTGATTAGTAATGTAGCTTTAAAAAAGCAAGACAAAGCCGGTATGTTTACCTTTAGCCGAAAGGTTGAAAATAAAGTTTTTGCGGAACGTAGACCATCCCAAATGAATAAGATTCTGGAAACACTTTACAATATCAACACAGACTTTGTAGAGTCGGATTTTTCAAGATTGTATATCGACATTAAACGAAGTATCTCGCAGCGTAGTCTTTTATTATTGTATACTAATTTTGAAACTTTAGACGCACTTTACCGACAACTACCGTATTTACAAGCCATTGCTAAAAATCATTTGTTAGTTGTTATATTTTTTGAAAACACTGAGCTTCAAAAACTCACCAAAAAAGAAGCAGACAACACCAGAGAAATATTCGAAAAAACCATTGCTGAAAAATTTATCTACGAAAAAAAGTTAATCGTCAACGAATTACTTAAACACGGTATTCAATCCATTCTAACCACACCCGAAAATTTAACGGTAAATACCATTAATAAATATCTCGAAATAAAAGCGCGAGGACTTTTATAGAGCCTAAAATTCCACCTTACAAATACCAAACTACAATTCAGCTTTCAATATTTACATTTCGGTAGCTTTAATTATTTAAAAGAATTATAATCCATAATATTTGCTTCATATTAATCATCTAAAAACAAATATTATGAAACTTATTACAACACTTACAGCTTTTTTATTACTTACTTTTTCTGGAATGGCCCAAGAAGAACAAGAAAAATTAACTATTACGGTTACTGTAGAGAATGCAAAAAACGACAATGGTAAAATACTTATTGATTTGCATACCCAAGATACTTTCTTGAAAGGAAAAGGGATAGAGGGTTTAGAAAGCAAAGTCGAAAACGGCAAAGCAACGTTTATCTTTAAAAATGTTACTCCAGGAGATTACGCATTACTAGTGTTACACGATGAAAACGAAAACTATACTATGGATTTCGAAGCCAATGGAATGCCAAAAGAATCCTATGGCACTTCAAATAATACTATGAGTTTTGGTCCACCACAATTTAATGAAGCAAAATTTACGGTTGCTGATGAATCGTTAAATTTAACCATCCGCTTTTAAATATTTTTTAATCATACTATCCTCGAGGTAAAAACATCAGGCAATTATTTAAATAAAAAGAGGCTAATTCAACATGGAATTAGCCTTTTTCTTATGGCAATTTTTCTTTTTCTCTTTCTTATACGCTTTCGCCTAACCAAGCTTTAAACATCCAAACCGTTTTTTCTTGTTCGGTGATCAAATCACTCATCATAGCGTTAGTACCTTCGTCATTCAGCTCATCAGATTTATCTAAAATTGCCCGTTCAATGTTTAGCAATTCGGTTAATGAATCTACTACTAACTTCACTGATTTTTCATCTTCCGAAACATTTTTACCAACTGGTACTTTAGCCACTTTTGCATAATCATCAAAAGTATGTAATGGTGTTGACCCTAAGGTTAAAATACGCTCAGCAATTTGGTCTACTTTTATATTGGCATCGGTATATAATTCTTCAAATTTAACATGCAAATCAAAGAAGCGTTTTCCTTTAATATTCCAATGAACTCCTCTTAAATTTTGATAATATACTTGAAAATTGGCGAGTAAGCTATTCAGGTCATTTGCCAAATCTTTGGCCTTATTTTCGTTTAATCCTATACTATTTAATGTCATAATTATTAATGTTTTAATTCTCTTCAATATACCAAAAATAAAGCGCACTTTAGTATAGAAAGCATAAATACTTTTTATATTTTTATAGCTTAAATGAATAGTCATGACCATTACACAGCTTCAATACGTCCTTGCCATTGCCGAACAAAGAAATTTTACCAAGGCAGCTGAAAAATGTTTTGTTACGCAACCAACATTAAGTACGCAAATTCAAAAGTTAGAAGATGAACTAGATATAATTATTTTCAACAGAAATAAAAAACCAATTGAACTCACGGAAGTTGGTAAAAAAATAGTGCAACAAGCCAAAAGTATAGTTAGCGAGGCCGAACGTATCCAAGATATAGTAGACCAACAAAAAGGATTTATTGGTGGCGAATTTAGACTTGGCATCATACCGACGATTATGCCAACCTTGTTACCAATGTTTCTAAGTAATTTCATTAATAAATTCCCGAAAGTTAAATTAATAATCGAAGAATTAACCACCGACGAAATAATTATAAGATTAAACGATGGCCACCTCGATGCCGCAATTGTGGCCACTCCGCTCGCATTAGATAGCATAAACGAACGTGTTTTATATTACGAACCATTTGTTGCCTATATACCAAGAAACCACAGATTAAGAAACAAGAATAAAATTGTAAGTGCGGATTTGGATATAGACGATATGTTGCTACTTGAAGATGGACATTGTTTTAGAGAAGGTGTCATCAATCTATGTAAGTCGTTTAAAATAGAAACAGAAGGAAAGTTTCATTTGGAAAGTGGGAGTATTGAAACCTTGATTAGGCTTTCTAACGAAGGTTTAGGCATGACACTACTACCCTATTTACACACTTTAGAAATTAAGGAAAACCTAAACGAAAATTTACGACATTTTGAAGATCCTATTCCTGCGAGGGAAGTAAGTATTATATTTCATAAGAGTGAATTGAAAATGCAAATTATTGAGGCACTTCACAAGGTTATTTCAGGAGTAATCCGCGGCGCTATTGCGTTTCAGAATATTGAAATCATTAGCCCGAAATCAAAATAAAAAAGCGACTCTCGAGTCGCTTTTTACTATGCTTTTAGATAAATTAAACATTGATTTAAATCTGGGTTTTGATGAATTAGGGACTGTATAAAAATTCTTAATTCTTCTATTTCGTAAGGCAACAACCTTCTCATAGCTTTTTGAACTTCCTTACAAAATAAACTTGCATCAAAACTAACTTTCTCAAGTACAGTTTTTGTGTACTCAAACATTGCTCTTGCCATTTTTGTATTAGTTTTTAAGAATTAATAAACGTAATTTTTAGGTATAGGCCATGCTTTAATTAATTTTAAATTTAGTAAAAAATATTTGATTTACTATTTCTTATTTTAATTTTTAACAAGCCGTTAAGTTAAATATTTGACTTAGTAACGATTATCGCCGTCGAGTAAATCGCCTAAACCTCCTAAAATACTGCCTTCTCCTTTTCTTTTACCTTTTGTTTGTGGTGCAGCAGCATAAACTCGACCGGCTAACCTACTAAACGGAAGCGACTGCACGAAAACCGTTCCTGGACCGGTAAGCTTGGCAAAAAATAAACCTTCACCACCAAAAATGGTGTTCTTAATTCCGCCAACAAACTCAACATCGTAGTTTATTGTTTGTGTAAACCCAACCAAACAGCCCGTATCAACTTTTAAACTTTCTCCAGCTTTTAATTCTTTGCTATTCATCGTACCACCAGCGTGTACAAATGCCAAACCGTCGCCTTCTAGTTTTTGCATGATAAAACCTTCACCACCAAATAAGCCACGGCCAAGCTTTCTTGAAAATTCAATACCAATACTCACGCCTTTAGCTGCACATAAAAAAGCATCCTTCTGACAAATAAATTTACCATTAAAAGCTCTTAAATCTATAGGGATAATCTTACCAGGATAAGGCGCTGCAAAAGATACTTTACGCTTCCCAGATAGCACATTATAGAAAGCCGTCATGAATAAACTTTCACCCGTTAAAATCCGTTTACCTGCACCCAACAACTTACCCATTAAACTAGAATCCTTTTTAGAGCCATCCCCAAAAATGGTTTCCATTTTTATACCGTCTTCCATCATCATAAAATTACCGGCTTCTGCTACCACTGCTTCTTGTGGGTCTAATTCAATTTCGACGTATTGCATTTCTTCGCCGTAAATGACGTAATCTATTTCGTGGGCTGTCATGGTTTCTGAAATTAAGTTATTTTCAATATTTGTAATAAAAATGGTAAATATGTTACAGCATGTTATTCACTTTTCATTAAAATAAAAACTAAAAAAACGGTTTCATTTATTAAGATTTGACTTTTAATGTCCATTCAAAATTAAAACTAGAAACCTGAATACCATCCGAATTCGTGCCAACTGCATTCATCCATATAGTTTGGCCTTCACCAGTTTCGATGGCTGTTTTAATAGCTGTATTTAATTTGTCACCTTCATTACATATAAAGGTAATTCTACCAGTTGCTTTTTTGGTAAAACTTGCATTATTATTGGCGACCAGCATAGAAATATTATGACCACTTTGCTTTATCTTGCTCATAACCAATGCGCCGGTCGTAAGTTCGGCCGCCATTCCTTGCACAGCCCAAAACATAGAATTAAAAGGGTTTTGATTGATCCATCGATGTTTTACACTTACCACGCATTTTAAATCATCTAAATAATTGGTACGAACCCCACAAAAATAAGCTGCTGGTAACTTAAACATTAAAAAAGTATTGAGTTTGGTTGGCGATATAGTCATCTACTTACAATTTGTTATAAATGTAAGGAATAAACCAATATATCTATTTGTTAATTTTTTGTTAAATATTAGTACTATGTATTGCAATATACCTTTCTATAGATATATATTTGCATAGACAACTATTATATACTTATATCATGCCAGACAATCATCAAAAAAACATTGCAACTTTTGTTCATCTTTCATCCTTTAGTAGGTTTATAATTCCTTTGGGGAATTTTATAGGTCCTGTTATATTATGGATATTACACAAAGACAAATCGCCTTTCATTGACCAACACGGAAAGCAAATAATCAATTTTCAAATGAGTATTCTTTTATATACGCTGGTTTTGGGCGCTATTAGTTTGCCATTTTTTGCCTTTACCTTTTTTAATGGATTTGATGTTTTTAATTCATTTCATTTTCCGGACTTTCATTTTAATTTTAAAAAACCATCACCCTTTTTCTATTTAACTGGTGGATTTGTGTTTTTTGCTGTTATTGCCTTTGTCATTGAAGTGGTTTTAATTGTTAAAGCGAGTTTAGCTGCCAGAGATGGCAACTTTTACAACTATCCGTTTACCATCAATTTTTTTAAATAAAATTTTAATCATCATACATCAATCAATCAATCAAAAAATGAACATTCACAACTAAAAAGAATTAACAAATGAAGATAGAAAACACAAAAGCACAAATGCGAAAAGGTGTTCTAGAATATTGCATTTTATCGGTGCTAAAAGATGAAGATGCCTATGTAGCCGAAATTTTAGATACCTTAAAAGACGCCAAATTGCTTGTGGTTGAAGGCACTATTTATCCTTTATTAACGCGTTTAAAAAATGCGGGGTTATTAAATTACCGATGGGAAGAATCAACCTCTGGACCACCACGAAAATATTACGGTCTTACCGAAACAGGAAAATTATTTTTAAACGAACTTAACAATACTTGGAGTGATTTACAGCATGCTGTAAACTTAGTTACACGTCAAAAAAACAAAAACAATGAATAAAACAGTCAACATAAATTTAGCCGGTATATTTTTTCATATTGATGAAGATGCCTATCTTAAATTACAACGCTACCTTGATGCTATAAAACGCTCATTTACAGATTCGCAAGGTCGCTCTGAAATTATTGCGGATATCGAGGCACGTATTGCTGAATTATTTAACGAACATCTGCAAAACGACAAGCAAGTAGTGTCTTCCAAACTGATTGATCAGGTAATTACCATTATGGGTCAACCTGAAGACTATCTGGTTGATGAAGAAATCTTTGAAGATGAACCACAAGCTAAACAAGCACAACGACCATCCAAAAAACTGTTTAGAGACACAGACAATTCCTATATTGGTGGTGTATCTTCCGGTCTTGGACATTATTTATCTATAGATGCTGTTTGGTTAAGATTATTTTGGATTTTACTCGCACTAGGCTCTGGTGGCACTTTTATCTTTATATACCTATTATTTTGGATCTTAGTTCCTGAGGCAAAAACCACTGCTGATAAACTAATAATGAAAGGTGAAGCAGTGAACATCAGTAATATTGAGAAAAAAATCAAAACAGGATTTGATAATGTTGCCGAATCGGTTAAAAATGTAGATTACGAAAAATACGGCAATAAGGTGAAATCAAGTTCCAAAACTTTTTTTGATTCTATTGGTGAAATTTTGATGTTTTGCTTGACGCTTTTTGCCAAATTTATAGGTATTATATTAATAATCATTGGTGTAACTACATTAATAAGTCTGATTATAGCATTATTTACAGTAGGTGTAACCGATATAATTAATATACCAGGAATGGATTTTATAAAAGTGGCCAATGCTGCTAGTGTACCTATTTGGCTTATATCTGTTTTAGTGTTTTTCCTTGTTGCGATTCCCTTTTTCTTTTTGTTTTATTTGGGTTTAAAAATTCTAATCAACAATTTAAAATCTATAGGAAATATTGCCAAATACTCTTTGCTTGGAATCTGGATGGTGTCAATTTTAGGACTCGTTATTATAGGCGTAGTTCAAGCAAACGAAAAGGCTTTTGATGCCAATACAGCTAATACCCAAACTATCAATGTTAAAAGCGACGATACTTTATATCTTAAAATGCAAGGTGAAAGCCGATACAGTAAAGTTTTAAACAAAATTTCATACGGCTCAGGTTATAAATTGGTTTACGATGAGAAGGACCAACAACAAATTTACAACACCAATGTGCGCTTGATTGTAAAATCGACCAAAGATTCTTTGGCCTATGTTAACGTGACTAAAAATGCAAATGGTAAAAGCTATCAAATTGCAAAAGACCGTGCTGCTGCTATCGATTATGATTTTAAATTAGAGAACAATCAACTGCTTTTAAATGGGTATTTAACAACAGATTCCAAAAACAAATACAGAGATCAAAAAGTTGAAGTAGAATTATACTTACCTGAAGGAACGATTTTGTACGCTGACGAAAACACCTATACCTATCACAGAAACAGTAGTTATTACAATGACATCTTGAAAAACGACTATGAAAATCACTATCTAGAAATTATCACCAACGATATCAAATGTTTAGACTGCAATGAAAAACAATTAAAAATTGATATCGATGTTCAAACCGATTCAACGGGAGTAACAATCGATAATAAAGGTATAAAAATAAATTCTGAAGATTCAGCTTTGCAAATTGATAATAAAGGCATTAAAGGTGAGTCGAAAAACATCAGAGTAAACATTAACGACGAAGGCGTAGAAATCAAATCAAAAAACAACTAACCATTCAGAGACTATATTTAACAATTCAGTCTATAATATTTAGAATCATCAATACAATCATCAATACAATCATCAATCTTTAAACTATTAATCAACAAAAAATTAATTTTATCATGGCAACCTTATCAAAAATTATTGTGTCGAGTCTTTTAGGGCTATTATTTTTATCCTGTTCATTTAACGGTAATTCGGTTTTTGGCGTTAGCGGAAATGGCGAAGTTAAAACGGAACAACGAGCGGTTTCAGAATCCTTTCACAGTATTGAAGCCAGTAACGGTTTAGACGTTTATATAAGTCAAGGCAATGAAGAAAGTATTGCAGTTCAAGCCGATGAAAATCTTCACGAACTAATTATTACCGAAGTTAATGACGGCATTTTAAAAATAACCACTTCAAAAAATATTGGCAATGCCGCTGCAAAAAAGGTAATGCTAGAGGTAGTGAACATCAAGAAAATTAAAGGTACTAGTGGTAGTGACATTTTTTCAAACACTACCATTGCAGCCGAAAATTTAGAGATTTCAGCAAATAGCGGCAGTGATATTCAATTATCCATTGATGCAGCAACGGTAAACACTAACGCATCCAGCGGTAGCGACATTAAATTAAATGGAACCGCCAATAATCTTTCTGCACAAGCCTCTAGTGGCGCCGATATTAAAGCGAAAGAATTAATTGTGCAAAAAGTAAATGCTAAAGCTAGCAGTGGCTCCGATGTTATTATTACCGTAGTTAAGGAACTTGAAGCTATTGCCTCCAGCGGTGGAAGCGTTAAATATTTTGGCAATCCTGCGATAATTTCAAAAACAGACGATGTAGTTAAAAAAGGCGACTAGTAGCCTCAATTTGAATGAAATAAAATTATAAACTCTTATTAATTCAATGATAATTCTCAACCATTTCAAACTCAATTGGCAGTTTGGGATGGTTTTTGTATATATTTGTTTTAGTTATAGCAAATAAATCAAAATGAATAAATTTACATATGCTGCAATATTATTTTTAAGCATTTCTCTTGGTAGTTTTGCCCAAGAAAAAATAAAAGGAGACAGAAACGTTACCGTAGAACAAACTTATGTTGACGATTTCAACACACTTATTGTTGGTAATAATTTGAATGTCCAAATTGTATATAATAACAAAACTTCAGTAGAAGTTGAAGCAGATAGCAATTTGCATGAAGTTATACAGTTTGAAGTTTTAAATGGTGTTTTGAATTTATCTACATCACAACAAATTACAAGTTCTAAAAAAGTATTACTTACCATTAATTACAACGAAAACTTACAACATATCGAAGCTCGAGATGAGGCTGAGGTTCGTTCACTTACTTCTTTAGAGCTGGAAGATGTCACCCTTAAAACATCGGGAGATGCCAAAGCCTATTTGAATGTACGAGCCACAAATTTTTCTTACAACAGTCTAGATAAGTCAAGATCCCGACTTAATGTGGTAGCCGATAGTACAAGTTTTTTAATTAGTGATAATTCCAAAATTGAGGCCTTAGTCAGTTCTAAAACTTTTAATATTGATATGTATCAACGTGCATCGGTTTCAATTGAAGGTGAGGCAAAAAATGCTGTTTTGCGTGTAGATAATTCATCTAGTTTAACTGCTAAAAATCTTAATACAGAAAATTGTACGATTAAAATTGAAGGCAGAAGTACCGCCATTGTTAATGTTTCAAAATTGATAGAAATAGAAGCTACTGATAATAGTGAAATCTACCTCTATGGTAATCCAAAAATTGAAATTAAACAATTTCTCGGTTCAGCAAAACTTCTTAAAAAGGAACAGTGATTTTATTTATCAAGATTCTGTATTTTCAAATCGAATTCAATTTCGATTAGATTTGAAACTTTTACAGTACCCAACATTTTTCTTGGAGCTTCTAAATTAAAATCTTCAATATCAATAGCCAAAGAACCTTTAAGATTGGTTAGATTTTCTTGATTAATATGAACTGGTACGGAATAGGTATTTGTGACTCCTGCTAGCGAAATGTCAACTTTTGCACTTGAAACCTGAGCAGAAGCATGTGCTTGAACCGTCTTTAAACTTAACTGAATATAGGGAAACTCATCAGATTTAAGCAACTTTCTTAAATCCTTGTTCATCATATTATTGCCACAATCAAAACAATCATTCTCTAAGATAAGATAGGTGTTTTGAAATTCAAGACCATCCTTTTGTTGATCAAAATTTACTTGAATAGGCTTATCTATATTTGTGATTTCAAAGGCACAACTAAATTTACTGATGTTTGTTTTACCTTTAATTTTAAGTGAACTTTGTGGTAAAACTTTTATCGTTGTCATCTCATCTATACTGTTATGGTTTGATAATTTATATCCAGGCAACACAGTTAAAAAAGATAGTATTAATAATAGAATTTTCATCTGTTTAAATTTATTGTTATTTAAAGGTCAGATTGATCAGGTGTTTTTAATTTATTTCGGGATATTCCATAACCCAATAACAAATATGGCATACGTAATCTTTTATTTTGGTTATCTAAAGGTATGAAAAAAGTCTCACATTAAACACATTTTATTTAAAAATAGCTTAATATGAGACCTTTACTTTAACTTTTCTATTAGAAACTAATAACTGTTTCTAGCATAAATCCGTCAAATTTACCTTCGTTAAAGATACTTGCAGAATTATAGCCGTCATGCTTTTGACTTACATATTCTATTTTTGCCATAATATTTCTGGTTAAAAACCAACCTGCCGATAAGTTAAATCTTGTAATCTCAATATCGTCTCCGTTCATTTCTTCACCATCAACCTTATTATATCTTGTTCCTAAGTAATATTTTTCGTTTTGACCAAATCTATAGATTAACTCTCCAGCTAATTGTGTCGCCGTTCTATCTTCAAGTTCGCTATTAGCTTTACCAGTAGCATTTTCATAAGTTCCGAAGAATTCTAAGCCTTTATATTTCACAAATGGATTAAACATAATAGCCGTAATTTCGTTTCTTAAGTTAGGATTATATCTACCAGATCTAAAATTCCCTACAGTTGTAGCATCTTCATTTTCAAGTACTAAATAATATCTAGAACCCGCGCGGTCAGCATTGTATAGGAAAGAATTTCTTACAGCACCTGTATTGTAAATAGAACCAGTTAATCTAAATCTAAAATCATCGTTGAACTGCTTATCATAACCTAATTTTGCTATAAAGGAAGCACCACCAGTATCGGGATTGGCTACGTCTTGGTTTAATTTACCATTGGTAAAACCAACCATACCAATAAAGCCACTTCTTTGGTAGTATAATTCAGCGCCAACTTCAGTAGTAAAGGCATCCATAATTAGGTTACCAACAAATGGGTTGTACATGGCTTGGGCGTTATCACTTCGTCTAAAGTGTGCATCACCATAGTTATTTTCCATATGACCTATTTTAAAGGTAGCGTATTTCATGAAGCCTTCCATAAAACCTTCACGCACAAAATCTAACTTGTCTATCTGAATATAACCGCCTTTTACATAAGGTTCTGGGTGGTGACGTGATGACAAATAAGTTCTTAAATGCATACGAACACCGTCCATTAAAACAACATCTAAATCTAAGTTTGCGGTAGCCAAGTTAAAGTTCCCTCCAATTTCCTTTAAAGCAACTGCTCCTGAATTTTCGTGACTTATGTCTTGATATTGAAGTGCTGATTGGCCACCAATTCTCACGTTTATAGCGTCAAAAGTACTAATAGAATCCTTTGGTGCTTCAAACACGTTAATGCCGCGCTTGTCTGGTTGTCTGTAATTATCTAAATCCCTTTTACTTTGCCCGTAGAAGTTAAATCCGGTTAACATGGCCACAAGCACTGCGATTAATTTTAATTGTGTTCTCATAATTGTATTTGTTTAGTTTTATTGGTTTTTTGTTATTATTTTAATTTAGTGTCGAATACTATATTTACCTCATCTCCAGTTTTAATGGTGCCTAATAAAGCTGTTGGTGGTTCAACATTGTAATCCGTCATTTTTATTTTCTTTTCACCTTTTAAGTTGATGATATTATTATTGGTTGTCATGTTAAATGAAAGCGAAATAGGTTTGGTTACACCACAAATGGTAAGCTCGCCTTGAGTGTTTATTTTATAAAGATTATCGCCTATTTTTTCATTAGAAGTCGTGCTTCCATAAACATATTTAATTTGCTTATATGTTTTAGTATTAAGTGCTTTGTACGTGTTTTTATCCATGCCGTTTTTTCCACTTTTTAAGGCTTCGGCAGTAATAATGATTTCTAATTTGGAGATTTCAGCATTGGCTGCATCTTTAAAAGATATAGAGCCCTTTTGTTCATCGGCATTGATTTCCCAATCGTGAACATTTGAAGTGCCAAATATTTTAAGAGAAGAATCACTTTGATTTAATGTGAAGTTTTGTCCTATAGCTAAAAATGAAAAACTAAATAAAACAGTTAGTAGTAATACTTTTAATCCGTTTATTGTTTTGTATGATGTCATAATGAATTGTTTTAATTATGGCACAAAGTTGAAGCATCTGTGCCTCTAAAAAAATGATATTCATCATACATTTACTTAAGGTTATGATTTAAAACATTTTACTGATTTAAGCGTACAAAAAAAACCGAAGCAATAACTTCGGTTTATAATTAAATATTTTATTATGGACTAGTTGTAAGTAGAAGTACTTACTTCAAAGGTGCTATCTGTAGCAGCTAAATAACGTTCAGCATCTAATGCCGCCATACAGCCAGTACCTGCTGCTGTAATGGCTTGTCTGTAAACATGATCCGCTGCATCACCAGATACAAAAACGCCTGGTATATTGGTTTTAGCACTTCCAGGTTTATTGACGATATACCCCGTTTTATCTAGTTCTAAAAAGTCCTTAAAGATCTCTGTATTGGGTTTATGACCAATGGCCACAAAAAATCCGGTTGCAGGAATTTCCTTTAATTTACCTGTGATATTATTTTTCACTCTTACACCGGTTACTACTTGCCCATCCCCAAGCACTTCTTCGGTCTCTGTGTTATAAAGTATTTCTATATTTACTGTGTTTTTCACCCGATCCTGCATGATTTTAGAAGCTCTAAATTCATCACGTCTAACCAACATGGTTACTTTTTTACAAAGTTTAGACAGATAATGTGCCTCTTCACAAGCAGAATCACCTGCTCCAACAATAACCACATCTTGGTTGCGATAGAAAAATCCATCGCAAATCGCGCAAGCAGAAACACCACCTCCAAGTTTTAAGTATTTTTGCTCTGAAGGTAAACCTAAATAGATAGCTGAAGCCCCAGTAGAAATAATAATTGTGTCGGCATGTATTTCTGTTTCGTTATTAATCCAAGCTTTGTGAACATCGCCAGAAAAATCAACTTTTGTAACCCAACCATGACGTACATCAGTTCCGAAACGCTCGGCTTGTTTTTGTAACTCGATCATCATATCCGGACCAGTAATACCGTCAGGATATCCTGGGAAATTTTCAACTTCGTTAGTAGTAGTCAACTGTCCACCAGGCTGTTCACCTTGATATAAAACAGGGAACATGTTTGCTCTAGCCGCATAAATGGCAGCAGTATAACCTGCCGGTCCAGACCCGATAATTAAACATTTTATCTTTTCTATTGATTCGCTCATTTTTCACATTGTTTAGTTTTACAAAAGTAGAATTTTAAATATTAAACTTAGAGAATTGAGTGTAAAAAGATGGTTACAGTAATTAAAGTAACTAAAAATAAAATTTAAAAGTCGCAATTTTTTTGTACCTTTTGATAGCTAATTTTAAAACTTAAACAAATGAAACTTTTTTCTTATTTATTAATTGGCATGTTCCTTTTCTCTTCTTGTGTGGATAAAAAAGAAGTTGTTGAGCAGCCTACTGAAGACACGCAAAGTGAAACTCTAAGCCTAGAAGGCACGTGGGAATTGATTGGTTATTATAACTATCAAGGCAATGAAGTTGTGAATGTATTTGAAGCAAATGACGACGTTCAGCAAATAAAAATGTACACCAAAGGTCACTTTATGTGGTCTAAAAAAGTACCTAAAGATTCTACCGAGTGGCACGGATTTGGAACCTATGTTCAAACAGATAGCACACTTTCAGAGACCGTTAAATATGGATCGGCAGCCATGGAAAATTTAACTTCAGTGTCAGATCAGTTTTTTTATCAATTAGACATAGATAAAAACTCTTACTCCCAAATAGTAACAGATGATGAAGGCTACAGAATTTATGCTGAAAACTATAAGCGCATAGAATAGCCATAGTATTTTTGAAACTAAATGCTATAGTCATTTACATTATTGCGTTTAGCTCAGTCCCCAAAGCAACGGTAAAACGAAATAAACAATTAAAGAAAGAAGCACAATTGAAATTATATTCATCCAAAATCCTTTTTTAACCATATCGTCTATTTTCAAATAACCCGAGCCAAAAACTACCGCATTTGGAGGCGTTGCCACCGGTAACATAAAGGCGCATGAAGCGGCCACCGTTGCGGCGACCAGTAATATATAAGGATGCACATCTACTAGAGCGGCCATAGAAACTAAAACAGGTAATAACATGGCTGTTGTTGCAAGGTTTGACGTTATTTCCGTTAAAAAATTTACCGAAGCAATTAAAATAAATATGAGTAATAATATCGAAACATTAGTTAATGAAGTCATTTGACTACCTATCCATGCGGCAAGACCACTAGTTTCAAAACCCAGCGCCAAAGCCATACCGCCACCAAATAATAACAAAATACCCCAAGGTAATTTAACGGCATCTTCCCATGTTATTAATGGGGTGTGTTTCTTTCCTGACGGCAGTAAAAATAACACCACCGAAGTGATAATAGCGATAATAGTATCATCTATAGCAGGAGCAATTTTAACCAATATAAAGGATCGTGTTATCCAAGCCAAGGCGGTTAAGGCAAACACGATCAAGATTAACTTTTCTTCAAAAGAAACCTTTCCAAGCGCTTTTAACTGTTTATTTATCTCCGTTCTTCCTCCAGGAAATTCTTTAGATTCAAATTTAAAGGCGAACTTCGTTAAGTACAACCAGCAAACAAATAATAACATTACACTTACAGGAAATCCAAAGCTAAACCACTGGTAAAATGATATCTCGCTACCATAAGATGTTTCAACAATACCGGCCAATACGAGATTTGGAGGCGTTCCTATTAAGGTTGCCATACCACCAATAGAGGCACTGTAGGCTATGGCTAACATGAGCGCTTTTCCAAACTTTAAATTTTCATCTTCCTTTGTATTAGGATTGTCTTGCAATTGAAAAATGATGGCCATTCCAACTGGTAAAATCATCACCGCTGAAGCAGTATTAGAAATCCACATCGATAAAAATGCCGTTGCTAACATAAAACCGAGAATAATTCGGTTAACATTGGTACCAACAAGCTTGATGATATGTAAGGCGATGCGTTTATGTAAATGCCATTTTTCAATCGCAATGGCCAGAATAAATCCGCCAACAAATAAAAAAACATATTTATGACCATAGGATGCCGTAGTTTCACTTAAGGATAACCCACCAGACAATGGAAACAAAATAATTGGTGACAAAGCTGTTACCGCGATAGGAATAGCCTCAGTAATCCACCAAACGGCAATCCAAATGGTGGATGCCAAAATAGACACCGCAGTATCATTTAATCCTTCAGGTTCAATAAAAAATTTGATAATAATAAATAAAATTGGTCCTAGAAAAAGTCCTATCTTTTTCTTTGATAAACTCATAGTGTTGGTGTTTAATTATAGATTAAATCTGCGCCATTTTGCGATGCTGGAATATAATTATGATCTGTATTTTCGATGATGTCGAAATTCCAATTAAAATTTAGACTATTGGTTTGTGCTAATTGCTCCGAAAATTGATAAAAGTTAATTGCTCTATCCTTTCTATTGGTGCCTTGAGCATCTGCCATTTCGTTTCGTCTAAGTCCTGACTCATTAGGATTGTTATCGTTTGCTCCAACCTGCACATAAATTTGTTTTGAAAACATACTACTCAGATTAAGATTTTCCAGTGGGCTATCTTTAAATCCGTAAGGAAAATCAATTGAAGTATTTGGGAATGTGTACCAACCCGAAGCCGAAATCACGGCTTTATTTACCCTAGCATTTGGTTTAAACATTAAAAAACGATGTGCAAATTGCGCACCAGCCGAATGACCAAACACATCGTAAGTTGCATTACTATTGTTAATTTGAATTTTCACGTAATCAAATAAGGGTTCGATGATTGAGTAAGTCCATTCACGTTCAGAATTTAGTGTTGAAGGCGACGGATTATCGCCGTCTACAAAAACATTTCCTAAATTATACTGGTCGCCTGAAGGGAAATTTTGGATTGAAAATTCTGGAGTAATCACAATAAAACCAAATTGATCTGCTTTGCTTTGCATGGCATTTCGGTAATCTCTGGCATTTCGGCCAGCACCGTGAAAAACAAACAGAATAGGTGTTTCTGCTGTTTTATTTTCGGGTATGTAATAATACACTTTTAAAGTTTTATTGAATCCCATTGGGTCATAAGCAAACTCAAACATACCAACTCCTTGAGAGAGGTTATCAATAATTGGATTATCATTGCCTGTTGCGGAATCATCTCCGCTACAGTGAAACAAAAAACTTGCAAAAAAAATTAGCAGTGTTATTTTTAATGTTGAATTAAGGTTCATTCAAAATTATATTAAGAATTAAATATAAGTAAAATAACCTTAAAAAAGACTACCTTTAAAATACCAATTATTACAACTTATGAATACCAATCATAACTTTGCCGTTCATCGTATTAAAAATAAATTCCATCAACAAAAAGAAGGTGTAGTAACCAATAAATACATCCTTCTTTACCAAGCTATAAAACAATGCATTGTAACTGTAGAATTACCTAATGACTGGGTTTTACCCCCAACCAGAATTTTGGCTGATGAACTAGGCCTGTCACGAACGACGGTAATTAAAACTTACGAATTATTGCAATTAGAAAAGCTGATAAAAGCCAAAATGGGTTCAGGTAATACTGTAAATTACGCCAAATCAACCCCTAAAGCAATAAAAAATATATCTGAACAATTACGCGATAAACACCTCTATCCAAAAATTTCACAGAAAGGAAATTCATACCTGCAAAATATAAATTTAATTAACCGATTGCCCAATAATAATTTAGCATTTAGACCAGGTTTACCTCCTATTGATGTATTTCCTGTAAATCAATGGAAAAAATTATTAAATACCTATTGGCGTCATATTAAATCCTCAGGACTGAACTACTCCCAATCTACAGGAATAAGGGAGTTGAAAAATAGTATTAGTAACTATTTAAATATTAGCAGAAATATCAAGTGCCAACCTGACCGCATTGTGATTGTGTCAGGCTCCTTACAATCTCTTTATTTAATCGCCAACACGTTAATAGATAAAGATGATGCAGTAGTCGTAGAAAATCCGCTTTTTCCAAATGTACATTCTGTTTTTAAAAGCTCTCAGGCAAACTTAATTCCGATAGATTTGGATGCCGAAGGTATAGATATTAATCAATTAAGAGCAATTGAAAACGAACAGCCAAAAATTGTTCATGTGACGCCTTCCAATCAATACCCAATGGGTACCAGAATGAGCCTTAAAAGAAGGCAAGAATTATTGCAATGGGCATCTAACAACAAATCTTTAATAATTGAAAATGACTACGAGCATGAAATAGCAAATACCACAGAAAGCATTCCAACTTTATACAGTTTAGACAATGAAGACCGAACCATTTATATGGGAACCTTTAATAGGCTACTGCATCCGTCCATTCGTCTTGGCTATATGCTGGTTCCGGAATATTTAATAGAAGCCGTAGAAGCGCTTCAAGAACATTCACATAGATTTGTGTCTCCTTCGATACAGGTAGTAATGAACCAATTTATAGAAAAAAATTACCTCTATCAACACCTGAAAAACTGTATAGAAGTTGCAAATGAGAGACATGATATATTCGTTTCAGAGTTTGAAAAAGTAAGTCGAAACATGTATCTCCAAGAGAAGCCCTTCTCCAGTTTTCATCTAATTGCACATTTTAAATCGAGCGCTTCAATAGACCACGAAAAAGAAGTCATAAAACAGCTCAATCAAAATGAGATCACAACTTTTTCGTTAAGTAAATGCTATGTTGGAGAAGCCAAACAACAAGGACTCATCCTTGGTTTCTCTTCGGTACGGCCATCTATTCTTAAAAGAAAGGTCGCGAAAATGGGTACTATTATTTAAAATTTCTAGTCGATTTTAATTGATAAGATAATTGGTATTATAATATTTTAATAATTGGTGTCTTTTGTTGACATGAATTTAAAATATTTTTAAAGTATTTTAATTTATTTCCTAACTTAAAAACGATGTCTTATGAAAAAACTCTACTTTTTATTTCTTATTTGTTGCTCCGTTGGTATGGCCCAAAACGTGACCATTACTAAGGTCATTGAAACAGGTTGCGCTACCCCATTCGTAAAAACAGTTGAACTGTATGTTGACGGCACCGTAGATTTTTCTACCGATGTGGTTTTAAATTATATGCAAAATGGTGCACCTTGGGCAGACAACCAGATTGATATTTCTGCCTTAGGAGTGCAAACTGACGCCTTTGTTTATATTGTACGAGATATTCCTTTAATGGAAGCAGAATTTCCTTCTACCACCTTTGATGCTAGCAATACCGTAGTTGTAGCCACTGCAACTAACGGAGATGATGGTTATCAAATTGTTCTGAATGGTGTTGTTGTCAGCCAGTTTGGTCAAACCCTTACAGACGGCACCGGCGAAGCATGGGAACACGTTGATGCAGTTGCCACTAGAAAAAATGGTATTCCTGACATAGGTATCTTTGATATTACCCACTGGGATGTTACACCTCTGCAGTCAACGGATAGCCAAACCGCTTGCGAAGGTGGTACTGGTTTAGAAGCTTGGTTTAACACTTTAGGTGATACCTTTCCTTTAGGTTCGGGAGCTGGTTGGACACCTACTGGAGATGTTTGCACTACTGCTATAATTTCTGACACAGTTGAATGTGAAACTTTTACTGTAGGTGCCAATAATGACACCTATTCAGCCTCAATCGAATTTACGGGTGGTAATATTGGTAATACATTTATTGTTAATACAACCGCTGGAACCATCGGAGGTGATAATCCAACGACAATAGAAAATGGAACCATTATTGTTTCTAATATTCCTGAAGGAACAGATATTATTGTAACTATGAGTGATATTGCAGATGGTGGTGTTTGCGAAATTACAAGAGACATCGCAAGTCCCGACTGCATACCATTAGTAATTAACGAATTACATTTTGACCCTGCTAGTGATATTTCAGGAGATGCCAATGGCGATGGTGTTAGAGATCAATTGCAAGACGAATTTGTTGAGTTTTTTAACAATTCTAACTCACCATTAGATCTTAGCGGCTATACATTATCCGACGCTGCTCAGGTTAGGCACACTTTTCCAAATCCAACTATTGTACCTGCAAATGGCGTAATTGTAGTTTTTGGTGGAGGAACGCCAACAGGAACCTTTGGTGGAGCTATAGTTCAAACAGCTACGGAAGGTCAATTAAATTTGAATAATACTGGTGACTCTGTAATAATTACCAATCCAGATGGTAGAGTTGCTATTAATTTTAATAGTAGTAGCACAGGTATATCATTTGGGCAGGACCAATCTGTAACCAGAAATCCTGATATTACAGGTAACTTTGTGCTTCACACCAACGCCAATGCATCATTACTTTATTCGCCTGGACTAAGAGCAGATGGTACTACACTTTCTGTAATAAACGCTGAACAAATTAATTTTGTTATGTATCCTAATCCAGTATCAAATGGTTTTGTTACCATACAATCAAATCATGGTGGTGAAAAAGAAATTGAAATTTACGATTTACACGGAAAAAGTGTTTTTCAATCTAAAACCGGTTCAAATACAATTGATGTTCAGTCCTTGAGTACTGGATTGTATTTGGTAAAAGTGACTTATGATAACGTGTCTCAAATCAAAAAACTAATTATCAAATAAATTTAGTGTTTACAAACAATTAGTGTTATTAAAATATAGCGGTATGAATAAACTTGTTCTTTTTAAAAAGTGTTTTATTGTAGTGTGTATGCTTTCAATTTTATCATGCGAAACAGAAGATATCGCACCGACCCTAATCAGTTTTAGTAGCACCGAAGCGCAGTTTAGCGAAGATGGCGGTAGCGTAACAGTTACCGCTACGCTAAACGCTTCTACTTCAACACAGTTAAACATTCCCTTAACTATAGGCGGAACTGCAACGCAAGGCGTTGATTATTCCCTTTCCGCTTCCCAAATTGTTATTAATTCAGGTTCAAGCACTGGATCCATATCAATTAATGCTATTCAAGATGATTCAATAGAAGGTACTGAAACTATTGAATTAAATGTAGGCGCCATTAACGGTATTAACATATTATCCCAATTTAACCTTTCTATCAACTTATTAGATGATGACACTGATACAGACGGCGACGGTATTCCAGATGCACAAGACGAGTGTCCCGATGTTGCTGGTCCTGTTGAAAATAATGGCTGTCCATTTCTTGGTTTCATAATTAATGAAGTACTGTACGACCCAGCCGACGATTTACCAGGAGATGCTAACGGCGACGGGATAAGAAGTCCGCTCCAAGATGAATTTATAGAATTCTTTAATTCTGGTCCAGAATTAGATATTAGCGGTTACACCATTTCGGATGCATCACAAATTAGACATGTATTTCCTCAAGGAACTGTTATTCCTATGAATGGCGTTATCGTCGTTTTTGGTGGCGGCAATCCAACAGGAACTTTTGGCGGTGCCATCGTACAAACTGCCACTGAAGGCCAATTAAATATGAATAATGCAGGAGATTTTGTAACTGTTCAAGATGCTAGTACCAATGTTATTGCAACTTTCGATATCACACCCCTTTCTGGAAATCCGAACGAAGCTTACACCCGAAGCCCAGATATAACTGGAGAATTTGAAAGGTATTCTAATTTACCCGAAGCTAACGGAGCCATACATACTCCTGGAACCAAACTTGACGGTTCTTCATTTTAATAGCTTTAATGGATAATTTAGGACCAATATTGTCACTTGTATTTATTATTATTACTGCACGCCTATTACTTAAAAAATACTATCCGCATGCAGTATTATTGGTCTCTGGTTTAGCCATGTTGTTAATTGCTTTTATCTTAGAACAAAAAATGCCCATACTTGACAAACCTTCTGGTTTTTCAGGTTTTGATTTGTTCGTTTACATAAAACAGTCGTTTGCAGAAACCAATGCTGGTGTTGGACTAATGATTATGGCTATTGGCGGATTTGTAGCCTACATTGATAAAATTGGCGCCTCAAATGCATTGGTATATGTGGCTATGAAACCGCTTGGGCTCTTTAAATCCTATCCTTACATTGCTGCTTCTTTGGTGATACCTATTGGGCAAATTCTATTTGTTGCCATACCTTCGGCAGCAGGACTTTCCCTTTTGTTGATGGCTTCACTGTTTCCTATTCTCACCAATTTGGGTGTTAGTAAATTATCCGCAGCCTCTGTAATTACTGCTACTACTGCATTTGGAATGGGGCCAGCATCCGCTATTACAGCAAGTGCAACTAATATTATTGGTATAGACACGGTTTTTTACTTTGTGAACCATCAAATTTTGTTGGTATTACCGCTTAGTATTTCTATGATGGTGACGTATTATATTGTTAATAGGTATTATGACAAAAAAGATAAAGCGAATCAATCACTTCAAAATAAATCTGAGGAAAAAAGCGTAGATGTACCATTAATTTATGCCATTATTCCCGTTTTACCGATTTTATTACTCATTGTATTTTCTGATTTATTTAGTCTTTTTTCCACACCGATCAAACTTGAAACCACAACGGCTATGCTCATAAGTTTATTCATAGCCATAATCTTTGAACTCATTAGAGTTAAAAACTTTAAAACCGTTTTAGCTTCTTTAAAAGTATTTTGGGATGGTATGGGTAATATTTTTAAAACTGTTGTAACCCTTATTATTGCTGCGGATATTTTCGCGAAAGGACTTATAAGTCTTGGATTTATTGAAGGACTCATTGACTTAACCCAAAATCTTGGTTTTAATGCTGTAGGAATTAGCATCGTTATGACCATTATGATTTTTATGGCCTCTATGTTAATGGGTAGTGGGAATGCTTCCTTTTTCGCTTTTGGCCCTTTGGTTCCTAAGATAGCCTCTACATTAGGTGTTAATAGCACTTCTATGATTTTACCAATGCAGCTGTCGGCATCCATGGGAAGAACAGTTTCTCCAGTAGCTGGCGTTATCATTGCAGTGTCGGAAATTGCAGGTGTTTCAACCTTGCAAATTGTAAAACGTAATATAATTCCTCTAGGTGTTGCCTTGGTAATTATGCTTACTTATCACTTTATATAATTATGCTGAAACTTCTTAAAAATACTAACCTATATTCACCAGAACACCTTGGTAAACAAGATATTTTAATCGCTAATGATACCATTGTAGCTATCGATGATAATTTGGATAGTTTTACCTCAAAAGCGCTTGTATATGATTATTCAGATTGTATAGTAACACCAGGATTAATCGATCAACATATTCATATTACTGGAGCTGGCGGTAAGGATGGATACGCTTCCATGACGCCTGAAATACAATTAAGTCAACTTATTTCCTGCGGTACTACTACAGTTGTTGGGCTATTAGGAACCGACGGTACCCTAAGAAATATTAGAACACTCTATGCCAAAGCCAAAGCACTAGATCAAGAAGGAATTACTGCTTTTATGTACTGCGGCTATTACGGTGTTGATTCGGTTACAATTACAGATAGTATTCAAGGTGACATGATTTTTATCGATAAAGTTTTAGGTTGTAAAATAGCTATTAGTGATATCAGATCGTCTTATCCAACAGTCACCGAACTGCTCCGAAAACTTCGCGATATAAGAGTTGGCGGCAGCATAGCCAACAAAAAAGGCATTTTACATTTCCACTTAGGTAACCTCGATACCAAAATGGATGTGCTATTTGAATTAGTGAATACGTACCAGTTTCCTATTCAGCACATCTCACCAACCCATGTTGGACGCACAAAAGAACTATTTGAACAAGCTATTGAATTTGCCAAACTTGGCGGTATTATTGACATTACCACAGGTGCTTCGAAATATACAGATCCACACCAATCGGTTTTATACGCTTTGGAAAAAGGAGCTTCAATTGACAATATCACTTTTAGTTCTGATGGCCATGCCGGACTGACAAAATTCAACGATCACAAAGAAGCTATAGGTATTAGAAAAGCACCTTTCGACCAAAACTTATTTGAAGTTATCCAGCTTATAAAAAATGGTGGTATTGCAATCGAAGACGCTTTCAAACTTATAACAACAAATCCCGCAAAAAATCTAGGATTAAAAAACAAAGGAAAAATAGCGGTCGGTTGCCATGCAGACATTTGCGTATTTAATAGAGAATTAGAACTCATTGATGTGTTTGCAAGAGGCCAACACATGATGAAAGACAAAAAAATATTAGTAAAAGGAACTTTTGAATCATCCATGTAATAAATTCAACATGAAGCCACTAAAATTATTACTCAATGTTGGTCTGCTTATTTTAACAGCATCCAGCTTTAGCCAAGTTAAACTCAGTTCATATCAGTTTGGCGAAGGTTTAAGACTTACCACCAACGAAGGTCACGAAGTTAAAATAACCAGCTATCTCCAGCCTTATTTTGAGACAAAACAATATACCGAAGCTGACCTCAGCGCAGCGAACCGCTTTAGAATGCGTCGTGCACGTTTTAGATTAGATGGAGAAACCGCCAATAAACGATTTAGTTATCGATTTCAATTTGATTTAACTGGCAATGGCGAGTTTGAAGAGCAAGAGGGGCTCTATTTGCTAGATGCAGTAATTAATTATGAGCTTACTTCTAGAATTACTGTATCCTTCGGCCAGCGTGCCACCTACACCGATAACCGCGAGTTATTCATGCTATCAAACACCTTACAATTGGTGGAAAGAAGTCGGCTTACCTCAGCCTTCGCCTCTATTAGAGAATTTGGATTATTTATAAATGGTAATTTTAGAACAGGTCGTGGCTCCTACTTAAGACCTTATTTTGTGCTAACTAATGGTGATGGTAGCAATGTCTTTAATGGGGATTTTGGTGGCTTAAAAGTTGGTGGCCGAATTGATTATTTGCCATTTGGATTATTCACCAACTTGGGCCAATTCAGACAAGCCGATGTGATGCGCGAACTCGCACCAAAGTTAGTGATTGGTGCTAACTTTAGTTATAATAATGGCATAAGTAGTAGACGAGGTCGAGGCTCTGGAGATATATTGTACTTGAATAATAATGATGATTTTTCTTTGCCCAACTATACAAAATTTGGGATAGATTTCCTGTTCAAATACAAAGGATTTTCAGCTTTAGGTGAATTTGTCAAATCAACAGCAACAGTACCAGACGATATTACTCAACGCGTTAGAAACGATGGCTCAATAGCCACTACCTTTCCGGTAAATGGCATTGACAATGTTGAAAATTATGTCAAGGGTAGAATGATGTTGGGTGAAGGTTACAACATCCAAATGGGTTATTTGTTTAAAAGTGGCATTTCTTTAGATGCACGCTATACTCATCTAAAAGCTGACGAAAATTCATTCTTAAACAATCCCACATTTTATAGCCGACCTAATTATTACACTTTAGGGGTTAGTCAGTATTTGGCAAGAAACTACGGTGCAAAAATTCAAGCCGATATTACCTATGTTGACGGTGACAACATCAATGACAATAACAGCAACCCTATTGAAGGTGACGAATGGATTGCACGTGTAATGCTAACTTTTTCACTCTAATATGAAATTGATTCTACACATACTCTTTTGTTTAATGGTCGTAAACATCGCGATGGCGCAGCTCAACCCTGAACCAAAGAAAGTCACCCAACAGTTTTTTCCTGAAAACGAAAGTATCGAAAACGTAACACCAGCACTTCAAAAGAAAAAGGGATTTACAGATTACAACGAATTGTTGTCATTTTTAAATGCCGAAAAAGATAAACACCCCAATTCAGTGAGTATTGAGTTTATCGGGAAAAGTCAGAGAGGATATGATATTCCAATCGTTTATATCAAAAACTCAAACCCTTCCGAAGAAACAATAAAAGTTTGGCTTCAAAGCGGTTTACACGGCAATGAACCTGCCAGCACCGAAGGTGTATTATACTTAATTCACAAATTGCTTAATGATGAAACTTATAAATATCTCTTAGATAATTTGGAGTTCGCCATCGTTCCAATGGCCAATATTGATGGCTATATAAAATTAAATAGATTAGCTGCCAATGGCTTGGATTTAAACAGAGATCAAACCAAATTAATGGCGCCAGAAACAGTAGCACTTAAACAGGCCTATTCAGATTTTAATCCAGAGGTAGCACTCGACTTTCACGAGTATAATGCCTACCGAAGAGACTTCGCTAAAATGGGTGCTTTTGGAATCACCTCAGCCTACGATGTCATGTTTTTATACAGCAGCAATCATAATGTGCCAGAAAATTTACGGAGTATCATTGACACTTTATTTGTTGAAGAAGCTAGAAAAACAATGGATGAAAATAATCTAAGACATAACGACTATATGTCTACAGCTACCTATTCCGGAGACATTCATTTTAATAAAGGCTCAACCAATGCTAGATCTAGTGCCACTAATTTCGCTCTAACCAATACCATTTCGGCATTAATAGAAGTAAGAGGCGTCAATCTAGGAAGAACGTCGTTTAAACGTCGCATTAATACCACCTTTTTAGTAGGTATGTCATTTCTTGAAACAACATACAACAACGTCGATTTAATAAAAAAATCTATTAAAGCAGCACAAAAATCTAATGAAATCCTAACAGTTACTAGCTCTAGAATGCCATTTAAAGAGGATATTTCAGTAATTGATTTAGATAGTTACAAACTTACAGATATGACTGTAATAGTAAGAGATGCCAAAAAAGCTGAACCTAAGCTTGTAAGACAAAAACCTGAGGCGTATCTGCTTCATCATGACCTTTCGATGCTGGTAGATAAATTAAAGGTTTTGGGTTTAGAAGTTGAAACTTTTAACGAGGCCTTTACTTTAAAAGTTGAAAGTTATTTAATTACAGACTACAATCGAGATGAAACTACCTACGAAAAAATGAATTTACAAACGGTAGCAACAAAACTAATTGAGAAAGAAATTACCTTTCCTGCAGGCAGCTTTAAAATCAGCACCAACCAAAAAAACACGGCCTTACTGTACGAAATACTAGAACCCGAGGCGCCTAACAGTTTTATAAGTTTTGGTGTTTTAAAAACCGAATTAAATCAAGAATTACCAATATACAGACTCTCTAAAACAAATTAAAATAAGAAACCATGAAACATCTAATTTGTATTTCCCTGTTGTTTTGCGCAACATTACTCAATGCACAGGAAGAAGAACCTAAAAATTCAGCAGATTTCGAGCTAGGAAAAGGCATCACTTTTAATCTAAATAACGGTGACTATCAATTTTTTATTAGCGGTTTTATACAACCAAGCGTATCGTTTGAAAAAGCAAAAGGGAGTGATTCAGATTACCAATTCAATGCCAAAAGAGCCTTCTTTATGCTAGGCGGTACTGCAGTGAAAGAAAAAATAAGTTTTCTGGTGCAAACCGATTTTAGCAGTAGAGACCCTTTACTTGATGCTTGGATTGCCTACCATCCGTTTTCATGGTTTACCATTTCAGCTGGACAGAAACAAAACTTTGTAAACAACAGAGAAATGCTGTATAGAGAAGACAGACTGCAGTTCACAGACCGAAGTTTAAGCAGCAGAACTTTTAGCAGAACAGGTAGAGAGTTTGGATTATTTGTTGAAACAAATTTTGAGTTTGGAAATGGTATTGTGCTAGCACCTAAAGCATCCTTAACTTCTGGCGATGGTAGAAATTCATTTGGAACCGACTCTAGGGATACCGATTTTGGAGGCATTAAAATTGGTGCTAGATTAGACGTGTATCCGCTTGGGGCGTTTAAACAAGGTAACGATTTATATACAGCGGATTTAAAACGCGAAGACAAACTAAAAGTGTTAGTAGGCGCCGCAGTAAGCCAAAATAACGGAGCAAGTCATTCTGCTGGAGAAGGCCATGGCGAGTTTTTATTATACGACCAAAACGGTAGCATTGCACTACCAGATTATTCTCAGTTTTACACCGATCTATTATTAAAATACCAAGGATTCTCTGCTCTATTAGAATACACAAATGCGACGGCTACAGGTTTAGACAGATTGTTTATAGACGAGAATGCCGCAACCATTTTGGCTCCCACTCAAATAAGTCAGTTTTTAATTTTAGGCGATAGTTTTACAGCCCAAGCAGGTTATGTTACAACTGGTGGGTTGAGCTTTGATTTTAGATACGAAAATTCGCAACCCGAATTTGATACAAATACAGACTCTTTACTATCTGACTTTAGCAACTACACCTTCGGAATCACCAAGTACTTTGATGGTAACAATCTTAAATTACAAGCTGCCATCAGCACTACCGACTTTGCTCTTGGTAATAATATCACCACTGGAGAATTGTTGTTTCAAATTGTGTTTTAATACACTAAAGTTTTTCAGACAATTTCAAATAATAGCGCAACAAAAAAAGGCTGTCTGAAAAGGCAGTCTTTTTTTTTGCATTTTTTTCTGATAACTCTTAACTTTAAGGATGAGCAGAAAAGTTATTTTTAAGACCTATAACCAAGATCAGTTAAGTCTATTACCACCAAGTTATGATGATTTGGTACCAGCACATCATCCTGTACGTATTGTAAACACGATTATCGACCATGTTGATATTAGCGCATTAGAAAAGAGCTACAAAGGGGGAGGCACCTCGAGCTATCATCCGCGTATGTTACTCAAGGTTATTATTTATGCCTATTTACGTAACTTATATTCTTCAAGAAAGATAGAACAAGCCTTACACGAGAACATTCATTTTATGTGGCTTAGTGGACAGAGCAAGCCAGATCACAATACCATAAACGATTTTAGAGGCAAACGCCTGCAAAAGCATTTAAAAAAAATCTTCCATCAAGTTGTTGTATTGCTTGCAGAAGAAGGTGTACTATCCTTAAAAGATATTTTTGTAGACGGCACCAAGATAGAGGCCAATGCCAATCGTTACACTTTTGTATGGGGCAAGAGTATAAAAACCAGTAAGGAGCGTATTAAAAAGCAACTAAATGAACTCTGGTCTTATGTTGAAAAAGTTTATAAAGAAGAACAAAAAACGCCCAATCAGCCAGACTTTGAAGCCATAGATATCCATAAAATAGAAGCCACCATCAACCAGATCAATGATGCCTTAAAAGGCAAAGACATCGACAAGAAAGTCAAGCAGAAGCTCAATTATGCCAAAAAGAACTGGCCTACCAATATGGCAAAGTACCAAAAACAAGAAGCTATTTTAAAAGCACGTAACAGCTATAGCAAAACAGATCCCGATGCCACTTTTATGAGAATGAAAGACGACCATCTGCAAAACGGACAGCTCAAACCTGGGTATAATATACAGGCCTCCACCAATAACCAATACCTTACCAATTATACACTAGCGCAAACCACAGCAGATACCACTACACTAAAAGACCATGTAGCAGACCATATTGAAAACTATAATGAAACACCACAAACATTAACCGCAGATGCAGGTTATGGAAGTGAAGAAAATTATACCGATTTAGAAGATAAAAACATTACCGCTTTTGTAAAATACAACTACTTCCATAAAGAACAACAAGACAAAAAGAAAGAAAAAACAAATCCCTTCCATCCAGACCAGCTCCAATATCATAAAGAAACAGACACCTATTACTGTCCTATGGGACAAGCCATGGCCAATATAGGTAGTTATAAAAAGAAAACACAAAATGGTTTTGAACAAGAAATACATCGCTACCAAGCTCAAAACTGCCAAGGATGTCCACTTAGAAGTCTCTGTCATAAATCCAAAGACAATCGTATCATAGAACGCAATTACAATCTCATACGGCTAAAAGCAAAAGCAAAAACGCTACTTATCAGTGAGCAAGGAATCGCTAAAAGAAAGCAACGCTGCTGGGATGTGGAAGCTGTTTTTGGAAACATAAAACACAATATGAACTTTAAACGATTTATGTTAAGAGGAATTGATAAAGTAAATGTAGAAATAGGGTTAATTGCAATGGCACATAACCTTAAAAGTACAGTTTAGCTATATAAAATAGCTTTTACTTTTTTAAAAATCGAACTTTTAACACAGCATATCAAAAAAAAACAATAAACTAAAAATACACAAAAAAGAAAATCGCCTAAAAATTACTTTTTAGACGACCTCTTGTATATTTCTAGAAGTGGTTATATTAAGACAATACCGCTTGAACTTTATCAGCAGCTTCTTGAAATTCTGTAGCGCTCATTACGTCTAAACCAGAATTATCAATCAATTCTTTTGCGATATCGGCATTGGTGCCTTGTAAACGCACAATGATTGGTACGTTTATGTTGCCCATGTTTTTATACGCATCAATTACGCCCTGTGCTACACGATCGCAACGTACAATGCCACCAAAGATATTGATTAAAATAGCTTTAACTGCTGGATCTTTCAAAATGATTTTAAAAGCTGCCTCTACTCTAGCGGCATCGGCTGTACCGCCAACATCTAAGAAGTTTGCAGGCTCACCACCAGCTTGCTTAATTAAATCCATGGTTGCCATTGCCAATCCAGCGCCGTTTACCATACATCCAACATTTCCATCCAAATCAACATAGTTAAGACCTAAAGCGCCTGCTTCTACTTCTATTGGGTTTTCTTCACGCAAATCTCTTAAATTCACATAATCCTTATGTCTGTAAAGCGCATTGTCGTCTATCGTAACTTTGGCATCAACTGCCATTATTAAATTATCACTGGTTTTTAAAACCGGGTTGATTTCAAATAAAGAGGCGTCCGATTTCACATAAGCTGTATAAAGTGCACTCACAAATTTGGTCATTTCTTTAAACGCCGTACCCGACAAACCTAAATTAAAGGCAATTCGTCTTGCTTGAAACGGCATTAAGCCAGTTGCAGGGTCTACTTCTTCAGTAAAAATTAAGTGTGGTGTTTGCTCGGCAACGGTTTCAATATCCATGCCGCCTTCGGTAGAATACATAATCATATTGCGGCCTTTAGCACGGTTTAAAAGCACCGACATATAAAATTCAGAAGTTTCGCTTTCACCAGGATAGTAAACATCTTCGGCAATTAAAACTTGATGCACCTTTTTACCTTCGGCTGAAGTTTGTGGTGTAATCAAATTCATACCAATAATATTACCAGCAACGGCTTCTACTTCTTGAAGGTTTTTAGCCAATTTAACGCCACCCCCTTTACCGCGACCACCAGCATGTACCTGTGCTTTAATTACATACCACGAGGTTCCTGTTTCGGCTGTTAACTGTTTTGCAGCTGTTACTGCATCTTGCGCACTTTTGGCTACTATACCGCGCTGTATGCGCACACCAAAATTGCTTAATATTTCTTTTCCTTGATATTCGTGTAGATTCATGCTTATTTATTTTGCTCAGCAAAAATAACCATACTTACACGTTTAAGCAATAATTTTTAAAGGGTATTTATCTTCTACTAAAATATTTCGCTTTTATGGACACTTTTTAAGGAAAATCTAACTTTAAATAAAAAATTACTTCATAGTTTCGCAACTTATTTAATTTAATCATTACAATGGAATCAAAAATCTTACTTCAAATTGCAAAGGACTTTGGTAGTCCGGTTTATGTGTACAATGCTGAAAAAATTACAGCACAGTACAAACGCTTAACCGATGCATTTAGTAAGGTAAAACAGTTGCGACTTAATTATGCTGTGAAGGCACTCTCCAATATTTCAGTCTTAAAATTGTTTAACACATTGGGTTCAGGACTCGATACGGTGTCTATTCAAGAGGTTAATTTAGGGCTGAAAGCAGGTTTTAAACCGGAAAACATCATATTCACACCAAACGGGGTTTCTCTTGAAGAAATTGAAACGGCTGCCAAATTAGGTGTTCAAATTAATATTGATAACCTATCTATTTTAGAGCAGTTTGGCACTAAACATCCTACAATTCCAGTTTGTATTAGAATTAATCCGCATGTAATGGCCGGTGGTAACAGCAACATTTCGGTAGGACATATTGATAGTAAATTTGGTATCTCCATTCATCAGATTCCGCATATTTTACGTATTGTTGAAAACACAAAAATGAATATCAATGGCATTCACATGCACACCGGTAGTGATATCTTAGATATTGATGTGTTTTTATACGCCAGCGAAATTTTATTTGAAACTGCCAAGAATTTCGAAAACTTAGAATTTATCGACTTTGGTTCCGGATTTAAAGTACCTTACAAAGCAGGAGATATTGAAACCAATATTGAAGAATTAGGCACCAAACTCACCAAACGATTTAACCAGTTTTGCAAAGAATACGGCAAAGAATTGACGCTAGCTTTTGAACCAGGCAAGTTTTTGGTGAGTGAAGCCGGATACTTTTTAACCAAAGTGAATGTGGTAAAACAAACCACCTCAACGGTTTTTGCTCAGGTAGATTCAGGTTTTAACCATTTGATAAGACCTATGTTGTACGGCTCACAGCATGAGATTTACAATATTTCGAATCCGAATGGCAAAGAGCGTTTTTACACGGTGGTAGGATACATTTGCGAGACAGACACCTTTGCCAACAACCGTCGCATCAATGAAATCACCGAAGGCGACATTTTGGCCTTTAAAAACGCAGGCGCTTATTGTTTTACCATGGCAAGCAATTACAACTCGCGCTACAGACCGGCAGAGGTATTGTGGTATCAGGGCAAAGCGCATTTAATAAGAAAGCGCGAAACATTTGATGATATTATTCACAATCAGGTAGAAATTACCTTATAATTTTAAAGCGTTGCCAGATGGTAGCGCTTTTTTTTTATCTTTAACCCAAGCCTCAAGTCTTTAAACTATATCGTTATAAAGACTGATGAAAAATCAACCAATCGTATTATTTATTTGTTTCTTTTGGACAATTGCTGCACTTTCTCAAAGTGAAGACCTCAAAACTAAAGATTTAAATAAGCAAGCCATAGACTCCTGCCTGTCGTGGTTGCGCGCCAACGCCTACACAGGAGAGGATTTTGAAGCTTACCATTCTGTGGGACTACAAAACTTAAAGCGGAGTTTAGAAACCGAACAAGACAGTATTATTGGTCAAATTCACGAAGAATTAGCAAACTGGCATGGCTATAATGGGGTATTCCCGCCAGATTCCGTGGTGTATCATTCTGAAAAAGCATTAGGTTACTATTTAAAAGGTACAGACCAAAAGCAGATTGCTGACACTTACAGAACACTTTCTATAGATTATATGAACACGCGCCAATTAGATAAGGCACAGGAAGTTTTATTTAAGGCGATTGAAATTTACGAAGTCACAGGAGACGATGGCGGTTTAGGAAGCGCCTTCAGATCGCTTGGTGTGCTGTATATGGTGATGGAAGATTACCAGAAGTCTGTGGAATACACCAACAAAGCAGTGCCATTGTTAGAAAAAGCCGAAAACTACAGTGCCGTAGCCATTGCACAGTTTAATTTGATCACAGGTTATGGAGAATTAGGCGAATTTGAAAAAGCTTACCAAGCAGCTGACTATTGTTTGGAAGTGGTTAAAACGAAGGCACCTCAAGAAATTTTTGTTCCTGTTAGAGCGCATTCGTATCGCGGTGAAGTGTACATCAAAGCCAAGGATTACGATAATGCCTTAAAAGATTATGTAGCGTCATGGGAACTATGCAAATACCATGTTGGCGAAGAGCGTTGTGCCACCTATCGCACCGAAATTGGGCAAGTGTACCTTTTACAAGAAAATTATGAAGAAGCTTTGGAACATCTGCTAGTTGGTGTGAAAGCCTACGAAGACAAAGGTCAAGGTAGCATCATTCAACCGTATTTAGATCTTGCAGATAAAATCCCCATTACGGTATAGTCAAACCAGCTCCAGTTAACAGTATCGCCTATTAAAGAGGCCAAAAAAGGGGTACTTAGTAGCAATACCACTAATATTAGTATCCATACAAATTGTTTGAATTTCATAACTAAGCGTTATAAATTAATCATATAAAGCTTTTTGTTTTTTTAGATAAAAGGTCATGGCTAAATGAATGATACTAGATGCTGAAATAAGCACGATAAGAAACAATTTCATTTGTGGTACCTCTTTAAATAAATAGGCAGCTGTAAGAATGACTACCGCCCATACAAGGGCATTGATGATCAGGATTTTTTTCATGATGTTATTTTATGTAAGTTAGATCGATGACTATAAGTGTGTGGGTTTACTAATTTGTTACATACAATGGATAATAGGCCATATCAACAACATAAAGTATTCTGAATTACTCCCAACCACCGCCAAGAACGCCGTATAAATTGACGTAAGCGTTCAATAACTCGCGTCGTGTTTCAGTGTAGTTTAATTCCGATTCAAAAGCTTGGCGCTGTGATTCTAAAAATTCAAGATAACTCGTTACGCCTTTGTCATAGCGTTTACCCGACAGATATTGGGCGTTTAAAGAAGCAACCAAACGTTGTTGTCTGGCCTTAAGTTGCTCTTTTAAGGTGGATATCTCAATCAAGGCATCTTCTACCGACCTAAAGGCGTCTAAAATGGTGCGCTCATAGGCTAAAAATGCTTGGGAGGTTTTGCTTTCTTCTATATTGACTTGCCGTTGTAAACGCCCAAAATTAAACAAAGGTCCCAAAATAGAGCCACCTACATTCCACGCGAGTGGTCCGTCGGTTAGGGTAGAGAGCTCATTAGAAGCAACCCCTAACAAGCCTGTTAAACTAATGTTGGGTAACAAATTGGCTTTTGCAGCACCAGTTAGCGCATTTTGTGCTTTTAAATTTTGTTCAGCCGCTACAATATCAGGACGTCGCAATAATAAATCGATGGGTAATCCTTTGGGAATCGCAATAGCGGTATCAATATCCAGTAATCTGGTTTCGGTAATAATACGACCCGGATTGGCGCCCGTGAGCAAACTAATGCGATGTTCGGTTTGGGCAATAAAACGTTTCCAAAGTGGAATGGCTTCGGCAGCTACCGCGCGTTTAATTTGGGCTTGGTTCACATCAATTTCAGCTACGATACCTTTTTCAAAGCGTTGCTCAATAATTTGAAGTACACTATCGCGAAGCGCGAGGTTGCGTTCTGAAATTTCCAAACGGTTTTTATAATCTAATAACAGAAAATAATTAGAAGCAACAGAGGTGACCAAACTTAATTTTGTAGCGCGATAGCCTTCTTCACTTTGAACGATTCTAGCTTTAGCGGCCTCATTCAATCGTCTAAATTTTCCCCAAAAATCAATTTCCCAACTGGCAAAGGCAGTAGCGTAAAATGTGGTTTGAACATCTGGTAACAATACTCCTTGAAAATTACCATGGCTAGCACCTGCTTCCATGCCTACATTTGGTAACATAGATGCGCGTTGTACAATTAAGCCATCCTGCGCCTGCACAATCGTTTGGGCTGCTATATTTAAATTTTGATTGTATTGTAAGGCTTTTTGTAATAAGTTATGAAGAACAGGATCCTTAAACAGATTAAAAAAATCAAGATCTGCGATACTGTCTTTGCTTAAATTTCGAGTATTGATTGCAATTGTTTCAGGTGTATGAAGTTCTTCTTCAAAATAAAAACTATCAGGTACGTTCAGGTCTGAGCCATTATAATTTTTGCCAGCTTTGCAGCCTACTAAAAGAACAACCATTGAGCAGATTAGAATTATTCTCAACTTCATCATTGATCATTTTTAGGTTGAACGGTTCTGTTTTTTTCGTAGCCAGCCCATTTTCCAATCAACACAAAAAGCATGGGATACATTAATACACCAATGGCTGTGGCTACGGCCATACCTCCGAGGAGCGCTACCCCCATCACCTTTCTGGCTTCAGCACCGGCACCACTGGCCAGCAATAGCGGTAAAATTCCTAGAATAAAGGCGAAAGTAGTCATTAAAATAGGTCTGAAACGCAGGGTAGCTGCTTCAACAGCCGCATCAAATAGGCTTAAACCTTCATCAAATTTTAACTTTGCAAATTCAACAATTAGGATGGCGTTTTTAGCGGCCATGGCTATTAACATCACCAATGAAACTTGAACAAATATATTAGTTAGATAACTTTCACTAAACAGTCGCGCGACATATAAAAATCCGAAAGCTCCCATAAGTGCAAAAGGGGTTCCTAATAATATGGCAAGTGGCATGCTCCAACTTTCGTATTGGGCTGCTAAAATTAAAAATACAAAAAAGAGAGAAAACGAAAAAACTACCAACAACTGACCTGAAGCTTTTTTCTCTTGATAGCTCATGGCATTCCAACTATAAGTAATATCGGATGGCAACACTTCTGCAGCCACTTTCTCAAGGGCATTTAGAGCTTCGGCTGAACTATAGCCAGAGGCAGGCGCTCCGGTAACTTCGGCAGCTCTTAGCAGATTAAATCTTACGGTATAATCGGGTCCGGCATCAGGCACCACATCTACAAAAGTGGAAAGCGGCACCGATATACCATCTTTATTTTGAACAAAAAATAACTCTAATCCTTTTTCGCTTTGTCGGTATTCGGGCTCGGCTTGAACGTAAGCTTTATACAAGCGACCGTATTTGGTGAAATCGTTTACATAGGCACCGCCTAAAAAGGCTGCAAAGGTATTGTAAACATCACTTAAGGCTACATTCGACTTTAGTATTTTATCCCGATTTAAAACCATACGGCGTTGTGGCACAGAAGCCTGGAACGTAGTAAAAGCAGATGCGATTTCTGGACGTTTTTGAGCTTCTGCTATAAATTTATTGGTTTGTTCTGCTAAGTAAGCCGGTGGTTGACCACTTTTATCTTGAATCATGATACTAAAACCCGATCCATTTCCTAAACCTGGTATTGCTGGCGGTCCGAAAGCCATAGCTTGGGCTTCAATAATTTGTTTGCCTAAAATGCCATTTGTTTTGGCCACCATTTCGTTGGCGGTGAGTTCGCGTTCGTGCCAATTAACCAGTTTAACAAATAAAAAGGCGTTGTTGGGAATCATGGCACCAGACAGCATGCTAAATCCAGTTACTGCGGTTACGTATTCTACAGATTCGTCTTGCATTAAAAGTTCTTCAACACGTTTAACAACAGCATCGGTGCGTTGCAAGGATGCAGCATTGGGCAATTGTACATTAACGAAATAATAGCCTTGATCTTCTTCAGGTAAAAATCCACCAGGCACTAATTTTCCGAAAATCCCTGCGGCAACCATGGTAATAACCAAATAAATGACACCGCGTGTTAGTTTTTTTGCCACGCCTGAGGTGGCATTACCGTAGGATTTTGTGCCGCGGTCGAATGCCGTATTAAACTTTTTAAAGAATCTACCCAGTGGTCCTTTAGATTCTACTGGCTTTTTCATAAATAAGGAACACAAAGCCGGACTTAAACTCAAGGCGTTAATAGAAGAAAATACTACCGAAACAGCAATGGTAATGGCGAACTGCTGGTAAAGACTTCCTGTTATACCGGCCATAGCAGCCACAGGTACAAATACAGCAACCATCACCAAGGTTGTAGCGATAATTGGTCCTGTAACTTCGCGCATGGCAGCCGAGGTAGCTGCTTTTGGCAACATTCCTTTTTCAATATTCACCTGAACGGCTTCAACCACAACAATGGCATCATCTACCACGATACCAATAGCTAAAACCAAGCCCAAAAGGGATAAGGAATTAATGGTGAAATCTAAAATAGGGAAAAACATAAAAGAGGCAATAAGTGATACTGGAATTGCCAACGTAGGTATAAGCGTGGCACGCCAATCTTGAATAAATAAGAACACCACTAAAATCACCAAAATCAAAGCAATAATAAGCGTTTCAATAATTTCGTCAATACCTGCCATAATTGGCTCGGTGGCATCTAAAGAAATTTCGTACTTCAAATCTTCAGGGAAAGACTGTGCCATGTTATCCATGGCTTTAGTTATTTCTTCTGCTAAAACTACAGCGTTGGTACCTGGTGATTGATAAATTGCAATGGCAGCTGCATCTTTACCATTGGTTCTTGATAGTGAGTTGTAGTTTTCGGTACCGAGTTTTATTTCGGCAATGTCTTTCATGCGCAGCTGACTTCCATCTGGCATGGTTCTAATAACTATATCTTCAAATTCTTCTTCATTAATAAGTTGTTCAGGTAACCTAACAGTGTAGGTAAACTCGGTACCGGGTGGCGCAGGCTCAGCACCAAACTTTCCTCCTGGAGCTACCACATTCTGTTGTCGTATAGCATTAATAATTTCTGGTACAGAAAGACCTAGTTTAGCCAATCGGTCTGGTTTAATCCAGATGCGCATAGAATAATCACTAGAACCTAATACCTGAACACGACCAACACCCTTAATGCGCGCCAATTGATCTTGGATATTAATGATGGAATAATTGCCTAAAAAGTCTCTGTTATAAGTGCCATTTGGGGATGACACCGAAAGTAGCATAAGAATGCTGCTCATCGATTTTTGTGTGGTAACCCCAATACGCTTTACATCTTCGGGTAGTTTTGGGGTTGCTGATGCTACTCGTGTTTGTGTAAAAACGGTATTCATGTCGGGGTCCGTACCCAAATCAAAGGTAACTTGAAGACTCATGCTGCCATCATTGGCATTGGTAGATTTCATGTAAAGCATATTCTCTACACCGTTTATTTGCTGTTCTAATGGTGCTGCAACAGAAGTTTCAACCGTAGTGGAATTAGCACCTGAAAAAGCAGTACTTACCCGAACAACAGGAGGTGTTATATCTGGATATTGCTCTACAGCCAAACCTAAAATGGAAACGCCACCAATAATTATCATAAAAAGAGCAATTACGATAGCTACAATAGGGCGTCTAACAAAAAAAATGTCTTGTTGGTTGTATTTCATGGCTATTCGGCTTTGACTTGCGATATAAACTCGATAAGCTCAGCTTCAACCATACTGCCATTGTTAGCTCTTTGCAAACCCTCATAAATAACTAGGTCGTTTGGTGATAACCCTTCATTTACGATAAAATAATCTCTATAGACTGGGCCTAAATTTATATTTACCTGCGCTACTTCGCCATTTTCCTTGATACGCATCACACTAAAATTACCCTGTATTTCATTAACGCAACGTTGCGGGACCAATAGGGCATTTGGAATGGTTTTAACTGCCGCACGTACGCGGGCAAATTGACCAGGCCTCAATAGTCTGTCTGGATTTGGAAATATGGATTGAATTAATATAGTGCCTGTGACCGCGTCAACCTCTCTATTGATAAATTTAACTTTGCCTTTATAGGGAAACACACTACCATCGGATAGTATTAGCTGTAATTCGTTAGTATTAGTGCCTTGATTATTTTTAGTGTGATTCACCCAAGCGAGATAGTCATTCTCTGTGACAAAAAATTCGACTCTCAGTGAATCTACTGTTGAAACTGTATTCAAAATAATAGGATTGGGAGACCTACCTACAAATTCGCCTTGCTGCGCAAGTGTTTTTCCAATAATACCATCAACCGGAGCACTGATACTAGAATAGCCTAAATTAATTTGTGATAGTTTAAGTTTAGCTTTGGCGGCAGCAACCATTGCCTCAGAACCTTTTCTTTCTGCAACGGCGGCATCCAAATCTTTCTGGCTTACTGCGTTAATTTCGGCTAATGGTTGAATGCGATTTAAATCGCTAATCGCTCTATCTCGATTAATTTCGCTTCGCGCTAGTTCGCTTTGGGCTGCGTTTACCGATTCTTTAAGCGGATTAGGATCTACAAGATACAGTAACTTTCCTTTTTCAACATAACTACCTTCTTCAAAATACATATTTTCAAGATAGCCTTCTACTCTGGTTCTGATAGGAATATCTTTATAGCCATAAACTTGACCAACAAAGTCTTTTTCTATAGTTATTTCTTGTTGTTGAAGGGCTACCACTTGAACTTTTGGAGGTGGTTGGTTCACCAGAGTTGGTTGGTTATTGCAGGATACTAAAAGACACAAACTGAATAGAACAAAAAACACATAACGCATACGAGGTTGATTTAATAGATAGTAAATTTAAATAAAAAGTTAAATAATCAAAGTTTTAAAATTTAGTTTATGTAACTACTTTAGATTTTGTTTATAAATAACCGCAGTTTTATATACTATTGAAATGGGTGTTTCTGAAGATTTGTATTTTAAACACAACTAATTTACTTTGGTAGAGAGAAAGTTAAAAGTTAATAACTTCTTTTTTTTTAGGTAGTCTAAATTGTTTAATTACTATTTTTCAAACTAATACATCAAATGCTTTTTCGTATTGTTTCGCCATCCAGACTGATTTTCGTAGTCGACAAAAAATATTTTTAAATCGGACTGATTTTCGTAATCTACAAAAAACAGTTTCTTGTCTGCCTGATTAGGATATTGGGTAAAAAACCATTTACCATTGTTATCGCCCGCCTGATTTTGATACTTCACATTAAAAACTTTTAAATCGGCTTGGTTCTCATACTTCACCACAAATATCTTAACATCGGCTTGATTGACATAATCTACGCTAAACACTTTTTGAGCATAACCAATTCTTAGCATTCCTAAAAAAACACTTACAAATACTACAATCTTTAATAACTTCATAATAATTTAGTTTTTTTTCTAAAACAAACATCAAAATAAAAAGTATTCCTGTGTAAAAAACAATGGTGGTACTTAAAGTTATTGTTTGTAAAATTATTTGTAAAAAATAATAAATTGAACCACAATGCCAACTACGATAATAAGTACAATTTCAATATTAGACAGTAATGAAGAGGTGTTTAATGAGCTTTTGGCAAAGCGGGTCATATTTTCCCCTTCAGATTGCTGAATAATGGCCAATTGGTCTAAATTACGATGAATACGATTGAGCTGCAATATAATTTGATTTTTTTGAGAATCACTTAAGATATCATTATCTGCTGAAAGGTAACGCAATTCTAAATCTTGAAGTTTATTTAAGTTATCTCTTAAATTTCTGAAGGTTGATTTTTCTTCTGATGTGAGTCTCGTAGCCTTAAAGCTTGCCAATAAGGAGCTTACTGCATTGTGATATGCCTCTATTTTATAAGATTGATCTTTGTCTAGCAACATTTTTTCCTGAAAATGAAAGATGTTGTTTAGAGAATAGATATAGCCTTTGGCAACCAATCGGTCTTCATATACCGAAGTGAGTGAATTTTCAACGGTTTCGAATCTCTTTTTATCAAATCGGTTGGTTGCTAAAACGAGTATGAAAACAATAGCAAACGAAAAACCAATTTTTATGCGGCTACTTGTTGAGAGTTTGTTGGTCATATCAAAATAGATTTCCTATAAAAGTAAAATATTAATTGCTTTAAACCAATTTTATCGAATGTTGTAATATCAATTGTTAATTCTGTCGAGTAATTTAGTTAAACCATTCAATGTTGCCAATAAAGTATTACAATAAAATAACTTTTATTAATTTTTAAATCAGTCAATTAATATACTACTCCGTTTTAATGTCATTGGTTAACGTAAAATTTTTCAATTTAGATTTGTTAAGTTGAAGTTTACCATACACCAGTTTCCGCCATAACCATTCCATTGGACCGTGTTTAAAATACTGAAACCAAACTTTACAGAAATACGCTTGTACTACAAAAATTGAAAAAGCTATGATCATGATAATGGTATAGCCTATTTACCCACCAAATTAAAACCAATGCCATAAAATATGATAATTGAAATCACCGAATGATAAAGGTAACAACTCAAGGCCATTTTACCTACCGGTTTAAAAATATTTAGAACGCCGGCAGCTTTATGGCCAATTAGAGCAATAACGGCAGCTTAACTTAAGGCTAATGGCACTGCTCCTTAATAAATACCAGCTTCTACATTACACACACAGCCTTTTGGAAATATTCCAAAACGAAGCGACCTACATGAGCAATGTCATTTTTAGTTAAATAATAAATTCTGCATGTACCTTCCTACTTGGAAATACCTCAATTAAATTGTAAATTAGTGGCAACATCATGAGATGTGCTTAACAAACTAAAAGACTACCAATAACATATAACAATTTAAAAAATACAACTTGAAAACACAAAAAACCATTTTAGTCCCTACCGATTTTTCTGAAAGAGCCAATAACGCCCTCGATCAAGCTATTCATTTAGCAAGTAAAATCAATGCCAAACTCGTTATTTATCACGTTTATCACCGACCATTGGCTGAAGAAAGTCATGTGTTTACCTTGGCTGATCTAGAAAAGAAAATTGATAATAACTTCAAAAAATTGCTGGAAGCCCAACCAAAACTAAAACAGATTTCACACGAATTTAAAAAAGAATTGGGAGTGTCTGTTGATAAAATTGCGGGTTTGGCCAATAATGAGTCTATAGACCTTCTGGTAATGGCCACCAAAGGCGCCAAAGGGATTAATGAAATTTGGGGTACCAAAACGGCAAAAATCATCAAAATGATTGAAACACCTGTTTTTGTAATTCCAGATAACACTAACTTAAAGCAACTAAAGAAAGTAGTATTGGCGTGTGATTATAGTTTAAAAACCGATGATGATGCCATTGAATTTCTAACAGATTTTGCCCAAGCATTAGCGTTTTCAATAGACGTGGTTACCTTAAATCGTGAGGAAAAAACCATGACCAAAAAAGAACATGAAAATCGCAATCAGCTAATTAAGCAAATGGGCAATGTTAAAGCCTCTTTTACATTCACCCAGCACCCTCATATAGATAAAGGTATTATGGAGTATGCAAAGGCGAATAATATCGATGCCGTTGCTGTACTCTCTAAGAACTACTCATTTATTGAGTGTTTGTTTCATGAAAGTCTCACCGATAAAATGGTCTTTAACAGCCCCATTCCGTTAATGGTAATTTAATATGTAAAATTATGAGTAATAGTATCAACAATCTTGAAAAGCTAACCGATCAAATCTATCAAGAAGGCATCGAAAAGGCTGAGAAGCAATCAAAAAAAATGCTTCAAGAAGCCGAAACTGAAAAGGCTGTTATACTACAAAATGCAAAGGTTGAAGCAGATGGTATTTTGGAAGAAGCCCAGCGCGAAGTACTCAGACTAAAGAAAAGCGTAGAAAGTGAATTAGAACTTAAAGCCAAACAATTTATTAGTGACCTTAAAGCAAAAATAGAAGTATTACTGTCTAAAAAAATTATTGAAACTACCACGAAAGAAGCCCTTGCCGATGTGAGTTTTATGCAATCGGCTATTTCTGATGTTTTAAAAAATTGGAGAGACACCAATGACCTCGAACTCATTTTGCCCAAAGGCTTGGAAGATAAGCTTAATGGTGCTTTTACCCAAAGAATTAAGGAAGTTACGCCCAATATGACCGTTAGTTTTGAAGGCAGTTTAAACGGCGGTTTTCGAATTGCCAGAAAAGCCGACAATTATCAGATTTCGTTTAGTGATGACGACTTCATAAAGATTTTTAGAACTTACCTTTCGGAGCAAACCAATAAGGTTTTATTTAAAGTACCGGAATGAACTACTACTATCTCATATCGAGCCTTCCTGATATGTCACCACAGATGGATGCGTCAAACTTAGACTTTGATGACCTTTTCGATATGATTAGACGAAACCTAACCAAGGAGGATAAAAAATTATTGAGGTACCTAATCTATCCGAATGATATAAATAACCTGTTGTCAATACTTTGTCAAGAATACAAAGACTTGCCAACAGCAACATTTAAAAAACCAAGCGTATTCAATCTTGAAGACATAAAAGCATACAAATTAGGCCGAAAAAACTTTCCCGATTTTATGAACGATTTTCTGGCAGAAAATGAAGATCGATTGGCGAACATGAGTCCAAGAGACATGGAAGATGCCATAACAGACAGGTTTTACAATGAAGTATTTGGTTTAGATAATACCTTTTTGGCCAATTACTTTGCTTTTGTTAGGGAATTAAAATCACTTATTGCGGCGTTTCACTTCAATACCTATGATTTCCTTTCCCAACCCAACATTCACGATGCCGACAGGTTAATTTTGCAAGTTGGCCCCGATCGGTCACCTTCGGCTTTAGTCACAAAAGATTATCCTTATTTAAATGCACTCATTAAAGTGTTATTGGAAAATAAACCTGAAAAAATAGAGCGCTTTTTAGATACGGTGATATGGGATTTTCTGGAAGAAAAAACCCAAGGCTTGTTTGGTGCTGAAGATGTTTTCGCCTACACCATCAAACTACAAATCATACAGCGTTGGACAATTATTGATTCATCAAATGGCCAGGAATACTTTGAAAAGCTACTTCATAAAATTATTAACGATGTAACATCTAAAAAAACTCCAGCGATATGAATACAGGAAAAGTAACTGGCGTAATTTCCAACCTTATTTTTATTGAGGCTCACGGAGCGGTTACCCAAAATGAAATATGCCTGATTCACACCGAAAATAAACGGTTGATGGCAGAGGTGATCCGTATTACAGGAACACAAGTCTCTGCGCAGCTTTTTGAAACTAGCATGACTATTAAAATGGGTAGTTTGGTAGATTTCACCGGCCGAATGCTGGAAGTTGAATTGGGTCCGGGCATACTTTCTAAAAAATACGACGGACTTCAAAACGACCTCACAAAAATGAGTGGTTTGTTTATTGATATGGGCCAAACCACACCACCTTTAGACAGCGACGTTTATTACAGCTTCACCCCTTTAATTAAAGCAGGAGAAACCTTGCATGCCGGCGATTGGCTAGGCAGCGTGAAAGAAAACTGGATTGACCACAAAATCATGGTGCCATTTGTGCTGAAAGGTACTTATACGGTAGAATCGATAACTAAAAAAGGAGATTACCTCATCAATGATGTCATGGCCGTCTTATCTTCGGAAAAAGGTGAAAAAATAGAAGTTACTATGGTACAAAAGTGGCCAGTTAAGAGAGCCATCAGTACCTTTCGACAAAAAATAAGACCCAACAAAATTCTTCAAACCGGTTTACGCGTTATCGATACACTCAACCCAATAGCCGAAGGCGGAACAGGTTATATTCCTGGTCCATTTGGAACCGGAAAAACAGTGTTGCAACAAGCCATAGCTAAAAACAGTAAGGCCGATATTTTAATTATGGTAGCTTGTGGCGAACGTGCCAATGAAGTGGTAGAAATTTTTACAGAGTTCCCCAAACTTACTGACCCCGATACAGGAAGAACTTTAGACGAAAAAACCACCATTATTTGTAACACTTCCAATATGCCAGTAGCCGCTCGGGAAGCTTCGGTTTACGTGGGAATGACGTTGGCAGAATATTATCGCGCTATGGGCCTAAAAGTATTGATTCTGGCCGACAGTACCTCCAGATGGGCACAGGCACTGCGGGAAATGTCCAACAGAATGGAAGAACTCCCTGGACCCGACGCTTTTCCTGTAGAACTTCCGGCTACCATAGCCAATTTCTACAGCCGTGCCGGACTTACCGAACTTAACAACGGTGCTTGGGGGTCTGTAACATTTATTGGCACCGTGTCTCCTGCTGGAGGTAATTTTAAAGAACCTGTAACCGAATCTACTAGTAAAGTGGCAAGATGCTTTTACGCATTGTCTCAGAAACGCGCAGATGCCAAAAGATATCCCGCCATTGATCCCATTGCCTCCTATTCCAAATATTTAGATTATCCGGAGTTTGTTGAAAACACCGATACATCTATACAGAAAGGCTGGGTGGCAAAGGTAAAAAAATGCAAAGACCTAATCCGTAATGGATTGGAAGCCAGAGACCAAATCAGCATTTTAGGAGATGATGCTGTACCAGTTGAGTATCATGTTGTTTTTTGGAAAAGTGAAATGATTGATTTTGCGCTCATTCAACAAGATTCGTTTGATGACGTAGACATGAACACCTCGTTAGAAAGGCAACAGTACATGTTTAATAAACTCATGGAAATAGGAGACATGGAATTTCATTTCTCTGAATTTGAAGAAGTAGGTACTTTTTTTAAACAAATCATCAATATCCTCAAACAAATGAATTATTCTCCTTTTGATTCCTCCCAATTTAAAAAACATCATAAGGAACTCGAGAAGGCTCTGCAAAACATGAGAGAAAAAACCCTAACAGAATTATAAAAAATATGAGATTTAAGCGTATTTATACTAAAATTTCAAATATCACAAAGGCCACCTGCACTTTAAAGGCTGAAGGTGCACGTTATGGTGAGTTAGCAAGAGTTAATGGTATGCCTGCGCAAGTTATTAGTGTGCTTGGAGACAATGTAACTGTACAGGTGTTTTCTGGAACAGAAGGTGTTTCCTCTCATTCTGAAGTGATTTTTAGCGGTTCGCCACCTTCGTTAAAAGTAAGCGACTTGCTTGCTGGCAGATTTCTGAATGGTTACGGAGAACCTATTGATGGCGGTCCAGAACTTCGCGGCGAAGATAGAGTTATCAAGGGAAATGCGGTTAACCCCGTAAAGCGTTCACAGCCTTCTACCTTATTAGCAACAGGTATTGCAGGCATCGACCTCAACAACACCTTAGTTACAGGACAAAAAATACCGTTTTTTGCAAATCCAGATCAGCCTTACAATCAGGTGCTGGCTGAAGTAGCCATGCGTGCTGAAGCCGATAAAATTATTTTGGGCGGTATGGGCTTGTCTAATGATGATTACCTATTTTTTAAAAATACCTTTACCAAAGCGGGTGTACTTAATAAAATTGTTTGTTTTATCAACACTTCCGAAAATCCGCCATTAGAACGGCTTCTTATACCCGATATGACCTGCACGGCAGCTGAATACTTTGCCAACGACCAAAAACAAAAAGTGCTGGTTTTACTTACTGATATGACGCTTTACGCCGATGCTTTAGCGATTGTAGCTAATAAAATGGATCAAATTCCCTCTAAAGATTCCATGCCCGGTTCACTATACAGCGACTTAGCCAGTATCTATGAAAAATCAGTTCAATTTGCCCATGGCGGTTCTATCACCATCATAGCCGTTACCACCTTAAATGAAGGTGATATTACCCATGCCATCCCCGATAATACAGGTTACATTACCGAAGGGCAACTTTTTCTGAAGCAAGACGCCGATATTGGCAAGGTAATTATAGATCCGTTTCGCAGCCTATCAAGACTGAAGCAAAATGTGATAGGTAAAAAGACCCGTGAAGACCATCCGCAGGTGATGAACGCACTGGTTAGACTTTATGCCGATGCCATGGATGCCAAGACCAAAAAAGAAAATGGATTTGACCTTAACGAATACGACAAGCGCTGTTTGGACTTCGCAAAGGAATATTCTAGGAAATTACTAGCTGTAGATGTTAATATTCCCATCGACCAGATGCTCGACACAGGATGGCAACTCTTGCAAACCTATTTCAAAAAATTTGAAGTGGGCATCAAAGAAGAATTTATAGAACAGTACTGGCATGAAGAGCAAACCATAAACGCCTTATAGCATGGCATTAAAATTTCATTATAATAAAACCACCGTGCAGCTGTTTAAGCGGCAACTTGCTATTAGGCAGAAGGCTTTGCCCATTCTGAAAAATAAAGAAACGGCCTTGCGTTTAGAGGTAGTGAAACTTATGAATGCGCTGGAGCAAATCAACCAACAGAAACGAGAACTCGATGCCAGACTTGATGATTACAAGTCCTTTTGGGCAGAGTTTCCAGAAATTCTTTTGATGGATACTATTGAAACGTTCAGGAAAAAAGTAATTGGCGTAAATATTCCTGAAATTAAATCAATTAAATTTAGAATTGTTGATGTTAGCTGGTGGCGTATTCCGGCATGGGTGCCTGGCGGTATCGACTTGTTGAAAGAGGTTATCACGCTCAATTTAAAAGTTGACATTTTGCAACAACAAATTGACATTCTGGATTTAGCAAGAAAAAAAACGACCCAAAAAGTCAACCTCTATGAAAAAGTGCAAATTCCAGAATATGAAGATGCCATATTGAAGATTAAACGCTTCCTCGAAGACAAGGAAAACATCTCTAAGGCCGCTCAGAAAATTGTAAAGAAACGAAAAGAAAGTAAGGCCGCATGAAATGCCCATTAACAAAACAAAAAATAACCGCCTCGCGATTCAAAGCTTCAGGCGACGAGGCCATAAGTGATGTGCAGGCATTCCATCGTTCCAATGAAAAAAAATTTTTAAACAGATGCAAGCTTCATTTAAAAAATTGACCCTATTAGTCTTTCACCAGCAGCGACAGCAAATCACAGAAATGTTGCAAAAAATTGGTGTGTTGCATATTGAATTCAATAAAGACTTTCACAGTGAAGCTATAGATATACTAGAACAAAACAAGAATAGGCTCGTCAAGACGATTGACATCATCGAGGCACATGAGAGCAAAAAAACAATTAAGTCTGACAAAGCGCAAGAACCGGTTAATTGTGCGGTTAATGATGTACTTGATCTAAAGCATCGCATGGATGCTAATATTCTTCAAAAAGAATCACTCTTGAAGGATAAGCTGCAACGCATACCATGGGGTGATTTTGATTTGAGTAAAATTCAACGTCTAAGAGCGAGCGGCATTAAGGTTAAGCTATGTATCGCTACCAAAAAAGAATACGACACCTATGATTTTGGTTCGCTAATTCATAGGTTGGTACAAATTACTTCCAATCAGGTTTATTTTGTGGTTATTGGCAAACCGGAGAAACCAATTCCATTTGAGTCGGTTAAAGTACCAGAACGCACATTATCAGAACTCATAAAGTCTGAAGAAACATTGCAAAAAGAAAATGAAAAGATACAACAAGAAATCGCATCCTATTCAAGTTGCTTAACCCACCTAAAAGCTGAATTAACGAACCTTGAAAACCAGTTGGCCTTTGCCATGGTCCAAGGCAGCTATCACGAGCATCAAAAAGGCAGTATTTTATCGCTCAAAGGTTGGTTTCCTTCAGAAACAGAACCTGATTTAATCCAATACCTGAAAACCGAACAATTAAGCTATGCTATAGAAGCGCCCAATCCTGAGAATGACGTCCCGGTGAAACTTAAGAATAACCGTTACTCCAAGCTTTTTGAACCCATTACAAAAATATTCGAACTACCCAATTACTACGAGTGGGATCCAACACCTTTAATTGCTGTCTTCTACCCTATCATGTTTGCTTACTGTCTTGGCGATGCGGGTTATGGGCTCATTTTCTTTGCAGCTTCGCTTATTGGTTGGTTTGGCTTTTTGAAACATACCAAAAGCTTGGCATTGATGGGCATGATACTGGGACTGATGACCACGGTTATGGGCTTGGTTAAGTCCGGCAGCGTTTTTGGTATTCCAACCAATTCAGAACAATCGGAACTATTTCAAATGCTAGGTAAATACGTGCTGATACCCGATGATCGGGATTTTATGTTCAATGCATTTAATGTGGCTTTAATGATTGGTGTGGTTCAAATCTTTCTGGGGATCTTCGTTTCAATTTATAACAAACTGCGCTACGATCATTATACCAAGGCCATTTCGCAAATTGGTAAACTGTTGATTGTAAAAGGACTTATCTGGATATTCTTGGCCGATATGCAAGAGATTGCCACACTGCAACACTTTGGAATGTTGCGTAATATATTGTTGATAGGCGGTGTACTATTGGTACTCTTTTTTCACGATATGGAGCAAGCTTTGCCGGCCAGAGCTGCCAGCGGTTTATTACCACTTTTTTTTATTTTCACCGGTGTGCTTGGCGATGTGCTGTCTTACGTGCGGTTATTTGCCTTAGGTGTTGCCTCATCGGTATTGGGCTTGGTGGTCAACCAAATAGGCATGCAAATTATGGAGAATAGTTGGTGGGGCCTTTTAATTGGCGTGGTTTTCCTATTATTTGGCCATACCCTTAATTTTTGTATCGCAGTGCTGGGATCGTTTGTGCATCCGCTTAGATTAACCTTTGTAGAATTTTACAACAATGCCCAATTTAAAGGCGGCGGCAAAGCCTACCAACCATTTAAAAAACAACCTATAGAATCTTAATAACACATTTATGGAAACATTACCTTTAACACTCGCATTTATTGGCATCGGACTCTTAGTAGGCCTATCAGGATGCGGCAGCGCCATGGGTACCGCCATTGGGGCACAAGCCACCGTTGGTGCTTTAAAAAAGCGCCCGGAATCCTTTGGTTCGTTTATTGTACTTAGTGCACTTCCTGGTACCCAGGGACTCTATGGCTTTGCCGGATTCTTTATTTTACAAGATTTAATTAGTCCCGAAATGACCTTGTTACAAGGCGCCGGAATTCTTGGTGGCGGACTCGCACTAGGTATTGCCGGATTGATATCAGGCATGTATCAGGGCAAAGTTTGTGCCAGCAGTATAGACAGCATTGGTTCAGGAAACGACGTATTTGGTCGCGCCTTGATATTAGCTGTGTTCCCGGAGCTCTATGCCATCATCGCGTTTGCATCGCTGTTTTTGATTCGGGGGATATTATAGCGCTTATCTTGTTTTTTTTATTGAGCGGTTGCAAAAGTGAATAGAATATATTCACATAGATGGTCGGGATTTAGAAAAAATCGGAAGGCAAAACTGAAATTACTATCTCTATACTTAAACCAATTAAGGCGCTAAAAATGTGATTATTTTAAACCTTTAGGGCACATCAATAACCATTATGCCTCTATTTTATTATTTCATAAATAGATTCAAAACGCAACTGTTAAACACCCCATTCACCCTTAAAACTTTAGCTTTTTTGCGTAACTTTCGCTCCTATTAAAATCAATGAACCATGCTAAAATACCTATATCTATTAATGGCAGTGCTTTTATGCAGCTGCAACAGTAACACCAGCAGCCCTGAAGCCGCCAGTTTAATTATCAAAAACGGCAGTATTTATACTGCTAACGACTCACAACCTAATGCCAAAATCATAGCCGTTAAGGATGATATCATTATTTACGTTGGCGATGACGAATCCCAAATTCCAAAGAATGACAACACACAGGTCATAGACTTAAATGGTAAAACACTTACACCGGGCTTTATCGAAGGACATGGCCATATTCTAGGCATTGGCTATAATGAATTAAATATTGATTTACTCAATGTTAAAAATTATGACGAACTATTAGAACTGGTGGAAGATGCGGTTTCCAAAGCAGAACCAGGCCAATGGATTGTTGGTCGTGGCTGGCATCAAAGTAAATGGACACCGCAACCCGAAATTTTAGTGAAAGGTTTTCAAACACACAACAACTTAAGTGCTATAAGTCCTGATAATCCTATTTTATTAAGGCATGCAAGTGGTCATGCCTCTTTTGCCAATGCCAAAGCCATGGAAATTGCAGGAGTTACTGCTTCAACAGAAAGAGAACTATCTGAAACACTTAAAGAAGGAGAAGGCGGTGAAATCATTATCGATACTGACGGAAATCCAACAGGCATATTTACTGAACGCGCCACTGGATTAGTTGCTAAATTCATTCCTAAAAATGACCGTGATCAAGATAAAAAAGCGCTGAAAATGGCGCAAGAAGCCTGCTTAAAATTGGGTATTACAGGGTTTCATGATGCTGGACAAAATCGTCAGGTAATTGATTTACTTCAAGAACTTAAAGCGGAAGACGAATTACCAGTGCGTATGTACATTATGCTAACTGGTTTTGATGAAAGTTTACTCAATGAGTGGTACCAAAAAGGCCCTATGGTTGACAGTGCTAAACATACTTTAGACATTAGATCTATTAAACTAAATTGCGACGGTGCATTGGGTTCTCGTGGCGCATGGCTATTGGAACCATATTCAGACCGAGAAGGACATTATGGACATGAAACCTTACCCATGTCTTTTGTAGAAAGCACCTCAAAAAAAGCACTTCAAAATGGATTTCAAGTTTGTGCACATGCCATTGGTGATCGTGCGAATCGTGAAATTTTAGACCGTTATGAAATCGCATTTAATAGCTATCCAGAAAAAGTAAATAATCATAGATTTAGAATAGAACATGCACAACATCTCAACCTAGACGACATTGGAAGATTTGCAGAGTTAGGTGTTATACCTGCAATGCAGGCTATTCACATGGCATCGGACCGGCCTTGGGCTATAGACCGTTTAGGCGAGCAGCGCATTATTGAAGGCGCTTATGTATGGCAAAAACTGCTTCAAACAGGAGTTAAAATTGTAAATGGTACAGACGCACCAGTTGAGCCATTAGATCCCTTACCAAGTTTTTACGCGTCAGTTTCTCGTAGAACTTTAGCCGGAACACCTGAAGGTGGTTACGAACCAGACCAAAAAATGACCAGAGATCAAGCCTTAAAGTCTTATACCATTTGGCCGGCTTACGGAGCCTTTATGGAAAATGAAAAAGGCACGATTGAAGTTGGTAAATTGGCCGATTTCACGGTATTTGATAAAGATATCATGACCATTTCTGAAGACGACATTTTGAAAACCAAAGTATCTATGACCATCATTGGTGGTAAGATAAAATACCAAGCTAATTAATTTAAAAAACACACCATGAGGCGATTGTCAATTTTTAACCTATTTCTATTTATCTCCTTCGGAATTTATGCCCAAACCGATGAAGCCACCGTTCGAGAAACCGTGAAAAAGGAAATAATTGAAGGTCATATATATTTTCTTTCTGACGACTTATTAAAAGGTCGGGAAACCGGAACAGCCGAAAATAAAATAGCAGCATCTTATCTGGCCAATACACTTAGGAGTTACGGTGTGCTGCCAAATCCTAAAACCGGTAACTTTTATCAGGAAGTAAAACTTAAAAAGACATCGCCACCAAAGGATGTTAAGGTTTCTATAAACAACCAATTAATGCCCAATTACGCTGTTTTAAATGCAGCAAAACTAAAGGGAAATGAATCGGTTTCTTTTTTAGGCTATGGTTTAGAAGCAGATTATAACAATCAAAATGTGAAAGGCAAATTGCTAATTTTAAAAAGTGGCAGTGCTGAAACCTCTGATTCAAGGGCTGCTTTCAGGCTAAGACAAAAAAAACAAGAACTAGCTCAAGAACACGGTGCCATAGGAATTGTTGAGTTACTAGATACAGGTGCGCAAATGTGGGGATATATTGAACATAATTTTAACACAAGCCGGTTGACCTTAGATGAAGCTGAAACCACAGAAAGTAATGATTTTGCCTATTTATGGATTTTAGATGAAGGGAGTAAAATAGCAAATTCCTTTAAACCAAACACCAGTGTGAAGGCGACAGTTTCAATGAGTGAATCCATCTCGGAAGCCATTATTGATTATAACGTTATTGGGATGGTTGAAGGCACCGATCCCCAATTAAAAAATGAATTTATAATTTACTCAGCGCACTACGATCACGTTGGTATTGGCGATCCTGACGAAACTGGTGATACTATTTACAATGGTGCACGTGATAATGCCGTGGGTACCGTAACTGTATTAAGCATGGCTGAAAACCTGGCCAAATATCCAACCAAGCGCTCCGCCTTGTTTATTTTATTTACAGGTGAAGAAAAAGGTTTATTGGGCAGTAAGTTTTACGTTGAAAATCCTGTATTGCCATTAAAACAGATGGTGTTCTGTTTTAATAGTGATAATGCTGGATATAATGACACTTCGTTGGCAACCATTGTAGGCTTACATCGAACCACCGCCACTGAGCACATTACAAGTGCTGCCGAAATCTTCGGCTTAAAAGCCATTGATGATCCGGCACCTGAACAAGGCTTGTTTGACCGAAGCGATAACGTACATTTTGCAGCCAAAGGTATTCCTGCACCAACTTTTTCAATGGGGTTTACATCGTTTAGTGGCGATGTTACCAAATACTATCACCGTCCGAATGACGAAGCAAATACCTTAGACTATGATTACCTATATAAATTTTTTCAAGCTTATGTAATGTCTGGCAGAAATATTGGCAACGCTCCAGTTACCCCGTTTTGGGTTGAAGGTGATACCTATGAGGAAGCAGGGAAAACCCTTTATGAAAACTAACTCTTAGGCTTAACTGTTCCTGTAAAGTGATTAACTTTATTTGAGATAGGATTTCCTGACGCTCTCCTAAACGAAGCTATTTGCCCACTATGCCATATAGCATCGGAAATTGGACCGTTGATATTAAACCAAAACGGCACTTCTCTATTACTGAACTTAAGGTTGTGATTGGTTAAATCAGAAGTTTTTCTTAAAATATCAGCGGCAGTTTTAAGATTTATCAAAGTTTGACTTCGTAAGGTTTTGTAATCTAAATCACTGGTATTAAAACTTTGGTTTTCTTTCCTCAATGCCGCATTCAGTATTGTGTTTGAAAGCGCATAAATATGTTCAATAGTTTGATAAGTGCTTCTTGAATCTTCTGATGGTTGGTAAGCTAAATCTGTATCGATTAAACCTTCAGTGGCCCAATAAAAACGAAATCCTAAACCGTCAATCATTCTTGCAACAACAGCACCTGCAGTATAGGTTTCGGGGTGGTCAGGTATTTCGTTATAGGGCAACATTGTTTCGTTGTTTTGTGAATTCACGTTAAAACTCCCAAGTAGAATTATGACTATCAAAAGAATTTTTAAATTATAGATCTGCTTCATAACTAATTACTAAAACAATACTTTTATTCCTTTTTTCATCAAAAATCAGTCCTTAATTGGCGTCAAAGCTTCATTTTTTACAATTCCATACGTGTCAAACAAATAAACCAAAGCCGTCATAGTGGCTGCACCAAGTTCTAGTTCGCGTTTGTTAACATGCTCAAAAGTATCGTTGGCTGCGTGGTGATGATCAAAATAGCGCTGCGAATCTGGTCTTAATCCTGCTAAAACATTGGTGTCTGATTTTAATGGGCCCACATCGGCACCACTACCTCCTTTTTCAAAAAAGTGAATGAGATAAGGCTTAAATAGCGTTTGCCAACTTAAAACCTGTTGAAAATTCGCTTCATCCACCTGAAATGAAAAGCCTCGCGGCGTAAAGCCACCAGCGTCGCTTTCTAGAGCAAAAATATGATTTTCACCTTTGCGCTGGGCTTCTTCAGCATATTTTGTAGCGCCGCGTAAACCATTTTCTTCGTTCATAAACAGTACAACTCTTAGAGATCGTTTGGGTTGTAAATTCAAAACCTTCATCAATCTTAAAACTTCCATAGATTGCACCACACCAGCACCATCGTCGTGTGCGCCATCCCCTAAATCCCAAGAATCGAGATGGCCACCAACTAAGATATATTCGTCCGGAAATTCGCTACCAGTAATTTCACCAATCACATTATACGATTCAACGTCGGGAAGTTGTTGACAGTTTTGCTTAAAATAGAATTCCAGTTGTGGGTTTAAAGATAACATACCAGAGAGTTTTTCGGCATCGTTCGTACTAATAGCTGCTGAAGGAATACGTTGTTCCGATGGAACATCACCATAACTCATGGATCCCGTATGCGGATAATCGTCTATACGTAAATTGACTGAACGCACAATGACACCAGCTGCTTTATATTTGGCTGCTTCCATGGCGCCTGCATAACGTTGGTCTACGCAGCCACCGTATGCCTCAAAAGTTTGAATTAAATCTGGCTGCATGGGTCTGTTATAAAACACGATTTTACCTTCAATATTTTCAAGGCCCAAAGTTTCCAAATCTTCAAAAGACTTTACTTCGACAACTTGAGCCTTCAACCCTAATGCTGCTGTTGCAACAGAGCCACCAAGCGCACAAATATTAACGTCAATCCTATTTCCTGGGGATGTTTCAATATAAGCGATTTCTTTGGCGCCACGCGTCCATTTTGGAACCATAACGGGCTGCAGCCAAACCTTGTCTAAACCTAATTTTTCTAATTCTCCTTTGGTATATTCAACCGCTAATTGGGCATTGGCAGAACCCGATAATCTACCACCTATTCGATTGGATAAATGATTTAACCAGTCATAACTTTGACCGTTTGTCAAGGATGTTGCATAAATTGATTTAAAAACGGCGTCATCTGTTTGGGCAATTGCTGCAAATTGAAAATTTACAAACAGAAACAAAATAAAGGCTTTGACATAAAATGTTTTCATAATTTATTCTTTAGCAAGTTGTTCTTTGTAATGTTTTAAATTGCCTTTGTCTTCATCACTTAACTCAGGATTTTGAATATCGGTATAAGTTCTCAATTCATCTAATAATATTTTTGCAACAATATATCTAGCCGTTGCCTTATCGTCCGCCGGAATAGTATACCACGGTGCATGTGGTTTTGAAGTTCTATTAATAGCGTCTTCATAGTAGTTTTGATACTGATCCCAAAGGGCGCGCTCCTTTAAATCATCTGAAGAAAATTTCCAATTTTTACTTGGTTTTTCTAACCTACGCAACAACCTTTGTCGCTGTTCTTCTTTTGAAAGATGAAGAAAAAACTTGAATATAATAGTGCCATTCTGAGCAATGTGCTTTTCAAAATTGTTTATTTGCTCAAATCGTTCGTTCCAAAAAGTATCATCAATTTTTGAAACATCATCAATACCAGGAATGTTTTCATTCATAATATAATTTGGCCTTACACGCGTGATTAAAACATTTTCATAATGCGTACGGTTGAATACCCCAAATTTTCCACGAGCGGGTAAAGCGATATAATGTCGCCACAAATAATCGTGTTTTAACTCTAAAGGTGTGGGCACTTTAAAACTATGTACCACAACACCACGGGCATTAAAATCCTTAAAAACTTCTCTTATCAAACTATCTTTTCCAGAAGTATCAATTCCTTGTAAGCAAAACAACACCGAGTATTTGCCGTGGGCATACATCACATCTTGAAGTTCGCCTAACACGCGCCGAACTTTTCTAAGCTGTTTTTCTGTAGCTTTCTCACTCATGTCTAAATCGACATAGGTTGGTTTATTCTTTAATTCTATCGGTTGGATGACTTTAAAATCTGGTAGTTTGATATCTTTCATACTCTTAATTTATGTTCATTAATCCCATTTTATTTACTGGCAAAAAGTTGTACATCTTCTTCAGAAACTTCATCACCGCCTAGGATTATTAAACGTTCTACTACATTGCGTAATTCTCTAATATTGCCAGTCCAATCATATTTTTGAAGTAAACTAATTGCTTTAGGAGCGAATTTTTTTTGAGTAGCGCCTTGTTCTTGAGAAATTTTGCTGGTGAAAAATTCTATCAACAACGGAATATCTTCTCGCCTATCATTTAGGGCTGGCACTTCAATTAAAATAACGGCCAGTCTGTGATATAAATCCTCGCGGAATTTTCCGGCTTCAATTTCTTTCTTTAGATTTTTATTAGTGGCTGCAATAACTCTCACGTCTACTTTAATGTCTTTATCACTTCCAACGCGTGAGACTTTACTTTCCTGGAGTGCCCGCAATACTTTGGCCTGTGCCGAAAGACTCATATCGCCAATTTCATCTAAAAAAATAGTGCCTTTGTTGGCCGCTTCAAACTTTCCTTCGCGGTCTTTAACGGCACTAGTAAATGCTCCTTTTACGTGACCAAACAATTCGCTTTCAATAAGTTCGCTAGGAATAGCTGCACAATTCACTTCCACCATTGGTCCAGACGACCGTTCACTTTTTTGGTGTAACCAATGTGCTACCAATTCTTTACCAGTTCCGTTTGGGCCCGTTATGAGAACACGTGCATCGGTTTGGGCCACCTTATCAATCATTGATTTAATTTTTGAAATGGCTGGACTTTCACCGATCATTTCATAATTTTTAGAAACTTTTTTCTTTAGAATGGTGTTTTCAGTAACTAATTTTTTGGTATCAACCGCAATTCTAACCGTATTGAGAAGTCGATTTAAGTCTGGTGGTTTGGATATATAATCAAAAGCTCCCAAACGCATGGTTTGAACTGCTGTTTCTAAATCACCATGACCAGAAATCATGACAAAAGTGGTTTCTGGCTTTATTTTTTTGGCAGCTTCTAATACTTCAACACCATCCATTTTGGGCAGTTTGATGTCGCACAGTACCAAATCGTAATCATTACTTTTTATTTTCTCAATACCTCGCAGGCCATCTTCGGCTTCTTCTACCAGATATTCAGCATTTTCTTCGGTTAAAATCTTCACCAATACACGACGAATCGCTGCTTCATCTTCAATAATAAGTATTTTTGACATGCTTGCTTTTTGAGGTCTTATAAATAATTAATTTGTTTGTTTTAAATATACGTCGCGTTGCGGGAACGGTATGGTAACTTTATATTCCGAAAACAATTCATAAATTCGGTATCTAATTTCGCTTTTTGGCTGATTCGCTGTAAAACTATCATCAACCGTAAAAACGAGTCTAAAGTCTAGTGAGCTCTCGCCAAAATCCATAAACAATACTGCAGGTTCAGGTTCCTTCAAAATTTTAGGATGTTCATCCGCTGCTTGAAGTAACAGTTTCGTAACTAATTTAACATCGCTTCCATAAGCCACACCAACATCTACAGTTTCTCTTGTTAAAATACCATTTTCTGTCCAGTTAAAGAGAATAGATGTTAAATATTTATGATTTGGAATAACCAAAACCTTGTTGCTAATAGTTACGGCACGCGTGGTTCTTAACTTAATATCTACAACTCTTCCAACTTTACCATCAATTTCAATTATATCGCCAACGTGAACTGATTGATCTACTAAGATAAAAATACCAGAAATTATATCTTGGAAAAAAGTTTGCATAGCCAGACCAATACCAACTAGAAGTGCAGCTGAAGCGGCAAGAATAGCAGTTAATTCGGCACCCATATTTTGCAGTGATATTAAAACAATCACTAAATAAATAAAGAACTGAGAAAATGAAAATACCGAATTAAACTTGAGTTTATCCTCGTGCGGAAGCTTTCTCGTGAGGAGTCTTTTAATAAACTTTAAAAAAATACTGGTCGTAACGAACAGCAGTAGCATTACAATAACTCCCTTTACCGAAATTTGAAAGTTTTCACTTAAAGTTATTGAGTAATTCAAAAAATCTTTAATTGCGTCCATTTAGTACTTTAACCATTTGATGAGTTCTTTATAACTCGGTTTTTTGCCATACATTAGAATTCCTACTCTGTAAATTTTTGCAGCGAACCATACCGTGAATATAAAAGTTCCTATTAAAAGCAGTAAAGAAACAATTTGCTGCCAAATGGGAACGCCAAACGGTATTCGCATCAGCATTACCACTGGTGAGGTAAAAGGAATAAAAGAAAAAACTGTTGAAATTGTGCCGTGGGGATCTTCTATCACCGTGAATACACCTACATAGACTGCTAAAATTAACGGCATTAAAATAGGCATCATAAATTGTTGTGTATCCGTTTCATTATCAACTGCAGCACCAATTGCGGCATATAACGAACTGTACAATAAATAACCTCCAATAAAGAAAAACAGAAATGCAATTACCAAATTGGTTAGGGGTAAATTTTGAATGGCCAAAATTACATTCTGGGCCATATTTTCTGCTTGGGGTGTTTGCATTGCTTCTTGTACAGCGGCTGTTTGTGACGCTTGCATTTCCGAAATATTCATTCCAAAAACGGCAGAGCCAACACTTAAAATGATGCCACCCAAAACCACCCAAATGGCAAATTGGGTAATACCTGCTAAAGAAGTACCGATAATTTTGCCCATCATAAGTTGAATGGGTTTCACTGAAGAAATAATAACTTCAATAATGCGACTTGTTTTTTCTTCGATTACACTGCGCATTATCATATTACCGTAAATTATGATAAACATGAAAAGTAAGTAACCAGCGGCACCACCAAAAGCAAGCTTTAGTAAATTATCTATTTTGGAGGATTTTTGTCCAGAAAAACTTTCTTGGTCAATTTCAACTGAAATTTTAGAGGACTTAATTTTTTCGATATCGACACCTTCATTTAAAAGCTGAATATCTGTAAGCGATTTTTCGAGCTTTCCTTCTAAAGAACTCATAATGGTAAGTGATGGAGATTCTTCTGAATAAAACTTAATTCCCTTTGAAATATCTTTAATTTCAGCGTTTTCAGGAATATATAGCAATCCGTAATCTTTACTCAACTTTACAATTTCTAAAGCCTCATCTAAGCTTACAGCGCTTAAAATATTATACTTTGTATATGTAGAATTTTCGAAGGCATTTTCTAACATACCAGAGGCATCTAATATGGCAATAGTGCGTTCTTTATTATTATTAAGTTGTGACAAATAGGCGACAACACCAAATAAGGCAACAAAAATTAACGGACTTAAAATAGTCATAACAATAAACGACTTATTCTTAACTTTGGTGAGATACTCACGCTTTATAATGAGAGATAAATGATTCATTTTTAATTATTTTGTACAGTTTGAATAAAAATATCATTGGCCGAAGGGATCACTTCTACAAAATGGTGTACCTCTGCCTTACTAGTTAAAAAAGTCAGTAATTCGTTGGGTGACGATTGTGCGTTTAACCTGACATTTAATTTTAAATCCTCATTTAGATTTTTAAAAGTTGCCGGAAGCACTTCAAAATGTTGTTCTATTTCGCGTATCACTTCAGATGCATTTGATGTTTGCAAGCCAACTTCGAAAGTATTGGTTTTAAAACTTCTTTTGATATCGGTTAATTTTCCATCTAACACTTTATTAGACTTATGTATAAGTGCTATATGATCACATAATTCTTCTACAGATTCCATACGATGGGTTGAAAATATAACCGTTGCTCCTTCGTCTCGCAATTGCAAAATTTCATCTTTAATAAGATTGGCATTTATGGGATCGAAACCAGAAAAAGGCTCATCAAAAATAAGCAGCTTTGGTCGGTGTAAAACAGTCACCACAAACTGAATTTTTTGCGCTTGTCCTTTACTTAATTCTTCAATTTTCTTATTCCACCAGTCGGAAATATCTAACTTATCAAACCAATACTTAAGGCGTTCTTTTGCCTCCGATTTAGATAAACCTTTTAATTGTGCCAAATATAAAGCCTGCTCTCCAACCTTCATAGATTTGTACAAACCGCGCTCTTCAGGCAAGTAACCGATATCGCGTATGTGCAAAGGACTTAAAGGTGCTCCATCTAAAAACACCTCACCACTATCGGGCATTGTGATTTGATTAATAATTCTGATAAGCGTAGTTTTTCCAGCGCCATTTGGACCAAGAAGTCCGAAAATACTGCCGTGAGGAACGGCAATTGAAACATTATTAAGTGCTGTGAATGTTCCAAATTTTTTAGATACATTATTAGCAACCAAAAGATTGTCCATATATAAAGTTGAATTAATTTTAATATATAAGTCTTGTAAATATATTAATTGTTACGCACTTAACCTGAGGGAAATTTAAAAGTTAATCAATTTAAAAAGTGTATAAAAACAAAACCCACCCTTACGTTAATAAGGATGGGAAAAAATTGCTATGAAAAAGAAAAATTACCACTAATTATATTAGTGATAGTACAAATATACTATTTTTTAATAAATAAGAAGGTTTTAGGAAAACATATCTTTTACTTTTTCAAAAAAGGATTTATCGGTATTATCAGGCTTGGGTTGAAAATGCTCGTCATTTTGCATTTCTTCAAAAAATTCACGTTGTTTCTTACTTAAGGTCTTTGGTGTCCAGACATTTACATGAACCAATAAATCTCCTTTTCCGTAGCTATTAATACTACTAATACCTTTCCCTCTTAATCTTAAAATTTTTCCTGACTGCACACCAGGCTCAATTTTAATACGAACTTTACCTGATACAGTGTCAATTTCTTTAGAGGTTCCTAAAATAGCATCGGGTAAACTTACGTACAAATCGTGATGTAAATTATCGCCTTCGCGTTTTAAGGTAGGATGTTCTTCCTCTTGAATCACCACTAATAAATCTCCTGCAATACCGTTATTGCCTGGGGCGGCATTTCCTTTACCATTCACCTTAAGTTGCATGCCGTCAACTACACCTGCTGGTATTTTAACTGCCACTGTTTCTTCTGAAAAAACCAATCCTAAAGCATCCGCATCCGCAGGTTTCTTATCGATTGTTTGACCAGAACCACCGCAAGTGGTGCACGGCGAAGCCGTTTGCATGCGTCCTAAAATAGTATTGGTAATTCTTGTAATTTGACCTGAACCATTACATGTCACACAAGTTTTGTAGGTAGTTCCAGGTGCTTGTATTTTACGTTTTACTTTTAACTTTTTCTCAACACCATTAGCAATCTCTTCTAGAGTAAGTTTTACGCGTATTCTTAAATTACTCCCTTTGGTGCGACGTTGACCGCCACCAAATCCTCCACCAAATCCAGAAAATCCACCACCACCACCACTAAATGCGCCACCAAAAATATCGCCAAACTGACTAAATATGTCATCCATGTTCATGCCTCCGCCACTAAACCCTCCAGCACCATCAAAAGCTGCATGACCATATTGATCATAACGTGCTTTTTTGTCTGGATTGCTCAATACCTCATAAGCCTCGGCTGCTTTTTTAAACATGGCTTCAGCTTCGTGGTCGTCAGGGTTTTTGTCAGGGTGATATTTTAGGGCCATTTTCCTGTATGCCTTTTTAATAGCAGTAGCATCGGCACTTTTATCTATTTCTAGAATTTTATAATAATCTTCCTTCATTTGTTTTTCTTGTTCGTTTTATGTTTTAAGATGGGATATCTATATAAACATGTTCGATTTATTGATTTGGGAAATCGTTGCGATTTCTTATGAAAATTTTAAATCTAGTTTACTGACCTATTACTACTTTTGGAAAGCGAATCACCCTTTCGCCCAGTTTATAACCTTTTTCCACTACATCTACAATTTTACCTTTTAAATCTTCAGAAGGTGCAGGTATCTGGGTTATGGCTTCGTGAATATCGGCATTAAAATCATCACCAGCACTTAATTCAACAGACTCTAAACCTTTTGATTCAAGTGTGTTGTTTAATTTATTCTTAATGAGTTCAACACCTTTAAGCAAGTCTTTCTCCTCTGTTTTAGAAATTTCAGCATAAGCACGATCAAAATCATCTAACACTGGAAGCAAAGATTGAATAACATCTTGACCTGCAGTTTTGAACAACTCAATACGCTCTTTATTGGTGCGCTTTTTATAGTTTTCGAACTCAGCAAAAAGACGCATAAACTTGTCTTTTTCTTTGGCCAATTCTTCGTTAAGTTTTGCTTCAATATCTATGTTATTTGTAGCTTCGACTTCCTGTTGATTCTCTTCAGAAACTTTTGCTTTTTCTTCTTTTTTTTGCTTTGTTTTACCCATTTTTCATGTGTTTATATTTATTGATTTTCAGTGGTCACATGGAACACCCTAGGATAATCATGCCCCTGTGTGCAAAGTTTTTTACATGGGTGTTTCATCGGTTTAAATCGTATTAACTGAGTAGGCAAAAGTACTGCCAATATTATTATAATGTCAAAATGTCACTGCTATTTTTTTCAGGTGAATTTATTTGCTATCTTTTCACCATGTTTAAGCTGTACTTTATAGGTCTTGGTATTTTAATAGTCGCCATTGTAGCGAACATAATTATTGGTAAAATTGGCTTAAAGTCTTGGTATGATTTTCTGGAATTATTAACAAATCAAGGTTGGGATACTTTCAAAATTATCAACTTTTGGGATTATCTTTGGTTGTTTTTTGGATATCCGTTAATCCTGAGTTTAGGGTATTTGGCTGGATTAAATTGCTACAAGTTTTTGTTTAATTAATAATGACACCTTTTTTATGGAAAAATCAGTTTCTGATGCCATTGCTTATCGACGTTCTACTAGAGTTTATAAACCCATTGACATTGACACCGAAAAAGTCAAGCAATGTATACAAAACGCAGCTTTAGCTCCTAACAGCAGCAACCTTCAGCTTTGGGAATTTTATCATGTAACCGATAGCGATAAGTTGAAGGCAATTTCAAAGGCTTGTTTTAATCAAAATGCAGCAAAAACTGCTAATCAAATGCTGGTCATTGTAACCCGCAAAGACCTTTGGAAACAACGGGCTAAAGCCAATATTTCATTTTTAGAAGCAGCGTTTGGCAAGACCCAATTAACAGAGAAACTTCAAAAAAGAAAACAGCAAGCCATAAATTATTACAAGAAAATAATTCCAACCATTTATTGGGATTTCTTAGGCATATTTGGATTTATAAAATATGTGATTTTCCAACTTGTTGGACTGTTCCGACCCATATATCGTCAAACAAGACTAAGTGATATGCGCATCGTAGCGCACAAAAGTGCAGCTTTGGCAGCTGAAAATTTTATGCTGGGTATGGCTGCCATAGGTTATGACACTTGCCCGATGGAAGGTAGTGACACCTTGATGATTAGACGTATTTTAAATTTACCTCACGGAGCTGAAATAAATATGGTTATTGGCTGTGGCATTCGAGACGATTCAGGAATTTATGGACCAAGATTTAGGGTGCCTTTTGAAGCGGTTTACTTCAAAATTTAATTGTTTTTAAAATTTTCTAAACCAGATTTTAACCAGTCTAAATAGGTTGACACATTTGGTGTATAAGCTGTGGTCTCATTTAATAATTCCATGTCTGAATTTACCAACACATAAAACGGTTGCGAATTATTTTGAAAATTGATAGTCTGTAATGTTGCCCATTTATCGCCAATGCTTGTGATGGTTTTCACCTTACCGTTCGCTTTTAAATAATCAAATTGCTCTTCTGGTTCTAGGTCGCGTCGGTCATCTATATAAAGTGAAATAATAATGTATTCCTCATTTAGAATTTTATAAACATCGGAGGTGCTCCAAACCTGCTCTTCCATTTTTCTACAATTCACACAAGCCCAACCAGTAAAATCAATCATAATTGGTTTGTTGGCTGCTTTGGCCGCAGCTACGCCTTTGTCCAAATCTTTATAACATTCCAAACCTAATGGACAATCGGATTCTTTTTCGTAATAACTGTAAAACAAGGGTGGCGGAAAGCCGCTTAATAATTCAAGATTCGCCGCTTTGGTATTACTTAATCCTGGAATAAGATAGATCACAAATGCCAAAGTTAATATACCTACTGCCATACGGCCTTTGCTTATTTTTTGTAAAGGTCCATCGTGTGGAAACTTTATTTTTCCGAATAAATACAAAACCAAACCTATACCAATCAAAATCCATAAACCGATAAAAAGTTCACGTTTAAGGAAACCCCAATTTTCTACCAAATCGGCATTCGAAAGGAATTTTAGCGCAAGCGCCAATTCTATAAACCCTAAAACAACCTTAACTGTATTTAACCAACCACCAGATTTTGGCAAAGAATTGAGCCATTTTGGGAACATCGCAAATAAGGTAAAAGGCAAGGCCAATGCCAATCCAAAACCACTCATACCTAAACTTAACTGTGTAGCGCCTCCATCGGCTGTTAATGAACTTCCCAACAATGAACCTAAAATTGGTCCCGTACAAGAAAATGAAACAATGGCAAGTGTAAGTGCCATAAAAAATATACCAATTACGCCACCAATTTTGTTGGCTTTGCTATCAAGGGCATTACTCCACGAAGCGGGTAAGGTTAATTCGTAATAGCCAAAAAATGAGAATGCAAAAACAAGAAAGATGATAAAGAAAATTATATTTAGAGTAACATTAGTTGAAATATTATTCAAAATTTCAGGATCTAAAGAGTCTAATAAATGAAAGGGTAAACTCAACAACACATAAATAAGAAAAATAAAAAAGCCATATAACACAGAATTCACCAATCCTTTTTTAGGGTCTGCTGCGCTTTTTGTAAAAAATGAAACGGTTAGTGGAATCATCGGAAACACACAGGGCGTTAATAAGGCGATTAAACCTCCGATAAAGCCAAAAACGAAAATCATAAAACCACTTTCTTGTTTAACATCTTGTGGTTTAAAGGTATCCCAACCGGTAATATTTAAATTTAAGGCTTCGGATAGCGCTTTGCTCCTATCGTCTATATTAGCACTTCCTGCAGCGTTAGCTACAAGGCCTTCTTTTAATGGTATGATTATAACATCATCACCTGTTATGCATTTTTCATCATTACAGGTCATGAAAAATATTTCAACTGTAATACTTTCTAAATCTGAATTTAAGAGCGAAACCGATTGAACAAACTGAGCTTCATTGCTAAAATATTTAACATCCACTTCAAAAACCTCATCAAACACGGGTTCTGTATCCGGCTCTGACGTGACACCTTCTAAAACATAATTAGTATCAGAATCTAAAAAGGTGAAATCCGTTGGCAATGGACCTTCTGTAATATGTTGAGAATACAAATGCCAAGTGTCTTCTATACTCGCATTCAGTATAATATTATAATTATTTTCAGAAATTTTCTGGGCTGAAGCCGACCATTTAACAGGCTCTAAAATATTGCTTTGATTAAGATTATTACCGCCGAAAAGTGAATTGTTTTCGTTTTCAAAGGAAGATTGATTTAAAATAAAAATCAATATTTCGGAGTCAGGAGGCAGACATCTTTCATCATCGCAAACCATAAACTCAACTTCGGCCGTGATAGACTCTAATTCTAGGTTGCTGATTTTTATGCGCTGTTTAAATTCTGCTTTATCCGAAAAATAAGTGATACGCATATTAAAAATGGGATCATCTATAGTTTCTCCTACTGGCTCTTTTGTGTTACCGATTAAGGTATATTCAATTTCTGAATAGGTGAAATAGGTTGGTATAGGTCCACCATCAGGCACGTTTTGAGAATATAAATGCCAGCCTTGATCAATGGTGGCTGTGGAAATAAGATCGTATTCTGTATCGGAAATTTTTTCTACTGAAGTAGCCCATTTTACCGGTTCTAAAATTTGGGCATTTAACGGATTAACAATAAAAATCAGGAATACTATAAATAATTGAGGTAGTTTCATTTGTGATAACTTAAGGAGGCTTTCTGTTTTAATCAAAAATAGAACTTGCTGTCTAAACAAGTTCTAAAGATTTACTAAAATATGAAATAGTTTTAACTTGATGGCTTCTGTTAACACTAGGATTTAGTTTCTAAATCAAATCCTTCGTATTTCCAGCGGGAAATGCCACCTTCCAATTCATATATTTTTTTGAATCCTGCATCTTTTAGTTTCGCTGAACATTTGGCACTTGTTCTACCTGAACCACAGTACAATAAAACCGGCTTATTTTTGTCTAGTTTAGAGACTTCTTCATCAAAATTGGGAGAATTAAAATCGATATTTTGAGAATTGGGTATCGATTCTAGAGCGTGTGCTTCCGCTGACCTTACATCAACCAGCTGAACGGATCTGTCCTTTTGAAGCGCTTGCATTTCTTCAGGACTTATAAGTTGTATGTCTCCTTTTCCCTGATTTAGACAACTACTGAAGACCAGCGTCGCCAAAAACAATAAGATGATTTGATTGAATTTTTGCATGATGAATTTATATTAGATTGATGATATCTTTCCTTGCCAATTCATAATACCGCCTAACAAATTATAAGCCTTGTTAAAACCCAACTGTTCCATAATGGCACAAGCTTGGGCACTTCTGGCGCCGGATCTACAGTACACATAATACGTTTTATCTTTATCCATGGTTTCTAGTTCGTCTATAAAACCTTGACCTAGGTGTATATCGATGTGTATAGCATTGGGAATCACACCTTGTTCTACTTCGTCCTGGGTTCTAACGTCTAAAATAACCGAATTATTGTTGTTTTCTGATTGCTTTACCCAATCTTCTTGTGATAAATCTGCCATAATTTACTCGAAATTTAAACAAAATTAAGGTTTTTTTTAACATTTAGGCGTAAAAAAACCCAAGACCTTACATCTTGGGTTTAAGTTTATCAACTATTTGGCTCACAATTTAATAGTGCAACCAATAGCTCTGGTTTTGGTTTCCTTTATTTCTTTTCCTGCTAAGAGCGCATCTACTGCATCTTCTAAATATTTCACATTTACCGCTGCAGCATCTTGATAATTATCATCTATGGCACCGATGTATTTTACTTGATTGCCTTTTTGTGTTTTTTGCAATAAATAAACGTGTGGTGTTTTGGTAGCTCCGTATTGCGGATAAATTTTTTGACCCTCATCCATTAAATATGGAAACGTAAAACCTTTTGCTTTTGCTCTAGCCTGCATGTGCTCCATACTGTCTTCGGGTTTAACCTCAGTATTGTTGGGCATAATGGCAATAACTGGGTAACCTTTGGATGCGTATTTTTTATCTAACGCTACAATTCTGTCCTCATAAGCTACGGCATACGGACAAGTGTTACAAGTAAAAATGACAATAAATCCTTTGGCTTCTTTATAATCGGACAAGGATACCATGTTGCCATCTATATTTTTAAGTTTAAAGTCGGTTGCGATATCGCCTATATCATAGCCCGGGTTATCGCTCACACTGGTAAAAGACAGTCCGGCCAAAACACCAATAACCATCAAAAAAGTTTTAATTGTTTTCATTTATTCAAAATTTAAGTTTAAAAATTTTATTATTTCAGGTTTAAAAATTGTTCTAATTCGCTTCGTAACTCTCTTTCAGTAAATGATTTTTCGTAAAACTTGCGTTTTGTCCTGTTGTATATAATGGTGGCAGGAATGGCGCCAGACCAGCTTTCATCCACCTGGGGAATCCAACTATTCATATCCATATCATTTAAGGCAATGACTCGAGATTGGATTTTCTTCGATATGATAAAAGGCTTCAACTTAGATTCAAATTGTTTTGGGAAGTCCAAACTGACTAAAATTACCTCAACTTGATTGGTATTATACGTTTTAGTGACGTCTTCAAAATAAGGTAATTCTTTCACACAAGGTGCGCACCATGTTGCCCAAAAATTGATGATATAAGTCTTGTCATCGTTTTTATTTAAATAGGGTTTTAATTCCTCAAAATTTAAAATCGTAAATGCTTGCGAATTATATTCTTGTGCTATCGTTTTTTGATCGTTACAACCGTAAAGAATTAATAAAATCAAGAGAATCAAATTTTTCATGAATACGCAAAGAATTAGATCAATAAGGGCTTTAGTTATCACTATATTATTGCTATAAAATTACATTCTCCTCACCACTCTATTTAAAGTTTAACAAAAAATTATAGTCTTAATTATTGCATGTCTTAGGTACTTTAGTACATTTGTATATACAATTGTTGTACGTGAAAGAATTAGAAGACATACTCAAAACTAAAAAAACAATGCCGCTATCAAGAAAAACGGTTTTGAATGTATTTCATTCTAATTCAATAATTAAAGAGAATCTATTAAATGCACTAAAACCATTTGATTTATCGATAGAGCAATTTAATGTATTGAGAATATTAAGAGGTCAGCAAGGAAATCCAATCAATTTACAGGATATTCAAGACCGCATGATTAATAAAATGAGTAATACCACTAGATTGGTAGATAAATTGATTTTAAAAAAATACGTTGAACGCTTTACTTGCGAAAAGAATAGAAGAAAAGTAGAAATATTTGTAACAGAAAACGGATTGAATATTTTAAAAGAAATTGACCCTATTATCAATAATGCTGAACAATTAATTACAGCATCCCTAAGTACAGAAGAACTAAATACTTTAAATAAACTATTAAACAAATTAAAATAAACATTAAAATCAAAATCAATTATTATGAACAAGAACATTTTAAAAAGCGCTTTTGTAGCGGTATTAGCAGTAACTTTTTTTTCATTCACTAACATGTTTGTGAAAGAAGTAAATGTAAAAGACAGTAAAATCGTTTGGAAAGGTTACAAAGTAACTGGCGATCACGAAGGAACCATCGGTTTAGAATCTGGAACTTTGGTATTTGATGGCGACAAATTAACGGGTGGTAATTTCACCATCGATATGTCATCAATTAACGTTACAGATTTAGAAGGCGACTCTAAAGGTAAATTAGAAGGTCATTTAAAATCAGACGACTTTTTTGGTATAGAAACGTATCCAACTGCAAATTTCGTAATTACAGGTGTTAAAGGCACTGCTGGTAATTACATCGTTACAGGAGATTTAACCATAAAAAACAAAACAAATCCACTTACTTTCAACATGACAGTAAAAGGAAACGAAGCCAACGCCACCTTAAAAGTTGACCGTTCGAAATTTGATGTAAGATATGGCTCGCCAAGCTTTTTTAACAATTTACAAGACAAGGCTATCTACGACGAATTCGATTTAAACGTAACCCTAATGTTTTAATATCATTATTGATTAATAGCACAAAACTTAGGTTGAGATTCCTGCCCCTTCGCAGGAATCTTTTTTTAAAATTTGTTTTGAAAAACTAAAATTCGTTTTATCTTTGACTTTCTTAATTAAACAAATGAATTTATATACAAATAATAATTGGTGGTGGTCTTTGCGAAACAATCGTTCGTGAGGAACAGTGCTATGTAATATTTAATCATAAATATAAAGGCTTGTCAATCACGACAAGCCTTTTTTAATTTCAGTTCAATTAGGAATCTAAATAATTATAAAATACTTTCTTAGGTAGGAAGTATGAAAGCAAAATCAAATGAAAACATTTAGTCTTTATACACATCATAAACATATCTTGGCCGATACCATCACACCGGTAAGTATCTACCTAAAAATACGGGATAAATATCCAAATAGCATCCTTTTAGAAAGTAGTGACTACCATGCTAGCGATAATAGTTTTTCCTATATATGTTTCAATCCCATTGCCTCAATTCAGGTGAAAAATGAGGTTATTTTTCAAACCTATCCTGACAAAAGCACCAAAACAAGTTACACTCACAATGTTGATGTTGTTTCGGAAATTCACAAATTTACCCAACGTTTTAAAGTAAATTCAGACACCGAATTCAAGTTTATCAACAATGGTATCTTTGGTTATACCGCTTACGATGCGGTTAAATATTTTGAAGACATTCACATCAGTAAAAAAGCCGATAGCATAGACATACCGGATATTTACTATGCCGTTTATCAGAACATAATCGCCATTAATCACTTTAAAAATGAAGCGTATATTTTCGCCCATTGTTTTGATACCGATCATAATTTAGAAGAAATTTTACAACTTATTCAATCTAAAAATTACGCCTCTTACCAATTCGACACCCAAAGCAACATCATCTCGAATCTCACAGATGAAGCATATAAGGAAAATGTGACGCTGGCAAAAAAACACTGCAATCGCGGTGATGTGTTTCAACTCGTATTGTCAAAAAAATTCTCGCAAAAATTTAAGGGCGATGAGTTTAATGTGTACCGAGCCTTACGAAGCATCAATCCTTCGCCCTATTTGTTCTATTTTGATTATGGCAATTTCAAAATATTTGGAAGTTCTCCAGAAGCACAATTAATTGTAAATAATGGTAATGCCGAAATTCATCCCATAGCAGGAACCTTTAAACGTACCGGCAACGACGAACAAGACGCACAGTTAGCCAAGCAATTAGCAGCAGACGATAAAGAAAACAGCGAGCATGTGATGTTGGTAGATTTAGCGCGTAACGATTTAAGTCGTCACGGCTCCCAAGTCACCGTTAACACCTACCGAGAAGTTCAGTTTTTTTCACACGTTATTCACTTGGTGAGTAAAGTAACAGCCAAAAAGCATAAAGACAGTTCCACCATGCAAGTAGTGGCCGACACTTTTCCGGCAGGAACCTTAAGTGGCGCGCCAAAACACATGGCCATGCAACTTATTGAAAAATATGAAACCACAAGCAGAACCTATTACGGTGGCGCCATTGGTTTTATGGATTTCAACGGCAATTACAATCACGCGATTATGATAAGAACATTTCTCAGCAAAAACCATCAATTGCATTGGCAAGCTGGCGCTGGAATTGTTGCCAAATCTAATCCCGAAAACGAATTACAAGAAGTTTATAACAAACTAGGCGCATTAACCAAAGCTATTGAACTTGCAAAAAACATATAATATGGGCGTTACCACAAGGGTCGGGCTTTCCGCTGTATCTTTTGCTTTAAGGCAAAAGGATGCCGCTGCAATCCCTAACGCTACAACAACCTTAACCCACAAAACATTATGAAGGTATTAGTCATAGATAATTACGACAGTTTCACCTATAATCTGGTGCATTACCTGCAAGACTTTAATTGCCAAGTAACCGTAAGACGAAACGACCAACTCAGTTTAGATGATGTTGAAGCTTTTGATAAAATCCTACTATCTCCAGGTCCGGGAATTCCCGACGAAGCAGGATTGCTTAAACCAATTATTGCGCGTTACGCCAGTACTAAAAGCATCTTAGGGGTTTGCTTAGGGCAACAAGCCATTGGCGAAGTTTTTGGCGGCACCCTCAGCAATTTAGAAACTGTATATCATGGCGTTGCTACCAAAGTGAATATCATCGTAGATGATGAACCTATGTTTAAAAATCTTGAAAAAACTATTGAGGTTGGCCGCTACCATTCTTGGGTAGTTGATGCCAATTTACCAGAAGTTTTAGAAACGACGTCATTTGATGAAAACGGACAAGTAATGTCTTTACGGCACAAAATCTTCGATGTAAAAGGTGTACAATACCATCCAGAATCGGTCTTAACACCACATGGTAAGCAAATATTAAAAAACTGGGTTGAAAGTTAATTAAGAAAAAGACAATGAAAGATTTATTAAACAGACTCGTCAACCAAGAGAGTATTTCATCTTCAGAAGCCAAGCAAGTATTGGTAAACATTTCTAAAGGCGACTACAACGAAAGTCAAATTGCATCGTTTCTTACGGTGTACATGATGCGTAATATCACCTTACAGGAATTAAAAGGATTTAGAGATGCCCTTTTAGAATTATGTATTAGTGTTGATTTATCGGCCTACAATACCATCGATTTATGTGGTACTGGTGGTGATGGAAAAGATACTTTTAATATTTCAACCTTAGCCTCATTCGTAACTGCTGGCGCTGGAATTCATGTCGCTAAACATGGTAATTACGGGGTGTCTTCGGCCTGTGGCTCTTCAAATGTTATGGAATATTTAGGTGTTAAATTCACTAACGATGAGGGTTTTATTAAAAAAAGTATAGAAGAAGCAGGAATATGCATTCTACATGCGCCACTATTTCATCCAGCCATGAAAAATGTAGCACCGATAAGAAAAGATCTAGGCGTTAAAACATTTTTTAATATGCTAGGGCCAATGGTAAATCCGTCATTTCCGAAAAATCAAATGGTAGGTGTATTCAACCTAGAATTATTGCGTCTATACGCCTATTTGTATCAAAACACTAATACCAATTACAGCATTGTACATGCACTTGATGGCTACGACGAAATTTCGCTCACCTGCGATACAAAAATTGTAACCAACCACGAAGAGCAAATACTGTCTCCTGAAGATTTAGGACTTGAAATCCTAGACCAAAATAGTATATCAGGTGGCAACACGATAAAAATGTCTGCAGCAATTTTTATGGATATCATTGAAGGTAAAGGTACCGAAGCACAAAAAAACGTGGTTTGTGCCAATGCTGGACTGGCCATTGCAACCGTTAGAAAATGTTCGCATAAAGAAGGATTTGAATTGGCTAGAGAATCCTTAGCATCTGGTAAAGCCAAAAAAAGTTTAGAAACACTCATAAAAATAAGTCAAAATTAAATGACCATTTTAGACCGTATTATAAAGGATAAACAGCTTGAAGTCGCCCTAAAAAAACAACTCATTCCGATAAAACAACTCGAGCAATCGGTGTTATTTAATCGCGGCACTATATCATTAAGAAAAAAAATAACGCAAAGCGCCACAGGCATTATTGCCGAATTTAAACGCCGATCGCCATCACGGGACGTTATTAACAACAACCCCAATGTTTTTGAGGTCGCCAAAGGTTATGAAGACGCTGGGGTTTCTGGCATGTCTGTTTTAACCGATGGCAAATATTTTGGAGGTAGCTTAGACGATTTACTATTGGCGCGTGCTAATTGCGACCTACCTTTATTACGCAAAGAGTTTGTCATCGATAACTATCAAATAATTGAAGCCAAAGCGCACGGTGCCGATTTAATTTTGCTCATTGCTGCGGTATTATCTAAGGAAGAAATTGCACAGTTTTCTGCCTTGGCCAAAAGTTTAGAATTAGAAGTTTTGCTAGAAGTTCACAACCTAGAAGAATTACAGAAATCGATTATGCCTAGTCTTGACATGATTGGTGTGAACAATCGTAATTTAAAAACATTTGAGGTAAGCTTAGAAACCAGCAAACAGCTAAGCCTAGAAATCCCTGACGATTTCGTTAAAGTATCCGAAAGTGGAATGAGCACCGTTGAAGCTATAAAAGAGTTAAAACCGTATGGATATCAAGGTTTTTTAATTGGTGAAAATTTTATGAAAACGGAAAACCCTGGCGAGAGCGCTGCAACCTTTATAAAAAATTTAAAGTCATGAAGTTGAAAGTCTGCGGTATGAAATATCACACTAATATACTCGAGATTGCAGCATTGCAACCCGATTATATGGGCTTTATTTTCTATGAGAAATCATCTCGTTTCTTTAATGAGGAACTAGCGCAATTACCCGACAGTATCAAAAAAGTTGGCGTATTTGTAAATGCATCTGCAGAAACCATCATTGAAAAATTAAGTGACTATCAATTACAGGCCATTCAGCTTCACGGCGAAGAATCGGTTGAATTTTGTAACATACTTAAAATAAAAATTGCACAAACTTTTACAAATAAACCTATAGAAATCATCAAAGTATTTTCGGTAGGCGAACATTTTAATTTCGAGCAATTGCATGCGTTCGAGAATTGCTGCGATTATTTTCTTTTCGATACCAAAGGTGCGCTACCGGGTGGCAATGGATTCACTTTTGATTGGAATTTATTACGCGCCTATCCATCTTCCAAACCCTATTTTTTAAGCGGTGGTATTGGATTAGAATCTATGCCAGCACTTGAAGATTTTAAACAAAACCCTATTTCAAAAAACTGTTATGCTATAGACGTGAACAGTAAATTTGAAATTGAACCAGGATTTAAAAACAAAGAAAAATTAGAACAATTAAAAAAAATGCTATGAGTTACAATGTAAATGACAAAGGCTATTACGGCGAATTTGGTGGCGCCTACATTCCAGAAATGCTCTACCCAAACATTGAAGAGTTACGCCAGAACTATTTAAAAATAACTGCAGAACCAACGTTTCAAGAAGAATTTCACGCGCTGTTAAAAGACTACGTAGGCCGACCAACACCTTTGTATTTTGCCAAACGATTGAGCGCAAAATTCAATACCAAAATTTACCTTAAACGAGAAGACCTCAACCACACTGGTGCACATAAAGTAAACAATACTATCGGGCAAATTCTATTAGCGCAACGCTTAGGGAAAACCCGTATTATTGCCGAAACTGGCGCTGGACAGCACGGTGTTGCCACTGCTACCGTTTGCGCACTTATGGGCATAGAATGCGTGGTATATATGGGCGAAGTAGATATTGCACGTCAAGCACCCAATGTTGCCAGAATGAAAATGTTAGGCGCTAAAGTAGTACCAGCAAAATCAGGTAGTAAAACCTTAAAAGATGCTACTAACGAAGCAATGCGCGATTGGATTAACAATCCCGTAAACACACATTATATTGTTGGTTCGGTGGTTGGTCCCCATCCTTATCCCGATATGGTGGCGCGTTTTCAAGCAGTAGTTTCCGAAGAAATAAAATGGCAACTACTAGAAAAAGAAGGCCGCAGTAATCCTGATTATGTTATGGCCTGTGTAGGCGGAGGCAGTAATGCTGCGGGTGCTTTTTACCATTATCTTGAGGATGAAAACGTAAAACTAATTGCGGTTGAGGCGGCTGGAAAAGGTGTGCATTCGGGTGAAAGTGCTGCAACCTCTATTTTAGGTCGGGAAGGCATTATTCACGGTAGTAAAACTTTATTGATGCAAACCAATGACGGACAAATAACGGAACCTTATTCTATTTCGGCTGGTTTAGATTACCCCGGTGTTGGACCCATGCACGCCCATTTGTATAAAACTGGAAGAGCCGAATTTATAGCCATTACCGATGATGATGCCATGACCTCAGGTTTAGAATTAAGTCAGCTAGAAGGCATTATTCCAGCTATAGAAACCTCACATGCCTTGGCAGTTTTCAATTACAAAACTTTTAAGCCAGAAGATATTGTAGTGATTAATCTTTCCGGACGTGGCGACAAAGATCTAGATACCTATATTAAATATTTCAAATTATAAATTCATTATTTGTTTAAAAACACCCAATACGATGAACAGAATTATCGAAAAACTAAAAGCTCCTAAAAAGTTGCTTTCTATATATTTTACTGCCGGCTATCCAAAACTTGACGATACAGTTGGTATTATCCAATCTTTAGAAAACAGCGGTGTTGACATGATAGAAATTGGTTTACCTTTTAGCGATCCATTGGCTGACGGACCAACCATTCAGGATAGTTCTACGGCGGCTCTAAAAAACGGTATGTCTAGTGAACTGTTGTTTAATCAACTTAAAAATATTCGCGAAACCGTGAGAATCCCCTTAATTGTTATGGGATATTTCAATCCCATTTTGCAATTTGGTGTAGAAGCATTTTGCCAGAAATGTCAAGAAGTTGGTATAGATGGTTTGATTGTACCCGATTTACCAGCAGATGTCTATAATGATTCCTATAAGGAAATTTTTCAAAAACATGCTTTAATTAATATCTTCTTAATTACACCACAAACTTCAGATGAGCGCATTCGTTTTATCGATTGCATTTCAGAAGGTTTTATTTATATGGTAAGCAGCGCGAGCGTTACGGGTAGCCAAACTGGCTTCGGAACAGAACAAGAAGCGTATTTCAAGCGCATTCATGCTATGCAACTCAACAATCCACAGATTGTGGGTTTTGGTATTAAAGACAAAGAAACCTTTAACCAAGCTACGCTTTACGCTAAAGGCGCTATTATTGGTAGTGCCTTTATAAAAATGTTGACTAAGAAAGGTACCAACGGTATTTCAACTTTTATAAATACATTAAGATAATGGCATCATGAAATCCTTGCTCAACGATTGGAAACTAATCCTAGTATTCTGTCTGTTTTTAGGATTGGCACCATTTACACCCGAGCCTCATTTATGGGGCAAAATTAAATGGATAGCTGGTGGTGCGAAAGGTATGCAACTAATGGATTGGTTCGATACTTTGTTTCACGGATTTCCATTTTTACTACTTTTAAGATTGGTTTATGTTAAATTTCTTTCACCTTTAGAAAAAACCAATTAATGAATTGCTTTTAAAACCTTATCTTAGGTGCATTAGTCAAACACTACCTATGCAACAAATAGAAAACATTGAATTAAAATACTTAAAACTCGAAGACTACCCCGAATTTAAAGAAGCCATGATTGCCGCTTATCCCAATATGCAGAGCGCCTACTGGAGAGAACATCAAATTGAAAAATTAATTACCGACTTTCCAGAAGGTCAGGTAGTCATCAAGGTAAACGATAAAATCGCTGGCTGTGCGTTGTCAATTATTGTAGATTACAATCAGTTTGACGACCATCATACCTATAAAGATATTACAGGTAATTTTACCTTTAGCACCCATAGCAATCACGGGGATGTGATGTACGGAATTGACGTATTTATAAGACCAGAGTATCGCGGCTTGCGATTGGGGCGTAGATTGTACGATTACCGCAAAGAACTGTGCGAACGACTCAACTTGCGGGGTGTCGCTTTTGGTGGTCGGATTCCAAATTACCACAAATTCTCAGAAACTTTAAGTCCGAAAGAATACATAGAAAAAGTAAAGCAAAAGGAAATTCACGATCCGGTTTTTAATTTTCAAATATCTAACGACTTCCACCCTACTCGAATTTTAAGAGGTTATCTAGAAGGCGATAAATCATCTGAAGAATACGCCGTACTGCTGGAATGGGATAATATTTACTATGAAAAACCCGACCGAAAAGCCGCTACCGTAAAAAAAATTGTGCGCCTTGGATTGATTCAGTGGCAAATGCGTTTGTACAAAAATCTAGACGACTTAATGCAACAAGCCGAATTTTTTGTAGATGCAGTTTCAGGATACCGAAGTGATTTTGCATTATTTCCTGAGTTTTTCAATGCACCGTTAATGGCTGATAATAACCATTTAGGCGAAGCTGCTGCCATTAGAGAATTAGCAAAACATACTTCTGAAATTGTGCAGCGCTTTTCAAAACTTGCGATTTCGTATAATATCAATATTATAACTGGGAGTATGCCAGAAATTGTCAATGACCGGCTTTACAATGTTGGTTACTTGTGCAGAAGAGATGGTAGTATGGAACGCTACGAAAAATTACACGTCACCCCTGATGAAGCTAAGGTTTGGGGTATGACCGGCGGGACGCAATTAAAAGCCTATGATACAGATTGTGGTAAAATTGGGATTTTAATTTGTTACGACTCAGAGTTCCCAGAATTAAGCAGATTGCTTGCCGATGAAGGTATGGATATTCTGTTTGTGCCATTCTTAACCGATACACAAAACGGCTTTTCACGCGTAAGACATTGCGCCCAAGCGCGTGCTATTGAAAACGAATGTTACGTAGCAATTGCCGGAAGTGTCGGTAACTTACCTAAAGTGCATAATATGGATATTCAATATGCACAATCAATGGTGTTTACACCTTGTGATTTTGCATTCCCATCAAACGGTGTTAAAGCCGAAGCAACTCAAAATACCGAAATGATTTTAATTGCCGATGTAGATTTAGATTTACTGCGCGAACTAAACCAATTTGGGAGCGTTCGTAATTTAAAAGACCGACGTAAAGATTTATTTGAATTGAGAAAGAAATAATTACTACAGCTTATGAGTTTATGCGTTAAGTGTTGAAAAATGTTGTAAAGACAGTTTTTATATTGACAGTAACAAGTAAACTCATAAACTATTTAATTTATAAATTACTTAACCTATGAAATACCATATAATTATCAACAGTGTCAAAACTGTTGAACAACTACATAACGCTTGGACCAATGACGATTACATCGCTTTGTTAGACCGTTTTGGATTTCCAGATGCTGCCAATTCGAAACCTAATGAGCTAAAAGAATTACTCGCCATGGCGATTACCGATTTTGAACCCAATGAAGCTGCGGCTATTGTACTAGATTATAAATTATCTGAAGAATTAGGTGAAGGACAAATTGACCAAATTTCACATGACATGCTGATAGATAAAGTATCTGAAGAGTACAGTGATATTTCCTTGCACCATCAATTGTTTAATATCAATCAGTTGTTGTACCAAGCGTATAATGGCACATTTTTCAACACCAAAGCCACGACAGTGGAATTTCAAATCACACCTAACGAAGATGTGACCAAAGAAAACGTGTTGAAAGCTTTAGACAAAACCCTTGCAAAAAATAGTATCATTAAACGTTTGTATGCCGATCATTTAGCTGGAAAACAATCATTTGATGATGCAGAAAGCATTATTTGGGACTTAGAACCTAAGGGTGATAATAGTTATGTAATGACTACTTCTGAATATTGGATGAGTAGAGATGAATTTACTGAAGCAGAATATGATGTGGACGTTTTTCCTTTTGAGTCGGATGAGGAAATTAATTAGTTCCTTTTTCTTTCAATTTCTGATTTTCCTAATATGAGCCCTAGAAAATCAACAAGAAAAATTTTAGGATATTGACACCAAAGCGAAACTCCTCACAGAATAAAATATTATTCATTTTTTTTGCCTCAACATTTTTATATACAACTGTTCTACCTTAGATCGTGCCCAAGGAGTTTTTCTTAAAAAAGTTAAGCTAGATTTTATACTAGGGTCGCTTTTAAAACAATTAATCCTTACGGTTTCACCCAAAAATCCCCAACCATAATGAGTCACCAATTCATTTAGAATGGCTTCTAAAGTTTTACCATGCAAAGGATCGTTAGAATGATGCATCAGTTAATCTAATTAATCAGAGCGCCTATTGCTATTGCGACTTGGTCTGCCTTGGTTGTTTCTATTATTAGAACCAGAACCTGAAGGTTTCGTATTTCTGTCGCCTGTTGACCTAGCAGCTCTTGGCTGAGAACGCTGTTGGCGCTGCGGTTTTTCAATTTCGGTAGGCGCGTTTGGATCTGGTAAAAATCCTGAGATGACATCACTAGGAATCCTTAATCCAACTAATTTCTCAATATCTCTTAAGTATGTTTTTTCGTCAGCACTTACCAGCGAAATAGCGATACCGCTAGCACCAGCTCGGCCAGTACGACCAATACGATGCACATAATCTTCTGAAATGTTTGGCAGTTCAAAATTAACCACATGTGGCAGTAATGGAATATCCAATCCACGTGCGGCAATATCTGTTGCTACCAAAACTCTAATGGTACCTTTTTTAAATCCTTCCAAAGCCTTGGTACGCGCGCCTTGACTTTTATTACCGTGAATAGCTAATGCCGAAATATTACTGCTTAACAATTTTTTGGTGAGTTTGTTTGCGCCGTGTTTTGTGCGGGTAAAAACTAAAACTTGCTCCCAATTACCTTCCGAAATTAACTTTACAAGTACATCGGACTTCGCGCCTTTATCAACGTGATAAACTTGCTGGTTAATTTTATCTACGGTGGTGTTTTCTGGAGTAGCCTCAACTAACACTGGATGATTTAAAATAGAGTTAGCAAGCGATTTGATGTCTTTTGAAAACGTAGCAGAAAACAATAAATTTTGACGTTTGGCTGGCATTAGAGCCATAATTTTTTTTATATCTCTCAAAAAGCCCATGTCGAGCATACGATCGGCTTCATCTAAAACAAGAATTTCGATATTGTTTAGTGACAATAACCGTTGATTGTGTAAGTCTAATAATCTACCTGGAGTTGCAATTAAGACATCAACACCTTGGCGTAGGGTTGACACTTGTGATTTTTGATTCACACCGCCGAAAATAACTGCACTTTTGATATCTACATAAGCGCTATAATCTCTTACATTTTCATATACTTGAGCCGCTAACTCGCGCGTTGGCGTAAGCACTAAAGCTCTAACTGGACGATTGCGTAAAACAGGCTGTTGTGATAATATTTGAAGCAACGGCAAAGTAAATCCGGCAGTTTTTCCAGTACCAGTTTGTGCAGATGCCAAAACATCTTTTCGTTCTAAAATTAAAGGAATTGCTTTTTGTTGAATGGGTGACGGTTGCGTATAACCCTGAGCACTGACCGCTTTTAATAGGGCGTCAGACAAACCTAATGAATTAAATGACATATAATTTGTTTATAAAATGACTGAACAAATAGAGGTGTCATTTTTATATTAGTTGCAAAGGTAAGTCTATTGTTGACTAAATCAGGTATCACTATCACTATTTCTTATTTATAGGGTTTCATCATGAAAATTTCTATGCTGTAATTTCTATTTGAAATTGCAGCCATCATTACATCGCCCTTAAAAATTATATAAAAAAAAGCACCTGCCGTTTGGCAAGTGCTTTCCTCCTTTTCATAGCAATTTTCTTTCGAATTGTCTATTATTCACTTTTTATTAGAGTAGCCATCATTAATATTATATGGCCACTAAATCAAATAATAAACGAGATTTGAAAATTACTTTGGCATTACAACGCTATTAATCACATGAATCACGCCGTTACTTCCCATAACATCGGTAGCAACGATTTCGCTGTAATTCCCATTCTGGTCTTGTAACCAAATTTTACCATCTTTCTGTAAAACGGTTAAAGTTTCACCATTTAATGCTTTTAATTCAACTGTTCCATTTCCTTTTTTCAATGCAGCAACTACATCAGCAGCGGCTAATTTTCCAGAAACGACATGGAAAGTTAAAATATTGGTAAGTGCTTTTACATTTTCTGGCTGTAGTAAGGACTTTAAAGTTGCCTCATCAATTTTAGCAAAAGCATCGTTTGTTGGTGCAAAAACCGTAAATGGTCCGTCACCTTGTAGCGCACCAACTAAATCGGCTGCTTTTAACGCAGCTACTAAAGTTGTAAAGTTTTCATTTGACACAGCGGCATCAACTATAGTTTGAGCTTGTGTTTTTTGACCGAATGAAACAGCCAATAATAATGTAAAAATAAATGCAATCTTTTTCATAATTCTTTTTGTTTAAGTTTTTATACTTATTGTTAAACAAATATAGTGAGAAGAATATGAAAACTCTGATTTACTCTTGTATTTTATGTAGACTTTAACAAAAGGAAGTAAGAAATTAAAACCATGACCTAAATATGCTTGGTTGTCGATTTGAAGAAAAAACTTTTCGGTCTAACCTATAATATCTTGAAGCGCTGGTTTTAGGTTAGGAAATTGAAAATCAAAACCTTCTTCTTCTATTTTTCTTGAGCTCACGCGTTGACTTTCGAATAACAAAATATGCATTTCACCTAACACTAGTTGCATTGCAAATTTTGGAATATTTGGGAGTATTAATGGTTTATTTAAAATAAAAGCTACTGCTTTTGTTAATTCACTATTAGAAACCGCATTGGGCGCTACAGCGTTAAAGGTACCTTCTAATTGACGCTTTACAACGAACATAAAAATATGCGCCAAATCACTGATATGTATCCAACTTTGCCACTGTTTACCACTTCCGAAGGCGGCGCCAGCGAACAATTTTACGGGTTTCATGATTTCGGGCAATGCACCGCCTTTATCGGAAAGCACCAAACCAATTCTTATTAGCGATACGCTTACTCCTATAGTTTCAAATTTTTTCGCTGCCAATTCCCACTGTTCCACAACTTCTCCTAAAAACGAATCAGATGCTTCTTCAAAATCTTCTTCATAATAATTAGTAAGAGAATTGGGGTAAATACCAATGGCACTTGCTGAAATATAGTGTTTAATGGTTATGTTATGCTTTTGAATACTATTGAGAAGGCAGTTGGCTGTATCTAATCTACTATTTAAAATTTCCTTCTTATAACTATCTGTCCATCTTTTAGAAATTGAGGCACCTGCCAAATTGATAATCACCTCAACATCTTTAAAACACGTAATATCGATTTCACCACTCTCAGGATTCCAGAAAAATCCTTTGTAGTTATTGGCGGTTGATAATTTTGATTTTCTTGTACTTAAATAATTTACTGAAACATCATTTTGATGACATAACGTCACCAATTCTTGTCCAACTAAGCCAGTAGCACCTGCAATTAAAATCCTCATTTATATCCGTTTTGTGCAAAATTAGAGATTATTAAAAGGTTAGGCCTTGGTTTAACAGTAATTTAGGTTGTGGTTGCTCTTTAAGGTTGCAAAGAAAACCTTATGGAGTTCAACATTATTTTAGCTATTATACCCAACAAAATGTCGAGTGGACATTTCTACGAAAACATTTAGCTCCCTGCAGTCACTAAATACTTCACTCCGCAACGCATTTAGTTCCTTCCAGTTGCTGAATGCTACAAGGGCCTTTTGCGCTAAGCATTTGGCTCCCTGAGGTCGCTGAATGCTAAGAGCGCCTTTTGCGTTAGGCATTTAGCTCCCTGAGGTCGCTGAATGTCAAGAGCGCCTTTTGCGTTAGGCATTTAGCTCCCTGAGGTCGCTGAATGTCAAGAGCGCCTTTTGCGCTAGGCATTTAGCTCCCTGAGGTCGCTGAATGTCAAGAGCACCTTTTGCGCTAGGCATTTAGCTCCCTGCGGTCGCTGAATGTCAAGAGCACCTTTTGCGCGCTTGGCATTTAGCTCCCTGCCGTCGCTGAATGTCAAGAGCACCTTTTGCGCTAGGCATTTAGCTCCCTGCGGTCGCTGAATGTCAAGAGCACCTTTTGCGCGCTCTTAACATTTCTCTTTTCCCTGGTGGGCCGGGAAGTCTTTCTACTATAAATCCTGCGGCTTGCATGGCACGTCTCACACTGCCTTTGGCTGAATACGTAACCAAAACACCATCATTTTTTAGGGCTTTATACATTCTAATAAACATGGCTTCATCCCAAAGTTCTGGTTGCACACGCGCACCAAAAGCATCAAAGTAAATGAGATGATATAAATCCGAATCGACGATTTCGTTAAAGAATTTCTGTTGTTTGGTTAGTTTGAAATTGTTGGATATCCCGCTGGCCCCTTCCCAGTCACTCCTGTGGATTTGCCAAAAATAATCAGCTTTGATTTCTGCATTCAAAATAGAAGGATAATTGAGCTGAAGTAACTCTTCCTCTAAAACAGGGTAGGCTTCTATACCAACATAGTCTATTTTAATGCCCAATTTTTCAGCTTCTAAAAAGGTGATAAACGCATTTAACCCTGTGCCGAATCCCATTTCTAATATATGGATTTCAGAAGTTTTGACAACGTGTAAGCCATTTTTAATAAACACATGCTGCGCCTCTTGCACAGCACCATGTATAGAATGGTACTGCTCATTCCAATCTTCCATCTGAATGGTTTTGGAACCGTCGGCGGTAGTAATTATTTGGCGTTTCAAATTACTGTATTAGTAATTTCCTTATTCGCGGTATCGGTCCAACACACTCCGTTTGGTGACAAGAGATACAAACCTCAACCATCATATTATAATTTAGGATTACTAAAGTTGAATCTGTAGTTTTATGAAAATCTTCTTGTACTTTTAAAAATACTTCCGAAAAACTATTAAAAACTGAATTACGGCTTTTACCTTCGGTCATTTCGGCTTTATGGATTTCCATGAAATCAATCGGAAAATGAGACGGTATATACCCATTTAAAATACTGTCCTTAACAGCGAGATTATAATCGTACATCTCGTTCATAAGTGTCGCCATTTCTGATGGCTTGTAAACGTCGTAAACAATCTTCTGGGTATCTTCTTTCTTGTTTTTTTCCTCGCAATTGAGAAAAACTAATAAAAGAAGTAAACTTATGCAGCGCATTATTCCTTAATTAACACACCATCAGCTTCAAAAGAATAAGTGCGTTTAGGTTCGGTTATTTCAGCAATTTCTTCGGTTGATTTTCCAGCATCTTCAGCATAATGCTTTAACTCATCTACAGGCATTTCGTTTACAAAGGCTTTACCGTTCACAATAACGTCCATACCAGCAATATTCTTTGGCATAAAAAATCCGTAATCTTTAAATTTTACCATAATTTCTTTGTCATCTTCTAAGTTAAGACGCATCCAGCAACCCTTTGTTTGACAGACTTCTTCTACTTTTGCAATAACTTTGGTATAAACAGTATCTCCTGTTTTTAAATTGTTATAAACTTCAGCCATTTGAGCAGCAGACAACACATCGGCATCAGTAATCTCATCTCCAAAAGACGCATAGGCAATTTCAGCAGTGCTTTCAACTTCAGACTCTTGGTTGGAAGTTTTGTCTTTACAAGACCATAGTGTTAGTACAATTAAAAGTGAAAAAATAATTGATTTCATAATGATGATTTAATTTTATTGGTCTTACAAATGTAAAACTTTTAAGATAATCTTTTGTTTTTATTGCGCATTAAAATAAGTACTTTTGCAAGCATATTATTTACGTATTATGACAAATTTAAATACTTTCAAAATAGACATTACCAAAGCAGAACAATCTAAAATCAATCAAGTTGATTTTGACAATTTAGCCTTTGGGCGTGTTTTCACCGATCATATGTTTGTGTGTGATTTTGTGGATGGCGTTTGGCAGCAACCAAAAATAACACCTTACCAACCGCTCACTATTGAGCCATCGGCGCGTGTTTTGCATTACGGTCAAGCTGTTTTTGAAGGTATGAAAGCGTATAAAGATGACCAAGGAAAGGTTTGGTTATTTAGACCAGACCAAAACTTTAAACGGATTAATACATCTGCTGCAAGACTGGCAATGCCGGAGTTTCCAGAATCCTATTTTTTCAAAGGCCTTGAGGAATTGTTAAAACTAGACAATCAATGGATTAAGTCTGGCGTTGGAAACTCATTGTATTTGCGCCCGTTTGTCATTGCTACTGAACCGGCAATTGCTGCTTCACCAGCCAATGCCTATAAATTTATGATTATTTGCTCTCCCGCAAAAGCCTATTACACTGGCAAAGTTAGAGTGCTTTTTGCCGAAAAGTATAGCCGTTCTGCTAATGGCGGTGTTGGTTTTGCTAAAGCAGCGGGTAATTATGCTGCGCAATTTTACCCAACTAGTCTGGCGCAAAAAGAAGGATTTCAACAGGTAATTTGGACTGACGCCAATACCCATGAGAATCTTGAAGAAGCGGGTACTATGAATACATTTTTTAGAGTTAATGATACATTGTTAACAGCACCAATTAGCGATAGAATATTAGATGGTGTGACTCGCAAAAGCCTAGTTCAATTGGCTGAAGATTTAAATATCAAATGCGAAGTGCGCACTGTTACCGTAAACGAAATTAAAACTGCTGCGAGAAACGGCGAATTAAAAGAAATTTTTGGTGCTGGAACTGCAGCAGTAATCAGTCCAATTGAAGCCTTCAAACATGGCGATGAAGTTTTTGAACTTCCTGAAATTACAGATTCTTATGCCAATTTGCTTAAAACATCCGTGCTAAACATTCAACACAATTTATCTGAAGACAAGCATGGCTGGCGTTATGAAGTGAAATAATTTGCAGCGTGAAATTCTGAACATTGTTTTAAATTTAAACAGTTTTGCATTTATTTATGTTTGCTAAAACTTAATTTGAAATATTTACCGCAGATTTCGCTGATTTGTGCGGAAAAAAATTTCGGCAATCTATAAATTTTCAATCATAATATCCAAGCTCAGAACTCTGAACTTATAACTCAGAACTTTGAACTTTAAAATATCTCTCACAGAACACACTGATTTTTACAGAAAAAAATCAGCATGCATAAGCATAAACTGCGGGAACTCATAACCGTTCTAAAATCCCCTTGATATCCGGCTTAAAATAATTCGGGCCTTTTAAAACCTTGCCGTCTTCACGATAAATGGGCTCGCCATCTTCGTCAAGTTTGCTCATATTACTTCGCTGGATTTCATTAAACACTTCTTCTATTTTGTGTTGTAAGCCATGCTCAATAATAGTACCGCACAAAATATAAAGCATATCGCCGAGTGCATCAGCAACCTCAACCAAGTCGTCGTTATTGGCCGCTTCTAAATATTCTTCGTTTTCTTCACGCATCAGTTTATAGCGCAGCATGTTCTTTTCCAATCCCAAACTGGCTTTTGGTGTTTCTCTGTAACCAATTTTAAAAGCGGTGTGAAATTCTTTTACGGCATTAATGTGCTTCTTCATAGAACTAAAATCATTATTTTTTCGTATATTAGAGTAGGTGCAAAATACAAATTTTAGAAGATTAAAAAGGGTGATTTCAGACAAAAAATTGCTTGGGTTTTGTAACTTTGCAATCCTGTATAAACAGTGTAAAAAAATTGATTTATGTTTACTAGTGGTCAAATAGCCTTCGGAATTGCTTTCGCAATCGCGTTCATTCTTGTCATGATTTACACCTACCGTAAAGATTTTAAACTTCACCAAAAATATTACAAAGGAAGTGTTTGGGTATTGATTGCTTTTATTGCTTTTATCGGATTTATTGCGGCTGTAAAATTTATTTTTATGTGATTATCTCATCAGACAAGTCTGGAAATAATTAAATAACATCATGTTGAAACAAAAAAAATGCCCATTCAATTAAAATGGGCATTTTTTATATATTACTTTAGGCCTAATTCACCTCCGGTAAAAAACTATACTTCTTACTGTATTCTAGCATTTGCTCAGGAAATCCTTCAGGTTGGGTTACTTTTATGGCAGTAATTTCGCCATTATCATCCGTTTCAGGTACTAAAACAGGATTCACAAAACCGCTGTATGGTGCGGCTGTAAATTGCTTGTTACGCTCTAAAACTTCAGTGTGAATGGCTTGGTCAACTTTTACGCCGTAGGTTTCAACCAAAGCTTGTACAGCTTCAAAATCACCTTCCGATTTAATGCGCTGGGTTTCCTTTAAAAGTTCACCAAATAAGGCTCGTAGTTTTTCGTAATCGTTAATATTGAAATAGGTTTTTCCGTCTCGACTTACCTTTTCGATAACATTATTGGGCATACCTTTATCATAAACCCAAGCACTCACCCACTGACGATTACGCATATGTGCCTGTTCAACATCATCGCCTAAATTGAGACGTATTAACTGTGTCATCAGTCCGTTTCGGATGTAACCATCGTAAGCTGCCATACCATTTTTCTTCCAATCATCAACCAACCCCAATTCTTGAAGTTTAGGATGGTATAAATAATACAATCCTACTAAATCGGCTCGGCCTTCTTCTAAAGTTGAGGCATAGTTTTTCAATGTTTCTTTAGTCTCACCAACACCAGGATTTAACTGACCGGAAGCATGACCTATCACTTCATGCAAGGCTGTGTGTAGCTTATCGCTTATTTGCCCGTATTGTTCTTCAAGCTGAAATTCTGCATCGTCATTAACAAATTCCTTTAATCTTCCCGTATTTCCCGCATTATTGTGGGCTTCAATAATATTTCCTAAAGAAACCGATTTACTCCCAACAGCTGCACGAATCCAATTAGCATTGGGAAGGTTAACACCAATAGGCGTGACTGGTGAAGCATCACCAGCTTCACCTGCAACATTTACCACTTTGTAAGTGACGCCAACTACATTTTTCTTTTTATGTTCGTCCATTAAAGGCGAATTGTCTTCAAACCACTGGGCATTTTCAGAAAGTACAGCCATTTTTGCCGACATATCAAAATCATTAATCTGCACAATACTTTCATAAGAGCCTCGGTAACCAACAGGATCATTATAAACTTCTATAAAACTATTAATGTAATCTATATCGCCATCGGTGGCCGCAGTCCAAGCTACGTTATAATCGTCCCATATTTGCAAATCGCCTGTTTTGTAATAGTCAATCAGCAAACCTAAGGCATCACCTTGAGCTTTATTTTCGGCAACACTTTTGGCAAGTTCAAGCCACTTTACCACTTCGTCAATAGCCGAACCGTAGAGTCCACCTGATTTATATACGCGTTCTCTTAAAACACCATTTTCCCTTACTAGTTGAGAATTAAGTCCAAAAGACAAAGGCTTAGTTGGATCGGGCGATTTCATTTTAGCGTAGAAAGATTCCACATCGGCATTAGTAACATTGGGACCATAAAAATTTACAGCGGAAAGTGCAACGTTGTCAACATCTTTCGCTTGGTTTACCTTCTTAGCATCTTTATCATTGAAAATAACCTCGAAAGCTTCACCTTCCAAATCAGCGTTTGTTGCAGCTAATAATTCCTTCAAATAATCCTCCGAAAATTCTGGTTTGATTTTATCGCTCGAGTAATGGTGATGAATGCCATTGCTAAACCAAATACGCTTTAAATAGACTTCAAAAGCTTTCCAGTCGTCAGTTGTTTTATCGCCAACATAATTGGTATAGACCCATTCTAATGATTTTCTTATTTTTAAATTGTGTCGGTAGTTCTGATCCCACATGATGTCGCGTCCTGCTAAACCAGCTTCGGTTAAATAATACACGAGTTTTTGTTGGGCAAGACTGAGATTTTCCCACCCCGGTATTTGATAACGCAAAACTCTTATGTCAGCAAATTGTTCAACATTATAATCAAAAGAGACTGCGTTTTCAATTGCGGGTGATGCAACCTGAATTTCAGTGGATTCATTTTTGCAAGCCAAAGCCAAAAAAGCCAAGGCAACTACCAAAATTGCATGTTTTAATTTCATAAAAGTTATTTTTTAATTAGTCTAACAAAGTTACATTTTTTTTCTGCGATTGGGTTTAACACTGTACCACAAAGATTTCATAACCGTTGATTATTCTATAATAGCTCTTACTAAAACAAATCAATTTATTTTATGATTATATTTACCGCAATCATTAAATCAAAAAATAAATGAAACAAGTCTTACTGGTTTTTTTAGGTGGTGGCATTGGAAGCGCGCTACGTTTTTTGATGTCGAAATGGCTAAATAACAACACTTATAACTTACCATTTGGCACTTTTGCGGTCAATCTTTTAGGAAGCTTACTTATTGGGGTTTTAATTGGTTTGGCATCGCGCAATAACTTGCTTTCAAACCATCAAACTTTGCTGTTGGTTACGGGGTTTTGCGGTGGCTTTACAACTTTTTCAGCCTTTGCTTTTGAAAATTACAACTTCTTAAAATCGGGCGACATCAGTAATTTTCTACTCTATATTTTAGGTAGTGTTATTCTTGGGATCATAGCTGTCTTTCTTGGTTTTTTCTTGGTAAAATAATTACTCTTTAATGTAATTTCTCATACCAGCTTTCACTTCTGTATCTAGATAATTGACTCTAGGTACTATCGGACAAGAATATTTAACATTATAAACACACAAGGGATTATAAGCCTTGTTGAAATCGATACTAATACGATCTGATTCCGGAATTCGCAAATCAATATACCTACCGCCACCATAAGAAGGGCCTCCATTGGTATCATCTAAAAACGGAAGAAACAAATAATCTACATACTCAGGATCTTCTAAATTTTCCTTGCCTTGATAAACATTAAGCTGATAAGATTTTCCATTTAAAATAAAACTTACAATGCCGTAAACACGTTCTTCTGAAAGTCTATCGGTGGTGGTTTTCATTTTAAAGAAAGGCGTGTCTGGTGTTACCTTAAGTTTCGCCGAAATAATATAAGTGCTATCAAACGGAAAAAAGTCTAAAGATCTAAACGATTTTCGATCTTTGTTCGTAAGTGGAGATTTTGAGGCATCTTTAAAGTCGGCATTTTGCTGACGCTGCCATTCGGTATCGCCCAGAATGGGTTGTTTCTTCGGTTCACAACCTAATAAAATCGTAACAATTAGTAATAAAAATTGAAGATTTCGCATCACTATTAAATTTTCAATTCAAAAATACAACATACAAATATTTTACATAGCTTTGATTCAAAATTAAACATTTATCCGAACAACTTTTCCTTGACTCAAAAACATACCTCTAAATTAGAGGCCTATTGTTTCAAGCTGAACTGAAAGAGTTGATATCATAAATTATATTCAAAGTCCAGCAATAAGTCTGGACTTTTTTAGTATTAAACTTGAACTTTACCGCACGACATGAAAGTTTTATTTAAAAATTATCTTAATACATTTAGCGGCCTTTCAAAAGAGGTCTGGTGGCTTGCGCTGATTACTTTAATCAATCGCGCTGGCACCATGGTAATTCCGTTTCTAAGTTTATACCTCACTACCAGTTTAGATTTCACCCTTAAAGACGTAGGCTGGATTATGACCTGTTTCGGGTTAGGTTCAATCGTAGGTTCGTATTTAGGAGGCAAACTTACCGATGAAATTGGTTCTTACAAAGTGATGGTTTTTAGTCTTTTTACCACCGGAATCTTATTTATTGCATTACAATTCATTGACAGTTTTACTGGATTTTGTATAGGAATTTTTGTGGTAATGCTGGTGGCTGATATGTTTAAACCCGCCATGTTTGTAGCCTTAAGCGCGTACAGCAAGCCAGAAAACAAAACGCGGTCGGTAACTTTAATAAGATTAGCTATTAATCTAGGCTTTTCAGCCGGTCCGGCTGTTGGCGGACTTATTATTACCACCATTAGTTATGTGGGATTATTTTGGGTAGATGGCATTACTTGTATATTGGCAACCATAGTCCTTTTTTTGGTGCTTAATCCTAAAAAAGCTAAACCTATAGATACCCAAGTTGTGGAAAACCCCGTATCGGTGTTAAGCGATAAATCCTATTTTATTTTCTTAGGTGCCATGGCTTTATTTGGAGTTGTATTTTTACAATATTTCTCAACAATGCCACTTTTTTATAAAGAAGTAATTTCACTTTCTGAATTAGAAATAGGACTACTTTTGGGGTTCAACGGGTTTTTAATTTTTGTTTTTGAAATGCCACTCATCAAATGGCTCGAAAACTCTAAATATAGCATTAGTGGACTTATGCTTTTCGGTTCTTTATTAACCGGATTAAGTTTTGTAGTTTTGTTGTTTAGCAATTGGATTGGCATTATTATTCTCGGCATTTTGCTAATGACTTTAGGTGAAATGATTGCGTTTCCGTTTTCCAATGCCTTTGCCATGAAACAATCCAGACGTGGCAAACAAGGCCAATACATGGCATTTTACACCATAGCTTTTTCCATATCGCACGTGTTTGGTCACAATCTGGGATTGCAGATGGTAAATTGGATGGGATTTGATTTTACTTGGGTTGTAATGGCTAGTTTAGCTGGAATAAGCGTGTTTTTATTGGTCATTTTGAAAAAACACTCTACCATACACCAAAATTTGTAATGCAAAAAGATATAATTATTATTGGTGGCGGACCTATTGGCATAGCCTGCGCCTTGGAATGTAAAAAGAATGATTGGAATTACGTGGTTATAGAAAAAGGTGCACTAACCAATTCTATTTATAACTATCCGCGCAATATGACATTTTTTTCTACTTCGGAAAAGTTAGAGCTTGATAACATTCCATTTATCAGTAATAACCCTAAACCCAATCGCGATGAGGCTTTAGAGTACTATCGACGTGTGGTAACTTCGAATTCTTTGAACATTAATTTATATGAAGCTGCTCAGAAGATTGAAAAAATAAAAGAAAATTTTGTGGTAAAAACAGATAAAAATAAATACACAGCTAAAAAAATAATTATCGCTAGTGGCTTTTATGATATCCCAAAATTGCTCGACGTTAAAGGCGAAGACTTACCTAAGGTCAAACACTATTACAAGGAAGCACATCCGTATGTGATGCAAAATGTGGTGGTGGTAGGTGCCAGTAATTCGGCTGTAGATGCTGCCTTAGAAATTTGGCGCAAAGGTGGTCACGTAACGATGATAATTAGAAGTGAACAAATTGGCGAACGCGTGAAATATTGGGTTCGACCTGATGTTATGAACCGCATCAAAGAAGGTAGTATCAAAGCATTTTTTAACGCGAACATCACCGAAATAACAGAAACAACTGTAACATTTGCTTCACCTGAAGGCTCGCAAACCATTGCCAATGATTTTGTAGTGGCGCTAACAGGTTATTTGCCTAATTTTAAATTCTTAGAAAGTTTGGGAGTCACATTCTCTAAAGATGCTTTAAAAATTCCAACCTACAATCCAGAAACAATGGAAACCAATATTAAAGGACTTTATCTGGCTGGTGTTATTTGCGGCGGTACCGAAACCCACAAATGGTTTATAGAAAACTCTAGAGTTCATGCCAAAATAATTGCAGCGCATATAAAAGTTTAAATTTTGCGCAAAAAGCCTTAGAGATGAAAAGAGTTAATAACCGTAACCTTAAATAAGAATGGTGAAAGCTCAACTAAATTATTCCTTCAGCATATTCCGAATGGATCACTTTCAACATTAAACTCAAAAATTACCGAACTGGCTTTATTTCGTTATTCTTCACTACTTGCGATAACACGATTTGCGTTTTACTTTCGCCGTAAACAATTAGTTGATCTATAAATGTTTCTAGATGCTTTTGATTTTTCAACACTACCTCCATAACAATATTTTCATTGCCAGTGATGCGATAGCAGTTGGTGACTTCGTTATAAGTTTTTACCTTTTCAAGAAAGGGTTTCAACATACCCATAAAGGCGCGTAAGGTAATAATGGCCTTAAGTTGGTAGCCAATTTCAAAAGGTGATACAGCCGTTTGGTAAGCCAATATAACACCTGCATCTTCCATTTTTTTTATCCTTTCGGCCACAGCCGGTGAACTAATACCTACTTGCCTACCAATAGCCGCATTAGACTGTCTAGCATTACTTTGCAGGCATTTTAAAATATGTTGATTAATTGCGTCCATTAATTTAGGTGAATTTTTAACATTACAACCTTAATATTTGATGTAAATATATTAATTTACTTTAATATCTAAAGTTAGAAATAGAATCTTGTGCTTAATTTTGATGAAAATTGTTATCGTAATGGCTTATCATATCCCAAAACATCTGGCCGACCTACCTATCTACCACAAAGCGGAAGAGATATTTGTATTGTCACGCAATATAGCCTCTTATTTACATCAAGATTTATGCGGATTGAAGCCTGACGGCTCCGAAGATAATAATATTTATTTTTCAGGAGATATTATCCAACAATCAGAATCCTTAGTGCCGGAAATTCTAAAAGCAGAGCAAGAGCGGCATACGGATAACAAACACAAACACATCCACGCCTTAAATCGGTTAACACAGACCCTCTACAGGAACTGCAGACGCCTTGAACGCAGCCATAGTGATGGTAAAGATTTTATTCCCATTTTGCGTAGGGAACTTAAAAATTTTAAGCGGTTACAGCGCAGCTGGATGCTCAGTTTATAATTAAAATCAATACTTCGCAAAATTAAAAGAAGTGTTTTGCCAACACACTTGCCTATCCAAAAACACCACATTTAATTTACCCCAACCACACTCAACAAGAATAAATGATGTAACTATTATATAGAATAGTGTAACATAGACCCGTACCAACAAAACTATCTTTGTAAAATAAAGATAGTTAATAAAAGTGTAATCATTACTGGTGGTGCAGGAATTATCGGTAAAATAACAGCCAAACTTTTTTTAGAGCAAGGAGCAAATGTCTTGCTGGTTGCCTTTGATGAAAAATCCTTGAAAGATGCAATTGCAGAATTGGTTGCAAACAATGTAAACTATTGCGTTGCTGATGTAACAAAATCAGACGATGTGCATCGGTACATTAACGAAGCCGCAAAACTGTTTACCAAAGTAGATGTGTTTTTTAATAACGCAGGTATAGAAGGCGCAGTAACGCCCGTTGCAGATTATCCCGAAGAAATTTTTGATAAAGTAATGGCCGTGAACGTGTGGGGAGTTTGGTTAGTCAGCAAGTACATGGCGCAGATATGCGGAACCAGAAGAAATTGCCAAACTGGTTTTATTTCTTGCCGGTGATGATAGTCAATTTATTACAGGCACTACGCAGGTAATTTATGGTGGAATGACTACTATATAATTTAAAAACAAATAAGAATGATACAAACAATCAATCCAAATACAAATAAGACTGTAAAGTCTTTCGAAGAAATGACAGAGAAAGCAGTGGATGCTAAGGTAGCCAAAGCTCAGGAAGCTTTTACTAATTGGAAAGAAACCAGTTATGAAGAACGAGCCAATCTACTTCATAAAGTAGCAACACTTATGCGCGTTAAAAAATCACAACTCGCTAAAACCATCACATTAGAAATGGGCAAACTCCTGTCACAAGCAGAAGGAGAAATTGATCTGAGTGCCAATATCATTGATTATTATGCCGATCATGGAGAAGCATTTCTGGCAGATAACGCACTTGATCCCGAATTTGGATCAGCAATTATTCGTAGCAGTCCCATTGGTGCATTGTTAGGCGTAATGCCTTGGAATTTCCCATTCTATCAAGTGGTGCGTTTTGCCGCTCCTAATATTATGGTGGGCAATACTATTCTGCTCAAACATGCCTCCATGGTACCACAATGTGCCGCTTCTATTGAACAACTCTTCGAAGAGGCAGAAGCCCCTGAAGGATTGTATACCAATTTATTTATTTCGGGCAAACGTACTTCAGCATTGGTTTCGGATAAACGAATAAAAGGTGTTACCTTAACGGGAAGTGAAAAAGCCGGAGCAAGCATCGCCACTGAAGCCGGAAAACATTTGAAAAAGGTTGTGCTGGAGTTGGGCGGTAATGATGTGTTCATTATCCTGGAAGATGCCGATATGGAAAAAACTGTAGAGTGGGCAGTTGTAGGTAGGATGAATAACAACGGTCAATGTTGTGTCGCCTCCAAGCGGTTTATCGCGGTAGAAGCCATTGCAGCAACATTTATTCAAAAGTTTAAAGACAAGCTGTCAAAAATGAAAGTAGGAGATCCGATGGATTCCGCCACGGAGTTAGGTCCCTTAAGTAGTGAGGAAGCAGCGGTTCATGTAGCCGATCAGGTGAAACGTTCAGTGGATGCAGGTGCAACGGTGTTGTTGGGCGGTAAACGAGCTAATCGCGAAGGTGCTTTTATGGAACCTACGATACTCACTAACCTGAAACCCGGTATTGCAGCCTATCATGAAGAATTATTTGGCCCGGTGGCCTCCTTCTATGTGGTGAAAGATGAACAGGCAGCTATCGATCTGGCCAATGATTCTGATTTTGGTCTAGGGGCATCAGTCTTTACCCAAGACATCGAACGCGGTAAAAAAATAGCCGATCAGATCGATGTCGGAATGGTATTTATTAACCATCCTACCTGGACACAGGCTGACCTTCCTTTTGGGGGAACCAAGCGTTCGGGATTTGGCCGTGAACTTTCAGAATTGGGAATACATGAGTTTGTGAATAAAAAACTGATTCGGGTAAGTGGACTTAATGATCCGTTTTAACATGCAGTTGCATCAAAACATAATCTCATTGAAACTAAAATTAATTATAAAATGGAAATGAAAGGAAAAGTCATCATAATAACAGGAGCCTCCAGTGGCATAGGCAAAGCAACAGCCTTAAAACTATCTAAAAAGGGTGCTAAAGTACTACTTTCTGCACGTAGAAAAGATGAACTGCAAGCGCTGAAGAAGTCCATCGAGAAGGAAACTGGTGAGGCCTTGGTTGTCATTGCAGACGTTACCAAGAAGCCTGATATGGACAGGTTAGTTGCCAAAACACTCGAAGCTTATGGAACTGTAGACGCCATCATTAACAATGCGGGGTTAATGCCTTTATCGTTTGTTAAGAAACTCAAAACCAACGAGTGGGAGAAAATGGTAGACGTCAATATAAAAGGCGTGTTGAATGGTGTTGCAGCTGTTCTTCCTACACTTATAAAAAATAAAAGCGGACATATTATCAATATTTCATCAACCGCAGCTTATAGTTATTTTCCGGGCGGTGCCGTTTATTGTGCCACAAAGGCCGCAGTGAAAATGTTTTCCGAAGGACTATGACAGGAGTTAGCCCCAGCGTATGGTATACGCGTTACCTCTATAGAACCGGGAGCTGTAGCTACAAACCTACTGGATACCATAACTGATGTAGATATTTTAGGTAATCTATCAGAAATGCAGAAGATGACTGCACTTGAACCAGAGGATATAGCGGAAGCGATTTATTATGCCCTCAAGCAACCGCTTCGAGTGAATATAAATGATGTGCATATCCTACCAACGGAGCAAAAGTAAGCTGCGCCTTCTTTAATCTTGAAAAATGCAACTGTGAAAAAAGAAATAGACAACTCTCTTACACAAAATATTTTTAGAATTCTATTGGCCTTGTTCATGGTGTTTGCCGGATTTAGTCATCTTACTTTTAATAGAATCGATTTCCAGGCTCAAGTTCCTGATTGGGTTCCATTAAGCAAAGATTTAGTAGTAGTATTATCAGGTATTGTTGAAATAGTCTTAGGTCTGATTTTACTGCTTTGGAAAAAGCAACGTGTCAAGATGGGCTGGTTACTAGCCATATTTTTTATTATGGTTTTACCGGGGAATGTAGCCCAATATCTTGATGGAGAAGATGCCTTTGGTGTTTTAAATTCGGATACAGCCCGATTAATCCGACTTTTCTTTCAACCAGTTCTCATAGCTTGGGCACTTTGGTCGACCGGTGCATGGCAGTCATGGCGAAATTCTAAGAAATAAACAGCATGTGTAATCTAAAAATATATTAAAACTAAAAAATATGAAAGCCTTACAAATAGTAAAAAAAAATGTATTAGTGACAGGTGCCAACGGAACCACAGGGAGAATCATCATCGATTTATTAAGAAGATCAGAAGTCTATCAACCTATAGCGATGGTTAGAAAACAAGATCAAAAAGATTATTTTGAAAAGCAAGGCGTATCTACGGTACTTGCCGATTTAGAGGAAGATGTAAACCACGTAATGAAAAATGCGGATAAAGTAATTTTTGCGGCTGGATCAAAAGGTAAAAATATAATAGGTGTGGTTCAGGAGGGCGCAAAAAGGCTAACAGATGCTGCTAAGGAGGCAGGACTTGAGAAGTTTGTCATGTTGAGCTCCATGGGAGCAGATAATCCATCAATGAGTGTCGAACTTGAAGATTATCTAAGAGCAAAACAAAATGCAGATGATCATCTGCGTTCAAGTGGTATGAATTATAGTATTGTAAGACCCGGTCATTTGACAGACGAGGATGGAACAGGCAAAATTCAACTCAATGAGAAACTGAAAATTCAGGGGAGTATTTCAAGAGCGGATGTGGCTAAAACATTAGTGGAAGCTTTGGAAGATGGCATTAAACAGAACCAGGTTTTCGAAATTCTAAGTGGAGAAGTTCCAATAGAGAAAGCCGTCCAACAAAATTAAACATGAAAATTATGAATAAAACAATCCTTTTGAAAAAACGCCCACATGGAAAACCAACACTAACTGATTTTAAAATCGGTAGTGAAGAAGCACCACAAAAATAGTTTGGTTATTAATAATCCTTCGAAAGCATTTTTCCTTTTTAATATTGTTACTAGGTGCTCCTTGTTCATTTATCCTAAAATAATCGTACAATTAAACAAAATAAAAAAACGCAACTAACCGCTATTAAGTTAGATGCGTTTTTTAATTGTGACCGCTACAACCGAAAGTTCAAACCTTATTGCCGATATAAAACTGTTTTTAAATTATTAGATTTTATTTAACCTGATTTTAATTTACATCTAAGTCAAGCCTTCG
>JAGYJF010000005.1 GCA_018402135.1 Flavobacteriaceae bacterium | reverse complement strand
ACGAAACGCTAACAGCGCATAACAAAAATGGCGAGATTAGTGGTTGAAACGAAAATTTTGGTATTTTTAGAAATTTAAAGTTTAGCCTAAAAGTTTGCGCATTTTAAGTCGCCACTAATGTTATGCGCGAACCGTTGGGTGTCATTGTGACAAGACATTCGTGCTTTGAAACAGAAAATATTCTACTTTTACCAGAAATTCTTTAAAAATGAAAAACAATGATTAATAAATTCTTGAACAAATTTAATTTGGCGGTTATTCTTCTTGCAATGGCCTTTGCCATGGATGCTCAAGGACAGCATTTTAAAACGGATTCTATTTATTGTTACTATGTCAACTTCAACAGGACAGATTACACACAAGATAAAACCATTCCGGTGTATACTTATGTTAGCGATATTGTTTTATATCGTCCTGACGATGCTCTAAAGAGGTTTGCAAAATTTTCTATAGCAGCAGGTGAAGCAACTGCAGATGATGGTTTTACTTTCATCATGCGAGATAAACAGCAATATGATAAAAGCCACGAGCCAGGTTATAGTTATATAGATAGAAATGAAAGAATACATATTACCAAAAAAGCAACCCTTCCAGCTGATTGGCTCACTACTGATGATATTCCCAAAATTTTGGAAGAACCAAAATCCAGTAAAAACAACTCTTCTAGTGCAGGATTAACCATAAAAGAAGGTAGCTACAATACAGATACCAAGGCTGCAGTTGAAAGGGTAACTCTGGCTATGAAACAACAAAAAGCTGAAGAAAAGATAAAAAGTATGGCTTCAGCTGCTAAGAGCGCTAAATTACAGGCCGAAACAGACCGATTAATTAAACTGCAAGTCGAAAAAATGAAATTAAGAGGAAGAAGACAATGAGAAAATTTAAAACTTTATTAACTTATATAGTACTTGTTATTTTTAACAGTACTGATATTTATAGCCAAAATACTGATAATACTTTTGGTATTTTTGAATCGCTGGTAGGAACTAAATTCTATTATTATTGCGACGGTTGTGAAACCTCAATTTTAGAATTTGAGTTGATGAATGGTGGACAAACTCTTGCTATAATGCAAAGTTCTTCTCCTATTATCTACTTAAATAAAACAGATATACCTAATCGATTTATTGTGAAAGGTAAAGGTTGGAAATATAGTGGTGGAAAAATTAAAAATTCATTTGCTACCATTACTGCTGATGGTGTTTTGCAGGTAGAAAAAAAATATAAATTTAACCGTCGGTACGATTATAAATTAACGAATAGAGGTATCGAAGTTGAAGGTAATACTCTTTCAGAAAACGGAAAATGGATAAATTTAAGTAAATATGGACCCAGTATATGGGTTTTCGCTGATCAAAGAGACCATAATACATTATTACGTGAAATTAATGTGGCAGGGTATTTAATCGACTATGGGGATGTTTATAGCAATGAACAACATCCTTTAAGAGAATTTTATAGGGCAATCGGTTTAAAGGGTACTGACTTAAAAATAGATTTAAAAACCAAAGGCAAGACTAAAGTTACTCTTTATGATTCCAATGGTAATAGTATTGATTCTGTGGAATCCAACGCAAATGCCATTTTAAGTTTTCCTATTACAAAAGATGACATTTATTTCATAAGTGTTTTAAGGGACGATGATTCAATAGATATTACACTTCGTTTTCGTTTAGAGATTAAAAAAACAGAAACTGAAATCAATGCCGAAATGTTTGGCCGTCTTGGTTGGGAAGCATATGAGAAAGGGGATTATGACAAATGTATGGAACTAAGTAAAAAGGCATCAGAATTAAACCAAAATCTTGGTTGGGTTCATAATAACATTGGTCTTGTTTATTTAATCAAAGGCGACTACATATCAGCCATAGACAGCTACTCGAAAGCAATAACTTTTTTCAAGAAATCAGCCAACCCTTCATATTGGTTTAATGAAGCAATCAAAGACTTGAAAGCACTAATTGCAAAACACGGTCAATTAAAAGGTGCAAATGATATATTAGAAATGCTCCAAAATAAATAGAGAAAAATGAGAAAAAGTGACTGTAATAGCTAGAGTTTCGTTGGGCTTGCAAAGCCAAAATTAAACTCCTGTTTTACTTGCAATTCCTTTGTTAGGTTTTCAATGGGCTTATTTGAAATCACCAGGTTATACAGTCCTTTCGATTTTATTGTTTTGGACAATAATTCTTCCTGTAATTAACTTGATATCACTGCTGAAACTTTTATTAATGAATGAGATTAAATTTGACATAGAATTTAATCCTGAATACGTTTACTTTAGTCAATTTAATATTAAAGTCGAGTAGGTAAAGGGGAATCTCACCCCTAAACCTCTCACAGAACCGTACGTGAACCTCTCGATTCATACGGCTCTTCAAAATCCAAGTCACGGTCTAAAGCCTTCGTATTTCCAATGCTCAAACATATTCGGATAGCTCTCTGCTATGCCTTGTAGGTGTTTAAGCGAGTAATACCAATGCTTCTTTTTGAACCGTTTGTATTTGTTGCGCACCCATTTGTATAAACGTTGATTCAAGGTCTTGAACAACCTACGCATTTCGGATTTTCGATACACTCCGTAATAGTTGAGCCATCCGCGTATTTTGAGTTTTAGTTGGTAAGCGATTCTGCTAAATGGTAAATGCACCCAACGGTGAATTTTCATCTTTGCCAATTCACTTGTTATTCTACTAATACTCTTTTGACTGATGGCAGGGGAAAAACCTAATCGCATCTTCCCTCCTTTCTTCTCCATTCTCGGTTTAAATGTAAAGCCAAAAAGTCGAACTCCTGATACTTTACTTCAAAAGGCGGTTGACGTTTTTGATTTCTGCGGCAATAAACGATTTTCGACTTCTTTTGGTTTAACTCCAATTTGCAGTCTTTCAATCGTTGTTTTATTGCCTCCAATAAACGCAATGCTTGTTTGATATTCTTGCAATGAACAATGATATCATCCGCATACCTCTCAAAAGAATTTTCAGGATAATTCTTGGCTATCCATTTATCAAACACGATGTCCATAAAGATATTGGCTAGCACAGGACTGATTACTCCGCCTTGTGGTGTGCCTTTTCCTTCGGAGGGTTTGATTGTACCGTCGGGTAGTTCTACTGCAACCTCTATCCACCGTTTTACATACAATAAGATGTGTTTCTTATTGGTGTAATGTTCTACCGCTTTTAGCAGCAGTTCATGGTCAATGTTGTCGAAGAACCCTTTGATGTCCAAGTCAATTACCCAACTGTTTTTCATACAATTGATTCGGCATTGCTCTATGGCTTCATGTGCCGACTTATTAGGTCGGTACCCAAAGCTGTTTGGACTAAAATGGGGTTCTACCTCATTTTCCAATTCGGTGGTTATTACTTGCTGTGCTACCCGATCCACAACGGTGGGTATGCCCAAGGGTCGAAAATCTCCGTTTCCTTTGGGTATAAGTACTTGGCGTACAGTTTTTGGAAAGTAACTCCCACTCGACATTCTGTTCCATAATGGATACAGATACTTGCGGGGGTTCTTACTTACCATTTCAATGGTTACTCCATCTACTCCTGCACTCCCTTTGTTGGCTTTTACTTGTTTAAAAGCCTCGTTTACTTGCAACTTTGTTATCGGTTGCGACTTGTGTTCTTCATTAAAAATCATCCTTAAATTAATTTTAAGTTGTAATACAATAAATGAACTGATTTTGTGAAGCCCTTCACTCGTCTTACATTTCTGTAAAACTCTCTTGGGTAGTTTCGCTACTACGCCTTCATCCGTCCCAATACAGAACATCACTACTTTTAAGCTTTTCCCTAGGGGATTTTCGCTCGTTTTGCTTTACATTTCTGTTTTGGTTCTCCTGTTCCTTTACAGAGCCTTTATATGGTTCTTGCCCTCTTAATACCGCCTGTCACATAGCCGGTAAGTAGTTTGCTGCTATGTTTCTAACCCTTTTGGTTAGCTTGTCTCTCAGGGCCGCTCTACCCCTTGATTTTGACAGAATAAAAGTTATTTTCGACACGTCTTCGATAGGTTCGCTTTCGCTCAACTCCCATATAATCACCATACATTTAATCGCCTTACGAGTGGCTTTAAATGCCTTGACCTTAACGCTCAATACCTTTGCTCTTTACAAAAGCACCTTAAGGCGGTTTGAAAAAGTAGACTACACTACTTATTCGATAGTCCAATTCTTTGTGTTTACTCCTTCTGTGAGACCTCCAAGTGTACCGTTTTATAGGGCTTGGCTCGTTGCCGTTTCTTCACAAAGCCTATCATCTCTGTAAAAGTTTTGTTACCATTTCAAAGAACTTATTTATCTTGTACCCTTGGTAACGCAGGACACACGGCTTCTTGTAACAAGCGTTTTGCAAGATTGCGGGGTAAGTGCTTTTTTAGAAGCATTTGTGCTTAATCAAGGTTTAGGATTTTTTAGAAACTTTAGTACTAAAAGCCCGCAACCTCGCAAAGCGCCAACCGTTAGCCGTCAGTTTGGCGAAACGTGTGAGAATTCAATAAACTAAAATAACAATTTAACACAAAAAATATGAGACAAATTTTATTAATTCAGACCATTATACTAATTTGTACAAATGGCTACACTCAAACATTAAATTTCACTTTAGCAAATCCACAGCCTAACATAATGGAAGCTTATGGCGGGACATTTGCAAGTGGTGATATAGATGGAGATGGCGATTTAGACTTGTTAATGACTGGGATAACTCCACAAATATGGACTAGACTATATATAAACGATGGAACAGGAAATTTTACAGAGGTAACTCACAGTTTTCCTCGAACAGGTAACGGTCAAGCATTTTTTAAAGATTTAGATGGTGATGGAGATTTAGATTTGTTTTTCTCAGGGCAAAATGAACTTGAGCAAAAATTTGCAAATATTTACAGAAATGATGGCTTGGGAAATTTTACTCTTGTACCTAATAATTTACCTGTATTTATTAAAGGAGCAGCAATTGCAGACGTGGACAATGATGGTGACCTAGACTTGGTTATTACTACTTCTACTGTTGCAGGAATTTATCTTAATAATGGAAACGCAGTTTTTACGCCACAAGGAAACTCCGTTTTTACTCCAGTAGATGGGAATGTACAAATTATTGATATAGAAAACGATGGAGACCAGGATGTTATTATTTCTGGTTCAAATACCATTAAATTATATGAAAATAATGGTTCTGGTGTTTTTACTTTAAACACAAATACAACATTCCCAGCAATTACTGCTGAAGGTATTGAAGTGGCTGATACAGATAACGATGGAGATTTAGATTTACTTATCAATGGTAATACACAAAACTTATTATATATCAATGATGGAACAGGCGTTTTTACACCCATTACCACCAATATTCAACAAACTTTTGCAGGCAAAAATGCTTTTGCTGATTTGGATAACGATGGCGACCAAGACTTGCTTATAGTGGGTAGTCAAGCAGGTGGTTTGCCAAATATTTTCAATAAATTGTATCAAAATGTTGGAAACAATGTTTTTATTGAAGTTCAAGTTTTAGGTGGTGAATATATTGCCGATTGTATAATAGATGATTTTAATGGTGATGGACTAAAAGATATTATTATTCAAGGATTTGCAGATAAAACAAATGTATATTGGAACACTTCTACAACATTAAGTGTTTCAGAACCAATCACATCAAATCAAAACATGATTTTTTATCCAAATCCAGCTAAAGATTTTATTCATTTCAAACTGAATGAAGAAACAGGAATTATTAAACTTTATACTATACTTGGCCAAGTAGTTTTGACGAAACAAATAAAATCAAAAGAATTCGTTTTAGATATTTCTAATTTAACAAACGGAACTTACATTATTGAATTAAATGAAAATGGGAATTTGAAAACTGCAAAATTCAGTAAACTTTAATGAAAACCGAACGGCTAACAGCAGTTTGGCAAAATGGCGGGTTTAGTGCTAAATTGAACATTTGGTTTTCAAAAGAAATTTAGTGCTAAATTGAAAGTAAGTGCTTCAAAAACCGCCACTGCGCCAAGCGCCAAAACGTTACCCTTTATTAAAAAAAATCCATCAATAGTTCGTAATTCGAGAACTTATTGTATATTTGCTTTATAATTGAGCGAATGAAACGAATAATTGCAAAAAGTACACTTCGGGAATATTGGGAAAAACACTCTGATTCCGAGCAGTATTTGAAAACTTGGTACGATACAGCAAAAAGTGCCAAATGGTTTTCGCCAAACGATGTAAAACAGACTTACATAAATGCTAGTATTTTAAAAGATGGTCGAGTTGTTTTCAATATAAAAGGAAATTCTTACCGATTAATTGTAAAGTTCAATTATGAGAAGCAATGGGCATTTATACGCTTTATTGGCACGCACGCCGAATATGACAAAATAAATGCAGATACGATTTAAAAATAAAACTATGGAATTAAAACCTATTAAATCTGATAACGATTACCGAAATGCACTAAAGCGTTTGGAAGTGATTTTCGATTCGCCAATTGACACAAAAGAGGGCGACGAAGCGGAAATACTTTCATTGTTAATCGAGAACTACGAAAACGAACATTATCCAATTGAGGCACCAGATCCAATAGAAGCAATAAAAATCCGAATGGAGGAATTGAATATGCGACAAAAAGATTTGGTTGGAATAATTGGTGGAAAAAGCAGAGTATCTGAAATTCTTAATCGAAAGAAACGATTGACTGTTGATATGATAAGAGAGCTGGAACGAATTTTACAAATATCTGCATCTGTACTTGTGACCAATTATAAACTTGCGAGCTGAAAAAATAACAAAGGGTAAGCCGTGTATAAGCCATTGCTTGGTCAGTGTTTCTTTGGAAAATCCTTGCGGATTTTCCATTGGAGTTTTTGCACTTTCAATGGTTCGTGACAAGACACGCAACGGCTCATACACGCAAACCGTTAGCGGTAATTAAGAATCAATAAATCCTGAAACAAAATGTCTTCATTTCTTGAATTCAATTCTGATTTTAGCCTTTATGGCATTCAACATATTACTGTTATCATACTTATAATCTGCCTATCTATTGGTTTGCCCGTCCTTGCCAAACGGTATTTTAATCCATCTCAGCGGCTGTTGACTAGTCGTATTATGGCCATAATTATTTCCTGCTGGGTGATTCTGTATGATTTTATACTCCTTTATTTGGGAAAATTCAATTACAAGACAGACCTCCCAATTGACATTTGCAATCTCGTGGGTTTAATAATTCCTTTTCTTATGTGGAATCCCAATAAGCGACTATTTCCTTATCTTTACTTCTACATTATGGCTGGTACTACTCAAGCTGTATTTGTTCCCTATTTATTTGATGGTTTTCCCAACTTTGTTTTCATTAAATTTTGGATAGTTCATGGCGGATTAATAGTTTACATTCTTTATGTAGCAATTGTTTGGAATTTTCAGATAACTTTAAAAGACTTCTTGCATTCTTTTCTTTTTCTACAGCTCTATGTGCTTTTAGCCTATTTGATAAACAGGCTAATTGGAGCCAATTATATATTTTTAGTTCAAAAACCATCTTTATCTTCAGTATTTGATTACTTTGGACCTTGGCCATTATATATTTTAGTGATTGAAGTCATAATGCTCTTTTTGATGTTAATGGTTTACCTACCTTATATAAAGCCTCGCATTGCAAAGAATGCACCCCATTAATTAGGATAATTTCAGCTATATTTTTATCTCATTTCCATCCTCCGAATACTACAATAAAGAAACTGTTTTTTGTATCATTTTAAATAAAAACTCATAAATAAAATATCAGAAAGTCACTGTTAATCAATAAATTTAAAAATATATATGTGAAGTAATCAATGCTAAAAAAAATATTGAGTGAATTCGAAAAAGATAAACTACCGCTAACAGCCGTTTTGCAAAAGCGGGGGTTTGGTGCTTCTATGAATTTGAAGTGCAAAATTCAAGCTTTGTGCTTCTAATGAAGTTTAGTGCTGAAAATCCCCGCCTGAGTGTAGCTGGCAAAACGTTGGCAACAAGCTAAAAAAACAAAATAATTACCAATTTGGTAACTTTTTTAGTATATTTGCGACAAACAATTATAATGTGCGAGTAATTGCAAAACGAACTTTACGAGATTTTTGGGAAAAACACGATGATTGCGAACAACAATTAAAATCGTGGTACAGAGAAACCGAAAAATCGGAATGGAAAAACATTAACGATTTAAAGAATGAATATCCAAGCGCAAGTATTTTAAAAGACAATCGAATTGTTTACAATATCAAAGGCAATAATTATCGCCTGATTGTAAAATTCAACTTTGAATACGGGATATGTTGGATAAGGTTTATTGGAACTCACGCAGAGTATGACAAAATTGACGAAAATAATATCTGATTATGAAAATATTACCAATTAGAAACGAAGAGGACTATCAGAAAGCACTCAACAGACTTGAGGATATTTTTGATGCAAAAAAAGGAGCGGAAGAAGGAGATGAATTGGAAATCCTTTCAATCTTGATTGACCAATACGAAAAAGAGAATTTCCCAATCGGAATGCCTGACCCAATCGAGGCAATTAAGTTCAGAATGGAACAAATGGGAATGAATCAAAAAGATTTAGCAGAAGTTGTTGGCTTTAAAAGCAGAGTAAGTGAAATATTAAATAAAAAAAGAAAACTTACTTTAAATATGATTAGAAAACTGAACACAACGCTTCACATTCCCACTGAAGTTTTGGTTCAAGAATATAAATAAAAAAAGCCAGTTGCCAACAAAGATCTGAGTTAAAAAACAATCTTTTTTAGACTAATTTTGAAACAAAGTTTTCTTCATAAGGCAACCCACTTTTTGCAATTGCGAAAGCTTGTTTAAGTAATTTGTTGGCTACTGCAATTAGTGCCAGTTTTTTACTCTTTCCTTTAGCTATTATACGCTCATATATTTCCCGACACGCCTTGTTATGTTTGCAAGCATAAAATGCACATAAAAACAAGAGGTTTCTTAGTTTCTTATTTCCAACCTTTGAAATCCTGCTTCGCCCTCGTACACTACTTCCTGATTGTCTTATTATTGGGGTAATGCCCACATAGCTGCATAATTGGCCTGCTGTTTCAAATTTTTGGAAACCATCGGTTATGACAATTTAAAAACAGTGCTGTTTTGACCCCTAATCCAGGGATTCCTTTTAACAGTGTAAGCTGGTGCTGCTGGTGGAAATCGCCACCTTCGCCAAGCGTCAAAACGTTAGCTCTTTACCGTCAGGAAGATTGGGAACTCCGGAGAAAATTGGCAAAGTAGCTACGTTTATTGTATCGCCCTGTGCAAGCCGGGTAACTGGGACTTGTTTATCGGTTGATGGCGGACAGCATAAATCGAATTTATAAACGTTTTTCAGGCTTAAATAAGGTGTTATTTATTTTAACAAGTCGCAAAGTTTTTGTTCCTTGTAGGTACATATTTAAAAGAAAATTAAAGGTGCCTGAATCATGAATAAAGAAAAAAGTCCATTCCAAAAAATCATAGACGACAGACATTTTATAATTGGTTGTTATGAGGAGATGCTCACTAGAATTGGTGAAACCAAGCTCATACCTCTCATACATTACAACCAAAAACATTATTCTGAAATAGAGGATGATACCATTGCCATTGACAAGGTAATACAAGCCTTGAGCATTTACTTTCAATTAATGACATTGGTTGAAGAAAATGGTGCCACCCAATACAGGAGAAAAATGGAAAATCAAGAACACATCACTTCCATTCGCGGCTCTTGGGCAGAAGCCTTTAAAATATGGAAAGAGGCAGGCGTTTCAGAAGATGCTATGCTCAATGCCATTTCACAAACTAGCGTGATTCCAGTATTAACGGCACACCCAACTGAAGCAAAAAGGGTTACTGTCATTGAAATCCACAGAGAACTATACTTGCTTTTGGTAGAACGCGAGATACTATCGCTTAGCAAACTAGAACAAAATACGCTTAGAGAAAAAATCATCAATGTTTTAGAACGCTGGTGGCGAACTGGTGAAATTTACTTGGAGAAACCAAGCATTCGAGACGAAAGAGCGAATACCCTTTATTATTTAAGCAAAGTATTCCCAACTGTGTTAGAGAAAAGTGATCAACAACTGAAGGGTTCTTGGATTGAAATGGGCTTAAATCCAGAGAAAGTTAAAAATCCAGATTTTTTTCCAAAGATAAACTTTGGCAGTTGGGTTGGTGGCGACCGAGACGGTCATCCGTTTGTGACGCCAAGCATCACGCAAGAAACACTTCTGCTTCACAGAAAAAATGCGTTATCACTGATTAAGTCACAATTATTGATTTTAGCCAGCAAACTTTCGGTATCGGCTATTAGTAATCCTGTGCCATTTTTATTGTCCGAGGCCATTGAAAAAAAATCAAAATCCATGGGAACAGCTGGCAAGAAAGCTATATTAAGAAATCCTTACGAACCTTGGCGACAATATGTGAGTTTGGTTTTATTACAATTAGAGCATACCATTTCAGAAAAAAATACAGACACCAATACACATTACATATCCAGTAAAGCACTGGCCGATGATCTTAAATTGCTGAGAAACATTCTTGTTGATAATGGCTTAAAAGGCTTATCAGAGGATTTACTGTTCCCAATTGAACGCACAGTACATTGTTTTGGATTTCATTTAGCAAAATTAGATATCAGGCAAAACAGCGCTTTTCACGACAAAGCCATATCACAAATACTAAAAGCTAATGGAGAGAAAGATTTTGATTTCGAAAATTGGAACGAAGAAAAACGTGTTACTTATTTAAATAAGATTTTAGAAGGTCATTCACTTATAACAGACATCACAGTTTCTTATGGTACTGAAGCCGATAATGTGCTAGATTGTTTAAGAGTGGTTCGTAATCACATCAATCTTTACGGATCGGATGGGATTGGATCGTTTATTGTGAGCATGACCAGAAACCTCAGTGATTTGTTAGTCGTGTATTTTTTAATGCGCGAAACGCAATTATTAAATACCAATATCAAGGTGGTACCATTGTTAGAAACCATAGACGATTTGCACAATGGTCCTGAAATATTAGAAAAGTTTCTTCAACATTCTATAACCAAACAACGTTCGTCGCTGGTTTTAAATAAACAGGAAGTTATGCTAGGCTATAGCGACAGCAACAAAGATGGTGGCACAATTGCAAGCAAATGGAATTTATATAAAGCAGAAAAAGAACTCTCCGCAATAGGCAGAAAACATAACACAGAAGTTTACTTTTTTCACGGTGCTGGCGGCACCATAAGCCGAGGGGGCGGAAAGTACCACCGCTTTTTAGAAAGTATGCCTTTACATTCTGTAAACAAAACTTTTAAGATTACGGTTCAAGGTGAGACCATTGCCCAACTTTTTGGTAATCCTATGACGGCAACCTATAATTTAAATGCCTTAAGTTCTGGCGTTGCTAAACAAAGCATACTAAGTAAAATAAATAAAGACAAGACCAACTATCCATTAGAGACTATGGAATTTTTGGCTCAAAAATCATTTGAGCATTACAGAGACTTAATAGAAACCCCAGGCTTTATTGATTTCTATGGAAAAGCAACCTGCATCGATGCCTTAGAACAAAGCAAAATTGGTTCTAGACCAGCGAGACGTACTGGCACCAGAACTTTAAATGATCTAAGGGCAATTCCTTGGGTGTTTAGCTGGAATTTGTCTAGAATATCCATTACAGGATGGTATGGACTTGGCGCTGCTTTAAAGCAACTTAAAAAGGAAAAACCAGAGGCTTTTAACGATTTAAAACACTGTATTGAGGAATGGAATTTCTTTAAGTTTTTAATGATACAAACTGAAACTAATTTGATATTGTCTAATGTGGACATGATGCAATTATACGCTGAACTAGATGACCATACAGAAGAACGTAAGCTATTCATGCAAAAGATTTTAACCGATTACAACGATGGTTTTAACATGATTGAAGAACTTTTTGAGATACCCGCCACCGTTAGAAGAGATGGACAATACGACAACTTAGAATGGAGGGATCACAAATTAGTAATGCTTCATAAACTCCATATTAAATATCTCAAACTTTGGCGAAGTATTGATGATGGAAACAGCCTAGAAAAAGAAAAAATACTTACCAAATTACTAAGTATTATTAATTCAATTTCAAGTGGCTTGAAAAATACAGGGTAAAATAAAGAAGATTTGTAGAAATATCTAAATGATTAAATTGAACTAATTAGGTAACTGATTTCTAATTATTTAATATTTGTAAACCATAATGAGAATCTATCTAACGCAAAAAACTTCATTACAAAACGATTCTAATTCTTCAAGTAACTAAATCCCTAAAGTAAGAGAAATTGTTGGTCTCTTAGTTTTTTCTGAAAATCCAGAAAAAATTAAGGAATGGTACGCCCAAAATTTAGGACTAGAAGTGAATCAATGGGGTTCTAGTTTTGAGTTTAGAAACGCCAACAAACCAGAAGAGATTAACTACCTAAAGTGGAGTCCGTTTCAGCATGGAAGCTATTATTTCGGACCTTCCAAAATAGAATTCATGATTAATTAACGTGTTCAAAATATAGAAGGTAACAAGATAGAATTATCGGAACCCATTGACAGTGTTTTTACAGCTATAGATATGAAAACTATGAAATAGATTTATATTTTTGAACCCTAAGTTTTCTTAACCGCACCCAATAAAATATTTTCTTTTGCTAATGGTTTATCGATTGGCAAAGTGAAATAGAATGTAGAACCGTTACCTTCTTCACTTTCCACCCAAATGTGTCCACCATTGCGTTCAAGAAAAATTTTCACCAGTATCAGTCCGATACCAGCACCTTTACTTTCTTCTACCGATTTAGAAAGTGTTATAATTTCGGGTGTAAAAAGTTTGTCTTGTATTTCTTTCGTCATGCCTTTGCCGGTATCTTTAATTTCTACAATAATCATTTTTTTAGATTTCTTTGCAGATATCGTAATCGTACCACCGCTGTGTGAATTTTTAATGGCATTCGACACTATATTCTGTAAAATAGAAATCAACATTTTTCCATCGGCATAAACACTGCTATCTTCTTCAATGTTATTATGAAAACTCACGGCATTTATCGAGGCTGTTTCCTTTAGAGACTCAAAAACTTTTTTTACATAATCTATAAGATCTATTTTAGCGGGAGCAAAAGCTTCGGCAGCGTATTTTATTCGGGCCCATTCTACCAAATAATCCAACATATTTAATTCGTTTATGGACGCCTGATGCAGTTCTTCTAATAGCTCTATAATAAATTCGGGTTCTAATGTGTAGTAATTCAATTTCAAATATTCGGTGCCTTGAATGATTCCTGACAGTGGGCTTCTTAAATCATGTGATAAAATAGCTAGGACCGTTTCTTTATGCTTATTTAAATCTTCCAGTTCTCGAGCGTACTTTTTTATGGCATCTTCCGAGGCCTTTCGAGCTGTAATATCACGTAATATCTTTACAAAGCCCATCACTTCGTCTTCCTTAATATTTAACGGAAATACCAATCCGTCAGCGTAAAAGGTTGTACTATCTTTACACAAATGCCATCTAATATCTGTAGATTTTCCTTCGCTTAAAGCCTTTTCAATTTCCATCTTGGGAATCCCATTTTTTTTATCCTCTTTGGTGAAGATTATTTCGAACGGTTTTCCAATAATTTCTTCTTTGGTGTATTGAAAAATTTTTTCCGCTCCCGAGTTCCAACTATTTATTTTTAAATTTTTGTCAACTGTTAATATAGAGTAATCTTTTAAACTATCAATAATTTGGCTGCAGATTTCAGCATCTGGTACGTATTGTTCTTGAATAAAATTATTAATATCTTGTTGATTTATCATGTTCAATGGTTCTAAACGTTGTAAGTAGGTCTGTATACGAAACGAATGTATTCTTTTCATTTTTAATTGCGTTGCACAATCTCATCAAATTGTTATACAATTTACATATAACTAGTTTATTTAATATAAGTTAGCTTAACTGTTATAGTAAATAGCAATCGTCTCACGTGAGAAAGATTACAAAACAAAATAATTCTAAGCAAGATAAAGCGATTGAAATTCTGGTTTAGATTTAATTGTAGATCTTATATAAACCCACCTTGACGGGAATAAATTTACCGAACTAAAAAGGATTAGATTGGGTATTGAATAATAGTCTTATTAATTTAAATGCAGAAATAGTTTTTTTAGACTGATTTGGAATAGTGTAGTTTAAAACTAATTTTTCTTAAACCAACCTTTAATGGTTTCAATCCATTTGAAACTATCAGATTTCTTGCTGGTGTTACTAGAAATATCGTCGCTTATTAGCATAGCAATAGGTTGTAAATCATCAAATTCTTCGCATACTACCTTTAGAATCGCGGCAAACGGAAGAAACAAAACCATACCCGCAACACCCCAAACCGATGCCCCTATTAATAAACTCAAAATTGCTGCTAAGGCATTAACATTTAAACTACTACCTACTATTTTTGGATTTAAAAAATTGCTTTCAATAATTTGAATTGCCCAAAATAAAATAATAACGGCAATGGGAATCCACAACGAATCCGAAGTCATAAAGGCATAAAGTACAGGAATAATAGCACCTATGGTGGTACCTACAAATGGAATAATAGATAAAACTGCTGCTAAAAAGCCAAAGAAAAATGGGCTATCAATTCCAATAATAAGCAGGCCTAAACTATTGGCACATCCCAAAATTAAAATTAACAAAAACATACCAGAAAGGTATTGTTTTCCAACACTCTGAATATTTTTGAGCATTCTAAAAATTTTAACTTTATTCTTATCATCACCAAATGCAACAATTGCTTTTGTTAGTCCTTCTCGATAAATTAAAAATAAAAATGTAAAAATAATGGTAGAAATTAACCCTGTAAAAAATGATGCTGTACCACTAAAAGTATTTTGAATTAAGGTCCCAGACGATTCTTTAAGGTATTCTTTACCTTCCTCTAAAAGTTCCTCACGTTGTAGTCCATCTACAAAATTTATATTCCGATTTACAAATACAACAGCCTCTGTAAGTGTATTCATGATTTTTCCTGTAAAATCCTGAAACTTGTTTGAAAGACTCATTATTTCAGTAGAAAACAAGGTGATACTTCCTCCTATTAATGCAAATAATACCAACAATGTAATGAAGGCAGAAAAAAGTTTATTTAAGCCCCATTTTTCCAATCGTTTAACTATCGGATATAATATAAATGACAGCAACAACGCCAAACTTAGCGGTATAAGTACTGTTTTTGCAACAACCAAAACAGCAAATAAACCAAATATGAAAGCCAATACGAAAAATAAATTTTGGAAAGACAGTCTCATAAGCTTTAAAAATAAGTTATTAATTTCAAAAAATACAATTTGTATTTTGTTAGTAGTATCTAAATATAACCAAAAGACTCTTTTGTTGCATATATATCTATGGAATTTGCTGGATAATACGATTTACATCCTGCAAATTGGTCAATTATAAAAGTGAAATTAATTGCTTTTGAAGTCAGTAAATCAGACATGAGCAGATAAGGCCAATAAAAGTAAAAAATGCAAAAGCTATAATTCTAGTTTCTGAACCTCTTTTAGAGGTTAATAGTACAATACCTTAAATTGACGCCTTGATAAGCACAACCTTCAATAAGAGCTTCTATCTTCCATGATGCTATCTTATAAATATCACAAACCTAATTTAGCCTTTAAGGTTTCTATAAAGAACTATGATTTACTTAAAAAAACTAATCATTTTTTTACTGTTAGTATCCCAATAATATGCCATTTGAGGTTCGACTTTAATAATCGAAATACTGGGATCATCTTTGCCTTCTTTAAACCAATCTTTTGCCACTGGCTCCCATAATTCTTCAATTTTTTCAGGATCAATAGATATTTCTGCGCGACCATTTACAATAAAAAAACTATTACTTTCTGGGTGTGAAAAAAATAGTTGGACATGGTTACCCTTTTTGATAGCACTATTTTTTTCACTATTAATATCACTTAAAAACCAAATATTTCCTTGTTCGCATATATGCAGCGCCTGCATGGGGCTGCAACTGAAACCATCGTCAGTTTTTAGATCAATAAAAACAGACAAATGTTGTTTTTTTTAATTAAGTTCTTTAGCTTATTAACACTAGACTCGTGTGTGAAATTTTCCATAATTCTCATTTGTAATCAAATTTTTAATACTGTTTCTATATTTAGTTTTAAAATATAAAGCTTTTATACAAATTAACCATAGCATTTTTTATCTAATTGTACAACCTAACAAAGTAGTTTGAATTAAAACTAATCGCTAATTTTTAAGCTTACTAGACATTTAATTTTTCGTTGTAAAAGTGGAAAAGTTAAAGAAAATTATGTCATATAATAAATGCTATGTCTTACATATTTCACAGTTAAGGTTTATAGATTTGTAGGTCTATTTTGATAATTATTGGTAGTAATGGGATACTAAAATATTTTTGGCGTTACTGCAACAAAAAAGGGTGAAATATTTTAGAAAGTATGAATGTTTTCTGCCTAAAACCTTAAATATTAAAAATCATTTGTTTAACTTTACAATTATCCGATTGCTTTACTACTTTCCAACAGTAGAATCATCAAAGTAAAGTTTTGGTTGGGCATCATAAAAATGAGCCATCAAGAATAGTTGCATCGAAATTTACCAACCAATAACTACTTAAAATCAAATAAGTTTAAGCAAATCATTAGACTTATTCAAATCGTTAAACAGAATTAATCTAAAAAAACATGTCCACACGAAAAACACTATCACAAGTTATGAACCAACTAACCGAAAAAGGTTATGACACAAACATTCCTACGGATAAGATAAAATTATTAAATCCCTCAGAATGGGAAATCGACGATTTTTATCGCTTTGAGGGCCAAACCAATCCAGGAGACAATAGTATTCTTTACGCAATTAGCAAAAAAGATGGAAGCAGTAAAATTATGTTGATTAATGCTTATGGAACAGAATCAAACAGTGACATAAATGAATTTATTGACGAGATGTATCCAACTAAAAAGACACACGACAATACAAAATGATTGATTGTTGATCTAAGACATTTCAATATTATCAATTAATAATTTAATTATTAACAAGCTAAATACAAATAACTAAGACTTTAAATATGAAAAATTATAAAAAATTAGGCTTCGATAGCAAACAAGCTAAAGACCTTGTAGAATCTTTAAACACATTAATAGCTAATTATCACGTACATTATCAAAAGCTAAGAAATTATCATTGGAACGTTGAAGGGCATTCGTTTTTTGAGTTACACGAGTTTTTTGAATTGGAATACAATGCCGTAAAACTTCAAATAGATGAAATTGCAGAACGGATACGCGTATTTGGAAAAAAACCTGTAAGTACTTTAAAAGAATATTTAGACATCTCGACCATTGAAGAAACTGATAATTCTTTAAACTCAGCAGAGATGTCAACAGAGATTTTAAAAGATTTTGAAACCTTGATTTCGCTATGTATTGATGCCCACGAAAAAATCGCGAAAGAGGGCGATTTAGCGACCTCAGATTTATTAATAGCTTACATTAAGAGAACAGAAAAAAGCCATTGGATGCTTAGTTCTTTTGTGAAATAAAAACCTAGAGCAATAACGCTAATTATAGTGTTTAAACAACTTGAAGCCCAAAATATCAATTCAAGTTTTAAACAAATAACAACTAAACCTTAATAAAATGAAATCCATTAAACTTTTTGTAATTGCAACCATGGTTGCTTTAATGACTTCATGCACTGAAACTTTTAAGTTTCCGATTTCCGAAGTAACACCCGCAGCAGACATCACCGCTGAAATTAAAAAAGACGGAGAACCAAATTATTTGGTAACCCTTGAGGCCAATAATCTTGCAGCTCCAGAAAGGCTTGAACCCCCTATGAAAATTTATGTTATTTGGGCCGTTTCAACCGCTGGAGTGGTAAGAAATGTTGGACATTTCACACAAGAAAATGCCGTGAAATCAACCTATAAAGCTTCGTTTCCCTATCAACCTGTAGAAGTTTTTATAACCGCTGAAAATCAAGAAGGTAATTGCTTACCAAGCGGTGTAGAAATATCAAGGGTCAAGTTTATAAAATCGAATTAAAAAAAAATTCGTATATTAAGAAGGAACATATAATTCGAAACTCCCTAAATGTAGTTTCTTATTTTACATAAATTCAAATAATTAACCCCTTAAATTTTTAAGAAATGAACAAACAAGAATTCAAAGCAAAAGCAAATCAAAAAATTGACGAAATTTCGGCTAAAATCAACGAATTAAAAGCTGAAAAAGAATCCGCTAAGCAGGAGGCTAAAGAAAAATACAAAAACGCTCTAGAGGAATTGGAATCTCAAAAATTTGAATTAGAAGCTAAATACAATGATTTACAAAATGCCTCTGAAGACACGTGGGAAGAAGCAAAAGAAGCATTTTCAGATACATCCGATAAGTTTAAGAAAGGCTTTGATAAAATCAAGTCTGTGTTTTAATACCTTAAACAATAAATTTCAGCTCCAATTTCACAATTGTAATTACTTTCTTCAAAAGCAGAAAAAAATGTTTGTGTTTTTTGGTCATCAATTCAATAAATACTTATAACCGTTAGTGGTTAAGCAAAGTCCTAATGCTTAACTTCATATAATTAAAGCGTATAAGCATGAAAAAACTACTTTTTTTCTGGAAAGAATTAATGGCAACGTTTTGGTTTTTACCAGTTCTAATTCTTGGTTTTTCGATATTCTTATCCATTGGTTTAGTATCCGTAGATAACAATATCAGCATTTCACATAAAGGCTGGATCCGCTTTTTTTTAGTAAACAGCTCCGATTCGGCACGTAGTATTTTGTCTACTATCTCAGGTGCAATGATTGGAGTAGCAGGTACTGTGTTTTCGGTTACGCTTGTTGCATTAACCTTGGCTTCATCGCAATTCGGACCAAGGCTTATTAAAAATTTCATGTACGTTAAGTTAAACCAGATAGTACTTGGCTCTTACGTATCTACTTACTTGTATTGCCTACTGGTTTTAAATGCTATACGAGACAATGACGGTTACACTTTTATTCCATCAATCTCAATATTAGTTGCGATTCTAGCCACTATGCTAAACATCATCTTGCTCATTATATTTATCCATCAAATTGCGGTGAGTATACAAGCTGATAGGGTTATTTCTGATATTTCAGAATTTATTTCAAAACAGGTTGAAACGCTCTTCCCAGAAAAAATTGGTAATGAGGCAAAGAAAGAAATGAAAATTGATTTGGCTGCTACAATTTCAGGATATCAAAATGAAAATCCTGTTAAAGCTAACAAAAGCGGATATCTTCAGTACATAGATAATAAAGTACTTATAAATACTGTAGCGAAACACGATTCTTTGTTGGTGATGAACAAACGTCCAGGTAATTTTCTGGTGAAAGATGGTGAGCTTGGTATATTATATTCAAATGAAAAATGGCAGCAAGATGCATTAGATCAATTATTAGATCAATTTGTTATAGGCAAGACAAAAACAGCGCAACAGGATCTGGAATTTTCTATTCACCAAATGGTTGAAATCGCCTCTAGAGCTTTATCTCCAGGTGTTAATGACCCTTACACTGCCATAACGTGTATTGACCATCTTACAGCAGCAATGTGTTATTTGGCAGAAGCCGAATTTCCATCTAAATACCGTTTTGACGATGCCGAACAGCTACGTGTAGTTGTTGCTAATACTAATTTTGAAGGCCTTCTTGATACAGCATTCCATCAAATACGACAATTTTCAGGAGGCAGCACGGCAGTAATTATAAGGCTTATGGAGGCTCAAATAACGATACGCAACTTTACAACAAAAGAAAGCCATAAAAACGCTTTAATTAAACATGCCAAAATGATTTTAACGGTTGGTAAACAAACAATAAAGGAAAAAAACGACCTTGAGGATCTTGAAGAAAGAGCTGATAAGATTCTGAAAAACTTATCTTCTTGATTATTTTTAAAAAATACACAAGGATATTAGCTTTTTTTAGAAATTAAAATTCGTAAACTTTACACTAAAATCTGTACTTAGTCTAAGTATGATAATGACTGTTATCGGAAGAAATAATAAACAAATAATATTCGATAAAATGAATTTCTGTAAGAGGTTATTTATATTTGACAATATTACATTGTCAATGTTTTAATTTGGCTTTGAGTATTGTCACCACAATAACTTTTTCAATTGTGCTCAAATTAGAATCGATTAAGCATGAGAACACTTAAACTTTTAACAATATTACTCCTAATCTGTGCGTGTACAACTGCAAAAAAACTTCCACAGGAACATTATTATGCTTTTACTTATTATTTTGGTCAAGAACAGCGAAATGATAGTGTTTTATTTTATTTAAAAAACCCTATCAATTGCCCTATAAACATAAAATTGGTAAAAGACAGTTTAAACGCTGATTTACATTCCTATTTTGGACACATCAATTTACCCGCATTACGGGATACTATTATAAAAATAAATTATCCAAAATTTAATTCATCCCGCAAATCAAAATACATAGTTAAATACGGCGACTTCAACCAAAAAATTAGAAAAAATGTTATTGCATTTCCATTTCCTCAAGGGAGAGCCTATAAGGTGATGCAGGGCTATAATGGCAAGTTTTCTCACAACACAATATCCAGCAGCTATGCAATAGATTTTGATTTACAAGTTGGTGACACGATTACTAGTGCTGATAAAGGATATGTGGTTGGTGTTATTGCGGATTATAAAGAATACGGTACGAGCAAAGCATGGCGTGATAATGATAAAAGTAATTATATAACACTTTACCATCCTCATAGTGGCCTATTCACGCAGTATGTGCATTTAAATTATAAAGGTGCCCTAGTCAAAATTGGTGATTTTGTAGAAATGGGACAACCAATTGGCATAAGTGGGATGACTGGGTTTACTACAAAACCGCATTTACATTTTAATGTAAAGTATGCCACCGCCGAACAGGGATTAATTTCCACCGAAATAACATTCGAAAATGATGTATCTGGAAGTGATTTAAAAAAAGGCAACCTTGTGAAAAAACTATAAACCATTAAATGAATTGATTGTAATCAATCTTTTTTCATTTAGATAAAGTTATCCTCGACCTCTGCCCATTCTATTCTCTCTCATCTCGATCATTTTTGCTTGAATGGTTTCTCTATAATCTTTCTTATTGATTTCTTTTCCTTTTTCTGGAGCTTCAATCTTGAGCTTTGTTTCCGGATTTAAAATTATCTTAGAACACAGCATTGTGGTATTTCCTGCGCTAACTTCAAGTATAAGTCCTGGAAGTCCCCAGTATTCACCAGGGCCATGACTTACAGGTATTTGTGGCGTATACCAGGCCTCAACTTCGGTAGTTGGTATTTCGGGTATTTCGGTTTCTTCATCGGTATCTGAGGTGTTTGCGTAGCTATTGTCTCTTAAATCGCTCCATGAAAAATCATACCAAGTTAACTCTGCAGTTGGAATGGTAGCTGTGGCCTTAAAACACATATAATTGCCAATTTGCTTGGTTTCTGTGCCCATATTCCATTTGATGGTTTGCAACTCGTCTTTCACCAAAAAATACTTTCCGTAGAATTCTTGACTTTGAACAAGTGAATTGTTTTTCACATTTTTATATTGATTACCGGGTGCAAAATTCTTACCCCATGAATCGGTAGCGCCCGAAATAGCATCAAGTTTTGCTTCCTCTTTATAAAATGAAGCTTCCTTATTAAAATTTAAAGTATAAGTTTTCTCTAGACGGTTTTTTAAACGTTCTTCTACTTGTTTTTTTTGAATGTCAGTCATATTCGCTCCCCAATTACCGAGTTCTAGTCTAGATTTAGATAAATAGGTTGCCTGACCTTGAAAATCCTGCGCACTAATTTCAAAGGGAATTATTACTAAAAGCAAACATAAGCCTAGGATGAAGGGTATTGATTTCATTGGTATTTGGTATTAGTTAGCATTATTCCAGAGAATAAAAACAATAGGTTTAACATATTTATTGCTAAATTTAGAAAAAAAATAGCCGTAATTAGCTTTTTACCAAAACATTAACAATCTATTTTTTTTTCTAGAGAAGAACTAGAAATTTAGAGCGCCTATTTTAATTCATTCTTGTATTTTCGGCCATAGAATGAAATTATCTACCTTATCTACTAAGCTAATAGTAGTGTTTTAGGTGAATTAGATGCCATTGAAAGATAAAAAGAAAGTACAAGTCAATTTTAATTTAAAAGAACCTTACCTGATTCAATAAAAATATTAAACCCAATCTAAAACTATCAAGAGTAAAAACAATAAGCATATTAAATTATTTTCTCTAATTATTCTCATAATCGGTTTCATATTAATGAGCTATATGATTATTGTCGACGATGAACCTGGTGCTTTGCCCTTGATGTTAATATTTTTAGGCGTAATAGGTCTTATTTATTATTACATTAGATTTGATAAGCGACATCCTTGAATATTTCAACAAGTAAGAGGTACAACGCTAATTATTTTCGTATATTTCATACAACATTAATTCACTAACTCGTTGTTTGTTATTTTGCAACCTGTGCTGTATTTAAATCGATTTAACCTATGCCTTTTACAAAAAACAATACCATTTATGTGATGTTACTATCAGCGGTATTAAGCATTGGGCATTTGCAATCGCAAACCTATAAAGGCTTTTCGAGACAAGATCGCGAGTTAATTCATAAACGATGGAATATTGATAATTGGGATGATGGCGGTGAATTGTCGCGCTATACCTTTTTAAATATGGCTGAGTTTTGGACACATGCTGTGATTAAAAAAAAAGGAAAAGAGCATAACTTGACAGAAGATTTTCGTCCAGAAATTTCTAATTTTAAAACAATGTCAGAAAAAGGTTCGTTATCACTGCAGAAATATCTCATTACAGCACCAGTAGATGCCATGATAATAGTGCACCATAATGCCATTGTACTTGAAGCTTATCCGAGAATGTTTCCTGATGAGAAACACGTTTACATGTCTGTAACTAAAATATTCGTGTCTACGCTTATTGCCATTTTAGAAGACCGAAAACAACTAGACGCATCAAAATATATAGACTTTTATTTACCTGAACTTAAAGGCACTGGTTGGGAACAAGTGTCTGTAATCGATATTTTAGATATGGCATCGGGAATCGACTGCTTAGAATCTGTTGAAGGCGCTTACGAAAATCCTAAAAACTGCATTTATCAATATGAAGCTACCTTAGGGTTTTTAAAACGTACAGAAACAACGCCCAGCAGCACTTGGGACCACATTAAAGCCTTAAAATCGCAAAAAGAATCGGGCATTGTTTTTGAATATTCATCGGTGAATACTTTTGTGCTAGCTGAACTTATTGAACGCATCACCCATAAAACTTTAGCACAAAATATTGAACAAGAAATTTGGCAAAAAATGGGTGCAGAAGCCGATGCTTTAATGGTACAAACAAAAGGTATTGGAATTGCACATGCTGGATTGAGTTCTACATTGAGAGACCTGGCAAGGTTTGGTACCTTATTTTTACCAGGCCAATCAGCTAAAGATACAAGTGTTATTTCAAAAACCTATCTTAACAAGATTCAAATCGAAGGCCGTCCTGAGATATATTCCCAAACTTGGTCACCAGAAATAAGAAGCCAGCAAGATGCGCCAAGTCACAATACATATCAATGGGATATGGTAATGCAAGATGGTGATTTTTACAAAGAAGGATTTGGCGGTCAAGGTCTTTACATTTCGCCATCAAGAAATTTAGTGATTGCTTTTTTTGGTACTGCAGACGAAAACGGAACAACTCATGAGTTACCATCCATAGCACGTGACTTGGCAAAGTCGGGATTGTTTGATTAAAATATTTAAGTGAATTGGCCATGCTTTTCAATAATTAGTTTTTAAAAATTTAATCACTTAAATAATTATCGAGGATATTGGTGTTGATATTTAAAAAAGGTATTCGATTCATATTATCTACCTTTGCGATAAAATTTTTCTATGGAAGTTTCCTTAACCACGCCAGCTCTATTATTTCCCGCTATTTCGTTGTTACTCCTGGCATACACCAATCGATTTTTAACCATTGCCGGACTTATAAGAAGTTTGCACAAACAATACAAAGAATTACCTGACCCAAATATTAAAGCTCAAATTGCTAATTTAAGGAAGCGTGTTAATTTAATAAAAAACATGCAATTATCGGGTATTGCTTCCCTCTTACTTTGTGTAGTTAGCATGTTTGCCATTTACGAAAATTGGCAAATGTTTGGAAGTATTATTTTTGGTATATCGTTGGTATTATTAATGTTATCGCTCATTCTCTCTATTATTGAAATTCAAATTAGTGTCAAAGCCTTAAATATACATTTAAGCGATATTGAAAAAGATTAATGATTTTAAAGTCTTAGATATTTTTCATCTTTGAAAGATTGGTCGTATCTTTATTGAAAATTACCAACTATGAATTATTTTATGACAATTGCTCAAATTGCAGTGGCTGCCTCGGTAGCTTTTGTTTGGATTTTTAGAATACACAACGTAATTAAAGAATTTAACCAATTTGGGTTAAATGATGTTACGAGAAGCTTTGTTGGTTTTGCTAAAACAGTGCTGGCAACTTTATTAATTGCAGGCATTTGGTATCCATCTTTAATCCTTGTATCTGCGATACTTATGGGGTTATTTATGGTGGGAGCCCAATATTTTCATTTTAAAGCCGATAATCCATTTAAACAGCGCTTACCGTCCTTAATTCTTCTGCTTTTGTGCGCGTATATTGCTGTGAGTACTGCTAACCTCATATAAATATGACGCTTTACACAGTTTGTGTGCTTTTATCAAGTGTGTCGTTTTTAGGTTATGGTATTTCCTATTTTACCGGACCACATATGAAAAGTGAGTTTAAACGCTTTCAATTAGAACAATTGGGACTGCTAACTGTTGCTTTAGAGTTGTTCGGGGCCTTTGGTTTAATGGTAGGTTTTTTCTTTTATAAGCCGCTACTAATTATTTCGGCTGGAGGATTAGCCTTATTAATGTTGTTAGGTCTAATTGTTCGGTTAAGACTAAAAGACAGCTTATGGATTTCCTTACCTGCTTTGTTTTTTATGATTTTAAACGCCTACATCTTATGGGGCGCTATACAATAATCCAGGTATTTAAAAATTATTGTTATATTTAATGGGATACACTCAGTTTAAACATCATTAATATTTTATCATTTAGTTTTATGTTCAAAGATTTCGACTTAAGCAGGGCATTTGAAAAAATAATGGATAAACTTTACGGTTGGGGTGAAGACATTATTTTGGCAACTCCCAACTTTTTATTAGCCATTGTTGTTTTTGTGGCGTTTTGGTATGTTGGCAAATACTTAGGTCACTTTATTAAAAGGGTGCTGCTACAAAAAGTAGGACAAGAATCTATTAAAGCCATTTTAGCCCGAACTGCCTTTATTATTACGGTACTCATTGGTTTTTTTACTGCTTTGGCCATTTTAGATTTGGACAAAGTGTTAACCTCTGTACTAGCTGGTGCTGGTGTGGTTGGTCTAGCCATTGGTTTGGCCTTACAAGGCACACTGCACAACACATTTTCGGGTTTTATTTTGTCGTTTTTGCCCAATATTCAAATTGGCGATTGGATTGTAACCAATAATCACGAAGGAAAAGTAATCGATATTAACCTAAGAAGCGTTATTATAATGGAAGCCGATAATAATGCGGTGATGATTCCTAATTCTAAAATAATCGATTCACCATTTAAAAACTTCACAGGCACCAAACGATCAAGAATCACCATAAGCTGCGGTGTTGGCTATGAAAGTGATTTAGAGGTCGTGAAACAAGTTACTACCAATGCTATTGAAAGACTATTCAATCAACAAACCAATAAAAATGAAGAAATAGAGTTTTTCTACACTGAATTTGGCGATAGCTCCATTAATTATGTGATTAGATTTTGGACAGCCGTTAAAGACCGAAAAGATATTCTATCTGCTCAAAGTGCTGGAATTATGGCTATCAAAGCAGCTTACAATACTCACAATATAAATATTCCGTTCCCTATTAGAACACTGGACTTTGGTAAGAACAAGTTTAGGTCTGATACTATCTCAATTAAAAAAACCGAGTAATTTACTTTCTTTTTGATTCTGTAAATAATTTGCAGTCTCTATTGTTATTGTACCCAGAAAATAAGTATCTTCGATGACAATTATGGTTACATGATTTTTAACGTGGGTAGTTTACACACCATAGAATCTGTGAGCAATAAAATTTACCACAACCAACTTCACATCAATCAATGCCATAAGCCAAACCCATCAGGTTATTATAGCATTATGAAAAACAATAAATTACTGAGTTATTTATTTGATAAATTTCTCTCTACACACACTAAAGAGCGTTTAGAAAGTGTCATTTTAGTATTGGCCATTGTGTCTTTTTTAATTCACTTACTCTTGATTTATTTTGTGCAAAGTGGCATTTTATCAGTTGGTAGCGAAGCGGCGCTTTTTAAAAATCCAATAGCCGCCATTTACACGCCATTTTCATTTATTCTTATTTATGAGGTTTATTTGCTGGTATTTTACATGCCCAAATCCGTTACCACCTATGTTAGCAAACAATACGAAATTATCACCCTAATTGTAATTAGACGCTTGTTTAAAGATTTCTCCGATTTGGAACTCAGCAAAGATTGGCTTGAAATTAAAGGAGATTTGCAGTTTACCTACGATATTGTTTTAGCCATCCTTATTTTCTTTATCATCTACCTATTTAAAAAGAATATACTAAAGCAATCTTTAACCGATAAAGACAAGAATTTAAGTAAACTCAATTTTGAATATTTTATAAATTTAAAAAGGCTTATTGCCGTAACACTAGTGCCGGTAATTGTAATAATTGCATCGTATTCATTAATAGGCTGGCTAAGCGAAATCGCATGGAGCGACAATTTAAATTTGGGTTCCTTCGTGAAAATCAACAATATATTTTTCGAGGAGTTTTTCACCATTTTAATCATTGTTGACGTATTGCTTTTACTAATTTCATTTTTTTATACCGATAGTTTCCATAAAGTAATTCGCAATTCTGGTTTTATAATTTCAACAATTTTGTTACGACTTTCATTTTCGGCTGAAGGTTTATTGAACAATATTCTCATTTTATCTTCTATTGTTTTTGGATTACTTATTCTGTTGGTTCACAACAAATACGAAACTATAAGCCAAAAAGATGAAGACGCCGCATAACAATTGATGTTTGTTAATTTAAAGAAGCAATTATACTGTTAAATTTCAACTAATATTGTTTAACTTTCGCAACACTATCGTTAAACATTTTGTATCTTTGAGCCATAAATCGTTCATCATGGCTAAAAAGAAAAACATTACAGCAAACGACCTAATTGGTTTCTACATGGATTATGTTTTGGAGCATGGCAAAGAGCCCAATTCCATTTACATTTTCGCAAAACACAACAACTTTGAAGAATCTAAATTTTATGAGTTTTTTGGTTCCTTTAAAGCGCTTGAACAGCATATTTTTAAAGCATTTTTTGACAATGCATTAGAATTACTCTCAAAAAACGAAGAATACTTAAGTTTTGATGCTCGTAACAAATTGTTGAGCTTCTACTACACGTTCTTTGAAATTTTAACTGCAAACAGAAGTTACGTTGTTTATGTTTTAAATCACGACAACAAACCGTTACCTTCATCTAAAGCTTTGTCTAAACTTAAATCGTATTTTTCAGATTATATTAAAAGTTTAGAAATCGAAACCTTAAATATAGAACAGGAACAAATAGAAAAAATTCAGCAGCGTACGATTGTTGAAACCGCTTGGTTCCAATTGTTAGTAACTATGAAATTTTGGGTGGATGATACATCAGCAGGATTTGAAAAGACCGATATTTTCATCGAAAAATCGCTAAAAACTAGTTTTGATGTTATAAATACACAGCCTCTAAAAAGTGTGATTGACTTTGGAAAATTTCTTTTCAAAGAAAGAATGCAAATGAACTAAATTAAACACAATCTATTGAAAACCTTAAATAGTATACCCACATCTAAAATACAACGTGCCTCTAAAATGGTGCAAACTGGTGCTAAAGTTGGCGTTAATTACTTAAAATATTACGGTGACAAGATCACCAAGACCGAAGAAGAAGCCAAAGATCGTCTAAATAACAATAATGCAGAAGATATTTACGATGGCTTGAAACAACTCAAAGGAAGTGCCTTAAAAGTTGCTCAGATGCTTAGTATGGAAAAAAGCATTTTGCCACAAGCCTATGTTGAAAGATTTTCTTTAGCCCAGTTTTCTGTGCCGCCATTATCGCCGCCACTGGTAATTAAAACCTTTAAAAATTATTTTGGAAAGCATCCTAATGACATATTCGACGCTTTTAATGCAACTTCAGTAAACGCCGCTAGTATAGGTCAAGTACACCTAGCGGAACTAAATGGGAAGAAACTTGCTGTGAAAATTCAATATCCTGGAGTTGCAAAAAGCATTGCGTCCGATTTGGCCTTGGTAAAACCAATCGCTATTAAAATGTTTAACATTAGAGGCAAAGACTCGGATAAATATTTTAAAGAAGTTGAAGACAAACTCGTTGAAGAAACTAACTATATTTTAGAAGTTCAACAAAGCAAAGAAGTGTCTTTAGCTTGTTCACATATACCAAATTTGCGTTTTCCAAAATATTACGAAGAATTATCATCCGATCGCATCATCACAATGGATTATATGCAAGGTGCGCATCTTTCTGAATTCGTAAAACTCAATACCAGCCAAGAAATGTCCAATCAACTTGGTCAGGCTCTATGGGATTTCTATATGTACCAAATTCACGTGTTGAAAAAAGTGCATGCAGATCCACATCCTGGAAACTTTTTAATTTCTAAAGAGGGTGAATTAATTGCGCTCGATTTTGGTTGTATGAAAATAATTCCTGACGATTTTTATGTGCCTTACTTTGAATTGGCAAGAAAGGAAAGTATTCTGAATAAAGAATTTTTCAATCAAAAACTTTACGAACTTGAAATATTAAGAACCGACGACAGTCCCGAAGAAGTAAAATTCTTTTCCGTGCTTTTTCACGACCTATTAAGTTTGTTCACACAACCATTTCACAGTGAAACCTTTGATTTTTCCGATAATACATTCTTTGATAAAATTGGTGAATTGAGCGAGCGCTATACAAAAAGTACCGAATTACGAAAGATGAATGGCAATCGTGGTTCCAAGCATTTTATTTATATGAATCGCACATTTTTCGGACTCTACAATTTGATGTTTGATTTAAAAGCGCAGAACGTTCAAATCAATAATTTTCACAAATTAAATGAAGCAGTTTAACAGTCGTGACATTGATGAGTTGCATCATTTATACCGCATCAATTTGATTAACAGTTGTTCTGGCTATAAATCAGCGAATCTTATTGGTACAAAATCGGAAGATGGTTTTAGTAATGTGGCAGTTTTTAGCTCGGTAACACATTTGGGTTCCAATCCTGGTTTGCTTGGGTTTTTCTTAAGACCAACGACAGTAATGCGCCATACTTACGATAATATAAAAGCTACTGGTTGTTTTACGATTAATCACATTCATCAAGATATTTTAGAAGATGCACACCACACCTCAGCTAAATATGCAAGGGAAGTATCAGAATTTGACGTAACTTCACTCAATAAAATTTACCGTGATGATTTTCACGCACCATTCGTAGATGGTTGCCCAATACAATTGGCAATGGAGTTTGTTGAAGAACATTCAATCCCTGCTAATAATACAGTGTTAGTAATCGGTAAAATTAGTCAGTTATTTGTAGAAGAAGATTTGCTACACAAAGATGGCTTTATAGATTTATCAAAAGCAAAGGTTGCTACTATCAATGGTTTAGATGCTTATGCGGTTCCAGATTTCCATCGGAGATTAGAATACCAAAGACCAAAGCCAGGCTTTGCCGGACGTGAAGATTAAAAGTTGGTTTGATGTACATATCTCAACAACACCCTTCAATTAAATTAATTTATGAGAGTTTTAGTAACAGGAGCAACAGGATACATTGGCAAAAGAATTATTCCGCTTTTGTTACAGGAAGGTCATACCGTAATCTGCCCAGTTAGAGATATTCCAAGAGTAAAACAACTTTTCAAAGATCAAGAAGATGTAGAATTAGTAGAGGCTGACTTCCTCAAAGCAGATTCGTTAAACACACTCCCAAAAGATATCGATGCCGCTTATTATCTTATACATTCTATGAGTAATTCGGCCAAAGAATTTCATGTTTTAGAAGAAAAATGTGCCTTCAACTTTAAGCGTTATGCCGAAAGCACCAAGGTAAAACAAGTGATTTATTTAAGCGGCATTACTAACGACACCAAACTTTCAAAACACTTGCTATCAAGGAAAAATGTTGAAAACCAATTACAGTCTGATAATTATGCCTTGACTGTATTTAAAGCAGGTGTTATTGTTGGTTCGGGAAGCGCCTCTTTTGAAATAATAAGAGATTTGGTTGAGAAACTTCCTGTTATGATTGCACCCAAATGGCTAGATACCAAAACACAACCTATTGGAGTACGTGACGTTTTAAGCTTCTTAACCAAAGCTTTAGGCAGAAAGGATATGTACAATCAAAGTGTAGATGTTTTTGGTCCAGAAATACTAACCTACAAAGAAATGTTACTACAATTTGCTGAAATTAGAGGTTTAAAACGGTCTATTATCACCGTTCCGGTAATGACGCCAAGACTATCGTCCTATTGGTTGTATTTTGTGACTTCTACTTCCTACAAGCTTGCCGCCTCATTGGTAAATAGCATGGGTATTGAAATTATTGGAAAAACCAGCGATATCAATACAAAATTAGACGTGGAACCCATGTCCTATAAAAAAGCAGTGAGTCTGGCTTTTGTAAAAATTGAACAGAACAGTATTATTTCTAGTTGGAAAGACTCTTATGTTAGCAGTGGCAAACTAAAAAATTACGTACACACTTTTATCAACGTTCCAACATACGGATGTTTTAAAGATTTTAAATCCAGACCAGTCAAAAATCCTTCACAAGTTATTGAAAGAATTTGGGCCATTGGTGGCGATACGGGTTGGTACTACGGTACGTTTCTTTGGAAAATACGCGGGTTTATAGATCAGTTTTATGGCGGTACCGGACTACGTCGTGGTCGCAGACATCCAACCGAACTCAACGCTGGTGATGCGCTTGATTTTTGGCGTGTTATTTATGCCAATAAAGACAAGCAAAAATTATTGCTTTACGCCGAAATGAAACTTCCAGGCGAAGCTTGGTTGGAATTTAAAATTGAAGAAGGCATTCTCTATCAAACCGCCACTTTTAGACCAAAAGGCTTAGCAGGACGCTTGTATTGGTATGCCGTAACGCCGTTTCATTGGTTTGTATTCGATGGCATGATTAACGCTATTGCAAAAGAAAAATAATTAATGAAAAAACAGCATCTACCAGAAAAACTGTGTCCGGTTTGTTTGCGTCCGTTTTCATGGCGAAAAAAATGGGAGAAAAACTGGGATGATGTTAAATATTGTAGTGAAAAATGCAGACGCAACAAATAAAACATCTAGTTTGGTTCAGGAATGATTTAAGAGTAAATGACAATGCGGTTTTAGCCAATGCCGCTAAAAATACAGACAGTCTTTTGGCAATCTATTGCCTCGATCCAAGACATTTTGACACTGATACATTCGGATTCAAAAAAACCGAAAAATTCAGAACTAAATTCCTTTTGGAAACTTTGAAGGATTTACAAGAAAATCTGAAGAAGCTATGCATATCACTACTGGTAATACAAGGAAAACCTGAAAACATAATTCCTGAAATTTGCGAAAAGCACACTGTTGAAACTGTGTTTTTTCAAAAAGAATGGACTAAGGAAGAACACGATGTTGAAACGCAACTGTCTAAAAACTTAAACGCAAACACCAAATTACATAGTGTATTTGACCAGTTTTTGTATCACCCGCACGATATCGGCTTAACATTTAAGGAAATTCCTCAAGTGTTTACCATGTATAGAAAACATGTTGAAAAACAGAGTAAAGTGCGTACAACGGTTGAAACTCCAATATTTTTGGAAGAAAATCTGATTAAAAATGACATAACCATTCCAACACTAAGCGATTTAGGCTTTGAGGAATTCAAAACACATCCCAACTCCGCATTCCCTTTTAAAGGTGGTGAAACCGAAGCTTTAAATAGGTTGCACAATTACTTTTTTGAAACCAAAAAATTAGGAGTTTACAAAAAAACCCGCAACGGATTAATTGGAACCGATTACAGCTCAAAATTTTCGGCGTGGTTGGCCAATGGTAGTATTTCTGCACGAACTATTTTCTGGCAAATCAAACGTTTCGAAAAAGAACAGTTTAAAAATGATTCAACCTATTGGTTGATTTTTGAATTGATTTGGAGAGATTACTTTAAATATGTATCGCTTAAACACGGTGATGATATCTTTAAAATTGGCGGTATTTTAAAGGTTGATTACGATTGGTACCATCATGAAAAAGACATCAACAAATGGATTAACGGCACAACCTCTGAACCCTTTGTAAACGCCAATATGCTCGAGCTTAAACACACCGGATTTATGAGTAACCGCGGTCGCCAAAATGTGGCTTCCTACTTTGCCAAAACCCTCAAATTAGATTGGCGCATTGGTGCCGCCTATTTTGAGTCGCTCCTACTCGACTACGACGTTCACAGTAATTACGGTAATTGGCTGTATGTAGCAGGTGTTGGAAACGACCCGCGCGATCGGGTTTTTAATGTCCAATTGCAAGCTAGTAATTATGACCCTAATGGAAAATATCAGCGATTGTGGTTACAAAATACCTTATTTTAAATGAATACAGCTAAACTTATTTTTCCACACCAATTATTTAAAGATTCCCCCTTATTTAAGGTTGAAGGTGATGTTTATTTAATTGAAAGTGATTTATTTTTTACCCATTATAAATTTCACAAACAGAAAATTGCGTTTCATCGCAGTAGTATGAAGCAATATGAATCATTTTTACGAGCCGAAGGGTTTAACGTTAATTATATTGAAGCAATTTCTGAACTTGCAGATGTACGCGCTTTGTTGATACATTTGAAGGAAAACGGTGTCGAGCATATTCATTATATCGATCCAACTGATGATTGGCTAGGCCGCCGTTTAGCTTCGGCCGCAAAAAAACAAAGCATTTCTTTGAATAAGTTTGAAAACCCCTTGTTTATCAACACCACTTCGGATTTATCAGGATTCTTTCACCCTAAAAAAAAGAAATTTTTTCAAACAGCTTTTTATAAAAGTGAGCGTGAAAGATTAGATATTTTGATGATAGGAAATTCGCAACCTGAAGGAGGTAAATGGACTTATGATGACGAGAACCGCAAAAAATATCCTGCAAAACAATGTCCGCCAAAAGTAAAATTTCCCGAGGTTGACGACTACTATAAAGAAGCAGTGACTTACGTTAACCAACATTTCAATAATCACTACGGAGAAATTGACCAGAAAGCTTTATATCCAACCAATTTTGAATCTTCAGAAGCTTGGTTTAATCGGTTTTTAAAAGAGCGCTTTAAAGAATTTGGTCCTTATGAAGATGCCATTGTAAAAGAAGAAATTATACTGAATCACAGTTTGTTATCGCCTCTAATTAACGTGGGTTTGTTAACGCCAAAATACGTGGTAGATACGGCAATTAATTTTGCCCAAGAAAATGACATTCCACTCAACTCCACCGAAGGTTTTGTGCGTCAAATTATTGGCTGGCGTGAATTCATAAGAGGGATTTACGAAGTAAAAGGACGTGAAGAGCGCAGCAAAAACTTCTGGAATTTTAAACGAAAAATACCAAAATCATTCTATGATGGGACTACGGGAATCGACCCAGTGGACGACAGTATCAAAAAAGTCCTAAAAACAGGATATACACATCATATTGAACGATTAATGATTTTGGGGAACTTCATGTTACTATGCGAGTTTGATCCTGATGAAGTATACCAATGGTTTATGGAAATGTATATAGATGCTTATGATTGGGTTATGGTACCCAATGTGTATGGCATGAGCCAATTTGCCGATGGCGGACTCATGTCTACCAAACCTTATATAAGTGGAAGTAATTATATTTTAAAAATGAGCGATTACAAAAAAGGCAATTGGCAAGAAACTTGGGATGGTTTGTTCTGGGCGTTCATGGATAAACAACGAGAATTTTTCTTGAGTAATCCACGACTCGGGATGTTGGTGCGAACTTTTGATAAAATGAGCAAAGTCAAACAAATGGCGCACCACGAAAATGCTGCGAAATTTTTAGAACAATTAGATGCCCAATAACAAGCAAAACATATCACTAGTTTGGTTAAAGCGAGACCTTAGACTTCATGATAACGAGGCAATCTACAATGCCTTGCAATCTGGAAATCGGGTGTTACTGTTATATTCTTTTGAAAATAAATTACTTGAAGATGATCATTACAGCCAACGCCATTGGGATTTTGTAAAAGAATCGTTAAGAGATTTAAACGCAAGATTACAAGCTCAAAATAGTAAAGTACTGGTTGTAAAGTCAGATATTACAGCAGCCATCAACCAATTATTTCAATTTTATAAAATAGATACTGTTTTTTCACATCAGGAAACGGGTATTAAAATAACTTATGATCGCGATATAGATTTTGAGCGCTTTTGCAAAAACAGTCTTATAACATGGGTTCAAAATATTAACAACGGAGTAGTGAGAGGTCTAAAAAATCGTGACAAATGGTTCCAAAGTTGGGATGACTATATGATTCAAGACCAAATTGATTTCAATCCAAATCCCAATCAATTATTAACTACTAAAGAAATTGAGCAACTCGAGAACTATTTTGAATTGGTTGATTTAAATACCAATCCGCAATCACCCTTTCAAAAAGGTGGCACAACCATTGGTTTAAAATATGCCAAAACATTTTTTGATGAACGACACAAAAATTATATGTTTCACATTTCAAAACCAGAAATGGCAAGAAAGAGTTGCAGCAGATTATCGCCTTATTTAGCTTGGGGAAATTTAAGCGTGCGGCAAGTATTTCAGCACGCAGTGTTGGCAAAAGATGGCAAGCCAAACCGGCATTTAGGTGCCTTTGCTTCTAGATTGCGTTGGCAAGCTCATTTTATTCAAAAGTTTGAAATGGAATGTAGTATGGAGTTTATGAGTGTCAACAAAGGCTATCACAAACTAAAAAAAACCATTTCGGAGCAATACCAACAGGCTTGGCAAAATGGACAAACGGGATTTCCGCTCATCGATGCAAGCATGCGTTGTTTAAACGAAACAGGTTATTTAAACTTTAGGATGCGCGCCTTAGTGGTTTCTTTTTTCACACATTGTTTATGGCAACCTTGGCAAGATGCTTCTCATTATTTATCTAGGCAATTTTTAGATTTTGAGCCTGGAATTCACTATCCGCAACTACAAATGCAAGCCGGTGAAACTGGTATCAATACCCTACGGATTTACAATCCGATAAAAAACAGCACCGAGCATGATGCGGATGCTATCTTCATAAAAAAATGGGTTCCTGAATTGGCGGATTTAGAAATAGCCTTTGTACATGAACCCTATTTGCTAACGCCTTTGGAAGAACAGTTATTTAATTTCAAGCTAGGCATCAACTATCCCAAGCCTATTGTAGAACTAGAAAAAAGCCGCAAACATGCAGCCGAAATTTTGTGGGCGATGCAAAAACAAAAAGATGTTCAGGGTGAAAGTATAAGAATCTTAAAAAGACATACCTTATCCAATCGAAAAAAACTTCTGAAAAACAGTTAAATATTTTTTTATCAATGCTTTATCGTTCATTTTGTTTTGAAGTGTTAATTATTGTTTAACTATTCTATTAAAACATTAAACATTTTGTAACTTTGAATAAGATTTAAAAGCCATGGTTCTAGATACAACACACAACAACAAGGAACACGATAATTTAATCGATGATATCGTTGGAAAACCGTTTTCATTTCTTCAGGCGATAAAGTTGAAAGGCATTGGATCAAAGCGCATGATGATTGCTGAAGTGAGTCCCAATTTTCAGTCTTACATGAATAGCATTGCTGATATTAATTATGGTAACATAGAAATGCGACCAAACGGAATGTTGTTATACATCAATAAAGGATTAAAAAATTTCACATGGGTAATTCCATATTATCAATTAGTAATTTATAAAACAAACGGCGCTAGTATTCATGCACAAGGCAGATTTGTTAGATTTACAAATAACAAGTTGTTCAAGGAAAACAAATTGTTTTTTGACAAGTTGTTAGATGCCAAGGTAAAATACGACTTACAATATGAAATGCCATATCAATGAAAGAATTAAATGACATAGAAATTGACAGAATAATTGAAATGGCCTGGGAAGATCGCACCACTTTCGAAGCGATTTTATTTCAGTTCAATTTAAAAGAACAAGAGGTAATTGACCTAATGCGCCGAGAAATGAAGCCAAGTAGCTTTAAAATGTGGAGAAAACGCGTTAGTGGAAGAAAAACAAAACATGCCAAACTTAGAGAATTCACCGACGGAAGATTTAAGTGTAGCAGACAAAAGAGTATATCAAACAACTCCATTTCAAAACGATAAATCGTGCTTTGACTTAAGCTTGGAGTTCTTAAGGACAGCACACTAAAAAGAAGCTATGAATACAGAAAAATTAGTACTGAAAAAACAAGTGAATGGTAAAAAATTAAATGGTTTTACCATAGAAGACATAGGTGATGACCACCTATATACAGGACTTGAAACTCCTATGAAGTCAGACGCCTTTAAAATGTCTGACCAAGAAAAAAAAGAGAGAATTGCCATTTTATTTAGTGAAATTATGGACGTAATGGGTTTAGACCTTACGGACGATTCTTTACAAGGAACACCAGATCGTGTTGCTAAAATGTACATCGATGAAATATTCTCAGGATTAAACCCTAAGAATAAGCCAAAGGTTGCTTTGTTTGATAATAAATATCAATACAATCAAATGTTGGTTGAAAAAAATATTACCTTTTATTCCAACTGCGAACACCATTTTGTGCCCATTATTGGCAAAGCTCATGTCGCTTACATTTCCTCTGGAAAAGTAATTGGTTTGTCAAAATTAAATCGAATAGTTCAGTTTTACGCAAAACGACCACAAGTACAAGAGCGTTTAACCAATCAAATTGGTAAAGATCTACAAGAAATTTTAGATACTGAAGATGTGGCAATTATTATAGACGCCAAACACCTTTGCGTATCTTCTAGAGGCATAAAGGATGATACCTCGGCCACGGTAACCACATTTTACGGTGGAGCATTTAATAATCCTGAAAAAATTAGAGAATTGCAAAACTATTTAAAAGATTAAATTATGGATTTATTGAACCAAGCTCAAGAATTTGAACAGAGAAAATTCAAGTTTAAAACAACAAGTGATCGCATTGTTGCGGCAAGAGAAGCTAAGGAATTGATATTGAGTTTAAACGAAATATACAAGAAAAAGAAAGATGCCAAAATTATGGAGCTTATGAAACGCCTCACCGCCATCAAACAAAAAATTGAAAAGCGGTTAAAAGGTGTGCCATTAACCGCATAAACGTTAAAAGCCAAAGGTATTCTAAATTGAAATCTTTGGCTTTTTTTAAAAATTGAAAATAAAGTTAAAAAATAAATTAAATGAAAACTTACATCATTATAGGGGGAAGTAAAGGTATTGGAAATGCTATTGTGGATTCCCTTTTAAACGACAACAAAGTCATAAATATCAGTAGAACTGCACCCGAAAATACTCATCATAATTTAACCCATTACAACTGTGATGTTTTATCTGACGAATTACCAGAAATTAGCGAAGCAGACGGCTTGGTATATGCCCCAGGAAGTATCAATCTAAAACCAATAAATAGGTTGAGCGTTGAAGATTTTCAAAATGATTTCAACATCAACGTAATTGGTGCTGTAAAGGCCATTCAAAAATATTTACCAATTTTGAAAAATGGTCATAATCCGTCCATTTTATTATTTAGTACAGTCGCCGCAAAATTAGGTATGCCCTTCCACGCCAGTGTGGCTGCGGCTAAATCGGCCGTTGAAGGTTTAACCATTTCGTTAGGCGCTGAGTTGGCGCCAACCATAAGGGTGAATGCGATTGCTCCAACCGTGACCAATACAGATTTAGCATCTAAATTGCTCCGCAATGATAAAATGATTGAAAACATGAACGAGCGTCACCCAATGAAAACATTCTTACAGCCAGAAAATGTTGCTGATATGGCACATTTTTTACTTTCGGATAAAGCATCAAAAATTTCAGGACAAATTTTTGAATTAGATTGTGGCATTGTTAGCTTTAAATTATAAAACTATGAATCCTATAAAAGTATTTGCTAATACCTTGTTTCAAAATAACAATTCACCCGAAACCGAACCAAAATCGTCTATTTACGATATTGAAATTAATAGTTTACAAAGCGAAAAAATCGTGCTGTCCGAATTTAAAGGCAAGTTCATGCTTTTTGTAAATGTGGCCTCCAAATGCGGATTTACACCACAATATAAAGATTTAGAAAAACTCTATCAAACCTATAAAGAGCGCTTGGTGGTGATTGGTGTACCTTGTAATCAGTTTGGAAACCAAGAACCTGGTAGCGCCGACGATATTCAAGAATTTTGCGAAATAAACTACGGTGTTTCATTTTTCATCACTGAAAAAGTAGATGTGAAAGGAAGTAATCAACACGCCTTGTATAAATGGCTTACTAATAAATTTATAAACGGGAAAAAAGATAGTTCCGTAAAGTGGAATTTTCATAAATTTTTGGTTAATCCTGAAGGAATTTTGGTAGATTCGTATGGCTCAATGACAAATCCAATGAGTTCAAAAATTACGAAACACTTAAAATGAAATTCATTTACTTATTAATATTATTTCTTGTTCTAAATTTTGGAGGGCTCAGTCTTGGTAGCTGGCTTATGGATTCAGGCCCAACTTCTGAATGGTATTTAAATTTGGAAAAAGCACCTTGGACACCTCCAGGATGGGTTTTTGGCGCTGCTTGGACACTTATAATGATCTGTTTTTCCATTTACTTAACTCATTTTTTTAAAGCTGAAGTTAACAACTTTAAAATTGGTTTGTTTGTTGTTTTATGGATATTAAATGTAAGTTGGAATTATATCTTTTTTAACCAAAACCAAATACTCTTGGCCTTATTTGTGATAGTCACATTAACGCTACTCATTTTGTTTTTGACATTATTTTATATTCCAAAATTCAAATCAAAACAGTTGCTATTACTACCCTACGCCATTTGGCTAATAATTGCAAGTTCTTTGAATGCTTACGCCTACTTTTATAATTAATATTTCATGAAATTATACACTTTACATGCTACTCAAAAGCTACCTATTAGCTTAGAGCAAGCTTGGGAATTCTTATCAAATCCAGCAAATTTAAAAGTCATTACACCAGATTATATGACCTTCAACATAGTTTCTGGTGCCGACAGACCAATGTACGCCGGACAAATGATTGAATACATTGTTACACCTCTATTAGGAATTAAAACCAGTTGGGTTTCTGAAATAACACATGTAGAACCATTTAAATATTTTGTAGATGAACAGCGATACGGTCCATATGCGATGTGGCATCACAAGCATTTTATAAAAGCAATTGAAGGCGGCGTTGAAATGGAAGATTTAATACATTACAAAGTGCCTTTAGGGTTTTTAGGAAAATTGGTACACCCATATTTGATAAAGCCCAAATTGCAAGAAATATTTGATTATAGAACTCAAGCCTTAGAAACTAAATTCGGTAAGTATCCTTCAAAATAAAATAATTATAATGCAAGCAGTAAACATTTTTTGGTTTAGAAGAGATTTAAGATTGGAAGACAATTCGGGTTTATATAATGCCTTGTGTGAAAAATTACCTGTATTACCCATTTTTATTTTTGATTCTGAAATCCTTGATAAGCTGCCCAAAAACGATAGTCGTGTAAATTTTATACACGATACCATTTCAAAGATCAACCAACAACTAATAAAACACAATAGTAGTATCGTCATATATCATGGTAAACCATTAGAAATTTTTAAAAATTTAATCGAAAATTTTAAGATTGAAAACGTTTTCACGAACCGAGATTACGAGCCATATGCTGCAGAACGCGACGCAAAGATATCAGATTTTCTGAGCTCTAAAAACATAGACTTCAAAACCTTTAAAGACCAAGTTATTTTTGAAAAAAGCGAGGTAGTAAAAGACGATGGGAAGCCTTATGTAGTTTACACGCCATTTTCTAAAAAATGGATGGAACGGCTAAAACCTGAAGACGTTCAATCCTACAAATCCGAAGATTTACTTAACAATTGCATAAAAGATATATCACTGCCTTTTTTAAGTTTGAGTGAAATCGCATTTGAATCATCTAACATAAAAGTAGCAGCTTACGAGGTTGACAATACGCTTATTGACCAATACGAAGCCACGCGAAACTTTCCAGCCCAAGACGAAACCTCTCGGGTTGGTCCGCATCTGAGATTTGGCACGATTAGCATTAGAAAACTTGTTGGTAAAGCTTCAAAACGTGAGAATATCACCTATCTAAAGGAATTGATATGGCGCGAATTTTTTATGCAAATTCTATGGCATTTTCCGCATACAGCAGTCAAAAGTTTTAAACCGCAATACGACCGAATTGAATGGCGTAATAATGAAGATGAATTCAAGCAATGGTGCGATGGCAATACCGGATATCCATTAGTAGATGCAGGCATGAGACAGTTAAACAACACAGGGTTTATGCACAACCGCGTTCGTATGTTGGTTGGCAGTTTTTTATGCAAACATTTGCTAATTGATTGGCGTTGGGGCGAAGCCTATTTTGCCGAAAAATTACATGATTACGAAATGGCAAGCAACGTTGGTAACTGGCAATGGGTTGCAGGATGCGGCGTAGATGCGGCTCCTTACTTTAGAATCTTTAATCCTACCACACAAATAGATAAATTCGATAAAGACCATAAATACATAAAAAAGTGGGTAAAAAACTTAACTAGTTTAGACTATCCTACAGAAATGGTAGATCATAAAATGGCCCGGGAACGTTGTTTAAAAGTTTATAAGGCTGCGGTTTCCTAACCTATATTTTTAAAATATTAGGAAAAATTAAAATATATTATTTGCAACACAATAAACTTACAATTTTATCGTTAGCGTTTAGAGTAGTTGTTTATTATTTGAGAAGTTTAGCAACTACACCATGTAAACCATTCCATAAACAATTTCGAAAAGCTCTGAAATCCAGGGCTTTTCTGATGTCTATATCCGTTCTATTTTAGCACCTATGGCACGCAACCGCTCATCTATGCGTTCGTAACCCCGGTCAATTTGCTCGATGTTATGAATTACCGAAGTACCTTTGGCAGAAAGCGCCGCGATTAGTAATGAAATACCAGCTCTAATATCTGGAGAGGTCATAACCGTTGACTTCAATTGAGATTTAAAATTGTGACCAATAACCGTTGCACGATGCGGGTCGCATAATATAATTTTTGCGCCCATATCAATCAATTTGTCCACGAAGAACAAACGACTTTCAAACATTTTTTGATGAATGAGCACTTCGCCTTCTGCTTGGGTGGCAATTACAAGAACGATACTCAATAAATCCGGTGTAAATCCAGGCCATGGCGCATCAGCAATGGTTAATATCGAACCATCTATAAACTTTTGTATGGTATAGCCTTTGGTATGTGCTGGCACATAAATATCATCACCTTTTTGTTCGACTGTAATGCCCAGTTTCCTGAAAACATTAGGGATTTGACCCAAGTCCTTCCAACTTACATCTTTAATGGTCAATTCACTTTTTGTCATAGCAGCCAGACCAATCCAACTACCAATTTCAATCATATCGGGCAGCATGGTGTGTGTAGTTCCACCCAATTTTTCAACACCTTCAATGCTCAGTAAATTTGAACCAATACCAGATATTTTGGCGCCCATTCTATTCAACATATTACACAATTGTTGCAAATAGGGTTCGCATGCTGCATTATAAATGGTAGTTTTTCCTTTTGCTAGTACTGCAGCCATCACAATATTTGCGGTTCCAGTTACAGAGGCTTCATCCAGTAACATATCAGTACCAACTAGCTCTTTAGCTTCAACGCCATAGAAGTGATCTTCTCTATTATATCTAAAACTCGCGCCAAGCTTAATAAAACCTTCAAAATGGGTGTCTAATCTGCGACGACCAATTTTATCGCCACCTGGTTTGGGAATGTAACCCCTTCCAAATCGGGCCAGTAAAGGTCCAACAATCATAATAGAACCGCGTAAACTTCCACCGTCTATTTTAAATTGTTCTGATTCTAAATACTTCATATTAACATCGTCTGCTTGGAATTCATAAGAATTCGCGCCTTGAGCAGAGACTTTAACACCTAACTTGCCCAAAAGGGCGATTAGCTTATTAACATCTACAATATCTGGAATGTTGTTTATGATAATTTTTTGATCGGTAAGTAGTACAGCACACAAAATTTGAAGTGCTTCGTTTTTGGCGCCTTGCGGTTTAATACTTCCTTTTAATTGATGACCGCCTTCAATTTTAAATGTTCCCATAGGTTTTAATAACGCTTTCTATTGGTACGACCGGAGTGTTGCGGTTTTTTAGATTTTTTATTACTTGCGTATTTCTTCTTTGAACGCATTAAGCTGTTTGCATCACTTAAATCATCGAATGACGACTTAACTTTTAACTGGTTGTTAGATAGTTCAGCTAAATGCACTAAAATTACATCGTCTTCAACGGTATCTTTATTCCAGTTTAAAAAACACTTTTTCATGTGATTTGCAATGGTATATACCAAGGCATCCTTTAAATCGCCATCTTCCCAAGTTATTGCAACGTCAATCATTGTTTTGATATTATTGCCGTAAAATCTGTATTTAGGATGATTTTGTGGATATTTAAGCGGCTCAGGTCTTTGCTGCAAAACTTCTCTTAGGGGAATGGGATAAGGCGAATCTACATCTAAATCAAAATCAGCCATAATAAAAAGCTGATCCCATAATTTATGTTGAAAATCAGGCACATCTCTTAAATGAGGCTGAAGATTACCCATTACCGATATGATAGATTTTGCTACTTTATTGCGTTCTTCTTTCGTTTCACGTGACTTAGCGAAGTTGATCATTTTTTGCATATGTCGTCCGTATTCTGGAATGATCAAATGCTCACGTTCTGTGTTGTATTCTAAATCGTCAATCAAAATTTAAATTAGGTATTGAATGTTAATAAATTGAAGTTGTACTTCAGGTCGCAAAATACAAAAAATTAATAACTATTGTGCCATTAGTCTATAAGGAAATAACACCTTCGACGCGTTCTGCCACTATTTTATATTTATTTATAACAGCATCGGGGTTTTTCATAGTTACATGAACTGAAACACTAGTATAATTGCCATTTTTTGAAGGTTTTGTATCAATAACGGCCCCGACATTATCAAATATATCTTGGATTTTTTTAATTTTCTCCTTGTTGGTTTTTACAATAAATTTAAATAAATATTGCGTTGGCCACAAGGACGTATCTTGAAGTTGTATTTTTAATTTCTGATAAAACTGATCTGTATTATTGTCTTGACTCATTACTCATTTTTAATATGCAAAGATACATTTTATCTTACATTTTTTATTTCGTTTAATAATTACGAATTTTACACATAAAAATAACGCATTGCATACTACAAAAATTGTAATCACCGGCGGACCTGGAACGGGAAAATCTTCAATCATCAACGGACTCATAAAACGCGGCTATTTTTGTTTAGAAGAAATATCTCGACAAGTCACCTTAGAAGCTAGAAAAGAAGGTACAGAGCAGCTATTTTTAACGAACCCCTTATTATTTAGCCAGAAGATTTTAACCGCCAGAAAGCAGCAATTTGCAGATGCCGAAAACAGCACGAAATCACTCATATTTTTTGATCGTGGTATGCCCGATGTGTTGGCTTATATGAATTTTATTGGCGATTCTTATCCAGAAGAATTTGTGAATGAATGTAAAAACCACAGTTATGATGCCGTATTTGTTTTAAAACCTTGGAAGGCAATTTTCAAAAGCGATTCTGAGCGTTACGAAACCTTTGAGCAAGCGGTTGAAATTCATGATTTTTTGATAGATATCTATGGGCAATTTAACTATCAACTAAACGATGTCCCTTTTGGAACAATAGACGAACGTATTGATTATATTTTAAACCACTTTTAATCAAATTTGATGAATCATCCTATAAACATATTAGAGCGCTATTGGCAACATACGGCGTTTAGACCGTTTCAGGAAGACATAATCAATGCCGTTTTGGAGAATGAGGATGTTTTAGCCATTCTGCCGACAGGTGGCGGAAAATCTGTTTGTTTTCAAATTCCTGCACTTATAAAACCGGGGATTTGCATCGTTATTTCACCTTTAATAGCCTTAATGAAGGACCAAGTTAATACTTTAAAATCAAAAGGTATAAAGGCTATGGCATTAACTAGTGGCATTTCTTACAGTGAATTAGATACAATGTTAGATAATTGTATTTACGGTAATTATAAATTTTTGTACCTATCACCCGAACGTTTACAACAATCGCTGGTACAAGAACGCATTCAACAAATGAATGTAAATTTGATAGCCGTGGACGAAGCCCATTGTATTTCGCAATGGGGCCATGATTTCAGACCAGCCTACAAACACATTAAATTATTACGCACTTTGCAGCCTAGCGTTAATGTAATAGCATTAACTGCCACAGCACGACCCATTGTAGCCGAAGAAATTGTTAAAGATTTGGACATGATTGCCGTAAGGCGTTTTCAAGCCTCGTTTCAGCGTGAAAATGTTGCCTATCACAATATGTTTACTGAAGATAAATATTTTCACTTACAAGAGATTTTAAAAAAACATCCAGGGGCTTCCATTATTTACGTCAGAAATAGAAAAGCAACCATTGAGATATCCGAATTTTTAAAAACTTGTGGTTATGCTGCCACGTTTTTTCACGGCGGCATTAGTCACACCGAAAAACAGGAAAGACTTTACAGTTGGACTCAAAACCGAACACCTATAATGGTAGCAACTACTGCGTTTGGAATGGGAATTGACAAAGCCGATGTACGCAGTATTATTCATTTTAATTTGCCAGAAAGCTTAGAAAGCTACTATCAAGAATCAGGACGTGCCGGTAGAGATAATCAACCAGCGTACGCCTATATTTTAAAACGAAAAGGTGATGATGACCAGCTAAAGCAACAGTTTTTAAATAATTTGCCGAGTATTTCTTATTTGAAAACAGTTTATAAAAAGCTGAACAATTATTTTAGAATTCCATATGGTGAAGGACAGGAAAGTACGCACCAATTTAACTTTAACACGTTTTGTAGTACCTATCAACTAGCAACAGGTATTACCTATAATGCGCTCAAAATTTTAGATAGACATAGCATAATTAATTTAAATCAGCAATTCAATTATGTGAGCAAAGTTCAAGTTATGGTGAGTAGTGCAATGGTGTTTTCCTATTTAGAAAAACAACCACAGCAAGAATTGGTTTTAAAAGCACTTTTGCGAACCTATGGTGGCATTTTTGATTTTGAAACGCAAATCAATGTTGGCTTGATTGCTCAAAAAATCAACGTATCCGATACGCAGCTTATCAATGCATTAAAACAATTAGAAAAAGATAAAATGATTAACTTTCATCATGCCAACACCGACGCCGAAGTGACCTTTTTGGTACCTAGAGAAGATGACATTACCATAAATATTATAGCCAAGGAAGTTGAACAACAACATCAAATAAAACACCAGCATATTAATGCCGTTTTAAATTATGTGAATAACACGACAGACTGTTTAAATAGACAATTACTTCAATTTTTTGGTGAAATATCCAAAACAGCTTGTGGTGTTTGTTCGGTGTGTCTGCAACACGAGGTAAGCCGAAATGCAAAAGACCTTACAGTTATACTGAAGCAAATACTATGGCATTTAGAAACAGAATCCTTGAGCTCAAGGGCCTTAATAGCCACATTAAAACTAAATAGTAGTTTAGCTTTAGAAGCCTTAAAATTAGGTTTAGAACTTAATAAAATTGAAATTACAAGTAAAAATACTTACCAACTAAAACAAAAATCATAACCATGCGTGACTTGCGAATTGTATTTATGGGAACTCCGGATTTTGCTGTTGGCAGCTTAAAGGCGCTCGTAGAAGCCAACTATAAAATTGTTGGTGTTATAACAGCACCCGACAAACCAGCTGGGCGTGGACAAAAATTACAGCAATCTGCGGTCAAAACCTATGCCCTAGAACACCATCTAAAAGTCTTGCAACCCACCAATTTAAAAAGTGAAGTATTTTTAAAGGAATTAAAAGCATTCGATGCCAACTTGCAAATTGTGGTGGCATTTAGAATGTTGCCAGAAGTTGTTTGGAGCATGCCTGCCTATGGGACCTTTAATTTACACGCCTCATTATTGCCAGATTATCGCGGAGCCGCACCCATTCATTGGGCTATTATTAACGGTGAACGTGAAACTGGTGTTACCACATTTTTTATTGATGAAAAAATAGATACTGGTGCTATCATTGACTTCAAAAAAATAGCTATTTCAACCACCGAAACGGTGGGTTCGTTGCACGACAAACTCATGTATTTGGGAAGTGAGTTGGTACTGAAAACCGTATTATTAATTGCTCAAAATAAAGTGCAAACCACCATTCAGCCAAAATCATCTAATTTAAAAACCGCATATAAACTTCAAAAAGACAATTGCAAAATAGATTGGAACCAAGATATAGATGCCATTTATAATAAGATCCGAGGTTTAAATCCATTTCCAGCGGCATGGACAACTTTGCACAGTAATGAAGCGGTTTTAGATATTAAATTATATGACGTTAAAAAGCTCACAGATGACCATTCTATCAAAAACGGTAATATAGTTATCGAAAACGGAACTATTAAAATCGCTGTGAAAAATGGATTTATTAAAATTGAAACGCTGCAACTACCAGGAAAACGGAAAATGGATGCCAAAGCGCTTTTAAACGGATTTCAATTTAGCAATTCGAGCTATGTTCTATAAGTACCTTATTTTACTAGGATTATGAAAAATCGAACGAAATACACTTGCTTTATTAACATTTCTTTAAAGTTATTAACAAAAACTGGTTTTTCCCTTGCTATTACTTGCGTGGCATTAGAATCCGTATAAATTTGTAATAGGATTTAACAAAAAATGTTTAACCCAACTATTTAATAATTAAAAATTTAATTTTATGAACAAAACAGATTTAATCAATGGAATGGCAGAACATGCTGGGATTACAAAAGCCGCTGCTAAAAAAGCCTTAGACGCTCTATTAATTGATATTGAAGGCGCTCTTCAAAAAGGTAACAGAGTTTCTTTAGTTGGATTTGGATCTTGGTCAGTTTCTAAAAGAGCTGCAAGAGAAGGAAGAAACCCACAAACAGGAAAAACGATCAAAATTAAAGCTAAAAATGTAGTGAAATTTAAGGCTGGTTCAGATTTGAGCAACGCTGTAAACTAATTACAATTTAATGAATACTTAAAAGCCTGCTCCAAAAAAGCAGGCTTTTTTCGTATAAAACCATTCAATCTATTGGTAATTAAAAAAATATATTATAGTTTTAGATAAAATCTTTAGCCATGACTTCGCAACGCATCAAAAAAGGAGATTTACTTATTGCTGAACCATCAATTATTGGTGATATCAATTTTAATCGTTCGGTTATTTTACTGGTAGACCATAATGTAGCAGGTTCTATCGGATTTATTTTGAACAAGCAATTAAAATATACACTAAAAGATCTTATTCAAAACACAGAATCTGATTTCACCATTTACAATGGCGGACCTGTAGAACAGGATAATCTTTACTTTGTTCACAATAAACCAGAACTCATCCCTGAAAGTATAAAAATATCAAACGGTATGTATTGGGGTGGCGATTTTGAAATTGCACTTTCGCTAGTAAATAGTCATAGTATAACTGAACAAGATATTAGATTCTTTTTAGGCTATTCCGGTTGGGATGCACAACAGTTAAAAGAAGAATTGCTCGGGACATCGTGGTTATTATCACCCAATATTTATGAACAACACCTACTGGAGCAATGTGATAGCGGTATTTGGAAGCAAAAAATGTTGGAACTAGACGATAACTACAGCATTTGGTCTAATGCACCCGAACACCCAAGTTATAATTAAGTCAAGACTCGATTTTTGCATTTAGAATGTTTAGTAATTCTTGAGATACTTGTGATTTGTAATTTTTTTTGCGGTAATGTGTTATGGGTACGATACCTTTAATAACATTAGTGTAGAAGAGTTCATCAGCTTTTTGAAGTTCAAAGGTTGAAATAGAACTTTCTTCTAAATTAAACTTTTCATGTTTATTTAAGATACCGATAATTTGCTGACGCATAATTCCCTTTAAGCAACCATCACTTAGCGGTGGTGTTTTTATATTATCGCCTTGAACCAAAAATATATTACCATTTAAACTTTCAACTACATTTTTATTATTGTTTAAAAGCAAACAGTTATCCAAATCATTTTCTTGGGCATAGATACTCCCTAAGACATTGGTGATTTTATTATTTGTTTTCAAGGTTGAAAGTAAGCCTTCATTGATAAAATAATCTTTAAATATATCAACCTCACAGGCTTCAGATTCATTAAATGCATAATGTGGCTTGTTTAATAAACTACAAGAAATACTAAAATTTATTCGTTTTGAAATTGGCAAATAGGTGCCACCTTCTCCTCTATCCACCGTAAGTCTAACCCGGGCTATTTTTTGACTTAGTCCATTAGCTTGTAAAGTTTTAAGGATTTCAGATTCTAAAAAATCCATTGTAAAATTCATAGGAATTTCCATTCTTAAAATCCGCATAGAAGCCATTAGTCGAAAATAATGGTCTTCCCAATACATTGGTTTCCCATTATTCACTTTAATTGTTTCAAACAAGGCGTCGCCATACTTGTAGCCTCTGTTTTCGCAAGACAAAATGGCCGCATTGGCAAGTAATTCTCCATTAAAATTAACCATAAAAAATCCCAATTTTTAAATCGGGACAAATATAATTGATATTAAAAGTATAGTTGTTAAGCGGAACCTAAAACTTGTTTTAAATCAGAAATTTGATTGGTCCATAACATTTTAGATTCGTCAATTTCGTCCTCTTCGGCATAATCAGTAACGATTAGAGATACATCCTTGGTAATTTCATCCACTTGAATTCTAATTTCAAAAAAGTAAGGATTGCCATCTTCTTCATCTACTAACCATCTAAATTTTATACGTTCGCCATTCTTCTTACTTAAAAGTTTGGCTTGCTCTTCAGAACCATCCCAAATAAAGGTATAAAGTTCTCCTCGGGAATTAACATTATCAGAAAACCATTCTGACATACCTGAAGGTGTTGAAAGATATTGATATAGCAATTGCGGCGAGGCTTGTATTGGAAATTCTAACTCAAACTTTACTTTTTCATTCATAAATAAAAATATTAACGTGCTCAATATATACATTAATTGTTAAGTTTAAAAACTAAATATATAAAATTATTTTCGTGAGGTATGTTTGTTGCCATTAATTTTGTTTTTATATTTGCACCCCATTAATGGCGAGGTAGCTCAGCTGGTTAGAGCGTCGGATTCATAACCCGGAGGTCGGGGGATCGTGCCCCCCTCTCGCTACAGTGTAAACCTGGTGCAATAGCATCGGGTTTTTTTTATGCCTTATACCCAAGCTTGCACAACGGTGTGTAAGAAAAAAGAAGTTAAATCTGAACCTATTTATCTGGGTTTAGATTAAACCACGACCTAAATATGACCCAACAATATTTAAAGTTAGTTATTTAGAATTCATAACGAATTTAGCCGCTCACGCCTTACTAAATTCACCTCAAAAAAAACATCTTATAGCTCCAGTCTATCAAATATCTTAGCAAAATCACTGTAGAATTCTCATTTTTAACAATAAATAATCTTAAAAAATTAAACTTCATATAAAAGTTTGATATAGGCAGTTAAATAAAGAAGCTAACCAATTGTTTTTGTAATCATTATCTCTATTCTAAACTGGTATTATGATAACATTCAACTGATATTCTTTGGTTTCAAATTAAAAAATACTGTATTTCATCGATTATTTTTGCGTTTCATAGATGTTTTTAAAAATATTCTTTTATATTAGCCACCTGAAAAAATAGTAAAACCCCATTTCTGATGAAAAAATTTACCCTCGCATTCCTTGCATTGGTATTATGCTTACAAGCAGTCAATGCCCAAGAACCCGCCAAAAAAATTGAAATATTATCTAATAACGAAAACCATTTAAATCAATTAATAGAAAACGGAATTGACTTAAGATGCGGTGCCCATTTTGATGAACATGGTATAGAACTTGAATTATCTTCTACTGATATTGAAACTATTGATAAATTAGGTATTCCTTACAGAATTGTTATTAATGACCTTACAAAGTTCTATCAGGAAAGAAACGCCCAAGATTTGCCTCATGCAATTGCACGACTTGAAATAGATAAAGCGCGTAGTTCTGTGCAGCGTAGCTCGTTTACACTGGCAGAAATAGATAACTATCTACAATATGCTGGCTGTAGTGAAATAGAATGGGCAACCCCTCAAAATTACGATTTAGGTAGCATGGGAGGTTGTTTAACCATGCAAGAAGCTTATAACGACATGGACAATATGCGAGCTTTGTATCCTAATTTAATTTCGGCGAGAATGGATGCTTCTCCAACTGCGCAAAGAACTTGGGGTAATACTTTAGGCACCGCAGGAAATCAGTGGTCTGGACAAACTATCTTTTACGTCCGTATAACGGGAGATCAGTCTGCTCCCGAAGGAAGCAAACCACAAATATTATATACTTCAATGATTCATTCCAGAGAAGTAAGTAGCTTGATGAGCAACATGTTTTTTATGTGGTATTTACTGGAAAACTATGACACCAATCCTGCTATTAAAAACTTAGTTGATAATAATGAACTTTATTTTATACCTGTGGTTAATCCTGATGGATTGAGATGGAATGGACGAATTGCCCCTGGCGGCGGCGGAATGCAGCGCAAAAACTTAAGACCCAATGCAGGAGACACTGGTAGCACATCATCTAGCAATACTAGCCGAGGAGTCGACTTAAACAGAAATTTTGATTACTTCTGGGGATCAGCTGGATTCGGTTCTTCTGGGACTACTACCAGTGATGCTTACAGAGGCCCATCAGCTTTTTCAGAACCTGAAACGCAAATTTTACGAGATTTCATATTATCTAGAAGTTTTAAAACGGCGCTTTGGCACCATTCATTTGCAAACGGTATTCCACATCCTTATGGTGGCAATCCTTCTTTTGTATCTGGTAGAGAAGATGAAATGCATAAATGGCATGAGGATATGACCAAATACAATCGCTACGTTTCTGGCGCAACCATATTTACGCCGGCAAACGGTATTGCAGACGACTGGATGCTTGGAGGCAATGTTGACGGAAATGGCTCAGCAGGTTCCGGGCAAAATATATTAGCTACTACCCCAGAGCATGGACATCCATCAGAGACAGGTGGAAATGGTTTTTGGCCATTACCAAGCAATATTACAAATATTGCCAAAAGAGCTATGCGCATGAATCTTATCAACGCCTATTACGGCGGCTCTTATGCAACCTTACACGATTTAACTCAAAGTGATATTAACAGTTTAACATCCAACTTAACTTTCGGTATTGAACGTATCGGTCAAACACCTAGTAATTTTACTTTAACAGTTACCCCAATATCTAGTAATATAGTTTCAATCACCTCTCCAGGTATACAAGCTGGGATGTCAATTTTAGAGCAGCGCAACATCACTGCACAAATTGAACTCGACCCAAGTATTTCACCCAATTCTAAAATTGAATTTAAGGTTACCTTAGAAAATGACAACCATGTATTCTATGAAACCAACATGGTAAAATATTATCAGCCTGATGTGCTTCTTTCAGATAATCCAGATGTAGATATTCTAAATAATTGGACTGTCGCCGGGGATTGGACCACGACTACATCAGATGCTTACACAGGAAGTCGGTCAATCCGAAGCACGACAAATGTTCCTTATGCTATAAATGCCAATCGTACTTTAACAACAGTAAATACATACAATCTTGCCGATGCCGATAAAGTTTTGTTACAATTTTACAGTAAATGGGATATTGAACGTAATTATGACTTTGCAACGATTCAAGGCTCCATTAATGGCACAACATGGGTTACGCTTTGCGGTAGATATACAAAACCTAACTCTGTAACGACTACCAACGATGCGCATGGTCAAAAAAACAATACCACAAGCCGAAGTTTTCAAAATAATAATAGTGGTGGCCAAGTATATGACGGTGACACCATGAATAAATGGGTAATGGAAGAAATTGTAATTGATGGAAGTAATAATTCATTTTTATTAAATGCACCTAATGCCCAATTTAGATTTTTGTTTAGAGCTGATGGAACTAATAGACCAGAAAACTATTCAGCCGTTTATGACGGTTTTTATATAGATGATTTTAAAATAATAAAAGCTAGGACATTATCGGATCCGCCAACAGCGTTATGTCAGAATATAACAGTTCAACTTGATGGGACTGGTAATGTAGCTATAACAGCCAATCAAATTGATAATGGTTCGAGCGATGACATTGCAATTACCAGTTTTAGCTTAGATATTGATTCATTTGATTGCTCCAATATCGGATCACCTGTTGAAGTGACCTTAACTGTTCAAGATGCCGACGGACAGACCGCTAGTTGTACTGCCACTGTAACGGTAACCCGTCAAGATCAACCTATAACCGAGTGTTGGGAAACGGCTGCCTACAATGACACTACTTGTACGTGGGACATAACAGGAACACAACCTGAAGCACCAGAAACGCCATGTTATGAAACAGCAACCTTTAACGATATTACTTGTACGTGGGACATAACAGGAACACAACCTGAAGCACCAGCAACGGCTTGTTACGAAACGGCAACTTTTAACGATACTACTTGTACGTGGGATGTCACAGGAACACAACCTGCCGAACCAACGGTAGCTTGTTACGAAACGGCCACCTTTGATACCGATTCTTGTTCATGGATTGTCACCGGAACGCAACCGGCTGAACCAACGGTAGCTTGTTATGAAACTGCTACTTTTGACACCAATTCTTGTTCTTGGGTTGTCACCGGAACACAACCTGCTGAACCAACTGTAGCGTGTTACGAAACAGCTACTTTTGATACCAATTCTTGTTCTTGGATTGTTACCGGAACACAACCTGCTGAACCAACAGTAGCTTGTTATGAAACCGCCACCTTTGATACCAATTCTTGTTCTTGGATTGTCACCGGAACACAACCTGCTGAACCAACGGTTGCGTGTTACGAAACAGCGACCTTTGATACCAATTCTTGTTCTTGGATTGTTACAGGAACACAACCTGCTGAACCAACGGTAGCTTGTTATGAAACTGCGACCTTTGATACCAATTCTTGTTCTTGGGTTGTCACCGGAACACAACCTGCTGAACCAACGGTAGCTTGTTATGAAACTGCTACTTTTGACACCAATTCTTGTTCTTGGATTGTCAGCGGAACACAACCGGCTGAGCCTACGGTAGCGTGTTATGAAACTGCAACCTTTGATACCAATTCTTGTTCTTGGATTGTCACAGGAACACAACCGGCTGAGCCAACTGTGGCGTGTTACGAAACAGCGACCTTTGATACCAATTCTTGTTCTTGGGTTGTAACAGGAACACAACCGGCTGAACCTACTACCGCATGTTATGAAACGGCAACCTTTGATACCAATTCTTGTTCTTGGGTTGTTACAGGAACACAACCGGCTGAACCAACTGTGGCGTGTTACGAAACAGCGACTTTTGATACCGATTCTTGCTCGTGGATTATCACCGGAACACAACCTGCTGAACCAACGGTAGCTTGTTATGAAACTGCTACTTTTGACACCAATTCTTGTTCTTGGATTGTCACCGGAACACAACCGGCTGAGCCTACGGTAGCGTGTTATGAAACTGCAACCTTTGATACCAATTCTTGTTCTTGGATTGTCACAGGAACACAACCGGCTGAGCCAACTGTGGCGTGTTACGAAACAGCGACCTTTGATACCAATTCTTGTTCTTGGGTTGTAACAGGAACACAACCGGCTGAACCTACTACCGCATGTTATGAAACGGCAACCTTTAATGACGCTACTTGTACTTGGGATGTAACAGGAACACAACCTGCAGAACCTACTACCGCATGTTATGAAACTGCAACTTTTAATGACGCTACTTGTACTTGGGAGGTTTCCGACAATGGCAATGGCATTACATACTATGCCGATATCGACAATGACGGTTTTGGCGACCCTAACAATTCAATCGTTGATTGTACAATGCCAGATGGTTATGTATTGGACAATACCGACTGTGATGATACAGACGACACCATCTATCCTGGAGCACCTGAAATTCCTGATAATGGGATTGATGAAAATTGTGATGGTATGGATGAAACTACATTAGATATCGATGAGATAACGGATGAAATAGTATCAATTAAACCGAATCCGTTTAAGGATAGTATTACCATCAATTTGCCCTCAGACATTAATGGTCAGGAATTTAATGTCCTTATCTACGATCTCAATGGAAGAGTTGTTTACAAAAAAGGAATGTTGAGTGTCGATAGCAAGATCAACATCAATGGTCTTGATAGACTGGATGAAGCACCCTACTTTATCAAAATAACCAATAGAGATAGTGGTATGAATTTTATTAAAAAACTCATCAAATTCTAAACATATTGTTTTTTGTTAAAAAAGCTGAATCGAATGGTTCAGCTTTTTTTTTTAAAACTCTTAATATCAAATGCTATTATTAATTTCTATAGCCCCTATTTAAAATAGAACATATTATATACTATTTGATTTACAATTACTTAAAATTTACAAAAGCATTTCATCGATTTTTTTTGCATTTCACAGAATTACTTGTTATGTTTGCTCATTGATTAGTCCCAAACTATAAATTAACCGCTTATGAAAACTTTTATTGTATACCTAAATAGGTATGTTTTTCCAACATTGTTGTTATTACTGATTGTTAGTATGCAACTGTCAGCTCAAACTATTATTCACCAAGCAAACTTTGAGTCAGGATTAGATGGATGGAGTCATGCTGGCACTAACTCGGGCCGTATTAATAGCAATCCATTAGCTTACAAGGACAACCATTTTCTTCGATTAGCCTTTAATGGCAGTAGCGCGACACGCACTAATATTAATACTAGCGGCTATAATAAAGTTGATTTACAATTATTTGTTAGAAGATCTACAAACGTCAATAATACTTATCAGATGACTATCCAATACAGGCCAAATAATAGCGCATCCTGGCAAACTGTTGATGTCATTGTAAACGGAAGTGCATCCGGAACTAACTGGAGAAATATCAATAATACGCAATATCACTCTTTTACTACTACTCTCTTTAGCACAGATTATACCTTCTCAGCAAATTCTCAATTTAGATTTATAATGTCGAATAACGGACGAAATGATAGATTTTTTTATTTAGACTATATCACTATTACAGGTACAAATTATAATTCCATTTCTCTAGCTCCAGGAGGGATTGCATCAGGCTTAACCGTTTGGTTAAAGGCAGATAAAGTAAACGGCAGTTCTGTACAAGGTAACAATACCTATGTAAATACTTGGGTAGACAATGGTCTAGGTCATAATGCCAAAGTAACCGATGAAACAAACCCTTCTTTGAGAAGACCCCTATTTAAAAACAATATTACTGATAATGTAAATTTTAATCCAGTAATAAACTTTGACAATAATCACGATGCGCCAAAGAGTTTTACGTATTTAGAGACTAATAGAGATAACCTTCATGCCACCGGAGGTTTCAACACTCAAGAACTATATGTTGTTGTTGTGCCTGACATTACCGTGAATAGTTCATTGTTTCCTCCAATGGATATATTTTGTGGTCAAAATACAATTACAAACGATTGGGATGAAGACGTAACGGGTTATGGATTTGGAGACTACTCCGCTAGATTTGAAAATGAGATGGTAGCCTTTGCTAATGGCACGAATCCAAATCCCACTCCGACAGACCCCAATCTTCGAGGTTATGGCATTGCAGAAACCGGAGCTACAGTCTATAATTCTAATAGTGTATTAGTGCTTAGTGCCAGAAACACAACGGCAGGTACCTCGCAAGAGTTGTACATGAATGGTAATAACATTGGTATTCATGAAGTTGGAGTTCCGCAATTTGCCAATTCTAATAATCGTAGATTTTGGTTAGGACGCAGTCAGGCTTTTGCTGGTAGTTTTAATGGAAGAATTGCAGAGGTCATTAGTTATGATAGCAGAAAAAATGACGGTACTGAAAGACCGCGAATTGAAAGCTACCTTGCTGTAAAATATGGAATTACCCAAGGTGTGAATGGTATATCTACAGACTATGTGGATAGTAACGGATCATTAATTTGGGATCAATCAAACAATGTTGGTTACAATTTTGACATAGCTGGTATCGGTAGAGATGACGCATCGGATCTTGAACAGAAACAATCCAGAAGTATCAATTTTGAAACTGATGCCGATGGAAGAACAAGAGGCATCCTAACCGTTGGACTTACAGAAATTTACGATACTAACTTCGATAATAAAACCTTAAACACAACCACGTTAAACAATAGAGAATTCTTGATGTGGGGTGATAACGGTGCCGATTTAAACTCGGCTTCAGCAACCATTACAGTTGACATGAGTGCAAATATATCGGGTTTAAGTACGGAAGTAAGTTTTACGGCCATGCAACGCATTTGGAAATTTGTTGAAACGGGTGGCGATGTGCCTACTGTTAAAGTACGTATTCCTCAAAATGCCATAAGAAATATCTCACCTCCAGGAAGTTATTATATGTTTATCTCTGATACTGGGGTTTTTGACCCTACTGCAGCCTATACTTTAATGGTAGACGATGGAAATGGTAATTTAGAAACTAACTACGATTTTGACGGCACGAAATACATCACCTTTGGATATGCCCCTCAAATAGAAGTAGTGAGATCTATATATTTTAATGGTACAACAGACTTTATCGATATGGAAGATAAGGTAAACTTAAACCCTGCTGGATTTACAATTTCGGCATGGGTAAAAAGAAATGCCGCAGATACCGGGATCTCATCAATCGCTTCTAAAAGAGACGCAGCCTTTACTCAAGGTTACGACTTTAGATTTTTGAATGATAACCGTATTGAAATGGTTTGGAGGAATGGCAGCTATCAAAGCATCATTTCAAATACCAATATTCCTGACGAAGAATGGCATCATGTCGCAGTAATATATAATGGAACAACAGTTAGTTTATATATTGATGGCGTGAGAGACAATTCGGCAAACAGAATTGCACCTCCGTCGACCGATGAATATTTCTATATTGCAGCGGCAGCTAAAAACACACCTATACAACATTTTAGAGGAAATATAGATGAAGTAAGAATTTGGAATCGAAATCTAAGCGAAGCGCAATTACGATTTATAATGAATCAGGAAATTGAAGAAAATACTTCTTTTACAAATGGAAAAATTGTACCAACTTCAATCACAAAATATGAAATAGGTTCGGTGCCCTGGTCTGATTTAGCAGCTTATTACCCAATGTCGGTTTATACCTATACAAATACTGATGACGCCTCTGGAAACGGTAATCAGGGCGCTTTGAGAAACTTAAGAACTGTTGACCGACAAACTGCACCACTACCCTATATTTCAAATACAAATGGTAATTGGAATACAAGCAATACATGGCTTAACGGAAATGTACAGTATATTCCTGGCTCAACTTCTATTGTAAATTCAAATCAAACGGTAGATTGGAATATTGTTAGAACTAACCATAACATTACGATGGAGAATACTGCCTTGCCTTCTATTAAAAATGACAACAGATATCTACTTAGTTTAGATGTTCAAGCTAATACACTAACCCTTGATGGAGATAACGCTAGCAACGAAGGTAATGGTTTATTAATAACCCATTATCTAAAACTAGATGGTGTTATAGACTTAGAAGGCGAATCGCAATTGGTACAAAATATAGATAGTGATTTTGATGTAACCAGTTCAGGAAGATTAGAACGTGACCAGCAAGGAACGGCCGATACGTATACTTACAATTACTGGTCATCACCGGTTGGACTAAGAAATACAACCACTAATAATAATAGTTATACGCTACCCACAGTTATACAAGACGGCAATAGTCCTATCAACTTTATTTCCGCGGGTTTTAACGGTAGCAACTCCTCGCCTGTCGGTATCGCTGATTTCTGGATTTGGAAATTTGCCAACCAAGCCACAGGACAATACTCAGCTTGGCAACATGTAAGAAGCACAGGAAGTATCTTGGCTGGTGAAGGCTTTACCATGAAAGGCCCAGGAACGGGTGCAGTGGTGGACGACCAAAACTATGTGTTTAATGGCAAACCTAATAATGGAGATATTAACCTGACGATAACAGCAAACAGCGATTATTTAGTAGGTAACCCTTATCCATCTGCAATTGATGCAGTTCAATTTATCCTTGACAACGGCCCTGTAATTGGTGGCACTGGTGCTCTAGATGGTACTTTATACTTCTGGGAACATTGGGGTGGCGGCTCACATATTTTAAGAGAATACCAAGGTGGTTACGGTACCTATAATTTATCTGGTGGCACGCCTAGTGCCAACCAAGGTATTCTTCATCCTGATGTTGGCATGGGCGGAACTGCACGAAAAACACCTGGAAGATACATTCCGGTAAGTCAAGGTTTCTTTGTAACTGCTGAAGGTTCAGGTGGCACTATCAACTTTAACAACAGTCAACGTATCTTTGAAAAAGAAGACGGTAGTTTATCTGGAACCTCTGTATTTATGCGAAGCTCAAACAATCACTACTACCGAACTGTAGTTGACGAAGCCGATCCTCGTATGAAATTTAGAATTGGTATGTTATCTACCAATCTAATCCAACGTCAGTTGTTATTAACCATAGACGAAAAAGCTACACCGAACAGAGATTGGGGTTACGATGCCAAACTTAACGAAACACAAATTGATGATTTGTTCTGGATGATTGAAGATGACAACTACATCATTCAAGGTAGTGATATTTTAGATGACATTATCAGATATCCTTTGGGTATAAAAGTCTCTTCAGATGGTAGTAACACTATATCTATCAATGTTTTAGAAAACGTTCCAGATAATATATCGGTGTATTTACACGATAAGCAATTAGACTATTACCACCATTTAAACGACAGTCCTTATGAGTTCTATATGTTTGAAGGGGAATATTTAAATAGATTCGACATTCTATTCAACAAACCAGATGCCTCCCTTTCTATTGGTGATGAAGCCATCAAATCGTTAGATGCTTCCTATGCTAATAACAACGAAAGCATTGTGCTCATGAATCCAACTGGAATTGAAATTAAATCCTTAGAATTAATAAACATACTTGGTCAATCTATGACCAACATTCAAAATATTTCAGATAGCGGTTATTCTGAATACCCAGTTAAGAATCTAAGTGCAGGTACTTACATAATCAAAATAAATACTGTAAGCGGTTCGGTATCTAAGAAGGTCATCGTAAAATAATTGCCAAAAACTTAACTATAAAAAAAGTCCCGCATAGAGCGGGACTTTTTTATTGTAATACTTTTATTAAATCTGATTCTGAAAGAGAATCTTGAGTTCCAGAAATCATGTTTTTTAAGGTGAAGGAATTGGCATTAATTTCAGCCTCACCAACCAAAACCACATAAGGAATGTTCCGCTTGTTGGCATAATTCATTTGTTTTTTCATTTTTGCATCGTCAGGATATAATTCGGCATTGATGTTCTGCTGTCTTAATTTTTGAATAATTTTCAAACAGTGTAAAGCTTCTTTTTCACCGAAATTAATAAACAGCACACGTGTGGCATTGGTAACTGTATCTGGAAATAAATTTAAGGCTTCCAAAACTAAATAAATCCTATCCAATCCGAAGCTAATACCGACACCGCTTATATCGTTTAAGCCAAAAATCCCTGTTAAATCGTCGTAACGTCCACCACCGCCAATAGAACCCATGCTGACAGATTTAGGAGCTGCCACTTCAAAAATGGCACCGGTGTAATAATTCAAGCCTCTTGCCAAGGTCACGTCTAATTCGAGATTGGCTGTTTTTAAATTTAAAGATTGAATGGCTTTGCTAATAAATTCTAATTCCGTAATACCTTTTAAACCATCAACGGATGTAGACAACATTGCTTTTAAAAGCTGAATTTGAGTGTCAAAATCGCCAGATAAGCTAAATAACGGCTGCAATTTTTCGATACCATCTGCAGAAATCCCTTTAACCAGCATTTCTTCCTTTACCTTATCCTCACCTATTTTATCTAGTTTATCTAAGGCCACTGTGAAATCGATGAGTTTATCGTGTGCTCCAATGACCTCAGCAATACCCGACAGTATTTTTCTATTGTTGATTTTAATAGTAACACCTTCTAATTGAAGGGCTGTAAAAACCGAATCGTATAATTGGATAAACTCTACTTCCTGCCACAAACTATCCGAACCAACCACATCTGCATCGCATTGGTAAAACTCTCTAAATCGGCCTTTTTGTGGTCTATCGGCGCGCCAAACTGCCTGAATTTGATACCGCTTAAATGGAAAGTCAATCTCGTTTTGGTGTTGTACCACATAACGCGCAAACGGTACGGTAAGATCGTAACGAAGCGCTTTTTCGGAAATCAAAGGTGTAAGGATGGCCTCACTTTTTTGAGAAAGAATTTCGTTTTCAACCTTAGATAAATAATCCCCCGAATTTAATATCTTAAAAATAAGCCGATCGCCTTCATCCCCATATTTCCCCATTAAAGTTTCAGAGTTTTCAAAGCTTGGTGTTTCAATGGGTTGAAATCCAAAACGTTCAAATTGCTGTTTAATAGTGCTGATTATATATTGTCGTTTGGCTACTTCTTCGGGATTAAAATCTCGGGTGCCTTTGGGTATGCTCGGTTTTTGTGTCATATCAACTTCCCACGAAAGTGGGAATCTCAGTTTTAAAGTTGGTGTTCCTACTTTATAGGAAAGAGTCCATCTGTGATTATTCATTCAATTCATCACAAAAATATTATAATTTCAACAGTTCGTCTTAAGTTATTTTAATTTTATAGTAACTTTATGCAAGTTTGGTAGTCTTACCATAAACCAACTTTTTAGCTCATAATTTCATGTTTGCATTATTTAGGGAAAATTTTAGGATCGCCAGCGGCTCTATCAAAAGTCAGAAATTAAGAACTGCTTTAACCGTATTTATCATCGCCATTGGTATCACGGCGCTTGTTGGTATTTTAGGATTGGTTTCGGCCTTAGAAAACACGATTAGCGACGACTTTTCATCAATGGGAGCGAATACCTTTAATATACAACAATACGAGCTTACCGTGCAGCGAACTGGCAGAGACAGACAAGTTATCAACCCTGTCATTAACTATAACAACATTCGGGATTTTGAAAATCAATTTAATTATCCAGGTACCCAAACTTCAGTTTCCTTTTTTGGAACGACTCAGGCAGAAATAAAGTTTGAAAATCAAAAAACCGATCCAGAAGTGGCCGTCTTAGGTGTTAATGAACATTTTATTAATAATTCAGGATTGGAAATTGAGGATGGCCGTCAACTTAACTATTTTGATGTTAGCAATAATGCTAATGTGTGTGTGATTGGTAGCGACCTACAAAAAGCGATACTCAACGATGTAAACCCCATAGGTAAAGTTATTAGCGTTCGCGGTAGTAAATTTACTGTGATTGGCGTTTTAAAATCCAAAGGTGCTACTTTTGGAAACAATCAGGATTTACGAGTTTTAATTCCGCTTCAAAAAGCCAGATCAATTTTTACCAATCCCAACATTAATTACGCTTTAACGATTAAAGTTGACAATAAAGACATGCTGGAAGGTGCGCAAGATGATGCCATGGCAGTTTTCAGAAACATTCGAGGTTTAAGTCCGTTAGAAGACAATAACTTTGGAATTGTGCGTAGTGATGATTTGCTTAATAGAATTGGCAGTATCACGGGTTATCTTTACTTGGCTTCTATCATTATCAGCGCCATTACTATTTTTGGTTCAACCATTGCGCTAATGAATATCATGTTGGTTTCAGTTTCCGAACGCACCAGAGAAATTGGTGTAAGAAAAGCCTTAGGTGCCAAACGAAAAACCATTGCCGAACAATTTCTTATGGAGACTATTATGATTAGCCAACTAGGCGGTTTATTGGGGATTATTTTAGGGACTTTGATAGCTTTGGGTATCGCTGGCTTTTTCAAACTTCAGTTTGGGTTGCCTTGGACGGCGATAATTTGGGCCATTAGTGTGACCTTTATAGTAGCGATTATATCTGGGTTATTCCCTGCAATAAAGGCTTCAAAGTTAGATCCGATTGAATCGTTGCGCTACGAGTGAAGACTTAAATTACCACAAAGTACAATCTTGTAATAAGATCGTCACAAACCGTACGTCATAATATCTTGTATAGCTATTTTAGGACGGGTCAAAAACAAAACAAATATATAGATACTCCAGTGCACAGCCCACCTTACTCCCAAGCAAAGCTTAGGATAAGCCCACGCTTGGCTTCATTACAATCATTCTAATTAGATGATTTAAGCAACTGATCGAAGAATTGAAACAATTCGCCTTTTGTGATGATAGCGCCTTGTTGAATGAGGTTAAAACGATCCATCAATTTATCATCGGTGTATGGTTTTTTGCCATTTAACAATTTTACCGATTCGTCAAATAAATTAAGCTTTAACCAATCGTAGCCTTCTTTTGTGGTGATGTCAATTTGTGGCTTTTCTATTTTTATAACAATTACACGAATTTGATTGTCTTCAATGTGAAACAAAAACATTTGTTGTGAAGAAATGTTTTCAAGATATTTGATTTTTTGCAACACACCTTGCCAAATCAAATCGCTAAAAACATCTAATTCCTGCTCTGCTGCTTCGGGATTTTCTAATTTAATAGTATCCCATTCTTTGGCGGTTATGGACTGGGTTGCCAAGAAATTAATAAATTCTTGATGCATTTCCTCAAACTGTTCTTTGGTGAGTCGGCTGTATTTCAAGATTTAAAGATTTAAGTTTATCAAATTGTATTAAAAAGAAAAACCGCTTAGTAAAACTAAACGGTTTTTAACTATAGGAGTGAAATTTAAGCTTCGGCGATAACGTCGAATTCTAAATCTACAGATACTTCTCTGTGCAATCTAATGATAGCATTGTATTTACCTAAGCGTTTTACGCTGCCACCAATTACGTTGATATATTTTTTATCAACAGTCTGGCCTTCTTTTTGTAAAGCTTCTGCAACATCGATGTTGTTTACAGAACCAAAAAGTTTATCACCAGTTCCAACTTTAGAAGTGATTTTTAACTCTAATGCTGAAATAGCAGCTGCTATTGCTTTAGCCTCGTCAATAATTTTCTTTTCTTTATAAGCGCGTTGCTTTAAGTTTTCAGCCAATACTTTTCTAGCAGATGAGGTTGCTAAGATTGCTTGACCTTGAGGAATTAAAAAATTTCTACCATAACCGTTTTTCACTGTTACAACATCGTCTTTAAATCCTAAATTTTCAACGTCTTGTTTTAATATAAGTTCCATTTGTTATGATATTTTATTTTAATAAATCTGCTACGTAAGGCATAATAGCCAAATGACGCGCTCTTTTTACGGCTACTGAAACTTTTCTTTGGTATTTTAAGGAAGTTCCTGTTAAACGACGTGGTAACAATTTACCTTGTTCGTTCACGAATTTCAATAAAAAATCTGGGTCTTTGTAATCAATGTATTTAATACCCGATTTTTTAAAACGACAGTACTTTTTCGTTTTAGTAGTATCAATGTTTAAAGGCGTAAGATATCTAATTTCTCCGTCTTTTTTTCCTTTGGCTTGTTGTTCTATAGTTGACATAATTACGCTTTTTGGTTTAATTTAGCTCTTCTTCTTTCAGCCCATGCAACTGCATGTTTGTCTAACGCTACCGTTAAATAACGCATAAAACGCTCGTCACGTCTAAATTCTAATTCCAATGGTGCGATTACTTCACCTGGTACAGTGTACTCAAATAAGTGGTAAAAACCACTTTTTTTGTGTTGAATTGGATAGGCTAGTTTTTTAAGCCCCCAATCTTCTTTGGCTATCATCTTGGCACCACGAGAAACAAGAAAATCTTCGTATTTCTGTACTGTTTCCTTTATCTGGTCTTCAGATAAAACGGGATTTAAGATGAAAACAGTTTCATAATGATTCATAAAAAATATTTTATTTGTTAAAAATGGGTGCAAAAATAAGGATTAAAAAGTTTATCTACAACAATTTAATAAGCTAATTTAAATAAAAATAAAATAATACAATAAATGTTAAAATTAACGTTTTATCGATGTTTTTTGGTTTTTATCCGAATTTTTTGTAACATTGTCGATATCTTAACCTAAAATATAGAAATGTTATGACTTTAAACTGTGTAGTAGTTGATGATTCTGCGATTCAACGCTTATCTATTGTAAAGTTAATTGAGAATCATTCCTCACTTAATCTTATTGCAGAATACAGCAGTGCCCTAGAAACCAAAAACGGCTTAAATACTCACAAGGTAGATCTTATCTTTTTAGATATTGAAATGCCAGTATTGAACGGGTTTGAACTTCTTGATGTACTCAATAACAAACCCCAAATTATTTTTGTTACTGGTAAAACAGAGTATGCCTTTAAAGCATTTAATTATGATGCTACTGACTACCTTCAAAAACCAATAACTAAAGAACGTTTTAATCAAGCTGTTGAGAAAGCCCTAGAACAACACAAATTAAAACTTGACTTTAATGAAGCCGATGGCGAACATATTTTCGTTAAAAGTAATCTAAAAAAGCGAAAAGTATACATTAAAGATATCAAATGGATTGAAGCCTTAGGTGATTACGTAAAAGTAGTTACAGAAGAAAATAGCCTAGTTGTGCTTTCAACCATGAAAAGCTTTGAGCAAGAATTACCTGAAGGTAAATTTTTAAGAATCCACAAATCATACATTGTAAATCTTGATAAAATAGACAGATTTAACAGTAAAAATGTGGAAGTTGGTGCTTACGAAATTCCGTTGAGTCGCAACAAAAAAACACAGCTGGTGGATGCATTAAATAACATAGCCTAATAGTTATCGACATTTAAAACTACTTTAACAGCTCTAAAATCTTTTACACTTTGGAAGCTATTGTTTATCTTAACAATGGCTTCTTTTGTTTTTTTAAGCGACTGTTTGCTACCTATTTTTATTAAAATGTTTTTATGGTACTGATTTCTAATTCTTGAAACTGGCGGAAACTCAGGACCTAAAACAGCTTCGGCAAATAATTGCCTTAGTGAAGTTGCGTACCACTCTGCAGCGAGATTAGTCTTTTGAAAATCTTTGTGCTTCAAGGTGATTTTTATCAATCTGTACAGCGGTGGATATTTAAAATTATGCCGTTCATTCATTTGTTGAGCAAACATCTCATAATAATTGTTTTGAGACACTTGTTGTAAAATACTGTGATCAGGATTAAAGGTTTGAATTAATACTTTTCCGCGAATATCAGTTCTACCTGCCCGACCTGCTACTTGGGTCATCAGCTGAAAACTGCGCTCATGCGCTCTAAAATCGGGGAAATTAAGGCTATTATCAGCATTCATAATACCAACCACCTTAACATTTCTAAAATCTAATCCTTTAGTTAGCATTTGTGTACCAACTAAAATATCAACTTCTTGGTCTTGGAAAGATCCTATTACTTTTTGGTATCCGTATTTACCTCTTGTGGTATCTAAATCCATCCTGGCTACTTTAGACTTTGGAAATAACTGTTTTGCTTCTGATTCTATTTGCTCGGTTCCAAATCCTTTGGTATCTAAATGATGGCTACCACAAGCACCGCACTGTTGTGGCATTGCTGAATGGTGACCACAATAATGGCATCGCAATTGGTTGCGGTATTGATGATAGGTCAAACTCACATCACAATTAGGGCATTGTGGCGCATGACCGCAGCTTAAACACTCTACAATTGGTGAGTAACCACGACGGTTTTGAAATAAAATCACCTGTAATTTATTACCTAAGGCCTCATTGATTTCATCTATCAATCTAAGGCTGAAATGGCCTTTCATGCGTTTGCGTTTGTGCGCGTCTTTTAAATCAACCAATTCCATTTCAGGCATTTGAACCTTATTAAATCGTTGGTTAATTTCAACCAAAGCATATTTATGTTGTCTTGCATTGTAATAACTTTCTAAACTTGGTGTGGCCGAACCTAATAGCGTTTTAACTTTAAATAATGAAGCCAACACAATAGCTGTATCGCGGGCATGATAGCGAGGTGCGGGATCGAACTGTTTATAAGACTGTTCGTGTTCTTCATCTACAATAACAAGTCCCAAATTTTTAAAAGGCAGTAATACCGAAGAGCGCGCCCCAATTATTATCCGACCTTTAGAGGTGTTTTGCAACACATGATTCCATACTTCCATTCGTTCAAAAGATGAATACCGCGAATGGAACACGGCTACCAAATCGCCGAAATGTGCTTGTAAACGCTCTACTAATTGGGTTGTTAAGGCAATTTCAGGAACCAAATAAAGAGCCTGCTGCTCTTTATCGATAACGGCTTCAATAAGTTTGATATAGATTTCCGTTTTGCCAGAAGAAGTAACGCCATGAACCAAACAAACTGAGTTATTCTCAAACGATTTTTGAATTTCTTGTAAAGCAGTTTGTTGAAAGTCTTCTAAAACTAAAGCTTCGGTATTAATGATACCTTCATAATTTACTCTATCCGTTTTTTGATGATACACTTCCAAAACTTCTTTATCTATCAATGAGTTTATAACAGAATCCGAAGCATTAATTTCGGCTTTTAAAGTTTCCATTTTTATTGCTTGTGTCGATCTTGCCGACATACTGAAAAAGGTTAAAACCACTTCACGTTGTTTAGGAGCGCTTGTTAGGTTTTCTAAAAGTCCCCGTAAAGTAGTTTCAGTTTTATAGGCATCGTTTAGTTTTACGTATTTAACTAATTTAGGTTTATAGGTTTCAAATAATTCTTCCTGAACAATTACAAGTCCTTTTTCAATTAAACTGTTTACTACTGGAAGTACTTGCTTTTTCTCCAATATAGCTACTACCTCATCTATAGACAATGATGATTGATGCTGTAAGGCTTCCATAATTAGAAACTCATCATCGGTCAGGGACACTTCAATATCAGTGAATTTTTGAGCACTTTTTATAATGGTTTCACTTTCTATCAAAAACCCACTTGGTAAAGCGGCTCGCAAAACTTCTCCTATGGTACATAAATAATACGCGGCAATCCATTCAAATAATTCAATTTGTTTTGGAGTAATGGTAGCGTGGTTGTCTAAAATTTGATAAATAGGCTTTGCTTCGTAAACCAATGGCGGATTTTGATGAATGCTATAAACCACTGCAGTATATACTTTTCGCTTACCAAATGGCACAGCTACGCGCATTCCGGGTTTTAAAAAATCGGATTCTGCCTCTGAAATAGCATATGTAAAAAGCTTAGGTAGCGGAATTGGTAGTATAACGTCTATAAAATAAGCTGTCATTGGTTGAACTTTCTTAAACGATTAAGCGAAGCATTAAGCTCGTAACCTAACAACAAAATATTAGAATTCAACCACAAATAAAATAACAAAATTAATAAGGCGCCAATGGAGCCGTATAGTTCGTTGTACTTTGAAAAATTATCAATATAAACACCAAACAAATAAGACGTTACCATAATTAAAAACGTGGTAAGTGCAGCCCCAATAGAAAAAAATCGATTATTTCTACCTTCTTTAGTACCAAAATAATAAAGTGTTGCAGTGGCGATATAGGTCATTACAATAAAAAATAGATATTTCCCAACCACAATCCAATTGAGTGCAGAGCCAGTTTCGGAAAAGCTTTCACCCGTAAAACTGTTGTACAGAGGTTGTATAATGTAAATTTGAAAGTACCCAAATATTGCAACCGTAAGAATGACCAAAAATGCCAAAATTAACGCAACACCAAGTGCATATAAATACTGCTTGAAAATACTTCGAGACAATTGCTCGTGATAAGAACTTTCGAATCCTGAGAATATGGCACTTACCCCATTCGCCATCAAAATGATTGAAAGAATAAAAACTGTAGATAGCAAACTTCCACTGCTATCTCTGCTTATATTATCAAAGATGTTTTCCGAGAAAAAATCGAAAGTTTGTGGTGGCAAAATAGAATCTAGAAATTCTAGAAATTCTTGCTGAAAGTTCTCGATAGGAATTATTGGAATTAAAATTATAACAAACAGTAAAAAAGGAAAAATTGCAGTGAAAAAATTAAACGCAATAGCGCTAGCGCGCGTGGTTACAGCACCTTGAACAATACCTATAACGTATAACTCCATTAAATCGTAAGTTGACAAACCCTCAAAACCCGGTAACTTCACACCTTTCAAAAACTTAACAAGGTTTTTGATGATGGGAATTTTTTCAAGTTTCTCTTCAATTGGTTTGGTCATGGTTTATATTTTGAAGCAGCATTTATTATGTGCTGTCAGTCTATGGCTTTCAGGCTTAAATCCAAATTATACACCGAATGCGTTAAGGCACCAGACGAAATAAAATCGACGCCGCACAAAGCATATGCCCTAATGGTTTTCTCATTAATACCACCCGAAGACTCGGTTAGGCAATAGTCACCAATTAATTCGACAGCCTTTTTAGTATCTTCGTAGTTAAAGTTATCAATAAGAATACGATACACGCCTTTATTTTCAATAATCTCTTTAATTTCCTCTAAATTACGTGCTTCAACGATAATTTTCAAATCCTTATTGTGTTCTTTTAAATAGCGCTTTGTTTGTGTAATTGCTTGGGTAATTCCGCCACAAAAATCGATGTGGTTATCCTTCAACATAATCATATCGTACAAGGCAAATCTATGATTTTCACCACCGCCAATTTTTACGGCCCATTTTTCTAAGGCACGAATTCCAGGTGTTGTTTTTCGGGTATCTAAAATTTTGGTATTTGTGCCTTCTAATAAATCTACAAACTGCTTGGTTTTGGTTGCAATGGCGCTCATACGCTGCATAGCATTTAGCACCAAGCGCTCGGCTTTTAAAATGGACTGCGATGGACCTTCCACAAAAAAAACAATATCGCCATAATTAACTGGTGATCCATCTTCTATCAACACTTCCACCTTCATATTGTTATCAACATAATCAAATACTTGTTTGGCGAACGCAACACCTGCAATAATGCCTCGGTCCTTCACTAAAAGTTTGGCCTTACCTTTTGCTGTTTTAGGAATACAGGCTAAAGAACTATGGTCGCCATCTCCAACATCCTCGCGTATAGCATTGGCTATAATTAAAGCTATTTCGTTGTTGAACTGTATTTCTGAAATCATAACAACCTAATTTGTTGTAAAAGTAACAAATTCAAATTCCAAATTGCAAATTCAAGATTCCAATAAAATTGTAATTTTGCTTTATGACTATCAAACTAATTTGCATTGGCAAAACCGATAATACTGCACTGCAATCCTTAATTCAAGAATACGCCACACGACTTGGTTTTTACATCAAGTTTGAAATGGAACTAATTCCAGATTTAAAAAATGCGAAAAACCTATCGGAAGCACAGCAAAAGCAAAAGGAAGGCGACTTAATTCTGGCTAAAATAAACATTAGTGATATTTTAATTATTTTAGATGAACACGGAAAACAATTAGACTCCGTATCTTTTGCCAATTACTTGCAGAAGCACATGAATTCCGGCATAAAAAATTTGGTTTTTGTAATTGGTGGGCCCTATGGATTTTCGGAAGCTGTTTACGCTAAGGCCTCAGGAAAACTATCATTGTCAAAAATGACTTTTTCGCATCAAATGGTGCGCTTATTTTTTATTGAACAGTTGTATAGAAGTTTCACCATATTGAAAAATGAACCTTATCATCATAGATAATTTCAGTGCTATTTCATAACAATAAAAAACCCTTTTAAAAATGCTCTAAAAGGGTTTTTTATTTTCACTAATACGTTTTAAAAGTTTCTTTGCGCTTTTCAAGCTGTTTTTTCAAGTCTCTTATGGTTTCTTTCACGGAGGCTTCGTAAGTTTTCTCATTTGAGGTTGCAAAAATTCTTGGACCGGGCATACTGAGTTCGATACTGCAGATTTTACCTTTTTCGTTATCTTTTGCATCTTCTTTAATGTAAACTTCGGCGTTGATAAGCCATTCGTATTTCTGACTTAATTTTTCTAAGTTTTTATTGATAAAACTATTTAAACTATCACTACTATCTAATTGCACATATTGGATACTCACTGTCATAATTGATTTATTTTTGGTTTCTACTCAAATATAACACCTAAATATTCAAGTTGTCATGACCTTTGTCAGTTTAACGTAATTTTAGAAATTTGAGGAACTATTTTTAAACTAATAAATACGATGTTATCCATAAAAGGGAAAGGAGATGTGTCATTCAAAAAATCCAATTAATCAAAACTTCGTATTAAAATTTACAAAATCATAATTTTATGAAATATGGATTCAGTAATTTTAATAGCTTTTTAAAAACAATTATAAATGAAAATAGTATTTGCCACTAATAACTTAAACAAACTAAAAGAAATACAGTCTTTACTTCCTGCACATATACAATTATTGAGTCTTGAAGCAATTGGTTGTCAAGAAGATATTCCCGAAACCCAACCTACCATTGAAGGCAATGCCATTCAAAAAGCTAATTACGTAAAAGAAAAATATGGCTTTGATTGTTTTGCAGATGATACGGGATTGGAAGTTGGCGCTTTGAACAACGAACCCGGTGTTTATTCAGCAAGATACGCTGGTGCACAACGAAATGATCATGACAACATCAATTTATTACTCCACAATTTAAAACAGCACAGCAACCGACGCGCCCAATTTAAAACCGTTATCGCCTTAAGTTTAAATAATAACATGAAAACTTTTACCGGTATTTGCGAAGGTGAAATCACTTTAGAAAGACTCGGTAATAACGGTTTCGGTTACGACCCAGTTTTTAAACCTTTAGGTTATGATCAAACTTTTGCAGAAATGCTTCTAGAAGACAAAAACAAAATTGGCCATAGAGGAACAGCCGTTAGACTTTTGGTGGATTATTTAAATGCCAAATGACAAAAAGCGAATTACTTGAATTCCAAAGCTTAGGTAAATATATTTTATTTAAATCTCTCAAAAAAACTCACCAACTCATAAACTCATAAATTAATCTACGCACTGCGCGATGATAATTTTTCGGTCGCAAAATGTTTTTGTTAAATTAATCAAATAAAGTTGTATCTTTGCCGCTTGAAATTCCTCAGGGTGAGGATGTGTTATTTAGAAGTTTCAGGTTTAAGTATGTCGATTCGCTTCTTGTGTAACACCAAATAGATAATCGAATACTTATTACATTAGAATGAACACATTCCTACAATTAGGTCTCAACGAAGACCTTCTGAAAGCTATTATTGACTTAGGTTTTGAAACGCCCAGCGAGGTACAAGACAAAACCATTCCCATTTTATTAGAAAAAGACACCGATTTGGTCGCACTTGCACAAACCGGAACTGGTAAAACAGCTGCTTTTGGTTTTCCAATGCTACAGAAAATTAATATTGATAGTCGCACGACCCAAGGTTTAATTTTATCGCCAACGCGCGAACTTTGTATGCAAATTACCAACGAACTTAAGCTTTACGGCAAATACTGCAAAGGTTTAAATGTTGTTGCTATTTATGGTGGTGCTAGTATTATTGACCAATCGAAAGACGTAAAACGCGGCGCCCAAATTTTAGTAGCAACTCCAGGCAGAATGAAAGATATGATTAACCGTAATCTGGTTGATATTTCTAAAATTGAATATGCAGTGCTTGATGAAGCTGATGAAATGCTTAACATGGGATTTTTTGAGGATATTACTGATATTTTATCACATACCCCAAAAGATAAAAATACCTGGTTGTTTTCTGCCACCATGCCACAAGAAGTTTCGACTATTGCTAAGAAATTTATGCATAACCCGATAGAAATAACCGTGGGCTCTAAAAACGTAGGTAGCGACCAAGTTACTCACGAATATTATATGGTTGGCGGACGTGATCGTTATTTAGCACTAAAAAGACTGGCCGATGCAAATCCTGATATTTTCTCAGTTATTTTTTGCCGTACCAAACACGAAACTCAAAAAGTTGCAGAAAAGCTTATTGAAGATGGCTACAACGCGGGTGCTTTACACGGTGATTTAAGTCAGAACCAACGAGACATGGTGATGAAATCTTTTAGAGCCAAACAAATACAAATGCTGGTCGCAACCGATGTGGCTGCTAGAGGTATTGATGTTGATGATATAACCCACGTTATTAACTACCAGCTGCCCGACGAGATTGAGACTTACACACACCGTTCAGGCCGAACAGGACGTGCCGGTAAAACTGGTATCTCTATGGTGATTATTACCAAAAGCGAAATGCGTAAAATAAAATCTATTGAACGTATTATTAAAAAACAATTTGAAGCTAAAGAAATTCCTAGTGGGATAGATATTTGTCAAGTACAGTTAATGTCGTTGGCAAATAAAATTCACAATACCGAAATAAATCACGAAATTGACAACCACATTGAAATAATCAATGAAATGTTTGCCGATACTTCTAAGGATGAATTGATTAAAAAATTCTTTTCGGTTGAGTTTACTAGATTCTACAATTATTATAAAAAATCTAAAGATTTAAACGCTGATGCTGGAAACAGCAGAGAACGCAGTGGTGATTCGGATTTTGAACCTTCAGAAAATTCAACACGTTACTTTATAAATGTTGGAAATAAGGATGGCTACGATTGGATGAGCCTTAAAGATTTCCTTAAAGAAGTATTAGACTTAGGTCGTGACGATGTATTTAAAGTGGATGTAAAAGATAGTTTTTCGTTCTTTAATACCGATGCTGCTATAACTCCTAAAGTATTAGAGTTTTTTACAGATTACAAACACAACGATCGTTTTGTAAATGTAGAAGTTTCTGCAGATAAAGGTAATAGCAATAAAAAACGCAGTGGCGGTAAGTTCTCTGGAAAACGACGAAGCGACGATTTTCAGCCTAAAGGCAAAAGACGTTCTGAAGGTAAAGGTGGCTATTCTGCTGGCAGCGATAACCGCTCATCTTCAAAATCAAACCGTTCTGGTGCATTTAGTAAATTTGAAAATGATAGTTCAAGACCGCGAAAATCAAGACGCAAATAGGATTTATAGCTGTTAATTTTAAGTCAAATGCGCAAGGTGTGACAAAAAAGTTCGTTTTCTTTGTTTAACTTTGTGCTAAATGATGTTCAAAAAAATTGCTTAAAATCAATGAAACCTGCTTTTATTTTTTCCCTTTGGTTTTTCATAAACATCGTAACTTAAAAAATAAATGAAATACCTTTTGACCAGTGTTTTTTTAGCTATGCTTACTTTAGGCTATGGTCAAGAAATCACCAAAGTTAAAGGGACAATCGTTAATGGCTCTAATGACGAACCATTAGAAAATGTAAATATTGTTAACCTCAATCAAGTCGTTGGAACTTCAACCGATGAAGAAGGTGTTTTTGAAATCAAAGCACAGGTTAACGATACCTTGCACCTCTCCTATTTAGGGTTTAAGTCTATCCGAATTAGAGTTACTAACGACTGGTTTAAATTTGGCAAGACCACCATAAAATTGACGGAGTTAGCGTTGGCTTTAGAAGAAGTTGTTGTTTTTCAATCAAAACTCACAGGTTTTTTAGAAGTTGACATCAAACAAATTCCCATCAGAAGTAATAATAGATTTAGCGTTTCGGGATTACCTAATCAAGGTTATGAAGCAGGTTCCAGAAGCGGCGTCAGCAAGGTTTTGAGTTCTATTTTTAATCCTACCGATTTCCTGTACAATATATTTGGAAGCAAACCTAGAGAACTTGGTAAGCTCAGAAAAATGAAGGAAGACGACGAAATTAGAAACCTACTTGCTAGCAGATTTGATCGGGAAATGTTGCTCGTACTTCTAGAGGTAGATCGGTTTGATTTAGACGAAATTGTAAGTCAATGTAACTATTCAAGAGATTTTATTATTGCAGCAAACGATCTTCAAATTTTAGATGCAATTAGCGAATGTTACGAAGAATATAAAGTACTGAGTCGAAAACGCAAAAATAAAATGTAAGTGTTATTGTTGTTCGTAAAATCGTGCTACAATGGCGTCGTAGTTTTTAATTGTTTTTTTAATCCATTTTAAATTTAATGCTAATTTTTCTGCTGCTGAAAGATGCCAGTTGAGTTCGCTACTTCTCATTTTTTCTGTAACTTGCTGTAAAATAATAGCCGCAGAAACCGATATATTTAAACTTTCAGTAAAACCAAACATGGGAATTTTTAAAAAGCAATCGGCCTGATTCATGACAGTTTCACTTAAGCCTTCGGTTTCTCTTCCAAAGAAAAAACAGGATTTTTTTGTGTAATCAAAATCTACTAACAAGGTTTCGTTTATGTGAGGGGTGGTAGCGACAATCTGATAATTTTGTGCTTTTAAAGATTGGATACAATCCTTAACTTTATGGTGACGATGCACGTCTACCCATTTTTGAGCTCCCATAGCAATTTCTCTGTCAATTCTTTTTGAATTCCGCTCTTCAATAACATGTAAATCTTGAATACCAAAAACATCACAACTTCGCATGACTGCGCTGGTATTGTGAAGTTGATACACATCTTCAACAGCCACGGCAAAATGCTTGGTGCGTTGTGCTAAAACTGTTTGAAAACGTTGATGGCGCTCTTTCGTTAAAAACGTGTTTAAGAATTCTAATAGTTTTTCGTCTGTCATAGCCATCAAAGATAAATTAAAATGTTAATTTTAAAATCGAATAACAAAGTTGAATTTTCTTTTACACGTCAAATGAAACACCTCGTGGCACTAACTGGAGCAGGAATGAGCGCCGAAAGCGGACTCAAAACTTTTAGAGATGCAGACGGACTTTGGGAAGGTCACGACGTTATGGCAGTTGCCTCTCCTGAAGGCTTTAGAACCAATCCAGAGTTGGTATTAGAGTTTTACAACCAACGCCGCAGGCAACTGAAAGAAGTGAAACCCAATAGCGCACACTATGCCTTGGCAGCGCTTGAAAAAAACTACAAGGTAAGTATTGTTACTCAAAATGTTGATGATTTGCATGAACGCGCTGGAAGCAGTAACGTAGTCCATTTGCATGGTGAACTGCTTAAATCCCGAAATATAATAGATGACACTTCGGAATTTGAATGCATGTCTGATATTAAACTTGGTGACCTTTGTCCGAATGGTCACCAACTTCGTCCACATATCGTTTGGTTTGGTGAAGCCGTTCCTATGATTGAAGCAGCTATGGAGATTTGTGCAAATGCAGACTTGCTTTTAATCGTTGGCACCTCTATGCAAGTCTATCCTGCAGCAGGCTTGATTCATTATGCTCCTCAAAACACGCCCATTTATTTTATAGATCCAAAACCCTCAATTCAACCGACTAACAATTTAATCATCATTTCAAAAACGGCAACTGAAGGCATGAAAACATTTATGGAACTTTTGGGTTAATTTCAAAATTATGTTAATCGTGAATTTAATGACTGCAATCGGTTAACTTTGTGGATTAAAAATTACGTCTTGTCAAATCATAAAAACTTTAACCTAGTAATATTAATCTTATTAATCAGTAATTTTTGCATAAACGCTCAAGTTAAATCTGATACAACGCAACTTTCTGTAGTAAAAATTTCAACAGGAATTATAAACAGTAAGCATCAAAATTCTGCTAGTTCGGTTTCAGAAATAAGTGCGCGCGACCTTAATCAAACCGATGGCATTATAATTACGACAGCTTTGAATGCAATACCTGGCGTCACCATGCAACAAGGTAATTTGAATACCAATCGTATTACTATAAGAGGTATTGGTGCCCGTTCGCAGTTCAGCACAAATCGCATAAAAGCATATTTTGATAATATTCCGCTTACAAATGCCGAAGGCGAATCGGTTATTGAAGATATTGATATTGAAACCTTAGGTGGCATGACTATCTTAAAAGGACCAAACAACTCCATTTATGGTTCAGGACTGGGCGGTGTTATATTATTAAAATCAAAGACTATTAATAATTCATTTGCTAAAACTAACAGCCAATTTGGAAGTTTTGGTTTATGGCGACAGAATTTATCAGCTGGTTTTCAAAACGACACATCACATTTGATCGTGAATTATAACCATTTAGAAAGTGATGGCTTTAGAGATAATAGCAACTATAGTCGAGATGCCTTAAATTTTTCTGGAAGTACTCAAATTACTGAAAACAGTAAGCTTTCGTTCATCTCTATTTTTACAAGGCTGAAAGCATTTATACCGAGTTCGATTAACAAAACCGACTTTGACAATAATCCTGAGGTCGCTCCACAAAATTGGGCGCAATCTGAAGGTTTTGAGTCTTACGATAAAGCTATTTTAGGACTTAATTATGAAGTAAATCTTAGTCAAAAATGGCAATGGTCTACCAGTGTTTTTGGTAACTATAAAAATGCTTTCGAGCCTAGACCATTTAATATTTTGGCAGATAAAACAATTGCTTTTGGCTTGCGATCAATTCTTGATCACCAATCTAAGCTTTGGTCTCACCCAACAAAATGGACCTTTGGTACAGAACTCATGACTGAGGATTTCACATTTTCACTTTCTGAAAACCTTTACCAAAGTCAGCCTGGTAACGGCAGTATTGAAGGTGATGAATTCGCCAAAGTCAATCAACGGCGCAACTATATAAATGCTTTTCTTACTCAAGAAACTAATATTTATGATACGTTATTTTTAGAACTTGGTATTGCCTTAAATAGCACTTCTTATAATCAAAAAGACATTTTTGAAAATGCCGAAAACAACAGTCGTGAGCGCTACAGTTTTGAAACTACTTTTACACCGAGGATTGGCGCGTCCTATAAATTAAGTGATAATAGCAACCTTTTTGCATCGGTAAGCAATGGGTTTTCAGTGCCTTCAGTGGCTGAAACATTAACACCAGACGGCCAAATCAATACCGATTTAAAACCTGAACGCGGCTGGAACTATGAAGTAGGCATAAAATCGCAACTTTTCGACAAAAATTTATATGCAGAATTAACACTCTACAGTTTACAAATAGAAAACTTACTCGTAGCTCGACGAGTCGGAGAAGATCAATTTGTTGGCATTAATGCAGGGGAAAGCAGCCATAAAGGTGCAGAAATTAGTTTGAAATACAGTGCAGCAATTTCTAAGCAAATAGATATCTACCCTTATTTTACTGGTAGTTTTAATCAGTTTGAATTTAAGGACTTTATAGATGGCGACAACGACTTTTCAGGAAATAAGCTAACAGGAGCGCCAAATTACCAATGGCAAACCGGGCTTGATTTGCAAACTGATTTCGGGTTTTCATTCAATTTTTCAATTTTGAATGTTGGTAAGATTCCCTTAAATGATTCCAACGCTTTATCGAGTGATGCATATTCAGTAACGAATTGCAAGGCGATGCATCAATTCACGTTGCTGAAAGATATTTCTGCGCAATTAACAGCCGGTATCAACAACCTATTTGACGCACACTATGCGGCGAGTATTTTACCTAATGCAGCTGGATTTGGCAATGCTTTGCCTAGATATTACTATCCTGGAGCACCTTTAAATTTTTATGGTGGTGTAAGTTTAATGTATGGTTTTTAAAGTGAAAACTTTTAAAGCTTTAAATCCATTTGCTTTAAATTCTCTAATCGGTTTCTAACCAAGAAATCATCAATGGTTTCAAAATGCTCAATAACGCGTTGGTCTTTGAATTCGAAAACTTTTTTGGCTAATCCCTGCAAGAAATCGCGATCGTGAGAAACTAATACTAAGGTACCATCAAATTCTAACAAGGCTTCTTTCAACACATCTTTCGATTTTAAATCTAAATGATTTGTTGGTTCATCAAGGATTAATAAGTTCACTGGTTCCAAAAGTAATTTAACCATCGCTAACCGCGTTTTTTCACCACCTGAAAGCACGCTCACTTTTTTATCGATATCATCTCCTTTAAACATGAAACGGCCTAAAATATTTTTGATTTGCGTGCGGATATCACCTTGTGCAACCTCATCAACGGTTTGAAAAATAGTTAGATTTTTATCTAAAAGCGATGCTTGATTTTGGGCAAAATAACCAACTTTCACATTGTGACCCAATTGGCATTTGCCTTGCACTTCTATTTCACCTAAAATTGCTTTAATCATAGTTGATTTACCTTCGCCATTTCTTCCAACAAAGGCCACTTTTTCGCCTCTGGAAATAGACATATTTGCCTCTTTAAAAACTACTTTATCGCCGTAGGATTTGGACAAATCTTTAACCGTTACAGGATAATCGCCCGAACGTTGCGCCGGTGGAAATCGCAGTTTTAAGGCGGAAGTATCAATTTCATCTACCTCAATAATTTCTAACTTTTCCAACATACGCTCACGCGAATTAACCTGATTGGTCTTGGAGTAAGTACCTTTAAAACGCTCGATAAACAACTGCGTTTCAGCAATAAATTTTTGTTGCTCTTGGTACGCTTTAATTTGATGCGTGCGTCGGTCCTCGCGCAATTGCAAATAATGCGAATAATTGGCTTTGTAATCGTAAATCTTACCCATGGTAACTTCAATGGTACGATTGGTAATGGTATCGATAAACGCCCTATCGTGAGAAATAACCACGACTGCCTTGGCTTTGTTCACCAGAAAATCTTCTAACCAAATCACCGATTCTATATCGATGTGATTGGTGGGTTCATCTAGTAAAATTAAATCGGGTTTTTGTAATAAGATTTTGGCCAACTCAATCCTCATTCGGAAACCACCGCTAAACTCGCTGGTTTTTCGAGAGAAATCTTCACGTTTAAAGCCCAAACCTCGTAAGGCTTTTTCAACTTCGGCATCGTAATTAATATCTTCTAAAGCGTAGAATTTTTCACCTAAATCGGACACCTTCTGAATCAAATTCATATAGTCATCCGATTCATAATCGTTTCTAGTTTCTAGCTGTTTGTTAAGATGGTCCATTTCCGCTTTCATTTCAAAAATATGTTGAAATGCCTTGGACGCTTCTTCAAAAACAGTATTGTGATCTTCGGTTAATAAATGCTGTGGTAAATACGCAATAATAGCATCTTTTGGAAAACGCACATGACCACGTGTGGCTTTTTGTTCGCCGGCAATAATCTTCATCATGGTAGATTTACCCGCACCGTTTTTACCCATTAAGGCAATTTTATCGTTTTCATTAATGGTAAATGAAACTCCACTAAATAAGGCGCTACCACCAAACTCTACTGCTAAATTATCAACTGAAATCATTCTGAATTTTTAAAGGTTGCAAAGCTATGAAAAAGCGGAATAAAACAATACCCTCAACTAGGATTTTGACGGTTCTTTGCCTCTATCCATTTACTCATATATTTTGTGCTTTGTAAAGTGTGGTGTTGCAACAGTTGCCCTATAAAATTTTGATGTCGATGGCGCTGCAACTGATTTGTAATGCCCTCAACTTTAGAAATTAAAATCTTTTGAAAATCTATTTTATTGAATCGTTCATTTATGACTTTAAAACCATATTCACTATAAAATTCCCATTCCGATTCGTTTTGATAAAGTTTAACAGCCTTATCTGCAAACGTTTGAGGATCATCAGCTGCACAATCATGAGTTTCCGAGATGTTGAACATACCTTCAGCTGCAATAGAAGACATAACGCAAGGTGTACCATTTTGCATGGCATTGATCAATTTTCCTTTTAAGCCTGCACCAAAGCGCAGCGGTGCCAAACATACACGTGCATTTTGCATGACGGTTTCTACATTTTCAGCAAAACCTTTAATCAAAAAGCCTTCTTTTTCGTTATGTAATTGTAACACTTTTTGAGTAGCATAAGCCCCGTAGCTATGTAAATTGGACTTGGGTAATCGCCTTCTTATTAATGGCCAGATGGTTTCTTTTAGATAAAGTACCGCATCGTAATTAGGTTCATGAAGAAAATTTCCAATAGTTATAAAATGCGTACGCTCTTTAAATTTTGGTAAAGTTTCAGAAGCCTCTTTTTCAAGGGAGTCTAACATAAACGGCAGATAGAGCAGTAATTCAGGGTCCATTTCAAACTCGCCTTCTAGAATACACATTTCTTCTTCTGAAATTATCAAACTTAAATCGCAACGGTAAATACTCGCTATTTCACGTTTTGTGAAGTCGTTATACAAATAGCAATCATTAAATGAATTACCCGCTTTTAATGCTAATTGCCTTCCTTTTCTCAAAAAATGTAAATCTTCAGTATCAAGAATTCGAACTGCATTTGGACAGATATCCGCCACACGCCATCCAAACTGTTCCTCAATCATAAAACGGTCGAACAAGACAACTTGAGGATTTAATTCAGTAATAAAATCGTTAAAACTTGAATGGTTCAATTGTATACTTGCGGTCTGAACCCCAATAGCTTTTAAATCGAACGCCTTATCGGTTTTTGCACAGGCTGAAGCAAAAGTAATGTGATAATCAAAACCCATGAACGCCTCAATAAGTTGCAGCATTCTGCTTCCAGCCGCTGAACTTTTAGGCTCAGGCCAAACGAAACCAATAATGAGAAGTCTTTTGGAAATTGTCAATTATGTAGGCTTTTGAAATTCATCCTATAAAATTCCTTTTTTTAATGTAAATCCCAAATTATTGCGTATTTGGTTTTAGGCTGTATTCAAAACGTAACTGTGTGGCCCAATAAATAATTTCTCTAATTTGATCGTGGCCTAAATCGGCCTCTTGGTGCATCCATGTATAAGAAGTTATGGGCATTTCCTTTTCCTCAACAGCTTTCATGATTTCAGCTAATTTATCATCTTTTTTAGCGGTACTATAATTCGTCCACTGTGAGAAATTGAGATCTTCTTTTCCGTCTAATATATTATCGTTTAACCAATAATTTATAGGAGTTATGGCATTATACCACGGATAAACGGTATGGTCACTATGGCAGTTAAAACAGCTAGAAAAAAGTATTTCCTTAACTTCTTGTGGGGGTTTTGTTTCTGCCAAAAAAGATTCAAATGCGACATCTCCAGCGTTATTTTTGTCTGGTCTGGTAAATTGGGAAATGATTAAGATGATAAGCACAGCCCAACCTGATATTTTTAAAATTTTCATAGAAAAATAATTTAATTTAAAAAATAAACTTTGAATAACTTCAATACATTAAATATCGAGGACTTTTTTGAGATCTTCACTAGAAATTAACAATAACTTACTTTTCACCAATCTAGAGGTCAGCGTTTTCCAGTTATTATCTTTTTCGAAAATTGATTTTAGTATGGGTTCTGCTTTATCAAAGTCCTTGTTATTTAACAAATTGATAGCATACCAAAACTGCATCTCAATGTTTTCGGGAAATAAGTTTTGCGCATTTAAATACATGGTTTCTGCCTCTTGCGAATTACCGGCTTCCATAGCTAAATCTCCTTTATTCATAAAATCATAGGCCTCATGTACTTTTATCAAGCGCTCCAGCTCATCAATAGGATTTTCGCTGTCTTCAACCCTTAATTCAATTTTTATATCTTTCCAGCTATAACCTGTAGAGGTTGGATTTACAATAAGAATCGCGGCACTTTGTTGACCTCTTATATCACCTTGTTCTCTCTCTGCTGCTTTTAAAGCGGCCATAAGTCTATGCGCTAAACTGCCAGAGGTGTTTTCGAAGGCACGCGCCATGGCATCACAAACCGTATTTTTAAGCATCATATTTGCTTGAACGGAATAGTTCTTCCCTCTTTTATGTCCGGCCTCATCAATACACAATTTACCTGTATGGGTTGCTGTAAGTCCATCTTTATTGAGCATCGCCACTTGGCGATAGGCTTGCCCTTCATCGTTCATAAGCAAGGATTCTAAGGCCTGTTGTGGTGACAAACCTTGTTTCATTAAGGCCAAACCTTTTGGACCATAACTTGGGTTCACTAAGGATTGGGTAGCAACCACGCCAACACCAGCCTCACCATAAATTACAAGACTGCCAACACTAAACCAGTGACTTTGAACCGCCACACCCATTTCACCCGTTTCTTCGTCTAAGGCAACTATTGAATAGGTGTGTGTAAAGGGTTCTGACTTTTTATAGATTTGAGATTGCACAAAAAAAGGAATTAACATTATAAAAAATAATAGTTGTTTCATGGAATTGATTAGTTAGTTTTAGACCCCTAAGTTAAGTAATTTTATAATCAATATTATGGCATGATTAGCTATCTTTGTTACTTATTTTAAGAAACTACTCATGTCGATGTCATCGTTACACGCCATTTCACCTATTGATGGTCGTTATAAAAATAAGGTTGAGCAATTAGGAAATTATTTTTCAGAAGCTGCTCTAATGAAATACCGCGTTCAAGTTGAAATTGAATATTTTATCGCGTTATGCAATGTTCCGCTGCCACAGCTTAAATCGGTAAAACCAGAAATACACGAATCCCTTAGACAGATTTACATCGATTTTAATGACATAGATGCTGTTGCTATTAAAGATATTGAAAAAACAACCAACCACGACGTTAAGGCTGTTGAATACTTTATAAAAGAAAGATTTGATGCTCTAGGCTTATCAGAATTTAAAGAATTTATCCACTTTGGATTAACTTCACAAGACATTAATAATACTGCCATACCATTAAGTATAAAAGAAGCATTGAACGATGTGTATGTTGAAAATTTTAATGAACTGATAACGAACCTAGAGACACTTTCTACAGAATGGGCGAAGATCCCGATGTTGGCTAGAACACATGGCCAGCCTGCGTCTCCAACGCGTTTGGGTAAAGAAATTGAAGTTTTTACTGTACGTTTGAAAGCACAGTTTGATTACTTGATTGATATACCATACGCTGCAAAATTTGGCGGGGCCACTGGAAATTATAATGCACACCATGTAGCCTATCCAAATATCGACTGGAAGGCTTTTGGCACCGAATTTATTCAAGGACAAATGGGCTTACATCATTCCTTCCCTACCACACAAATTGAACACTACGACCACATGGCTGCACTTTTTGATGCGCTTAAGAGAATCAATACCATTATTATCGACTTAAATAGAGATTTTTGGACCTATATCTCTATGGATTATTTTAAACAAAAAATAAAAGCGGGTGAAGTTGGTAGTTCTGCCATGCCTCATAAGGTTAATCCTATAGATTTTGAAAATAGCGAAGGTAACTTAGGCTATGCCAATGCCATTTTTGAATATTTGTCTGCAAAACTTCCAATTTCAAGATTACAAAGGGATTTAACCGATAGTACCGTTTTAAGAAATGTTGGAGTGCCATTTGCGCATACTATCGTTGCAATCAAATCCACTATAAAAGGACTGAATAAACTTGTGCTGAATATCGACAAATTTGAAAGTGATTTAGAAAATAATTGGGCTGTGGTAGCCGAGGCAATTCAAACTATTCTGCGTCGTGAAGGGTATCCAAATCCCTACGAAGCCTTAAAAGGACTCACGCGCACCAATAGTGCGATTACGAAAGATTCTATAGGGGAATTTATTGATACTTTAAATGTGGATAACACTATTAAAAATGAGTTGAAACAAATAAGTCCGAGTAATTACACAGGCATCTAAGAAATGATTAAACTTTTCGTAAAATATATTGAACTTTTAGTCACCGCAGTCATTGGATTGGGATTTTTCTTTTGTGGAATTTTTAATGTTTTGGACAACCTATTAACCAAAATAATTTTGTTTTCGCTTTATGCAACGCTGGCTATTTATGTAACCGTAAAATTGATACGTTCTAAACAGAAAAAAATCGCCAAAACTAACTAGAGTCTGGCGATTTTTTTACAGTTGTACTTTATTCTTTTATTCGAAGAAATTCATAAATTGTTTTACGGCATCATCATCTACATTGGCATTTTCAAATACTTGTGAGAGATTCATGATTTTATCTGCACTCATATTATTTCCTAAAACCCGCACAATTGCAAATCCTTTGTCATCGGCGTTACCGAATAAAATAAACTCATCAATACTCTCAATATCACCAGTGTATTTTACCACAAACTTTCCGTCTTGGTTATTACCACCGCGAATAAGTTCTTCATACTTATCGTCCTCTAAAATTGATTTCACCTGAGCTAATTCAGCCTTATAGGGATTTAAATTTTCAGCATCAATTTTATAAGCCAACATATTTAACTTTTTAATGGATTGATAAGCTTCAAGTTGGTCTTTAGAAAGCTCAGAGGTATCAACGTTTAAAAAACTACTTGGAATATCTAAAGACAAAAACCCTGGTTTTTCTTGATTATCTACATAATAAGCTTGCAGACTTGGTCCTTTATTACAACTTGTGGCTAAAATTGCGAGCATTAATAATACTACAATATGTCTTGACAGTGAAACCATTATTACTCCGATTTTTTGTTTACTTTCTTAAGTTGATCTCCACCTGGAACATTCATACCGTTGGTTATTTCGCCAATTTTTCTTAAATCAATCTCACCTGTAAGTGAAAGTAATACCGTTTCTACTTCACGTTTTTTACCATTAATATTGATTTCTTGATTTTTAGTCAACTCTTTTAAGCCAGACATAAACATCAACAATTCTTTTACATGGTTTTCGTCTTTACCTTCTTTTACGTAAAACTTAACGGTCTGTTCGCCATCTTTAACACGCATCAACTCTTGCAAATTACTGGTCTTTAAATAGCTGTTTACAGTTGATAACATATCGGCAGAAACTTTATCATCTCCAGTGGTAAACACCTTCATGCCGGTTATTTTTTTAATCATATTTAGGGATTCTTGTGCTTGGGGATCGTCTAAATCAATACCCATAGAAGCAATCATGCTAAACATTTTTTGATTCACTACTACCGAAGTAACGCCATCGACATCTTCGTATTTATCAAAAATACTTTGTGCGTAACCCAACGCTGGTAATAGAATTAAGGCTACAATAATTGAGATTTTTTTCATCACTTTTAAATTTAATTTGTTTCTGTATTAAAAATTTTATTTGTTGTATTTGAAAACTCGCCTAGCAAGCTCGCTTTTTCCACACCTTCATTGTAAGATGAAGCCATGGCGTCAAGTATGCCTATTTGCTGTTTTCCTTTGTTTAATTGAGTAGACACTAAGTCTAGTGCTTCAATTGTTTTGTAATACAACTCTTTTTCGTCTTGGCTTAACTGACTTAAGTCTGTTTTTACCGGTTCAGGTTTTGAGATGTAAAGTCCAAACATTAATACCGCTGCCGCTGCGATGGAAATCCACTTGTATACATTACTTTTCTTAGGTTTTAATGGAACCTCTTTGGCTGTGTATTCTTGTTTAGTTTGTTCAAAGTACTGGAACATCAACCTATAAGATTTTAAATATTCTGGCACTTCATTTTCAGAAAAGTAGGCACGTAAAGCTTGCTCTTCACGCAGCGTTGTTTCGCCTAAATCGTACTTTTCTAATAATTTTTCTATATCATTTAACACCATAGCTGTGTGTATTAATTAATTGTTCTCTTATAGTTTTTCGCGCTCTCGATAAAGCGACTCTTATTGCTGTTGGATTCATTTCCACGATTTCGGCAATTTCATCGAAATCATACTCTTCAATATCGCGCAATTGTAATATCAATTTTTGTTGTTCTGGTAAGGTCTCTATTATCTTAGAAACCCAATTTACGCTATCGTTTGCTTCTAATTGCTTTTGCAAGGATACACTATGGTCTTGATAATTGCTGTGTACAATTTTCAAATTCTGTGCTTGTTTCGATTTTAACCGGTCCAAACAAAAATTCTTTGTCATAGTCATTGCAAATGCTTCCACATTGTTATAAGAACTTATTTTGGCTTTGTTATTCCAAAGTCTCATTAAAATTTCCTGAGTGGCATCTTCTGCTTCTTCAGTAGAAACCAGTAAGCGTTTTGCCAACCTATATACCTTATCTTTAAAAGGCATAACCAGTGATGTAAATTCTAACTGTGTCATTGGTTTGGTTGGTTGTTTACTTTTTGGTTTCTACTCTTACGACGATGTGCAACTAATTTTGTTACAAATTATTTTAAATTTACAATATTGTAAGTATTTTTAGGGTTTAATCTATTAAGGTTTTAGATTAACATTGAAAAAGAAAAATTATGAAGTTTTTACGCCCAATCTTTATTTGCCTCATCGCATCGTCAATTTTAGTGAGTTGTTTTGAAGATCAAGACGACAATTTAATTGCAGCAAGCGAAATCAACGATTTTATTTGGAAAGGTATGAATGTAGTTTACCTCTACAAAAGTGAAATTCCGGATTTGGCAAACGACCGATTCAGCACAATTGAAGAGTACAACAATTACCTGAATAGTTTTACTACCCCTGAAAACTTGTTTGAAAGCTTGATTTATGATAGGCAAAATATAGATAAATTTAGTGTACTCATTCCAAACTATGTAGAATTCCTGCAGCAGCAACAAGGCGTTTCTATAAATAATGGTGCCGACTTTTTATTTTATTTAGAACCAGGAAGTCAAACGGATGTATTTGGAATTGTTCGACTTGTTTTTGAAGGTAGTCCTGCAGATAATGCTAATGTGCAACGCGGACAAATTTTTAATGCTGTGGATGGCGTTCCGCTCACAACAAGTAATCTTGGTAATTTACTAAATCAAGATTCCTATACCTTAAATTTCGCTGATTATAACGACAACGGAACGCCAGAAGTTGCCGATGACAGTATAGAATCTAACGGACAAAGCGTATCCTTAACAAAGATTAATTTCACCAAAAATCCGGTGGTACAATCCAACATCCTTAACCTTAATAGTGGTAACGTTGGTTATTTAATGTATACCAGTTTCAACAACAATTTTGAGAGTGAACTCAATGCGGCGTTTGCAAATTTTTCTGCAAACAATGTACAACACCTTGTGATTGATTTACGTTACAATCCAGGTGGTGTTATCAATACAGCGGCTAGATTAGGAAGTATGATTACAGGCCAATTTAATGGTCAAGTGTTTTCAAAATTATTTTATAATGAAGATTTACAATCTAATAATACCGATTTCAATTTCACAAATACTATTACCGGTGGTGGTGCAATTAATAGCCTTAATCTGGATAAAGTGTATATATTAACATCAGAACGCTCGGCCTCTGCAAGCGAACTATTAATTAATAGCTTAGAGCCTTACCTGGCAGATGTAGTTCATATTGGTGATATTACATCAGGAAAAACTCAGGCTTCCATAACAATTTTTGATTCTCCTGATTTAACCATCGACGGTGTAAATCCTTCACATACTTATGCCATGCAACCACTAATTGCAATTTCGGTGAATAAAGATGACGTTGAAGTGCCGGCTACAGGAATCGTTCCCGATATTTTATTAAGAGAATCGCCGAGGAATTTTGGAGTTTTAGGTGATGTGAATGAACCCTTACTAGCCGCAGCCTTGGCTGATATTGAAGGCTTGGGAAGAGGTTTCTCTACCGCAAGCGAAACTCCAACACCTGTTGACTACACATCAAAAGATGCTAAGTTCAGTGACAGGTTATTGATAATGCCTGAAAACTTCAATTTTCAAAAGTCGTTTCTTTTAGATTAAAGCTTAGGTAAAAACCTTTACAAGCGCTATACATATTGTTTAAAGCCGCTATAGTTTGTTTGGTTACATTCGTAATTGTTGAAACAGGAATATCTGATTTTTTTACACTAGATAATTCGCTGTATACAAAATGAATAGTTTCAATATAAACACTGTGATTTTCAGCGTATAAGTTCCTGTCCAAATTGATTGAATCGTCTCCATAAATCATTTTGTCGTAATCAGCAAATCTAATTTTGAGATGGCCCTTAAACTTTTCTAAAATTTGCGACGCCAATGGATCATTACGCTCTTGTATTGTTTTAATATTGTGCTGCACATCCTTCACATCTTTAGCGGCATAAACCAAGGAACGCATTACCGACATATTGTTTTCAAGCATTTCTATGTCTCGTTCCTCCAATTCTCGTTTTTGCAATTTGGTATAGAAATTTGTTATTTCGTCTTCTATTAATTTAATGCTGTCGTATTTTGCATTCGGATCTTTCGCAACTTTAAATATACTTAACCACCGATTGGTTTTTGCAGAATTCTCGGGACTAATGCCGTAAACCTTCAAAATAAAATCCTTAGTAAGATTATATAGATGAACTAATTCTTGCTGAATAGCCTTAATTGCAACATCGGGTACATTAGTTGGAACATTTTTAATATAAACAGTCGCACCAACTGGTTCAGAAACCTTAAATCTGTTTTTAAGAAATCTCTGAAATAGACCTAAAAACGGGAAAAACAACACTATTCCGAAGAAGTTCAAAAAAGTATTTAAAATAACCAGTTCCATTAAAACATCGGTCACATGAAATACGTTGAGCAGTATATCTATGGCTTGTCTTAAAAAAGCAAAGGCAATTAAGCCCGCAACTAAATTAAACACCACATTGGCAAGTGCTAAACGCTTTTTATCGGCAGTGCCGCCAATGGCTCCTAAAACTAAGGTTGAAGTAGTGCCTATATTCGCTCCTATGATTAAAGCAACCGATTGATATATATCGATTAAATCAGAGTTTAGAGCACTTAAAATAATCACAATCATGGCCGAACTCGACTGAATTAAAGCCGTAACAATCAAGCCAACCAGCAAAAATGCCCATAAACCATATTGCGAAAAAACATCCATGTCAATTCCACCCGAAACGGCCTCCATGGCTTCTTTCATATAGTCTAAACCTAGAAAAAGAAGGCCAAATCCAATTAAAAATAAACCTAAGTTTTTAATAACGGGTCTTCCTTTCAAGAATAAATAAGACAAAATACCTAATGCTAAAAATGGAAATGAGAAATCGGCTACATTCATTTTAAATCCGAGTGTTGCCACAATCCAAGCTGTAAAAGTGGTGCCTAAATTAGCCCCTAAAATAACCCCGAGTGCATTTTTTAGATTAATCATTCCTGCTCCAAGAAATGCCAGAATGAGTAAATTCACCATCGAACTACTTTGTAAAATACCGGTTACAAAAGTGCCCGTTAAAATACCTTTCCAACTGCGGTTGGTGAATTTTTTAAGCAGATTTTTAAACGATTTCCCGGCAAGACCTTTAATACCATCTTCCAGGTGATGCATCCCAAAAAGGAAAATACCCAAACCGGCAAGAAATAACCAAAAATCGAAATCAAGGTCTTGCATAGCTATGTAATTGAATTAAGCTGGTAACCCAAAGATATCGATTTAAGCAAGGGCAAACAATGATTTGAATTAGTTTGACAACAGCAGGAATAAAAAAGTCTGAAGTTTTTAGTCTTCAGACTTTAAACAGCACTAAAATTTAAATTAAAAACTCAACTGAAAACCAACCGAAACATTTCTACCTCTGGTTTGAAACCTAAATATTTCCTGATAGTCTTTGTCAAATATATTGGTAAGATTAAACATAAATTTTACATGATTATTTAATTGATGACTCACATAAAAATCGGTGATGCCAAAACTGCTTAAAGTTATACGCTCTGAAGCAAAGGTACTGGGATTAAAAAACTGATCCTCTCGACTATCGTTAAACTGATAGGCCAAACTCAAGGTTGTTTTTTGGCTTGGCATATACAGAACGCTCGCGTTTACTTTGTGTTTCGGGATTCTTAATGCAAATCTGGTATCGGTATCAGTAAATGTGTAATTGGCATTTAACTGAATCTTATTTCCAAAGCGGTTAGAAAACTCTACTTCTACACCGCTACTGGTAAAAAGGTCCGCAATGTTTTGATATTGAGAAATAAACAAATCAGGATTAACAGTAACAAAATCAATAAAATTCTTTTCCTCTCTGTTAAAATATACCACACTTACCCGCAGTGATTTGCTGTTGGTAAATTCTAAACCGGCTTCAATGGTTCTATTTTCTTCGGGTAACAAATCTTCGTTTCCAAATGAGGGATCGAAAATTTGAAATAACGACGGCGTAATGTATGCTGTACTATAACTCGATAATAGTTTTAGGTTGTTTTCTTTCAGTTTAAAATTATACGAAGGATTAATATTGTAAACCAACTTATTATCATACACCGAATGCGTGTTAAACCTAGCACCGGCATTAACATTCAATCCAAAATTTGAAATGTATAACACATTCAAATATGGGTCAACAATGGTAAAATTGGCGTCGTCTTCTTGAATGATTGGTTCAAAGTTGGTCTCACCAAACGGAATACTAAAACTGTTCATTTTAGAATTGGTCAAATTGAGTCCTAGAGTAGCTGAAACTGATGTATTGAATCGATGCTGAAAATAAGTATCAAAAGCAAAAAACTCCGAATCGAATTTCGACGGAAATGCCGAAGTTATGCCGCGCTCTACCCGAGTATAACTATCGTTAAAAACAAACTTCGAATTTTTGAATTGCCATTGCAAGTTACCACCTATACGCCGTTGTTTGCTTTCACTTAAGTTATCGGCGTCGGTAAAATCGAAGTTATCAAAACCACTTTTGAACTGGTCTAACGCAAAAAATCTGCTGATTTTAAAATTTTCAGAAAATCGGTAACCCAACTTTGCGTTAAGGTTAAAAGCATTAAACACATCACTTTCAAACTGAGCTTCCCCATCGGGAGCGGCCACTGCCGATAGACCATCGGTAAATCTGTTTTGAAAACTTACCTCGTAAAACCAATTACCAAGACTACCGCCAACCTGGGCATTAATAACAAACTGTTCAACCTTGAAATTGCCAACATCTTGAGGCTTATTCGACCCAATCATAGTACTAAAATTGCCTGAAATAGGTTTTTCAGAAGATTTTTTACTTGTAATACTGATCACCGCCGTACTGGCACCACTGCCATATAAAACACTGGAAGCGCCTTTTACAATCTCAATTTGTTCGATATTTTGAACTGAGAGCAAGCGCAAATCAAAATCGTTGGCAATCTGCGACGGATCGTTAACTTGAACACCATCAATGACAATAACTACCTGACGGTTTCGGCCTCCGCGCGCAAAATAACCAAGATTTTGCCCATCATTACTGCGACTGCCATTAATTTCCATTCCTGAAAATTCGTTGATGACCTGAGCAAGTGTTTTGCCTGTGCTTCGCTCTAATATTTCCGAAGTAATTTTGGTAACCACCTTACCACTATTTTTTCTAGGTAAAGAGGTTTTAGAGTCTATAAAAACAGAGTCAAGAGATTGCTGTTGATTTAAATCCTGCGCATACGCAGAAGTTAAGGCGCACAGCCACGCCACGATTAACATACGTTTCATTTTGGTTAAATATTAACCGAGAAAAAAGAATGAAGTTTCCCTCACCCAAACTTTTATCCCGAAAGTTTGACTTATTGTTTTGAAAATGGCAGGTCTCCTGGCTTAACCTTGTTATGTCACCTTCCCATCTCAACCCAAAATAAATCGGTCTTAGACAGTGGTTTTTAAAGTCATAACAACTCAACAATGAGATGCTGAAACAAATTCAGCATAGCTTTACAGTTGCGGGAACAGCTTCGGTTTTACACCGAATTCCCTTTTAATCATGCTACTTTGTAAGAGCAGCACAAACCAAAATTCTGGGCGAAAATAGTATAATATTTAAGGAAAGTGTAATTTGATGCTTACTTTTTTTGTTCAGTTTGTAAATCAAATTAATAAAACCAACTAAAAAATGGGAAATGACAATTCCTGGCACAATATATAGTGTTAAATTTGAACCGTCTTACATCGATTAGAAATTCATCAAAACTACTATGTTTTTAAGAACTTATTTGTCACCAATGTCACACAAAAAAATCGTCATATTTGCGATTTTTATAATTACTGTTTTTTCCTGTAAAAATGAAAAGGCTAATGATGCTTTAAACACTGAAAATTTATTAAATAAAATTGCAGTAAGTTACGCCGAAGGTTTTTCAATAACTGATTACGGTAATTATAGGGTTCTTGAGGTGAAAAATCCCTGGCCCGAATCTCCACAAGTTTTCAGATATGCCTTGGTGAAAGATGAGAATGATTTTATTTCGGAAAAGACCTACGATGCCGTTATACAAGTACCGGTTAACAATTTGATTGTAACCTCTACAACGCATATTCCTTCTTTAGAAATGCTGAATGAAGTAGACAAACTGATTGGTTTTCCTAATTTGGATTATATTTCTTCGGAAACTACCCGAGAACGCATTAATAACGGGCAAATTACCGAAATTGGCAACAATGAATCTATCAACACCGAAACCGTTATCAACCTACAACCTGATGTTTTGATTGGGTTTGCAGTAAACGGAGGGAATAAAAGTTTTACTACCCTTGAACGCGCCGGTGTTAAGGTAGTTTACAATGGCGACTGGACCGAAACGTCACCCCTTGGAAAAGCCGAGTGGATTAAGTTTTTCGGTGCTTTTTTAGATAAATTAGATGAAGCAGATAAAATATTTAAAAATATAGAAAACAATTACTTAGAAATTAAATCCTTGTCATCAACTTCTAAAAACCAACCCACGGTCTTAAGTGGCGCTATGTGGAAAGACACCTGGTATTTACCTCAAGGTAACAGTTGGGCAGCCACCTTTATTAAAGATGCCAACGGTAATTATTTGTGGAAAGATTCCAACGGTACCGGAAGCCTTGCGCTAAATGTAGAATCGGTTATTGAAAAAGCACAAAATGCCGATTTTTGGATTGGTCCGGGACAATTTTCAAACTATCAACAAATGATGGATGGCAGTAAAGCATATACCCATTTTGGTGCATTTAAAAATAAAAGAGTGTACAGTTTTTCAAGTCTAAAAGGCGAAACCGGTGGCGTTATTTATTACGAGCTTGCTCCTAACAGACCCGATTTGGTTTTAAAAGATTTAGTGAAGATATTGCATCCGGATTTGTTGCCAGATCATGAATTGTATTTTTTTATGGCTTTGGAATAGTTGTTTCGCAGAGGTGCAAAGAGAATCAAAGAGATAAAATCAAAAGAAACCACAAATTCTTTGTGTAACTTTGCATTGCTTTGTGAATCCCTGCCTAACGGTAGACAGGCCTGCTGTATAAAAAATTAATACTCTATATAACTGGAAAAATCTATTTCATATCATAAACCATTTATTCTGCTGACTTTAACACTTCTCGTGGTGTTTTTTACCAATATCAGCTTGGGCTCGGTGGCTATTCCTTTAAAAGAGGTTGTCAAAAGTTTGTTCCATCTTTCTACAGAAAATACTGCCTGGAATTTCATTATTCAAGATTACCGTCTACCAAAGGCACTAACCGCTATTATGGTTGGCGCCGGACTTTCGGTTTGTGGCCTGTTGATGCAAACATTGTTTAGAAATCCGCTTGCCGGACCATTTGTTTTAGGCGTTAGTAGCGGTGCCAGTTTAGGTGTAGCCTTACTCATTATGGGCGCCGCAGGTTTTGGCGGAATTTTAGGAACCGCTTTACTGGGAACTTGGAGTTTGGTAATTGCCGCGGGACTGGGAAGTTTTTTGGTAATGCTGGCGGTGTTGGCAGTAACAGTAAGAGTAAAAGACACCATGGCCATACTAATTATTGGATTGATGTTTGGTAGTGTTACCGCTGCCATAGTAGGTATATTGGCGTATTTTAGTACTGCAGAGCAATTACAACAGTACATTTTCTGGTCGTTTGGTAGCTTAGGCAACAATTCTTGGGAAGGTATGTTCGTGCTTTTCATTTGTTTTATGGCTGGTTTAGCCATGTCTGTTTTAACTATCAAACCATTAAACGCTTTACTTTTAGGAGAAAATTACGCCAAAAGCCAAGGTTTAAATATTGGAAAAAGCCGACTCATTATATTAGTAGCTACCTGTATCCTGGCTGGAGCTATCACGGCTTTTGCCGGACCAGTTGCCTTTATAGGATTGGCCGTTCCACACATTACAAAACAAATTTTTACAACGGCTAATCATCAGGTTTTAATTCCTGCTGTGATTTTATGTGGTGCTATAATCATGTTAATTTGTGATAGCATCGCTCAAATGCCTTTTACCGATTACACCTTACCAATCAATGCCATCACCTCCTTAGTTGGTGCACCAGTGGTGATTTGGTTACTGGTAAGGAAACGTAAGTTGTTGTTTTAATTTTTATGGTAATACCTCACTGATGTTACAGATAAGCTCAAATGCTTAATTTTGTATAAAATGAATATGGAAGAAAACCCAAAATACACACTACAAACCAAAGGTCTTTCTATTGGATACCACAATAAAAAAGAAAACCATGTGGTGGCGAAGGATATCAATTTTTCTTTGGAAAAAGGTGAATTGATTGGTTTGGTTGGCAGCAATGGTATTGGGAAATCTACTTTATTACGTACCTTGTGTAAGGTTCAAAAAGCCTTGTCAGGTGAAATTTTAATCAATAACCAAAATTTAAAAAGCTACACTTTCGAAACTTTGGCAGAAACCTTAAGCGTGGTTTTAACCGAAACACCAGCATCGAAAAACATTACTGTTTTGGAGCTTGTGGCACTTGGGCGCCAACCTTACACCAATTGGTTGGGCACCATAACAGAAAATGATAAAAAACACATCATTCAAGCACTTAAAGCCACCGAAATGATGTCGTTCAGAGACAGGAAATGCTTCGAATTGAGCGACGGACAACTACAACGTGCCTTAATTGCCAGAGCATTGGCTCAAGACACACCCATCATTATTTTAGATGAACCCACGACCCATTTAGATTTGTACCACCGGGCTTCCATTTTAAAACTGTTAAAAAACTTAACCAAAACAACTGGTACAACCATTTTGTTTTCTACACATGAAATTGATTTAGCCATTCAATTGTGTGATAAAATGTTGGTGATGGCGCCAGAAGAATCCTATTTTGGTAATCCATGTCAATTGATTGAAGCTGGACATTTTTCTAAATTATTTCCTAAAAACTTGATTGATTTTGATGTTGAAGCAGGAAGGTTTAAAATCATAAATTAAATATCTTTACCAAAAACAATTTATGGACACCACTACCCTCATTATACTGATTGTACCTTTTCTTATTATTGGCGGAATTGTTGGTTATTTTATCAGTAATTTAAAGCAAAAAGCAAAAATATCATCTTTGGAAGAACGCTTGCGTGCCTTCACGGAAAGTGAAAATAAATTACTTCAAAATATTCAAAATTTAGAAATAGCGCGCGAATCTATAAGAAGCGAAAAAGACCATTTGTCGATGGAACTAACCCGTCAAAATGCCGATTTTGAAAACCTCAAACAACGCAGTGACGAGCAAAAAGCTGAAGTTGAAAAGCTGCAGGAACGCTTTCAAAAAGAATTTGAAAACCTCGCAAATAAAATTCTCGATGAAAAATCAACCAAATTCACCAACCAAAACAAAGAAAACCTTGATGCTATTTTAAAGCCACTTCAGGAAAAAATTAAAAGTTTTGAGGAAAAGGTTGAGCACACCCAAAAGGAAAGCGTTGGCATGCATGCCTCATTAAAAGAACAACTTCTTAATTTAAAAGAACTTAACCAACAAATGACCGCCGAGACCACCAACCTTACCCGTGCTTTAAAAGGCGACAGTAAAATGCAGGGAAATTGGGGCGAATTAGTACTGGAGCGTGTGCTGGAAAAATCCGGCTTGGAAAAAGACCGTGAGTATTTTGTTCAGCAAAGCTTTCAACGTGAAGATGGTACACGTGTCATGCCCGATGTGGTGTTGCATCTACCCGATTCTAAAAAAATGATTATCGATGCCAAGGTTTCGCTTGTTGATTACGAACGATTTGTAAATGCCACAGAAGAAGAACGGCCGTTATACTTAAAAGCACATGTTAATTCTATCAGAAAGCATGTAGAACAATTATCTGCTAAAAGCTATCAGGATTTATACGATATTGAGTCGCCCGATTTTGTATTGATGTTCATACCTATTGAACCGGCATTTGCGGTGGCAATTAATGATGACAATTCCTTATACAACAAAGCTTTTGAGAAAAATATTGTTATTGTTACACCTTCTACTTTACTAGCTACTTTGCGTACCGTTGACTCGATGTGGAGTAATGAAAAACAGCAACAAAACGCTCTAGAAATTGCTACCCAAGCAGGCCGACTGTATGATAGTTTTGTAAATTTAACAGACGACTTATTAAAAGTTGGAAATCAAATAAATACCGTACAAAATTCTTATGGTACTGCGATGAAAAAACTAACCGGTAAAGGAAACCTTATTTCACGTGTTGAAAACCTTAAAAAACTTGGTGCCAAAGCAGGAAAAAGTATTGACGACAAATTGTTAAAACGCGCTGACCCAGATAAGGAATGACCCACTCTTTATATTCCTTATAAATGGCATAAATTTAATTATTCCATATTTAAGGCATAAATTTGATTATTCCATAAAAAAGGCATAAATTTGATTTTCTTAAAAGAATTATATGACTAGTGTGTTAACAGGCGATATCATTAAATCCAGAACAACACAAAGCCAAGACGTTTGGCTGGTACCATTAAAAGATGCCTTAACTCAAGTGGCTACAACGTCGGATTTATTTGAAATCTACAGAGGCGACAGTTTTCAATTAGAGATTAAAGATTGCAGCAAAAGTTTTCAAACAGCTGTGTATTTAAAATCTTGCATTAAATCCATTAAAGGTTTTGACGTTCGCCTGTCCATCGGAATCGGTGAGAAAACTTATCAAGGAAACACTGTTAGTGAATCTAATGGTGAAGCCTTTGTATATTCTGGAGAAATTTTTGAAACTTTAAAAAAAGACAAGCAAAACTTAAAGATAAAAACCAACAATTCGCAATTTAACCAGGAAATGAACTTGTACTTTAAATTGGTCTTGATTGGCATGGATAACTGGACAACAAATTCAGCTGAAATTGTAAAATTGACCTTAGAACATCCTAATAAAATACAAGAAGAACTAGCAAAACTTATAGGCATTAGCCAAGATGCCGTGAGCAAACGACAAAAAAGAGCGTATCTTGACGAAATTTTAGAACTCAACCAACTTTACCAACAAAAAATAAAAACGCTGTTATGATGGTACTTATAAAATTACTGATAGCACATTTAATTGGCGATTTTTTTCTTCAGCCAAAATCCTGGGTTGAAGAAAAGGAAACTAGCAAATTAAAATCTCCCAAGTTATACATCCATGTAGCTGTTCATATTGCCTTAATGTTTCTGCTGCTTTTTGACCTATCGTACTGGCGATTAATTTTAATGATTGGTATTTTGCATTTTGTAATAGATGCTTTCAAGCTTACACTTCAGAAAAAAAAGACAAAGCGATTTTACTTTTTTGCAGATCAAATTCTACACTTGCTAACCATATTTGGTTCTTACTATTTGTTCTATCCTAATAATATCAACTTAAATTTTGAAGTGAATGAATCCCATTTAATGTTTTTGTTGGCTGTATTAGTTTTGAGTTATCCAACCTCAATTATTATGAAGGTTATTTTCTCAAAATGGCATTTATCTAAAATTGTTTCAGAAAAAGAATCCTTAGAGGATGCCGGAACCTATATTGGAATATTAGAGCGATTGCTGGTGTTTATCTTCATTATATTAGACCAATGGGAAGCGGTAGGATTTTTAATTACGGCAAAATCGGTTTTCAGATTCGGCGATTTATCGGCAGCCAAAGAGCGAAAACTCACCGAATACGTATTAATTGGCACCTTAATTAGCTTCGGAATAGCTATTATCACTGGACTCATATTTAAATCAACGTTAGCTTATGTTTAAAGGTGTAGAGGAATCTAAAATTCAAATATCAGAATTAATGCTACCGTCAAACACTAATTTTGGTGGTAAAATTCACGGTGGATACATACTAAAATTGATGGATCAAATAGCCTTTGCCTGCGCTTCGAAACATTCAGGAAGTTATTGTGTTACCGCTTCGGTTGATAAAGTCAATTTCCTGAATCCGATAGAAGTTGGTGAATTGGTAACGATGAAAGCCTCTGTAAATTATGTTGGTAAATCATCAATGGTGGTTGGAATAAGAGTTGAGGCTGAAAACATACAAACTGGCAAGAAAAAGCATTGTAATTCTTCTTATTTCACTATGGTAGCCATCAATAAAAAAGGTAGTACTGAAACTGTTCCAGGACTAAAACTAACCAGTAAAATAGAAGCAAAACGTTTTATTAAAGCCCTAAAACGAAGAGAAAGTGAAAACGATCGCAATTCAACTTTAGATAAAATTTACAAGAATGTTGAAGAACATCTGCATTTACTGAAAGCGTGTAGAGTTCAAATTGAATTTAAATGAAAAAGCCATTTTAAAAATAAAATGGCTCTTACTTATTTCTGTAAATTTTTTATTGTTTGATGAATCGTTTTGTTTGTGTAACGTCATTAGAAGTAACTTTCACCAAGTAAACACCGCTATTCCAATTTGAAACATTGATAGAACTACTTATATTTGAAATATCACCACTGTAGACCATCTTGCCTAAAACATCGAAAACCGTCACTTTAGCATTGGCTAATCCAGTTGGCAAAATAATATTTAATCTATTTTTTGCTGGATTTGGCGCTATTGAAAAATCTTTAGTTTGAAAACTATTGGTAGATAGTGTTAACGACTCTAACGATGCGCCCCTGTTTGGCCCATGCCATTGTAAAACAAAAGTTTCGTCAGTAGAATAAGCCCATACTAATTGAACAGAAGTATCTGTTGCCGTAAAAACATAATCATTACTATTTCCGGTATTTGGTAGTCTAGTCGCAATTAATGTTCTTGTGTTTCCTTCAACTTCATTTGACGTAACCGTCCAATCTTCTCTTGAATCTATCGAGGGTGTTATACCTTGTGAATTCTGACCTGGTGTTTGGCCTGGAAATCCGAAATATCTATCCGTTAGCGTTGAACCGTCGTATATAACAACATCTTCGCCTGCATTCATATTATCGGTACCAAAGCCAAGACCTAACCATCTATTTGCGGGACCAATTAAAGTTAAGGTAACTAAATTTTGGCTTACATCAATTTGCGCTGAAAACGTTTCTGGACTTGTTGCAAAAGTTAGCATACCAGTGCTGTATGTTTGGCTATTGACATAAAAGCATATAGTAACGAAAACGCTAAACAATGCTCGAGTAATTTTTTTCATAGTTCTTTTTTTAATCGAAGATACTAATAATCTCCTTATTTTTTGATATCAAAGCGTAATCAAATGCAGATTTTCCCTTATTATTCATTTTGTATCTATCTGCCTTATAATCTAACAATATTTTTACCAACTCATAATTTTCAGACATTGTCGCATAATGTAAGGGTGTGGTTCCATTGCTATCCGATAAATTAGGATCTGCACCTCTTTCTAAAATTATCTTTACAATTGCGGGTCTATTCTTAAAAACAGCCGCCATAAGCGCTGTGCCATTATTCTTATTATGATTAATGTCTTTTGTTTTTTTAGCGAGATAAATAGCTACCTCTTCACTTCCAGAATAACAAGCCAATGTTAAAGGCAAATAGCCCATTTCATTAACTGCATTTATGGTATCTGAATTAATATTCATTAACTGTTCTATATTATTTACTGAGCCAAAGCGTGCAACATCAAAAATATTTTTTTGTGCAAGACAAAACTCTTGGATAAAAAAGCCAATAAAGAATACTATTAATTTCATTAGCGTAAAAAAGCAAAAATAATTATGCTAAATTAATAATAATTAAGCAAATAGAATTGTCGTTAATCGAATAAATAGGTTATTTACTCAAATACATTTTACGTCTTGAGTACAAATTATAAAACTCATCATCTTTTAAGCTATCAATAAAAAGAATACTTTCTCCCGTACTTTTCATTTCTGGGCCCAACTTTTTATTGACATTTGGAAACTTATTAAATGAAAAGACAGGCTGTTTTATGGCGTAACCCTCTAATTTAGGATTGAATTTAAAATCGGTCACTTTATTATGACCTAGCATTACCTTTGTAGCGTAATTAACATAGGGTTCACCGTAGGCTTTAGCTATAAAAGGTACCGTTCTAGAAGCACGCGGATTGGCCTCAATAATGTAAACTATATCGTCTTTAATTGCAAATTGAACATTTAATAATCCCACCGTATTTAGCGCCAAGGCAATTTTTTTGGTGTGATCTTTAATTTGTTGCATAACAAACTCACCTAAATTAAAAGGTGGTAAAGTTGCATTGCTGTCGCCTGAGTGAATTCCACAAGGCTCAATATGCTCCATAATTCCAATAATATAGACATTTTCGCCATCGCAAATAGCATCGGCTTCGGCTTCTATAGCGCCGTCTAAATAGCGGTCAAGAAGTAATTTATTATTTGGAATTTTACGCAATAAATCAACAACATGTTCTTCTAATTCTTGTTTATTAATTACAATTTTCATGCCTTGGCCTCCTAAAACGTAGGAAGGTCTTACCAGAATAGGAAAGTCTAATTTATCCGCCACTAATAAAGCTTCTTCAGCAGTTTCAGCTACATCAAATTCTGGATATGGGATTTTGTTTTCTTGAAGTAATTTTGAAAAACTTCCTCTATCTTCTGCTAAATCTAGCGACTTAAAAGTAGTTCCTATAATTTTTATGCCATATCTGTCTAATTTCTCAGCGAGTTTCAAAGCCGTTTGTCCGCCTAGCTGTACTATAACACCTTCGGGTTTTTCATGTTGAATAATGTCATAAATATGTTCCCAAAATACAGGTTCAAAATATAGTTTATCCGCAATATCAAAATCGGTTGAAACCGTCTCTGGATTACAATTAATCATGATGGTTTCATATCCGCATTCAGCCGCAGCTAAAACACCATGCACACAACAATAGTCGAATTCTATTCCTTGACCAATCCGGTTTGGCCCTGAACCTAACACAATAATTTTCTTTCGGTCTGTTAGCACGCTTTCGTTAGAAACATAAGTATGTCCGTCAGCCGTGGTGATTTCACTTTCAAAAGTTGAATAGTAATATGGTGTTTGTGCCTTAAACTCCGCAGCACAAGTATCTACAAGTTTGAATACACGTTTCACATTGAATTCGTCACGTTTTTTGTAAACTTGACTTTCTAAACAACCTAGCATATGAGCTATTTGTCTATCACCGTAACCCTTTTGTTTGGCTTCTAACAGTAGATCCTTTTCAATAGTGTTTATAGTATATTTAGATATTTCCTTTTCAAGCTGATACAATTCTTCGTATTGCTTTAAAAACCACATATCTATTTTTGTAATGTCATGAATTCTCGCTAGAGGAATTCCCATTTGAATCGCATCGTAAATAACAAAAACCCTGTCCCAACTTGCAAACGTTAGTTTCTCAATAATTTGATCGTAATTGGTGTACCCTTTCCCATCTGCTCCCAATCCATTTCTTTTAATTTCAAGAGATTGTGTGGCTTTATGCAAGGCCTCTTGAAACGAACGACCTATAGCCATTACCTCGCCAACCGCCTTCATTTGCAAGCCTAGTGTTCTATCAGATCCTTCAAATTTATCGAAATTCCAACGTGGAATTTTAACGACAACATAATCTAAGGTTGGTTCAAATAAAGCAGAAGTTGATTGTGTGATTTGATTATTTAATTCATTTAAATGATAACCAATAGCTAATTTGGTAGCAACTTTTGCAATTGGATAACCAGTTGCTTTACTAGCCAATGCTGATGAACGCGATACCCTTGGGTTAATTTCAATGGCTATAATATCTTCTTTTTCGTCTGGACTTACGGCAAATTGCACATTGCAACCACCAGCAAAATCGCCTATGCTACGCATCATGTGAATGGCCATATCACGCATGCGCTGCTGGGTTTTATCTGAAAGGGTCATGGCTGGCGCAATGGTGATTGAATCTCCTGTATGAATGCCCATGGGATCCATATTTTCGATGGTACATATTATAACTACATTGTCATTTTTATCTCTTAACAATTCCAGTTCATATTCTTTCCAACCAATTAACGCCTTGTCTATCATTACTTCGTGTATTGGAGACACCTCTAAGCCGCGAGTTAACAGTTCGTCAAAGTCTTCTTCTCTATGAACAATGGAAGCACCTGCACCACCAAGTGTAAAAGAGGCTCTAATGACCAACGGAAATCCGAACTGTTGCGCAATTTCCTTTCCTTTTAAATAAGAAGTCGCTGTAGCTTGTGGCGCCATTGGAATACCAATTTTAAGCATTAACTCTCTAAACTTCTCTCTATCTTCTGTAATGTTAATGGCATCGATATCTACACCAATCATCTTTACTCCAAAATCTTCCCAAATGCCTTTTTCGTCTGCTTCAATGCATAAATTTAAAGCGGTTTGTCCACCCATAGTTGGTAAAACGGCATCTATTTGTGGATGTTCCTTTAAAATTTTAATAAGGGATTTAGTGGTAAGTGGCAACAAATAAACATGATCGGCCATACTGGGGTCGGTCATAATTGTTGCTGGGTTGGAATTAATAAGAACAGTTTCTATACCGTCTTCTCTTAAAGAGCGTAATGATTGTGATCCTGCATAATCAAATTCACAAGCTTGACCAATAACGATAGGTCCTGAACCGATAATGAGGACAGATTTTAATTGCTGATTTCGTGGCATTTTTCTAGGTTAATATTGAGTTTCAAAATTAGTTTTCTATAGGGTATAAAAAAAGGTGTTACACCTAAGTAACACCTTTTTTATATTAACAATTGTTAATCATTATTTTTTATGTCTTGATTCAGTAGATACAGACAATTTCTTTCTTCCTTTGGCACGTCTACGTGCTAGGACTTTTCTTCCGTTGGCGCTAGCCATTCTTTCTCTAAAACCGTGCTTGTTTCTTCTTTTTCTTTTAGACGGTTGAAACGTTCTTTTACTCATTGCCGTGTATCTTTATTTCTTAATATTCTGTTTTGAAAATGTTTCGACATGCCTATGCCAAAACTGGGGGCAAATATACAAAGAGTTTTTACTTTGACAAACCATAAATTAAAAATATTTTCGATTGTTTTTATTACCTTCGCACTTTGAAAAATATAGGATTTATGTTCAATAAAAATATAAAATTAGTTATTGCTTTTTTAATTATAGCCTTTGGTATCTACCAATTTACGGAAGGTTTAATAGGAAATGGCATCATGTATCTGCTGCTATCAACCGTATTTATTTTTTTATACTTTAAAAATGAATTTATTCTTTTGGCTTTTCTTAAGTTAAGAAAACAGGACTTTGAAGGTGCTAAAAAATGGTTAGACAAGATTAAAAAGCCCAAATCTGCCTTGGTAAAAAAACAACAAGGTTACTTTTATTACCTTCATGGCTTGATGTTATCGCAATCTAACATGAATCAAGCAGAAAAGTTCTTCAAGCAAGCTATCAGTTTAGGTCTTTCCATGGATCACGACATGGCTATGGCGAAACTCAACTTAGCAGGTATCGCCTTTAGTAAAAGGCGTCCTCAAGAAGCCAAACTTCTTATTAATGAAGCCCAGAAATTGGATAAGCGCGGCATGATGACCGATCAAATAAAAATGATGAAAGACCAAATGAAAAAATCGGCTGGTCCGCAACCACATTATGGCAACCGAAACATGAAACGTCGATAATTACGGCATTGCATAATATCCTTTTTCAGGAATTTCGATAGTGTATTTTTTTCCGCTTTTATTATTGAGGTGAGGCTCTCTCAACCATGGATTATGCAGTTTTAGTAACTTATAGTTAATATTGTGCTGCTTAGCGAAATCGGTAAAATCGGTTATGGGAGTATCAATTTCAACTTTTAATGTTGGAATATTTTTATATAAATCTTCAGGTTTAAAATTAAATCCATAAGTTGAAGGATTGTTTAATATTTCTTTTAAAGCCACAATTCTAAACATATATCTGCCTGTTTCTTCACCCAAAAGTAAATCGTAATAATCATTGACATTTTGGATTTTTAACTGTTTAGAGATCCCGCCATTTCCTGCATTGTATGCAGCAGCTGCTAGAGTCCAAGAGCCAAATCGCTCTTTAGACTGTTTTAGATAAAGACAAGCAACTTCAGTTGCTTTTTCGATATGGTACCGTTCGTCAACGTTGCTATTAATCTCTAAACCAAACTCCTTTCCTGTTTCAGGCATTATTTGCCAAAAACCTCTTGCACCAGCTGGTGACACCGCATTGGTTAAGCCGCTTTCAATCACTGCCAAATATTTAAAATCGTCTGGGATATTATTCTTTTTTAAGATAGGTTCAATAATAGGAAAATATTTTTCTGCACGTTTAAACATTAATAAGGCATTTGACTGCCAGTAGGTATTCACTAGCAATTCTCTATCCATGCGTTCATAAATATCAGGATTGTTTAAAGGTATCGCTTCTCCTGCAAAATTTAAATCATCTGGAACTTGAATTGCATACACATTATATTTGTTAACGGGGTCGTTTTCCAATTTTAAATCCAGGATTTCGTCCGGTACTTTTTGTGTTGCTGTTATGATTAAAGTGAGAAGGCAAATCGCTCCAAACGCTGCCATTATATGCTTTAAAGTTTTCATTTTGAATGGATTTTTTGATTATTGAAAGGTATGAAATTTAAGTGTTACTTTAAAGGTTCATTCAAAATTATATATGGTAAATTTTCGTTAAACCATTTAAATTTATTAATAATCATGATGTGTGTGCCTCCTTTAACCACAATACAATTTCCACCACAAGAATCAGGAAAAACAATATCTTTTTCACCATGAATATAAACAGCCTCAGGATTGGGAGATTCCTGTTCCCAACACACTACTTGTTTTATCGCCCAATCTAAATAGCGCTTGTCACTTACTGATAAATACCTCTTATAAAGTTCGATTCGTTTTTTAACAGTTTCTCCAAACGCGAATTTTGAAAGTGCATCTATATTACTCACCAATTGCGTGGGTAAAATTTTGTAAGCCTTGGTGATTTTTAATAGCTGAAGATGTTTGGGCAGTTCGTACTTGTGTTTTATGCTAGATACAACTATTAGCTTTTTTAAAGTTATATATTTTGCCATTTCTTGAACCAATATCCCTCCAAAAGAAACACCCAATAAAACCACGTTGGGCTGGTCAATTCGCAGGCACATTCGTTGCGCATACTGCTGCAAGGATTCGTCTTTTTCGGGAATCATCCAGTCTAACCAATGAATTTTAAATTGGTCTTCAGGAAGTTGAATATATTCAAAAATAGAAGGATTTGCTGCCATTCCAGGCATTAAGTACACATTAAAAATTTCTTGATTCATGGAGTTTTAAAATTATTCGTACCTTTGCATATCTGTTTATACAAAATAACAGATTCTTTGCTTACCGACCCTTAGGAATAAAATAATTTATTATGATTGATACTTCTCAGCTCATTGACAATGATTTTTTACGTCAGTTTGAATTAAGAATTGATGACGATTTGGCAAAAATTGAATACTCTCTTCAAGACAGGAAAATTTTCCTAACAAAAATTGAATTACCTTCAAATATCGATAATGAAGAATTTGAAGAAGAATTTTTAACTATGGTCTTCGACAACATCAAAGAGCGCAACATTTGTGTTGTGCCAACAAGTCCGCAAATAGCAAAGTTTATGAGGCGTCATCGTCAATATAAGCGAATGTTACCTGTAGGAATTAGGATATAAAAAAATAACCATTTAAAACAAACCTGAAATTAAAACTTTCAGGTTTTTTTTGTTGCTTACTCAGAAACAAACTCAAATCGCACCAATCCATCTTCATCAATATCAGTGAGTTTTACCTCGTGTAAAGTGTTTACCAATTCAGGATTCCAAGGTGTTTTTACTTTAACATAATTCTCAGTAAACCCTTGAATATATCCCAATTTATTATCACCTTCAAACAAAACGGTTCTGGTTGTGCCTATCTGGCTTTCATAAAAAGCACGTCGTTTTTTAGCTGAGAGTCCACGTAACATTTTGCTGCGTTTGGCGCGTACATTTTTTGGTACAACATTTTCCATATTGGCCGCCAAAGTGTTGTCTCGTTCCGAATAGGTAAAAACATGTAAATAGGATACATCTAAATCGTTTAAAAAATGGTAAGTCTCCAGAAAATAATCCTCAGTTTCACCGGGGAAACCAACAATCACATCAACACCTACGCAGGCATCTGGCATGGTGTTTTTAATTTTTGATACCCGTTCAAAGTACAATTCTTTCATATAACGGCGTCTCATCAACTTCAAAACGGTATTACTACCGCTTTGCAACGGTATATGAAAATGAGGCACAAATGTTTTGCTTTCGGCAACAAATTCTATCGTTTCATTTTTAAGAAGGTTGGGTTCAATTGAAGAAATCCTTAGTCGCTCAATACCTTCAACGTCATCTAAGGCTTGTACCAAATCATAAAAGCTATGTTGGTGTTTTTTATTACCAAATTCACCTTTACCATAGTCGCCAATGTTTACACCGGTTAATACAATTTCTTTGATGTTTTGCTCTGAAATTACTTTAGCATTTTCCAGCACATTTTGTAATGTATCGCTGCGCGAAATACCACGTGCCAGTGGTATGGTGCAATAAGTACATTTATAGTCGCAGCCATCTTGTACTTTTAAAAAAGCGCGTGTTCTATCTCCAAAAGAATAACTACCCGCGTAGAAATCGGCTTCTTCAATCTCGCAAGAATGTACTTCACCAAAATCATTTTTAGTTAAATCGTTAATGTAACTGGTAAGCTTAAACTTTTCGGTGGCACCTAATACCAAATCCACGCCATATACTGCAGCTAACTCCTTTGGTTTTAATTGTGCATAACATCCAACAGCCGCAATAAAAGCCTCAGGATTTTGATTTTGAGCTTGTTTAACAATCGATTTAAAACGCTTATCAGCGTTATCGGTAACCGAACAAGTGTTTATAACATAAATATCTGCCGCTTCTTCAAATGGCACTTTTTCAAATCCATCGTATTTAAAACTTCTTGCTATGGTTGATGTCTCAGAAAAATTAAGTTTACATCCTAAGGTATAAAAAGCTACTTTTTTACGCATTATAATTATCTTTACCTCTTAAGGTATCATTCAAAAATATATCAAAATTCAAATTTACGACATCTAATTAAAATGATAAAATCAGCGCAAAAACCTTATCTATATATACTATATTTTAGCCATTTATCACTTATTCTTTTTGGTTTATTAGCATGTGAAAATCCCGACTTCAGTCATTTAAACCAATCAGTATTTAGATATAACGAACATAAAAATATTGGTTCACTCGATCCGGCTTTCGCTAAAGACAATGCGAATATTTGGGCTGTTAACCAATTGTTTAATGGTTTGGTTGAAATGGACAATTCCCTAAATGTAAAACCATCAATAGCAAAAAAATGGCATGTGGATAGCCTTGGTTTAAATTACACATTTTATTTGCGTAATGATGTGTATTTTCACAAACACCAAGTCTTCGGAAAGGATTCTACACGATTGGTTACAGCCTACGATTTCGCATATAGCTTAAACAGATTAACCGACCCAAAAGTAGCCTCACCAGGAAGTTGGGTGATGCAAAAGGTAAACAAGGTCGAAGCTAAAAGCGATACTATTCTAAACATCGAATTAAACCAGCCATTTCCAGCGTTTTTAGGAATGTTAACCATGAAATATTGCAGTGCGGTGCCAAAGGAAGCCATCGATTTTTATGGTAGTGCTTTTAGATCTAATCCTGTAGGAACGGGGCCTTTTAAGTTTAAACGTTGGGAAGAAAATATCAAATTGGTTTTTAGAAAAAACGAACATTACTTTGAGACCGACACAAATGGTAATCAACTCCCCTATTTAGAAGCTGTTGCCATTACCTTTTTACCCGATAAGCAAAGTGAGTTTTTACAGTTTACCCAAGGGAATTTAGACTTTCTAAATGCGCTTGACGCATCATATAAAGATGACATTCTAAACCCTGATGGCAGCTTAAGCTCTACCTACCAGAGCAGCACTAATTTAATGCGTACGCCGTATTTAAACACTGAATATTTAGCCTTTTATTTAGATTCTGAGATTTCAGAAATTCAATCAATAAGTCTCAGAAAAGCTATAAGTTATGGCTTTGACCGACATAAAATGATGTTGTATCTCAGAAATGGTGTTGGTATTGCGGCTAATGGCGGATTTATTCCGCAAGGTTTACCGGGATATAGCAGCACATCGGGATACAGTTACAATCCAGAACTTGCAAAAAAATTGGTACAAGAATTTAAAACGGAAACCGGTATTCTAAATCCATCCATCACCATTACCACTACTAATAATTATTTGGATTTTTGCGAATATATGCAACGTGAATTACAAAAAATAGGACTTGACGTTAAGGTAGATGTGATGCCAGCCTCAGCACTAAAAGACGCTAAAGCCAACGGAAAGCTGGATATTTTTAGAGCAAGTTGGGTAGCCGATTATCCCGATGCCGAAAATTATCTATCTCTTTTCTACAGCGGCAACTTTGCTCCAAATGGCCCTAATTACGCCCACTTTTCAAATGAATTGTTTGATGAATTGTACCAGCAGTCATTTAGTGAAATCGATGTGGAAAAACGTTATTTACTGTACTCAAAAATGGATAGTATTGTAATGGCTAAAGCACCTGTGGTTGTATTATTTTATGACGAAGTGATACGATTCACCAAAAAAAATATTGAAGGTTTGGGCATTAATCCTATAAATTTATTAGACTTAAAACGCGTTTCAAAAACACCCTAGCCTTTGCGGTACTTCGCACTTAATTCAAATACATGCTGCAGTATATCAGCATCTTGACTAGTAAAATCTACATGGCGTCGCGCCATTACCACTTGAGCCACTTCAAATGCTTTATCCGTTTTGTAAGTAATAAAGCCACTACTACCGCCCCAAGAAAAACTTGGTATAAAATTTCTGGGGAATCCACTACCAAAAATATTAGCACTCACGCCAACTACGGTTCCTGTATTAAACATGGTGTTGATCCCGCATTTGCTGTGATCGCCCATCATTAAACCGCAAAATTGCAATCCAGTTTTTGCAAAACCTTCGGTGTTATAATCCCATAAACGCACTTCGGCATAATTGTTTTTAAGATTTGAATTATTGGTATCAGCTCCAAGATTACACCATTCACCTAAAACGGAATTTCCTAAAAACCCATCATGACCTTTGTTAGAATACGCAAACATCACCGAGTTATTTACTTCACCACCAACACGACAATGCGGACCTATCGTTGTAGGACCATAAATTTTAGCACCCATTTTAACCACGGCATGATCGCATAAGGCAAAAGGACCGCGAATAATACTGCCTTCCATAATTTCGGTATCTCTGCCAATATAAATTGGTCCAGAACTGGCATTTAAGGTTATAAAATTTAATTGCGCACCAGGTTCAATGAAGATATTTTCAGCATTAATAACATTTACGGTTGAAGGAATTGGCTGCGATTTTCGGTTGTCGGTTAGTAATTCAAAATCATCTTGAATAGCCGTATCATTTTTGGCAAAAATATCCCAGTTGTTTTCTATGGTTATACAATCGCCATGGTATTCAATGGCTTCAAAATCATTGAAACTTTCAATTTCCTGCTGTTCTTTTGAAAAAAATGCAATAACCTGTTCATTGTGAAAAATAGCTTGATGTTCTTCAAGTACTTGAATCATTGCCACCAGTTCAGCATTTGGTAAATAGGAAGCATTAATCATAATATTGGTTTCCATTTCCACCATCGGAAATTTATCGGAAAGATAATCTTCGGTAACCGTTGTAATAACCTGACCTAGATAGGATTCCCATTTTTCGCGAATGGTTAAAATTCCAACCCTAATATCTGCCACTGGCCTGGTGTAAGTAAATGGCAGTAAATTATTGCGAAAAGGTCCGTCAAATAAAATGTAGTTCATGTGAAAGCTATAGGTTAGAGATTTTTACCAAATCAAAAATAGCTTAATTATAGAATAAAAAAAAGCCTTTCGACTTCTACTTGTAGAATGAAAGGCCTTAAATATAATAACCGCTTTAGCTTATTTTTTAAACTTAGCGTATTTTGTTTTGAATTTATCAATACGTCCTGCTGTATCTACTAATTTAGATTTGCCGGTATAGTAAGGATGAGAAGTTCGAGAAATTTCCATTTTTATCAATGGATACTCTGTACCTTCAACTTCAAGAGTTTCATTAGTTTCGGCAGTTGACTTTGTTAAAAACACGTCTTCGTTAGACATATCTTTAAATGCTACAAGTCTATAATTTTCTGGATGTATACCTTTTTTCATCGCTTAGCGCTTTATAATCTTTTCATTTTTAAGAGGTGCAAATTTAGTGTTTTTTCACAAATTACCAATTATTTTTGTTTGAATTTTATTTTAATTTAAAATGTAACTTTATCCAGTACAACTGCACTAATTTATAAACAACCTAAAACTAAAATTTTTAAAGATGGAAGATCAGCAAAAACCACCGGTCAAATTTATTGCTTATAACTATGGTCTGTATTTGGGATTACTTGGAATCTTAAATGTTGTCATTTTATATTTAATAAATGAAGAGCGAAATACAATTTTATCTATTGTTAGCTTAATTGCAACTACAATTGTTTATTACTACGGAATTTCAGCGTATAAAAAGACCAATCAAAATTTACTTAGCGTAAAAGATTCCTTAAGAGTTGGACTTGGAATGGCAGTCATAGGAGGAATTATTGGTGTAATATATACACTTTTTCACTATAATATCATCCAACCAGATTTCACCGAAAATCTTCAAGAAAAAGCTATGTTAGATGCTATGGAAAAAAATCCAAACATGTCTAATGCTGAAATAGATGTAGCAGAAAAAATGATAAATATTTTTACTTCCCAATTTTTTATTAGCACAATGTATTTGATTGCAAGCTTATTCTTTGGTTTTATTATCTCGTTGATACTGGGACTTATTATGAAAAGAGAATAATCCATTAGAGATATAAATTCACTTGAAATTATTGAACTAAATCCCTTAATAATTTTCGTTATTTTTGAATCCAAAAGTTTCAAACCTTCTAAATGAATATTTCCGTAGTAATACCATTACTTAACGAAGAAGAATCGCTTAAAGAATTACACGATTGGATTGCTCAAGTCATGCAATCCAATCGTTTTTCTTATGAAATATTGTTCATTGATGATGGCAGTAACGATTCCTCTTGGGAAGTTATAGAACAACTATCTCATCAAAATCCCAACGTAAAAGGTATTCAGTTTTTAAAAAATTACGGAAAATCACAAGCTTTACATGCTGGATTTGCACAGGCAAATGGTGATGTTATTATTACTATGGATGCTGATTTACAAGACAACCCCGAGGAAATTCCAGAACTGTACAACATGATTGTACGTCAAGATTTTGATATGGTGTCCGGATGGAAGAAAAAACGCTACGATTCTGTTTTTGCAAAAAATTTACCTTCTAAATTGTTTAATTGGGCCGCTCGTAAAACCTCAGGCGTGAAACTCAACGATTTTAATTGTGGCCTGAAAGCTTATCATAAAAATGTTGTTAAAAACATTGAAGTTAGAGGCGAAATGCACCGCTATATTCCTGTACTGGCTAAAAATGCAGGTTTTTTAAAAATTGGGCAAAAGGTTGTAAAACACCAAGCTAGAAAATACGGAAAAACCAAGTTTGGAGTTGATAGGTTTATCCACGGCTTTTTAGACCTCATTACCATTTGGTTTCTATCGCGTTTTGGCAAAAGACCCATGCACCTTTTTGGCGCCTTAGGTGTGTTGATGTTCTTTATTGGTTTTGCTTTTGCCATTTATCTTGGTATCGATAAATTATTTTTCAATCCTTATGGTCGTCTCATCACACAACGGCCGCAATTTTACCTCGCTTTGGCAACTATGATTATCGGTAGCCAATTTTTTATAGCCGGTTTCTTGGGAGAGTTGATTTTACGGTCAAAAGATTCTAAAAAACGCTATTTGATTAAAAAGGAAATCAATATTAATTAAATTTGTGGTATTGTTGAGTGACTTTTTTTTAAGATACTTTATTAAACAACCTAATTATGATTTACATTAAACCAGAAATACTAGCACGTGTTAATACATGGCTAACTCCAACTTTTGACAACGAAACTCAAGAAAACATAAAACATCAAATCGCTACTAATCCAAAAGATTTAGAAGAAAGTTTTTATAAAGATTTAGAATTTGGAACCGGTGGTATGCGCGGAATCATGGGTGTTGGCACAAACCGTATCAATAAATACACCTTGGGCAAAAACACCCAAGGCATCAGTAATTATATGCACCAATCGTTCCCCAGAACAAATTTAAAAGTTGTAATAGGTTACGATTGTCGTCACAATAGCAAATCATTGGCACAAACGGTTGCCAATGTGTTTTCAGCAAATAATATTCAAGTGTATTTATTTGAGGATTTACGTGCAACTCCCGAAATTTCTTTCGCCTTACGCCACTTAAATTGTCATTGCGGCATTGTGTTAACAGCATCACATAATCCACCTGAATACAACGGTTACAAAGTATATTGGCAAGATGGCGGACAACTAGTCCCACCGCAAGATGAGGAGATAATTGCAGAAATTAATAAGATTGATTATTCGGAAATTAAATTTGAAGCCAACAACCAGCTAATCGAATTAATAGGAAAAGAAATTGATGATGCTTTTATTGATGGTGCCATTAAAAATGGCAGTTTTAATACTAGCCAACAAGCGAAAGATGATTTAAAAATTGTGTTTACCTCGCTTCACGGAACTTCAGGCACCAGCATACCCGAAACATTGAAACGTGCTGGTTATAACGAAGTGTTTTTAGTAAAAGAACAAGAAGAACCCAATGGTGATTTCCCAACTGTAAAATCGCCCAACCCCGAAGAACCTGAAGCTTTGGAAATGGCTGTGAAATTGGCGAACGAAAAAAATGCCGACATTGTTATTGGCACTGATCCTGATGGCGACCGATTGGGAATTGCAGTGCGCAACCAAGAAAATGAGTTAGAACTGCTCAACGGCAACCAAACCATGCTGTTAATGACCAATTTTTTACTGGAACAATGGCAACTGCAAGGCAAAATCAAGGGCAAAGAATTTATCGGCTCCACCATAGTTTCAACGCCAATGATGCGGGTTTTAGGTAAGCATTTTAATGTGGAATACAAAGAAGGGCTTACTGGTTTTAAATGGATTGCCAAAATGATAAAAGATTTTCCAGAACTCGATTTTATTGGTGGTGGTGAAGAAAGTTTTGGTTACATGGTGGGTGATTTTGTAAGAGATAAAGATGCCACTACAGCTACCTTATTGGCATGCGAAATTGCAGCGCAGGCCAAAGCCAAAGGCAGTTCGTTTTACAATGAGCTAATTGAACTTTATGTGAAACATGGTTTTTACAAAGAAAAACTAATTTCTTTAACCAAAAAAGGAATTGAAGGCGCTGAAGCAATTAACAAAATGATGTCGGATGCACGTGAAAATCCACTTAATGAAATTAATGGCTCCAAAGTAGTTTTAGTAGAAGATTACGAATTATCCATTGCAAAAAACCTGAAAGATGGCGGAACAACTACCATCGATATCCCAAAATCAAATGTCTTAATTTATTATACCGAAGATGGAACCAAAATCGCACTACGACCAAGCGGTACCGAACCAAAAATAAAGTTCTATATCAGTGTAAACGGAAGCTTACCTAAAGCTGAAGATTTTAAAACTGTTGAACAACAACTAGAATCAAAAATCGATGCGATTTTAAAAGACATGAATCTTAAATAGATGAACTATTTCAAACAAATTCTACGTTTTGCAATTCCGTATAAACGCCACGCCTATTTAAATATTCTATTTAATATTTTTTACGCACTTTTTAGTGCTTTAGCTTTTGTTGCGTTTATTCCAATGCTAGATGTTCTTTTTAATGAAGAAAAGGAAATTGTAAACGTCAAACCTGAATATGAAGGCATCATGAAGCTATCAACCTTTGTTGAAAATAGCCTTTCTTATAACATTCATTCACTTGCCGAAACCAATAAAATGAACGCCTTATTGTTAGCCATAGGTTTAATTATAAGTTTGTTCCTGCTCAAAAATATTGCAAATTATTTAGCAATGTACTTCATCACTTTTTTGAGGAATGGGGTGCTTAAAGACTTACGAAATGCAATTTACCATAAGTTGGTTGAGTTACCATTAGCCTTCTTTTCCGAGAAACGCAAAGGCGATTCCATAGCGCGTATCTCAAACGATGTTCAAGAAATACAAGTGTCTTTTTTATCGATTTTAGAATTAATTGTAAGAGAACCACTCACCATACTTTTCACCATTATTTTAATGTTCAAAATAAGTACCGAACTCACCTTGTTTGTATTTATTTTTCTGCCAATATCTGGCTTTATAATATCGCGCATTGGTAAAAGTCTAAAAAAACAATCCGATCGCGTTCAGAAAGAACAAGGTGAATTTCTTTCAATTGTGGAAGAAACTTTAGGCGGACTTAAAGTAATAAAAGGGTTTACTGCGGAACGTAATTTTCAGCAGAAATTTGAAAATTCAACCAGCAGGTTTTATAAATTTTCTAATACACTTTTAAATCGCCAAAATTTAGCCTCACCAACCAGCGAATTTTTAGGAATTGTGGTCATTGCCATTATTTTATGGTTTGGCGGTAAAATGGTTTTGGTTGATGGCGTTTTAAAGGGAAGTCAATTTTTGGCTTACTTAGGATTGGCCTACAACATTCTCACACCTGCAAAAGCTATCAGTAAAGCAAGTTATAGTGTGAAAAAAGGAAATGCCGCTGCCGAGCGTGTTTTGGAAATTCTAAATACCAAATCACCCCTAGAAGATGCCTTGAATGCCAAAGAAAAATCAGATTTTAATTCAAACTTGAATCTTAATAATATTTCCTTTAAATATGAGGATGAATTGGTGCTTAAAAATTTCAACTTAAAAGTCAAAAAAGGTAAAAGTGTTGCATTGGTCGGCCAGTCTGGTAGCGGGAAGAGTACCATTGCCAATCTAGTTACAAGATTTTATGATGTTAATGAAGGTCAAATAACAATTGACGGTGAAGATATAAGAAGCCTTACCAAAAAATCTTTAAGAGAGTTAATGGGTTTAGTGACCCAAGATTCTATTCTCTTCAATGATTCTATTAAAAATAATTTGTTGATTGGTAAAGAAAATGCAACCGACACTGAGGTAATTGACGCTTTAAAAATCGCCAATGCCTGGGAATTTGTTAAAGATTTACCTAAAGGCATTGAAAGCAACATCGGTGATTCTGGTAATAAATTGTCTGGCGGACAAAAGCAACGGCTCAGCATTGCGCGTGCGGTTTTAAAAAATCCACCAATAATGATTCTCGATGAAGCAACCTCAGCCTTAGATACCGAAAGTGAACGCTTGGTGCAAAACGCTTTGGAAAATATGATGAGAAATAGAACTTCAATTATTATTGCGCACAGGTTGTCAACCATTCAGAATGCCGATGAAATTGTGGTCATGCAAAAAGGGGAAATCGCCGAACGTGGCTCTCATAACGAACTATTAGCCAGAAACGGCATTTACAAAAAATTAGTGGAGATGCAGAGTTTTGAATAACAAAATTTAAAATTTACACATAACAGAAAAGGATAGCCATTATAGCTATCCTTTTCGCTTCTATCACCAGATTTGGGGACACTGGTAATATTCGGTAGGTTAAGACGGTGTAAACATATAACATATTTTAATACAAAACAAGAAAATAATGCATTTTGTCGTATAATTTTGTATTTCATCGATATTTATATACATATTTAGCTATATATCAATTATTTATAAAATAAAAAAAATACCATTAAACTTTTTGTAACTTGTTAAGTCTAAAAACAAATATTAGGTGTGATTGACGAACTAGAACTTATACAATCTCTAAAAACAGAAGCTTCAAAAGAAAAGGCGTTCCGGCTTTTGGTGAGCGCTTACAAAGAGCGATTGTATTGGCATATTAGAAAAATTGTTGTCACTCATGACGATGCCGACGATGTGCTTCAAAATACGTTTGTAAAAGTGTTTCAAAATATTCAAAATTTTAAAGGAGAAAGTAAATTGTTTTCCTGGATGTATCGAATTGCCACCAACGAATCGATTACCCATTTAAAACGTAACGCAAAGCATTTGCATTTAAGTTCAGAGGAATATCAGAGTCAGCAGATAAATAAGCTAGAATCTGATGTGTATTTTGAAGGTGATGCAATTCAGCTAAAACTTCAAAAAGCCATTACTAAATTGCCACACAAACAACAATTGGTGTTTAATATGAAATATTTTGATGACATTGGTTACAGAGAAATGTCTGAAATTTTAGAAACATCTGAAGGCGCCTTAAAAACATCATTCCATTTAGCGAAATCTAAAATTGAAAAATACCTGATTAACGATTAAACTATTGTATATAAAAGAAGTCATAGTTACAATGAAAAACAATAAAAACATAGCTCAAAATATCCCCAATGGATTTAAGGTTCCAAAAAACTACTTCGAATCCTTTGAAGATAATTTATTCCAAAAATTAGCTTTAAATTCTGATGATGTTTCATCGAATGGAACGGGTTATACCGTTCCAGAAACTTATTTTAACAATGTAGATGAAAAGCTTCTTGATATTGTTAATTCAACGCAGCCCGTTAAAGTCATCAAATTATTAACCTATAAAAATTTCGCCTACACCGCTAGCATTGCCGCAGCTCTGATTTTAATGTTTGGCTTGGTTTTTAACAAGCAAAAAAGTTTAGATTTTGAAACTTTAGAATTTGCAACCCTTCACTATTATATAGAAACAGCCGATTTTAGCACAAACGACATTGCTAGTCTTTTAAGTGACCATGAATTATCTTCTGAAATTATGTTGCAAGAAATCATTTCAGACGAAGCCATCGAAACATACTTAATGGATACAGCTAATTTACAAGACCTTTTAATTGATTAAACTATGAAACTTTTTATAATTACTTTTCTCGTTTACATTTTCTCTCTGTCTGGCTTCGCACAAAACCAAGACCGCAGAGACCGTATTAAATCCCTTAAAATTGCCTTTATTACTGAAAAATTAAACCTTACGCAAACCGAAGCGCAACAGTTTTGGCCCATATATAACGCTTTTGAAGATACCTACGCAAAACTTCGGAAAGAAACTAGAATGGAACGCACCGATTTCAATTATGAAAGCTTGACCGACACAGAAGCCAATAAATTATTAGATTCGATGTTGGATTCGGAAACCGAAAAACTAGAACTACGCAAAAAATTTCTTCAAGATTTAAAAGCAATTTTACCTGCAAAAAAAATCATTTTATTAAAAGTGTCTGAAGATCAATTCAACCGTCGTATGCTTCAAGAAATGCAAAAACGTCGCGAAGAATACCGCAACAAGAAAAATTAATTATTATTCAAAAATAAGTTTGGCAATACGCCCTTTTCCAGCTGCAAAAGCAGTGGAATCGTTTATAAAACGTATGGTGTAAAATCCTTCATCGCTTATTTGTGACCAACTTTCACCATAATCGTTAGTATAACTGATACCCTTAAATCCAACAGCTACCAAAGCCTTTGCCTTGCTATTAGGTATATATTGAACACAGCTTCTATAACCTGGTGCAAATCCGTTCGCCATAACATGCCATGTCTTTCCGCCGTCAATAGATCTAATTTTATTTGCTATTGAATCATTTGGTTTGGTATAATCGCCGCCAATGGCAAAACCATTATATTCATCATAGAAATCAATGGAGTACATTCCTGTGGTTGTCGTTCCTTGAAGGATGGGCGTATCGTAAATTTGCCAAGTTTTGCCCTTATCTGGAGAATGCAAAACACGACTTGCTTTTCCACCAGTGGCAATCCATGTATGTTCATTAAATATCACAATATTAGTGTTGCTCGCCGCAAAGGCAGCTTCACCTTGTTTACCTACTGGTAATTGTTCACAAGGCAATTTTTGCCATGTTTTGCCGCCATCTCGGGTAATAATGATGCTTAAACAATCCTTTGTAGGATCGCCGATTGCTATACCTTCAGTATTATTCCAAAATTTCATGGCATCGTAAAAAACATTTGGATGTTCCTCTTTATAAACCAGTTCCATGCTTCCAGTGTCACCAGTTTTAAACAATAAAGCTGGATTTTCAATACTTAACATAAAAAAATCCGACACAGTATGCGCAACCGCTCTAAATTGAAGATTTAAAGTATCGTAATTTTGAGTTCCAATTTGCCATTGTTCGCTAGTTACGTTATACATACCAAACTTTCCATTATTCGCAGCAAAAACCAGATTGCCGTCATCTAAAATATCAATCGCTCTCACACTTAAAAGTGAATCGGTTAAAATTGGCGTAATTGTGACTCCGCTATAAATTCTCAGATGAGTAGTTTTATCCGTTTTACAAGATAGCGTTGCTATTAAAAGAAGAAAAATCAGTAATAATCGCATTACACAAAAGTTTACTCAAAAATAGCTAATTAAATGTACCTTTGTACCCTTATAATTATAAAAAACAATGCGCTTACACCGAAATTTATGCTTTGCAGTTATTGATGGTTTACACAAGATTTTCAATGAAGATGCCTATGCCGACAAAGTAGTTCAAGAACTTTTAAAACGTGATAAACGCTGGGGAAGTCGTGACCGTGGGTTTGTAGCTGAAACCACCTACGAAATTGTGAGATACAAACGTTTATACGCTGACATAGCAGAAGTAAAAGAACCCTTCGATCGCGATAATATATGGCGCATGTTTGCCGTGTGGGCAACACTGAAAGGTATTAAATTACCAGATTGGAAATATTTTGAAAATACCCCAAGTAGGAAAATAAAAGGTCGATTCGATGAATTGTCCAAAATTAGAAAATTCAAAGAATCCATTCCCGATTGGATGGATGAAATGGGTGTGAGCGAATTAGGCGAAAGTTTATGGACCAAAGAAATAGCCATGCAAAACGAGCAAGCCGATGTTATTTTACGAACCAATACCTTAAAAGCTAACAAAAAGGATTTACAACTTAGGTTACAATCCGAATCGATAGAAACAGAATTTTTAGACGATTATCCATCAGCCTTAAAGTTGAAAGAACGCGCCAATGTATTTCAAACCGAAATTTTTAAAGAAGGTTGGTTTGAAGTTCAAGATGCCTCATCACAATTGGTAGCGCCATTTTTAGATGTTCAACCCGGGATGAAAGTAGTAGATGTCTGTGCTGGTGCTGGCGGAAAAACACTCCACATGGCATCACTCATGGAAAACAAAGGGCAAATCATCGCCATGGATATTTACGTTAGTAAGCTGAAAAAATTAAAAGTTAGAGCCAAGCGAAACGGCGTTTTTAATTTGGAATTGAAAGAAATTGATTCAACTAAACCCATCAAAAAACTTCACGATAAAGCCGACAGATTACTAATAGATGCACCGTGCTCGGGTTTAGGTGTGTTGAGACGTAATCCCGATGCAAAATGGAAATTACAACCTGAGTTTATCGAAAATATTAAAAAAACCCAACAGGAAATACTTCAGAGTTATTCAAAAATGTTGAAACCTGGCGGGAAAATGGTGTATGCCACTTGTTCTATTTTACCATCCGAAAATCGAGCTCAAGTTGACCTTTTCTTAAAATCAGAATTTGGAAAAGAGTTTACTTTCATAAAAGATAAAAGTATTTTTGCACACCAATCTGGTTTCGATGGTTTTTATATGGCCCTAATGGAACGAAAAAACACTTCTAAATAAATAGTACCGATAAGAATGAAACAACTTTACACCTTTATTTTTTTACTTTTTGCTGGAACTTTGTTTGCCCAAATTCCTAATGGTTATTACAATTCTGCCACTGGAACAGGATATACGCTTAAAACGCAATTAAAAAATATTATTGACGATATCAACGATGGCAACGGACAAGCTTTTCATGATATTTCTGTAACCTATGGCCAACTATGGTTATTATACGAAACATCCGATGTAAGATCCGACGGCAAAGTTTGGGATATGTACAGTGATTGTAATTTCACATTTGTTCAAGATCAAGACACAGGCTCGGGTGGTGGCACCGAATGCGATAAATTTAACCGCGAGCATACATTCCCAAGAAGTTGGTTTGGCAATGTTACTTCACATCCGATTTTTTCAGATGCTTTTAATGTTATACCAACCGATAAAAAAGTAAATGCCGAAAGAGGTAATTTGGCTTATGGTGAAGTTGCTTCAGCTAATTATACCTCGCTTAACGGTTCAAAACGAGGAAGCAGTAGTCTAGCTGGTCCAACTGGCCAGGTTTTCGAACCTGCCGATGAGTTTAAAGGCGATATTGCCAGAGGCTTTTTCTACTTAGCAACAAGATATGAAGACGAAATCGGCTCTTGGGAAGCCAATGACTCAGATGGCGACAGTATGTTGGACGGTTCAACTACTCAGGTTTTTGAGCAATGGGCACTAGACATGCTTTACAGTTGGCACCTTAACGATCCAGTAAACCAAAAGGAAATCGACAGAAATAACGCCGTTTTCAATCACCAAAGCAATAGAAATCCATTTATTGATAACCCTCAATATGTCTTAGAAATTTGGCAAAATGTATTGTCGGTTAATCAGTTTGAGGCTGCTCAATTAATTAAAATATTTCCAAATCCAACTAAGAATAACGAGGTATCTATTTTGGCTAGCGAAGAGATTATAGCTAAAGTTTACGATATTTTTGGAAAGTGTGTAAAAACACAAAACATAACTGCAAACCAACAAAAATTGAATCTTTCAGGTTTGTCTAAAGGCGTTTATTTAGTGCGTTTAAAATCAGACAATGCAGTTATAACAAGAAAAATAATCAAACTATAACTTACGACACGTTTTTACTTCTAAATTCAACGTTAATAAAAACGTGAATAACTGTAAAAATCTAAGCCGTATTTATGAGTTAAAAAATAGGAAAAGGATTAAATTTGTGCTTTCTTAAATCAAAGCTCATGATTCATTTCTTTGGAAACAAAAACACCAAAGTTTTTGCTGTTCAAACAACAGAAAATTTAACTACCGAAACCGTTGATAAATTGGTATGGCTTTTTGGCAACCAACCTAAAATAAATGTGGCGTCTATCGACGCCTTTTTTGTTGGACCACGCGCTGCCATGATTACCCCATGGAGCACCAATGCTGTAGAAATTACCCAAAACATGGGTGTTACAGATATAGTTAGAATTGAAGAATTTCAAGCTGTAGCCAAGGACTTTAGGGACTTCGACCCAATGATTTCGGAAAAATATACGAAACTCCACCAACACATTTTTACCATAGATTTAAAACCAGAAGCCATTCTCGAAATTCTAGATATAGCTGAATATAATCAAAAAGAAGGTTTGTCTTTGAGTAATGAAGAAGTTGATTATTTAGAACAGACTTCAAAAAAAATTAAGCGTCCATTAACAGACGCAGAAGTATTTGGATTTTCGCAAGTCAATAGCGAACATTGTCGCCATAAAATATTTAATGGCTCCTTTATCATAGATGGCGAAACCATGCCTTCTTCCCTATTCAAACTCATTAAAAAAACCTCTGAAACACATCCCAACGGAATTGTATCTGCTTATAAAGATAATGTGGCTTTTGTTAAAGGTCCAATAGTGACGCAATTCGCACCACAACGTGCCGATATAGCTGATTTTTACGTAAAAAAATCTTTTGAATCCGTTCTTTCTCTTAAAGCAGAAACCCATAATTTCCCAACAACAGTAGAACCTTTTAATGGCGCAGCAACAGGCTCGGGTGGCGAAATTAGAGATAGATTAGCAGGTGGAAAAGGATCATTGCCACTCGCAGGAACAGCGGTTTATATGACTAGCTATGCAAGACTTGAAGGGTTAAAGCCTTGGGAACAAAATTTACCAGCCAGACCTTGGTTGTACCAAACCCCTTTAGATATTTTAATTAAAGCAAGTAATGGCGCATCAGATTTTGGGAATAAATTTGGACAACCGCTTATCTGTGGCTCGCTGCTGACCTTTGAGCATGATGAAGCACACGATAAAGCCATCCATAAGCCGCGTAAAATAGCTTACGACAAAGTTATTATGCAAGCCGGCGGCATTGGTTATGGTAAACGCGACCAGGCAATTAAAGATATTCCAAAATTAGGTGATAAAATTGTAATTCTTGGTGGCGACAACTACAGAATCGGAATGGGTGGCGCAGCAGTATCTAGCGCCGATACCGGTGCTTTCGCTTCAGGAATTGAATTAAATGCCGTGCAACGATCAAATCCAGAAATGCAAAAACGAGCAGCCAATGCCATACGAGCTATGGTTGAAAGTGATGTCAACCCAATTGTGTCTATCCATGACCATGGTGCTGGTGGACATTTAAATTGTTTGTCCGAATTGGTTGAAGAAACGGGTGGATTGATTGATTTAGATGCACTTCCTGTTGGTGATCCAACACTTTCAGACAAAGAAATTATAGGAAATGAATCTCAAGAACGTATGGGATTGGTAATCAGTAACCAAAACTTAAAAACTCTTGAAACTGTTGCTTTACGCGAACGCGCTCCAATGTACACAGTTGGCGAAGTAACAGGAAATGGTAGATTTTCATTTAAATCTGAATCCAAAAATAGTAAACCAATGGATTTAGCGCTTTCCGATATGTTTGGAAGTTCGCCAAAAACTATTATGGAAGATGTTTCAATTGAAAGAAATTACACCGAGCTTTTCTATGATTCGAAGTTGTTTTTAGATTATCTAGATGCTGTACTTCAATTGGAAGCAGTTGCCTGCAAAGATTGGTTAACCAATAAAGTAGACCGCTGTGTTGGAGGCAAAGTTGCCAAACAACAATGTGTTGGCACGCTGCAATTGCCGCTTAACAATGTGGGCGTAATGGCACTGGACTATAATGGAAAAGAAGGTATCGCTACCTCTGTCGGGCATTCGCCCATATCAGGTTTAATTAATCCTGAAGCTGGAAGTAGAAATAGTATCGCAGAAGCGCTTACCAATTTAATTTGGGCGCCATTAGAAGATGGATTGAAAAGCGTATCGCTTTCGGCTAATTGGATGTGGCCTTGTAAAAATGAAGGCGAAGATGCACGTTTATATAAAGCCGTACAAGCCATTTCTGAATTCGCTATCGATTTAGGAATTAATGTTCCAACTGGTAAAGATTCGCTTTCAATGAAGCAGAAATATCCCGATACCGAAGTGATTTCCCCAGGAACTGTTATAATTTCGGCTATCGGACATTGTAATGATATTACTAAAGTGGTGGAACCCGTTTTTCAAAAATCAGAAATACATGAAACATCCGCTATTTACTATATTAATTTATCAAAAGACCATTATAAGCTAGGTGGAAGTTCGTTTGCGCAAACTTTAAGTAAAGTTGGCAGCGATACACCAACAATTAAGGATGCCAATTATTTCAAAACTGTATTCAATACCATTCAAAAATGCATCACCGATAATCTAATTGTGGCTGGACACGATGTGGCTTCTGGTGGATTAATTACAACCCTTTTAGAAATGTGTTTCGCCGATAACAATCTAGGTGCCGAATTAGATTTATCAGATTTAGGTGAGAAAGATCCGCTCAAAATATTGTTTGCAGAGAACGCTTCTATCGTGTTTCAATCTAAAAACAACGCCATTGAAACCGTTCTAAATGAAGCCAATATATCCTATCACAAAATTGGTAAAGTTATAGATAGAGACGATTTGAGCATTATAATCAACAACTCTGTTTTTAATCTGTCTGTACCTCCGCTACGCGATACTTGGTTTAAAACTTCCTATCTGTTTGACAAACATCAAACAGCGAATAATCTAGCAGAAGAACGCTTCAAAAATTATAAAAATCAACCCTTAAAATTTGATTTTCCCTTTGACTTTCCTAGTACGGTCGAGTCGCAACTCGACCGTTCTGAAAATCGTCCAAAAGCAGCAATTCTTAGAGAAAAAGGCAGCAATTCCGAACGTGAAATGGCAAACGCCATGTATTTGGCAGGTTTTGACGTAAAAGATATTCATATGACCGATTTAATTTCGGGTAGAGAAAATCTGGAAGACATTCAGTTTTTGGGTGCGGTTGGTGGATTCTCAAACAGTGATGTTTTAGGCTCTGCGAAAGGTTGGGCTGGTGCTTTTTTATATAATGACAAAGCCAATACGGCTTTAAAAAACTTCTTCAAAAGAAAAGATACCTTATCCGTTGGTATATGCAACGGTTGTCAGCTTTGGATGGAATTAGAACTCATCAATCCAGAGCATGAAAGTCATGGAAAAATGACCTATAATGATTCTCATAAACACGAAAGCAACTTTACCTCGGTTAAAATTCAGGAAAATAATTCGGTGATGCTTTCCTCTCTAGCAGGAAGTACCTTAGGAGTCTGGATTTCTCATGGTGAAGGCAAATTTATACTTCCACACGCTGAAGATCAGTATAACATTGTTGCCAAATACGGTTATGAAAATTATCCAGCAAACCCAAATAGTTCCGATTTTAATACAGCTATGATGTGTGATAAAACTGGCCGTCATTTAGTTACCATGCCACATATTGAACGTTCTATATTTCCATGGAATTGGGCGCACTATCCGAAAGAGAGAAATGATGAAGCTTCCCCGTGGTTAGAAGCTTTTGTGAATGCGAGGAAGTGGATTGAGAAAAATTAAACCTTCAATTCTAAAAAAGAAATAATTAAGTCGGAGAATTAGATTTTTTATAATTAAATACGGTAAATTTTCCTATTTTCGTAATATCGATCCCTGATTAATCTAATTAACTCAAAAATGACTAAAGTAACCCGATTATTTGATTTCCCCTATTACCAGCTCGAAAACAAACCTCTAAGTCATGCCTTAGTTACCAAATACAATGGTGAATGGCAAGCCATGTCTACCCAAGAGTACATAGACAAAGCGAACGCTGTAAGTAGAGCATTATTGAAATTGGGCATCGAAAAAGACGATAAAATTGCGGTTATTTCTACAACCAATCGTACCGAATGGAACATTATGGACATTGGTGTTTTACAAGTTGGTGCTCAAAACATTCCCATTTACCCAACAATTTCTGCCGAAGATTATGAATACGTTTTAAATCATAGCGGTTCTATTTACTGCTTTGTATCCGATGCAGAAGTCCTAGATAAAGTTAATTCTATCAAAGCTAATACAAAACTGAAAGATGTTTACAGTTTTGATCATATTGACGGCTGTAAGCACTACTCCGAACTCTTTAATATTGGTGAAGACACTGTCAATCAATCCGAAGTAGAAGCTAGAAAAGAGGCCGTAAAACCAAGTGATTTAGCTACCATTATTTATACATCAGGCACCACAGGAAAACCAAAAGGCGTAATGTTAAGCCATTGGAATATTACCAGCAATGCCTTAGACAGTATTCCCAGACTTCCTTTGGTGGGAGACCAACCACGGATTCTGAGTTTTTTACCTATTTGCCATATTTTTGAACGGGTATTAATTTACGTCTATCAATATGCCAGTGCCCAAGTATATTTCGCGGAAGGTTTAGATAAAATTGGAGACAATGCCAAAGAAATTAAACCACATTTAATGAGTGTGGTGCCCAGATTACTTGAGAAAGTTTATGACAAAATTATTGGTAAGGCTGAAGAACTCACAGGTATAAAATATAAGCTGTTTTTTTGGGCAGTTGAACTTGGTGAAAAATGGGAACCTTACGGTGCAAACGGTTGGTGGTATGAATTCAGACTTAATATAGCCCGTAAACTTATTTTTAGTAAATGGCAGGCTGCACTTGGTGGCGAATTACAAACGATGGTTTCAGGTAGTGCCGCTTTACAACCCAGATTAACCCGTATTTTTTGTGCCGCAGGAATGCAGGTTATGGAAGGTTACGGACTTACCGAAACCTCTCCCGTTGTATCCGTTGGTATGTATAAAGACAGGCATTTTAAGGTAGGTACAGTAGGAAAACCTATAGCGAATGTTGAAGTAAAAATTGCAGAGGATGGCGAAATTCTCATTAAAGGGCCGAATGTAATGCTCGGTTATTATAAAGATGACGAACGAACTGCAAGCGTTATGACTGGTGAATATTTTCACACTGGTGACAAAGGTGAAATAGACGCCGAAGGGTTTTTAAAAATTACTGGACGTAAAAAAGAGATGTTCAAAACCTCTGGCGGAAAATACATCATACCAACTTTGCTTGAGAATGAATTAAAACAATCCCGTTTTATTGAACAAGTTATGGTAATTGGTGAAGGTGAAAAAATGCCTGCTGCGTTTATTCAGCCGAATTTCGATTTTATTAAGGACTGGATTAGCTTCAAAAATTATAAAATAGAGAAAGAAAATTCAGAAATAATCAGTTCTGACATAGTTATTCAAAGAATTCAAAAAGAAGTTGATAAAGCAAATCAACGTTTTGGAAAGTGGGAACAAATAAAACGTTTTGAGCTTACCTCGGAAGTTTGGTCAATTGAAGGCGGTCATCTTACTCCTACTATGAAAATGAAACGTGAGATTATTTTGAATATGTATCAAGATCTGTACAAAAAGATATATTCATAATTTATTAACATCTTATTTAATTTATTCGTAATAAATTTATATTTTAATTGATTTTTTTGCTATTTTTATGGCACTAACTAATAAATCAATTAAAATGAAAACTAAAAACTTTCTCGTTTCTGGTATTGTTGCTGGTATTGTTTATTTTCTCTTAGGCTGGCTGTTTTACGGCATTCTTTTCAAAGATTTTTTCCCGGAGCAACCCGACGAAACTACACAAACAATGCTTATGATTTTCCTAGGTTGTCTTACCTATGGTCTTTTTCTTGCCTACATTTTTACGAAATGGGCGCAAATTTCAACAGCCACCACAGGCTTAAAGGCTGGTGCTGTGATTGGACTTTTCATTGCCTTATTTTACAATTTTTTCAATATGGCTATGGTGAGCGGTGCTACTTACGAAATGTTTGCTATGGACACAGCAATAACTATCGTTTCGACGGCAATAATTGGCGCAATTGCTGGCGTAATAAATGGTAAAGTGGGATAAACATTACCAAAGGTTTCCTAATCTAAAAGCGTCTTAAATTGGACGCTTTTTTAATATTTACTATGCAAGCATAATTTTTAACTAAATACTATGCGTGCATAGTATTTTTTTATATCTTTACATTTAAATGCGATTTCATGAAAGATAAAACTATTGATTATGTTCTTAGAACAACATGGCTAGCCGTAAATAAAATGTATAATGAAGAAGCAGCGCAGTTTGGAACCAGCATGGCAACCGGTTTTGCTCTTTTAAGTATTGATCCAGAAAACGGCACACCTTCAACGTCCTTAGGTCCAAAAATGGGAATGGAAGCCACTAGTTTATCTAGAACCTTAAAGGTCATGGAAGAGAAAGGTCTAATTGAACGCAAACCTAATCCTGAAGATGGCCGTGGTGTTCTAATTTATCTTACAGACTTCGGGAAAGAAAAACGCGACTATTCTAAAGAACGTGTTTTAATTTTTAATAATGCTATCAAAAATAAAGTTTCAGAAGAACATCTTAAAAACTTTTATGAGGTAGCAGAAGTCATCAATAATATGATTTCAAATAAAAAAATATATAACCAAAAAGAATCTATACTTAAATACAATGAGCAAACGCAGAATTAAAAAAGTAGCGGTGATTGGTTCAGGTATTATGGGAAGCGGTATCGCTTGCCATTTTGCCAACATTGGTGTAGATGTTTTATTGTTAGACATCGTACCTCGTGAACTAAATGACGCCGAAAAAGCTAAAGGCCTTACCTTAAAGGACAAAGTGGTAAGAAACAGAATCGTCAACGACTCCTTTAATGCCGCATTAAAGTCTAAACCATCTCCTATTTATCACCAAAGTTTTGCCCAACGGGTAACTACTGGAAACATGGAAGATGATATTGCTAAAATTGCCAATGTTGACTGGATCATTGAAGTGGTAGTAGAACGCCTGGACATTAAAAAACAGGTGTTTGAAAATCTGGAAAAACATCGCAAACCCGGAACGCTCATCACCTCAAATACCTCGGGCATTCCTATTCAGTTTATGAGCGAAGGCCGAAGTGATGATTTTCAAAAACACTTTTGTGGCACGCACTTTTTCAATCCGGCACGTTACTTAAAATTATTTGAAATTATTCCTGGTCCGAAAACCTCAGAAGAGGTCTTAGATTTTTTAAATGGTTATGGCGAACAGTTTCTTGGCAAAACTTCTGTAATTGCCAAAGATACGCCAGCATTTATAGGTAATCGCGTAGGTATTTTCAGTATCATGAGTTTGTTCCACATGGTTAAAGACATGGGTCTTACCATCGAAGAAGTTGATAAACTAACTGGTCCCGTTATAGGTCGTCCTAAATCAGCAACCTTCAGAACGGTAGACGTGGTCGGGCTCGACACCTTAGTACATGTAGCGAACGGTATAGCCGATAATTGCCAAAAAGATGAACGTCACGAACTTTTCAAACTGCCTGATTTCATCAACAAAATGGTTGACAATAAATGGCTGGGCAGTAAAACCGGACAAGGATTTTATAAAAAGGAAGGTAAAGACATCAAGTCTTTAGATTTAAACACCCTTGAATACCGCGATAAGCAATCGGCTAAGTTTGCTACTTTAGAGCTTACCAAAGCAGTTGATAAAGTTATTGACCGTTTCCCAATTTTAGTCAACGGAAAAGACAAAGCCGGCGAATTTTACCGTAAAAATCTGGCAGCATTGTTCGCCTATGTATCACATAGAATTCCGGAAATAACAGACCAGCTTTATAAAATTGATGATGCCATGAAAGCCGGTTTCGGCTGGGAACACGGTCCGTTCCAAATATGGGATGCCATAGGTATTGAAAAAGGATTAGAATTAGCTAAAAATGAAGGTTATGATGTTGCACCATGGGTAGAAGATATGCTTTCAGCTGGAAGTAAAACTTTTTACAGCGTAAAAGATGGCGCTTCTTATGCTTTCGATATCGACGAAAAATCTCAAGTAAAAATTCCAGGTCAAGATGCCTTTATTATTTTAGATAACATTCGTAAATCTAACGAGGTATTCAAAAATACTGGCGTCGTTATAGAAGATTTAGGCGACGGTATTTTAAATATAGAATTTCAGTCTAAAATGAATACCATCGGCGGCGATGTTCTAGCCGGCTTAAATAAGGCCATTGATTTAGCCGAAAAAGATTTCGACGGTCTTGTTGTTGGTAACCAAGCAGCCAACTTCTCAGTTGGGGCTAACATAGGTATGATCTTTATGATGGCCGTTGAGCAAGAATACGACGAGCTTAACATGGCTATCAAATATTTTCAGGATACCATGATGCGCATGCGCTACTCATCTATTCCAACCATTGCAGCGCCACACGGCATGACACTTGGTGGAGGATGCGAATTGTCTATGCACGCCGATAAAGTGGTAGCAGCAGCCGAAACTTATATCGGACTGGTAGAGTTTGGCGTGGGCGTTATTCCTGGCGGTGGCGGTTCCAAAGAAATGGCACTAAGAGCGCAAGATAATTTTAGTAAAGGTGATGTGGAGCTTAACGTGCTTCAGGAATATTTCTTAACCATCGGTATGGCTAAAGTGGCTACCTCAGCTTACGAAGCCTTCGATTATGGCATTCTTCAAAAAGGAAAAGATGTTGTAGTGGTCAACAAAGACCGTCAAATTGCGACTGCTAAAGCTTATGCAAGATTGATGGCCGACCAAGGCTACACACAACCCATTCAGCGAAAAGATATTAAAGTGTTAGGAAAACAAGCACTTGGGATGTTTTTAGTAGGAACAGATTCCATGAACGCAAGCAACTATATTAGTGAGCACGACCAGAAGATTGCCAATAAACTGGCCTATGTTATGGCTGGTGGAGATTTATCAGAACCAACTTTGGTGAGCGAACAGTACTTATTAGATTTAGAACGCGAAGCTTTTTTATCTCTTTGTACAGAATGTAAAACTTTGGAGCGCATTCAGCATATGTTGAAAACTGGGAAACCTTTGAGAAATTAAAAAAGAATATAGAAAAGAGAAAAGAGAGGTGAAAGTCTTTTATCTCTTATCTATTCTCTCTTCTCTCAATTAAAAAACTTATATCAAAACAATGAACAAGACAGCATATATAGTAAAAGCATACAGAACAGCCGTTGGAAAAGCACCAAAAGGCGCGTTCAGATTTAAAAGAACAGACGAACTCGGTGCTGAAACCATTCAGTACATGATGAAAGAATTACCACAATTAGAGGTGTCTCGCATAGACGATGTGATTGTAGGCAACGCCATGCCCGAAGGTGCGCAAGGACTTAATATGGCGCGATTTATATCGCTTATTGGGTTGAATAGTATTGAAGTGCCTGGCGTTACAGTTAACAGATTTTGCTCGTCTGGCGTGGAAACCATCGCTATTGCTACCGCCAAAATACAATCGGGCATGGCTCATTGTATTATTGCTGGTGGTGCCGAAAGTATGAGCAGCGTACCAATGACTGGCTTTAAACCAGACCTCAATTACGAAACCGTAAAATCTGGTCATGAAAGTTATTATTGGGGTATGGGGAATACAGCCGAAGCCGTAGCCAATCAGTTTAAAGTGTCTCGTGAAGACCAAGATGAGTTCGCTTTTAATTCGCATATGAAAGCGTTAAAGGCGCAAGCTGAAGGCAAATTTGAAAGTCAGATTGTTCCCATAAGTGTCGATCAAACTTATATTGATGATAATGGCAAGAAGGTCACTAAATCCTACACCGTAACCAAAGATGAAGGTCCGCGTGCTGGCACTAGCAAAGAAGCATTGGCTAAATTACCAGCTGTTTTTGCAGCAGGTGGCAGCGTTACCGCAGGAAACTCCTCACAAATGAGTGATGGTGCAGCTTTTGTAATGCTGATGAGTGAAGACATGGTTAAAGAACTAAACTTGGAGCCTATTGCACGCATGGTAAATTATGCAGCAGCAGGTGTAGAACCACGCATTATGGGAATTGGTCCTGTGAAAGCCATTCCAAAAGCCTTAAAATTGGCTGGTTTAAAACAATCCGATTTAGAGTTGATAGAATTAAACGAAGCTTTCGCTTCTCAATCTTTAGCAGTTATTCGCGAGCTTAATTTAAATCCCGATATCGTGAACGTGAATGGTGGCGCAATTGCTTTAGGTCATCCACTAGGATGTACTGGCGCTAAACTATCGGTTCAGTTGTTTGACGAAATGAGAAAGCGGAATATGAGCGGTAAATACGGTGCGGTAACCATGTGCGTTGGAACTGGGCAAGGTGCTTGTGGGATATTTGAGTTTTTGAAATAAGCCCCTTTGCCTTCGGCATTTCCCCATCGGGGAAAACGAATAATAATTATTAAAATCAATATTACACATTATAAAAAGTTATGGAAACAGCAGAAAAACAAACAGAATTACTAAGAGGCGGACAATTCCTCGTTAAAGAAACACATTGTGAAGATGTCTTCACTCCCGAAGATTTTACGGAAGAACAAAACATGATGAAAGAGGCAGTCATTGAATTTAATGACCGTGAGATTATCGCTAATAGAGAGCGTTTTGAAAAGAAAGACTATGCCTTCACCGAAGCCTGCATGCGCAAAGCTGGCGACCTTGGTTTTTTAAGCGTGTCCGTACCTGAAGCCTATGGCGGACTGGATATGGGCTTTATTTCAACCATGTTGGTGTGCGATTATATTTCAAGTGGCTCTGGTTCATTTAGTACTGCTTTTGGTGCACATACAGGTATTGGTACCATGCCAATTACACTCTATGGTACCGAGGAACAAAAACAAAAATACGTGCCAAAATTAGCATCCGGCGAATGGTTTGGCGCCTATTGCTTAACCGAGCCAGGGGCAGGAAGCGACGCCAATTCGGGTAAAACTTCGGCTACCTTAACCGAAGATGGTAAGCACTATAAAATTAACGGTCAAAAAATGTGGATATCCAACGCGGGATTCTGTAAAGTGTTTATTGTATTCGCCAGAATTGAAAATGATAAAAATATTACGGGTTTCATAGTTGAAAACGACCCAAGTAACGGTATAACCTTAGGCGAAGAAGAACATAAATTAGGCATTAGAGCCTCTTCAACCAGACAGGTGTTCTTTAACGATTGTATGGTGCCTGAAGAAAATATGCTTGCAGGACGTGGCGAAGGTTTTAAAATCGCCATGAATTCCTTAAATGTTGGTAGAATTAAATTGGCAGCAGCTTGTTTAGATTCTCAAAGACGCATCACAACCATTGCTGTTAAATATGCTAACGAACGCAAACAATTTAATACGGCCATTGCAGATTTCGGAGCCATCATCTCAAAATTGGCCGAAATGGCAACGAGCACTTATGCTGGTGAGTCCGCATCTTATAGAGCCGCTAAAAATATTGAAGACAGAATAGCCATGCGTCTTGCAGCCGGTAATAGTCATCAGGAAGCGGAATTAAAAGGAGTTGAAGAATACGCTATTGAGTGTTCAATTCTAAAAGTTGCTGTTTCTGAAGATGCGCAGAATTGTGCTGATGAAGGCATCCAAATTTTTGGAGGTATGGGCTTTTCAGAAGAAACACCTATGGAAGCTGCCTGGAGAGATGCCAGAATTACCAGAATTTACGAAGGTACCAACGAAATTAACCGAATGCTTTCTGTTGGTATGTTGGTTAAAAAAGCCATGAAAGGTCATGTAGATTTATTGGGCCCAGCTATGAAAGTAGCCGACGAACTAATGGGTATACCATCGTTTGATGTGCCAGATTATTCCGAATTATTTGCAGAAGAAAAAGAAATGGTCGCCAAACTTAAAAAAGTATTCTTAATGGTTGCCGGTGCTGCCGTTCAAAAATTTGGACCGGATTTAGACAAACACCAACAATTATTATTGGCTGCCTCTAATATTTTAATCGAGATTTACATGGCAGAATCTGCCATTTTAAGAACCGAGAAAAATGCAAAACGCTTTGGCGAAGCTTCTCAGAAAGAGCAAATGGCTATGGCTAAGTTGTATTTATTCAACGCCGTTGAAATCGTCAAGAAAAACGGTATAGAAGGTATCATTTCATTTGCAGAAGGCGATGAACAAAAAATGATGCTGATGGGTTTAAAACGTTTCACTAAATACACCAATTATCCAAACGTTATTGAATTGAGAAACACCATTGCCGAAAAGGTAAAAGCTGAAAATAAATACTGTTTCTAAACAGTTAAATCTAGCATACCACTCACCAGACCTCACAGGTTTTGAAAACCTGTGAGGTCTTGTTTTGACTGAATTGAGAAACACCATTGCCGAAAAGGTAAAAGCTGAAGGTAAGTATTGTTTTTAACCCTTATTCCATTCTTATATCTTAACCCTTTCAGGGTTTGAAACCCTGAAAGGGTTTAAAAACAAAAGTCAATTCCACCAAGAATTGACTTTTGTTATTTTAAATCTAAACTCAATTGTTAAGACCTCACAGTCCCAATTGTAATCGGGACTGTGAGGTCTGGTTTTGTTGCGCAGCAACCAGCACATTTAAAATAAACCTCTTTACGCCATCGTATGCTTAACGCGTTCTTCTTCGGTAATTTCAGATAAATTAATAGCAGTTTCTATCAATGCTAAATGGGAATAGGCCTGTGGAAAATTCCCCAACAAACGCTTCGTTTTAAAATCGATATCTTCACTAAACAGTCTTAAATGGTTACTGTACGTTAATAATTGGTCAAACATTTTTTTCGCCTTGCGCTGCTCTCCTATTTTGTACAAACTGTTAATAAACCAGAACGTACAAATGGTAAACGACGAACTTGGTAATCCAAAATCATCTTCATTTTTATAGCGGTACATCAAACCGTCAAAACTTAACTCTTTTTCTATCGCCAAAACGGTACTAATATATTTTGGGTCTTTGGCTTCTATAAAGCCGTAATTCTCCATTAGCAGTACCGAAGCGTCTAAATATTTACTTCCATAAGATTGGGTAAAAGCCTTCACATCGTCATTCCAAGCATTAACTAAAATGTCATTCTTAATTTCAGCTTCCAAAAGTTGCCATTTATTTATTTTTCGGTATTTATCTAATTTATTAGCCACTTTTATGGCTCTATTTACTGCTACCCAACACAACACTTTCGAAAATGTAAAATGACGGTCTTCAGTTCGAAATTCCCAAATACCTTTATCTGGCTCTTGCCAGTGTTTTTGAACTACCCAAACAATACCTTTGGTGATGGTCCAAAGTTGTTCGGTTTGTTCAACATCCACGGTGAATTTTTCAAACTGTTGATTAATTACATCCATCAAAATACCGTAAATATCATTTTGTTTTTGCATATAAGCGGCGTTGCCTATGCGCACCGGACTAGAATTTTGATAACCCGATAAATGGTCTAAGGTTAACTCAGTCAGTTGCTTTTCTTTATTGATACCGTACATGATTTGAAGTTTCTCATCCTTATCAGGAATCAAATCTATAATAAATTATAGGTAACGTTGAGCAGCGCCTCTGTGACCCAATTGCGATAATACTTTAATCACCATAGAAGCATCACGAATCCAGCAAAAACGGTAATCCCAATTACGAACTTCACCGATAGTTTCTGGCAATGAAGTGGTTGCAGCAGCTAGTACAGCACCAGATTTATCATAGCTAAGTAATTTTAAGGTGACGGCACTTCTTAATATTTCTTCGTTGTACAAATTGTATTTTGGTGTTTTATCTATCCAATTCAACCAATATACTTTGGTGCGTTGGTGTTCTAAAAACATTTTTTCTAAAGTTGGCTTAAACACCTTTTCATTGTAAGCTAGTAAAAAATAACCATCACTGCTTAATTCGATTTCTGATCCGTCAATAACATCTTTTTGGTTAAAATTAGTGTACATAAATAAAGTGTCAAACTTATCGCTGTGTGTTAAACTCACAATGAATTCGTCTTTAACATAGGTTTCGGTAATACCTTTCGCATATTCTAACTTTGGTTGGTAATCAACTTTAAATGAAGGTTTTCCTGAAATATATTTTAAATAACGAATTATTTCTGGAGGCGACTGGTATTCGGTGTCTGTTTTGTGATAACGCGGCATAAAATCATGAACTTCAAAGGCATCTATTCCATTACTGAACTTCGTTACCAAAATGGCAGTTTGATTGAGATAGAATTGGGTTGTCTTATAACTTTCATCCAATATAAATCCAAAATGACCACCAATGTCGTCGTCTAAAATCTTAGCAAAAACAGAAGAAGAATCAAATTCGGGTAAACAACACCAATCTAACGAACCTGTTTTTGATATCAATGCTGCGCTTCTGCAATTTCCTATAATTCCGTAGTGTAAATTGTCTTTCAAATCTTAAATTTTATGGTTAACACAATTATTTTCGTTAAATTACAAATCTAAGTATTAATCCAATAACAGCATTGTGAATAAAACGATAATTGTTTCCAACAGACTCCCCTTACAAATAAAATTAAACGACGAAAAACTTAAAGTAGTCCCCAGTGTTGGCGGACTAGCTACAGGCCTAAAATCGGTTCATGCTGAAGGAAACGGCATCTGGATTGGCTGGTCTGGCTTAACCGAAGAAGAATTGACCGACGAATTAAAAAAATCCGTTAACCAAGCTGTTAAAAAAGAAAAATGCGAAGCTGTATCGTTAACACAATATGATATTGACAACTACTATTTAGGATTCAGTAATAAAACGCTTTGGCCGCTGTTTCATTATTTTATGGAATTTACAGAGTTCGAAAATGACCAATGGGAATCCTATAAACGCGTCAATGAAAAATTTGCAGAAGTAGTTTTAGAACACATCGAAGATGGTGATCAGGTTTGGGTTCACGATTACCAGTTACTTCTACTGCCGAAACTTATTAAAGACAAAAAACCGGAAACATCTATCGGGTTTTTCTTACATATTCCATTTCCTTCCTATGAAATATTCAGAACTTTCCCATGGCGTGAAGAAATTTTAGAAGGTATGCTTGGTGCCGATTTACTTGGGTTCCATACCTACGATTACGAGCGTCATTTTTTAAGCTCGGTGAAACGTATCATGAGATTGGAAGTTAATTTCAATGAAATTTCAATGGCTGAAAGAACGATTAAAGTAGATTCTTTTCCCATGGGAATTGATTACGACAAGTTTCACAATGCAACTTTAGAGCATGTTAATCAAGATGACGATCAAAAGTCAGAATTACAAAAGCGCTTAGACGATCATATTCAAACGGATTCTAATACCAAACTAATTTTGTCTATTGACCGAATGGATTATACCAAAGGAATTCCAAATCGCATCCGCGCCTTTGAGTATTTCCTGAATAAATATCCGCAGTTTAAAGAACAAGTCCGATTGATTATGCTGGCATTCCCATCCAGATCGGATGTGCCACAATACCAAAAACTAAAACGTGATACCGATGAACTTGTGGGTAGAATCAATGGTCAATTCGCTACTGTAAGTTGGACACCTATTTGGTATTATTAACGGTCGATGCCTTTTGAAAATTTAATCGATTTGTACACCTCATCCCACGTGGCATTAATTACACCGGTTCGCGATGGTATGAATTTAGTTGCTAAGGAATATATCGCTACACGAACCAACGGACATGGCGTGTTAGTATTAAGCGAAATGGCCGGTGCTGCCAAAGAAATGAACGAAGCTTTGCTCATCAACCCAAATAATTTTGAGCAAATAGCAGATTCCTTAAAGTATGCTTTGGAAATGCCAGAGGAAGAGCAAGCAAGACGACTTAATATCTTACAAAAACGACTCAAACGTTACAGCGTAGAAAAATGGGCCGATGAATTTATGATATCGCTCAATTCAACCAAAAAATATAAAGAAACATCCATAACACGGGCGTTAGACAAAAACGTTTCCACCCAAATGGTTTCTGATTTTGAAAATGCCAAAAAAAACCTGTTGCTTTTAGATTATGACGGAACCTTGGTTGGCTTCACCAACAATCCACAAGATGCTAGTCCTGATAGCGATTTAATTGAATTACTCGAAAAATTAGACCAATTACCAAACACAGATTTAGTACTTATCAGCGGCAGAGATCGCGTAACATTTCAGCGCTGGCTGAGCGATTACGATTTTAATCTCATCACTGATCACGGCGTGTGGTTAAAATCTAAAAATAAAGACTGGAAAATGCTTGAACAAGTAAAAACGCAGTGGATGGAAAACATTAAGCCAATATTGGAAACCTTTGTTGATAGAACACCAGGGACCTTTATCGAAAAGAAAAGATACTCGCTAGCGTGGCATTACCGCAAAGCGGATCCAGAGCTAGCAGAAATTAGAACCATGGAACTCAATACGGTGTTAACTAGTTTAATTTCAAACAACGACTTATCAGTTCTGGAAGGCAATAAAGTTATTGAAATTAAGAGTAGTAACGTTAATAAAGGTCGCGCTACTTCACGATTAATCACCGCGAAGCACTACGACAATATAGTAGCGATAGGAGACGATTGGACCGATGAATTTACCTTTGAAGCACTACCAGTAAACTCATATACTATAAAAGTTGGATCCAAAAAAACCAAAGCCAACTATTATATAAAAGACACGAACGCGGTGAGGGAATTATTGGTTAAATTTGTTTCTGACTAAAAACTATCACGAATGCAAAAATTCGCCATTCTGCTCGTTGTTTTAATTTCATTTATAACCAACGCCCAAACCGACCAGAAAATATACGACATCATAAAAGCGGTTTCTGCCGAACGTATTGAAAACGACATCAGGACACTTGCCAATTTTGGCACCCGAAACACCTTTAGCGATACGGTTTCGGATACGCGTGGCATTGGTGCCGCCAGAAGATGGATTAAAAATGAATTCGAAAAGATTTCAGCTGACTGTAATAATTGTCTGGATGTCTTTTATCAAAAAGATTTTGTCACAAAAGAAGGTAACAACCGCGTTCCGAAAGATGCTTGGGTTGTGAATGTGGTGGCCATTCAAAAAGGCACCAAATATCCAAACCGATACATTATTATGAGTGGTGATATCGATTCCCGTGCAAGTGACACCATGGATTTTACCACCGATGCACCAGGCGCCAACGATAATGCCTCGGGCATGGCAGGTGCTATTGAAGCCGCTAGGGTGTTATCTAAATATCAGTTTGAAAGTAGTATAATTTACGTCGGACTTTCAGGTGAAGAGCAAGGTTTGTTTGGTGGTGCTGGATTGGCAAAATACGCACAAGAAAAAGGCTGGGACATTATTGGTGTGCTGAATAACGATATGATTGGTAACATAGAAGGCGTTGATGGCGTGATTGACAACCGCACCTTTAGAATTTTTTCTGAACCAGTACCTCCTACCGAAACCGAGCGCCAGCGCAACGCCCGCAGATTTTATGGTGGCGAAGTGGATGGCATTTCTCGTCAGTTAGCGCGCTACGTTCATAAAACCACCAAAACCTATATGCCCGAAATGAATCCGATGATGGTTTACCGTTTAGACCGTTTTGGACGTGGTGGACATCACAGACCATTTAACGACCTAGGATTTTCTGGAATCAGAATTATGGAAGCCCATGAAAATTACAACCGTCAACACCAAGATATTCGCGTTGAAAATGGCATTGAATACGGCGATGTAATAGAAGGCGTCAATTTTGAATACGCTGCCAAGCTCACCGCCGTAAATGCAATTAATATGGCGAGTCTGGCTTGGGCACCTCAAGCCCCAAATAATGTTGGTATTGGCGGTATTGTACAACCATCCGCTAAATTAAAATGGGATAAAATGGAAGGCGCAGTTGGCTATAAAATCTACTGGCGCGACACCACTTCACCAACTTGGGACCATAGTCGTTATGTTGGAGATGTAGATAACTTTACGCTTGAAGGAATTGTTATAGACAACTTCTATTTTGGGGTTGCATCAGTAGGTGCAAATGGGCATGAAAGTGTGGTGGTGTTTCCTAGTCAGATTTTGCGGGATTAGTTTTGGTTTTGGAGATTGGAGGACTGAGGACTGGTGAGAGGTAAATTTCGTAAATTTCTGGAAACTAGGCGTATTAAATTGAGTCAAAATTTTTAGACACGGATTGCACTGATTTACAAGGATAAGAATCGTGATAAAACTGAGATTAACAGTTATATATCAATCATCAAATCATGTTGTCGCCATTAATTAGACACAGATTACACTGATTTTCACGGATAAGAATCGCTATAAAACTGAGATTAACAGTTATAAGTGAATCATCAAATAATGTTGTTGCCGATAATTAGACAAAGATTGCACACCTGTTTACCAACTGACAGGGATTTTCACATATAAAAATTGTGATAAAAATGAAATAAGAAGTCTTTACAGATTTTACCAAAAGCCCAGATAAATAAGTTAGACAAATTGCGATACAGCGTCTTTATGCGAAACAAATCGTGCAATACTGACTTTAAAACGATAATTTAAAATTTTTATAAATCCGTGTAATCCGTGATCCCGTGATCTACTTCAAATTATTAATGTAACTTCCATAAGGATCTTGAAACTGAGTGCCTTCTGTAAACCGGTACTTGCTCAATTGCTTATAGGCTACCAACCCCCACAAAATAAACTCCTTCGTGAAATTTATGTCTTCTGCTCCCGTTTCGGGTTGGTATTGTTCTATGAGCTTATCAAGTGGCTTGATACTTTCCAACTGCTCGTTGTACGTAGTATTATTAATATCGTCTAACAACTCAAATCCACTTCCATTGAAAAACCAATGAATCACCTCATCATAGGGTGTCTCTTCTTCTTGTTTTTTAAGCTTTTCAACTTTTGGATAATATTTTTTAAATAAGGTTTTAACGGCAGCTTCAATTAATTCCTTCGCAACAAAATCGGCACCTTCTTGTTCGCCTTCATATACCAATTCAACCTTTCCGGTAATGGCAGGAATCACACCCATAAAATCGCTTAATCTAACGATGGTGCTATCATCACCCGATTTTAAAGCGCGACGCTCAGCACTACTAATCAAGTTTTCGTAAGCGGTAATACTCATACGCGCACTTACACCACTTTTAAGGTCGATGTATTCACTTTTTCTGGCTTCAAAACCTATTTGCTCCAACAACTCCTTGGCTAATTCTGGAACCTTCACCAAATCGCTTTGAGCTTTATTAATTTTGGCCTCTTGATGGGTGATGCGCTTGGCTGTTTCGATATCGTGTGGATAATGGGTTAAAATTTGCGACCCAATTCTATCTTTCAGTGGCGTAACAATACTACCACGATTGGTATAATCTTCAGGGTTGGCCGTAAACACAAATTGAATATCTAACGGTAAACGCAATTTAAAGCCTCTAATTTGCACATCGCCCTCCTGTAAAATATTGAACAAAGCCACCTGAATTCTCGCTTGTAAATCTGGCAACTCGTTAATCACAAAAATACATCGATTGGCTCGCGGAATCATACCATAATGAATCACGCGATCATCGGCATAACTCAATTTTAAATTGGCGGCCTTAATTGGGTCGACATCGCCAATCAAATCGGCCACTGTAACATCGGGTGTTGCCAATTTTTCCGCAAAGCGCTCGCTCCGGTGTAACCATGTAACGGGGGTATCATCGCCTTTTTCAGCAATCAATGTTTTAGCATATCGCGAAATGGGCTGCATCGGGTCGTCATTAATCTCTGAACCTTCAACCACTGGAATATATTCGTCTAATAATTCCACCATCAGCCTTGCCAATCTTGTTTTCGCCTGACCTCTTAAACCCAATAAATTAATATTATGCTTAGACAAAATGGCGCGTTCCAACTCTGGTATCACCGTGTTTTCATAACCGTGTACACCCTCAAAAACGGTTGATTTACTCTTAATTTTTTCAATCAGATTATCACGTAACTCTTCTTTGATGCTTTTACTGCTATAACCTGCTGCCTTTAATTGGCCTAATGTTTTGATATTTTCTATTTTCATTTTTTCTTTTTTTTCCTATCCCTAATCCTTTCCAAAGGAAAGGGAAGGGATTCGTTATTTCTTGTTTTTTACGTCTTCTTTTAGTCTTCCCTAAAGGAAGATTTAGCTGGGACTTTTTCCTATCCGTAACCCTTTCCAAAGAAAAGGGAACGGATTCGTTATTTCTCGTTTTTTACGTCCTTTTTTAAGTCTTAACTTTGGGAAGATTTTGATCGGATCTTTTCTCTTCTCTCTTTTCTATTTTCTCTTCTCTAGAAAGATTAAGATGGGAAACTACCTAATCCGTTTCCTCCTATTCGTCTCGTAATCCTCGAAAATCATTTCGCCCAAACCTTTTAAACCAGTATAAAATGCCTTGCCTTTATTCGCTTCGGTAAAAGCGCGTACAAATTGCATTAAATAAGGGTCTTGCGCAATCATAAAGGTGGTAATGGGCACATGCAAACGTCTGGCTTGTTGTGCCATGGCATAACATTTATTGGTGATTTTACTATCTAAACCATTGCTGTTTTTGTAATAACTACCATCGGGCATTCTCAGACAGCTCGGTTTACCGTCGGTAATCATAAATATTTGCTTATTAGTGTTGCGTTTTCTCCGCAGTAAATCTAAAGCCAGTTCTAATCCCGCAACGGTATTGGTGTGATACGGACCAACATTAAGGTACGGCAAGTCTTTAATATCAATTCGCCAAGCATCGTTTCCAAACACCAAAATATCAAGCGTGTCTTTTGGATAGCGCGTGGTAATAAGTTCTGCCAAGGCCATGGCTACTTTTTTAGCGGGTGTGATGCGGTCTTCGCCATAGAGAATCATGCTGTGACTAATATCAATCATCAAAACCGTGCTCATTTGCGATTTATGTAAAGTATCTTCAACTACCAAATCGTCTTCGCTTATCGTAAAATCACCAATACCGTGATTGATTTGCGCATTTCGTAAACTTTCGGTGATGTTGACTTTTTCAATGGCGTCGCCAAATTGGTAATTTCTAAATTCGCCAGTATGCTCGTCTCCTATTCCAGCTTGTTTACTGCGATGATTGCCAGCACCACTGCGCTTTATTTTTCCAAAGATATGGTTGAGCGCTTGCTTTCTTATGGCTTGTTCGGTTTTGGCGGTGATGCCTAAACCTCCTTTGCCGTCGGGTTTGATTTCTTCACGTAAATAACCTTTATTTTTAAGATCTTCAATGAAATCTTCAATGGAATAATCGGGTGTGGTGAGTTTGTACTCCTTGTCTAACTGCCTAAGCCAGTCAATGGCTTCATTAAAATCACCCGAAGTATAAGTGATGAGTTCTGTAAAGATTTCAAACAGCTTATCAAAAGGCGATAAGTTAGGAGCCTCGTAAGGTTTAAATACAAAACCTGAAGTTTTTTTGTTGTAATTCATAGCCATGTAAAAGTACTATTTTTTGGGAGTTGAATCAAGTGGGATTAACATGAGATTAAGATTTAAATTCAGAAGAATTTTCTAACTTACGGTCTTAAACCAACTAACTTTTAAAAATGAAATTAATAAGCTTTCTCCTGGTGTTTTTTATCACCATCACTGTATCCGCACAAACCATTCCGCAAGACTTACTAAAAAACATGAAACCCCGCAATATCGGACCAGGTGGTATGTCGGGGCGTGTTACCGCCATAGATGCGGTACATTCCAATCCCGATATTATTTATGCCGGCACAGCTTCTGGTGGTTTATGGAAATCCGACTCCGGCGGCATTACATGGAAACCCATATTCGATAATGAAGTCACCGCTTCAATCGGCGCAGTTGCCATTCAGCAGTCCAATCCCAGTGTTATTTGGGTTGGTACTGGCGAAGGGAATCCACGAAACAGTCTTAATGGCGGCTATGGCATTTACAAGTCTTTAGACGCTGGTAAATCATGGATCCCTATGGGTTTAGAAAAAACCAGACACATCCATCGTATTGTAGTAGATCCAACAAATCCTGATGTGGTTTACGCAGGTGCCATTGGTTCTCCCTGGGGCGAACATCCCGAACGAGGCGTTTATAAAACTACCGATGGCGGCAAATCCTGGAAACAAATTTTATTTGCTAACAATAAAACTGGGGTAGCCGATTTGGTAATGGATCCAAAAAACCCCAACAAACTAATCGCAACCCTGTGGGAACACAAACGCGATCCTTGGTTTTTTAATTCGGGTGGAAAAGGTTCTGGATTATATATGACCCACGATGGTGGCGATAACTGGAAACAAATCACAGCCGATGATGGTTTACCAAAAGGTGACTTGGGTAGAATTGGACTGGCCATTGCGCGCAATAAACCAAATATTGTTTATGCCATTGTAGAAGCCAAAAAGAATGGTTTCTACCGCAGCGAGGATGGTGGTTTCACTTGGAAACTGGTCAACAGCAATTCCGGACAATTTGGCAACAGACCGTTTTATTATTCTGAAATATATGTAGATCCGCAAAACGAAAATAGGGTATACTCTATTTTCACCTATGTGAATGTAAGCGAAGACGGCGGAAAAAGTTTTGAAATGCTGATGCCGGCTTATGGAGTGGATAACGGTGTGCACCCCGATCATCACGCCTGGTGGATTCACCCAGAAAATGGCAATTATATGATAGACGGCAATGATGGCGGTCTTAATATTACCCGAGACGGTGGTAAAAGCTGGCGATTTGCTGGCAACATTCCCGTAGCGCAATTTTATCATATCAACGTCGATAACGAAATACCTTATAACGTTTACGGTGGTATGCAAGACAATGGCTCCTGGCGCGGACCCGCCTATGTATGGCGTGATCAAGGTATTAGAAATTCGTACTGGCAAGAGATTAGCTTTGGCGATGGTTTTGACGTGGTGCCCGATAGAGACGATGCGCGATTTGGTTGGAGTATGAGTCAGGGCGGAAATGTATCGCGATACGACTGGAAAACCGGCAATAATTATGGCGTAAAACCTACGCATCCTGATGCTAATGTAGATCTGAGATTTAATTGGAATTCGGCCATTAACATAGATCCGTTTGACAACAGTACCATTTACTTCGGAAGTCAGTTTCTACATAAATCCACCGATAAAGGCGACACCTGGAGTATTATTTCTCCAGATTTAACAACTAACAATCCTGAAAAACAAAAACAATCAGACAGCGGTGGCTTAACCATGGATGCCACAGGTGCTGAAAACCACTGCACCATTTTGGTGATTGAACCTTCAACGGTTGAAAAGGATATGATATGGATTGGTACCGACGATGGCAAAGTGCACTACACTACCAATGGCGGTATTAATTGGGTTGACGTTACCAAAAACATCAAAGGACTTCCCGAAGGCAGTTGGATAGCTCAAATAAAAGCTTCCAACAAAAATAAAGGTGAAGCCTTATTGATTGCCAACGACTACCGAAGAGACAACTACACGCCTTACGCCTACCGCACCAAAGATTACGGTAAAACCTGGAGACGCATTGTAGACGAAAGTGACGTAATTAGTTTTACCCTCGCCATAGTTGAAGATTTAGAAGAACCCAACCTTATATTTTTAGGAACTGATGATGGTTTGTACTACTCCATAAACGCGGGCGATAATTGGGTAAAATGGACCGAAGGATTCCCAACCGTTCCTGTGATTGATCTGGTGATACATCAACGCGAACACGATTTGGTGATAGGTACTTTTGGTCGGGCGGCATGGGTAATAGATGATATCAGACCTTTACGCGCACTGGCTAAAAACAGTAAACTGTTAGACGCCAATTTACAGTTGTTTAATCCGCCAACAGCCTATCAAGCGGCTTACCAACAACCAACCGGTAGCCGTTTTGGTGCCGATGCCATGTATGGCGGTGATAATCGCGGTGGTGGCGCTATATTCTCGTATTATTTTAAACCGAAAAAAAAGACTGAAAATACTGATTCTGAAAAGGCTGATACCGAAAAAGATTCAACCGATACTAAAAAAGCTTCAGATAGTTTATTCCTTAAAATTTACGATGGCGACCGACTTATCAGAACCTTAAAACAAAAGGCGCCCAAAGATGCTGGCATTCACAAATGGACCTGGTATATGGATGAAGCGGGTATAGATAGACCTTCTAGAAACAGCAGAACAAGAAATAACGAGCCTAGCGGTATTGATGTAAAACCTGGTACCTTCAAGGCTGTACTAAGTAACAGCGAAACTTCTTCTGAAACCACAGTTACTGTGGCATCAGACCCGAGATTAAACATTAATCAAACGGCTATAAATGAAGTTTACAACACTTCAAAAAATATTGAGACCATGCAACAGCTAGCGGCAGATGTTGTAAAACAATTAGTTGAAAGCAAGGAAATTGCTGAAAAATACAAAAAAGACCTCAGCAGTTTAGATAAAGACGCCTACAAAGACGCCATCGACAAGTCTTCAGAAGCTATTAAGGAAATTGACGCTTTAATTGATGTCTTCTTAGGAAAACAAGACGACAGACAAGGCATAACCCGCAGTCCGGAAGTTACAGTCATGCAACGCATTTATGCGGCATCAGGTTATGTGCGCTCGCGACAAAACGGTATTACCGTAACCGAAACTAATTTGATCAATCACGCTAAAAACGACCTTACTAAAGCCATTGAAAAAACCAATGAATTTTTTACCGTAAATTGGTCCAACTATAAAAAGAACATGGAATCGCTTTCTGTTTCCATATTTAAATCAACTAAAACTTTCTAATATGAGACTTTTATCAATCTTTCTTTTACTATTGAGCGTTTTCGCCTGCAAAGAAAAGCAAGCTGAAAGCAACGCAACAACACCATCCGAAGTGCAATCGTATAGCATTGCACAGTTTATGGATAACGAAGCCGTGCGCGGCGGTAGTCTGTCTTTTGACAATTCTAAGGTTCTAATCTCGAGTAACCGAACTGGGATTTTCAATTTATACACAATTCCAGCGACTGGCGGTAATTATACGCCAATAACTGCTTCAGATAGCACCTCCATTTACAGTATTTCGTTTTTCCCGAATGACGATCGATTATTGTTTAGTGCCGATGGCAATGGCGATGAAATTAATCATATCTATCTGCGCGATACAACAGGCGTTATCACCGATTTAACGCCTGAAAAAGGTGCCAAATCAACCTTCTATCGCTGGGCTAAAGACCAGCAAAGTTTCTTTTTTGGTTCTAATAAAAGAGACCCGAAATACTTCGATTTATATGAATTGAACATTAATGATTTCAATACCAAACTCATCTTTCAAAATGAGGATGGCATGCAATTTAATGCCATATCCGATGACAAACAACACATAGCTTTTACAAAAGCAATTAATACCAACGATAGCGATTTATTTGTTCATAACCTGAGCACTGGAAAAACAATTCAAATCAACAGTATACAAAGTGGTAATAATGCTCAAGACTTCTCCAAAGACAACAATTATTTGTATTACACTACCGATGTTGATTCAGAATTCTCATACTTAATGGGTTACAATTTAGAAACTGGCGACAAAGAAAAAATTATAGAGCGCAATTGGGACATCCTAGGATGTAGTATTTCTGAACAAGGAACTTACATGACCATTTATGTGAATAACGATGGGAAAACGGATATCGAAGTAATTGACAACCTTTCAGGCGATGCCTTGCAACTACCAGATTTTGAAAATAAAAGCATTAGCAATGTAGTTTTTTCCAATGACGAAAGCATGATGCGAATGTTTGTTAGTGGATCAGGAACGCCATCAGACATGTACACCTATAACTTAGCAACTTCAACCCGCTACCGATTAACCAATGTACTAAACGAGGCAATCAATGAAGAAGATTTAGTCAATGCCACGGTTGTCAGATTTAAATCTTTCGATGGTGTTGAAATACCAGCTATCTATTATTTACCGCACCAAGCTTCAGCCGATAATAAGGTACCCGCAATGATTTGGGTGCACGGCGGACCAGGCGGACAAACACGACAATCTTACAATCCCCTTATGCAGTATATGCTTAACCAAGGCTATGCAGTTTTAGCCGTTAATAACAGAGGTAGCAGTGGTTACGGCAAAACTTTCTACCAAATGGACGACCTCAACCACGGTGAAAAAGATTTGCAAGATTGTGTGGAAGGCAAAAATTGGCTAACCACGCAACCCGAAATTGATGCGTCTAAAATAGGCATCATGGGTGGTTCTTACGGCGGCTACATGACCATGGCAGCCTTAACCTATACGCCCGAAGAATTTGCAGTAGGTGTTAATATTTATGGTGTAACCAACTGGATTAGAACCTTAAAAAGTATTCCACCTTATTGGGAGGCTCAACGCAAAGCGCTGTATTTAGAATTGGGTGATCCTTTTACCCAAGATTCTGTGCGACTTAAACGTATTTCGCCATTATTCCACACCGAAAAAGTAACCAAACCACTCATGGTATTGCAAGGTGCTACAGACCCAAGAGTACTTCAAGTAGAGTCTGATGAAATTGTTGCTGGCGTGAGAGCCAATGGTGTACCAGTGGAATATGTACTGTTTGAAGATGAAGGTCATGGTTTTGTGAAAAAAGAAAATCAAATTGAAGCCTATAGCCGCATCGTGCAGTTTTTAGACAAATATTTAAAAGAAGACCAGCCTACAACCGATGGTGAAATTCGGTCCGGAGCGATTAAGGCAGAATAAAGCGTTTTAATAAAATAGTTCACAAAAAAGGCATCCATTTGGGTGTCTTTTTGTTTATGCATAGTTACTAATTGACTTCCTTTCTGTGAATATCAACCAAAAAGAACTCTAAGATTTTTAAAAACCTCACAAAGTAATAATCTTTTCCTTATTCTAAAAAAAGCTTTGTGACCTCTGTGCTTTCTTGGTGTACTTTGTGGTTAAACTATTTCACAGAAATTCGCAGAGATTCGCAGAGATTACACAGAGTTTCACAGAGTATACAATTCCTTAAATAAAGAGATTATTTTATTTAAAAGTAGAAAAAAATCTGTGTAAATCTGTGCTATCTGTGAGCAAAAAAAATCAACTGACCAATATCATAGTTTAAAAATGGTTACCAGCCCATCTTTGCACCCAGGTATTAGAGCAATTGTATATATGAGTACACCAACATGTTATCACTGCGGAGACGCTTGCGACGCAAACATCATTAAACATGACGAAAAAGAATTCTGTTGTAATGGTTGCAAAACCGTTTACGAAATATTTTCTGAAAATGATTTAACCTGTTACTACGATATGCAGGCAGCACCTGGCGCAACACCGTTAGATATTGAAGGCAAATACGATTTCCTCGCGCAGGATGCCATTATTGATAAATTACTAGAGTTTAAAGATGATACTTTAGAAATTGTAACGCTTTACATTCCTCATATTCATTGCAGTTCCTGTATTTGGGTTTTAGAAAATCTGAAAAAACTTCAAAAAGGCATCAGTGATTCCCAAGTTAATTTCGGTAAAAAAAATGTGCGCATTAGCTATTCGCCAAAGGAAACAAACCTCAAAGAAATTGTCATTCTCCTCAGTAATATTGGCTACGAACCTTACATAAGTTTAGACGACTTCGGAAAAGGTGCCAGTGCCATCAACCGATCCCTAATTTACAAACTAGGAGTTGCTGGATTTGCCTTTGGCAATGTGATGTTTTTATCATTTCCGGAATATTTTGAAGTTGATGAATACTGGCTAGACCAGTACAAAAATCTATTCCGATGGTTGATGTTTGCCTTTTCGGTGCCTGTACTATTCTATGCTGCTCAAGATTATTTTATTTCGGCGTACAAAGGACTGCGCGCTAAGATTTTAAATATCGATGTGCCCATTGCGCTTGGTGCAGCCGTGTTGTTTCTAAGAAGTACGGTTGAGATAGCTTTCGATTTAGGTTCTGGATTCTTCGACAGTTTCACAGGATTGATTTTCTTCTTGTTGCTGGGTAAATTTTTTCAGCAGAAAACATATTCATTCTTATCCTTTGAAAGAAACTATAAAAGCTACTTCCCTATCGCAGTCACTAAAATTAACAAAGACCAAAGCGAAGTACCAATACAAGTTTACGATATTAAAGAAGGTGACCGACTACTTATAAGAAATCATGAATTAATTCCTGTGGATGCCATTCTTATAAAAGGCAAGGCCAAAATAGATTATAGTTTTGTTACAGGTGAATCTAAAGTGATTTCAAAAACATCTGGTGATAAACTATTTGCTGGCGGAAAACAAACGCAGGGTGTTATAGAAATTGAAGCTTTAAAAGCTGTTGAACAGAGTTATCTAACACAACTTTGGGGTAACGACGTGTTTTCAAAAAACAAAGAAAGTGCCTTCGAAACGCTTACCAATAGCATTAGCAAACAATTCACCATTTACGTGTTGAGTATTGCTGTAATTGCAACAACGTATTGGTTGTTCACTGATGCTTCTAAAGCCATGAATGTTTTTACAGCGGTTTTAATTATTGCCTGCCCTTGCGCCATCGCCTTAGCCGCACCTTTTACCCTTGGAAACATTCTCAGGATATTTGGTCGGGATAAATTCTATTTGAAAAACGCCTCAGTTATTGAACGCTTGGCCAAAATCAATAGCATTATTTTTGATAAAACTGGAACGATTACTTCAGGGCAATCTGCTGAAGCAACATATGAAGGTATGCCTTTATCAACCGAGGAATCGATTTTGCTAAAAAGTTCTTTACGACAATCGAATCATCCTTTGAGCAGAAGTCTTTACGATTTGTTGGCATCGCAACAAATTTTGACATTAGATGATTATCAGGAACACCTAGGCAAAGGCATAGCTGCAAAACACAATTCAAATGAAATAAAAATTGGCTCTGCACAATTTGTTGGAGCAGCCGATACACAGGTTTTAAATACCGCCGTGCACATCAGTACGAACAATAGATACAAAGGGAAATTCACCTTTTATAACAAATACCGTCAAGGCTTAACCAAATTGTTCAACCAATTAAAAAATTACTACGAACTCACTATTCTTTCGGGTGACAATGACGGTGAATTTGAAAATCTAAAAAAAATATTGCCTTCAAAAACCAAGCTCTTATTCAATCAGAAACCTGAAGACAAGCTAGAATATATTGCACATCATCAAACCGAAGGTCAACGTATTTTAATGATTGGCGACGGTTTAAATGATGCCGGTGCTTTGGCTCAAAGTGAAGTAGGTATTGCTATTTCAGAAAATGTGAACGTATTCTCGCCTGCTTGTGATGCTATTTTGGATGCTACAAAATTTAATAAATTAAGCACTTATCTCGATTTATCGAAACAAGCCATCAAAATTATTAAATGGGCATTTGTGCTTTCGTTTATGTATAACATCGTTGGATTATATTTTGCAGTTACAGGTCAGCTTTCCCCTGTAATAGCAGCTATTTTAATGCCTTTAAGTTCTATAAGTATTGTGATATTCACCACGGTTTGTACAAATATCCTAGGCAAGAAATTGAAAAAATAAAACAGAAAAAAAATTAAACATGACCATTGTCATTTTAGTAATCGAGCAGCAAGACTAATTTTGAAACCACATTTAAAAGGTATGAGTGTCATATATATTTTATTAGCTGTAAGTGTTATTGTAGCACTTATTTTTTTTGTAGCCTTTGTATTTGCCGTAAGAAAAGGCCAGTACGACGATTCCTATACACCTTCGGTAAGAATGCTTTTTGATGATGAACTCGTTAAGAAATCACCATCTAAATCTATAAAATCACTAACTAAAAAAGACTAATCACACTAACTATGGAAATGCAACAATTTTACTACGATAACAAAATCGTTAAAAATTTTCTCTATGCCACCATACTTTGGGGAGTTGTAGGAATGCTTGTAGGACTGCTGCTAGCATTTTTATTTTTGTTTCCTAACCTCACCGATGGCATATCTTGGTTAAGCTTCGGACGTTTACGTCCATTGCATACCAACGCTGTAATTTTTGCTTTTGTGGGCAACGCTATTTTTGCTGGAGTTTATTACTCTTTGCAGCGTTTGCTAAAAGCGAGAATGTACAGCGACTTTTTAAGTAAACTAAACTTTTGGGGTTGGCAACTTATTATTGTTGGTGCTGCTATAACACTTCCTTTAGGCTATACCAGCTCTAAAGAATACGCCGAACTTGAATGGCCTTTTGATATCGCCATCGCTCTTATTTGGGTAGCCTTTGGTATCAATATGATTGGAACCATTTTAAAACGTCGCCAACGGCACTTGTACGTTGCTATTTGGTTTTACATCGCTACTTTCGTGACCGTTGCAGTTTTGCATATTTTCAATAGTCTTTCCCTGCCTGTAAGTGGTTTAAAGAGCTACTCGGTTTATGCTGGTGTACAAGATGCGCTTGTACAATGGTGGTACGGACATAACGCTGTGGCCTTCTTTTTAACCACACCGTTTTTAGGTTTGATGTATTACTTCGTGCCAAAAGCAGCAAATAGACCCGTATATTCTTATAGATTATCTATCGTTCACTTCTGGTCTTTGATTTTCATTTACATCTGGGCTGGGCCTCACCATTTACTTTATACTGCTTTACCAGAATGGGCTCAAAACTTAGGCGTAGCCTTTTCAGTAATGCTTATCGCACCATCTTGGGGCGGTATGATTAACGGTTTGTTGACCCTGCGCGGTGCATGGGATAAAGTTAGGGTTGATCCTGTTCTAAAATTTATGGTAGTTGCGATAACTGGTTACGGTATGGCGACTTTTGAAGGACCTATGCTATCACTTAAAAACGTTAATGCTATTGCGCATTTCACCGATTGGATTATTGCTCACGTTCACGTAGGTGCCTTAGCATGGAACGGTTTCTTAGCCTTTGGTATGATCTATTGGTTAATTCCTAGATTATTCAAGACTAAATTATATTCCGTTGGACTCGCCAATTTACATTTCTGGGTCGGTACCTTAGGAATTATTTTATATGCCTTGCCAATGTACGTTGCTGGTTTTACCCAAGCTAGTATGTGGAAAGATTTCAATCCAGATGGCACTTTAGTTTATGGTAATTTCCTTTACACGGTAACCGAAATTATGCCAATGTATTGGATGCGTGCCATTGGTGGCACCCTATACATTACTGGCATGTTAGTGCTTGTTTATAACGTAATTGCAACCGTTAAATCGGGTAGTGCAGTACAAGACGAATTAGCAGAAGCTCCCGAATTACAGCGCGTTTCAAAACACAGAGTTGCTGGCGAAGGTTGGCACACCTGGTTAGAACGTAAACCTGTTTTATTAACCATATATGCAACTGTTGCTATTTTAATTGGAGGTTTGGTTCAAATAGTACCGACTTTGGTTGTGAAATCAAATATTCCTACAATAAGCAGCGTTAAACCATACACACCTTTAGAACTTGAAGGTCGAGATATTTACATCCGTGAAGGTTGTGTAGGTTGCCATTCGCAAATGGTGCGCCCATTTAGAAGTGAAGTAGAACGCTATGGCGAATTTTCTAAGGCTGGCGAATTTGTATACGACCACCCATTTTTATGGGGAAGTAAACGTACCGGACCTGATTTGCACCGCGTAGGCGGCAAATACAACGACAGCTGGCATTTTAACCACATGTACGATCCGCAGGCCATGAATAATGAATCTATTATGCCTGCTTACCAATGGCTTATTACAGATAAATTAGATAAATCTCAAACAGAGAAAAAAATGGAGGTTATGGTAAACCTTGGTGTTCCTTATACCGAAGAAGAGATTGCCAACGCGCAAAACCTCATGCTTCAACAAGGAACACAAATTGAAGAGAACTTATATACAGACCCCGATTTCGCAGCCAATTACGAATCAGATAAACAAGCAGGCGGAGACGAATTCGTAGAAATGAGAAATAGAGAAATTGTTGCGCTTATCGCCTATCTGCAAAGATTAGGAACAGACATTAAAGCAAAAGATTCAGATAACCAAACAGTACAAAACTAATTAGCCATGTTAAAATTTGTAAAAAACCATATGGATAGTATAAGCGGTATTGAAATATACCCGATTATCTCGCTTTTGATATTCTTCTTTTTCTTTGTGATTCTATTTTACTGGGTGATTACAGCTAAGAAAGAATACATCAAAAATGTAAGCAATATTCCCTTAGAGAACGAGAATTTAGAAAACAACCAAAATAACGACTTATCATGAGAAAATTAATCCCATCATATATTAGAATCCCCGTTATATTTTTTGCTATAGCTGGGTTGGTTGAATATTTTGTTCCTTCAGTTGATAAACCAGCTTTTATTGAACAGCCTATTGTACTTATATTTTTACTGTTGGTGCTTTTTATTCTTATTGCCATTGAAGGTGTAGTATCTTCTATTGATAATATACTGTTTCAAAGTCTGGATGAAGCTGGAAAAGAACGCTACTTAGCAGCACAAAATAAAACCATAAAATTTACATGGTTTGATAAAATCTATGCAAAATTAACACGCACAAAACCTTTAGAAGCAGAGGCAGAAATTATTTTAGACCATAATTACGATGGTATAAAAGAATTAGACAATGCCTTACCACCATGGTGGGTTTACGGATTTTATGCAACCATAATTTTTGGAGTGGTTTACATGATTAGATACCACGTATTTAATGCAGATGGTCAAATTGATGAATTAAATACTGAATACGTAATGGCTAACGAAGCGATTGCAGCCTATAAAAAAGCTAATAAAGATTTGGTTGATGTTAACACTGTTGAACTTTTAACTGACGCTTCCGATTTAAATGCCGGACGTAGGGTTTACGAAGCCAATTGTATTGCTTGCCATATGGCCGACGGTGGTGGTGGCATTGGACCTAATTTGACAGATAATTACTGGATATTAGAAAATGACATCAAAGGCGTATTTCAAACTATTTCTGAAGGCGGTCGTGCCGGCAAAGGTATGGTGCCGTGGAAAACTGAATTAAAACCTCTAGAAATGGCGCAAGTTGCAAGCTATGTGCTGCAATTTCAAGGTACAACACCTATAAATCCTAAACCCCCAGAAGGTGAACTAGTTGAACCAGCTGAGAATGATAAAACTGAATCTGACGTAGAAAACCAGGGTGATGAAACAGAAATTGAAGAGGAAACTACTTCGGTTGAAGAAACTACTGTTGCCAAGAATTAAATAAAAATTTAATAGATCCCAAATGGAAACCCCAAAAAACGAAATCTTTAGAGATTCGATTGGCACCGTCAATAAAGATGGCAAGCGCAATTGGGTATATCCAAAAAAACCTTCGGGTCCATTATATGAAAAAAGAAAGCTGGTAAGCTATATTTTATTGGCTTTCTTATTTGTTAGTCCGTTTATAAAAATAAATGGTAACCAATTTTTGATGTTTAATGTATTAGAACGCCGTTTTAATATATTCGGATTTCCGTTTTGGCCCCAAGATTTTCATTTGTTTGTGATATCAATGATTATTGGTGTCATTTTCATCATCTTGTTTACCGTTGGATTTGGTAGAATTTTTTGCGGCTGGATTTGTCCGCAAACCATTTTTATGGAAATGGTTTTTAGACGTATAGAATATTGGATTGATGGCGATAGAAATAAGCAAATTCGTTTAGACAAACAAAAATGGAATGCGGAAAAAATAAGAAAACGACTTTTTAAATGGAGCATTTTTTTAGTTATTTCGTTTTTAATTTCAAATATTTTCCTAGCCTACCTTATCGGAAGCGATAAATTACTTAGATACGTGAGTGAAGGACCTGCCGATAATTTGGGGACTTTATTTCCACTCCTAATTTTCACTGCTGTTTTCTATTTTATTTTTGCTTGGTTTAGAGAGCAAGTTTGCATCATCGCTTGTCCATACGGCAGACTACAAGGTGTTTTACTCGATAATAAATCCATTGTTGTTGCCTACGACCACAAACGAGGTGAAGATGAAAATGGCCGTAAAAAATGGCGTAATAATGAAGACAGAAAAGCGCTTGGTCACGGCGATTGTATTGACTGTTTTCAGTGTGTACATGTGTGTCCAACTAATATTGATATTAGAAACGGAACGCAATTAGAATGTATTAATTGTACTGCATGTATTGATGAGTGCGATGACATTATGGAAAAAGTTGGTCTACCCAAAGGCCTTATTAGATATGCCAGCGAAAACGAGATTGAAAAGAAAGAAAAGTTCAAGATTACCAATCGTATGAAAGGCTATATAGCCGTACTCATTATTTTAACTGGTATTCTTTTGGGCATGCTAGCGTTACGAACCGATGTTGATGCTAAAATTCTTAGGCTTCCTGGTCAACGATATGAATACAAAGACGATAATATAGTGAGCAACGTTTTTACCTATAAATTATTAAATAAAACCATCAACGATTTTGATAATGTAAGATTTGAAATTCGTGGGGTTATAGGAACTATCAATTTGGTAGCACATGAAAACAACCAAATTATTGTTCCAGCAGAAGGCTTTGCAGAAGGTACGTTGTTTATAGAATTAAAAAAGAATTTACTAAAAGGCGACAAAAACAAACTCACCATAGATATTTATAATAACGAACAGCTCATTGAAACCACAGAAGTAAATTTCTTAGGACCAAGAAGCTATTAAAAATAAACAGATGAAAATTAACTGGGGAACAGCAATCGTATTAGCATTTATAGGCTTCATTGCATTTATCATGTATTTTGTAATAAGTATGTTGACCAACGACAAATACGAGCACGATTTGGTAGTTGAAAATTACTACCAACAAGAACTTAAATTTCAAGAATCAATTGAAAATGAAAAAAACGCAAATAATTTAAGCGAACAAATTACTTGGAAAAAAACAACTGAAGGTATGCTTATTACCTTTCCTAAAAACATAAATGCCAATGAAATAAACGGAAAAGTGTTCCTTTATAGACCATCTAATAAACATCTGGACTTTGAAATGCCAATTTCATTGTCTAATCACACATTGCTCGTACCTGACAATCGTTTATTAGATGGTCGTTGGAACCTTTCAGTTGAATGGGAACTCAACAAAACTAAATACCTATTTAAAGAACAGATTACTTACTAAATGTTATACTCGGCATTCATATTAGGTTTAATTGGCAGTTTGCACTGTGTTGGGATGTGCGGACCCATTGCTTTTATGTTGCCAGTAGATAGATCTAATTCCTTTAAAAAAATCACCCAAATAAGCATGTATCACATTGGCCGTATATTGGCTTATGCTATTATTGGTTTGATATTTGGGTTGATTGGCAAGAGTCTATACATCTTCGGAATGCAACAACAGCTTTCCATAATTATCGGTGTATTAATGATTGTTGTGGTCTTATTACCTCACCGCTGGATAGGAAAATTCAATCTGGCAAAACCACTTTATCAAGCCATAGGCTACATCAAAAAAAGTTTGGGTCAAGCGCTTCATAAAAAAACAGCTGACACGTTTCTTACTATTGGTTTTCTCAACGGTTTTTTACCTTGCGGCTTGGTATATATGGCAGTATTTGGCGCTGTCGCTATGGGAAGTTTTGCACAAGGTAGTTTGTATATGGCTTTGTTTGGCTTAGGCACTATTCCCCTTATGACCGCAGCCATTTATTTAGGTAAATTTCTCAATAGCACAATAAAACAGCGCATTCAAAAAGCCATTCCTGTATTTGTGGTAATTATAGGCGCCTTGTTTATTTTAAGAGGTTTGGGGCTTGGTATTCCTTACATCTCCCCGACTCCTGTGGTAGAAATGGTTTCGGGAGATATTCAGTGTCATTAATTTTAGAAAACCCATTTAAATCAAGTAATCAACACAATATTATGAGATTTTAACCCCTTCCCTGACAACATATGAAGCAATAGTTAAGAGCTACAGGCACTAGACATTGAAAAATATTTAAAATCTCCTAGATAGTTTTCTTATAACTCCAAACGGCCAGTGCATTCATTACAACAGCATAGGCCAGCGTTTTTAAGGCTAATGGTAAAATATCCATAAAACCTGAACCTTTAAGCATCAACATTCTAATGATTTCGACAAAATATCTAATAGGATTAAATTCTGTTAGCCATTGGGCCCATTGTGGCATACTTTCAATGGGCGTAAACAATCCACTCATCAATATAAAAATAACGATAAAAAACCAAGCAATAAACATTGCTTGTTGTTGGGTATCGGTAAAATTTGAGATGAATAAGCCCATGCCTAAAACGACTAAAATATAGACTGAGGTGTAGCCATAGAGCAGTACTAGGTTCCCTACAAAAGGAACATTAAATATTATTTTTGCCAATATCAAACCAATTGTTAAGAGTCCCATTCCTATCACCCAAAAAGGAAATAACTTACCTATTATAAATTGGTGTTTTTTTATAGGTGTTACATTAATTTGCTCCAATGTTCCAATTTCTTTTTCTCTAACGATGTTCATGCCTGACAAGAACAGCGTAATCATTGTAACCAATAAAACTAAAATACCAGGTACCATGAATGTTTTGTAATTTAACGTTTGATTGTACCAAAATAAAGGTATACTATCTACGATATTGGGTTTTTGAACGGCATCGGAAACCTGAATAAAATCTGCTGTAATAGTTCTGCTGTAGTTCTGAATAATCTGCGTGATATATACATTAATGACACCTGCTGCCGCACCATCTATAGCATCTACATATACACCAACCGAATTGATTTTATGTTTCTGTAAATCGCGTTCAAAATAGTTCGGTATATAAATGTAAGCATCTATTGCACCCTTTAGCAAATTGTTAGAAGCTTCTTTTTCAGAAGAAAATTTGTTGGAAATATTAAAATAATTAGAGGCCTCAAACTTTTCTATCAAACCTCTTGATGTTATAGTATTGTCTAAATCTACATAACCAAATGTTATATTTTTTATTTCATAGGTAGCGGCATTAGATAAGATAACTAATTGCAGAATTGGTAAAATAAAAATGATGGGTAACATACCTTTATTTCTAAAGATTTGCTTAAACTCCTTTTTTATGATGTACAGAATTATTTTCATCTTTTTTTTATTTGTTTTTTCTTAGTCCGGTAAAACACGTATAATCAAACTTCTGTGAATTAAAAATTTTTAACAGAAGTGTTTCATCTTACTCTAGTCTTATTTTATATTTTTTAACGCTTATGCCAATAAAAACCATAGTCATCACGACCAAAATCAATGTTTCCTTTAAAATAAAACCTATACCAACTCCTTTTAACATGATGCCTTTTACAATAATAATAAACCATTTGGCGGGTATAATGTTACTAATCACTTGCAGTGGTAAAGGCATACTACTAATAGGAAAAATAAAACCTGATAGTAAGATGGTAGGCAACATTAGACCCATAAGGGAAATCATCATGGCTGTTTGTTGTGTGGCTGATATAGTTGAAATTAAAATACCTAAAGCCAAAGAAGTGATGATAAACAGTACACTTTCAAACCCTAGTAAAATAAAACTACCATTTACCGGTACATTAAAAACAAAGATACTTAACAGCACAATAACCAGTGCGTTAATCACTGATAGAAAAATATAAGGAAACACTTTACCTATAATTACCTGAAAGGGTTTTAAAGGAGAAACCAACAAAATCTCCATAGTACCTTGTTCCTTCTCGCGCGTAATGGAAATAGAAGTCATCATGGCCGAAACCAACATTAAAATAACAGTCATAACGCCAGGCACGAACATATACACGCTTTTTAGTTCGGCGTTGTATACCATTCTGCTTTTTGGAATGATTTGGTAATTTAGGGTGACATTATCATTGATATCACTTTGGTAATTTTTAAGTATGGCTGTAATATAATTATTGATGGTACTAGCCATATTGGGATCTGTGGCATCAATAAGAATTTGTACCGTTGTCTGTTGGTACTTTATGAGGTTGCTTCCAAAGTTATTGTCAAACTGTAGCACCGCTTTTACTTTACCTTTTTTGAAGATGGCTTCTATAGATGATTCTTGTTCAATGATATCAATAATACTGAAATGTTTAGACGCAGCTATTTTATTGATAATTTCTTTGGAAGTAGCATCCTTAGCCTGATCTAAGACGGCAATATCTACATTATTGATTTCGTTGGTAATGGCAAAACCAAACAATAATATTTGGGCAATTGGCATTCCGAACAAAATGAATAGAGAACGCCGATCCCGAAATATGTGATAAAACTCTTTTTTTATAAAACCAACAAAACGTTTCATCCTCTTGCCAATTTTAAAAATACGTCGTTCATGCTATCTGTTTTATACTGTTCTTTTAGTTTTTTGGGAGTATCTAGTGCTTCAATTTTACCATTTACCATTATAGAAACGCGGTCGCAATATTCGGCCTCGTCCATGTAATGTGTAGTTACAAAAATGGTAGTGCCCTTATGAGCAGCGTTATAAATCATTTCCCAAAATTGTCTTCTGGTTATTGGGTCTACACCACCTGTGGGTTCATCTAAAAAAACAATTTTAGGATTGTGAATTAACGATACCGAAAATGCCAGCTTTTGTTTCCAACCCAATGGCAATGATGAAACCAAACTGTTAGTTACATCTACCAATCCTAACTCTTCGACCAGTTCGCTGCGTTTTTGGTTGATTTGTTTTTTAGAGAGGCCATAAATACCACCAAAAAAGGTGATATTTTCTTTCACGGTTAAATCATCGTATAAAGCAAATTTCTGACTCATATAACCAATATTTTTCTTAATAGATTCGGTCTCTTTGTAAACATCAAAACCGGCAACTTTTGCCAAACCAGAGGTTGGTGAGGAAATACCAATAAGCATTTTCATAGCCGTAGTTTTACCTGCACCATTTGCACCTAAAAAGCCAAATATTTCACCTTTTTTAACCTCAAAGGTAATGGCATTTACTGCTGTAAAATCACCAAACATTTTGGTTAATCCTTCTACTTGTATGACGTTTTGTGTTTTCATTATTTTGCTAATTCCATAAAGGTATCTTCTATTGTTGGTGTTGTTGTTTCAATTTCGACATGAAAAAGATTTTCATGTTCTAAGTAATTTTTCAAATCGTCAGGATTAAAATCTTTCCGGCTGTCGGTATAATGTATAAATTCGCCAAATGGATACACACTATGTTTGTGTTCATAATGGTTTAAACTGTTTATAAGCAAATACATATTATGAGCCTTCACATTATAAAGAGGTTTTGGATAGTGCTTTACTATCATTTTAGGTGAGTCGATTTCTAGGATTTTCCCGTGTTGAATCAAAGCAATTCTATCGCATAGGGCAGCCTCGTCCATGTAAGGTGTAGAAACCAAAATGGTAATGCCCGTTTGTTGCAATCGTTTGAGCATTTCCCAGAATTCCTTTCTAGAAACAGGGTCTACACCGGTTGTAGGTTCGTCTAAAAAAAGCACTTTCGGTTTGTGGATTAAAGCGCAGCTTAATGCCAATTTTTGTTTCATTCCACCCGATAATTTTCCAGCTCTTCGATGTTTAAAAGGTTCAATTTGCACATAAATATCTTTGATTATCTGGTAGTTTTCTTCAACAGTGGTTCCAAAAATGGTGGCGAAAAAATGAAGATTTTCTTCAATAGTTAAATCTTGGTACAAAGAAAATTTTCCAGGCATGTAACCCACATTGTTTCGAATATTTTTGTAATCTTTCACCAAATCGTAACCCGCAACAGTTGCCACACCTTCATCCGGAATCAATAAGGTTGTTAAAATTCTAAACAACGTGGTTTTTCCTGCGCCATCGGGACCTATGAGTCCAAAAAGTTCTCCCGGTTTAACATTAAAAGAAATATTCGATAAAGCCTTTATTTTACCATACGATTTCGATATCTTATCTAAGGTTATTCCCATTATTTTATTAATATAAAATTACTGTCGGTGATGGCTTTTACCTCATGTTTTATGTTTTTGGGTATCAAGACATAATCTCCGGCTAATAAAGTTACCTCAAGTGATTCTTGTTTGTAAACAGCTTTACCTAAAACACAAATTAGAATTGCTGGTACTTCACTAACATGCTCTTTTAATTGTTCTTTTGCTGCTATTTGTAATGAAACGACCTTACCTTGTTCTGCTTGAAGTAGTAAGTTGGTTTGTACAGCTTTATCTTGGGTATGTAAATCTTTTAAATTCATTTTTAAATAATTATATTGAGATTGATTTGTTTGAATATTCGCATTTTTGCAACCTGCAAAAACGATGAATGCTAGTAGTATTAGATATTTCATTTGTATATTTCTTTAAAAGACAGATAGAATGCTCTTTTCATTACATTAGTTATTATACCGTTTATTATTGGGCGTGTCACGACTTTGAATAATTAATTATTGATATTTAACCACATTTCGGCAGGCATCCCTATTTTTAAGCTACCATCATTTTTTACCTGTACCTTTACAGCATACACCAAGGCCACACGTTCTTCTTTTGTTTGAATAATTTTAGGCGTAAACTCTGCCTCAGAAGCAATCCAACCAACGGTTCCAGTAAAGAATTTCATACCATCTTGATCGTCAATTTTGACGGTTACTGTTTCACCTATCTTTATATTTGGCAATTGGGTTTCGCTAATGTATACACGTAATTCCATAGTGGATAAATCGGCAATTTTATATAATGGTTTTCCATAATTTACAATTTCGTTGGGCTCGGCATATTTTGAAAGTACTGTACCGTGGATGGGATTAATTATTTGGCTTTTTGTAATTTGATCGTTGAGTTGATCGAGTTGCGCATCAATACTTTTTAGTTCATTAACTACCGGTGCGTTTTGAATTTCAATACTGCGAATACTGTTGTTCAGAACGGCTATTTCTCCCTCAATGTCGTCTAATTGCTTTTGAGTACCGGCATTGTCTTTAATAAGATTATCAATTCTTGTTTTGTTTATTTTTGCAGTTTTCAATTTAGCTTGTAGTACGTTAATTTGGGATAAAACACCTTTAGATTTGGCATTAATGAGGTCTTTTTGAACTAAAAGTTGTTGCTTTTTTAAATGCAAAGGAATGGTGTCTATATAACCGATGAATTTGTTTTTTTCAATCACATATCCTTCTTCTAAATTAAATTCTATTAATTTACCAGTATTTTCTGAGGATACGGTTATTTCGGTGGCTTCGAAGTTACCGTAACCATCTGCTTTATCACCATTAGAATTGCATGCCGTTAAAAGCGTTATAGCAATGACTACAGTCCCTATTATTTGTATGTTTTTCATTATAAGTCTATTTAATATCTCCTTTGATTGTTTTGTAATTTGCTTTGGCCAATTGTAATTGCGTATTATGCTGATTGTAAAGATTTTCTGTTTCGTATAATTTAGTGAGCTCAGTGATGTACTCAGAAGTTGTGATGACACCATATGTCAATTGAGATTCGTAAGTATTTACCACCTCTTTTTGTAAAGAAATGAGCTGTTGATCAATGGCAATGCTACTTTCAAGAGTTTCTATTTCTTTATATTGTTCATTTAAAGCAATGTTATTAGTTAGCCTAAAAACTTCTTCTTGATTCTTTATCAATTCTTTATTGTAATCTAAGACCTGTCTTTGTTTTTTATTGGTATTCCAGTCGAATACATTCCAGTTGATATTAAGTCCAATAATGTAAAAGGATCTAAAATTATTTTCCAGCATATTCAGTCCGGGATTTCCGTAACCACCGGTTGCAAAACCTTTAAGTTCTGGCCATAAAGATTTGGAAACTATATTTTGTTGTTGTTCTATTTCTTCTTTTTGTAAGTCGAATAATCCAATCTCAGGTCTTTGCAAATTTGAGTTATCGTCGATCGAGAGAAAAGGTTTTTCAAATTGGGTCTCCATCTGAATCGAAATTCCTGTGAATCCAGCTAAGGAATTAATCAACTTAGATTTATTGTTGTTTGCCTCTTGAATTTGTTGTAAAATTTTTAATAATTCAGCTTCAATCACCTTATCAGAAGTGGGTAAAAGCAGACCGTTTTCGATTCCGGATTTAACTTCATTTAATTTACTGGTTAACTGTGCTTTTCTCAGACCTAATAATTTGGCATAATCATCCATTAAAAGAATTGAGAAATACAACTGATTAACACGTTGTTTTAATTGATATAAACTAACCGTAACTTCTTGTTTTTTTCTTTCATTTATGGTGTTTTGTAAATCTTGTGATGCTTTAATTTTTCCACCGGCGTAAATTAATTGGTTGGCTGTAAGGGTGGCACGGTACTGGTCGTTATTAAGAGGTTCAATTCCAGTATTTGGAATAGGTACTTCTGTAACATCACTTTGATAAGTAGCCTGCGCATTTAGCTTAAGTTGAGGCAGTGCCTGTGTTTTAATGGCTAAAAGTTCGGTTTCATTTTGATGGTTTAAAATAATATGCTGTTTAACAAGCGGATAATTTGCGTTTAAACCCTCATAACAGGTCTCAAGATTAATAGTGTTTTGGGAATAGCTGATATAGGTTGTTAGAACTAAGACACCAATTATAAGTAGATGTTTCATCGATTTATTTTCTTATGGCATTAATTAAAAAATTGGACACATCCTTTTTTCGAGCTTCCAATATAGTTTGGTAGGTTGTATCATCTACGTTCACTAAGGCTTTAATCAAAGGAGAAGCAACAAAAGGAAAAACATTTAAAGACAGGATGTTGATAAATAGTTGTTCAGCACTAATTGGGATGATAGTTCCGTTTTCTATCTCGTTTTTCACCTGATTTTTAAACTTGGTGATGTCGGGAAAAGAGACGTTTGATTCAAGCTTTTCAATGAATTTTGGATTTCTATTTAACTCTTGTATTATAAAACCCGGCAAATAAGGATGCTTTATCATAAAGCTAATATAATTGTCTGTGAAGTTCTTTATTTTTTCCTCTATAGACGAGCTGTCATTTAGTATTCTATTGAGCTCAGGTGCCAATAATGAAAAGGCTTTATTAAATACAGCTTCAAAAAGCAATTGTTTACTTCTGTAATAATAATGTAACATGGCTTTGTTAATACTAGCTTTATCTGCTATTTCTTGCATTCTTGCACCATCCATACCTTTTGTTTGAAATATAATTTGAGCCGCCTTCAGGATTTGATCTTCAGTTTGATTGTCTTTATGTTTAGTCATATAAAAATAAATTTAACTAATTAGTTTAACCATTTGGTTAACAAATTTACAAAAATAAATTACAATTGCTATACTTTATATTATTAATAATATAAATATTTTGTAAATACTTGTTTTTGAGTTAAAAAAACAAGGAAAACTAATTAGGATATTTTTATCCTAATTAAAAAAATCGTATATTTGCTTATTACTTAATAATAATTTATGTTTTCAAAAGCTTGTGAGTACGGTATTAAAGCGTGCATTTTTATAGCGATCAATTCTTATGATGGCAAGCGGATTTCCCCAAGAGATATTTCAAAGGAAATTGCTTCGCCACAAGCCTTTACAGCAAAAATTTTGCAAGCATTAGTTAAAAGCGATATTGTTAGATCCTATAAAGGCGCTTATGGTGGATTTGAGATAGACAAATCGAAGCTAGCTAAGATAAAACTTGCTCACATTGTGGCTTCGATTGATGGTGATCAGGTGTTTAGCGGTTGTGGTCTGGGATTAGAAATTTGTAATGAAAATCATCCGTGTCCCGTCCATGAAAAATTTAAAAAGGTAAGAGAAGATTTAAAGTTTATGCTAGAAAATACAAGTCTGGAAGAACTAGCATTAGGCATCAAATCTGGAGAAGCATTTCTAAAAACTTAAAAAAATTACATATAAACAGGATATAATTATCCGAAATTAATTACTTATGAAAACTATACAAAAAGATACTCAAAAAGAAATAGGACAGTATGTTGCTGAGGATTATAGAACAGCCTCAGTATTTTCAAAATACGGCGTAGATTTTTGCTGTAAAGGGGACAGAACGCTCGAAGATGTATGCAATAAAAAAGCTATAAAGATAGATGCTATTTTACACGATTTAGATATTGTTATGACCCAGAAAGGTGAAGAACATATCGATTTTAAATCGTGGCCTCTTGATCTGCTTATTGATTATATTGAAAAAAAACATCACAGATATGTTGAGTCAAAAAGTCCGGTTTTAATTCAATATTTGGAAAAACTTTGTAAAGTTCACGGTCATGCTAATCCTGAACTCTATCAAATTTTTGATGAATTTAAAAAGGCCACCGGAGAACTGGCATCGCATATGAAAAAAGAAGAGCTCATACTCTTTCCGTTTATAAAAAAACTGGTGAAAGCTCACGATTTCAATACACCTATAAATTTACCTCATTTTGGTACAGCTCAAAACCCAATTAGTATGATGAAAGAAGAACACGATATTGAAGGTGAAAGATTTAGATTAATAGCCGAACTGTCAAATAACTATCAACCACCTGCACACGCCTGTAACACTTATAAAGTAGCTTACAATATGCTAAATGATTTCGAGAAGGACTTACACAAACATATTCATTTAGAAAACAACATTTTATTCCCGAAAGCGTTGAGTTTAGAAGCCAAAGTGTTTTCTTATTAAATTAGACCATCATTGCACTTCCTGCCATGTTAACTAAAACACCCATTGTTGTTTGCCTGATTAATTTTATGATTGCAGCAACAATGGGTTTGTTATTGCGTTACGCCGTGCTTGGCGGTATACCACTTAATTATCAATTTTTAATCCACGGTCATTCTCATGTAGCGATGCTGGGATGGTTGTACCTGTGTATTTACGTTTTATTGGTTCAATTGGTCGTAAAAACGCATGCTCAATTATTTTATAGATTATTTTGGCTAACGCAATTTTCGGTTATAGGGATGATGATAAGTTTCCCCGTACAGGGTTATGCCTTAGTCTCAATTACATTTTCAACCTTACACATATTTTGTAGTTACTTTTTTGTTTATCATATCTGGAAACACTTAAAGAATTTGTCTATTGTTTCTAAATTGCTTGTAAAAGCGGCCTTAATATTTATGCTTATCTCTACAATTGGGGTATGGTTTTTAGGCTACGCAATAAAGGCTTATGGCTCGGATTCAATTTTTTATGACCTAGCCATACAGTGGTTTTTACACTTTCAATTTAATGGATGGTTTGTGTTTGCAGTATTGGGGCTAGTTTCTACGGGTATAAGCCAAACAATAAAAAGAATACGCGAAGTAATTTGTATTTTAGTGATTTCAGTAATTTTAACGGCTGCCCTACCCGCCTACTGGCATACGATGCTGCCAGTCTTTTTCTGGTTAAATGCAATTGGTAGCCTCCTTCAGTTTTTAGTTTTAGTTAGTTTTTGTTGGTTGATTATCCAGAAAATCGACTTTAAAAAACACGGCTTCATCAGTAAAATACTGATTTATTTTGGCATGGGAAGTTTACTTCTAAAATCTGCTTTTCAATTAACTACACTTTCAGAGAGTTTAGTATCTGCTGCATTTGAAAACAGAAATCTCATTATTGGTTTTATCCATTTATTGATGTTAGGTGCTATTTCGAGCTTATTGTTTTACATGATATTAAAATTTTATAGGCCAAAATCAAATCAATTGACCTTATTTGGCATTTTTCTTTTTTTAACGGGTATTGTAACTTCAGAATTGTTAATGTTTTTTCAAGGGCTTATCGTATTTTCAGGTGGTAATACTTTTCAATTTTATTATTGGTCGCTTTTTTACAGCTCTTTACTAATTGCACTCGGCTTAATTGTAATGATCACCAATGTTATTTTTGCAAAAAACATCAATACATCTACTAATTAATTACAAAAGAGGCGTTGATATAAAAATTTCTTCCCGGACGTGGAATATTGTTCCAGTCTGCAAATGTGTTGTATTCCCTATCTAACAAATTTTGAACGCCATATTTAAAAATTGCCTTAACATTATCAATCACCAACTGATTACTTAAATTAAGATTTAAAATAGCATATGCCGGTGTTTGGTCTTCGCCATAAAAGCTGCTGTATCTGGTTTGATTACCATTACCTTCTAACTGAAAAGTTGCACCAAATTGGTGAGACCGATAAATAATTTCGGCCCGATAAAAAAATGGTCTTATTAATGTTAAACTATTGTTATCGCTGCCATTGCCGTAACTATAACCCAAAACTGTTTGACCCTTTAATTTTGGTAAAATATCAAAATTAGAATTTAAGGCCACATTAAATATTTTGGCATTTGGTAAAGACTCATAAAGCCTAACACCTTTGGCCCCTATTGTCATACTTGGAGTATTTTCGGCAATAACTCCAATAATATAATCCTCAATATAAAATGCTGACGACTCCAAACTTAGCGAGGCTTTCTTAAAATGCCTTTTGATACTGAAACTGGCTTCGTAAGCTTTTTCATTGGCAAGGTTTGGATTGCCAATATAATCGTAATTATCGAAACTGTTGAACAAGAAAAAACCATAACCTTCACTTACTGATGGTGCGCGCTCTCCGTATCCAACACCTGCGTTTACTTCATAATTTTTCAGGGACAACTTGTAGTTAGAATTAATACTTAACAGCAACCTATTATTAAATTGTTCCACATTAGAACGAAATATTTTTAGGCTTTCAATACCCTCTTGTCTGGCTATTTCATTTTGATGAAAACCAACTCTTGTACCAAAACTAATACTGTGCAAATCGTTAATTTCGATGTCATCATTTATAAAAATTCCTGAATATAAAGTTCTAATATCGGGCCAGGTATACATAAACATATCAGGCTGGTTGGGTATGGTTGAATACATGGTCATTTCGGCTAAAGACCTGTTGTAAAAGCCATTTAAATTAGCCGTTATATGGTGTTTTTGAATATTGTAATGTGCTTTTGAATAAAAACCAAAGGTATCGCTCCAGCCCGGCATATCCATTCTAATTGGCACATCGGGTCTTTGCGTATCGTCCATAATATGGGTTATAGTATTAAAATACAACTTACTCTCAAGACTTTTAAAATACAAGTTTTCAGGTGTATATGTATGACTTAAAGAAGTGATGAAGGCTTCGGCCAAAGACACATCCATTGGCAAAGCCGGATAACCAACATCTGTTGCTCTGTCAATAATAAGGTTAGCATCAATTTGATGACTTTCTGAAATTTTATAGCCCGTTACTACCGAAGCATTAATTTTTTGAAATTGTGAATACAACACTTCCTGACTATTACCAGATTCGTAATTCTCAGATTTTCTAAAAATACCATCAGCAATCAAATAAAAGTTTGATGCGGCGTAGGTGGCATCAACTCCGAAAATTTTATAATTACCATTGGTTTCAAATCCGTTGTCAATTCCCATTTTAAAACCTTTATCGCTAAACGCTTCTTTATGAAGTTCTAAATTAATACCACCACCAATTACATTGCCAAACTCTGTACCTTGCTGTCCGGAATTTATAGATACTTTTTCAAGGTTAGAAACATCTACATACGATGTAATAGGATCCATTTTATCGGTACAAGCGCCAAAAATTTGCATGCCGTCTATGGTAACATTTAAACGTTCAGAAACCATACTGTTTAAACTTGGCTCCCAGGCATAATTACCTCGTTTAATCATTACAATTTTGTTTGAACTTTCAAGAAATTCATCCAAACTAGCCAAGGCTTTTGGTTGCCTAAAGTTGCTTAAACTTTTTCTACCAATTATCACTACCTCATTTAAATTGGTTGTGTCCTTAGCAATATTTTGTTCTGTATTTTGAGCCGTTATAATTGGAATTACGCCGAAAATAAAGGCAGCAATCAACTTAATTTTCATCGTTAAGTTTTTAATATTAAAATTGTATTGAAAGCTTTCGAGTGAATGACCATTAGATAAGATAATTTACCCGAAAACTTTGTTTGCGAAATAAAGTATCTGCTAAAATTCTAACTCTAGAAAAAGACTACTTTGTATGTTCTCATCGGTAACCGGCTCACCTTTTAAAACTTCATTGCTTCCATTAAGTAATTGAAAATTTAGCACCCAATAACCTGTCATGGTTAGCGTCAGATTACCGTGATAAAAATTATCGACCGCAGAGTAAGTTAAATCAGTATTATTGGGTGAACTGTGATTTCCCATACCAGGCATTCTTGGGTCCAACGTAATAGTATAGTTAATAACCACCGGAAAAGTCATCATGTTTTCCATTTTATACAAACCAAGAGTTAAATCGTTGTTTCCAATTATTGGCTGTGCCGGACCTATATTAGCTAAGACATATCTGGTATTATCTGAACCCATAAATGCGGTGACATTTTTTTGCGCATGTTGAAAAACCTCAATGTTTTCGGTTACTGTAAATTGCTCACCATTAACTTGATAATCAAATTTTAAAGACCATCCTGATGCATCAGTATTAGTCATTTGAAAGATTATAAATCCTTCAAAAACAGTATCTTTACCTAATTCTTTTACAATCCCTGACTTTGGACAAGAATGTTGCATGGTTGGCATTTGCATCACCGGCATCCATGTTAAAGACGCACCTGTTTCGAATTGATTAGAAATTTTATTTTTAATACGTAAACTTATATGGTTATAACCGGTATAGAACTTTCCGGAACTGGTGTAAAGTTCTATAATATGCGACTCATTTTCGAGTTCTTGAACGCGTAAAAGGTCTTGAATTTCATTGATTGGTTGGTTATCAGAATCGTCTGATGTACTACAAGATGAAACAATAATTAATAAGGCAAAAAGTAATAGATATAGAGATTTCATTTTTTATATTTTTAAATTAAAACTTAGATAGGGCATCACTGTTAGAACTATAAAAAATAGTCTAACTCATTGATTTAAAACAAAATTTATTAAATGAAATACTTGGGTGGCGGTGTAGCTACCTCGAGGGTTGAAGAAATTAAAAAGAATGGTATATAAACCGTTTTTATGAGATTGGCATCGGTCATTTCAGTATTTTCAAGTTTAATTTGAATGACCTCGGAGCTTTGAAAAACATCCAGTTTGGTGCGGTTGACGGCAGGAATATCGTAAGGGTTGGATTCTGAATTACTTTCGGCCAGAGCTATTTTTAGTTGACATTTACCATTGCAGCCTTGCTGATTGTCTTTTTGAATACATAAATTTTTTGCTATTTCGGCTTGTCTGTAAATAAAATCACTAACTGTAAGTATGGTTTTAAGATTGTTGAAACACAACAAAACCACCAGAATAAGTGCAGTTATTTTATGTAAAGTCGAAATTTTCATTCGTTAAAACTGTGACGTAATTAATTTTTTAAAAATGACAAATGTCAGTCATTAAAATAGCGATAGTACACTCCGGTTAAATTTTCAATATTTTTAACGGCGGTATTTTTATCGGTGATGTTATGGTCTTCTTTTAAAACCATAACCTGTTCTAAAATTGGCACTAAAACCAAATGTAGTTGGTCATGAGCTTCACCAGTCATATTACAACTTTTTATAATTGCGCTGGTTTCTTTTGAAAGGATCGCTGCTAGATTTTTATAATCACGGCGCTTGAGATCTTTAAATTTTTTGAGTATCGATTCTATCTGTTGCATACCAACAGCTGTTTCAACATTAGCTTTCCATTTTTCGCCGTTAACTAGCTTTAAAGGAATGGTATCAACTAAAATTAGTTGTTCTTCATTTATAGCTTTATTTTGAATTTCATTACAACTAGCAAACACCATCAACATACAAATAGCACACACTATTTTAAATACAATTGTTTTCATTAGAAATCTTTCTTTTTTGATACTAAATATATTCTTAAAACAGGTAATAACACCCAAATTATCAACATTAAAAAGGAAATAATAAATCCTTTGTTGGTGTCAAAAAACGATTTAAACACCGCACCTGTGTAGCCTAGTAACGCGGAAATATCAAGTTTTAAAATAATGAGAGTTCTGGCTAAATCTATTGGGTTTAATAACATTCCTATCAGTGAAAAATTGTCTAAAGGGTATTCTTGAAACATTACCAAGGCTATTAAAAACAAGCCATCGTATATGACAGCCAAAAACAACCAAAGAAGAATAGCATAACCAAAACCTTTTATTTTATTTAGATTAGATAATGCGATATTATAAGCCAAAGCGGTAAAAATGAAGGTAAGAAATACTCCTGTTACAAGCAAAATAATAAAGTTAAGAACAACTGCAGACTGAAACAACCCATACATTGCAAACGGAATACCTAATCCAAAAAAAAGACTAATTGAAAGTGAACAGGCCACGCCAAAATACTGTCCTAAAAATATAGATTGCCTCTTTATGGGTTGTGCCATTAGAAGCGTTGTAAATTCTTGAGAATTGTAATAGTACATTACACCGAAAATGGTACCTATCAGGGGCACTAGAATTAGCACCACATTCATGAGTGTTATGATTGCTTTAGATAAATCGTTATTTAGAAACAAGAGAACAAAACTCAGCAATAAATAAAACAAAAAGTAAATATAACTCCAACGGCTTCGAGCTAAATCGTAAAAACTGTATTTTAGAATTTTAAACATTGTTATCTCTTAAAATATTAGCAATGGCATGTTCAAAGTCGTCATTATTGGTTTGTGTTTTCAAATTTTTTAGGCTACCATCAAAATAAACTTTACCATCTAGAATAAATATGATGTGATTGGCGATTTCTTCAACAAAATTCATAACATGTGAGGTTATAATGATAGTTTTACCCTTTTGTTGTTCTTTCTTGATATAGTCTTTCAACTTAATTAGCGAAATTGGGTCTAAGCCTGATGTAGGTTCGTCTAAAATTATAAACGGACTATCAAACATAAACGTTAATAATAGGTTCACCTTCTGCTTATAACCACCAGATAAATTTCCTAGATTGGTATTAAGGTATTTGCCTAAATTAAAATATTTAATAAGTTCTTGATCTTTTGCAGGTTTATTGCGTAAATCTTTAATCATATTGATGAGCTCAATCACTTTTATATTTGAAGGAAAATCAGCAATTTGTGGTAGATAATCAATCTCCTTCCTATAAATCCAGTTATTTTTTATATTAATGTCATTAAACTTCACCTCGCCTTTAGACGGAATTACCATCCCTAAAATAATTTTTATAAGTGTCGTTTTTCCCGAACCATTTGGACCTAAAATAGCAGTGGTTTTACCAATTTCTATGTTAAGATTTAATCCTTGTAAAACAAGATTTTTTTTAAAATTTTTATGAAGGTCTTGTACAACTACCATTCTATTTTTTTCATTAAGGGTTTATTATCCACTAAGTTTTCAGGTGTAAAAACCGGAGATACTTTTTCTGAAAAATCAACAATATCAATAAACAAACTTCTCAGCAAAACAATAGCTTCAGGTGTTCTATTTACCAAATATGAATAGAGTTTTACAGGCCTGTAAGGCACATCTCCTATTCCGTTTTTATCTAAATCATATCCCACATAACTGCTCCAATAATTTTCCTCGAACTTGTTACTGTTTAAAGCTCCAGAATAAGATAAATCAAAAGTGTTATGCAAAAAGTTATTGTGCGTAAAAATATTGGTGTAACAAGCGCCTAGAACTTTTACTGCGTAACCATTGTTGTAAAATGTGTTTTCGGTATAATTAATTCTGTTAGTGCCATCAACGTTAATTCCAATCGTGTTATCTTCAAATAAATTGTTTTTAATTTCGGCATCGTTAATCTCTTTAAGCAGTAGACCATAAGAGGTTGGACCCCAGTTTTTTTTGAAGGTATTGTTAATCATTTTTATTTTCTTCGAAAACATGACCGCTACGCCAGCACCATTATTATTAAACATATTATTGGTATAAACGTTGTCATTACTAAACATAAAATGAAGACCGTAGCGCAAGTTGTTTTTGGACACATTATTGTTTATTATACAAAAGTTACCAAATTCAATATAAATACCATCTCGCATTTTTTGAACTTTGTTATTTTGAATAACTATGCGTTCTGAATGCCATAAATGAATCGCGTTTCCCGTGTTAGCCTCTGTAGTTCCTTCACCTGAAATTATGTTATTTAAAATCTTACCATCTTTAGACTTTTGAATTAGGATTCCAAAAAAGGCGCCTTCAATTTTAATATTTTCCAGAACGAAATCGTACGACTTAAATAAAAATAAGGCTGCGTATTCTTTCGTATAACTCATTAAAATATTTTTGATGGTAATATTTTTTAAAGTTATATCTGTCGCCTCTACTCTAAAGCCATATCCTTTATTATCGACGTCTATAATGGTTCCTTTTTCACCAGAAATATAAAGTGACTTTTTATAAATAGTGATGTCAAATTCTTTGTAAACTCCTTTTTTAATGATTAAAGTATCTCCACTTTCTGCTTCATCTACTGCTTTTTGAATTGAATTATAACTACAACCCGTAACGCATATATTAAGGGTTTTGGCATTAACAGAATGGCAAAAAAACAAAGCTAAGAGAAGTATTAAAAAATGATTTAAGGTGGTCATTATTCAAAATTATTGTTTAAGTAAATCACCAGATTCGATATTCATTTTTAACTTCAACGTTTCCCATGTATAGATGGTTCCTTCGTGTTTGTCTAATGCCTTATTAGCTTCATTTTTTGTTTTAAAGGCTGATAAATTTGCTCCCATCGGGCTTTGAATGTTTGGACTGATTAAGTAAGTAGCATCCTTTGCACTTAACATTTCACCTGGGTTGTACAAATTAGCGACTAACAATACCTCTGAATTTTCTTCGTGATTAGAATCTCTAAAATGATTTATCATACATTCAATAGCATCAAACTTTAGCTGTTTGCCCTTTTGGGTTACTAACTGAGCCGCATGTGCTTTTGAAACTATTGTCATTTGACAAAAATTACAGACCTCAATGCCGTAGTTAATTGGTTCAGGTGCTTTATTGCATCCAAAAACAATTAGTATTAGTAAAAAAAGATAATTTGTTAGTTTCATCATTTTAAAGTTTTTTTTCTACCTATCCAAAAAGCCGCTAAGGTTAATAACATCCCTAATCCCATTAAATAGGCTCCTAAACTAGGGTACGAATGTGCTCTGAAATTTAAGATATCTTTAGTTCCGAAAAGTGGTGGTTTATAGCTCAACGGATTACCATCGGCATCGGTCATTTTCATGATGGCTTTAGGATCTAAATTGGTACCATAGTCTACCATCCAGGCATTAAAATCGTACATTCCTAAAACACCTAAAGTGGTCATTAAAATTAACCAGAATAAAAACCATTTATAACCTAATACTTTAAAAAAGCCCAAAATGCCTATTAAAACACCAAGAGCAGACATACCGCCAATTACTAAGGGAAAGGTAGAAAACTCCCACATCTCGTCTGCTTTTGGCAATTTTCTCATACCAATATAATGGTTTAAACCATCTATGTTTTGCAGATCGTGTTTATCTCTTCCTTGCAACCCATCTATATGTATGTTCATGCCTATACCATTTGGGTATTGTGGTGCTTCTAGCACAATATTCCAAAGAGGAAATAAAAACAATCCCATTAGGAGTGCCGACCCAATAATCATTAATATACTCGCTGATTTCATTTTGAAATAATTTTGGATGTTTAATTTTTAAAAGCAGAAATTTTATGTATTGGTTAATAATTTTAAAGATGCTTTTAAAAGAACAAAAAGGGCAAGCAAACCAACTCGCTCGCCCTGAGTTATAAAAATCAATAACACTAATAATTAATTTTATTATTCTTAAAATGTTACTCTTCGTCTAAGGACCATTTTAATTCTGTATTAGAGTTTTTTGCTGAAACCCTAACATAACCTTGCATTTCTTGATGTAGTGCAGAGCAGAAATCTGTACAATAAAATGGCCAAACACCTTCACGTTTAGGCTCCCAAGTAGACGTTTTGGTTTGCCCTGGCATTATAAGAAGTTCTGCCGTATTGGCACCAATCATCGCAAAACCGTGTGGCACGTCAAAATCTTGTTCTAAGTTTGTGATATGAAAATAAACCTTGTCTCCTACTTTAATACCTTCAATATTATCGGGTGCAAAGTGACTTCTAATCATCGTCATATACACATGCACTTCATTGCCGTTTCTAACCACTTTGGTTTCACTTTCACTTTTTGCTACATAGGGATGATCATTGTCTTCTAAATCGTAGTATTTTTTTACATTATCTTTAATTTTACTAGCTGCAATTCCTGCCGCATAGTGAGGTTCTCCGTGGGTTGGAAAATCGTATATCAATTCCATTTTATCACTTGTAATATCGTATAGCTGGGCCGAATGCTCTAATTCTGGACCAGTTGGCAAATAACGGTCTTTGGTTATTTTATTCATGGCTACCATGTACTTAGCATCAGGCGTTCTAGAGTTTCCACCAGGAATCATCAAGTGACCGACAGAATAATAAGTTGGTAGTCTATCTAAAACTTCCCAAGTTTCCAACTTCCATTTAACTACTTCAGATGAGATAAAGAAGGTAGTATACGCATTCCCTCTACCGTCAAATTCAGTATGTAAAGGCCCTAAGCCCGCTTGGGTAACAACGCCCGTTAGAGTATTTTCATAATTTAATACTGGAATACCGTAAGCGTCACCTTCAAAATCCTTATTAGCTATAGCTTGTTGAATTTTTGTGAATGAATAAATACTAAGGTCGGTAGAAAGTTTACCACTTCCAACTATATATTCTCCCGATGGATCTACATCAATTCCGTGAGGGCTTTTTGGAATTGGTATGTAATAAACTGCACCTTCAACTTTTCTCGGATCAATAGAAATCACACCTTCCATCATGGTAGATGTAGCTGAATGTGTTTTTTCGTTGTAAACATTATGAGCATAAGTTCCTGCAACCTTTTCTCCGCCGCCGTTGGCGACATATTCGGATAACATTTTCCAATTTACTGCCACAACATAATCTTTGTCATTTTGTGAAGCGTTTACTTCTAAAAGTGTGTTGGCTTCTTCAGTATTATAACTGGTGAAGAAGAACCAGCCGTGTGATTTGTTTCTTCCAGGATGCGCTAAATCGTAATTAAAGCCTGGCATATTAAGCTGAAAATCAATTTTCATATGACCTTCATCATCAATAGCAATAAATGTTAATGGGCCTTTAAATTCACCTTTCATATCGCTAATTGGCATATCTTTTTGAGGGTTTGGCACGGCGAAACGAGTTCCAGCTACTATATACTCTGTATTTTCTGTTACGAAAGAAGATGCATGGTTACCCGCGCTGTTTGGTATTTCAATTATTTCTTCAGTTTCGAAAGTAGTCAAACTAATTCTGGCAATTCTTGGTGTGTTGTTTTCATTGATAAATAACCATCTGCCATCTAGCTCGCCATTAGTTTGAGAAATATCGGGATGGTGGGCATCGCCCCACGGCACAAATCCAAAAGAAGTATTAAACATTGGTTTTGTTTCTTCAGAATAACCATATCCAGAGGTTGGGAACTGGGAAAACACAGGAATTTCCTTAAACATTCGTCCACTAGGTAATCCGTAAACGGTTACGTTACCACTATAGCCACCAGACATAAACGCATAATATTCGTCGTGTTCACCTGGAGCAACATAAACTTTCTCAGCATTATTTGAAGCCATTGCTCCAGATTTACCGCCATTATTATTTCCACAGCTATAGATAAGTCCAACCGTGGAAATTACTAAAATAATATTCTTTATTGTTTTCATTTATTCTAAGTTTAAAATTAGTTTTTTGGTAAAATCACATCGTCTACAATATGCACCCAACCGTTGCTCACTTTAACCGTAGCAACAATTTTGGTCCCTCCTACAAGTAGGTCACCGTTTACATTAGTCACCTCTAAATATTCGCCAGAAGCCATGTATAGTTTTCTATTCTTCTCAGCATTTTTCACGAGCATTTCAATAGGATAATTACTCGGTGCTACATGATTTGTAAGTATAAGAGCTAGCTGTGATTTATTTTCTGGTTTTAATAAATCGTTGAGTGTGTTTTGATCTATTTTTTCAAAGGCATTGTTGGTTGGGGCAAATACGGTTAATGGTCCAACATTCACGAGAGCATTTTCAACTTCAGCCGCTTGAACTGCTGCGACTAAGGTAGTATGATCCTCAGAGCCCATAGCAAGTTTAAGTGCATTCGGTAATGCACTTTTATCGTCTATAAAAGCTTGACCTGTTTTTTCTTGACTCTTTTCCGTTGTGATTGTATCTGCTGTTTTATCTTTTTCTGCATTGGTATTACAGCTCAAAATAAATAAAGTGAGCAAAGGCCACAGGATTAATTTCAATGTTGTTTTCATGGTTATTGTATTAGTTAGTAATTGTTATAATTCTGTATTAAAAAGTTCGATTTAATAAAGCTTGTGGTAGTTACAATGTTCTAAAATATTCAAGCACTGCTCTGGCATCTTCTTCTGTGAGATTTTGATTTGCCATTGGAGAACCATTAAATTCAATTAATAGATCTCTTGCTAAAGCATCTTCTTTTACCATTTGTTCTGGATTTAGAATCATATTCATAACCCATTCTGGAGTTCTACGTTCTAGAATACCTATGGGCGAAGGTCCAATATGTTTTTTCTCCACTTTATGGCATGCAGTGCACATTTTTTGATATACCTCAGCTCCATGTGATGCCATATCTTTATTAATGACTTCATCTAAAGTGACACTTGTAATTGGACCTACGCCTTTACTCGTTAAATCAACTCGTTTAGAAGCAGGTACGGCATTTTTAACTGGTGTCTCGGTGGTTTTTTTAGAATAATTTGACTTAGACTTTGAGTTTTCTTTCTTATCAGCGCATCCCACAAAAGCGATTAATAGAAATACGATAAAAAATTTTAATGATTTCATTTTACTAGTTTTTATTGATATAGACAAATGTATTGATACGGACTTGCATAAAATATGACCATAATCATATATAAAGATTTTTTTATCTTTTTATAAAAATCTATATTTGTCATTATATTTGTAAAACCCCTTTTTACACTTTAAAAAAAATGCTTTCAAATTCTTCTAAATACGCTCTCAAGGCAGTTTTGTATTTGGCTATACATACTTCCAGTGAAAATAAAATTCTTGCTCGCGATCTCGCCTCACTGATCAATGTGCCGCCGGCTTATATTGCCAAATTGTTACAAGAACTAGTAAGAAAAAATTTAGCCCATTCAGAAAAAGGTCCTCACGGTGGTTTTTATTTAGATGAATTGAATAAAAATGAACCGGTTATAAATTTTATTTATGCTATCGATGGGGAAGACAAACTAAATAGCTGCCTACTCGGATTGAGCCATTGTAATCATCTAAATCCATGCCCCTTGCACCATTTAGCCAATCCTATGCGAGATGCACTTTTAAATAATTTAAAACATAAATGTATAAATGATTTGGTGATAGATATTAAAAACGGTAAAAGCAGTTTACCATTATAAAAAAAGCACCCTTATTTTAAGGATGCCTTTTAGTAAAATCATTAATAAAACTATTTTTAGATCTTAAATGTCATCACGGGTAAAACTGAGTGATTAGCAATGTCTTCAGAAATACTGCCTTCAAAAAAATGTGCAATACCTTTACGGCCGTGGGTAGACACCGCTATTAAATCGGCCCCAACCTTATTGGCATAATTCAAAATACCCTTTTCAATACTGTAATCTGAGAAATAAACAACATCGTTTAGTTTTTTCAAATTTCCTTCAGTTTTCTTCAAAAACTCAGCTACACGCGCTTCCATTTCGTTGGTGCTTTTAAATGCGAAATCAGGTAAGTTTATAAACAGTAAATGTAGCTTACTTCCCATATCCGCAAAAAACTTAGAAACTTTTATATAAGAGGCAATTGATTCATCTGTAAAGTCGCAACCATATACAACATTTTCAAAATGCATATTATTAGGTTGGTTTTTAATTACTAACACTGGGATATCGGAATGGCGTACCACACGCTCAGTATTAGAACCTATGAATATTTCGCTCATGCCACTGGTGCCATGTGAACCCATAATCACCAAATCGGCATGTTCTGATTTAGCGATTTCGTTCAATTCGCGAAACACTTTAAAACGTTTAATTATAGGTGTAACTTTGACGCCTTCTAAAAATTTCTTGTTAAGAAAATCTTCAAATTGCTGTTCAGCCCTTTTCATAATAAACAAGTCGTTTAACTGGTTATTAGAATCAGATTGAGAAAATGAAGTTTCAGATAGTTCTAGCATGTGTACTGCCAGAATTTCTGAATTATTTCGTTTTGCCAAAATTGCTGCAGACTCAATTGCATATTCGGAATGTTTAGAGAAATCTACGGGGACAATAATTTTTTTCATGATATTGGTGATTTAGTTAATTAGTCTCCTCATTATTTAAGGATTCTTTTTGGTTATTCGGTTATATGGTCATTGAAAATAATTGCGTTTTTGGTTGATGCGCCTTCAAGCGTAAATCAAAAGCCATGCAAATATTTCGTATAAACGGCTTACCTTGGTTATGTACCTCAATACTTTCGGCATTGATGGTAAGTAAATGGTCTAGCTCAAATGGTTTGAGCGCTATTAAAACATCTGGAAGTTGACTGAACTTTAAGTCGTCATCTTCCCACTGTGTGCTAAAATTACACATTAAATTTAAAATGTGTTTTCTAATTACAACATCTTCAGGAGTCAAAATATGACCTCTAAAAATTGGTAAATCACCTTTGTTAACTTTTTGAGAATAATCTTCAATGTTTTTTTCATTTTGGGCAAAACCTAACCAACTGTCACTAATTGACGACACACCCAAACCAATCATTACAGAAGTTTTTGAAGCTGAATAGCCCATAAAATTACGATGTAAGTTGCCGTTTTCAGTTGCTTTAAATAGTGAATCTGTTTCTAGTGCAAAATGATCCATACCAATTTCAATGTAGCCAATTTCTTCAAGTAATCTTTTCCCAGTTTCATACTGCTGTCGCTTACTTTCGGCGCTTGGTAAATCTTCATCTTTAAAGCCGCGCTGCCCATTTCCCTTTATCCATGGTACATGCGCATAACTGTAAAAGGCAATTCGGTCTGGTTGCAATAAATTAGTGTGATTAATAGTATTTACAACATCGGCTTCTGTTTGAAAAGGCAAACCAAAAATTAAGTCATGACCAACCGATGTATACCCAATCTTTCTTGCTAATTCGGTAACCCTTTTTACATTTTCAAAAGGTTGAATTCTGTGAATGGCTTTTTGAATATTAAAATTATAATCCTGAACTCCATAACTCACACGTCTAAAACCAAGGTCGAACAAGGTCTGTAAATGTGCTTCAGTGGTATTATTTGGATGACCTTCAAAACTAAATTCAAAATTAACGGCAAGTTTTGCATTTGAAATTATACTATCAATAAGAAATTGAAGTCTATATGGCGCAAAAAAAGTAGGTGTTCCGCCACCAAGGTGAATCTCCTTGATTATTGGTTTTTCAGGTAATAAATCACAATATAATTGCCATTCCTTTAAGAGTGTTTCAATGTAAGGCGCTTCAACTTCGTGCCTTTTTGTAATGCGTTTGTTGCAACCGCAAAACGTGCAGAGTTGTTCGCAAAATGGCAAATGAATATACAAACTAATGCCCTCTGCCCGATTCGTTTCAGCAAAAGTTGTTAATAAGGACTGCTCGTATGCGGAAATATTGAACGAAGCTTCATCCCAATAAGGAACCGTGGGATAACTAGTGTAGCGTGGTCCAGCCACATTATATTTTTGAATTAGTGAAGTGTTCATACCTGAAATTATAGGTCAAATTTATAGCAATCAAATCTTAAGAAAAATGATAAACATCATAAAAACAAATTTTCAATGATGTAACGTGAATTGAATCAAGATTTAAACAAAACGGCGCTATTGTTTTAAATGCTCATCTTATTACTTATCTTTGACTAAGAATAGAAATTTCTAACCTTAATTTATTTTAAAATGAAACATGCAATAATCTTGATATTTACAGTCTTATTATTTTTAGGCTGTAAAAATGAAAAAAAAGATTCTACTAATACAGAGAATGAAGCTTCTACTGAACAAGCAGAACAAATAGATGAAACACCCATGAATAATCTGAAAACGGTCACCATCAATTTAGAATCTAAGAGCGATACCCAGGCTGGTGGCGTTGTTACTTTTACAGAAGAAGATGGTGTTGTTCGTATGACTGCAAATCTAATTAATCTTACGCCGGGTGAACATGCCATTCATTTGCATGAAAAGGCAGATTGCACTGCTGCCGATGGCACTTCTGCTGGTGGTCATTGGAATCCCACAGCCCAACCACACGGAAAATGGGATGATGAAAAAGGATTTCATTTAGGCGATATCGGTAATTTTACAGTTGACGAAAATGGACAAGGAGAAGTAAATTTCTCAACTGACAAGTGGTGCATAGGCTGCGATGATGTGAATAAGAATATTTTAGGCAAATCTGTAATTGTACATCAAGGGGTTGATGACTTCGTTTCACAACCAACTGGCGATGCTGGTGGGAGAGTAAGCTGTGGCGGTATAATTCAATAATTCAATAATTCAATAATTAATTTATTAAAATAAACTATGAGTAAATTTTTAATCACCCAAATCAAAAATACAAGTCATTATAATTTAATGGTTTGCATTTTAGCCTTCGCAGTAATTTTTTCTTGCAAAAACGACCCGAAAGAAACCGAAATCAATGTTGACGAAACCGAAACCAATGTTTCTGTCTCAACACCAAAAGCAATCAAATCGGCTTCCAAAGAAATTAAAAAAATAAGATTAGAATTGCAGGTTCAAAATGAAAGTAGTGTTATTTCAAAAGGAGTTTTTAGCGATCAGGCCGGCGCCGTAGCACTTTTAGCTTCGGTTAAAGGCACGCCACAAACCACCTATACTGGAGAAATTATGGAGTTTAAATCAAATAACAATTCAGATTTTAAAACATCTAATCTTAAGCCGTGGAACCCAAGTAATGAAGCCGATGGAGGTAAATTTGCCTCTGTTATAACGGATGAAAACGGCAGAGCTACAATGAGTCATTCTAATAGTAACTGGTGCATTGACTGTGGTGATGCGAACAGAAACATTAAAGGAAAAGTGTTCGTGATTAGCGAACAAAATGGCGCCACATCTAAAATTGTTGCTGCAAGTGAAATAAACTAAAAATACAAAAACTTCTGTTTGCCTAATAGTAAACAGAAGTTTTTGTATTTTTTATTCATCTTTACAAGACTTTAAAATTTCAATAGCGCGTTGTTTACCCCAATTGGGATAAAATAGTTCTGGCTTGTAATTTTCAAAAAGGACCAAAGCTTTTTCTACATCCTTACAAAAAGGCTTAGTATCCTGACCAAAATAACGGGCGCTACCCATATTCCAATCGGCTTTACAAATTGCAACGATTGGATTTTCAGGAGCTAAGATATAAGCTTGGTTATATAATTCTGTTACTTTTGATGAATATTTCATGCCGTAAGTCCTGCCATCTAAAGCAATCCAATTCGTGTAAATTTGCGCCTGCATTACTAAATTATGGTAATTATCTTTACTAATTGCCATAGCATTATTAAGGTAATCCTGAGCTTTAGTTAATTGCGCAGTGATCACATCCAAATCCTTTTCATTCCATGATTTGATGCTGTTCATTTGAGCAATGTAGTAATTTGGCAACCATTTATCTGGCTCGGCAGCCGCAATACGTTCGAAAAGTTGTTCTGCTTCGGACCAGTTATTAGCTTCCCATAAATCTAAAGCCTTTTGCATTCCCTTTTCGTAATTTGATTGCGCATTTAACATTAGTGTTAATGATAAAATAATGATGGTAAAAAATTGTTTCATGTTGTTTTTTTTTAATGATTTTGGTTCAAAAATATTTAGTTCAATCAAAAAAATAAATTGCGTTTTACTGAATTGTTAATTAACTAGGATGAATTGTTATAATTCATATATCACAAATTATTGAGTTGGTTATCGGTTCCTTTTTCACTGATAGTCCAAAAGAATCCCACAAAAAAGAATTGATCTGCCGCTGGCCTCAAAGCGCGTCTATTAAAATTGCCATTCACATCTGGCGTGTTGGAATATTGATAGCCATTGATATTTTGAGTTGCAAGCACATTATTTATCGAGAAATAGAGTATTTTTTGTGGACTTAATAGATAAGCCCAGTTTAAACTCAAATTACTAAATGGTTTTGTTTTAGCATTTAAAAACCCAGTTTCATTAGGATTGGTATAGCTACGACCAGAGGCAAAAGCATAGCTCATACCGATCTGACTTTTTAACGAATCAATCCAATATTTACCAACAACAGAGAAGTTGTGATTGTTTACAAAACTTGGTACTGCAGCATCTGGAAAATTCCTGAAATCGCGCTCTGTATCTAAATAGGAATAACTAAACCAATAATCTAAATTTTTAAAACTTTTGTTGTCACGCCAAAATAAATCGATCCCTTGGGAGTAACCGTCGCCAAGATTACTATATTCACTACTGAAAATTGGAAACTCGGTATCATACTTAACCAAATTATCATATTTTTTGAAGTAAGCCTCAGCCCTAAATATTTTACCCTCAGAATTAAATTGATAATTTAAAATATAATGAGATGTTTGCTGCGACTCCAAATTTTGATTAAACTTTAAAATATCACTATTTGGTTGTTGGTAAAAGTCGCCATATGCCAAGGAAACTTGACTATTTTTAGCTGTTTTATAAGCAATTGAAATCCGAGGAGAAACGGTAAACTGTTTAAATATCTCGCTATATTCACCTCTAAATCCAGCCTTTAAAGCTAATTTATTAGAGAAAATTAAATCCGCTTCCGTAAATACAGCGCTTATATTATTTTTAAATCCTAAAGGTGTTTCTTGAATTGTGCTACTCTCAAAAAGCTCATTAAACTTAGTTGCAAAATATTCGGTACCAATATTCATCTTGAATCTATTGTTGAATCTACGTTTAAAAACTACTTTCCCATGAAATGAATTTTCGGTATTGTCAATAGTATTGTCTATGATACCCAATTTATTTTTGGCGTAGGTATAGCTTAATCCACTAGATAAAGACCAATTATCGGATAAAATACCTTTATACGAACCATTAAAATACATGTTATTATTATTGAGCTTAAATTTCACACCTTCTGTTATATTAATATCTTCTTGAATCAGTTCAAAATTAGTGGCATCGAATGCCGCATATAATTTTAGCAATCCTGAGTTTAACTTTTGTCTAAAAACCAACTCACCTGAAGCACCTTCAAACGGTTTTTGCCAATCATTTCTGTCTTCATATAACATTAAATAAGGCGCTAAGTTAGTGTACGAGGCATTCACACTCAATGAACTTTTATGCCATTTTTGGGTATTCCCAAGAGTGGCACCAACACTCATAATTCCAATATCCGTTTTATTTTGATCTGGCTCGTCAATCGTATTTAAAAGTAGTACGCTGGACAATGCTTGTCCAAATTCAGCCGAGTAACCACCTGTAGAAAACGTAATTCCATCAAACAAAAATGGTGAATAACGGCAGTTTGTATCAAAACTAGCATATTTTTCTAAAACATTTAAGAAATCACCCTGCTAGAAAGATATTTTGTCAAACTTAAGCGTTTTTATATTGTAGTTGTTTGTAATTGTAAAAACCTTCTAAATAGCGGAAAATGGTTCTAAATGCATGGTATAGCATTTCAAAAAACCTGTTTTTATGATCCTTGTGGGTTGCCATGATGTTTATTAATCTTTTTAAGTTATAAGCTAGGGCAATCAGTCCAAAGTCTGCGCTAGCGCTTCTAAGGCCTTTTTTGGTGATAATATGGTCAAACCCCCATTGTCTTTTTATGGTGCCAAAGGGATGCTCAACTAAAGCTTGCCGCTTTTTATAGAGTTGTTCATTATTAGCTACTCTGTTAGCATTGTTTTTTATGTTTTCTGTAAACTCACTGCGCTGAATAATTTTACCATTGGATTTTGCCGTTGTACACTGTTCCCGTGCAGGACAGGTTTTACAAGCACTGGTTTTGTATTGTTTAAAGGTATAGTTACGTGCTTTGTAAGAGGTTTGGTTAGAGGTTAAAGTATGACCTTGCGGACATGTATAAGTGTCTGAGATGTCATTATAGAGGAAGTTTTCTGAGTTATAATCAGGGTTTGGTGCTTGGCTTGAGCGTCCTATGGCAGGTATGGCCACAAGGGTCTTGATACCCAATTGATCTGCAATATGAAATTCACTACCCGTATGGTATCCCTTATCATAAAGTGCGGTAAATTGGTTTGTTCTTAATATAGATTTAGCCCGTTTAAGCATGGTGCCCATAGCTTTTTTGTCATTTTCATTGGTAATCTTGTAATCTATAAAAAGTTTATGCTTGGCATCTACTGTAGTTTGTGCTGTGTAGCAAACCTCGGTTATGACGCCTCTAACAATTTGATGTCGGCTATCAGGATCAGAACTGGAGAGTTGTGGGTTTTCAGAGCTTGTGTTTTTGTTAAGTTCTGTTTCTATCCTTTTGTACTTTTTGCGTTGTTCTTTACGATGATTGATTTGATTTTCTAAGTCTTGTTTCTCATCCCCATCGGCTTTAGAGAGGGCTTGGTTATGTTCTTGTAGTTTTTTATCGATGTATTCTAGATGTCGTTGCACCTTTTTATGGTTGTAGTTATTTTTCTTACTGTTTTGAGCCCTTAGCTTTGTGGAATCTCCTGCAATAAGTTCACCCCCGATAAGGTTAAAGTTCTTGGCTATTTCAACGCTACGTCTAAATACATTCCTGATCGCTTTAGAATTGGTTTTTCTAAATCGTGAAATGGTATTATGGTCGGGTTTTAGGTTTTTCATCAACCAGATAACTTCAAGATTGCGATGGCATTCTTTTTCTAATACTCGAGACGATCGCATACGGTTCATGTAACCATAAATGTAAAGTTTGAGTAGGTCTGAGGGATTGTAAGGTGGTCTGCCCTGGGTTGCAAGGCTATCAAATCCCATTGTTTCTAAATCTAATGATTCAACAAATTGATCGATAAAACGTACCGTGTTATCATATGGTACCATATCATCCAAACAAGTGGTGAATAAGGTTATTTGTTGGCGACTTTGTCCTTTTTGATATTCCATACTTGAAGATAATGAATATCAAGACTATATCTATAAAATGAGCGTTGGGTTATTCACAAAGTTATTAAGTTTTGAGACAGTCTGACGTCCTCGTGTAGGGATATTATTAGTAGTTGGACTATAAGGTGTAAAAACACGAATCCCATCAATAAAAATTTGAGTTTCTTCAGCCTCGCCACCACGTACGAATAATCGACCATCTTCAGCCACGGTAGTTGTTCCTGGTAATGTTTGTAGAGCGCCAACAAAATCGCCTAATGCACTAGCGGTTGTTACAACGTCTAGGGCCTTTAACACCGAAACTTTACTATTATCTCCCGCTGAAAAAGTTCCGGCAGATAAAATAACCGCATCCATGGTATTGACATCCTCTCGAAGCCTAATGTCCAACTTAGTCATTATTGAAACATTACCTATCATTTCAAAAGTTTCGAATGATAAAAATGACACCACGAGTGTTTTTTCACCATTTTCATAGGTATTAAAGGAAAAATCACCCAAATCATCCGACGTCCCGCCATCATAAGTGCCTTGTAAATAAATATTGGCACCAGCTATCGGTATCCCTTTAACGTCTAGCACCTTTCCAGAAATGGTAGTTTGAGCAAATATCGTATTGGTTATTACGAAAATTAAGATAAATAATAATTGTCTCACTTCTTTATATGTTTTAATTGATAGCACAAAATTGAAGTTCCAACTAGATATTTAAAATAATTAATAACTCAAGTGTAGAATCATTGAGATGAAATGTGAATAAATAGGTTATTCAAAAAAAGTATCTTTGTAAAAAATGATTAATTATGAATCCATCGGGAAATGGTTGGATAAAATTACTTTTAAACAAGACTGAACAATATAGCTCGTTGTGGCATTTACCTCTGCACGAATTTTATTGTGAATTGAGAAAATCAGGCTTTATTTACGGAAGTAATATTGCTGCAGTTGCAAGCAATATCGAGACGAAAGATTTGACTGAGGAAGAAATCTGCAAAATCAATCTATGGTTTTCATTCTATTATATTTATACCAACTTTAATCCGACGAAGCTGTCCTTTTCCGAGTCTATTATTGCGTTTTATAAATCGAACAATGCTTATAAAACATCATTTTTAAACGAACTTATTGGTGCAAAAGAAAATCTTTTATTAGTTGAAAAAATTATTGATAAACGTATACATATAGATGCTAATATCATCACCAAGAATTTCAACTATTTTATAATCAACGCGCTACTTTTTTTAGATGTACTTGCCTACAAGCAATTTTTAGAGTCTAACACAGAAATTTCACTTTATACCAAGCGCTTTGAATCGCTTATTGAAATGATTGTAATTATGGTTTTCAACTTAAAACCAGAAAAATCAGAATACGATGTAAGTTTAATGAAATTGTTTGAAGCCTCATTGCGCTATCATGACGATGTTGAGTTAGGCTATGAAGAAGGAATTGAATTTTTAAAAAATGATTTAGAAAAATATTACTTGATTGATGTGGTATGTATGGCGTCGTGGAGTGACCAGTTGATTGATTTAAAAGAACATGCCTTTTTAAGTCAGTTGAAAGTTGATTTAACCTTGTCAGAAAGTATTATTGATGAATCTGTAATTCAAATCAATCAATTTTATGATAATTATAAAGATAAAATCGCCCTTCTACATTCAAAAAACTTAGTACATAGTTTCTACGACAATTCAAGTAAATTAGTTATAAAACTCATTAGACGGAATAGCAAAAGACTTCAAAAAGAATTAAGACAAAGTAAGGATGCTTTGTGGATTTTAAGACAGTCAACACAACGTAAACTGACAGACGACGAGCAAAAAAGAGTACAAATACAGTTATTAGATATTTTTAAGTCCATACCTAGTTTGGCCATTTTTATTTTACCAGGCGGTATGTTGCTATTGCCGTTGGTAATAAAGCTTATCCCTAAACTGTTACCATCGGCATTTGACGATAACAGAATTGAAGAATAAGCTTAATTACTACCATTACTAATACTATCTATATAATTGATTACTGCAGTTTTTGTAGTTACCCAGTTTCTGCCTTCTTTATGCGCATCAATTTTTCCTTGGCGCGCAAGCAAACTGATATATTCTTGACTGTAAGGTATATCAGGCTCATTGGCAACATCTGAAATGCTTTGATAATTGTAATGCGAATCTGGAAAGGCACTCAAGTAAATATTTAAACTGCGCTCAAGCGTTTGGCAAATAAGTAGTATAAGTTTATCAAATTGCCCTTTATTTGCCATATTTAAAGCAGAATAATATTTTTTGCGATCATTGGCTAAAATGATGGCAGGTGGAAAACCTTCTTTCATAAGAAGTAAATTCGTTACCAACCTTACAGTACGACCATTACCATCAAAAAACGGATGGATAAAAACGAATTCATGGTGAAAAACTGTAGCCAGCTCAATTACATTTAACTGCTGAGGATTATCGTTAACAAACAAAATTAATGCCTCGAGTAAATCATGAACTTTGTTTGCGTTTGGCGGAATAAAATTAGCACCAGCAATACGCACAGCTCCGTTCCTTAATCTACCAGCAAAATCTTGCTCGATGGCTCGAAGCACCAAACTATGTAAACCTAGAATATCTTTTGAGTTTAAAACATAATTAGAATTTACAAGCTTAAACAACTTGTTTATGGCATCTTCATGGTTTTTAGCTTCAAAATGCTCCTTGAGTGATTTGCCTTTTATGGTGACGCCGTGTTGAAGCACCATTTGAGTTTCTCTCAAATTTAAAGTATTACCTTCAATACTGTTTGAATTGTACGTCCATTCAATAAGTAAAGCCTCTTGAATACTTTTTAAAGCAGATTGCGAAAATGGTCTAAGTGAAACCAAAGCGTTACGCTTTTCGAACAAACGATGAAAAGTTGTGGCTAATTCTTGTCGGTATGTAACATTTATTGTTTTCACACACCAAAGATACAAAATTATCGGATGTTATGAAATTTAATATTATCCGATACTACTCTAGCCAGTCTTTGAAATCCTTCACACGCTCTCTAGCAACTATTATATCTTCAACATTGTAAGATGTTAATTTAACCTGTATCCGCGAATGAGTATAGCTTACCATATCCTTAATAGCATTGATATTTACAAAAAACTTTCGATTTGTTCTAAAAAAAATACTTGGCGATAATTCAGGCTCTAATTCTTCTAAAGTACAATCTAATAAATGACTCCTACCGTCGTTAGTAAAGGCGTATGTTCCTTTATTTTCGCTATAGAAACATTCAATTTCTTCAATGTTTATCAACTTAATATGTTGACCGACTTTAACGGCAAATCGTTTCTTATAAGCACGTTCTATAGGATTGATAAGCAATTTTTTGATATCGTTAAAATCCACTGTCATTAACTGATTTTGACTGCTATTCCTTGTGTTAAATTTGTCGACTGCCTTTTGTAAATCAATATCATCTATTGGTTTTAAAAGATAGTCAATGCTATTCAATTTAAATGCTCGCAAGGCATATTCGTCGTAAGCAGTCGTGAAAATTATGGCCGATTTTACATCGATAACCTCAAATATTTCGAAAGACAATCCGTCACTAAGCTGAATATCTAAAAAAATTAAATCTGGATGTTTGTTGTTTTGAAACCAGTTGAGCGATTCTTCAACAGAATGCAACATCGTACTTATTTCGATGCCAATTTTATTAAGCATTCTTTCCAGTCGTCTGGCTGCAGGTTTTTCGTCTTCTATTATTATTACTGTCATTTTCTTCTTTGAAATATGTTACTCCCAACCTTGTTTTTCTTTATCCATAAATTCTTTCACTTTTTTCTCTTCCCAATTCTTACCGAAGAAAAAGTCTGGACCAAAAACACCTAAAAAATGAAAAATCAAACCAATAGCCCAAAACATTGGTGTTGCAAAAGTGCCAAAACTCCAAAATCCTTCGTTATTATTGGTTCCTACTAATACGATCAAAAATATATTTACCACTATATATACTGCTAAATGCCAGTAAAAACCAATCATACTATCCACTTTTTTTTTGGCTCTTAAATACGCTTCTTCCTTTCTAAAATCGGAATTAAAATTGTCATCAATTGTTTTCATTTGATTATTATTGATTAAGTTAGTTTGTTTTATTTTGTAATTCATTTTTCATATAAGATTCAATTTTATTGAGCTCCCAATTTTTGCCTAAAATCATTGGTAAGATTAAAATATAGAATGCGTGCATCAGCATAAAAACACCCCAAACCATTGCTACAAAAAAGGTGCTCCAATCAAAAAAAGCCTGCTCAAAGGTCTCTCCATTGTTTAGATTATTGAGAATTTTCGCTGTTATAATAAATACATTTATTAAGGCGTAAACCAAAATATGGGTGTAAAAACTTTTAATTTGAGCTACTCTGTGCTTGGCTTTTAAATATGTGATTCTATCAGTTGTTTCCATGATATTTTGATTTAGTTGTATTTATTTTGTTGCTCTTGTTTCATGAATTCTTCAATCTTTCTTTGCTCCCAATTGGCTCCGAAAGCACCTTTATCTACAAAAACAGTATAGGCTTGAAACACTACACTAATTCCCCAACCTAACATCGGAAACCAAAACCATTGTATCACATGCGGTGTGAATTTATACCATATTAAAAATAAAATTGGTATTACAATAACATAGGAGATAAGGTTGTAATAAAACTCCTTTAAAGCCTCAACGCGTTTGCGCGCTCTAACATAACGATCATCTATGCTTCCTGAATTGATGGTACTTGTATTCATAACACTAATTTGTTTTGTAAGCATTGGCAAACTCACTGTAAATTTGCCGGATTGCTCACTGATTAATACTTGTTTAGTTGATAAAATTTGATAGCGCTGTTTTATATTACTTAAACCAACACCACTACCCTTTTTCAAAATTTGTTTTGGTTGTAAATTATTTTCAATTATTAAATTATTGCCACTTTCGTATATTCTTATCTTTAGTGGTTTTTGAGTTGTAACTATGTTATGCTTTACAGCATTTTCTAACAGCAACTGTAATGATAACGGAACTACCTTGCTTTCTGGATTAGAAGATTTCTCGGGTATTTCAAACAGAAGACTGTCTTCAAATCTCATTTTTAGCAATAACATATACGTTCTTGCAAAATCTAATTCTTCATCAACCGTCACTAAATCTTTGTTTTTTTGCTCCAAAACATATCGATAAACTTTAGATAGTGCTGTGGTAAATTTCATAGCACTATTAGGATTTTCCTCAATTAAACTTGTGAGTACATTCAAACTATTAAACAAGAAATGAGGGTCTAATTGATTTTTTAAAGCATCAAACTTAGCACTTGCTGTACCAGCAATCACCTGTTGTTCCTTGACTTTATTTTTTTGTAACTCTTTGTAAAAATAAATGGCGTGAAAAAATAAGGATATGATTAGTGTGATAAAAAGAGAGACCAGATAATATTCTATTTGTTCACCTGCAATAAATGTTTGAAATTTTTCACTCTCAAGAATGATTGCAATGAACATTCTAACTAAAAATATAGTAATTAAAGTGATAAATACAGAACCAAAAAAACCAATTGAAAGTCTGAAGGATTTATATTTCTCCCAATTAACCTTCGTATTTAAATGTTCAAAATAATAGGTATTAACCAAGGTTAACGGAATTGAATATAACATATAATACATCACATAAATCCAAAATTTACCATTCCATTCTAAGGTTCCAGTATTAAAATATCTTATACTTTGATCCAAAACCAAAATGATAAAACCTATAAATATTCCAATTCCGATGGCTTTTATTAATTTTTTCATGGAACTAAAATTTTATTTTTACAGTTAAATTGTCCTTAACCTCGAACTTGGCATCTTCCCATTTTGGTGGACCCATAAACCCTGTTGCATTGTTTGAACAAGCAAAACTTTCTTTTGGAATACCCATAAAATTAGTGTCTAATTTTTCATTGTTATTCTCATCATGAAATAAGGAAATAGCATAAATTCCTAAGGATACATTTTTGAAAAGAACGGTCGCCACTTTGCCCTCAATATTTATGATTTCTCCTTTTTGTGGTGTTTTTAAAAAACTTTCTGGATTACTATAAAGTCCAACCACTAATTGGCCTTTAGTATTCTTTATGTTCTCTATTTGAACCGTGACGGTTTTAGAGTCTCCATTTTGAGAAAAGACTACCGAGGTGACAAGAAGGAATGCAATTATAAATTTTAAATTGATCATGAAATTGAGTTTTTAATTATGGTTCAAATATCTATTTCTTTCTAAAAATACGAAAAGTCAAATTACTCAATTGTAGAAATCTACTTCTCAACCGTAAAAAATTCAATTATTGCTGAGATTCAACTAAGTTTTCAATTAAGTGATTTCTCAAAATCGGCCAATATTTTCATGATAAGGAAAATATAAAGCATAAAAAAAGCATCAAAATTTGATGCTTTTTTATAATTCTATAATAAAGTTTTAACCAACTTTCACCAACTCAACGTCAAAGACTAAAACCGCATCAGGTGGAATAACGCCACCAGCGCCACGACTTCCGTAGCCTAAATCGCTCGGGATAACTAATCTGGCTTTATCACCTTCATTCAATAACAAAATACCTTCATCCCAACCAGCTATTACCTGACCAACGCCAACTTGAAACTGTAATGGTTCGTTGCGTTTGTAAGAGGAATCAAATACAGTTCCATCGGCTAATTGGCCTTTATAATGAACTGAAACTTGTTGACCTTTTGAAGCCATTTTTCCACTTCCTTTTTGAATAATTTGATATCGCAGTCCGCTATCGGTCGATTTAAAACCTGCGGCTAGTTTATCTAATTCGCCTGCTTTGGCAGCGCGTTCTGCCTCAATCCTTTTGGCTCTTGAACCTTCAAAAGTTCTAAACGCTTCTATGGCGTTAAATTTTTCGGCCTCTTCACCAACTCTTAAAATTTCTAGGGTTTCAATTAAATCACCTTGCGCAATAGCATCTACTACATCTTGTCCTTCTAAAACTTTTCCAAAAACGGTATGGTTATTATCTAACCAAGGCGTTTCAATGTGCGTGATAAAAAACTGACTTCCGTTAGTACCTGGACCAGCATTTGCCATGGATAAAATACCTGGGCTATCATGCTTTAAATCTGGATGAAATTCGTCATCAAATTTATAACCTGGATTGCCCGTTCCTGTACCTAATGGACAACCACCCTGAATCATAAAATCTGGAATTACACGATGAAACTTTAAACCATTATAGTATGGTTTGCCTTGCGGTTTGGCTGAGTTTTCTAAATTCCCTTCAGCTAAAGCTACAAAGTTGCCTACAGTTCCTGGTGTTTTTTTGAAAGTTAAATTCACTAAAATCGTGCCTTTATTAGTATTAAATTTGGCGTATAATCCGTCTTGCATGGTTTAATTTTTAATTTTAAGTTGCAAAGATAAGTATCCTTAATTGAAAAGAAAGTGAAGGTCAATTAATTAATCAGAAATTAACGAATTATTGACCTCGGTAATACAAAATAGTACTTACTGTTTTTACAATAATATTGATATCCAGAAAAAAACTTCGATGCTTAATATAAAATAAATCATACTGAAGTTTTATCAAACTGTCTTCGATAGATGCGCCATAACGCGTTTGGATTTGAGCCCAACCAGTTAAGCCAGGTTTAATAATATGACGTGTTTCGTAAAAAGGAATTATTTGCGATAATTCGTTCACGAAATACGGCCGTTCAGGTCTAGGTCCTATAATACTCATCTCTCCTTTTAAAACATTCAATACCTGCGGAATTTCATCAATTCTCGATCGTCGTAAAAGATTTCCAAAAGTTGTAATTCTGATATCATTTTTCTGTGCCCATTGCACGCCATTTTTTTCGGCATCAATTATCATGGTTCGCAACTTTATTATTTTGAATAGATGTCCGTTTTTACCAACGCGTTCTTGGGTATAAAATAAAGGACCCCGATTGGCTATAAGATTCCCAATGAAAATGAAAGGAAGCAGCAAAATTCCTACCACTAAACCAATACATGCAAACAAAATATCAAAAACCCGTCTGAAAAATTGATATAACTTATTTTGATTACTTCTACTAAAAGGAAAATATTTGTAAAAGTCCTTGCCCACAAACTGAATAGGTACACGATAAGTCATTTCTTCATATACCTGCGTAAATTCGCGAATAGTAAAACCGCTCTCTAGTAAATTTATTAAACCGTGGTATAATTCTGTTGAAATATGATCGTCATTAAAACTCGCTACCAATATTTCGGAAACCTTATGATCGTTAATAATTTTATTTAAATCATTTACATGAAACTCTTTTAGTCCTTTAAATTTAACAGCATCTTTTCTTATCGATTCTGAATTAATAAATCCAATAATTTTGTAGTTTGGATCCACATCGTGCAAAGCTTCAAGTATACTGGAAAGATTTGAAATTTCACCAACAAGCAAAACTTTCTTGTAAAATCTAGGAGATTGAACAAAGGTTATATAGGCCAGTCTCCACAAAAAAATAGCCAAAATTATCCCTAAATAAAAGTAGATAATTTGAAGCCGTTTTTCTGGTAAAAATGGAGTAACAACAGGTGTTAGCAAATAAAACAAAACTGTTATAGAGGATGCTAATACAATATTTTTAAAACTAATATCGAGTTTGCTAGCTTTCTGTAAATCATATAATTCAAAAACAGTTCCAAAAATTGTAAAATACAATAGCAAAACAATGATTGAAATAGTGTTATCAGTTGAAATAGTGAGATAGTTAAAAGGTAGGAATGATTCTAGCAAATACAGCGTTAAGAGTATAAGTCCAACATCAAATAACCTTAACAACACTTTGCGCTCTGAAATTTCAAAGTGTATGCCCTTTTTCTTATGCATAAATATTCCTTTTGACTCGTAATAAATTCAAAAACATTCAAATTTACAATAAGTTAGGAAATATCCTAAAGTGAAATACCATTCTTAAAAAAAATTGTCAATATGGTATCTTTAAACCTTATGGTTGATTATAATTTTAATCGATTTCTCCTAAACATAGCAATTAGAAAAACCAAAATCGCCACAAACATAGCAATGCGCGCAATATAATCTCCTGCTATGGCATAAAAAGTCAGCTTTGTGTTCGTCACAACATTGCCCTTTAACGCGCCTTGCGAGTTATAAGGAAGCGAAGCTACAATATCTCCTTTGGGATTAATTATAGCAGAAATTCCTGTATTGGCACTTCGAGCAATAAAACGTCGGTTTTCAATAGCGCGCAAACGAGCGTAACTTAAATGTTGGCGATGACCTTCTGTTTCGCCCCACCAAGCATCGTTGGTGATGATGGTAAATAAAGTGGCGCCATTTCTGGAGTATTCTGTTACAAATTCACCATAAACAGATTCATAGCAAATAATGGGGGCTAATTTTAAATCATTTGTATTTGTAGAAAAAACGCTTCGATAATTTTGAGTGGTTTTCATGGCGACGGTACCACCCAAATCAATCATAACGTCACCGAGTAAAGGTTTTAAAACAGACTGGTACGGTAAATCTTCAACACCAACAACCAGTTTCGACTTGTGATACAATTGCGGTTCGGCACTACTTTTAATTAAAACGGCCGAATTATAATCATCATACCACACTTGCTCTCGAAGCTGATTTGACTTTGGTTTCACCTTATTTTTATCATAAATGAACTGAATAAATGAAACTCCTGTAAGCCAGTTGACTTTTGGATTTGCTGAAACAAAGGCATCTAATTTAAATTTGAAACTAGAATTATTAAATTGATTGAGCCGAACATTATCAGCAAATACAGTTTCGGGAGCCAAAATAACGGATGTATTACTTGAGATTTCTTGATTAGAAAGTTTGATTAATAAATCAGCAATGGCATCGTTTGTAAAACTATATTTTTCATTGTATGGATCTATATTCGGCTGTAAGGCTATCACTTCAAATGTTTCACCTCCATCTTTGTATGAATTTCCAATTAAAACTGAAATAACTATAGGAACCAAAAACAACATAACAATACTTATTGTGTATTTTATCTTGGTCTTTTGAGTAAAAAGTTTGAAGTCTCTAAACAATAAAAACACAACAATATTTACAATCCAAACCCATAAGCTACCACCAAAGGTTCCTGTGTATTCATACCACTGAATCCATGAAGTTTGTTCAGAAAAAGCATTACCCAGATTAAGCCATGGCCAAGAAAATTCCCAACCTAAATGTAACTTCTCAAAACACAACCAAAATGCGACTAAAAAAGTTAAAGATCGCGCGACGGTTGTGCGCTTTGCCACTTTGTAATAAATTAAAATCACCAAACTCATTAATAAAGAGTTTACCAAAATTGCAAAGCTAGCACCAAACACGTCAGCAAAACGCAACCAATTGGTGGTGAAATAATTCCAAATTAAAAAAGCCATATAGGAAAACAGCAATAATCGCCAACCATTGTGTTTTTTTGGATGGTTTAAATAATGAGATACGACAAGTAAAAGTGGAACAAACCCAACAAAAACAAACAAAGAAAAACCATAAGTTGGCCAACCAATAGCTAGTAAAATTCCTGTTAATAAGGCAAGTAATAGTTGCTTCATAAATGCATATAAAGATTGCTTAAAAATAGCAATTATACATAGATTCGACCTAATTATCTAAAAACACTAAAATCTAATTTTAATGAAAACACATTAGAATATAATGCTGCACTTTGGTCTCCAATATCAGTAAAGGCATAATCTATTGAAATACCTTTATATTTAAATCCAACACCAAAATTAGGCTGAAAGGTTAAATCTGTTGAATTATCAATTTGTAACTCATTCTGAAAATTACCTAAACCAGCACGTAAAAACACCAAATCGGTATAACCAAATTGAAATCCGACAGCTGGATTAACACTAGCAAACTCCGTTGAAATAATGTCATTAGTTTGGGCAAAACGAACATTCAAATCAAATGCCGCTAACAACGAATAATCATAATTAAAAATGAATTGTTTAGACATTCCTATTTGCAGTTTCGGAATGGTAATTTCGGTTGTTTCTGGTAATTCCTGATTTTGTCCTTCAATAGCACCACTAATAGTTTCGAATTTTTCTTCATCAAAAGTCCAGGTGTTGTAGGTTGTAGTGATGTCTCTTGCCATGATTCCGAATTTCCAATTACTTCTGGTTTCAAATTGAATTCCTGCATCAAGACCAAAACCCCAAGAGGATGCAAAATCGCCAATTATTCTGCGTATAACCTTTGCATTAATTCCATAATTTAAACCATCTAAAGGCAATTTTCTAGCATATGAAAATGTAATTCCATAGTCGGCGGTTGAAAAAGTACTTATTCTATCGTAATTAATATTTCCTTGATCATCAATTAGCTGGGTAGTGTCTAAAATATCATCAACACCAAATCTAATTAAAGAAACACCAATAGCACTTCGGTCATCTAAAGGCATGCCGTAAGCAATGTAGTTGAAATTAGCAATGTTGGCAAAATAGCTAGAGTGCATTAATGCCAGTTGGTTGTCTTCTAAATGCACCAAACCAGCTGGATTCCAGTAACCAGAAGTAACATCGTTGGTTTGCGAAACAACGGCATTGCTCATCCCTAAAGCCGCTGCATCAACGCCAATATTCATAAATTCATTTGAATATTTTCGAGTGGATTGCGAAAAGGCAAACGTTGATAGCAGTATTAAAACAACTATGGCGTAATTTTTCAACAGCAATTTTTTTACAAAGATGCACATATTTTTCATTTTTATAAACTTCAAACAACCTTAGTTATTGCATAAATAGATTGAAAGATTGAAATACTTTTATATTTTTACCTTATTAATAAATTTTGACGTGAAAAAGCACATTCCTAACATTATTACTTTATTAAATTTGTTTTGTGGTTGCATCGCTGTTGTTTTTGCTGTTAATAGTAATTTTACGATGGCAGGTATTTTTGTGGGTCTTGGTATTGTTTTCGATTTTTTTGACGGGCTAGTCGCACGATGGTTAAAAGTTCAAAGCGATTTGGGAATTCAGTTAGATTCCCTTGCCGATATGGTTACCAGCGGTATCGTGCCTGGAATTGTTATATTTAAATTACTTGAGATTGCTGTTGGCGCCCCAGATATGAACGGCACTTCTGAGGCTTGGAATACAGCTTTAAATTTTCATGGATTTACCTCTTCATTTTTGCCAATCCTTGGTTTTGCGATAACATTGGCTTCTGGATATAGATTAGCTAAATTTAATATTGACGAAGACCAACAAACCTATTTTAAAGGTTTACCGACGCCTGCAAATACCATTCTAATTTTATCCTTACCGTTAATTCTTGAATATCAGAACAGCGATCTTATGAATGCAACAATTTTAAATCCATTGGTTTTAGTCGCCATAACTTTACTTAGTTGTTTTCTACTAAATGCACCTTTAAAATTGTTCGCTTTAAAATTTAAACCTGGTGGATTTAAAAGCAACGCCAGTCGTTATATCTTTATCATCCTATGTTTGGTGCTTTTAATTGTGTTTCACTTTGCTGCAATACCAATAATTATCGGTATTTATATTGCCATGTCGGCGATAGATCAGTTGGTTGTTAAACGAACTCTATAGGAAGAAACATTTAGTAAATTCTACTATTCAAACAAAAGCTTCTTTTTGCGAAGCTCGAAGTTTTGTCCGAGATACACTTTTCTAACCATTTCATCTGAGGCCAAATCTTCTGGAATACCAGCTTTTAAAATACTACCTTCAAACATTAAGTAAGTTCTGTCGGTAATAGCTAAGGTTTCCTGAACGTTGTGGTCGGTGATGAGAATACCTATATTCTTTTTGGTTAATTTTGCAACAATGCGCTGAATATCTTCAACCGCAACTGGATCGACACCTGCAAAAGGTTCATCTAATAAAATAAAATTTGGACTCGTGGCGAGGGCTCTTGCTATTTCTGTTCTTCGGCGTTCGCCACCAGAAAGTAAATCACCCCGGTTCTTACGGATGTGGCCCAGGCCAAATTCTTCGATAAGCGATTCCATTTTATCAAGTTGGTTTTTCTTTGAAAGCTTTGTTAGTTGTAAAACGCTTAAAATATTGTCTTCAACGCTTAACTTTCTAAAAACCGAGGCTTCTTGAGCCAAATAACCGATACCATGTTGCGCGCGCTTGTACATTGGAAACTTGGTAATATCTTTATCTTCGAGATATATTTTGCCGCCATTAGGTTTTATTAGTCCAACAATCATATAAAATGATGTGGTTTTTCCGGCACCATTCGGACCCAATAACCCAACAATTTCACCTTGATTTACTTCAACTGAAACCTCCTTTACAACCTCGCGACCGCCATAAGATTTCATAAGATTCTCCGCTCTTAATTTCATTTAGACTTTTTTATAAAGATAAACATTCTATAAAATAACGAAATTTAGGATTGATTATTGGCTTCTAAGGCTTCCCAAAATTCAAAAGCACGGCGTAAATGCGGAATAACAATGGTGCCACCAACTAAAGTGGCAATACCTAAAGCTTCACTAACTTCTTCTTTGCTCAACCCAATTTTATGTGAAGTTTCCAAATGATATTTCACACAATCATCACATCTCAAAACAGCCGAAGCTACCAATCCTAAAAGCTCCTTAGTTTTTATATCTAGGGCGCCTTCTTGGTATGCATTAGTGTCGAGGTTAAAAATGCGTTTGATAATCTTGTTGTTGTCTTGCAGAATTTTGTCGTTCATTCTGCTGCGGTAATCATTAAATTCTTCTACTATATTAGACATGTTTTTTGCGTTTTTGATTTCTTACCACAACGGCAGAAATATAAATACTAATTTGATATAAAATTAAAATAGGAATTGCTACAATCACTTGACTAGCGATATCTGGCGGTGTTATAATTGCCGAAATAATTAGCACAAAAACCAAAGCAAACTTTCGATATTTTCGCAAAAATTGCGGCGTTACCAAACCAATCTTGGTTAAAAAATAAATAATTATTGGTAATTCAAAAACCAAACCAGATGCTAAGGACGATGATCGTACTAAGGCGATGTAGGAATCTAAATCGAATTCATTCGAAATTTCAGTACTCACCGTATAATTGGCTAGAAAATTTAGAGACAAAGGTGTAATTACATAGTATCCAAACAAAACCCCTAAAAAGAATAAAAAAGAAGAAATAAAAATAAATCCTCTAGCACTTTTACGTTCATTATCGTATAATCCCGGACTGATAAAGCTCCAAAATTGGAAGATGACGTATGGAAATGCTACTATAAATCCAGCGTAAATGGATGTCCAGATATGTGCGGAAAATTGACCAGCAACCGTTCGATTTTGAATAATAAAAGGGAACTCCTCTGCACAAAAGGTGGTTTCAATACCAATTAAATTTCCCATATTACACAACCAACTGTAAGTGGGAAAATCCATACTTCTAGGGCCGAAAATTATGACGTTCCAGATAAAATCTTTAAAAATAAAAGCAACAGATGCAGCTATAAGAATAGAGGTTGTTGCACGAATAAGATGCCATCTTAAATCTTCAAGATGGTCTAAAAATGACATTTCATCATTGGTTCTCTTACCCATCATATAATGCCTTCTTTAACCAAATCATGAAGATGTACAACGCCTTCATAAATGCCATTTTGTTCTACCAGTAATTGAGAAATACCGTAATTTTCCATCACTTCCATGGCGTCTACCGCCATGGCATTTGCCTGAATAGTTTTTGGATTGGCACTCATAATATCCTTAGCAACAATACCATTTAAATCCGAACTTTTATAGAGCATGCGTCTTAAGTCGCCATCGGTTATGATTCCTACTAGTTTTTTACCATCTAAAACAGCGGTTACACCGAGCATTTTTTCAGAAATCTCAACAATTACTTCCTTTAAAGTTGTATCGAGTTGCACTTGAGGTTTTTGGTTTTGTGAAGACAGATCATTCACACGTAAATACAGTCGTTTACCTAAAGCACCCCCAGGATGATATTTTGCGAAATCATTACTCGAAAAACCTCTCAACTCCAATAAACAAACTGCCAAAGCGTCGCCCATAACCAATTGCGCGGTTGTGCTGGTTGTTGGTGCCAAATTATTAGGGCAGGCTTCTTTTTCAACATAAGTGTTTAAAACCAAATCTGATTGTTGACCAAGGAATGAATCCGGTTTTCCAGTAATCGCAATTATATTATTATTCGCGTTTTTTATTAAAGGTAGTAATACTTTAATTTCTGGTGTATTACCACTTTTTGAGATGCATATAACCACATCATCCTCCAATATCAATCCTAAATCGCCGTGAATGGCATCTGCAGCATGCATAAAAACCGCAGGCGTTCCAGTAGAATTAAACGTAGCAACAATTTTATTAGCAATTATGGCACTTTTACCTATGCCTGTGACGATAACACGCCCTTTTGAATTATAAATTAACTCGACTACTTTGGCAAAATCATCTGTTAACAAATTTGCTAAATTAGCAATGGCGTCGCTTTCAGCTAATATGGTTGATTTGGCGAGAGAAAGTATGGACTTTTGACTGTTCAAAATTAACTTTGTTTTAGGTTTGATGCATTTAAAGAATTTGTTATCTTTAAACTTGTGCAAATATAAATATATAATACCAAAAAGGGATTAATGAGTATTACTGAAATTGAACTACATTCTGCGCTAAAGAAATATTTTGGCTTTTCTAAATTTAAAGGACTACAACAAGGTGTTATTGAAAGTGTAATGAAGGGTAACCATACCTTTGTAATCATGCCCACTGGTGGCGGAAAATCGCTATGCTATCAGTTACCAGCCCTAATGAAGGACGGTACTGCAATTGTGGTTTCACCACTCATTGCCTTAATGAAAAATCAGGTAGATGCCATTAGAGCGGTTTCGGAGCATGAAGGTGTGGCGCATGTGCTTAATTCATCATTAAATAAAACTGAAATTAAACGCGTAAAACAAGATATTGTTGATGGTGTTACCAAATTATTATACGTTGCTCCAGAATCACTTACTAAAGAAGAATATGTCGATTTCTTAAAAACCGTTACCATTTCATTTTTAGCAGTAGACGAAGCCCATTGCATTAGTGAATGGGGTCACGATTTTAGACCAGAATATCGAAATTTAAGACATATTATTAAGAGGATTGGCGATGATATTCCCATTATTGGACTTACTGCAACTGCCACCCCAAAAGTGCAGGAAGATATTTTAAAAAGCTTACAAATTCCTGAAGCTACTACCTTTAAAGCTTCCTTTAACAGACCAAATTTATACTACGAAGTAAGACCCAAAACTAAAAATGTTGACGTAGACATTATAAAGTTTATTAAGCAAAATGCCGGTAAATCAGGTATTGTTTATTGTTTAAGCAGAAAAAGGGTTGAAGAACTCGCACAAGTATTGCAAGTAAATGGCGTGAACGCTATTCCTTATCACGCAGGGCTAGATCCCAAAACCCGCGTTAAACATCAGGATATGTTTTTGATGGAAGATACTGAGGTTGTGGTTGCTACCATTGCTTTTGGTATGGGAATAGACAAACCAGATGTACGATTTGTTATTCATCACGACATTCCTAAAAGTATTGAAAGCTACTACCAAGAAACTGGGCGTGCAGGACGTGATGGAGGCGAAGGACATTGCCTTGCATTTTATGCCTATAAAGACATTGAAAAACTCGAAAAATTCATGGCTGGTAAACCAGTGGCAGAACAAGAGATTGGTCATGCACTGCTCCAAGAAGTGGTTGGTTATGCTGAAACTTCTATTTCGAGACGTAAGTTTATTTTGCATTATTTCGGGGAAGAATTTGACAACGAAACTGGAGAAGGTGGTGATATGGATGATAATGTTCGCTATCCTAAGAAACAAAAAGAAGCTAAAGACGAGGTCGCAACTATATTAAAAGTAATTAACCAAACCAACGAAAAATATAAGGCCAAAGATTTAGTTAATGTTTTAACAGGGAAAGCCAATGCACTTATCGTGTCGCATAAAACAGACACTTTGCCGTTTTTTGGCATTGGAAATGCAGAAGAAGGCAGGTATTGGATGGCTTTAATAAGACAAATGTTAGTAGCTAAATTACTTGAAAAAGATATTGAAACCTATGGTGTTTTGAGAATATCCGCTAAGGGACGAGAGTTTCTAAAAACTCCCGAATCCTTTATGATGGCTGAAGATCATATTTACAGCGAAACCGAAGACGATAGTATTATTACCAATACTTCAGGAAGTTCGGCGGTGGCGGACGAGGTTTTAATGGGAATGCTAAAAGATCTCCGCAAAAAACGCGCAAAACAACTGGGTGTGCCTCCTTTTGTTATTTTTCAAGATCCTTCTTTAGAAGATATGTCACTTAAATATCCTATTACTTTGGAAGAATTGGGCAATGTGCATGGGGTTGGTGATGGAAAAGCGAAAAAGTACGGACAACCTTTTGTTGACCTAATTGCACAATACGTTGAAGACAATGATATCATGCGTCCAGACGATTTGGTGGTTAAATCTACGGGCAGTAATTCGGCTATTAAGCTTTACATTATTCAAAATATTGATCGAAAATTACCACTAACCGATATTGCACATTCTAAAGGTATGAATATGGACGACTTTATTAAGGAAATGGAAGCTATCGTTTATTCGGGTACCAAACTAAATATCAATTATTGGCTAGATGATTTGCTCGACGACGATCAACAAGAAGAAATTCACGATTATTTTATGGAATCGAATACGGATAAAATTTCCGATGCCGTTGATGAATTTGATGGTGATTACGAAGATGAAGAACTCAGACTTTACCGAATTAAATTTATAAGTGAGGTCGCAAATTAAGGAAGCAATCGGATTATATCTTATTTGATTTCTTTCGCGGCAATCACAATTAACTTCTTTGTTAAATAATTAAATCTTATCATTAGTAAAATAGCTGCAGAAGTCAGTCCGGCTAATAACCCTAGCCAAATACCGAGACTTCCTAGGCGTTCCTCTGTTCCTAAAATTAGACTCACGGGGAAACCAATTAACCAATAAGCAATAAAAGTAATTATTGTAGGTATAGTAACATCTTGAAGTCCGCGAAGTGCCCCTAAAACAATCACTTGTAGGCTATCACTAATTTGAAAAATAGCAGCAGCGATTAGTAAAGTCGCGGCAATTTCAATAACTTCGGTATTGTCGGCAAAATTTTCAGCATCGTTTAAGTCAACATACAAGGTTGGAAAGAAATTATTCCAAATTAAAAAACATAGTGCGAAGATTACCGCGAAGCAAAATCCCATTAAAAAGATAGATAACGCAATGCGCCTTAAATTGACGAATTGTTTTAATCCTTTTTGATTTCCCACTCTAATCATGGCTGTTACGCTTAAACCAATAGCTACCATAAAAGTCATTGAGGCTAAATTAAGTGCTATTTGGTTGGCAGCTTGAGGATTTTTACCTAAAGTCCCACTCAGCCAAATAGCCGCTGTAAAAATGGCAACTTCAAAAAACATTTGCATAGCGCTAGGTAATGCCAATCCGAGTAATTTTTTAATCATTGGTTGTTCTAACACGAAAAATTTAATGTTGGTAACATAGGCTTTAGATTTTTCTTTTGCTACCAATAACCACCACATATAACCTAGCATTACAAATCGCGAAACCAAAGTGCCAACTGCAGCACCAACTATACCCATTTCTGGCATTCCAAATTTTCCAAAAATGAGAAGGTAATTTAAAATCACATTAACCAAGTTGCCAAGAAGCGTAGCATACATTGGATATTTAGTTAGGGACAAACCATCACTAAATTGTTTAAAGGCCTGAAATACAATTAACGGAATTAGCGAAACCGCCACCAAATCTAAATAAGGAATAGCGAGCGCAACCACTTCTTCTGGCTGTTTCATTAAATACATTAAAGGTTTTGCGAGTAAAACCAAAAGAAACAACAATAGGCTAAGAACAGTACATAAAAATAAGCCGTGTTTAAACGATGACTTTCCTTTGGCAAAATTTCCTTCTGAATCTGCCTCGGCAATTAACGGCGTAATAGCTGTTGAAAAACCAATACCGATAGACATTGCAATGAAAATAAAACTATTACCAAGAGAGACAGCAGCTAGTTCCGCTGTGCCTAGTTGACCAACCATTACATTATCGATAAATCCAACAAAAGTATGTCCCAACATACCAAGCATGACAGGAGAAGCCAAACGCCAATTGTATTTGAACTCTTTGGTATATTGATGAAGCATTGTATCGGTTAAATTTTAGTGCGCAAAGTTAATTTCATTTCATTGGTAAACCCAAAGTTTTTTAATAGATTTCAACAGATTGACATACAGTAGATTAGATTATAAATTGTTAATAACATTTCAAAAAAATCTTTTGTACTTTAATAAAATCAATTTATTTTTACTGAAATTAAGCGTATAGCGTTTAATCCATTGAAACTTTGCTATTATTTTAGAGGGATTTAAAAATATTATTCTAAAGTTTCAAAATAAAATTAGCCATTTCAATCTTGGAATGGCTTTTTTTGTTTGAAGAATATAATTTCAATTACTATCCTACAACATAGAATTATTTTGAATTTCCTGAAGTTTAAGATTGTATTCCTTAATGATGTCTGCAACAATTTCAGAAACTGGTTTTATGTCATTTATAAGTCCAGATATTTGACCAATCTCAAGTTCGCCTTCTACTAAATCACCTTCAAACATGCCGCGTTTTGCTCTTGCTCTTCCCAATAAAGTTTTTAGTTCTTCTACGGATGAACCTTTTTTGTACAACGCTTCTATCTGATTGTAAAAATCATTTTTTATCAATCTAACTGGAGCTAGTTCTTTTAAAGTAAGTTGTGTTGCACCTTCTTTGGCATCTACCACTATTTGCTTAAAATTTTGATGGGCAGATGATTCTTCACTGGCTACAAATCGACTTCCGATTTGAACGCCATCAGCACCTAAAGTCATTACGGCCAACATTGCTGCTCCAGTTGCAATACCGCCGGCCGCAATTAAGGGTATTTCCAATTGCTCCTTAACTATTGGAATAAGGGCTAAAGTTGTTGTTTCCTCCCTACCATTATGGCCACCTGCTTCAAATCCTTCAGCAACAACAGCATCTACACCAGCTTCTTGCGCCTTCAGTGCAAACTTTAAACTACTCACCACATGTACCACAGTGATATTGCGATCTTTTAGCCAAATAGTCCATGTTTTAGGATTTCCTGCGGAAGTAAATACGATTTTTACTTCTTCCTCAACTATAATGTCCATGATATCTTCTATATTTGGATATAGCATTGGGACATTAACGCCAAAAGGCTTATTCGTTGCTTTTTTACATTTCTGAATATGCTCGCGTAACACATCGGGATACATAGAGCCTGCTCCTATCAAACCTAAAATACCCGAATTACTTGCTGCCGAAGCCAATCGCCAACCACTATTCCATATCATTCCGGCTTGAATGATTGGATATTCAATATTAAAAAGTTTCGTTATGCGGTTGTTCATTATTATAGTTTGATAAGTTTTAATTGCTTAGAGAATGTATCAGCCTTAATTGACAAAATATAAATACCAGAAGCCCAGTTGGTCATATCGATACGATTGCTGTTTTGAATTAATTGATTTTGAAGCAATTGTTTTCCTAATTGATCGTAAATTCTAAACTCTAAAGTAGAACTCAATCCACTGAAATTCAAATTTAAAATATTTTCGACTGGATTAGGAAACACAGAAACTTCAATTGTATCAACATCTTGAATAGACAACGCCAACTCTAAGGCATTGGCTAAATTAGGAATTCCGAAGCCTAAAAAATTATCAGGATTCGCAAATTGAGAAGCCGTTTGCCTAACTAAGTTTTTTACTTGTTCGGCATTAAATTCCGGTAAAGCTTGCCATAAACAAGCCAAACCTCCTGCCAATACTGGCGAACTAAACGAAGAACCGCTATTATTGACGATGGTATTATTGGCATCAATTACAAATGTTGAAAAGCCACGGGCAACAACATCTGGTTTTTGAGTTGGTTGGGCACTACTACCTAGCGAACTAAAAAAAGCGTATTCGCCATTGGCATCTACTGCGCCTATTGAAAAAACTTCAGGAGAATCAGCGGGCGCTCCCACAGTTTGCCAAGCAACATGGCCAGAATTACCAGCAGAAGTTACTAACAACATTCCCTTTTCAGCAGCTATAGAAGCGCCTTTTGAAATGAATGCCGTTGTACCATTCATTTGGCTGGGCGTATAACTATAGTTGGGATTATCGTAAGTGGTATAACCCAATGATGTATTGATTATGTGAACACCAAGACTATCTGCGCGTTCAGCAGCTTCAACCCAATAGCTCTCTTCAACTGGATTTTCGCTAAAGACGTCTTCTGTCCTAAAAATATAATAAGATGCATCGGGTGCTGTTCCTACAAATTCATCTTGGACAAATCCAGCCATATCACTTAATACTTTAGTGCCGTGATCGTTTGCTGTAAAGGCATAAACATCATCGGTTCTATCTACAAAATCGTATCCATTTAAAAGTTTTCCGTTAGCTCTTAATCGCTGAAATGCGCCCATTGTATTAACATTTGGAAATCCTGAGTCCATAACAGCAATCACAATGCCTTCGCCAGTAAAATTTTGCAAGTGTAGTTGCTCAGCGGCTATCATGGTAACTTGATTATCGGTATTCCCGTAATTGAATTCGGTTTGGACGTTTTCAATTTCGAACTTATCATTAATAAGCAACGATCTGGAATCGGTATTTAAACTTTGGTTTGCGTAGATAATTTCAGTAACAAAAGGCAAAATTTCTAACGCAACAATCGATTCTAAATCACCTCTTACATGAACGGCATTAAACCATTTAGATTTTGCCAAAACTTGAATGCCGTCCTGACTTTTAATTTGCGTGATATAGGTTTCATTCACTGGAACATCACGCTCGTCAATAGCCACATTATGCAATGCCTTTCTATTAAGTGCCTCTTGGGTAAGAATGGTATTTGGGTTACTTAAATGAAAGTTAACATTATCTTTATCTGCTAAATAAACCCAAGCATCTTCTTGTGCATTCGCGCAAAAACACATAATGTTAAATAGAGAAATAATTATGATTTTCCGATTCATTAATTCAGAATTAATAGAATTTTAATGCAATTTAAGCAATTACGCCAGAACCTAACAACTCATCATCCAAATACCATGCAACAAATTGACCTTCAGTTATAGCAGACTGTGGTTGTTCAAAAACCACATACATGCCATTTTTTGATTTGTAAAGAATGGCATTTTGTAAAGGTTGACGGTATCTAATGCGCGCTTTCACTGGCATTTCTTCTCCATTGTTAAGTCGTAAATCTTCTCTAATCCAATGGATTTCCTTTTCATTTACAAATAAAGCACTTCTTAACAAACCTGGATGGTCATGACCTTGACCTGTATAAATAATATTATTTTCAACGTCGGTTTCTATTACAAATAAGGGTTCAGGTGTGCCACCAATAGCCAAACCTTTTCGCTGTCCTTTTGTGAAATAATGTGCCCCTTGATGTTTACCGACAATTTTTCCGTCTGTAATATTATACTTATTTTTTTGAGATAACCAGCGGTAGGCTTCTTCTTTGGAAACAAATTTTGGAGTGTCTTTTTCAAAAACTTTAGCTTTAGAATCTACTTCAATAATAGTTCCTTCTTTCGGTTGTAACTGTTGCTGAAGAAATTCTGGCAAACGTACTTTTCCAATAAAACACAAACCTTGTGAATCCTTTTTATCTGCCGTCACTAAATTGAGTTTTGTGGCGATAGCTCGTACATCTGGTTTGGTTAATTCGCCGATAGGAAATAAGGCTTTTGAAAGCTGATTTTGTGACAGCTGACATAAAAAATAGGATTGGTCTTTATTGACATCTACTCCTGCAAGCAATTGATAGATTTCTTTATGGTCTTTTAAAATAGTACCTTTTCTACAATAATGGCCAGTTGCAACATAATCAGCACCTAAATTAAGAGCGATGTCCATAAAAACATCAAACTTAATTTCGCGATTGCAAAGTACATCAGGATTAGGAGTCCTGCCATTTTTGTATTCCTTAAACATGTAATCAACGATACGCTCTTTGTATTGTTCACTTAAATCTACAGTTTGAAAAGGAATCCCTAATTTTTCGGCAACTAACATGGCGTCGTTACTATCATCTAGCCATGGACATTCATCTGAAATGGTAACCGAATCGTCATGCCAATTTTTCATAAAAAGTCCAATAACCTCATGACCTTGCTCTTTAAGCAAGTATGCAGCAACACTGGAATCTACACCACCCGATAAACCTACAATTACTCTTGACATTTTGCAAAATTACGAATTAAAAGCTGTAAAAATCAGTAATGACGTATTGATAAAAGTTATTGAAGTGTGTGGTTATGCAATAATACGCGAAACTTTTTAAATGCTATTGTCTCACCCATCTACCGGAATCGTCATAAAGCCGCTCTTCTTCTAATTGCCCGTCTTTATAGTATTTCCAAGTACCAGTGCGTAAGTCATCTTTATAATTACCTTCAATTATTAATTGACCTTGATTGTCATAAAATTTTGCCTCACCATCTAGTTCTCCATTATTATATTCAAGAGATTTATACAATTTACCTATTTGTGAATACCATAAAGAAAGGCCATCTAATGTTCCATTTTTGTAATGTAGTGATTCTGCTAATTGACCATTTTCAAAATAAGTTAGGCGCTTACCATGGAGTTGCCCATTATCATTATATAGTTCTTCAGTTAGAATACTATTATTGTTTTTGTGATAGTAAATCCATTTGTCTACATATAGTTTTCCGTTCATTTTGCCTTGACTAACCAATTTCCCTTTTGATGTGAAAAATTTAACCACGGCTGTTGAATCATTTTCTTTAAATTCTTTGGTCGCGCTTAAAACACTTGTTTTACGCTGGAGTTTGTAATACTTAAACAAACCAACTTCTTTGCCATGCTGGAATTGTCCTTCGTATCGCTTTTGGTCTGTCCCATCGAAGTTTTTAGACCAATTGCCGTGGCGAATACCATTTTCATCTAATTGATTTAATGCTTCTTGTGAATTCAATATTTGAAAGCCACATGTTAAAATAATGATAAAACTTAAGGCAACTAGTCTCATTTTGTTTAATGTTTTTATATTTTTGTTATACAAAGCAAATTTAATGTTGAACAAATTTAAAAACTCAAAAAAATGAAAATTATTTCAAAAACAATCAAATTACTATCAGTATTTATTATTGTATTAGGTTTAACTTCATGCAGTGATGATGACGACAACAATGGAGCTGGTGTCCAAACTACAACCGTAGTTGATGTGGCCTTAGCAAACAATTTAACATCTTTAGCCGCAGCATTAGAAGCTACGGATTTAGTAACAACATTGCAAGGTCCTGGTCCTTTTACAGTATTCGCACCAACTAATGAAGCTTTCAGTGCACTGTTAACCGCTACTGGATTAGATTTAGCAAATTTATCTACAGCAGAAGAAGCACTAGTTAGGAACATTCTTTTAAATCATGTTATTATTGGAAGTAACTTAAGTTCAACCAACCTTGTAAATATTGGTTCAGGGTATACAAACACTGCTGCAACGGGTCCAAATGCTGCAAATTTAAGTTTATACTTTACAACTAATAGCGGCGTAGAATTGAATGGACAATCAACTGTTACCGATGCAGATAATACTGCGACAAATGGCACTGTTCACATAGTTGATGCCGTTATTCTTCCACCAACCATCGCTACGTTTGCAACTACAAATTCAGCATTAAGTAGTTTGGTTGCAGCCTTGCAATTAGCAGATACCGGAACGCCAACAGTGCCATGGATTGAAACTGTTTCTGATGCATCTGCAGGTCCATTTACTGTATTTGCTCCTACCAACGGTGCTTTTGCAGATTTGTTATTAGAGTTGGACCCTTCTGGAAATACAGCTTTAGGCGATTTAGCTCCAGCCATAGTTGATGCAGTTTTATTAATGCATGTTGTAGGTGCAAACGTACAATCTTCAGGTTTACCAAACGGTACTGTAGGAACTTTAGGAGGTAACGTTACAGCCAATAACACTGCCTTTACTATTACTGATCCTAACGGGCGTGTGAGTAACATAGTAACAACTTTGGTGGATATTCAAGGAGTAAATGGCGTGGTTCACGTAATCGATAAAGTAATCCTACCGCAACAATAATAAACATAAAAGATTTTGTTTTAAAAACCTCCACTTTTACGGAGGTTTTTTTTTGCCTTGATTCCAAATTTTCGTGTTCCTAAACTACTTCCTTCTATCCTAGTTTCAGGATCAATTGGTGTATTCTACTGTTAATTTTTCACGGTGTTTAAAAGCTGCAAGTCGTCGTTATAAACAATAACATGCTTTAATATAGAGCTTGATTATTTCTATTACCTTGAATTCAAAACTATTTTATTTTTATCATTGATTACAAAACTTACAGTTAATGCTTAGCTGTGTAAAACAGAAAACAATAAAGCCCCTTAAAAAAGAGGCTTTATTGTTTGTAAAACATATAATATTTTTATCAATTCTTCTTCTTGTTCTGAAGTTGTTTCTGTTTTTCTGCCTGTTCCATCATTTCTTGCATTTTACGTTGAAACTTGTTCTGCTTCTTAGGTTTGCTTTTACTAACCTCAATTTTGGCCAAAACTTTGTCTTCATTTATAATATAGTTTTTTATAACCAACATAATACCTATACTAATTAGGTTTGATACAAAATAATACAAACTTAAACCAGAAGCGTAATTATTAAAGAAAAACAACATTAAAATTGGTGAGAAGTAAATCATGTACTTCATCATCTTAGTCATATCAGGCATGCCTTCTTGCGGTGGTGCCTGCGACGCCATTTGTTGGCCGGTTGTCATTTTCATATAGAAGAAAATAGCAATGGCTGCTAAAATTGGAAACAAACTCACGTGATCGCCATAAAATGGAATATTAAACGGCAAGTTAGCGATAGCATCGTAAGATGATAAATCATCTGCCCACAAAAAGCTCTTCTGCCTTAAATCGAAGGCTGTTGGGAAAAACATAAACAAAGCGTAAAACACCGGAATTTGCATTAAACCTGGCAAACATCCACTTAATGGACTCGCACCAGCTTTGTTTTGCAATGCCATAGTTTCTTGCTGTGCTTTAAGTTTGTTGTCTTTATATTTTTCTCTAATAGCCTCTAATTCTGGCTTTAAAATTTTCATTTTAGCCTGTGACAAAAACTGCTTGTATTGAACAAATGACAGTACAATTTTCACCATTATGGTCATTACAATAATCGCGATACCATAAGGTAAGAACGAACTTAACCATGAAAAAAGTGGGATAAACAATGCTTTATTTATCCAGCCAAAGATTCCCCAACCAAATGGAATACTCTCTTCAAGGTTTTTATTATACTGCTTCAGAACTTTACTATCTGTCGGACCATAATACAAACCAAAATTATCATTAATCTGGCCGCCTGAAAAATTCAATGCAAATTTTGAAGCATATTGTTTGGTAAACAGGGTATCAATATCTTCATTTTCTACTAAATCATTAGAAATTAAAGTGGCCGAAGAAATTGGTTTTTCTGGTACTAAAATATTGCTAAAGAAATGTTGGCGATAAGACAACCAAGAAAGGTCCTTTTCAACCTCCTCGTCGTCTCCTATTTGTTTTAACTTATCGATCTTTCCACCCTCATATTCATAAGTTAATCTGGTGTAGCGATTTTCGTATGAAATACTTTTAGATTGACGCTTTGATTTTAATTGCCAGTCTAAATTGATAGGATACGCACCATTAATAAGATTATCGAGTCCTTGAGAACGAATGGTGAAGTCAATCATATAATCGTTTGGCTTAACTTCGTAGCGGTACTCTAAGAATTGTAATTCAGAAACTTTAAGTCGCATCGACACCACAGTATTATCGCCATTATTGGTAACAATGGGCTGAAAAAATAAATCTTGTGTGTTTAAAATTCTGTTGTCGGTAGTGCCAAAATTAATATTGAAGACCGAATTACCATCTTTTATTATATAGATAGGAATGGAATCGTGATTTACAAATTCATTTAGTTTTACTTCCGATAAAAATCCACCTTTGTTAGTAAATTTTAGGGTAAGTAGTTCGGTAGTTACGACTGTTTCTTTATCACTTTCGGTAGCAATTGAAGTAGCGTAAGCAAAGGCGCCTAGCTTCGTTTTGATTTGTTCAAGTTGAATGGAATCGTTAACAAGGTCAGGAGAAAAATCTTCAGGAGTGGTGACAAGAGTTTCTTGATTTGCTTTTGGTTGTTTTTCAACTGCCTTTTGTTCAATTTCTGCTTGCTTTTTGGCTTCAATTTCTTCAGGACTTGGCTGATTGGTGTAAAGCATGTACAAAAGAATCCCGAATATAAGTATGAATCCGATGATTGAATTGGTATCTAATTTCTTTTCTTCCATTTATGAGGTAATAATACTTTTTAATACTTGAATGATAAAAGCCATTACAAATAACAAGCCGTTATTTTTGATATGACATGCTGGCATTATTTGATATTTTTGAATAATGGTGTGCGGACTTAACAAACTCAACAAACAATGGATGCGGACTGGCTACTGTGCTTTTATATTCTGGATGGTACTGAACGCCGATGAAAAAGGGATGTTCTGGCAGTTCTACTACTTCAACCAGACCTGTTTCAGCGTTAATACCAGTAGCTTTCAATCCTGATGATTCAAAGTTTTCTTTATAAGCATTGTTAAATTCAAAACGATGTCTATGCCGCTCGTTAATATGATTAGTTGCATAAACTTGTGCTATTTTGCTACCTGGTTGTAAATCACAACTCCAAGAGCCCAATCGCATGGTACCGCCTTTATCGGTTACATTTTTTTGCGACTCCATTAAATCAATGACTGGATGTGGCGTGTTTTCGTCCATTTCGGTTGAATTGGCATTTTGCAAACCGAGCACATTTCTGGCAAATTCAATGACTGCCATTTGCATTCCTAAACAAATACCTAAAAACGGAATATTGTGTTCTCGTACATATTTAACAGCCTCTATCTTACCTTCTATTCCGCGTTCACCAAAACCAGGAGCGACCAGTACACCGTCTAAATGTGATAATCTCATAGCCACTTCTTTTGGATTGATATGCTCTGAATGAATTGATTCTATATTTACTCGTACCTCGTTGGCTGCACCGGCGTGAATAAAGGATTCGATTATTGATTTATAGGAATCTTGTAGTTCAACATATTTCCCAATTAAACCAATATTTACTTCACTTTTCGGATTCTTGTGTCGGTCTAAAAAGGCATTCCATTGGGTTAAATCGGGTGTAGAAGATTTTAATTTTAAGCGCTTAAGCACCACAGTATCTAATCCTTGTTCAAGCATTAAATTGGGTACATCGTAAATGGTTGAGGCATCGATAGCCTGAATTACAGCTTCTTCTCTAACATTGCAAAAAAGGGCTAATTTGCGTCTCAAATCTTCAGGTAGTTCATGTTCTGTTCGGCAAACTAATATATCGGCTTGAACACCACTTTCCATAAGAGTTTTCACACTGTGTTGGGTAGGTTTTGTTTTAAGTTCTGCGGCGGCCGATAAAAAAGGAATAAGTGTGAGATGTATAACCAAGGCGTTGTTTTCGCCGAGGTCCCATTTTAGTTGACGTACAGCTTCTATGTAAGGTAATGATTCTATATCACCAACGGTACCACCAATTTCTGTAATAACTACATCATATTCGCCTGACTGACCTAAAATTTGAATGCGTCTTTTAATTTCATCCGTTATATGCGGAATCACCTGAACCGTCTTTCCTAAAAATTCACCTCTGCGTTCTCGGTTGATAACACTTTGATAAATTCGGCCTGTGGTTACGTTGTTAGACTGACTGGTAGGCGTGTCTAAAAAACGTTCGTAATGACCTAAATCTAGATCGGTTTCTGCACCGTCATCGGTAACATAACATTCGCCGTGCTCATAAGGATTAAGCGTTCCGGGATCAACATTAATATAGGGATCTAATTTTTGAATGGTTGCTCTGTAACCTTGAGCCTGTAAAAGCTTTGCTAATGAAGCTGCAATGATGCCTTTTCCAAGAGAAGAGGTCACGCCTCCAGTTACAAATATATATTTAGTTTTAGCTGCCATGATGCGTTGTTAAACGCAGGCAAATTTACAAAATTAAAATAGTTATATGTTACGGCAGTTAAGTTATTTCAATTTGTTTTTTGGTATCACTCTATACGGTTAAAGATAAAGCCATTTCAATGAAACTCGCATAGATAACATAAAGTTTAATTATTATCTTTGATTAAAGTATTTTGTGCTTTCACAAGAAGAAAAGAATAAACCAAAAAAAGAAAATGTGAAAAACAATATTTTTAATTTACTACTAACTTTGTGTGTTTTAATTTTCACAAATTGCACAAATGATGATACTTTGCCACCAATTGAAACACTCCATGGCACATGGCATTTAATAAATATTAATGGTGGTTTTGCTGGAATTGATGATGATTATAATCCCGGAACAATTATTTGGACTTTTAATAGTGAAAGCTTGACCATAGATGTTGACAACAATAGTTCTCAAGAAAACATATACAGCGGTTTTGAAAGTGGCACCTATTTATATTCTATTGTTGAAAACAATTCTAATGATTATATTCTAATAAATGAGGAGGAATTTGGTAACTATATTATTTCTGTTAATGAATTAATTATCGATCAAAATGAAATTCAGGATGGCGTTGGAGCTGATGGATTTATATTACAATTTGAAAGATAAAACGTTTGAATTATTTGGTTATTATTATTAAAAACGGGCGTAACGTGGAACAGAAATAAGCTTTGTGAGCGCAGATTGAAAACAGTAATTATTTCGGAAATTGTCGTTTGATATTTCGTATCAATTCTTCTAGGCCATTCAACTTTAATTCATAAACTGTTTGCAGCATTTGCCCTAGTTGTCCTTTTGGAAAGCCTTTGTTGTGGTACCAAACAACGTAATACTCGGGTAAGTCGATTAGGTAGCGACCTTCATATTTACCGAAAGGCATTTTGGTGTGTGCCAATTTAATGAGAAATTCTTTTTCGGGCGTTAATTCCAATTGAAAATGATTTCTCTTTCAATATCTGGATGCAGACTAAAATGTACTGGACAAGTTCTGGCGGTCTGTTCTAAAATCTTCCTACTTTTAGAATCTAATGGATTGGGAAAGTTAAAGATAATTTCGATTCTTGAAATTCGTCTTGGCTCGGCCGACATGATTTTAGTAACCTGAGCCGTAGTGCCATCCATATCAATCTTTAATTGATTTGCTTTTATACCCATAACTGTAAGCATACAATTTGCCAAACCGGTTGCAACGGTATCTGTTGGCGAAAATGCTTCACCCTTGCCGTTATTGTCTAAAGGCGCATCGGTAATATAGGTATTACCTGATTGTAAGTGCAGGTTTTCGGTTCGCAAATTGCCTAAGTAGGTTACTTTTGAGGTCATTATTTAGCTTCTACTATATTTAGGTTATCGTATTTTACTATATAAACGGCATCGTTGTAATAACCACCGAACAATTTCTTATTGTATTTGAATTTATTTTCTAAATAGGCAGTCTCTATTACTTCGTTGGAAGCTTCGTATAAATTATCACTGGAAGCTAATCTCAATAATACATCTAAGGTAATATCAAAACCTCTTACGGCATATTTGTTTGGCACAACGCCGTATGTCTCTTTATATTTCTTTACAAAACCGTTAGAAGATGCTTCATTAATTGGAACATTAAAACTCGCGTAATGAAAGTTTAAGTTAGACAGGTGCAAGCTTGAGGCACTTTCACCTTCAAAGGCTTTGGTAACGTTTGTAGTAGCAAGTTTAATTTGAGTTCCTTCGGTTTGGAGTCCGTTAAGCAAACTTAAAATATTGGCTACAAAGGCATCACTATCGGTTTCAAGAAACACAATATTTTTTCCAGGTTTAAAAATATCATTAAAATCTGCTAAATGTAAATAATTGCCATCTTTACCATCTTTATTTTTTCTTGAGTACAATTGCCTTGCAGTAGGAAAGTTGCTCTTTAATTCGTCGCTTAACGCTCTATTTTTAGAGTCTGAAATAATTACAATGCGCTCTACATTTTCTTCTTCTTTCATGTAATTAATAAGCGATTGTTTCATCCTATCCTTGTCTGGTAAGGTTTGAAATACATTATCGTATAACTTTGTTGGTTGGGTTAAGGGTGCAACCACTGGAACTTTTTGAGATCTTAAAGTATTGGCAACCCTTTCAAAATTACTTGGTGTAATTGGGCCAATGATTGCGTCGTAAACACTGAAATCATTTTCTTGTAGTATTTTGGTTACTTCAGAAATTTGACTTCTTGTATCAAAAACTTTTAAATGTGTTGAAATTCCTAATTGTTTTGCTGAATCTAATGCCATTAATAAACCAGAGTGAAAGTCTAAGGACATCGAAAGTAATTTATCATTCCGCATTAAGTCTTTGGCCTCGGCAACAGAATCTAAATCGACACGATGCAACCGAAAAGGCAGCATAACAGCAATGGATTTCTTACTCAGGTTATTGATTTTCTTACTGAGATTGGTAGTTTTAATCACCATTTCGCCTAAATCGAAAGAGTTTTCAATATTGTTTGGGACTTTTAAAATCATACCGGGTTGTAGTCCCAATTCTTTTAAATTTGGATTGAGTACTTCAAGTTCAGTTTGCTTTAAACCTAATTTTTTTTCTAAGCGGTAAAAGCCCTCAGCAGGTAATACTTCATAATAATTATATTGTTCGTCTTCTATAACTTTCACCTCATTATCGGCAATATTAGGAACTATCAATTCTTCACCAGGCTGTAACACCTCGTTCATATTTGGGTTTAAAGACTCCAGATCAGGAATAGTAATTCCGTACTTATAAGCAATACCCCATTTACCATCCTTTGGTTGAACCACATATTTTTGAAGTGAATTTTTTAATGTCTCATGTGTTTTAACCGTTTTAAATTTTGGGATTTTGAGATTATCACCGCGCTTTAAATTTTGAGAATATAAGAACGTATTTTGCTTTTTTATGTCGTCTATGCTGATGGCATATTTTTTAGAAATGCTGTAAAGTGTTTCCTTTCTTTTAACTTTATGAGAATCGAAACCAATAAGCTGTTTGTCATTTAAATCGGAGGGATTTTTAACTTTTGAATTGGGAATTATCAAAACCATATCGTTGGTAAACCCAGATTTGGCATCCGGATTTAGTGCCAAAACATCAAATGGCGTTACAAAATATTGCTTAGCAATCGATTCAACGGTTTCACCTTTTTGAACTTTGTGTGTTTTAAATTCTTGCGCCAGTGCCATGTTGCAAAACGCAAGAGCAAAACTTAATATGATTAAAAAATTTTTCATTCAAAAATTTATTTTTGGATTTCCTTAAAACCTTAAAAAGGAAATCTAATTTTATAAAAATTGTAATCTCAACCATGAGATTCCTGCTTTCGCAAGAAGTTATTCCCATTCAATGGTGGCTGGTGGTTTTGAGCTAATATCGTATACAACTCTATTAACGCCCTTCACTTTATTTATAATTTCGTTTGAGGTTTTCTGCAAAAACTCATACGGTAAATTAACCCAATCGGCCGTCATTCCGTCTGTGCTTTCTACAGCTCTTAAGGCTACGCACTTCTCGTAAGTACGTTCATCGCCCATTACTCCTACACTATTCACCGGCAACAAAATAGCTCCAGCTTGCCAAACTTTATCGTACAAATTCCACGATTTTAAATTATTGATAAAAATAGCATCAACCTCTTGTAATATACGAACCTTTTCGCGAGTTAGATCTCCTAAAATTCGAATTGCCAAACCTGGACCTGGAAACGGGTGTCTGCCTAACAGCAACGGATCCATATTCATAGAGGCACCAACACGTCGCACTTCATCTTTAAACAAAGCTTTCAATGGCTCAACTACTTTCAATTTCATAAAATCTGGTAAGCCACCTACATTATGATGACTTTTAATCGTGGCACTTGGTCCACCAGTTGCTGAAACACTTTCAATAACATCGGGATAAATAGTACCTTGCGCCAACCATTTTACATCTTCGATGCGGTGTGCTTCATCATCAAACACTTCAATAAAGACTCTACCAATTATTTTCCGTTTGGTTTCTGGATCGCTCTCGCCTTCTAGTGCATCCAAAAAACGTGCCGAAGCATCAACACCTTTTACGTTTAGCCCCATACCTTCGTATTGATGCAATACATCTTCAAACTCATTTTTACGCAGCAAACCATTATTTACGAAAATACAATAGAGGTTTTTACCAATGGCCTGATTTAACAACATTCCTGCTACTGAAGAATCTACACCTCCCGACAAACCAAGAACAACTTTATCGTTCCCAATTTTATTTTTTAAAGCTTTAACGGTTTCTTCAACGAAGGATTGTGGTGTCCAATCCTGTTTGACCTTTGCTATTTTAACTAAAAAATTTTGCAATAATTGTCTGCCGTCTGTTGAATGATACACTTCAGGGTGAAATTGAATAGCAAAAGTATCTTCACCTTCAATTTTAAACGCTGCATTTTCCACATCTGTAGTGCTTGCCAATAGAGTCCCGTTGGTAGGCAGATATTTTATAGTATCGGAGTGGCTCATCCAAACCTGGCTTCCTTGATGAATATTTTCAAAAAAAACTTCGTCTTTTTTAATAAACGAAAGATTTGCCCGGCCGTATTCGCGCGTGCTAGATTCAGCCACTTCGCCACCAGAAAAATGCGCCAAGTACTGTGCACCATAACAAACGGCCAATAACGGTTTTATACCTCTAATCAGGGATAAATCTGAATGAATGGCTTGATTAGATCGGACAGAAACTGGGCTGCCTGATAAAATAACTGCTTGATAACTATGAAGTTCTTTAGGGATTTTATTAAATGGATGGATTTCGCAATAAATGTTGAGTTCTCTAACTCTACGGGCAATAAGCTGTGTGTATTGCGAACCGAAATCTAAGATTAGTACCTTGTTGTGTTGCATGTGCAAAAATAGCAATACATTTTTAATTGCCATTTTAAACTTAACGATTTTTCTATATTTCTAAAATTGTAAATTTCAAATGAAGTGGTTGTGCACAGCAATGAAATTTAGAAACTGAATTGTAAGCTTTACCCGTTTGGAAGTACATTTAAATAGTTTAAAACTAAAAGAAAAAATAGGCGATACTGAAGAAAGTATAGCGGCAAGTTATTGGAATATTGGCAATATTCATGGTGACATCGAAAATTATGAGATTTCTAATGAATATTACAACAAAGCCAAAGTTATTTATGAAGAATTAAAAGATATAGATGCTCTAGCCAGTATTAAGGTTAACATGGCCATTAACTTACAAAACCAATTTCAATTCGAAAAATCGAAATCTTTGTTTCTTGAAGTTGAACCTTATTATATTGAACAAAATTACAACAATGATTTAGCAGGTATTTATGACAATTTGGGTTGGGGCTATGCTCAGCAAGATAGTTTAGACTTAGCCGAATATTATTATAATAAATCTCTTGACATTAGCGTACAATATGGAGAAACTTCACTTATTGGGCTTACGTTGAGACACCTTGGTGAGTTATATAATAAGAAAGGTAACTACAGAAAAGCACTTCAATATATGGAAGACGCCCTACAAATTGCAGAGACAACCGGTACACGTAAAAAAATGATTGGCGATCTATTAGAAATTTCTAAGGCTTACGCTGGCTTGGGAAGATTTAAGAAAGCCTATGAATATCATATAGAATATCATAAACTTCACGAAGAAATTTTAAATAAAGAAAATATTGAGCGCATGAATGAACTTGAAGTTCAATATCAAACCGAAAAAAAAGAAAAAGAACTCATCATCAAACAAAATGAAATAAAACTTCTGGAGGAACGCAAACAAAAGGCAGAAACCGAAAAACTGTTCCTAATTATTTCGTTAATTGGCGCAACAGCTCTTGCCATTACTATTATTTATGGATTACGTCAAAAAATGAAACGGAATAAAGTAGAGCGTGAAAAACTAGATAAAGATTTAGGGTTTAAGGAAAAAGAGCTTACCACACATGCATTGCATTTAGCTCACAAAAATGAAGTATTACTTGATTTAAAATCTCAACTAGAAGAATTAAAAACTGATTCTAAAAATGCCAGACAGTATCAAAAAATAATAAACAATATTAACCTAGACATTAATAACGACAGCAATTGGGAACAATTTAGAAGTTATTTCGAAGACGTCCATAAAGACTTTAACTCTAAAGTGATGCGTTATTACCCAGATCTAAGTAACAACGACCTGCGATTAATGTCACTTTTAAAAATGAACCTCTCGAGCAAGGAGATTGCTAATATTCTTAATATTTCTGTTGAAGGGGTAAAAAAGGCACGGTATCGATTACGTAAAAAATTGAATTTAAATACTGAGGAGTCGTTGCAAGAACTTGTTATAGAATTATAAATTTGGAATAACCTTTCAGAAAGGTTTGATTAATATAATTACCTCAAAATGTTTTTACTAATAAGTAATAATGGTAAAATCAAGCTTTAATGGCTTCAAACATTTCATTAATTTAGGAATTAAATCCTCGCCATACTCCAAATAGAACTCTGAGAAATTGGTATTGCGCTCTTGTAAACTCTCACCTGGAAATAATTGTTCTTGCAAATCTGTTGCGCGTTCTATTTGATCTGCTAATTTTTTTTTCTGTGCTTTTAGTAAGCGTTTTTCAAGGTATTTTAAACCTTTAATTTGTTTCACCTCTTGCGCTTTGACTGCCCCTAAAAAAGATTTATCGGTCTGTTCAGCTAAGTTATAAAAATCTTGAAATTGCTTTACTAAATGTTTAACCTGCTCTGAAAAATCAATATCAATATTTGAAATTTTACGTACGCGTTTATTGATAAAAGTTGTACGATCTAAAAATAGGTCACGATTTGAAATTAGCAATTTTTCAAGTTTTCTTGCTTGTTTATCCGTTTTTACCAAGGCCGAGTTACGCAATAGTAACATTGGGAAGGTAACCTCTTGTGCTTCAAAATTAGACTTTAATTGCAACCAGTAAATCATTTCTCCGGCTCCACCAATATAACAAAGATTTGGTAAAATAACCTCCTGATAAAGAGGTCGCATAATTACATTGGGTGAAAACCGCTCTGGATATTCTTCTAAATGTTCAAGAAGCTCATCTTGTTTCCAACTGATGTTTGTATCAATGACCGAATAGACACCATTCAATTCAATAATGCGCTCACGCAAACCATCTTTCATGTAGAATAAATTGATTTTTCTAGGATTTACTTGAATGGTCAAGCCTAAATCTTCAAGCGTTTTATTGGTCTCTAAAACAAATTCAAAAGCCGATTGGTCAAGAAGTTCCTTTTTTATATTGGGAATTAATAAGCGCTTCAACTCTTTATGGTCTGAATCTAAAATTACCAAACCTTCATCCTTAAATAATTCATTCGCCAAATAGCGCGTTGCGTCAGCTAAATTATCGTGATTTAAATAGGCATTTTTAAACCATGTTTTTAATTGTTCGGCATTTTTACCTGAACCAAATTCCGCCGAAATTACCTCAAAAACAGAATCTAAGCCAACAGTATTAAAATGGCCTACAGCCCCAGTCTGGGCAGAATTCCATTGAATTTTTTTGCCTTTAAAATTGAAATAATTGATTTCTTTAAAATCATGATCCTCTGAAGCCATCCAATATATGGGTACAAAATTATAATCAGGATAAGCTAATTTTAGCTCTTTTGTTAAATTTAAGGTAGAAACTATCTTGTATAGAAAATATAAAGGGCCCGTGAATAAATTTAACTGATGTCCAGTGGTTATGGTAAATGTGTGTTTTGAGTTTAAACTTTCAATATGATTTAAAGTTGCTTCAGAGATGTGCAATTTTGAATATTGTTGTTTTAAAACTTTAATAAGAACTTGTCGTCCTTCGTGATGGTAGGTTTTTGACTTTTCTTTAATTTGAGCCTTAAAATTCTCAACCTTTGGAAACCTATTATATAAGGCTTTTAACTCTGGTTTTTGATCTAAATAATCACAAATAAATTTAGAGAAATAGTTGGTCTCACTATAAGAAATACAGTCGAATGGCATAACAAAATTGAAAATATGGGTAAATATACAGTAGAATATGATTCTATCTCCTAAATATAAGTTAATTCATATTTGGCTTTATATACTTACTTTTACATTTATTATTTAAATATTTTCTTAATGAGATTACTTTCTTTATTCGTGATTATCGCTTTAGGTACTCTTCCTATTAAGGCGCAATTAAAGTCGCCATCGCAATTTTTAGGTTACGAACTTGGTTCAGAATTCACAAGGCATCACGAGGTCCAAGATTATTTAGAGCATGTTGCAACTTCCAGCAAAAACCAAGTAAAATTAGAATACTATGGCAAGACGAACGAACGCAGAGATTTGATGCTTGTATATGTTTCTTCTGAAGAAAATATAAAAAACATAGAGTCTATTAGAAACAACAACCTAGCGAATATTGGAATAGCAGATGGAGACAAAACCAAAAATAATCCTGCCATCGTTTGGCTAAGCTATAACGTTCACGGTAACGAAGCTTCCAGCACAGAAGCAAGTATGCTCACCATTTATAAATTGCTCACTGAGAAACAAGAATGGCTTAAAAATACCGTTGTGATTGTTGACCCATGTATAAATCCAGATGGCCGAGACCGTTATGTGAATTGGTATAACGAAACCGCCAGTAAGCCCTATAATACAAGTCGCCACGCTTCCGAGCACATAGAACCTTGGCCAGGTGGCAGACCGAATCATTATTTATTTGATTTGAATAGAGATTGGGCTTGGGCTACACAAATAGAAACTCAAACCCGTTTGGCTGTTTACAACAAGTGGATGCCGCATATTCATGTTGACTTTCATGAGCAAGGCATTAACGAACCTTATTATTTTGCACCAGCGGCCGAACCATTTCACGAAATTATAACCGATTGGCAGCGTGATTTTCAAATTGAAATAGGTAAAAACAATGCTAAATATTTTGACGATAACGGGTGGTTATATTTTACGCGTGAAAGTTTTGATTTGTTTTACCCGAGTTACGGTGATACCTATCCTACATATATGGGCGCGATTGGTATGACTTATGAGCAAGCTGGACATGGAATGGCTGGATTGGGAATTTTAAACGATGAAGGTGTTGAACTCACCCTAACCGACCGATTGATGCACCACACCATTTCTGGGCTTTCAACAGTTGAAATGGCTTACAAAAATGCTGAAAAACTCAATGAGGAATTTGCCAAGTTTTTCAAAAGTGACAATTTTAAATATAAAAGTTATGTACTTCAAGGTAGCAAAGACAAAATAAATCGACTAAAAAATTTGTTGCTACAACACGATATAAAATTCGGAAGTCCTAAAAATACAAAAGTTACGGGGTATAAGTATTCTACAGCAACCCAAGGAAGCATCAACACCAGTGCTAACGATTTAGTAGTGAGCACTAACCAGCCAAAAGGCAACATGGTAAAAGTGCTTTTTGAACCGAATGCAAAACTTTCCGATTCGCTTACCTACGATATTACAGCGTGGAGTATTCCTTACGCGCATGGTTTGGAAGCAATTGCTAGCACTCAAGAAATTGAGCATTTTGAAGTACTTGAAAGGCTTTTCATCGAACCTTTAAAGGATTCCTACGGTTACATCAATAAATGGAACGATTTGGAGGATGCCAAATTTTTATCAGCCGTACTAAATGCAGATATTCGAGTGCGATTTAATGAAAAACCATTGATTCAAAAAGGTATAACCTATCAACCTGGAAGTTTGATAATCACCAAAGGCGATAACCAAAAACACAAGAACTTCCTAAATAAATTAGATAGCATTGCCCAAGAATACCGAAGACAACTAAGTCCAATTTCGACTGGCTTTTCGGATGTCACCCCCGATATTGGTTCACCCGATATCAAACTTATAAATCAACCAAAGATTGCCTTGTTAAGTGGTGATGGAACTTCGTCTTTAAGCTATGGAGAGCTCTGGCACTTTTTTGAAAAACAGCTGAATTTTCCGGTTACGGTCATTAATACAAATCACTTTCAAAATGTCAACTGGAGCGATTTTAACGTGCTTGTTATGCCAAGCGGTTACTACGGTAATGTTTTAAATGAAGACCATTTAAAAAGTCTGAAAGAATGGATTTCTAAAGGCGGAAAAGTAGTTGCTATAGATGGCGCAATGCAAACTTTTACTAATGATGATAGTTTTGGTCTTCAATACAAAACCAAAGAAGAAAGTGAAAAAAAGCCTAACCTAACAGCCTATGCCAATCAAGCACGTGCCTATAGCAACCAAATGATTACAGGAGCTATTTTCAAAACCAAAATAGATGCTACACATCCGTTGGCCTTTGGTTATGGTAATCAATATTTCACACTCAAATTAGGAAATACCAATTATAAGCTTTTGGAATCGGGCTATAACGTTGCTTATATTGATAGCGATACGAAGCCATTTTCTGGTTTTGCAGGTTCGGAAGCTATCAAAAACTTGAATCAAACCTTGATATTTGGTGAGCAACCTTATGGTAGCGGAAGTTTAATTTACCTATCTGACAATCCTATGTTTAGAAGTTTTTGGGAGAACGGCAAACTATTTCTAATCAATGCTATATTTTTTGTAAACAACAATTCATTTACCCTTTAATAACAATTTAAAATGATCAATAAAACGATTAAAATCGTGTGCCTTTTGGCAATATGCTTCCTTTCAGCATGTAAAACTGAGACTCCACCAAAACTAGAAACTGAATTTAAAGTAGACTTTGAAACTTTTACTTTAGATAATGGTCTCAAGGTTATTTTTCATGTGGACAAATCCGATCCCGTAGTCGCTGTTGCACTTACTAGTCACGTAGGCTCGGCAAGAGAACTAGAAGGCAGAACTGGTTTTGCCCACTTATTTGAGCATTTATTATTTTTAGAATCTGAAAATTTAGGAAAAGGTGGTTTGGATAAAATGAGTGCCCGCATTGGTGGCTCTGGTGCTAATGGCTCAACAAGTCGCGACCGCACCAACTATTTTCAAACCGTACCAAATGATGCACTAGAAAAAATGATTTGGGCAGAAGCAGATAAACTTGGGTTTTTCATTAATACAGTTACCGAAGAGGTACTTGCAAAAGAAAAGCAAGTGGTTAAAAATGAAAAGAGACAGAATGTTGATAATGTGCCGTATGGTCATAATTTTTACGTAATAAATAAAAACTTGTTTCCAAAAGGCCATCCTTACAGCTGGGAGGTTATTGGTTCGTTAGAAGATTTGCAAAATGCAACTTTGCAGGATGTGAAGGATTTTTACAACAGCTGGTATGTGCCTAATAACGTAACACTAACTATTGCAGGCGATTTTGATGTAGATCAAGCCAAAACATGGGTGAAAAAATATTTTGACGAAATTCCTAAAGGTGATGAAATAAAGCCTTTACCTAAACAAAATATCACATTAGACAAAACAAAAAAAATATACCACGAGGACAATTTTGCACGTTTGCCTCAATTAACAATGGCTTGGTCAGGAATTCATGAATATCACAAAGATGCGTATGCTCTAGAGGTTTTATTAGAATATTTGGCCAATGGTAAAAAAGCACCTTTACAAAAAGTTTTAGTGGACGATAAAAAACTTACAGATAGAGTATCCATGTTTAATTATGGTTCAGAATTAGCTGGACAAATCATGTTGAGTGTGACGGCATTTAACGACACCAATCTTAACGATGTAGCAAACGCGATAGTTGATGCCTTTAAATTATTTGAAACAGAAGGCATTTCAGAAACCGATTTAAATCGTATCAAGGCCCAACAAGAAACCAATTTTTATTCTGGTTTGTCCAGTGTTTTAGGTAAAGGGTTTCAATTGGCGCAGTACCAAATTTTTGCTGGTGATCCAGGTTACATTAATGAAGACATCAAACAAATTCTAGCAGTTACCACTGATGATGTTACCCGAGTTTACAATAAGTACATTAAGAATAAGCATTATGTAGCCTCTAGTTTTGTGCCTAAAGGCCAATCTCAATTGGTTTTAGAAGGATCTGTTTTAGCCGATGTTGTTGAAGAACCCATTATTGACGGTGCTGAAGATGACTTTAATCTTGAGTTGGCAGTTGACTATCCCAAAACACCATCAAGCTTTGACAGATCGCAAGAGCCGCCATATGGTGAAACGCCAAGTTTAAGCATTCCTAAAGTTTGGAAAAATGAATTGTCATCCAGTTTAAAAGTTTTCGGAATTGAAAATAATGAAGTTCCGTTGGTACAATTTGAAATCCAAATTAAAGGTGGTATGCTATTAGAAAGTCCAGATAAAATAGGTGTTTCAAATCTTCTGGCAAGTATGCTAACCAAGGGCACACAACAAAAAACACCCGAAGAACTAGAATATGCCATTGAAATGTTGGGCGCTAATATTTCAACCTATGCAACAGATGATGCCCTGGTGATAAGTGGCACCACGCTTTCAAAATATTTTGACGAAACCATGAAGTTGGTATCTGAAATTCTTTTAGAACCACGATGGGATACAGCCGAATTTGAATTGGTAAAACAAAGTACCTTAAGTTCTATTGCGCGTCGTCAGGCCAATCCCAACAATGTGGCTTCACGACTCTATGCTAAATTGATATACGGTGATGGTCATATGTTGGCAAACGATAATATTGGCACCCAAGAATCTGTTGAAAGTATCAGCATTGAAGATTTAAAAAATTACTATCAAAACAATCTTTCGCCTCATCTTAGCAATGTACATGTAGTTGGTGATATCAAAACGGAAGCTGTTATTTTAGCTTTAGAAAACATCAACAATAATTGGGAAGCAAAAAATATAAATTTACCCGATATGGTAGTACCAGATACCATAGAGAATTCAGAACTGTATTTTTATGATGTACCAAACGCTAAACAATCGGTACTTCGTATAGGAAATCCAGCGATTGCTGCTACACATCCTGACTATTACAAAGTTCAAATAATGAATTATAAACTTGGCGGTGGTGGCTTTGCTTCTAAATTAACACAAGCACTTCGGGAGGATAAAGGCTATACTTACGGAATAAGATCAGGTTTTTCAGGTTCTAATTATGCAGGTCCGTTCACCATATCAAGCGGTGTTAGAAGTAATGTAACTTTTGAAGCGGTAGATTTAATAAAATCGATTTTAGAAGATTATGGCGCTTCTTACTCGGAAGCTGATTTGGAGGTTACCAAAAGTTTTATGATTAAAAGTAACGCGCGTGCATTTGAAACCTTAGGTGCTAAATTGAACATGCTGAGAGATATTAGTAATTATAACTTGCCCGAAAACTACATTTCTTTAAATGAAGCTTCTGCTAAAAACATGACTATTTCCGAAATGCAAACCTTAATTGAAACCTATATTCATCCCGACAAAATGATTTATTTAATTGTTGGCGATGCTAAGACACAATTAGAAAAATTAAAAGAGTTAGGTTTGGGTACGCCAGTAATACTTAAAAATTAAAGTCTTGTGAAATATTTTAATCTAAATAAAGGTGGACTAAATAAAATATTTATTTTCAAATATTTAGTAAATTATAGTAAAAATGAATTTTTTAGTCGTAAGTTTGCATCAATTAATAATTTAAATTTTTAACATGAGTAAAGGAACAGTAAAATTCTTCAACGATGCCAAAGGTTTTGGTTTTATCACAGAAGAAGGTTCAAATCGTGAGCATTTTGTTCACATTTCAGGATTAGTAGACGAAATTAGAGAAGGTGATGACGTTGAATTCGAACTAACAGAAGGTAAAAAAGGATTAAACGCTGTGAACGTTAAGGTTCTATAAGCAATATAATTGACTTTTTTTGAAACAAAAAACCACGCTTTGAGCGTGGTTTTTCATTTTCAATACGTTTTGAACTAAAACATCTCTCTACCTGAGAAATGGAAAGCCCCTTCAATTGCGGCGTTTTGGTCGCTATCACTGCCGTGAACAGCATTTTCGCCAATAGAAGCAGCATATAATTTTCTGATTGTACCTTCAGCAGCATCGGCTGGATTGGTAGCGCCAATTAAGGTTCTAAAATCTTCAACAGCATTCTCCTTTTCTAAAATTGCTGCTACAATCGGACCACGGGTCATATAAGTTACAAGTTCTCCAAAAAACGGACGTTCCTTGTGTATTGCATAAAATGTCTCTGCGTCATTTTGGGTCATTTGCGTTAATTTCATTGCTACAATTCTAAATCCTGCAGCAGAAATTTTTTCTAATATTGCGCCGATGTGTCCTTTTTCAACTGCATCAGGCTTAAGCATGGTAAATGTTCTATTTGTTGCCATTTAATTATTTTTTATTTGGCTGCAAAAGTAATGGTATTACATTGTAATTGCAATTAATATTTGGCTACATGCACGGCTAATGGTTTATTGTTTTCATTGTGCATAGACATGATTACGCTTTTGGCTTTAAAATTAAATCGCACCACTCCAAAACTTTTTTGACTAATCACGCTTCCAACGCGGTATTGATTGGGTTCACCACTATAACTTGAGTAAACATGTGTGAGACCACTACTTGTAAAGTCAATAAGTGGGTATTTTAATCCCTTAATTTCCTTTTTTGAAAATTCTGAAATATGTCTGTCACCAGATAAAACCATGATTCCATTGGCTTTGGAAGATTTTATCAAATCATATAGTTTGTCTTGCTCATGTGGGAAGTTGGCCCAAGTTTCAAAACCATGCTCACCAGAAAGCAATTGAATACTGGTTACAATCACATTAAAATCTGCCCTCGAATTTTTAAGTTCAGTATTTAGCCACTGCCACTGTTCTTCGCCTAAAAGGGTTCCTTCACCATAGGGATTGGGTTGATACCGTCTTTTTTGAGTTTCAGATTTTGTTAAAGCAGTTCTAAAATATCTGGTATCGAGAACTATTACTTTTACGCTACCATTCATTGTTTCAAACAATTCGGTGTGGTAAATACCTTCGCGCGCTCGTCTTGGGTCTTCTTTAGGCACATCAAAAAAATCTAAAAACAATTGCTGACTTTCTATTCGCATTTCATAGTCTTCACCACCGTCGTTCAAACCATAGTCGTGGTCGTCCCAAGTGCCTAAAATTGCAGTAGATTTAACAAGGTTGGCATAATCTTTATGTTCTTTTAAGGTTTTATAATCCATTGCCATTTTTTCCATATCGTAGGTGTCCGAATATATATTATCGCCACCCCAAACCCATACGTTAGGATTTTGTTTTAAAACGGCCGGCCACAAGTTGTTTTCCAATTCCTGATTATTACAGGAACCAAATGCAATAATAAAATCGGGTTGAGAGTTGTCTAAATTACTAGGCGTTTTGCATCCAAGCAACAAGAAAATCATTAAAAAACTTAATTGGTAAAAATGCTTCATAGGGTAAAAGATAAGTTGTTAAACAAAAATCAATATTAGCTAAAATTTTGTGAAGCAACTTTAATTATTTGTTATTAATTGTATATTCGCCTTGTATGAAAAATGAAGATATAATTGCTGTTAAAAATATACTCAGCAATCCAAAGAAAATAGTTATTGTGCCCCATAAAAATCCTGATGGCGATGCCATTGGTTCATGTTTGGGTTTATATCATTTTTTAGTTCAATTAAACCATGATATTACAATTATAGCTCCAAACGACTATCCGCATTTTTTAAAATGGATGCCCGGAAACGACTCTATATTACTGTTCGAAACGGATTCAAAAAAATGCGAATCTATAATCCAAAATACAGATATTATTTTCACTTTAGATTTCAATGCGCTTTTTAGAACAGGTGATATGGAAACATCATTGAAAGATTCTAAGGCTATAAAAATTATGATAGACCACCATCAGAAACCGGACGATTATTCAAATTATGTGTATTCGGATGTGATGATGAGCTCAACCGCCGAAATGGTTTATCATTTTATTTCAAAATTATCGCTCAACCACCTCATCAATGCAGAGGTTGCAAATTGTTTGTATGCGGGTGTGATGACAGATACAGGTTCGTTTAGATTTCCAAACACAAGTAGCACGACGCATCGGTTAATTGCAGATTTAATTGATAAAGGTGCCAATAACTCAGCTATCCATCATAATGTCTATGATACTAATAGTTACCAACGCACTCAATTATTAGGTAGGGCTTTGAATAACTTGCATGTGTTACCAGATTTAAAAACAGCCTATATTGTTTTAAGTCAGAGTGATTTGAACGAATTTAATTTCAAAAAAGGTGATACGGAAGGTTTTGTAAACTACGGTTTGACTATAGAAGGCATTGTTTTCGCTGCCATTTTTATTGAAAGCATGCAGGATCAAATTATTAAAATTTCATTTAGAAGTAAAGGGTCGTTTGATGTAAATGAATTTTCTCGCGCTCACTTTGGTGGTGGCGGTCATATGAATGCTGCGGGTGGTAAAAGTGAACTATCCTTATTACAAACAGTTGAAAAATTTATTAGTATATTGCCTCAGTATAAATCTACTTTAACCTAATGAAAATATCATACTTTATATTTTTAGCGTTAATTACATTCGCAAGTTGTAAGTCGCCAGAAGCAAGAGAGCCCATTTCAAAAGCCTCAGGTTCATTTATAAAAGAATCCGCAGAGCGCAATATTAAACTGAACAAAGCTCAAGAAGATGCTTTTAAAGAAATCATGCTTATGCAAAAAAATACAGATTTCATAAGCACTGAAAACGGATTTTGGTATTTTTATGTTCATCAAATAGAAGGTGATAGTATTACCGCAAGATTTGGTGATATTGTTAACTTTAAGTATAATATAAAAGATATAGACGGCAACTTGATTTACACTGAAGAAGAACTTAAAACTCAAAATTACGCCATGGATCAGCAAGAGTTGTTTACTGGTCTAAGAGAAGGCTTAAAGCTTTTAAAAGCTGGCGAAACTGCCACTTTTTTCTTTCCGTCAAACATTGCCTACGGTTATTACGGCGACCAAAATAAGATTGGCACCAATGTGCCGTTAATTTGTACAGTAACATTAAACTCAATAACTCAAAATAAAAATGATTAAAAATAGCTTAAAACTTGTATTGTTAGTGTTGTTAGTAACACTATTCTCTTGTAAAGAAGAATACCCAGATTTGGAAGACGGTCTTTATGCCGAATTTGTAACTAATAAAGGCGTGATGGTTGCCAAATTAACCGCCGATAAAACGCCAGTAACGGTTGCCAATTTTGTGGCTTTGGCTGAAGGTAACCACCCAATGGTTAGTGAAGAATTTAAAGGCAAGCCTTTTTATAATGGCATAATTTTTCACCGTGTTATCGATGGATTTATGATTCAAGGTGGTGATCCAACTGGCACTGGCTCTGGTGATCCAGGTTATAAATTTGAAGATGAATTTAGTCCAGATTTAAAACACGATAAGCCAGGTATTTTATCGATGGCCAATTCTGGTCCAGCTACTAATGGCAGTCAGTTTTTTATAACCGAAGTGGCAACACCTAATTTAGATAATCGCCACACTGTTTTTGGTGAACTGGTGGTAGGTTTAAATATTCAAGACAGTATTTCTAATGTAGCTACCGCCGGCGGAAACAAACCAGCAGAAGATGTCGTGATAGAGCAATTAAACATCATTAGAAAAGGTTCAGAAGCCAAAAGTTTTAACGCACCAAAGGTATTTGAAGAAGAATTGCCTAAAATTAAAGAAAAACAGGAAAAAGCGCGCGAAGAAGCCAGACAAAAAGCCGAAGCCGAACAACAAGAACGCGAAGCTAAAAATATGGAGGCTGCTGTAACTGTTAAAGAAACTTTAGACAACTACCTATCTAAAGCTAAAACCCTTGATTCAGGATTAAAATTATACACTATTACGAACGGTACTGGTCCAAAACCAGCCGTTGGTAGCATGGTTAATATGAACTACGAAGGTTATTTTACCGACGGTAGATTGTTTGACACCAGCGTACAAAGTGTAGCCGAGCGGCATGGTATCCTAAATGAACAACGTGCGGCAGCCAACGCATATCAGCCCATGGCTATGCCCATTAGCCCAGACGCTGGAATGATTGCAGGCTTTAAAGAGGCTGCAGCCCTAATGAATGTAGGTGATAAAATATTTGTGTTCATGCCATCGCATTTGGCTTATGGCGAGCGTGGTGCTGGCGGCGGATTTATTCCACCCAATACCGATTTAGCATTTATTATGGAATTGGTTGATATTGGTCAGCAATAACATAAGACTTAGACAATAGTTTTAATACCTTTTTGACAAACACCCTTTCAGGGTTTAAAAGCCCTAAAAGGGTTTATAAAAAACCTTCAGGTTTTAATGTTCTGAAGGTGTTTTTATTTTATAAATAGATACCATTATTTATTCGGTATCTCCTTCAATATTTCAAGCACAAAGTCCCAGTATTTTTGCACCGATGAAATTTGAGTTCGCTCGTCTGGTGAATGTGCGCCTTTAATATTAGGTCCGAAACTTATCATATCCATTTCTGGATAATTTTGTCCTAAAATGCCACATTCAAGACCTGCATGACAGGCGGCTACCTTTGGTTTTTGTTGGTGAAGTTTTTCGTAAATAGTCACTAAAACCTTTAAAATAGCCGAATCCATATTGGGTGTCCAACCAGGATAATCGCCAGATAAACTAACTTCGCAGCCAATCAATTCAAAAGTAGCTCGTAAACTGTTGGCGAGATCTATTTTAGAACTTTCAACCGAAGAACGCGTTAGACATGCCACTTTAATATGGCCGTTTTCAACCGAAACACTCGCTATGTTATTGGAGGTTTCTACCAAATCGGGGATATCCGCACTCATTCTATAAACACCATTACAAGCGGCATAAATAGCTTTAATCAATCCTTCCTGAACTCCTAATTCCATAACCTGTTTTGATAAGTTTGTTTTATTGATTGAAACTTGGAGTTGCGGCTCGTTGGTTTTCAATTCAGATTTTATATCACTGATTAACAAACTTAACTCATGTAAAAAGGCATCTTTATGAACAGCATCTATAACCACTATAGCATTACTTTCTCTAGGTATGGCATTTCGGAGTCCACCACCTTTAATTTCGGAAATTCTGAGTCCAAAATTTTCAAAAGCATCAAACAATAAACGGTTCATAATTTTATTGGCATTCCCAAAACCCTTGTGAATATCCATTCCAGAGTGACCACCTTGGAGTCCATTTACACTGATAGTATAGCCAATTTGAGAACCCTCTGTAGCTTCTTGATGGTAAGTTCTTTCAGCGGTTACGTCAATACCACCAGCACATCCTACGCCTATTTCATCATCTTCTTCCGTATCGAGATTTAGCAAAATACTTCCATTGAGCAATCCGCCTTTTAAACCTTTTGCTCCTGTCATACCAGTTTCTTCATCTATAGTGAACAAAGCTTCAATTGAAGGATGTATAATGGTACTGCTTTCTAGAATTGCCATTATAGTAGCAACTCCCAAACCATTATCGGCACCTAAGGTAGTTCCCTTGGCTTTTACCCAATCGCCTTCGATGCGCATTTCAATACCTTGCTTGTCAAAATCGAAATTGGTATCGTTATTTTTTTGGTGTACCATATCTAAATGCGATTGCATCACAACGGTTGCACGATCTTCCATGCCTTTAGTAGCTGGCTTTTTTATGATGACATTTCCGACACTGTCAACGAAAGTTTCCAATCCTAAATTTTCTCCGAAAGACTTCATAAAAGTAATTACGCGTTCTTCTTTTTTTGAAGGTCTTGGCACCGCATTTAAATCGGCAAATTTGTTCCAAAGTGCTTTGGGCTCTAGTTCTCTTACAGTCATGTACTTTTTGTTTTATTTGATTTTGTAAAGGTAGGTATTTGCCAACAGGTGATTAAATTATTCCAGGACATTTTATAAAACCAAATCAATTTTGACAAAGCTGATTCCTGTCGAATTATTTATATTTACCAAATCTAAAACCGAGTACAAAATCTAAAATGTTTACAAAAAAACAGCTTTTAGCATTGTCATTAATTCCGCAAATTTTTTTGGTGAAATTGCTTAGATTTTATCCGGATTTCGTAGAAGCTATTTACAGTAACGGTATTTTTAGAATCGGTTCAAAGTTGTTGCATTTGGTTTTTGGTTGGATACCGTTTTCGGCGGGAGATGTTATTTACACTATTTTGGGAATATTTGCGCTAAAGTGGTTATATCAAAATAGACGGAAATTAACTTTGAATCCACTAGGGTGGCTCACAGACATAGCCTCGACTTTGGCAGTGGTGTATGCTGCATTCCATTTGTTGTGGGCATTTAATTATTATCGACTTCCATTACACGAAAATCTCAGCCTTAATACTGATTACAGTACTGAGGAATTAATTGAAGTTACCAATTACCTTATACAGCAAACCAATTTTCACCAAGAACAACTCGCTCCTAACGATACACTTGCAGTTGATTTCACCATGTCAAAATCAACCTTATTGTCTATGGTTCCAGACGGGTTTGAAGCAATTGGTGAAACGTATCCACATTTAAAATATGAGACACCCAGTTTAAAAACTTCTTTATACAGTGTACCACTCACTTATATGGGTTTTTCCGGCTATTTAAATCCGTTTACCAACGAAGCCCAAGTAGATTATTTATTGCCTAAGTTTAGATTTCCAACGACAGCAAGTCACGAGGTAGCGCATCAGTTAGGCTACGCAGCCGAAAATGAGGCCAATTTTATCAGTTATCTAGCCACCACGAATCATCCTGACACTTACTTTAAATATTCTGGATATGCTTTTGCTCTTGGGCATTGTCTTAACGATTTATATTTGAGAAATCCGGATGCCTACGAATCTGTTATTTCCAACTTAAATCGTGGCGTACGAAAAAACTTTCAAGAGGTACGCGATTTTTGGGAATCTTATAGAAATCCGACTGAAGTCTTATTTAAAAGTAGTTATAATCAATTTTTAAAAGCGAATAGCCAATCCAAAGGTATTGAATCATACAGTTACGTGGTAGCCCTTATTGTGAACTACAATCAGACTTACATTTTAAAAACGTTAAAATAGCGTCAACAAATCCATGCTTTAGGTGGTTATTTCTATCTTTAAGCCTATAACTTTTAAACTAATTCAACACATGATGAAACAATTTTCATTTATATTGTTGTTATGTTGCCATTTAACATTTTTCGGACAGGAATATTTCCCGAAGAATGACGGTGTAAGTAACAGCAATAACAATTACACGGCATTCACCAATGCAACCATTTACATAAATGCCACTCAAAAAATTGAAAATGGCACATTATTGATTCGTGATGGCAAAGTATTACAAGTAGGCCCCTCGATTAATCTACCGGCCAACACTCAAGTAATAAACCTTGAAGGTCATTTTATTTATCCATCTTTCGTAGATGCCTATAGCGATTTTGGTATTGCTAAACCTCAGCGCTCTCCAGGATTTGGACGTTCTCCTCAATACGATGCAACACGTTCAGGATATTATTGGAACGATCATATTATGACCGATATTAATGCCGTAGATTATTTTAAATTCGACTCAAAAAAAGCAAAAGAATTTATTGAAGCAGGATTCGCCACTGTTGGTACACATCACCATGATGGGGTTGCGCGTGGATCAGGAATGGTGGTAACTTTAAATGAAGCTGGTAATGACAGTGAAAGGATTCTACAAGAGAAAGCCACTCAACATTTTTCATTCTCTCGAAGTGTTATAAAAAACCAGTCTTATCCGAGCTCTACTATGGGAACCTTGGCCTTGCTGCGTCAAATGTATTACGATGCAAAATGGTACGAACAAGGCAATGCCAAAACCAAAGATTTAGCATTGGAAGCACTTATTGCAAACAGAACCTTACCTGCGATATTTGAATCTAAAGATAAGTTGAACAACCTAAGAGCTGATAAAGTTGGGGATTTGTTCAACATTCAGTATGTGATTGTAGGAAGCGGCCATGAATACGAAAACATCAATGATGTGAAAGCTACCAACGCAACGTTTATTATTCCGCTTAATTTTCCTGATGCTTACGATGTTTCAAATCCATATCAAGCAGACTACGTTTCGCTTTCAGATATGCGTCGCTGGAATCAAGCACCCAGTAACCCTAAAATTCTGGCAAATAATGGTGTAAAGTTTGCATTTACTGCGCACGATTTAAAAACGCCTAAAGAAATAATTGCGAAAATTCATAAAGCCATTCAATATGGTTTAAGTGAACAACAAGCCTTAGAAGCGTTAACTTCAGTACCCGCACAAATATTAAAAAATGACAGAATTGGCAATTTAAATGAAAATTCATATGCCAACTTTCTCATCACTTCAGGACCTATTTTTGAAAGCAAAACTACTATTTATGAAAACTGGGTTCAAGGCAATAAGCACGTTGTAAACGACAGAAAGCAGAAAGATATAAGAGGTACCTACAACCTATTAGTTTCTGGTACCAATTATAAAATGGATGTTAAAGGTGAAATGGGCAAACCGAAAGCAGAAATTTCACAAGATACTTTAAAATTTAAATCAAACATAACCTACACAAATAACTGGATAGAACTTGGATTTACAAAAGACGATTCCATGTATAGAATGACAGGCATTGTTCCCAACGATTCTGATAATATTAAAGGAAAACTAATCCTTCCAAATGGTGCTGAAAGTAATTTTAGCGCCACCAAAACCAAAGGTTTTGAAGCCAAAGAAACTAAGAAAGAAGACAAAGATATTCCTGAAGTGATGCCACTCACCTATCCAAACTTAGCATACGGAAATGCTTCACTTCCGAAAGCAAAAGATATATTGTTTAAAAATGCTACCGTATGGACGAGTGAAGCAACTGGTATTTTAGAAAATACTGATGTATTGGTTAAAAATGGTAAGATATCAAAAATAGGAAAAAACCTTTCTGCTGGAAATGCCACTGTTGTCGATGCTTCAGGACATCATCTTACAGCCGGAATAATTGACGAACATTCTCATTTGGCTTTATCTTCTGTTAACGAAGGCGGCCATAATTCATCGGCTGAAGTGAAAATGGAAGATGTGGTAGACCCCGACGATATTGGGGTATATCGTGCACTTGCTGGTGGTGTTACCTCAGCGCAATTATTGCATGGTTCAGCAAATCCGATTGGCGGTCGTTCGGCAATTGTGAAATTTAAATGGGGTGAATCAGCGGAGAATATGATTTATAAAGACTCACCCAAATTCATCAAGTTTGCCCTTGGTGAAAACGTAAAACAGTCTAATTGGGGCAATACTGAATCGGTTCGTTTTCCTCAAACAAGAATGGGTGTTGAACAAGTATATGTGGATTATTTCCAGCGTGCCAAAGAATATGAGGCGCAAAAGAAAAGCGACAAAGCATTCCGCTATGATGAAGAAATGGAAACTTTGGTTGAAATTTTAAATGGTGAAAGATTTATTAGTTGCCATTCGTATGTACAAAGTGAAATAAATATGTTGATGAAAGTGGCTGAAGCTTTTGATTTCAAAGTCAATACATTTACGCATATTCTTGAAGGTTACAAAGTTGCTGACCTTATGAAAAAACACGGCGTAGTTGGCGCTTCTACCTTTAGTGATTGGTGGGCCTATAAATACGAAGTTAATGATGCCATTCCTTACAACGCAGCAATTATGAACAATGTAGGATTAACCGTTGCTATTAATAGCGACGATGGCGAAATGATAAGACGACTGAATCAAGAAGCTGCTAAAACGGTGAAATACGGAAATGTTAGTGAAGAAGAAGCATGGAAAATGGTGACCATCAATCCCGCAAAAATGCTTCATATCGACAGTCGTGTGGGAAGCATTAAAGAAGGCAAAGATGCCGATTTGGTCCTTTGGAATAATAACCCGCTTTCTCTTTATGCCAAACCAGTTAAAACCATGATTGACGGTGCGGTTTATTTTGATTTAGAAGAAGACCTTAAAAAACGCTCCGCAATTAAAGAAGAGCGTAATACGATCATCAAACAAATGCTAGAAGCCAAAAATGGTGGCGGAAAAACACAAGCACCCAATAAGCGAGCTGATCGAGATTTCCATTGTGATACAGATCATTTATTAGAAAGTTTTCATTTACATGACTAATTAAAAAATATACATAATGACATCAATAATTGATAAAATAATAATAACTACGCTGCTAATAGTTAGCTCCACTCTTTTTGCTCAGCAAACACCAGCAGCCAAACAAACAGAACCCATTTCCATAACAGGTATAACTGCGCATGTTGGAAACGGCGCTGTTATTGAAAACGCCACCATCGTTTTCGAAAATGGAATCATTACAGCAATCGGAACCAATGTCTCAGCTAAAGGAACTGTTATTAATGCGAATGGTAAACATGTTTATCCCGGTTTTATAGTGGTAAACAGCACACTTGGATTGGGCGAAGTTGACGCAGTACGCGCCAGTATGGATGTTAACGAATTAGGGAATATTTCACCAAACATCAGAAGTTTAATTGCCTACAATGCTGAAAGTCGTATAGTTGAAAGTATGCGCCCTAATGGGGTGTTGCTTGGGCAAATTGTACCACGAGGTGGCAGGTTGAGTGGTACGTCTTCGGTAGTTCAGTTTGATGCTTGGAATTGGGAAGATGCTGCAGTTAAAGTTGATGATGCTTTGCACATGAACTGGCCCAATAGTTTTAGCCGTGGTCGTTGGTGGCTAGGTGAACCTCGCGGATTTCAACCAAATAAAAGCTATGCAGACGATATTGAAAAATTTAAAGACTTTTTTGTACAAGCACAAACCTATGCAAAAGCAAAACCATCTGACATTAATCTAGCATTTGAAGCAGTACAAGGGCTTTTTGATGGTTCGCAAAAATTATTTGTGAGCGCTGAAAGCGAAAAAGAAATTATTGACGCGATAACCTTTACAAAAGAAATTGGCATAAAAAATGTTGTTTTAGTTGGTGGTTATCACGCTTATAAAATAACCGATTTTTTAAAGGCTCATAATATTCCTGTTGTAGTTGGAAGAACGCAAAGTACCCCTAATTTTGAGGATGATGATTACGATTTGCCATATAAATTACCCAAACTATTACACGATGCCGGTTTGTTAGTAAGCATTAATCCAGGTGGAAGAATGGAGCGCATGAACACTCGAAACCTACCTTTTTACGCAGGTCAGGTAGTTGGTCAAGGCATGAAAAAAGAGGATGCCCTTAAAATGATAACCAGTAATGCCGCTAAAATTTTGGGGATTGAAGACAAGTTTGGAACCTTAGAAGTTGGTAAAAGTGCAACACTATTTATTGCTAAAGGTGACGCATTAGATATGCGTGGCAGTATTATTTCGCATGCTTTTATTGATGGCAGAGCAATTTCACTTGAAAGTCATCATACCACTTTATACAATCGCTACTCCAATAAATTCAATTCGGAAGATTAGTTGAAAGAAATTCATTTTTAAAAAGTCTGCTTTTAAATTAAACGCAGACTTTTTTTATTCTACAAATATACTGCCTTCAATAGGTTGAAAAAAGCTCGGGTTTTTGGTTTCTGACGTAACACTCACATCAAAAAATTCAACTTTGTTTATGGAGTTTTGAGGTTTGTCATTTTCAGTTTGGTACCATATTAAGGTTTTTGGCAATTTCAATCCGTTAATGGTTTGCCAATTATCATATTTTATGAAGTGCCATTCCGTGCTTCGTTTTCTATCGAAATAAGTTACGGTATAACCCAACCAAGCCATTTCAAATGTTTTCTTGTTGTAGAAAATTATGTACTCGTCTTTTGGTGAAGCACCAACACTCCGGCTAAAACCGATATGAAGCGTACCATAAGTTTGAAATTCTAAGGTGGTATCTTTTCTTTCAGTATAAAATACACCAGGGTCTGAAATCACAAATGGCATCGCATAAAAATAAAACATCAAATTATAATAAAAACTTGCGTTGCCATTAAATTTGTTATTATCATCCTTGATCCAAGCATTTTCGCCATCAAATCCAATCGTGTATGCCGAACTTTCTATAAAGGCTTTACGCGATTTTAAATCAGTTGTATGTATTTCAACATGATCTAATTTATCGAAAGAAAATTGGAGGGAATTCATAGAATTCCAAGTATTCAAACCACCATGTGCCTTAAAAATATTTTGAAGCACAGTTGGGTATCTGCTTGAAGTCTCGTTTGGATTAGTCGCTGTAGTTTGGTTTTCTTCTGATTTTTCTTCACATGAACTGAAGCCTACAAATAATAACAACAATACTAATTTTTTAATCATAGTTTAAGAATCTGGGAAATTTAACTCTAAAGGTATTTATTATGTTGGTGATTTCCTATTTACAAATGAAAGTTCTCGGTATCCTTAAATTCAGTAATGATAAAATATCGCTTGAATCAAATATCTTTGTACCACATTAAATACAATTAATTTCACAGCAATCACTTTTAAACCATCATGATTAAAAAAATAACCAGTTCACAAAACCCTTTCATTAAATCCCTTTTACAATTAAAAGACAAATCGAAGACGCGAAGAGATACGGGGTTGTTCTTAATTGAAGGAAAGCGTGAGCTATCGCTTGCCATTCGCGGTGGTTATAAAATTAAAACATTACTTTTTAATCCAGAATTATTTTCTGAAACCGAAGCTTTATCCTTTCAACATTACCATATAGATATCATTGAAATAACTGGTGAAGTCTTTCAAAAAATTGCACATCGCGGCACCACTGAAGGCGTTTTAGCTATTGCCGAAATCAAACCCCATACCTTAGATTCTATTAAATTTAAAAAAGATGCACCATTAATTTTGGTGGCCGAAGCTCCTGAAAAACCAGGAAATATTGGCGCATTGCTTCGCACAGCAGATGCGGCGGCGATTGATGCCGTAATTATATGTAATCCAAAAACCGATTTATACAATCCTAATATTGTGAGAAGCAGCGTTGGATGTCTTTTTACCAACCAAATCGCCACTGGCACTACACAAGAGGTTATTAGTTTTTTACAAAAACATTATATTTCAATTTTTTGTGCGGCTTTACAAACTTCGGAGTTATATAGCAATCAGGATTTTACCCAATCTTGTGCTATTGTAGTTGGCACTGAAGATTCGGGATTGAGTGCGGACTGGCTTCGTCATTCAACGCACAATATTGTGATTCCTATGCAAGGTGAAATTGATTCTATGAACGTTTCTGTCGCTGCTGGAATTTTGATTTTCGAAGCCAAACGCCAACGTAATTTTAAATAACCTCTTATGACAGCAAATACACTTTTTTATATCATTATTGGCATTATTAGCATCAACTTCATCATTGATAAAATATTAGATGCGTTGAATGCCAAACATTATAAAGATACAATTCCTGAAGAATTAAACGATGTTTACGAGCTTGATGCCTACGAAAAATCTATGAAATACAAATTGGTGAATTACAAATTTGGTATTTGGAGTTCTGTATTTTCCTTTGTTTTAACCATAGGGTTTTTAGTTTTTGACGGATTTGAATATGTTGACAATATAGCAAGAAGTTATAGCGAAAATACCATTATGGTCGCGTTAATTTTCTTCGGAATCATTATGATTGCAAGTGATATAATTTCGATGCCATTTAGCTACTACCAAACTTTTGTAATTGAGGAGCGCTTTGGATTTAACAAAACCACCAAGCTCACTTATTTTAAGGATAAATTAAAAGGCTTACTTATGATGGTTGTTATTGGCGGTGGTATAATTGCATTAATCGTTTGGTTTTATCAAATTACTCAAGAGCATTTTTGGTTATATTCCTGGGCTGTAATTATAGCCTTTACCGTTGTCATGAATATGTTTTATGCGAAATTGATCGTGCCACTTTTCAACAAACAAACGCCACTTGAAACAGGAAGTTTACGAGATAAAATTTCAGATTATGCGGCTTCGGTTGGATTTAGTTTAAAAAATATTTTTGTGATAGACGGTTCTAAACGCAGCACCAAGGCCAATGCCTATTTTTCGGGTTTCGGTAGAGAGAAGCGAATTACCTTATACGATACCTTAGTTAATGATTTAAATGAAGAAGAAATTGTAGCCGTTCTAGCTCATGAAGTTGGCCATTACAAGCGAAAGCACATCATTTTTAATCTTTTCACATCCATACTATTAACAGGACTGACCTTGTACATTTTATCAATTTTTGTATCAAATCCGTTACTGTCTAATGCCATTGGAGTAAGTGTTCCTAGTTTTCACGCAGGTTTAATCGCATTTGGGTTATTGTACAGTCCTATATCTGAAATCACAGGCCTGTTTATGAATTACATTTCACGTGTGTTTGAATACCAAGCTGATAATTACGCCAGATCAACTTATAAGGCCGAACCTCTTATTTCGGGCTTAAAAAAATTGTCAAAAAACAGTTTAAGTAATTTAACGCCTCATCCTGCCTATGTTTTTATGCACTATTCACATCCAACACTTTTAGAACGCATTAAGAATCTTAAAAATTGACTTATACAATCGTCTTTAACCATTTCAAAAACTAAAAAACTGTTGTGGATTAATTTTGTTTAATGTAACTTAGACTTATGATAGAAGTTGATATAGAACAAGAAAATGCTAGAATTGCTAAAGCTTACAAAGAGCTTTTAAAAGTTAGTTATCGCACACTTTCCACCGACGATAAAAAACTTATAAGAGCAGCTTTTGATGTAGCTGTAGATGCTCATAAAAATCAACGTCGCAAATCAGGCGAAGCCTATATTTTTCATCCAATTGCAGTCGCAAAAATAGTGGCTCAGGAAATTGGCTTAGACGCTATTTCTATAGCCTCAGCTTTACTCCATGACGTAGTTGAAGATAACGACGACTATAACCTGTCTGACATTGAGCGATTATTTGGCGAAACTGTGGCAAAAATCGTGGATGGCTTAACCAAAATTTCTCGCTTAGATAAAGGTACCGATGTATCTATGCAAGCGGAAAATTTTAGAAAAATGCTACTAACTCTTAACGATGACGTTAGGGTTATTATTATTAAGATTGCAGACCGTTTGCACAACATGCAAACCATGGAATCCATGCGCTCGGATAAGCAGGTGAAAATTGCCTCGGAAACACTTTATATCTACGCACCTTTAGCCCATAAAATTGGACTTTACAACATCAAAACAGAACTTGAAGATTTAGGATTAAAATACACCGAACCTGAAGTGTATTATGATATTCTGAATAGAATGCAGGAAAGCAAAGAAGAACAAGATGCCTACATCCAAGACTTTTCCCGAGTTATTGTCGATTCACTTGATAAAGAAGGATTGAACTATGAGATTAAAGGTCGACCAAAGTCTATTTATTCCATTCGGCAAAAAATGCTCAAACAAGGTGTGTCATTTGATGAAGTTTACGACAAATTTGCGGTAAGAATCATTTATAAATCAGATGCTTCAAACGAAAAATTTCTAGCTTGGAAAATATATTCGATAGTAACAGACCATTTTACACCCAACCCAGTGCGATTAAGAGATTGGATTTCTTCACCAAAGTCAACTGGATACGAAGCCTTGCATATTACTGTGGTTGGCCCTAAAAGCCGCTGGGTAGAGGTTCAGGTAAGAAGCGAACGCATGAATGAAATAGCCGAAAAAGGGTATGCGGCTCACTTTAAATACAAACAAGGTGCTTCTGGTAGACAAGAACAGGAAGAAGATGTTTTAGATAATTGGATAGAGAAGCTTCAAGTTGCCTTAGAAAACAATGAAACGAATGCTGTAGATTTTGTTGAACAATTTAAACTCAACTTATATTCAAAAGAGATATTTGTGTTTTCTCCTAAGGGAGATTTAATCTCTTTGCCAAAAGGCGCAACACCTTTAGATTTTGCATTTAGCATTCACACCGAAGTTGGATTAAAGACACGTGGTGCAAAGGTAAATGGTAAATTAGTGCCTTTGAGTCACGTGATGCAGAGTGGTGACCGTATTGAAATATTAACTTCAGAAAATGTCAAACCAAATGCCAACTGGTTAGATTATGCCACCACGGCTCGAGCACGTGGCAAAATAAAATCTTCACTCAACGCTGAGAAAAAAGATATTGCCGAAGATGGTAAAGAAATATTACGCCGAAAGCTTAAATCGCTCAAAATTATTTTGAATGAAAAATCGGTAAACGAAATGGTGACTTACTTTAAGTTAAGCACCTCCCAAGATTTATTTTACCGAGTTGGGAATGGCAGTATAGACAACACCATGTTGAAGGCATTTGTAGCTTCGCGAAGTAGTGCCTTTGTGAGTTATCTAAAAAGTAAAATTTCTCGAAAACCAGATACTCCTAAAGATATTGATAGAGATGAAATTACATCCAAATACGACATGCTGGTTTTTGGTAAAGATGAACAAAAACTAGATTATAAAATTGCCAATTGCTGTAATCCTATACCTGGAGATGATGTGTTTGGATTTCTTACCATCAACGAAGGTATTAAAGTTCATAAAAAAACCTGTCCCAATGCCCTTAGCCTACAATCTAACTATGCCTATAGAATTATGCAGGCTAAATGGATAGATTCTTCGCAACAGGAATACACATCCCAAATTACACTTTCAGGTATTGATAATTTAGGATTGGTTAATGAAATCACTAAATTGATATCTCAAAACATGCATGTTAATATGAAAAGTTTGAGCTTCGACAGTGATAGCGGCGTATTTAACGGCAAAATTACAGTGGTCGTAAAAAATATAAATATGTTGAAAAAACTTATGGATAATTTGAAAAAAATTAATGGAATTCATAAGGTAACCCGCGTGTAAAAAAAGTGTAAATTTGCATCTAATTATGAGTGAAAGAACAAAGCATAGCAATCAAGAAATAGTAAAAAATGTTTTTACCAAATTTCTAGAAGACAAAGGCCACCGCAAAACGCCGGAACGCTACGCAATACTTCAAGAAATTTATGATAGTAACGAGCATTTTGATATAGAATCACTCTACATTAATATGAAGAATAAAAACTATCGTGTAAGTCGCGCAACGCTTTACAATACTATAGAACTTCTTTTAGAATGCGCATTGGTGCGCAAGCATCAGTTTGGACAGAGTCAAGCACATTACGAAAAATCTTATTTCGACAAGCAGCACGACCACGTTATTCTTACGGATACTGGTGAAGTTATGGAGTTTTGCGACCCACGAATTCAATCTATCAAAAAAACCATAGAAGAGGTTTTCGATATTGAAATTAATAACCATTCACTCTACTTTTACGGAACTAGAAAAACAACCAAATAATTTAATTACATGGCAGTAGATTTACTACTTGGCTTACAATGGGGAGACGAAGGCAAAGGAAAAATTGTTGACGTTTTCACATCTAAATACGACATTATTGCACGTTTTCAAGGCGGTCCAAATGCAGGTCATACCCTTGTTTTCAACGGACAAAAACACGTATTGCATACCATTCCGTCTGGAATATTTCACGACAATACCATCAACATTGTTGGTAATGGTGTGGTGATAGATCCAGTTATTTTTAAAAAAGAACTTGAAAAACTTGACGCACAAAAGGTACCTTACCAAAAATCTTTGGTGATATCAAGGAAAGCTCACATTATTCTGCCAACCCATCGACTGCTAGACGCCGCGAGCGAAACTTCTAAAGGAAAGGCAAAAATAGGTTCAACTCTTAAAGGAATTGGCCCAACCTACATGGATAAAACTGGACGAAACGGGATAAGAGTTGGAGATTTAGAACTTGCTGACTGGAAGTTAAAATATCGTGCCTTAGCTAATAAGCACGAAGCTTTGATTGCATTCTACAATGTAGATGTACAATATAATTTAGATGAACTGGAAGCTGAGTTTTTTGAGGCCGTAAAAACATTAAAATCACTTCAATTCATAGATTCAGAAGAATATATTTACCAAGCCCAACAACAAGGGAAAACTATTTTAGCTGAAGGTGCTCAGGGTTCGTTATTAGATATCGATTTTGGCACCTATCCGTTTGTAACATCATCTAATACCACAGCTGCCGGCGCCTGTACAGGGCTAGGTATTCCGCCAAGTGCCATTGGTGATGTTTTTGGGATTTTTAAAGCGTACACCACTAGAGTTGGTTCTGGTCCATTTCCTACTGAACTTTTTGACGAATACGGAGAAACCATGGGACGTGTTGGTAATGAGTTTGGAGCTACCACAGGACGCGCACGACGTTGCGGCTGGTTAGATTTGGTGGCTTTAAAATACGCATGCCAAATTAATGGAGTTACCCAACTCATCATGATGAAAGGTGATGTGCTTTCAGGCTTTGATATGCTAAAGGTTTGCACAGCTTATAAATACAAAGGTGACACCATCACCCATTTACCTTACAATATTGAAGCAGAAAACATCAAACCTATTTACAGTGAATTTAAAGGATGGCAAGCCGATCTTACTGGTATGAGCAAAGGAGAAGAGTTACCACAAGAACTTAACGACTATATTGCCTTTTTAGAGCAGGAGTTAAATATTCCTATTACCATTGTATCTGTTGGTCCAGACCGAAAACAAACCATTGTTAGATAAGTACATAACTGCTTCAAGTCTGTTAAAAAATATGTTAATCTATAATTTAAGATACTTATTGAAGTTATCTTAAAAAAAAGTGCTGCTTTTGAAACACGTCAGAATTTTAATTCTCATTTTTTTATGGCTTTTTGTGTTCAATGCGAATGCACAAGAACAAAAGCGCATAAAAATTATGTATTCTGGTTTTGCGGTCACTAGTCCGGAACTTGGTGAAGGCGTTCGGGAATTCAGAAGAGATAATTCACAGCAAGTTCATTTTATACATGAAGGTGTTAATTTATACTGCGACAAAGCCTTGTACTACGAGAATGAAGATTTTATTGAAGCCTTCAGTAATGTAAATATGCAACAGGGCGACACTATAAATATGACCTCCAAATATGCCGAATATAGCGGTAAAACACAGTTAGCCTTCGCAAGTGGTAATGTCGTTTTAACCGAACCACAGTCAGTACTTACTACAGACAAGCTTTATTTTGACAGAACCAAGCAACAAGCTTATTACACAACTGGAGGAAAAGTGGTAAGAGATACCTCTGGAACCATAAACAGCACCATTGGCAGATATTATATGTCCAGTAAAAAATATCAATTTGTGGACAATGTCGTTTTGGTAAACCCTGAATATGTTTTAAAAACAAACCGTTTAGATTTTTTTACCGAAAACGGTCATGCTTACATGTACGGACCATCAACCATTGAAGGAGAAACGAGTACCATTTATTGCGAACGCGGCTTTTATAACACCAATAATGATACTGGTTTTTTTATAAAAAATTCAAGAATAGATTATGATAATCGGGTGGTTGTCGGCGATAGCATCTATTTCAATAGAAATACGAGTTTTGCTTCAGCAACAAATAATATCACCGTAACAGATACCATTAATAATAGCATTGTTAGAGGACATTACGCCGAAGTTTTCAGAGAAAAAGATTCTGTCTTTATAACCAAACGCGCTTTGGCTATATCGGTTCAGGATAAGGACTCCATTTACATGCGGAGTGATACCCTAATGCTTACGGGACCTGAGGATCATAGAATTACACGTGCATTCTACAACGTTAGGATTTTTAAAAGTGACCTTTCAGGAAAAGCCGATTCGGTTCATGTTAATCATAAAAAAGGATTAACCCAAATGATTAACCTAAAACGATTTTCGTCTGGCGACGCTTTTAGCACTGCACGAAAACCTATTTTGTGGAATATGGGAAACCAAATGACGGGCGACACCATTCATCTTATTTCTAATGTTGAAACCGAAAAACTAGATTCTTTAAAGGTATTCAATAATGCGTTCTTGATTAGCAAAGACAGTTTAAGTGATGGTTATAATCAAATTAAAGGTCAGGTTCTAATTGGTTTGTTTAAAGATAATGAACTTTATAACGTTGACATTATAAAAAATGCTGAAGTGATTTATTACGCTTATAATGACGAAAATGAATTGGTTGGAATAGACAAGTCAAAATCTGCTACCATCAACATTCAAATTGAGGAAAGTGAGATTACTGAAATCAGCAAGTTGAAACAAATTGACGGGATGATTTACCCAGAAGAAGACTTTCCTAAAAACGCCCGTTTGTTTCGAGGCTTTGATTGGCGAGGAGAAGAACAACCCATGAGTGTTGAGGATTTATTTAAGGACGATCCGCCTTTAATTTTACCAGTGATTCGAGGTCTTGATGAATATATTCCGCAGGAAGAATTTTTTGATGAAGCTTTAATGGAACGTGTTGAAGCCACGAAAAAAGATAAAGACGACACTACAAGTAAAGCGGCAAGACAAATACCGACAAAAGAAACAGATACTATTTTGAAGCAGGATAAAGTTCAGCCAAAAATAAGTAACAAAAAGGATTGATTTAAGGTTCTATGCAGCAAGATTTTTTTCAATACCAAGCACAAACTACGCCGCATCCGTTGACGATGGAAATTTCCCATGCCGAAGGCTCTTATATTTACGACATTCATAACAACAAATATTTAGATTTTGTTGCTGGGGTTTCCGCTTGTAGTTTAGGCCATAAGCATCCTAGGGTTGTCGAAGCGATTAAAAATCAGTTAGATAAATATTTACATGTGATGGTTTATGGAGAATATATTCAGAAATCTGCTTTAGATCTTTGTAAATTACTCGCAAAACATTTGCCAGAAAATCTTAGCACGACCTACCTTACCAATTCAGGAACAGAAGCTATTGATGGCGCCATAAAACTAGCAAAACGGGTCACTGGAAGAGGTGAAATTATTGCGGCTCATCACGCATATCATGGAAACACCATCGGAGCCTTAAGTATTATGGGATTTGAAGAACGCAAACGCACCTTTAGACCTTTAATGCCAGATGTTCGGTTTATCGGGTTTAATAATTTAGAAGATATTCAACAAATTACAAGCAAAACAGCGGGTGTTGTTTTAGAAACCATACAAGGTGGCGCTGGTTTTATCGAGCCACAAAATGACTATCTCCAAAAAGTGCAAGTGCAATGTAACAAAGTTGGTGCTTTACTTATTTTAGATGAAATTCAACCTGGTATCGGTAGAACTGGAAAACTTTTCGGTTTTGAACATTTTAATTGTATTCCCGATGTGGTTGTAACTGGCAAAGGACTTGGTGGTGGCATGCCGATTGGCGCCTTTTCAGCTTCAAAAGAGCATATGATACTGCTTAGTAATGAGCCTAAATTAGGCCATATTACAACCTTTGGCGGCCATCCAGTGATTGCCGCGGCAGCATTGGCAACCTTACAAGAAATTACTGAAAGCAGTCTGATAGCGCAGACTTTGGAGAAGGAACTTTTAATTAGGAAACATCTTGTACATCCGTTAATTACAGAAATTAGAGGCCGAGGATTAATGTTGGCAGCCATGACAAGTTCGGCAGAAATCACGAATCAAATGGTTTTAAAATGTCAAGAAAAAGGGCTCATTCTATTTTGGTTGCTGTACGAGCCAAAAGCCATTAGAATTACACCACCTTTGACGATATCAAACGATGAAATAATTGAAGGCTGTTACATTATGACTTTAGTTTTAGACGAGATTCTTAACACAACTACCTAATTATTTCAAATTAAATCAATAATCATCAAACATAAGACCCTGATTTTTAAAAGAAATCACCTGTTAATTAAATTGTTGAAAACATTAACATTATTAAAGTCTTTAATCGAAATAGAACCTTAATTTTATTTCAACCACAAATACAATGTGCTTATGGAGTTTGGTCACGAAGACGAACACTACAATTTATCGCTCAACAAATTTGAATCAATGCTTAAAACTAATAATGTTTTATTCTTTGATTCAGAGGAATTTGAAAACATTATCCACCATTATTTAGAATTAGGCAAAATAGGTTTGGCTAAAAAAGCCTTAAAACTTGGCTTAGAACAGCATCCTGCATCGGTTAATTTACAATTGTTTCAGGTAGAATTGTATGTCATGGCGGATGAATTTGACAAAGCGAATAAGTTATTAGACAAGCTTTACGAATTGGAGCCTAATAATGAGGAGATTTTTATTCAAAAAGCCAATGTTTTGTCTAAACAAGACGAACATTTAAAAGCGATTGACGCACTCAAAATTGCATTGCAAATAACCGATGCCCCTGAAGAGAATATTGATTTATATGGTTTAATTGGTATGGAATATCTCTTTTTAGATGATTATGACAATGCACGGCATTATTTCACTCAATGCATCGCTTTAGATCCTGAAGATTATTCAGCACTCTACAATATTGTTTATTGTTACGACTTTGCTGAAAAAAGTGAAGAAGCTATTATATTTTTAAATACTTACTTAGACAAAAATCCGTATAGTGAAGTAGCATGGCATCAATTAGGTCGACAATATTTCATCAAAAAGGCTTATGCAAAAGCGCTTGCTGCTTTTGATTTTGCCATAATTTCAGATGATACGTTTGTTGGTGCTTATTTAGAGAAAGGTAAAGTACTTGAAAAGCAGCGCAAGTATCTTGAAGCAATCGAGAACTATAAATTTACGCTTGCTTTAGATGAGCCATCGTCCTTTGCCTTATTGCGCATGGGTTATTGTTATCAGAAAATGGGGCAAAACGATTTAGCTTTGCATTATTTTTACAAAACCGTTCATGAAGATCCATTATTAGATAAAGGTTGGATTGCTATTACGAAATACTATATCAAACTCAAAAATTATCAAAAAGCACTTTATTACATCAATAAAGCTGTGAATATCGATTCTGAAAATGTATTGTATTGGAAGCTATTTGCGCAAATTAATCACCGTTTAAAGTTTTATGAAGAAGCTGAACGCGGTTACAAACGCACTTTAGAATTAGGTAATTACGAAATAGAAACATGGATTGCTCGTGCCGATATACTAATTCAGTTAGGCGAATATGAGGCCTCCATTTACAACTTAGAACAGGCAGCCGAATTTTATCCCGAAAATGCTGAAATAGATTTTAGGATGGCTGGATTATTTTTCACGCTTTCGGATCTTTACAAAGGAGAATACCATTTTAAAAATGCCATAAAAATAAATGCTGATTATCAATTTATTTTAGACGAGCTGTTTCCAAACCTATCTAATAATCCATTGATCCGCGATATTATTTCAAAAACTAAAAAGGCTTAGTTGTAATTTATCTACCTTTACCACAAAAGAAAACTGCTTTAAATGCACAGACGTTTAATTGATTATTTTGTGGTTACCCTTAAAGGCATTGCCATGGGAGCTGCTGATGTTGTTCCTGGTGTTTCTGGAGGTACAATTGCTTTTATTTCAGGAATATATGAAGAGCTGATTGAAAGTATTGAGAAAGTCAATTTAGATGCTTTAAAAGTATTGAGACAATCGGGTTTTAAAGCGGCTTGGCTTAGCATTAATGGTAATTTTTTAGCCTCGCTTTTTTTTGGTGTTGCCATTAGTATTTTTTCATTGGCCAAAATTATAAAGTGGCTGCTGCTTAACGAAGCTGTATTGCTTTGGTCCTTCTTTTTTGGATTGGTCGTTGCTAGTATTATCTTTATTGGTAAACAAATTAAGGTTTCTAACTTTGCAGTGATATTAGCAATTCTCGCTAGTAGCTTGTTATCGTACTACATTACGTTAGCGGAACCATTTGCGTCTCCAGACAGCAATATTTACTTAATTTTTTGTGGATTTCTAGCCATTATCGCCATGATTTTACCTGGAGTTTCTGGTGCTTTTATACTGTTAATTTTAGGCGCCTATCAAATTGCAATTGAAACCATAAATAATTTAATTGAAGGTATTGTCACTTTAAATTCTGACTTGTTTTTTGATGCTTTGGTAAAATTCCTTATGATTGGTTTAGGCGCAATTATTGGTTTAAAATTGTTTTCAAAAGCATTAAATTGGATGTTTAAACATCATAAAAATTTAACCTTAGCAATTTTAACAGGCTTTATGATAGGTTCATTAAATAAAATATGGCCATGGAAAAACGTGCTAACTTGGCGGTTGAATTCGGAAGGTATAAAAGTCCCGCTTTTGGAAAAAAGCATTATGCCGGTTGAATTTATTGGTGACCCAAAAATTGTTTTAGCGCTTGGTTTTATGGTTATTGGTTTTTTAACTATTTTCATCTTGGAAAAATTAGGTTCCAAACGTCCTTAAATATGCAACAAACACGGTCATACTCAGATAAGCTATTTTTGGTGATAAAAGGTATTGCCATGGGTGCTGCTAATAAGGTACCAGGCGTTTCTGGTGGTGTGGTGGCATTTGTGGCTGGATTTTATGAAGAATTTATTTACTCCCTTCAAAAAGTAAATAAAAAGGCTTTCAAATTATTAATAAGTGGCCGCTTCAAAAGCTTTTTTCAATATATCAATGGGCGATTTTTAGGATTGTTGTTTTTTGGTATGGTGGTGAGCTATTTCAGTGTTTCCAAAATTTTGGATTACTTCTTAATTCGTTACGAACTTTATGTTTGGAGTTTATTTTTCGGAATGATTCTAGGCTCAATATACTATATCAATAATGAATTTAAAATTTGGTATTTAAAAACTAGAATTGCTCTAATTATTGGTATAGCTCTGGGAGTTGGCATTAGTTTTTTAAATCCTGCCACAGAAAACGATAATCTCATATTTGTGTTTTTCTGCGGCATTGTAAGTGTTTCTGGAATGACCCTACCAGGATTTTCAGGTTCGTTTATTTTAATTCTGTTTGGAAATTATGTGCTGCTTTTGGTAAACTCTGTTAATGCTTTGTTCGATACCATGGCCGACATTGTACAACTAGATTTCACTTTCTTAAACAATACTGAAAGAATACGACTCTTGCAAGTTTTAGTCGTTTTCACCCTTGGCTCTGTTACAGGATTAGTGACCTTTTCACATTTTTTAACCTACATTCTTAAGCATTATCGGAAAATAACATTAGCCACAATTATCGGTTTTATAGTTGGTTCATTGGGCGTAGTTTGGCCTTGGAAGAGAACCATTTATAAAACTTCGGAAATGGGTGAATTTGTTCTAGATCCGAACGGCTCAAGAATTATTGAAAACTACCAACGCTTCTTACCAGAACTAAATCTGGAAACTATAATGGCGGTAATATATATTTTAGCTGGAATATTCACGGTGCTAGTCTTAGAATGGTATGGCCAAAAAACACTCAAAACACATGTCTGAATTTGGATTAATTGGAAAAAACATAGCTTATTCATTTTCTAAAACCTATTTTACTGAAAAATTCAAAACTGAAAATCTACAAGATATTTACAGTAATTATGACATTCAGCATATTGAGGAGATTAACGCCATTGTTACAAACAATTCAAAATTAAAGGGGTTAAATGTCACCATACCTTATAAAGAGGCTGTTATACCACATTTAGACAAACTCTCTAAAACGGCCCTGAAAATAGGTGCCGTCAACACCATCAAAGTTTCTAAAAACAAAAAGTTAAAAGGTTATAATACCGACTATTTCGGTTTTAAAAAATCCCTTCTATCCATTTTAAAGCCTCAGCATAACAAAGCCTTAATTTTAGGCACTGGTGGTGCATCCAAGGCAGTAGCTTATGCACTACAATCACTAGAAATTCCGTACAGTTTTGTTTCAAGAAATTATTCTGAGAAAGTGAATTTTGTATATCAAAATTTAACGCAGCAAATAATGGATCAGCACACCATTATTGTTAATTGCACGCCCTTAGGTACGTATCCTAACATTGCGCAATGCCCAGAAATACCTTACGAATTCATTTCCGATAAACACTTACTTTTCGATTTAATTTACAATCCATCAGAAACCCTGTTCTTATCAAAAGGCAAGCAACGCGGTGCCCAAATTATGAATGGATTACCGATGCTTCAGTTTCAGGCTGAAAAAGCTTGGAAAATTTGGAATAAGTGATTATTTCAGGTTAAAAAAAGCCTTTGTTTTGAAATTCAACAATCTAATAGTATCTTTATCAATTCAACATATAAACACATTGTAAAATGTTAGAGAATGACAACCTGCAAAATGCAGATGGAAACAATGATATCAATCTTAACGATTTGGTTCACACAGAAAAAGAGTCAGTAAATGACCCTATTATAACTTCTGAATTAGAAGAAGAAACAAGTCAAGAAACTATTGAAAACGCCAAAGATGAAACAGTTGAAGGTGTTGTAATGGCCGGCCCTGAGGTTTCGAAAGCCGACGATGAAATAAAAGCTGAAAATGAAGATGTCAATGATTTAGATGATGATGATGAAGACGACGACGATGATGCCATATCCAATGCACACGAAAAAGAATTAAACCACGTAGATTCTATAGAAGCGTCGAATGCAGAAGATGCTGAAGACGAGTCAAATAACGAACGTCACGAACTTCAAGAGAAAGATTACCATACACTTTCAATGGACGAGTTGGTAAACGAATTTGAAGGGTTAATTGCTGGCAGAAAAATTCAGACTATTAAAAAACATATTGATGACATTCGCAATGAATTCAACCAAAAATATAAAGAACTTTTTGAAGAGAAAAAGGAAGAATTTATAAATGACGGCGGTAATGAAATCGATTTTTATTATAATAGTGAAGTTAAAAAACGTTTCAATTCTGTTTATAAAGACTACAAAAATAAGCTGAATGCTTATTACAAAACCTTAGAAAACAACCTTAAGACTAACCTTGAAAACAGACTTCAAATTATTGAAGAAATAAAAGGTTTGATTAACGTTGAAGAAAATATCAATACAACCTACAAACACTTTAAAGATTTACAAGAACAATGGCGTAATGCCGGACCAATTCCACGTGACAACTATAACAATACTTGGAATACTTATCACCACCACGTTGAAATATTTTATGATTTTCTGCATCTAAATCGTGATTTACGCGATATGGATTTCAAGCATAATCTTGAAGAAAAACTCAAGATTATTGCCAGAGCCGAAGAGCTAGCCCAAGACAATGATGTGCATCGCGCTTTCAGAGAATTACAGTTGTTACATAAAATTTGGAAAGAAGAATTAGGTCCTGTTGATCGCGAATACCGTGAAGATATTTGGAATAAATTTAGTGACGCCACCAAAATAATTCACGATAAACGTCAGAGTTATTATGAGGATTTAGATAAATCGTATGAAGGAAATTTAGAAATTAAAAATCAAATAATTTCTAAAATTGAAGCCATTGCCAGCGATAAGAATGGAAATCACAACAGCTGGCAACAAAAAATCAAGGAAATAGCTGTACTACGAGAAGCGTTTTTTAAAGCAGGAAAAGTTCCAAAAGCAAATAATCAAGAAACTTGGGATAAATTTAAATCAGCTGTTAGAAATTTTAACCATTCTAAGAATGCTTTTTACAAGAACCTTAAGAAAGACCAATACGATAATCTTCAAAAAAAGTTAGATCTTATAAAGGTTGCTGAAGATAATAAAGACAGTGATGACTTTGACACGGTAACACCTTTAATGAAACATATCCAAAACAGCTGGAAAGACATTGGTCATGTACCAAAAAAGGACAGCAACAAGGTTTGGAAACAATTTAAAAGTGCTTGTAATTATTATTTTGACCGGTTACATAAAGAGCGAAAATCTGCCGACAAAGAGTTGTACGAAGCCTTTGACAAGAAAAATGAGCTATTGAATACCCTAAAATCTTTTGAGTTTTCAGACAAACCAGCGGATGACATTAAAGCAGTAAAGGCTATTATCGAATCGTGGAAATCACTAGGTCACGTACCTCAAAATAAGCGTTTTATTGAAGGTAAATTTAATAAAACACTAGACGGTGTATTTGACAAACTGAAAGTTGACAAACAAAAAGTTGAAATGATTAAGTTTGAAAACAAGCTAGAAGCGTTAGCCAACCCAGATGACACACGCGCTTTAGACAATGAGCGCATTTTTATCAGAAAAAAAATTGATGAAATTAAATCTGAAATAAATCAATTAGAAAATAACCTGATGTTTTTCTCTAATGTAGATTCTGATAATCCTTTAGTTAAAGATGTTCACAAAAATATAGCCAAGCAAAAACAGATACTGCAAACTTGGAAAGATAAACTATCAAAAATCAAAGATTTATATTAACAAAAAACCCTGTTTGAATCTCAAACAGGGTTTTTTCAAAGTGCTATTAATGAATCTATTCTTAAACCGCTTAAAATACAACAAGGATTGCCAACTAAATTACATCAGTAAGACAGTTGTTCTTAATATTTAGATATACGATAGGATATTGATTTTAAATTTTAAATATGCTTAGCTTCTTCCCAAAATACATCCATTTCGGTAAGCGTCATTTCTTTTAAACTCTTATTGAGTGTTTTAGCTTTATTCTCCAAATATTGAAAACGTTTAATAAATTTTTTATTGGTGCGCTCTAGTGCATTTTCAGGATTTACCTTTAAAAACCTTGCGTAGTTTATTAGTGAAAACATAACGTCACCTAATTCGCTTTCAATAGCGTCTAAGTCGCCATTATTAACTTCGTGTTGTAGCTCATTAAGTTCTTCCTGAACTTTTTCCCAAACTTGATTAGGTTCTTCCCAATCAAAACCAACACCAGCAACCTTATCTTGGATACGATTGGCCTTTACAATGGCTGGCAAACTTTTTGGCACACCTTCTAAAACACTGCTTTTGCCTTCTTTTAACTTGAGCTGTTCCCAATTTCGTTTAACGTCTTCTTCGTTTTCAACTGTTACATCTCCGTAAATATGCGGATGCCTAGAAATAAGTTTATCGCAAATACTATTGCAAACATCGGCCATATCAAAACTATTAGTTTCGCTACCGATTTTAGCATAAAACACAATATGCAGCAACACATCGCCTAGTTCCTTTTTTACTTCCTCTAAATCTTTGTCTAAAATGGCGTCGCCAAGCTCATAAACCTCTTCAATGGTAAGATGACGTAGCGTTTCCATGGTTTGTTTTTTATCCCATGGGCATTGCGCTCGCAACTCATCCATGATTACTAACAAACGGTTGAAGGCATTAAGCTGTTCAGATTTATCGATCATAAATTAATTTAATTATTCTTCTTCATCAGAAGCTACAACATCATCGGCACTGGGCAAAAGATTGTGTTCCTGAAGAATATTATACCATTGAATTACCTTTTTAATATCGGATGCGTAAACGCGATCTTCGTCATAATCGGATAAAATTTCGAAGAAGTATTCTTCAAGTGCATCTTTGCTGTCTTTATGCGAAATGCTAGTAGCTTGACCGTTTTCCTTTTCCTTTATAAGCTGAAGCACTTCACCTAAGGGCTTTTCTTCGGTTAAGGTATAAATTGCAATCTCGCTTAAAATACTCACGTTACTGTGAACGGTAACATTCAAACGTTTTTTCTCTATTAGTGATTCTACAATGGCACCATTACGAGTTTGTGTAATTATTTTAAACAATCCGGGTTTACCGGAAATAGACATTATTTTATCTAAGCTCATTTTATTTTGTTTTTTGATTTGAAAAGTTTCAAAAACTTCTAGTATTACCTCTTTTTTTTCAGTAATGGGAAGCGCATACGATAATCAACCGATATATTTCCCTTTGCAATGTTGGCCAATCGGCCCTTGATGATGCGTTTTTTAAAGGAAGAAAGTTTATCGGTAAATAAAATTCCTTCAATATGATCATATTCATGTTGAATGACCCGTGCAATTAAACCACTGAATGTTTCGGTATGGGAATTAAAATTTTCATCCTGATATTTAATAGTGATAGTTGGTTTTCTAAAAACATCTTCACGCACATCGGGAATACTTAAACAGCCTTCGTTAAAAGCCCATTCGTCGCCAGCTTCGTCAATAATTTCAGCATTAATAAAAACACGTTTAAAATCTTTCAATTCAAGTTGCTCCTCTTTTGAATAATCTTCATCTTCAGCAAAAGGAGTTGTGTCTAAAACAAATAACCTAATTGACAAGCCAACTTGAGGTGCAGCCAAACCTACACCAAAAGCACCATACATTGTTTCAAACATATTAATTATCAACGATTGTATGTCGGGATAATTTTCAGTGATTGGGATTGCCTTTTTCTTTAAAACAACATCACCATAGGCAACAATAGGTAAAATCATAATTTTTAATTTGGCAACAAAAATACAATTCTTCTACTATTACATCATCATAGCGAAATAAAAAAAGCGCCTTTAAAAAGCGCCTTTAATTGTTAAAATGTAAAATACATTATTTATTAATGATCACTTTTTTGCTGATAGATGTTAAATCGGTTTCTAGTTTTAACAAGTAAACACCATTACTAAAGCTTGATACATTAATATTGCTTGTTTTTAGGTTATCTACAATTTTATTGTAAACTAATTTTCCTGTGATACTGTAAATCTTTATAGTGCCAGAAATAGATGAACCCAAACTAACATATAAAGTATTTCCGCCATTTACGGGATTAGGATATAATCTTAAGGTTTTTAAAACCACATCCATTTGGGCAGAAGATAAAGTTTGATTGGTGAGATTACCATCGGTAAATTCGCAGGTCCCAAAACCAAAATCGGTAGTAAAAGGACTGAAGGAAGTTAAAGGATCTCCAGACGAAAGATTGTAAACTGAAAAAATATCGCCACAATCTCCTAGTGAAAAAACTGAAGCGCCAACGGTAACTTCAGTTGGTCTGTCTGCACAATCGGAGGTTCCAGCATCATAAAAGAAAAACAGAGCCGAACCATTTGTAAAACCAGTTGGAGGACAAAATTGAGCATACAGGTTAGACTGATTAAAGAGTCCAAATAAAAATAAAAGATAAAAGTAAAAGTGTTTCATAGATTTGGGGTTTTATGATTAACGTAATCGAAATTAATAAGCAAGTTAATAAACTGATACTTTATATCGATAAATAGTCTATTTTATTCGATGAAATGCGCTATTTATAATACAAATCCGATGAAAAGCATACTTTAAATGTACTTAAAATTAGGGGATTAACGGGACGTTAGATAGCTTTGAAGTATAATTGTAGCACTTATCTCGTCCACTAATGCCTTATTTTGACGTTGTTTTTTACTCAAGCCACTATCAATCATTGATTGAAAGGCCATCTTTGAAGTAAAACGTTCATCAACGTCAATTACAGGAATTTCAGGAAAGAATTTATGCAACAAAATTTTAAAATTAGCGACTGCTTCACTGCTGTCAGTAGCCTGATTTTGAAGCGATTTTGGCAATCCAACAACGAAAATTTCAACTTTTTCGGTTGACAAATAATCCTTCAAAAAAATAAGTATATTTTTGGTGTCTACGGTTGCCAAACCAGAAGCAATGATTTGCATTGGATCTGTGACAGCAACACCAATGCGCTTGGTTCCAAAATCAAAAGCCATAATTCGTTTCATAACGCTAAATTACAAAAAAACGATTCTACAATATTAATTAGGATTTGGTTAATATGAAATACAAAAACTACCCGATTTTAATCTCTCTAATTTTAAAATCTTTATTTTAAAAGGTTAAGGCATTAATCATATAATAAAGTCATGCTGTATTTTTGGAAATTATTAGCAAAAATCATCTTGACCTCATTATTTATACAATTATATTTGCACCATAATTGAATTATATGTCCACACTACAACAAACCATAGAAAACGCTTGGAATGACCGCGCTTTACTTCAACAAGAAGACACCATCGCAAGCATTAGAGAAGTTATAAACCAATTAGACTTAGGAAAACTTCGTGTTGCAGAGCCAACAAGCAATGGCTGGCAGGTAAACGAATGGGTTAAAAAAGCTGTAGTCTTATATTTTCCTATTCAAAAAATGGAAACTTTTGAAGTCGGCATTTTTGAATACCACGATAAAATTCCATTAAAACGTGGCTACGCTGAAAAAGGTATACGAGTGGTACCACATGCAGTGGCACGACATGGCGCCTACATTTCTAAAGGAGTGATTATGATGCCCAGTTATATAAATATTGGAGCCTATGTAGATGAAGGAACTATGGTAGATACTTGGGCAACCGTAGGCAGTTGTGCACAGATTGGAAAAAATGTACATCTTTCGGGTGGTGTTGGAATTGGTGGCGTTTTAGAACCTCTTCAAGCGGCTCCTGTTATTATAGAAGATAATGCCTTTATAGGATCAAGATGCATAGTAGTTGAAGGTGTAAGAGTAGAAACCGAAGCCGTTTTGGGAGCTAATGTAGTTTTAACTGCCTCCACAAAAATTATTGATGTTACGGGCGACACACCAATTGAAACCAAAGGACTAGTTCCGGCGCGCTCCGTTGTGATACCAGGAAGTTATACTAAAACTTTTCCAGCAGGAGATTTTCAGGTACCTTGTGCTTTAATTATAGGAAAGCGAAAGGCCTCAACCGACCTAAAAACCTCATTAAATGACGCCTTACGAGACTATAATGTTGCTGTTTAATTAAATACTTTTAAATCGCATTGTATGAAAATTCTGGTTATTCAACAAAAAATGATTGGGGACGTTCTTGTATCCAGTCTTATTTGTGAAAATTTAAAACAGAACAATCCCGCAGCTGACATCCATTATTTAGTTAATAAATTCTGCACTCCCGTAATTGAAAACAATCCATTTATTGATAAAATTATTGTTTTTGATAATAATTTTAATTCTGATAAATGGGTCTTTATTAAACTTTTAAAAACTGTAAGACGACAAAAATATGACGTGGTTATTGATGCATACGGAAAACTTGAAAGTAATCTTATCACTTTTTTTTCTAATGCAAAAGTTAAAATTAGCTGGAAAAAAAGTTGTACCAAAATGATTTACACCAGCACTGTAAAAATTAATAAGATTTCAAAATCCGAAACAGGCGCTGCTATTGAAAACAGATTGCAATTGGTTAAAGCCTTTAATAACAGTGAAATATTTACAATAAAACCTAAAATTTATTTAACAGAAAATGAATTGCAAAGGGCCAAAGAAAACATAAGTCAGCTATCGCATCTCAAAAAGCCCTCTTTAATAATGATAAGTGCTTTGGGTAGTCAAGACAATAAGACCTATCCGCTTAAATACATGGCAAAGGTTTTAAATTTTATTGTTGAAAACACTTCAGCTACTTTGATTTTGAATTTTATACCACATCAAAAAAACGACATTGAAACATTATACAATCTTTGTAACGAACGCACAAAAAATCATATAGAAAAGGAATTTTATCCAGAAAATCTCAGAGACTTTTTAGCAACTTCTAAATTATGCAAAGCTATAATTGGAAACGAAGGTGGTTCCATAAATATGGGGAAAGCGCTTGAGGTACCGACTTTTTCAATTTTTTCGCCATGGATTCAGAAAGAAGGTTGGAACAGCTTTGAAAACAGCAGTTTAAAACACAGTTCAGCACATTTAAGTGATTATAAACCAGAACTGTTAAAAAGTAAAATAAAAGAGCGCACTGATTATTTATATCAAGAATTTGAGCCTGAACTATTTCTTAATCAGTTAAAATTATTCCTCGTTAAGAATGTAAATTAAGACCGAATTGGGTTCTGATTGTTTTTTCATTTTGTGTGGCTTGCCTAATACTGTTATTTTTTTTCCATGCTGCGGCGTTTACGTAACCTCTTTCATGTTCCAAATGAATACAAATTGCGAAATACCGAATGCGTTTAGGCTTTAGTCCATAATTAATAAGTCGTTCACCAAATTCTCTATCTTCACCTCCATATTGCATACGCTCATCAAAACCATTTACGGCAACAATGTCATTTTTCCAAGCCGATGCATTGCCGCCATTCCAAGTCGCCTTGGTAGGTGTAATAAGATTTATTATGGACGAAATAGATTTAAACTTCGTTAACTTTACATTCTTAAAACTATTTTTAAGACCTTCACTTTTAAGCCATTTTAAATCAAAGACATTTTGATTTATAATATTATTTTTAGAAATCCTATTAGAAAGTTCTAGGCTTAATGGAAAATGACCACCTGATAAAAAATAACCTTTTTTGCTGTGCTTTAGATGTATTTCTACAAAATCTTTTCTAGGCACACAATCACCATCAGTAAAAATACAATAGTCTGTTTTGGTTGCTAAAATAGCCTTGTTAAGAATTTTTGTTTTTTGAAAACCTTCGTCCTTATGCCAGACATGTCTTATAGAGAGTTGTGTTGCTTCAGACATCTTATCCAACAATTCCTTAGTTTCTTTAGTTGAACCATCATCAGCAATAACGATTTCAAAATCTAAAACTGTTTGCACACTGTAACCCCAAAGTACCTTTTCTAACCAAGCCGGGGAATTGTATGTGCTAATTATGACCGATGCACGCATTTTTATAGTTTATTACAAAAATATTGTATTTATTAAGCTTCTCAAATCGATTCAGAAATTATTACAAAAAACAATGGTGATTTGCTAAAGGATTTTACCACATTTTTTAATACCAAAATCGGTCCATATCAACTTTTTTGTTTTGGTATTCGCTCTTATTTTCGCATTAAATTTAAGAGATTCTAAGGTTTTATAAGGTCTTTCGTGAAACAGATGTACACAAATTGCACTATATCTCATTTGTTTAAATTTAACGCCATAATTCATCAAACGTTCACCAAGTTCTCGGTCTTCGCCGCCGTATTGCATGCGTTCGTCAAAACCATTTACAGCCAAGATATCTTGTTTCCAACACGATACATTCATACCGTCAAAAGTGGCTTTGGTAGTCGTGATATTGTTGAGAAGTCTTACAGTAAATTTCGATTTAGTAACTTTTATAAGCCTAAAACTATTTCGTAATCCCATATTTAAAAGCCATTTTTTATCAAAACACCATTGCTTGGTAATTACTTCTTTAGAAATACATTTAGAAACCACTTCATTTAATTTTACATATCCGGCAGATAGCGCATAGCCATAAACTCTTGATTTAATGTGGGTTTCAACAAAATCATTGCGAGCTATGCAATCACCATCGGTAAAAATTAAGTAGTCTGAAAAAGATGCTATTATGGCCTTATTAAGTATTTTAGTTTTCAGAAAACCTTGATCTTCCTGCCATATATGTTGAACTGCTAAATCGGTTTGTTTTATAAATTGTTCTATTACCAATTTTGTTGCTTCAGAAGAGCCATCGTCGGCTATAACAATCTCAAAATTTCGAACAGTTTGCAATTGATAACTCCACAAAACCAATTCCAGCCATTTAGGTTGATTATATGTACTTATAATGACAGACACGTTTATTTTGGAATGCATAACACAAAAATACTATTTTTACAAACTAGTAATTGCAATACATGTTAAAACTATCTGGTGTCATAATTACCTATAATGAAGAACGCAATATAGAAAGGTGTTTAAAATCTTTAATGGGAGTTGTAGACGAAATTATTGTGGTTGACTCCTACTCTACAGATAAAACCAAAGCGATTTGCCAAAAATTTAATGTCATTTTTATTGAACAAAAATTCCTAGGGTATGTTGAGCAGAAAAATTTTAGTCTTAAACAAGCTAATTACAACCATATCGTTTCATTAGACGCAGATGAAGTCTTATCGGAAATCTTAAAAAAGAGTATTATAAACCTCAAAAAACACTGGGAATTTGATGGATACTATTGTAATAGATTAAATAATTTTTGTGGCCAGTGGATCAAATATTCCGATTGGTACCCCAACAAAAAAATACGGGTTTTTGACCGAACGAAGGTTTTTTGGGACGGACATTTGGTACATGAATCTATATCCTTTAAAAACGAATCATCTAAGATTGGTTATTTAGAGGGCGATATTTTTCATTACACCTATCAAACATATTCTGAATTTAATTTAAAAACAGAACAGTTCTCAACATTGAGCGCACAGTCCTATTTTGAGCTCGGAAAAAAAGCACCGGTTTGGAAAATAGTTTGTAATCCTACATGGGCATTTTTTAAAGCCTATTTTCTTAGGCTTGGGTTTTTAGATGGATTTAATGGATTTATAATTTGTGTGCAAACAGCCAATATTACATTTCTAAAATATTCCAAACTTAGAGAATTATATAAAAATGAAGCAACGTAAGTATATTATTTCCAAAATTTAAGCTTCTTTTTGTAAGCAATCTTTTGGTAGTATTTCTTTTGAAATGCTTCGGTGTAGTGCCACATAAGTGTGAATACTTTATCGTAAGCAATACCCGAACATTTGGCATATTCATCGCTCATAACCTCAACCATACTGCGCTTTGGAGTTAAACGTGATAGGTTTTTCATGCGCAACTCAAATGACATAGTGTCGTGAAAATTCATCCGGTTTAAGTCCACAAGAAAGAATTGATAATCCTTGTTATCACCCTGTTTTATAAGGGTATTTCCAGGCGAATGGTCTTTAAATTCAATACCCTTTTGGTGAAGTTCAAATGAAAACCTTGTGAACTGACGTAAAATGAAGTCGTTATTTGGATATTCAGGAATTTCTACTAGTTCACGAAAAGTTAAATCACAATCTAGATGTTGACTCACATAATAGCTGTCATGAAGTCCGAGCCAATTAAATTTCTCTAAATACATAATCGGTTGAGGCGTGCCAATTTCTTTACTTTCTAGTATTTTAGCATATTCAAAAGAGCGCCTTGCCTTCGATTTTCTAAAATACCTGTATACAATCTTATTGATAAGGTTAGGGATTTTGAAGGACTTGACGTTGATGGTAAGGCCATCGACTTCAAACAATTTTATTTTATTGCGTTCGCCATTACCAAATAATTCACCAGTTGTACTAAAATTTTGAAGCACTTCTAGCACCACTTCTTCAGAAAAATTACTTTGATAATTAAAGGTATAACTCATGATATTTATCAACAGAAACTGATGTTTTATTTTAAAAAAATTCATTCATTCATTTCGCAGTTAAATTTCATACAGTAAAACAATAAAATCAAATAACCCAACAATGAAATTAAAATTTTAATCTACAATAACATTGTTAATAAAACACTTGTTAAATATTATTAACGATGCATAAAGATTTAAAACACGAAAATATATAATTGATTTTTATTTTTACTTAAAATCAATTTCTTTTGAGGCATAAAACATACAAATGTATATATATTTACCTTGTAAAAATTAAGGTATGAAGAAAGTTTTCTTAGAATCACATAACATAAAAAATCAAAATTTTGGATTTGGGCAGTTCAATTATCATCTAATAAAGGGTCTTTATAATGCAAATATTCAAAATTTTAAAATAACGCTTCATGCAAAAAATATCGCCCCATTAAAAGATGAATTTAATAGCTATTTTAATTACAAAAAATATTATTCACTAAGGCGGTATAGTGCCTTTAGAATTCGAAAAAAATACGATTTGTGGCATTGTTTAAATCAGAATATCAAAATTGAGCCTTATTACAATCTACCCTATTTATTAACGGTCCATGATGTAAATTTTATTGATGAAGTTTCTAGTGATTTAAATCATGAGCGCAACATTAAATTTCAAAACAAACTCGACAGAAGCGCAGCCATCACCTACATTTCTGAATATGCCAAAAAATCAACACATCATTTTTTCAAGGTGCCAAACGTTCCTGAACATGTAATTTACAACGGAAATCCAATTATCAACATTAAAATTCCACCAGGCTATACCGCCAAATCACACTCTAAAAAACCTTATTTGTTTAGTATAGGAGAATTTACCGAACGTAAAAATTTCCATGTTCTTGTTAAAATGCTAGCACTTTTGCCAGAATACAATCTCCTACTTTCAGGCAATAACAACACTGATTACGCAAAGAGAACGTTGCAAAACACTATAAATGAATTAAAATTAGAAAACCGGGTGATTATTACTGGTAAAATATCCGAGTTGGACAAGCAATATTACATGCAAAATTGCGAAGCCTTTGTATTTCCGTCGTTACGCGAAGGTTTTGGAATTCCACCAATCGAGGCAATGCGTTTTGGAAAACCTGTATTTATGTCAAACAATACCTCTTTACCTGAAATCGGAAAAACTCACGCATTTTATTGGGATCATTTTGAGCCCGAATACATGGCGAAAGTCCTAGAAGATGGATTAAATACTTTTTACAAAAATCAGGCAGTTTTAACTCAAAACTATATTAATCACGCAAAAAGTTTTAACTGGGATAACGCCGCAAAACAATATATTGAAATCTACAAGAGCCTATTATTTACTAAATAATAAATTGTCGCAGGCTCCAGTTTGCTTAAGCTCATTTACATAAGACAAAAAGCGCTCTCCTTCAGTTTTAACATCAAACACTTTGTCTGGATTATTCATAAATTTAACAGTATTGAAATAGGGTATTATGAGGTTGAAAAATACTTCAATACTAGTATTTGACACATTTTCAAGATGATGAGGTACATACTCAATATAAAGAAATTTACTGGATTTTAAAGTTTTTGGCATGCCCTTTAACGCATAAAATTCCGCTCCTTCAATATCCATGATTATCCCATGGGCTTCTGGTAAATTAATATCATCTATATGATTATCAATGCTTACCATATCTACTTCAATTTCATCTGGATTATCAAAAGTGTACATTAGCTTGTCTATTTCTGGCTTAATTTTACTTCCACCAGAATTAATAGTGCTGGTATAAAATTTCACCTTTCTCGAGCTATCTCCTGCCGCAAGGTTAAACAGTTTAACGTTTTCTATATTGTTAATCAATACATTGGTCTCTAAAAAGTAAAAGGTTTTAGGATTGGCCTCATAACCAATAACATTCTTGCAATACTTGGAAAGTGGAATGAGCAGCGTTCCCCAGTGTACACCAATGACATAAAGTGTATCACTAGGGTGAATAAAATTTTTGATAGTATTGACCTCGGTCATGTCATATTCACCTTTATGGCCAAGTTTTTTACCCACAGATAAATCGTCTATGGGGGCTAATATTTTTCCGTTTTTGGTTTCATAGATAACCCCAATGGCATATTTACCCAGAAGTTTTCTTCTTAAATAAGATTTTAACTTTAAAAACGAATACTTTAATCTTTTGCTCATATTATCTTAAAATAATTGGAAGTAAAAATATCAATAAAACTTTATTTAAAAACTAAATCCTAAATTTGTTACTTAATAATTAAAAATCCCAAAATGTTATTTAAAATTATATTTAGCTTCTTATTACTGGCAGCTGCATTACACTATGCTATCAAGCTTGTAAAGCATAAATCGTTGTATCCATTTATGCCATTTAAATATAATTTTAGAAGGCGTAGGGTCACTTTTGCTAGAACCTTAAAACTGCTAAGCGAGCGTAAGGTAAAAATAATTGTCGAAACAGGAACTTCTAGAGATGGTCTAAAAAACACCAAGGGTGATGGTGGGGCCACCATAGTTTTTGGCAAATGGGCTCAACAAAATAATGCTCAAATGCACTCTGTTGATATTAGCGAAGACTCGGTAAAAGGGTCGCAACGCGAGGTTGACAATCAAGGTCTAAATGACTCTGTAACGGTGCACTTAAACGATTCTTTGACCTTTCTAAAGACTTTTAGTCAGTCTGTAGATTTTCTTTATTTAGACAGCTACGACTATTCTAAAACCGATAAAGATATTCAAACTAAAAGTCAGGAGCATCACCTCCAAGAGTTTAAAATTATAGAACACAAACTGCACAAAAACTCCATAGTACTTATTGACGATTGTGGTTTACCTGGCGGTGGTAAAGGTAAAACCGTCATAGACTACATGGTTAAAAAAAACTGGAAAGTATTGATTAATGCCTATCAAGTTTTACTAGTGAAAAAAGAAAGTCTATCAATAGATTAAATTAAAATGAATATACCAATCCAAAACGCGCTAACCAGTCTCAAAAACGGTGGCACAATTCTATATCCAACAGATACCGTGTATGGCATTGGTTGCGATGCTACGAATTACGAAGCTGTTGAAAAAATATTTCAAATTAAAAAAAGAGATGAGAACAAAACACTTGTTTGTTTAGTTTCAGATTTTAAAATGCTAGAGCAATACATTTCTAATGTACCAGATTTGGCATACAATATTTTAAAATATGCAAAAAAACCAACTACTATTATTTACGATCAACCAGTACATATTGCCGAAAACTTGGTGGGAGCAGACAACACGCTAGCTATTAGAATAGTTGACCGTGGCTTTGCACACCTTTTAATCAAGAAATTAAAAAGACCGATTGTGTCAACTTCGGCAAATATTTCCGGAAAACCTGCGCCAAAACATTTCAGTGAAATTAGCGGTAGTATTTTAAAAGGTGTAGACTATGTTGTAAATTTGCCAAACGAAAACGGCAATGCCGATCCTTCCTCCATAATTAGGTTAGGAAATGACGGTACCGTTAAGGTGATACGGCAATAAATTGATGAATTACAAAACAGCATTACAGCATCCTATTTTTTCAAAAATATCTGAAGCAACGGCGTCATTACAGCTTGATGCTTATGCCATTGGTGGTTTTGTCCGCGATTTTATTTTAGAACGTGGTGATGCAAAAGACATTGATGTTGTGGCGATTGGTAGTGGTATAGAATTGGCTAAAAAAGTAGCTTTATTATTACCAAATAAACCGAAGGTCAAAATTTTCAAAACCTACGGAACGGCCATGTTGCGTTACCAAGATATCGAAATTGAATTTGTAGGTGCGCGCAAAGAATCGTATAACGAAAATAGTCGGAATCCAGTGGTAGAAAATGGCACCCTAGAAGATGATCAAAATCGCAGAGATTTTACCATAAATGCCATGGCGATTAGCTTAAACCAGGAAAGCTACGGAAATTTACTCGACCCGTTTAATGGATTTGATGATTTACGAAATAAGATAATAAAAACCCCGCTTAACCCTGATATTACTTACAGCGATGATCCGCTAAGAATGCTACGTGCTATTCGATTTGCAACACAACTTAACTTCACAATTGAAGACGAATCCTTGGTATCCATTTCAAAAAATCATCACAGGATAAACATTATAACCAACGAACGTATTGTTACTGAGTTGCACAAAATAATGGAAAGTGAACAACCGTCTAAAGGCTTTTTACTTTTAGAGAAAACAGGATTGTTAAAACATATTTTACCTGAATTAATCGCTTTAAAAGGTATTGAAGAAATTGAAGGACAACGCCATAAAGATAATTTTTATCACACCTTAGAAGTGGTTGATAATATTTGCAAACATACTGACAACCTTTGGTTGCGTTGGGCTGCATTATTACACGATATTGGCAAAGCACCCACCAAAAAGTTTCATAAAAAAATTGGTTGGACGTTTCATGGTCATGAATTTGAAGGCTCAAAAATGGTTTACAAATTGTTTAAAAGACTGAAAATGCCTTTGAATGATAAAATGAAATATGTTCAAAAATTGGTATTTATGAGTTCAAGACCCATTGCTTTGGCAGATGATGTTACCGACTCGGCAGTGCGCAGACTTGTTTTTGATGCAGGTGATTCTGTAGATGATTTAATGACGCTTTGCGAGGCGGATATCACCACCAAAAATCCAAAGAAGTTTAAAAAATACCACCACAATTTTCAACTTGTGAGAGAAAAAATTGAAGAAGTTGAAGCCCGAGATCACATCCGCAATTTTCAGCCACCGATAAGTGGTGAAGATATAATGACCACCTTTAATTTAAGTCCATCACGTGAAATCGGTATTATAAAAGAACGCATTAAAGAAGCTGTTTTAGAGGGTGAAATTCCCAACCAATATGAAGCTGCCTATGAAATGATGCTAGTCGAAGGTGAAAAATTAGGTTTAAAAGTTGCTGCCAAATCATGATTAAGAAATTTAGAAAAACGGCCAAAATAGCCTTAGTGCTTATCTACCTTGTAATTATTGCCGGTGCTGTTGTAAGAATGACTGGTTCAGGAATGGGATGCCCAGATTGGCCAAAATGTTTTGGCTATTACATTCCACCAACTGAAGCTTCGGAGCTTGAATTTAAACCAAATTATTCTTATGAAAAAGGCATTGTCATTATTGTGGATGAAGCGCTTAAAGTGGCAAAAAAAGACTTTGTTTCTGGAACTACTTTAAACGATGATAATTGGACTGATTTTACAGCGCATGATTACGCTATATACAATCCTTTACATACTTGGGTTGAATATATTAACCGACTAATCGGTGCACTTTCGGGAATACCAATTCTTATCTTCACCATAATGTCTATTTGGCTTTGGAAAGATAATAAATGGTTGCTACCATTGAGTGTTATTACCGTTTTTGCCATGGGTTTTCAAGCATGGCTAGGCAAAACAGTGGTAGATTCTAATTTGGCACCTTTTAAAATAACCATCCATATGGTGATGGCATTGGTTATTGTGTTTATTATCTTGTATTTAATTTACGCATCCAAAACAATTTTTAAAAACCAAATAGCTGACAAAACTTTTCAATGGGTACTTATAGCTGCCACGGTTCTTACTTTAATCCAAATAGTTTTAGGCACACAGGTAAGGCAATATGTTGATGAACAAGTAAAAGAAATTGGCTATATCAAAAGCGAGTGGCTAGCAGAGCCAAGGTTAAATTTTTACGTGCATCGCTCCTTATCCATTTTAGTATTGGTTTTAAATGGTTGGCTATTTTTAAGAAACCGAAAATTACAACTCGGATATCAAAAAATTAATTTAGTAATGTGGTGTATTGCCTTGGAAATACTAACCGGAATTGCCATGTATTATTTTGATTTTCCTTTTTCAACTCAGCCTTTACACTTGGTAATAGCCGCGGTCATGATAGGTTTGCAATTCTATCTAATTCTTGAAAGCAGCAAGCTAAATCAAAGGCAAACGCAAGTCTCTTCAACTTAATTAGTATCTTTGTAACGTAAAATAAAACTGAAATGATTTACAGATTTAGAGTGGTATTAGACGACGATACCGATGAAGACATATTTAGAGATCTAGAAATAAGAGAAACGGATTCTCTTGAAGATTTGCACAATTGTATTGCACAAAGTTTCGGATTTGATGGTTTAGAAATGGCATCATTTTATTTAAGTGATGATGAGTGGAACCAAGGCGAAGAAATACCCATGTTAGATTTAGGTGAAGATGCTGCTGCAAGAACCATGAACTCTACCATTATTAACGAAATAATTCACGAAGTACAAACAAAACTCATTTATGTCTACGATTTTTTAAGCATGTGGACATTTTATGTTGAATTGGCTGAAATAGTTGAAGAAGCCGAAGGAACCGATTACCCTAATCTAATGTTTGTACATGGACAATTACCCGATACAGCGCCTGAAAAAACATTTGAAGCTGAAAATCTGGACGACTTTAATGATGAATTTGAGGATGGTTTAGATATAGACGATTACGATAGCTTAGACTTCGACGAACACTGGAATTAACAGAATATTAATTTTGATTTCTACTATTACTTTCAACGGATTACACCGATTTTCGTTGATGCATCTACGTAGTTAGTAGCAGATATTTACTTCGTTTTCAATGCCTGTATATTTACACTTTCATAGTTGCGCGTTAAATACTCTAAGGCTCTTTTTAATATGTCGCCCATGGTTTTGCAACGCATAAATTTTTGATCTAAGGTGTAATCGAAAATACTTTTTTTAAGTGATTCAATATGTGCTTCATGAGATATACTATCGCTGGTCATACAGTTTAGAAGTTTATCCATTCTACCTTGAAAGCTTTTGAGTCGTTTCACCAAAATGGAACGTTCTTCAATTTTATATTGGTCAACGGAAAACTTTTTAAAACTTTCCTGCACTAACTCAACCATTTTAAAATTTTCTTTAAAAAACTGCGGTCTGTAAATATTAAACTTGCCTTCAAAAGATTGTTGATCAAAATCTATTGCTCGTATTTTATAAACCACATGGTCAAAATCGTGGGTAGGAACAATTACATAGTTATACGAACGCATATCGCCTAAAAGACGAATCATGCAGCGTTCGTTGAATTTCACAAATTCCTTTGCGATTTGAGACTTTTCCGATTTAGTGCATTTTGGCAAATAGGTATTAATAAAAACATCTCCTGGAATACCGGCAATGTGTTCTTCAATAAGCGTATCCTTATAAACCAAAAAATTCAAATTATACGGCGATAACATATGTTCTAATTCTAAGCCATAAATTCGAGATGCATCTGCTTTTTTTACATAAAAATAGGTGAAATTGTCGTTTAAAATATTACGGATTTTTATCCTAAAAGGTTTTGAATTTCCAAAAGTGCAATAGTCAACAGCATCTACATTCAAAAACGGAATAGTAGTATCATTCCCATCAGAATGTAAAATGGTATAGACCTTTTTTAAAGATAAATCTATCTCCTTACGTTCATGCTCATCAAAATATACGCGTATCCAAAGCGTATCTTGATCATTTTTATCATAAACTGTTACCGAACCTTGAAACCGCAATAAATCATCATAAAATATCGGTATTTTAATATTTCTATTGTACCGCGACAAATAAGCTTGTAATTTTTGGCTAACCGGATAGGTCGGTTTTTTCTTAGAAATCTTTAAATCTTGCATAACATTATTATTACTCAAATTTAATGTTTTTATTGCTATTCTTGTAACAATATCAAGGTAGCTTCGTCGTATTAAGTAATTAACCAAAACACTACTGAAGTGTTATAATTAAACTAACTTCATTTTGGAAACTATTCTAACCATCAATAATTTAACAAAAAAATTTGGTAATCTCACTGCCGTAAATGACTTAAGTTTCACTATAAACAAAGGCAATGTTTACGGCATCCTAGGTCCGAATGGCAGTGGCAAATCCACAACACTTGGCATTGTTTTAAATGTTGTAAATAAAACTTCAGGAGATTTCAGTTGGTTTAACGGCACTGTTTCAACCCATAATGCCTTAAAAAAAGTTGGCGCCATTATAGAACGACCTAATTTTTATCCGTATATGACGGCTGCTGAAAACTTAAAATTAGTTTGTAAAATTAAAGGTGTCAATCCAGATGAAATCAATAAAAAACTAGAAATCGTTGGGCTTTTAGATAGGAAACACAGTAAATTCCAAACCTTTTCTTTAGGTATGAAGCAGCGTTTAGCGATTGCCTCTGCCTTACTCAACAATCCTGAGATTTTAATTTTAGACGAGCCTACAAACGGATTAGACCCACAGGGAATTCATCAAATTCGTCAGATTATAAAAGACATTGCCGCTAATGGCACTACTATTTTATTGGCGTCACATTTATTAGATGAAGTTGAAAAAGTTTGTAGCCATGTGGTAGTATTGCGTCATGGTGTAAAACTATACTCAGGGCGTGTAGATGAAATGATAAGCAGTCATGGTTTTTTTGAACTGAAATGTACGGAACAAGATAAAATGATTTCGATTTTACAACAAGACGAAAACTTTAATAAAATTAAAGTTGAAAACGACCTTGTTACCGTGTTTTTAAGCGCACCTATAGAGGCTTCAACCTTTAACAAAATGATGTTTGACAAAGGTATTACATTGTCTCATTTGGTAAAACGAAGAGAAAGTCTTGAAGAACAATTTTTACAACTCACCGACAACCAAGCTAACTAATTAAGCCCGCATTATGATTCGTTTATTGCAATTAGAATTACAAAAACTATTATTGAGTCGCACCAATAAAGCACTTATTTTTATATCATTTATTCTACCTCTATTCATATTATTATTATCGTCATTTAAAATTAATTTTTTTGGTTTATTTACCATTGAATTAGGAGAATTGGGAGTTTTCAATTTTCCGATGATTTGGCATATCACCACGTTTTTTGCTTCTCAGTTTAAATTTTTCTTTGCTATTGTAGTTGTCAGTATGATTGGAAATGAATACAGCAATCGCACCTTAAAGCAGAATCTTATTGACGGTTTAAGTAAAAAAGAATTCATTCTTTCTAAGTTTTACACCATTGTGTTTTTCTCATTAGTATCTACGCTTATCATATTTATATTGTCACTTTGCATAGGATTATACTATTCCAGCTATAACGAAATTGGCATTATTTTTAGAGACACTTCATATGTAATCGCCTATTTTGTAAAGCTTGTTGGCTTTTTTAGCTTGTGTTTATTCTTTGGAATGCTTGTAAAACGCTCAGCATTTGCACTGGCTTTTTTGTTTATTTTGTACATTCTTGAATGGATTGCATTCGGAATTATCGCCTGGAAATCTGACATGAATTTTGCTGAAAAGATTCAGAATTTCTTCCCGCTAAAATCTATGTACAAACTTATAGACCAACCATTTCAGCGGATAGCCATGACGAAGTTTCCGGATAAAACCGAAATGGCGTACGACTTTGCAGTGCATTGGTACGAAATTGCAATTGTGTTAGGTTGGACTGCTATTTTTGTGTTTTTATCTTACAGATTATTAAAAAAGCGAGATTTATAATATCTTTGGTAGCTGTTGCTATCGTGAATGAAAAAGATATTATTTACCATTATTTTATTAGTGGGCCTAACAAGTTTAGCTCAAAACGAAGCCTCTAATTGGTATTTTGGCCAGCGTGCTGGTTTAAGATTTAACCAAGCAACAGATCAAGTTACAGCACTAACCAATGGTCAGCTAAGTACACTTGAAGGCTGTACCTCCATTTCAGATACCGAAGGTAATTTATTATTTTACTCCGATGGTCGAACCGTTTGGAATAGAAACCACCAACGTATGCCAAATGCAAACGAAGCTGCCGGCACAGGTTTGTTTGGTGATGAATCTAGCACATCATCCGGATTAATTGTACCAAAACCACAGGATACAAACTTATTTTATTTGTTTACAGTTGACGAGCCACACCATTTCAATACAGCCGCATTTCCAAATCAGTCTGCTGGAGATGGCGTGAATAATGGACTGCGATACTCCTTAGTTGATATGTCATTACAAGGTGGTTTGGGTGATGTAGTGCCTTCTGAAAAAAATATAGCGCTTATCACATACGACCCAAATGTTCCTATTCAAGTTGATTATAAATGTTCGGAAAAAATAACCGCGGTTAAAGCAGATGATTGCACCTCTTTTTGGGTTTTATCACATTTTGGCTCCACCTTTTACGCTTTTAAAATTGACGAAAATGGCGTTACAACAGACCCTGTAATTTCAACCGTAACACCTTTTGTTCCTTTTGCTGGTTACCGACGAAACGCTTTGGGCTATTTAAAAGCCTCACCTGACGGTACTAAACTAGCTGTTGCACATTATGGTTTTTCTAACCAAACTGGCGTAGATGGTCCAGGTGGCGTTTATCTCTATGATTTTGATAATGACACAGGAATTGTTTCTAATCCATTAGAAGTTTATTCTCCTCAAAATAATAACAGTCCATATGGTGTTGAATTTTCATCGGAAAACCGAAAGTTATACGCCACTGTTGGCTTGGGAATTGATGGAAATGGCGCAAGTCAAGTAATTCAATGGGATTTAGAAGCTGCCAATATTCCAGCAAGCGCTCAAATAATTCACACATCAAACTCTATGAGCGCAGGCGCTTTGCAATTAGGTATCAACAAGAAAATTTACCGTGCTCAATTAAGTTTTACGGGTAACAATGCCGTTGCGCGGTTTTTAGGTGTCATCAATAATCCTGAAGCGAATGGCAACGCAGCTGGATATAATGAACAAGGCGTGCTTTTAGATGTAAATGGCACAGGTCAAAATCTTGGAAGAATTGGTTTACCACCGTTTATTCAATCGCTTTTTAACTCTCAAATAGATATTATTAGAAATGGTGTCAGTACAACAGAACTTCAGCTGTGTGATGGCAGTATTTTTACTCTACAAGCCGATGATTTGCCCGGAGCAGATTACACGTGGTTTAAAGACGCTATTGAAATTCCTGGTGAGATAAGCGCAACACTTACCGTTGATACGTCTGGTTTTTACGAAGTATTTATTGAGCCAAATAATGGCGAATGTCCTATTGAAGGTGAAGCGGTTGTCAATATTTCTGAAGTACCAACTATAGCCAACCAGCCTTCTGATGTAAACGTTTGTAGCAATTCGCAAACGGCAAACTTTGACTTAAGCACCAAAAATGCCGAAATTTTGGGAACTTTAGATGCCTCCATTTATGAGGTTTTGTATTTTTCTCAATTACAATCTGCCAACGATAATGTAAATCCGATTGAAAGTAATTTTACAAATACTGCCAATCCACAAGAAATTTTTGTCAGAGTTCAAAACATCAATAATCCCAATTGTTTTGATACCACTAGCTTTAATTTCGAGGTTTTTACTACACCAACCATTCAAGGCAACACAGAGGTTGACATTTGCGACAACTTAAACGATCCTACTGACGGTTTTGCAGTCTTCAATTTGAATGCATTCAACTCAAATTTATTAGGAACTCAAGATGAAACAACTTACACGGTTAGTTATCACCTTAACCAAGCAGATGCCGATGCAAATATAAATTCAATCAACTCCGATTTCAACAATACAACCGCTTTTAATCAAGCGATTTTTGTTAGAATTACAAATAATAGAAATTTTGATTGCTTTATTTCATCTGAATTTAACATCGTTATAAATCCAGCTCCAGAAGCTATTAACCTCACTGTATTTCAATGCGACGAAGATGGAATTCCCGATGGGTTTACCCTGTTTAATATCAACGAACTTTTTAACGATATTACCGCGAACCAAAGCAATAGAACTGTAGATTATTTTTTATCTATTTCCGATTCTGAAAATAACACCAACGTCATTAACGGTGACGCTTTTTATAATTTTGAAAATCCACAACTAGTTTATGCCTTAGTTACCGATACACAAACCAGTTGCACCAGCATTGCAGAAGTCACCCTAGAAGTAAGTGCAACTTCGGCTAGCGATGCTCAATTAACTGCCTGTGACGATGATGGTGAAGAAGATGGTTTCTACTCGTTTACTTTATCCGATGCTGATAATCAAGTTTTATTAGGTTTGCCAGCCGGTTTAGATATTGCCTATTTTGAAACCTTAGATGATGCACTTTTAGAACAAAACCAACTCCCCAATAATTACACCAATACGGTGGCTTTTAATAGCACTATATTTGTAAGGGTTGAAAACGACAATGCTTGTTTTGGAATAAATGAAGTTAATTTAAGAGTCTTCAGATTACCACAAATAGAAACCGACTTTGAAACGCTTTACTGCTTAAATTTCTTCCCAGAAACCATTACTTTGGATGGCGGCGTGCTTAACGGGCTACCTAACAATTTCTTTTATAATTGGTCCACTGGCGAAACTACCACGCAAATTCAAATAAATGAGCCTGGTACTTATACCGTACGCGTTACCAATACCAACGGCTGTTTTAAAGATAGAACTATTACGGTTTTAGCCTCCAATATCGCAACAATTAATGATTTTGAAATCACCGATTTAACGCAAGATAATAGCATTACCGTTTTAGTAAGTGGTGAAGGTGACTACGAATTCTCCATTGATAATGCGAATGGCCTATACCAAGACAGTAACACCTTTAATAATTTACAACCTGGCATTTACACCATTTTTGTGCGCGATAAAAATAATTGTGGGATTGTGGATGAAATGGTTTCGGTAATCGGATTTCCAAAATATTTTACCCCAAATGGCGACGGTTACAATGACTTTTGGCAAATAAAAGGTGTGAATAGAAATTTTCAGCCAAACACTGTGATTTATATTTTTGATCGTTATGGTAAATTATTAGCTGAAATAGATCCACTTGGTGCGGGTTGGGATGGCAATTTTAACGGGCAACCCATGCCTACTAACGATTACTGGTTTTCAATTACTTTAGAAGACGGACGTAACGCAAAAGGTCATTTCACTTTGAAACGATAAATTAATTTTTGTAACTTCGAGCGTTCAATAAGCCTACCATGAAGAAGCACCTCTTCAATGTTTCAATGCTGTTTCTAGTTTTGAATTTTAATTCATTCTATGCACAAGACGTAAGTCTTTACCAACAATTTAATGGACGCTTTGATTACACCGCTATTGGTAACACCATGAATACCTCGGAAAATGGGCCTTTTTCGGTTTGTGAAATTTTAACCTCATCTTCAGCAAATTTAAACCTCAACGAGAATCAAACAGTAATTGCTGCCTATCTGTATTGGGCAGGCTCTGGCGCAGGCGATTTTGAAGTCAATTTAAACGAGATTCCAATTACTGCTGAACGCACTTTCAGCAATAGTCTAGATGCCAATCGCATATTTTTTGCTGCTTTTACTGATGTCACCAATTTAATCCTAGAACAGGGAAACGGGATCTATACCTTATCAGATTTAGATTTGACAGAGGTTATCGGACCATACTGTCCAACCGGTACAAATTTTGCGGGTTGGGCGATAATTATTGTTTTTGAAGATAATAATTTACCATTAAATCAAGTGAATGTATATGACGGACTTCAAAGTGTTCCAACAAGCTTAAATATTACCTTAGACAACTTAAATGTATTAGATAACCAAGGTGCCAAAATAGGATTTCTAGCTTGGGAAGGCGATGCGGCACTTGCAGTAAATGAAACTTTGAGTATTAACGGGGTTCCTATCAGTAATCCGCCATTAAATCCAGTTAGCAACGCTTTCAACAGTACCAATAGTTTTACAAATTCCACCGAATTATGGAATATGGACATTGATGTTTATAATATTCAAAACCTCATCAATATAGGTGACACTTCGGCAACTATTCAACTTACTTCAGGCCAAGATTATGTCATGATAAATAACGTTATTACTGTACTGAACAGCCAATTACCGGATGCCACTGTTCAACTTATAGAGCACATTGTTGAATGTAATAGTTTTGAAATTGAACTTGTTTACGAAATCTTTAACTCAAACAGCACAGACATTTTACCAGCCAATACTCCTGTTGCCTTTTATGCCAATAACACTTTAGTGGGGCAAAGTTCAACGTTGAACGATTTGAATATTGACAATTCTGAAACCGCTACCATCACCTTACAAATTCCAGAAATTTTTGCACCTGAATTTACACTAACAATTGCTGTTGACGATACTGGTGCAGGAGAAGGTATAGTTACCGAAATAAATGAAGAAAATAACACGTTTACTATAACAATCCATTTGCTGCTTCCTCCAGATATAATTTCTTTACCCGAAAGTATCGCTTGTAATGAAGGATTTGAAGTTGGGACTTTCAATCTATTTGATTTAATTGAAAATTCAACTGATGAAAATAATGATAATTTCACTTTTTTTGAATCGCTCGATGATTTGAATAACAACATCAATGCCATTAGCAACCCTTCGCTATATAATAACACTATTAATCCACAAACCATTTACATTAAAAAATTAACAGGCCTATGTTTTGAAATTTTCCAAGCCGAATTGCAGGTTGAAAACTGCCCACCAAGAATTCCTGAAGGCTTTTCTCCGAACAATGATGGTTTAAACGATTGGTTTAATATACAAGGTTTATATGATATTTTTATCGCTCACGAACTGTTGATTTACAACCGGTATGGAACTTTGATATTTGTGGGAGACAATTCAGAACCTTGGGACGGCATTCCAAATCGAGGTATTAACGGTATTGGAAATCTAGTGCCAACTGGTAGCTATTACTACATTTTAAAACTGAATGACCCAAACTTCAAAAATCAGTCGGGCTGGGTGACTATTAGTTATTAATATTACTTTTAAAATCATTCTAAAATACTTATCACTTCTATAATTCTTTTCAAAATTGTAACGGAATTTTTTAACCACATAGCCTTGAAAACAGATGTTTAAACTAAATTGATAAAACTATAGTCATAATTAAGTTAAAACGCTAAAATGTTAAAATAACACGTGTTTAGTCGATGTTATTTGCTTTTAATCTAATTTAGATGTACTTTCGTTAAGATTACAAATAGAAAAATTGTTTTATTGTAGAAAAGCCATTTTCTATTTAAAATATAACCGTAACTTAATGAAATTTAATCGTCATTCCCTCACCCTTTTACTCTGCTGTATCGGCATGGTTTGTAGTGCGCAACAGATTGCAATAAATAACAATTTCACTGTTGAAGAGCTAATTCAAAATCAGCTTATTTCTGGTTGTGTTGAAGTTTCGAACATTACCTCACCCGTAAATGGTAGTATAAATGGATTCGGTAGTTTTGGTTATTTTGAACGCGCAAATTCTAACTTTCCATTTCAAAATGGAATTGTACTGTCTACAGGTAATGTGTTATCTGGAGGAAATACACTCAATACACAAATTTTAAACGAAGGTAACACTACCTGGGGAACCGATTCGGATTTAGAACAAACGCTTGGAATTACAGGAACTTTAAACGCAACATCTATAGAATTTGATTTTATTTCAACGGCCAACCAAATTTCATTTAATTACATTTTAGCATCTGAAGAATACTTTGCGAATTTCCCTTGCGAATATGCCGACGGTTTTGCCTTTTTAATCAGATTAGCAGGCACCAACGACCCTTACACCAATATTGCCTTAATTCCTAACACAGGCATTCCAGTAAATACCAGTACGATTCACGACGAAATTGTAGGTTTTTGTCCAGAAGAAAACAGCCAGTTTTTTGAAGGTTACAATTTAGGCGACACCAACTATAACGGAAGAACTACCATATTATCCGCTTCGGCAAGCATAACGCCTAACGTGGCCTATCAAATTAAATTGGTAATTGCCGATCAAGACGACGAAAATTACGATTCTGCCGTATTTATAGAAGGCAATAGCTTTAACTCAACCGTAGATTTGGGTGAAGATTTTTCAACCTGTGCAGAAAGCGTTCTGCTCAACGGGGATATTCAGAATCCGTTAGCAACCTATAGCTGGTTTTTTAACAATGTACTTATTTCAGGAGCCAATCAAGCAAATTTAAGTATCATCGAATCAGGAAACTATCGCGTTGAAATTGAAATTCCTTTTGCCAGTTCCGTCTGTTTTATTGAAGATGCTATAAATGTAACCTTAAGTAGTACCCAAACAGCGACTTCAGTATCAGATTTTGAAATTTGCGATGATTCTAGTGGGGATAGTGTTGAAAGTTTTGATTTAAGTCTTAAAGATTCCGAAGTTTTGGCATCGGTGCCTTCGTCCAACTATCAAATATCGTATTATTTAACAAACAATGATGCCGAAAATGGTATCAATCAAATAAACAGTCCAATTCTTAACACGTCCAATCCACAATCCGTTTTTGTTAGAATTGAAGATGTGGATTCTGGTTGTCTGGCATTTACCTCGTTTAATCTAGTGGTGACCGCTTTACCAAATATAAGTAGACCCACCGATTTATTAGTTTGTGACGATGCCAATGCCGACGGTTTCACGCAAATAGATTTAACGCAGAAAAACGACGAAATAACCAATAACCAAACCATTTTGGAAGTCAGTTACCATAACACTCAAGTCGATGCCGAAACAGGGAGTAATGCCATTGCGATGCCCCATGTTAATATGTCTCTAAACGAACAAGTATTTGTGCGCGTAATTAATTCAGACACCGGTTGTGTGAGCACGACAACACTCAATATTTCTGTACTTCCAAACCCAGTTGTTAATTCGGAAGATTTATACATAGATGCTTGTGACCCTGATCATGATGGATTTGCCAATTTCAATTTAAACGACATTAACAACGATGTCTTGCAAGGACTCACGAATATAAGTGTAACTTTTTACGAGTTATTTGATGACGCGCTAACTGGTGAAAATCCAATTGCAAATCCATCTAACTACAATAATATTTCAATAAATGAACAAGAACTTTACATTCGTGTTCAAGACAATGATACAGGCTGTGCAACAGTAGTGCCTTTTGAAATTCATTCAAATTTATTGTTAACTGGCACTGAAATTAGGGATTTCACACAATGTGATCTTGAAAATGATGGCGTTGAAAATTTTAGTTTTGGCAATATTGCTGATGTCATCATTAACAATTTACCGGATGTTAGCGTAACATTTTATTTAACTGAGGAAGAACGCGATAACGGGACAAATCCTTTAGACACTACTATTCCATTTACCCCAACCGAAAATCCACAAACAATTTTCATAGCACTAAACAGCCCTACATGTACCGAATTTGAAAGTATAAAATTAGTAATAGAGCCCATTATAGAATTTGATTCAGTTGGCACTGTAGATTATTGTGATACAGACCAAGATGGCTTCACTTCAATTGAATTATCCAGTTTTGATGCGCTCATCACTAACGGCCAAACTGGCTTCACTGTGTTTTACTTTGCAACTGAGGAAGATGCCAGTAATAACACGAATCAACTGCCTAACTTTTACACCAATACATCCAATCCGCAAACACTTTATACGAGAATTAGATTTAACCAAACTGGATGTGCGGACATTAATGAATTTAACGTAAATATATTGCCAGCACCAATCACCAATACGCCAGCAGATATAATAATTTGTGACGATGATTTTGACGGAATTTCAGTCGTAAATTTGAATAATACAATAAACGAATTGGTTATCAGTACCAACGAGCGCAGTATAAGCTTTCACAGTAACTTGCAAGATGCGGAATCCAATTCAAATTCAATTGCCAATCCGGAAAATTTTCAAAGCAACTCAACTACTGTATTCGCAAGAATTGAAAATAGTATTACAGGATGTTTTTCTACCGAACCCATCAGAATTATTATAAATACTTTACCGCAATTCACGACCATAAGTAATTATAAAATTTGCGAAGATAACAGTGATGGATTTGGCGATTTCTTTTTTAATTCAAAGGACAATGAAATTCTAAATGGTCAATCTGGAAAAAGGGTGTTGTATTTCATCAATCAAAACGATGCTGACAATAGAACCAATATAATTGACAAAACCATTGCCTATCAAAACACCTCCAATCCTCAAACTATTTTTGTTCGCGTAGAAAATTTGACAGACATCGATTGTTTTGGGACTTCTAATTTTACGATTGAAGTTGGCACCAATCCACAATTTAACGAACCAACAGATTGGTTTGTTTGCGACGATGCCACCAATGATGGCAGTGAAAATTTCGATTTAAATCTTAAAGCTTCCGAAATAGCTGAAGGTATCAGTGATAACCTTGGCATTACCTTTCACCTTAATCAATTTGATGCCTTAAACAACTTAAATGCTTTAAATAACCAATTCAGCAACACTGTAAATCCCCAACAAGTTTTTGCGCGCATTGACAATGGTACGATTTGCGTTTCGATAACAACATTTACAATCAATGTAATTCAAGCACCTCAGGTTAACCAAGCCGAACCTTTAGTGAGCTGTGATGATGATTATGATGGAATCGTGCAGTTTGATTTGACCGATGCTGCCAACGATATTCTTGATGTGCGTCAAGATAATATTGAAACAGCGTATTTTGAAAATTTGGCTGATTTAGACGCTGACCTCAACCCTATTTTAAACCCTGAAAATTATACCAATTTAAGCAATCCACAAACAGTATATTTTAAGGTAACCAATACCATATCAAATTGTTATTTAGCAATCCCAATTGAGCTGGAAGTTAATCTCCCACCAGCTATAAACACATTTGAAGTTTATGATGTCTGCGATAATGTTGATCAAACATTCAATATAAATCTCATAAATGAAGTACTTGTAAGCAACCCAAATAACGTGGAAATATCGTATTTCACATCGCTTAATGATGCTGAAAATCAAATGAACGCAATCCAAAACAATTATATTTATCAAACTGCAAATGATATGCTTTATGCTAGAGTTCAACATTCAACAACGCAGTGTTATATAATCTATCCGTTTGAATTAAACGTCAATCCATTGCCGATTGCCAATCAACCTGAGGATCTAGAATCTTGCGATGATGATTTTGACGGTTTCTTGTTTTTTGATTTGTCACAACAAACTCAGACCATTTTGGGAAGTCAAAACCCCAATAATTTCATAGTCACTTATTATCTGAATAATACGGATGCAGAAAACTCAAATAATCCTTTAAATATAAATTTTGAAGCACAAGATATGGATGTTGTTTTCGCACGGGTTGAAAACAACAGTACAGGCTGTTTTGAAATTACACAGTTTACTATTATTGTAAACCCTTTACCTGTGGTTGAAATTCCTAATCAAGTTATATGTCTTGAAATTGGCGTGGTTACTGTAAGCGCAAATACCAATAATCCAGATGATAGTTATATTTGGTCAACAGATGAAACAACATCCGAAATTGATATTACTGAAATTGGCGACTACGCTGTAACTGTAACTAGTATTTTTGGTTGCGAAACCACAGTTGTATTCAACGTTATAGAATCTCAACCAGCGAACATTGAAGTTGTTGAAATTATTGACTTTTCCGATCCAAACAATATTACAATAACCGTAACAGGTATTGGCAATTACGCCTACGCTTTAGATAATGGAGCACCGCAAGAATCTAATGTTTTTGAAAATGTTACTCTAGGTTATCATACCATCACCATTATCGATTTAAATGGTTGTTCTCAAGTTGACCGTGAAGTTGTGGTTATTGATGCTCCAAAATTCTTTACTCCGAATAACGACGGATATTTTGACACTTGGCATATATCAGGCGTTGAAACCTTACCTGGCACCGTCGTAAATATTTTTGATCGTTACGGCAAACTCTTGAAAACGCTAAATTCTAGTTCTTCTGGCTGGGATGGCAATTATAATGGGCAGCGTATGCCAACGAACGATTATTGGTTTGTGGCAGATGTTGTAAGAGGCAATATTCAATTTCAGGTGAAAGGGCATTTTGCGTTAAAGCGATAAAATCATCTGCGTAATTTCTGTTTCCGTCTTTAACATTTATTTCAGCTTTCAAATAACTTGCTAATCGTATCTTTGCAGTTGGGTTTAGGTTACGACATGAAGCAAATTCTTTACTATTTTTTTTGTTGGATTTCCATACTTGGTTGGAGCCAAAACATATCTGTTGAAAGTCAGACATATACACCACAGCAACTGATTGAGGATATTTTAATTGACAGCAATTGCATAACCGATGTACAGGTTGTAAATGTTATTGGCGGCAATTTTTCTGATGGTGATACGAGCTTTGGCTATTTTGAAGGTAATGGCTCTGATTTTCCTTTTGACCGTGGCGTGGTACTTTCAACTGGACGATTATCGAATGTTCCTGGACCAAACACGTCTTTAAGTGACGACGATGCATCTGGCTGGGTTGGTGATGACGAGCTAGAGTTTTATCTGGGATTAGACAATACTCATAATGCTACTATTATTGAATTTGAGTTTTCAGCAGTGGCTTCCCAAATTAGCTTTAGGTATTTATTTGCTTCGGAAGAGTATCAGGAAAACAACCCCAATACTTGTATTTTTTCGGATTTGTTTGCTTTTTTAATTCGCCCAATCAACGACCAACTTTTCACCAATATTGCAGTGGTGCCAGATACCGAAATTCCGATAAAAGTAACTACAGTGCTTCCTGAAATTCCTGGAGGTTGCCCAGCACAAAACGAATTTTATTTTGACCGATTTAACAGCTCCGTTTCCCCTATCAATCTTAATGGACAAACAAAAGTGCTCACAGCTACGGCCGATATTATACCAAATGAAACTTATAGAGTTAAATTGGTAATTGCAGATCACATTAATTACAGATACGATTCTGCTGTATTTTTTGAAGCAGGAAGTTTTCAATTATCAACCGATTTAGGGCCGAATAGATTGTTGTCTACTGGAAATGCTTTATGCGGTGACAATACTTTATTAGTTGACGCTTCCGAACCGGGAAATAACCAATACCAATGGTTTAGAAATGATGTTTTATTGTCTGGCGAAACTAGCTCTATATTAAGCGTAGCCGAATCAGGAACTTATACTGTTGAAATTTTATTGGATAATAATTGTGAATCTTTTGGTGAAATAGTTGTTGAATACGATGCTATTCCTGAAGTATTTGATACAGTATTAACCGAATGCGATTTTGACCAAGACGGAATAACTATTTACAATTTATTCAATGCTCAAACCATCATTACAAATGACAATCCAAACTTGGTGATTTCCGATTTCTTTCTCAGCGAAAATGAAGCAATGCAAAACACCAACCCAATAAACAATCCATTTGAATTTGAAAACACAAGTCCCTTTCAAAATGTGTTTGCAAGAGTATTCAGTCAATCTGGTTGTTTCAATATTGCACAAGTACAACTTCAAATCAATAATAATACTGTAACCATTCCAGAGTTAACCGCTTGCGATAGTGATAACCTGGAAGGTTTCACTACCTTCAATCTTACCAGCGTGAGAAACTTAATCTCAAATCAAATTCCCGATGAGGCCATTTTAACTTTTCATGAAACGGCCATTGATGCACAAACTAGAAGGAATGCCATTGCTTTAAATTATCAAAATATTGAAGCATACAATCAAACTATTTATGTCAACATTCGTTCAAATAATGAGTGTTATAGTGTTTCAAGTTTAAATTTAAGAGTGTTGCCAACACCGCAACTTGCCAATGATGAGACTTTAATATATTGCTTGAATTCATTCCCAGAAACCATTACACTTTTTGGTGGTGTGGTTAACGACATTCCAAATAATTATTATTACGAATGGTCTTTTAATGGCACACTTACCGATGTTACTACCACCTTCAATAATATCAACGCTGTTGGAACATACACCGTTATGGTTACCAGTACTGATGGCTGTAGCAATTCTAGAACTATTATTGTGATGCCTTCCGATGTCGCATCCATAGACAGTATTAATATTTCTCAAGCAACAGCTAACAATACAGTTACCATAGAGATTTCAGGCGATGGAGATTATGAATTTGCTTTAGATAGCAACAATGGATTTTATCAGGACAGTAATGTTTTTACCAATGTAAACCCAGGATTTCATGATGTTTTTGTTCGCGATAAAAATGGTTGTGGTATTGTTGAACAACGATTTTCGGTTTTGGGTTTTCCTAAATTTTTCACACCAAACAACGATGGTTTCAATGATTTCTGGCAGGTATTTGGCGTGGATTCAGAATTTAATACAGGTATAGATATTAAAATATTTGATCGTTATGGTAAATTAATCAAGCAAATGACAGACATCAATAATACATGGGATGGCAGCCTAAACGGAAAGCCTATGGCTACCAACGATTATTGGTATTTGGCAACACTAACAGATGGTACGACCTATCGTGGCCATTTTACTTTAAAAAGATAATAAGGTTTCAAGAAATAACACGTTATATTTTTATACTGACTATTTTAAAGTATGAAAACCGAATAAAGATAACATGCGATTTAAAATTAAATCAGAATTTAGCCCAACAGGCGATCAACCACAAGCAATCAACAAATTAGCTCAAGCTATCGCTGGTGGCGAACGCTATCAAACTCTACTGGGCGTTACTGGTTCTGGAAAAACTTTTACGGTTGCCAATGTTATTGAAAAGGTACAACGTCCAACCTTGGTTTTGGCACATAATAAAACCTTGGCCGCGCAGTTGTATTCGGAGTTTAAACAATTTTTTCCTGAAAATGCCGTAGAATATTTCGTTTCTTATTACGATTATTACCAACCCGAAGCCTATATACCAACTTCTGGAGTTTACATTGAAAAAGATTTATCCATCAATGAAGAAATCGAAAAATTAAGACTTAGCACCACATCATCCCTACTTTCAGGAAGAAGAGATGTTATTGTTATAGCTTCTGTATCTTGTTTATACGGCATTGGAAATCCTGTGGAATTTCAAAAAAACGTTATCACTTTAGAGCGTGATCAAGTTATTTCGAGAACTAAATTATTACACCGTTTGGTTCAAAGTTTATACTCGCGGACTGAAGCTCAATTCAACAACGGTAATTTCAGAATAAAAGGTGACACTGTTGATGTGTTTCCTGGTTATGCCGATAATGCATTCAGAATACATTTTTTTGGCGATGAAATTGAAGAAATTGAAGCCTTTGATGTGCAAACCAATGAAATCATTGAATCATATGATAGGTTGAATATCTATCCAGCCAACATGTTTGTGACCTCACCCGATGTGTTGCAAAATGCAATTATTGAAATTCAGGATGATTTAGTAAAGCAGCATGATTATTTTAAAGAAATCGGGAAGCATCTTGAGGCCAAGCGGCTTAAAGAGCGTACCGAATTTGATTTAGAGATGATTAGGGAATTAGGCTATTGCTCTGGCATAGAAAACTATTCACGTTATCTGGACGGCCGGTCACCTGGAACACGTCCATTCTGTCTTTTAGATTATTTTCCAGAAGATTATTTAATGGTGGTAGACGAAAGCCATGTTACCATTTCGCAAGTTCACGCAATGTACGGAGGCGACCGAAGTAGAAAAGAAAACCTCGTTGAATATGGTTTCAGATTGCCAGCCGCAATGGATAACAGACCTCTGAAATTTGAAGAGTTTGAGGCCCTTCAAAATCAAGTTATTTATGTAAGTGCAACACCAGCAGATTACGAGTTACAAAAAACGGATGGCGTTTTTGTAGAACAAGTAATTCGACCCACAGGGCTTTTAGATCCAGTGATAGAGGTGCGTCCTAGCCTTAATCAAATTGATGATTTAATTGAGGAAATTCAACAACGCGTTGAAAAAGACGAACGAACGCTTGTAACGACACTCACCAAAAGAATGGCTGAGGAATTGGTGAAATATCTTACACGAGTCGCCATAAGATGTCGCTATATTCATAGCGATGTTGATACCTTAGAACGTGTTGAAATAATGCAAGACCTCCGAAAAGGTGTATTTGATGTGCTGGTTGGCGTTAATTTACTTCGTGAAGGTTTGGATTTGCCAGAAGTTTCATTGGTAGCTATTCTTGATGCTGATAAAGAAGGATTTTTAAGATCTAACCGTTCATTAACCCAGACCGTGGGACGTGCGGCACGCCACCTAAATGGAAGAGCCATTATGTATGCAGACAAAATAACCAATAGCATGCAGAAGACTATGGACGAAACCAACTACCGACGAGACAAACAAATTGCTTACAATATTGCCAATAATATTACGCCAACAGCACTTAATAAAAGTTTAGACAGTGCCTTGGCTAGAAATTCGGTAAGTACCTATTATTACCAGCAAGAAGCTAGTAAAGCAGCCGAACCGGAATCTAAATACCTTACTAAAAGCGAATTAGAAAAAGCCATTAGAGATAGACGCAAACAAATGGAACAAGCAGCAAAAGCGCTCGATTTTATGGAAGCTGCACGTTTTAGAGATGAAATTATTGCCTATCAAGAAAAGCTTGAAAAGCTCAATATTGCATAACTGAAAAATTTAAAAAAACCCTAATTATATTGTAACTTAAAAATATCAATCAAAAAATCTGCAGGAACAATTTTATTAGGAAAACTTTCCATCAGGTCTAAAACTCTGTTTATAGACTCGTGACTTAATCCCATCCGCAACCCGAAGTTATGTAGTTTTACCAATTCCTTTGGTGTAATTTCCTTATTTAAATTCATTAATAAGACTAACCTATGAAACTGTACAATACGTTCGCTATGGGATTTTAAGTGAACATACGTAACTGGATGTTCAAACAAATAGTCAAAATCTTCTTGCGAAACTTCGAGCTGCTTTGCAACGCCTAAAAGAAATCTATACTCAATAGATTTTATGGATTCATCTAATCTTGCGAATGCGATCATCTCGGACAGCAAACTCAATTTTTCTACGCGATTTATCATACCTGAGGGAATCAATATTTATGGTTACTAAATTAGCTAGAATGAATAAATTGTTGTCGTTGAATAATTGTAACTTGTCGAAAACTTTTAAGTATTTAGTCGATTTATTTAAACTTTCATCTCAGGAATAATGATAAAAACAAGCGTTTTTTGCAATATTTTCTTACTTTTAATCAGCGTTGTAAGCCGAAATTCCTATTCGCAAAGCACTGCTTCACAGCAAGTTGAAAAATTTACCATCGAAGCGCCTCAACTAGAAAGCGATAAGCAAATCTGGGTATATAAACCTGAAAATTATCAAGATTCTAGAAACGCTTATAAAGTGATCTATATGCACGATGCGCAAAACTTATTCGACCACAAAACTTCGTTCGCTGGTGAATGGGGTATTGATGAAATATTAGATAGTATATCTGCACAAAAAACAATAATTGTAGGTATTGAACATGGCAACGAAAAACGACTTGATGAATTAACCCCATTTCCACATAAAAAATATGGCGGTGGCAAAGGCGATTTCTATCTTCAATTTATAGTGAATACGTTAAAACCGTATATTGATAAAAATTACAGAACCCTTAGTACTCCTGAACATACTAGTATTATGGGATCCTCATTAGATGGTTTACTATCATTTTATGCAGCCTTAAAATATCCTGAGGTATTTGCAAATACAGCCGTTTTTTCTCCATCATTTTGGTTTACTCAAGACATTTACCGATTTACGCAAACTGTCGAAATTCCTAAAACTCATAGATTTTACTTTGTAGTAGGAACAGAAGAAAGCGAAACTGCTGTTTCTGATCAACAAAAAATAGTAGATTTGCTGCTAAACAAAGGAATGAACGAAACCCAAATTCAAAATAAAATTGTAGTTGGAGGTAAACACAATGAAGCCTTTTGGCACAATGAATTTTTAAAAGCCTATTTATGGCTTACTAAATAAACTAAAACAACATTTAATTATAACGAACTAACTAACCATGACGAATAACGATATTTTCAAAAAACTAAGAGTAGCCTTAAAGTTACGCGATGATGAAATCGTGAAAATTTTAGAATTGGTAGATTTCAGAATTTCCAAAAGTGAACTTGGTGCTTTTTTCAGAAACGAAGACCACCCGAAATATATGGAATGTGGCGATCAAGTTCTGCGAAATTTTCTTAATGGATTAATCATACATTTACGCGGTCCGATGCCGAAAAAAGAATAAATTAAAGTAAATTTTATCACATTCATAAAAATTAGTGGTCACTTCATTTATTTAATAAACATTTTTAAATTGCCTTATTTATAAGGAACCTTTATGCTTGAAACTAAAAGAAATTTACAGGATCAAAATGTACTTTCATCAAAAGAGATTAACGCTTTAAACGATAAATACAGAAAATTGACCGCCACTGAACGCATCAACGAACTTTACAAAGATTTCAATCAACATGACGTCATGCTCACAAGTTCCTTTGCGGCTACTTCGGCCTTTCTATTAAAGTTAGTTTCTGATGTCAACCCAAGCCAAACTGTTTTTTTTATTGATACAGGATACCACTTCACCGATACTTTGGCCTATAAAGAACAATTAAGTGTTCAATATGGATTAAATATAAAGTCTGTTAGTGCTTTGAAAGAAGAACACGACTTTACTACAAAAGACCAAACTTGGTTAAAAAATCCGGATTTTTGCTGTTCCATTAATAAGGTAAAGCCTTTAGATGGTATAAAGAAAAACTACAAAGTCTGGATGTCTGGTCTAATGAAATGGCAAAGTGACCACAGAGCAACACTCGATATATTTGAAGAACGCAACGGTATTTTAAAATTTTATCCACTGCTTGATATTAGTAAAGAAACCCGAGATTCTTATATTGAGGAACATAATTTACCATTTCATCCGCTGGTAGCCAAAGGCTATAACTCTATAGGCTGCAAGCACTGCACTGTTCCGGGTGATGATAGAAATGGCAGGTGGAACAACCATCCAAAAACAGAGTGCGGCTTACATTTGTAAAAATTAAGCCGAAATATAACTGGTAACTACTAAAACGAATGAATTCTCATTCTAATTAATTGTATTTTTTGAATGAAGGGATTACTTAGTGATCCTAAAGTTAGGTCGTTGCTCGCCTAAATCCTTTAAAGCTGCGCTTTTTGGTATTTTTTGTTTTAAAAACCATTTGAGCAAGCTCATGATGTCAATAGCAGGATTACTGCGTGAGCCTGTAGTTGGGTCGGTGCGCACCAAAATCCTTTAAAGCTGCGCTTTTTGGTATTTTTTGTTTTAAAAAACCATTTGAGCAAGCTCATGGTTTTTTAAAACAAAAAATCCCTTTCACTACGTGAAAAGGATTCTGGCGGTCGGGGTGGCAGGATTCGAACCTGCGACCTCCTGCTCCCAAAGCAGGCGCGATGACCGGGCTACGCTACACCCCGAATTTCGGACTGCAAATATATGGCTTTTTATTACCTAAAAAGAATAATTATAATTAATTTTAAGCTTCAAAATAATTTCTTATGAATGTCCTATTTAGATTACCATTAATATTTTCACTTTTTATGTTTTTTGCTTGTGCACAAGATAAAAACCCTGTAAACACAAGCCATACCCATGAGGTTATTGTACCTGATTTACAAATTCCTTGGGGTTTTGTATTTCTGCCTGATGGCTCTATTCTGTATTCTGAAAAAGCTGGTCAACTCGTGAAATTTAAAGACGGTGAAAAAACTATTATTGATGGTTTGCCTGAAATTTATGTAAGAGGTCAAGGTGGCTTAATGGATATTTTATTGCATCCAAATTACGATGTAAATGGCTGGATTTATATTACCTACGCCTCATCTGACGATCCTGATAATGGCGGAAATACCGCGGTTATGCGCGCAAAACTATCCGAAAATACCCTAACCAATCAGGAAGTGTTATACAAAGCAACTCCAGATTCGAAACGTGGGCAACATTTTGGATCCCGTTTAGCTTTTGATGCCCAAGGGCATTTGTATTTTACTATTGGTGATAGAGGTGATAGAGATGTCAATCCACAAGATATTACCAGAGACTGCGGAAAGGTTTATAGAATTAATGATGACGGCACAATACCTGAAGACAATCCATTTGTAAACGAACCTAATGCTGTGAAGGCAATATATTCTTACGGACATCGCAATCCGCAAGGTATGGCTGTACATCCAGAAACTGGTGAAATCTGGACGCACGAACACGGCCCAAGAGGCGGTGACGAAATCAATATCATTAAAGCTGGTAAAAATTACGGCTGGCCCATTATTAGCTACGGTATCAATTATAATGGAACGTCATTTACAGATTTCACCGAAATGGATGGAATGGAACAACCATTACATTACTGGGATCCATCTATTGCACCTAGTGGAATGGCCTTTATTTCTAGTGATAAATATCCTGGATGGAATGGTGATTTATTAGTGGGTGCTTTAAAATTTGAATATTTAGATAAATGTACCATCGAAAATGGAAAGGTAACAAAAGAAGAACGCTTGCTAGACGGACTGGGCCGCATTAGAACCGTGGTACAAGGTCCTGATGGCTATATATACGTTGGTGTAGAAAATTTAGGAATCGTTAAATTACTTCAAAAATGAATTTAAAATACCTAATAGCGATCTGTTTCATTTTAATCTGTTTAAACCTCAACTGTCAAAATAAACCCGAATCAAAATTAAGCAGCAATATGGCCGAAAGCATGGAAGAAGGCCTTATCATTTATAACGATTTTTGCATTAGTTGCCATATGGCAAATGGCGAAGGCGCTGGCAATGTGTTTCCACCTCTAGCAAAGGCAGATTATCTAAGAGATAAACAAATTGAAAGTATCAAGGCCATAAAGTTTGGAATGTCTGGAGAAATTGTGGTGAATGGCAAAACCTACAACAGTCTCATGTCGCCTTTGGGTCTATCCGATCAAGAAGTAGCCGATGTAATGAACTACATAAATAATAGCTGGGGAAACAAAAACGATCATTTTTATACTAAAGCCGAAGTTTCAAAAATCAAACCCTAAAATTTAGAGCAATTGCTTACTTTTGTTGACATATTTATAAAAGATTTATTATGCTCATTATTGGTATTGCAGGTGGTACTGGTTGCGGAAAAACCACCGTTGTATCACAAATCTTAAACGAATTACCAGCCCAAGAAGTTGGTGTGATTTCGCAAGACTCATATTATAAAGATACCTCACATCTAAGTTATGATGAACGCGTGGCTATCAACTTTGATCATCCTAGATCCATCGATTTTGAATTGCTTGAAGAACACCTTAAGCAACTTAAAAAAGGCTGTACCATCAATCAACCCGTATATTCTTTTGTGAACCATAATCGCACTAGCGATATTATTGTGACACATCCAAGAAAGGTAATGATTGTTGAAGGTATTTTAATACTCACGCATCCAGAACTTAGAAACATGTTCGATATTAAAATATACGTTCACGCCGATAGCGATGAAAGATTGATAAGACGTTTAAAAAGAGACATCAATGAACGCGGAAGAGACATAGTCGAAGTGCTCGCGAGATATCAGAATACGCTGAAACCAATGCACCAGCAGTTCATCGAGCCAACGAAAGAATACGCCGACATTATAATCCCAAATAATAAATACAATACAGTTGCAGTTGATATTGTAAAAACCATCATAAACGAACGTTTACTTTATGACCAAAATAAAGTCTAAATTAAAATACCTAAAACCACTCAAAAACCCGTTTGTTATCATTCTGATTCTATTTGTGGTGTGGATGACATTTTTCGATGCAAATTCGTATCTTATACATAGAGAGTTGAACAAAGAAATTGGTGATTTAGAGCTAGAAAAAAACTACTATAAGCGGGAAATCGACACCGATAAAAAAGCCATCAAAGAACTATCCGCAGAAGAAGGAATGGAAAAATTGGCGCGCGAAAAATACTATATGAAAAAAGAAAATGAAGATATTTATATTATAGAATATGAAGACAGTATTGTTAAAGCTGAGAAAGAATGACCACACAACTTTTTAACATATTTCCTGAAGTTTCAGCAGCAGCGTGGAAACAAAAAATACAGTACGACCTTAAAGGTGCAAATTATAATGATACCCTAATTTGGACAAGTAACGAAGGTATCAACGTTAAACCGTTTTATCATCCCGATGACTTTCCATCCTTAAATCAAGAAGCAACCTTACCGCAACAAAACTGGAATATAAACCAAATAATTTATGCCGCCAATGCGTCAAAAGCCAACAAAAAGGCCATAGAAGTAATTGATAAAGGTGTAGAAAGCATTAAGTTCTTAATTGCTAATGACTCGGTTGATATCATTTGCCTTCTTCAGAATATCGAACTTTCAAAGACCATTGTTTTTCTAGAATGTTTGTTTTTATCGCCAGCTTATATCAATGCAATTCCAAAGCACTATTTAGAAAATCTTATCATAGGTCCTGATATTATTCAAAATCTGTGTAAAACAGGCAACTGGTATAAAGATTATACTACCGATCAAAACAATTTCATAGAAATAGTTAAAGCATCAAATACGATTGCTATTAAGAGTTCGCTATACCAAAACGCTGGCGCCAATATGGTTCAAGAATTGGCTTATAGTTTGGCCCACGCAAATGAATATTTAAACCTTTTTAATAATGATTTAAGTGAAGATCAAAAACAAACGTTAACTGTTGTTTTTGATATTTCCGTTGGAAGCAATTACTTTTTTGAAATCGCAAAAATAAAAGCACTTAGATTACTTTGGAAAACCTTGGCTGAGGAATTTAAAGTGAATTCAAAATGTGTCATTTTTGCCACTCCAAGTAAAAGGAACAAAACTATTTACGATTACAATATTAATATGTTGCGTACCACAACTGAATGCATGAGCGCTGTATTAGGTGGCGCCGATACTGTTAGTAATTTGCCCTACGACGCTATTTATCACAAAGACAATGAATTTGGCGAACGTATTGCCAGAAATCAATTGCTAATTTTAAAACACGAGAGCTATTTTGATAAGGTTACGAATGCAGCTGATGGCACTTATTATATTGAAAATTTAATGGGTCAGATTTCCGAAAAAGCCCTTCAGTTGTTTAAAGACCTCGAAGCCAATGGTGGATTCTTATCCCAGTTAAAATCAGGCACCATTCAACGTAAAATAAAAGAAAGTGCGCAATTAGAACAAACACAATTTAACAAGGCTGAACTGATTTTACTAGGCACCAATAAACACCCAAATCCTGAAGACAAAATGAAACACGAACTTGAATTGTTTCCTTTTGTAAAACGAAACCCCAGAAAAACATTAATCGAGCCTATAATTGAAAAAAGATTGACCGAAGAAACCGAACAAAACAGACTTAACAATGAGTAGAAATATAGTACATAACCTCCTATTAATTTTTTGCTTTGCAGCACTTACAATATCTTGTATTGATAATGTTAATGACCTGAACAATTGGGGTAATGACCAAGCAATTAATGACCTTTCAGGTAATTATCATTTTTTAGAAGAAGAAGGTATTAAAATATTTCTCCCTGAAAATTTCAACAGAATTAACAATTACGACCTTAAAAAATATGCCGATTCCATTGGAAAAAATTACGACTATAGTTTTAAAATTCATCAGCCAAAAGAAGCCCTCTATAAAGACACAAATTCTTACATCTACGTTGATAAATCAAAGCAGTCAACCTATTCAATAACCGTTTTACCGCAACAAAAATTTGTAGAAGCAGATGCAAAAAATTTATTGACAACCATTAGAGGTTTTCAAGATAAAGCTCTTGGAAATTCAAAAGTAGTTTTCAAAAAACAAACCGCTAAGTTTTTCGATAATAGCGGTGTTCAAATTTTTAAAACCGTTTACAAGGTTGAAAATAAAACCCTAAAAACTGAAAGCTTGCATTACAGCTATTTTTTATCTAATAAAAATCATACCGTATTTGTAAATCTTACTTCACAAGAAGACGAAGAAAACTTTGATCTATATCTTCAAAAAATGATTTTGTGATGGCTCGAAAAAATATGCAACATATCAAATTAAAAACCCTTGAAAAATCTTATAAGATAAGTGAAAATTTTGAAGGAAACACCTACGCAACAGCCGAAGGCATTCAATTAAAATCCCAATACACAAAAGATGATTTAAACAACGTTGAACATCTTAATTTCGTAGCAGGAATTGCGCCGTTTCTTCGCGGACCATATAGCACCATGTTTGTCAGAAGACCATGGACCATCCGTCAATATGCGGGATTTTCAACCGCCGAAGACAGCAATGCCTTTTACCGCAGAAATCTGGCTTCAGGTCAAAAAGGGCTTTCAGTAGCCTTCGATTTAGCAACGCATCGCGGCTACGATTCCGATCATGAACGCGTTGTTGGCGATGTTGGTAAGGCCGGCGTGGCTATAGACACAGTTGAGGATATGAAAATTCTTTTTGATCAAATTCCACTGGACGAAATGAGTGTTTCCATGACCATGAATGGTGCGGTTTTACCAATTATGGCCTTCTACATTGTAGCAGCAGAAGAACAAGGCGTGACGCCAGAAAAACTCTCTGGCACCATTCAAAATGATATTCTTAAGGAGTTCATGGTGCGTAATACCTACATTTATCCGCCAACACCATCGATGAAAATTATATCAGACATTTTTGAATACACGAGTAGAAATATGCCCAAATTTAACAGTATCAGCATTTCTGGTTACCATATGCAGGAAGCAGGTGCAACTTGCGATATAGAGCTGGCCTATACTTTAGCCGACGGATTAGAATACATACGTAAAGGATTGGAAGCAGGCATGGATATTGACACTTTTGCCCCCAGATTGTCCTTTTTCTGGGCGATTGGCATGAATCATTTTATGGAAATAGCTAAAATGAGAGCCGCTAGAATGCTTTGGGCAAAAATTGTAAAACAATTCAATCCAAAGGATGAAAAATCTTTAGCATTGCGTACCCATTGCCAAACATCGGGGTGGAGTTTAACTGAGCAAGATCCCTTTAATAATGTTGCACGAACCTGCATTGAAGCAAGTGCGGCAGCATTTGGCGGTACACAAAGTTTACACACCAATGCTTTAGATGAAGCCATTGCATTGCCAACTGATTTTTCAGCTAGAATAGCAAGAAATACCCAGATTTACTTACAAGAAGAAACTAAAATCACCAAGACTGTCGACCCTTGGGCCGGCAGTTATTACGTTGAAAAATTAACACATGATATTGCTCAAAAAGCTTGGTCTTTAATAGAAGAAGTTGAAAATTTGGGTGGCATGACCAAAGCCATTGAAGCTGGTATTCCAAAACTGCGAATTGAGGAAGCTGCCGCTAAAAAACAAGCCCGAATTGATTCGGGACAAGATATTATTGTTGGCGTCAATAAATACCGACTTTTAGAAGAAGATCCCATTCAAACTTTAGAAGTTGATAATCAAAGTGTTCGTAACCAACAAGTTGAAAAATTAAAACAGATTAAAACGCAACGAAACAACGGTCAAGTAGAAGAAGTTCTTTCAAAACTATCAGCTGCTGCAAAAATAATAAGGGAAAATTCTGAGAATTCTGGCACGGAGCAAAGCGATAATTTACTAGCTTTAGCCATAGAAGCTGCGAGGCATCGTGCCACATTAGGCGAGATAAGTGATGCCTTAGAATTGGCTTTCGGTAGATATAAAGCTCAAATTAAATCCTTTTCAGGCGTGTATAGCAAAGAGATTAAAGACGATAGTTCGTTTAAAAAAGCCAGAGAACTTGCTGATAAATTTGCCGAACAAGATGGCAGGCGACCCCGTATAATGATTGCAAAAATGGGACAAGACGGACATGATCGTGGCGCAAAAGTAGTAGCTACTGGCTATGCTGATGTTGGTTTTGACGTCGATATCGGACCACTTTTTCAAACACCCAAAGAAGCGGCCAAACAAGCCGTTGAAAATGATGTTCATATTTTAGGTGTATCCTCTTTAGCTGCCGGTCACAAAACCTTGGTGCCACAAGTTATACAAGAATTAAAAAATTATAGTAGAGATGACATCATGGTGATTGTCGGAGGTGTTATTCCAAAGCAAGATTACCAATTTTTATTCGATGCTGGTGCTATCGCTGTGTTTGGTCCAGGCACTAGAATTAGTGATGCTGCCATCCAAATTTTAGAGATTTTAATTGATTAATTTCCTTTAAAATATTCCAAAATAAACCATCAATAATGCCGTTATTACCGGTAATATCATTAACAAAAATGTTAGATACAATATTAAATTTAACATTGGAACATTGTTGTTTTTCTTCATTAAATTTTTCATACAATTTAGAGCTATTGTTTATTGGACAAAATTAGACACATTTACAGCTCCGAATAGCATCAAAATTATCCGATGCTACAACTAGATTAATCTTATATACTATTTGTTAACAGTATTTTATGATTTACGAACCGCAAATATAAGTATCAAGTATCTCAAATGAAGTTTCGAATATCTAACTGAAAAACTAGAGTTAGTGCCTGTTATGTCAACTATTATAAAATTTATGCTTTACTGTAGTATATTTAATTGGCTCACAACACTGAGCATATTTAATCATTTATAGATACCATTGTTAACAATTTGGGTTTTTTAAACTCATAATTAATCGTATTTTTAACCTTTGAAAAACCAAATCAATTAATGGGTAAAATCATTGCTATTGCCAACCAAAAAGGTGGAGTTGGAAAAACAACAACCTCAGTTAACCTCGCAGCTTCACTCGGTGTTCTAGATAAAAAAGTACTACTTATAGATGCCGATCCTCAGGCCAACGCTTCTTCTGGATTAGGTATTGACGTTGATAGTGTAGAAACTGGATCGTACCAGCTTCTAGAGCATACAGCCTCCGCTGAAGCGTGTATTATACCTACAAATGCGCCAAACGTAGAAATTATTCCCGCACACATAGACTTAGTCGCCATAGAAATAGAACTTGTTGATAAAGACGAACGCGAATACATGCTTAAAAAAGCGATCACACATTTAAAATCATCTTACGATTTTATTTTAATTGATTGCGCACCATCGCTAGGTTTACTGACGCTCAATGCCTTAACAGCAGCCGATTCTGTGATTATTCCTATTCAATGTGAATATTTTGCGTTGGAAGGTTTGGGGAAATTGCTAAATACCATCAAAAGTGTCCAAAAAATTCACAATGCAGAGTTAGATATTGAAGGCATGCTATTAACCATGTTTGATTCTAGATTAAGACTTTCTAATCAGGTAGTTGAAGAAGTTCAAAAACATTTCAGTGATATGGTTTTTGACACCATCATACAGCGTAATGTGAAACTTGGTGAAGCACCTAGTTATGGTGAAAGTATTATCAATTACGATGTTGGTAGTAAAGGTGCCTCAAATTACCTAAGTTTAGCGCGTGAAATTATCAAGAAAAATGATGTATAATGGCCAAAGCAACCAAAAAACAGGCATTAGGTAGAGGACTTTCAGCACTGCTTAAAGATCCATCAAACGACATAAAAAGTATTCAGGATAAAAATGCTGATAAAGTTGTAGGGAATATTGTAGAGCTAGACCTTGAGGCCATTGAAATAAACCCATTTCAGCCGCGCACCAACTTCAACGAAGAAACGCTTCTAGAACTTGCTTCTTCCATAAAAGAACTCGGCGTTATTCAGCCGATTACAGTTAGAAAAATAGAATTCAATAAATACCAACTGGTTTCTGGAGAACGTCGTTATAGAGCTTCTAAACTTATTGGATTACAAACCATCCCTTCATATATTAGAATTGCCAACGACCAAGAATCTCTAGAAATGGCCTTGGTTGAAAATATCCAGCGTCAAGATCTGGACCCAATTGAAATTGCACTTTCTTACCAAAGATTAATTGACGAAATCGCCCTCACACAAGAACAAATGAGCGATCGTGTCGGTAAAAAACGATCAACCATAGCCAATTATTTGCGCTTGCTAAAACTTGACCCAATTGTACAAACTGGGATGCGAGATGGTTTTATATCTATGGGACACGGCAGAGCGATCATCACAATAGAAGATCAAACTAAACAGCTAGATGTTTACGAAAAAATAATCAGCAATCAATTATCGGTAAGGCAAACTGAAGCCTTGGTTAAGGCCATACAAGATCCTTCTTCAAGCACTCCAGCGCCCACTGCCGAAACACCTAAGCACATCAAAAAAGGCATTAAAGAATTTTCGGAATACTTTGGCCATAAAATAGACGTTAAAGTAGCTAAGAATGGAACTGGAAAAATCACAATTCCTTTTCATTCCGAAGAAGATTTTAGCAGAATTATTAAACTTGTAAAAGGTGCCAAATAAGGTTTTTTATTTATTCTTATTAATATGTGGCTTTGGTTATTTTAGCCAAGCCCAAAATCCTAATGATAGTACATCAATTGCAGTAGATGAAAAGTTGATTGTAATTAACGAGCCCTTGGTTGGAAGAGTTATTGATCCACTTGCACCTTCAAAGGCGGCGTTTTATTCAGCTGTGTTGCCCGGACTTGGGCAAGCTTATAATAAAAAATATTGGAAAATTCCATTGGTTTACGCAGCTATCGGGACCGGTGCTTACTTTTACGTGACTAATACAAACGAACTCAATAGATTCAGAGATGCTTATAAAAATCGCCTTGCAGGATTTAACAACGATGAATTTTGGGGTGTTGATGTAAACGGTAATCCCAATGCATCACCAAGAATAGACAGCGATGGTTTGGTACGTGCACAACAAACCTTTAGAAGAAATCAAGAGTTATCCTTATTAATTACCATTGGTTTTTACGCCTTGAATATTCTTGACGCCAACATCGATGCACATCTTTTGCAATTTAATGTTGACGAAAACTTGGCCATAAAACCCCATATTCAATACAACCAAATGGAAAACAGTTCAGATTTAGGACTCACCTTAAATTTCAAATTTTAATATGAATATTGCATTACTTGGTTATGGAAAAATGGGTAAAGTAATAGAAACCATTGCTTTAGATCGTAGTCATACCATCGTATTGAAGGTTACAGATGAAACTGGCGCCTATAATCTAAATGATGTAGATGTAGACGTTGCCATTAATTTCAGCGTACCTTCCGCAGCGGTAGAAAATATCAGCAATTGTTTAAATAATGGCATTCCTGTTGTTTCAGGAACCACCGGTTGGTTAGAACATTACCAAGATATGGTAAAACTTTGCCAAGAGAACAATGGTAGTTTTCTTTACGCTTCCAACTTTAGTATTGGCGTTAATATTTTCTTCGAAATTAATAAACGACTTAGTCAACTCATGTCTGATCATACTAACTACAAAGCTTCTATTGAAGAAATACATCATACACAAAAATTAGACGCACCCAGTGGCACAGCCATTACATTAGCAGAGACAATTCTCGCAAATACCCACTATAAGCAATGGTCTTTAGAACCAAAACAAGACGATGATTTGCCTATTAAAGCCAAAAGAATTGAAAATGTTCCAGGAACCCACGAGGTTTCTTATAATTCAGAAATTGATAGCATCTCCATCAAGCATACGGCTCACAGCAGACAAGGTTTTGGGTTTGGCGCCGTGATTGCAGCTGAATGGATTGTAAATAAAAAAGGTGTCTTTTCAATGAAAGATGTCTTAAACATTGGCTAATTAAACTATTTTTGAAAAAATAATATCACAGAAAACAAAATCGCATGACTTTAAATAATTGGTTAATCCTAATTTTTGCAATTCAAATCATTCATGGTCTTGCCACTTGGAAACTTTATATAAAAGCAGGCAAACAAGCTTGGGAAGCCTTTATACCAGTTTACAATGCTGTGATTTTAATGAAAATCATCAGCCGACCTTGGTGGTGGACCATCCTGTTATTTTTACCAATTGTCAACCTTATTATGATACCTGCAGTTTGGGTAGAAACCGCCAGAAGTTTTGGAAAAAACACTTTAACCGATACCATACTAGCCATAGTTACCTTAGGCTTTTATAATTTTTACCTTAATTATGTTGGTGATGTAAAATATCTTGAAAATAGAGATTTAAAGCCAACATCAGCCACTGGTGACTGGATTAGTTCAATTTTATTCGCTATTGTAGCAGCAACCATTGTACATACCTATTTTATTCAGCCGTTCGTAATTCCTACCTCTTCATTAGAAAAAACATTGTTGGTGGGCGACTTTCTACTGGTTAGCAAAATGCATTACGGTGCGCGTGTGCCCATGACCACCATCGCGGCACCTATGGTTCATGACACTTTACCAATTGTTAAAATTAAATCCTATGTGCCAAAATTTGAATTGCCATATTTGAGATTTCCGGCCTTTCAAAAAATAAAAAATAATGATATTGTAGTGTTTAACTGGCCAACAGATACCATGCTTGACATGCGCCATACGGATAAATATTACTACAAACCCATTGATAAAAAAACCAATTACGTAAAACGATGTGTGGCCATTCCAGGTGATACACTTGAAATAAAAAACGGTTTCGTTTGGATAAATGGCAAACAAAATGATTTACCAGACCGCGCCAGAATCCAGTTTTCTTACAATATTGAATTTAAACGACAATTGGCTGGTGCTGACCTTTACAGAATCCTACAAAAATACGATATAACCGATGGACTGGGCTTTGACTCTCAAAATCAAGTTTATATTATTCCAGCAGCCACCGCCGAAAATGTAGCCAATCTTAAAAACCATCCAGATGTAGCGAGTGTTACAATTAGAAAAGATACTGAAGGCAATCGGGCTTCAGGTATCTTTCCAGATGACGCCAGTTACAATTGGAATAATGACTTTTTTGGTCCCTTATACATGCCCAAAGCAGGGGAGACTATTCAACTTACTCTTGAAAATCTGCCTCTTTACAAACACATTATTACACATTACGAAGACCATAAAATTTCTATAAATGGAAATCAAATTTTAATAGATGACCAAGTTACCAGCAATTATACCTTTAAAAAAGATTATTTCTGGATGATGGGTGACAATCGCCATAACTCACAAGATTCCAGAGTTTGGGGAATGGTGCCACATGATCATGTTATAGGTAAACCCGTTTTTAAATGGATGAGTATCAAAGGTATTAACGATGGTATTAAAAACTGGAGTATTCGCTGGGATCGTGTTTTTACAACCGTTGGTGGCGAAGGCAAACCTCGTTCTTTCTTCATTCCATTTTTGGTAGCATTGGCTCTTTGGTTTGGCTATAGCAGCTGGAAAAAGAAAAAGAAACAAGCATAAAAACCTAGGTAGATGCGCATGACTGCACTACTCCACCCAACTTATTTTCCAAATGTTGCCCATATGGCAATCATGTTGCAAAGTGAATCGATTAATTTTGAATACTGCGATACCTACGGAAAACAAACCTATCGCAACCGATGTTGTATTATGGGTGCCAATGGTTTATTACAATTAAATATTCCCGTTATTCACACACAAAAAAACAGACAACTTTATAGAAATGTAGCAGTGACTCATGCCGAAAAATGGCAACTAAAACATTTAAAATCTTTAGAGACTGCTTACCGCAAATCACCTTTTTTTGAGTATTACATCGATGATCTCAAACCACTTTTTACTAAAGAAGTAAGCCATTTATATGAATTTAATATGGATTGTTTGAAGGTGATTTTTGAATGCTTGCAACTCCCATTAAGCTTCAGTTTTACAAAATCTTTTGACCAAAATCAAGGACAAGTCTCAGATGCTAGAACACTCGTATTTTGCAAAAAAGAAGTCAATCAATTTTTTGAAAATTATATTCAAGTTTTCAATGACAAACATGGATTTGTTGGTAATTTAAGTGTTCTTGATCTGCTTTTCAATGAAGGACCAAATACTATAAATTATCTAAAATCGCAAAATGTTAATTTACGATGACGGCATTTTTTATTCATTACGGATTACATTTTTTGGGGCCTTTAATAATCGCCTACTTGTTTTTTCGTTCCCATTGGAAGAAGGCCTATTTTATAATGTTATTAGGAATGCTTATAGATTTAGACCACCTATTGGCAACGCCTATTTTTGAAGCCGGACGCTGCAGCATCAATTTTCATCCGTTGCACAGTTTTTTTGCCATATCGATTTATTTGATAATGCTTTTCTTTAAGCCTTTACGATTGTTGGGCATTGGTTTGGTGATTCACATCATCGCCGATGCGGTAGATTGCCTAATGATGATTAATTAGTCTTTGCCAGCTTTGAATAGAAATTCCTTTTCTTCAGCACTTAAACTATCGTAACCACTTTTACTGATTTTATCTAAAATGACGTCGATTTGTTTTTGCTTATTAAGAGCATTAAATTCCTTTTTATCAACACCAGCCATATTTTTAGACTTTGATTTATGTACTGTTTTCATACGGCTTGCTTTTTTAGGACTAGTTTGAAAATAACTTAGAAGATAATCCATAAATTTCTGAAAGCCCAAACCAATATCATTTCCTTTTTGTAATTGTTTAGCATAGATAAAACCTAACAAATAGCCACCAAAATGAGCCACATTGCCACCTTGATTTAACCCTGCCAAGCCTACCAAATCAAAAAACATGATAACATACATCACGTATAACAATTTTACATTAAAGGTGAAAATTCTAATCTGTGTGTAAGGCAAATAAATCACAATAAATACAAGCAAGGCTCTAATACCAGCCGACGCGCCTACTAAAGAATTGGTATTTACTAAAAAATTGCTCGGTACCAGATTATAAACCGCCAAAAATGCCAATCCGCCAGTTATGATTCCTAGCAAAAAGACATTCAATACCATCTTTACATTGAGTAGATTTAGTAATATTCTTGCGAAGTAATACAAAAACAACATATTGAACAACACATGAAATAAGCCGCCGTGCAAAAAGCCGTAAGTTAAAATAGACCAAGGTTGCCATAAAAAGTCTGAAAACCTAGACGGCAGCGCAAACCAGTCTTTTAAAAAGCTAATTTTCGCCACAGCTAGCAACAAGCCAATGATAAAAATAACACCATTAATTACAATGATTTTCTCAAAAACATTGAGTTGGCTGTATTTATATTTTAAATCGTCTATACTTTTCATTAATTCCATCGAAAATTATCAAATTGATTTTTACGCCAATACCACATAATCAAAGCACCAACAATAGCACCTCCTACGTGAGCCAAATAGGCCGTGTTACTCGGACTAAAAAAGGACTGACCTGAAAATGCCGAAATAATATCTAAAATTATAATCCCAGGAATAAAATATTTAGCTTTTATTGGAATGGGTAAAAATATCAGCATTAATTCAGCATTGGGATTCATAATCCCAAAGGCCGCCAAAACACCCATTATACAACCAGAAGCTCCAACCATGGATGTTCGATGTACATCGAACAGACTTTGTAATTGACTAAATTGAACTTCATTTATATCGCGTATAACTTTATTCGTAGAAAGCATTTCGTTTATTTCAGATTGAAGTAATCCGGATTGTATTAGCTCAGTTTCTATAGGAACGTACTGAAAATAATAATATCCCAATTGAAACAACACAGCACCTAAACCAGCTGAAATGTAAAGAAATATAAATTTTTTCGACCCCAATCGTTGCTCTACAGCAGTGCCAAACATCCATAAGGCAAACATATTAAAAGCAATATGTGCGAAACCACCATGCATAAACATATGGGTGATAATTTGCCAAGGCTGAAACAAACTGTTTTCAGGAAAATACAAGGCAAACCATTTGTAAAACAATTCGCCATTGCCTATAGCCATAGTGCCTATAAACATAATAACGTTGATAATCAACAAGTGTTTAACTGTATCTGTAATGCCTAATCTCATTTTAAATAAATTTTCTGTCTATTTTATCGGTACCAATTGTAATAAAAGTTGCCTTATTGGACGGTGATACCGAAGGCTCCTTGCAAGCAAATAAACTATTCACCATATGGTCTTGCTCCGCAATTGTTAAATATTGTCCGCGTTTTACTGCCAAACTCTTTGCCATGGACTTTGCTAATAAATCGGTAGCACTAAAATTCGCCTCTGGCACATCGTTTTCTATATCGCTGATTAGTTGCTCAAAAATAATGGTGATTTCGCTATCGGCCACGTTAAAGGGAACGCCTGTTATTTCAAGATATTCACTTTCAAATGAAGCAAATACAAAACCTGCTTGTTCCAGCTCGGTTTGTAATTCTTTTAAAATTTCCATGTCCGATTTTGAGAAGTTCAACTTCAAAGGAAACAATAGTTGTTGCGTCACTGCCGTTTTTACCGTCATACTCTTCAAAAGCGATTCGTATAAAATTCGTTGATGCGCGCGGTATTGATCTATAATAAGTAGCCCTGATTTTAAAGTGCTTACAATATATTTTTGTTGTAACTGAAAAGTGGATTGTTTTTTCTCATTATGTTGATCGTCAAACAACACCGAATTTTCTGCCTTGCTTTCAAATTCAATATTAGAAAAATTATCATCGTTTGAAGCCGCAGCAGTTTCTATATACAAGCCCTCCCAATGTGGCTGTGGTAATTTTTGAAAGCCTGATGATTTAAATGACGATTCTTTAAATGGATTGTAGTTTCTATCCACCTGAATTCCTGGTGCAGATGCGGCTTTATCTTTATAATTGTAAGGCGTGTTAAGGTTTTGATCACTTTCAAAATCTAAAACCGGAGCCACATTAAATTGACCCAAACTATGTTTTACAGCCGAACGAATAATAGCATAAAGCGTATGCTCATCTTCAAATTTTATTTCAGTTTTGGTAGGATGTATATTGATATCAATAGATTCAGGATTGACCTGCAAGTTTAAAAAATAACTTGGGTGGTAGGCATCTTTTATCAATCCATCAAACGCAGCATTAACGGCATGATTTAAATAAGCACTTTTAATAAAACGATTGTTGACAAAGAAAAACTGCTCTGATTTAGTTTTTCTGGAATGTTCTGGTTTTGCCACAAATCCTGAAATGGTAACAATCTCCGTGGTTTCTTCAACGGGCACCAATTTTTCATTGGTCTTGCTTCCGAAGATGTTAACAATGCGCTGTCTGTAATTAGTTTTAGGTAAATTAAACAACTCACTGCCATTGTGGTACATCAAAAATTCAATACTAGGATGCGCAAGTGCCACGCGATGGAATTCATCAATAATATGACGCAATTCAACCGTATTCGATTTTAAAAAATTTCTACGTGCAGGAATATTAAAAAACAAATTCTTCACCGAAATAGAAGTTCCTTTGGGTGTCACCACAACTTCTTGCGATTTAACCTGACTGCCTTCAATAACAATAGCCGTTCCTAAATCTTGATAGTTGGGCTTGGTTTTTAATTCAACATGAGCAATTGCGGCAATACTTGCTAAAGCTTCTCCGCGGAAACCCTTGGTTTGAAGTTGAAATAAATCTTCAGCTGATTTGATTTTTGAAGTGGCATGACGCTCAAAACTCATTCTGGCGTCAGTATCACTCATGCCTTTGCCATCATCTATAACCTGGATTTGTGTTTTTCCCGCATCCTTTATAATGAGCTTAATACTACTCGCATCGGCATCTATAGCGTTTTCAACCAGCTCTTTAACCACAGAAGCCGGTCTTTGAACAACTTCACCAGCAGCAATTTGATTGGCAACATGATCTGGTAATAATTGAATAATATCTGCCATTAGCGTGCTGTGGTAAATATGGATAGATCAAAATCTATGAGAAACAAAAATATCAGTACCAAAATAGCGACAATAATAAGTACGCGACGATTAGCTTGCTTATCAGGATTGGTCTTGTAATCGGTTAAAGCATTTACCAATTTCTGCTTTACACCTTTATTAGCCGCATTATTTACTTGAAATTCTTTAAACTTTCGCTTTATTTCATACGGATTCCCTTCGCCTTTGTAATAACGCGGTTTGTAATCGTATGATTTGTTTTGAAGCGGTTTAAAAAATCTCATAATCGTCTGGAATATTTGATAGCATGTACATCAAAATCAATACCACAAGCAATAAAATTACCAATAAAGTCATTCTTGACAGTTTGAAGGACTGATGTCTGGCATCTTTCCTTTGCCTGAGCCATTTTTCTTCAAAAGATTCCTTCACCGATTCCTTTGCTGTGGATTTACGGTGTGGTTTGTATTGAAATTGCTTAGGTTTTTGTTGTTTAAATACCAATGATGTAATGTATTTGTGCTACTTTCAAAAGTACTTAAAATGTTAGCAAATGCTCAATAATTACTCCTAAAAATTTGTGAACAAAGATGGATAAAGTTTAAGCTTTAGAACGCAAATGTGCCATTTTTACAGCGGCAACAGCGGCTTCAACGCCTTTATTACCGTGTTTTCCACCACTTCTATCAATAGCTTGCTGCTTGGTGTCGTCGGTTAAAACACAAAAGATTACAGGTGTTTCACGGCTAACATTCAAATCTTTAATACCTTGTGATACTGCGTTACAGACAAAATCGAAATGTTTGGTTTCACCTTGAATAACACTTCCAATGGTAATAACAGCATTTACCATTTGTTCTTGCATTTTCTTGGCTCCATACACCAATTCAAAACTACCCGGAACTTCCCATTTAATGATGTTTATTGGCTGTACACCTAAATCAATTAAGGTGTCAAAAGCACCTTTGTATAAGACCGAAGTGATGTCGCTATTCCATTCCGAAACCACGATCCCAATGCGCAACTTTGCACCACTGGCGATGGTTTTCTTATCGTAGCCTGATAGATTGGTTCCTTCGGTTGCCATACCAGTATGAAATTATAATTGGGCTTGGGCTTTACCAATTAGCACATCGATATTTGCAGCTTCAGTAGATTTAGAGAACTCATTTTTAATGCGCTCTAAGAATTTCAAGGCTTTCCCATTATTATTTAAAGAAAGTGCCAACTTTCCGGCTTTTAATAAATATAAGGGTGTTGTGAAATCGTTTGTAGAGGCTGAAATAGCCTTTTCGTAATATTCTAAAGCGTCATCTGGCTGATTTAATTGTACAAAAGCGTCACCAATCGCACCTCGAGATATAGCGTTTAACATCATATCATCACTAGAAAACTCACCTAAATGCTTAACAGCATTTGGATAATCTTTAAGATTCAAATAGGACATACCTGCGTAGTAATTAGCCATATTGGCTGCTGGTGTCCCACCGTACTCTTCGATAATGTCTAACATTCCAAATTTACCTTCGCCACCATTAAGTGCCATGGTAAACAATGAATCTTTTTCGGCACCGTTAACCGCCTGATCAAAATATTGCTGAGCCTTAAACATTTCGTTCATAGCTTCTTGTTGCTTTGGCTCGGCTATAAATTTATTATAACCTAAAACACCCAAAATAAGTATGGCAACAAAAGCCACAGCGCCGAATATATATTTTTGGTTATTTGCTACCCATTCCTCAGTTTTGGATGCAGATTCGTCTAAAGTATTAAAAACCCCAGCCGTTGTTGAGTTGTCCTCAATGGCTTCAACCTTTTCTTTATCTGTTTTTGGTTTGTAACCTCGTTTCTTATAAGTTGCCATATTTTCTCAATTAATGCGTGGCAAAAATATAATTTTTATTGGTATTTAAAAGCTTATTTATTTGTTATTTTGCAATATGCATAGCTGTCTTAAACAGTTGTTGACCTTACATATAAAATTGCTGATTAAATTTTAATGGTTTTACAAACACTATCCCTTCTAAATTATAAAAATTTTGAAAGTCAATCCTTTGATTTTGACAATAAAATCAACTGTTTCGTTGGCAATAATGGCAAAGGAAAAACCAATGTTTTAGATGCCATTTTTCATCTTGCGATTGGTAAAAGTTACTTTAATCCAATCACTACACAAAATATCAGGCATGACGAATCCTTTTTTGTGATTGACGGTGTATTTAAAAAATTGGAGCGTGATGAAAAAATAGTGGTGTCGTTTAAAAAAGGACAAAAAAAAATTATCAAACGCAACGGAAAAATCTACGATAAATTTAGCGACCACATTGGATTTATTCCGCTGGTAATTATTTCACCTGCCGATAGGGATTTAATTATTGAAGGTAGTGAAACTCGAAGAAAATTTATCGATACCGTTATTTCACAAGGTGATAGAAGTTACCTTCAAAATTTGATAAACTATAATAAAGTGCTTGCACAACGCAATGCTCTACTCAAATATTTCGCGCTTAACAACACCTTCAACAAAGAAACTTTAGAGGTTTACAACGAACAACTGAACAATTACGGAACTGAAATTCACAACAAACGAGCAGCATTTTTAAAACAATTTATTCCCATTTTCAAAAGCCGTTATAAAGCTATTAGCAACAACAAAGAAACCATAAATATTGACTACAAAAGTGATTTGTTTGAAGGTGATTTAAAATCTCTTCTTCAGTTAAATATTAGCAAAGACAAAGCGCTTCAATACACCAGTGTTGGTACACATAAAGACGATTTAAATTTTGAAATTGACCAATATCCCATAAAAAAGTTTGGTAGTCAGGGTCAGCAGAAATCTTTCTTAATTGCTTTAAAGCTGGCCGAATTCGATTTTATAAAACAACAAAGCGGCGTATCGCCTATTTTACTCTTGGATGATATTTTTGACAAATTAGATGAAAATCGCGTGGCTCAAATTATCGAATTGGTAAACAACGATAACTTTGGACAGTTGTTTTTGAGTGATACCCATCCCGAAAGAACGGAAATAGCCGTAAAACAAACCCATCAATCATATAAAATATTTAAGTTATGAGTAAAATTTTAACCTTAATCATCGCTTTATTTCTGGTTTCCTGCTCCGATAATCCCGACAAAATGCTCACACATCTCAATGGCTACTGGGAAATAAGCAAAGCCGAAATGAATGATGGTTTTGAAAAAGATTACAACTTCAATGCATCCATAGATTATATTATGGTAAATGATAGTTTGAAAGGTTTCAGGAAAAAACTCTCGCCAAATTTTGACGGTAGCTTCACCACATCGCAAGACGCCGAAGCCATTGAAGTTAAAATAGAAAACGACAGTTTAAATTTATACTACTCCACGCCATACGCGAAATGGAAAGAAACTGTTTTAGAAGCGAATGAAACCCATTTGAAGATCGTTAACTTCAAAAAAGATGTGTATCTTTATAAACGTTATGTACCGCTAGATTTATAAACATGAGTAAAAGACAAAACGACCACTTACCTATTTCGGATATTTTAAAATCGTTTGTTGAAACCAATAAATTGGAACACGGTTTAAACGACGTGCAAGTGCGTGAAGCTTGGGCTGAACTTATGGGGTCTGGCGTTAATAATTACACCGATAAGGTTTACCTTCAAGGCAGTAAATTGTTTGTGAATTTAAGCTCGAGTGTTCTTCGGGAAGAGCTGAGTTATGGCAAAGACAAAATTTGTAAAATGCTTAATGAACACTTGGGTAAAGCTATTGTAACTGAAGTGATTCTAAAATGATTGTATAAATGTCGATTACTTCAAAAATACTAATCTTTCTGTTTATTTTAAACCTTATGTCGCAAAACACCACTATTTTTAATTTTTCAAAAGACACTAATAAGAATAGTTGGATGGTCGTGAACGATGACGTTATGGGTGGAATTTCAAGTAGCGCGATAGTTATTAATACTAACGGAAACGGTATTTTTAGCGGCAGCGTTTCCTTAGAAAATAACGGCGGATTTGCTTCTGTACGTCATGTAGTGAAAGGCGCCAATCTAAACGCGCATTCCAAATTTATCATCAAAGTTAAAGGCGACGGAAAAAAGTACCAATTTAGATGTAAATCACGCTCAAATGAGAGACACAGCTACGTTTTCGACTTTAAAACCAATGGTGACTGGCAGGAAATTGAAATTCCATTTTCTGAAATGTATCCGCGTTTTAGAGGCAATAATTTAAATATGTCCAATTATGCTGGCGATATGCTTGCTGAAATAGCTTTTTTAATTGGCAATAACAAACCAGAAAACTTTAAATTAGAAATAGATTACATTAACGTGCAGTGATTTTAACCCATTAAATTTTGTTTATGGTAACAAAAAGAATTTTTTTTATTTTTTCTCTGTCATTTTTATTGGTAACATTAAGTTGTTCCACCACAAAAAATCAGACAGCGAAGATCAATAAAAACTTTGACGATTCGCAACGCGCCTTGATTCTGAATGCCAACAGCAATACCCCGATGCGCGTTTTTAAAATCAATAATGTTCAAGATTCTTTACTCTTAAGAAGACAAAGTGAAGATGTTGTGATTATCCCGAACGATACTACCTTAAAACATTTCACCAATAGATTATTTGCAACCGTAAGAGATAGCCTTTCGCTTGGTGTAGGTATCGCGGCTCCTCAAGTAGGTATCTTAAAAAATATTATTTGGGTGCAACGTTTTGATAAAGAAGAATTTCCTTTTGAAGTGTACCTCAACCCGAAAATTGTTCAATATTCTCAAAAAAAGCAAACCCGCGCCGAAGGTTGCTTGTCTATTCCTAACAGAAGGGAAACGCTGAATTGTAGAGCGTACGCTATTTTGTTAGAATACGATACCTTAGAAGGCGAACATCGTACAGAAATGGTTGAAGACTTCACCGCTATAATTTTCCAACACGAAGTAGATCATCTCAATGGTGTTTTGTACATCGATTTAATGGATGAAGCTTTGAAAATAAATTCAGTTTCAAACTAACCTTTTATAATTCCATGCCCCAAACTACCGTGGTTTCTTTTTTTAAGTACGAAGGCTTTAGACACAAATGGCAAGCCTTTGTAAGAATGGGGCGTCCGCCATTATTAAACCAAACTATTGAAGGACTTACTTTTTGGAAAGCATTAGGTAGCGGTGGTGGTAACGGATTTTCAGTCTGGCCAGATTTCTCAATCTTTGGTTTACTCACGGTTTTTAATTCTGAAAAAGAAGCCAGTGCATTTATAAAATCAGACCTCATAAAAAACTACACTAAAACTGCAGAAAAGTTTAGTCATATTTCAATGCATTCCATTAAGGCACATGGTCAGTGGAGCAAACAGGAGCCATTTATTTCTTCTGAAAAATTCAACGAAGAAAAACCATTGGCGGTAATTACACGTGCTACTATAAAACCAAAATTGGCTTATAAATTCTGGAAATACGTGCCATCTGTGTCAAAGTCTATGGATGGTTACAAAGGACTTATTTTCACCAAAGGCATAGGCGAATGGCCAATTTTTATGCAAGCCACGTTTTCGCTTTGGGAACAAGGCACACAAATGATGAATTACGCGTATAAAAATCCTAAACACGCCGAAATGGTTAAAAAAACACGCGAACTTGGCTGGTACTCGGAGGAAATGTTCTCACGCTTTCACCCTTTTAAAATTGAAGGTGATTTGATTGGTTATAGTATTAAACAGTCGTAACTACCTCTGCATACAAATCAAAATCCTCAGCGGCCGTGATTTTTACCGTGGCAAATTCACCTGTTTTTAAATAAGATTCGGAGGCGTTAATTAAAACCTCGTTATCTACATCAGGTGAATCAAATTCCGTGCGACCCACAAAATAGTTGCCTTCTTTTCTATCGATAACTACTTTAAAAACCTCACCGATTTTCTGCTGATTTAATTCCCATGAAATTTGTGATTGCAATTCCATAATTTCGTTGGCGCGCTGTTGTTTGACTTCTTCAGGCACATCATCTACTAGGTTATAGGCATGTGTGTTTTCCTCATGACTATAAGTAAAACAGCCCAAACGTTCAAAACGCATCGCTTTCACCCACTGTTTTAGAGTTTGAAAATCTTCCTCTGTTTCGCCTGGATAGCCAACAATTAGAGTGGTTCTAATAGTCATATTAGGGACTGCTTTTCTAAAATCTTGCAGAAGTTTGGTTGTTTTTTCTTGGGTAGTGCCACGACGCATACTTTTTAAGATGCGATCCGAAATATGTTGCAACGGAATATCGATATAGTTGCAAACTTTAGGTTCGCGGTGCATCACCTCAAGCACGTCCAACGGAAATCCAGTTGGAAAGGCGTAATGTAGTCGTATCCATTCAACACCATCAACCTTTACTAAGGCTTCAAGCAATTCGGCTAGATTGCGTTTTTTGTATAAATCAAGTCCATAATACGTTAAATCCTGTGCAATTAAAATGAGTTCCTTTACACCTTTAGCCGCTAATTTTTCAGCTTCCTTCACCACGTCTTCAATGGGTGTAGATTTGTGTTTGCCACGCATTAAAGGAATAGCACAAAAACTACAAGGTCGGTCGCAGCCTTCAGCAATTTTTAAATAGGCATAGTTTTTAGGCGTTGTTGTTAGGCGTTCACCAATCAATTCGTGTTTATAATCGGCACCTAAGGCTTTCAATAAAGATGGCAATTCGGTAGTGCCAAAATATTGATCTACATTAGGAATTTCCTTTTGTAAGTCGGGTTTATATCTTTCACTTAAACAACCTGTAACGAATACTTTATCAACTTCGCCCGCTTCCTTTTTCTGCATAAATTCTAAAATAGTATTGATGCTTTCTTCTTTGGCATTGTTGATAAAACCGCAGGTATTAATTACTACAATATTACCTTCTTCTTCATGTACAACATCTTTACCACTGGCTTTTAACTGCCCCATCAGCACTTCGCTGTCGTAAACATTCTTACTACAGCCAAGCGTGACAACGTTAATTCTATTCTTTTTTAAGGTTTTAGTGCGCATAATAATTTTAATCAAGGCACAAAGATACAACCAATGTTAAACCTTTTATATATTTTTAAGTCTTAATAGAAAATCTGTTATAACATGTCTATCTATTTAAGAATTCTAGCTTTAGTGGCGTTCAGTTTCTTTTCATGCTCATCTACTGACGATAATCCGCCACAAATTATTACCACAGACGAGGACATTTATTTTCCACCCATTAATTCCGACGTATGGGAGACAAAAACTACAGCGTCTTTAGGCTGGAATGAAAGTGAACTGCAACCACTATTAGATTTTTTAGAAGAAAAGAACAGCAGAAGCTTTATGATTTTACATAACGGCAACATAGTTGTAGAGTCTTACTTTAATGGACACACAGCGACTTTACCTTGGTATTGGGCCAGTGCCGGTAAAACATTAACTACCGCCATTACTGGAATTGCGGAAAGCGAAGGCTTCATCAATATCAATAACAAAGTATCAGATTATTTAGGAGCCAGTTGGACAAGTGCGCCGATTGACAAAGAAAACTTGATTACCTGTAAAAATTTATTATCAATGAATTCTGGTCTAAACGATGCCTTAGGAAGCGATGTTTCTCCTGCAAATCTTCAATATGTAGCAGATGCAGGCACCCGTTGGGCTTATCATAATGTGTATGTGAAACTTCAAGATGTGGTTGCTCAAGCCAGTGGAAACTCGTGGGATAATTATTTCAATATCAAATTGAAAAATAGAATTGGCATGACTGGCGCTTGGATTCCAAATGAAGACTTGAATGTCTATTGGAGCAATACCAGAAGTATGGCCAGATTTGGATTGTTAGTCTATGCTGATGGTAAATGGGGAGACCAACAGATTATTCCCGCAAACTTCCTTAACGATGCTGTAAACACCTCGCAAAACCTAAATCAAGCTTATGGTTATATGTGGTGGCTTAATGGTAAATCTAGCTATCGTCTACCCCAAGTACAATTTCAATTTAATGGTTCCTTGATTCCTGATGCACCAGATGACATGTATTGTGCCTTGGGCAGAGATGACCAAAAAATATACATCGTTCCGAGCAAAAAACTGGTGGTAATTAGAATGGGGGAAGCTGCTGAAGACACCAATTTTGCATTATCCGAATTTGACAATGAGCTTTGGTTGCACATTAATGCGTTAACAGATTAATTATAATTTTTTGGCGATTCTCGTTTCTTACTCGCCTGTTCATAACTATACGCCCAAGTTAGAAGCTGTTTTTCTTGTTTTGGTTGTGCGATAAAAGTAAGTCCTTTTGGGGAGCCATTTTCAGCATATCCCATTGGAACTGTCACGGCAGGATATTCTGCAACAGCTGCAAAACCAGCATGGTAATTATTAATTGATAAAAATCCTTCCAGTTGAAACGCTTTCATTGGCTCGTCAAAAAATCTGCGCCCGTTGGTTTTAAGGGTGTCTTTAATACGTCTTAAGAATTGAGCATTCCCTTTATCTTCTGAAATTCCTCTAAACAATGCCTGGCCATAAGGCATGAGGTTTACCGAGTCTTGAATATTAAAGGCTATTACGTCGTCTATGTTCGAGATTTTAACCGATGGGTTGGCGTGATTTGCCATATAGACCGGAAAATCCTTTTTCATATCAAGATTTAACAATCTTATAAAATTAGGTAAATCTAAATCTACCTCATCAATCTCGATAATAGTGGCACCCTTGCTTTTCAAAGTTGCGATGGCATCCTTATAAAGGGGATCGTCTAATAAACGCTTAAAGACTCCAAATCTTTTTCCTTCAAGAGAAGTACTTTTTTCGATATTCTTATAAAAGTATCCCGAGTCGAATTGAACTTTCATTGATTTTTTGTCCGTTTGATCAAACCCATACATGGCATCTAGCAAAATAGCTGCATCCATAACCGATTTGGTGATTGGCCCAGAAGTATCTAATGTTTCAGAAATAGGTATAATGCCGCTTCTGCTAACAAGACCAATAGTGGGTTTCATACCTACAACCGAATTCTGGCTTGAAGGTGATAAAATAGAACCAGAGGTTTCTGATCCTACAGCCACCGCACAAAAATTTGCCGTAACAGCTACCGCGCTTCCAGAGCTAGAACCACCCGTATCGAATATTTTTCTTCCGTAAGGATTAAGCGTTTGGCCACCTAAGGCGCTATAACCACTAGGGCAATTTCCACAGAAAAAGTAAGCCCATTCGCTCAAATTCACCTTACCTAGAATAAGTCCGCCTTGTTTTTTAATTTGCTTAACCACAAACGCATCAGAAGTCCTATTGTCTTTTAAAACAACAGAACCAGCGGTTGTTGGCATGCCGGTGGTATTAATATTATCCTTTAACAAAATAGGCATACCGTATATGGGATGCGCATTTTTATTGTTTTTTAAAGCTTCATCTTTGGCTTTGGCTTCGGCGATGATATTTGGATTTAAGGAGATTACTGAATTTAAGGACAAATCGTTTTCTCTGTCAAAAGCGCGAATACGGTATAAGTAAAACTTAGTAAGCGCTTCGTAACTCAATTTTCCTGATATCACATGGTTTTGTATGGTTGGAATATCTTGATCTAACACAAGACTTTTTAAACGATTGTAATCCTCTTCAGTGAAATCACTCATAGAAGCATTCAAAGAGGTCCAAATGTCTAACCGTGATACAAACCTCGAATCCAACACCTCAAACTCTCGAAACTCTTTGGTGGCGATGGTACTTAAATCAGAACTAGATTCTTGCGCCGATGGCGTTTCATTGCTATCGGTGATTTTAGAAGTTTCTTTGCATGACCAACCTAGCAATAGAATTAAAACTAAAACTATTTTGAAATTATAAATAAATTTCAAAATAGTTTGCTCGATTACTTTTAAAAAAAGATTGACAAAATGCATGACAATGGATGCTATCATATTTAAGTTTTTCTAAAAATAACAAAAAACATGTTACGAACAACCAAAAATCGTTGAGCGGCAAGCAGAAATAACCAATTTAAAATGACAGTTTACTTGAAAAATGAATCTACAAATTCAAATTTATTAAACACCTGTAAGTGCTCAATACCTTCACCTACACCAATATATTTAACTGGAATTTGAAACTGATCGCTTATGCCAATTACAACGCCGCCTTTAGCTGTGCCGTCTAATTTTGTAACGGCTAAAGAAGTTACTTCTGTTGCAGCGGTAAATTGTTTTGCTTGTTCAAAGGCGTTTTGGCCGGTAGATCCATCCAAAACCAGCATCACCTCATGTGGTGCATCGGCCACTACTTTTTGCATGACACGTTTAACTTTGGTAAGTTCGTTCATTAAGTTTACTTTATTGTGTAATCTTCCAGCAGTATCTATTATTACAACATCAGCGCTTTGATTCACGGCACTTTGAAGCGTATCAAAAGCCACCGAAGCAGGATCACTACCCATAGATTGTTTTACAATTGGCACATCTACCCTATCGGCCCAAACTTGTAATTGATCGATAGCAGCAGCTCTAAACGTATCCGCCGCGCCAAGTACCACATTTAATCCTTGCTTTTTAAACTGATAAGCCAATTTACCGATGGTGGTAGTTTTACCAACACCATTTACACCTACTACCATGATAACATACGGTTTTTGAACATTTGGCAAACCAAATTCAGTAGCTTCACCGCTATTGGTTTCTGAAAGCAAAGACGCTATTTCCTCTCGTAAAATTTGATTAAGTTCGCTGGTACCTAAGTATTTGTCTTTGGCAACTCTGGCTTCTATCCTTTCAATAATTTTAAGCGTTGTGTTTACGCCTACATCGCTACTCACCAGAACTTCTTCTAAATTATCTAAAACATCATCATCAACCTTTGACTTGCCAGCCACAGCTTTGTTTAATTTTGAAAAAAACGAGGTTTTAGATTTTTCTAAACCTTGGTCTAAATCTTCCTTTTTATCGGAAGAGAATATTTTTTTAAAGAAACTCATTATTGTTTATTTTTCATTGCTGTGACAAAAATTGAACCATAAGTGCAACCTGCAAAAATGACAGATACAAGGTCAAAGCTAAGTATTTTTCCTGATTTCAATAATTAATAAAGAAAACCTATTTATGACTTTCTGATGATGTGATTTGAAACTTTAAAAAAATCGCAAAAAAAAACTGCCTTCACTAAGAAAGCAGTTTTTTTTAAAATTTATAAAATATCTTTAATTCTTCTTTAAAAACTCGTCTACAAATTCAGGTGCCATAACAGATTCTACAAATGTATATGCGCCAGTTTTAGGAGATTTAACCATTTTTATAGCTTTGGTTAATCTTTTAGATCCGGTTTGTAACGATGCTACTGATTTCTTTGCCATGACTTATTATTTTATCTCTTTGTGAACAGTCATACGCTTAAGAATTGGATTAAATTTCTTAATCTCCATTCTTCCAGGCGTATTTTTCTTATTTTTGGTTGTAATATATCTTGAGGTTCCTGGATTTCCAGACTCCTTGTGCTCGGTACACTCTAATATAACTTGAATTCTATTTCCTTTTTTTGCCATTATACTTCTAATTTAGCGTTGTGCTATTTTTTCAAAAATCCTTTAGATTTTGCATCTTTTATTGCTGCAGAAATACCAATTTTATTGATGGTTTTTAATGCTGATGTAGATACTTTTAAAGTTACCCATTTATCTTCTTCAGGAATGTAAAAACGCTTTTTGATTAAATTGACATCAAAGGTACGCTTGGTTTTATTCATGGCGTGAGAAACATTGTTTCCAACCATTGCTTTTTTCCCGGTAAGTTCACAAACTCTTGACATTTCTTTCTAACTTTAGGTATGTAATTTTAAAACAGGGTGCAAATTTAGTAAAACTTTACCATACAACAAACTATTGTTGTTAGTTTTTTAAAATTTCTTTAAGCAACATTTCAAAGGATTTATTAACACCTTTATCTATGACCTTTTCTCGATGATTTCCAAAGTTAAAGGTTTCTATAATCAGTGCTTTCGGGGTTGCTATAGCGATGCATACTTCACCTACATCGGCTTTTTCATCTCCTTTTTCTGGTCCAGCATTTCCTGTGGTTGCTATGGCGTAATCCGATTTAAAAAGCTTTTTGGCTGCAATCGCCATTTCAGCTGCAACTTCTTTACTCACCACGCCAAATTTGGAGATAGTAGCTTCGGAAACACCTAAAATTTCAATCTTACTTTCAGTGGCGTAACAATTAATACCGCCTTTATAAAATTGCGAGGCACCAGCGTGCTTCGTAATTATTTCAGAAATTTTTCCACCGGTAAAACTTTCGGCCAGGGCCAAAGTTTGTGAACGTTCTTTAAATTGTTTACCAATAATAGTTTCAATACTTTCAGTTTCTTCAAAACCAACAAAAATATCTTCAATCTGCGGTATGAGCAACTGTACTTGTCGTTCCATTTCTTGCTCAACCAATGTTCTATCCATATTTTTTGCGGATAAGCGCAGTCGAACTTTTCCTAAATTTGGCAAATAGGCCAGCTTGATAAAATCTGGTAAATTATCTTCAAATACTTCGATTCTATTCGAAATAGCACTTTCGCCTAAGCCATAGGTTAGCAAAGTTTTATGCAGAATGAACGGAAACTTATAGGTTTCTCTTAATCTTGGTAACACGTCATCGTTTACCAAGGCTTTCATTTCATAAGGCACACCAGGTAAAGACACGAATACCTTTTCTGCTTTTTCAAACCACATTCCTGGCGCGGTGCCATATTTATTGGTCAGCACCTTACATTTAGAAGGCACCAAAGCCTGATGCCTGTTGATATCTGATATTGGTGTACTGATATATTTCGAAAAAAGCATTTCGATATTGTCTAAGACTTTTTGATTATGAATGAGCTCATCTTCAAAATATTCGCAAAGCGTATGTTTAGTGATGTCGTCTTTGGTAGGACCTAAGCCACCCGTGATAATAATGATATCGGCATTGGATTCGGCCTCTTTTAAAGCCTTTAAAATTTGACTTTTATTATCTTGTACTGAAGTAATTTGATAAACAGAAACGCCAATTTTGTTGAGTTGCTTACCTAAAAAAGCTGAATTGGTATCAATAATTTGACCGATGAGAATCTCATCGCCGATGGTAATTATTTCGGCTTGCATTATAGATTAAAATCATCCTTAATTTCTCGTGAAGCATTCTCGACGGCATTCAAAACCAATTGTAATTCAGCCGTTACATCTTTATCACCTTGCTCAAATTTTCCCCAATCTTGCACGATTATAAGTTTGTCTAAAACACCCAATTCAAATAAATCGATGGTTGGTTTCATTTTATGAGCGGCTTGATAAGTAGTGTAAAAATCCTTTTCGGTGACCGCATGTTTAAGTCTTGCTGCGTCTTCTGGCACTTCTTCTAGAAATGCGCCAGCTAAGGCCATGATGAAATCCTCATCCCCTTCGGCCATTTCCTTAACTCTGTAAAGTTTGTAATGCTGTTCCATTTATTTAATTTTTACCGTAAACATTTCGGTTTGTTCTATAAATCCTGTTAACTCATCGTTAGCAGATACCTTGGCAACTCCTGCTGGCGTGCCCGTAAATATAACATCTCCAATTTTTAAAGTGAAATATTTTGATACATATTCTATAATTTCATCTATTTTCCATAACATCAAACTTGTATTCCCTTGTTGTACAATTTGTTGATTGTTTTGCAAACTAAAATTTATATTATTTAAATCTTCAAAATTAGATTTGGGCAACCATTTTCCAATAACCGCAGCACCGTCAAAGGCTTTTGCTTTTTCCCAAGGTAATCCTTTTGCTTTAAGTTGCGACTGTAAATCTCTGGCAGTAAAATCGATTCCCAATCCAATCTCATCGTAATACTTATGAGCGAATTTTCTATCAATATACTTACCAACCTTGTTGATTTTAACCAATATTTCAACTTCATGATGCACATCATTAGAAAAATCTGGAATAAAAAATGGTTGCTTTTTAAGTAGAATGGCTGTGTCAGGTTTCAAAAATACCACAGGGTCTGTTGGTCTTTCGTTTTTTAATTCCTTAATATGTTCGGTGTAATTACGACCGATGCAGATGAGTTTCATATGGCGAAAATAAAATCTATGTTTCCTTTCTTAAGTCTCTAGTTTAATTTATTATTTAAAGCTCTCAACTTAATTGCTGTCAAGACTTTTTTAGTGTATAATGGAAAATCAGCATCCAGTAACCATCCAAAATATCCAGGTTCTTTGTCTAAAACTTCTAAAACCGTTTTTCCTTTGTGTTTCCCAAATGAGAAACATTCGTCACCATCTTTATTATAGATTATAAAGCCAGCAAAATCGGCAAATTGTTTGCGCGAGCTGAATTCGGCTAGAAATTTCGTATCGTTTTCAAGTTCGTCGTAACGTTCAATTTGAGCTTTAAGAACTTCATAAGTCGCTCTCGTATCAGCTTCGGCACTGTGTGCATCGTCCAAATTTTTATCACAATAAAACTTGTAAGCTGCGCTTAGGGTACGTTGCTCCATTTTGTGAAAAATAACTTGTACATCAACCGCCACACGGTTTTTCATATCAAAATCAACTTGAGCGCGTAACATTTCTTCAGCTAATAACGGAATGTCAAATCGGTTAGAATTGAAACCACCCAAATCAGAATCTTTCACCAAGTTATAAACTTCTTTGGCTAACTCATTAAAAGTTGGCTTATCGGCAACATCGGAATCCGAAATACCATGAACCTTGGTTACTTCAGCAGGAATAGGAATGGTTGGATTAACACGTCTGGTATAACTTTCTTCTTTTCCATTTGGATGAATTTTCAAAATAGAAATTTCAACAATCCTATCGGAAGTGATATTAACACCAGTGGTTTCTAAATCAAAAAAACAAATTGGTTTGGTGAGGTTGAGTGTCATTATAGTGGTTTAACAGGTAAAGATACTAAGATTACGAGGAGTAAAAAGATTAAGTGAATTTTAATATCACTATCACAAAAATAATATTTTATTTATTCGAACTAAAATTAAACAAAAAAGCACCGTCGAAACAGTACTTCTTTTCTATATGTTGTTTTAATTTCGCTCAAGGGGAGTTTCCCACTTTCGTGGGAATGCGTTTTTAAATTTCGCGATTCACATCAAAAGCTTCTAAATAATCTTTCACCGCTTTTACAAATTGTCCGCCTAAGGCACCATTTACCACTCGGTGATCGTATGAATGTGATAAGAACATTCTGTATCGAATACCAATAAAATCGCCATCAGGTGTTTCTATAACGGCGGGTACTTTTCTGATAGCGCCCAAGGCTAATATAGCAACTTGTGGCTGATTGATAATTGGTGTACCAAATACACTGCCAAAAGTACCAACGTTAGTCACGGTATAAGTACCGCCTTGGGTGTCGTCTGGTTTTAATTTACCTATTCTAGCGCGTTCGGCTAGGTCGTTAACGGCCTTGGTCATTCCTAATAAATTAAGTTGATCGGCATTTTTTATAACGGGTACAATTAAATTTCCATCTGGTAAGGCTGCTGCCATTCCCAAATTAATGTTTTTACGTTTGATGAGTTTATCGCCACTTACCGAAATATTAATCATAGGAAAATCTTTTATAGCCTTAGCCACCGCTTCCATAAATATCGGGGTGAAGGTTAACTTCTCACCTTCGCGTTTTTCGAAGCTACTTTTAACTTTCGTTCTCCAATTCCAAATATTGGTAACATCTACTTCAATAAAGGATTGAACGTGTGCCGAAGTTTGCTTGCTTTCAACCATATGGTGCGCAATGAGTTTGCCCATTCTGGTCATTTCGATAATTTCGTCTTCACCTCTAACAACAGCAGGCATTTCCTGCTTTGGTTTTGGTGGCGTAATTGTTGGCATTTCTTTAATCTCTGGTTGCGCCAACTCTGGTTTTGATTCGCTACTTTCGACTTTTACTGGTGCCGATCTATTATCAAGATAGGCCAAAATATCATTTTTTGTAACGCGCCCTTCTTTACCAGTTCCTGGTAAAGCATCTAGTTCTGATTGCGTAATACCTTCTTTTTTGGCAATATTTCTTACCAAGGGAGAATAAAATCTATCGTCGGACGATTGCACTGGCGAAACCACTGCATCATGAGCTTGCGTAATTGCTTTGGCTATTTCGGTTACCGCTGGGCTTTCAGCTTTTTCTGCTTTAGAGTTAGTTTCTTCTACTTCAGCAACTGGATTAGCCTTTGGCGCATCTCCAGAAGTTTCAATTATTGCGATGGTTTGTCCCACTTGGACCACATCATCTACATTAAATAACTTTTCTATAAGCACACCTTCTACCTCACTAGGTATTTCACTATCCACCTTATCCGTAGCAATTTCAAGAACGGCCTCATCGGCATCGATAGTGTCGCCTATTTCCTTTAACCAAGCTGTCACGGTTGCTTCGGCGACGCTTTCACCCATTTTGGGTAATTTTAGTTCAAATTTTGCCATATTCTTAATAGAAAGAGGTTATTTATATTTTCGGTTGCAAAATTAATGATTATTCATCAATAATTTTGTGATTTGTTCAACTAAATGTCCTTAAGCCACATCACTTTTCCTTGAACATCCGTGTTGTGACTTCCAAGTATAAAATTAACTTTTTTAGGCAGGATTTTAAAACAGGTAGTTCTTTTTATACGATTTTGAATGAATAGTTCAATTATAAATTTGAAAGACAATATGTTAGCATCAAAAATAACAGTAGTGTCACTATCAATTGAAGCCTCTTTTTCAAGAAAATTAACAGTACTTTTCTCAACTATTTGTGATTGTAAATAAGTAGACTTTCCATAAAACCAAATATTTGATGAACACTTGATTTTAGGTTGACTTGAGGATTTTGTGAAATAAGCTAACCTTATACCAAAATAAACCAATAAATTAATTATCGTATTGCTGTTGAAGTGCTTTTTATAAAATAATTTCATAGCCCCAAAAAAACGCTTGGCATACAGTTGATTTTTCAGTGTGCTTTCGCCTTTAAAATGAATGATAGTGGTAGCACCGTTGTAGTAATTTTTAAATCCAAGTTTCATGGCACGGTACGACAAATCTATATCTTCACCATACATAAAAAAATCTTCGTCAAATCCATTTAGCTGCTGATATAAATTGCGCTTAAGTAACATAAAAGCGCCTACTAAAATTTGAACATCCCCTGTGTTATTTTCATCTAAATGTTTGGCATAATATGAATTTGAAAATCCTAACATTTTTTTTATGGCAATCACTGGCGTTGGCAGATTTCGTTTACTTTCCGGTAAAAAATGCCCAGTGCCATCGATTAATTTGCAACCAACAATTCCGAGATTAGCTTGTTGCTCAGCAAAAGCAATCAACTTTGTAAAAGTATCTTCAGAAACTACTGTATCTGGATTTAAAATACAAACATATTCACCTTTCGCCTCTTGTACACCAATATTATTTCCTTTAGAAAAACCTACGTTTTCTGAATTTGAGATAAGCTTAACTTTCGGGAACTTGGTTTGAACCATATTACAGCTTTCATCTTCGGAATTATTATCCACTACAATAATTTCTGCATCAATTGTTTCAATGGCTCGCTCAACACTTTGCAAGCACAACTCTAAAAAGTAGCGCACATTATAATTAAGAATAATTACGGATAGTTTCAAGCCAATTAGTTTAGTATTTTAGAGAACTTTCAAAAGGAATTCTATTTTGAATACTCCTGCTTAAAGTGACCTCATCGGCGTATTCTAGTTCATTTCCAACGGCTATCCCTCTTGCGATAGTTGAAGTTTTGATATTTACGTCCGATAACTGTTTAAAAATATAAAAATTGGTGGTATCACCTTCCATGGTCGCACTCAATGCAAAAATCAGTTCGTTAACTTGACCACTTTTCACTCGGGCAATTAGACTTTGGATATTTAACTCGTTAGGGCCAACACCGTCCATAGGAGAAATTTTTCCGCCCAATACGTGATACAATCCTTTATAGGAAGCTGTATTTTCTATGGCCAAAACATCCCGAATATCTTCCACCACACAAATTGTACTCTCATCTCTTTTAGGGTTTTGGCAAATGTCACATAAATCTGAATCGCTTATATTATGGCACTTTTTACAAAATTTAATTTGTGAACGAACATCATTTAGAGCTTGAGTTAACTGATTGGTATGACTTGCTGGTTGCCTTAGTAAATGCAATACAAAGCGCAACGCAGTGCGTTTGCCGACCCCTGGTAATTGCGACATTTGATCAACTGCATTTTGTAATAATTTTGAAGAAAATTCCATATAACGAAATTAATGTATTTTACTGAAACGCAATAAAAAACTGCCCTTTGAAAAAATCAAATAAGGCAGTTTAAATAATATGTACAATTATTTATTGTTTAATCAGTTTTTTGGTCATTTCTCCATTTTCATTGTTAATCCGAACAAAGTACATACCAGCAGATAATCGAGAAATATCAATTTTATAAGGCTGATTTAATTTAATAGCCTTGGCATAATAAATTATTTTTCCTTCAGTGTTGAATAGTCTTACATCAACATCTTCAGATTGGTTCCATGACAAAAACACTTCGTTTGAGGCTGTATTGGGATACATCTGTAGGTTTTCAAAAACAACTTTATCTTTGCTCAAGGTTAAACTATAAGTGTCGGAAACCCAAAGTCCGCGACCATAGGTAGCGGCATATATTTTCTTTTCGATAAAGTTAATTTCTAATTCACTTATCCGCACATTAGGTAAATTATTACTAAACGGTAACCAGCTATTATTGGTGGTGTCATCTATATAATAGACCCCGTAGTTCATACCTAAATAAAGTCCTTGATCCTCATTATTATCCCATGCCAAGTCTTGAGGTGAAAAATTAGGAAGATCAAATCTCATTGGTATCCAGCTTATACCAGAATTCGTACTAACATAAACCTTTTGATCGTCATTAACGGCGATAGCTACCTTCTCAGGATTTGTTGGATGTACTGCAATCGCGTTAATAATAGTACCAGAAAATGATGTCGGTGACTGAAACCAATTAACACCACCATTTACGCTCGCATGAAAATTGCCGTTTACCGCCATATATATATAATTATTATTTGAGGGTGCAAATTTTAAGTGATTGATAGGTACATTATAATTTGGAGAAATAGACGTCCAGTTTTGCCCGTCATCATTAGATCTAAACAACTCATCATAAGCTACGTATATTACATTTGGCACTTGAGGATCTTGCTCAAAGGGAGTTACCCAGTTCCATGCGTTTGTACCACCTCTTCCTTCAGGTCGCGGTACATTAAAAGCATTGTTACCAGTGTTGATTCCTTTATACAAGACACCAAACTGGGAAGTACCGTATAAAACTGTAGGATCATTTTTATCTATAAAACCTTCCATGCCGTCTGCACCAAGCCAATCGTTCCACATTCCGAAAGTATCAAAAACGGAAGAGCCATTATCTTGTGAGCCACCAGTTATAACGACAGGTATGGTTTGACTCACACCAATTTTATAAAACTGTCTAATACCCATTCCAGTTGTTAAATCTGTATAATATTCATCTGTAACAACTTGAGGGTTATCCGCCACGAAAATTCCGCCGTCGGTACCCACATATAACTTTCCATTAACATAATCCATGATATCAACATCGGCGTGGCAATAGCCGATATTCGCTGCTGCAGCATTTTGCGGCACCCATTGAGAAGTAATATTAAAAGAAGTGCCTCCATCTATTGAACGCCAAGTATTAATACCTGCAATATGTACTTCATTTACATCATTTGGATTCACCACAATATCCATATCTCTTGGTGCCTGACCAAGATCGTCATCGGCGGCAGAACTATAACCAAAATAGTTTTTATCGGTGTGGCTTAACTCATTAAATTGAAGTCCGCTCGTTGTTGATTTATACAATGCATTAAACAATCCATTTTGAGACTCGATTACATAAACAACTTCAGGGTTATTGGCAGAAACACCTATCATTTTTGGACCCGAAGAAGTTATATTTGAACGTTGAGAAAATGTTAAGCCACCATCTTCAGATTTATAAAAATTATTTCCAGAAGCGTATATAATATTGCTGTTGTTTGGTTTAAATTCAAAGTCAAAACCTTGAGTGGCGTTCGATGCAATACGTGTCCAATTCACACCACCAGTTATAGATTTATAAAGACCTCCACTTTGAACCGAACAATACATTTTTGAAGTATTATTTGGATCAATCAAAATTTTATTAACAATACCATTTCCGGTGTCTGCCAAAAAATCCCAAGTAGCACCTGCATTCGAAGATTTAAAGATAACACCACTACTTGAACCCCAATAATATACATTTGTGTTTCCCGGTTCCATCGCCAAGGCATATACATTTAAGGTAGATAAATCATCGGTTAAAACTGTCCAGCTTTGGCCTCCATCAAGTGTTTTCCATACACCGCCTGTTTCTGCTCCTGCAATAATATGATTGGTATTGTTTGGGTCTATTGCCATAGCTGTAATTCTGCCAACTCCAGGATTCCATCCGCTGGTTTGGTTCCAATAAGTTGGTCCGAGATCTTGCCAGGTACCTGTAGTATTTCTTGCTGCGAAACCGTAATTTTGATTTATATATCTATTGTAGTTTTGCAATTCGTTATAATAAAAATCGGCAGTTTTTAGGTTGCCATTTTCATCCATTGATCTCAACGCTTGGTACTCCCAACGTTTATAAGCTTTATATCCTGTGCCACGACCATAGCCCTTTACCGTAAAATAGTCATTTGCTGCCTCCTGAATTTCTTGAACAGTGTTAGTTCCATCAGCAATCATTTCCTGATAGGTTTGCGACCAGGTAAAAAAGAATGAAATCACAAATGCAACGGATAAATAAATGTTTTTCATATGAGTATTTAAAAAATGGTGACTAAATTAATTTCAGAAAATTATACAGGGGGTACTTTTTCTATTAATTTGATTAATATTGCTAAACAATTTTTATCAAAAATAATAGAAATTTCTTTAATTACTTTATTAACCTAAAAACATGTCTTCTAGTTTTATTATTTTACTTATCGCTTCTTACTTTAGTTTACTGATTTTAGTTTCGCTTTTTACAGGAAAATCAAGTGGTAATGATACTTTTTTTAAAGGCAATAAACAATCGCCTTGGTATGTTGTAGCATTCGGCATGATTGGCGCATCACTTTCAGGTGTTACCTTTATTTCTGTTCCCGGTTGGATTGAAGCTTCGCAGTTTAGCTACATGCAAGTAGTACTAGGTTATATTGTAGGTTATTTGGTTATTGGCACTATACTTCTGCCATTATACTATCGAATGAATTTAACATCTATTTATACCTATTTAGAATCGCGTTTCGGAAATTATTCCTATAAAACAGGAGCATCCTTTTTTCTATTATCGCGCGTAGTTGGAGCAAGTTTTAGATTGTATTTGGTCGCTGGCGTATTACAAATTATTTTGTTTGATGAACTCGGAATTGAATTCTGGCAAACAGTTACCATTACTGTTGCATTAATTTGGTTATATACTTTTAAATCTGGGATAAAAACCATTGTTTGGACCGATACGCTTCAAACCTTATTCATGCTGATTGCAGTTGGTGTTACAATATATTTTGTGAGTGAAGATTTAGGAATTAGAGGTGGTGATTTATTGGGCTATGTTTTAGATCATGATTTGTCTAAAACTTTCTTTTTCGAAGATTTTAAATCGGACAACTACTTCTGGAAACAATTTATTTCGGGCGCTTTTATTGCCATTGTCATGACAGGATTGGATCAAGACATGATGCAGAAAAATCTAACCTGTCGTAACCTGAAAGACGCTCAAAAAAATATGTTTTGGTTTACGATTGTACTAACCGTTGTGAACTTTGTTTTTTTAAGTCTTGGACTACTTTTAACCGTTTATGCTTCGCAAAATGGCATTGATGCTCATAAAGATGATTTGTTTCCAATACTTGCTAAAAATCATTTGGGTATTGGAGTTTTTGTGTTCTTCTTAATCGGACTCATCGCAGCTGCATACAGTAGTGCTGATAGTGCCTTAACTTCACTTACGACCTCCTTTAGTATTGATATTTTAGATATCGAAAAAAAGTATGACACACTTAAACAGGTACGTGTTAGAAAGCAAATTCATATTTTTATTTCTGTGGTACTTATTTTGGTAATTATCACGTTTAAATATCTCATTAAAGATGAAAGCGTTATTGCAAAACTCTTTGTTTTTGCAGGTTACACCTATGGACCATTACTCGGGCTTTATGCTTTCGGACTATTTACCAAATGGCAACTGAAAGATAAATTCGTGCCATTAATAGCTATTTTATCTCCAATTCTTTCTTACTGTATTAGCTTTTATAGCTCAAAATGGTTTGGCTTTGAATTTGGATTTTTCATCCTAATACTTAACGGATTACTCACCTTCTTAGGTCTATTAATACTGATTAGTCCCCAAAAGCACTAAAGTACAAGCAACTTCTGTTTCTATATTACTATTTTCAAGTAGTTTATAAAACTCAGGGTTTTCAGTACCGGGATTAAAAATGACGCGCCTTGGCTGTAGACCAAGGATATAATTATAATATTCAGATTGATTTTTAGCGCCAAGATACAGTGTTATGGTATCAATATTATCGTAATTTAGAAGTTCTGTATCAATAGATACACCTGCAACTTCTCCTTTTTTTAAGCCGAAAGCCTTCACTTCCACCTTAGCTTTACGTAACTTTTTTATGGCCATATTAGAATAGCGACTGGGGTTGGTTGAAGCACCCATAACTAATGTTTTCTTGTTCATTATATTCTTTTTTGATTGGAAAGTTATAAATGGAAGTTTCAAAATTAACAATCTCTTAGTCTATTTTATTGGGATATTAAAGCTAAACTGTTAATTACGAGTTAAAATTACAATCTCATGTAATAAAGTTACAAATTCTACGTCTTAATAGATAAGTTTAAGTATAAACTTTTTAAGTAATATTTTTAAATAGTTTAGTGTTAGTTTAAGTTGGTTAATAGCTGAAAAAGCCGGAGTTTTAATAATTCCGGCTTTTTTATTACCATTTCATAATGACACTTCCCCAAGTAAAGCCACTGCCAAAAGCAGCCAATACAACTGTATCACCTTCCTTTATTTTACCTTCTTCCCATGCTTCAGTTAAAGCAATAGGAATAGAGGCCGCTGTAGTGTTTCCGTATTTCTGAATATTATTAAAAACCTGATCGTCGTTTAATTTAAATTTACGTTGTATAAATTGTGATATGCGTAAATTGGCTTGATGTGGAATCAACATGTCGATATCCGACACTTGCAAGTTGTTCTTTATTAAACCTTCCATAATCACCTCACTAAAACGAACCACCGCATTTTTAAACACAAATTGACCGTTCATGTACGGATAGTAACTTTCATCATCTGGATTGTTTTCAGCAAGTATATCAGTTACCCAACGCGTGCCCATACCAGGCGCTTTAACTACCAATTCTTCTGCAAATTCACCTTGTGAATGTAAATGGGTTGATAAAATCCCTTTACTCGTATCTTCTTCCCTAGAGAGTATGGCCGCACCTGCACCATCACCAAAAATAACCGAAACACCTCTACCTCTCGTTGTTTTGTCTAAACCGCGCGAGTGCAACTCACTACCAATTACAAGTACATTTTTGTACATGCCTGTTTTAATAAAATTGTCTGCAACAGAAATGCCATACACAAAACCAGAACATTGGTTTCTAATATCGATGGCTCCCACAGTTTTAATACCTAAATCATGCTGTACTTGTACACCCGGTCCTGGAAAATAATAATCTGGGCTCAAGGTGGCGAATACAATAAAATCAATATCATCTTTACTGATACCCGCGCGCTCTATCGCAATTTTTGCAGCCTTCACTCCCATAGAAGCCGTTGTGTCTCCAGAGTTTTCTTTAATCCAACGTCGTTCTTTGATACCTGTGCGCTCCTGAATCCATTCATCATTAGTATCCATTAATTTTGATAAATCTTCATTTTTAACCACATTATCAGGCACATAGTAGCCTAATCCAGTTATTCTAGAATTGTACATTATAATTTTTTTAGGTTTTGCAATTTAACCATTTAACTATATACAATATTTTAAAGTTAAATGCATTCGTTATGCATGCATAATATCTTGGTGATAAAATATGAAGTGTCAGTTTGTCACCCTTTTTAATGTGGTATTTTATTTGCCTTACAGCATTAATATTTTAAATGAATATAAAAAAGTTAAAATTTCTAATAAACATCCTAAAAATAAAATAATCATGACAAAAGGAACCATTAATGTATCAGTAGAAAATATTTTTCCGCTTATTAAAAAATTCCTCTACAGCGATCACGAGATTTTTCTACGTGAATTGGTGAGTAATGCTACCGATGCCACGCTAAAGCTTAAACACCTTACCAATATTGGTGAAGCAAAAGTAGAATACGGCAACCCAAAAATTGAAATCAAAGTTGACAAAGAGAACAAAAAAATTCACGTCATTGATCAAGGTTTAGGAATGACTGCGGAAGAGGTGCAAAAATACATCAATGAAGTGGCTTTCTCAGGTGCCGAAGAATTTATTGATAAGTACAAAGACAAAGTAGACGACCCTGGAATTATTGGTCATTTCGGACTTGGTTTTTACTCAGCTTTTATGGTAGCAGAAAAGGTAGAAATTATCACCAAATCATACAAAGACGAGCCAGCTGCGCATTGGATTTGCGATGGTTCGCCAAACTTTACCATAGAACCTTCAGATAAAACCGAACGCGGTACTGAAATAATCCTTCATATTGCCGAAGACGCTACCGAATTTCTTGAGGAATCACGTATCAGAACGCTGTTGTTGAAATACAACAAGTTTATGCCAATTCCTATCAAGTTCGGAACCAAAGAAGAAAATTTACCGCTTCCTGAAAATGCTGAAAAAGACGCCAAACCAGAAAAAGTAACAGTTGATAATATCATTAACAACCCAAACCCAGCTTGGACTAAACAACCAACGGATTTAAAGGATGAAGACTACAAATCTTTTTATCGTGAGTTGTATCCAATGCAGTTTGAAGAGCCGTTATTCAACATTCATTTAAATGTAGACTATCCATTCAATCTTACCGGAATTTTGTATTTCCCTAAGATGACGAATGATTTAAATATCCAAAAAGATAAAATACAACTCTACCAAAATCAAGTTTTTGTAACTGATAATGTGGAAGGTATTGTGCCCGAATTTTTAACCATGTTACGCGGGGTTATTGATTCGCCGGACATCCCACTAAACGTATCGCGCTCTTATTTGCAAGCTGATAGTAGTGTTAAAAAAATTGCCTCTTATATCACCAGAAAAGTAGCTGATAAACTAAAATCACTCTTTACTGAGAATCGTGAAGATTTTGAGAAAAAATGGAATGATATTAAAGTAGTGATCGAATACGGAATGCTTTCTGAGGAAAAATTCTTCGAAAAAGCTGAGGCCTTTGCCTTATATCCAACTATTGACGGTAACTACTTCACTTACGATGAACTCTTTAATAAAATAAAAGCCAAACAAACCGATAAGGATGATAAATTGGTGATTCTGTATGCATCAAACACGGATGCGCAACACAGCTATATTGAAGCTGCAAAAGATAAAGGTTATGAAGTATTGCTATTAGATTCTCCTATTGTAAGTCATTTAATGCAAAAACTGGAAACCAGTAAAGAAAATGTAAGTTTTGCCCGTGTTGATGCTGATCATATAGATAATCTTATTAATAAAGACAATACTAAAATTTCAAAACTTTCAGAAGAAGAAAAAACAACTTTAGACGAATTGTTAAAAGAAACCATTCCTTCTGAAAAATTTATGGTACAACTAGAACCAATGGATAGTAATGCAGCACCATTCATAATTACCCAACCAGAATTTATGCGTCGTATGAAAGAGATGCAAGCAACTGGTGGTGGTATGTTTGGCATGGGGAACATGCCAGAAATGTATAATTTAGTGGTCAATACCAACTCAGCACTGGTTGGCGAAATACTCAATACCAAAACCAAAAAGAAACAAGAGCGTTTAATTAGTCAAAGTTTGGATTTGGCAAGATTGTCTCAAGGTTTATTGAAAGGTAAAGAACTGTCCGATTTCATCAAACGCAGTTACGAGATGATTAAATAAGAAGTAGTATATTCTTATAAATATCAAAACCAACCAGTAAAATAACTGGTTGGTTTTTTTATAAATTTGAAATTCAGCTGATTGTAACCTGTTATGGATACAACAAACATAAAAGAAATCATAGTTCAAGAATGCGAGAAAACTGAGGCGCAAATAACATCTTATAAAGTTCTCACAAAACCCGTAGCACCCGATGTGGCCATTGGAAGGGTGTCGCGTATGGATCCTATTAACAACAAAAGTGTTTTTGAATCGGCTTTGCGAAAAGTAGAAGAAAAACCTCGAAAACTAAGCAACGCTCTATCTAAGGTGGACAACCCAAATTTTGGAATTTGTATTAAATGTAAGCAGCAAAAACTATGGGGCGCATTCTAATAAGGCCAGAAAGCCTTTTTTGTGTGCGATGTGCGTCTTAAAAAAAGAATAGCCTAATATATAATTGTTAAATTCAGAAGAGCATGCGGCACTTGAATTTAATCAACAATCTCCATTTTTGATCTAAACCTTTTATCATTTTGATTATCATTCCCTTTTTCGTAATTTCATCGATGTTTAATTTAAAGAAATGAATTATGGGTAAAGGAGATAAAAAAACGAGACGAGGTAAAATTAATCGCGGAAGTTATGGCGTGTTAAGACCGAGACTAAAAACAACGACCGAGATTGTTTCAGTAAAAAAAGAAAAATCTAAAGCAGAACCAAAAGTAGTGGAGGCAACAAAGAAAGCAGCTGCAAAAGCATCAACCACAAAATCGAAACCTGCGACTTCTGCCAGAAAAAAAACCACAGCTAAAAAAACTGTGGCATCGGACAAATAGGAGTTTGATCCAATCAAATTACATAGCGACTCTTTTTAAGAAGTCGCTTTTTTTTATCTGGTAAAAACAAGAGAATTACCTTCCGATAGATTTGTGTCGAAGGCATAGTTCTCTAAGTCAAATGTTTTTAAACCTTCTAGGTCATTGATAGCATTATCAATTATATAACGTGCCATTAAACCTCTAGCATATTTGGCAAAAAAGCCAATGGTTTTATATTGACCATTTTTAAACTCTTTAAAATCTACGTGAAGCAAATTTCCCTTTAAGGATTTGGTGTCAATAGCTTTAAAGTATTCGTTGCTAGCAAGGTTGAGTAGAATTTCGTTTTCTTCCATGTCGCTATTTAAGGCGTCAGTGATTTTTACTTTCCAAAATTCATAAAGATTCTTGCTTTTTCCAACTGGAAACTTGGTACCCATTTCCAATCTATAAGGCATGATTAAATCGAAAGGTTTCAGCAGTCCATACAAACCCGACAAAATTCTAACTGTGTTTTGGGTATTTTCTATTTTGTCCTTTGGAATGGTATACGCATCCAAACCACGATAAACATCACCATTAAAAGCATAAATGGCTTGTCTGGCTTCATTCTCGGGAAACGGCAACTGCCAATCTTGATTGCGTTGATAGTTCAGTTCACTTAAATCGTTTGAAATACTCATCAACTCTCCTAACTTTTTAACCGACTGCTTTTTTAATAATTTATTAATGCGCTCGGATTCGCTGAGAAACAAGGCTTCTGTGGTTAGATGGGTTGGCAATGCACTTTCAAAGTCTAAAGATTTTGCCGGTGATAAAATTAATTTCATAATGTACCTTTTAATAAAACATAAAAGTACCAATTAATGCAACTAAAATCAACCTGTAAGCTAATCAAAATTCAATAGTGATATAGACTAGGTTTATAGTAATTCCTGATGTTTTGCATAATCGCGCCATTTACTTATACATTCCTGCATATCTTCTGGAATAGCGCATTCAAACAACATAAATTTTTGTGAAACTGGATGTATAAACCCTAGTGTTTTGGCATGCAGTGCTTGTCTGGGCAAAATTTTAAAACAATTATCTACATACTGTTTGTACTTGGTAAAAGTTGTTCCCTTTAAAATGGTATCACCACCATATCTTGAATCGTTAAACAAGGTGTGACCAATATGTTTCATATGCACGCGAATTTGATGCGTACGCCCAGTTTCTAATTTGCAAGATAGCAAGGTAGTATAACCAAATCGTTCTAAAACTTTATAATGCGTAACGGCTGGCTTGCCTTTTATAGCTTCATCACCTTCATAAACTGTGTTTTGCAACCTGTTTTTGGGATGTCTGCCAATATGGCCTTCAACGGTACCTTCGTCATTTTCAACATGACCCCAAACTAAGGCGACGTATTCGCGTTCGCTTGATTTATCAAAAAATTGTTTGGAAAGATGGGCCATGGTAGTTTCCGTTTTGGCAACTACCAACAAACCACTGGTATCCTTATCAATACGATGAACCAGGCCCGGACGATTACTACTATTATTTGGTAAATTTTCGAAGTGATAAATAAGTGCATTTATCAAAGTACCAGAATAATTACCATGTCCAGGATGTACCACCATACCTGCTGGTTTGTTGATAACTAACAAATATTCGTCTTCGTAAACGATATTTAACGGAATGTTTTCTGGCGTTAGTAAATACTCGTAAGGTGGATGCTGAAATAGCACTCTAATTTTGTCGTACGGCTTAACCTTGTAATTGGATTTTACTGGGGTGTCATTCACGTAAATACTGCCGTCCTTTGCTGCTGTCTGAATTTTATTTCGGGTGGCGTTTTCAACAAAATTCATTAGATATTTGTCAATTCGCAATGGCTTTTGTCCCTTTTCGACCGTAAATGTATAGTGTTCGTATAATTCGTCGTCATCCTGTTCTTCAGGCGTTTGAGCTTCGTCTAACATGTCTTAATTTTCTTGAGAATTTGTTTCAGAATCAATTCCTATGGCATCAATACTACCTGGTCGTTTACCATTTCCTAAAACTAGATCAATTGTAGAGGTTAATGGCAATAAATCACCTTCGCGTAACTTTGACCCCTTATGAGACATTTCTAAAACTTCATCTTTACCAATATCATTTACATAAGTTATAGTTCCAATTACGAAACCAACCGACTCAAGCGTTGGTTTGGCCTGACGAAATGTGCGTCGTACCACATCGGGAATCTGAACTTTTCTGTAGCCCGAAGGATTGAGAATTAAATATATTTTACGATCTTCCTTAACAGATTCACCGGCTAACGGATACTGCTCTATTACGGCAAATTTTGGATAATTTGGATTGTAATTAGCAGAATCCTGTATTTCCATGCGCAATTTTAAATCCTTCAATTCAATATTAGCTGTTTCTAAAGATTTCCCTTTTAAGTTTGGTACCTGAATAAATTCGCCATGATTGGTGGTGGACTTTAGCCATGACAGTATCAAAAATGCCAAAACTACAGTAGCACAAATCGCTAAAACAATTTGTTTCAAAAAAACCTTACTGCCTAAAAATTTAATAATACTCATGAACGTAAATCTATCTGAAAGAAGTTTTGTAATAGGTTGTAAATATAAACATAAGCTTTTAAAAACATCAAATTGTGCTTTTGAATTGTTCTGAATTAAAAAAACAGATTGTATTATCTTTAAATTACATTAATAATAATACCTTAGCTTTTATGAAATATAAGTACGATTTAAATTACAAAACAGACGTGCTACAAGTTAATAAACTCATATTTTCCTTGTTTATATGATAAAAAATATTGCCATTATTATGGGAGGCTACTCAAGTGAATATGAAATTTCGCTAAAAAGTGGCAACGTAGTTTATGAAATGCTTAACCCAAATAAATTTAAAGCATTCCGAATTCATATATTTAAAAATAAATGGGTTTATGTCGATAATCAAAATGCCGAACATCCTGTAAATAGGGATGATTTTAGTATTGTGGAAAATCACAAAAAAATTCAATTCCACGCTGTTTTTAATGCCATACACGGCGCACCCGGCGAAAATGGCTTTATGCAAGCCTATTTTGAATTACTCAATATCCCACATACCAGCTGCAACATGTATCAGGCTGCACTTACCTTCAATAAAAGAGATTGTTTAAGTGTACTGAAGCCATTTGGAATAAAAATGGCCGAAAGTTATTACCTGAATTTAGGTGATGTGGTGGATGTGAAAACCATTATTAATACCGTTGGATTGCCTTGTTTTGTAAAGGCTAATAAAGCTGGAAGTAGTTTCGGAATTACAAAAGTTTACAAGCCAGAAGACATGCAAAATGCCATTGATGTAGCTTTTAAAGAAGACGACGAAATTATTATTGAATCATTTCTGGACGGCGTTGAAGTTTCGGTGGGTGTGATTACTTATAAAGGTGAAATTCTGGTACTGCCAATTACACAAATTATTAGTGATAACGATTTCTTTGATTATAAAGCTAAATATCTCGGACAATCTAAAGAAATTACACCTGCACAAATACCTGAACATTTAGCCGAACGCGTACGAAATACCGCAAAAAAAGTGTATGAAGTACTTCAATTAAAAGGCTTTAGCCGTAGTGAATACATTTTTAAAAACGACGAACCACATTTATTGGAAGTGAATACAGTACCTGGCTTAACTAAAGAAAGTATTTTGCCACAGCAAGCTGCTGCAGCTGATATTAGCCTTGAAGCTTTATTTGAAAACGCTATTGAAGAATGCTTAAGACAAAAAAGTCGTTAATTATTACCGTTATTATTTATTATCTTTGAATTTAACATGGTTTTAAACACCAAATCAAACGAATGAAACGCGCACTTTTTCCTGGATCCTTCGACCCTATTACTTTAGGGCACTACGATATAATATTACGAGGCATCCATTTATTTGATGAAGTAGTAGTCGCTATTGGAATTAATGCTGAAAAAAAATACATGTTTTCCTTAGAAAAAAGACAGCAATTTGTTAAGGAAGCATTTAAGAATGAGCCCAAAGTAAAGGTGGTTACTTATAAAGGTTTAACCATCGATTTTTGCAAAGAAATTGACGCTCAGTTTATTTTAAGAGGCTTGAGAAACCCCGCCGACTTTGAATTTGAAAAAGCCATTGCACATACAAATAGAAAACTCTCCAAAATAGAAACGGTTTTTTTACTCACCGCAGCAAAAACTTCGTATATCTCATCGTCCATTGTACGTGATGTTATAAGAAATAACGGCGAATACTCCGTTTTGGTTCCTGATAGTGTTAAGGTGCGTTAATATTTTAATATTTTTTAGTGAAATAAAGACAAAAAAAAGCATCAGATGTAAGTGAGGTTAAACACTTCTTATTCTGACGCTTCTTTATAAAATTGATTAATAGCACTACGAATATATAACTAATTGGTAGTGTCATATTTTTTTTTCGATAAGTGGCAATTAAAAAAGTTAAAGGGTGAAATGAAAAAATTACATCTAAAATGTTGTGTATTTCATCGGAAACATAAGTTTCAAAGCGACTGTTATAATTGGTATTTTACCTTTCTTTTGAGGTATTTAAATCCACCAACTTAGCAGTTAGCGGTTAGTATATTTAATCCTGTATTATTAAAAAGAAATGTGTCTAACTATTTGTTTTAGTAGAAGTTGCTCCTCTTCTAAGTGAGCTTTAAACTTACGATAAGCCTCGGAATCAGGTTGAAAAGCCTTGTGTTGAAGTCCTTTCTGAACAGTTTCAATACGTGCCATTAAGGTTTCAATATTTTTTGAAATCCAAGCTTCCTTAAATCTTTCCCAAATGTAATCAATGGCCAAATCGTTAGGATGAATCATATCTCGCTTGTAAAATCGGTAATCGCGCAACTCATCCATCATAATTTCATAAGCAGGAAAATAATGAACATTTGTAAACTTTAAAATAACAGAATGTAAAGCTGTGAATAAATGTGACTTGCTTAGCGTATTTTCCATAAATCCATCTTTAACATGTCGCACTGGAGAAATAGTGAAAATGATAGATGCTTTTGTATTTATCTTTTGAATTTGAGCGATTATGTGTTGAAGCGACGTCTCAATATCCGAAACCGATAATAATTTCTTTTTAAATTCCTTCTGGGGCACCTTGTGACAGTTGGCAACGTAACTACCTAATGCTAGTGCTTCGTAAACCCAAGCTGTTCCAAGGGTGATAATGATATGCGAAGCCTTAGTTAATTGTGTACTGGTTTCTTTTAATCGTTGATTAAGGGTATCTATTAACGCATCCGGTGATGCATTACTCAACTTCGAATGCGCGTCAAAAGAATGCCACAAACCTTGATGACAAAAAATATCAGTTGAAATATATTCTTTATCGTTCAACGCATATTCAACTAAGCGTTCAATGGCTAAAGGATGAAATAATATACCAAAGGGATTCTGAAAATTTTTAAATTTGAAGTATTCAAACTTGTCTCCCATGTTCTCAGCAAAACAAGAACCTAATAAAACTACAACAGACTGATAGTCGATAGGTTTTTTATCTGCTTTAATTGGTATTTTGGTACTGAGCTGCATAGGGTTTAAAGATACTTATTTAATTTTGAGTGCTCATTGCAACCTTTATGAAACTGCGTTGTACAACTAAAAAGTTATTATTTCACAGAGATTCGTTGAGAACCACCGAGATTCACTAAGAAAATATGACACGGATTTCACTGATTTACAAAGATTCCATTTTACCTGATTAAGATTTATATAACTGTGATAATCCAAGTAATCTATGTCTCAAAAAAAGTAAGTAATTAAACGCTGCGGAACTCCGCGAAACATCTGTGCAACTCCGCAGTAAAACTAAATTTCCACCCTAAGTACTAAACATAACCTTCCGCCGCCTTCAAAGCCTCAGCTATCCCTTCTGGATTCTTACCTCCAGCCGTTGCAAAAAATGCCTGTCCGCCACCACCGCCTTGAATATATTTTCCTAATTCGCGTATAATATGTCCGGCATTTAATTTGCGTTCAGCTACCAATTCCTTAGAAATGTAACACGACAACACCGCCTTACCATCCTGCGCCGAAGCCAATACTAAAAACAAATTATCTACATTCGACCCCAAATCAAAACTCAGATCCTTAATCGCAGCTGCATCTAAATCAACTGCTTTCGCTAAAAATTGCACGCCATTTATTAACTTAAGCTCCTCTTTTAAGCCTATCTGTAATTGCTTGGTCTTTTCTTTAAGCAGCTGCTCTAATTGTTTTTTTAGCGCACTGTTCTCATCTTGTAAATTTTCAACGGCCTGAATTGGGTCTTGGGCATTATTCAATAAACTTTTTACTGAATGCAGTTGGTCATGAGCCTCAAAATAATACTGTTTTACTGCTTGATTGGTAAGGGCCTCAATACGTCTAATGCCCGAAGCGACAGCGCCTTCGGATACAATTTTAAAATGCCATAAATCGGATGTGTTTTGCACATGGGTTCCACCACATAATTCAATAGATTTCCCAAACCTTACGGTCCGAACAGTATCGCCATACTTTTCGCCAAATAAAGCCATTGCGCCTTCGCTTACAGCCTGCTCCATCGGTATGTTTCGTTGTTCTTGCAACGGGATTTTCGCGTCTATTCTAGCATTCACGAAATTTTCAACGGCAACCAATTCTTCTTTACTCAATTTAGAAAAATGTGAAAAATCAAAACGTAGCTGCTTGGCAGTAACCGCACTTCCTTTTTGCTCTACATGGGTCCCTAAAATATCTCTTAAAGCCTGATGTAATAAATGAGTCGCACTGTGATTACAAGTCACGCGTCCTCTAAAAGTTTCATCTACTTTGGCAATAAAATTCCCTTTTAAATGCTTTGGTAACTCCTTAGCAAAATGAATAATCACATTGTTTTCTTTCTTAGTATCTAAAATATAAGTGACATCACCATTGGTGGCTTCTATGTAACCTTTATCGCCTACTTGTCCGCCGCCTTCTGGATAAAATGGCGTGAGGTTAAATACCAACTGATAAAGTTCACCGTCTTTTTTAGATACAACTTTACGGTAACGCGTAATAAACACGGTCGTAGTTAAATGGTCGTAACCCACAAATTCTTCGTAATCGTCCTCTTTTAAAATAGTCCAATCGTCCGTAGTCATCTCACCGGCAGCTCTTGAACGGTTTTTCTGTTTTTGCATTTCAACTTCAAAACCTGCTTCGTCTATCTGCTTTCCATTTTCTTTTAAAATAAGCGCTGTTAAATCCTTTGGAAACCCAAAAGTATCATACAATTCAAAAACGCGTTCACCAGACAGCACCGCGCCTTTTTCTTCTTCTATCATGCGGTTAAGCAATACCAAACCTTGATCTAAGGTCTTTAAAAAAGAATGTTCTTCTTCTTTTATTACATTGGTAATAAGCACTTGTTGCGACCTAAGCTCTGGAAATGCTTCGCTCATAGTTTCAGTCAAAACCCTAACCAACTTATAAATAAACGGTTCTTTCTGATTTAAAAAAGTAAAGGCATATCTTATGGCACGTCGTAAAATGCGTCTTATCACATAGCCAGCCCCTGTATTGCTTGGTAATTGTCCGTCGGCAATAGAAAAAGCCACTGCACGAATATGGTCTACAATCACCCGAATAGCCACATCGGTATCTTTGTGACTACCGTATTGCACATCCGATATGGTTTCAATTTCTCGAATAATCGGCGTAAATACATCGGTATCGTAGTTAGAAGTAACACCTTGCAGCACCATACACAAACGCTCAAATCCCATACCGGTATCTATATGTTTGGCTGGCAAGGGCTCTAAACTACCGTTGGCTTTACGATTGTACTGCATAAATACCAAATTCCATATTTCAACCACTTGCGGATGGTCTTGATTCACCAAGCTTTTACCATCAACTTGTGATTTTTCGTTGGCGCTTCTAATATCAACGTGAATTTCACTACAGGGTCCGCATGGTCCTTGATCACCCATTTCCCAGAAATTATCCTTTTTGTTGCCCATTAATATTCTATCTTCTGGAACAAAGGATTTCCATAAATCGTATGCCTCGCTATCCATTGGCAATCCATCGTCTTCACTACCTTCAAAAACAGTAACGTATAAAATATCTTTATCTATTTTATAAACCTCAGTAAGTAATTCCCAAGCCCAAGCAATGGCTTCCTTTTTAAAATAGCCACTTTCAGGATTAGTAGGATCACCAAAACTCCAGTTTCCAAGCATTTCAAAAAGTGTATGGTGATAGGTATCGTAACCAACTTCCTCCAAATCATTGTGCTTACCAGAAACACGTAAACATTTTTGGCTATCAGTTATGCGGTTACTTTTAGGCTTGGCGTTGCCTAAAAAATATTCCTTAAAAGGTGCCATCCCAGAATTTACAAACATTAAGGAAGGATCATCCTTAACAACCATAGGGGCTGAAGGCACAATAATGTGAGATTTTTGCTCAAAAAATTCTAAAAATTTACGTCGTACTTCTTGAGATTTCATAGGCTGATGATACTGCTTACAGTTGTTAAATTACGTTTAATGCGAAACAATCTTTATATTTGTTCGTTAACTTTGTTTAAGCGCGAAAAATTAGTGCTTTGAACAGTGCAAAAATAGTATAATTTAGTAAATGAGTAAGGTAAAATACTACTACGACCACGAAACACTAAGTTACCGTAAAATTCAGCGAAAAAAGCGCACAACGGTTAAGTATGTTGCACTTTTTATGCTGGCCTCAGCGCTTTTCGCATTTTTAATGATTTTTATTGCAAGCCAGTTTATTGAATCGCCTCGTGAACGCGAAATGGCCCGAGAATTATCAAACATGCAATTGCAATACAAACTTCTTAACAAACGATTAGATGAAGCATATGCCGCGCTTGAAAATGTTGAAGAAAGAGACAATGCCATCTACCGACTATATTTTGAAGCCAACCCTATTCCTTTAGAGCAAAGACGCGCTGGTTTTGGTGGTATCAACCGTTATAAAAAGTATGAAGGCTACGACAACTCCAAACTAATTGTTGAAAGCAATAAGCGACTCGACGTACTTGAAAAAGCAATAGTTGTGCAGTCTAAATCCTTAGACGAGGTAGCCGTACTCGCCGAAAACAAAGAAAAATTTCTTGCTGCTATTCCAGCAATTCAGCCTGTTAATAATGAAGATCTAACAAGAATGGCTTCTGGTTTCGGTTTTAGAACCGATCCGTTTACCAAGGCTAGAAAATTTCATTACGGCATGGATTTTACCGCACCGCGCGGAACACCAGTTTACGCAACTGGCGACGGTATTGTTGAACGTGCCGATAATAGTGCCACTGGTTACGGAAAACATATTAGAATTGACCACGGCTACGGCTATGTGTCACTTTATGCACATCTCTATAATTATAATGTGAGAGTGAACCAACGCGTAAAACGAGGCGATCTTATTGGTTACGTTGGTAGCACTGGACGCTCCGAAGCACCCCATTTACATTACGAAATTTTTAAAGATGGCGAACGCATTAATCCTATAAACTTCTATTACGGAAACCTATCACCAGAAGAATTTGATGAGCTGTTAAAACGTGCGTCGCTTGAAAACCAATCTCTCGATTAATCATGTATATTGAACTAGCAGAAAAACGATATTACAGCATTGGCGAAGTAGCCACAGCTTTTAATGTAAATGCGTCATTATTGCGCTTTTGGGAAAAGGAATTTGAGGTTTTAAAACCAAAGAAAAACGCCAAAGGCAACCGGAAATTCACACCTGAAGACATTCAAAACCTAAAGCTTATTTACCATTTGGTGAAAGAACGAGGTTTCACCTTGGAAGGCGCTAAAATTCATCTCAAAGAAGAACGTAAAGAAAGTTTATCTAATTTTCAAATAATTACTAAATTAGAAGTCATCAAACAACAACTCATCAATATTAAAAATCAACTCTAAAAAATATCATTATGAAAAAATGGTTAATCCCTGTAATTATTATAGCTGTAATTGGGATAGGTCTTTATTCTTGGGCAAAAGGATTTAACAATACTGCTGTAGAACTTAAAGAAACCGCTACTAAAACGTGGGGTGATGTAGAAAGTAGTTACCAACGTCGTAACGATCTTATTGGAAATTTGGTAAAAACAGTACAAGGTGCCGCTGATTTTGAAAAAAGCACCTTGGAAGCAGTCATCAAAGCCCGCGCTGAAGCAACGAAAACAACCATAGATCCTGCCAACATTACCCCTGAAGATTTAGCCGCATTCAATCAAGCGCAAAGTGGTTTAAGCAGCGCTTTATCGAGACTTTTAGTAACGGTTGAACGTTATCCTGATTTAAAAGCGAATCAGAATTTCCTTGAATTACAGAGCCAATTAGAAGGCACTGAAAATAGAATAAACGTGGCGCGTGACAGATTTAATGAAGCCGTAGAACCCTATAACAAACACATTAAAACCTTTCCTAACACTTTGCTGGCGGGATTATTCGGATTTGAAGATCTCAATTATTATAAAGCAGAAGCAGGCTCTGAAATAGCGCCCGATGTGGAGTTTGATTTTCAATAAAACTAATGTGTTCGCATAAACTAACACCGCTTCGTAAGGTGCTACAATCATAAAACCATCACCAAATGTCGAATATCGAAGATTTTTTATCAAATTCAGATGAAGCACAAATTATTGAAGCCATTAGAAAAGCCGAGGCATTAACCTCTGGTGAAATTCGGGTGCATATCGAAAGTCAATGCGAAAACGACCCATTCGATCATGCCATGGAAGTGTTTCATGAACTAAAAATGGATAACACTAAACTTCAAAACGGCGTCTTGATTTATGTGGCCGTGGACTTAAAACAATTTGTAATTTACGGCGACAAAGGCATTAACGATGTGGTTCCTCTTGGTTTTTGGGACAGTACACGCGATGCCATGCTATTGCACTTCAAAAAAGGTGATTTTAAACAAGGACTAATCAAAGGTATTGAAGAAGCGAGCACTGTGCTTGCTGAATATTTTCCTTGGCAACACAGTAACCGCAATGAACTGCCTAACGAAATTTCAAAAGGATAAAACAAGCGCAAAATGAAACCTACAGTTAATGCGAAACCTCAATTGTTTTCAAGATTAACTAAGCTTCTAATAATTGGAATTTTAGGACTTGGTAGCAGCCAGATGCTGTTGGCGCAATACACTATTCCTGATAAACCCAAAGAACAAACAAGCGTTTATGATTATGCCAACTTATTAGACGCTACCCAAAAAACCAATTTAGAACAAAAGTTAATTCGTTATTCCGATACCACCTCAACGCAAATAGTAATTGTCGTAATAGAAAGTACCAAAGGTGAATATATCAACTACCTTGGTGCGCAATGGGGTGAAAAATGGGGCATTGGTCAAGCTAAGGAAGACAATGGCATTTTAATTTTACTGGCTTTAAACGACCGTAAAATTGGAATTAATTCAGGTAAAGGTGTAGAATATCTCCTTACCGATGCCATGAGCCGACGTATTATCGAACGCGATATCATTCCTTTCTTTAAACAAAACGACTATTATGGTGGACTGAACCGTGGTACAGACGCTATTTTTGAAGTCCTAACTGGCGCATACCAGGGTACAAGGCAAAGCGACGAGGCGCCATTCCCTTATGGTTTTTTCATTGTCATGTTTATCGTATTTATCATTTTTATCATTGCACTTTCAAAGACAAAAAACAACCATCGCGGCTCAGGTGGTCATCGACGTCAAGCAGGCAGTTTATTAGATGCCATTATTTTGAGCAACATGGGACGCAGCAGCTACGGAAGACGTTCAGGTGGTTTTGGCGGTCGTTTTGGCAGCGGAAGCTCTGGTGGCTTCGGCGGAGGTTTTGGTGGTGGTAGTTTTGGTGGTGGTGGCGCTTCTGGCGGTTGGTAGAGTACAATACCCTATTAATTCCCTTCTGATTATAAATCAAACTGAACACTTCATTAACAAAAACTATTCAAAAATTTTCTTATATTGGTTAAAAATATTTCGCTATGAATACGCCTGATCTTAAAAAAAAATTAATTCACGAAATCAAACTCTCAAATAATAAAAACCTTTTAGAAGAATTGTATAATTATTTAAATCAAGAGAATGATACTCAAAAAATACATGAATTATCTAAAAAACAGGTAGAAGCAATTGAAGAGGCAAGATTACAAATTAAAAATGGGCACTTTTTGACTAATGAACAAGCAAACCAAGAAATTGAAGCATGGCTAAACAAATAATATGGTCATTAAGAGCTCAAAAAGATCGAACTAAAATTTTGAAATATTGGCTTAATCGAAATAAATCCAATGATTATAGTACAAAAATTAATGAATTATTTAAAGAAGCTGCAAAGTTAATTGCGATATATCCAAAGTTAGGAAGGCCAACAGATCAGCCTAATGTTCGATTAAAGGTTGTAAGAGATTATATACTGTTTTATGAAGAAATCAATAATCAAATTTTTATCTTAACTATTTGGGACAGCCGACAAAGTCCAGAAAAACTAGAGAAGTTAATGAAAAAATAAACGTTGTTTTCAAGAATTTTTCATAACTCATTTTAAAAAAAATGATTATTACAAAGGTATTGATTCAGGATTGGATGAATTGATAAGATTATGGAAATAGTCTAATCCTCAAAGAAAAAATTCCCCTCATTAGTATTCCCTTTCTTACCCAAGGTATTAAACTTCCAACTAAAATTAAGCATAAAATACTGCCTTAAAACCGTACTCTGAGTGTCTTGTATAAAATCACCGGAAGCGATACGCCTGGCATTGGTGTTTTGATTTAATAAGTCGTAAATTTTTAAAGTGAGAATCGCCTTGTCCTTTAAAAATGTATAAGCCAAAGTACTATTCCAAAACCAAGCACTGCGCTGAAATCCTTCTGCGACATTCGGATTGTAATTAAAGGCAATGTCATTGCGCCACTCAAACTTTTTTGGGAAAAAAGTAGCTGTTCCTAGACGCAACGAATGACTCACAAAGGTTTGATTTTCGATATTGTCAAGGTCAAATCTATTATCAGTAAAGGTCAATCGGTAATTGGGTCTTAACTCAAATAACTGCTTCCAATTGAAGGTGAAACCCAAATTCGGACTGAGGTTAAAATTGCTGGAATTATACTTCACATCATTATTAAAATTCACGGCATTTGCAAAACTACTGTAAGCACCTATATTAAATTTTAAGGTTCTTAAGGAATCAATTTTAATATTGCGACTCGTACTTATATCGCCGTAAAGGTCATAATTGCCATCCACGTTTTCATAGGTGGTGTTTCTAACAAAATTCTCGTCGATGGTGGTTTTGGCTATGGCTCTGTCGGTATCTACGTTCAAACTAAAATAGCTGTAAAATCCTGTGCCTTTTTCCCAATCAAAATTATTCAAACTGATATATAAATCATGTGAATTGGTTGGCTTTAAATCTGGATTACCAGTAATGATATTGAGCGGATTATTGACGTTTTGAAAAGGCTGAAGCTGACTGACAATCGGCGGCCTATTCGCCAAATTGTACCATAAATAAATACTGCCCTTCTCAGAAAAGTTATAATTCATGTTCGCCTGAAGTTCAACAGCATTAAAATTGCGATTCAAACTTAATTCGGGACGTAACTGATCGCTGTTTTCCAAATTACGCAACACATACCCAACATCAACAGAAGTTGAAAATTTTTCTTTGCGATAGCTCAACTTTACACTAGGCTTGTTCACCCTATTGGTATTGGTGAAATCAGAACTCAGGTCTTGATTAAACTGAGAAAATGTTTCACTATTCTCATCAAAATCAAAGGTGCTATTTTGATTTACCTCATTGTTGTAACCATAACTATATTTCATATCTAAAGACAGAATTTTGCCAATTAACGGTAGCCGATAGGTAACATTCACACCCAAATTATTGACCTTATCATCGCGTTGCGTCAATTGATTTCTTAAAATATCCTCTTGATTCTCATCTTCAAAACGAGCTTCAGATTGGAGGAAATTTTCTGCTTTTCCGGTATTAAATTCTGTATCAAATCCAAATTTCAAAAAACTGCCTTTACTGCCAAATCGCTTGGTGAGATCCATCCGGTTTCTAAAATTTCGACGTTCGTTTTCAGTAAAGGTATTAGCTTCCGAACTGTTGGTCAATTGGTTATTAGCATTAAAAGTTTCTTGAGTATTACTACTGCTGGTTCTTGAATTACCATAAGAAAATGCAGGTCTGATATTAAGCAATAAGGTAGAATCTAACTTTACGTCTAGCCGTGTGTTGAACGCATGATTTTGATTGTCCGTCAAATTACTTCCTGTGGAGTTGGTGAAAAATCTATTGTCAGCCAAAATGGTTTCTCTATTGGTAATGCTTTCGTTTTCTGAATCACTTCTGCTATAGAAATAATCAGTGGTGATGTCAACACCCTTACTCAAAACATCGGCATAATTAGCACCAATATTAGAAGAAGTCACGATGCCTTCGCCACCGCCAAAACTTCTGCCATCAATATTAAAAGAACCATTAGAGCTCACCGACATAAAACTGGCATTGCCAAACATTTTCTGAATTTCACCAAAACTGAATCCCGGCGAATTGATATTGTTACCACCTGCCAAAACACTAATGCGACGGTCGTTATTAAAATTGTTGTAAATACCAGCAAACTCATAACGGTCGTCTGTACCAATACCTGCCGCCAACCGACCAAATTGACCTTTGTTATTTTCTTCTTTTATGGTAAGATTAATGGTTTTACTTTTTTGATCGCCCTCCTCACCAGCAAAAGCTTCAGCATCGGTTTTGGTATCGACTACCTGAACTTTCTCAATAATTTCTTTGGTTAAATTTCGTGTGGCAATAGTCGCATCATCTCCGAAAAATGGTTTGCCATTCACCAATATTTCTGAAACAGGCTTTCCGTTCACTGTAATATTGCCTTCTTCATCTACTTCAACACCAGGTAATTCTTTCAATAAATCTTCAACAGTGGCATCTTGTTTGGTTTTAAACGAGCTCACATTAAATTCTAAAGTGTCCTTTTTAATGGTAATAGGCGCACGGGATTTCACCAAAACAGCATCCAATAAATTGGCTGGCTTCATGGCGATGGTTTTTAAATCGGTAATACCATCCTTAAAATTGATAATTGATGTGTAAGGTTCATACCCCAAATAGGAAACAGTTAAATTACAACGTTCATAAAAGGTCTTGCCTTCTAAGTTAAAAGCACCATTTTTATCAGAAATAGTATAGGTGATAAGCGTACTATCTTTTATAGTTTCTAGATAAATGGTGGCAGATTCTAAAGGTAACTTTTCATCTTCTGAAATGATAATTCCAGAAATTTTATAAGATGAATTTTGAGCGGAAATTAGGGAAACGAAAAAACATAAAATAAGCGTAACAACAAATTTACTGTTCATTAATTGATTGATTGATGATTAATTATGCACAAGAAACGAAAGCTTTTACAATTTCGTATGAATTTTCTTTAAAAACATCAAACTTTTATCAATTAATCAATTTAATAGCAAAAACATTTACTAATTAGGCCAAAAAAAAATAAGCAAACTGCAAAAAGTGTAAATGTATCTTTACATCTCCGCACAAATTTTAAAAAGATCAAAAACAATAATAATCAAGGAAAAGTCTACTTCTTCCGCATATAAATACTAATCGGTACCCCATGAAAATCAAACTGCTCGCGTAGCTTATTTTCTAAAAAGCGTTTGTAAGGCTCTTTTACATACTGCGGCAAATTACAGAAAAAAGCAAATTGCGGCTGCGGCGTTGGCAACTGCGTGATGTATTTTATTTTAACATATTTGCCTTTAAGTGCCGGTGGTGGATTGTTTTCTATGATAGGTAACATCACATCATTTAAAACACTGGTTTTTATGTTCTTCGATTTGTTTTTATACACCTCAACAGCAGTTTCGATAGCTTTGAAAATACGCTGTTTGGTTAAGGCAGATATAAAAATAATAGGCACATCGGTGAAGGGCGCTATTTCTGCTCGGATGCGTTTTTCAAATTCATTAGTGGTCATGGTATCTTTTTCTACCAAATCCCATTTGTTTACCAAAATAACTACACCTTTTCGGTTGCGCTCTGCCAACCAAAAAATGTTCTGGTCTTGTCCGTCAAAACCACGAGTGGCATCTAACACCAATAAACAAACATCACAATGCTCGATTGCGCGAATACTGCGCATCACGGAGTAAAATTCTAAATCTTCTTTTACTTTAGACTTGCGTCTGATACCGGCAGTATCCACCAAGTTGAATTCAAAACCAAATCTATTGTATTTGGTATCAATTGAATCTCTCGTAGTCCCTGCAATATCGGTCACTATATAACGCTCCTCACCTATCAATGCGTTTATAAAGGACGATTTACCAGCATTTGGTCTGCCTGCAACCGCAAATCTTGGCAATTCGTTAGGTTCTTCATTTTCCATTTCTGGCAGTGCCTTTACCACAGCATCCAGTAAATCACCTGTGCCACTACCGTTGATACTTGCAATGGTAAAATATTCACCCAATCCCAAGGAATAAAATTCCATGGCCGTTTCAGCGCGTTTGTTATTATCTACTTTGTTAACCACCAAAAAAACTGGCTTGTCTACTTTACGCAGTAATTCAGCCACATCCTCGTCCATTCCAGTAACGCCGCTTTCCACATCTACCATAAAAATAATGGCATCGGCTTCATCAATAGCCAACTCTACTTGTTTATCAATTTCTGCTTCAAAAACATCATCGCTCCCACGCACATAGCCACCAGTATCTATCACAGAAAACTCACGACCATTCCATTCTGATTTGCCATAATGACGGTCTCTTGTAACACCACTAACGGCATCTACAATGGCTTCTCGGCGTTGAATTAATCTGTTGAACAACGTCGATTTACCCACATTGGGTCTTCCTACTATGGCTACTATACTACTCATGGCTTTTAAATTGTTTGCAAAGGTACTATTTAATATTGAAGAAAAATTATGTAACTTTTCACAATCCTAACATCATCACATTATGAATGAAGCAAACGACATAATTTTAAGACCGCGCTTTAAACAAGAATGGCCTTATCATCACGAAACCGTTTTAAAACAATTCGAAAAAAGCAAGACCGACCAAAAAGAATATGTCGTGTCCCGAATAGACGATCACGTGTTTATTAGATTTCAAAAAAGCAAACAAAAATTCTGGACACCGGAGCTTCATTTAGAAATCAATCACAAAGATGACAACCATTGTGTAGTTCATGGCCTCTATGGACCGAGCCCAACCGTATGGACATTCTTTATGTTTCTTCATTTTCTGGTGGGAACTATTTTTGTGATTTTTGGTATTTGGGCATATTCCAACTGGAGTTTGAATCACGATTATTACATTCAATTCATCGTGGCATTGCTTATGGTATTACTATGGTTTGTACTGTATGCTGGCGGTAGTATTGGTAAAAAAACGGGCGAACCCGAAATGCAAAAACTAAAAATTTTCATGGAAGCAACCATCAAGGCCATCTAAACGTATATTGAAAAAGTTTAATACGCCAGTCTTAATACTTAATACTATAATCTTAATACTTTTACTACAATGAAAAAACACCTCTCAGCCATTATCTTTGGCATTGCCATCGTCATCGCAGCCTATTTATTGGGCAATGCAGTTATCAATCGAAATAACGCCCAAGGCAATATCTCCGTAACTGGTTTGGGTAATGCCGATTTCACTTCTGATTTAATTGTTTGGGAAGGTTCCTTTGCTAAGGAAAGTTCAGATTTAAAACAAGCCTATAAAGACCTCGAAGCGGATAAAGCAGTCATTACCGAATACCTTTTAAGCAAAGGCGTTAGCATAGAAGAACTAGTGTTTAAAGCTGTTAACAGTCGTAACAATACCCAATCTAAATATTCAGCGGACGGTAAATATATGGGGGAAGAATTTCTTGGCTATGTACTAACACAATCGCTGCAGATAGATTCCAAAAACGTTGAAAATACCGAAAAGGTATCACGCGAAATCACCGAATTACTCAATAAAGGCATTCAATTCTATTCACAACCACCACGCTATTACTACACCAAATTAGCCGATTTAAAACTAGAAATGGTCTCAAAAGCTACACAAGATGCCTATGCCAGAGCACAAAAAATTGCAGATAATTCTGGAGCAAAATTAGGCGATTTAATCACCGCTAAAATGGGAATTTTTCAAATTACTGGTCAAAATTCAAGCGAAGATTATTCTTGGGGTGGTACTTATAATACCTCATCCAAAGAAAAAACAGCTTCCATCACCATGAAGTTAGATTATAAAGTAAAATAATTTATTTAGTTATATCCAAAACGTTTCAACTGGCGCTCATTACTGCGCCAGTTTTTATTGACTTTCACATATAATTCCAAATGCACTTGTTTGCCAAAAAAGCGCTCTAAATCTTTGCGCGACTCAACACCTACACGTTTTAAAGCAGCGCCTTTATGTCCTATAATGATGCCTTTTTGGGTATCACGTTCTACCATTATCACGGAACGCATGCGGATGATGTTGTCGGATTCAAAAAATTCTTCTGTGTCAATTTCTACCGAATAGGGAATTTCTTTTTTGTAGTGGATTAATATCTTTTCCCTGATAATTTCATTTACGAAAAAACGCTCAGGCTTATCAGTAAGCTGGTCTTTTGGATAAAATGGTGGCGATTCCGGCAACAATTCAACAATACGATTAAATACTTCTGGCACGCCAAATCCACCCAAAGCAGAAATGGCAAAAATTTCGGCATTAGGAACCTTTGCTGCCCAATATGGTACTTGGTTTTCTAAAACTTCTTGATTTGAAGTGTCTATCTTATTCAACAATAACAATACTGGGATTTTAGAATTCGTAATCTTATTAAAAAACGCTTCGTCCTTAAGGTCTTGCTCACCAATTTCAACCATGTAAATAAGTACATCGGCATCGTCTAAAGCCGACTTCACAAAATCCATCATGGAGGCTTGTAACTGATACGCTGGCTTAATAATTCCTGGTGTGTCTGATAAAACCATCTGAAAATCTTCCCCGTTTACAATTCCTAGAATACGGTGTCTTGTGGTTTGCGCCTTCGAAGTAATAATCGATAACTTCTCACCCACAAAGGCATTCATCAAAGTGGATTTACCAACATTGGGGTTGCCAATAATATTTACAAAACCTGCCTTATGCATCTTTCTAATTTTCTACAAAGTTACAACCTTTCGAGTTTAGTCGCTTAATTCCATAGTATAAACCGTCGTTTATATGACAAGTGTCATTTTAAAAACATACAAATTGTGTTAGTTTTACCCTAACGAAATTTTATTTTGAACATAAAACAACGCTTTATGACCGACTTACAAATAGCCCGAAAAACTACCTTAAAACCTATAAGCCAAATAGCCGAAAAACTCGGGATAAATGTCGATAACATCGAAATGTATGGCAAATACAAAGCCAAATTACCCTTATCACTTATTAACCGATCACAGGTTGATAAAAGCCATCTGATACTCGTATCAGCAATTTCACCAACACCAGCTGGTGAAGGTAAAACAACAATTTCCATTGGCTTAAACGAAGGCTTAAATCAACTTGACAAAAATAGTATCGTCGTGTTACGCGAGCCATCATTAGGTCCCGTTTTCGGAATAAAAGGTGGTGCAACTGGTGGTGGTTACTCGCAGGTGTTACCTATGGAAGATATCAATCTACATTTCACCGGTGATTTTGCAGCTATTGAAAAAGCCCATAACCTATTGGCCGCCATTATCGATAATAACATTCAAAGTAAAACCAATTCTCTAGAATTAGATGCCAGAACCATTTCTTGGAAACGCGTTATCGATATGAACGACCGCGCTTTGCGACGCATCATTGTGGGACTTGGAGGCACAACTTCTGGGGTGCCAAGAGAAACAGGCTTTGATATTACAGCAGCTTCAGAAATCATGGCTATTTTATGTCTGGCAAAAGATTTACAAGATTTAAAAAAACGTTTAGGCAATATTTTTATTGGTTACACTTTTACGAAACAACCCATATTTGCCAAAGACCTAAAAGCACAAGGTGCCATGGCAGTGCTGCTGAAGGATGCCATTAAACCTAACTTGGTTCAAACCATTGAAGGGAATCCTGCCATTATTCACGGCGGACCATTTGCAAATATCGCACAAGGTACCAACTCGGTAATTGCAACCACAATGGCCATGAGTTTAGCGGATTATACCGTTACCGAAGCGGGATTCGGATTTGATTTAGGTGCCGAAAAGTTTTTCGATATCAAATGCCAAAGTGCTAATTTAAAACCAAAAGTAGTGGTACTTACCGCTACCATACGCGCTTTAAAATACCATGGCGGCGCAAGTTTAAAGGAATTAACCACACCCAATTTAGAAGCCTTAAAAAATGGATTACCCAACCTTGAGAAGCATTTAGAAAACATAAAGCAATTTAAAGTGACTCCAGTAATCGCCATTAACAAATTCACCTCCGATAGCAATGCTGAAATTGAAGTAATCAAACAGTTTGCCCAACAAAAAGGAGTGAAAGTGGCAGTTGCAGATGTTTGGGCAAAAGGTGGTAAAGGTGCATTAGAACTCGCTCAATGTGTAGTAGATGCAGTTTCAGAAAATCAGTCGAATTTCACGCCGCTATACGATTGGGCCATGCCAGTAACAGAAAAAATAGAAACGATCGCCACCAAAATTTACGGTGCGGAACATGTGGATTACACATCAAAAGCCAAAGCCGATTTACAAAAAATAGCAGACCTTAACCTTGAAAATCTCCCAATCTGCATCGCCAAAACCCAGAAATCGCTCTCTGATAATCCTTTGCTTTTAGGCCGACCAAAAGATTTTATCATCACCGTTAGAGAAATTGAAATTGCGGCTGGTGCAGGTTTTCTAATCCCAATTACAGGAGATATCATGCGTATGCCAGGGCTGCCAGCACATCCAGCATCGGAACTAATTGATATTAGTGATGACGGTGAGATTAGTGGGTTGTTTTAGCTGGTTTTGAGTGTGCAGGAAGAATTTAAATTCATATTGTCATGCTTCAATCCATTTCTCTGGATTCAAATCAATATACCTTGAAATGTTATAATAAGAATTTAAATTCCTGATAATGCTATCGTGAAATGAACGCTGCCATGCAAAATCACTATAGCCGCTATTGTGAATTAACTTAGAAGACGTTGTTTTCAAAGCTCCAATTAAACCAGATAAGGATTTTATTTTAACCGCTTCATCTTTTACACGTGCCCGATCTATTTCAATTATTAAATGCACATGATCTGGCATAACAACATAATTATGAACCTCAACATATTGATATTGATTCGCCAACCATTTTATTCGCTCTTCAACTATTAATCCATAATTATTTAATATCAAAATTGGTCTATCGGAACGAACGGGCAAGTCGCGACTTGCCCCATCAATCTCATCATCTTGCACAGGCAAGTCGCGACTTGCCCCAACCCGAGCTGCCCCAGCACGACTTGCCCCAACAGAACCCAAACAACGAACCCTATCCTTTACGCATATCGTGACGAAATACAATCCATTGCTGGAATAATCATAGCCTAACATTCTATTTCGCTTTCTATTTCGCATAGATATTGAATATCAATGATAAAAATATAATAAAATTAGGATATTTCTGGAACGGGCGACTCGCGAGTCGCCCTATCAAAATTTGGCGATCTGCTTACATATTTCGGCGATACTGTCCGCCTACTTCGAATAAGGCATGGGTGATTTGCCCCAAAGAACAGTATTTACAAACCTCCATCAAGGCTTCAAAAATATTCTCATTTTGAATGGCTTTTTGCTGTATATCCTCGAGAAGTTTTGAAGTATCGTGTGCCTTATGCAAAGTCTCTAAGGTTTTAATTTGTAGCCGTTTTTCTTCTTCCGTGGCGCGAATCACTTCTTTAGGTTGAATAGTCGGCGATCCTTTTGAACTTAAAAAAGTATTAACGCCAATAATTGGGAATTCACCATTGTGCTTTAAGGTTTCGTAATACAAACTTTCTTCTTGAATCTTACTTCGTTGGTACATGGTTTCCATGGCTCCCAATACACCGCCACGTTCGGTAATTCTATCAAATTCGAGTAATACAGCTTCTTCTACTAAATCGGTTAATTCTTCAATAATAAAGGAACCTTGAATTGGGTTTTCGTTTTTGGCAAGCCCCAACTCTTTATTAATTATGAGCTGTATGGCCATAGCGCGACGCACACTTTCTTCGGTTGGCGTGGTAATAGCCTCGTCGTAGGCATTGGTGTGTAGCGAATTACAATTATCGTAAATAGCGTACAAAGCTTGTAAGGTGGTACGAATATCGTTAAAGTCTATTTCTTGTGCGTGTAAACTTCGACCTGAGGTTTGAATGTGGTACTTCAACATTTGCGCCCGCGGATTAGCACCATATTTATCTCTTAAAGCTTTTGCCCAAATCTTCCTAGCTACACGACCAATAACAGCATATTCGGGATCGATACCATTTGAAAAGAAAAAAGACAAATTAGGACCAAAATCGTTAATGTCCATACCCCTTGACAAATAATACTCTACATAGGTGAAACCATTAGACAAGGTAAAGGCCAACTGAGATATCGGGTTAGCACCAGCCTCGGCAATATGGTATCCAGAAATGGATACCGAGTAAAAGTTACGTACATTTTTTTGAATAAAATATTCCTGAACATCACCCATTAAACGCAATGCAAATTCTGTAGAAAATATGCAGGTGTTCTGCGCCTGGTCTTCTTTTAAAATATCAGCTTGGACAGTACCGCGCACTTGAGCTATGGTTTTGGCTTTTATTTCCTCGTAAATTGCTCTAGGCAATACTTGATCACCTGTTACACCTAATAACATTAAGCCTAATCCATTATTACTTTCGGGTAATTCGCCGCGGTAAGTTGGTCGCTCGATGCCTTTATCCTTATAGATTTTGGCAATCTTGGAGTCTATCTCTTTTTCTAAGCCCTTATCTTGAATGTAAATTTCGCATTGTTGATCGATGGCTGCATTCATAAAAAACCCGAGTAGCATTGGCGCTGGACCGTTGATAGTCATACTTACCGATGTCATCACATCAGCAAGGTTAAACCCGGAATAGAGTTTCTTAGCATCATCTAAACAACAAATACTTACACCAGCATTTCCTATTTTACCATATATATCAGGACGCAAATCTGGATCGTTTCCGTAAAGTGTAACACTATCAAAAGCAGTTGACAATCGTTTGGCTGGCAAACCAGCACTCACATAATGAAAGCGTCGGTTAGTGCGTTCTGGTCCGCCTTCACCAGCAAACATACGCGCTGGATCTTCACCTGTGCGCTTAAACGGATACAAACCTGAAGTAAATGGAAACTCTCCAGGCACATTTTCCTGTAAACACCATCCCAAAATATCTCCCCAAGCTTGATATTTTGGCAAAGCGACTTTAGGAATTTGAGTATGAGATAATGATTCGGTATGCGTTTCTATTTTGATCTCTTTATCTCTTACTTTAAAGGAATAAATCGGGGTTTTATAACGATTAACCTTGTCATCCCAACCAGTTATTACCTCCCAATTGTAAGGATCAAGATTTAATTTTACACGGTCGAATTCACTTATTAATAGTTTTATAAAATCCTTATTGTCATGGGCGTTGTAATGAACCGAATCAGCATCAATACCAGCCTTGTCTAACTTAGGAACGGTTCCTGTAATGGATTCAATGGTTTTAAAAATTCCATATAACTTTTGAGCAACCTCAGCCTGTTCGTTAGCCGTTTTATCATAAGCACGGTTGTTTTCTGCAATTTCGGATAAATAGCGAGTACGTGCTGGTGGAATTACAAAAATCTTTTCACTCATTTCATTAGAAATATGAAAGGTGGATTTTAAGTCACTACTAGTTTTTTCAACAATCTTGTCCATTACGGCTTTGTAGAGCGTGTTCATTCCTGGATCGTTAAACTGCGAAGCAATGGTGCCATAAACCGGTAAATCATCTTGATTCACATCCCACAACTGGTGATTGCGCATATATTGCTTTTTTACATCGCGCAAGGCATCTAAGGAACCGCGTTTATCAAATTTGTTGATGGCCACCAAATCGGCAAAATCTAGCATGTCAATCTTCTCCAATTGTGTTGCGGCGCCAAACTCAGGGGTCATAACGTATAAAGATACGTCGCTGTGCTCTATAATTTCAGTATCACTCTGGCCAATACCAGAGGTTTCTAATATGATTAAATCATATTCAGCGGCTTTTAAAACTTCAACAGCTTCATTCACATACTTAGACAAGGCCAAATTAGATTGGCGCGTGGCCAAACTACGCATATAAACACGTGAATTGTTGATGGCGTTCATTCGAATTCTATCGCCTAACAAAGCACCACCTGTTTTGCGTTTAGAAGGATCAACAGAGACAATACCGACAGTTTTTCCAGGAAAATCTATTAGAAAACGTCTAACCAATTCATCAACTAAGGATGATTTTCCAGAACCACCTGTTCCAGTGATTCCTAAAACAGAAGCCTCTTTTGCCGCTTTCTCCAACGGAGAAAAGCTTTTCTTAAATTCGTCATGATTATTTTCTGCAAAAGAAATTAATCTTGCAATGGTATTGACATCTTTATCTTTTAATGAAGCTTCAATTGTTTTTCCCTTCGGAAGGTGTAGGGATGGGCTTTCGTAATCTGATTGCGCCACCAAATCATTAATCATTCCTTGCAATCCCATTTCACGGCCGTCGTCGGGAGAGTAAATCCTATCGATGCCGTAAGCCATCAATTCCCTGATTTCTTCAGGAAGAATAACACCGCCACCGCCGCCAAATATTTTGATGTGTCCAGCACCTTTTTCCTCCAATAAATCGTGCATGTATTTAAAATACTCATTATGCCCGCCTTGGTAGGATGTTAAACAAATAGCATTGACATCTTCTTGAATGGCAGTATTCACTATTTCTTCTACACTGCGATCGTGGCCTAAATGAATCACCTCTACACCTGTTGACTGAATAATGCGACGCATAATATTTATTGAGGCATCATGCCCATCAAACAATGAGGCGGCGGTTACGATTCTAACTTTATGTTTTGGCTTATAAGCTGCTTGTTGTTCCATCTTTAAAACTTATAGTTTTCTGAGTTGCGAATTTACGGAATATTCAAAAAACTGCTTCTTATTTTAAGAAATATAAAAGAAACTTAAATCCTAAATCGCGAGGGGAAAGTTTTAAAATAATGGCAACATACATATCTCTTTCTGCAAATGATTACACTGCTACATCCTTTACATCTCCTTCTTTTGTATTTTTACAGCCTAAAAAATTACAAATGAAAAAAAAAATTACTGCAATTTTTGCTCTAATCGTACTAACTTCATGTGCAGAATTACAACAGGTAATTAGTGATTTACCACAATCGGGAGACCTTTTATCCAATGCTGACATTGCTTCGGGATTGAGACAGGCTTTAAACCAAGGAATTGATAAGCAAGTAACCAAGCTCACCCAAACTGACGGTTTTTTTAGGAATGAATTGGTAAAAATTTTACTACCAGAAGAATTGCGTAAAGTAGATAAAGGCTTACGCGATATTGGCTTAGGAAATCTAGCAGACGAAGGTTTAAAAGTTTTAAATAGAGCCGCCGAGGACGCGGTTAAAGAAGCGACGCCTATTTTTGTGAATGCTGTTAAAGACATCACATTCGCCGATGCGAGAAATATTTTATTAGGAGCCGATAATGCCGCAACGCAATACTTAACCCAAAGAACCGAAACTGAACTTTATAACAAATTTAAACCCGTTATCAATAACTCATTTAGCAAGGTAGGTGCTGACCAAATTTGGGCCAATCTCATTAATAAATATAACGCCATACCTTTTACGGCTAGTGTTAATCCTGATCTAACGGATTATGTTACCCAAGAAGCTTTAAAAGGTGTTTACACCATGATTGCGGTTGAAGAACAAGAAATTAGAAATAAAGTTTCGGCCCGTGGCACCGATTTGTTGCGCAAGGTTTTTGCACTTCAGGATAATAAATAGCAAATATTAAAGAGTATTTAATTCAACCTTAATTATATGCTAATGTTTAGGTAACATTGCTAAGTTGATTATTTCGCATCTTTGTAATGCAAAAGAAGATCATACATTTATCTTTAATTTGGATTAGCAAAAGTTGGTTTTAAAAAGTCGGTTGTTTCAGCCGACTTTTTTATTTAAAAGTTTTTCGAAATCGTATTAAAATATTTTATATATTTAATTTTATTTCATCATGACTCCGTTCAAAAACATACAAGAAAAACGTAAAAAACTGCTTTACCACTATAAAATACTAGTGGAAGACTCCTATAATTGGCGTGAAACCGATTCAGCCTTGAGCGATATTCAAGAGTATAATGCCATTAAAACGCTTGAGGAAATTAATTTACTTAACTTTTTATCGCGGTCTTAAACTGTATTTAATTTTTCATAAAGGCTTCCAAAATAATCAAAAGCCAATTGAAGTCGAGACCCATACCAAGAAAATAATTCGCCATTTACAATCATTACTTTTTTTACAGGAAATTGTGCTTTAAATAGTCGTACATGCTTAGCTTTAAAGGGAAAAGGCTCCGTTGATAACAATATAACTTCTGCTTGCTTCAAAATGGGCTGTGACAGTCTGATTTCGGGATAACGCGACCTATCATCAAAAATGTTAGAAAAACCAGCTTCTTCAATCATCGAATTGATAAACGTATTATTAGCTGCTACCATATAAGGGTCTTGCCAAATAAAATATGCAACTTTAACCTGTAACTTGTTATATTGTAGCTTTTTAAATTTTGACCGTTCAGCTTTAATATTTTTAATAATAGCTTGTGCTAAAGGTTTAACATCAAATAGATCACCATAAAATTGTATCAAATTTAAGGCATCATCAAACGTATTCACTTCACTTACTTCTACCCTTGTGATGTTCTGAAGTTCCTCAACCATGTCCAGCGTATTTTCTTCTTTGTTGCAAAGAATGATATCTGGATTTAAGGCTTTAATCTTTTGAAAATTCACTTGTTTGGTACCGCCAACAACGATAATTTCTTTTCGCAAATCTGAAGGATGTACACAAAACTTGGTTACACCTACCAAACTGGTTTTCAACCCTAAATCGACCAGTAATTCAGTTTGGCTCGGTACCAAGGAAATAATGCGACTAAAAGTTTGCTTTTTAGTCATTATGCAAAATTATAATGATTGGAGTAACAAGGCCATTTCTATTTGAAGCTCTTGTGCCTTGAGTTTTGCGGCATTTGCAAAATCTGCCTCATTTGAAGCGTAAATTATCCCGCGCGAAGAATTGATTAACAATCCAACATCTTGATTCATGCCGTATTTACACACTTCTTCGAGACTACCACCTTGAGCACCAACTCCAGGAACCAGCAAAAAACTGTTCGGTATAATTTGTCTGATATCTGCTAAATATTCTGCTTTGGTAGCACCAACTACATACATTAAATTGTTGGCATTTTTCCAGGTTTTAGAAGTGATTAAAACCTGTTTATACATTTCTAAACCATCAACGGATTTTGTTTGAAAATCAAACGCCCCTTCATTAGAAGTTAAAGCCAATAAAATGGTGTGTTTATCTTTAAATTCCAAAAAAGGCTCCACCGAATCTTTGCCCATATAGGGCGCTACGGTCACACTATCAAAGCCCAAATCATCAAAAAAGGCTTTGGCATACATATGACTGGTATTGCCAATATCACCGCGTTTGGCATCGGCAATGGTGAAAATTTGAGGGTGATTTGTATTGAGATATGTAATCGTTTTTTCTAAAGCTGCCCAGCCATTAATGCCGTGGGCTTCGTAAAAGGCCGTATTGGGCTTATAGGCTACACAATACTCGTGCGTAGCATCAATAATAGCTTTATTGAATTCAAAAATAGGATCCTCAGAGGACAACAAATGTTTGGGGATTTTATTCAAATCAACATCTAACCCTATGCAAAGAAATGATTGCTTTTTACGAATTTGATCTACTAAAAATTCCTTCGTCATTGATTCTAAAATTGTAATTAGATTGGTCAACCTATATCAGGGACGTACACTGTTCTCTGTTCACTTTTCACTCATCACTTTTCTCTCTTCTCTTTAAAAAATTAAAGTAAAATTAACCACCTCGAAAGTTACATCACATCTTCCGAAGCCTTCAATTTCTCCGTATTCTCAACCAGCATCAATTCGTCAATTATTTTTTGGATGTCACCATTCATGATATTGGACAAATCGTATAGGGTTAATCCAATTCTATGATCTGTTACACGACCTTGCGGATAATTATAAGTTCTAATTTTAGCACTTCTATCACCTGTAGTTACCATACTTTTTCGTCTTTCTGAATCAGCTGCTTCTTTTTTAGCCAGTTCTAACTCATATAATCTTGATCGTAATACTTTTAATGCTTTTTCGAGGTTTTTATGCGAGGACTTTTCATCCTGACATTTCACAATCATGCCTGTTGGCTCATGGTGTAATTTAATGGCAGAATAGGTAGTGTTTACCGACTGACCACCTGGACCTGTCGAAGTGGTGCGTTCTATACGCACTTCACTCATGTCTAATTCCAAATCAAACTCTTCTGCTTCAGGCAAAACGATAACGGTTGCTGCACTTGTATGCACACGGCCTTGTGTTTCTGTCTGCGGAACGCGTTGAACTCGATGCACTCCGGCCTCAAACTTTAAGGTTCCGTAAACATCTTCACCGTTAACCTCAAGAATAATTTCTTTATAGCCACCTGAAGTGCCTTCGTTAAAATCAACCACATTTACACTCCAGCCTTTGCTTTCACAATACTTGGTATACATTCTATACAAATCCCCCGCAAAAATACTTGCTTCATCACCACCAGCTCCAGCACGTAATTCTACAACAGCATTTTTAGAATCTTCTGGTGATTTAGGTATAAGCATAAACCTAATATCATCTTCCAAACCTGGAATTTGCGCCTTGGCTTCTTCTAATTGCATCTGAGCCATTTCAACCATTTCGGCATCACTACCATCAGCAATAATACTTTCTGCCTCGCTAATATTGTCGGTTAATTCTTTGTAAATTTCACGTTTATCAACAATTTGCTTAAGGTCCTTATATTCTTTATTGAGTTTTATATAACGCTTTTGATCAGACATAATATCTGGCTGAATGATTAAATCACTTACTTCATCAAATCGTTGTTTTATAAAATTGAGTTTTTCTAACATGCTTTATTAATGTAGGTACAAAAATACACTATTTTAAGAATTTTGTAGAAATGTTAACCGCTTATGTTAATCTGAAAACGGTATTCAAAAACCAGTTGGAAACTGATATTAGAAATCTATGGCAACACCAATTCCTAGAAGTTGTCGCCATTGAACTTTTGCACCACGTTCTTCAGTAATATCGTTTTGAGCATCTAATACTACGACTGTTTTGATATCGTCATCATATCGAATATGCGACCCAAAAGTAGCTCTAATATAATCGTTCACTTTAAAATCGAACACAACTTCCCAATCAACATCTATATTGCCAAAATTATTGACATAGTCCGTATAAAGACTGGTCACGGTTCTTACTTTCACATTTTCAAAAGGCTCAAACATATAAGAATTTGCTAATAATATACCCAATTCGCGCCTAATTTTTCTACCGCTTCTTATAACGTTACCTTGTTCGTCCAAAACAGCGGGTTCTACACCAAAAGCACCTTGGTTGGCTAAGGCTGTATCAAGTACAAATGTGGTTTTTAAGGTTAATGGTGATGCGTAAATTGACATGGTTTGAATACGTTTACCATATTCTACACCCAAACCAAAAAACAAATAACCTGGCGCCATTAACTGAGAAATTGGCGTTGAAGTATCGGGATAATTATAACCATTTGAAAACTGAGTGGAAAAGCTAAATCTTGCTGAGGCATACCAATTACTTAAGGTGTCTTGTTGATATCCAAAGTTTGAAATGATTTCAAATAAATCATCTGTTTTTCTGATTCCAGAATTTTCTTGCTTATTTATTCCATATCTAGCGTTTAAAGAAGAATTCCAAAACATGTGCTTGTATTTGTAATTAGCTGCAGTTTTAGTGAAAATAGTTGCTGAAATAGAATTAACACCACCTGCATTCCAGTTGGTAAACGACACTTGATTAATAGTTAATCCGGCATTTTTAACGAGTGACCAAGTTGGCACATCCAAACTTTTATCCTTCTTAAAAAAAATAGAGTCTGGTTGGGCACTTAAAAATTCAACACTAATTAAAAAGAGAAAGCAAATTAAATAGCTTGCATTAGGTTTGATTGATGATTTAATATTCAAAGGTTCCAAATTCACTGTTGATGGTTAATTTTTTTGATTCTGACGGTAACACTTGACCAATAACCTTAGCGTCTACGTTAAAAGACTTTGAGATATTGATAATATCTTCGGCAATTTCAGGATTGACGTACAATTCCATTCGATGACCACAATTAAATACTTGATACATTTCCTTCCAATTGGTGTTGGACTGTTCCTGAATCAATTTAAATAATGGCGGAATTGGAAATAAATTGTCTTTCTCCACGTGATTTTTTTCAATAAAGTGTAAAACTTTTGTTTGGGCACCACCAGAACAATGCACCATACCATGAATGTCTTTTGAATTATATTTTGAAAGTATTTGTTTTATAACTGGCGCATAAGTTCTTGTGGGCGATAACACCAATTTTCCGGCGTTTAAAGGTGAACCTTCAACAGGATCGGTAAGTTTTATACTTCCTGAATAAACCAATTCGTTCGGAACCGCTGAGTCAAAACTCTCTGGAAACAATTTGGCCAAATATTTGTCAAAAACATCATGACGCGCTGAGGTCAATCCATTACTACCCATACCACCGTTATACTCTGTTTCATAAATCGCCTGACCGTAAGAGGACAAACCAACAATAACATTACCGGCTTTAATATTGGCATTATCAATCACATCTTTTCTTTTCATTCTTGCCACTACGGTCGAATCTACAATAATAGTGCGAACCAAATCGCCGACATCGGCAGTTTCACCACCTGTGGAATGAATGGTGATCCCGTGGTGTTTTAAATCTTGTATTAACACTTCTGTTCCATTTATAAGTGCGGCTATAACTTCTCCAGGAATCAAATTCTTATTGCGACCAATAGTAGATGACAACATAATATTATCAGTCGCACCAACGCAAATTAAGTCGTCAATATTCATAATGAGGGCATCTTGGGCGATGCCTTTCCAAACGGAAATGTCTCCAGTTGTTTTCCAATACATATAGGCTAAAGCACTTTTGGTACCAGCACCGTCGGCATGCATTACCAAACAATAGTCGTCATCATTTGTTAAATAATCTGGAACAATTTTACAAAAGGCTTTTGGAAACAACCCTTTATCTACATTCTTAATAGCGTTGTGCACATCTTCTTTTGAAGCCGAGACGCCACGTTGTGCGTATCGTTTACTGGTAGAATCGCTCATTTTTGAAATTTAAGTTACAAAAATAAACAATGCAATTAATTAATGGTTACGAATGGGGTTTGATTTGATAACGGTTGGAACATTTCTCATAATCTCTTCTTGTTTGGCTGTGCCTCCGAAGTAGAAATTAACCCCAAATCCTAATCTAAAAAAGGTATCATTAGCGCCACCTGCCTCTAAGCCATCTAAAGTATCGTCTAACATATAATTAAAATCAGAAAATATTGAAATACCAATTTTCTCAATAATCATGTATTCTATGCCTGCTCCAAGTTGTAGTTTTTGATAAGTATCTTCAAAATAATTAGAAGCAAGAAAACCTGAACCTGCAAATATGGATGGTGAAAATTTGTGGTAAGGAAATAACAATACCTGCATATTTATGTCAAATGACATTAAACCAGTATTTGCGATATTTTCGTTGGCAAGATTGAATTTATGATAATCAACCGATAGAGATAAATGTGGCGTTAAATATCGTTTATAACCAACTTTGAAATATATTTCAAAAAGTGGATTATCATAATCGTTGTTGGGCACTGATGTACCCATACCTATATCAAGGACATTACTGCCTCTAAAATCGAAAAATGACGCCTTTTTGACAGCAGTATTTATTTCTGAATCAGATAGCTGGGCTTTTGCTATTTGGGTAATCATAGAACATATTATGACACTCAATAAAGTATACTTATATGAATTTTTCATTGCTATTAATCTCATTTAATATGACCTAACAACAAGCAATTTGAAGTTCAAATTTGGGGAAAAGGAGAACAAATAAAGGAATTTAATAACTAAACACCTAATTTTTAAATAAATAAAAAAGACAATAGAATTATAAATTCCATTGTCTTTCTTTTGTAGCACCAAATTTATGCTGTGAAGCAGGACTTAAAACCGAAGTCTAAATTAAGACTTTTTAAAGTTCTCAATTCGGGCAACTGAATCCTGCAACTCGTTATCATTAACAGTTTCTGAATCATCAATTGTTAATAACACAGTAGCAAAAACTAAAGCGACTACACTGAGTAGTAACTTTTTCATTTTTACAAATATTGATTAATAGCATGACAAAAGTAAGAATTTAACTCTCTGCCAATGAATGTTTCATGTTTTTTTTTTACTGAAACAACCTAAAGTCGATAAGTTGCAAAAATTAAGGCTGAAATACCGATTTCAATAACTAAACGTTTAGTTGTTAACACAAAAAAATCCGTTTATCATAAAACAAACGGATTTTTGAGAACAATAGAATTGTTTAGAACTACTTTGTAAATAGTAATTCTCTGTATTTAGTTAAGGGCCAAATTTCGTCGTCTACTAATAGTTCTAACTTATCAGAATGGTATCTAATTTCATCAAAAAACGGTTTTACTTTAAAGCAATAGGCGTCCGCCTTTTTTTCGATATCTTCAATATTATTTGCGGATTTTCTGGCATCAATCATCTGAGTAATTTTAGTATTAATCATTTCGATATGCCCAGAAATTTGTTCTATCAAACTCATTTGCTCTTTGGCCAACTTTTTAAAACCTGTGCCATATACTTCTTTAAGTCCACTCACGTTTTCAATAAGTGTGTTTTGGTATTTAATAGCTGTTGGCACTACATGATTTCGGGCAATATCACCAATGACGCGACTTTCAATTTGAATTCTTAAAATGTACTCTTCCATTTCTATTTCGTAACGCGCTTCGGACTCTACCCGGTTCATGACGTTTAAATCTTCAAATAGTTTAAGTGAAGATTCTGAAACTTTTGCCTTAAGCGCTTCAGGGGTTGTTTTGTTGTTGCTTAGCTTTCGCTTCTTCGCTTCCTTTTCCCATTCATCACTGTAACCATTGCCTTCAAATAGAATTCGTTTTGACTGCTTAATATATTCACGTAACACATTAAAAATCGCATCGTCCTTTTTCATGTCCTTTTTAGCAATTAAAACATCTACTTCTTGTTTAAAATCGATAAGTTGTTTGGCTACAATCGTATTTAACACTGTCATCGCACTCGCGCAATTAGAACGAGAACCTACGGCTCTAAATTCAAATTTGTTACCAGTAAATGCGAACGGTGAAGTACGGTTTCTATCGGTATTATCGAGTAAAATTTCAGGTATTTTACCTACTACATTTAACTTAAGATCAGTTTTTTCTTGAGGTGATAATTTACCCTTGGTCACATTTTCTAAATCGTGTAAAACCTTGGTTAACTGGGCACCAATAAATACTGAAATAATTGCTGGTGGCGCTTCATTTGCTCCTAATCTATGATCGTTACTTGCTGATGCAATAGCAGCTCGCAAAAGTTCTTCGTATTCGTTTACTGCTTTAATGGTGTTGATAAAGAAGGTTAAAAACTGCAGGTTACTCATGGGCGTTTTACTCGGACTTAATAAATTAATTCCGGTATCGGTACTTAAGCTCCAGTTATTGTGCTTGCCACTTCCGTTGACTCCTGCAAACGGCTTTTCGTGAAATAAAACGCGGAAGTTATGACGTTCTGCTACCTTATTCATCACATCCATTAATAAAGAATTGTGGTCTACCGCTAGGTTGGCTTCATCGTAAATTGGTGCTAATTCAAACTGATTTGGTGCCACTTCGTTATGCCTTGTTTTTACAGGAATTCCCAAAAGCATACATTCGTGCTCTAAATCGCGCATGTACGCCAAAGCACGATTTGGAATGGTTCCAAAATAATGATCATCTAATTGCTGACCTTTTGCTGAGGAATGCCCTAAAAGAGTTCGCCCTGTTAATACCAAATCTGGTCTTGAATTAACCAACGCACTATCTATTAAAAAGTATTCTTGCTCCCAACCGAGTGAGGCATTTACTTTTTTCACATTTTTATCAAAATATTTACAAACGTCAACTGCAGCACTATCAACTGCTTGAAGCGCTCTTAATAAAGGTGTTTTATAATCTAAGGCTTCACCTGTATAGGCAACAAACACCGTTGGAATACACAAAGTTGTACCATACACAAATGCGGGAGATGTTGGATCCCAAGCGGTATAACCTCTGGCTTCAAACGTATTTCTTATGCCGCCATTAGGAAAACTTGAAGCATCAGGCTCTTGTTGCACTAATTGACTGCCTTCAAATTTCTCAACAGCCATACCAGCACCAACAGTTTCAAAAAAAGCATCATGCTTTTCGGCTGTTGCGCCTGTAAGTGGCTGAAACCAATGCGTATAATGGGTTGCACCTTTTGACAATGCCCAATCTTTCATAGAGGATGCGACCTGATCGGCAATGTTTCTATCAATTTTAGTTCCTTTTTTTATAGCGCTCATAACGCCTTTATAAGCATCTTTAGAAAGGTGCTGACGCATAGCGGTTTCATTAAATGTATGGCTACCAAATAATTCAGAACGTCGTTCACGTTCTTCAATCTGAACAGGTATTCGGGACATAGATTCTTTTACTGCGTGAAATCTTAAGTTTGACATGTTTTGTTTGTTTTGATGTGATTAATAACTCATATAATTTAACGTCTGCAAAAGTATGGAATCGAATATTTCTTTAAGGCTGAACCGGTATCTAATTATTAACAATTTTACAGTTTAAGGGTATATTTTTATAATTTTCATAAAACAACCCCATAAAAAATATGGTTATGACAAAAATAAGATTAGCTATGAACAAAACAACCCTATTAATTTATAGTAAAATTATAAAAATTTATATTTGCTTCTAATTACGACTAACTACACCCTTAAATTATTATTAATTATGGCAAAAATTAAATTAGAATACATCTGGCTTGATGGTTACTTCCCCACACAAAATATGAGAAGCAAAACCAAAGTTGAAGAACACGAAAATTTTAAAGGAACACTTGAAGAAATTGGCAATTGGTCATTTGATGGCTCCTCTACCAAGCAGGCTAAAGGTGGTTCATCAGACTGCATATTAAAGCCTGTGGCGATCTATCCTGATCCTGATCGTATAAATGGTTACTTGGTAATGAACGAGGTCCTAAATCCAGATGGCTCACCACATGTTTCTAATGGCAGAGCTAAGATTGATGACGATGACAATGATTTCTGGTTTGGTTTTGAACAAGAGTATTTCATAATGGATAGAAATACCGAATTGCCATTAGGCTTTCCACGAGGTGGTTACCCAAAACCGCAAGGTATGTACTATTGCTCAGTTGGTGGTTTAAACACTCGCGGTAGAGAATTTGTTGAACAACATGCTGATTTATGTATTGCCGCCGGCTTAAATTTTGAAGGTATCAACCAAGAAGTGGCATGCGGACAATGGGAATTTCAATTGTTTGCTAAAGGCGCTAAAAAAGCTGGTGATGAAATGTGGGTAGCACGCTATTTATTAGACCGTCTTACCGAAAAATATGGCTATTATATTGAATACCATCCAAAACCTTTAGGAAAAGATATGGATTGGAACGGCTCAGGCATGCATGCTAATTTTTCAAATTCAATTTTAAGAAGTTGTGGCGACCGTGCGACCTACGAAAAAATATGTGAAGCGTTTAGACCTGTAGTTAAGGAACATATAGAAGTTTATGGCGAGTTTAATGATCAGCGCTTGACTGGTTTACATGAAACTGCGTCTATTACAGACTTTAGTTATGGTGTTTCCGATAGAGGCGCCTCAATTCGTATTCCTATTGCCACAGTTGAAAGAAACTGGAAAGGTTGGTTGGAAGATAGAAGACCAGCTTCTAATGGTGATCCTTACAAAATAGCAGGTAGAATTATTAAAACTGTTAAATCCGCAATAGTTTAAATTAAAATTGTACGCTTTAAGTTGATTGATTTGGCGTCCTTTAAAGGACGCCATTTTTTTGTTATAGGCGAAAACTTTATCTAAAAATCAAAACCATAAATACAGCATAACCTAACACCAATATTGCTCCTTTTATTCTGGAAATTTGATATTTCTTAAGAATGAACAACATGGGCAACAAAACTGCTGAAAAGCCAATCATCCAAAAAATATTAGTCGATAAAATTTCTGGGGTGTCAGGGTTTACTACAATTGGTTTTATCATTGCTGTTAAACCGAGTACAGAAGCAATATTAAAAATATTTGAACCGATAAGGTTTCCTAAAGAAATGGCCTTTTCTTGCTTAAGAGCAGCAATTACCGATGCTGCCAATTCTGGTACTGAGGTACCAATGGCAATCACCGTAACCGAGATTGCATAATCGCTCACACCAACCGATTTGGCCAATTGTTGTGCTCCATCCACCAACCATTCCGAACCAAAATATAACGCCGCACCACCGATAATTAGCCATAAGATAATTTTAAAGTTTGATACCTGTTGCAGTGAATCGTCTAATTCTTCTATCTCAGCCGTGCGTTCTCGGGCAGCAGATTTTATAAGAATAACTAAGAATACCAGCAACGAAATAAACAGAATGAGTCCTTCAATAAAACTTAAAACATTATCGTTCTTTAAAAAATAATACAATGCAATTGAGACCAACATCATCATTGGCCAGTTAAGTCTATAAAAGCTTCGGTCAACCACAATAGGAGAAATTATAGCAGTAATACCTAACACCAAACCAATATTGGCAATATTCGAACCAATGATATTCCCGAGAGCGATATCAGAATTTCCATCCAGTGCGGCCTGCAAACTTACCAGCAATTCTGGTGCTGAAGTAGCAAATGACACAACTGTCATTCCAATTACCAACTTAGATATTTTAAATTTAAAAGACATGGCCACTGACGAACGCACCAAAAACTCTCCACCCACAACCAATAATGCCAAGCCAACTAAAACTAATACGATACTCATTTATGTATTTCTAAATTTCATCTGCGAAGATAAGATATCAAAATACAATATGGATTGACCTTTAAAATTTTTTATCAAACTACTTTTATCGTTAATTAACTAATTTTTTAGTTGTATAACTGCTTTTTTAGTTGTTAATTTGTATTTTAATTATTGATACCATGCAAAAACTAACCAATAAGGAAGAAGAAATTATGCATATTCTTTGGCGCCTTCAAAAGGCTTTCGTAAAAGATATGCTTTCCGAAATCAAAGAAGATAAGCCACACTATAACACGCTTTCTACTATCATAAGAAATCTGGAAGACAAAGGCTATGTTAGTCACAAAGCTTATGGAAAAACACACCAATATATTCCATTGGTAGAAAAAGAAGTTTACAAAAAACGCTTTATGAATACAGCTATTGAAAATTATTTTAACAGCTCTTATAAAAATGTGGTGTCATTTTTTGCCAAGGAAGAAAAAATTAGCGCTGATGAACTAAGAGAAATCATTGCCTTAATCGAGAAAAAGCAATAATTATGGATTATATTTTAAAAGCAAATCTCGTTCTGCTTCTATTCTTTTTGTTCTATCAATTACTTTTAAAACGTCACACCTTTTTTAATGCCAATAGATGGTTTTTGTTAGCGGGATTGGCGATTTCAGTTTTAATTCCGTTGGTAACCATTTCCAATTATATCTATTACGAGCCCGTTACATTTAACTCCAATGCAAATATTGATTTGCTGCTTGCTGAAGCAACAGTGCGCGATTCTCCTAAATCATTTAACTATTTCTCTTGGCTTTTTTACGCTTACATAGCAGGCGTGGCATTTTTCTTTATTAAGCTACTTTTAGATATAAAATCACTTTTTAATTTAATTTCAAATAGTAAGACAGTACAAAATACAAGCTTCAAACTTGTTTTGAATGAACAAAATACTGCTCCCTTTTCGTTTTTTAATTGGATTGTGGTCAATCCTAAACAATTCGATAATAAAGAACTTGACTTGGTGTTGCAGCATGAAGTTGTTCACGTAAAAGAGCGTCATTCTATAGACATGATGCTTTCTCAACTATACGCTATTGTGTTTTGGTTCAATCCAATTACTTGGTTTTACAAACAAGCATTACAGCAAAATTTAGAGTTTATAGCCGATCAAAAAGTTCATGACCAAAACGCCCATCAACATCTTTATCAAAAACTCCTTCTTAAAACCAGCATCCCTAATCAAGAGCTGGCATTTACCACTACATTTTATAATTCCACCATCAAAAAACGAATCGTTATGTTACACAAACCAAAATCAAAACAAATTTTTAAACTTCAATTCATATTGATCATTCCCGTTTTAGCAGTGTTTTTGCTCAGTATGAACACCAAAGACATTTATGTGCCTTTAGAAGTTGAGTATCCTGTAAACGATACTACTAGCAACGCTAAAGACATTAAAATTATTTTCACCAAAGATATGAGCGACAAAACTTTAAAATCTATCAAAGAAGATTTAAAGGACAACAATATTTTAATGGTTATCAAAAAAATAAGTCGAAACAATGATGCTGAGATTATTGAAATTGACATTGACTTTGAGACTGCTAATGGAAGTGCAAATTACATGAGGGGCAACCCAAATGGTATTTTACCTTTCTATTTTGAAATGAATTCGTCTGACGGTAGTTTTGGAGTTGGAACCGTTAGTATTAATCTCACAGAAGATGAAATTATAAAAATTAATAATCTTGTAGACCAACAAATAGAAAGCTTTTTAGCCCAGACCGGAGGAACATTAGAGGAACTTTTAAAATTCTATAAGAAGAATTCATTAGCAGAATTACGCGAAGAAATGATAGAGATTAATAAAAAAATGTACAAGGTTGGTAACCTAAAAAATAAAACTCTAACAGAAAAAGATAGTATTTGGGTGAATTCTTTTAGTAAAAGCTTTATTACCCAGGTAAACGACACTATAATTGTACAAATAATTAATGAAAAAGAAGATACAGAAACTGATTCATTAAATTTGAATTCCTCGAAATATAAATTTTTTCTAAAGAAGGCCATGATTGACAACACTTTATATTTTAATGATTCAATAAAAGACATAAACGCTTCTAATTCTTCAATTAATCCTAATAAGATTAAATCACCAAATAAAGTTGTTTACATGAGGCATGGAAAAATAATAGAAGAATCTGAATTTAGAAGTATGGACCCAGATGTAATTCAATCAGTCGAAGTATTTAAAAATAACAGGAAACTAGATTCTATGGGTCTTTCAGATAAAGATGTTATAATTGAATTTAAAACCAACGCCTTATCAAATCACCTAGCTTTAAAACCTAAAAATACAGCAATATATTACAGGTTAAATAATGTTGCTTATACGGACGACACGAACGAATCAAAAAATGGCATTACCCATTATATTTATAAAGAAACTACCGATGAAGAACTAAATCTTCAAATTAAAAAATTTAAAGAATTTGGCGTAACCATGAACTATTCAAAACTTAAGCGCAACAAAAATGGTCATATCACCAATATTAAAGTAATGCTTAAAAATGATGACGGTCAAGAGATAGAAGATACCTTTTCAGAAAAAAATGGTGCCGTTGTTATGGAATATGGCTTAAGTAATGGCAAGCTAAAAATTTCCAAATTAACTGAATAAAAGCAAAAATTTAAATATCAGAAACACCTTAATGTATAATTGAATTAGAGTGTTTTTTATTGCACCAAAATTTTCCTAATTGCTGTTTGACCTTCGCTGGTGATATTAAGCAAATACATTCCAGAAGAAAGACTCATATCAATAGTGGTGTCGTTATAAATACGCTGCGATTGTAACTGTCTGCCATCTATGGTAAGAATTGTTATATCTGTAGCTCCATTAACACCCTTAAATTGTAAGTAATCCTTTGCTGGATTTGGATATATTTTTAATTGATTTAAAGCCGCGTCTGCAATACTCAATTCTTGATCCCATACTTCACCAACCAGGTTGCCCCAAATATATTCAACCAAATCAGGTAAATCAATAAAAGGATTTCGATTACGTTGCCATTCGTACACCACGTTGTTGCGATTCATTTCAAAATCGTCGGGTGCATCATTTCTGTGCCAAGTAAGAATGGTTTGTAAATCACCCATCTGCCCAGTAACAGCAGGAAACCCATCTACAACAGATAGACCATTAAATCTAATTTCCATGTAAAGTACACCTCTAGCAACATCACCTTTAAATCCACCTAGAGTCCCAGCTGGACCATTGTATTGACCGTAATGCTGATTGCCACGACTGCTATTTTCTCCAGCATCAGCGGCACGTAAAGCATGCGCGTCTGAATTTCCATGTCTTAAAGAATCGGCGTTGGTTATCCAAAAAGAGTTTATACCGGTTGCAATATCATCGTCTTCAATACTATTAAAACCACCAAGAGATCTGGGATACGTGTGTTCTCTATTCCATTTTCCAACGCCACTAGAACCAGTTTGAAATTCTAGTTTTGAACGACTCTGTTCGGTGTAAACCAACCAAACTTCGTTGCTATTCAGCGGGTTTTGATCAGCCGATTTTAAAATATCAATAATGTCTGCATAGGTATGCGTGCGAACGGTATTTTGATCGGCAATAATTTCTTGCACTGCTTGTTTTAAATCTTCTCCAGCAAGTCCGTTTAAAGAATTGTAATATCCGTCCGGCTGCGTACTTGCCACCACACCGTAGGTTGGATTAATCGGTGTTCCCCAAGATGCTATTACGAAATCATTATCGACGATTCTAACCTCAACAACGCTATTGTTTCTAATATAAGGTTCTTCAAGGTCAAGAATTCGAATTTTCACGACCTCATCGCCTTCGTCTAGATCGTCATCAATTATGGTAATAGTAGTAGTTACCGTATTGTTCCCATTTGGGATGGTTAACATGGTATTACCCGTAAAATCATCTTCGTTAAATCCACCGTTATTTAAGCTTAAATCGAACACAAAATCATCACTTACGGCAAAATCTGAGGTTATTGTGATATCAAAAACATCGCCTTCATTATAAATTTCTTGGGGTACTGAAATGGTAATTCCATTAAAAATAATCCCACTGCCATCGTTATTCTGTCGTGGTGTTGGCGTAGTTGCTTGGTAAGTAATATTGCCTTCACCATCGTCAAAACGCTGTATGGAATTGGTATTATTACCTGCGCCTTCATTTATTTGTTCGCTTAAACCTAAAAGATTTAATAATTCAGTAGCTTCAGGATCATTAGTGCCGTACACCAAGGCATCAACGAGATTAACTTGTGTTGCCAAAGTTTCATCTGGGAAATCATCAAGACTTGCCTGATAAATAGCGACTGCATCGGCACCGTTTTGAATCACACTCACCGGAATGATATACTGTGGAAAAGGTACAACAGTGGTACTACCAATTAATAACAAACCATTACTATCGGTAGTGTAACCTGCCAAATCTAAGGCGAGATAACTTCTATTTCCGCCCGAAGCGGAACCATTAAAAAATACTAAAATAAAACCATCTAACGAAAAATTAGGGGTAACGGATTTGAGTTCAACAAATTCTTTATCATCTACGCCCGGCGTGTCACAATCTAATTCATTAATAACAACTATTTGGGCAAACATGGTACTGCTTATAAAAAAGACGAGCAGTGAGTAAAATAACTTCATACTTTAATTTAATTTTTAGGGATATTCCTACCGTTTTCTCTTTTAAAATTAATGTTAAAAACGCTTTAGAATGGTGTAAATATAGGTATATGCTTTTTCAAAATTTAATTTGAAACATTACCAAAAAGTTAGCAATCTATAACCGCTTGTAAAGTAGAATTCTAAACCTCAATTTTAACGATTTAATTTATAAAGTTGTAATTTTAAAAAATAATTGGAAGATAAAACCACCGACCTGAAATAAAAAACATGACAAAATTAATTTATAAGTTACTGGCCTCGCTCAACAAATTACTACTACCCAGTTTTACCAAACAAAAGTTAGATCTTTCTAAAGCAAAAAAATGGCAGCTGGTCATTATTGGTTGGAGATACTTTATTACAAAAAACGCCATTGATTAATATTTTAATACCTTAGCATTCTCTTAATACTACTATATGCTGCGGTTTATTGTTGTCTTTTTTTGTTGTTGCCAAGGGTTATTGGCCCAAATTCAAATTTTAGATAACGAAAACAAACTGCCTGTATCTTTTGCAACGGTGGCATTTGGCAATGGTCAAGGATTATTTGCCGATGATGAAGGCATTTTCATTTTTAACGATAAGTTATATCCCGATATAGATTCGCTTTTTATCTCTGCCTTAGGTTATACCAGGATTTCTCTTGCTAGTGTTAATCTGACCAATGAGATTTTATTAACTCCAGAAACTGCTACGCTTGACGAGGTGGTATTAAGCGTTAAGTTGAACAAGAAATTCAAAAAAGAAAAACTTAAACCCTATTTAGACGATGATTATTACAACTGTTGGTTGCCAACTATAGAGTCTGAAATTGCTGTATTGTTTCAATTTGATGACAGTGAAACAAGAAAAATTACTTCTGTTCAATTTCCTATTACGCCAGAATCTAAAGATTGGAATAAACGCAAAGTTTCTAATGCTGAAAAATATGAATTTTCTACCCTATTTAAGGTGAAATTCTATCGAAACAATAATGGCATTCCTGGAAAAGAAATCACCAATCAAAACATCGTTTTTGTCGCAAATGAAAAAGATGGCAATTTTTATGAATTAGACGTTAGCAACTACAATATTTTTATTCCCAAAGAAGGTGTATTTATTTCGCTACAAGTTTTGGGTTATACCGATGATAATGATAAACTACTACCAAATAAAAAATACAAGGAAATTAAATCGGGTGATGGTGTGATTAATATTCCCACCAATTTCAGACCTTTATTGCCATTTACTGATAAAATTGAAGCTTCTCGCACCTTTATAAAACGGATGTTTATATCCGACAATAGTTGGGTTGCCTTCAAAAAAAATAATGGTTTTACCTCAACTTTACTCAATAACGATTTCAAAAATTACGGTATCGGTATTAACTACAATACTTATAAAAATGACTGAGCCTATCCACTTTTATATCATGGCATTGATGTATGTTTTTGCCGGAACGATGCATTTTATTAGACCAAAAGCATACATGCGTATCATGCCACGATACTTGCCAAATCACAAATTGCTCGTGTATTTGAGTGGCGCCGCCGAAATTGCATTGGGCATTTCACTCAGTATTCCAGCATTAAAAGTGATTTCAATTTATGGGATTATGACAATGCTAGCCGTGTTTTTACTGGTACACTTCTACATGCTATCTGGCAAAAAAGCTTCGGCAGGTATACCACAATGGATTTTACTACTGAGAATTCCCTTGCAGTTTGGCCTCATGTATTGGGCTTATTGGTATCTGTAAAATCCGCCTTTATTCCACAAAAAAATCAAAATATGTCTCTGGAAACGGTTCGTTTCGCAAGGTAAAATGCCACCATTCCTGCGGATAGTTTCTAAATCCTTGTTTTTGCATCACCTCCTGCAATATGGCTCTATTAGTTTTCTGCTCCGAACTTAATTCTTGATAATTTACGGCAGACTCTAAACCGAAAAAGTCAAATGGCGTTCCCATATCTAACTGTTTTCCTGTATTGCCATCTATAAGCGTTAAATCGACGGTACTCCCGCGGCTATGACCGGAGCGCGAAGCTATATAACCATCCCTAAACAAATACCGCTTTTCTACTTTTGGATAAAATTTAGATTTTTGAAGAGTGTCATTCAAATCCTTTGCCCAACTTACAAAATGATTCACTGCTGTTTGTGGCCTGTAACCGTCAAAAACCAAAAGACACAAATTTTTAGATTGCAGTTCGTCTTGCACTTTTGCCAAAGCCTTAGCTGAGGCCGAACTTAATATTAGTTTATTCGCATGATAACCGTTAATGGTATCGCCAACAAAATTTTCGGTGCAGTAATAACTTAAGGAAACTTCAATATCTGGAATAATTTCTTTAACATAAATAAAACCTTCGGGCAGTTGCGCAAAGGATAACGAACAAACACATTGAAACCAAAGAAAAATTAAAACTTTATGAAAAGTGTTTGTGGGCATTTGCAATTCTTTTAGCTAATTTAGATAAAAATTGTTTGATGACTTTATTCAATCCTGAAAAAACCCGCCTTCAGCTACCAAATGCAGAGCTTATTTACATACCAGATTTTTACAAGAAGACAACCGCAGACACCTACTACAATAACTTACTAAACGGCACTAAATGGCAGCAAGATGAAATTACGGTGTATGGAAAAACTTATAAACAGCCACGATTAACGGCGCTTTATGGCAGTACGCAAAAGTCGTATTCCTATTCAAATATTACGATGTACCCACAAAATTTTACACCACTACTCGAGCAAATGACAAACGATATTGAATTAATCGCTGAAACATCATTTAACGTGGTACTTCTTAATTTATATCGCCACGGACAGGACAGTAACGGTTGGCATGCTGATAATGAAAAGGAATTAGGAACTAATCCAGCTATTGCATCTTTAAGCTTTGGTGCGGAAAGGCCATTTCACTTTAAGCATAGAACTTTAGCTAATGAAAAATATAAGCTACTGCTAAAACATGGAAGTCTTTTAATTATGAAAGGTGAAATGCAACACTATTGGTTGCACCAAATTGCAAAAACAAAACAGTTTATTCAGCCACGAATTAATTTAACCTTTAGGCATATAAAATAGAAAACCGAGGTCCCTCAACCTCGGTTTCCCTAATTTGCTTTATATATGCAGTAGATTTAGGGTCTCTAACATCAACAACATATGCAAATATTAATTAATTAATCCATTGAACTAAAAACTAAATTTTAGTACACTTCAAAAGTAATATTATATTTGAATCATGACGTTTAAAACCACTTTTAATCGATGAAATACATTAATATTTAACATTTATAGACCAAATATCGCTTTTTATCGATGAAATACATCGCTTTAAAGCTTAAATAATGAATTAAATTAACATGTATTTTGTAATTAAATACAATATCAAAAAGGAATTTCCGTACTTTAGATTCAAGAAAGTTTTTAATAATTTAAATCATCGGTAAACACATTTTTATGAAATTCATCCTCGCAATACTTTTTATGTTTCAAGTGTTTAGTGCTTCTTCTCAAACAGATAATTTCAAAAGTCAAGATTTGACCATTAGTGAGCACATAGATGGCACCTTACTTGAATTATCAAACGACAAGGCTACCAATTTGGCCATCATCATTGCGGGTTCTGGACCAACCGATAGAAATGGGAATCAGAATTTCATGAAAAGCAATTCGCTTAAATCTCTGGCTGAAGCCTTAACTAAACATAACATCGCTACCTTTAGATATGACAAGCGTGTGGTAAAACAAATTCTCAATGGCAAGGTAGATCCTAATATTATGTTTGACGATTTTGTAAGCGATGCCCAAAGTATTGTGGATTATTTCAATGAAAAAAATACGTATAAAAATATTATAGTAATAGGACACAGTCAAGGTAGTTTGGTAGGAATGCTCGCCTCAAGCAAAGCCGATGCATTTATTTCACTAGCCGGAGCAGGACAAGACATAAGCATGGTTATCACGGAACAAGTTGGCAAAACGGCACCATTTTTTATAGAAGAAACCAAACGTGTATTCGGTGTTTTGAAATCTGGAAAAACCACTACAGACTATTCCCCAGCGCTAGCTTCCCTTTTCAACATAGATTTACAGCCATTTATGATGAATTGGATGCAATACAATCCCGCAGAAATCATTTCCAGTCTCGAAATACCTGTGCTAATTGTGAATGGCACCAAAGATTTACAAGTTTCAGTTGAAGAAGCAAAACTACTAAATGAAGCTTTGCCAACATCTGAAATCGTAATAATAAATAATATGAATCACGTATTGTTTACCATTGATGGTGATGATTTAGAAAATGCCAAATCCTATAACGAAGGTTTTAGAAAAATAAATCCTGAGTTGATCACAACTATAACAACCTTTATTGACAAACTCAATAAATAAAAAAAAGCACCAACCACGGTGCTTTTTACTAACCAACCAACTTATTACAAAACTTTTTGAAAAAGATTTTCAAAAATAATGTTTCATAATAAACTACTCATACCAATACAAATCCCATGCCAAAAGACCATTTTTGTTTGGTAATTTTCCATATTTAACTTTTTGAATAACTAATATTATCTCTTAGATATATAAAATATCAAATTTATATATCTAGCGCTATTTTAATTTTATATACCACCTAAATTATATTTGCAAATTATATTTTTTTATATATCTTTATGATATCATTTAAGTATCATATTGATTCAACCTAAAATTTATAAAAATGAAAGAAGAAAAAATTATCGTACCAACAAATGGCTATTTTATGCTCTTTATGTTTATTGCCATGTTCTTTGGAAGTATTGCGTTGTTAGTCGCTTTTAGACATCCGTTAATGGTCTTACTAACAGTCGCTTCGCTTTTGTTGGCTTTTGGATTTGTTATGGTGCAACCAAACAACTCACGTGTACTATTATTATTTGGAGAATACGTTGGTACCATTAAGAAAAACGGATACTATTGGGTAAATCCTTTTTATACCAAAAAGAAAATTTCATTAAGGGCTAGTAATTTCGATAGTGAACGACTTAAAGTAAACGACAAACTTGGTAATCCCATAATGATCAGCACCATTTTGGTTTGGCGGGTTTTTGACACGTACAAAGCAGCTTTTGATGTAGACAATTTCGAAAATTTTGTCCGTGTGCAAACGGATGCAGCAGTTAGAAAATTAGCTAGCATGTATCCTTACGATAATTTTGCTGACGAAGGTCATGATGAAGACATCACCCTACGATCCAGCGTTAACGAGGTAAGTGAAGCACTTGAGAAAGAAATTGAAGAACGTTTATTAATCGCCGGTATTGAAGTGCTAGAAGCACGCATTGGTTATCTTGCCTACGCCCAAGAAATTGCCAATGCCATGCTTAAAAGACAGCAAGCTACCGCTATTGTAGCAGCAAGACACAAAATTGTTGAAGGCGCCGTAAGTATGGTTGAAATGGCTATTGACCAGCTGAGCAAAAAGAATGTTGTAGACTTAGACGATGAACGAAAGGCAGCCATGGTTAGTAATTTAATGGTAGTACTTTGCGGTGATAAGGAAGCTTCCCCTGTTGTAAATGCCGGAACTTTAAATCACTAAAAAATGAAAGAGTATAGAACCATTGTCCCTAAATTAGGAATTATTAAACGTGCAGAAAAACTAGAAGAACTACTCAACCAATATGCGCGTGAGGGTTGGAAATTGCACCATGTTAACCAAGCACAAACACTGGTAATATTTGAAAGAAATAAAAATAGGTAATAATTAAATTATAAATAATTGAGGCATGGCCCAAAAAAAAGCCTTTGCATTGCGAATTAACGAAGACATCCTGAAAGCCGTTGAAAAATGGGCTGCTGATGAGTTCCGCAGTACCAATGGCCAAATTGAATGGATGCTCTCTCAATATTTAAAAGAACACAACCGCAATACAAAAAACAAAGAGTGACATAATAGTCACTTTTTTTATGATATTAAATTTGGTACTTTGCAGCCCTAACAAAAAACAATTATGAACTATCCAACCATCTTTACCAACGACGCCATTGTTTTTGGAGTTTTAATGCTGTGTTTAGGATTCGTTTTCTACACCGAATCTATCAAAACAGGTTTCTGGAAAAAATTCTACACTATAGTGCCAGGGCTTTTAATGTGTTATCTCTTGCCTGCAATTTTTAATTCGTTAAATATAATTTCAGCTGAAACTACCCAAACCTATTATATCGCCAGTAGGTATTTACTTCCAGCTTCTTTAGTTCTATTAACTATAAGTATAGATTTAAAGGCTATTTTCAATTTAGGTTGGAAGGCGCTTATCATGTTTTTCACTGGTACAATAGGTATCGTAATTGGCGGACCAATAGCCATACTAATTATTTCTACATTTTCACCAGAAACCGTCGGTGGCTCAGGTTTTGATGCCGTATGGCGAGGTTTAGCAACCTTGGCAGGAAGTTGGATTGGTGGTGGAGCGAACCAAGCAGCTATGCTAGAAATTTATGAATACAATCAAGAACTCTATGGCGGAATGGTTTTGGTGGATATTGTGGTTGCAAATATTTGGATGGCCGTAATTTTACTAGGTATTGGAAAACGAGATAAAATTGACAAATGGCTAAAAGCTGATAACACGGCTATTGATGAATTACAAAATAAGGTAGAAGCCTTTAGTAAAAGTGTCACACGCAATCCTACCCTTACAGATTATATCATTATTTTAATGTTTGCCTTTGTAGCAGTTGGTATCGCACAATTTGGAGCGGATCATATTTCGAACTTTTTAACTTCTAACTTTGAATCGGTAAGCAATCCGAAAAGTGCACTGTCTTCATTTGGAAGCGGCTTTTTCTGGTTAATTTCTATCGCAACTTTTATTGGCGTTTTACTTTCCTTTACCAAAGCAAGAAACTACGAAGGCGCTGGTGCGAGCAAAATTGGAAGTATTTTCATTTATGTCTTGGTAGCCACCATTGGAATGAAGATGGACCTAGGGAAAATTTTAGAAAACCCCGGCTTAATTTTGATTGGTATGGTTTGGATGGCTATTCATGCTGGCTTATTAATATTGGTTGCAAAATTAATAAAAGCACCTTATTTTTTCTTGGCTGTCGGAAGTCAAGCAAATGTAGGTGGTGCAGCTTCAGCACCAGTCATAGCCGCTGCATTTCATCCTTCACTTGCCACTGTAGGCGCTCTATTAGCAGTTTTTGGATACGTTGTTGGAACCTACGGCGCAATTCTTTGTGCCGAACTTATGAAAATAGCAGCAGCAGGATAAATTTTCAACAAATAAAACTGATATTTGCAAACTCTAATACAAAACTTAATGCGCAATTTATATTTTTTATTTACGATTATTACAATATTCAGCTGTACCAATAAACCGACTGATTTGGTAATTTCCGGCACCATCGAAGACCTAAAAAAAGGTAGTTTATACCTTGAAAAATTTCAAGATTCCACAATGGTAATTCTAGATTCAGTGTATTTTAATGGTAAAAATACTTTTAAGTTTGAACTGGATTTACCAGAACCTGAAGTACTATTCCTCCGACTTAATAAAAGTAAAAGTGACAATAATGCATTGGCCATATTTGCTGACAAAGGTGAAATTGTCGTTAATTCTAATCTGAAAAATTTCGTTTTTGATGCTAAAGTAACTGGTTCTGAACAACAAAAAGTACTAGAAGAATATTTAAAAATAATGTCGCGATTTAACGATAGAAATTTAGATCTCATTCAAGACCAACTTCAAAAAGCATCAGATGATTCAACCTATATAATGACTTATGAAGAGCAATATAGCAAACTAGTAACCAACAAATATCTCTACACTATTAATTTTGCGATTAATAATAAAGATAGTGAGGTTTCTCCATATCTTGCTTTAACTGAAATACCCAATGTGAACATCAAATACTTAGATACGATTTATAAGGCACTAACTCCAAAAATTAAGGAATCCCGATATGGTATAAAATTAAAGGAAACTTTGGACGAACTACAGGATCCTAATGATTAAATTGGCAACACAACAAAACTCCCATAATTTTTAAAGACTTGAGCTTAAATAGGGTGCCGATAGAGAAACTTCTTTCGACTGTGCTCAGGATAAACTTCTCGTCCCTTTACCCAATAAAATAAAAAAATCCAACACTTTTTGAGTATTGGAGTTTAAAGAGCCGATAGAGGGACTCGAACCCACGACCTGCTGATTACAAATCAGCTGCTCTAGCCAGCTGAGCTACATCGGCAATAATAGACCGCAAATTTAATTTAGAAATTTAAATATGCAAATCTAATTATCCTAAATTGTTTATTTTTTCGATAAGTGTGCGACCTTTGGCTTCAAGCTCAGCATTAATCGCTTTAAAATGAGCTTTCTTGTCTTCGACACTGCGATCGTTTATTTTTGCAATAAGTCCGTCAAAAACTTCAATAGCTTCGTCAATTATCGCATCACCTTCTTTGGTGGCTTTTTCAGCATTGGTAAGTTCCCATACTTGAACAGCTTCAATAATATCGCCCAAAACGTAGTTTATATCTTTTTTTAAATTTCTTTTATTAGCCATAATTTGATTTATTTAATTTCGATGCAAAAGTAGTAAATATGTGGCTCATAAAGTGCACAAATCGGTAATTTCAACTAAACATAAACTTCTAATAATTTTGCTTCAGAAGATGATAACTGATAAGTCTTAATAGCTGCTGGTAATAATATGGTTTCACCTTGTTTAACTCTAGTAATGTTACTACCTACTTTTATAGTGAAAACGCCTTCTACACATAGATAAATGATAAATGAATCAAGGTTATTGTGCTTTTCAATTTCACCAGCCAAATCGATGTAATTGGTTGTAAAATAAGGACAAGTTACCATCTCGTTAGAGGTATTTAGTTGGTTTGAATAACTTACCTTATAGTTGTTCTTCATTTTAAAATTGATAGCACCTATAGCCAAATCGTTGTGGAGCTCACGTTCATTCCCTTGGTCATCTACTCTATCCCAATCGTAAACCCGGTAAGTAATATCACTGGTTTGCTGAATTTCTGCCAGCATCACACCGGCTCCTATAGCGTGCACACGACCAACTTCAATAAAGAAAGTATCACCAGTTTTTACAAGTTCGAAATTTAAAATTTTGGTAAGCGTTTTAGATTGCAAATGCTGAAGATAGGTTTCAGGAGTCATGTCTTGATTGAACCCAACAATTAAATTGGCATTATCATCGGCTTGCATTACATACCACATTTCAGTCTTTCCAAAAGAATTGTGGCGCTTTGCCGCCAATTCATCATTAGGATGTAGCTGGATGGATAAGTCTTCTTTGGCATCGATAAACTTAATGAGTAAAGGAAATTTGGTTCCAAATATGGCCGCATTCTTTTCTCCTAGAACTTCCCTGCTAAAACTATTTAATAACCAGCGCAGCGATTTTCCTGAAAATTCGCCATTATCAATAATAGACGTATCACCTTCAACATCACTAATTTCCCAACTTTCTCCTATATTTTCAGAAACCGCTGGTTTATTTAAAACTGATTTCAATTTATTGCCACCCCAAATTTTTTCTTTTAAAATAGGTCGAAATTTTAAGGGATAAAACAATTGTAAGCTCATAGATTAATTACCAGAATAGCGTACAAAGTTACGAGGTGTTTCGTAAAGTGTCACGTCTAAATCTAAGTTTTTGTCCAATTTAGCTTTGATCTTGTTATAAATCACTACCACAATATTTTCTGCTGTTGGATTTAGATTCTCAAATTCAGGTACATCAAGATTCAAGTTCTTATGGTCGAAAGCATCTTCAACCTCCATTTTAATTATATCTTTTAAGATCTTTACATCTATAACGTATCCGGTTTCGGGGTCAATGCTTCCCGTTACACTTGCTATAAGTTCATAATTATGCCCGTGATAATTGGGGTTATTGCATTTTCCAAAAATTTCGTTGTTTTTTTCAAAACTCCAATCTTTGCGATATAAACGGTGCGCAGCGTTAAAATGCGCTCTTCTACTAACGGTTACTCTCATGAGGTGCGCTTATTAAATGTTGGTAAAACTTGTCGAATATAATCTTAAACCATTCCGTGTAAAGTTCTGCATGAATTTTAATGTCGTTTTTAACGTCTTCTAATGGCATCCATTTCCAGGCGGCTACTTCATCAGGATTTAAAACGGGTTCACCGTTATAATCACCTACCAAAATATGATCGAACTCGTGCTCAGTCAATCCATTATCAAAAGGCGCTTTATAAATAAACGAAAAAGTATCCTTTAAATCGGTTACAAAACCCATTTCTTCTTGCAATCTTCGGCGTCCAGCTTCAATATTGGTTTCGCCAACGCGTTGATGACTACAACAAGTGTTGGTCCACAAACCAGGTGAATGATATTTGGAAAGCGCGCGCTGTTGCAGCATGAGCTCATTGTTTTCATTAAAAATAAACACAGAAAAAGCTCTATGCAGTAAGGCTTTCTCATGAGCTTCCATTTTTGGCATGGTGCCAATTTGCTCATCGTTTTCGTTAACTAAAATTACTTTTTCTTCTTCCATAGCACACAAAAATACCAACTAAAAATAAAAAAAGTTGTAATCTTTTCATAAAATTAAAAACCCAAAAACCATATCTTATAAATTGATTTCGAAGTAGTATCTTTGCACGGCTTTTGCAATAAAAAACTATGACTTTCACTGAAGAAATTAACAGACGACGTACTTTTGGAATCATCTCGCATCCCGATGCTGGAAAAACCACACTCACCGAAAAATTATTGCTATTTGGTGGTGCCATTCAAGAAGCTGGTGCTGTAAAAAATAATAAAATTAAAAAGGCCGCTACTAGCGACTTTATGGAAATTGAGCGCCAACGTGGTATCTCAGTTGCTACATCGGTTTTGGCTTTTGAATATAATGGTTATAAAATCAACATTCTAGATACACCTGGCCATAAAGATTTTGCCGAAGATACCTTTAGAACTTTAACCGCTGTAGACAGCGTTATTGTCGTGATTGATGTTGCCAAAGGTGTGGAAGAGCAAACCGAAAAGTTGGTTGAAGTTTGTCGCATGCGTAAAATTCCAATGATTGTATTTATTAACAAAATGGATCGCGAAGGTAAAGATGCGTTTGATTTACTAGATGAAATTGAACAAAAGTTAGGCCTAACCGTTACACCCTTAAGTTTTCCAATCGGAATGGGTTACGATTTTAAAGGTATTTATAATATTTGGGAGCAAAATGTTAACTTATTTAGTGGCGATAGCCGAAAAGACATTGAAGAAACCATTGAAATTTCTGACATTAATACACCTGAATTAGATAAACTCATTGGTGAAAAATCTGCTAATACGCTGAGGGAGGAATTGGAGTTAGTAGAAGGTATTTACCCTAAATTTGACCAACAAACTTATTTAGACGCACAGCTGCAGCCGGTATTTTTTGGTTCCGCCTTAAATAATTTTGGTGTAAGGGAATTGTTAGACTGTTTTGTTACCATCGCTCCAAAACCGAAACCAAAGCATAGCGAAGAACGTTTGGTAGAACCGCAAGAAGATAAATTTTCAGGATTTGTATTTAAAATCCATGCCAATATGGATCCCAACCATAGAGATAGATTGGCATTTATAAAAATCGTGTCAGGGATGTTTAAACGCAACACACCTTATCTGCATGTTCGACATGGTAAAAACTTTAAATTTTCTAGCCCTAATGCTTTTTTTGCAGAGAAGAAAGAGATTGTTGACGTGTCCTATCCTGGCGATATTGTAGGTTTGCACGATACTGGTAACTTTAAAATTGGCGATACCTTAACCGAAGGAGAAGAAATCCATTACAAAGGTATTCCAAGTTTTTCACCTGAGCATTTCAGATATATAAACAATGCTGACCCCTTAAAAGCCAAACAGCTTTTTAAAGGTATAGACCAATTAATGGACGAAGGTGTGGCACAGCTTTTCACCTTAGAACTAAATGGTAGAAAAGTAATAGGAACCGTTGGTGCTTTACAATACGAAGTTATTCAATACCGACTAGAGCACGAATATGGTGCAAAATGCTCGTATGAAAACCTCAATGTTCACAAAGCTTGCTGGATAGAAGCAGCTAATGAAAAAAGCGAAGAATATCTTGAGTTTGTAAGAGTAAAGCAAAGGTTTTTAGCAAAAGACAAACAAAACCAATTGGTGTTTTTAGCAGACTCTGCTTTTTCTTTACAAATGACCCAACAGAAATACCCAAATATTAAATTTCATTTTACGTCTGAATTTAAATAGGAAAAATCTTGCAGTAATCATAACTAATCAGCTTGTTATTCATTGATTTAGCAATTTTTATCATGTATTTTATCGTATTTTTATGTTTTTAATCGAATTTTTGATTACATTTGAAATAGTATCAACCCCAAATTGAGCTACCAATGAATACAGATCCAAATGTGTTCAGTAATAATGAAATTACTGTCACCTACAACCCCCACAAATGTATTAACGCAGAAAAGTGTGCTAAAGGATTATCTGCTGTTTTCAGACAAACGGTCATACCATGGATTAATTTAGATGGTGCACCAGCTTGCAAAATTATGGCGCAAGTAAAGAAATGCCCATCGGGTGCTTTGCAGTGTTTTAATAAAAAAATGCAAGTTGCTTAGATTTCTAAACCGTTTTAAATAAAAAACCCTCAGATTATATAATCTAAGGGTTTGTAAATTTTATGCTTGACCAGTTGGTCCAAAGTTTAAAGGAATCGGTGGTTGCTCATAATCCTTTATTTCACCATGAGCAGTTTCAAAACGCTTAACATTTTCAGCCATTGCTTTTAAAAGTCTTTTGGCGTGTTGTGGCGTTAATATAATTCTGGATTTCACTTTACTTTTCGGAGTTCCAGGCATAATGCTCACGAAATCGATTACAAATTCTGACACTGAATGATTTATAATTGCTAAATTAGAATAGATGCCTTCTGCAACTTTTTCATCTAATTCAATGTTAATTTGTCCTTGTTTTGTCTGGGCCTTTTTTTCTTCTGCCATAATTAAAAGATTTTTATCAAAACAAAAAGGCTTCCCTAAAGAAGCCTTTTATGTTAGTTATAATTCATTTCTTCTTTCGCTTTCATCATTTGATTAAATTCTTCTTTAGAACCTACAATAATAGTATCGTAGCGTCTAACGCCTGTACCTGCTGGTATTTTATGACCAACAATTACATTTTCCTTTAATCCTTCTAACGTATCGATTTTACCATTTACGGCTGCTTCATTAAGAACCTTTGTGGTTTCCTGGAACGATGCTGCTGAAATAAATGACTTAGTTTGAAGTGAAGCTCTTGTAATACCTTGAAGAATTGGTGTTGCAGTAGCTGGCTGTGCATCGCGCGCTGTAGCTAATTCCTTATCTTCTCTTCTCAACGAAGAATTTTCATCCCTCAACTGTCTGGCGGTTACAATTTGACCTGGTTTTAAATTATTCGATCCACCTGCATTTTCAATCACTTTCATTCCGAAAATTTTATCATTTTCTTCAATAAAATCGGAGGCATGAGCCAATTGATCTTCTAAAAATAATGTGTCACCAGAATCGATAATACGAACCTTACGCATCATTTGACGCACAATAACTTCAAAGTGTTTATCATTAATCTTCACACCTTGCAAACGGTAAACTTCCTGAACTTCGTTAACCAAGTACTGTTGTACAGCTGCAGGACCTTTAATGTCTAAAATATCATTAGGAGTTACAGAACCATCTGATAAAGGCATACCCGCTTTTACGTAATCGTTCTCCTGTACTAGTATTTGATTGGAAAGTTTAACTAGATATTTTCTAATATCACCAGTTTTAGATTCTATTATAATTTCTCTGTTACCACGTTTAATTTTCCCGAAAGAAACTACACCGTCAATCTCACTCACTACTGCAGGATTTGATGGATTTCTGGCTTCAAACAACTCTGTCACACGTGGTAAACCACCTGTAATATCGCCAGCTTTAGCAGATTTTCGAGGAATTTTCACAAGCACTTTCCCAACAATAATTTTTTCGCCATCGTCAATCATCAAGTGAGCGCCAACCGGTAGGTTGTATGAGCGCATGATGTTGCCTTTAGCATCTTCAACATGTAAAGTTGGAATTAACTTTTTGTTTCGAGATTCAGAAATAACTTTTTCTTGGAAACCTGTTTGTTCGTCAATTTCAACTTGGAAGGTCATACCTTGCTCAATATTTTCGTAACGAACTTTACCAGCAAATTCTGAAATAATAACACCGTTATACGGATCCCACTGACAGATTACATCGCCTTTAGATACTTTACTTCCGTTTTTAATGTACAAAAATGAACCGTAAGGAATGTTATTTGTACTTAATGCAATGCCTGTTTTTGGTTCTATAAGTTTCATTTCGGATGTTCTTGAAATTACAACATCAACCTCATTGCCGTTAGAATCAGTTCCTTTAACTGTTTTAAGATCTTCGATTTCTACAACACCATCAAACTTAACCAGTAATTTATTTTCTTCGGAAATGTTACCAGCAATACCTCCAACGTGGAAGGTTCGAAGTGTCAACTGAGTTCCTGGTTCTCCAATAGACTGTGCTGCCACTACTCCAACAGCCTCGCCTCTTTGAACCGTTTTACCGGTTGCTAGGTTTCTACCATAACATTTAACGCAAATACCTTTTTTGGCTTCACAAGATAATGGTGATCTTACTTCAATTGATTCAATTGGAGCTTCACCAATTTTCTTAGCAATAGCTTCAGAAATTTCACGACCTGCTTCAACTAAAAGTTCTTCATTTAAAGGATTATAAACGTCATTTAAAGATGTTCTACCAACGATTCTTTCTTCTAAAGACTCGACGATTTCTTCATTTTTCTTAAGTGCGCTTACTTCAACGCCTCTCAACGTTCCACAATCTTCATCGTACACAATAACATCCTGAGACACGTCTACCAATCTTCTGGTTAAGTAACCTGCATCTGCAGTTTTTAGTGCCGTATCAGCAAGACCTTTACGAGCACCGTGTGTTGAGATAAAATATTCTAAAATTGATAAACCTTCTTTAAAGTTCGATAAAATTGGGTTTTCAATAATTTCTCCACCACCTGCATTAGATTTTTTAGGCTTGGCCATTAAACCACGCATCCCTGTAAGCTGACGAATCTGTTCTTTAGATCCACGAGCCCCAGAATCAAGCATCATATACACCGAGTTGAACCCTTGTTGATCCTCACGAATACGCTTCATAGACAATTCTGTCAATTCGGCATTTGTTGAAGTCCAGATATCAATTACTTGATTATAACGTTCGTTATTGGTAATTAAACCCATGTTGTAATTGGCAATAATACCGTCTACCAAATTGTTAGCGGTATCAATCATTCCTTGTTTTTCAGCAGGAATAATAATATCTCCTAAACTAAATGATAAACCGCCTTTAAATGCGAAATAATAACCAAGGTCTTTTATTTCATCTAAAAACTCAGCTGTTTCAGGAACACTTGTCGCCTTTAATACGTTACCGATAATGTCTCTTAAAGACTTTTTGGTAAGTACATCGTTTACATAACCTGCGCGTTCTGGCACTGTTTCATTAAATAACACACGACCAACTGTAGTTTGAATGATCTGTTTTACCAAATCCCCATTTTCGTTAAAGTCTAATGTTCTAACTTTTATACCTGCGTTAAGTTCTACACGTTTTTCGTTGTAAGCTATAATTACTTCTTCCGGTGAATAAAAACTTAAACCTTCGCCTTTAACTTTTACTTCGTCAGTTGATTTGCGCTCTTTAGTCATATAATATAACCCTAGAACCATATCCTGCGATGGTACGGTAATTGGCGAACCATTTGCAGGGTTAAGAATATTATGTGAAGCTAACATTAACATTTGTGCCTCAAGAATTGCTTCTGGGCCTAATGGTAAGTGAACCGCCATTTGATCACCATCAAAATCCGCATTAAATGCAGTAGTAACTAATGGATGCAACTGAATTGCCTTTCCTTCAATTAATTTCGGTTGAAAAGCTTGAATCCCCAATCTATGCAAAGTAGGAGCTCGGTTTAATAATACTGGATGTCCTTTAAGAACATTTTCCAAAATATCCCAAACAACTGGTTCTTTTCTATCTATAATTTTCTTGGCAGATTTTACTGTTTTTACAATACCTCTTTCTATTAATTTTCTAATAACAAAAGGTTTGTAAAGCTCAGCAGCCATATCTTTTGGCAATCCGCACTCATACATTTTTAATTCAGGTCCTACAACAATTACCGAACGTGCTGAATAATCTACACGTTTACCTAAAAGGTTTTGACGGAATCGACCTTGCTTACCTTTTAAAGAATCGGAAAGCGATTTAAGTGGTCTGTTTGAATCGGTTTTAACTGCTGAAGATTTTCTTGTATTATCAAATAATGAATCCACAGATTCCTGTAGCATACGCTTTTCATTACGCAATATGACCTCTGGTGCTTTAATTTCAACCAATCGCTTTAAACGATTGTTTCTAATAATCACACGTCGGTAAAGATCGTTCAAATCTGAAGTGGCAAAACGACCACCATCTAAAGGCACTAACGGACGTAATTCTGGTGGAATTACCGGTATAGCTTTGAGAATCATCCATTCTGGCTTGTTTTCTCTATTTAGATTAGATTCTTTAAAAGCTTCAACTACTTGAAGTCTTTTTAAAGCCTCTGTTTTACGTTGCTTAGAAGTTTCGGTATTTGCGTTGTGTCTTAATTGAAATGATAATTCGTCTAAATCAATTCTACCTAAAAGTTCAATCAAACATTCAGCACCCATTTTAGCAATAAACTTATTAGGATCTGAGTCTTCTAAATATTGATTTTCCTTCGGAAGCGATTCTAAAATATTTAAGTATTCTTCCTCAGTTAAAAAGTCCATTTTTTGAACTGCCTCACCTTCTGGAGTAACCGCATTACCAGGCTGAATTACGACATAACGTTCGTAATAAATAATCATATCCAGTTTCTTAGACGGTAATCCAAGAAGATATCCTATTTTGTTAGGTAAAGAACGGAAGTACCAAATATGAGCAACTGGAACAACTAGGTTGATATGACCTACCCTTTCACGACGCACCTTCTTTTCAGTTACTTCAACGCCACAGCGATCGCAAACGATTCCTTTGTAACGAATTCTTTTATATTTTCCACAAGCACACTCGTAATCCTTAACAGGACCAAAAATACGCTCGCAAAACAAACCATCTCTTTCAGGTTTGTGTGTTCGATAATTGATAGTTTCTGGCTTTAAAACCTCACCGCGAGAAGCTGCCAAAACAGATTCTGGGGAAGCCAAACCAATAGAGATTTTATTAAATCTTTGTATCGTGTTATTATCTTGTCTTTTTGCCATTTTGTTATTATAGTATTGAGTGGGAAGTAATCGGTGTGTAGTGTGATCTGCACACCGATTACTGCTAACTATGTTGTTATTCTTCTAATCTAATATCTAATCCCAAACCTTTTAATTCGTGCATTAACACGTTAAATGATTCTGGTAATCCAGGTTCTGGCATTGGTTCTCCTTTTACGATAGCTTCGTAAGTTTTGGCTCTACCAATAACATCGTCAGATTTTACAGTCAAAATTTCTCTTAAAGTACTTGACGCACCGTATGCTTCAAGTGCCCAAACTTCCATTTCACCAAAACGCTGACCACCAAATTGGGCTTTACCACCAAGCGGTTGTTGCGTAATAAGTGAGTATGGTCCTATAGAACGTGCATGCATCTTATCGTCAATCATGTGACCTAGTTTAATCATATAAATCACACCAACAGTTGCAGGTTGATCAAAACGATCGCCTGTGCCACCATCATATAAATAGGTATGACCAAATCTCGGGATTTCAGCTTCATCTGTAAATTCATTAATTTGATCTAAAGTCGCACCATCAAAAATTGGAGTTGCATAAGTTCTATTTAACTTTTGACCAGCCCAGCCTAATACGGTTTCGTAAATCTGACCAATGTTCATACGCGATGGTACACCCAATGGATTAAGAACAATATCAACAGGAGTTCCGTCTTCTAAGAAAGGCATATCTTCTTGACGTACAATACGTGCAACAATACCTTTGTTACCGTGACGACCTGCCATTTTATCACCAACTTTAAGTTTACGCTTTTTAGCGATGTAAACTTTAGCAAGTTTAATAATACCGGCTGGCAATTCATCTCCTACTGAAATAGTGAATTTCTCGCGACGTAATGACCCTTGTAAATCGTTTTCCTTAATCTTATAGTTGTGAATAAGGTCTGCAATTAAAGTATTACTATGATCGTCAGTCGTCCATTTTCCAGAAGTTAAATGTGCGTAATCATCAACTGAATTTAACATTTTTAAGGTATACTTTTTACCTTTAGGAATAATTTCTTCTCCTAAATCATTGTAAATACCTTGTGCAGTTTTACCGTTTACAATAGCAAACAATTTATCTACTAAGATATTTTTCAATTCATCAAAACGTGTATCATAAAGTACTTCTAAAGCTTCGATATCTTCTTTATCTTTTGCTCTTTTACGTTTATCTTTAACTGCTCTTGCGAATAATTTTTTCTCAATTACAACACCGTGCAATGAAGGTGAAGCTTTTAACGATGCATCTTTAACATCACCAGCTTTATCACCAAATATAGCACGTAGTAATTTTTCTTCAGGAGTTGGATCACTTTCTCCTTTTGGAGTAATCTTTCCAATTAAAATATCGCCTGGCTTGATTTCCGCACCAATACGAATCATTCCGTTTTCGTCTAAATCTTTAGTCGCTTCTTCAGAAACATTAGGGATATCGTTGGTAAGTTCTTCATTACCTAACTTGGTATCTCTAACGTCGAGTGAGTATTCATCTATGTGAATGGATGTAAAGATATCATCTCTAACTACCTTTTCAGAAATTACAATAGCATCCTCGAAGTTATAACCTTTCCAAGGCATGAATGCAACTTTCATGTTTCTGCCCAAAGCTAATTCGCCATTTTTAGTAGCGTATCCTTCACAAAGGACTTGACCTTTTTCAACCTTATCACCTTTTTTGACAATTGGCTTTAAGTTGATAGACGTACCTTGGTTAGTTTTTCTAAACTTAACTAATGGATAGGTTTTAATATTACTATCAAAACTCACCATAGCTTCTTCTTCGGTACGGTCGTATTCAATTGTGATTTTATCAGCATCAACATAAGTTACAGTTCCAGCACCTTCAGCATTAATTAAAACGCGAGAATCTTTTGCTACTTGTCTCTCTAGACCAGTACCAACAATCGGCGCTTCAGGTCTTAATAAAGGAACAGCTTGACGCATCATGTTTGATCCCATCAGTGCACGGTTAGCATCATCATGTTCCAAAAACGGAATTAACGAAGCTGAAATAGATGCTACCTGATTAGGAGCCACATCGGTATAGTTAATTTGCATTGGATCGATTACAGGGAAATCGCCTTCTTGTCGGGCAATAACCTTATCATTCTGAATTTTACCATCGGCATCAACAATTACATTGGCCTGTGCAATTTGCATATCTTCTTCTTCCTCAGCACTTAAATAGGTTGGTGCATTTTTGATATCAACCACTCCATTTTCAACCTTGCGGTAAGGTGTTTCAAGGAATCCCATAGAATTCACCTTCGCATAAACCGAAAGCGAAGAAATTAAACCAATGTTTGGACCTTCAGGAGTTTCAATAGGACATAAGCGTCCGTAATGGGTATAATGAACGTCACGAACCTCAAAACCTGCACGCTCTCTAGATAAACCACCCGGACCTAATGCCGATAAACGACGTTTGTGAGTGATTTCTCCAAGCGGATTGGTTTGATCCATAAACTGAGATAACTGGTTAGTTCCGAAGAATGAATTAATAACGGAAGACAAAGTCTTGGCATTAATCAAATCGATTGGTGTAAAAACTTCGTTATCACGAACATTCATTCGTTCGCGAATGGTTCTAGCCATACGGGCTAACCCAACACCAAACTGAGATGATAACTGCTCACCAACAGTACGTACACGTCTGTTAGAAAGGTGATCGATATCGTCAATTTCAGCTTTTGAATTGATTAGCTCAATTAAATATTTAATAATAGTAATAATATCAACTTTGGTAAGCACTTGCTTATCCATTCCGATATCAAGACCCAATTTTTTGTTCATTCTATAACGACCAACTTCACCAAGTGAATAACGCTGCTCACTAAAGAATAATTTATCTATAATGCCGCGCGCAGTTTCTTCATCTGGCGGCTCGGCGTTACGTAATTGTCTGTATATGTGCTCAACAGCTTCTTTTTCAGAATTTGTAGGATCCTTTTGAAGCGTATTGTGAATAATGGCATAGTCGCCTTGTTGTTCGCTTTCTTTGTGTATTAAAACCGTTTTAACATCGGCTTCAAGAATCTCTTCGATATTATCTTTATCGATAACGGTATCACGATCTAAAACAATTTCATTTCTTTCGATAGAAACCACTTCTCCTGTATCTTCGTCTACAAAATCCTCATGCCAAGTATTTAATACTCTTGCGGCTAATTTTCGGCCTATTAATTTTTTTAACGCGGCTTTAGAAACTTTAATTTCTTCTGCAAGATCAAATATTTCTAAAATATCTTTATCTCTTTCAAAACCGATAGCTCTGAAAAGCGTAGTAACTGGTAATTTCTTCTTTCTATCGATATAAGCATACATCACACTGTTGATATCGGTAGCAAATTCAATCCAAGAACCTTTAAAAGGAATAACTCTGGCTGAATATAATTTGGTACCATTAGCGTGGAAAGACTGACTGAAGAATACACCTGGTGATCTGTGTAACTGAGAAACCACAACACGTTCGGCACCATTGATTACAAATGTTCCGCTTGGTGTCATGTAAGGAATTGTACCTAGATAAACGTCTTGTACAATGGTTTCGAAATCTTCATGTTCAGGATCTGTACAATATAATTTTAAACGCGCCTTTAAAGGTACGCTGTAGGTAAGACCGCGCTCAATACACTCTTCAATAGTGTATCGTGGTGGATCAATAAAATAATCCAAGAACTCTAATACAAACTGATTGCGCGTATCGGTTATTGGAAAATTTTCCATGAAGGTATTATAAAGGCCTTCGTTTCCTCTTTCTTCTGACTTTGTTTCTAACTGGAAAAAATCCTGGAAGGATTTTATTTGGATATCCAGAAAATCGGGATATTCCGTTCTATTTACTATAGAAGAGAAATTTAATCTTTCAGCTGTTTTTGCTAACATCGATGAACGAAATTTTGATTAAAAAAAATGTATTTTTTTGTGCTATTCTTTATTAACACAAAAGGGTTTAGGTCTTGGAGCAACACTCCAGACCTAAACCATAATATGTAAGGCTAATAAAGCTTACTTAAGCTCAACCTCAGCTCCAGCTTCTTCTAAAGAAGTTTTAAGACCTTCAGCCTCATCTTTAGAAATGCCTTCTTTGATAGCACTTGGTGCGCTATCTACTAATTCTTTAGCTTCTTTTAAGCCAAGACCTGTTAATTCTTTAACAAGTTTTACTACTGCTAATTTAGAAGCTCCAGCTGCTTTTAACATTACTGTAAATTCAGACTGCTCTTCAACTGCTTCAGCAGCAGCACCACCACCTGCAGCAACTGCAACAGCTGCAGCAGCAGGTTCTATACCGTATTCTTCTTTTAAAATACTAGCTAATTCATTAACTTCTTTTACTGTTAAATTAACTAATTGTTCTGCGAAATCTTTTAAATCTGCCATTTTTTCTATCGTTTTAAAAATGTTTAATAAATTATAATTTGTTTAAAGTGCGTACTTGTTTGTATCCTTATTTTTCGGATAGTGTTTGTAAAATTCCTGCCAGTTTTCCACCACCAGATTTTAGTGCTGATATTACGTTTTTAGCTGGAGATTGTAACAATCCAACTATATCGCCAATCAATTCTTCTCTTGATTTAATATCTACTAAAGCATCTAATTGATCGTCGCCTAAATAAATTGCTTCTTCAATAAATGCACCTTTTAATAAAGGTCTTTCTGATTTTTTACGGAAAGCTTTAATAACTTTAGCAGGTCCGTTTCCAGCTTCTGAGTACATTACAGATGTGTTTCCTTTTAACACTGTTGGCAAATCGCCAAAGTCTTTATCGGAAGCCTCCATTGCTTTGTGCAATAATGTATTTTTAACAACTGCTAATCTAACATTGGCTTTGAAACAAGCGCGTCTTAAATTAGTAGTATCTGAAGCATTCAATCCAGAAATATCCGCTAAATAAATAACTGGACTTCCTGCTAATTGTGCAGTTAATTCTTCAATTACTTGTGATTTTTCTTCTCTTGTCATAATATTAAAGTTTTAACTACTAAATTTTAGGGTCTACAGCAATTGAAGGACTCATGGTACTTGATATAAAAATACTTTTCATGTAAGTTCCTTTTGATGCTGTTGGTTTTAGCTTGATTAGGGTTGAAATCAACTCATGAGCATTACCTGCAAGTTTATCAGAACTAAACGATGCTTTACCTATAGGGGCGTGCACAATACCAGTTTTATCAACTTTGAAATCTATTTTACCTGCCTTTACTTCACTAACAGCTTTAGCCACATCCATAGTAACAGTTCCTGTCTTGGGGTTTGGCATTAAGCCTCTTGGACCTAATACACGACCTAAAGGCCCTAATTTACCCATGATACTTGGCATCGTAATAATTACATCAACATCAGTCCAACCGTCTTTTATTTTTTGTAAATAGTCGTCTAAACCAACGTAATCTGCACCAGCTTCTTTGGCTTCCGCCTCTTTATCTGGAGTTACCAATGCTAAAACTTTCATGTCTTTCCCTGTACCATGAGGCAGAGAAACCACACCACGAACCATTTGGTTTGCTTTCCGTGGATCTACACCCAATTTTACAGCGATATCTACAGAGGCATCAAATTTTGTATACGTAATTTCTTTTACTAAATCTGAGGCTTCTTGCAAAGAGTAAAGTTTATTTTTCTCAACTTTTGCTCTCGCTTCTTTTTGCTTTTTTGTTAATCTTGCCATTTGAAAAGGTTTTAATTTGGAGCTTGCCCGCCTTTAACGGTTATACCCATTGATCTTGCAGTTCCTGCCACCATTTTCATTGCTGAATCTAATGTAAATGCATTTAAATCCTGCATTTTGTCCTCGGCGATAGCTTTAACTTGATCCCAAGTTACTTTCGCGATTTTCTTTCGGTTTGGTTCTCCTGATCCTTTTTTCACTTTGGCCGCTTCCATTAATTGTACTGCAGCTGGTGGTGTTTTGATTACAAATTCAAACGATTTGTCTTTGTAAACAGAAATCACAACTGGTAAGATTTTACCTGGTTTATCCTGGGTTCTAGCATTAAACTGCTTACAAAACTCCATGATATTTACTCCAGCAGCGCCTAAAGCGGGTCCAACCGGTGGCGACGGATTCGCAGCACCTCCCCGAACTTGTAATTTGACTAATTTGCTTAGTTCTTTTGCCATTTTCTGAAAATTTGCGCATCAACTTAATTGGAAGCTTTAAGATGTATGCTATTTTAATTGTAACAATTTATATTAAACTTTTTCTACTTGCATGTAACTTAATTCCAATGGTGTTTTTCTTCCAAAGATTTTCACCATTACTTCAAGTTTGCGTTTTTCTTCATTAATTTTTTCAATAGTACCATCAAATCCATTAAATGGACCGTCAATTACTTTAACCGTATCGCCTATAGTAAATGGTATTGCAACATTTGCGTCAGCCTCAAGAGATAATTCATCAACTTTACCTAACATTCTGTTAACTTCAGATTGCCTTAATGGAACAGGATCACCTCCTTTTGTCTCACCTAAAAAGCCAATTACATTGGTAATCGATTTAATAATGTGAGGAATCTCACCACTTAAGTTGGCTTGAATCATTATATACCCAGGGAAATATACACGCTCTTTGTGTATTTTTTTTCCGTTTCTTATTTGAATTACTTTTTCGGTAGGTACCAACGCTTGGTCTACATAATCTTGTAAGCCAAGACGTGCTACTTCATTGAGAATATAATCTTTAATCTTATTCTCTTGACCGCTTACCGCTCTGACTACATACCATTTTTTACTTCCGATTGCCTCAGCCATAATCATTTAATTATTTTTAGTTTATCCAGCTAAAATAAGTCTCGATAACTCCACTAAAAACCGTATCCACACCCCAAATTGCCAATGAAAAAATTATAGAAAATACTGCAACTAATATCATTAATTTTTGACCTTCTGCCCAAGTTGGCCAGCTTACATGATTTTTTAATTCATCAAAAGATTCTTTCACGTAGTTAACAATTTCCGCCATTGATTTAATTTATTTTCGACCTTTAAAGCCGTGCGCGTTATTTAATTTATAAGAGCACATTGTCTCTTTCTTTTGTAGTACAGCATACAACGAGATTATTATGTTCTTACTTCTCTACGCGTGTACTTTGCACGGGTTGAGAGGCTCGAACTCCCGACACCTGGTTTTGGAGACCAGTGCTCTACCAACTGAGCTAAACCCGTAAATATAAATCAAGGCGTCCGCCAAATGGTGGACACCTTAATTTAATATTATAATTTATAATTAGTTTATAATTTCAGTCACCTGACCAGCACCTACTGTTCTACCACCTTCACGGATAGCAAAACGCAAACCAACATTCATTGCAATTGGCTGGATTAAATCTACAGTAATTGTTAGGTTGTCACCTGGCATTACCATCTCAACACCATCAGGTAACGCAATGTTTCCTGTTACGTCAGTTGTACGAACGTAGAACTGTGGACGGTAGTTATTGTGGAATGGCGTATGACGACCACCTTCTTCTTTTTTAAGGATATAAACCTCTGCTTTAAATTTAGCATGTGGCTTAACTGAACCTGGCTTAGTAATAACCATACCTCTCGTAATTTGAGATTTTTCAATACCTCTTAATAAGATCCCTACGTTATCTCCAGCTTCACCTCTATCTAATATTTTACGGAACATTTCAACACCAGTAACTGTAGATGTTAATTTTTCAGCACCCATACCGATAATTTCAACTGGATCTCCAGTGTTAGCTACACCTGTTTCAATACGACCAGTTGCAACTGTACCACGACCAGTAATAGAGAATACATCCTCAACTGGCATAAGGAATGGCTTATCAACATCACGTGCTGGCATTTCAATCCAACTATCGACAGCTGCCATTAATTCCATAACAGTATCAACCCATTTTTGCTCACCGTTCAATGCACCTAAGGCAGAACCAGCAATTACAGGACCATTGTCTCCATCATAATCATAGAAATTTAACAAATCTCTAATTTCCATTTCTACCAATTCTAAAAGCTCTTCGTCATCAACCATATCCACTTTATTCATGAATACAACCATACGAGGAATACCTACCTGACGACCTAACAGAATGTGCTCACGAGTTTGTGGCATTGGTCCATCAGTTGCAGCAACAACTAAAATAGCACCGTCCATTTGAGCAGCACCAGTTACCATGTTTTTCACGTAATCCGCGTGACCTGGACAGTCAACGTGCGCATAGTGACGATTTGCTGTTGAATATTCAACGTGTGAAGTATTAATAGTAATACCTCTTTCTTTTTCTTCTGGTGCGTTGTCGATTGAATCGAAACTTCTCTTTTCAGATAAACCTGCGTTAGCTAAAACAGAAGTAATAGCAGCAGTTAAAGTTGTTTTACCGTGATCTACGTGTCCAATTGTACCTATATTAAGGTGTGGTTTAGAACGATCGAAAGTTGCCTTTGCCATGTTTAATTTATTTTAATCTTAATTTAATATTAGTGTTCACTTTTTGTTTTCTACGTTGAGCCAATGACGGGAATTGAACCCGTGACCTCTTCCTTACCAAGGAAACGCTCTACCCCTGAGCTACACCGGCGTAAAGTATTTAAATCCTCTTCTTGACTCAGGAAGAGATTCCTGTCTGCACAGGAATTTTAGAGCGGAAGACGAGGCTCGAACTCGCGACAACCAGCTTGGAAGGCTGGAGCTCTACCAACTGAGCTACTTCCGCAATTTATTTAAATTTCAACTTTCAAAAACCAAATTCCACGTTGGAAATTAGAGTTTGTTTTTTGAATTTTAAGATTCCTGCCGTGGCAGGAATTGAAGTGGGGAGAGCAGGATTCGAACCTGCGAAGGTGAAACCAACAGATTTACAGTCTGTCCTCGTTGGCCGCTTGAGTATCTCCCCTTAACACAATATCTTTTATAAACTATAATTCTTTATAAACAAATAAGAGTTATTTATTTAATTATCATATACTTTACGATTTCAAAGAGCCGATGGAGGGACTCGAACCCACGACCTGCTGATTACAAATCAGCTGCTCTAGCCAGCTGAGCTACATCGGCTTTTTTTGTGTCTTTTTGGCACTAAAAAAAGCCCGTTATTTCTAACGGACTGCAAATGTAGCGTTTTATTTTTTTATACAAAATATTTTGTCAAAAATTTTATTAGATATGTGATCTTAATTTTTGTTTGCGCTTTTTTAATTGTCTTTCAAGAGACGATGCTGCACTATCTGCGCCTTCTTCAAAAGACTTACATTGCTTTTTAACCACAAAGGAATCTCCCGGAACAGCTACTCGAGCTTCAAAAATCTTATTTTGTTTATCGCTAGTGTTTTCAACCTTTAAATATACGTCTGCTTGAATAACTTTATCGTAAAACAATTCTAACTTATCCATCCGTTTTTGGATAAAGTCTATCAACTTTTGGTCGGCTACAAAGTTGACGGATTGTGTGTTTACTTTCATAGATTTTGATTTTAAAAATTAGACTTATTTTATTTGCTGCGTGGATGTGCAGTTTGGTATACTTTTTTTAATTCGGCAATACTATTATGCGTGTAAACTTGAGTGGCCGCTAAACTGGTGTGACCAAGCAGCTCTTTAACTGCATTTAAATTAGCTCCCTCGTTTAATAAGTGCGTTGCAAATGAATGCCTTAGCATATGCGGACTCTTTTTCACCTTAGCCGAAACCTGACTAAAGCAGTTTATTACTACTTTGTAAACATAGGAATCATTTAATTTGAAACCGCTTTTGTTTACAAATAAATAAGAATCATCTGTAATGTTGTTTAATGAATTTCTTTCATTAAGATAACTGCCAATGGATATTGAAACTGTAGCAATCAAAGGAATATAGCGCTCTTTATTTCTTTTGCCCAATACTTTTATGACGCCGTTATTTAAATCTACATCACTTAACTTTAAATTCACTAGTTCTGTCCTTCTCATCCCAGTGGCGTAAAATAATTCTATTATTAGCCTATCTCTGGTCCCTTCAAAGTCATTTGAAAACACAACATTATTAAGGACAGTTGAAACTTCCAATTCAGAAAATGGCACCTGTATTTTCTTCTGAGTTTTTAAGGCTTTGTGAGTGGCTAAAGGATTAACATCAATAGTTCGGGTTTTTTGAAGGTATTTGTAATAGGTGTTTAATGATGAAACCTTTCTGTTTATGGTACGATTGGTCAATCCTTGATTTACAAGACTAATGATCCAATTTCTAATTTGGTTATAACTTAGGACACTAATGATATCGGTTTGAAATTCCTTCTGAATAAATATTGAAAATGTTTCTAAATCGTGAAGATAGGCAGTGACTGTATGTTGTGCATATTTTTTTTCGTGCAGAAGGTAATCTTTAAATTCCTTAAAAAACATACTTTATTTTTCGGTGAGCTTTAAAGATAATAAATTTTACGACATTAGAATAAAACTATAAAGATTTTGATGAGAATTTAACTAAAATCAAAGGCATAAAAAAACCCTGATGTTGTATCAGGGTTTAATTTTTAAATATCTGCTTGTTCTCTAAGTCTCTGAATATATTGAGCTTTTTGAACTTGTGCTCTTTTCTTAATTGAAGGCTTTGTGAATTGCTTGCGCTCTTGTAACTGACGCTTTGTGCCTGTTTTATCAAACTTACGCTTAAAACGCTTCAACGCTCTATCTATATTTTCTCCTTCTTTAATTGGTATAATTAACATAGTACTTAACCTCCCTTCTTTTAAATTTTCTGGGTGCAAATATAAAAACAAAATAATTATTTACAATAATATTAAAGTTTATTTTGTAGCGGGTTTATAGTCCTTCTTATCTATTATCATTTTGGCGATAATTTCTCTTAAAATTTCAGAAGTACCGCCACCAATCGGGCCAAGTCGGCTATCTCTTGAAAGTCTAGCCATTGGGTATTCTTCCATATAACCATAACCACCTAAAAACTGTAAACACTGATATATGACATCGTCTGCCATTTTGGTACACTGTAATTTAGACATGGTGGCTTCTTTTACCACATATTCACCTAAATTCATTCTGTAAGCCACCGTGTAGTTAAAGATTTTACAAATTTCCATTTGCGTGTAACAATCGGCAAGGGAATGTCTTAAAGCTTGAAATTTATCAATAGTTTTTCCGAATGCGGTGCGCTCCGACATGTATTGTGTAGCGTATTCTAAGGCAAACTCAGCTCTAGCATGGGCATTAATACCCATTATAAGACGTTCGGAAGCGAAGTGTTGCATGATATAATTGAAGCCCATATTTTCTTCGCCCAGTAAATTTGCAGCTGGAATAACAACATTATCAAAAGCGATTTCGCCTGTGTCACTTGCGCGCCAACCCAGTTTATCTAATTTCGTTGCAGAAACGCCTTCTGTATTTCTATCAATTAAAAAAATACTGATGCCTTTATTGCCTGCTGCTGGAGTTGTCTTGGCGGCTACTATTAAATAGTCACTGTAAACACCGTTGGTAATAAAAGTTTTAGACCCATTAATTACATAATTATTACCCTTTTTTTCCGCAGTGCTTCTCATTCCGGCAACATCACTACCTCCAAAAGGTTCGGTAATACATAGGCATCCTATCATATCACCATTGATACTTGCGGTAAGATATTTTTCTTTAAGTTCTGGGCTAGCCTCTGCATTTAAATGCGTCATGGCTAAATAAGCGTGTGCCCATATAGCTGCCGCAAATCCTCCAGAATTAATTTTTTGTAATTCTTCAAGAAAAATAACCGTATAAAAAAAGTCTAGATTTAAACCACCGTAAGCTTCGGGATAATTTAAACCAAAATAGCCCATATCTCCCATCTTTTTCCAAATAAATCGTTCAATATGACCTGATTTTTCCCATTTATCAATATGTGGAACTACTTCTTTTTGTAAAAAAACTTTTAAACTTTCTCTGAAAAGATGGTGCTCTTCGGTGAAGTAAAGGTTATTCATAGCGTGTTTTTTTTTAGAGTGTCAAATATAATTTAATTATCTCTAATTTATGAACAGGAAAATCTTTAACTTTTGTTAATTCATCTAATGATTTAAAGCCATCGTGCAGTATTCGGGTTTCAATAATTTCGTAAGCGATTTCGTAGTCAATATATTTAATGGTCACCAACTCCTCAACAGATGCCATGTTTAAATTAAGCTTTTGAATGTTAGGAGGATTTTTGACGGTGAATTGGTTGGTGATATTTTCAATCACTTCAGGAGCTAATCCATAAACTTCGCTTAGCTGTATATCCGCTATAAAACCATTTGGTTGTTTGTTTCGGAAATCAATGATTCGTTGGGATAATTTTTCACCGATACCATACACTTTTTGAAGTTGTTGGGCTGTGGCTTGGTTTAAATCTATTTTTTGCGCAAAGGTCTTTGAATGGTTATTGTTATTATAGTTAGTTGTAGTTGTATTTTTATTTTTATTTGAAACTGAAGGATTGGTTACCCAATCGGGAAACTTAAAATATGGCGAAATCACATTTAGTAGAGAATCTGAAATATTAGTAACTTCTTGAAATTGTTTAGTAGAATTTACCCATTGTTCCTTGGCTCTAAATGCATGTAATCGGTCAATTTCTTGAATTGACATACCTAATGAATAACCTTTATAATCGGTGATATAATTTGGATTGAATGGATATATCTTCGGCTCTTGTTCGACTAATTTTAGTTTTTTTAATGAATCTACTTCACGAATGAAACTTTCTATTTGGTCGTTTTCAATAGATTGATTCGAATTCTTTGAGCTAAGTTTAAAATACGTAAACTGAAAAACAACTATAATGATAATCAACAAAAAAAACCCACTTCGCTGTTTATTGGTAAACAAGAAATAGGATTTAAAATTTTTCATTTTGTTTTACATTTCGTTTCTCAAATCAGTGGCACCATCGTCTAAGGCGTCTTCTTTTTTATTAATAGCATTCATGTAACGTTTTAATTCCTTTTTAATAACTGGTGCTAAAATCACAACCCCTATGATATTGGGTACGACCATTGCAAAAATCATGGCGTCAGAAAAATCAATTACCGCACCTAAACTAATTGAGGAGCCAACAACTACAAAGAATAAAAATAGAATTTTATATATTAAATCGGTTATTTTTCCTTTTCCAAATAAATACTTCCAACCTTGCATACCGTAGTAAGACCAAGATATCATGGTTGAGAATGCAAAAAGAATTACAGCTATTGTAAGTATAATTGAAAAATTGGGTATTACTTCATTAAATGCATTTGCAGTTATTTCTACACCTTCTTTAATTTCTACCCCATATTGCATTACTTCACCATTAAAATTGGTGATTATAATAACCAAGGCAGTCATGGTACAAATCACAACGGTATCAACAAAAGGCTCTAACAAAGCAACGATTCCTTCACTAGCAGGATATTTTGTTCTTACTGCAGAATGCGCAATTGCCGCAGAACCAACACCAGCTTCATTAGAAAAAGCACCTCGTCTTATCCCTTGTATCATAACACCAATTAATCCACCTGCGATTCCTAAACCTGAAAATGCACCTTCAAAAATGAGCATAAAGGCATCGTCAATCAACGAAAAATTAGCAACCAATATTATAACCGCTGCCAACACATAAATACCGGCCATAAATGGCACCACTTTTTCGGTAACCTTGGCTATTCGCTTAATTCCACCAATTATTACAATCGCTACTAAAATGGCCATTACGATACCAAAATACATTCCTGCATTTGAGACACTTTGTAAGTCAAATAATTGTATAAACTGCGCTGCAGCTTGATTGGCTTGAAACATATTACCGCCACCAAAGGAACCACCAATTACAAAAATTGCAAACAATACGGCAAGCACTTTACCTAATATAGGTACATTCTTTTCTTTAAGTCCTTTTTGAAGATAGTACATCGGTCCGCCATAAACGGTGCCATCTTCACCAACATCACGGTATTTAACACCTAAAGTACACTCTGCAAATTTAGATGCCATACCTAGAAATCCGGCGACAATCATCCAAAAGGTCGCACCTGGACCACCAATCGACAAAGCCACTGCTACACCTGCTATATTGCCGAGTCCGACAGTTGCAGAAAGTGCAGCTGTTAATGCCTGAAAATGGGACACTTCTCCGTCGGCACCTTCATCTCGTAAGGTTTGCAGAATATCGCTTTTATCCTCATGTATGTTGTCTCCATACAATTTGTCGACACCATGTTTTTCAATATCTTCATATTTACCTTTTACTACCCACAAGGCAGTTTTAAAACCGGTAATATTTATAAATTTAAAGTAAAAAGTAAAATATAAGGCACCACCTATCAGCACAATTAACACCCAAGGAATTCGAAAATCGTCTGAAAACGGTATTTCGTAAAAAATGGCTTCAACAAACCACCCAGTGTAGTCTTTAAAAATGGTGTCAATTTTTTGAGAAGTGGATTCTTGCGAAAAAATTAAAAAAGGAGAAATTAATGCGAAAATACCTAGAAGAATCTTCTTCATATATAAACAAATATTAGTTAGAATTGGTTTGGGGGTTCAAGATGCGAAAAAAAATGCTATTATAAAACAATGATCCCTAAAAAAGCATATTAGACTCAAAAAACAAATGCAATTTTAACTTTTAGGTCTAAATAAGGTTGCTGATTTACAAATCAAATACCGAAGAACGTTTGGTATACATAATGTCCTTTATTCTCATCCAAAATGCCAAAAAGAGATAAAGCGCAAATCCAAAACCCAAGGTTACAAAGGTTAAGTACATAAAGGTTGTGCGCACAATCTTAGCACGAATACCCATTCTGTCGGCGATTCGCTGGCAGACATAAAAGCCGCGCTTCTGAAAGTACAGCAACATTTTGTAGGATGCAATCATTCCGCAATTTAAGGATTTATTTTGTGATTAAAGAATTCCCAATGGCACATTGTAAGCATTTATTGGCGTCGCAATAGTTAGATTTTAACTGCAATAAAGCTTGTGAATCCAAAGCAGATTCCGAAACAGGTGCCAACTGATTAAATTTTTTGATAATGCTATTATCTTCGGATTTGATGGAGGCTGCCAACGAAAAAATGGCATCGTTTTCGTCATTCCCTTTGTATTTCGAAAAACAATATTTAATCGGTAAAATAGTATTAATGATCAGTAAATCTATAAATGATTTGGTGAGTCTTTTTTTACTTGATTTTGAAATTGAAGTAAAAGAATAATGCGTTTGCCAATATCCCGAAGTTTCAACCGCTAATAGGTCATAAATGTCCTCAATTCGAGACTTTGAAATCACTTGCGAAAATAAATTATAATGTTTGTGATAGAGTTGTGCTAATTGCGATAAACGGATAGTCGGGAAATTTGGCGGTCGCAATCGGAAAAACTGAACAGGCACAACGCCTAAAGTTTCCAATTTAAATTTTTTCTGCAGATATTGGTAGTTTTTTTTAAGATTTTGATAATAGGATTCTTCAGTGTTAGATTCTAACAATCCAGCCTGACCAAAAAACAGAGCTTCTAATTGTTCGGGATGGGATTGTAATTTTCTAACCACTCCGAAATCTATTGATTTGGCAATACTTTCAAAGGCATCAGCATTTACTTTCAAACCAAAATTTCTAAACAACATGGTAAACAAAACAGCTTCCCAATGCTGATTACTATCGTTTAACGAACGTTCAATTTGTTGGGATTTTCGCTCAAGTCGTTCTATAAACAAGCGTTCTTTCCAATTTATCAGTGTGAAATTATCAACCTCCGCAAAATTAGCTTCACAATTAATCCAGCGTTGTCGTTTTGAAAACAACCAATGGTAATTTTCGATTAAATTTTTCGGTACAAATTCCTGAAGCAACAAGGTTGGAACAATACTATTATCCTTTCTATAAACCTCAGCATCGTGCTCCCAAACTACATGCAGTATAACATTGTCGTAGGTTTTATCCGTTTCATGTTGATGCGTATACCAATCGGATGATTTGATGTGAATTTCCACATTGCCAGCCCAAAGTTGACCTTCAATTTTAAGCTTGGCATTAAAAAAATCAGGACCTGAATTGTGATTGTGTTGACCAACATCCACAAGCTGAATGGTTTCAGCTTTGGTAGTTTTGATGTTTAACACATCAAATTTTTTGTGCTTCCAAAGAAAATGGAGAAAATCCTCTTGCATAGTTCTAAGTTAATAAAAAATACAAGAAAATGAATAAATAACTTAAAATGATGTGGCTGTAAATTAAAAAGCTCTGGAATTAAATGATTATAAAATGGCTAGATATTAAAGATGAGCGTTTCATAAACTTGTAATTACTCAATATACCCCATCTTTCGCATCCAGTCGTCGTTAAACATTTTGCCGACGTAGCGACTACCGTGATCGTGAAATAATACCACCACCACATCTTCTGGCTTAAAATGCTCTTTCAATTGCAACACACCTTTGATGGCTGCACCGGCCGAGTTGCCCAGAAACATGCCTTCTTCTTTGGCTAAGCGTTGGGTGTAAACTGCTGCATCTTTGTCGGTAACTTTGGTGAAACCGTCAATAAGACTAAAGTTGACGTTGGCTGGTAAAATATCTTCGCCAATACCTTCGGTAACGTAAGGATAGATTTCATTTTCATCGAAAATTCCAGTTTCGTGGTATTTTTTAAAGACGCTACCATAAGTATCAACACCCCAAATTTTAACCTTAGGATTTTTCATTTTTAGAAAACTAGCCACACCAGAAATGGTTCCGCCAGTACCTACACCTACTACAAAATGGGTGATTTTACCGTCGGTTTGATTCCAAATTTCAGGACCTGTACTTTTAAAATGTGCCTTACAATTACTTGGGTTATCGTACTGATTAACATACCAAGCATTAGGTGTTTCCTCAGCTAACCTTTTAGAAACCGAATAATAACTTTGTGGATCTGTTGGCGCTACATTGGTTGGGCACACCACAACCTCAGCCCCAACTGCTTTGAGAATGTCAATCTTTTCTTTTGATTGCTTATCGGCCATCACAAACACACATTTATAACCTTTTACAATAGCAGCCAGTGCAAGTCCCATTCCTGTATTGCCCGAAGTGCCTTCAATTATGGTGCCACCTGGTTTTAGGCGACCATCAGCTTCTGCATCTTCTACCATTTGCAAGGCCATACGGTCTTTAACTGAATTACCTGGGTTAAAGGTTTCGTATTTGGCCAATACCAAACATGGCAGTTCTGCCGTAAGCTTATTGATTTTTATAAGTGGCGTATTGCCTATGGTTTCTAATATATTGTTTGCGTAATTCATAGCTTTTATTTGCCTTGCAAAATTAAGGTAATTATACAGAATTGAAAGTGATATGACGATTTTTTGCGTTAGCGATTGCAGCGGCATCCTTTTATGGCCATAAGCCATAAAAGTTAGAGCTGAAAGCGCGACCCAACCCAAGCTGACTTGGGTTGGGTAACGCCCCTATTATTGAAAACGAATGGACTTAATGGCTGAAATTTTGGTAATAATAGCCGATGGAATAAGCAGCATTAGCAAACACACCACAAAAGTGCCGAGATTGAGCCATATGATATAATCGATGTTGATATAAACCGGTGCCTCAGAAACATAATACACCGAAGGATCAAGTGGAAATAATTTAAATTTCTGCTGTGCAAATAACAATGACAAGCCAATTAAATTTCCCCAAAAAAGCCCAACACCAACCAAATAAGACGCATTAAACAAAAATATTTTTTGAATACTCCAACTATGACTGCCGAGTGCTTTTAAAATTCCAATCATTTGGGTGCGTTCTAAAATGAGCACCAGCAAAGCAGTAATCATATTGATACCTGCCACCAAAATCATTATTCCTATGATACCGTAGGTATTTTTATCAAAAATTTTAATCCATTCAAAAATAGTGGCGTATTTGGTAGAAACTTTAGTAGCGTTTAGTAGGGATGGTATGTTTTGAAGAATTTGAATGGCTGTTTGTTCTAGTTTGTCAAAGTCCTTAACGAACACTTCAAAATGGCCAACTTGATCACCTTCCCATTTATTGATACGCTGTAGATGTTTGATATGGCCAATGATAAAAGTTTGATCTAAATCTTGAAAACCTGAATTAAAAACACCTACAATGTTATATTTTATAATACGCGGCATGGCATTAATATCTTCACCAAAAACCGCTTGAAATGAGTCGCCAACTTTAAATTCAAGTCGGTTGGCTAAATATTGTGAAATAACTACATCATTATTGTAGTCGCTGGTGTACTCAGGTAGCTCACCTTCAATTAAAAAATCTTTTAGATAATTCCAGTTATAATCTTGGCCAACACCTTTTACCACAACGCCTTCAAAATCAGTTTCAGTTCTTATTACTGTAAATTTATGAACTACAGCTTGAATGTGATTGACATCGGTAACCGCTCTAAATTCTGGATAAAATTCTTGGTTGATGGAAAGTGGACGCAATGATTCATTTGAGGCATTGTTATCGTAGTTTGATATAATAATATGACCATTAAATGCCACTACTTTTTCTCTTATTTTTTTCTGAAGTCCTAAACCTGTAGAAATTGCAATAAGCATTACAACTATACCAATAGCAATGGCAGCAATACCAATTTTTATTATTGGTGCCGAAACACTACTTTTATACGACTTACTGCCAATTATACGTTTGGCTATAAAGAGTTCAAAATTCAAAATAAATTATGCCAATATTAAGTGTCAAAAATAAGATTTTATTCCCGATAATGCTTGGGTTTGTTTTACTTGGATTTTCCTGCAATCAACCCAAATCTGAAACTAATAACGGAAATAGCACCGCTTTATTAAATTATGACAAAGAAAACTCGGTTACCAATGCGAATCAACCAATAGTTGTTGGTGCCAATCAAACTGAGCTTTATCTTTCATTAATTTCAGGAAAAAAAGTAGGCATAGTTGCTAACCAAACGTCTGTGATTTTTAAGAATACTGAATCACAGAACACTTACACCCATTTGGTAGATTCGTTATTAAGTTTAAATGTGAATGTAACCAAAGTGTTTGCGCCGGAACATGGTTTTCGTGGCACGGCGGATGCAGGCGAACTTATTAAAGATGGTATCGATACTAAAACTAGTTTACCCATAATTTCACTTTACGGCAATAACAAAAAACCAAGTAGCAATCAGTTAAAAAATATTGATATTGTAATTTTTGATATACAGGATGTAGGCGCCAGATTCTACACCTATATTTCAACCTTGCATTATGTGATGGAAGCTTGTGCCGAAGCCAATATTGAATTAATCATTTTAGACCGTCCCAACCCAAACGGTCATTATGTAGATGGTCCAGTATTAGAAATGCAACACAACAGTTTTGTTGGCATGCACCCCATTCCGGTGGTTCACGGTATGACTATTGGCGAATACGCGCAGATGATCAATGGCGAAGCTTGGCTAGAAAATTCCGTTAGGTGTATACTTACTGTTATTCCAGTTAAAAATTATAACAGAACTTCAGCTTATAGCTTACCTATTAAACCATCGCCTAATTTACCTAATGATACCGCTATAAATTTATATCCGAGTCTTTGCTTTTTTGAAGGCACCAATGTAAATGCAGGCCGCGGAACCTCAAAGCAATTTCAAATTTTTGGAAGTCCGTATTTAGATAAAACTGTTTTTGAATTCAAATATATTCCGCATCCCAATGAAGGCGCCAAAAATCCAAAACACAATGGCTTATTGTGCTACGGAATGGATTTAAGCGAACAGACTTCTATGAGTCACTTGGATTTGAACTTTCTAAGGGTAGCTTATCAAAACAGCATTGATAAACCTAAATTCTTTAATGACTTCTTTACAAAATTAGCCGGAAACACTACTTTGCAAAAACAAATTGAAAACGGCTTAAGTTCTGAGGAAATAAAATCATCTTGGCAAAAAGGCTTACAGCAATTTAAAAAGATGCGTCAGCCTTATTTATTGTATGATTAATCGTTGTCTGTCGAAGCTACTTTAGCAATCACCTCTTCAATATCTCCATTTAAGTCTTTTAAAATTTTAACTACAAAAACAATTCGCAAAGGTGATTGCACTACCACTATTACATGTTTTCCTTGGCTTAGTTTATTTAAAGGTAATTTGTATTCAGTTTTGCCAATGTAGAAATCAATTTCTCGTGAGTAATCGTGATTAATGGTATAGAGATAATTTATTTTCTTATCGCTTTTTAAAATGAGTGTATCACGAGTACTATTCAAATCATGGTACACAGCTTTAGCGGTAACATTTACATTTTTTTCTATAATGGCTGCAGGTTGCTGCGCTTTGGCCTTTGATGCTCCTGAAAGCAACATGGCTGTTAGTAGTAATTTTGTTTTCAATTCAGTTGCTTAAGTGTTAAACTTATGCTGAATTAATAGCGCTTTGTAAAATATCCCGACTACTAACATACTGATGATTTATTAATGTAGAAGAAACAATTCTATGAACAACACAAAAACAGGCATGAAATGTCCATAATTGTAAAGTTTTAAAAACGAACCTTACTATTTGGAAATAAATTTTAGGAATTATTTTTTTAAAAGCGGAATTAACCTATCCGGATAATCGGTGATGATGGCATCTACACCACAATCTATCATTTGTTGCATGTCTTTAATGTCGTTAACCGTCCATGGAATTACTTGAAAGTTTTCAGCCTTTAAATTTCTTACAGTTTTGGCATCTAGTAATTTAAAATATGGACTGATGATTTCAGGTAAAAAAGACAATGATGTTGTTTTGGCCCAGATAGCTTCATCTTCGTCAATTAATACGGCTACTGGCATGCTTGACGCTTGACGTTTAATTTCTTCTAGGATTCTAAGGTCAAAACTCTGGAGATTGGTTCTTTTGAAAACATCGTGTTTATTGATTTCCGCTAATACCAAACGCACAAATTCCTGCGGAGCGGGTGTGAAAATATCATCATAATCTGGATGCGATTTTAGTTCAATATTGTATTTAATCTCTGGGGTTAACGCCTCTGCCAATTCAAATACTTGTGATAAAGAAGGTTTGGATGCCTTCATTAATTGCTGTTCCGGAAATCTTGGTTGCGTTTTACTTCCGCAGTCAAAATTCTGAATTTCTTCAAAGGTAAGTTGATATAAATTGTACCCTCTGGCTTCACCTTCAGAAATATCTCCACCATCAGGTTTGTGGCAAATATTGGCATTCATATAAGGTTCGTGCGATACCACGATAATTCCATCTTTGCTTACCGCTACATCCAATTCCAAAGTATGAACGCCTAATTCTATGGCTTTTTTAAAAGCTGGTAAGGTGTTTTCAGGAAGTAGGCCACGGCAACCTCTATGTCCTTGAACTTCTATAGAAGACTTTGGATTACAATTCATGAGAACAAGAAAAATAAAATACAGATTAATTTTCAACATCGGATGATAATGTTGGTCTGTCATATTTTTGAAACGGTTGTTTAAGTAGTTCAACAATGCTGCTATTTTTTTGTTCGTCTGGAAAAACATCAACACCATAAACTAATTTTTCTCTGTCTAAATAGTGGTAAGTACCAAATAATCTGTCCCAAATACTAAAAATATTACCATAATTAGAGTCTGTATAAGGCAAACGGTAATGGTGGTGTATTTTATGCATATCTGGTGAAACTAGAAAATAACTTATCATTTTATCAATTCGTTTTGGCAATTTGATATTAGCATGGGTTAATTGGGTAAATACAACTGATAGCGACTGATAAATCATAACAATTGCTATGGGTGTTCCAACTAAAAAAACACCAAATAAGGTAAACGCAAATCTAATTAAACTTTCAACAGGATGATGTCGGTTACCCGTTGTGGTATCTACGTTATGATCTGTATGATGCACTAAATGAATCATCCACAGAGGTTTTACCTTATGTTCAACATAGTGTGCCAGATAGGCTCCAAAAAAATCTAAAAGCAAGACGCCAATTAAAATATACATCCACAATGGCGTATTAGGCAGCCAGTTAATAATTCCAAAATCATTGGCCTTTACCCAATCCGCAGAAAGTAATAGCACAAAAGCCAACCCAAAATTTATAAGGATGGTAGTTAAAGTGAAAAATAAGTTAGGAATAGCATGTTTCCATTTTTTATACTCAAATTTAAACAATGGCAACGCACCTTCCAACAACCAAAAAAACGTAATCCCACCAACCAAAAGAATACTGCGGTGAAGTGACGGAATGGTTTCAAAGTAGTTAATAATGGACTCCATCTTAATTCGAATTGATTTTTAATATATTTTGTGCTTTCTTAATGTTAACAAGTGAAACCAGTGGTCTCCATACTTCAGCTTTTTCATGATCATTGCGCATTTTATGCGCCGTAAAATATAAAAAGGCTTGATACGTTTCATTGCTTTCGTGAACAATATTCTTATCCAACCTTTTTAATTTTCTCAATACGGTTCCGGTCTGGCCTTCAATTAAATCAACTTCTAATTCTAAAAGCTCTAATCTTTGTTGTAATTCCGGCTTTTTATCATCTGGTTCCGCAGCTAATAAGTCAGCCGCTTCATTCATATAAATTTTAGCCAAATTTATTAGGTTAGACCGCACTCTGGGTTTGCTATACATCGAGAAATCAAGATATTTTGAGGCTAAAAAATAACTGGTGTAAAACGTTTTAGACTGAGCATAGTTTTTTAGTTCTTGGGCTAAAAATTCAGTGGTAAAAGCATAATCTTCTATAATTCTTGAAAGATTAAAGTCATTATCATAACCCATTTTTACATTAACGATATTCCCATTAATATCCATTACTTTTAAGGAAGGATCACTCAATTTATCTAAATAGATATCCGAACGTTTGTTCTTGATGCTTTCGTAAAGATCATCATAAACATACTCCGAAACCACCACCGGAACAAAATATTCCCAGAGTGATTTATTTAGCTCTGGTTCCGAAAATAAATTATTAACTATAATGGATTGGTTATTGCGGTTAACAACAATAACGGGGTAATCGTAAAAAGTTTCTTCTTCCCAAACCATTAAAATCATTTTATTTTGAACCGCTGCTAACCGTTGAGCTACTTTTAGGTTACTCATCCACTCCTGGGCATTGACATTCAATGCTGAAAAAAGTAAGCATACGCCGATGAAACTGTGTAATTTTAATGTCTTTATCATAGAATACGTTTTTTCATGTCTTCAACAATATTAAATGCTGCTGGACAAATCGCAACATTTTTTAAGGTTAGTTGCGCAATTTGCTGAAATTTCTTTCTATCGGTGTGCGGAAATTCTCTGCACGCTTTGGGTCTCACTTCATAAATTGAACAATAATTATCCGCTCCTAAAAAAGTACAAGGCAACGATTGCAGTACGTAATCGTTTTCTTCATCTAAGTGCAAGAAATTTTTTATAAAAACACTTGGTTTCATTTTAAAATACTTTGAAATGCGCTCAATGTCCTTATCTGTAAACAACGGCCCAGTAGTTTTGCAACAATTGGCACATGTTAAACAGTCCGTTCTTTTAAACTCTGCGGTATGCAATTCTTGCATCACATAATCAAGATTTTTGGGTGCCTTTTTTTTTAGCTTTGCGAAAAATATTTTATTCTCCTTATGCTTATCTTTGGCCATTACTGGTAAATACTGAAGTAAGTCTTGCATAATGTAAAAATAATGATTTATCAAATACTTTTTTTGATTGTCTTATACTTAACATCAAAATAATTTCTTTGAATTTTACGAAAACTCAAAATAATTATCAAAAATAATACCAAGACAAAATACGATTTTATGAAAGATCTTTTTGGACAGGCCCTATTAGACTATTACAACGGCCAACATGCCGAAAACCTAATTACTTCAACCAATATATCGGATGACGATGAACTGCCGTTACCCTATTTGTTCAGAGGCTTTAAAGCGATGCCTACCATAGAAAAAACCGCCTTAAAATTATGTAGAGGACGTATTTTAGACGTGGGTTGCGGTGCCGGAAATCATAGTTTGTATCTTCAAAATAAAGGATTCAACGTTAAGGCGATTGATATTTCAAAAGGTGCAATTGAAGTCGCAAAAATGCGCGGCGTCTCGCATGTTGAAGGTCTTGATGTTTTAGATGAGGTTGAAAGATTCGACACCATTTTACTTTTGATGAATGGTACAGGTATATTTCAAGAGCTTAACAAAGTTGCGCATTATCTAAATCACTTGAAATCATTGTTAAGCTCTGGTGGACAAATTTTAATCGATTCGTCCGATATTAAATACATGTATGAAGACGACGATGGCGGCTATTGGATGGATTTAAATGCCGGCTATTATGGCGAGCTCGATTATTATCTGAGTTATAAAGGCGAAGATGAAATTGCAATGAAATGGTTATACCTCGATTTTGAAACCCTAAAAACGGCTTGTGAAACTGTTGGTTTACAATGTGAAAAAATAGAAGATGGCGCGCATTTTGATTATTTGGCGCGTTTGGTTCTAATTTGATTTAACAAAATAATAGTCATTAGGTTTTATGAATTTGTCGGTTCAATGACAAGATTCCTCCCGATGGCTATCGGGATTGCAGGAATTAGGAGTTTTAAAAATCAAACTGATAAGTTGCACCTGCCAAAACCTGAATACCTTGAACTTGAAAATTACTCCAATTCTGATAATCGTTATTAAGGATATTATTCACCTTTCCAAAAACCGAAAGTTGTTGATTAATTCTATAACCTACGTGTAAATTCGCATCTAAAAAGCTTTCTAATGTTACTGTCACAGGTTCCATTGGCAAGAGCGTACCATCAACTCTGAATTCATCCTTCCGCTCTCCTATAAAAAACAAACTAGCCCCTGCAAACCAATTATCATCAATTTGAGCATTCAAAATAGCCGAAGCTTTTAAATCAGGAAGGTTCCAAGCTTCTGCTTGTGTTGTGAGTTGATAACTAAAATATTCCCCTTGCATAATCAAATTGATATTTCTATTGATATCAAACGACAATTGACCTAAAACCGAAAAGGTTCGTACATCGTCGTAAATTATCCCAAAGGAATTTCCGTTTTGATAATCTTGTGTTGCACCTGTAACTACACTATTTGCTTTAAACAATGGTTTTACCTTTTCGTCCAAATAACTTCCGTTTACATTATAACTAACGGCGTTACTCAATTTTCCTTTCATACCAATACTTGCATTGTAAGTTTGATCGGTTGGGGCAATATTTAAAGTCGGAGACACAAACGGGTTGGCATCAGAAAAATCTGAATACGTATTTTGAACCAAATCACCGGTAATACTGGCATAGGCAATTACAACGTCACTTACCAAACGGTAGGATGCCGTTATGTTTGGATAGATAAAAAATTTATTTTTACCGCCTTCAGTATCGTTTAAATAAACCAAATTAGCCCCTAAGTTAACTGTTAAATCATCTTGCTCAAGTTGATAGGCTGATTTTAGCCCGACGTTTACATTTCCATATTTAAGTTCTTGACTCCCGAAAAAATCATTGTCAAAACCACCTTTTAAAAAATCGATTTTCAGTTCCGATGCAAGGCTTTCGCCTCTAATAGGAATATCGAAACCACTTTTTGCTACAAATCTATTTTCAGCTGAACCACGATCATCGCTAAATCTTCTGAATAATACAGAAGCGCCATTTACAGTAGCATTGCTAAAATTGACTGTTCCATTCACACTTAAATTATTAAAAGTATGGGCTGGATCGATACCGCCCGAATTCGCTTCATTAAAAAAAGTCTGTGGCAAACCATACCAGTTGAAAGTATTTCGTTGGTATGCCGTTTCAACTTTCCAATCGTAGTCGCGTAAAGCCTTAGAGAAATAAGCCGATAATCCTGTTTTTGAAAACGAATCGTCCAATAGCACATCTTCAATTCCACCTTGTGATGAATGATGCGAGAATGAACCACCAACATTTTCACCTCTAATAAGCTCGTGATTAATGTATAGTTCACCTAAAATACTTGTATAACTTCCCACACCCAAAGAGGCATAATTATCGTAAAGATTTTGTTGTGTTTGTTTGTCAACTTCGGCTGCCTTCCCTTTGGCAGGCGTGAAAGTAGAGGCCACTGGAATTGAAAATATATTATATTTAACCACTTGCTTTTTAAGATTATCGTCTTCACTTAAAACAGGTATTTCTTTTATCTTAAACGCATCGGAAATAGTAGGGGTATATGGTTTTACAACATTTACAGATTGTGTGTCTATGGTGTCGGTTTTCCGGTCTTGGGCCCAAGAAAACAAAGGGAACATCAAAATAAAAAGAAAGGTATAAACGGTTTGCTTTTGCATATTTTAATTCTTGAAATAGGTTTGTTAATTCTTATCAGTTTCAACCGAAGCATTAGTTTTAGCCGCAGTTTCTTTGATGGATTGTAAGGTGGTTTGCGCTTCTAAAACAACGTCGCTAAACTCAGCGAAATTCTTTATCACACTTTCTAAAATATAAGTGGCCTGAAACGTATCGTTTAAAGCATTGTAATTTTTCGCCATAACCACCAAACCTTTGGCGCTGTATAATTTATAGCTAGAATAATCTTTTGCTAATTTTTGAATTACTGTATTTGAAACTTCATAATTTCCATCAGCGTTTTTGAAATATGCACTATAGTACAAAGCTTCCGCAGCCAAAGCACCTGAGGCTGTTTTTTCTAAATTTGCATAGGCCGATTTTGCCTTTTGCATATCATCTAGCGCAATAGCTGAGCGCGCAATTATGATTTGTGCATCGTTTTTAATCTTTGTGTCGCCACCAACCTTGGTCATTACATTTTCGGCATATGACACGGCTTTATTGTAATTTTTTAGTTGGTAGTAGGCATTCATCAAATTAGATTGTGCAAACACAATATTCTGAGGATAACTTGCTGAAGTTTCTAAGCGCTCTAAAATAGATACGGCCTCATTCCACAGAGATTTATTCAAATAAATTTCTGAAAGTTTCACCATAGATTGCTCAGAATACTCATTGTTATTCTGCTCCAAAACATAAGCGTAATGCGGTTGTGCATTGTCGAATAAATCCTTCCCGTAATACAATTGGGCCAGATTAAAATGCGCTTTCAAAGCATTTAATCCGTTGGGAAAACTGTTAATATAATTATTGAATTGTTTGATAGCATTATCTACATTGGCATCTAAATACTGCTTTTCCGCGGCTAAGTATGTTGTGTTATCCAACTCAGCATCAGAAACTTCAATGTATTTTAAAGTCTTAACCCATTGTGCATACGCATTAACTTCACCTAAATCTATATAAATCAATCTCGCAGTGGCTACAGCCTGATTGGCTTCTTCTGAATTGGGATAATCTGCTGCTACTTTTTTAAATTTTGTAAGTGCCTTACTTGTATCATTTTGATTGTAGTATACCAAACCCTGGCGCAATATAGATTTTGAAATAAATACGCTGTTCTTGTATTCGGCATTTAACTGATCGTACAAATCAATCGCTAAGCTAATTTGATTGGTTTTTACATAAGTATTTGCCAGCTCATACATAGCGTCATCGCGCAATCCTGACGATTTATAAGTACTGATAAAACTTTTCAGGCCATCAATCTTCTGAGGTATTTTACCTATATAACCATTACTCATCGCTATTTGAAAAGCAGCGTAGTCTGATTCTATATTGTTAATTTTAGCGGCCTTATCGTAGGCTTTGATGGCTTCGGAATAATTAGAAGTCACAAAATATCCATCACCCAATCTTAAATAGGCGTCGTTCAATTTTAAGGATTCCCCATTCTGATTTTTTATGTATTTACTGAAATAACTCGTGGCTTGCTCGTAATTTTTCAACTTAAAATAAACGTAGGCCAAACTGTAATCTAGTTGGGCAATTTCAGTGGTGTTAGCCGCTTCGGATGCCTGTTGAAATTGTTTTAAACTAATCAGAGATTCATTGTAGTTATTAAGCTGGTACTCGGTTTCAGCTTTCCAAAATAAAGCGCGTGCGTTCACTTGCGCGTCCACGGTTTCGGCAATAGATTTCTTGAACATTCCTAAAGCTTGTGAATAATTATTTTCATTGTAAAGCTCAATTCCTCTATAAAATGCTACTCTTTGTAAAGCTGCCTTATTTGCAAAGCTTTTTTTATTCTCCAATAATTCTAAAGCTTCTTTGTAATTTTTTGAGGTAATATAAGAATCTATCAACAAGCTTTCTACTTCATCGCGATAGGGCGTTTTTGGATAGGCGTTTAGGTAGCCCGTTAATACTTGCGGAACGGATTGATATGGATTCCCAATTTCATAACTGATTTTGGCATAATTAAGCCAGGAGTCTTCCTTTATTTTGGCATCATACGGCATTTCAGAGGCATTTCTGAAGGCATTTAACGCTTCAGTCTTTTTATCTAAATTGATGTAACTTTCACCTAAATGATAGTAGGCATTTTGAGCCACAGCGTTATTTCCGTCTACGATTTTATTAAATTCTGAAATAGCATTTTCAAAGTCATTTTGTTTATAATAGGTATAACCAAGCTGATAGTAATCGGTATTATTCCATTTTCCCTTTTTCCCTCTGTAGGCTTTAAGATATGGCAAGGCTTCGTTGTATTGTTCTAAATTAAAATAGCTTTCTCCAATTATTTTTGAGAGTTCAGAAACTTCCTCTGGATTCCCCTTTGGTAATTGCTGCTTCGCCAGTTGGATGGCTTCTTCAAACTTACCAAGTTTAAAATTGAGGTCGGCTTGGTAATAGGAAAGCTTTTCCTGGTATTTTTCATTATCGCTTACTTGTTCAAAATAGGCATTTGCAGTATTATAGTCGTCGCCTTCATAAGCCATAAAACCAATATAATACTTTGCCTGAGAGCCATAGGTTTTTGACGTAGTAACGCGTTGAAGATACTTTTCCGCATCTTTTTTATTTCCAGTGGTAAAGTTGGTATAGCCATAATTGAAATTAAAGGCTTCTTTGTCAGTAAAACTCAATCCAGACTCATCAACTTTATCATACCATTTTCTCGCGTAAGCATATTTGCCAGTTTTAAAATAGTAATCACCAATATCTAAAAAAGCCGTGTTTCGTTTGGTTGAAGTTGGATAGGTTTCTACAAAATCTAAAACCAGCTGCTCGGCATTTGGCTGATTTAAACGCACTGCGCTATTGGCAATGTAATACGCACAATCCGATTTGATAATTTGAGAAGTTGCCTTGTCTTGAGCTGTTATAAAAAGCATTTGCGCCGATTGGTATTGATGTTCATTATATAAATTTACGGCCTTTTGATAATCCACCCAATCGTTGTTGAAAACAGCGGATTGTTGCGCCAAAATAGTATTGGCAAAAAGGATGAAAATTAAACCAAACAGATTTTTATGATTATACATAACAAAGGTTTCTTATTTAATAATATGGATTGATTGATGCTTCAAAAATAGTTGAATCTTAAACACTATAACGCTAGTTTTGCCCTATAATTATAAACTTTTTTATTAAAAATATTCGGTAGCTTATTTAATGTTATTCTAAAACATCGCTCAAAATTTGAATATTGTTTCGGAAATAATACTTTTACCGAGCCAAAGTTGAAATCTTTCTCCACGATTCAAATTTCAATCGCATAGAATTATGCCTTTGTGAAATTAATTAAGAAGACTGTTTTAATTTTTCAGTTTGTCTCAGAATAAAAATTAATCATCGCTTTCGTAAAAACTAACTTAAATAAATAAAAATCTAATGAAAACATTCCTATTTACCTTTTTAAGATTCCTCGTGTATGCTATAGTAATGCTAGGCTGCTCCATGTTAATTGAATTAGATTTCAAAAATGGTAGTGCCAATGAAAACGATGTTATTGAAATTGCTCAACATATAATTTTATTGGTAATTATTATAATTGGATTTTTATCGGTCTTGACAAATAAATCGCATCAAGTTTTCATGGCAATTCTTAGTCTATTCATCACAGCGCATTTAATAAGAGAACACGATGCTTGGTTTGATTTCCATTTCCCTTCGATAGGCTGGTTTCCTTTTGTCGTGATACTGATAATTATTTCGGTAGCAATTTTAATTAAGAAGTTTAAATTATTTATTGAACAAACCAATGCCCTTCGAAACACTCTAGGCTTTGGTATATTATTGATTGCTTTAGTAAATTTACATGTATTTACGCGTTTTTATGGCAAACCGTCTATATGGAAATCTATTATGGGCGACAATTATTTATATCAAGTAGAACGTATTTCAGAAGAAGCGGTTGAACTCGTGGCCTATACCATGATGTTCATTGCTATGGTGGAACTGTTTTTTCAGGTGAAGAAAGGTATAAATAAGTCTGTGTAAGCAGGTTATTTCAAATAAAAACTTGTTTAGGTATTAGTGCTTATCAGAAATAAGAGAAAACACATGGCCTGAAAAAATACAATTTTAGAAGCACGCGACCGTTTCATAAATTCAATACAACTATTGTTGCATTTTGAAAACTTTTTTAATTGCCACAATAATAATACTTTTACAATACACAATTCACAACAAGTTCTATGGCCGAAACAATATTACAGCTTAAAGATGCCACCATTTACCAAGGCGATAGCATGGTACTTCAAGACATTAATTTTGAAATGCAAAAAGGTGATTTTGTTTATCTTATAGGAAAAACTGGCAGTGGCAAAAGTAGCTTTATGAAAACCCTTTATGGCGATTTAATGCTTACTGAAGGTGAAGGTTTTATTGTTGATTATAATTTACGTGAACTCAAAGAAAAAGACATTCCGTTTTTAAGACGAAAATTAGGCGTTGTTTTCCAGGATTTTAAGCTATTACCCGATCGAACTGTGAACAATAACTTGGAATTTGTGCTTAAAGCTACAGGTTGGAAAGATAAATCTGAAATTACCCAGCGTATTGAAAAAGTGCTTTCAAAAGTTGATATGAAAACCAAAGGCTTTAAATTTCCCCACGAACTTTCGGGAGGTGAGCAGCAGCGTATTGCGATAGCCAGAGCCTTGTTGAACGATCCAGAGTTAATACTAGCCGATGAACCTACAGGCAATCTAGATCCGCAAACCAGTATCGAAGTCATGGAAGTATTACAAGACATCAACAAAAACGGCAATACCATTTTAATGGCCACCCACGATTACGCATTATTGCTAAAATACCCTAGCAAAACCATGAAATGCGATAATAATAAGGTTTTTGAAGTGGTACAGCGCAGCTCAGCGAAATAAAATATTTGGTTATTAAATGAACGTAATTTGCGTAGGATACTTCGATAAATTTTCACGATTTTTTATCGGGGTTGAAAAAGCTTTGCAGAACGAAGGCTTTACTACCAACTTTCAATATTTAAGTATTCATTTCAGCGGATTTCTATTTACTTGGTTAAGAGGAAAAAAAGGGTTTTGGCTTCCTGTAAGAGCTTGGCGACATGCCCAGCAACAAAAATCAAAATATCTCAAAATTGTTCAGTCTAAAAGTAGTTATCATGGTATTGATTTTAACGAATTAATTAAATTTCATCAGCGCTTAGTACCAAGTATTAATGCAAAAGATTTGCAAATTCAAGCACTCTCCTATATTGATTTGTATCGTAATTTATTCCAAAATCATGAACCTAATTATATTTTAGTAGTTGGCGATTCTAGATTGTCGGTTGAAGTTTGCGTTGCTGTTGCCAAAAAATTCAACATCAAAGTTTATTATTTAGAACAAGGTCCTTTTAACACCACAATTTTCGACAACAAAGGCGTTAATGCAAATTTGAATTTCAGAAGTCATTTTGATCAACTAGAACTTAAGTCAAAAGAAGCCATTTCATTAAAATGGATTCATAATTCTAATAACAAATACAAGCGTTCTCCCTTTTACAGACTGTTCGATTTTTTTATTGAAACACTCAAAGGCAAACAGGCTTCATTTCCGCCAGATTTAATTCAAACCGATGTAACCAATTTAAGAAATAAGCTTAGCAAACAAAAAAAAACACGAATTAAGTTTGAAGGAAAAAAGGTCTTTCTGCTTATATTTCAAGTGCCCATAGATGTAAATATGATTTATCATAGTCCGCATTTTTCATCACATTTAGAAATTTTAAAATCGGTTCATAAAAACCTTCCTAAAGACTGTATGCTAGTCGTGAGAGAACATCCCGTTTATATGGGACTGTACGAATCGGAAATTTACAATTATATAAACAAAAACACCATTATTATAGACAATCACAGCCCATTAAACGAAGCTTTAAAACAAGCGGATGTGGTAATTGTCAATAATTCAACCGTTGGTATTGAAGCTATAAGTCACTATAAAAAACTCCTTGTTTTGGGTAATTCATTTTATGATTGCGATAAAATTTGCCTAAAATACAATGGGGCAAACCTTAAAATTTTACTCGAAAAAGCAGTAAATTTAGAAATTGACATTAATAAATGTCAACAATTTATGCACGCATTTAAAGAAAGCAGTTTGATAGATGGTGCCATAACGGACAAAGACTTAAAGTCAGCTACTGGTGTTGCAAAAAAAATACTTAAACATTTTAAAACCAATTTTTAAATGCCCTTTTTTTCAGTTGTAATTCCTTTGTTTAACAAAGAAGATCATATCAAAAATACTCTTGACAGTGTTCTCAATCAGAGTTTCACTGATTTTGAAGTGATTATTGTTGATGATGGATCAACCGATAAAAGTTTTTCTGTTATACGGTCTATTACCGATAAGCGGATTCAACTGTATCAACAACAAAATCAAGGTGCAGCACACGCCAGAAATTATGGAATTGCGCAATCCAAAAGTAACTACATTGCTTTGTTAGATGCGGACGATTTTTGGCAATCTAATCACTTAGAAGAACTTCGCAAATCAATTGACAAATTTCCCGATGCCGATTTGTTTTGCAATGCTTATACGTTGAAACTCAAAAATAATTTTACTCATAATGCCAGTTATAATCTAACATTAACAGATGAGATTATTTTGATTGAAGATTATTTTGAAGCGAGTAACATTCATCCCATTGCTTGGACGTCGGCCGTTGCCTTTTCTAAGTCATCGTTTTTGAAACTTGGAGGCTTTGATAAAACGGTGCTTTCGGGACAAGATCTTGATTTATGGATTAAATACGGATTACATGGCAAAATTATTTTTAATCCAAAAGTTACTACCTGTTATGACAAAACCATTAATAATAGTTTATCAAAGGAAAATCACAGATTAGAAAAATACAAGCTGTTTAATCGATTTGTGAATGACGAAAAAAAACATCCAAGCTTAAAAAAGTATTTAGATTTGAACCGCTATTCTATAGCTATACATTGCAAATATCACAATGATGCGGCTACACTAAAAAAATTAAAGTATGCCATCAGTTTAAAATCCCTAAACTTTAAACAACGACTATTGCTGCATGCACCCAATTTTTTAGTTATTGGCTTAAAACAATTTCAGGATTATTTAATTTCAAAAAATATATACCTAACGGCTTTTAAATGATTTAAAAACTTCGTAATCTCTAATATAGTCCGATTCGTCATACACCTCCGAAACCAAAGCCAAGCAAACTGAACCCGATGAAAAATTTTCTAATTCGCGCCAAATTCCGCAAGGGATAATTAAACCTCTATTAGGTTTGTTGAGATGTACAATTTTTTTCTTTTTCCCATCAGTTAAAACAACATCAAAACTGCCGCTTACAGCAATTAAGCACTGCTCTAATTCGATGTGCGCATGACCACCTCGCGATGCATCGCTCGGAACATCATAAAGATAATATACACGCTTTACCTCAAATGGCAATGTGTTTTTTTCTACTACTGATAAATTTCCCCTACCTTCTGGATCCGAGATTTTTTCAATTGAAATTAACTCTACTTGGTTAATTGAGTTTAAATATGATTTAGTATTTGTTCCCATTGCATCACTATATTCTCTTGATAATATGTCCTCACACTTGCTTGGGCATTGTTTTTACATTTGTTATACATTTCTTTATCAAAGATAAACCGATTGAATGCATTCGCAAGTAATGTAGCATTGCCTTTTTCAACTAATAAACCGTTTTCTTCATTAAATATTATTTCATTTGGTCCACTTTCGCAATCTACAGAGATAACTGGTGTACCAACTGAGAGGGATTCTATTAGAACTCTGGGAAAACCTTCATAATTACTTGTCAAAACTAAAAAATATGCCTCACGCAAAATTTGTTCCGGCTCCATATTAAAGCTATGTAATTCAACATCCGATGATAAATTAAAAAGGTCTATTTTGTGTTTTAACCACGTCTCATCTGGTCCATGACCATAAATTTTGAGCTTAATTTGATTATCAGGCAACGCAGACAATCTATATGCATCTAATAACAATTCAAAATTTTTAGCGTGGTTATCTATTCGACCTAAAAAAAGAATGTAGGGCTTTGGAATATTAATAGGTGATTGAGAAACTTTAGAAACAGGATTATAAATGTGTAACGCTTTATTGGTTTGATACAACGCATTAACCTTTACAGCAATGTTTTTAGAGACACCTACTATTTTTGAACTTCTTTTTATCATTGCTTTGGCAAGCCAGCGATATTTTGGAAAATAATTCTGCAAATAGGCACTTCTCACAACATAAATAATGTTAAATCCAGAGTAGATATAAAACAAATAAATAAACTCCTTTAGAGACTTATTTCGCGTTCGATTATCGATAACAATATCAATACCCTCATTAACCAAATATCGTCTTAAAACTTTCAAATGACCAATGCGCTTTAAAATGTTGTCGTTTTCACTTTTAAATGCTCCAAGATTGAAAAGTTTACCAGAAAAATCATAAATCACCTCATCTTTTATAATTATAGTGTGCACATTAAAACCTTTATCAACTAACATATTAGTTAACATGGATGATGATTTTTCAGCACCACCGTTTGCTAAAGAAATACAAATTACAGCAACTTTTCGCCGAGACTGCATCATTTTTACACTATTTTTGAGACATTAGATTTGTGTAAATATACGCCATTTATGAAAATTCTTTTAGTTGGAGAATACAGCCGATTGCACAATTCCTTAAAAGAAGGATTGCTAGTTATTGGACATGAAGTAACCTTGATTTCTGCTGGTGACTTTTTTAAAGATTTTCCGTCCGATATTAAATTGACACGTCATTTTGAAAAAGGATTGTTAAAGAAATTGAAGGTTGGAATTTTTAAATTATTAAGAATTGATATCGGCTCCATATCACTGAAACAGCAATTTTTCAAACACAGTGAGGCGTTAAAAGGATTCGACGTGGTGCAACTTATCAATCAAAATCCGATAGGAATTCAAGCCAAACATGAAAGGGAAATCATTAATTTTCTAAATAAACACAACAGTAAACTATTCTTACTCGCTTGCGGAACAGACTATATAAGTGTAAAGTATGCCTTCGAAAAAAAACTAAAACATTCGCTCTTTAGTCCCTATTTTGATGGAAAAATAACAGAAAAAGCCTATCAACGCGTTTTTAATAAAATTTCAAAACAAGGTGAAACACATTTTAAATTTGTTAGAACACAATGCGATGGGATTATCGCCAGCGATTTAGATTATCATATTCCTTATAAAGGAGAAGCAAAATATTTAGGCATGGTTCCCAATCCAGTAAATACTGAAAAGCTTAAGTATACCCCTTTGGTAATTGGTAAAAAAATAGTAATTTTTCATGGTATCAACAAGACCAATTATTTTAAAAAAGGCAACGACATCTTTGAAGCCGCACTAAAAATTGTGCAAGAAAAATATGCTGATAAAATTGAAATTATTACAGTGCAAAATCTTCCTTACAAGGATTACATCAAAGCATTTGACCAATCGCATATTTTATTAGATCAAATTTATGCTTACGATCAAGGTTATAATGCACTTGAAGCTATGGCAAAAGGAAAAGTAGTATTTACCGGTGCTGAACAAGAGTTTCTAGACCATTATAATTTAACTGAAAATGAAGTTTGCATCAATGCGCTTCCGGATGCGAAAAAGATTGCTGAAAAATTAGAATGGCTTATCGACAACCCTAATGAGATTTTTAAAATTTCGGGACAAGCGCGTGCTTTTATTGAGCGCGAACATCATTATGTAGCAAGTGCCAAGCGCTATTTGGAGTTTTGGAAACTTTAGTTTTCACAATAAATAATCGAAATTGATATTGTGAAATTGATGGTTTGGGTATTTGCTAAGGAATGTTTAGATAGACTATAGGCTTTTTTTGATTATAATCGTCTTGCACATAGAAAATGCATCGAGATTTATTATTAATGCAGTATCTAAAACCACTATTTCTATTTTTTAAACTTCTTAAAATAGAAAACAACAGGCACAAACACCACAACAAAGTAAAGGATGTATCTAAAAAAATGAGCCATAACAACACCTTCGGTACTATAATATTTAATCAATATTAACGAAAGAATATAAAAACTTGCCAGAGATAAAATTTCGGTGATAACAAAACTCTTCACCATGCGTTTGGCTAAAAACTGATGTGCTATTACCAAAGAACACAAACGTATAAAATCACCTAAAAGTTGCCATTTAAACAAGGGCGACATTCCGGTAAATTCTGGGTAAATTATTTGAATGATGTAATCTCTAAACCAATATATCAACAACATTCCTATGGCAAAAATTGGTAAAATAGTTTTGTAGATATGAAACACTTCTTTAGTAAAATCAACCTGATTGTTTATAGCGGCAAAACGCGGCAAAACATACAAGGTGAATAATCCCGTAGAAAACACCATATAATTTTTTGATATAAAATTAATGGCGGTCCAGTAACCTGCTTCATCTACACTAATTTTATTTTTGATTACCGTTCTAATGTCTAATTCAACATAGTTGAGCAAAATTGTTGACACAAAGGACATAAGTGTAAAGGCCAGTAATTGATTTTTAAATGATAAATCAAATTTTAGCTCTTTAAAATGAACATATTCTTTTAAAACATCTCCAAAAATCAACAATAACACTATGAGTTGAATAATCGGACTCAAGGCAATAGCTACCAAAACACCGGTTATGTTATAGTTGAATAGTCCGAAGAGCAATACCAAGATTGCTAAAATATAACTGATTAACTCAATCTTTGCGTACTTTTTATAATCTGAAAGCCCGTTTATTACAGCATAAAAAATTCGTTGAATCGCTATAAAAGGGACCGTTAAGGCAATGATTTTGAACAAAAAGCTCAGACCAATATCATCTAAAAGCTTTAAAGCAAAATAATCGGCGCCAATAAACAAAACCATGGCCGAAACCACTGAGCCAAACAAGGCAAAAACAGCACTGGTAGAAAATAATTTCTGAAGGGTTGGTTGATCGGTTTTGTATTGCGAGACATACTTCACAATACCACTAAATACACCCAAAGTGGTAAAACTGGTGAGCATAGCCAGAACATTTCGCAACTGACCAACCTTGGCAATACCAGCTTCTTTAACTATAAGTGCCAGAAAGTGCTGAACGATTAATGAAATAACCAATCTTACAACAATTACAGCTGAATTTAAAGACGTAATCTTTAAAACCGTATTGTTTTTTATAAAGGATGGTAATTTCACTGATCAAATATTATAACTCCTGTTCTTCATCTGATAACACTCCAAAAATTGCACTGTTAAAAATAAGAAGTATGATACCATATTGTAGCAGATAAGCAACAAAATGTCCCATAACGGCGCCTTTTAGTCCGAAATTATCAATAAGCATCACGGATGAAAAATATAAAATTACAAAGAGAAAAACTTGGATAATTATAAAATGCCAAAACATTCTCTTAGCCAAAAAATGATACGCAATCACGGTAGAAAGCACCTTAACCAAATCGCCTAAAATTTGCCATAAGAATAAATCTTCAACAGGTTGAAACGCACTGGTGAAAACCAGTTGCACAATTAATGGTCTAAAAAGATAAATAATAGCAAGACCCAGCATCACATAAGGTAAAAAACTCAAGTAAAAGTTTTTAACCTCAGCTTTAAAAGCTTCCTTTCCTTCTATATTTCTGAATTTGGGAATGATGTACAAAGCCATAATAGAATTAACGAACATCAAATAATAATCCGAAATTCTATTCATAGCTTCCCAATAACCAGCCTCCTTAAAACCTACGTTGGCTATAATATAATTTCTAATAACTATATAGGTAAGTGGCAAAGCAATGGCCGTTACCAAAGCCATAATAGCATAGGGTCCAAACTTTTTTAAGACGCTAAGATCAATGTTTTTTATTTTAACTTCAGAAGCCAAACTGCGCTGGTTCGAAAATCCCACCATCGTAATTAAAAAGGTTAGCGATGGTGTTATTACAACAGCAATTAAAGCTCCGTCAATGTTTTCGCGCCAGATGAGTAATAAGGTAATTAATAGACCAACTACTTGACCTAAAATATTAATAACCATCATCATTTTATATTTAGCAAAACCATTCATGATGGCGTAGCTAAACATATTTAAGGCGTAAAAAGGCAAGGCTAAGGCTAAAATTTTAATGATATAAGCGTAATTATAACGAAGTGGAAAAATCCAACTATTAATGAGATCGGCTTGATAATAACAAAAAAAAGCAAGTATCATGGTCGTGAAAAATCCCATGTAATAAGCTGTTGAAACAGTCTTACTTAATTCATATACATTATCTTTCACTTTACTAATTGAACTTACTAGTCCGTTATAAATCCCAAAAATAGAAAAGGTTTGAATGGCCTTGAGCAGATTTCTAACATTGCCGATTAAGGCAAAACCTTCCGGACCAATAAAAACAGCAATAGCTTTGGAAATAGCAATCCCAGAGATAATTTTTAAAAAAACAACAATGGTATTCAGTTTTGCTGCTTTAATTAAAACATGATTGTCGATGTAGGTCAGTAAGTTTTTCAATTAATACGCATTTAAAGCCTTAATAACGTCGCTAACTTGTTCATATTCCATTACTGGGGAAATTGGAATACTCACTACAGAGGCGTGAATGGCTTCTGTTATGGGCAAATTTAAGTTTTTATATTTTGAAAATGCTAATTGCTTGTGAATAGGTGTTGGATAATGAATCACATATTCTATTTGACGAACATCTAGGTAAGCCAAGAAATCAAGTCTATTTGCAACGCGAACTGCAAATACATAAAATACATGAGCATTTTTATGTTCAACTTTTGGGAGCAGTATTTTGTCGTTTTGCATCTCATTTAAATACCTTGTAGCAATGGATTGTCTGGCTGAATTTGCAACATCCAAAAACGGCAATTTCACATTTAAAAAAGCAGCCTGAATTTCATCTAACCTACTATTGACGCCATAGATTTCATGTCTGTATTTTTTACTGCAACCATAATTGCGCATTTTCTGTACACATTCATATAAGCCTAAATCATTAGTAGTAATGGCACCTGCATCACCCAAAGCACCTAAATTTTTTGTGGGATAAAAACTAAAAGCTGCGGCGTTGCCAAAACTTCCAGCCTTTTTGCCGCTACTCGGACAAACCGCACCATGAGCCTGTGCTGCATCTTCAATCAGCAATAAATTGTGCGTTGAGGCCAACGCCTCTATAGATGACATATCGGCCAATTGGCCATAAACATGCACCACTACAATCGCCTTTACGTTTGAGCTGATATGAGGCTCCAAGGTTTCAGCCGTCACGTTAAAACTTAAAGCATCTGGTTCTACAAAAACAGGTTCTAAACCAGCATTTACAATGGCCTGCGCTGTGGCAATAAAAGTAACTCCTGGAATAAGTACAACATCGCCAACTTGTAACTTTCCTAAATGGATATAGCCTTTTAAAATAAGTGATAGCGCATCTAAACCATTGGCGGTTCCTAAACAGTATTTGGTACCGCAATAATTGGCAAAATTTGATTCAAATTCAGCAACTTCAGTACCTAAAATGAATTGTGAATTGTTAAGTACAGTTTCCAACTTCTGTTGAAACTGCGCTTTATAGGCAGCGTTTATTTTTTGAAGGTCTAGAAATTTGATCATGATAATTTTAAACTTAAAAAATCTTGCAAATATAAGTCACAGCCCAATTCTTCTTTTTGCTTTAATAACCCTGAATTATAACCTAATTCATTTTGTTCGGTGACAGTTCCCATTGAAAAGAAGCTTCTTCCCTTTTGTTGATATTTATAAATGAGATGCAAAAATAAAAATTCTATCGCTCGTGCTTTTTCACCGTTAATTGAAGTTGCTCCATATTGGGATTTTACCACTGTGCCGGCGTCAAATAAGGTAATTCCCGCCAATAATTCTTCATCTAAATACAAATTATATTGTTTGATATTCCTAGGGAATTTGGATTTAAGATAGGTAATTTCTTCGAGTGAATGTATTGGTTTTGCATTGTGCTTTTCTAGTAACCTTGGAGTCAAGATAGCATTCCAGAATTCTGAAAAATCATCAGTTTCTTTTACTTCAAAACCCGTAGATAAATTCTTTTGGTAATGTTTTAATTTTGTTTTATGAATGGCTAAAGGCTTTCTGTAATCTATGGCCAAAACCATATCAGTTCTAAAAGTATTTGCGTTGTTTTTTATGAGTTGATGTTTCAATTTTAGCAGTTGTTCATTGCCATAAAAGTTAGGCATTCTTTTAATTACAAAATCAGAATAACCGCAAGTTTTTAAATACGAAAACACAGTGACTAAAACCGAATGAATATCATTTAAATTGAAAGTATCTTTAAATATTATGCCTCCATATGTCAATCCTTGATGTGAATAAAGCGCGGTTAAATTTTTATTGGCTGGACAAATTGCAATAAGCTCATCGTCTTGAAAAACCATAAACGAAGCGTCTACAAATCTATCGCTATGGTATTCCATAAAATCTCTTTCGAATAAGAAAGTGGCATTTTCAGAATTCTGAACAAATTGATTCCAAATTCCAAAATATTGAGATGTATAAGCTTGGATGTGATAGTTTGTCATGTTTCAAAAATAGTACTTTATTGGCTGAGCTGTGTGTTTAATATTTCTGAAAATAATTTTGCGCCTTTTTCATTTAAATGATCGGCATCAAAAAAATGTTCTGCTTTAAACCGTTGGTCATTTAAAACATTTAAATACGTGCAATTTTCAAATACCTTATCCATCTTTTCACCAGTCTCAATTGTTGTTTTTAATTGATATTCATTTAAATTTTTAGTGTATGAATTATAACCAGGAAGGGTGACTAATATTACTTCAATTGAATTCTGTTGGCATAATTTAATAATATCATTCAAGCTTTTAAGATTTTGGCTTAAAAAGAAATTAGTTTTGGCGGTATGTTTCTTTGCCACCTTAGGTCCAGTCGTTAGTAAATCAATTGATAAATTCGAATTTGCGTCATTTCCCCAACCGTAAATATTGCAATTTATAGCATCATTATTTTTTACATAAAAATTATATAATCTCTTTATGTTTTCTTTTAAACTCACACTTAAAACTTCTGAATAATGTGTGATTTTATAATTTAAATCAACATCCGTATATAAAAGGTAATCTTTATAACGCCAAGATTCATCTGTCTCTGATAAAACCTCAAAAAGCGAATCGTAAGACAAACGCAAAACCAGCTTTTTTAATAGATTCATTTCTGGCAAATAAGCATGTAAAGTCGCCAAATCTATATCTAAAGATTGCGATACATGACTTAAATTGAAGGCTGAAACTTCTAAATACTCAGGATTAACTCCATAAAATGAATGTGAGTTGCCAAGAATTAAAACCTCGATATCCTGAATGTTCTTTTGCATGGAATCGGACTTGAACTGATAACCATTCGGAATGTTGCGTAAAAGAAACTCCATACCGATAAAAACGATAGCAATTGGTAATAAAAAAATAAAAAAATGCTTGAGATATCCTTTCATTAAAATTGAAAATAGATGAATTCTTGCTGATTCCCGTAAAAATATAATAGACAAGCAATTAAAGCATAATAAAACGCCCATCGGTAAGGTCGTTTCCAACTTGAGGCAAATTTTTCTAATCCATAATTATCAAAACGGGCCAACCACTCTACCACAAACATAAATAGAATAAAACACAAAGCGATAACCGAGGCCAAAGAATTTGAAAATTTCGGAATACTAAACAGTGACTTTGAGAAAATGGCCAATAAATATTCGATTGCTAAAGCAACACTTTCGGCCCGAAAAAAGATCCAAGCCAGTGTGGTAATTAAAAAAGTAACAATCATTAAAAACGATTCTTTCAGGCTTGGTAAAATTGAATATTCAGCGACTGTATTGGTGAAGCTTCGCGTGCTTTTTAGGTAGAGTAGCGGTATATAAAACAATGCGTGAATCAAGCCCCAGACCACGAAAGTCCAGTTAGCACCATGCCATAAAGCACTAATTAAAAATACAATTAATATATTTCTAACAACCTTTGATTTTGAAGATTTAGATCCGCCTAAAGGAATATAAACATAATCTCTGAACCATGTAGAAAGTGAAATGTGCCAGCGGCGCCAAAACTCTGCAATATTTCTTGAAAAATAAGGAAAGTTGAAATTCTTCATCAACTCAAAACCGAAAAGTCTTGACGTACCGATAGCGATATCGGAATATCCTGAAAAATCACCATAAATTTGAATTGCAAAAAAGAAAGCGCCCAATGCCAACGTGCTTCCAGAATGTTCAGTTGGATTATTAAAACAAAACTCAACAAAAATCGCGCATTGATCGGCAATAACCATTTTTTTAAATAATCCCCAAAGTATTTGTCGTAAGCCATCAGTAGCTTTCTCTCTGTTAAAACTTCTACGGTTTTCAAATTGCGGCAAGAGATGCTTGGCGCGCTCAATTGGTCCTGCAACTAACTGTGGAAAAAAGCTAACAAAACTGGCGAAGGAAATAATATTTTTAGTGGCTGAAATTTTTCTGTTATAAATATCAATGGTATAACTCAACGTTTGAAAAGTGTAAAAACTTATCCCAACTGGTAAAATAAGTTCTAAGCCTCTAAGGCTTAAATCACATCCAAACAATGAAAACGCACCATTTATATTGTCGATAAAGAAATTGAAGTATTTAAAAAAGCCTAGGATGCCTAAATTTATTATTAAACTTAAGACCAGTAACCAACGACGTGAATTTTTATTCTCAGTCTTAGATAATTGATTTCCTATTATAAAATCTGTTAATGTACTGAAGGCAATAAGAAGCAAAAAACGCCAATCCCACCAGCCATAAAACACATAACTACTCAACAGCAAAAATGCATTTTGAAAACGTAAGGGATAATTTCTTAGAGCCCAATAAAAGCCAAAAACTAATGGCAGAAACAGAGCGAAGTCTAAGGAGTTAAAAAGCATAGAAAGTATTTATTCTGTAACACAAAATAAGCTAAAATTAACTTATTAGGATTTACCAAGTAAATATACATTTTCTACTTCTTCTTCTTACTTAAATAATAAATATTGATACCTAAAATAGCCACATTGGTAATCACAATTGGCCATGAGGTGCTGAGCATGAAACCATATACAACGAATAAAACTGCGCCGGCCGAATTGACCAACCGCAGTTTTCTAATATCTTTCATAGTAAACGACACCAACAAAACGGCCGATGCTAAATAGCCAACCCATTCAGTCAGTGCAACGCCTAGAAATTCCATATTACATAGATTTATTGCGTTTTCTGTCTACTTCTTTCAAGTATATTTTACGCAAACGAATGTGGTTAGGTGTTACCTCAACGTATTCGTCTTTTTGAATGTATTCTAAGGCTTCTTCCAACGAAAATTTGATGGCTGGCACAATACGCGCTTTATCATCAGCGCCTGAGGAACGAACGTTACTTAATTTTTTAGTTTTGGTAACGTTAACCGTCATGTCATCGCCACGAGAATTCTCGCCAATAACCTGACCTTCGTAAATATCTTCTCCCGGATCTACAAAAAACTTACCGCGATCTTGTAACTTATCGATAGAATAAGGAATGGCCTGACCATTCTCCATAGACACCAAACTACCATTTTGACGTTCTGGAATACCTCCTTTTAACGGTTGGTATTCTTTAAATCGGTGCGACATAATAGCTTCACCAGCAGTAGCGGTCAATAACTGATTTCTCAATCCAATAATACCTCTTGAAGGCACCATGAATTTTACAATCATACGCTCGCCTTTGGTTTCCATGCTTAGCATTTCGCCCTTTCTTATGGTCACCATTTCAATCGCCTTACCTGATACTTGTTCAGGTAAATCGATGGTCATTTCTTCTACTGGCTCACACTTCACACCATCAATTTCTCTGATGATGACCTGTGGCTGACCAATTTGAAGTTCATAACCTTCACGACGCATGGTTTCAATTAAAACAGATAAATGCAATACGCCTCGTCCAAACACCATAAACTTATCAGCACTGTTGGTTTCTTCCATTCGGAGCGCTAAGTTTTTTTCTAATTCCTTGGTCAAACGATCTTTAAGATGTCTTGAGGTCACAAATTTTCCATCCTTTCCAAAAAATGGTGAGTCGTTAATAGTGAATAGCATACTCATAGTAGGCTCATCAATGGCGATGGTTTTTAAACCTTCAGGATTCTCGAAATCGGCAATGGTATCACCTATATCAAACCCTTCTAATCCAACCAAGGCGCAGATATCACCTGCTTGAACTTGTTCTACTTTTTTACGACCTAATCCTTCAAATATATGTAATTCCTTAATTTTAGATTTGGTAATTTTTCCATCGCGTTTCACCAAAGAAATATTCATTCCTGTTTTCAAAATACCGCGTTGTAAACGACCGATTGCAATTCTTCCCGTAAAAGAGGAATAATCTAGGGAGGTAATTAACATTTGCGTGGTACCTTCTTCTATTTTAGGCGAAGGAATATGCGCCACAACCATATCTAACAAAGGTTCTATATTGGTGGTTTCATTTTTCCAATCGTCACTCATCCAATTGTTTTTAGCAGAGCCATAAACCGTTGGAAAATCTAACTGCCATTCTTCAGCACCTAGTTCAAACATCAAATCAAAAACGGCCTCATGAACTTCTTCTGGTGTACAGTTTTCTTTATCAACTTTATTAATAACTACGCATGGTTTTAAACCCAAATCAATGGCTTTTTGCAATACAAAACGGGTTTGCGGCATTGGGCCTTCAAAAGCATCAACCAACAGCAACACACCATCGGCCATGTTAAGAACACGCTCTACTTCACCTCCAAAATCGGCGTGACCAGGCGTATCAATGATATTAATTTTGGTGTCTTTATACACCACCGAAACGTTTTTAGAAGTTATGGTAATACCGCGTTCGCGCTCCAGATCGTTGTTGTCCAGAATTAAATCGCCTGTGTTCTGATTGTCTCTGAACAACTGGCAGTGGTACATGATTTTGTCAACCAAAGTAGTTTTACCGTGGTCTACGTGCGCAATAATTGCGATGTTTTTTATATTGGTCATAATGCCCGATTTTAAGCGCGCAAAGGTACGCTATTATTTGTCATTTGGTTAATTATATGTTATAATTTAATACTATGGTAATTTTGGCTTCCTTCTTGCGTTAATAAATTGATTAATAGTAAATACCATTTAGCCAGCCATACTCGGTAATTTACAGTTGTCTGCAAGCCATGCAGTGTTTAACTTTTAAAAATTACAGTCATGAATACAATTGTTAAGTATGCAAAATTTATTCCGTATTTATACTTTATTGCCATAACCGCGTTTTGGTTCACCGACGTCAATCGCAGCAATGGTATTTCAGCCTACCCTATTTTATTATTTGGAATGCCATTCTTGTGGCAGATTATTAAACCCAACGAAAAACTTAATCGAACTTTAGGGATTGTTTTTGTTTGTCTGTCCTCGTATATGATTCTGGCATATTTATCAGATTTAATAGGATTAATAAATATTAACCAATCGGTTTTATCGTTTTTGTTTTATGGTGGACTCATTGTAGTTACCAATTTTTTTATGGCCTTATAGATTATAAAAAACAGTCTGCATCGAAACATATAATCTGTATCTTTGTACTTTAAATTTTGAATAGTTTACCATGAATTTTGAAGCACTTCCGAAGATAAAACACACCAATGCCAACAACTTTTTCCTATTGGCAGGACCCTGCGCCATTGAAGGCGAAGATATGGCCATGCGTATAGCCGAAAAAGTGGTCGCCATTACTGATGCCTTAAAAATCCCATATGTTTTTAAAGGAAGTTTTAAAAAAGCCAACCGCAGCCGCGTTGATAGTTTTACAGGAATTGGTGACGAAAAAGCTCTAAAAATTCTTCAAAAAGTATCTCAAACTTTTCATATTCCAACGGTAACCGATATCCACGAAATTAGTGATGCTGCTATGGCTGCCGAATATGTGGATGTCTTGCAAATTCCAGCCTTTTTGGTGCGCCAAACGGATTTGGTGGTAGCCGCGGCCAAAACCGGCAAGGTGGTGAATTTAAAAAAAGGACAATTTATGAGTCCGGAATCCATGAAACACGCCGTTACCAAAGTGCACGACTCGGGTAATCCGCACGCATGGATTACAGACCGTGGTACCATGTTTGGTTATCAGGATATGATTGTGGATTTTAGAGGCATCCCAACCATGCGACAGTATGCACCAACGGTTTTAGACGTTACCCATTCGTTGCAACAACCCAACCAAAGTATTGGTGTTACCGGCGGCAGACCTGAAATGATTGAAACCATTGCCCGCGCCGGCGTGGTTAATAATGTGGATGGCTTATTTATAGAAACCCATTTTGATCCTGCCAATGCCAAAAGTGATGGTGCGAATATGTTGGATTTATCAAAACTTGAAGGTTTGTTAACCAGATTGGTGGCGATTAGACAATTGGTAAACGGATTTTAATATCCTTCATCATTTTTTTTAATGAACATTTATTCAATTTTTTCTGAATCAACCATGAAGAAGCTCGCCATATTTTTATTCATTCTATTTACGTTTTCATGCACCATTACAAGGAACTTTAAAATCGAACCAAAAACCGAAGCTGAACTGATTGAATATTACAAATCAAAAAATGTAGACAGTTTTTTTGTGGTGAAAGATTACAATTCGTTTAAAGCATTGGGCGAAAGTGAAAGAGTGTCCATTCCTCAAAACTTCATATTTGATGTTAATGGAAAAGAAATTGAACATTTTGACGAGAAATTATGCGCAGATCATTCGCTTAGTTTTTTAGAAAACTATCATCCTGATATGCAAATCAAACACAGTGATTATGATTTAGCATCGTTTTTAGAAAACTTTGATTCGTTTGAAAACTCTATCAATAAAGATGAGATTTTAAAAACAGAAAAGATTAGAGTTTTTGTTAATACCGCAACCTATGGTGATAAAATAAAAGTGAATAAAGAAGCGTTTGAAATATTCAATTTATTCAGCGACACCTATCAAGTTTATATTATCAATTTAGACGTTGGCAAATGGAATGGAGAATAGTAGTTGGTTGCTCTAATTGAAATAATTTACAACAAATTAAACAGATCCAAATTAACAATTCCAAGACCTCACAGTTTTGAAGCCTCAGGATTGAAACCTTTTAGGTCTCAATTTAAATTAATCCAAAACCAAAAGCGGCAGTACCAACAGACCGGATTCTTCCTAATCAGGAAATTTGTTAAATAGGCTATTGGTTATTAGGAAAACGATGAATAGGTTTATGTAAAACTAAATACCCATAACTATTTCTAACGTTTTAGGCTATTTCAATTATTCTCTCGTTAATCCATTCAAGGATGTTTTGAAACTTTAATTCTCCACTCGCAATTTTTATTATAAAATTATATTTGTCGTTTTCTTTAGCTAATATATCGCATCCATAAGCCATTAAGGTTAAACGCATTGCTACATAACCAAATCTTTTATTGCCATCAACAAATGGGTGATTTATTAAAATACTTTCTAAAATTGCAGCGGCTTTTTCGGATGGCGTCGTATATAATTCTTTACTATCGAATGTTTGATAAGGTCGCATTAACGCAGATTCTAAAAGTTTCCTGTCTCGCAAACCGTCTGAACCACCAAATCTATTAATAAGTAAGGATTGAATTTGGATGGCATCATCGATAGAAATCATTGTGCTAACCTTTCTAATAAATTTTTGTCTTCATCTAAAATCTTACTCAGATTTTGAGACATTTTAATAGTGCTTTTTGATTTATTCGATATGACCCTTAGATAATTCAAAACATCTTCCAATATATCCTCCGGAATGCTATCGAGCACATTATTAATTTCCTGCTTTAAATCTTTGTTAGACATAGAACAATTTTTTATAAAGCTACAAATTTTTTGTTTATGTTGAAAATAACCTACAATTAAGAAGCCCTATAGACCAATGACACTTAGGGTAAGACCTCACAGTCCTGAAGATTCGGGATTGAAACCTGTGAGGTCGTAAGTCAAAAAGATTTATCCGCACTTTGAATGTCCGCAACTTTTACATTTTAAACAACCTTCTTCAAATATCAGGCCTTCGGGGTCGGAACAATTAGGACATTTTTTGTCTTTAAGCTGAGCGCCTTCAGGAATAAATCGTTTTAAGGCGCGCGCCACACCGTTTTTCCAGGTGTTGATATGCTCATCATATAAATTGAGATTATGAATCAAATCAACCACATAAGGTATGGGCATGCCATGGCGTAATACGCCCGAAATAAGCTTGGCATAATTCCAGAATTCCTTATCGAATGAGCGCGACAATCCTTCGATAGTTACTTTATAACCTTCGGCATCAATGTATTGAAAATCGTAACGTGAGGTGCCGTCTTCGTTGCGGTTTTTGATCACCCAACCTTTGGTCACCCATTGTGGCAGGTTAAAGGCGTCTTTCATTTTACCGGTGAAAATTTCATAAGGTTTGCCTTCAACCAAACCAATAACAGCCAGCCATTTTTCTGATTCGTTGTGGAAACGCACCACTTCAGCTTCAATTTTATAAGGGCGTTTGGCCACAAATGTTTCGGTGATGTATTTATTTTCAGGCTCTTTTTCCTTTTTATCATCCGATGAAATTAAAATACCACTTCTAGAGCCGTCTCGATACACGGTTATACCTTTAAGTCCTTTTTTCCAGGAATCAATGTAGATATCGCCTACCAAGTCTACCGTTACTTCATTGGGTAAATTAATGGTTGAACTAATAGAGTGTGTGGTATATTTTTGAACCATTGCTTGCATTTCAACGCGTTTTTTCCAGTCAATTTCAGGTGCGGTGGCACCAGCATACGGACTCTTACCAATATCGGACTTTCCTCTAACCTGCATCCAGTTTTCCAGTTTTTTATGGTAAACGGTGAATTCCTGAAACGCATCGCCCATGTCATCAACAAAGTCTACTTTAGCGTTCTCATCGGCATTGTTTACTTTTCGGCGTCTCACGTACGACAACATAAACACAGGCTCAATACCCGAAGATACCTGAGCCAGCATGCTCAATGAGCCGGTTGGCGCAACGGTACTAATAGAAATGTTTCTTCGGCCATTTTCCATCATTCGTTCGTAAACTTCTGGAAACTCCTGGCCGAGCATTTGCACAAATTCTGAAGTATCTTCAATATTTCTATTAAACCCTTGAAACTGTCCGCGCGTAATAGCCATATCAATACTGCTGTTAAACTCGGCTGTCATTTTGGTTTTCATAATATCATCAATCACCTTAAGCGCCGCATCGGTATCAAATTTGATGTTTAAGGCTGCTACGGCGTCGGCCAAGGCTGTAAAACCAAGCCCTGTTCTTCTACCCTTTCGGCCGGTTTCGTAAAGTAATTTCCAAGTTTCGAGTTCCACCTGCTTAATGTAATCGGGTTCTGGATCGGCTTCAATTTTGGTAATAATTTTTTCAACGGCTTCCAACTCCAAATCCACTAAATCGTCCATAAGGCGTTGGGTTTCGTATACTACTTCATAAAACTTTTTAAGATTGAATTTTGCTTTTTTGGTAAACGGTTCCTCTACAAAACTGAACAAATTAACAGCAATCAATCTACAGCTATCGCCGCCTTGCATGGCAATTTCGGAACACGGATTGGTAGAACTGTTTTTAAATTCGGGATACACCGAAGAAGTTGAATAGTGATGTTGGCGGTCCCAGAAAATTAATCCCGGTTCGGCAGTGTTGTGGGCGCAAGTAATGACTTTTTGCCATAGATCGCGTGCATCAACTTGTTTAGAATATTTAGGTGTTTTACTTTCGATGGGCCATTGTAAGGTAAATGGTTGATTATTTATCACGGCTTGCATAAATTCATCACTCAACCTTACCGAAATATTGGCACCGGTGACTTTGGTTAAATCTTGTTTAACGGTAATAAAATCTTCAATATCGGGATGTTTGATATCCATGGTAAGCATCAAGGCGCCGCGACGCCCATTTTGCGCCACTTCTCTGGTGGTATTTGAAAAGCGATTCATAAACGAAACCGCTCCTGTTGTAGTGCCGGCGGCGTTAGATACCTGAGCATTTTTAGGTCTGAGTTCAGACAAATCAACACCAACACCGCAGCGTCTTTTAAACAATTGTGCCAGTTGCTGATCTGTATAAAAAATACCTCCGTAAGAATCTAGTACCGATGGTACCACAATACAATTAGACAAGGAAGCGATGACCTCTTTGTTTCCCAAACCAAACATGACACTCCCTTGCGGAATCACATATTTAAAATCTTTAAAAAGCTGGTAGATTTTGTCGGTGGTCAGTGGCTTTCTGGTTTGACCGTAGGTTGATAAGCTTTCAGAAATTTGCTCCTTGGCATCATATTTAGCTTCAATACGACCAAATTCTGTTGCCATGCGTTGGTGCATATCATCGGGCGTTAGCTCCATAAAATTGCCCGATTTATCCTTTAAGCAGTATTTATTTATCCATGTAGTAGCCGCCAGCTCGTCGTTGCTAAAGTATTGTAAAGATGCATTTAAAACTTTTTGATAATCATAAATTTGACGAGTAGTTGCTGATGGATTCATTGGTTTGTAATGTTTAAAATTAGGTTTGAAAAAACACAAAATTAGATAGCAGCCAGCCCTAAAACATGATAAATATCATGTTGTTGATAAGTGTTTGGGAATGTTGATTAATCTAAAAACCTTAGCTAACCATTAGTGGTTAGTTGATTTATTAGAACGAATAAGTTTAAACGGGTTCGAATAAATTTCCAATTGTTTATGAATCACGTAAACAACTACATCGTCATTAATATCATCAACAGACTTGTATCTTAATGAGCGAACAGATTTCCTGTTGGTAGCTACAAAATAGTTGGTGTATTGGTCCATTTTTTCAAAATGCCAAAATCCCAAATCTACGTAATCTCTAGACTGATTTAAAAAGCACAGAGGAATGTTGTTACAATAATAAAACGGAATGCGCCATTTATATAAGAGTTGAGTGTTTGGAGCTACGGCTTCGATGATGCTTTGCAGTTGCAGCAAAATAGACCGGTATGGTTCCTTTTGATTTAAAATGTAGGCTTCGGCGGGTTTCATTTGGAATCAAGTTTTTATATCAATAAAACATTATTTTCCATCCACAAAATCCCGCAAATAAGCAAATCGTGGTGTTAATTGACCATTTTCGGTGACCTTAGCGCGTTGTAACACACCATCTTTATCACTGTTGAAAAAAGCTGGCAGCACACGCTCTAAAAATACATCACCAAAACCTTCACTAGCATCTTTGGGTAATTCGCAGGGTAAATTATCCACAGCCATAACGGTGATGGCGCCGTCGGCATTAAAAGCCACTTCTTGCTCGCTTTGCGGATCATAACCGTAAAAGGGTTCTGCAATGGTTGAAGGGCGAATGGTACTGGCTACCGGACCGTCAATATCGCAAGAAATGTCGGCGACTAAATTGATTTTAAAATCCGGCGACTTTGCGTCTTCGCGAGAGAATAAAAACGGTGCATTATTACCGTAAAAATGCCCGGCAATAAACATATCTGTTTGTTTGGCGAATGGCATAAAATTACTTTCGTAACCACTTGGGTCACTGTAAAACTCATACTTATCACCTACCTTACCATCTTTGCGTTTGTTGTACTCCATCACATCTATCATGGTATAAACAGGCTCAGTAAAAGCCATGGTTAGGTATTGTGCGTGCGATACTTCTTTGATGTTTAAATGATCTAATATTTCTTTAGCACCAAAAGCCACTTTTCCGGTTCCGGTGAGCAATATTTTGATATTCGGGATGGTGATGTTATCTAATTGCGCTTTCACAGCCTCTAAATCTGCTAGGGATTCAACTTTTGGCAAATCGAATAACCGATCGCGCAACCCCAAAGCTCTAAAGCCGTTGTAAGCACCCACGAGTCCGGCGTATCTGCCAAAACCTATCAAGCGATTGCTGCGCTCATCAACCAAGGTTTCATGGTCGTAAAGTGTGATATTTTTCTCTAAAATGCCGAGAAGCAAATTTCGGTTATAGGATTGTTTTTTAATGGTATGACTAAAAAAGAAATATGATTTATTTGGGATTAATGCCGAAATGGGCACTTCCTTTACGCCAATCATGACATCGGCAAGAGACACATCTTCTAAAACTTCAAAACCCAGTTTTTGATAAGCTTCATCGGGGAAAATTCTAATGCCGGAACGTTCAACCATAAATTCGGCCTCCGGGAATTGTTGTTTGGCTTTTAATAAGGTTTCGGGTGAAAAGACCACACGGCGGTCGGGTGGATTTTTACGTTCGGTGATGATGGCAAATTTCATAGTGACATTAGGTTTAATAACTGACAAAAGTGCTGAGAAATTAATTTGGAATAATTTTTGAACAAAAGTAAGAGATTTAAAAGGTTGCGCAAGTTTTTTTGTAATTTCGCAACCCGCTTTTCAACCATAGCAGGTTGTTAAGTGATTTAAAAAGTTCTTTGGGATTTGAATATTGGATGATTGTTTTTTGCCTGACTAAATAGGAATAGTAAGTTAAAAAATATGTTTTAGAATATAATTATGAGATTCCCGCTTTCGCGGGAATTAATGGGGTCGACTGGTTTTGACAGCGAGATTAATAAACTGGTAAGCACGTCGTGTAATGACTTTGAAACACGTAAAAGGCTAGGTCAACATTTTAAACGGCGAAGATAACTACGCTTTAGCTGCTTAATCCGAATCACAGTAGGATGAGCCTTGTCTGCCTAGGGTAGAAAGCTAAATGTCTCTGGAAAGCCTTGGTTGGTGGCGTTCCGCCAAGAGGCATCGTAAAAATTAACTAAGATTGGGTAGCGCTTTGATGCCCTTTCGAGATTAAGAAGCTAAGTTGTAGGTAGAGTGTTTTTAATCAGCCTACAAACGAAAACCATGAAAAAACTAAGCGTGTAGAAAGCTACTTTGTTACTTGTTTGGACGAGGGTTCGAATCCCTCCGACTCCACAACACTCACAACTGGTTTGTGATTTGAAACATAATAAACCCATCAAGTTTACTTGAATGGGTTTTGTTGTTTTAAAGCACCTGGCTTGCAAAGACAGCCAGTTGTATTTGCAACTTTGGAATAACAGGAATCATCAATAGATAATCCTAATTTTAAACAGCTAACTTCACAACGCCAACCGCCCCAGCTCCTCATAATAAGGTAAACACGCCTCCAACAAAGGCTTTAAATGCTCTGGAAATGGCTCTGCTTTTAATTGGTAAGGTAAAAATCCAGTGGAGCCATGCACATTGGCATACCAATACTGAGACCAACAACCATCTTCTGGCCTTGCGCCGGCTATCCAACTAAGCATAGATTCTTCAAAAGGGATACCAATAAATTCGCACAACTTTCGCATTTGTTCTTTGGGATTGAGCAATACCTTTTTGGCATCTAAAATAACCACAGGAATGTCTTGTGACTGCAAATACTGGAGTACCTCCACATGTAATTTATATCCCACATCGTGCATATGGGGATTTGAAATAACTTTAGCATAAGAAGGCAGCATTTCTTTTGGATGACGCGTTAAAATGATATTCACCATGTGCTTTAAAAAGCCGTAATTTAATCCAGGTAAATGGTGCGTCATATTTTTGAAGAACAAAACGGGTTTGGTTGTTTCGGTCAACATTGTATTGATAACCTTTTCACCATCAGTTTCCATGCTATTTAAAATGTTTTCAGCACCCGGGTGGTAGGCTTTGGCAGCTTCGTTATTGTTAAGATAGTATGCGTAGAGCGGTTCATCAAAAACTTTGGTGTCACTTCGCTGAGCAAAGCTGTACATCAAAGTGGTTGAAATGTTTCGCGGACCAGACCAAAGCGAAATACGTTTAATAGGGTCTTGTTTCATTAATTAGTTAGATTGTTGTACAACAAGTTCTTGATATAGCGCACTTAATTTAGCCGTCATTTTACCCGGGATGTCAGTCCCAATGAGTTTTCCATCAATTTTTGTTACTGGTGTTAATCCGCCAAAAGATCCAGTGACAAAAGCTTCATCGGCGCCATAAACATCAAATAGCGAAAAGTTTTTTTGATGGCAAACAATTCCGTTACGCGCACACAACTCAATGACTTTAGCTCTAGTGATGCCATTCATGCAATAAGCACCGGTTGAAGTCCAAATCTCATCCCCTTTCACCATAAAAAAATTGGTAGCGTTGCAGGTGGCTACAAAACCGTGCGGATCTAGCATTAATGCTTCATCGGCGCCAGCTTCTAAAGCTTGCATAAGCGCTTGTACCTCGTGTAGTTTACTATGGCAATTCAATCTGGGATCTAAATAATCGGGGGAGCCTCTTCTAAATGTTGAAGTGAATAAACTTACTCCTGTATTTTTAGTATCGCTAGAGGCTTGCTTATGTTCAGCGATAATTACCACATTGGGTCCGGAAATGGTAAGTCGCGGGTCCTGTGATGGTGTTTTTTTGATACCTCGTGTGAGCATAACACGCACATGAATGTAATCTTTCATGTTATTGACATCCAAAATTCGTTGAATTTGTTCAACTAATTCTGCCTTTGAAAAGGGTAAATTGATTCCAATTACCTTAGCCGACTGCCATAACCTATTGAGGTGCTCATCAATAAAAACCATTTGCCCGTTATGTACTCTAAAAGCTTCCCATACGCCATCGCCCACCAAATAACCACTATCGAATACGGAAATCTTCGCTTCACTTCTGTGAAACAATTCCCCATTTATAGAAATTAAAACATCTTTGTTTCTTTCATCTTCAATAGCATTATGCGTACCGTGAATCATGGCTGTTTCAATTGAATTAATTTCTTATTAAATATAAAATCATTCAGGCTTAACCTCTGAATTCTTATGCAAGCTTTGGATTGTTTTTTAATAAATTATCAAAATAACTAATCGTTTGTTGCAAACCTTCTTTAAGTTGGGTTTTTGGCTCCCATCCGTTTAGTTCTTTGTAGGCAAGACTAATGTCTGGTTTTCGTTGCATTGGGTCGTCCTGTGGTAATGGTAAATAGACAATTTTTGAATTTGTGCCTGTTAAGTCAATAACTTCCTTTGCCAATTCCAACATGGTGAATTCATTTGGATTACCTATGTTTACTGGTCCCGTAAATCCATCACGGCTATTCATCATCCGGATAGTGCCTTCCACCAAATCATCTACATACTGAAAGCTTCTTGTCTGGGTGCCATCGCCGAAAATGGTTATATCTTTTCCTTGAAGCGCCTGCACAATAAAGTTGGAAACAACGCGTCCGTCTTTGGGATGCATATTTGGCCCGTAGGTATTAAATATTCGTATAATTTTGATATTAACCTTGTTCTGGTTGTGATAATCCATAAATAAAGTTTCGGCGCAGCGTTTGCCTTCGTCGTAGCAAGACCGCAAGCCAATTGGGTTTACATTGCCCCAATAACTTTCCGGTTGAGGATGCACGGCAGGATCACCGTAAACTTCGCTTGTTGAAGCTTGTAATATTTTAGCACCAACACGTTTGGCTAATCCCAACATATTAATGGCTCCCATTACAGACGTTTTAACTGTTTTTATAGGGTTAAACTGATAATGAACTGGTGATGCTGGACATGCCAAATTGTATATCTCATCAACCTCTGCCATGAATGGGTTGGTAATATCGTGACGCACAAGTTCAAAATAATGCTGATCTAATAAATGCTCAATATTTTTTTTCGACCCCGTAAAAAAATTATCTAAGCATATTACCTCGTTACCTTCGTTTAATAAGCGCTCGCATAAATGAGAACCTACAAATCCGGCGCCACCTGTTACTAAAATACGTTTCATCAACTTACTGTTTAAAAATTATAATTTATGTTGCCGATGTCTTCCTATTGTATCAAGGAACATCCAATCACTATTTAAAAAGTCAAAAATAACATTTAACTCCAAGATTACTTACAAATTTTTAATCAATAAATTAATTATCAGTAAACTTTATAATCCTCTAAAGCTTTTTAAGGTTTGGTTTTAAATCGGAGAACTCTTCGGGTATTAAAGGATTGTCTAATAAAAAAACTTGACGTTTAGCAAGACCTAACTCTTCAACTATATTGGCATAGTAGCTATTAAATATGCTGTCTAACTCACCTGAATTTATGATCGCTTCTAAGCCTACTTCTATTCTATTTGCCAATTCTGGCATATTAGGATTTACATAAAACACCAGTGGAAATGGGTAGAAAAACATGAGATGCGTATCGATTACCAATCCCTTTTGTTTGGCAGCACGGTTTTTAAAAACGCTTTGAACCTCGTTGGCACCAAAAGCGGTATAATCAAATTTATTCTGAACCAATCGTTCAAAAATATCGTCAAAATCACCTGCTTCGGCAACCTCGTAACCGTTATGTCTTAAAATAGTGGCGTCGCTCCAGGAAACAGGAATACCATTTTTTAACAGTTGTATTTCAGATAGTGTTGCAGCAGATTTAAACTTATCTACGTCAGTTGCTCTGATAATAGGAATGCGATAACCGAGCAAATTCTTAGCAATAGGTTTCGATATTACAATCATATCTTCAGATTTAAATTTCTGATTTCCCGCTATCGTTACAAATAAGTGATGTTGTTTTTTACTAAAAACAAAAGATTCTTCAAAACCCGGATATTCATCAATATTTTCGGATACTTCAAAAGAACCAAAATCAGAAATGGTAGCGGATAAAATAGTATTTAATACCTCTCGCTCATAATCTTGTCGTATTTCCGACCTATTTCCATTCCAAAAATTAACAATGGTAGTATCGGCTTGTTGGAATGGTAATTCTGACATCATTTTTTGGTGATTTTTTTGATTGCAAGACAGCAAAAGTAGAACAGCAATACAAATGTTGAACAATTTAAACATAGTTAAAGATAGAATTATTTCTTACAATAGAAAGTGATTTGGATGCGCTAAAAATGACTAATATCATTTTTAATCCCCTTTTATAATGGTACTTTTAGAAGTAACTTAAAATATAAACAGATGAAAACGGCAGAAAACACCAAAGTTGTTGATAAGGCAGTTGATTTTCTGAGAAAAGCAGCTGTTGAATTAGAGGAATTCCAAGTTCAGGCATCGTTGGGAAAGGCAGAATTACAAGACGCTTACGAAGAAGCTAAAAAGAATTTCAATCAGTTTATCCACGATTCAAAATTTAAGATTAAAAAGGGGCAGGATAAATATGAAGAAATTAAAACTTTGTTTGATGAACTCATAGTTCAATTGGCCCTCGGAAAAGCAGAAACCATGGATGCTTTTAGAGAACAGAAGAAAAATATTCTCTTAAAACTTCAAGAGATTGAAGTTAAAATCAAAACCAACGAAACTTTGAACAAAGTTTATAATCATATTCTTTTAGATATTGAAATGTTCAAGGTGAAGTTAGAAGTATTTGAAAACAATTTAGACAGTAGTAAAGAAACTTTTAAAACCAATTACGCCAAAGGCAAACAGGAATTTCTAGAATTTGTAGAGCAATTCAAAAGCAAACACGCAGAGAAAAATGACGAAACACAATGGGAACATTTTCAAGGTGAAATGTCTGAAGCATTTCGTCATTTCAAACAAGCCTTTTCAAAATCTTAGATTTGGTTTTTTGTAAAAGAAAAGTCTTAGCTAACAATCGTTCTTTTAACGCCAAAAAGCTGAGACTTTTTAAGTTAAATTACCATTTTAATTTTTCTTTTTTCCTGATATCTCTTAACATACCGATGCCTATAATAAGCGTCAACGCAAAGCCCACGATACCCACCACAGACAGCTCTTTCCACAAAGGTGGAATATTAGAAATAATAAACAATGAAGACCCAATGATTAATGCTACCATAATAAAGGCCGATACCAATTGTGTTGTTAAGCGTTTCAGTGTGTGAATTATTGGATCCACACCTTTATGAGTTAAATCCACTTCTACTTTACCCCTATTAATTTTTCTAATGGCGTTTTTAAGATCTCTTGGGAAATCTTCCATATAATCTACCAATTCAAAAACTGAGTTAAACATCTTTTTGCCCATTAGAACTGGACTGTAATTTCTGGTAATACTTTTTGAAAGGTAAGGTCTTACCATTTCAAATTGATTGAGTTCTGGATCAAGTTTTTCAAGTACCCCTTCTAAAGTTACCAGCGCTCTGGCAAACAGATAAAAATGCGTTGGCACCTTCAAACCATGGGCTACAATAATGTCTTTTAACTCTAAGAGAATGGTGCTCATTTCATTTTTGTGGATTTCCCTTGCGTAGTATTTTTCAACAAATTCATTAATATCAAATTCTAAAGTTCTCATATTGTTGACAACCGTAGCATCTGATAATTGCTGAATGGCCTGAATAATTTGCTTCACATTTTTGTCGGTAATAGCGTTAAAAAGTTTCCCAAAAACCTTAATATCTCTCGGCAGAATTGTACCCATCATTCCAAAATCTAAATAACAAATATGTCTATTTGGAAGTACCAGCAAGTTGCCTGGATGCGGGTCGGCATGAAAAAAACCATACTCAAAAACTTGTTTAAAAAAACTAATGCTAAGACGTTTGGCGATGAGTTTGGTATCAATATCTTTTTCGGCTAATTTTTTCAGCCTATCTATTTTAATTCCAGCTATAAACTCCATGGCCAAGACTTTTTCTGTAGTGAAATCCTTATAAACCAGTGGCGCGTGCGAAAATTGATCCAGACTATCGTCATTACTGAGATGATTATAAAAGCGCTGAATATTTACAGACTCATTGATAAAATCTAATTCTTTTAAAATAGAACTTTCAAAATTTTTAACTAAACCTATGGGATCAAAACTTTTTAGCGAAGGAATTCTGTTTTCAAGAATTTCGGCAATGGTATACATTACTTTGATATCTTCTAAAATAACCTCTTTTATGCCGGGTCGCTGCACTTTTAAAGCCACACGCTTTCCAGAGTGAAGGATGACTTTATGCACTTGTGCCATCGAAGCCGAAGCGAACGGATGTGGCTCAAACCAGGCAAATAATTCATCAATATCTTTTTTAAGCTCAAAAACTACTACTTCTTTAACCTTATTATCCGACATGGGTGGCACATTATCTTGTAACTTTTCGAATTCCAGCACCAATTCAAACGGAATCAAATCTGGTCGATTGCTCAAAACTTGTCCGAATTTGACAAAAGTTGGCCCAAGCTCTTCACAAACCAATCGCATTTTTTCCCACTTGGTAAATTGCATGGCTTGAACTTTTGAGCGTTCGGGAATTAACCTTCTGATAAAATCAAATTTCTTTTTCTCCTCTAGATGTTGCACCAAATCTTCAAACCCGTATTTCACCAACACTTTTAAAATTTCGTTGTATCGTGAAACCGATTTGTATTTTCGTTTTATGCTACTAATTAAGCCCATCCTATTGTTTAAATTCTAAGTGATTTAAGCGCGCCTCTAAAAGCGCAATTTTGTCTTGAGACTTATCAAGTTTTATGTTGAGTGCCTTAATTTCATCGGTGTGTGCTACATTAATCTTTTTATAAAATTTTACAATAAGTTCTTCAACTTTCTCTTCTAACTCTTCTTTTGCCTGACTGGCTTTAAGAAGAAATTTGTCTATCAATTCAATTTCATTGCCATTGTCATCTAATAAATTTTCATCAGCAATTTTATTAAACTTTGCTTTTCCTTCCTCTGTTAATTCACCTAATCTATCAAATAAATTATACTCTTTGGCTAAAACATACAGGCTAGATGATAAGGTTAATAATTCAATAATGGTCTTGGTTCTCATGGCTTAAAAACTTAATTCATTGGACAAATAAATGTATGATATCTCAAAGAAAATAAATATGATGATGGTCATTTATTCTGCCAATTTTACTAAGTAACTTTAGGTAAGCAAAAGATGTAGAAATGAAACCTAAAACAATTTCCGAAATCATGACAAAAGAGGTCGTTTTTGTAACTCCTGAGCAAACCTTACTAGATGTGAAACACATTTATGAAAAAAAGAACTTCCATCACCACATTCCAGTTGTTAAAAACAATAAACTGGTTGGTATGGTAAGCCTTGTAGACTTTATGTATCATATCAATGGTGCTGGCATTGAAGACAATAACCTAATTTACACAGAAAAAGCGGTAAAAGATATCATGATGCCAAATCCTGAATATGTAAATGCAAATGCCACTGTTAATCAAGTAGCAGAAATACTTTCTAATGGTAAATACAGAGCATTACCGGTGGTTGAAGATCACCAAATGATAGGAATCGTTACTACCGCTGATGTGATTAGGTACTATCTTCATAAAAAAAAATAGGTTATTAAAAGACGCTTCCAGAAGGCCTGATTAATATCATTTTAAAGTTGCTTCAACAGCCTTATATTTAAGGTAACCAATAAGTGTAGCCATGTTCGGTTTTACAAGCATAGAGCGTTTTTTTATTGAAATTGGTGATTTCACCTATTTCACTAAACGCTTTTTTCAAGAGATTTTCACCAAACCATTCGAATATAAAGAATTATTGAGACAATGCTATAATATTGGTAACAAGTCGCTTTTTTTGGTAAGTGTTACCGCATTTATTATTGGTTTGGTGATCACGCTTCAAACCAGGCCAACCTTGCAAGAATTTGGAGCAGAATCGTGGATGCCTTCTATGGTCAGTATCTCTATTATCAGGGAAATAGGTCCCGTAATTATTGCCTTAACTTTTGCAGGCCGCATTGCCTCGGGCATTGGGGCCGAATTAGGTTCCATGCGTGTTACCGAGCAAATTGATGCCATGGAAGTTTCAGGCACCAACCCGTTTAAATATTTGGTAGTAACACGCGTAGTAGCAGCAACACTTATGCTTCCTATTTTAGTAATTATTGGAGATGCTATTGCCTTATATGGTTCTTATATAATTGAAAATTTAAAGGGCGATGTGTCCCTAACGCTTTATTTCACGAAAGCCATCAATGCGCTGTCATACACCGATATTATCCCAGCAACCATCAAAACCTTTTTCTTTGGTTTTGCTATTGGTCTGGTAGGCTGCTACAAAGGTTTTAATTGCGATAAAGGCACTGTAGGTGTTGGTATGGCAGCGAATTCAGCAGTAGTGTTTGCCTCTATGCTATTGTTTATTCTAGATTTTATTGCTGTGTTTATAACCGACATATTTTTTGAAATTTAAATCATGACTACCAACTCAAATACCAAAATAAAACAAGAGATTACCTCTCAAAAGCAGCCAATTATAAAGCTTGAAAATTTAAAAAAGGCTTTTGGTGATAACGTTGTTTTAAATGGTTTTAATCTTGAACTTTTTGAAGGTGAGAATTTGGTAATTATGGGCAAATCCGGCAGCGGAAAATCGGTGATGATTAAATGTCTCATTGGTCTAACCGAAGTAGATTCGGGCAACATTGAAATTATGGGAAAGAATTTAAGATCTCTCAATCAAAATGAGTTGAACGAATTAAGAACCGAGGTAGGATTTCTATTCCAAGGTAGTGCCTTATACGATTCTATGACCGTGAGAGAAAATTTAGAATTCCCATTGCGCCGGCATAAGCAAAAATTTGGTATAGTAAACGATACCACACCTTTAGTTGAAGAAGCACTCAATAGCGTTGGATTACTAAGCGCCATTAACCTAATGCCGGCAGAACTTTCGGGCGGCATGAAACGCCGGATTGCTTTGGCCAGAACTCTAATTTTGAAGCCAAAAATTATATTGTACGACGAGCCAACCAGTGGTTTAGATCCAATTACTTCAAAAGAAATCATAGAATTGATGCGCAACATACAAAGCCAATACAATACTTCATCACTCATCATTACGCACGATGTAGATTGCGCTCGCGTAGTTTCAGAACGCATGATTTTATTAATTGACGGCGTTAATTATGCGGAAGGTACTTTTAATGAACTTTCCAACTCTAAAGACGAAAAAATTAAAGCATTTTTTAAACATTAAAATAAAACAGATGAAGCACCCATGTAAAAATATTGACACATAAAAGTATGATTATCCTAGGGCGTTCTATATGACCATTGAAAATTAATAAATATAAACACATGAAAAAAACCAACAGCGAAAAACTAAAATTAGGAGCCTTTGTTACTTTTGGCTTACTCATCTTTGTAGTGGCTGTCTATTTTATTGGCCAGAGTCAGAATTTATTTGCAAAAACTTTTAGCATCAGTTCAAACTTTACCAATGTTAATGGATTAATTCCAGGAAATAACGTGCGCTATTCAGGAATAAATATCGGAACAGTAAAGCGTATACAAATGATAAATGATACTGTTATTAATGTTGAAATGTCGCTAGAGGAAAAAATGATGAACCATATAAAAAAAGATGCCATTGCTACCATTGGTTCTGACGGTCTCGTAGGCAATATGATTGTAAATATCATTCCCGGAAATCAAGGTAATGGCAGAATAGAACAAGGCGACGTGATAAAATCGTTCACAAAAATTGGCACCAACGAGATGCTCAACACCCTAAACACTACCAACGAAAATGCAGCCTTACTCACCTCAAAACTTTTAAATATTACCAACGAAATTACCGACGGCAAAGGCACGCTAGGTATGTTAATTAAAGACACCATTATGGCTAAAAACCTAGTTGAAATAGTCAATTATCTCAAATTAACTAGCATCGAAGCCAATACTACCATAAAGGAACTTAACCATGTGATAAAATCTGTAGATTTAGAAAACAGTGTGGCAGGGGTAATGTTCAACGATACCGTAAGCGCAAATCAATTAAAAAATACGATTCAAAATCTAGAGCAGTCCAGTAAAGACATGCAATTGGTTTTAGGTAATTTGAACACCAGTATTAATCAAATCAAAGACGGCAATGGCGCCATCAATTACTTATCAACTAACGAAGAATTGGTAGAGCAACTTCGAGATATTATAACAAGTATAGACGAAGGCACCGATAAGTTTAACGAAAACATGGAAGCTTTGAAACACAATTTTTTAACCCGCAGTTATTTTAGAAAACTGGAACGCGCTCAGAAGAAGGCTGAGAAACAGTGAATGGTTAATAAAATAATTACCTATCTGACTAGCCCAACAAGAAAATTAATAGAGCACATTTACAGTCCCATAAAAACTAAAAAAAGCTAGTTATTTTTATTTTAACCAACTTTATTATTTTATCAGATTACCAAGTCATTTTGTTGAACCAGTAGCGGTCTCCATAATGTGTAATGTAATACACCATGGCATAATCTTTAACCGCTGTAACTGTACTTGGCAATATTAAAGGCGTTGTAGTTGATCCATGATCATATGGAATTATAGCTGGTCTAGTGAACGCTACATCATTGCCTCCAAAAAAAGAGCTCATTGTTATGTAATTATCGTTGTTTGAAAACACACGTAATCCATTTTCTAAGATTAAAGCAGACATTGAACCTTCTTCTTTAGCATCATTTTTATATTGCCTAGGTCCAAATAAAGGTGTTAACCCTTTTAAAGTACCTCGTATGTCAAAATTAACAATGATACTAGAGCCGTAAGTGTATAAATAGTCTAAGTCTGTAGACATCGCGTTATCTATTTTTCTAAATTCGCTATTGTACAAATATTTTTCACCAATCATGTAAATGTCATCACCTTTAACTTTAACATCCACAACTTGTAGACTTTTTAGATCTGAAATGTCTAATGTATCACTCCATTCATGAATTCCTATAAGCGTTTTTGCGCCCAAATCATATAAAAAAGCACCATCATTATCATTACCTTCTTTACTGTTAATTCTTATAACATCTTTTTTTCCATTCCAGAAAAAACCCACCAGCATCGGTAGTCCATTAACATCAATAAGTTTCATTTCCATTGGCATAAAGCCATCTTTAGAAAAATCAAATGTCTCTAAATTTGTACCATCAAAAGTCAATAACTTATTACTACGACTTTTTTCGTATGGATCAATGGTTTTATTCATTAATACTACACCAGAGTCTTGCAAAAAAATCTGTTCATCGTATGATCTAGAACTATCATAATTTAATGTTTCGGTTTGTTTCCAGAGTAAATTCAGTTGCATGTCATATACCCAAACCATCACCTTTTCTTTTGTTTTTTTAACAAAAGGCATATTGGCTAAAATAGCAAATTTTGTGTTGTCTGGCGAAATCGCAATATTGTAAAATCCAGATGCTGAATACTTCTCAATAGGAAATTGTGCTATAACTTTATTCTCACTTACACTATTGCTCTTATCACTATAAACTTGAGCATTCACCTGATGGCTAGCAGCTGTTTTATCCATAACTGTAGATAAGAAAATCAACTTGCCATCAATTTCAATAACCTCTTGTAAATCTGATGCACGCAAACCTAATTTTGGCAAATTAAAGGTTATCGTTTCTACATTCTTCAGACCTTGATCATACTTGGATAATCCCATTGCTTTGGTATTGTCCATCATTACATTGTCTAAGTGATGTAGAGCGGTAAAACCATACGGAGAGGGGAAATGAATGCTGTAAACATCCTTTTCATTTTCTTTTTTAAAATATGAGCTATGTTCAGTTCTAAATACTTGTGCAAAACCAATACTTACAGCGAAGCAAGTAATCAAAATAATTGCTATTTTTTTCACGAGCATTATAATTTATAAATTTGTTCTTCAAGTTTTGTAAATGCATTTTTTTCATCGTAATTTAAATTTAAGTCAATACGATGATTTTGGAGTAAAGCTAATGTTTCTTCGGCTTTAGCTTTATCTTTTAAACTAATGTCTACTTGCAACAAATTATAAAAAATCATGACTGCTACCTTATTGTTCATTAGGGCTTTTGTGTCTTTGTAATTTATTTTTGTTAATTCAGATTTCCAAATATCTCTTACTTCGTTAAGTTCTGAGATAGCGCGTATTCTTGTATCTCCAGACGCATCTTTTTTCATTTTTCTGTAAGCAGATATTGCTTTTATTTTAGCATTTTCTAAAATATCATATTCTCGTTTATTATTTTTTGGAAACTCTATCGTTACAGAGGATGCGACTGGAATAAAACCAAATTCTTCATTAATATAATTCTCAATATTTTGCATGATTTTTTTGACATTATTTTTTTCATAACGTTCCAAATTAATCGTATTACTCCCGGAAGATGTTAAAAACTGAAACTCATCGTCAAAATTTTTCTCATCAATAACTGTGGCACCTTTCATAACTTTAAAGTTAGTTGGTTGCATATAAAATGTTTGTCCACCATTATCTTGAAAAGCCATTTTAGTAATATTAATAACTATCAATAAATCACTTCCTTTTTCATATCCAATTAATTCAACGTTATCTGCTAATACTTGATTGTCAAAAATAAGGTGGTCATCCAAATTTGGCTGAATATAAACAGGTTCCCTGGGTTCTACATATATTGGTTTTGTAGGCACTTTAAGTTGAGGCTGTTTACCTTGTTCAGTCAATGCCAATCGCTCTAATAGCGATAAATCTTTAAAGTCCTTCATTTCTTTATCGTAGCGCGCTTCTGCTTTTGCGACTTCTTGATCATGGCCTGCTAAGCGTTCTTGAAATTCTGCTTTACTATCAATAATAATTTGAGTATAGTTTGCTTTTTCATTTTCAAACTCTATTAAAGACTGCGCGTTAAGCTCTTCTATGGTAAGCGTGTAGGGTGTTTCTACAATTACTTTGTAATTTTTGATAGATTCCTCCAAGGGATTGTTGGGAGTTCTAATATTAAAGTAACTAATTGTCTCAGAAAATGCACGCTGAGCATGACTAGAGAGTGATATCACGATGCAAGCGAAAACTAGATGGTAATTTCTTTTCATTTGATGAAGTTTTAAATAATACTTGGTTTATTTTTTTTTAAATTTTATTGTTTTTTCGCGCATCAACAACCTTAATTGTATATGCATCGGTCAATACTATATTTAATTAAATCAATAGGCGGCTAAATTAGCAAAAAAGTCATGGATAGAATATTCCAAATGAATGTCCGTAAGCTAGCGGTGATCTAGAAATTGATTATGTGCTATTTAATATTTAATCATATCTATTTTTTGAGCGATTAGTTCGAGTTTACCGTAAGAATTATCAAAAATTAATGATCATCCATAACCTAACTAGTTAAAACCAAAAAAGAGAACCATGAAATTAGTTCTCTTTTTCCTAGTAGCGGGAACTGGACTCGAACCAGTGACCTTCGGGTTATGAGCCCGACGAGCTACCTACTGCTCTATCCCGCGATATATATTTAATATCTTTATTTCAACCTGTGTCCGCCAGAGGCGAATATGAGCCCGACGAGCTACTCCCGGTATCTATCGGGACAATCTATCTCGCGATACTGGAGTGCAAAGATACTACGATTTTTTGAATTACAAAATATTCTAAAAAATAACTCCCAATAATAAGAGCTATTATTGGGAGTTACATTCTAACTTAAAAAATCTGTAATCTAATCTTCTGTATCTAAAGTTGCTATGGTTCCTTTTGAATTTGAGTTTTCAAACTCAAACATAATCATATTCGGAAAGCGTTCTTGGAAATTGGCAAATTCGCCTTTAAATCCATTATTGCCAATCATTAACGTTTTTAAATTGGTACACATGGCCAGCTCTCCTGGTAAATCGCCGTAAAATGCATTATTTGCTAATACCAGTTCTTCAAGATTTGCCAACTTACCAATAGTACTTGGGACCTTGCCAAATAAATTATTGTCAAAAACACTTAATACTTCTAATGCGGTTAGGTCGCCAATGGTGCTAGGTAACTTTCCTATAAATTTATTACTGCTTAAAAGTAAAGTTTCTAAGCTAACAAGTTTTCCTATGTTTGCAGGAATATTTCCTGAAAAATTATTATTGAATAATTCTAAATGCCTTAGCTGCGTTAAATTTTCTATGTTGGCAGAAATTTCACCAGATAATTTATTTGAGAATAATTTTACCACTTCAATTTTTGTCAGGGCATAAAAAGATTCAGGTAAATCTCCTTCTATTGAATTAAAAGCCAGATCTAATTTAACCAGATCCTCTAAATCACCAAGTGATTGTGGCAATTCGCCATTTAAATTATTGAAACTTAATTCGAGTGCAATAACCTTATCGTCTTGAATCGTTATACCATGCCAAGTAGAAACAGCGGCATTGAGATCCCAAGTATGATTCCATGATGAACCGTTTGTAGCTTGATATAAATCAAATAAAGCTTGTTTTTGATTGGGTGCAACATCGGCCAAAGCTGGGAAACTTAGCAGACATCCTAATAGAAATAATTGTATGGTTTTCATAATAGCAGATTTGAGTAAGGGCTCATTAACACAACGAATATAAACTCAAATCGCTAAAATGACAATTTTTTTCGACGAAATACATGTTTCGTTAACAATTTTAGGCTTGTTTTCGACCAAATACATCTATTGCTCTATACTAATGGCTTCAAACTGGCTAATTTCGCCTTCATCAATACCAACTCTTATTTGAATTGGATTACAACAAACTTCACAATCTTCAATATATTCTTGTTGTAAAATAGAAGTATCCATTAACATCGAAATCTGTTCCCAACAGTATGGACATTCAAAAAAATATTCTTCCATTTTAGTACTTTTAAAAAGCCGAATTAAGCAATTCACCACTAAGTTGAAGCACTACAATCTCGGCCAATTTAGCATCGTATTTCGCCTGATTGGTATTGAGCTCTGCTGAGAGTAAATTTAACTGCGCTTGCCTGAATTCTATTGAAGTCACTTGCCCTAATTTAAACTGCTCTTCGGTGCGTTGAAAATTATTATTAGCTGTACGAATATTATCTTGTTGCACTCGAAATATGGTAAGCTTATTCTGATAGTCATCCCAAGCATTTTCAAAATCACGGACCACACTTAATATCAATTGCTCTTTCTGAAGTTTTTGATTCTCTAATGCAATTTGTGCGTTTTTAACCCTTGTTATGGTACCACCGCCATCAAATAAATTCCAAGTTAAATTGACCCCAGCTGAAACACCAGAATTTGTTGTAAACCCAACAATATTTGCTTGGTTATTGTTACTTTCATTCCAACCATAGGTTCCAGTTAATCCAATACTCGGTAAGTAACCTGATTTATTGGCTTTAATTGTAAATTCATTAATTTGAATATTTTTTTCAACCTGAATTAAGGATACATTATTTTCCTTTAGCTTTTCCATCAATTCATTTTTGTTGAGTGATAATAAGAAATCAATATCAGTATCTACTTCAAATAGATTAGGAATGGCATTGCCTGTAACAAAATTTAAATCGCGTTTGGCATTCACCAGACTTTGCCTCATATTAATCAAGTTAATACTATCGTTATTCACATCAACTTCCGCATTTAAGATATCTAGTTTTGTATTTTGACCGTAGTCAAACTGATAACTGACTCTTGTTAAACGGTCTTTTGAAATATCTAAGGTCGTCTGAAGCGACCCGAAATTTTCCGACCGTCTCGCTACATCATAATAAACAGTCAATAACTGAACGATGGTATTTTCAATGGTTTCGCGTGCTTGTACTTCTGTTACATTATAAGTTTCTTTTAAAGTCTTATAATTGTAGAACCTACCTAGTCCATCAAAAATAGTGTAGTTAAGATTTAAACTTGCATTGTAACGAGAACTTTCAGCGCCGCTTATAATTCTAGGTTCTAAGTCATCGTTGTTGAATTCAGTCCTACCACTATCTTTATTATAGGTTGCTCCAGCAATCCCAGTTACAGATGGTAAATACCCAGAGTTTAATATCTTGGCATTATTTTCAGCTTCTTCAACAATATTATTGGCTATTTTAATACCGTAATTATTACTCAGTGCCAAACTTATAGCCTCATTGGTAGTTACTACATTTTGAGCTTGCGTTAAGGTTGTAAAAACCAACCCAACAAAAATCTGAACTACTCTAAAACTCTGCTTCTTCATGTTGCTCAATTATGGCGCGTTCTACTTCTTCTTTCGATATTTTTTTACCTGAATACAACCATTTAAGTGAGGTTTTAAAGTCATTGCTTATGGATAACAACAATGGTAGTGCCAATAGTGTTAAAATCGTTGCATAAGCGATTCCAAAGGAAATTGAAATGGCCATTGGTTTTAAAAATTGTGCTTGACGACTTTTCTCTAACAGTAAGGGTGCCAAACCAGCCACAGTAGTTAAAGAGGTTAAAAAGATAGCTCTAAACCTTGATCTACCTGCGTGCCTTAAGGCATCATCAAAGGTTAAACCAGCTTTAAGGTTGGTGTTGAATTTGCTAATCAAAACCAAACCGTCGTTTACCATAATTCCGATTAAGGCAATGATACCGAGAAGTGACAATACATTTAAAGGAAATCCAAAAATATAATGACCTAGTGAAACGGCCGTTAAACTAAAGGGTATTAATATCAACAGTAATAACGGCTGACTGTAACTGCGGAAGGTAAAGGCTATGGTGACATAAATAAGAATTAAAATAACACCACCAGCACTTTTTAAAGAGCGGTTTAGTTTAGTCGCTTCCCGATTTTGTCCCTCGAAGGAGGCCGAAATAGTAGGATAGCGCGACTGTAATTCTGGTATGATATTATCTCTTATATCGTTTAAAATATCGGTATTACTTGCATTGGGGTCTTTTAAATCGGAAGAAATTTGAATCTCGCGTTGCCCATCTAAATGGTTAATCGCCACATCGCCTCTTTCAATAGAATACTCGGCGATATCCCTGAGGGCAATTCTGCTGCCGTCTGGAGCTACAATTCGCATATCGTCTAAATCATTGATAGATCCGCGATTGCTTCTATCGTAACGCACCCATACTCTAATTTCATCCTGACCACGTTGAAATCGCTGTGCCTGCTGCCCAAAGAATCCAGCTCTTACTTGATTCATAACCGTTCTTAAATCTAAACCAAGTAAATACGCATTATCCTTTAACTTGATCCTGATTTCTTTAATGCCAGCTGGATCGTTATCTTGAACATCTTTCAACATAGGATTGCTCTGCATGACTTCTTTAAGTTCAGCTTTGGCCGCTTTTAATTCGTCAATATTGTTACTTAATAACGAAACCGATACTGGGCTTCCTCCAAAATTTCCTCCAGAATCGAAAGTTAGGCGTTCAACACCGGTTATTGGACCTACAATATCACGCAATCTATTTTCAACTGATTTGGCATCTATTACATCTGGCCTTTCTTCTCCTGGTAGCATGTTTATTCGCAACGAAGCGCTTGAAGAGCTACTTAAACTTCTAATAGTGTTTTCAAACAATTGTTCACCAGTACCTTTTAAATGTTTTTCAGTGAATTCCCGATTGACAATTTCCGATTTCTCTTCAATCATTGAAATGATAGAGTCCGTAATTCTTTCGTTCGTTCCGTTTGGCATTTCCAAGGTTACCGTTACTTGGTCACTTGCAATACGAGGAAAAATAGTCACCCCAATAATACCACCGCCAATAAATCCGAAAGACAAAACAAGTAAGCCAACAAAAATACCTACCGAAAGCAACTTATATTTTAAAATTTTGTCTAAAACCGGTGTGTATAATTTGTCGCGTAGGAACACCATAAATTTATCGCCATATTTATTGATGTTTCTCATTCCAGCAAAAAACTGTTGGAATTTTGAAGTATCTTTTTTCTGTTCTTGAATTCTCAAAGCTTTAGAATGGGCCAAATGCGCAGGCAGAATAATTAGGGCTTCAATTAAAGATATAACCAAGGTAAGTATAACAATAACCGAAACCTCCCCAAAAAACTCACCAATTCTGCTTTCCAAAAATAAAAAAGTTGAAAAGGCCAAAACAGTCGTTACAATTGCCGAAACCACCGGCGGTATTACCTCCATGACGCCGTCAATCGCTGCCTGAACTGGTGTTTTTCCGTCTTCGTAATGTTGGTAAATATTTTCAGCAATTACAATTCCATCATCCACCAAAATACCGATTACAATAATCATCCCAAAAAGAGATAAGACATTTATGGTAACATCAAACTGGCCTGCAAACATAAACATACCAAGGAACGAAATTGGCAAGCCAAAGGCAACCCAAAAAGCCAGTCGGGTATTGAGAAATAAAGACAGGAATAACAGCACCAAAATCATCCCAGCGATGGCATTTTCGGTCAGTAATTTGGTTCGTTGGTTTAGGGTAATCGATAAATCGCGTACCACATCCAATCTTACGTTGTTGTTCTTCTGATTAAATTCATCTATATAGTTTTTTACCTTGTCCGCAGAAGAAATCAAATCTTCGTTATTGGTACTAGTGACGGTAATATCAATCGATAAATTTTTATTGAAATAGGTGACGTTGGGCGTTTCGGCAAAGCGATCTCTAATAATCGCAACGTCTTTAAGACGAACCGTTTTTCCTTCGGGTGTGGCTTTAATAACTACATTAGAAAGCGCATCGCCGTAGTAAGAGCGATTATTAGCTCTAATTAAATATTCTTCTGCATTGGTTTTAACATTACCTCCGGTGACTAGAATGTTAGATTCTGTCACGGCATTAGCCACATCGGTAAAGGTAAGATTGTATGCTAAAAGCACATTTTCGTTAACGGCTATTTCTATTTCTTCTTCGGGATATCCAGAGATTGCTATTTGTGAGATACCTTGGATGGCACGTAAATCATTTTCAATTTGCCTTCCTATTGCCTTTAAGGTTGCCAATGGAATATTTTCGCCACTCACCGCAAAACTAATAGTTTGCCTGATTTCTTCTTGTTTTGCAACAATTAAAGGTTCCATTCCCAATGGAAAACTCGGTACGCGATCTACAGCATTCTTGACCTCAAGCAGCATAAAGTCGATGTTTTCGCCCTTTGCAATTTCGACGGTTATAGTGCCGCTATTTTCACGAGAAACTGAAGTTACCCGATCAATGCCGCGGAGGCCTTTCAAGTTGTCTTCTATTTGAAGGACGACGCCTTCCTCAATTTCTTGTGGCGACGCTCCTGGATAAACAATATTGGTGGTGATTATTTTTGAATCTGCCAAAGGAAAAAAGGATGATTTCAAGGACAAAGCTCCTATGATTCCAAAAACAATAAATGCTCCAATGACCACATTTACAGCTACATGGTATCGTATAAAATAAGAAATTATACTGCGCATCATCGCTTAATTGTTTTGGTTGGATAAAGCTGGTTTAACCAACATTCCTGCATACGCACCTGGCACTTGTCTTTTAAGAATAATTGTGCCATTCTCAACCTCCTTTAAAACCACTGTTGTCTCGGAAAAATGTACGGGTTTTACAGGAATTAAGTCGAGTATACTATCTCGTATCACGAATATTTCGTTAGATTCTAATAGTAAAGATCTTGGGATTTCTATGGCATTCGGTTCCGTTTTAGCGTCTAAATTAGCTTCTAGATACATGCCTTCCTTTAAATCTGAATGCTTAACCTCAATAAATGCGGTTATGGTTTGGGTTGCTGCATCGATACTACCGTTAACTCTTGACACAAATCCCGAATAAGATTTGGTTTTGTCTAGAGTGTTTAATTTAACTTCCTTACCTACTTCTAATAAATTGGCATAGGTTTTAGACACTGCTACTTGCATTTCGTAAACCGTCGGATCTATAAATTCTCCTAATTTCTGACCACTTCTAATTAAAGTGCCTTCGGTTACTAAGGCTTCTGTTAACACACCTTTGAATGGTGCTACTATTCGGTATTTTACCAAGCGCTGCTCGAGGTTTTTTACGTTGTAATAACTGGTAACGATACCACGACCTGTAATGAAATAATTTTCCTTTTCCGAGGTCATTTCAGGAAGTTTAGGAGTGGTTTTATCTAAATTAAAACCACTCAAGTAGCTTTGCCATTTTTGATACACATCAGGAAAATCCAATCTTAAATCGGGCATAATAGCAGCAATATCGTTATATAAATTACTTTTTGAGGCTTGAACGGAAGCATAATACTCATCTGCGTCAATACTAATGAGCGTTTCACCTTGATTAAAAATTTGTCCAGGTTTAAATTCCTTTCTGCCTAATTTAAATAGGCCTTGTACTTCAGCAAATAATTCAAGTCTTCTTTTGGCTACTAAATTTCCGTTTGCAGGAATCACAATTTGCACATCACCATTTTGAACAGTATCGGTGAAAACCGTTTTTACAACTTTCTCAAATTGTGGTTTTGGTTTGTTTTTATTTGCAATTAAATACTTGGCGAATAAAACAGCCCCAATAATAAAGGCAATGCCAAGAATAGATAGTAATATTTTTCTAAGTAACATTAGGTTGGATATGAGATGACCGCAAAATTATCATTTTGTGATACTTTTGGAGTTAAAAAAAACATAAAGATTATTCTGACAGTTCATCAAGACTAAACTGTATGGTCTCCCATTCTGACATTAACTGTGTTAAACCTTCTTTCTTTTTATGATAATTTTCAAAATAATTGGGTTTGGAAGATACTGCGTCATAATTCACAAGTAATTCTTCATCCATCACCTTAATATCCTTTTCAAGCTGATTTATTTTAGCCTCAATATTACTGAGCTTATTGTTAAGCGCTTTTACTTTTTTCTGACTTTCGTAGGACTGTTTGTTGCTTTGCTTTTCAGCACCAGCAACAACAGTACGTTTTTCGGCTTCTCTTAAATTTTGAAGATTTCGCTGCTCGAGATAAAAATCGATGTCCCCCAAATACTGCCTTATTTTTTGGTCTTTAAACTCGTAAACGGTGTTGGTAAGTCCCTGTAAAAAATCTCTATCGTGCGACACCAAAACCAAAGTGCCTTCATAGCGCTTTAAAGCTTCCTTTAACACATTTTTAGATTTAATATCAAGGTGATTGGTAGGCTCATCCATAATTAAAACATTGAATGGTTGCAACATAAGCTTTGCTAAGGCCAAGCGATTGCGTTCGCCACCGGACAATACTTTTACAAACTTTTCAGCTTCTTCACCTCTGAATAAAAACGACCCAAGAATATCACGCACTCTACTCCTATTGGTTTCGTTTGCAGCGTCGATCATGGTATCTAAAACGGTTTTATTACCATCTAAATATTCTGCTTGGTTTTGTGCAAAATATCCGATTTGAACGTTATGCCCTAGTTTTATGTCACCTTCGTGCTTGAGTTCACCAACAACTATTTTTGCTAAAGTGGATTTACCTTGTCCGTTCTGGCCAACAAAGGCTGTTTTTGCGCCGCGCTCCACCAACAGATTAACCCCGTGTAACACCTGTAAATCTCCATAGCGTTTTGAAATATGTTGGGCTTCAATTACCACTTTGCCTGGCGTAACAGAAACGGGGAAGTTGAGCGTCATGACACTATTGTCTTCCTCATCAACTTCAATTCTTTCAATTTTATCTAATTTTTTTATCAGCGATTGCGCCATGGTAGCTTTAGTGGCTTTTGCTCTGAATTTTTCTATAAGTTTTTCAGTTTGCTGAATTTGCTTTTCTTGGTTTTTTTGGGCTGCTAACTGCTGCGTTTTTAATTCATTTCGCAGTTCAAGAAACTTCGAATATGCTTTGTTGTAATCGTATATACGACCTAATGATATTTCAATCGTCCGATTGGTGACATTATCGAGAAACATTTTATCATGTGAAACAATCACCACCGCACCACTGTAATTTTTCAAAAACGATTCTAACCAAATAATTGACTCGATATCCAAGTGATTTGTTGGCTCATCTAGAAGCAGCAAATCGTTGTTTTGAAGTAGCAGTTTCGCTAGTTCAATTCGCATCCGCCAGCCACCTGAAAAAGTATCGGTGAGTTTATTAAAATCTTCGCGCTTAAAACCCAAGCCATTCAATATTTTTTCGGTTTCACCTTGATAATTGTAGCCTCCAAGAATTTCGTATTGGTGCTGCAGCTCGTTTAAATCGACCATGATTTGGTGGTAACCGTCACTTTCATAATCGGTTCGCTCAACTAATTGGGTGTTGATATGTGCGAGTTTAGACTCGATTAATTTTATTTCAGTGAAAGCTTGATAAGCTTCTTCTAAAACAGTTCTTCCCAAAACAAAATCTATATCCTGTTTTAAAAAGCCTATTTTGAGATCTTTGTCTGACGCAATTTGACCTGTATCTGGCTCTTGCTCTTTTGCCAATATACGCAACATGGTTGATTTGCCAGCGCCGTTCTTGCCAATGAGGCCAACGCAATCGCCACCACCAAGTTTAAACGTGATATCTTCAAACAAGAACTCGCCTTGAAACGAAATTGATAAATTATGAATGTTGAGCATATTGTTACAAATGTTACTAACTAAATCTTAATTAAGTCCTAACTTTGTATTGCTTAAAAAAGAAGTGCAAAACTAAGGCTTTTAAAATGATAAAAAAAGGAACTAAACTCTATAGTATTTTATTTGGTGCATGCCCAAAATGCCATCAAGAATCTATGTATATCAATAAAAATGCCTTCAATCTAGCCGATACTTTAAAGATACACGACCATTGCTCGCATTGCAACACTAAGTACCGATTGGAACCTTCATTTTTTTACGGATCCATGTATGTGAGTTACGGTCTTGGTATTGCCTTTGCTGTGGCCGCTTTTGTAATAAGTTATTTATTTATTGGAACTTCATTAATGACAGCTTTTTTTGCCATAGTTGGCACCTTGGTCGTAATGATGCCATTTATAATGCGATGGTCTCGTAATATTTGGATCAACCTATTTTTGAGTTACGATTCTAAACTTGCCGAACCGAAAAACGATTGACATCTATTGCATTTGGAAGCGTTTGATTGTCTTCTATATGTTTAAATAAAGCATGAGCCACATAAGGTGAAATCATCACACCACGAGAACCAAGTCCATTAAGTACAAACATGTTTTTATGAGCGGAATGACGACCCACTAATGGTCTTCGATCTTTTGTAGTTGGTCGAATACCAGCTTTTTGGGCGACTACTTCAAATGGCACTTTTAAAAACTGTTTTAGCTTTTTACTTAAATCTTCGCTGGCCGCTTGGGTGGTTTGATTTGTTTTATCATTCCAATTATAGGTGGCGCCAACATTGTAATGATGATTTCCTAAGGGTATTAAAAACACCGATGATTTTATAGCGAACTCTATGTTTAAACCTGGTGCAAACACTTCAATTATTTCACCTTTCGTACCATTTAATGGGATATCTTGAAAAAATGGATTGTTTTTTACACCAAATCCTTCTGCAAATACAATATTTTTTGAAGTGATGTGCTTGTAGTTAATGGATTGGTTGTGTGCTTTTAAATCTTCATATTGAAAGCGTTCATCAAACAAGCATTCGTGTTGTATTAAATACTTTTTATAACCCGAAATTAATGCAGAAGTATCTACTCTACCAGCTTGAAATACTTCGCCAAAACCGAATGGACTGTGAATGCCTTCAAAATTAGTTTTTATAATTTGAGTTGAAAGATATGCTTCAAGCAATGGTTTATCGGTTGCACTATACCATAAATTTTGTTCTTCTACAGAGGCAAAACGGCGCAAAATACGAAGTTTATAATCCAATTTAATTTGAAGTAGTTGTTCTAGTTTAGCGTAGTAAGGCATGGCCAATGCCAACTGGGTATCGGCTTCCCATACTTCGGTAAATCTTTTTAATGTTACTGGATTGTACAAACCAGCCGCCACTATAGAAGACTGCTGCGATGTGTCGTCAAAAACCACAAATGTTTTGTGATGGGAACGCAATTGCTCACAAAAAGCAATACTTGCCAAGCCACAGCCAACAATAATGTAGTCTACATTCATAATGCGAAGTTAGGCATTGACAAGTAATAAATTAATTTATAGCAATAAAAAACGCCTGCATTAAGCAGACGTTTTTTTCTATAATTCATCTTATGAACTTAGTTATCCAATCTTTTTAATAAGACCACATATCTTGTTCAAAGTTTCTAATTTTATCTTTAATTCTATCCGATTCTAACAACTGCATTAAGGCATTGTCGGTAACATACTCGCTTACTTCTCTATCGCCTTGAACGTTTTCTTCTTTATACATATAAGAATTAAAACGTCTTGAGTTCAACAAATGGTCGAATGAAATTGGCATTGCACTGTTTTTATTATTGAATGCTTTTGCATTGTGCAATACCTCTCTCGCTTCTGGGAAAAACACCCAAAATAAGGCAATTGGCTTTCTGTTTTCAGGATTATCTGAATTTTTAAACTGAGCTTCAGGCGCTGTAGGCGCAATGGCTAGTAAGCGGTATTTCATCTCACCTTGACGTTTGTCAAAATACCACAACCCTTTTATTAAGTATTCAGTAATATCAGCTGGTGTGATACGCTCTACAATCATGTATTCCTCTGGTAATAATGAAGGATTTTCATCTAATTCAGCATTTGAAATGCTATTTGCATTTAAATAGTTGATACCTTCATCGGTGATAGCGGAGTAGCTCATGGCTGTTTCAATTTCCTTTAAGCTTCTTGTTTCTCTGAAATAAGAATCGGCATAAACCTGAGGAATATCACCAGTTTGGATTGCGTTGTATAGCACTTCGAACAATGGCTTTCTGTTGTCTCCTAAATTATTTTCGATTGGGTATAATAAGGGAAAGTTGACACGTTCATCTAATACAATTTTTTCCCAAACCATTTTTGAAAACATGATATCTCTATCGTCAACATAACCATATTCTAATGGTTTATCGTTGTCTAGTAGCAACTGAGCTTCGGTTTTCATACCAATTTCCTCGGGAATTGTTGCGTTTAGCAAATTAGCCTGACCAAAGGTAAAGCCTGCTAGGCACAGAAAAGAACCGGTTAAAATTTTATGTAAGTTCATGACTTGGTAATTTAATTATATTAATTTAATGCTAATTGTATTAATCGGTTAACTCTACAATAATAGGAGCAACTTCTTTCAACCTGTAGGTATTGTTGCCTACAATTTTAGCTTGGATATTTAAAATTTGAACGGCATCACCTCTTCTAGCACGTCCTAAAGCAGCTTTAGCCGCCGCATCAAGTTTGGTGCCAACCACATTAACGGTTGGTTGACCTGGTACTTTGACGCTAAATGAGGTGACCTGAATTGGTAAATCAAAATCAAAATCTTCTAACTTGGCGTCGATGGTACCAATTTCAACATTACGTCTTGGTAATTTCATCACACCACTTTTTCCGATTAAGGAACCTGTTGGTTTAGGGATGTCTTTAATACGATACGTTTTTCTGTCATTAACAGGTGAACCATCATCTAAGGTTGCGGTTACACTAATTGTAACTTCACTACCAGCACCAGGTTGCATTTCGTATTTACCATCGCCTACTTTTCTTAAACCAGGCGCATTAGCATTTACTTTGTTATCTGGCACACCAGCAAAAGAAATAGTCATTGGGTTCACAACACCGCGATACACCACGTTCATCTTATCCGCTGAAATGGTCGCTGAATTTGGTCTAGGAACCACCACATAATTTCCTTTAATGGCAATTGGTAATTCTTTACCATCTTCTAAAAAAGTAAATTGTCCTTCAATTTCATGCTCACCAACGTTGCCAACCGTAAAGTCTAGTCTGGCAGCACCAGTGGAATCGATGGCATTGGTTAAGTTTATTTCTTGTCCGCCAACTACTAATTTAGTTGGAGTAACGTTGGCATACTTACCTAATACAACTTTACCTTGAAATTTCTCACCTGCAAAAAACGCCGATTTATCTGCAATCACGATAGCTTCATAGTTTTTAAGAGAAACCGCTTCATCCAATGTATTTCCTAAAAATACGTTATACATATTGGTTTCGGTCGCTTTTACGTCGTTTTGCATAGCCGTAATCTTAGTGTAAGACGCGATAGCAGGAAACCCTTTAAAGTGATAATCTAACCACGGTATAGATTTTCCCTCGTTATTGGTTACGTCCGTAATATCAAAACGATTTTCTAACGTTTCAATGGCACGGATATACTTTACATCGTCGCCGATAATTTCTTTGACACTTTGTTTGTAATCCTGTATTCTTTTTATAAATTCTTGGCCTTCGACAGTTAATCTATCACCAGTAAACCAAAGCTCGTCAAGAATATCGGTTTTATCCATTGCTTCAAAGGGAAGCATTCCTGTTTTTGGATCAATTTCATATTTACCTTTTTCAACAATAGCTTCTCTTTTTAGTGTTTCTAAATATTTATAAAAATCTTCAGAAACTTTGCTTATAAGCTCTGCTTTTGTTGCTGCCAAAGCAAATTCGTTTGGCTTTTCTTCAGCCTTAGATTTCAAACCACCCAATAAATTTTCGTTGGTGACGGTTGCCATTTCATTGGCATTAGCAAATTTGGCGTCCATCAATCCGAAAGCGGATAGTACTTCCTTGGACATATTCATTGCCATCATAGCAATAAAGACCAAGTACATCAAGTTAATCATTTTCTGCCTTGCAGATAATTTTCCTCCTGCCATGTCTAATTAGTTTTAGTTGATTATTAAATTAATTTGATAATTAGAATCCACTAATTAGTTTCTGTTCATTGCAGTAAGCATGCCACCGTAAACACCGTTAAGTGAAGACAGGTTAGATGCCAAGGATTGCATTTGTTCTTTTAATTTTGAGGCATTTTCGATAGCTTCTTCATTAATAGTTGCTTGACGATTAACGCTATCTAATTGTACTTTATATAGACTGTTTAACGACTCCATTTGCGCAGCTGCTAATGATAATTCTTCACCGTATTTCTTAGTGGCAGCAATTGAATCTGTTGTAGGGCTAATGTTTTTAGCAGCATCTTCAAAATTTCTGATGCCTTCGCCCAAACTCGCCATTAATTCACCATCAATTTTAGCTTCTTTTAATAAATTATCTAATTTTTTAGACAATAAACCTTCTGCATCCTCTTGTGCTTCTTCTTTTTTCTTTTTAGCTGAGGTTGGGCCACCGGCTAATTCCGGATACACTAAAGACCAGTCTAATTCGTTTTGTTGTCTTTCAAAAGCAGAATAGGTGAATACCAATGCTTCTACTACCATACCAATTGTTAGGATTAAAGATCCGTAAGGCCAGTGCTGAATTTTAAATAAAGCGCCAACAATTACGATTGCTGCTCCTAATCCGTAGACCATGTTTGTGATCGTTACTTTACCTTTTTGTGCCATAATTTTAAATTTTAATTTTAAGTTACAATAACTTAAGTAGGTTAATAATTAGTTGTTTAGTTAAATTTATTTGTTGATTGTTAATTTGTTGCTGCGTTCTTAGTAATTTCAGTTCCCATATAATCTTGAACTGTTCTAAAACCAATGTAGCTTCTTGCCGAATCGGCGTATTCGTAATCTCGTGTACTTACTTGTAAGAAGTATGCAACATCTTTCCATGAACCACCTCTAACTACCTTTCGGTTGTTGTTTTTATCATTCACACTTGGATTGATGGTAGAAGAATATTCGTAAGAGCCTGGATCGTATGAGGCATGAACCCATTCGGATACATTACCAGCCATATTGTATAGGTTGAAATCGTTTGGGTCGTAAGACTTAGCTTCTACTGTATACAAAGCTTGGTCTGCTGCGTAATCGCCACGCAACGGTTTGAAGTTCGCCATAAAACAACCTCTATCGTTTTTAGCATAAGGTCCACCCCAAGGATAAGTTGCACCTTGCAGACCGCCACGAGCGGCATATTCCCATTCAGCTTCTGAAGGCAATCTGTATTTGTTTACAGGTTGCTTGCCTTTACTTTTTCTGAAGCCATTGTGATATAAGGTTCTCCATTGGCAAAAAGCGTTTGCTTGTTTCCAAGTAACTCCAACCACTGGATAATCTCCGTAAGCATCATGCCGAAAATAATCGTTGTGCATTGGCTCATTATAGGAGTATGCAAAATCTCTAATCCAAGCAGTTGTATCTGGATATATTTCAACATCTTCCTGAGTTATAAAATCTGATCGTTTGAGATTTTTATTTTTTGCTGCAGCTTCAATATCCATATTGGTATAGCGAAACTTAAACTGATTTACATTCCAAGTTCTAACACCGTTGTACGATTCTTCTATTGGTAGGTACATTGAATCCATAACCTCGGCGTAATATTCATCTGGATATTCATCTGTTTTAAAAATTAAGTCGACACGCTTATTTACCTTTCTTCCATCATAATCTAATGAAAAAGAATAATAGTTATCGTACATGTATTTTTCATAAACATTCATTTCATCAGGATTTGCATCTAGAAATGCAAACTCACCGGTACCGCCATCGCCTGGCACTAAAGCGAAGTCATCGGCAATAATAGCCAACTTTCTTCTGATGATAGAGTCTCTTACCCAGTGAACAAACTGACGGTATTCACTATTTGTGATTTCAGTTTCGTCCATGTAGAAAGCTCTTACGGTCGCCGTTTTCGTTGGCGCATCGTTAATTCCGGCAAGATCATCGTCGGATTTTCCCATTATAAAAGCACCACCAGGAACTAAAGTCATACCATAAGGTTTTTCTGGGTGCCAATTTTTTCCTTTTACTCCTACTAGTTGACCACGGTCACCAGAATTACAACTGGTGATAAAGGCAAGGATTGTAATCAGTAAAACAAACTTCTTAATATTCATAGAAACTCGAGGTTAAATTAATTGTCGTTAATAACAAGGGCGTAAACATATCTATATATTTTCAATTACGCAACTTTTTTTTCGTTTTTTTTGCATTTCGTCCTAAAAAAATTACATTTCATCGATGAAATGCTTATTAATGATCGTTGAACTGCATAATTAAAAACTATTCTTCTTATACGCTTTATACCATCTTTCTGGTATTTTACCGTGACTTGCATCGATATAGTCTTGATGCATGCAAGGTAATAACGTGTGCTTCTTTAATTTATTATTGACGTCGGGTAAAAAAGGGATTTCAATCCACCAACGTCCAGTTTTTATACTTTTAAAGAATATAAGCTCTTCATCTTCTACCAAAACATTATATTTTTGATAATCATTCAAGTTTGAAAAACTATCATCTTTAATGCGACAATTTACGCCTTCAATAAAATACCACACTATTTGAGCCATGAGCATATCAGTCACTTCATTGGGCGCAAATTTGTATTCGTATATTCCAAAAGTCTTTACCTTATTGCTAATACCGGCGTATCTGGCAATGGCGCAAACTTGCTGACCGCTAAAACCATTTGGAGAATATTGTTGCTTCCTTCCTACTTCGGATGCCTTTACCGATTTTAAATCTAAACCCACAATGGTTGCATCGCGCATTACTGGTTCAACCAGTTGGGTATTTGAAGTGATTTCGCCCAATCGGTAGGCCTCAAAGTAGAGTTTGTCCATCAAATCTATTTCTTCTTGCGAGTTGAAATAAGTTTGATAACCTATTACACTATAATTAAACAGGTTGTAAGGCTTATCTAAAATGACCTTTCCTAAATAACTATTATTTTTTATTGGTAGATTGGAATCACCAAGATCGAAATTGGTATCGACATTAACAATGTTTACCATTGGTGCAATGGTATCAAAAGCTCGGTAAATAGCGTACATTAAATCTTGACTGCCTCCTATAATGATTGGAATAATTTGTTTTTCAACTAGAATTGAAATGGCTGTTTTAAGCGCAAAATAGGTGTCTTCAACGCTTTCACCTGGCTTTATGTCGCCTAAATCTGCCAGTTGCGTATGCCAATTGCCTGGAAATAATTGAAATAAGGAAGCACGTACAGCGTCAAAATTGAGCTGTTCTGCCATATAATTCACATCATTTCGATTTTCGAGAACGCCAAGTATGGCTATTTGAACATCGTCTAAATCTGGGATGCCATTTTGCTTGGAGTGAATTTTACACTTTTTTCCGAGAGATTGGGGTGTATTGAGTTCGTTTTGAGCAATAACAAATTCAGAAACAGGCGAGAGAAAATCAAAATTCATATAACTATTGACGGTAATCGGATAATATCACCGTCAAAGTTAATTAAAAATTAAGTTTTCCTATTTCTTTTTTGTGGTTGTTTTCTTTGAAGTAGCTTTTTTAACAGTTTTCTTCTTTGGAGCCTTACTTGCTATAAGCTCTTGAGCCTTTTCTAAGGTAATTTTAGTGGCATCAACCGATTTATCAAGTTCTATTTTGATTTTACCTTTAATAATATTGTGTCGTCCCCAACGTGCTTTTTCAACGGTAATACCTTCCTTTTCCCAATGGTTGATAATTTTATCTTTGTCTTTCTGAATTTTATCCTCAATTAGGTTTTGTACATCCTCAAAAGATAAATTATCCCAGTCGTATTTTTTATTGACATTTATAAAGGTATTGTCCCATTTAATAAATGGACCAAATCTCCCTTTGCCTTTAATCACCGGTTTGTCTTTATAAGTAAAAATTGGCGCATCCGCTGCTTCTTTTTCCTTAATTAAGGTAACTGCATCATCCATTTCAACACTTAAGGCATCTACCCCAGGCGGCAATGAAACAAATTTCTTACCATAACGAACGTAAGGCCCAAATCTGCCATTATTAACTTCAACCTCTTCATCTTTATAAGTACCTAGTTGTTTTGGCAGTTTGAACAAATCCATAGCTTCTTCAAACGTAATGGTGTTGAGCTGTTGGTCTGGTGATAGACTTGCAAACAATGGTTTTTCTTCTTCTTCGGCAGTACCTATTTGAACCATAGGGCCAAATTTACCCAATCGAACACTTACCTGCCTGCCCGTTTTTGGGTCGACGCCAAGCACACGCTCACCTGATTCACGTTCTGCATTTTCTTGAACATCGGTAACCTTGGGATGAAACTTATCGTAGAAGGTTCGCATCATCTTAGTCCAATCTTCTTTGCCTTCAGCAATATCATCAAAATCTTCTTCTACTTTAGCTGTAAAATTATAATCGAGAATACTTTCAAAGTGATTGACTAAAAAATCCGTCACTATCATACCAATATCAGTAGGCACCAATTTTCCCTTATCTGAACCGACTTTTTCAGAAAGGACCTTTTCAGTAACTTTTCCATTTTTTAAAGTTGACTGCACATATTTTCTTTCAACACCGTCAACAGTGCCTTTTTCAACGTAATTTCTATTTTGTATGGTTGAAATAGTTGGTGCGTAGGTTGACGGTCGGCCGATACCCAGTTCTTCTAACTGTTTTACCAAAGAAGCTTCGGTATAGCGATATGGTGGTCTTGTAAATCGTTCTGTGGCAGTAATGTAATGGTTAGTAAGACGCTCATTTAACTTCATGGCTGGCAACATACCTTCCTGCTCGGTATCTTCATCGTCTGTACTTTCAAGATAAACTTTTAAAAATCCTTCAAATGTAATGACTTCACCATTGGCAGTAAATTGTTCATTATGGGTTGAAGCTTCAATTTTAACATTGGTCCGCTCCAACTCTGCGTCACTCATTTGTGAGGCGATGGCGCGTTTCCATATTAATTCATACAATTTTGCTTGGTCACGCTCAACATTTACTGAGTTTTGACCAAAATTGGTAGGTCTGATTGCCTCGTGTGCTTCTTGTGCGCCTTTGCTTTTTCCTTTGTACTGGCGTGTTTTGCTAAATTTTGCACCATAACTTTTATTAATTTCTTCGGCAGCGGCGTTTTGCGCTTCTACAGATAAATTAACACTATCCGTTCTCATATAAGTAATAAAACCCGCTTCGTATAAACGTTGCGCGGCACTCATGGTTCTGCTAACTGAAAAGCCCAGCTTTCGCGATGCTTCCTGTTGCAAGGTAGAAGTTGTAAATGGTGGTGACGGTGACTTTTTTGCTGGTTTTTTATCGAGACTTCCAACCTTATAAGTTGCATTAGCATTGCGCTCTAAAAACTTAGTAGCTTCTTCTTTTTTAGAAAAGTTTGAATTGAGTTTTGCTTTAAATGTTTGCCCAGCTTCATTGGCAAATTCAGCATCAATTCTAAAAGATGCCACAGGATCAAATGCCTGAATTTCGCGCTCTCTTTCAACAATTAGCCTCACCGAAACCGATTGTACACGACCAGCTGAAAGTCCGCCTTTAACTTTACGCCATAAAACTGGCGATAGTTCGTAACCTACTATTCTGTCTAGTACACGTCGCGCTTGTTGCGCATCTACTAAGTTATAGTCTATTTCACGCGGATTAGCGATGGCTTTTTCAATGGCCGATTTCGTGATTTCATGAAAAACAATACGTTTCGTTTTCGCTTTATCTAGTTTTAATTCTTCTGCCAAATGCCAAGCAATAGCTTCTCCCTCGCGATCTTCATCACTCGCCAACCAAACCATATCGGCCTTACCTGCTAGCTCCTTTAGTTTTTTTACAACGTCGCGTTTATCTTTAGAAACTTGATATTTGGGTTTAAAATCACCATCTACATCAACGCCCAATTCTTTGGAAGGTAAATCTGAAATATGGCCAAAACTAGACGCTACGGTATAATCTTTTCCAAGAAATTTTTCAATGGTTTTTGCTTTTGCGGGTGACTCAACTATAACAAGATTCTTTGACATGCTTTGCTTTTTAAGGATACAAATGTATATGAAAATTGAGATACAAACCTAATTTGGTCTATAATACCAAAAATATATTCTTTTAATTTAAGTTCATTTTCAGCGACTAAGGACTGAAATTACAAAATTAAATTATAAAATCGAGATAAATTTCTTTGGTGATGCCTCAATTTTTGACTCCTTTACCTAATTCACCTTAATTGCGTCATTACGTTGACGGTATTTGCATTAATTGCATCATCTACTCTCCAGAAACAACAAGCATTTGAATAACAAAAACAACGATTATTGGCCAATTTGAATTAAAAAAACACGCTGACAATTTGTCATAATTCCGATTTATACCTTATCTTTGCAGACTTATTGATTAGCAGGTTGTACTGAAATTACCATGGAAAAAATCATTGACGAAAACAAGCAAGGCGAACAATTGATTCTCGAAGCAAAACCCGAGAATACACGCAAACTTTTTATAGAAAGTTATGGTTGCCAAATGAATTTTAGCGATAGTGAAATTGTCGCTTCCATTTTGGCTAACAACGGCTACAATACTACACAAAACCTTGAAGAAGCCGACCTTGTATTGGTTAATACTTGTTCTATTAGAGACAAAGCTGAACAAACGGTCAGAAAACGTTTGGAAAAATATAACGCTGTCAAAAAAATAAATCCAACGATGAAAATTGGCGTTCTAGGCTGTATGGCCGAACGTTTAAAAAGTAAGTTTCTTGAAGAAGAAAAAATGGTAGACCTGGTTGTTGGACCTGATGCTTACAAAGATTTACCCAATTTATTAGAAGAAGTTGACGAAGGACGCAACGCCGTTAACGTCATTCTATCTAAAGATGAAACGTATGGCGATATAGCGCCAGTACGTCTCAACTCAAACGGCGTTACGGCATTCGTGTCTATCACACGTGGCTGCGATAACATGTGTACCTTTTGTGTGGTACCTTTTACAAGAGGTCGCGAGCGCAGTCGTGACCCTCAAAGTATTCTAGACGAAATTAAAGACCTTTGGCAACGAGGTTTTAAAGAAATCACACTTCTTGGTCAAAATGTGGATAGTTACCTTTATTATGGTGGCGGACTCAAAAAAGATTATGAAAAAGCCAGCGACATACAAAAAGCAACTGCCGTAAATTTTTCGCAGCTTTTAGATGCCTGTGCCACTCAGTTTCCGAAAATGCGTTTTAGATTCTCTACATCCAATCCACAGGATATGACTTTAGACGTTATTGAAAGTATGGCTAAGCACCATAATATTTGCAATTATATCCATTTGCCCGTACAAAGTGGCAGCAATCGCATTCTTAAGGCAATGAACCGCCAACATACGCGTGAGGAATATTTTGAACTAATCGACAATATTAAACTACGCATTCCCGATTGCGGAATCAGTCAAGATATGATTACAGGATTTCCAACTGAAACCGAAGAAGACCACCAAGACACACTGAGCCTAATGGAGCATGTAAAATACGATTTTGGATTTATGTTCGCTTATTCGGAGCGACCTGGCACCTTGGCCGAAAGAAAAATGGAAGACGATATCCCTGAAGAAACCAAAAAACGTCGACTGCAAGAAATTATCGACCTACAACGTGAACACAGTTACTTTAGAACACAACAACATTTAGGCAAGATTGAAGAAGTTTTAGTTGAAAAATCATCTAAAAAATCCGAGGCCCATTGGTCTGGCAGAAACAGCCAAAATACTGTAGTGGTTTTTCCTAAAGAACATTACAAACCTGGTGATTTTGTAAATGTAAAAATTACCAATTGCACCAGCGCAACACTTATTGGTGAGGCGGTTGGCTATTCAAACATGAACAATTAACGCTAATACATGAAACAACTCATCCTAATTTTACTATCAATCACAATTTTTACTGCTTGCGACAACGAACCGCTAGAGGCAGATGTTATTAACAACAACCAAAACAATAATGGTAATGGTAACAACAATGGCAACAACAACAATAACAACAACCCATTAGCCTTAAATCAATACAGTCTAGACGTCAATTCAACTGTGCCAATTTTTGGAAATTTTTTAGTGGATACAGATTTTAATTTTAATGCTAACAACCGCGTAAATACTGCAACCATAGCCTCTACGTTTTTCGGGAGTACTTCAACAGAAAATGTAACATTTTCGCGGAATAATTCAGCGCAAATCACCAGTTTTACCAGTGTTTCGTCTGGAGTCACAACCAACGAAACTACCGTAACATATAACAATGAAGGCGATATTTCGGAAATTGAATACAATTACGTACCAGATAATGAAGATGACTACACTTATAATTTCGTTCATGATGCTAATACCATAACCCGAACGGAATTAGGTTCAAACATTTCAACAATTTTTACCCTAAACAATAATAATCTTTTGATTAGGAAGGAATCATTTGATGGTACCAACTCCATTTTACTTGAAATTTTAGCTTATGACGCCAATGGAAATTGCATTTCTTCCGTTATTTCTGGTGAAGACAATACAAGTGCAACCTTTGCCTACGACACAAATACCAATCCATTAAAAGCAGCATTTAGTGATCAATATTACCTCTCATTTTTAAATGATGATTATTCAGATAATGTTGGAACTAGCTTAGCACAATTTGCCAGCACCAATAATTGGATTGGTATTTCAACACCTGAAGGCACTGTAAATTTTACACTTAATTATGATGATGACAATAGAATTATGAGTAGAAGCTCGAGTTATGATTTAGGTGATGGCGTTCTAATTGAACAAGTTGAAAATTTTCAATTTGTAAACTAATTCAAGACAATTACAAGCTAGGAAGTACAAATAATGGAATCAACGCAAGTTATAAAGCAACGTTTTGGAATTATTGGAAATGATCCAAAACTAAACCGTGCCATAGAAAAAGCTATACAAGTATCACCAACTGATATTTCAGTCTTGGTTACTGGAGAAAGTGGCGTTGGCAAGGAAAGTATTCCAAAAATTATACACCAATTGTCGCACCGTAAGCATGCCAAATATATAGCTGTAAACTGTGGTGCAATTCCTGAAGGAACTATTGACAGTGAACTTTTTGGTCACGAAAAAGGCGCCTTTACCGGCGCTACTCAAACACGTAACGGTTATTTTGAAGTAGCTGATGGTGGTACTATTTTTTTGGATGAAGTAGGCGAATTACCATTAACCACCCAAGTGCGTTTATTGCGAGTTTTAGAAAACGGTGAATTTTTAAAGGTAGGCTCTAGCCAAGTTCAAAAAACCGATGTGCGTATCGTAGCAGCCACAAACCTCAACATGTTCGAGGCCATCAAAAAAGAGAAATTCCGAGAAGATTTATACTACCGACTAAGTACCGTAGAAATATCCTTACCACCACTTCGTGACCGGAAAGAAGATATACACTTATTATTTCGGAAATTTGCAAGCGACTTTGCTTCTAAATACAAAATGCCAGCCATAAAACTTTCTGATGAAGCCGTAATCCTTCTCCAAAAGTACCGATGGAACGGGAACATTAGGCAATTGCGTAATGTAGCCGAACAATTGTCTGTACTCGAACACGAACGCAGCATTACCGCTACAACTTTACGAGAGTATTTACCACAGAGCGACAGCTATTTACCAGCCGTTATAGGCAAAACAAAGACCGAGAGCGACTTTAGCAACGAACGTGAAATTCTATATAAAGTGCTATTTGATATGAAAAGCGACCTAAACGACCTTAAAAAGTTAACTATGGAGCTTATGAAATCTGGCAATGCAAATGAGGTACAAAAAAATAATGAAAGTCTAATTCAAAAAATTTATGGTGAAGAAGACGACATAGATTTTGAAACACCCGACGAGGATATGGAAGTTCTCAGCATTCCTGAACATACAGATTTTATTGAAAAGGATACAAGCTCTGCAACCGATAAATATGATTTTGCTGAAGAAATTGAAGAAGAAGAAACATTGTCATTACATGATAAAGAATTAGAACTTATTAAAAAATCCCTAGAACGTCACAGCGGTAAACGAAAACTTGCTGCAGCCGAGTTAGGTATAAGTGAACGTACCTTGTACAGAAAAATTAAACAATATGACTTGTAACGGGTCGTTAAGTTTAAAATAACGTCATACTATCAATGAAAACATATCAAATTATTTGCTTTTTAGTAGCTTGTGTCTCATTTCAAAACTGTGGTTTCTATTCTTTTACAGGAGCCGATACGGGAACAGCAGAAACCTTTCAAGTCAACTTTTTCCAGAATAATGCAGCACTTATTGAACCAGGTTTAGATATTGATTTCACCAATGCTTTGCAGGATTTAATTCAAAATCAAACCAAATTGAGTTTGGTTAATTCCGGTGGCGATTTAATTTACGAAGGTGAAATTGTTGAATACCGCGTCTCACCAACAACAGCAATTGCAGGTGATAGAGCCGCACAAAATAGATTAACGATATCGGTAAATGTTAGGTTTTTTAATACCACCAAAGAAGAAGCCGATTTTGAACAACGCTTCTCCTTCTTTTTTGATTACGAAGGGGCTGATCCACTCAACAGTGCTCAAATAGATATTGCAGTTGCCGAAATTTTTGAGCGTATAACCCAAGATATTTTTAATGCCTCTTTAGCCAATTGGTAACAACATGACAGCGGAGAATTTTACATATCTATTGCAGCATCCAGAAAAAATTAATCCGGATGAAACTAGTGCAGTTTTAAATATTATTGAACAATTTCCTTATTTTCAGCCAGCACAAGCTTTGTACTTGAAAGGTCTTAAAAATAAAGAGAGTTTTAAATACAATCAACAACTTAAAACCACCGCGTCACTTACAACAGACAGAAGCGTTCTATTCGATTTTATAACTTCCGAAATATTTAATCAAAACGAAATTTCGGAACAAATCAAACGAAACTCCGAGCAAATCAAAAATATTACCGTTTTTGAAGTGGAAGCTATTTCAGTTGAAAAAAGCGTTACCATAGATGATGCTTTAAAACAGCACATACAAGCTACTGAAGGTGTATTAGATCCTTACCTATTCGAAACTAAAAAAGAAAACATAACTGGTTCCAATCCGATAATCTCTGTAGATGTTTCTGAAATTGAAGAGGTGGAAAATACTTTAAATATTGGCAAACCATTAGCGTTTGATAAATCGGAGACCCATTCATTTACAGAATGGTTAAAAATTACTTCATTTAAACCAATCGACCGCCATGCAGCACCATCAACAACAGAAAAAGCAATAGAAGCTAATTCACCAATCGCCAAAAAAATGGCATTGATTGATAAGTTTTTACTGAACAATCCAAAAATTGAACCAGTAAAAACGGAACCAGTAAAACCGATTGTTTTAGCAGACCACAACAAGAGCGACGGCTTTATGACAGAGACCTTAGCGAGGGTTTACTTAGAACAAAAAAACTACGATAAAGCAATTCAATCTTATAAAATTTTAAGTTTGAAATATCCAGAAAAAAGTGGTTTCTTTGCAGACCAAATTAAAAAGGTAAAAGAATTACAAGAAAAAAATAACATATAATGGGCAATTTTACAATCTTCTTAATACTAATAGTTGCAGTAGCATTTTTATTAGTGGTAGTTATCATGGTTCAAAATCCAAAAGGTGGCGGACTATCTTCATCATTCGGCGGTGGCGGAACACAGCAATTAGGTGGTGTTAAAAAAACAGGCGACTTTTTAGATAAAAGCACTTGGGCTTTGGCCACTTTACTTTTAGTACTTATTCTACTTTCTAATTTTGCTATTCCAGGAATTGGTGGCGATGTAGAATCCAAAGCGCTTAAAGATAGTAATACAACTACGGCGCCTGTTACTGTACCAGCACCAACAACCAACGATAATACAGACAACAACCAAGAATAAACTGGTTACGGTTAATAAAAATCTAAAGTCAGCTTCCTAAGCTGGTTTTTTTTTTGAAAACACCTCAATGTTCAACAACATTATTACTGACAGTTTTAATCAATGTCTCCTAAGCCTATGAAACTTTGTCAGTAATGTGCTAGTGGCATATTTTTAGCTAATTAATGAATAGTAAAAACAATTTTAATTCATTTAAAAAAACATATTGAATATGGGCTTAAAAATCAAACCTTTAGCAGACAGAGTTCTTGTTGAACCAATGGAAGCTGAAACTACAACAGCTTCGGGAATCATCATTCCAGACAATGCGAAAGAAAAACCACAAAAAGGCAAAGTTATCGCTATTGGAACTGGAAAGATAGATGAACCGTTAACGGTTAAAATTGGCGACAGCGTCCTTTATGGAAAATACTCTGGCACCGAGTTAAAACTTGAAGGAAAAGATTATTTAATGATGCGCGAAAGCGATATTCTTGCAATTATTCCTTCGTAAGTCGGAATCTCAGAATCAATAAATCTAATCTCAATTACAGTTTAGATCATTATCTGTTTTCAATAAAAAACAAATCAATTTATTAACGAAATACCTGCCTGCGCAGGTATAAAAAATTAACAATTATGGCAAAAGATATAAAATTTGATGTAGATGCACGTGACGGATTAAAACGTGGTGTTGATGCATTGGCGAATGCAGTAAAAGTAACCCTAGGGCCAAAAGGAAGAAATGTAATAATTAGCAAATCTTTTGGAGCGCCACAAATCACTAAAGATGGTGTTACCGTTGCAAAAGAAATTGAATTAGAAGATGCACTTGAAAATATGGGTGCACAAATGGTAAAAGAAGTAGCCTCTAAAACCAATGATTTGGCGGGTGATGGTACCACAACCGCTACCGTTTTAGCACAAGCCATCGTAAAAGAAGGTCTGAAGAATGTTGCCGCCGGTGCCAATCCAATGGATTTAAAACGCGGCATCGACAAAGCTGTTCTTGCCATTACTGAAGATCTTGAAAAACAAGCCAAGAAAATTGGAAATTCTTCTGAAAAAATAAAGCAAGTTGCTTCTATTTCTGCTAATAACGATGATACTATTGGTGAACTTATTGCACAAGCATTCCAAAAAGTTGGAAAAGAAGGCGTAATCACTGTTGAAGAAGCAAAAGGAACAGATACTTATGTTGATATTGTAGAAGGTATGCAATTTGACCGTGGTTATTTATCACCTTATTTTGTAACCGATGCCGATAAAATGATTGCCGATTTAGAAAATCCGTACATTTTGTTAATAGATAAGAAAATATCCAATCTTCAAGAAATTCTTCCAATCCTAGAGCCAGTAGCGCAATCGGGAAGACCATTGTTAATTGTTGCAGAAGATGTTGAAGGCCAAGCACTCGCTACTTTAGTAGTTAACAAATTACGTGGTGGTTTAAAAATTGCCGCAGTAAAAGCACCTGGTTTTGGCGATAGACGTAAGGCTATGTTAGAAGATATAGCCATTTTAACTGGAGGTGTTGTTATTTCTGAAGAACGCGGATTTACATTAGAAAATGCAACTTTAGACATGTTAGGAACAGCGGAAACTGTTACTATCGATAAAGATAACACAACTATTGTAAACGGCGCAGGTAAAGCTGCCGATATCAAAGCAAGGGTAAACCAAATTAAAACTCAAATTGAAACTACCACTTCCGATTACGACAAAGAAAAACTACAAGAGCGTTTGGCTAAGTTAGCTGGTGGCGTGGCAGTATTATATATCGGTGCCGCATCTGAAGTAGAAATGAAAGAGAAGAAAGACCGCGTAGACGATGCGCTTCACGCAACAAGAGCTGCGGTTGAAGAAGGTATTGTTGCTGGTGGTGGTGTTGCCTTAGTGCGTGCTAAAAAAGCACTTGAAAAATTGACCACTGCTAATTTAGATGAAACTACTGGTGTTCAAATCGTAAACAAAGCCATTGAAGCGCCTTTAAGAACGATTGTTGAAAACGCAGGTGGCGAAGGCTCTGTGGTTATAAATAAAGTACTCGAAGGCAAAAAAGATTTTGGTTACGATGCCAAAAACGATAAATATGTTGATATGCACCAAGCTGGTATCATCGATCCTAAAAAAGTTACCCGTGTAGCTTTGGAAAATGCAGCCTCGGTTGCTGGTATGATCTTAACTACCGAGTGTGCTCTGGTTGATATTAAAGAAGATGCTTCGTCAATGCCAGGTGGCATGGGTGGTGGCATGCCAGGCATGATGTAATCCTTGAAAACGGATTTAAAAATGAACCTCTTCCTCAAAAGAAGAGGTTTTTTTATTGCCTAGTTTTCCATATTTTTAAGGAATCATTCTCAATTATATTCTATGAAGCAACTTAATTAGAAATACGCGCTTGGCGAAATAATGAATGTTTTCTGAAATTACAAGCACCAAATTCCAAATTCCAAAGGTGTGATTTGTGGTTTATTTTAGGGTTTAGCATTGAAAAACTTTATAGATTTTTATTGACTTAGGACTTTAGGGCTTCAGACTTTGGACTGTAGGATTTAGGACGTACAACAACAAACTCCCGATTATAAATATCAAATCCCACAGGAAATCTGAATGGATCCTTTCTTTTTGATTGGTGAGATTGGTTAGGCTGAATTTTCAATTTTCCACCTTATCCTCCACTTCTATTGTTTGAAACGGAAGATTATGTTGCGGAGATGGTTTTACCTGTGAGATGCGATTACTTCAATCTAAATGCGTTGGTGTTCCAGCCTTTATGTGTGTCCCGCAATGACCTTTGCATGCATTTATATAATACTTAATACGCTGTATATACGCTATGCATACATTATATTTTTGTTATAAATATGCTATATCTATTTGTAATATTGATTTATTGTATTACTTTAGTGTATATTTTTTTAAAACTTAAAGTTATGGCAAGAGTTACAGGACTTTTTAAAATTACAGGCAGCATTGGTGGCATGAACTTTTATCAGGATGGAGGTGAAAATTTCGTAAGGAAAACTGGTGGCGGATTTAATGGCGAGGCAATTAGGACTAAGGACAGTATGGTGCGTGTGCGTGAAAATGCTTATGAGTTTGGGCAATGCGCTTCGGTTAAGCGTGTATTTATGCATGTTTTGCATCCTTATCTTTCTCAATTGAAAGGACGGAAGCTGCATAGTGCTATGACTGGTTTATTTGTGCAGATTAAGAACTTTGACCCTATTTCGAAACGTGGCGAGCGACGGGTTTCTGAAGGGCTAACTACTACTGATGGGCGGCATTTATTACTGACCTATTCCTATCCTGAACGTTTTACGGTGGATCAGGTTTTGGGAAACCGTTTTAGTGTTGATATGGCTACACACAGTTGTAGTTGTATTGATTTTGATGTGAGCAAGATTGCTTTCCCAGAATATGCTACTCATGTGGGATTGCTGTATGCTGTGGTGGTCATGGATTTTGAAGCACTACAGGCAAAAGCTTTTTTGGCAGCCGACTACTATATTGCCAAAAATGATGTGAATCACTCCATTAGCTTAAATCCTGTTGCTGCTCCAGCCGGAGCTGGTGTGCGTATTGCCGTGATGGGTGTGCGGTTTTATCAGGAGGTGAATGGGGTTATGACGCAGTTGGAAGCTAAGCGTGGCGTTGCGGTTTTGGGGGTTGATGTTTAGTATTCAGTGATCAGTAGCCGTGGTCAGGTTTGTGATTGGACGTACAGGGCTAAAAATTCCAAAGGAAATTCCTAAAAATCAAGTACCAAATTATAAGCACCAAATTCCAAAGGAGTGGTCAGGTTGATTGACCCAGGACTAGAGGACGTAGGACTTTGGGGAGCGAGCATTTCAAGAAAATTTGGAAGAACCATTAGAGATGGTTGGGAGAGGTTGGGATGGTTTATTAGGTTTTTAAGCTCGAAGTTGCAAACTTCAAGGAGCGGTGCGGCGGTATGCCAGAGATGATGTAAAAGAAACTAAACTTTTTAAATAAATTATTTAACCCTTTCAGAGTTTAAAACTCTGAAAGGTTTTTTTCTAACCTAAAATTTCGATTTATGAATGAATACAAGAAGAATTTAATTGAACACAGCTATAATGTCACTTTCCTTTCCTAAAAAAATTAACCCAAACCGAGGCCATAAAAGCCATTATAGTAAGCACCAAAGTCATTGTATTAACAAATCTCACTTCGGGCAACCAACCTGTTAATTTTTCAATTAAAAAAGCAATATAACTATTAGGCAGTTGGGTTTCGCCTAGTTTACGAAGTATTGTATAATGCCAATCGGTTAAGAAGCAATAACCAAAGCCATACCAGAAACCCAAAACACCCCAAGAAAATAGCATGGTTAGCATGCTGTAAAAATGTAGCTTTCGCGTTTTAGGAAACAGCCAGCCAACAAGGTTAAACACAATCAAAATTGTATGAAAACCATAAAAAAAGTAATTCAGAAAATGTAACCAAAATGAATTCATACCCTATTTTATTTGTCGTTCCAACCAGGTTTCTTATAGTTCAACTCTCAAAATGAAAATACTCAGCATAATATCTAATTAACTCATTTTAGAAGCATACGGAAACAATGCTGGCGTCCCACCAGTGTGCCAGAATAACACCTTATCTTTTTTGTAAAATTGTTGTTTTCTAATCAAATCAATTAAGCCTGCCATAGCCTTTGCGGTGTAAACAGGATCCAGTAAAATGCCTTCAGAACGAGCGAGGAAATCAATAGCTTCTTTTTCAGCTTCACCTACTATGCCGTAACCTTCACCCAAATAATTGTTATTTAAATAAATATCATTTTTATGGAAATTCATTTCTAAATTGAGTTTTAGAGCGGTTGCATTTGCCAACTTTAAAACGAATGTTTCAAGTGGCAAGCCTTCTATTTCATCTTTATCAATGCCGATTCCTAAAATTTCGGTATCTAAACCGTAAAGCGACTTGCCAACCATTAGTCCTGCCTGCGTACCACCGGAACTAGAAGCAAAAACAATATGGCTGAAGTGTAGCGACTTGTGTTTCATTTGTAAATTAAGCTCTTCAACTGCCGAAACAAAACCCAAAGTTCCAATACTGTTGGAACCACCATACGGAATGACATAAGGCGATTTTCCAATTGTTCTAAGTTCGTCAACAATTTCAGGAATTTTCTCTCCTTTTCTAAGATTACCACAAAAATGAAGATGCGCACCTAGCAATTTATCTAATAATAAGTTCCCATTAAATTCATCTGGTTGGTGACCACCCAACACCAAATGGCATTGCAAACCATATTGAGCGGCCGCAGCAGCCGTTTGCCTGCAGTGATTAGATTGCTGAGCACCACCGGTAATTAATACGTCACAACCTTTTTCTACAGCATCTCCAAGAAAATAATCCAGCTTTCTCGTTTTGTTACCACCTAAAGCCAATCCAGTTAGGTCGTCTCTTTTGATATAAATTTCCGGACCGGCCAAAAGCTTTGTGAGTGACTCTAACTTCACCAAAGGTGTTGGATAAAATCCAAGTGATATTCTTTTAAATGGTATCATATTTATCTAAAAGCATCGAAAAATGTCATCACAAACATAATTACATTTTCGATAAAAGTAGCTTCGGTTATAGAAAGTTTTAGCGCTGTTCCTAAACAAGCACACTGAATTTTTTTTATCTAGTAATGTTTTGGTCACCCCAATGGTTGTAATTCCCAAAACGATAATTATTGCAATTATTGCCATTTCTGTTTTAAATGGTATAAAGCTTTCTTTTAACTGTTGAAACACATCCGCCACAAGTCATTCCTGTTATCGTTTGGTGTCTGATTAGGTGCGCTGGCTAGCAATTAATTTAGTAAACAAATACTTGCCAGAGAAAATTCCGAAGGAATTTTCAGGATAAGCACTAGCCAAAGCAATTAATCATAACGTTGTTGCCAGTAGTTATTTTTCAAATTCAAATTTCTCATCAGTCTTAACTAACTCCGCTTTTTTGTCGATTTCGTATAAATATGAAACTAATTCTCTTAACAATCTTGTTTCAAACATTGCCTTAAAATAATTCCGGTTTCCATTATGATATAGGATTATGGTTTTTATGGCACCATCACAACAAAACATATTTCCATCTTTTGTATCCTCAAAAGTTGTGATTCGAGATTTTACAATTAAATCGTTTAAATTCTTTAAATCTTTTTCGGTAAGTTTACCTGTAAAATTTCCAGAACGTTCATAGTCTTTAGAATTATATGACCTGTTTTTGTAATATGTTCCATCTAATTTAAATGTTCCATTTTTTAATATCTCAAGGTGAATTACAGGACAAGAACCAAAACAAGTTGAAGTATGGAAAATTAGTTTTTCAAACTCAAAGGATTTGTCGGTAATTAAATTTTGATTTTTGAAAGTTATTGGATTATCGTTACCGAAAAAATTAATTGAATATTTTGAGATCGGTTTAATGGTCAGAATACTGTCATTTAAATTTTGGATTTTGAAGTCATATCTGTCCGTAATCATTTTTTTGTAATCATCCGCAGAAGTATAATATCTTGATTGAAAACTTAAACTATCAGATAAAACTTCTAAATAAAAGTCGTCACTTCTTATTTTACTTGTTAAAGAGCTTTTATTATCATATTCAGAATTGAATGAGATCATTTCATTTTCATCCGAAACCCAATTCCCTTCAAGCTCTTTAGTTTGACTAAAACTGAGATTAAAAGTTAGGATTATTATTAACAGTATGAGTTTTTTCATAATTACTGGCAACTTATAAGTATAAGTCATAGTCTCATTGTTAGGTTAATGTAATCAATAAAAAAAACCGTCCTGATACAAGACGGTTTTGCAAATATTACTTATGATCGTTTTTCACGGTTTCGTCACGGTATTTGCAACATGCATGTAAGCCGTTATAAGCTTCGTCAGTGGCTTTAAAAGCTTTGGTATCGTGACCAACATCAGCAAGACTTTTCTGAATTTCCTTAAGATTTGTTTTGCGTTCATCAAAAATTAATCGCAACTCGTGGGTTTCAATACTCCAAACTGCGGATTTTACACCCGCCGTTTTTATGGCCGCTTTCTCGATACGCGCTTTGCACATTTCGCAAATCCCATCTACTTCAATACTTGCTTTCATGTTTTGGTTTTGAGCCATGGCAGTCATTCCTAGAACCATTGCGAGCATTATTACTATGTTTTTCATATTACTAAATTTAAGATAATTAATTTAATTTATAGCGTAGTCCCGTATAATACATACTTCCAAAAATTGGTCCATATACAAAGTTAGAATCAAAATTTGAACCAAAAGGTGCATCAGGACTTAAAATTGGGTTATCCTGACGCACATTAGTGATGTTTTCAGCACCTATGTATAATTCAAATTTTGGAGAAAACACCTTGGTGATTTGCGTGTTTAAAGTTCCAACAGTCGGTGAAAACTCGCCTAATTGAAACTGCACAGGGCTACTTTCAGTAGATGCAAATCGCTGTTTTCCTAGCCAGTTAAATGTGGCATCGAACTTCCATTGAGCGCCCTTTTCGTTTGTTGGTGTTTCATAAGCAGTGTTAACAAAAATACGGTGTTGAGGCACTAAAGCTTGTTGTTGTTTCCCGCTTAAAAATGCTGTTTGAACATCATAATATTTGTAGGCAGTTCTTAAGTCAAAACCTTCAAAGGCATTGTAATTAAATTCAACTTGCAAGCTGTTGGCATAACTTTCACCTTCAAGATTGTAAAAATTAATTTCTTGCGGATTTTCCCAATCTACCACTACCTGATTTTGAAAATCGGTTCGATAAAAATCTACGGCTACATCGGCATTTCTTCCAAACAAGTTGAACCCTTGTAAGTAACTTATACCGTAATTCCAAGCAATTTCAGGGTCTAAACCATAGATTTCACCACCTGTATTAAAAATATTAATTTGTCTTGAGGATGCAAATAAATTTTGATTTTCAGCAAAAATATTCGCTATTCGTTTTCCTCTTCCTATAGAACCTCTTAGCGCAGATTTACCCCATGGCGAATATTTAACATGTAACCTTGGTGTTACAAAAAGCCCTAAACGGTTATGCTGATCTACCCGAACACCAGCGGTTAAATTTAACTTTTCTAAATCATCGTAATTGTATTCAAAAAAACCTCCTACAGAATTATCAATTCTATCGAAATTATCGTCAGCAACTGTTTCTTTAAATGCATCGTAGGTAAAGTTTACTCCGGTTTTGATTTTATGTCTGGAATCGGAAATGATACTGTTATATATCAAATTGCTATAAAAACTATTGTGTTCTATATCATAAACTCTTAAACCAAAATACGACTCTTGTTTATGATGGCTAAAAGCAGTTTGAAACCCTAAGCTTTGAAACGGTAATTCAGGGTTAACATAACCTAATTTGGTGCTTATTTCAAAACGATCGGTATCAATCTCACTACCCCAGGCATTCGTGGTTAATTTATCGGTATCTGGATTAAAACTGGTTTGTCCCGACTGTTTTCTATCATTCAAATATCGGAGGTTGATAAAACTCACAACACCCTTTTCGGCATTGGTGTATTGCCATCGATTCAAAATATTCACCTGTTTATATAATGGCATGTCGAGAAAACCATCGTCATTTACATCGTGTTTGGCGTCTAACATGCTACCATGCAAATACAAGCCAGTATGCCATTTGTCTCCAACCGCAGTATTGAGATGTGTATTTAATTCAAAACGCTCATTGGTTGCTGCATAGGTATTTACAAACAATCCGTAATCGGTTGATGGCTTTTGAAGTTCGGCATTAATCTGTCCGGCTATACTTTCAAAACCATTGATAACGCTTCCTGTGCCTTTAGTTATCTGAATACTTTCAATCCATGTACCAGGAATAAAACTCAATCCATAAGCCTGAGAGGCGCCGCGAATAGCCGGAATGTTTTCGGTAGCTATCAATATATATGGCGTTGTTAGTCCCAGCATTTTTATTTGCCGAGTCCCAGAAATGGCATCGGAAAAATTAACATCAATAGATGGGTTGGTTTCAAAACTTTCCGACAAGTTGCAACAAGCTGCCTTAAGCAACTCATCGCTTGAAACGGTAAAGGTATTTGTAGCTTGTAAATAAGATTTTTGGGTGGCCTGTTTTCTTGAAGTTACAGTAACCTCATCTAAATTAGCCGTTGGTTTGAGAAAGTGTTTTATAAAATTTGAGTCTGAAACCTCAATAGTGTCGGTTTTAAATCCCACATAACTGACGATAAGAAATTTATATGTCCGGTTATAGGGTATTTTAAATTTCCCGTCTAAATCGGTAATACTACCAACTGAAGTATTTTGCCAATAAACATTGGCTCCCGAGAGTGGCATTTCTTCGTTGGAATTGTTCTGCTCTAGAATAATACCTTCCAATTGTTCCTGAGAACATAAACTTAAAGGAATTAAAAAAGTAAAAAACCATAGGTATTTCAACATAATATAAAATTTGATTGTTTATTAATGAAATAATTGCGGGATAAATCTCCCAATCCCTCTATAAAAGTGGTGTCATTAAGAAATCAAATTAAAAAAACTTTGTGAAGCATATGAATATCATGCACCAATTTTGGATGTACATAATTATAATTTGGAAGGTTCTTTTTTGGAAGACTTGCAAATAATTGAACATAGCTAATTATGAAGGCGCCAAAAAACTCAGCTTGGAATTTATTGAACTCGTCCTGTGAGGACAAAAGCAATTCGTCTTGTCCTTGAACAAAATCCACCACATCATTACAACAGTGACTTTCTTGAGACATTATAACGGAACTTGAAGTGTCCGGACAACATTTCTTCGCTGGCGTAAAAAGTCCGACATCAACCAAAGTTCCACCACAAAAATGCTTTTCTACAGTTATAGAAACCGTGGAACACAGCACCAAAAATGCCATGAGTACCGAGAGCGTTTTATTTGTGGTTTTTAATTTCACAATACAAAGGTATAAAAACGCACTTATACAACTGATATTTCACAATATATTAACGCCTTAGTTTGTAATAGTAGAAGGCTGGAATAAATATTAATAAAAAGATTGGTTGAATTAAGAACCGTCGCACATTGAAAAACAAATAGTAATCTTCTTGTCTTGGGTTAATGACAAAGTATAAAAATGGTATTAGCAAAAACAGATAGGCAATAGCAAAAAGAAGGGCGGCAAAACGTATCATATTCCTATCATTAAAAAATAAATAAATAACCCCAAGTGATAACAAGCTATTGATTGCGTAGCGTAAGGTAGTAAACAGCGTAAGTTTTAAAATTTCCCTTCTTGGAAAGTCCATGTACAAATAATCATTTTGAAAAAACAATAAATAAGGGTCGTAGAATAATTCATTTTCGAACACGCGCACCAGAACGAGTAACCCAAATAAAATCAAAAGCAATATATACTTAAAGGGATTACTCATTTGCTTTTCTGTTGTCTAGAATAATAATGCACCCATACCATCCAAAGCAAGAATACCAAACCATAAATAATTAATGGAAAAATTACAGTATGCAACAGTTCGCTGCGCCATGGATATTTGTAAAGCCCGATGCTTAAAATGGCTATTCTAATTAAATTCACCGCATAAATGAGTGAACTACCTGCCAAAACATAAAAAAAAGTAGCTTTAAATGAACCCGCGAAGGCCACCACAAAGGACGCAAACAAAATAATAACACTCACCGAATTACATCCTTCAACAACCCTTGCCACAAATTTATTTTTCACAATAAGTTTCATAGAAGGTTCTAATTTGTGTGGTTCTATTTCGGTGGGATACCCAAAACTATTGATAATAGCGCTACTTTGTTTGGCCACCAAATTGGTTAAATAATCAGGATAAAATTGGGAGCCATCACTAAAATCAAGATAAAATTTATAGATGCCAGAAGCTATTCCATAAACCAATAAAAAGGTAATTATAAATTTAATGACAAGTCTATATTTTTGAAAAATTGAAAACAATTATTTTACGGCGATTTTAGTGTTAAAGTTGCTTAAATTAAACATTGAAAATTACGGCTTTTTAAATACTTTTGCCAAAAAAAAAATAACATGCCATTTCAAGATTTAAAACAAAAAGTAAAAGCGATTGTATCTGACAGCGATTTAAACAGAGATGGAAAATTACTTCATATTTGCAAGTTGTTATCCGATTCAATTTCCTATTACAATTGGGTAGGTTTTTATTTTAAAAATGGCGACAAGCAAGAGTTGAAACTTGGTCCTTATGTAGGGGCACCTACCGATCATACTATTATTCCTTTTGGAAAAGGTATTTGTGGTCAAGTTGCGGTGAGTAATCAAAACTTTGTAGTGCCAGATGTTACCGTTCAAGATAATTATATTGCCTGTAGTATAAATGTTAAGGCAGAAATTGTGGTTCCAATTTTTGTGAATAGTGAGAATATTGGCCAAATAGACATTGATTCGAATACGCCAGATCCTTTTACCGAAAAAGACGAACGGTTTCTAGAATATGTTTGCAAAAAAGTTGCAACCTTATTTGATTAACGAGCGTTACTCCAATTTACATTCCTGTTCGTATCGCTTCTACTGGGTCTAGTTTTGAAGCTGAAATAGCAGGCACAATACCTGCTACCAAACCTATTATTGAGGATAAGCTAAATCCGATTACCATATTCCAAAAAGATAATACAAACTGAAAATCTCCTGAAAATTGCGAAATTACCAAGGTTGCAATCCAAACAAATATCAATCCGATAATACCGCCAACCACGGCTAAAATAATTGCCTCGAACAAGAATTGCATCAGAATAAATTTATTTTTAGCACCTAAAGATTTCTGAATGCCAATAATATTAGTGCGTTCTTTAACGCTAACAAACATGATATTAGCAATACCAAATCCTCCTACCAGCAAGGAAAAACCACTAATAAGCCACCCAACAAAATTCATGGTTCCGATGATGCCGTCTATCAAGTCTTGTACTCCAGAAATAATACTGATAAAAAAAGTATCTATTTCATCGGGTTTTAATCCGCGTTTGTAACGTAACAATTGAACTAGGTCTGCTTTAACAAGAGCAGGATCCGAATTAGGTTGCGGTTTAATAATTACAATGTTCCTCATATTTGGATTATTTTCACCATAACGCGTACGAACAAAATTAGCAGGTAAAAAAATTGAAATATCGTTACTATCGCCGAAAATTGGAGAGCCTTCTTTTTTAACAACCCCAATCACTGTAAATTTCTGTCCATAAAGCCGAACGTCCTTGCCAATAGGATCTAAATTTCCAAATAAAGAATTAGCAATTCCTGAACCAATAACCACAACAGGTTTTCCTGAATTAGATTCGGATTCGTTATAAAATCTACCTGATTCAAATTCTAAAGTTTGAATATCTTCAAATTCATTGGAAACCACTACCGTATTTACACCGCTAACTAATTCTGCCTCGTATCTAATACTTTCTTTCTTAACAAAAAGCTGAAATGCCATATGCTCAACATTGGTCATAGAAGATTGAAGGTACTTAAATTCATTATATGAAATTTGGTCAAATTGTTCACGCTTCCAACGCGGCACTTCAGTGGGACCAAATGAAAAATTAGATAAATACATGGTATTACTGTCAAGGGAACTAAGTTGTGATTTTATTTGTCTATCCAACGAGTCTACCGCTGCCAAAACAGCAATGATTGAAAAAATTCCAATAGTAACACCAAGCAACGACAAAAAAGTACGCAACTTATTGTTTCTAAGAGCATTTAAGGCAAAAGCAAAGCTCTCCTTTATTACTCTTAAATAAATGATCATATAGGCTAATTTTATAAAGTTAAAGATAGGACGTTTTCAACAATTGATTGTTACAAAAATCTTAAACAAAGTGTTGGTAAAGCCTCAATTTTAAGTGTTATAATATGTACTTTTGCACTTTAAAAATCACAATACAACCCAATGAGCAACCCAAAAAAAATTTCATCGGCATTAATATCTGTTTTTAGTAAAGACGGTTTGGCACCCATTATTAAAACGTTAAGCGACTTAAATGTTACTTTATATTCAACAGGCGGTACTGAACAATTTATAAAAGATCTTGGTTACGATGTTATTGCTGTAGAAGACCTTACCTCCTATCCATCCATTTTAGGTGGTCGTGTTAAAACCTTACATCCCAAAATTTTTGGAGGTATTTTAAACCGACAGAATGTTGAAAGTGATGTACAAGAACTGGAAGCTTTTGATATTCCTCAAATAGATTTAGTTATTGTTGATTTATATCCGTTTGAAAAAACGGTCAACTCTGGCGCCAGTCATGATGATATCATCGAAAAAATTGATATTGGCGGTATTTCACTTATTCGAGCCGCTGCCAAAAATTATAAAGACGTTATTTGTGTGTCTTCAGTAAACGATTATCAGGAATTTTTAGAGTTAATTTCAACCAGCAATGGTACAACTGCAGAACTAGACAGAAAACATTTTGCCGCAAAATCCTTTAATATCTCATCACATTATGATTCAGCAATTTTCAATTACTTCAACAAAAACCATGAGATTGCTACCCTAAAACTTAGTGAGACTAAAGGCCAAGTGTTGCGTTATGGTGAAAATCCACATCAAAGAGGCTATTTCTTTGGCAATTTTGAAGCCATGTTTACCAAACTTCATGGAAAAGAATTGAGCTATAATAACCTTTTAGATGTTGATGCCGCTGTGAATTTAATGAATGAATTTAAGAACGATCCACCAACATTCGCTATTCTTAAACACAATAATGCCTGTGGTATCGCTACCAGACCAAGTTTAAAAGAAGCTTACGCAGATGCGTTGGCAGGCGATCCGGTTTCTGCCTTTGGAGGTATTCTTATTGCCAACACAACTGTAGACGAAGCGACTGCAAATTTGATAAATTCATTATTCTGCGAAGTAGTAATTGCACCTGCTTTTGACCCGGCAGCTCAAGCAATTTTAGCCTCAAAGAAAAACCGAATTTTATTAATTCAAAAAGATGCTAAATTACCCGATACAAACGTAAGAACTTGCTTAAATGGCGTTTTGGTTCAAGACAAAGATCTGTTAACCGATACCCTTGAAAAGCTATCGTATCAAACTGACGAAAAACCTAATAGTCAGGAACTCGAAGACTTGATTTTTGCTTCAAAAATTTGTAAACACACAAAGTCCAATACCATTGTTCTGGCAAAAAACAAACAATTGTGCGCTAGCGGTACCGGACAAACCAGTCGTGTTGATGCCTTAAATCAGGCCATTCATAAGGCAGTTTCTTTTAATTTTGATTTGAAGGGCGCCGTGATGGCAAGTGATGCCTTTTTCCCATTTCCAGATTGTGTTGAAATTGCTGGAAACGCAGGTATTACATCGGTTATTCAGCCTGGCGGCTCGATAAAAGATGAACTAAGTATCGACTATTGCAATGCGAACAATATAAGTATGGTATTTACAGGAATACGTCATTTTAAACATTAATTTTACTATTTTTACAACTATATCGTTATACAACTAAACCTTTCAATATTTTACTAATAGCCCATGGGATTTTTTGATTTCTTAACCGAAGAGATAGCCATTGATTTAGGAACGGCTAACACTCTTATTATTCACAATGACAAAGTAGTTGTAGACGCACCATCGATTGTAGCACGAGATCGTATCACTGGGAAAATCACCCATGTCGGTCAAGAAGCGAATATGATGCAAGGTAAAACCCACGAAAATATTAAAACTATCCGACCTTTAAAAGACGGTGTTATTGCAGATTTTGCAGCTTCTGAAGAAATGATTAGCATGTTTATTAAGAATATACCTGCCTTAAAAAAGAAATGGTTTACGCCAGCTTTACGTATGGTAGTATGTATTCCTTCAGGAATTACAGAGGTAGAAATGCGTGCTGTAAAAGAATCGTGCGAACGCGTTAACGGTAAAGAAGTTTATTTAATTCACGAACCCATGGCTGCCGCCATAGGTATTGGGATAGACATTATGCAGCCTAAAGGAAATATGATTGTAGATATTGGCGGTGGTACTACCGAAATAGCGGTGATCGCTCTTGGTGGCATTGTTTGCGACAAATCTGTTAAAGTTGCTGGCGACGTTTTCACGAACGATATTGTATATTATATGCGAACCCAACACAACCTTTATGTTGGTGAAAGAACCGCTGAAAAAATTAAAATTCAAATTGGTGCCGCAACTGAAGATTTAGAATTACCTCCTGACGAAATGAGCGTTCAAGGTCGTGATTTGTTAACCGGGAAACCTAAGCAGGTTCAAATCTCATACCGCGAAATAGCCAAGGCATTAGATAAGTCTATTCTTCGTATTGAAGACTCAGTCATGGAAACCTTATCGCAAACACCACCAGAATTAGCCGCAGATATTTATAATACTGGCATTTACCTTGCTGGTGGTGGATCTATGTTAAGAGGATTAGACAAACGACTTTCCCAAAAAACCGATCTACCTGTGTACATTGCCGAAGATCCTTTACGTGCCGTTGTGCGCGGCACAGGTATTACGCTTAAAAACCTCGCCAAATTCAAAAGCATATTGATTAAATAATAGTGTAACATGCAACAAATTATAAACTTTGTACTAAGAAATAAAACATTTCTTATGTTCATGTTATTATTTGGTTTGTCCATCGCACTCACCATTCAAAATCACGACTATCATAGAAGTAAGTTCTTAAATTCTGCAAATTTTATTAGTGGAAGCCTATTTGAAACCAAGTTTAGTATTACACAGTACTTCGGATTGAAAAAAGATAACGAACTGCTTATAGAAGAAAATAAAAACTTACGAAGCCAGTTACTAAACCAAACTCAAACAGAAGTCATTTCAACTTCTGATTCCGTTAATATTTCTGGAAACTATGTAATTTATTCGGCTCAAGTTTACAAAAATAGTTATGCTTCAAACAACAATTATTTAACCATTAATAAAGGTTCGAAAGATGGTATTAGCCAAGATTTTGGGGTGTTCACATCCAAAGGAATTATAGGAATTATTGACGCGACCACCAATGGCTACTCAAGAGTACAATCTATTTTAAATATAAAAAGCCGTATAAACGCGCAAATAAAAAACAGCAGTCATATCGGCTCTCTGCGTTGGAATGCTAAGTCTGCTCAAATAGTTCAGATGGTTGATGTTTCTAAATTTGCACCTGTGAAAAATGGCGATACGATTATAACAGGTGGACAATCTACTATTTTTCCTAAAGGAATTTTAATTGGGGTAATTAATAAAATTAATCTAGACCCTGGCGGTGATACTTACTCTATAGATGTTGAATTGTTTAATGATATGACCAATATCGGCCATGTTTACGTTGTAGAAAATAAAGATTCCAAAGAAATTAAATCATTAGAAATCGATAATGAATAACCTTGCAATCACGAAAATAGTGTCGTTTTTACTGCTGATTCTTGCGCAAGGTTTGGTACTTAATCACATCAATTTTTTAGGATATATCAACCCATTTATTTACATATTGTTTATTTTAACCTATCCCACAAGCAATAATCGCGTGTTATTTTTGTTCTTAAGTTTTCTTTTAGGTTTGTGTGTTGATATTTTTTCTGACTCAGGTGGAGTGCATGCCGCCGCTTCAGTTTTTTTAGCATATGCCAGACCGCCTATGTTAAAATTTTCGTTCGGAATGTTATACGATCATCAAGGTATTAAATTTAATCAGTCAGAGTTTGGAAGTTTTATAACCTATGTGACAATTGGTGTAGTTACGCATCACTTAGTGCTTTTCAGTTTAGAGTTTTTTAACTTTTCAGAAATCATAGAACTATTAAAAAAAGTGGTTTTCAGTAGTATTTTTACGATTATAGTATGTTTAATTACAAATATAATTTTTAGTAGAAAACGGCGATGAGAAAATTATTACTATTTTCGGTGGTTATACTTGTTGGACTGAGTTTTATTGGCCGATTGTTCTATTTACAGGTCTACAACACCAGTGAGTATAACATTTATGAAGATAATGCCATAAGAAAGGTTTACGATTATCCTAAAAGGGGTTATGTGTACGACCGAAATGGGACATTATTGGTAGCCAATCAACCATCCTATGATTTAATGCTTATTCCAAGAGAAGTAAAGCCATTAGACACTGCCGAATTTTGTCAAATATTAAATATTACAAAAGAAGATTTTACTAGAATTTATAAAAAGGCCTATACGTATTCACCGCGTTTACCTTCTGTTTTCATTCCACAGCTATCAAAAGAAGATTACGCCACCTTACAAGAAAAATTAAGAAAATACGAAGGTTTTTACATTCAAAAGCGCTCCTTACGCTCTTATCAAACAACCATTGGCGCTAATGTTCTTGGAGATATCGGCGAAGTAAACGATGCTATTATTAAACGAAACCCGTATTACAATATGGGTGATTTAATTGGAAAACAAGGTATAGAGTTGTCCTATGAAGACATTCTTAAAGGTAAAAAAGGTATTAAATTCATACAGAAAGACCGTTTTAACCGGGATATTGGTCCTTACAAAAATGCTGTTTATGACACACTACCCGAACCTGGAAAAGACATTACTATCACTATTGATGCAACACTTCAGCAATACGGCGAATTACTGATGAAACACAAACGCGGTGGTATCATTGCTATTGAGCCCGCAACCGGTCAAATTTTAGCAATGGTGTCATCGCCTTCCTACAATCCTAATTTATTAGTGGGAAGAGATCGTTCAAAAAACTTTAACCAGTTGTACAGAGATTCAATCGCAAAACCATTATTCGACAGAGGTTTGCAAGCACAATACGCGCCCGGATCGCCGTTTAAGGTTATTAATGCACTAATCGGACTGCAAGAAAACGTTGTTACTACCAACGAAAGTTTTGGCTGTAGATTAGGCTATTATTACAATGGGAGACGACTCACTGGCTGTCATAGTCACAGTTCCCCAGTGAGCATGAATGCTGGTATAGCAGAATCTTGCAATGCCTATTTTGTAAATGTATATAGAAGAATTATTGATAAATACCGTGATCCAGCTAAAGGAATGAATGTTTGGAGCGATCATGCCAAAAGTTTTGGATTGGGCGAATTTTTAAATAATGATTTATCGGTTGGAAGACCAGGCAGAATTCCTGATGGCGATTTTTACAATCGTGGTTATGGTGAAAACAGGTGGGGTTCTACTTATGTAGTTTCAAATGCCATTGGTCAAGGTGAAGTAGAAGCAACGCCCATACAGCTAGCCAATATGGCCGCGGCAATAGGTAATAGAGGTTATTATTTTACGCCGCACATCATCAAAAATATTGAAGGTGAAATCATAGACCCAAAATTTACCACACCAAACTACACCACCATCGAAAAACAACATTTTGAGCCAGTAGTGCAAGGTATGTTTGATGTGTATAACAAAGGTACCGCCCAAAGTCTTAAAGTGCCGGGAATAGAAATTTGTGGAAAAACAGGTACTGCTGAAAACTTCGTTAAGATAGACGACATTAAAACACAACTTACCGACCATTCAATATTTGTTGCTTTTGCGCCTAAAGACAATCCAACGATTGCCATTGCTGTTTTTGTGGAAAACGGCTATTGGGGAAGTCGATTTGCCGGCAGAATTGCGAGTTTAATGATTGAAAAATACATCAAAGGCGAAATTACCCGTACCGATATGGAGCGATGGATTTTAACCCATTCATTAGAGGACGAATATAAAAAACCACAATCCGGTCAACCATTCAAAATAAATAGAGAAACCACCCTAAAAGTGATAGATTTAAAACAGTGAGCCGCGAAAACCAAAGACATTTTAAATTTGACTGGATAACCATTTTTCTGTTTTTGATTCTGGTTTTTTTTGGTTGGATTAACATCATGTCTGCTTCACATAGTGGTGAAGTGATTAGTTATTTCGACATGAACGAACCTTACGGAAAACAGCTTATATTCATTTTTTTAACTTTTGGATTAATTGCCGTAATTCTCTCCATAGAAGCAAAATTTTATGAGCGCTTTGCCAGTATAATTTATTTGGCTTCCATCATTTCATTATTGGGATTGTTTATTTTTGGTAAGGAAGTAAACGGTGCTATATCTTGGTATGGTATTGGTGGTATCACCATTCAACCTAGTGAATTTGCCAAGTTTGCAACATCGCTTGCAGTGGCAAAGTATATAAGCGATTTAGAAACCAACTTAAAATCTATAAAAGATCAGCTAAAACTACTTTTAATTATCGCCCTTCCAGCACTTCTGATTTTATTACAAAATGACACGGGTAGTACCGTGGTATATGCTGCATTTTTCTTTGTACTATATCGAGAGGGGATTCAACAAATATACCTAATTATTGTCATAACCTTGTTATTAATAAGTGTATTTACCTTGAAATTTGGCATCATAGCCACACTCTTAATTTTTGGCATAGTTTTGATTTTAGTCTATGCCTCGAGACGAAAAAAAAGAGGACAAATTTTACAACTTTTTGGAGCGTTTGTGCTGATAGCGGTGATTTCAGTTGGTATTCAACAGTTTTATAAAAACATGTTAAAACCGCATCAAAAAGACAGAATTGAACTTTGGTTGCGCTTAGAAAAAGACCCTCAAAAACTAGAGGAAATGAAACGTACCATTCTCTACAACCTCAACGAATCTGAAAAAGCTATCAGTAGCGGCGGTTTAAGCGGTAAGGGCTTTATGGAAGGAACCAGAACCACTGGCAAATTTGTGCCAGAACAACACACCGATTACATATTTAGCACCGTGGGCGAAGAATGGGGCTTTTTTGGGAGCGCATTCGTAGTGCTTATATTTGTACTACTTATTATTAGAATTTTGTTCTTGGCTGAGGCTCAAAAAAATCACTTTAGCCGTGTGTATGGCTACTGTATTGCCTCCATTTTCTTTGTTCATTTTACAATAAACATAGGTATGGTGATGGGCCTCATTCCAACTATTGGAATTCCTTTACCCTTTTTTAGCTATGGCGGCTCAGGACTTTGGGCCTTTACCATCATGCTATTTATTTTTATAAAGCTCGATGCCAATAAAATAAATGAATGGTAAGCCTTATTTAACTTAAAATAAAAATTTATTTTAAGTTCTGAAGACTTGCGCTAATGGTTTCAATTTTAGCCAAAGCATCAGCCTCTTTTTTACGCTCATTATCAATAACCGCAGCTGGTGCATTGTTCACAAATCGATCATTAGAAAGCTTAGCCTGTACCGATTTTAAAAACCCTTGAGTATAGGTTAATTCTGCCTGTAGCTTTTCTATTTCCTCTTCGGTATTGACCGATCCTGCTATCGGAATAAAATACTCGTTACTATTTACCCTAAAACTCAAAGCACGATCAGGAGCAGAATTTACCTCATTAATTGCCGTGACATTTCCTAATTTTTCAATTATCGAATTGTAATCAGAAGAAAAACTATCGTTGTTAATTACCGCCATATCTATAGCATCTTTAAAGGAGATATTTTTATCCTTTCTTATGGTTCTTATACCAGAAACAACTTCCTTTAATATTTCGAAATCCGAAATTAGTTTAACATCAAATTTTCTAGCCTCTGGATAAGTCGCTATAATTAAAGCTTCGTCTGCGGTTCTGTTTTCCATTAATTGCCAAATTTCTTCAGTTAAAAACGGCATAAACGGATGTAGTATTTTTAAATTTTCTTCAAAAATTGCTTTAACATCAGCTAAGGTTTTAGAATCAATAGGCTGCTGGTAAGCTGGCTTAATCATTTCTAATAACCATGAACAGAAGTCGTCCCAAATCAACTTATAAATGGTCATTAAAGCATCGGAAAGTCTAAATTTATCATAGTTATCTTCAATTTCGGTAAGTGCACTTTGAAATTTAGATTGGTACCATGAAATGGCAATTTGAGACGATTCCGGTTGCTCAATGTCAGTAACTTCCCAGCCGTTTACGAGCCTAAAGGCATTCCATATTTTATTAGCAAATCCTTTACCTTGATTGCATAAACTTTCATCAAAGAGTAAATCATTCCCAGCTGCTGAACTTAATAGCAATCCAACTCTAACACCGTCTGCACCATATTCTTCAATTAATTTTAGCGCATCTGGACTATTGCCTAGAGATTTAGACATTTTACGTCGTTGTTTGTCTCTTACCAAACCTGTTAGATACACATTTTCAAATGGGACTTCTTTTTTAAATTCTAATCCCGCTACAATCATTCTCGCAACCCAGAAAAACAAAATGTCTGGGCCAGTAACCAAATCGTTGGTTGGGTAGTAATAATTAATATCGGCATTGTCAGGATTATTGATACCATCAAAAACACTTATGGGCCATAACCAAGAGGAAAACCATGTATCTAAAACATCTGAATCTTGCTTGAGGTCATGCTCAGTTAAATTAGGATTGGTATATTTATCTTTTGCAAGCTGTAAAGCATTTTCGATGGTTTCGGCTACCACAAAATCGTCTGCGCCGTCTCCATAATAAAAAGCCGGAATTTGCTGCCCCCAAAGTAATTGTCGCGATATATTCCAATCACGTATATTTTCCATCCAATGTCTATAGGTGTTATTGAATCGCTTTGGAAAGAGTTTCACGGTTTCATCTTCCAAAACAGCCTTTAGCGCTGGTTGTGCCAAATCTTCCATTTTTAAAAACCATTGGTCCGACAATCGTGGTTCAATAATCGCCTTAGTACGTTCGGATATTCCAACTCTATTGGTGTGGTTTTCAACTTTAAACAACGCATCTAAAGATTGCAGTTCCTTTACGATAAGTGTTCTAACATCAAATCTGTCTTTTCCTTCATAATGTAAACCATAACTATTGAGCGTGGCATCGTCATTAAAAATATCGATAATTTCTAACTGGTGTTTATCGCCTAAAGTTTTGTCGTTTTCATCGTGTGCTGGCGTTACTTTTAAGCAACCGGTTCCAAATTCCATATCTACATAATCATCTTCAATTATTGGAATAACTCTATCGCAGATTGGTACAATTGCCTTTTTCCCTTTTAAATGGTTAAAGCGCTCATCGTTTGGATTTATGCAAATTGCCGTGTCGCCCAAAATGGTTTCCGGACGTGTGGTAGCGATGGTTAATGTATCTGAAGAACCTTCAATTTTATAATTAATATAATACAACTTACCTTCCTGATCAACATACTCAACTTCCTCTTCCGACAAGGTGGTTTTTGCTTCCGGATCCCAATTCACCATACGGTATCCTCTGTAGATTAGCCCTTTGTTATATAAATCAACAAACACCTTAATAACCGATGCACTCATATCTGGATCCATGGTAAATTTTGTGCGATTCCAATCGCAGGAACATCCCAGTTTCTTTAATTGTTCTAAAATAACGCCGCCATATTCATGGGTCCAGTCCCAAGCATGCTCTAAAAATTCTGTTCTGCTCAGTTTATTCTTATCAATGCCTTCAGCTTTTAGCTTGGCTACTACCTTTGCTTCGGTAGCGATAGACGCATGGTCTGTTCCTGGCACCCAACACGCATTTTTACCTTGTAAACGCGCCCTCCTGATCAATACATCTTGAATGGTATTGTTGAGCATGTGTCCCATATGTAAAATCCCAGTGACATTTGGAGGCGGAATCACAATGGTATACGGCGTTCTATGATCTGGTTTCGAACTAAAATAATCGTTCTGCATCCAGTAGTCATACCACTTTTGTTCTACCTGATTTGCATTATATTGTAATGGGATTTCCATGCTTTGGTATTGTTTTTGATATATAGTAGGCAAAAGTACTTATATTTATTTTTTTAGGAAATAAATGACTGTTTAAAGTAGCGCAATAGCGTCATTTAAAAATTAATTTGTGGTTATACGTCTAATTTATTTTGCTAAAACATAAAAAGAAAGTAATTTTATCTTAACAATTAAAAATGAAGTGATGAAAAATGTAATTACAATGTTGTTTTTTGGTTTACTGAGTATTGGTGTTTTTGCCCAAAATAAAGTAGCTAAAATCGAATTCAAAACCGAAACAATTGATTATGGAACCATTGAAAAGGGAGCAGATGGCCTAAGAACTTTCGAGTTCACCAATACAGGCGAAGCACCTTTGATAATTTCTGATGTGAAATCGACCTGTGGTTGTACCGTTCCTAAATGGACAAAAGAGCCCATCATGCCAGGTGAGAGTGGTGAGATTCAGGTTAAGTACGATACCAATCGTGTAAATCCTATTAGAAAAACGGTAACCGTTATATCTAATGCAGCAACACCAACTGTAGCCTTAAAAATAAAAGGAACTGTAGTTGATCCATCTCAAAACAATGTTTTAGAGAAAAAATCTAAAAGTGTTATTGAACAATAACATTTAATTTACAATCGTACGAGCCTTCATTATTTGAAGGCTTTTTTTATTTAAAAACATCTATTAATTTAAATTGGTATGTGAGACGTTTATTATTGCGATCTACCGTTATTTTGATATTACTGCCAGTTTTAAGATAAAACATTTTATTGACTTCCTGCAAACTTAAATTTTGGGTCAACTTTCCATTTATTGAAATTACAACATCCCCAATTTCAATACCTGCCACTTCAGCAGCCGAATTTGGCCTTACAACAACTACTTCATAGGCAGGCTTTAAATCGTAACCATAAGTGACAGAAGTTGTAATTAAAACACCCGTATCATTGTCTCTACCGTATAAATCGGTTACCTTAGGACTTAACAACTCTTTCACGATTCTCAGTCCGCGCTGTTCCAAAACAATGCCACTTTTATTATATTCAAATGGCAAACTAAAATTATGGTTCTTCTTTAGAGTTAATTTGGCATGAGGATAATCAATAATTATATTAAAACGCCTTAATAAACCTCCTGAAATACTTCCATTTCTTTCCTTAAACGTTTTTGCTATGGAAATGGAAGAGGAATCTGGAAAAGCAGTGTTAACATCATAAAAACTAAATGATTTAAGTTTTAAATGACTGACTTTTGACCGTTTCCCGTAAACACTTCCACTTAAACCTCTACCTAAATAATCATTAAAATATTTATCGTTCATAGGTTTTAATCCTATTGAATCATCTTCAAATAACCACAAATCGTCACTGCCACCAGTATCAATCAATAGTTTCACTGGATTGTCTTCCTTCTGAGTAAGGATGGAGGCTTCCAAATAAGGCTTGTTATTATTAAAACTCAAATTCAAGGTTTCACAGTTTCGACATTTTTTATATTTATAGGTTTGTGGATTGTGAAGTTTTATAAATTGTCTTCGGTAATTGATTTCAACTATAAAGTCTTTAAGCAAATCATAACCAATAATACCGTGAACAGGCACTCCTAAGATTGGCGTAAAATTTATGGAATTATCGAAAACCACGTACAGATCTTGATTTGGATTTAAGGCCTTTCCTATTCTCACAATATTTTTTTCAGACTTAATTGACGATACCGCTCCATCAGCTCCTAATCCTCTCAACGAAATAGTTTTTAAATTTTTGAGATGAAGGCTATCCGCGAAGTTCAATATATTAAACAATATTGGCCGGCTTACTCCTGTATCTAATAAAAACGAAAGTTCTATACCATTAACCGAAACAGGCATGATGATTAAATTGTCTATTAATTGAAAATTTATCTTATCGCTTTCCGTGTTTAATAAGTTGAATTTGCTCTGCCCGAAAACTGAGCCAGTCCCGTATAAAACTACTATCAAAAGAAACAAAAATCGTTTCATGGTATTAAAGTCAAACTTTTAAATGAAGATACAAAGGATTTATTACAACCCATATTTTTAGTATAATTTTTAATTATTCCTTAAGAAAAAATCGCAACTTTGTGCATTATAAAATTAGTTATGCCAAAGATTTCTCAAAAAGGGCAGCACATGCCTTCCTCACCTATTAGAAAATTAGTGCCTTTTGCGGAAGCCGCGGAAAAAAGGGGCACAACTGTATTTTATCTCAATATTGGGCAACCTGATATTAAAACACCTCAATTGGCCTTGGATGCCGTGAGAATTCACTCGTTAGAAACCATTGCCTACACCAGGTCTGAAGGCTCTGAAGATTACCGGAAAAAAATCGCCAATTATTACGAAAAAAATGATATACATGTCAATCACAACGACATCATTGTAACTACAGGCGGAAGTGAAGCCCTGTTGTTTGCGTTTGGAACCGTGATGGATGAAGGCGATGAAATAATTATTCCCGAACCATTTTATGCCAACTATAATGGATTTTCAACTGCTTCAGGTGTAAAAGTAGTTCCAGTTATCTCCAAAATTGAAGATAATTTTGCCTTACCACCAATTCAAGAATTTGAAAACCTTATTACCTCAAAAACACGAGCGATTTTAATTTGTAATCCAGGAAACCCGACAGGTTATTTATATTCTGAAGCTGAAATTAAAACCTTAGCTGAAATTGTCAAAAAACACGACTTATTTTTAATTGCCGATGAAGTGTACCGCGAGTTTGTGTACGACGATGTTAAACACTTCTCTGTATTACAAGTTACAGGATTAGAAGAACATGCCATTGTGATAGATTCTGTATCGAAGCGTTACAGCATGTGTGGTGCGCGCATTGGGTACCTCGTTTCAAAAAATAAAAGTTTTATAAGTACTGCCCTCAAATTTGCCCAAGCTAGGCTAAGTCCGCCAACATTAGCGCAAATTGCCAGTGAAGCAGCTTTGGAAACACCACAAAGTTATTTTGATGAGGTAAAAGCAGAATACATGCAGAGACGGAATACCTTAATGAAAGAACTCGAAACAATTCCTGGTGTTAAAGTGGCCAAACCAAATGGCGCCTTTTATTGTATTGTGGAATTGCCGGTTAAAAATGCCGACGACTTTGCACAATGGTTACTTGAAAAATTTGAGTTCAATAACCAAACGGTAATGGTAGCGCCAGCGGCTGGATTTTACTCTACACCTGGAGTAGGTTTAAATCAAATAAGAATCGCTTATGTGCTGCACGAACAAAGTTTGATTACCGCCGTCAATATTTTAAAAGAAGCTTTAAAAGTTTATAAAGATTAATGCTAATTGAAAAAAACTTTTCCTTAAAAACTCACAATACATTTGGAATAGATGTAAAGGCTAAGGGATTTGTTTCGGTTAAAACCATAGCAGATTTAAAAAATGCATTAAACAATTCAACCTACGGCAATAAATTTATTTTGGGTGGTGGCAGCAATATGCTACTCACTAAAAATGTTGACGCCCTTGTAATCCATATCAATTTAAAAGGTAAAGAAGTCGTTAATCAAAATGAAAACGAAGTTTGTGTTAAAGCATTTGCAGGTGAAAACTGGCACGAATTTGTAGTTTGGTGTCTTGAACATGATTTTGGTGGCATTGAAAATTTATCATTAATCCCAGGAAGCGTTGGAGCTACACCAATTCAAAATATTGGCGCTTACGGTGTTGAAATTAAAGATATTTTTGTAAGCTGTGATGCATTAAATGTTATAACAGGTGACATAAAAACCTTTTTAAATAGTGAATGCCAGTTTAGTTACAGAGAGTCAATTTTTAAACAAAACCTAAAAGATTCCTATATAATTTTAAGTGTTACTTTAAAACTTACTTCTAAAAATCACGATATAAAAACCAACTATGGTGCAATTTCAACAGAATTAAATCGTCTTAATATTGAAAATCCAACAATTAAAGATGTTTCTAATGCCGTTATTGCTATCCGAGAAAGTAAACTCCCCAATCCTAAAGAAATTGGAAATAGTGGTAGTTTTTTTAAAAACCCTATCATAAAAAAATCACATTACCTTAAGCTTTTAGAAAACTTCACAGAAATGCCGCATTATCCAGTTTCAGAATTTGAGGTAAAGGTTCCGGCAGGTTGGCTTATTGAGCATGCAGGCTTTAAAGGTAAAACCTTCAAAAATTATGGCGTACACAATAAACAAGCCTTGGTATTGGTTAATTATGGCAACGCTAGTGGAAATGATATTTTGAATCTTGCTAAACTTATTCAACATACCATCGATCGGCTTTTTGGTATTAAAATAGAAATGGAAGTGAATGTTTTTTAAAACTTTTATTTCTAATAATTACTGTAAAAACATTAGTAAAAATAAAAAACCATTACATTAGTAGTCATCATTTAAAATAGTGTGTTGAAAATATAACCGCGTTGTACCATTTCTAATAAAATTTTCCAGAAAAAAATAGCAAACCAACCATAAAACTGAAAATCCTTGAGTCAAAATCTAGAAGACCAAATAACGCAACTGTTAAAAGAAGGTGATCAGCAAGCACTCAATCTCCTTTATGAACATTATTCTGCTGCTCTATTCGGGTCTATTATAAAAGTAACCAACAATCAAGAATTAGCAGAAGACGCATTACAAGAGACCTTTGTCAAAGTTTGGCGTTATGCCAATAAATACGATGCTAAAAAAGCGAAGCTATTTACATGGCTGTTTAGAATCGCTCGTAACACAGCTATTGACAAATTACGAAGTCACAACTTAAAATTTCATAAAGAAGTCCGAATTGATAAATCCGACGTATATATATTGCCGTCAACGAGTTTAAACCAAGACGTAATTGACTTAAAGGCGCAACTTAACAAAATTGAAGAAAAATATCAAATTGTTTTAAAAGCCTTATTCTTTGAGGGAATGACTCAACAAGAAGCTAGCGAAGAATTAGATATTCCCCTAGGAACTATCAAGTCAAGATTGAAAATTGGTTTACGAGAATTGAAAAAATTTTATGACTAAAGAGATGAAAGCCATGGATAAAAAATTACAGTTATTTTTAGAGTCTAATTTACTAGACCTTTATATTATTGGTGCGACTTCACCAGAAGAAAATAAAGAAGTTGAGTACTTCATCAATAATTACGAACAAGCCAAACTAGCCTACATAGAAGGTCAAAATAATTTAGAAATTTTGGCTAAAGCAAGCGCTATCGAACCTTCTAAAACAAATTTAAATACGATTCTTAAGGAAATTAATTCCGAAAATGCAATTCACAAAAATGAAGAAGAAGGAAAAGTGATTTCAATGCATACCAAAACAAGAACAACACCTTGGTACAGTATTGCGGCCTCGGTTGCTGCTTTTTTGTTTGCAACTATAGCCACATCTTTGTACTTTAATAATGCCGCCTTAAAGTCTGAAAACCAAGTGGTAGTTGATGAGATTTTTGATCTCAGAAGCGACATTAAAAAGACCAACAGCCAGTTGAACGAATTAATGCTTCAATTTCAAAAATTAAACAACCCTGATGCCCAAAAATATGTATTGCGCGGCAATGAACGTGCACAAAAACTTGAAACGGTAGCCTACATCAATCCAGTAGAAAAAACTTCAATGCTCGATATAATAAGCCTACCACAACTACCAGAAGATCAGTGCTACCAAATTTGGGCTGAAATGACTGATAGAATGGTGAGTTTAGGAATTATTGACCCAAGAGATGCTAAATTAAAACCATTACCATATCTTGAAGATGCACTAGCTATTACTATTACTATAGAACCAAAAGGTGGTAATGTTACTACCTCTCCCGAACGGGAAGTTGCTGAAATAAGCTTGAATCAATAAAAAAACTGTGTTAAAAGCTAATATTTATGCTTTTAACACAGTTTTTTTGCTGTTTAGTAATTTTATTCTTTATCAAATAAGGCCTTGTGAATAAAGCCAGCAACTATTGCACCTGCAATGGGTGCCAACCAAAATAACCAAAGTTGTGGCAAATAAGCACCTTCTGCAAATAAAGCCTGACTCGTAGAACGCGCTGGATTAACCGAGGTATTGGTTATTGGAATACTAATCAGGTGAATGAGGGTTAACGCTAATCCTATAGCAATGGGTGCAAAACCTTTTGGTGCTCTATGGTTGGTACTACCAAGAATAACCAATAAGAAAAATGCCGTAAGTACAAATTCTGCAATAAGTGCAGAAACCATACTGTAACCATCTGGTGATAAGCTGTCATACCCGTTAGCTGCAAAACCGCCTACGTCAATAAAACCACTTTTTCCTGATACAATTAAATACAATACAGCCGCAGCAGCTACTGCACCAATTAATTGTGCTAAAATGTATCCAACTAAATTTTTGGCTTCAAATTTACCTCCAGCCCAAAGACCAAAGGAAACTGCCGGGTTAAAATGTCCACCAGAAATATGGCCTACAGCATAAGCCATCGTTAAAACGGTTAAACCGAAAGCCAAAGCAACTCCAGCAAAACCAATTCCCAATTCGGGAAATCCGGCTGCAAAAATGGCGCTACCGCATCCACCAAAAACCAGCCAAAAAGTTCCAAAAAATTCTGCAAATAGTTTTTTCATTGATAATTAATTAATAGTTAGTAAATTAAAAATATAAAAAAATAAGATAGGTTTAACATTTGTTTGAAAATATTCTAACTTTATTTCCTTCACAAATCATTTGTCATCAACTATCTTTGTAAAAAAATAATTATGGAACTTTTATTAATTACCATAGTATTACTAGCACTAGCAGTAGGCGGAATTGCCATAAAAATATGGGCTAAAAAAGATGGGAAATTTGCAGGCACCTGCGCTAGCCAAAGTCCCTATTTAAATAAAGAAGGTGAATCCTGCGGATTTTGCGGTAAAACTCCCGACCAATTCGAAAACTGTAATGAACCTCAACACTCTTAGCCTAAATGCTGGAAGATGTATCGTTTTTCAGTTTTGCGGCTGTTATCTTAATTCAACTATGCTATTACGGTTTTGTATTCTTAAATTTTTCATATAAAGAAGAATCAATCCCAACAGCTAAAAATATTCCCGTTTCCGTTATAATTTGTGCGAAAAACGAAGCCGATAACCTTCTTTTAAATCTTCCTTCAATTTTAAATCAGGATTATTTTAATTTTGAAATCGTACTTATTGATGACAATTCCTCCGATGAAACTTTGGAAGTTATGGAGGAATTTGCCGCGCAACATTCTAACATAAAGATTGTTAAGGTAAAACCAATCGATAAGTTTTGGGGTAACAAAAAGTACGCCCTTACGCTCGGTATTAAAGCAGCCTCCAACAATTTTCTTTTATTTACCGATGCCGACTGTAAAGCACCATCCAATCAATGGATAAAATTAATGAGTGCCCATTTTAGTAAATCCCAATCAATTATTTTAGGCTATGGGTCCTATAAGAAAGATAAAAAATCATTCCTCAATAAACTTATTCGGTTCGAAACCCTTTTAACAGCAGTTCAATATTTTTCTTACGCCAATTTAGGCACACCTTACATGGGTGTTGGCAGAAATTTAGCCTACAAAAGGGATACATTTTTTGAAGTTTCAGGCTTTATGAATCACATGCACATCAAATCTGGAGACGATGACTTATTCGTAAATCAAGCAGCCACTGCACATAATATTGCTATTTGCACTTCACATGAAAGTTTTACATCTTCACAACCAAAAAAGAACTTAAAAAGCTGGCTTAAACAGAAAAGAAGGCACGTGAGTACTGCTAAATATTACAAACTAAAACACAAGGTTTCATTGGCTTTGTTTTTCATTACACAACTACTCTTTTGGATTCTGGCAATTGTCTTATTAATTTTAACCCATAAACTTTACTGGGTTCTAGGAATGATATTTTTAAGATTTCTATTTCAATACATTAGCTTAATCAAAAGCGCTAATAAACTTGACGAAAAAGATCTTAGGCCTTGGTTTGCGATACTAGATCTATTTTTAATCAATATTCAATTGATTATCTTTGTTAATAATCTTATTTCAAAACCAAATCATTGGAACTAAACGAATCTATCGAAAACGCCAAAAAAAATAACCAGGCAGCATTTAAGTTTTTGCTAGATTACTTTTGGAATGACGTTTATGGTTTTCAGCTAAAAAGAACCAATAACGAAAGTGATGCTGAAGATATTACTATTGAAACCTTCTCAAAAGCCTTTGATAAATTAGACACTTACAACCCTGACTATAATTTTAAAACCTGGCTCATCACCATTTCTAAAAATATCCATACAGATCTAGTCAGAAAAGAAAAAATAAGATTCTTCCAAAATAACAATGTTTCCAACGTTGACGATTTTCACCAAATCGCAGACGAATCGCCATCCCCAGAAGACAATATCATTACAGAACAAAATCTAGCAAAATTATTGCGTGATATTAAAAAATTGAAACCTGCCTATCAAGAAGTGATTCAATTGCGCTACTTTCAAGAAATGAGTTACAAAGATATTGCAACCCAATTAGAGGAACCTATTAATAATGTTAAGGTAAAACTTTTACGAGCTAAAAAATTATTAGCCGAGATTATTACAAAAAAATGACGCGTTTCAGTTTTAAATCGATTGGCCCAGGACTTATTTTTGCCGGTGCTGCCATTGGTGTATCCCATTTGGTACAATCCACCAGAGCTGGTGCCGATTTTGGTTTTGGATTACTGTGGGCCCTTTTGCTTGTCACTATTTTTAAGTATCCCTTTTTTGAATTTGGGATGCGCTATGCCAACGCTACGGGAGAAACACTTTTAGACGGCTACAAAAAATTACATAAATCAATACTTCCGCTCTACTACGTTCTTACTTTTGCCACCATGTTCACCATTCAAGCCGCTGTTACCATCGTAACTGCAAGTTTGGCGCAAATGCTTTTCGGCGATTTTTTAAGTGTGAAAATATGGGCCATGATTATATTGCTCATTTCAACCTTAATTTTACTGATTGGCAGATATAGGTTGTTAGACAGTCTTATGAAAATCATCGTAATTACACTAACTGTTAGCACTATTATTGCAGTGGTTTTGTCATTTACTAAAAACACAACAACACTTAATTTCCAACAATTGATTCCAAATAATGCAACAGAAATAGCATTTCTCATCGCATTTATGGGCTGGATGCCAGCGCCTTTAGATTGTTCCATTTGGCAATCGTTGTGGACAGTAGAAAAGCAAAAAGTATCGAATTCATTTAAAGGTAAATCACCCTTATATGATTTTAATATCGGTTATGCCCTCACCATTATTGTTGGTATTTGCTTTATGAGTTTAGGGGTTTTAGTGATGTACAATTCACATTTAACTTTCAGCAATTCTGGAGCTGAATTTTCTAATCAATTAATAAAGATGTATACCAACAGCCTAGGCAGTTGGTCTTATTTAATTATTGGTATTGCCGCCTTTACTACGATGTTTAGCACCACCTTAACCACCTTAGATGCATCGCCTCGGGCTATGCATAAAACAACATCGCTCTTATTTGAAAACTTCGATTATTTCAACTTTAAGTTCTGGCTCTTTCTTCTAACGATTGGCACTTCTGCTATATTTATGTGGTTTAGCACCGAATTAATCACTTTGGTTAAAATAGCAACCATCATTTCATTTTTAACCGCGCCATTTTACGCGGTTATTAATTACAAGCTCATCATAAGTAAATATACGCCTCAAGAAGCAAAACCTTCTGTTTTTATTAAGGTTTTAAGTTGGCTAGGGATGGCGTTTTTAATAGGTTTCGGACTTTGGTATATTGCTTCCTTATAACATAAGTTTATAATTTTACTTTGTATCTTTGCATTGTAAAAAAATTGAAATGGAAACTGAAGTAGTCTCAAATATCTTACCAGAGCGTCAGGCGAAACCAAAATGGCTCAGGGTAAAGTTACCAACTGGTAAAAAATACACCGAACTTAGAGGTCTTGTTGATAAATACAAACTCAACACCATTTGTACTTCTGGAAGTTGCCCTAATATGGGTGAATGTTGGGGTGAAGGCACCGCTACCTTTATGATTCTTGGCAACATCTGTACACGCTCTTGTGGTTTTTGCGGTGTTAAAACTGGAAGACCGGAAACTCTAGACTGGGACGAACCAGAAAAAGTAGCACGTTCTATAAAAATAATGCAAATAAAACATGCGGTTTTAACCAGCGTTGATAGAGACGATTTAAAGGATATGGGAAGTATTATGTGGGCCGAAACTGTAAAAGCAGTTAGACGCATGAACCCTGAAACTACTTTAGAAACTTTAATTCCAGATTTTCAAGGAATCAAAAAACACATTGATAGAATTATTGAAGTAGCACCAGAGGTTGTATCGCATAACATTGAAACCGTTAGAAGACTAACGCGCGAAGTAAGAATTCAAGCCAAATACGACCGTAGCATGCATGTACTGAAATATTTGAAATCTGAAGGCCAACGGCGCACCAAATCTGGTATCATGCTCGGATTAGGTGAAACGCGTGAAGAAGTAATTGAAACCCTGCACGATTTGCGCGCCAATGATGTGGATGTGGTAACGATTGGTCAATACCTGCAACCCAGTAAAAAACACTTACCAGTTAAGCAATTTATACAACCAGAACAATTTGACGAATATAAAGCTATCGGACTTGACTTAGGCTTTCGTCATGTAGAGAGTAGTGCTTTAGTGCGGTCTTCTTATAAAGCACAAAAGCATATCAACTAATTATGATTAGAATTGGTATTAATGGATTTGGTCGTATAGGCAGAAGAATTTTTAGACTTATTGAAGACCGAACAGATATGGAAGTGGTTGTGATAAACGATTTGGCCAATGCCAAAACTTTAGCGCATTTACTTAAGTACGATAGTATTCACGGTGTTCTTAATCTACCTGTTACATCAGATAACGAACATATAATTGTGAATAACCGGTCCATAAAACTCCACAACGCCGCACACCCTAAAGATATAAATTGGGATCCTTTTAATGTGGACTTTGTAATCGAATCAACTGGAAAATTTAAGCACGAATCGCATTTAATTCACCATATTAATAACGGTGCTAAAAAAGTAATCCTGTCGGTGCCACCCGAAGACGACCATATAAAAATGATAGTTTTCGGAGTGAATCACAACAGCCTTACAAAAAACGACCGCATCATTTCCAATGCTTCTTGTACCACCAATAATGCCGCTCCTATGATGCAAGTAATCGAAAACTTGTGCGGTATCGAGCAGGCCTATATTACCACCATACATTCTTACACGACCGATCAAAGCTTGCACGATCAACCTCATAAAGATTTACGTCGAGCGCGCGCCGCTGGTCAATCTATTGTGCCTACAACAACAGGGGCCGCAAAAGCATTAACCAAAATATTTCCACACTTATCCAATGTCATCGGTGGTTGCGGAATTAGAGTTCCAGTTGCAAATGGCTCGCTCACAGACATCACTTTCAATGTCAAAAAGACCGTTACAATAGCCGAAATAAATCAGGCTTTTTTAAAAGCCTCAAGCACAAATTTAAAAGGTATTTTAGAATACACCGAAGATCCAATCGTTTCGGTAGATATCATTGGAAATTCACACTCCTGTATTTATGACTCACAAATGACTTCTGTAATTGGAAATATGGTTAAAATTCTGGGGTGGTACGACAACGAAACAGGATATTCGAGCAGAATTTTAGATTTAATATGCAATTTATCGGAAAAATAATGTATTTTATCGAATAAATAATTATATTTGACCCATAAAAGTGTGTTACAATGTCCCAAATCAAATATTTTATATTTGTTATTATAGCATCTGTTACAGTACAAATTAACTCACAAACCATTACTAGTGAGGATATTGAACTAATGAAGCTAAACTTAGAAAACCTACTTACACAATCGCAATTTGATAGTGAAAGAGGTGACTATTACAGTGCTAAAGACAATCTAAACAAAGCACTTGCTCTTTCGGTAGAACTTGACGATAAACAAAAAGCGGGTGTTATACATGCTAAAATTGCAAAAATTCAATTCACTGTTGAAGAAATAGATAAAGCCTTCCTTTCACTTACCAAAGCAGCGGAAATTCAACGCGAAATAAATGACTACGCCAACCTAGCTATAACCTATAACATGCGTGGAATTTTGCATAGTAGTAAAGGTGAGTATAAAATTGCATTGGATTATTTTACATCTGCTAAAACAAAATTTGAAGAAGAAGATTTGGAGAGTTTTCTAGCCGATGTTAATCTGAATGAAGCAAAAGTTTACATAAAATTAGAGAATTATCAAGAAGCAACAGAGAAATTAGAACAGGCCATTATTCTCGCCGAAAAATACGATCTTAAATTCCTATTAAGCAGTGCCCTTATCTATAAGGGTAAAGTTTTAGAAAAATTAGAAAATAACCAAGCTGCTCTTGAAGCTACAAACCAAGGTTTAGACATTGCGATAGCCAACAATTTTTCTAAGAATATGATTGACGGGTATTTAATTTTAAGTCAATTATATGAGCAATCAGAAGACTTTAAACAAGCCAATACTTTCATTAAAAAACATTTACAATTAACCGATTCGCTGCTAAATATTACGCAAGACAATTTTTCACCAGAGAAAAGCGCACAATTATTAAAGGCTTATAACCAAGCTGAAAGGCAACAGTTAATATCGCAGCTTTCCGAAGCCGATTCTGAAAGTAATCTCGCAAGAATTACTACCATGCTAAGTATTGGGCTTATTACCATTTTATCGCTGCTGACACTGTCGCTGTATAAAAATAATAATATCCGTCTACGCACTAATAATATGTTGCATATTAAAAATGATGAGTTAATTATTGCTAAAGAAAAAGCAGAGCTTGCCTCAAAAACTAAAGCTAACTTTTTATCAACTGTTACACACGAACTTAGAACGCCGCTATACGCAGTCACGGGTTTAACCAATATGTTATTGGACGAAAACCCCAAGCCAGACCAAGTCCAACACTTAAAATCACTTAAATTTTCAGGTGAATATTTATTGACTTTTATCAATGATATTCTTCAAATTAATAAAATTGAAGCCAATAAAGTAGAACTTGACCCTGAATTATTCAACCTTAAGAAAAAAGTAGAAAATGTTATCTCGGCACTAAGTAATAGCGCCCATAATAACAATATTAAAATGCATTTCTCTTATCAAGAGGGTTTAAGCCATAACTTTATAGCCGATCAACTTAAAATATCACAAATCCTTATCAACCTGATTGGTAATGCCATTAAATTCACTAAAGATGGAGACATTTGGGTAAGAATTTCAAAAATTAATGAAGACAAAGATATTCATACATTAAGGTTTGAAATAGAAGATAACGGTATTGGTATTACCAAAGAAAAACAGGAACATATGTTTGAAAGCTTCTCGCAAGGGTCTATTCAAATCAACAGAAAGTATGGCGGCACTGGTCTTGGACTGTCAATTGTAAAAGGACTTATAGAAATATTAAAAGGAAAAATATATATAAAAAGCGAACTAGGAAAAGGCTCCACCTTTTTCTTTGAAATCCCCTTAACCTACTCCCCAAATTCTGTTAAAATTGAAACTAATAGTCACGCTAAAAAAATTGAAGCATTGGATTTAAGTAACATTAAAATTTTGGTGGTTGAGGATAATAAGATCAACCAAATGATCACGAAAAAGATTCTAAATAAAATGAATCTAGAATGTGAGATAGTAGAGAATGGCGAAGATGCCGTAGAACACGTTAAAAACACAAATTACGATGTGGTACTCATGGACATCCATATGCCAGGCATCAGTGGTTTAGAAGCGACAAAAATTATACGAACCTTCGATAAAGATCTTACCATATTCGCTTTAACGGCAGTCACGCTTGAAGATAAAATGCAAGAATTTGACGACGCCGGATTTACTGATATTATCTCAAAACCTTTTAAGCAAGACGATTTTGAAAAGAAACTGTACCATGCCTTAAAGAAAAATCAATCGTCTCAAGCCTCTATTGAATAATATCGTTTAACATAGGCTTCAACAGTTTTGTTAAACCCATCTGCATTCTGCATAGCCACGCTTATTGGTAAATAATATAAACCTTCAGTTGATGAAAATTTTGGTTGCAGCCTAACGAAATCTTTTTCGGTGGTTACAACCATTTGTTTTGTGGCTAACAATTTAAGTTCTTCATGGCTGAAGAGATGATGGTCACTATACATAAGATGTTCAAAAACCAAACCCTTGGTACTTAAAAAATCAACCAATGGCTTAGGATTAGCGATACCAGTAACCAACGTAAATGGCAAACCATTTAAACTTTCCAAAGTCATTTCTGACTGTTGATTTTTAAGCTTTTCGCTATACTTTATACTACTAAAATAAATGGATTGATGCGCTTGCAACTTTAATTTTTTTTCAACTTGTAATTTTTGCACTTCTGAAAGTTGCGGCGGACACTTAGTTACGACAACAATCTGAGCTCTTTTGGCACCCACAATTGGTTCTCTCAAATTACCAGTTGGCAATAAAATATCATCCACATATAAAGCGTCAAATGACGTTAATAGAATATTGAGTCCTGCTTTTACTTTCCTGTGTTGAAACGCATCATCTAGTAAAATAACTTCTGGCTTTTTATTTAATTTTAATAATTCAGAAATCCCTCGCTCCCGACTCTCAGCAACTGCCACTACCAAATTTTGATGCTTTTTGTAAAATTGAAGTGGTTCGTCCCCAATACTTTCGGGACTGGAGTTATCATCTGCCAAAACAAACCCTTTACTGGTTCTTTTATAACCACGACTTAAAGTCGCCAAACTAAAATCTGCCTCTAACAAATCAATTAAATACTCAATCATCGGACTTTTTCCTGTACCACCAACAACCAAATTTCCAACACATATAACAGGATAATCAAAAGATTTCGATTTCAATAAACCCCAATCAAAGCAGCGATGATACAACCAAGTTAACATCCAGTAGCACGGCACCAAAACAATGGCTATTTTTCGCAGTATCTTCACGGTAACGAAAGTATAATATTTTATCTTTGGTACAAACAAATATATTATGATTATACAGGATGTAATGGGTTATTTGGAAGAAATAGCACCTTTAAAATACGCCGAAGACTTTGATAATGTTGGGCTGCTAGTCGGCAACGAAAATACTGAAATCACAAATATTTTAGTAAGCTTAGATACTTTAGAAACGGTGGTAGAAGAAGCCATCGAAAAAAATTGTAACCTTATCGTTAGCTTTCACCCCATAATATTTAAAGGGCTTAAAAAGTTAAACGGCAATAGCTATGTAGAACGTACCGTTATAAAAGCCATCCAAAATAATATTGCGATATATGCCATTCATACCGCTTTAGATAATGCATGGATTGGCGTAAATGCCATTCTTTGCAACACGCTTAATTTAAAAAAACTAAGTGTCTTAGTTCCAAAAAACGATACTGTGCACAAGCTGGTTACCTTCGTTCCTAACAACGATGCAGAAAAAGTGAGAACCGCTTTATTTAATGCTGGCGCTGGTAGTATCGGCAATTATAATAACTGCAGTTTTAATGTAAATGGACTTGGTTCTTTTAAAGGTAATCAAGATTCAAATCCCGTAATAAGTGAAAAAGGGGTTCTTCATTTCGAGGAAGAAACCATGATTTCAGTAACCTTTCAAAAACATTTGGAAAAAGCCATTCTCGAAAACTTGTTTAAATACCATCCATACGAAGAAGTAGCTTACGAAGTGACAACCCTCAACAACCACAATCAGCACCTAGGACTGGGGATGATTGCTGAATTAGATGCAGAAATGCCAATCGCTCAGTTTTTAGAAACCATAAAAACACAACTAAATATTCCAATAATCAAACATTCCGAACTGTGCAAATCCCATATAAAAAACGTCGCAGTTCTAGGCGGTTCAGGAAGTTTTGCTATTAATCACGCCATAAATGCCAAAGTTGATATTTTTTTAACAGCCGATTTAAAATATCACGACTTCTTTAGTGCTGAAAACAAATTAGTTATAGCCGATATCGGTCATTATGAAAGTGAGCAATTCACAAAAAACTATTTAGTAGACTATCTCTCAAAAAAAATTACTAATTTTGCACCTGCCTTACAGGAAAGTAAGGTGATGTTATCAACCACAAATACAAATCCGGTAAAGTATTTTTAATATGGCAAAAAAAGCTGAACTTTCTGTTGAAGAACGCTTAAGAGCATTGTACGACCTACAATTAATTGACTCTAGAGTAGATGAAATAAAAAATCTGAGAGGTGAATTACCACTAGAAGTTAGAGATTTAGAAGATGAAGTTGAAGGCCTAAACACACGACTTGAAAAATTAGTGTCAAGTCTAGAGCTGGTTGACGATGAAATAAAAGGCAAGAAAAACCTGATTGAGGAAGCTAAAGTGCTTATTAAAAAATACAACGAACAACAAAAAAATGTTCGCAACAACCGCGAATACAATTCCATTACCAAAGAAATTGAATTCCAAGATCTAGAAATTCAATTGGCGGAAAAACATATCAAAGAATTTAAAGTTCAAATTGAACAGAAAAAAGAAGTTATTTCCGAAACTAAAGATAAACTTAAAGACCGTCAAACCCATTTAAAACACAAGAAAAGTGAGTTAGATGCCATCATGGCGGAAACCCAAAAAGAAGAATTAGCCCTTATAGAAAAATCACAAGAATTCAAGGATAAACTTGAAGAACGTTTGGTGAATGCCTATCTTCGAATTAGACACAATGTTAAAAATGGTTTAGCCGTTGTACCTGTTGAAAGAGGTGCCTCTGGTGGTTCATTTTTTACAATCCCACCACAAGTACAAGTAGAAATTGCAGCCCGCAAAAAAGTTATTACCGATGAACACAGTGGTAGAATTCTAGTAGATCCAGAATTAGCCGATGAAGAAAGAATTAAAATGGAAAAGCTTTTTGCAAAACTGTCGTAAAGCTAGCTTTCCAAAAATATAAAAAAAGCCTCTGATACCATCAGGGGCTTTTTATTTAGTAAAATTTTAAAACTTTTCATGCCGATAAATTATACTTTTATAAAAAAAATGAAAATGAAAAAATTAAATCTATTAGTTGCTTTTATTGTGCTATTTAATTGTGAACACAAGGCACAGGTAAATCCAAAACAACAAGCAGTAATAAATGCAACGCCTATTGAAGTGCCTTTAGAAAATGGGATGGCACGTGCCTATTTTGCCAGCGGGTGTTTTTGGTGCGTCGAAGCTATTTATGAAAGTGTAAAAGGCGTACAAGAAGTGATAAGCGGCTATTCTGGTGGCTACACCGAAAATCCAACCTACGAGTCTAGCAACACAGGTGCAACAGGGCATGCCGAAGCCGTAGAAGTCATCTACAATCCCGAAGTTGTAAGCTTTGAAACGCTAGTAGATGTGTATTTCGCCTCTCAAAATCCAACCCAAGTTAACGGTCAAGGACCAGACAATGGGTCGCAATATCGTTCCATAATTTTTTATCAAAACAATAATCAAAAAGAAATAATCCTAGGTAAAAAATCAGCCCTAGCTAACAAACTAAATACCAACATTGCCGCCGAAGTCTACCCCTTTCAAAAATTTTGGGTAGCTGAAGATTACCATCAAGATTATGAAAAACGCAATCCGGGCAATCGCTATATTATAGGTGTTTCTATACCAAGACTGGAACGCTTTCAAGCGAAAATGCCTCAGGTTTTAAAAGAAAATCACTAATTAAAGCTTGGTCGCTTTTATATCGAAAATCAACGGATACAACCTATCTTTAGTGGCGTACATTCCAGATTGGGTAGCTTCCAAATTCGGTAATACGTTATACGGACTTTCGTCATACTCATTTAAGTAATCAATATGCAAGCCAGCTGCTGTTAAGGCATTTATCACCTCACTTAAACCGTGGTTCCAGCCGTATTCTTCACTAATCATTTTAGAAGATTGATCGGCATAGGTGCCTTGATAGACTTCATGGATAACCTCATCTTGCATATAACCGTATTTCATAATTGGGCTCGTATTTTGATAATCAAACATCCACACAATGGGATGAAATTCAACCATGTAAAAAACACCGCCTGGTTTCATTCGCTCTGCAATAATCTTACCCCAGGGTTTTAAATCTGGTAACCAGCCAATCACGCCATAAGAGGTAAACACAATGTCAAAGGTATCATGAATATGGTTGGAAGTATCCAGAACGTTGCAGGCCACAAATTCAGCATCAAGCTTTAATTCTGCGTTTAAGGATTTGGCCAAAGTAATACCTGCATCACTTAAGTCTATACCAATACATTTAGCACCAGCTCTACTCCAACTCAAAGTATCCTGACCAAAATGACATTGCAAATGCAACAGGGTTTTTCCTGTTACATCACCCAAAGCATTCAATTCGTATGGCATCAACGAGGATTTACCTGCTTTAAAAGCTTCAATGTTATACATTTCACTTTGCGCATGCACCTTTACCTTTTTGTTCCAAGTATCTTTATTAACTTTAAAATAATTAGTGTTATTAGTCATGGTTCTGTAATTTTGATTGAAAATTAAAATTTCTTTTTAACATGAAACAATTCTACTTAATTATTATAACAGTCACATTAATATTTGGTTGTAAGAATGACAGTTCAAAAAATGTAGCATCAGAAATTGAAACCTCCGCATTAACAACTGCTCAAAAAATAGCAAATGCTCATGGTTTTGAAAATTGGAAAAATGTTTCAGAAATCAGTTTTACCTTCAATGTAGATAGAGATACCACCCATTACGAACGCCAATGGAAATGGCAACCAAAATCTAATGACGTTCGAATGATAGCAGGCACCGATACTATTGCGTTTAATAGAAATAATTTAGACAGTATTAGCACCGTCCATGACCGTGCCTTTATTAATGATAAATACTGGCTTTTAGTGCCCTTTCAACTCGTTTGGGATAGTAATGCTGAAATTTCTGAACCCCTCAAAGCACAGGCGCCAGTAAGTGATAATACACTCAACAAAGTTACGATTACTTATACCCAAAAAGGTGGTTATACGCCAGGGGATGCTTATGATATTTTCTTTGACGATAATTACATAATACAAGAATGGATTTACAGACGTCAAAATGCTGCCGAACCATCTCTTATTAATACCTTTGAAAATTATACCACAATCAACGGTTTAAAGTTTGCTCAAGATCACAAACAAAAAGATGTAAATTGGAATCTTAACTTCACCAATATTGAAGTGAAAAATTAGACCTTTTAATTTAACAACTATAGCTTTGTAATCTTCCAATATGCGTATTCGTTTCTAACTATAAAATACTTATTTTTGTTAGAAATCAAAAATAAAACACTTTGTTCCACTTCAAATCTGGTCTGGAATTCGCCTTACAACAGGATAAAAAAGACCAACTATCTAATTTCAGAAACCAATTTCATATTCCGAAAGATGACAATGGCAATGAATTGGTATACATGACAGGAAACTCCTTAGGACTACAACCAAAAATAACCAAAGATTATATTGACCAAGAATTAAACGACTGGGCCAATTTAGGTGTTGAAGGACATACTAAAGCTAAAAATCCATGGACGCAGTATCACAATTATCTTACCGAAACCATGGCGGACATCGTTGGTGCCAAACCCCTAGAAGTAGTGGTAATGAACTCACTTACTGCTAATCTTCATTTTATGATGGTTAGTTTCTACCAACCAACACCCAAACGCTATAAAATTTTAATTGAATCCGATGCCTTTCCAAGCGACAAATATGCGGTAGAATCGCAATTGCGCCATCATGGCTTTGATGATAAGGAAGGTTTAATTCTTTGGAAAGCACCAAAAGATGAAGAACTCGTAAATTATGAAGATTTAGAAACCATTTTAAAAATCCATGGCGACGAAATCGCCTTGGTCATGATTGGTGGCGTTAATTATTACACAGGGCAATTTCTCGATTTAAAACGCATTACAAGCTTAGGACACTCCTACGGATGTAAGGTTGGTTTTGATTGTGCCCATGGCGCTGGAAATGTTCAACTCAATCTACACGATTCAGGAGCCGATTTTGCAGTTTGGTGTACTTATAAATACCTTAATTCAGGTCCTGGTAGCCTGGCTGGTATTTTTGTGCACGAACGCCATGCTAATAATAAAAACCTCAACCGATTTACGGGTTGGTGGAGTCACAATAACCAAACGCGCTTTAATATGCGCGGCGAATTCGACCAACTTGCGGGAGCTGAAGGCTGGCAAATGAGTAATCCAGCCATCTTATCAATGGCAGCAATTCGGGCTTCTTTAGATGTTTTTAAAGATGCTGGTTTCGATAAACTTTGTAAAAAATCTCAACAACTGACTGGCTATCTCGAATTCTTGATTAACGAGCTGAAAAATCCAAATATAAAAATCATAACACCAAAAAATCCTGAAGAACGCGGATGCCAACTTTCAATCCAAGTGAAAAACGCAGATAGGAGTCTTCAACATAAATTATTGCAAGCAAATGTTATAACCGATTGGCGTGAACCTGATGTGATACGTTGTGCTCCAACGCCGCTTTATAACAGTTTTGAAGATGTGTATAAAATGGTTGAAATTTTAAAAAATCTACTCGATGAGTGATAACAATATACAACAAAATGTACTTATTATTGGTGCTGGCCTCTGCGGCGCTTTACTCGCTTTACGTCTTGCCCAACGCGGTTATAATGTTACGGTATACGAAATGCGTCCCGATTTGCGCAAGGTAGAAATCGCAGCTGGACGTTCTATCAATCTTGCATTTTCCGATCGCGGTAACAAGGCCATGAAACTGGTTGGCATTGAAGATAAAGTAAAAGCGCTCTGTATCCCAATGAATGGGCGTATGCTACACGATAGAAACGGCGAAACAATGATGTCTAACTACAGCGGACGAAATCATGAATATATCAACTCCATCTCACGAGGCGGACTCAATGCCTTGTTATTAGACGAAGCTGAAAAACACAAAAATGTAAAAATTCACTTCAATAAAAAATGTGAATCGGTCGATTTCGAAAAAACAACGGCTTTATTTAAAGACACCTTGTCAAATGAAGAATTTGTAGAAGATGCCGACACTATTTTCGCAACCGATGGTGCAGGATCGGCCATGCGCAAAAGTTATTTCCTTAGCAGAAAGTTTTTGTTTAGTTTTTCGCAACATTATTTAACGCATGGCTATAAAGAACTAAGCATTCTACCAGACGAAAAAGGTGGGTACAAAACCTATAAAAACGCATTACATATTTGGCCTCGAGGCGATTTTATGGTCATTGCTTTACCCAATTTGGATGGGAGTTTTACTGTGACTTTATTTTTAAGTTATGATGAAGGTATATACAATTTCAATAATTTAACCACTCCTGAGATTGTAACCGAATTTTTCCAGAAAGAATTTCCGGATGCCCTAGAGTTAATGCCAAATTTGGTAAATGACTTTTTTGAAAACCCAACGGCACCATTAGGAACCGTGAAGTGTTCACCTTGGCATTATAAAGGAAATACCCTATTAATGGGAGACGCAGCACATGCTATTGTACCATTTTACGGACAAGGTATGAACGCGTCTTTTGAGGATGTGGTTGAATTGGATGCTATTTTGGATGAGTACGAAGGCAACTGGGAAACTGTTTTTACTGAATACCAAAAAACAAGGAAAAAAGATACCGATGCCATTGCTGATTTGGCCATAGATAACTTTCATGAAATGAAAGACCATGTAGCCAACCCAATTTTTCAAGAAAAACGAAAAATTGAAATGATGTTGGAAAAAGAATTTCCAAATGACTATTCCTCTAAATATAGTTTGGTTACCTTTAATGAACAGATTGGTTACCGTGAAGCCATGCTAAAAGGTCGTGCTCAAGATAAAGCCATTTTAAATATGTTGGCAAATGGCACGATCTCAGCAACCGATGACAGCAGGGCAATTTTAAATAATGTAATAAAAGAAACACAAGCAATTTTAGAAGATGATAAAATTGCAGGATTGTAACCCGTCCTTAACTACCAAATGGGAAGGAATTGGTTTGAAACATGTATAATAAATTAATATAATAGACAATCTAGAAACACCTTGTCATTTCAATAAAAAATAATTAAAAGCCGCGATAATTGTCTAAAAACAATATAATTAAGATAATACACATGAGTAAAAAAAATGATGAGATTCCTGCTTTCGCAGGAATTAATGTAACACCAAGAGGCGCTTATCCTCACACCAAACGCGTTGGCGATTGGATTTTTGTATCTGGAACCAGTTCCAGAAGAGCTGACAATTCTATTGCCGGCGTAGATATTATTGACGAAATGGGCACCAAACATCTTAATATAGACGTACAAACCCGTGAAGTCCTTCAAAACATAGAAAGAAATTTAGCCAAGGAAGGTGCCACCCTTAAAGATGTGGTAGATGTCACTACCTTTTTAGTGAATATGAACGACTTTGCAGGCTATAACAAGACCTACGCTGAGTTTTTTAACAAAGAAACCGGACCAGCGCGCACAACGGTTGCAGTACATCAATTACCGCATCCAGATTTGGTAGTAGAGATTAAAGCCACTGCATTCCTGCGATCCCAATAGCAATCGGGAGGAACCTCATATGCACAGATCTCACAGGTTTTAAAAAATCTATGAGGTCTCAAAAACTTAACAAACCACAAGTTTAAAATGACCATAAAAAACTTTATAAACGGTAAATTTGAAAACCCAATACACAATCATTGGATAGACAACTATTGTCCTGCAAACGGTGAAATTTATGGTAAAATTCCAAACGCCTCCAAAGAGGATGTAGAGAAAGCCTATGAGGCAGCTGAAGCTGCATTCCCAAGTTGGTCAGAAACCACTTTAGATGAACGCAGTAGAATTCTCATAAAAATTTCGGAACTGTTAGAAAGTAACTTACAACGCTTCGCCGAAGCGGAAAGTAAAGATAATGGCAAACCTACCAGTGTGGCAAAAACAGTAGATATCCCAAGAGCTGCGAGTAATTTTCGTTTCTTCGGAAACGCCATTACGCAGTTCGCCAGTGAAAGCCATGAAAGTGTTGGGCAACAAGCCATGAATTATACCTTACGTCAACCCATCGGAGTGGTTGGCTGTATTTCGCCATGGAATTTACCACTCTATCTGTTTACATGGAAAATTGCCCCTGCAATAGCTGCAGGCAATTGCGTGGTTGCAAAACCAAGTGAAGTCACACCAATGACCGCTTATCTTTTAGGTGAGATTTGCAACGAAGCTGGATTACCAAAAGGCGTACTTAATATCGTTCACGGACTAGGAACAACCGCAGGCCAGGCAATCATTGAACATCCAAATATTAAAGCCATTAGCTTTACTGGCGGAACCGCAACCGGCGCACATATCGCCAGAATAGCGTCACCCATGTTTAAAAAATTGTCCCTTGAATTGGGCGGGAAAAATCCAAATATCATTTTTGATGACTGTGATTATGACGAGATGCTGAAAACAACTGTGCGTTCATCATTTGCTAATCAAGGCCAGATTTGTTTGTGTGGAAGTCGGATTTTTGTAGAAGCCTCTATCTATGAAAAATTTAAAATCGATTTTATCGCCAAAGTCAAACAACTCAAAGTTGGTCATCCTTCTGATGAAACAACCGATATTGGCGCACTGGTATCCAAACAACACCTTGAAAAGGTGCTTGGATATATTGAAATTGCAAAACACGAAAATGGCAAAGTACTTTGTGGCGGACACCAAGTTACTGTTGAAGGATTTGAAAATGGATACTATCTACAACCAGCCGTTATTGAAGTTACAACCGACGAATGCAGAGTGAGCCAAGAAGAAATATTTGGGCCAGTAGTCACCATCATGCCCTTTAACAGTGAAGATGAAGTAATCGATATGGCAAACAAAGTAAAATACGGCTTATCGGCAACGCTTTGGACCAACAATTTAAAGCGCAGCATGAAAATGAGTAACAAACTAAAAGTAGGCATCGTGTGGGTAAATACTTGGATGCTCCGTGATTTACGTACGCCTTTTGGCGGCGTAAAAGCGTCTGGTGTAGGTCGTGAAGGTGGCTTTGAAGCCTTACGCTTTTTTACAGAGGCAAAGAATGTTTGTATAAAATACTAATTCCCGCGAACGCGGGAATCTTAGATATAAATAAGAATAATGTTAAACTAAAAAGATTACTGCTGGAATTTATCTTGAGCAGTGTCGAAAGGCAGTAAATGTTATGAATCTAAACTTAAACAACAAAAACGCCTTAGTCTGCGGTAGCACTGCAGGCATAGGAAAAGCGACCGCAATAGCCTTGGCTTCTGAAGGTGCTAACGTAACGCTTGTAGCCAGAAATGAAAATAAGTTAAAAGCTATTTTAGCGACATTACCGCAACCTGGAAAACACAGCTACCTAGTGGCTGATTTTTCAAATCCATATGATCTATTATCACAAGTGACGAAATTTATGAATACCAACCATGGATTCCACATTGTAATCAATAATACTGGCGGTCCTAAAAGTGGTCCTGTTTTAACGGCTAGCTTGGACGAGTTTGAAAATGCTTTCACAAACCATTTAAAATGTAATCACGTAATCGCACAAGCAACAATACCTTTTATGAAATCTGAAGGCTATGGCCGTATCATCAATATCATTTCTACCTCAGTAAAAGAGCCAATTCCTGGCTTAGGGGTGAGCAATACCATTAGAGGTGCCGTTGGAAACTGGAGTAAAACACTGGCTTCTGAAGTTGCTGAATTTGGAATCACAGTCAACAACGTACTTCCTGGATTTACCGAAACCGAACGCCTTACCGAGATTGTCAAGGTTAAAGCTGCCAGCGAAGGTAAAAACATTGAGGACATGGCAGAAATTATGAAACATTACACACCAGCAAATCGCTTTGCAAAACCCGAAGAATTGGCCGATGCCATTACCTTTTTAGCCAGTGAACGTGCCGCTTATATCAATGGTATTAATTTACCTGTAGATGGCGGTCGAACAAAATCTTTGTAAAATAGAATTGTTGTCGTTATAAATTGAAAAAAAATCAATTGGTTTATAGTATCTTTATAACATATAGTTTTGTTTAACTACAACTCAAATTCCCGCTTTGGGTTTTTCTCCTACCTGCATAGAGCGCAGTTGATATGGGGAAATTAAAAGGGCAACATCATGAGCAAACTAGTTACACCCATAAATTTTAAAACCTGGATAGAAGAGCACAGGCATCTGTTAAAACCACCAGTTGGCAACAAAGTGGTTTGGAAAAATACCGATTATATCGTTATGGTTGTTGGCGGACCTAACAGTCGTAAAGATTACCATTACAACGAAACACCTGAATTTTTCTATCAAATTGAAGGTGATATGGTACTAAAAATAATGGTAGATGGTAAGCCCGTCGAAGTACCTATTAATGAAGGTGATATTTATGTGCTGCCACCGAAGGTTCCGCATTCGCCACAACGAAAAGCAAATACAGTAGGACTGGTCATTGAATATCCGCGCTCTAAAAAAATGAAGGATGCCCTAGAATGGTACTGCGAAAAATGCAATCATGAACTGTATAGGAAAACTTTTAAATTAGATAACATCGAAACGGATATGCCCATTATTTTTGATAAATTTTACGGCAGCGAAAAGAAGCGTACTTGTAAAAAATGCGGCACGGTTATGCAACCACCCACAAAACCCGTTTAAATTTTAAAACGGTTTATTGAAACAATTATGAAACGAAAACTACGTATAAACGGCCATTCACATCTATTACCTTATCCTGAGGAAATTCCTCAGTTTATGAAGGATAAAGGTATTTTTTGGGTAGACAAAGACCGGAAATTCATGCTTCAAAAAGACTGGAACCGTCCAATTACAGACTCCAGCTTTTTCCTAGATGAAAAATTAGCGTGGATGGAACGTTTTAAACTGGACCATGCCGTAGTTTTAAACCTTTCCCAATTATACGGTAACGGTCTGAGAGTGGAAGAAATGAAACAAGCACTGCGCTTTCAAAACGATTTCAATGCAAGAATTCAACACGATAATCCCAGTAAATTCACCTGTGGCTTCGTGGTACATCCAGGACTTATCAAAGGAGCGCTATGGGAGATTGAACGTTGTGTTGAACAGTTAGGTTTGAGGTTGCTTTGTTTACCAACGCACTATATGGATACCATCGGTACCTGGCGTTGCATTTTCGACGAAGAAAACGAACCCATCTTTGAACTCGCGAGTAAGTATAATCTAGCGGTCGAAATACATCCTTACGATGGTGAAAAGTTTATAAAATTGGAAAACACCTCATGGCGTTTTCACTTAATTTGGATGTTGGCGCAATGTGCCGATGCTTATCACTTCCTAACACTCAATGGATATCAAGATAAATTCCCGAATATGAGAACTTGTTTTGCCCATGGCGGACAATTAGCCCAAATAAATTTAGGAAGACGTATCCAAGGCTTTGATGGCAGACCCGATTTATTTGAAGGCAAAAGCCATCCTAGAAAAGCTGTTGGTCATAAAAATATTTTCTTTGATACCTTAGTGCACGACACAGGCTCGTTAGGACTTCTGATAAAAAATCAATCCTCCAAACAAGTGATTATGGGTTTAGATGACCCTTATCCACTGGGCGAAATGGAAAGTGAAAAACAATCGTCTTATCCAGGCAAAATCCTTGATTTGGCTATGGAACAAAATATCATCAACCAAGATGATTATGATGCCATCTGGAATGATAATAGTGTAAGGTGGCTTTGTGGCGACGATGAAAATGCTAAAAAAGAATTGATAAATAGAATTACTGCCTAATGCATTTTATACCGGAAGAACTAGACAACTACATTGTTAAACATACAGAAAACGAGCCCGAATTACTGCAACAATTAAGTCGTGAAACTTTTCAAAAAGTGCTGCAACCTCGCATGTTAAGCGGTCATTACCAAGGTAGAATTTTAAGTCTGATTTCAAAAATAATACAACCTAAAACCATTTTGGAAATTGGCACCTACACAGGCTATTCGGCTTTGTGTTTGGCCGAAGGTCTGCGTAAAGACGGCACGATTCACACCATTGATGTAAACGAAGAATTGTACGACTTTCAACGTAACTATTTTGACAAGTCAGCATTTGGAAACCAAATGCATCAGTATTTAGGCGATGCACTCGATCTTATTCCAACTTTAAATCTAAATTTTGATCTGGTATTTATTGATGCAGATAAAGAAGATTATCCAAAATATTTTCACCTCATCATTGATAAACTAAATTCTGGCGGTATTATAATTTCAGATAATGTGCTGTGGAGTGGAAAAGTGATAGAACCTTTGGAAGAAGACGATTTGGCTACCAAAGCGCTTTTAAAGTACAACCAACTTTTAAAGGATGACTTGCGAATTGAAACAGTATTGTTACCAATAAGAGATGGCCTGACCATCAGTCGCAAAAAATAAATTAAAGCTTTCTTCTTACCGAGCCAGTTAGCTCTTCAATTTCGTCTTTAACCTTATTAATTTCTTGTGTGATATCCTTTGTAATACTGGTATCGATACCGTTTTTTGTGGCACTTTTAGTGACTTCACTTTTAATATCGTTGCTGGCGTTTTTCACCATGTTGATACCTTTTCCAAGTCCTCGTGCGATTTCAGGTATTTTATCGGCACCAAAAACCATGACCACAATAAATAGAATAAAAACTACCTCTGTGGTTCCGATGAATAAGAATGTTGATGCTGCTATCACATTGCAAATATAATGAGATTAAAAAAACCAACTTGTTAAAGTTGGCTTTATTTTTTCTGGCTTAGTTACCACTTTTAAATCGGTCAAATTCCGATTGTTTAATTTCTCGTGGCCACGAATTATTAGTGGTATCTATATCGGCTGTTTCCTCATCTGGATCCAAAGTAATCTTTACAATTTCTTTATCCGAGGCTACTGCCCTACTAACTTCTTTGTCGTTTAATCTCCAAATTTGTGCCGGATAGGTTTCTCTCTTTGAACTGCCATCTGCATAAGTATATTCAACTATAATAGGCATGACCAAACCACCTGGTTTGTTAAAAGTGACATTGTAGAAGTATTTTGGTTCTTTGATATTTTTTCGTTCTTCAGCTGAAAAATTCTCCTGTATATAATCCTTTAAGGGTTTAGAAACTTCTGAAGGTGTTTTTGATTTCATACTCTCGTTAAAATCATCCGAATCTTCTTCAACAAAATATATCATATCGCCCGCATTTCTTCCAAAACGTTGTGCTATACGCTTACCCGATTCTGTAGGCTCTGAGGTAACGTAGAACTTCTTGACATCCGCAATGCCTATATCAACCCAATCGGTGGTGTAAAACCAACCGCGCCAAAACCAATCCAAGTCGAAGGCTGAAGCATCTTCCATGGTTCTAAAAAAGTCTTCTGGAGTTGGATGCTTAAACATCCATCTATTGGAGTATTCCTTAAAGGCATAGTCAAATAAATCTCTACCCATGACGGTTTCTCTCAAAATATTAAGGGCCGTGGCAGGTTTACCGTAAGCATTATTGCCAAATTGATAAGTATTTAGACCTTTGGTCATAATAGGTGCAATAAAATCCTGATCGCCGCCCATATAAAAGGTGATGTTTTTTGCTGGTCCGCGACGTGAAGGATAGGCGTCTTGTCCTGGTGAAAGTGCCTTTGGATACCACTCGCCAAAATCTTGCTCAGCAACATACTGCAAAAAGGTATTTAAACCTTCATCCATCCATGTCCATTGACGTTCGTCACTGTTCACAATCATCGGGAAATAGTTATGACCAACCTCGTGAATAATAACGCTTATCATTCCAAACTTGGTACGATCGTCGTATTTTCCATTTTCATCTGGGCGTCCGTAGTTCCAACATATCATTGGGTATTCCATTCCTTGTCTGTCGGCATGAACCGAAATTGCCTTATGATAAGGATATTCAAAAGTCATTCGCGAATAGGTTTTTAAAGTACTGGCAACAGCTTTTGTAGACCATTGTTCCCAAAGCGGATTGCCTTCTTTAGAATACAAGGATACAGCCATGACGTCTTTATCACCAACCTTTACAGCCATCATATCCCAAATGTACTTTCTTGAGGTTGCGAAACCAAAATCTCTTACATTTTCAGCATAAAGCTTCCAAGTTTTCTTGTCTTTGCTTTTTGTTTTTTCATTAGCTTCTGCTTCTTTTTGAGTGACGATTATAACGGGCTCATCATAGGATTTTTTAGCTTTTTCAAAACGCTCTAACATGGTTTTGCTAAAAACTTCGTTACGATTCATCAAACGTCCTGTTGCATCTAAAATGTGATCGGCCGGAACCGTAATATTCACTTCAAAATTCCCAAATGGCAGCGCGAATTCATCTCTTCCCCAAAACTGTGAGTTTTGCCAACCCTCTACATCATTGTAAACGGCCATTCTTGGATAGAACTGTGCGATGACGTAGTTGCGGTTGTCGTCTTTTGGGAAATACTCATACCCTGAACGACCGCCATCATTCACATGGTCATTAATATTATACCACCATTTAATGTAAAATGAAAACTGATCGCCAGTAGCCATTGGTGTCGGTAGTTCAACACGCATCATAGTGCGATTAATCATATAATTCAATGGTTTGCCATCTGGCAAAGTCACCTTTTCAACTCTAAAGCCTCCGTCAAACCCTTCTGTTAAATATGACGATGCATATCGGTCTGGTGTGGTAAGTGGTGGCATTCCAGAACCTTCAATTAAAGGTGTTTTGGAATCTCTAGCACGTACATTTTGATCCAACTGTACCCATAAATAGGTTAAAACATCTTTGGAATTATTAGTATAAGTGATGGTTTCTTCACCGTAAAGCCGTGCGTTTTCATCATCCAATTCTATGTTCATTTTATAATCGGCTTGCTGCTGATAATATTCTGGTCCAGGTGCACCCGAAGCAGAACGAAACATGTTTGGTGTAGCAAACTCGTCGTAAAGTTGTTTGAATTTGTTTTGATTGGTGTGCCCTGATTTTCGCTCTATTGTTGTTTCTTCTTGAGCAAAGGCATTGGCTCCTACAAAAAGTAAGGCCAATAATACATATTTAATCTGTGTCATGAAATAAAAATTGAAAGGTGGAAATTAAGGAAATAAAAGCCCAAGCTAAAGCGATTATTAAAAATTTAACATTCTGCTTCGGTCTTGCGAAATTAAGATAAAGCTTTTTTTGAGGTCGTTGATATCGGTTCTAATTATATTTTGTTGTTCTTCAAATATTTCGAACAATGAGTTGTTTTGGATTTGAATGGTTTTGATGCTTTTCACATCCTTTACTTCTAGATATACCACCATCACATCAATATCAATAGATTTGCCAACAAAGCCTATTTTAGCAGCCTTTCCATCAATAGCTATGTCTATTTTAGACGTGAAATAGTCTTCAATTTGAGTGTCATAGGTAGCGTCTTTTTCATCAGAAGGAATTCTGATAGATGCACCAAAACGTTCACCTAATGCATCTTCAAGGTCATCTAAAAAAACCCTTGTAATTATTTGTAAGGATTGTTGTTCTTTTACATATTCAATTTGTGTTACACTCACATAGAATTTGTGCATGTCCGCAACGGATAGCAAAACCGGTATTGTTATTACAAAAATAAAAAGCGTTAAACCCTTAAATGATATCATTTTAAACATTTGTTAATCTTGATTTGATTTGAGAATATTATTAAAACTCTCTAATTTTAAGTATAGGAAATTGACCACAGCTAAATCGCCTTGGGTTTTCATTAAATTTATGAACTCAGGATCATCGGCACAATAGAAAAAGAACTCGTTTTTTTGGCCTTCGGTTAGGTTTTGATTTTCAAATATTTGTTCGCCAAACTGAGATTTTAGCTTTTCAATGTAGCTTTTTTCTGTATCGAGGACAACGAGGTGTTTTAATTTTTTGGTACGGCCGCTTACTTTGTTTAAAATTTTATGGACGTTTATTCCCAATCCTAATCCAAACGGTCCACCGTCAAAAGAACTAATATAGGTTCCATGATCAGCGTCGTGTAGCCTGCGCTCGGGCTGTGTTAATTGCCTTCCGTAGTAACCCGGAATGCCAAGTTGCTGCAAATTTATGGTGCGAGTATCGTTATTATCAATATCCGAATCTAGACTGCCTGTTAGAATTTTACCAACGAGAACCTCATCTAACAGATTTATTTTTTTGTCTAATTTAACTGCGATGTATTTGTCGTTAATATGTTTTGCAGTAACAAGCATCCTTATTGGCTCGTACATAATGGCACTAATCACAATGGTATCATTTAAACTGGCGGTAATTTCAAAAGAACCGCGTTCATTGGTGACCGTATTGTTGTTATTGCTTAGGTTTAATATGTGAATGCCTTCAACGTCATCGTCGGCTATCACATTACCACTTAAAACAACTGTTTGTGCCTTAACATTGCTTAAAACGCCGACCAAAACCAATAGTAATATCTTAGTTTTTAAGCCCAAGTTCTTTTAAGTATTCGTTACTTTTTTCACCTAGAAATGCCATGAATTCTAATTCACGACCAGTCTCAAGTAACTCGAAAGTCAAGCCATGGGTTTCAACCCAATACACAAAATCCTCAATTTTATCTTCGGGTATATGGTAATTATCAATTAAAAATTTATTGCTGTAGTAGGTTTTTAATCTACTTACGGGTATACTACTGACGTTATCTTCGGGATTGCCCTTTTTAAATAAAGGCTTTATCATTAATCCCATTAAATTGGCTACATTCAACCCATTTCTTAAAGTTTCACCAGAAGGAAACATCGCCTGATTTTCTACTTGCGTTTTATAATCTGCAGGAAATTCGTATGCGTCACTATGCTTGATACCAAAATAAATGGCATTCATATCAGGATTAAAAGTTTTGACGCTTTCGGTATCTACATACAGATTGCCCGATAAACCATAGGGTAATAAAATTACTTCATCTAAAGCATTTAATCTTTCAATAAGAAATACTGTTAATTGCCTAGTTTGCATAACCTTTTCATCAATCGTCACTCTAAACTCTTGAAATTGTAAAGCTCTAAATTCTAAGACATCGTTGAGTTTTACGCTTATTTTAAAAAGCCCATTTTCATCAGTTAATGCACCCGACTTTGAACCTGTATTGTAAACGGTAATACCTTCTAAATCCTCACTATCCACTATGACTTTTCCCGAAACCTCCACCCTTTCTAATCCCTGTGAATACGCAAAAAATGCAGATAATAAAAAAAACAGTGTAAAGTAATATTTAGTCATGGTGGCTATTATAAATGCTAACAATAAAATTCGACATTCTTTTTGTAAAAATCCTACAAATCTGTGTAAAATTTTGTTAAAGAATTGGAATGATTAATTTTATGGCAAAATACAAATTATTGATATGAAAGTAATTTTAGCGAGTACATCAACTGTTTATGGCAGCAAGCCATTAGCCTATTTAAAAGCAGAACTTTCAGAGCTTTATCGCAATACAAACGAAGTGCTATTTGTTCCGTATGCGCGACCTGGTGGTATTTCGCATGAAACTTACACCAAAAGGATGAATGATTTTTTCACCTCAATAGGCAAAAAATTAGTCGGAATACACGAGTTTGATAATCCGCTTGAGGCAATTAATAATGCTAAAGGAATTTTTACTGGAGGTGGGAATACTTTTATGTTATTAAATGAATTGTATAAATTTCAACTATTAGAACCTTTAAGAACTGTCATTAAAAACGATACCCCGTATTTAGGAACAAGCGCAGGTAGTAATATTTGCGGACTAACCATCAACAATACCAACGATATGCCCATCATATACCCACCTAGCTTTAAATCTTTAGGAATAGTCCCATTTAATATTAATCCGCATTACATCGATCCAGATGCAAACAGCACCCACATGGGAGAAACTAGAGAAACTAGAATTTCAGAATTTCACGTATACAATTCGCCGCCAGTAGTCGGTTTACGTGAAGGCAGTTGGATTGATTTATCTGAAAATAGTTGTGTATTAAAAGGCACACTAGGTGCGAGGGTTTTTGAACAAAGTAAGCAACCTTATGAATTGCCTCCGCTTTCCGATTTAAGCTTTTTAAAATAGCATCTTACAAAAAATGGAATAGTTGATTTAGAGGCATAAAAAAACGCCCAGACTAACAGGCGTTTTACTAACTAACTAACTCAAATAATTGCTTTGTTAAGCATTTTTCTTTTTACGGTTTTTCAATAATTGTGCCACATCATTAGCATTTGATAACGTAGCATACTTTTCGGCTGTGTAGCCTTTGTTGCATTTTGCAGAAACTTTGGCGCCTTTAGAAATTAAAAGTTCCGCAATTTCTACGCGGTTGTATTTGGCAGCAAAATGAAGTGGTGCCATACCGTTCGATTTTTGATTGACATCTTCGCCAAGTTCAATCAGTTTTTTAACGGTTTCAAAATCGCCCTTTACTATGGCGACACAAAACGAACTGACTTCTGCAGGGTTTTCAACTGTTACTGGTGAATAAATTCTCCCGTTTTCGGCTATGGCATTACCAGTGGCAAGTCCAAAAATTAATGATGCAATAATGATTGTTTTTTTCATGATGACTATTTTAAATATTTAATTGATTACACCAAAGAGACGATATATTTTCGGAATTGTTACACGCTAAAAAATATCATAACATACATTTAACCATTTGCAAACAAATATGTTAATAGTTTCATAAATTGAATTTTACTGGTAACAAATACAAACGAATCTCGTCATTTAAATTTAACTTTCAATATTTTGATTCTATAAATACAGATGAAACCGCACGAAGTTCTTATCTTTGATTCTTAGATTTTTGAAATATGAATAAGAAAGTAATTCTCATGATTTTAGATGGCTGGGGAATGTCACCAGACCCAAAAGTATCCGCCATTGACCATGCACAAACTCCCTATATTGACAGCCTTTATCAGCGTTTTTCGCACGCTACTTTAAGAACCGATGGTTTACACGTCGGTCTGCCCGAAGGCCAAATGGGCAATAGTGAGGTTGGTCACATGAATTTGGGTGCAGGTAGAATTGTTTACCAAGATTTGGTAAAGGTAAATCTCGCTGTTAAAAACAAAACCTTACAGCACGAGCCAGCCTTAAAAGAGGCCTTTCAATACGCTAAAACACATGGTAAAAAAGTTCATTTATTAGGCTTAGTAAGTGATGGCGGCGTACACTCTCATATCAATCATTTATTTGGATTATTAGATGCTACAAACGAATTTGGTTTAAAGGATGTCTTTGTTCATGCCTTTACCGATGGACGCGACGTTGACCCAAAATCAGGTTATGGGTTTATTTCAGATTTAGAAGATTACGCCAATAGAACCCATGCTAAAATTGCATCTATCACAGGTCGTTATTACGCCATGGACAGAGATAAACGTTGGGAACGCGTTAAACTAGCCTACGATGCTTTGGTGAATGGTGTAGGCGAACCATCTACTAATCTTTTGAAATCAATTGATAACCAATATACAAATAATATCACCGACGAATTTATAAAGCCCATTATAGCTGTTGATAGTACCCATCAACCCCTGGCAACCATTAAAGCAGATGATGTAGTTATATTTTTCAATTTTAGAACCGATCGCGGACGCCAAATAACACAGGCTTTATGCCAAGACGATTTTCATGAACACAACATGCATAAAATACCACTGCATTATGTAACGCTCACCAATTACGATGAAACATTTAAAAACATCAAAGTAGTCTTTAACAAAGAAAATTTAAATGAAACTTTGGGTGAAGTTCTTGAAGCCCACAACAAAACCCAAATAAGAATTGCAGAAACAGAAAAGTACCCACATGTTACCTTTTTCTTTTCAGGAGGCAGAGAAACACCTTTCAATGGGGAAACCCGTATTTTGCGAAATTCCCCTAAAGTAGCCACATACGATTTAAAACCCGAAATGAGTGCTTTTGAGTTAACCAATGCACTAGTGCCAGAATTGGAAAAAGAATCTGCAGATTTTGTGTGTCTAAATTTTGCTAACGGCGATATGGTAGGCCATACTGGTGTTATGGCAGCAGCTATCAAAGCCTGTGAAGCGGTTGACAAGTGCGTTGAACAAGTTGTAGAAACGGCACTAAAACACAATTATACAACGCTGTTGATTGCCGATCATGGCAACTGCGAAACCATGATCAATCCAGATGGCTCACCTAATACCGCACATACCACCAATCCGGTGCCAATTATCTGTATAGACAATGACCATCTTAAAATAAAAGACGGCATTTTAGGTGATATGGCGCCTACCATTTTAAAATTAATGGGAATTCAACAACCTAAAACCATGACGCAGCATTCGTTAATTGATTAATTCAAATTATAATAGTATCATTGTAAACATCATTATTGCCTAAGGTATGAATTTTCAAGACAAGCTTATTATTGCGGTAGATTTTGACGGAACCATCGTTGAAGATGCCTATCCACAAGTTGGTAAACCCAGAATTTTTGCTTTTGAAACTTTAAAAAGATTGCAAGAAGAGGGGCACCGACTAATATTATGGACTTACCGTTATGGTACCAAACTAGACGAAGCTGTTGATTTTTGCAAAGAAAATGGTATCAATTTCTATGCAGTCAACCAAAGTTTTCCTGAAGAACAGTTTGACAATTCTAAAAGCAGAAAAATTTACGCCGATTTATTTATAGATGACAGAAATATTGGTGGCGTACTTGGTTGGGGAGAAGTTTTTCAACTTATCACGAACGAAGCACCCGATATAAAAGCAAGAAAGAAAAGAAAAGGATTCTTCTCTTTCTTGAAATCTTAATTTATTTGTATTAGCAAAGTCTACTTTCAGCAAAACTGCGTTCAATGGCTTCTTGATGATCTGGATGTGCAATATTGACTAAAGCTTTGGCGCGTTGCTTGATGGTTTTTCCGTATAAGTTAGCAATACCGTATTCGGTAATGATGTAATGAACATGTGCACGTGTGGTTACAACGCCAGCGCCATTTTTAAGCATGGGTGTAATTCTACTAACACCTTTATTGGTTACCGATGGTAAAGCAATAATGGCCTTTCCGCCTTCACTTAGAGAGGCTCCGCGAATAAAATCCATTTGTCCACCAACACCCGAATACATTCTTGTGCCTATAGAGTCGGCACAAACTTGCCCCGTTAAATCCACTTCAATAGCCGAATTTATGGCTACCATACGCGGGTTTTGCTTTATAATTGAAACGTCATTTACATAATCTGAGGTGCGCATTTCAACAAACGGATTGTCATTTACATAATCGTATAAGCGTTTTGAACCCATTAAAAAAGTGGCCAAAGCGCGGCCAGGATTCACGCCCTTGTAATTTCCGTTTATAACATCTTTCAAAATTAAATCAATAACGCCATCCGAAAACATCTCGGTATGCAGCCCTAAATCTTTATGATTGGTCAATCTTGTTAAAACAGCATTTGGTATTGAGCCAATTCCCATTTGCAGGGTGCTTCTATCTTCAATAAGACTCGCCACAAAATCGCCGATTTTATTCTCGATAGGCGTTGGTGCCGGCATATTGTGTGCTGGCAGCGGTTCATCACATTCAACAAAGGTGTTTATTTCGGAAACGTGAATTATCCCGTCACCAAAAGTTCGTGGCATTTGTTTATTTACCTGTGCAATTACATAATCGGCATTGTCAATAGCCGCTAAAGTTGCCTCAACTGAGACACCTAACGAACAATAACCATGAATATCAGGTACTGAAACATGAATTAAAGCGACATTTAAATTTATAATATTTCGTTTGAATAGCAGCGGAAGTTCACTCAAAAACACAGGCGTGTAAGAGCCATTTCCTGCAGCTATGGTATGACGCACATTTTTACCAATAAAAAATGAATTCACATGGAAACTTTCACGCAATTCTGGATTGGCATACGGTGCTTCTCCTTCGGTGTGCAATTGGCAAATTTCAACATTGCGCAATTCTTCATGTCGGTTGGCTAATGCTCTAATTAAAACTTGTGGCGCCGCAGCGGCAGCTTGAAGGTATATTTTATCGTTTGATTTTACAACTTTTAAAGCCTCTTCGGCTGATACGGATTTATACATTGTTTTTCATTTTATTCAGGTGCAAAATTAACGCACATGCACAAATTAAATACTGTTTAATATCATGTTTTCTGATAAAAATTAACTTCCTTAAATTAATTACCTTTGCCCAATATTTAAAACTATTATGATCGTAGTAAAAACCAGAGAAGAAATAGAATTAATGCGCGAATCTGCCTTGATAGTATCTAAAACTTTAGGGATGATTGCTAAAGAAATAAAGCCTGGAGTAACCACCTTGTACCTGGACCAACTCGCAGAAACCTTTATAAGAGATCACGGTGCTATCCCTGGATTTTTAGGTTTATACGATTTTCCGAATACCTTATGCGTTAGCCCAAATACACAAGTGGTTCATGGCATCCCTAATAATACGCCACTAAAAGAAGGCGATATTATTTCAATCGATTGTGGTGCTATAAAAAATGGATTTTATGGCGACCATGCCTATACTTTTGGCATTGGAACTATTGCGCCTGAAATTGAAAAACTACTTCAGGTCACCAAGGAATCGCTCTATGTTGGTATTGCAGAATTTAAACTTGGTAACCGTGTAGGTGATGTTGGATATGCCATCCAGCAGTACTGCGAAAGTAATGGTTATGGTGTGGTACGAGAATTAGTGGGGCACGGATTAGGTAAAAAAATGCATGAAGATCCTGAAATGCCTAATTATGGAAAACGTGGCCGTGGTAAAAAGTTTATCGAGGGTATGGTGGTAGCTATTGAACCGATGATTAACCTCGGTACCCACCGAATCAAGCAACACAACGACGGTTGGACCATTACAACATTAGACAACAAACCTAGTGCGCACTTTGAGCACAACGTTGCTATTATTGATGGCAAACCTGAATTGCTCTCTACTTTTGGGTATATTTATGAGGCTCTGGGAATGGTGAGTGATGAGGAAGATGTGTTTCGGAAAAAGGCATTGGTTTTGTAAATAATTAAGACACGGATTGCACGGATTAGCACGGAGAAAAAGGTATTAATATTATTTTGTTGTTATGAATAAATTAATTTACGAAGAAGATACGTACAAAATAATAGGAATATGTATGGAAGCACATAATGAACTAGCAAAAGGGTTTAATGAGTTGGTTTATACCGATGCGCTGGAGATTGAACTAATTGATAATAATATTTCTTGCTCTAGAGAATCTAAATTTGACATATCTTACAAAAGGAAATATGCTACCACATAAGTATCAAGCAGACGTTATAATTAATGATAAAATTGTTTTGGAAATTAAAGCCATAACTGCACTTACCGATTCACACTTAAGGCAAACACTAAATTATTTAGCTGTTTTGAAATTAAAAGTTGGTTTACTTGTTAATTTTGGACAAGATAGTTTGAAATATAAAAGAATAATCCTTTAATCGAATCCGTGAAAATCCGTGAAATCCGTGTCTGAAAAAATGTGCTTGCCAATTAAATACCCGCTGTGAAATAACTTGAAACGACTTTTTAAATTCATATTAAACATCTTTCCAAGGTCTATTTTAATAAGGCTGAGTTATGTGATTCGTCCTTTTTTAATTTTGATTTTAAAAGGCCATCGCTATACCGACCCGATAGACAATAAAAGTTTCCGCTCCTTTCTGCCTTATGGCTATGCCAAGCAACGGCCAAATGTATTATCGCCATCAACGTTAACACTAGAGCGCCACCGACTGCTTTGGTTGTATTTGAAAAATGAAACTGATTTCTTCACTTCGGTATTAAAAGTGCTTCACTTTGCTCCCGAACAAGCATTTTATAAGCGGTTTAGAAAAATGTCGAATTTAAACTACACCACCACCGATCTAAATTCGCCATTGGCCGATGTTAAAGCAGATATCTGCAATCTACCTTTTAATGACAATGAGTTTGATGTTATTTTTTGCAATCATGTATTAGAACATATTCCAAACGACACCAAAGCCATGCAAGAACTCTATCGTGTGATGAAACCCGGTGGCATGGGAATCTTTCAAATTCCACAAGACCTAAAAAGGAAATTTACATTTGAAGACAATACCATAACAGACAAAAATGAGCGCACCAAAATTTTCGGTCAATACGACCATGTGCGTGTTTATGGAAGGGATTATTTTGACAAGCTAAGAGCCATAGGATTTAAAGTTGAAGAAGTGGATTACACCAAAACCCTTTCAGAAAAAGTCATCGATAAATACCGCTTAGCCAAAGGCGAAATAATTCCTGTAGTTTTTAAACCCAAATAAAGCTATTCCCTAGGAAAATTATTTAATGACAAGGTCTGTAATTCTTGCTGTTCATTTTCAAAAATAAGATAAACCATCAACTCTGGATGGGATTTCAAAAAGTCGGTGATAGCCTCAATTCCCATAGTTTTAAAAGCAGTTGCATAGGCATCTGCCGTCATGCAATCATCGGCAATTACAGACACACTCAGCAAATTGGTTTTACTGGGATAACCCGTTTTTGTGTCTATAATATGCGAATACCTACTTCCATTGGGATCAATTTTAAACTTGCGATAGGTACCAGAGGTCGCCATAGACTTGTCACTCAAACTTATAATTTTAGAATAGGATTGGGTGCCATCAAAATTAGGATCGTCAATTCCTATTTTCCACAAATTTCCACTCACGGTATTAAAGCCCTTAGTTCTAATTTCGCCACCGATATCTACAAGGTAGCTACTGGTATTTTGACTATTTAAAAATTCAGCAATCACATCAACCGCATAGCCTTTTGCGATGGCGTTAAAGTCTAAATAGGTCTCAGGATGTCCCTTTTCTATAGCGTTCCCAAACCGTTTCATGGTATCGAAACCTACAGAAGACATAAGCGAGTTGATTTTTAAACTGTCCAATTGTTCAACCGAACCTTCGGGTCCAAAATCCCAAGCGTTTACAATAATGCCGATAGTTGGGTCGAAGGCACCACTGGTTTCTCTATGAATATCTTTTGACGCATCAAAAACATTTTTAAAGTGTTCATCAATGGCTACGATTTCGTTTCGATTCAATTTCGAAATATCCGAATCCTCAATATAGGTAGACATAGCGTTATTAATCACTTGGAATAAACTATCAAATTGCTTTTGATAATTTGATGATGCCTCGTAAACAATATTGTAAGAGGTACCAAAAACAGGTCCGGAAACCGAACGCTGTTCTTGCGTGTCAGCACAAGACCACAAACAAAAAAATAGCAGAATCAATGCAAAAGCTTTGGTCATATGGGTAGCATAAAATTAATTTAAATTGTTTTCGATGACTTGAATGCCGTTGTATTCTATAAGGTATTCTTCATTGAGATAGACTGGCAAATCTTCACCATTCGGATTCCCTAAACCAACACCCGCATACAACACTTTAGCATCTTTGCTACGGGCGTGCGCTTTGAATGTTTCCATCCAAACAACATCATAATTATTAGGGTTTTCAGGTAAAATAACTGCACGCACAATTACAAAAAAGTACTGACTACTTTTGTCTATACACACAAACTGTGGGTGCTTTTTAAGCTTGCTATTAATAGCTACAAATTCAAAACCGCGTAGTTCCAAGTCACGACCGACGTGATTCATGGCAAGGTTGTGCAATTCTTGTTTTGACAGTGGTTTTTGCATGTTGCAAAATTAATACATATTGTAAACTTTGCCATTTAACATTCCTAAAATATATGAAATCATAATGTTAAATATACCTTAAGCTTTCATACAAGATTCAGTATTAATTGAAAGTTTCAAATATTTTTTCTATTTTAGAAATAAAAAAAGCCATGCAAACTTCAACAAGGTTTAACCAAGCAGTCACAAAACTCTACCGCGCTTTTCACGACAACACCCTACATCCGGAATGCTGTAAAAGCTGTGCTGTAGGAAATATGCTAGACAACAAAGACAGTTGGAAGCATCTTGCAGAAACACATGGTTCAACCGCCTTAAGTTACGTAGGTAAGGTACACCAAAATTTAGGCAGAAAATTTAACGGTTACACGCCTTTAGAATTGTTAAAAATTGAACAAGCGTTCCTAAACGGATGTGGCTACAGTGGGCCTTTAAATAGAAACTGTATCAAACCAAAAGACCCAACCAATAAAGACCTTTTGTTTGATGGCTTAAGTGCTGTAATAGGTTTATTATGCCAATTAGACGGCATCAAAAACATGATGGATTGTAGTGAACTTTTCAAATATAATACAACGAATAAAAGCAATAAAAGTCTAGTTCATATTTAAAACTGTATTTAAAAGCGGCTATACACCTTCCTTACTGATGGTTGTTTTGGTAATCTTCACAACAATGATTGTTTAATTCATTGAATTTCTGGTAGCCTTTTAAAACATGAAAAACGAATAAAAAAAACCGGCTTTTTTTGCCGGTTTCTTTATTCAAAATAAGTTTGAGGTTTACGCACGATTGTTGTCGTAACCTTTAGGAATTTTATTATCCTCCAAAGTCATCAAATCTGATATGCTCATCCGGGATACCAAAATCTTCTCCCATTTTCTGAACCGCTTGGTTCATTAACGGTGGCCCACAGAAATACAATTCAATATCCTCTGGCGACTCGTGATGGCTTAGGTAATTATCAATGACACAATTATGTATAAATCCAACAAAACCATCTCCAGGAGCGTCTATATTTTCTTTTACTTTCCAGTTATCTTCAGGTAATGGCTCTGACAATGCCATGTAGAATTTAAAGTTTGGAAAGTCTCTTTCTAAGCTTTTAAAATGATCTATATAAAATAATTCACGTTTTGAACGACCACCGTACCAATAAGAAACTTTTCTACCTGTTTCTAGGGTTTTAAACAAGTGATACAAGTGAGATCGCATCGGTGCCATTCCTGCACCACCGCCAACATATAACATTTCAGACTCCGACTCGTTGATAAAAAACTCGCCGTAAGGACCTGAAATGATAACTTTATCACCAGGTTTTTGAGCGAAGATATAAGTGGAAGCAATTCCAGGATTTACGTCCATCCAACCATTTTTAGAACGATCCCATGGTGGCGTGGCAATACGAACATTCAACATGATTTCTCTACCTTCAGCAGGAAAGGAAGCCATAGAATAGGCACGCTCTACTACTTCATCATTTTTCATTACCAAAGGCCAAAGGTTAAATTTGTCCCATTCGGCTTGAAATTTATCAGGCGTTTCGTGTTCTTCAGGATGCGCTGTAATATCAATATCTTTATAATTGATGGTACAAGGTGGTATTTCAATTTGAATATAACCACCCGCTTTATAATTCATGTCTTCAGGAATTTCAACTACAAACTCTTTAATGAAGGAGGCCACATTGTAATTTCTAACAACAGTGCCTTCCCATTTCTTAATACCGAATACCTCTTCCGGTATGGTAATTTCCATGTCTTGTTTAACTTTAACTTGACACGCTAATCGCGCACCATGTTTAAGTTCTTTTCTTGTGAAATGGGGAGTTTCCGTAGGTAAAGCTTCACCACCGCCAGACAACACATGACACTCGCATTGTATACAAGTACCACCACCACCACAAGCTGATGGTAAAAATATTTTTTGATTCCCCAAAGTAGATAACAAAGTACTACCAGAAGATACTTCTATTTCTCGTTCGCCATTGATGGTTAATTTAACAGGACCAGAGGGCGATAATTTTTCTTTAACAACTAGTAATAAAGCAACTAATAGCAATGTTACCAATAAAAACGCGGCAACAGTGGCTAAAATAGTTCCTAATGTATTTGCGGCTAATATCATCATAATATTATTGAATTACTTGTGCTGTTTTATCAGCAATTTTTTCTTTTTCTTTTTCTATCTCAATACTCTCAACTTTTACAGCGCTATCTTTAACAGCAGCTGGTTCGTCTCCACCAGTTAACATACCACCAAAACTCATAAAACCGATGGCCATTAAACCTGTAATAATAAAGGTAATTCCCAAACCTCTTAAAGGTGCAGGTACATTTGAATATCTAATTTTTTCTCTAATAGCAGCAATGGCTAAAATAGCTAAAAACCACCCTATCCCTGACGAAACGCCATAGTTAAAAGCCAATCCTAACGTGGCAATTTCTCTAGACTGCATAAATAATGAGCCTCCTAGAATCGCACAGTTTACTGCAATAAGTGGTAAGAAAATCCCCAATGAATTATATAACGAAGGCGAAAATTTCTCTACTACAATTTCAACTAATTGTACCATGGTTGCAATGGTTGCTATAAACATGATGAACGAAAGGAAACTTAAATCGTAACTGGCAAACTCTGGTCCTAACCACGCCAACGCTCCTTCTTGTAGAATGTACTGATCTAATAACCAGTTAAGCGGAACGGTAATGGCTAATACAAAAATTACAGCCGCACCTAGTCCTATAGCGGTTGACACTTTTTTAGATACAGCAAGGTATGAACACATCCCTAAAAAGGTTGCAAACACCATGTTGTCTATAAAGATTGATTTGAAAAATAATTCTATGTGTTCCATATTGTTAGAGTATCGAATTTTTAGCTTCTACTGATGAACATACTGTGTTCTTCAACTTGCAGCTCTTTACTTATATTAATCTTCTATTAAGGCTTTATTTCTACTACGTTGTACCCAAATAATCAATCCAACTACAATTAATGCCATTGGTGATAACAACATAAAACCATTGTTCTCATAACCTATTGAATACAATCCAGTTTTCTCAATTGGATCTCCTAATACAGGAACACCTAATAAAGTACCTGAGCCCAATAATTCTCTAAAGAAACCAACGATGATAAGTATCACACCATAACCTAGAGCATTTCCTATACCGTCTAAAAAGGATTTCCAAGGACCATTACCTAAAGCGAAGGCTTCAAAACGACCCATGATAATACAGTTAGTGATAATTAAACCAACAAAAACCGACAGGGTTTTACTAAGTTCATAAGCATAGGCCTTAAGTACCAAATCAACTATAATTACTAAAGTTGCAACAATAATTAGCTGTACGATGATTCTAATTTTTGATGGTATGATGTTTCGCATTAGCGATACAACCACATTACCTGCACCTAAAACGAAAATTACAGAAATTGCCATTACTATAGAGGCTTTTAACTCTGCAGTAATTGCCAGAGCTGAACAAATACCAAGTACCTGAATGGTGATTGGGTTATTGTCTGCTAATGGATCTAATATTAATTTAGAATCTTTTTTTGAAAGTAATCCCATTTGCTTATTGTTTTAAAGTATCAAAATACGGTTTGTACAAGGCCAAATCACTTTTTATCATGGCAGTAACACCATCGCCAGTAATGGTGGCACCAGCAATCGCATCTACCTTGTTATCTTCTTTACGGTCGTTTCGCGGATCGGCATTTCCTTTGGCCACAGTTACACCAACAAAGTTTCCATTGTCGTCTAATAAGTGCTCTCCTATAAAATCATCCATAAAAAAGCGCTCTTTGATATTGGCTCCCAAACCTGGTGTTTCTGCCTTGTGATCAAAGTAAGCACCTTGAATCACCATATTCTTATCCAAACCTATATACGCCCAAATATCATCCCATAAACCTTTGCCGTAAATTGGAATAACATAAATAGTTTCACCATCCTTTTCACCAATAAATAAAGGTAATTTTCTACTATAAGAATCACTTTTAGCTTTCGACTTTTCCTTCTTTACGTCAATTAAATAGGCTTGATCGTTTTCAATGATTTCACCATCTTGAATTACAATCTGGCGGTTCACGAAATTTTCAAATTTAACGGGGGCATCATCAGCATCTACAAAGTTTGCACTAGTTTCAGTGTTTTCATTCACTCCTAGGGCGTACAAAATGTTTTGTTGCTTTTCTATTTCTCTGTTTTTGGTAACCAAAGGTTTGGTAAACGAGAATAGTCCTGCTAATATAGTACCAACAATGGCCACCATAATAACGGCGAAAACGATGGTATAAATATTTTTATCAGTTGTTTTTTCCATAGTTATGCTACTTTAGCTTTTAAGCGTTTCATACGTTGTTTAACATTCGCTTGAATCACATAGTGATCAATGGTAGGTGCAAACACATTCATTAATAAAATGGCTAAGAATACGCCTTCAGGATAAGCTGGGTTAAATACCCTAATCATAATTGATATAAAACCGATTAAAAAACCGTAAATCCATTTACCCTTATTAGTTTGCGACGCAGTGACGGGATCGGTTGCCATATACACGGCACCAAATAAAATACTACCAATAATTAAATGTTGCCAAAACGGCACACTCATTAAACCGTAGAATTTACTTGTTTCTCCTATCCATCCTGCATCTACAAAAGCATTGAATATAAGTCCCATGGCCAAAGCACCAATTACGGTACTTAGCATTATACGCCAGCTTCCAACTTTCGTGAAAATTAAAAACAATGCGCCGGCAATGATTAGTAATTTTGAGGTTTCACCCACCGAGCCTGGTATAATTCCTAAGAACATATCCCAATAATCGTAAGCAACCGAACTATTTTGTGCATAACTTCCTAAAATTGTTTCACCAGAAATGGCATCTAAATTAGCCCCTGAAGCAATTTGCGCATCGCGCTCTACAGCACCATGAACCCAAACTTTATCACCACTCATCCACGTAGGATAGGCAAAAAACAAAAATGCTCTAATGGTTAACGCTGGATTTAATATATTCATACCGGTTCCACCGAATATTTCTTTTCCTATAACAACACCAAAGGCTACTGCTACTGCAAGCATCCATAAAGGTAAATCGATTGGTACAATTAAGGGCACCAGCATTCCAGTTACCAAGTAACCTTCTTCAACTTCGTGACCTTTAATCACAGCAAATAAAAATTCAATTGCCAAACCAACACCATACGATACAACTACCAATGGCAATACCTTTATAATTCCGATATACAAAGCATCCCATGATAAAAAATCAACTGGTGTACCAAGCGCAGCAAAATGCTGATACCCTGCATTAAACATTCCAAATATCAAACATGGTATCAAGGCTATGATTACCGTGTTCATGGTGCGTTTAAGATCATCGGCCGCTTTTATATGCGTACCGTTGTGGGTTGTTTCGTTAGGCAAATATAAAAATGTGTGCAATGCATTAAATGCAGGCGCCATTTTAGTGCCTTTGTATTTTTCTTTGAGTGTGTGTAATTTTTCTTTTAATGCCATCTTCTATTATGTTTCATTTCGTTACTGAATAAATAATTATCCAATTTCTTTCATCATCAAATCCAATCCTTCGCGTATTATTTTTTGATGCGGTTGTTTCGATACACAAACAAATTCGGTTAACGCAAAATCTTCTGGAGCCACTTCATACATGCCCAATACTTCCATTTCATCTAAATCTTGATACATACAAGCTTTTAATACTTGCATTGGAAAGATGTCTAATGGAAATACTTCTTCGTAAGTACCTGTGGTAACAAAGGCACGATGCTCGCCGTTGGTATTGGTATTAAGGTCGAATTTTTTATTAGGAAATAACCAAGAAAAGGTTAAAGCACGAGAGGTCGAAATCTTATCAAAAACTGGTTTATTCCAACCGAAAAACTCATAATCATCGCCTTCTGGAATTACAGAAATGACATTGCTGTAATAATCTAAATTACCATCTGGTTTGATTTGTTTTCCTGAAAGTACATTTCCTGAAATAACGCGATCATTTCCGTCTTTTTTAACACCTTTATCGTAAATAACAGTAGCAACCTCAGAGGCTATTTTCGTTCTGAAATATCGCGGCTTTTCAACTGACGAACCCACTAAGGCAACAATGCGTTCTGCATTAAATTTACCTGTAAGTAATAATTCACCGATAATTACCAAATCTTGGGCGTTAACAGTCCAAACTACCTCACCTTTATTAACGGGGTCGATTTTATTAATATGAGTACCAACATTTCCTGCCGGATGTGGTCCTGAAACCGTATGTAGTGTAATGTTTTTTAAGCCTTTAAAAGGAGAATTAGAATTACCCCCTATGGTAACATGCACCGTACCTTCGGTTAATTTACTTAAGGCTGTTAGGGCCGCTTGTAACTCGGCTTCCTTACCGTTTAACACAAAATCTAAATCTGCCGCCAATGGTGCAGTATTAAATCCTGAAACGAATATTGCTTTCGGTTGCTTTTCAGGATTGGCTATAATATCGTATGGTCTTTGCTTTACAAATGGCCAACATCCCGATTCTAACAACCTGTTTTTGATTGCGCTTGCTGAGGCATTTTCAACATCAATTGCAGCATGTTCAAGAAAAATTTGAGGCTTATCCGCCTGAATTTTTAAACTTAAAATGCGTCGTTTTTCACCGCGCTCAATACTTAGTAAAGTTCCCGAAACTGGTGAAACAATTTTTACACTTTCATTTGATTTGTCATAATACAAAGGAGAGCCTGCCTTGACGGTCTCGCCTTCTTTTACTAACATTTTTGGAATTACCCCGTGAAAATCCTCAGGTCTGATGGTGTAGAAGTTACTGATAACAGCATTTTCAATGACTTTTTCAGCTTCTCCTTTAAGTTTAATATCGAGACCTTTTTTAATACGAATGTCGTTGGACATAGTTATATAGGTTGAAATTTATTTAAAAATCGATGCAAAAATACGAATTATTAAACCAGTAAAAAGAATTTTTAAAATTATTTTAGAGACTTTAACAGCTTGGTTTTTGGCCTCATTTTTGTTTATATTTACCATAGATATTTTATGAAAATGACAAAAAAAATTAGACAAATCCTCATTTTTGCAATACTGCCATTAGTGGCCTTAAGTCAAGTTGAAGAGGTAAATCCGCCAGATTACATCAAAACCATCACTTTTAAAAGCAGAAATACCAATCAAGGAGAGCTACCAATTCTAAGATACGGTGAAACTTTTTACCTCGAATTTGATGCCTTACGCAATAACGAACCTGATTTTTACTACGTGATTGAGCATTACAATTACGATTGGACCAAATCAAACCTTGTAAAGTCCGAATATTTAAGGGGATTTGACGATTTTAGAATTGTTGACTACGTGAATTCCTTTAACACCTACGAAATTTACTCACATTACCGATTGGTACTGCCCAATCAACAAACCAAAGCACTTTTGGTTTCCGGCAACTATCTTATCTCCATCTACAACGAATACCAAGAGCTGGAGTTTTCTAGAAAATTTATGATTGTTGAAGATTTAGCCAATGTGGGTGTTTCTATAAAACGTTCTCGCGATGTTAGTTTAATTAATGAAAAACAATCGGTTGATATTATTGTGTCACCCTTATCGTTAAATTTCAACAACCCCAACGAAACCATTAAAACCCTTATTGTTCAAAATAATAACCTCACTACTGCCATTTACAATGTAAAACCGCAATATACATTAGGCAATGAACTTATTTACAGGTACAATACCGAAACAACCTTTTGGGGCGGAAACGAATTCTTGTTTTTTGAGAATAAGGATGTGCGCGCCGCAAATATTGGCGTGCAATTCATTGACTTAAAGGATATATATCACAATTACCTTTTTACCAATATTATACGCAAAGATTTGCCATACACTTATAATCCGGATATCAATGGCCGTTTTTTGATAACGGTAATCGACAGAGAAGATCCATCAGTTGAAGCAGATTATGTCAATATTCATTTTTCACTGCAACACCCAGAACTTAAAGATGGAAGCAATATTTACATCTACGGCAACTACAACAACTTTGCAACCGAGGAAAGCAATATGATGTATTTCAATCCCCAAAAAGGAATTTATGAGGCCATACTCAAACTTAAACAAGGATTTTATAATTACAAATATGTAATTGTGGATAAAGATAATAACCTTCAAGAAGGGGCCATTAGTGGAAATTTTTGGCAAACGGAAAACAACTATAAAGTGCTCGTCTATTACAGAGATTTAGGCGCGAGATATGATCGACTGATAGGTTTTGGTGAAGGAAACTCTATCGATATTTCAAATTAGTAGTTTTATACCATTGTTTTGGCTTTAAGCTCTTGCCTATTTTATCACACTAGTACCAATTTAAGACTTAAAAAACCGATGAAATACAAAAGGTGTTAAAAAACTCATTAAAATAGAGTTCAAGTATCAATGAATGGATAAAAATTATTATTTTGGCCTTGACTTCTATAGATTCAGATGATACAACAAGTAACAAGCGGCATTAAAATTATGGTGGAAACCACCTTTGAAGGAACTTTTTATAAAAATTATAAAGTTCACTTTGCTTATGGTTATAAAATAACTATTGAAAACCAAGGCAAGGATGCTGTTCAGCTTAATTCTCGTTACTGGAAAATTTACGATGCCTTAAATAACACAGAAATTGTTGAAGGTGAAGGTGTCGTTGGAAAAAAACCTGTTCTAAAACCTGGCGAATTTCATACCTACAACTCCGGCTGCTTATTAACCAGTCCCTTCGGTGCCATGCAAGGACATTTCAATATGGTAAATCTTAATAATACCAATAAGTTTAAGGTGTTTATTCCTTCATTCAAGTTATGCGCGCCGTTCGCATTAAACTAACATACTGTTTTTTTTAAGCCACGCAGTTGCTTGCTAAAATTTCAAACTTCAACCTAAAGATTGATAGTTCATTTCATGTCTAAAATGGATGAGGTTAATTAAAAATCGTACCTTTACCAAGCAAACAAATAATAACTTATAAACCTTATAAAAACTATGGGAAAAGGATTTTTCAATGTACCAATAGCTGTAAATGAACCAGTAAAATCGTATGCTCCGGGATCGGAAGAACGCGAAGCTGTTTTAAAGGCCTACAAAGAAATGTACAATGCTAAAATTGAGGTTCCACTTTACATTAACGGGAAATATATTAGCACTGGAAACACCCAAACAATGTCGCCTCCACACGACCACCAACATGTGGTTGGAAGTTACCATTTAGCCAACAAACAACATATAGAGGACGCCATATCAACAGCCTTAGAAGCACGAAAAAGCTGGTCATTGATGCCTTGGGAACAACGCGCAGCTATATTTTTAAAAGCAGCCGAGCTGGTAGCGGGACCTTACCGCGCCAAAATAAATGCAGCCACCATGATTGCACAATCCAAAACCATTCACCAAGCCGAAATCGATGCGGCATGTGAACTGGTTGATTTCTTGCGATTCAATGTGCAATACATGACCGATATCTACCTTGAACAGCCAGAAAGCACAAGCGATACTTGGAACAGAGTAGAATATAGACCACTTGAAGGTTTTACCTATGCCGTTACACCCTTTAACTTTACGGCCATAGCTGGCAATTTGCCATCATGTATGGCACTCATGGGAAATGTGGTTGTTTGGAAACCAAGTGATAGCCAAGTATATTCAGCTAAAGTTATAATGGATGTTTTTGAAGAAGCAGGCGTACCGCCAGGCGTTATCAACGTTGTTTTCGGCGACCCTGTAATGATCACGGATACTGTTTTGGCAAGTCCAGATTTTTCTGGATTGCACTTTACTGGTTCCACATTCATCTTTAAAGAACTATGGAAACAAATTGGCAATAATATACACCATTATAAAACCTATCCGCGTATTGTAGGCGAAACAGGTGGTAAAGATTTCATAGTTGCACACCACACTGCCAAACCAAAACAGGTTTCTACCGCTATTGTAAGGGGTGCTTTCGAGTTTCAAGGTCAGAAGTGCAGTGCAGCGTCGCGCGCTTATATCGCCAAGAGCCTATGGCCAGATGTAAAAAAATATGTGATTGAAGACCTTAAATCTTTCAAAATGGGTTCGCCAGAAGATATGAGTAATTTCATCACCGCTGTTATTCATGAAGGCTCCTTCAACAAACTAGCAAAATATATTGATGCTGCCAAAGCAGACAAAAATGTTGAAATCATTGCTGGAGGCAATTACGATAAAAGTAAAGGTTACTTTATTGAACCAACCGTACTATTAACAACCGATCCAAAATATGTGACCATGTGTGAGGAATTGTTCGGACCCGTGATTACCATATTTGTTTATGAAGATAATGACTACGAAAACATGCTAAAGCTTGTAGATAATACGAGTGCTTATGCATTAACTGGTGCTATTTTAGCAACCGATAGATATGCCATTAATCAGGCTACAGAAGCCCTTCAAAATGCTGCTGGTAATTTCTATGTTAACGACAAACCAACAGGCGCCGTTGTAGGGCAGCAACCATTTGGTGGCGCGAGAGCATCTGGCACAAACGATAAAGCAGGGAGCGCTCAAAACTTGTTGCGTTGGGTATCTCCAAGACTTATAAAAGAAACTTTTGTAACGCCCATTGATTATAGATATCCATTTTTAGGATAAAAAGTCCTTATAAAAATAATAAATCCTCTAAATTCACATTTAGAGGATTTTTTTTGTATTCACATAGAGGATAGTAATAAAAACCATATCTTTAAACCGCTATAAATCAATACTGAAATTTATGTTTAAAAATTACTTTTGGGGAATAGGCCTGATAGGCCTATCGCTTCAAGCTCAAGTGAGCACTATGCAACTGGATGTTAACTTCAATACATCCGAAATGAATACCAAAATTTTATTAAGTCCAACCCTTACACAAGCAGATTTATTAAATTCCGATAATCTGGAATTTTCAACCTTCAGATTTATTCAAGCATGGCAAGAATTAGGAAGTGTAGACGCTGAACAAAGATTCAAACCAGCCACAACCCTGCTCGCAGCGCGAAAAAATAGTCTGGTTGATGACTTAATTCCAATTGGACTTATTCTAACCGAATTCGACATCATCAAAAATACTGCCTTCACAAATCAAGAGGTATACGTTGAAAATCAAACTTTAAAGCGACACCCAAGTGCGTCTGATATTTTTGAAACCAAGCAGCTTTTTGCATCGGCACCTTTAAATGAAAAACACAAAGGATTAAAGACTAGTTTTATCATTAATCGTGACTTCGTAATCAATACTACAAACCTTGAATTAACTGAAATTCAAATCGATTTTGGCGATGGTAACGGCTTTAGATCAGTTAGAACTGGTGATATGATCAACATTCAATACCCAAATGCAGGGCTTAAAAACATACAAATAAAGGCTATTTTAAGTAATGCCGCAGAAATGACAAGCACCTCATCCATTAACATAAGTCTAAACCGAAACGAGCAAAATCAAGGTAACACCAACCGCAATACCAGTGAGATTTTACCCATAATAGCCTCTAATATTGTTGATTTATCGGCCTACGGCGAAACCACCAATGAGGCTGGACAAGGCGAATACGAAATATTTTTCGATACCGTTGATGGTGTTTTAGACAAACCTATAATAGTTGTAGACGGTTTCGATCCTGGAGATACAAGAGATATTCCTGGCATTAACAATCTTTTAAATTATCAAGATCCCGTTAATGGTACTTTAAATTTGGGCGACGTTTTAAGAGCTGAAGGTTTTGACCTCATATTTTTAAATGCACCTCTATACGTTTCTAATGGTGTACCAATCGATGGTGGTGGCGATTATATGGAACGCAATGCCATGGTTTTAGTTGAATTAATACAAACTATCAATGCTCAAAAAGTGGGCTCAGAAGAATTGGTAATCATCGGTCCGAGTATGGGTGGACTCATTTCTCGATATGCCCTAAATTTCATGGAAAACAACGGCTTAAATCATGAAACACGATTATGGATGTCTTTTGATTCACCGCACTTAGGTGCCAATGTGCCCATAGGATTTCAACACCAATTTAACTTTTTAGCCTTTGGACTAGATTTAGGCGGGATTGTAGGAAATCAGAACGTTGTTGCGTTACAACCATTGGTAGAGGATTTACTAAAATCATCCGCAGCCAGACAACTACTCGTCGATCATTTTGAATCGCATTTAGCATCGGGAAGTGCAGTTAATTTTGATCCAACCCTTTTAAATCCGGATCCGCATCCCTTTAGAACTATCTTTCAAAATAACATCAATGCGCTTACCACCACGGGTTATCCAGAAAATACTAGAAATGTGACAATCATTAACGGCTCTGGAATAGGGAATCCTTATTTTGCACAAGGTAACGCTGGTCCAACGGTTACAAATGGCTACACAGTAATCAATAATTCTTTTAACGTTGCCCTTTTAACCAATTTAAATTTATTGGTAAGACTAACGCCTGCAGCCGCCGTTAATCAGCAGGTAAGCGGCGTTTCACTAGTTAGTTTCTTCAACACAATAGTTTCATCAACAGCGAATTCGCAGTCCTTTAATTTTACCGATGGTGTTGATGCAGCACCTGGTGGACTATTCAATATATCGGGGTTAACTGGTGATTTAGCATTAACCGGAATCGCAGCCGATTTTGTCAATGCTTTAACTATTGATAAATTCAATTTTATACCATCGGTGAGTGCTTTAGCGATGACGGTAACCAACAACGAAATAGATTGGTTCCACAACATCGATTTAGGAACGCCTTCTGGCAGAGCAGTTTTAAACGAAACGCCTTTCGTTAATTGGTTTTTACCAGACGATAACGAACCACATGTTCAGCTTACAGAGGCAAATGTTATATTTGCTTTAGAAGAAATTATACCATCAACCTTAAGTGTCAATCCTGAGTTAGCAAATGGTTTTAAATTAAACAAAAATCCTGTAAGCACAGCCTTAGAGTTTACAAGCACCAACACCCTTGAAAATAATCACCTTATTGTGACCGATATCACTGGAAAGCAAGTGTTTGAAATAAGTAATGTAAGTATAAGTAATGAGACTAGTATTCCTGTTAACTTAAATAACGGCTTGTATATTTTGAGTATAAAAAATCCAGATGGCTTTAATTATATAAATAAATTCATCATAAATAAATAAGATACATAAAGGCTGAAATCAATATTTCAGCCTTTATATTTTATAGGAAGATGTACCACTTGTTTAGTTTGAAAAAATTCATCTTCAAAATAATCTTTTAAATGGTAGACGGTCGCTTTGGGAAAGTCCTTAAGTTCTTCTGTTAAATCGCCTCCTTTTAAGTAAAGAATTCCGTTTTTTAAGTTGTTTTTTTGCTTCTTGGCAACCTTGCCTTTAATCCATGTAACAAATTCTGGCATAGCTGTTACAGCACGACTCACCACAAAATCAAACTGACCATGCACTGCTTCTGCTCTACAGTGCGCTGTAGTTACATTGGTTAATTCAAGCGCTTCTACCACAGCCTCTACAACTTTTATTTTTTTCCCAATACTATCAACCAGATGAAACTGGCATTCTGGAAATAAAATAGCTAGCGGGATACCAGGAAATCCACCACCAGTACCTACATCTAAAATTTTAGTGCTTTTTTCAAACGAACACACCTTGGCAATGCCCAGCGAATGCAATACGTGTTTCAAATATAATTCATCGATATCTTTGCGGGAAATAACGTTAATTTTTGCGTTCCATTCGGTGTATAATTCCTGCAGTATCGAAAACTGCCTTATTTGTTGGTCCGTAAGGGAATCAAAATAGCGACTAATAAAAATCATGTTACTTTATTTTGCGCAAAAATAGCCATTTTTAGTCGGATTTATTTTTGTGATTTAGCTAACACCAGCCATAGATAAAATACCTATCTTTGCAACCAATACAATTAAAAGCTATATTGCATTAAGCAATTAAAAAAAATCTATGTCAAATACAACTTTATCATTCTCAAGAACGGACTCAGCAAAGTTCTTTAGAACTTTAAATAGCCGCGTTAACGACTATTTCAAAGAAAACAACATTCAACGCACTGGAAACTGGAAATTATGGTTAAAAACCATAGTTATGTTCAGTTTATTCCTAGCACCTTATTTTTTACTTTTAACCATAAGTATGCCAGGCTGGGCACAACTTCTGTTAACTATTGTTATGGGAATTGGTATGGCCGGTGTTGGCATGAACGTAATGCACGATGGTAATCACGGTTCCTTTTCAAATAAAGAATGGGTTAACCGTTTAATGGGCAGCAGCATCTATATTTTAGCAGGAAATGTCTATAACTGGAAAGTGCAACACAACGTTTTACACCATACCTACACCAACATCCATGGTCATGACGAAGACTTAGAAGCTGGACGTATTCTAAGATTTTCAGAACATGCCGAATGGCGCTGGTATCACCGATTTCAACATTATTATTCTGTTTTATTATACGGTTTGTTAACCATTAACTGGGCTATTACTACCGATTGGCAACAAATGAAACGTTATATGAAACGTAAATTATCTTACGGTAAAATGCCAGATCCTGTTTCAAATTGGAGCAAATTAGTTGTTTCTAAAATTATTTACGTTTCAATGTGGATTGTTTTACCGCTATTAATTCTAGACCTTGCTTGGTGGAAAGTCCTATTAGGTTTCTTCATCATGCACTACACAGCAGGTTTAATTTTAAGTATTGTCTTTCAATTAGCACATGTTATGGATGAAGCCGAAATGCCACTACCAGAAGAAAACGGTACTATGAAAAATACCTGGGCAATTCACCAGCTCCTAACTACGGTTAACTTTTCAACTAAAAACAAAATTGTAAACTGGTTTACAGGTGGCTTAAACCACCAAGTAGAACATCATATATTTCCAAATATTAGCCATGTTCACTATACCCGTATTTCAAAAATTGTAAAGGAAACTGCCAAAGAATTTGGATTACCTTACAAAGAATACAAAACTACAAGAAAAGCTATTATAGCACATTTCAGATTTTTACGTGAAATGGGTATGAAGCCAGCAATGCAGCAAGCTTAATTATTATTGTACACTCATGAACCAATTATCCGATAGAATTAACAATCTATCTACATCAGCCACTTTAGCCATGGCGGCTAAGGCTAGAGAATTACGTCAAGAGGGAAAAGATATTATCGGACTTAGCTTAGGCGAGCCCGATTTTAATACGCCCGACTTTGTTAAGGAGGCTGCCATACAGGCGATAAATGACAATTACAATTCCTACTCTCCCGTAGATGGATATGTTGAACTAAAGCAGGCCATTATTACCAAATTTAAAAGAGATAATAACCTGCATTATACGCTGCCACAAATAGTGGTTTCTACAGGTGCTAAACAATCTTTAGCAAATATTGCGCAGGTACTTATCAATAAAGGTGATGAGGTTATTCTTCCTTGTCCTTATTGGGTGAGCTATGCCGATATGGTAAAGCTGGCCGATGGTGTTCCAGTGGAAGTACAAACTTCTATTGAAAACGATTTTAAAATCACTCCCGAACAACTCGAAAAAGCCATCACACCAAAAACCAAAATGATTTGGTACAGCTCGCCTTGTAATCCAAGTGGCTCGGTGTATAGTAAAAACGAACTGCGCGGTTTGGCAGATGTGCTGCAAAAGTATCCTAATATCATAGTGGTTTCTGATGAAATCTATGAGCACATTAATTTTGTAAGTAAACATGTTAGCATGGCTGAATTTCCAGACATGTTCGATAGAACCGTGACCGTAAATGGCGTTTCAAAAGCCTTTGCTATGACGGGCTGGCGTATTGGTTACATCGGCGCACCCGATTATATCGCAAGAGCTTGCAACAAGATGCAAGGACAAGTAACCAGCGGCGCAAATTGCATTGCACAAATGGCCGTTGTTACAGCTTTAAATGAACCGCCATCCCGTATACAATATATGGTGAACGAGTTTAAAGAGCGTCGCTCCTTGATTTTAAAACTGCTCAACGCGGTGCATGGTTTTAAAACCAACGAACCAGAAGGTGCCTTTTATGTGTTTCCTGATGTGTCCTACTTCTTCGGAAAAACACTTAGAGGAAAATTAATTGAAAACGCAGCTGATTTTTCTTTGTATCTCCTTGAAGAAGCACTTGTAGCTACGGTTTCAGGAGAATCATTTGGCGATCCTAACTGTATTAGAATTTCTTATGCAGCATCGCAAGAACAAATCACCGAGGCTATTAAAAGAATTGGGGAAGCGGTTAGCTAAAAATTAGCAAGTACATAAAAGCAGTCGCAAGAAAAACAACGGTACCAGTGGTAACGATAGTCAGCAACTTCTCGCGCTTCTCAATTTGAAGTTCTTCGTCAACCATACGTGTTGACTCAGGATCCTTAACTGAAATTTGATTAGTGTTTGCAGCATTTGTTTTTAAATTTATGCCGTTAAGCAACCTGTTGTTGAAAACAAAGCGATGTGTTGAAGTGTTCGCAGACATTGTCGATGAAGAAAATGAATCGGTACGCATTATATATTCCATTTATTGATTACACTAATAGGACTATTAAATGCAAATTTTGTTACAAAAGTGTCTACAAAAAACTGAACTGCTATTGCTTACGCCAGAAAAACGGCGTCAAAATAATGAGCACTGTAAACAGTTCTAATCTACCCACCAGCATTAAAAACGACGACCACCATTTTGCCAAATTCGGCAAGGCGGCATAGTTGTTAACCGGACCAAAATCGCCTAAGGCTGGGCCCACATTTCCTAAACTGGATGCCGACAATCCTACCGACGATTTGAAATCGATATTAAACATAGAGAAAACAAGGGCGCCCGTAATGAATAACAGCATATACAGTATAAAAAATCCGAGAATATTAAATACAATATCGCCAGAAATAGACTTCCCGTTATAGCGTAAAGGCAATACAGCATTGGGATGTAAAGCGCGTTTAAATTCTAAAAAACCGTTTTTGATCAATATCAAATGGCGTACTACTTTAACGCCGCCCGAAGTACTACCAGCAGAACCACCTAAAAACATCAACCCAAAGAAAAACACCGTTAAAAAGGGTGTCCATAAAGTATAATCCGCCGACACAAACCCTGTCGTAGTAACGATGGCCAATACTTGGAACAAGGCATGCCTGAAAGCACTTTCACTCTCGCCCAAAACCATAGGGTGATTAATAGACGATTGTGAGACATCCGCATAAAAATAAATCACTAAGGCCACAATGATGGTGAAAATGGCAATAAATTTAAAATACAATTTAAACTCTTCGTCCTTGATTATTTTTTGAATTCTCCCTTTAAATGCAAAATAACTTAAAACGAAATTAGTGCCCGCCAAAAACATAAAAGTAATTACAATATACTGTATGATAGGCGCGTCGTTCCAATAGGCTAGACTTGCATTTTTGGTTGAAAAACCACCGGTTGAAAGCGTAGACATAGCATGGTTAATGGCATCAAAAAAAGACATGCCTGCCAAACTTAATAACAGTGTTTCTAGAGCCGTGTAGGCGAAATAAATTAACCATAGACGCTTGGCAGTATCGGTAATTCTAGGATGCAACTTATCGTTATTGGGTCCTGGTGCTTCTGCCGCAAACAGCTGCATACCACCAATACCTAACAATGGTAAAATAGCGATGGCCAATACAATAATACCCATACCACCAATCCAATGGGTCATACTACGCCAAAATAATACACTTTCGGGCAACACTTCAATATCATTTAATATGGAAGCTCCTGTGGTGGTGTAACCCGACATGGTTTCAAAAAAAGCATCGGTAAAGCTATCCATTGAATTGGTTAGCAAATAGGGTAAGGTCCCTGAAAATGCCATAACAAGCCAACCAAAAGCTACCACCAGATACCCTTCGCGCTTATTCATTTCTTTTTTATGATTTCTGGTATTCACCATCACAACAGCTCCTAAAAGCGCCACCGTAATACCCGATAAAAATATTTCATAGGCCACGCCATCGTCGTAAGCCAAACTAATAATAGTAGACAACAACATAAAACCACCGTTGAAAACTAACAGCAGTCCGAAAAAATGAAAAATAATTTTGTAATTAAGATGCATATAAAAAAGTTAGTTGAAATAACTTTCTACCTTTCCTAAAGACTGCGGCAGCGAACAGACTACTACCCGATCGTTGGCTAAAATTTTAAAATTGCCTAGAGGAATCAAGCCTTCATTATTTCTTATAATACCACCAATAATTGCCGATCGCGGAAAATCTAAATCTTTAATAAACTTGTTGCAAATTTTAGAATGGGGTTTTACCACAAACTCAAGTAATTCCGCATTCATATTGGCCAATTTTGTCATGGCAACCACTTCCCCTTTTCTAATGTACCTAAATATATTATTGGCAGCTAAAAGTTTTTTATTGATGAGCGTATCAATCCCAATAGATTGGGAGAGTTGATAGTAATCCATATTTTCAACCAAAGCAATGGTTTTCTTAACGCCTTTTGATTTTGCCAGTAGGCAAGACATGATATTGGTTTCAGAATTTCCAGTAACCGAAATAAAGGCATCCATATCGCCAATATTTTCTTCTTCTAAAACCTCAACATTTCTACCATCGGCGTGAATTACTAACACATTTGGCAACTCATCGGCCAAATCGTAGGCAATACTTTTGTTGCTTTCTACCAATTTAACTTTAAACTTGCCTTCGGATAAGTCTTTGGCTGTTTTAAATCCAATTTTACTCCCGCCAAGAATCATGACATTCTTTATTTCGGTTCGCACTTTTCCAGAAAGCTCAAACAGTTCCTTATCACCACCTTCCGAGGTTACAAAAACCACCTTATCGCCTTCTTTAAAAACCGTATCGCCACGCGGAATAATGGTGTATTGTGTTCCAAACCTTTGAATAGCAATCGGTATAAAATGTAAATCCTTAAATAAATTGGCAGCATCTTTCACACTTTTATCTATAAAAGCCGCTGTACGCGATAAGCGCAAGCCCAACATGGTTAAAGCACCATTATCAAATTCATAACTATCGTTAAAACCAGATTGATTGAGAAGCAACTCGATTTCACCAGCCGCCAGCGATTCAGGTGAGATCAATTCGTCAATCCCAAATTTTGAGAACCCTACGATATCCTTTTGTTCAATAAATTCGGTATTGGCAATTCTTGCAATGGTTCTGCCAGCTCCCAACTGTTTGGCCAAAACGCAGGCCGTAATATTAGTGGTTTCGGAAGAAGTAACGGCAATAAATAATTTTGAATCTTGAATTTTTGCTTCTTTTAAAATAGCGATAGAAGTCGCATCGCCTTTTAAAACTCGAATATCTAAATGTTCAGAAGCGTAGGTAAGACAGGATTTATTGGAGTCTATTAAGGTGATTTCCTGAGATTCATACGACAATAATTTGGCCAAATGAAATCCAACTTCTCCTGCTCCAGCAATGATAATCTTCATTTATCTTTTTCTTGAAAAATACTTACAAATATACCACCATTTTTAATTGCGGTCTTTTTTAAGCACGTTAAATTTAAAGGAAGCTTGTATTTTATGGATTTTGATTGTCATATATTTGCAAAAAAAAGGCCATGTCTACCAAAGTAAATCCATATAAAGACAGTGAACTCAACAAAAAAGAACAGGTTACTAAAATGTTCGATAACATTTCTGGTGAATACGACGGATTAAACCGCGTTATTAGCTTTGGTATTGATGTGAAGTGGCGCAAAGAAGTAGTTGAGATCGTGGCCAAACACCAACCCAAGTCTATTCTAGATATTGCAACTGGAACTGGCGATTTAGCCATAAGTCTCACAGCCACAAATGCAAGTGAAATTATAGGTTTAGACATTAGCGACGGCATGTTGGAAGTTGGACGTCAAAAAATTAAAAAGAAACATCTTGAAAATACCATCCAAATGGTGATTGGCGATTCAGAAGATTTACCTTTTGAAGACAACAGCTTCGATGCTATTACTGTAGCTTTTGGCGTGCGTAACTTTGAAAATCTTGAAAAAGGACTTGCCGAAATCCTAAGAGTACTCAAGCCTAAAGGTATTTTTGTAATTCTGGAAACTTCGGTACCCACAAAAACGCCTTTTAAACAAGGTTATAAATTTTATTCAAAAATAATCTTGCCTACTATTGGTCGTGTCTTTTCAAAAGATAAATTTGCGTATCGGTATTTAAGTGATTCAGCCTCGGTATTTCCATTTGGTGAAGTTTTAAACAATATTTTACGAAATGTTGGGTTTATAGAGGTTGAAAATCATCCCAAAACCTTTGGTGTAGCAACTATTTATACAGCATCAAAATAAAAGGATGACCTATTAAAATATGGCACACAAGCTTATGAAATGCCCATTAATTAATTGTACGATTTCAACCAAACCAGTGTTAGACATTCCATCTAACCATTAAAAACATAGAAATAAAACAGATGAAATACACACTTTATTTAGTTTGTTTATTAGTAATAAGTCAGTCTGTATCGGCGCAGCTTTTTAGCAAAGAGAAGATTTTAAACCAAGAAAATTTCGATAAGCAACGCTTAACTTGGGGATTCTTTTTGGGCTTTAACAGCTACGATTTTAAGTTTGAATACGAACAAGATTTACCCGATATTTTAATTGAAAGAACCGGCGGCTTTAACGTGGGTCTTATATCCGACTTGCGCATTAACGACTACATCAATCTTCGATTTGAACCCGGACTTATCATTACCCAGCGTAATTTACAATACGATCCACTTTATTTTCAAGGACTGGATTTTAATGACAGTGATTTGCTGCGCGAAGTAAAATCGACCTACATCCATTTTCCTTTACTGGTGAAGTTTTCCACCAAGCGTATCAATAATTTTAAACCCTTTATTGTCGGTGGGTTTTCAACGGCTTTAAACCTGTCTAGTAATCAAGACAATCCAGAAGACAATAGTGGCAATGAATTTCGGACCAAAAAAAATATGCTCTTCTACGAATTGGGATTTGGGATAGATATTTATTTATACTGGTTTAAATTCACACCTTCCATCCGCGGCGTATTTGCGATAAATGATGAATTGATAAGAGACGTAGATCCCAATAGCCCATGGACGGGTAATGTACAGTCTATGCAAACCCGTGGTGTGTTTATTAACTTTACCTTTCAATAAGAGAGTCGCCTAAATTCGTTTAAAACTATGGCGGTTGCGGTGGCAACATTTAAACTTTCGGTAGGTTGCTGCAAACCAAACTGAGGAATACTGATTTTGGAAGTCACTAAAGCTGCCACTGCTTTTGAAATGCCATTACCTTCGTTACCCATAACAACAGCAGCTTTTTCTGGAAGTTCGGCATTATAAATGGTTGTACCATTCATAAAGGTCCCTAAAATAGGATGTGGATAGTCTTGTAAAAAATCCAATAAATCTACATAACTTACATTTACCCGACTTAAAGAACCCATACTAGCCTGAACCACTTTTTCGTTGTAGCAATCGGCCGTGTGCTGCGAGCATACCAAATCTTGAACACCAAACCAATCGCACAACCGAATAATGGTGCCTAAATTTCCAGGATCACTTATACCATCTAGCACCACTATCAACTTCGAAAAATCAATATCTTTAGGTTTCGGAATTTCAAATACTGCCAAGGCTTTGTTGGGCGATTTTAAATAACTCACTTGAGACAATTGCTTTTCCGACACCTCTACACCGCCGTACTGCTCGGCAAAACTGGCGTCGTTGGTAAATAAATGTTTAATCACATAGGTCGAGTTTACAAACTCCACAATACTTTTCAAGCCTTCAACTACAAATAACCCGTATTGCTGACGGTACTTTTTTTGCTTTAACGACTTAATTAATTTTATTTGATTATGCGATAACATTAAAATGTATTTACTTTTGTTCGGTTTGATTTAATTGATTTGTTAGATTTACAAAATAAACCTTTTTGGACTAATATTTGATAATTGAGTCACGCTAATTATAAAATTAAATTAATCAATAGCATTGGGATTTAACGGTAAATTTTATGTTGTCATTTCAATAATAGCCATTGGCTTATTAACTTCCTGTGATGCGACAAAGCGGCTATCTGAAGATCAACTATTACTCACAAAAACAAGTATTATCGTTGATGGCAAAAAAACCAAATCCGAAACCCTAAGCAATTTCATCACCCAAAAAGAAAACAGCAGGTTTTTAGGTATTCCTATTAAACTTCATTTTTACAACCTAGCCCGACCAAATCTAGATTCTATTCTAAACGAAAAGATTTATCAAAATCCTGATAAAGTTGCATGGAAAACCAAATTATTATCCAGAAAACAATTAGATAAAGATATTCAATCGCGGCTGGCGTTTAACAATTGGATAAAAAACACGGGGGAAGCACCAGTAATAGTGAACGAGGCACGGGCCGAAAGAACGGTAAATACCTTAAAACGCTACTATTTTAGCAAGGGTTGGTTTAATGCTAAAACCGCTTACACCTTAGAAACTGATGACGCTAATACGGCACAAATCACCTATGAAGTAAACAGAGGTACGCCTTGGGTTTTAGATACCATCCGTACTAAAATTGGTACACCGCTAATCGATTCAACATACAGAGCGACCATCAAGGATTCCAAAATAGCACTTGGTCAACAATACGATGAAAGCAACTTTACCGAAGAGCGCAAACGCATTAGTGAAGTGATGCGCAATTCAGGGTTTTACAACTTTGGCCAAGAATATGTGTTGTTTGAAATAGATACCCTAGAAGAAAAAGGACGCGTACTTACCCAACTTCAAATTCAAAACAGAAGTGTGGAAGGTATTGATACCTTAACCAGACAGCCATTCAAAAAATACACCATTAAAGAAGTCAATATCTTTACCGATTTTAACTACGAAACCAAAGACGTCACTATTAGAGATTCTGTGAACCACAATGGTTACAATCTGTACAGCGTAAATAAATTAAAGTACCGACCACAAGCCATAACCGATGCTGTTTTGATAACCAAAGGCAATCTTTTTAGCGATACCGACCGCACCAATACCAATAGATACATTAGTCAACTGCGCACCTTTAGATACCCGAGTATTGAATATGTAGAAAATACCAACGACACCACACTCATAGCTAATGTGTACCTTTCGCCTCGAAAGAAATACGATTTAGGATTTAATTTTGATGTAGCCACCAGCAACATTCAAACCATCGGTTTTGCCTTTAGTACAGGTTTAATTATAAGAAATATTTTTCGTGGTGCTGAGACCTTAGATATTTCAGCCATTGGTTCTATAGGATCCTCAAGAGATGCCTCAGAAAGCGGTAATGCCTTTTTCAACATTAACGAATTTGGAGGCAATCTAAAACTTACCATTCCAAGACTATTTTTTCCAATAAATACCGAAAAAATTATCCCGAAGTTTATGTCGCCAACCACGCGCATCAATTTGTCAGCTACCAGCCAAACCAATATTGGTCTAGACAAACGCACCTTATCCGGAAGTTTGGGCTATAATTGGTTTCCTTCGGATGGAATTATCAATACACTCGATTTAATGAATGTACAATTTGTTCGCAATTTGAACCCCGATAATTACTTCGATATTTATTCCAATTCTTTTAATAGATTAAATAGTATCGCTTTAAACAATAACTATATCAACCCCGGAGAAACACTGCCAATTCCTGAAGGTGCCAACCTCTATATCAACGATGTCTTAACCGGTAATACCAACTTAAATCCCAACGATTCCGACTTCGTTGAAGTCAGTAATATACAACAACGTCAAATTAGATTAACGGAAAATAACCTTATTGTTAGTTCTAATTTTTCATATGTAAAAGACAAACGTACTTCTCTGTTTGATAATGACTTTTCAATTTTTAAAATGCGACTAGAATCGGCGGGCTTATTACTGTCATCACTTTCTAACGTACTAAATGTTGACGTGTCCGATGATGGAAGAGAGTCCTTATTTGGCGTTAACTATTCACAATACATTAAAACAGAATTCGATTACATCAAATACTTTGGATTAGGCCGCAAAAATACCTTAGCATTTCGGAGCTATTTTGGTATTGCCGTTCCGTATGGAAACTCAGAAAATATTCCTTTTGCGCGAAGCTTCTTTGGCGGCGGACCTAACGACAATAGAGCATGGACGGCTTACAACCTTGGTCCGGGAAGCACCTCATCTACCAACGAGTTTAACGAAGCCAACCTTAAACTTCATTTTAGTACCGAATACCGCTTTCCTGTTTCGGGAAATTTCCTAGGGGCTTTGTTTATTGATGCAGGCAATATCTGGAATGTTCTAGACGATATTGACGATCCTAAAGCAACCTTCACCAACTTAAATTCTCTTAGAGACATCGCTATTGGCTCAGGATTTGGACTGCGTTACGACTTCACCTTCTTCGTGTTAAGAGGCGACATCGGTTTCAAAACCTACAATCCATCCCTTGAAAACGGAAGCCGTTGGTTTAAGGATTATAATTTTGGCAATGCGGTTTACAATATCGGTATCAACTATCCTTTTTAGTTTAGCAGTTGGCTAGCTAATTATGTAATTTAGTAAGCCTTTTAGTTAATTTTTCTTTATTTTTGACCTTAATTTAAATCAGAAACGACTATGGCTCATAATATCAAACCTGGGGTAGCAACAGGAACGGAAGTACAAGCAATTTTCAAATTAGCAAAAGAAAAAGGATTTGCCTTACCTGCAGTAAACGTAATTGGTTCCAACACCATTAACGGCGTTTTAGAAACTGCAGCAGCACTTAATGCGCCAGTTATTATACAATTTTCTAATGGCGGCGCACAATTTAATGCTGGTAAAGGACTTAGTAATGACAATCAAAAAGCGGCCATTGCAGGTGCCATTGCAGGTGCAAAACACGTACATCAATTAGCCGAAGCTTATGGCGTGCCTGTTATACTTCATACCGATCATTGTGCCAAAAAATTATTGCCTTGGATAGACGGATTGCTCGATGCCAGCGAACAACACTTTAAAGAAACTGGCAAACCACTTTACAGTTCGCACATGATTGATCTTTCGGAAGAACCCCTTGAAGAAAACATCGAAATATGCGGACACTATTTAAGCAGAATGAGCAAAATGGGCATGACCCTAGAAATAGAACTAGGCGTGACCGGCGGTGAAGAAGATGGTGTTGATAATACCGATGTTGACGATTCTAAACTCTACACCCAACCTTCAGAAGTCGCTTATGCCTACGAACACCTGAGTAAAATAAGTCCAAACTTTACCATAGCAGCAGCTTTTGGAAATGTACACGGCGTTTACAAACCAGGAAATGTGAAGTTAACACCTAAAATCCTTAAAAACTCGCAAGAATATATAGCTCAAAAGTTTAAAGTTGAAGATAACCATATCGATTTTGTTTTCCACGGCGGATCAGGTTCAACCCTTGAAGAAATTAGAGAAGCAATTGGCTATGGTGTTATTAAAATGAATATAGATACCGATATGCAATACGCATTCATGAGTGGTATTAGAGATTATATGTCGGAAAAACAAGCCTATCTTCAAGCCCAAATAGGCAATCCTGAAGGCGGCGATGTGCCCAACAAAAAATACTACGACCCGCGCGTTTGGTTAAGAAAAGGAGAAGATACATTTATCGCGCGACTAAAGCAAGCATTTGAAGACTTAAACAATGTAAACACCTTGTAATTGTCTCCTGTTTTAAAATTGACAACTAACTAATTTTTGGAATTATTATGGCTTGGTTTAAACGAAAAACAAAAGGTATAACCACCACCACCGAAGAAAAAAAGGACACCCCAAAAGGCTTGTGGTACAAGTCGCCTACTGGTAAAATAATCGACACCGATGAGTTGGAAAGAAATTTCTACGTAAGTCCTGAAGATGGTTACCACGTAAGAATAGGTAGTAAAGAATATTTCGAAATTCTCTTTGACGATAACAAGTTTAAAGAATTAGACGCCAACCTTTCTTCTAAAGATCCTCTTAAGTTTGAAGACACTAAGAAATATAGCGATCGACTTAAAGAAGCGGAACGAAAAACCCATCTAAAAGATGCTGTTCGCACTGCTGTAGGCAAGTCTATGGGCCAAGATTTGGTAGTAGCTTGTATGGATTTCGCATTTATTGGTGGATCTATGGGTAGCGTTGTGGGTGAAAAAATTGCCCGTGCCGCCGATTATTCTTTGAAGAAAAAAATACCATTACTCATTATTTCAAAATCTGGTGGCGCCCGAATGATGGAAGCAGCCTTATCACTAATGCAGTTAGCCAAAACATCGGTAAAACTGGCGCAATTGGCCGATGCTAAAATTCCCTACATATCTTTGTGTACCGATCCTACTACAGGTGGTACCACTGCATCCTTTGCGATGTTAGGCGATATCAATATTGCAGAGCCTGGCGCTTTGATAGGATTTGCCGGTCCAAGGGTAGTAAGAGACACCACGGGTAAAGAACTACCTGACGGATTTCAAACCAGTGAATTTTTGTTAGAACATGGCTTTTTAGATTTTATCACCCATCGAAAAGATTTAAAAAAGAATATCAATCGCTATATCGATTTGATAAAAAATCAGCCATTAAGAGCATAAAAAAAAGGCGAACTCCACAGTTCGCCCTTTTTATTATTAGGCTTTTTTTATCAGTTTAAAGTAATCTGAACCACCTCGCCATTGTTAAAGGTAAACGTGGCTTGGTTATCACAACTGCCATCTCCAAAATCAAAAACACCACCAAAATTAGTGCGTGCAACGCTAAAAGAACCACTCACAAAATGAGCACAGGTCACTTCGCGTCTTAACGGTAGGGTCACTTCATAATTATGAGAATTGCCATTTACAAAAGTAGTGTTCCAAAACCCTGTTATTAAAAACACATTATCTTCAAAGGTACCGCTACCGAATCCTTCTATCCACTCCCGCACTTTTTCACCAGATCTTGAAGCTTGGGCGCCAGTTGGCCAAATAACCGTCATATCTAAAGTATGTGTAAACTGCGGATTGTTATGTTCGTTAAAGCGCTCCCTTAAAATGGTACGCGTGGCAATCACATTTTTGGCATTGAAATAAAAATCAACCAAGTTATAGGTAATTAATACCTGCATCATTTCAGGATTGCGTTCATAAGTCATAAGTAGCTGTCCACGTATCAAATTGCCGTTTACCAAACAACCCTCATCGCCAAAATCTAGCGTTACACTCACATTATTTTGAGCCACTACCGCGGTTATCGTAACACAATCAGGTAATTGGTTGTTATATACAGAACGATCTGCATTAGAACTTTCCTGCTGCTGAAAGCTGTTAACTACCAAGTCGCCCAATACCATATCTATGTTATCCATCTCTGTTGCTCGCGACATTTCAACCATATCCTGGGATTGATCATTCACAACTACGGCGTCGTCTTCAGTACAGCCGCTCGCTGTGATTAAAATAAACAGCAAAGCCATGCTTGTGTTTAAATAAAATCGTAAATTTTTCATATTGCTTTGTTTAAAAGGTTTGAATCTAAGACTAGAAATCAAACAAAACGTTTAATTAAAACGTCAAATTTTTCTATTTATGTAGTTTTTGTTTTTAAATCGCTAAAAAACATTATCTTTGCAGCTTGAAAGAAAATCTTTCATAATACATAAAAATCATTTTAATAATATTAGCATGTATTTAACTAAAGAAGCTAAAGAAGAAATCTTCGCAAAACACGGTAAAGCAAAAAACGATACCGGTACTGCAGAAGGACAAATTGCGTTATTTACGCACAGAATTAACCACCTAACAGAACACTTAAAGAAAAATCGTAAAGATTATAATACGGAGCGTTCCTTAGTAAAGTTAGTAGGTAAGCGTCGTGCGCTACTAGACTATCTAACAAAGAAAGATGTCTTAAGATATCGTGCCATTGTTAAAGAATTAGGATTAAGAAAATAATTCAATGAAAAGCCACGCCCAAAAGCGTGGTTTTTTAATTTCAATATACTCATGCGTATGAGTTTAAAAATCGCAAAATAAGAAGCTAAATACCGAAGTAAATTTGGTATGATAAGTTTTTCATTGGTCGCACACAACTACTACAACACAACCCTGCCCGTCCGGTAAGGCGAAGACCATTGTTTAACAACGCTCTGTTGATCAAATATGTTTAATACAGAGCAAGAAAAAAAAATTTATGATTCCACAAGTTTTTAAAGAGGTCATAGACCTAGGTGATGGTAGAACTATTTCTATCGAAACCGGAAAATTAGCAAAACAGGCCCACGGATCTGTGGTTGTTCAAATGGGTGATGCTATGTTGCTTTGCACCGTAGTATCCTCGTACAAAGAAAGTACCATGGATTTCTTTCCATTAACCGTTGACTATCGCGAAAAATTCGCAGCAGCCGGCCGTTATCCTGGCGGATTCTTCAAAAGAGAAGCCAGACCAAGTGATGGTGAAGTACTCACCATGCGTATTGTAGACCGTGTATTAAGACCGTTATTCCCATCCGATTATAAAACTGAAACCCAAGTAATGATTCAGTTAATGTCGCATGATGAGAACGTCATGCCCGATGCCTTAGCTGGTCTAGCAGCATCAGCAGCCATACAATTGTCTGATATACCTTTTGAATGTCCAATTTCAGAAGCACGTGTTGGTCGCGTAAATGGTGAGTTTGTACTCAATCCAAGTCGTGCACAATTAGCAGAATCTGATATCGATATGATTATCGGTGCTTCAGCTCATTCTGTGATGATGGTGGAAGGTGAAATGAAAGAAATTTCAGAAGAAGATATGGCCGATGCTATTAAATTCGCTCACGAAGCCATCAAAGTACAATGTGCTGCACAGTTAAAATTAGCCGAAGCCTTTGGTAAAAAACCAGTAAGAGAATACGAACCAGCACCAGCTGATGAAGCTATTGAAGCTAAGGTTCGCGAGATTGCTTATCAAAATATATACGATATCGCTAAAGGTGGTCACGGCAAAAGAGAACGCAGTGAAGCCTTTTCAGCAGTAAAAGATGAAGTTTTAGCAGCTTTTTCTGAAGAAGAACTAGAAGCAAACGAAGGTTTAATTAAAACCTATTTCTACAAAATAGAAAAAGAAGCCGTAAGAGAATTAACACTTGCTGAAGGTTTGCGTTTGGATGGTAGAAAAACTACGGATATCCGACCAATCTGGTGCGAAATTGATTATTTACCTTCGGTACATGGCTCTGCCATCTTTACCAGAGGTGAAACTCAAGCCTTGGCAACCGTAACACTTGGTACTTCTAGAGAAGCTAACATGATTGACATGCCATCTTTTGAAGGTGAAGAAAAATTCTATTTACACTATAACTTCCCACCATTTTGTACAGGTGATGCCTATCCATTAAGAGGAACCTCTCGTCGTGAAATTGGTCATGGAAACTTAGCGCAACGCGCTTTAAAAAATATGATCCCTGCCGATTGTCCTTATACGGTGAGAATCGTGTCTGAAGTACTTGAATCTAACGGTTCGTCTTCTATGGCTACGGTTTGTGCAGGTACTATGGCTATGATGGATGCGGGTATTCAAATGACAAAACCAGTGTCTGGAATCGCTATGGGATTAATATCCGATGGTGACCGTTACGCTGTGTTATCCGATATCTTAGGTGATGAAGATCACTTGGGCGATATGGACTTTAAAGTAACCGGTACCGCCGATGGTATTACCGCTTGCCAAATGGATATCAAGGTAAAAGGCATGCCTTACGAAATCTTAATCAAAGCTTTAAAACAAGCCAGAGATGGACGTCTTCATATCTTAGAAAAATTAACCGATACCATTGCACAACCAAATGCAGAGGTGAAAGCCCATGCGCCAAAAATTGTAACCACTACAATTCCTGGCAGTTTTATTGGTGCTTTAATTGGTCCTGGTGGAAAAGTGATTCAAGAATTACAAAAAGCTACCAGTACAACTATTGTGATTAATGAAGATCCTATTACCGAAGAAGGTATTGTTGAAATATTAGGAACCAAACAAGAAGGCATTGATGCCGTATTAGCAAAAATCGACTCATTGTTGTTCAAACCAGAAGTTGGTGGGACTTACGAAGTAAAAGTCATAAAAATGCTAGATTTTGGCGCCGTGGTGGAATACACACAAGCACCTGGTAACGAAGTGTTATTACACGTGTCCGAGCTAGCTTGGGAACGCACCGAGAACGTGAGCGATGTGGTAAATATGGGTGATGTATTTGAAGTGAAATACTTCGGACAAGACCCAAGAACACGCAAAGAAAAGGTGTCTCGTAAAGCTTTAATGCCAAAACCAGAAGGTTATGTGGCAAGACCACCAAGAGATGATCGTGGCGGCAGTCGTGATAATCGTGATAATCGTGGAAGAGACAGTAGAGACAGTCGCGGACGCGATAACCGTCGTGACGATAGAGACAGAAAACCAAGAGATAACGACAGAGATTAATTGCTGTCAATCTTCATAATTAAAAACCCGGTAATGAAAATTATCGGGTTTTTTTATTAGTGCTCGTTTCCAACGAGTATCACCATAATGTTTCAATATTCACATTACAAAAAACAGAATTATCCTCCTCATAATTTCTATAACTACTATTAACGTAATCTCTTTGGTGAAAGACGATTTCTGCTTTTACAGGGTTATTATGAATATAATTAACCCGTTGTTTAATTTTTAATAAGGTATCTAAAATAACTGGATGAAAACCATCTCTCCATAATTTATAATTTATGGCCCTTCCTGTCCTTTGTGCTTCGTAGTTGAATTTTTCCAGTAACCACATTCTTCGGCTCTCTGGATATTCTTTAATGGCTTCTATGAGTCTTTTTGAAGTAAATTTTTTAAAATCACGAATAATATTTTGTAATTGACCATCTTGAGCGGTAACAATTAAATGCATATGACTTGTCATATACACATAAGCATATACTTTCAATCCTTTTTCCCGTATGCAGTAATTAAGGGATTCATCTAAAATATTACAATAGATAGGACGAATAAATAAATCTACCCAGTCTACAACCGTTATCGTGATAAAGGTAGGTATTGTGCTATCAATAACTTTGTACTTCTCAGACATAGTTCCAAATATATTAAATCTGGTGCTCGTTTCCAACGAGTATTCTGGTCTCTGGTGCTCGTTTCCAACGAGCACCAAGATTTCCAACGAGTACCACCGACAATCTGTCACCTTTTACACCATTTAAAAACAAGCTCATTTCAATATCTTCAACATTTTGAGCATATTACCATCATATTTTTAAGTAATGGTTGCTTCTGCTTAGGATATCCCATTTTTTAAAATAAACTTTCTTTTTTGGCACTGTCGCACAATACTTGCAGCTATATGCTTAGATATTAAAACAATTACACAATGAAAATACTAGTAATAGGTGCAGGTAATATGGGATTAACCTATGCAGAAGGTATTGCAAAGTCAGCCCTTTTAGCCAATAAAAAGCTTAAAATTTATGATACTGATCCCAAAAAAATTGAGATACTTAAGGAAGAAGGTCTCTTTGATGTGTACAGCAAACTAGACGATTGTTTACCTACGGCCGATATTGTATTTCTAGCAGTTAAACCATACCATAGTGATGTGCTATTTCAAGAGATGGCGCCTTTAATTAATCAGGAACAACTATTTGTATCCTTAATGGCTGGCGTTAACATCAAGTCCATTCAAAATTGCTTAGGTGTTAAAAAGGTAGTGCGTACCATGCCCAATTTACCCGCAAAAGTTGGTAAGGGAGTCACCTCTTATACCGCCTCTCCACAGGTATCAAGAGTGGAGCTCATGAGTATCCGCCATTTTTTAGACAGCACCGGAACCTCCATTCATGTAAAAACTGAAAACTTCATCGATGCTTCCACGGGGATTTCAGGAAGCGGACCAGCTTATGTATTTTACTTTATGCAGTCCATGTTAGAAGCAGCGCTTAAAATGGGCTTTTCAGAATATGATTCTAAAGTTTTGGTGAGCAATACCTTTGAAGGCGCTATAGAACTATTTAACCAATCCAATCTCTCGCCCGAAGGTTGGATTAACAGGGTTGCCTCTAAAGGTGGTACTACCCAAGCAGCCATCGATTCGATGGATGATAACAATGTAAAACAGTTGATTCAGGATGCCGCCTATGCCGCATTCGACAGAGCTGTAGAACTAGGAAAAGAAAATGAAAATGAATAAAGATATCAAACGAATTGTAGTAAAAGTAGGCACCAATGTCTTAACCAATAAAGATCAGAGGATTTTGGGACCTGTATTAAAAGAACTCGTACGACAAATTGCGGTCTTATACGAAAGGGATATCATGGTAATTTTGGTCTCCTCAGGTTCTGCCATTGCTGGTATAGAGATTTTGGGAACTACAAAAATAAAAGATAAGTCTATGCGACGTCAGGTGCATTCTTCGGTTGGACAACCCCGTATCATGCGTCGTTATTACACGCTGTTCCAAGATCACGGCATGCGTTGCGGACAGGTATTGGCTACCAAACGCGATTTCGACCCAGGAAAATATCGGGAGAATATGATTAATTGCTATGAAGGCTTACTGTCGGAAGGCGTTATTCCTATTGCCAATGAAGATGATACGGTATCCTTAACCACCTCTATGTTTTCGGACAATGATGAACTGGCAAGTTTAATTGCAGAACTTTTAGATGCCGATGCCCTCATCATCTTATCCGATACCGATGGTTTGTACACCGGACATCCCGATGACGAAGATTCTGAAAAACTAAGCGTGGTACGTGTAGACCAAAAGGTAGAGCATTACGTGCAGACTTCCAACAAAAAAGAAGGTGAAGGCCGAGGCGGTATGGCCTCTAAATTAAAAATAGCCAAAAGCACCGCCAAAAAAAATATCCCTACTTACATTGCCAATGGTAAAAGGCATAATGTAATAGTAGATATTATCGATAACAAACAAATTGGAACAAAATTCATCCTATAACCCAATCCACCAAACCACCACTATCGTGGGGTCACGGCTCCGTTGGGGACAAGTAAAACAATAACTTATGAAACTACTAAGCACAGATATAAAAAACAAAGTACTCGAATCTATGATGCGCATTCTCAACCGAGAACGGGCACAAATCATCAACGAAAATAAAAAAGATTTAGAAGCCTTTCAGCAGGACGACCAAGCCTTATACGACCGGCTGGTGGTTAATGAGCAAAAGGTAGATGGCATGATTCAAGCTATTAAAGAAGTAAGAGCACAAGAAGACCCTGTATGCCAAGACATCTCAAATTTAGAACTGGACAGCGGTTTAAAAATCATCAACCGAACAGCGCCATTTGGTACCATTTTAATCATTTACGAATCCAGACCTGATGTTACCATCGAAGCTGCTGTGTTGGCCTTTAAAGCCAATAATAAAATTTTATTAAAAGGCGGAAAAGAAGCCTACCATAGCAATGTGTTTTTAGAGCAATGCTGGCATGAAGCTTTGGTCGCTAACGGCCTTTCCAAAGACTGGATACAACTGTTGCACCTTAAACGCGAGGCAACTCAGGAATACCTTAGGAATCCGCCAGAGAAAATTGATTTAATCGTACCGCGCGGTGGCGAGCGGCTTATTAAATTTGTAAAAGACCATGCTACCTGCGCTGTTTTAATTAGCGGCCGTGGTAATAATTTTCTGTATGTACATGACGATGCCGACTGGGAAAAAGCTGTAAAAGTGATTATCAATGCAAAAACGGATAAGATTTCTGGATGTAATGCGCTAGACAAGGTGCTAATTAACCGTCATATCGATGACTATCCACGAAAATTACAATCCTTACAACAAGCACTGTTAAAACATCAGGTAGACATAGTAACGGACCAGGCCATCTCCAACATCATGAGTGGCACTAAAAGTATCGAGAGTGAAGCCATTTGGTATGAAGAATTTTTAGCAATGAAGCTTTTAATTGCTGAAGTTGAAGACCTAGACACGGCGGTACGCATGATCAACCAGTATTCTGGTGGGCATTCAGCAGCGATAATGACTGAAAGCCACAACGCCGCTATGAAATTTATGGAACAAGTAGACTGTGCAGCGGTGTATCACAATGCCTCTACCCGATTTACCGATGGCGGACAAATGGGCGTAGGTGCCGAGTTGGCGATCAGTACGGACAAACTCCACCATCGTGGTCCTTTAGGATTAAAGCAATTGGTCACTAACAAATACTATGTGTTTGGTGACGGACATGTGCGGGGGACTGATGCTCGTTTGTAACGACACTGGTGCTCGTTTGTAACGACTGGTGCTCGTTTGTAACGACTGGTGCTCGTTTGTAACGAGCGCCCTCGTTTGCAACAACTGGTGCTCGTTTGCAACGCCCCCCCTCTATCTTTTGATTTGTCCTTAAAAAACCGTATCTTACGCATTATGATATATTCAGACAAAAAAAAATATTCCGACATTTTAAATAACTCAATAACTTACCTCGAACAATTGGGTTTTGAAAACATTAAAGCCGACACCGAAGGCTACGAAACGCCAAAGTCCTATTCTAAAATGAATAGTGATATTATTATAACACCCGATATTGTGGCTCAAAAAGAAGGAAGACAGCACATTTTTGAATTAAGTTTAAAATCTGAAAAACCACAATTACTGAAGTCGAAGTGGTTATTTTTAAACACTCTAAGCAATCTAAAGTCTTACAGATTCAGACTTATAACCACGCGCGGACATATTAAATTCACCAACGATATGCTCTCCGATATTAATCTGGAACAACCCAAACTGATTAAAATTTAAAATAAGTGTACTCGTTTAAAACGAGCACAGTGTTAACAACGAAAACGAGCACCAGTCCCGAGTAAAAAAAACGAACCCACGGTAATCAGCCGTGGGTTCTTTCATCAATCAAAAAACGAACAGTCGTAATTCCTGCAACAGCAGGAATCTCATACTGTTTGTAATCTTAAAATTCCAAAACATCAAACATCAAATTCCAATTGTATACATTAGACTTAAGATTTTTAATGATTAGAATTCAAAACTATCCTAGATAGGTTTTTAATATTTTGCTTCTAGAGGTGTGTTTCAACCTTCTAATTGCTTTTTCTTTTATTTGACGTACACGTTCGCGTGTTAAATCGAAGGTTTCACCAATTTCTTCTAGGGTCATTGGGTGTTGGTTCCCTAAACCAAAGTACAATCTAATAACATCTGCTTCACGCGGCGTTAAGGTTTCTAGGGCACGCTCAATTTCGGTACGTAAAGATTCGTGTAACAATTCTTTATCCGGATTTGGCGATTCACCACTGTTTAATACATCGTAAAGGTTAGAATCTTCACCTTCTACTAAAGGTGCATCCATACTTACGTGACGCCCAGAATTCTTCATCGACTCTTTAACATCGTTAATGGTCATGTCTAATTCCTTAGCAATTTCTTCAGCACTTGGCGGACGCTCATGACTTTGCTCTAAAAAGGCAAAAGTCTTGTTGATTTTGTTGATAGACCCAATCTTATTCAAAGGCAAACGCACAATACGCGATTGCTCGGCTAATGCCTGAAGAATAGACTGACGAATCCACCATACCGCATAGGAAATAAATTTAAAACCTCGGGTTTCATCAAAACGCTGGGCAGCTTTAATCAGTCCTAAATTACCTTCATTAATTAAATCTGGTAAGGTTAGTCCCTGATTTTGATATTGCTTGGCTACCGAAACCACAAAACGCAAGTTGGCTTTTGTAAGTTTTTCTAAGGCCAACTGATCGCCGGCTTTAATGCGCTGTGCTAATTCAACTTCTTCGTCGGCTGTAATTAAGTCTACTTTTCCAATTTCTTGTAAGTACTTGTCCAAAGACGCGGTTTCGCGATTGGTTACCTGTTTGGTAATTTTAAGTTGTCTCATTTAATTAAGGTCATAATAATTAGGCGCATTGGCGCATCCTTTAATTATACGTATGGTGTAACTTTTTTGTTACAAAAAAAGAAATTATTTTTTTTAAAAGCTTGCCAAGCGTCTGTTTCTTTAAGAAACTTTAAAGCAATTGGCACCAAGAAATTTAATCGCGTGGCCGCGTTTATTTCAAACCATCTGTTACCGCCTTCGGCCAGCTGGCGAGTGAGATTTAGAGTGAAGTGCGACGGAACGGTACATTTTGTATTGAGAGCCCTTGAAACGCCCTGCTTCTGGTACTTTATAATAGACATGGCACAACATAAATTTTTAACTTATCTTTGCCAAAACCCACAAACTTATGTCTAAGCTCATCGCTCCCTCTATTCTTGCTGCCGATTTCGCCAACCTACAGCGCGACATCGAAATGGTTAACAACAGCGAAGCCGATTGGTTTCATATTGATATCATGGATGGCGTATTTGTGCCCAATATTTCATTTGGAATGCCAGTTTTAAAGGCCATCGCACAGCACGCCAAAAAAACCATAGATGTGCATTTAATGATTGTGGATCCTGACAGGTATATTAAGACCTTTGCCCAACTGGGTAGCGATATTCTAACCGTACATTACGAAGCTTGTACGCATTTACATCGCAGCTTACAAGCCATCAAAGCAGAAGGTATGAAAGCTGGAGTTGCCTTAAATCCACACACCAATGTGAGTTTGTTAGAAGATGTAATTCAAGATATCGATTTGGTATGTTTGATGAGTGTGAACCCTGGATTTGGCGGACAAAGTTTTATAGAAAATACCTATAGTAAAATAGCACAGCTCAAAGCACTCATCGCTAAAAAAGGTGCCGCTACCCAAATTGAAATCGATGGGGGCGTTACCAACAAAAACGCCACGCAACTGGTGGCTGCTGGCGCCGACGTATTGGTAGCGGGAAGCTATGTGTTTAACAGTGCTAACCCACTTGCCACTATTGCCCAATTAAAAGCGCAAATAGCTTAACTAGAAAATTGCTTGATCATATAATTGATCAAATCGGTGGTGGTAACAATGCCTACCAATTTGCCTTCATCCACAACGGGTATGGCATGAAATTCCTTTTTAGCTAAAATTTCTGCCACTTCTTTAATGGTGGTATTGGAAGTTACACTCACCAAATTCTTGGCCATCACTTGATCAATGCTAAACATGTTATACACAACAGTATCTACTTCGTCTTCATCTTCATTAAAGGCATCTGCAAAACTAATACGCAGCAAATCGGTATAACTCAACATACCAATAATGGCGTCTTCATTAACCACAGGAATATGTCTTATTTTGTGTTTTTTGAACAAAACCTCAGCAGTTTCCAAATCATCGGTTCTATTTAAGGCGATGATATGCTTGGTCATTATTTCTGAAATGGGAATATTATCAATCATGGCTTCTAATTTTAATTTGAACTAAATGTACTATTTATAGCTCATTTTAAGTATGATAAAAGTCATGAAAGTGGAAAGTGAAAAGTGATAAGTGATAAAGTGATAAGTGATAAGTGAAAAGTGAAAAGTGGAAAGTGATAAGTGAAAAGTGAAAAGTGATAAGTGAAAAGTGATAAGTGGAAAGAGATCCCGATATCTATCGGGAGAGAGAAGAGATGTAAGTACGTCCCTGGTATAGGTTGATTGACCTGGTGCTGGTTTTAAACGAGTACCTAAAGTCAATTTATATCAGGGACGTACAAAACTCCGAACTCAAAACTCAAAACTCCAAACTCAAAACTCTGTACCTTGTACCTCCGCGTTATAGGTTGAAAACGGTAGGTATTGAATATTGCACAACTAGTTTGTCTTTTTAGTCCCGCTAGGGACTTAATATCGGTAGCCATAAAAAATCAAAATGCTCATTGTGCCTTTAGGTACAAGATAGGTTACAATTCAGATTTAAAAAGCAAATACTTCAGGGCTAGGAGCAAAACGGAGGGAACGCGATAATTGAACATTGAATCCTGAACAGCTCTCACTGAACACACAGATGTTCACAGAAAAAATCAACGCTTATCTGCGGGAACTCAATACGCTGCACTTACTTACCTTTTACGGCGGTCAGGCTTGCTTCTCGATACAATTTTTATTCCGTTGTACTCCATAAAAATCACTCGAAGTGACGGTAAATGATTCTATTGGTTTAACAACGATAGTTTTAATCTGCGGGAACCAAAAAACCCGATCCTCCAATTGCGCTGGGAACAAGAAACTCAGAACTCAAAACTCAGAACTCAGAACTCAAAACTCAGAATACTTTGTTCTTTGCTCAATGTTCGTTATCGGTGAATTTGAAATTTGAAATTTGATCTTTAAACTACTCCCCTTGCGCGCCGTACCCATAGTTATACCCATAGTTGTAGCCATAACCATAGCCACGACCTACAGGAACACCATTGAGTACATAGGCCATGTTTTTGAGCTTACCGGTCTCATGCAGGTCTTTGGCGAAATGTATCAGTTGTTTATCGGAGTGGTTGGCACGCACCACGTACAAGGTAGCATCGGCCATTTGGGAAATTAACAGGGTATCGGTCACCAATATGGTAGGTGCGGTATCAACCACAATATAATCGTACAGTGTTTTGGCTTCTGCTATCAAGGCTTCAAAACGTCCATTGGTAAGCAAACTTGCTGGATTGGGCGGAATACTCCCCGAAATAAGCACATCGTGATAGGGCTGCTTATCAAAGGCTTTCACGCGAAGGTCCTTCCAATCCACATCGGCTTCGTGCAGGTAATTGGTGAGTCCGGATTGGTTTTTATCGAGGTTCATCGAACCGTGCAATTGCGGATTCCTTATATCGGCACCAATAAGCAGTACTTTCTTATTAATACTGGCCAATGCCAGGGATAAGTTCAAACTTACATGGGTTTTACCTTCTCCTTTAATACTGGAGGTGCTAAAAATCACCTTGCCTTCTTTTACTGCGGCTACTGGCAAAATATAGCGCACATTCGAACTCAATATCCTGAACGCTTCTGCCTGTGAACTGCGGTTCTCTGGGTCGCTAAAAATTAAGGTGGCTTCTTTTACCAAAGGCATTTCTGCCAGTATCGGTATTTTACTGCCGTAAAGCGACAGGTCGTCGCGGCTTTTAATTTTGGTGTCTAATAACAGCACTAGGTACACGGCTCCAAAGGGAACCAGTAAACCCAGCACCAACGACATTAAATACACATTGCGCGGATTGGGCGATACGGGCATACCACTCGACAAGGCATACTCCACCACCTTAATAGATGGCTCGGTAATGGCGAGGTTGATGGCCGACTCCTCCCGTTTTTGTAACAGGAATAAGTACAGACTCTGTTTAATTTCTTGTTGTCGGGTAATGGCACGCAGCATTTTTTCCTTAGCTGGCAAACTATACACTTGCGAGGCATAACGACGGTTACGGGTTTGCATTTGCTGTTTTGAAGCTTGCAATTGCTGCTCGTAAGCTTTTAAGGACGCCGCAATATTGGCTTTTAAATCACTCAACCCAGCGTTGTACGAGCGAATGGCGGGATTGTTAACGCCTGCACTTAACACCAGTTTATCGCGCTCCAGCACCATAGTGTTGTACTCGCCTACCAAGTTATTGATATCACCATTGCTCAAACCAAAATTAGCCGGTAGCAAGGTAGCCTCGCTAGTCTGGCCTAAGGTTTCTTGTAGCATATCGGTGAGGAGCATCTGGTTTTCTAAGGTAAACAACTCCTGTTCAGACATGGTGCGTTGGCTTATCCCCAACTCGGCATCGGTTTCTAGGGTGATTAAATTATTGTCCTCTTTATAGTCTTTAATGCTAAGCTCTATGGAATCCAATTCGTTGGACAATAGCAAAAAGCGCTCATCAATAAAACTGACGGTACGACGCGAAATCTCCTGTCGGTCGTAAATGCCATCTTCATTAAACACCTCAATAAGGGTGTTGATGATGCTTTCAGACTTCGCACGGCTTTGTCCGCTGTAAGTCAATTGCAGTAAATCGCTGGACTTGCCCAGCATGCTCACACCAATGCTACCCTTTAAACCTTTGGTTATTGGTGCTACTGGTGCAAACTTTATCATAAAGTTTCTACCTTTGAGTGCAGCCATGGCCGACGGATCGCCATCCAACTCAAAAGGCAAATTGTGTACCTGTGACAAGGTACTAAAGTTGTCAAAAATTATGCGCACGTCACTGGCTTCCCTACCCACTTCAAAAGCCTTATCCGTTACTTTAATAATATAGGTAGCAGCGGTAGCACTATCGTTCGATACCTTTTGCACCACCCTAAACGGCAAGCGGTCCAACTCGGCGGTGAGCACCGTTCCTTCTTCATAAAACTGCATGGTGAGATTGAGGCGGCGCACCACCTGCTCTACAATGCGGTAGGATTTTAAAATCTCTATCTCGTTTTCTAAATTGATATTAGAACGGTTAAATATAAAAGCCGATGAGGGCATTTCCAGACCTTTGGCCTTGTCTAGTATTTTTATTTTAGCGGTACTGTTGTACACTTTAGGTGTATAGCGCAGGTATATATAAGCTCCCAATAAAGCCAAGGCGACGCCAATAGCAAACCAATACCAATGGCGCAAATACTTTCGCAGCTCAGATTTAATATGCTGTCCTTGCTCAACAGTTTGGGGTCGGTATAGGGGTTGTTCTGTTTGCATACTAACGGGTTAATAGAATAGCTGTACTTATCAAAATAGAAGCTATCCCTAGTAAAGCAGCAGGATTGCTGATAAAACCGGCACTCTTAATCTTAGGCTCGTTCGGGTTAACCACAATTACATCGTTGGGCTTGATGTAGTTAAATTCGGTGTCTAAATAAGCCGTAGTGGTTAAATCGATATGGGTAATACGGCGCACGCCTTCTACCTCACGTATCAACATAATATCATCGCGACGTCCATTAATTGCTAGATCACCAGCATAACCCAGAGCCTGTAGCAAGGTAATATTTTGCTCGGTAAAGGCATAGGTGCCAGGATTGTTAACAATTCCCAATACCGATACTTTGGCATTCACCAAACGCACATCTACCGTAGGGTCTTTTAAATGGCCGCCTTCTTCTAAAAGATTTTTTATCACCACTCCCAATTCCTGACTGGTTTTACCTGCCACTGATAAGGTACCCAAGACTGGGAAATTAATCGTTAAATCTTCCGAGACCAAATAACCTTCCAAGCTCAACATTTGAGCATTCATCCCACCACCTTGTTGTACAGGCCGGTTGTAAGGCACTGCCATTTCGGGTACAATAGCACTTACCTGTATGCGCAACACATCGTTGGTTTGCAACAAGGCATTGGTATAAGTAATAGGGGTATCTGGATAACTTTCGGAATCTTGCATGTACAGCACATCCTTTTTAGATGCACAAGCATTGAGCAACAGCCCTAGCAAACATAGCATGAGGTATCTATTCATCGTTGTAATTAACATTGAAAGGCAAATATAGTGCATTATGCGTATCTACAAAAGATATCTTTACTTCCTTAATTTTGGGTGGTTTCAAAGACGCCTTGAACATGGCGTTTCCATATGGTCCCAATAAAAGGCAGCGTGTATAAAACACTACCACAAACAATCAGGAGCAACAATTGCCAATGGATATCCCAATCTTTTGCAAGATAAGCCGCTGCTATTAACAAAGTATTAAACAGGACAATAACAAGGGTCGTGCGTTTGTGCGAAAAACCCAAGGCCAAAAATCCATGGTGGATATGGTTTTTATCCGCTATAAACGGACTCTTTTTATGCACAACAATTCTAATGATAAAAATACGCAGGGTATCCAATAAGGGGAAAAACAGCACCGCTAATGCCAATATGGGCGCGGCATTCTTAAACTCGGAGGCACTTGCGCTTGCCACTTGTGAGGCATTGATAAAGCGCACCGCCATCACGGCCAGAATAAAGCCTAAGATCATGGAACCAGTATCGCCCAAAAACATCTTTTTGTGTTTGGAAAAGTTCAGGTATAAAAAGGGGATGAGTGCACCGCATACGGCACCAGACAGCGCCACCATACTCACATCCGTGTACTCGCAAAACAAAAAGGCAAAGCCAGCACTCGCCATAAGCGCCAACGTACTCGCCAAACCATCAATACCATCAATAAGGTTAAAGGCATTGATAATCAGTAAATACACAAATAAGGTAAATAGTACCGACACCGCATAAGGTAGCAGTGTCACACCAAACAAACCAGAAAAGCCTAAAATGCGCGTATCCGTAAACACAATTAATAAAAAGGCAGCCAATAACTGACCAATAAATTTTTTGCGTGGCGATAGCACAAGAATGTCATCCTTCAGTCCTAAAAAGAACAAAATGGTAATACCACCTAAAATCAAAAACAAGCTCTTGGTATCAAGCACAGCGCCTAACATGGTAATCGCTACCACAATGCTCAGGTAGATACCCACACCGCCTAAATTAGGCACTTTGGTATGGTGCGAACTGCGGGCGTCGGGATTGTCCATCAAATTCTTGGCCTCGGCCACATTTTTAATAGCGGGGTAAGCAAGCAGGCCCGTTACAGCCGCAATTAATCCAGCCGATAAAAACAGCCATCCAATAAAATTCTCGGGTTTAAAATTCTCCAGTAAGGTTTGAATCATAGCACATGGTATGTAGGTTATTAAACTGGGGAGCGATAAAGATACATATTTATTTTTAATATGCCTATTACTATATTGTTAAGTTTAAAAAATTTCGATAAAATACTAAAAAAACTGTTGAAGTTTAGAGCTGTTCTTTAGCCAAAGCGTCCACAGACCGCCAATCTTATGTGCTTGAAGGGCTCGCAAATCTTCTTTACTTTTTTGGATAATATTTTTAAAATTGCGGTTGCTCACACCACCTGTACGCATTTTAACCAGGGTTTTTGGCAGGTAGTAAAACCGCAGTGCCTGCTGCTTAAATATGCGCAACATAAACTCGTAATCGGAAGCAATATGGTATGAGGTATCAAAATCACCGTACTTGCGGTACACCGCTGTTTTAAGATACAGCGTGGGATGTGCTGGCATCCAACCCTGTGGTAACAGTTCTGGTTTAAAGTCGCAGCTTTTCCAGTTTCTAACGCGTTTGTTGGGCTTGGCAGCCTCTACATAATGCAAATCGCCATACACCCCATCAACCCCATGCGCCTCAAAAGCTGCGGCAATGGCACTAATGCAATGTTCATCGGCAATCATATCATCGGCATGCACAAAACCGACCACCTCGCCAGTTGCCATGGCGATGCCCTTATTAAGCGCATCGTAAATACCCTTATCAGGCTCCGATACCCATTGGATATGCGGAAACTGGGCAGCCTTGTCTTTAATGAGCTGCACACTGTTATCGGTAGAGCCACCATCTATAACAATATATTCGATATTGGGATAATCCTGACCCAACACAGAGTGCATACAGGATTCTAACGTAGTGGCGGCGTTGTAGGTAGTAGTAACAATAGAGATTTTAAGGCTCATTAATTTATAATTCGGGATTTAACTTTTACGGCCGGGTTACCAGCATACACAGTGT
>JAGYJF010000004.1 GCA_018402135.1 Flavobacteriaceae bacterium | reverse complement strand
TATTTATGGTTAACACATAAGTAGGATTTGAACCTTGACCATCGCTTAAAGAACATTCAATTTTGGTTGTGATACTTTCCTCCGAAATGATTTTGTAAGTTCCGTCATAATATACTCGGCTGTTGTCTTCGAGATTGATTTGTTGTAAGCTTACGATTGTATTTTCTTTAAATAGGAATTTATAGTCGATTGATGGAACTGAAACCTTATTTCCGTTAATTACCATATCATCACCATATTGATTTTTCATAAAATAGCTTGGTTGAATACCGTGATAATTTCCCAAAAATTCAGCCGACAAACCCTCGGGTTTATCTTCAGATTTTTTTTCAGTCTCATTTGGTGATGAGTTGTTAGTTGATTCTTGATTATTATTGCCACAACCAAATAAAGTGATTGTGAGAGCGCCAATTATTAGTATTGCTGTAAAAATTCTTTTCATTCCTTTGAATTTATTAATGTTTAAAAAAATGAATGGGGCTTGGCCCCATTCATTTTTTTTACTTAAAGGCCATTTTGTGCTTTAGCCATTACTTTACCATTTGAAAAAGTAATTGAAATCACTTTTGTACCAGATTGCCAAGTCATTACCTCGGAGCTTATATTTCCTCCGTATTCCCCAAGATCGATATTAGAAGAAGCTTGTGACTCACCTTTACCAAGTATTGATTCAACTTGAGATACAGACATGTCATTAGATATCTTGTCATAGTTGTCTTTATTAAGCTTGCCAGAACAACTAAAAAGGAAAAGCGAAAATGAAATAATTACTGTTTTGATTAGTATTTTCATAATTATTCAAATATTTCAGTTAAAGAAACTGGTCCAGTTTTGATGTGATTTCCTTCTAATGAAAATTTCTGTGAAATAAACCCTTTTCCTACAAATTTTCCATCTCCCAAACTTTCAACATTAATAGTAGAATTTACTGTATTTATACCTAACCATCCAGCTTTCACATTGACTTTACTCCCATCTTCATTAAATGTCCAGGTTGTTTTGCTGCCAACAAAGTTTGAATGTTGGAATTTTCTGTTTGCTAGTACTTTGAGATTGTTATTATCCATTTTTTTATTTAAATTTTTCCTACTCATTTGGCTTTTCGGATTACGCCCCGTTTTTTAAAGTTGTTTCTAGTCTCAACTTTAGTTTTTCAATTTTGCAAAATATCTTTTAGGAACTATCAAAGTTTTCCTTTGGCGGTTCTCTTGTCTGTCGTTTTCCGTTTAGTTGTCTTTTCATAAACTTGCCCATAACGGTTTGGCTATGCGTAGTGCGGGATTTCAAGGCACTTACTTTTCAATTTAGCACTTGGTTTATTTAATGTAATTACCTTCATATCTGCACTTTCGCCCGCATTACGTATAGCCAGTGTTATGCCTTCGCCCTTCTTTTTGTCGTATTTTTCAGTGCCCAATTGCATTAAAAAAGTCTTTAAGTTTTTGTCGGTCAAGTTGTCCTTCTGTTCGAACACTACTGCAAAGGTCAAGCCCAAAAGGTTGAACTGTCTCAATTGCTTGTCTTACATTGTCTTTGTTTAGTCCACCTGCAAGAAATAAAGGAATTGGAATTGCTTTTCTTATTTCTCGGCTCAATTCCCAATTATGAGTTCGTCCTGTTCCGCCTAATTCCTTCACAGACAAGTTTGGATTTCCACTGTCCAATAAAATAGCATCAACATAATTAGATACTTCGATTGCTTCCTTTACAGAATTTTCGTCAATAACGTGAATGACTTGAACCAATTTCACATTTGGCAATTCGTCTCGCAGTAATTGATACTCTCGTTGTTCTAATTCGTCAACAATCTGAATTGTCGTAGTATTTACTCTTTTATAATGCTGAATTATGTTTTGTGATTTTGTTTCACTTGTTAGCAAAAAAGTTGAAATAGGTGGTGGTACTGCCTTGGCAATTTGATAAATGAGTTCATCTCCAATTACACCTGGCCCACTTGGCATATGACCAACCAAACCTAATGCAGAAGCACCGTATTCAACGGCTAATTTTGCTTCTTCAATGCTGCTTATACAGCAAATTTTTACTCTTGGTCTTGTCATATAATTACTTTATTTTCAATTTCTTCTGTCATAGACAAAATGTTTAGTTTGTCGTCATATTCCGCACTAAACGCAAAAGGTTTGTTGTCAAGAATATACTTGTAAATATACCAATCAGTCTTTGGCGTTGGCACTGTCAATAAGTCCTCAAAGTCAATCCACATTAAAGTCCCTTCATTACAATTTGGTGGTTCAACAAAATCAATATCTGCGATATAAACATAGCCAGTCCAATTGTATTCTGTCGGTGAGGTTTCCGTCAAAATCCCGCAATACTTCATGGTATCAACCTTAATTCCTGTTTCTTCAAACGTCTCACGTATGGCTGATTTTAAAGGACTTTCAAAAGGGTCAAGTTTACCGCCAACTGGCGTAAGATTGTCTTTGTTTGGCTCTTTAAGCCTTTTGAGTAACAGAAATTTGTTGCTATGTCTTAAAATGCAAAGTGTCGCTGTTCTTTTAAGTCCTATCGGAATTTTATTCATTCAATGTCGTTTTTTGGGGTGAGGCATAACGGTAAAGTATATGCGAAGTGCTGACGATAGGAAGCATTGCGTATATACATTGTTGTACACTGTATGGCGACTTTAGGCACGAACCTAAATTAAAAGAACGAAACTAAGTAATAATATTTTTGTGCGGTGGCAAATTGCTGAGGCACGAAGCAAAACAAATAACAATGATAAAATTATACAAAGGTGATTGCCTGATTGAAAGCGATAAAATTGAAAGCGGAAGTGTTGATTTAATATTGACTGATTTGCCTTATGGAACAATGGAAGGGCAAAGTAAAACAGGGATATATCACAAAGGAAGAGAAAAACACAAATGGGATAGTATTATAGATACTGATAAAATAATGCAAGTTGCAAATAGAATACTCCGCAAAAATGGAAAAATGATACTTTTCGCACAAGAACCATTTACAAGGGAATTGATAAATAAAGCAATACCAAACCTGCCTTTTAATTACAGGGCAATTTGGTTAAAAGATACGCTTGGTAGTTTTATGCGTTCAAAAAGTGCTTTGCTTTATAGAACGGAAGACATTTTGATATTTAGTAAAATGAACCCAAAGCACGATTTAGAATTAAAACACCCAATAAGAAATTGGCTAAAAGAAACACAAGAAAAAGTTGGAATATTTTGGAATGATAGCCGATTACACGAAGCATATTTAAAAAGTGGTATAGCCAAAAACACACAAAGTGCAAAAGTTATTTGCCAACATAAATTAGACTGGAACTATGTGCAAATACAAAAGATAACAGAAAAGCATTACAAAGTATTGAACGAATTTTACAACTTTGATAAAACAGAGGAAGAAATTATAAAAATATTTGACGATTACCAACAGAAACACTTACAAGAACAAACAGAACTATATGGTAGCACCTTTAACCTTTGGCAAGGTGGTAAATACAAAGACAATGTTTTTGAATACAAACGAGATAGAGATAACTACCACCCAACGCAAAAGCCTATTTTATTGCTTGAAGATTTGATAAAGACTTTTAGCAATGAAAATGATTTAATAGTTGATTTAACTATGGGTAGTGGCTCAACTATGGTAGCTTGCAAAAACACAAACAGAAACGGAATAGGTATTGAAATGAATGACGAGTATTTTAGTATTGCTGAGAAAAGGGTGGAAAAAAATATTATTACGACTGGTAAGCAAGAAACTTTATTTAATGCACAGACCTAAGCCATATTGTGTACAACTTGTTTATACCCCTAACAAACTTGCGCCAATCCACCCAATAGCGGATAGCTTTGCGCAATAAGTGTCAGGTATTATTTTTTTCATAAAAATAATTATTTTAAGTTATAAAGTGTCAAATGGTGATATTATTTTCTGCAAATTCTGTGTACTTACATGAGTATAAATCTCTGTCGTTTTACTGCTTTTATGTCCTAATAACTCCTGTATATAACGCAAATCTGTACCACCCTCAAGCAAATGCGTAGCATAACTATGTCGTAACCAATGCAACGTTACCGGTAGTTTGATTTTTGATTTCAGCAAAGCCTGTTTTAAAATAGCCTCCAAACTTTTCTCGCTATACTGATGTCCTTTTCGTTGTCCCTCAAATAACCAAACCTCTGGCGCATACATTTTATAATAATCACGTAACATAACCAAAATTTTGTCCGAAAGTGGCACTATGCGATCCTTACGTCCTTTACCCTGCCTAATTATTACAAGATGTCTTTGAGAGTCAATATCCCTAGCCTTTAATTGTAATAGTTCTCCCCTGCGAAGTCCACAACTATATAGTAACGACAGCATCATACGGTGCTTAACATTAGTAGGAGCCTCCAATAGTAATTTCACATGTTCCTTACTCAATACATTAGGTAAAATCTTAGCACGCTTCGGTCGGTGTATAAGTTCAGGATTAAGTTTAGAATTTTCAATCTTACTAAAAAACAATTTTATGGCATTCACCATTTGGTTTTGGTAAGAAGCAGACAGATTATTTTTTAATATATAAGCGTTGTTAAACACAACAATATCATCGTTAGTTATATCTTCCAAAGGTTTGTCAATATAAAAACGTAAAAATACCCTCAAAGCCTCACTATATGTTTTAACGGTACTTTCACTATAACGTTTTGAACGCAGCCAGGCTATGTATGATTCTACCTTTAATAAAGCCACGTCTTTCAAAGGTGCCAATCCAGTCCTAGGTGACAAAACATTATTTAAAACAGGTACTGGCAATACAGCTTTTATAGCACTATAATCTACAAACCAGTTTTTAGCTCTCAAGTGAAGGTATAAACGCCGCTTATTATCAGCCGTATCAGCCATATAAAACGTTTTATGAGTTTGGCTCCAACGCACGCCATCAAGCTTCTGTATATGAGATTTTATATCAGCATCATAAACAAACCCAATAGCAATCTGATTAACCTTACGATGTAACAATGGCATAAGCCTAATAGTAGTCATACGCAACAATTTAAGTGCTTTAAATATATAAAAAAAAGAATTAACACTACAAATTATTACACTCAAAGTGCCTCAACCATTGTCTGTTTTCAAAAAAGTAAATCCCAATTCAAATTACCTATCATTGAAAGCCCAGCGAGCCAAATGCAATCCGTTTTTGAATACAAAATTTAAAAATGGAATGGATAAGCAATCTCATACTATTATGTCCTAAACAAAATATAGAGAGCGATTTAGCGTCAGTCCTATACAATCAATGTTGCAGTTATAAGTATTCAAAGCTAGCAAACCTTCTTTGCCGTTTTCTAAACTTTTATTGACTTTTCAAGCAAAAACTTTAATAGAAGCACAAAGCTTGTTTTAACCATTGAACCGCCAATTTTGCAAATGTGCTCTTATAACCAATATTCTTTAGCATAGGGTTTACTACTGAGAACAGTTTCTGTATTTCTTACAGTTATTAATCCATCATTTCAGTCATTCTCACAAAATAATAGCGATGTATTTATGATTGTATCTTCATTTAATTCTCCTTTTTGAATTTTGAGGTCTAATCCTTCAACAGAAGATAAAAAACTAACAATAGAAAATAAGAATACAAGAATTTTTTTCATTGGTGTATTTTTTCAGTACGACTTAGCATGGCTCCAACGATTCGCTTATATGACTTGTGGCGGTTTTCGAAGCACCTTCTTGTGGGCTCACAGCAAATTCACTTAAAATCGCAAAGATTAAAGTTACCTATTCACGCGCCATAAGTTAATTGCTGCTTAAGTTTGCTTTTAATCTAATTATTAGCGTTTGTCCTCTTTTGAGTATTCTAATAGCTCTCCCGGTTGGCAATCTAATGCTTCACAAACTGCTTCAAGCGTGCTAAACCTAATTGCTTTCACTTTTCCTGTTTTAAGTTTAGAAAGGTTTGCCAAGGTAATATCCACTTTTTCAGACAGTTCATTGAGTGACATTTTTCGTTTTGCCATCATTACGTCAAGGTTTACAATTATTGCCATAGCTTATACAGTTTCTTCTATTTCTTCTTGATATTCAACTCCTTTTGAAAAAATTATTGCAATAACGTAAATTACAGCAGCCATCAAAATAAAAGCCTGACTGTCAGCCCAAAACTGATTTAGTTTGTCAATATCAAAGCCATTATGTTGTAAATCTTTAGCTAATTGTCTGGCTATAAAGCTTAACAAACCAATGGAAAACGTATAGTAACTAATTTTATAAATCTGTTTTGATACATAATTGTTGAATGGTTTTGAAAGATCAATTTTAGTAACAAGTAAAATTACAATATAAAACAGAACCGCTTTTAAAATCGAAATGCTTAGTATAAATCCGTACATACCGAAAAAAGCTAGTTTACTACTTTCATACATTTGGCTTAAATCTAATTTTTGGTATAGGTTTTGGACAATTTCTGGTTTGAAAAGACTGAAAATAAAATTCACAATCAGTCCTCCGGCTTCAACACATAAGCCAATGAAAATGACCCAAGAAATAATTTTTAGCCCTTTAAATACAAAGTTTTTTGTTTTTACTTTTGCTTTCATTTTTTTATTGATTACTTAATTACGGAACAAATATAGATAAATATTTATTGTTAAACAATAAATATATTCTCTTTAAAGATAAAAAATATGAAAACAAAATATAACATCTCTTAATAAAATATTAAAACACCTTTAACTCCGAGGTTTTTTTAGAAAAAATAATAGGTTTGATTTTTTTTTGACAATAAGCAACATACCTTATGCTATTCAGCAGTTCAAATTTCTACTTTTACTAATTGTAAAGGGCTTAAGTTTGTTTTTTATTCATTAAATAATTCATTAATTATTTTTTTGGCTGTTTTATTTAATAAGTTGGTTGTTTTGGTCCACTTTGATTGGTTATAATCGATATACCTAAATTATATTTTGGATAAATAAATAACCAATTCTTATTGCCACTAGTAGCACCGTGATGATTGTAGGACGGACCAGCGGTAAAGTTATTTTAGAAAGATTAGCCCTATAGATGTCCTATGGATACACTATGGATGCCAGCACCAATATTAAAAAAATAGCAGGTTTGTGGTTTCACACAACTAAAACAGTCCTGCTTGGTGTTTTACGGGATATCATAAAAACATTTAATTTATTCGCGGATGCTCCAAATTTCATAAATAGGCTCTCCTTTGCTAGACAGACCAGAGTGGTGCCAATTGTCTTCTAATAGTTCATACTTAAATTCTAAACTCTTACCTACACGGCTTACATCGCGTGAAAAGAATTCAATGTTTTCGGTATAATTGCCGTTAACCGTGGTGTAAGTGCCGCCACCAGTGCCCATAAATTGCTTGGTGGCGGTGTTGTAAGCAATCCACTGAAACCGCGTACCAGATAAAATCTTCATCGTTTTACGAGGGGTATTGGTGTCTCGCAATTGGATGGAGCCATCGTGCTTGCGCCCCGACATCAGCCAAGCACCTTGCAACTTGCCTGGTGTACCATCGTCAACGCGTTTAAACTGCCGGCTATCACCTACAATTTGCAAAGTATTGTTGGTTAACTCAATTTCAAAACTTACAGTTTCACCTACCAAATCAGAATTATCTGTGTCAAACTCGACCGTTTCAGTCATGGTAGTGCCGTTTAATTCCCAGGTGCCACCATTGCTATGAATAAATGCGCCTGTTTCGGCATTATAGGTGGTAATTACTTGATATCCGTCGGCAAAAATCAAGACGCTGCTTAACTTACTCCCATCGGCTCCAGTAAATGAATGTACCCATGCACCAAGCACGCTCTGGGCGTTAATACTTAAACTAGTAAAGGCAAATAGGATAAGAGTGACAAATGTTTTCATGGTGTGATGGTTTTTTATTGTACTTAGTTATAGTTACCATAAAGTTGTGGCTTCTGCTGTAGAATGACTAAGATAAGCATTATTAGGATACAATGAACTTAAATTGAAACAACCCTAACAAAAAATAAACTTTTAAACTATAACACATTAATAGGAACTTAAAGGAGTTTTTAGCGCACAACTTTTTATTAAATAGAAGTTTTAAACCTGAATAATCTTTACAAATACCATCCGCGCAAATCCGTGAAATCCGTATCACCCTATTATTTTAAGTATTCATTAACAGTCTATCCCTATTCATAATCGTACTTTTAAGTTTCTAATGATTAAACTATTAACCAATAAGAATAAATTATGAAAACACTTGTATTTAGTGCCTTAATGTTGGCATTTACCTTTGGAGCGATGGCTCAAATTCAAGCGCCACAACCGAGTCCGTTGGGCAAACTAGAACAAAAAGTAGGATTAACCGATGTTACTGTTGAATACTCCAGACCCAACATGAAAGGCCGTACTATTTTTGGCGACTTGGTACCTTTCGACAAAATGTGGCGAACCGCGGCCAACAAAAACACCATGGTAAGCTTTAGCGACGATGTGGTAATCGACGGACAAACCCTAAAAGCAGGAACCTATGCTTTATTTTCCAAGCCAGGCGCTACAAATTGGGAAATCTATTTTTACACCGATACCGAAAATTGGGGTGTTCCACAGCAATGGGACGACAGTAAAGTAGCTGCTAAAACCACCGTGCCAGTTTTAAAACTACCTATGACCATAGAGTCTTTCACGTTTATGATTAACGATTTAAGTAATGGTGGTGCAAATCTTGCAATTCTATGGGAAAACACCCATGTAGCCATTCCATTTACTGTACCAACCGATACCAAGGTATCTGCCTCTATCAACAAAGTAATGTCTGGACCATCTAGCGACGATTATTATGCTGCGGCAGTATATTATATGGAAGAAGGTAAAGATATCAAAAAATCAGCGGAATGGATTGACAAAGCGGTAGATATGACCAAAGACAAGCCACGTTTTTGGTACCACCGTCAGCAATCGTTAATCCACGCTAAAGCAGGGAATAAAAAAGAAGCAATTGCGGCGGCCAAAGCATCCTTAGAAGGTGCCAAAGCGGCCAAAAATGCTGATTATATAAAAATGAATGAAGCCTCTTTAAAAGAATGGGGAGCGATGTAATTTTTTCTTAATTACAGTAATAAAATATTAGTAAGGCTGTTTATCACCTTTCAAATTTAAAAGCCTGTTGGTATAGTAAAACTATAAGGGACTAACAGGCTTTTTTATTGTGTACTGCACATTTTTCGTGGTACTAACGGGAAGGTGCTTAATGGTTTTTTTGATATCCCTGTCAATGCTAAGCCCAACACCTGTTGGCCGAAGGAGGTAGACATCTCCTATTACAAATATCTCAATACTCCTAAAAGTTTTGCTGTTCAACATTTGTGCTTTTACAAATACCAGTAACCTCACTTTAACGTGAACATTTCTAACCTCGAGGTATCACCAGTCAGAAAGTCACTTGGAGTGATTCCAAGGCATAAGTAATTGTATCTAGAAGCGAGCCTATATAACCACCTAACTTATTTGGATTTTGGTATTTGCTGTTTTGGAATTTGTAATATAGACTAATAATGCAATCCAATCTTCGTGCGCACTGTGTCCAGCAATTCCATCAGGTTTAAACTACGCTGAAACGTCATCACATCACTTTCGGTTTTATTTTGTCTTAGCAACTGATTAAAATGGTCTATTTCATAAAAATAACCGTGATACGGAACTTTAAAATTATAAGTTACAGGTTCTTCGTCTTTTAAGGTAACGGTAAAACTACTAGGTTGATGAAAGCGCCCGTGAATTTCTAAAACGCCGCAAGTACCAGTAAACACAGCCTTAGTATGGCTATTGGTTAAGAAAGTACTGTGAAGTTTGGCTTCTACTTTGTCGTCATATTTAAAATGTATAAAGCACTCCGAGTCGGCACCATTGTCAAAAAAATTAGCGTTTGCTTCTATTTTTTTGGGCATTCCTAAACTGCTTAATGCTGCAAAAATAGGGTAGATACCAATATCTAAAAGGCTACCACCACCTAACTCTTTGTTAAATACCCGAGACTCAGCGTCAAAAATTGGTTCGAAACCAAAATCAGCTTCCAGACGTAAAATTTTTCCAATAGCCCCCACATGTAATACTTCCATAGCCTTTTTATAATGTGGTAAAAAGTTGGTCCATAGGGCTTCCATTAATAACAGATTGTGAGCTTTGGCAGCAGTAATCATAGTTTGAACCTGTGCTGTATGCATGGCAAAGGGCTTTTCGCATAATACAGCTTTACCGTATTTTAAACTCAATAAAGCATGGTCAAAATGATAGCTATGTGGTGTAGCGATGTATACAGCATTTACGATAGGATCCTGAAGCAAGTCCTCATAATTGGCATAAGCTTTTTTTGCTTTGAAGGTGTTAGCAAATGCCTTGCTTTTTGTTTCACTGCGCGAGGCCACGGCGGCCAGTTCACATCTGGGAACCTTTAGCAAGTCTTCGGCAAACTTATGAGCGATCTTGCCCAAGCCTATAATTCCCCAATATATGATTCTATCTGGCATGTTTATTAAGCTTAGTTGTTAGCTGAAGTATAAATGACAAGGCCATCACAATAAAACAACCTACAAAGTTTAACCAAAGGTACGGCAAGTTGATGTATTCAAAAAAATCGAGAAGGAACAATGCAATAACAATTACCTGCGTAATGAGTGCTGCGGTAAATACGGCCGAACCTTTAATCTGTTTAAAGAAAAAGGCTAGAAGAAAAATACCCAATACATTCCCGTAAAATATAGACCCAATAATGTTTACCAACTGAATTAAATTATCGGCTAGGTAAGCCACACAGGCGATAATAATCGCTACAATTCCCCAAGCTAGTGTAAACCATTTGGTAATTTTTACAGTGCTTTCTGAAGGGATATCGCCCACATTACGTTTGTATAAATCCATGGTAGTGGTGGTAGCCAAGGCGTTTAATTCGCTGGCTGTGGAAGACATGGCAGCACTTAAAATAACAGCCAATAGTAATCCAATGAGTCCACGAGGTAATCGATTCAAAATAAAGTGAATAAACACATAATCCTTATCGTTGGTTTCTACACTCACATTTTGTGCTTCAGCGGCTTTCTTTATGTAGGTTTTAGATAAGATTCGCAGCGAATCGAGCTTGGTATTCGATTCCAATATATAAGCATTGAGACGCACATCATCCTTTTGATAGTTATTAGCTAAAACATCTTTTTTAGCGGTGAATAAGGCGTTTTGTTGTTCTTGAAGTGCCTCATAATCTTTGGCGTATTCCGAATTCATAACGGTTTCCGTTGCTAGTGGATTAAAGTTTAAAGGTGAAGGATTGAATTGATAAAACACAAAAACCATCACACCCACCAACAGAATAAAAAATTGCATTGGTACTTTTAGCAAACCGTTAAACATGAGTCCGAGTTGCATTTCCCTAACCGATTTACCAGAAAGGTAACGCTGCACCTGACTTTGGTCGGTGCCGAAATAGGAGAGTGCTAAAAAAGTACCGCCTATTAGGCCACTCCAAACCGTGTATCTATTTTCGAGGTCGAAGGAAAAATCTAAGATGTTCATCTTTTCACTGGCACCTGCAATGTGCAAGGCATTGCTAAACGTGATGTCTTCCGGTAAGTAACTCATGATTAAAAAGAAAGCGGTAAACATTCCACCAAATATAACCGCCATCTGGTGTTTTTGCGTGACACTAACGGCCTTAGTACCACCAGAAACGGTGTAGATAATTACCAAAACACCAATAATAATGTTAAGCATTGTAAGATTCCATCCCAATACAACCGATAAGATAATCGCTGGTGCAAAAATGGTTATCCCTGCAGCAAGTCCGCGTTGAATTAAAAATAGGATAGCTGTTAGGGTTCTTGTTTTTAAGTCGAAGCGCTTTTCCAAGAATTCATAAGCCGTATAAACGTTTAAGCGGTGGTAAAGTGGAATAAACACCATACAAATAATAACCATAGCTATAGGCAATCCGAAGTAGAATTGCACAAAGCCCATACCGTCATGAAAGGCTTGCCCAGGCGTTGATAAAAAAGTAATAGCACTGGCTTGTGTAGCCATTACCGATAATCCGATAGTCCACCATTGCGATTCGTTGCCACCTCGCACATAATCTTGAACACTTCGGCTACCGCGCGTTTTCCATGTGCCGTAAGCCACAATAGTTACTAAAGTAAAACCCAATACCAACCAGTCTAATAATTCCATGTTAAAAGGATTGCATTAGGATGTAAAATATAAGGATATACAATAGGTTCGCTATTAAAATAACGGTGTAAAAGGATTCCCACTTAAATTTGGTGTCAGGCTTAGAATTACTATCCATAAGCTTATGTTTAATCGGCAGTTGTTTTGCCTAAAGATAGCATATTTGCAAACAAGCGATAGGCGCCGCTCACACCTTCAGGAAATTCTCTAAAAAAGCTAAGTCCTGTATATACATAATAACCTTTGCCATACGCTGCCACTAATAAGCTGCCTTCTTTAGGAGATTCGTTGGGATCGTTCATCGACAAAATCGGTGTAAACTCCTTGGCCCATTCATCAGGGAAATACAAACCGCGTTCTTGGGTCCAATTTTTAAAATCGGCTTCGGTAATTTTATTAGGTACATTGAGTATAGGATGTTCTGGATTCAGAAACCGAACATTTGCAGTTTCATCGGTTACACGATCTCTAGACAATTGCAAATTATAGGGAGCCAAATTATCAACCAATATGCCACGACTCGTGTTATACTGTACAATCATGTTGCCGCCATTGGCCACGTAATTTAGTAAATCGTTTTGCTTAAACTTTAAAGCTTCAATGGTGTTGTAGGCGCGAATGCCAACTACAATGGCGTCAAATTCAGCCAAATAATCGGGATTGATATCTTCTGGTTTAATAATGCTTACCTCATAGCCAATTTGTCGCAGACTCTCCGAAACCACATCACCAGCGCCTTCTATATAACCAATGCTATTGCCACGCTTTTCAATATTTAAACGGACTACTTTGGTTTGACTCGGCAATAAAACCGTTTGAAAAGGTATATGACTATAGTTGATTTCTACTACTTCCTTAGAATAAAGATTTCTATTGATATTTACCCTTGGGCTTATATAGCCTTCGCTCTGTGCCTTAGGTGGTTGTACTGTAAACACAAAAGTATTAGTATCATTCTTTTTTTCGATGTTGAAGGTGTAGCTGTCAGGACTTATCACCCAACCTTCAGGATGTACCAAAGATAGGTTACCTCTTGCATTGTCAGTATGTGCTTTAACTGTTACTTCTAGTTGTTTGGCGTCTGCGGTGTCAAAAATCACTACCTTATTGCTAAGACTTACAGTGGCTGGTGGTAAAATTTCAAAAGGTTGGTACAATTCACCCTTATCGGGTTTCGCATAGCGATACACAACGGGTTTGCTGATGGCTAATTCCACACCATTAACAGATATGAAAAACTGTACTTCCAGCGCTGGATTAGAAATGGGTTGACCTATTTGAGTTTGTTCTTTAACATGGTACATGCCTAGCGTCCCTTCGTTTAAAAGCCAATAGGCACTGGTGTAATTGGCCTCTGGATGAATTGTGGTTTCTAAATTATAGTTATACTTGTTATTAGCAAGCAAATTTTGTTGGGTAATTAAGTTATCCGAAGTATTTAAAACCTGAACCGATTTCAAGGTTATATTAGCCTTACTCCGGTTGATAACTTCTAAATTAAGGGTTACCGATTCGCCTGGACATGCCGTGGCATCCCTGGATGTAGCTTCTAAATATAAGCCCGCACAGGCTTCGATGAGGTTGAGAAGTTCATGCGACTTTACCGCTTTCCAATGGGTATCTTCAACCGTTTGTAATAGCTGATAGGCTTCTACCAATTGCTGTAAATGTTCTGAAGGATTGTTAAAATTAAAATTGATTTCTACTTGATTTAAAATAGTGCCAATAGCTTTGCCGCCTTTAATACGATTCCAACTGGTGTCGATACCTTCAAATATATTGGTATTGTCTTTTAGGGCTTCGCCTTTTAATAATTCTATATATTCTTGCTGACTGCCCCGATCGCTCAACCTACCGAATCCTTGACTCAAATGCTGACTACTGGCCATGGCGGCAACTTCGTTATTTGAGTTGCCTTTTAACGGATAATAAACGCCAATATCAAAGGTGATCATATTCGATTTATCAGCGGCATCAAAGTCTTCCTGATTACCATAAAACCACCAAGAGGTATTGAAAAAAATGCGTTTAGGTTGCCAGGTAGAAGTATATTTTAATTGATTGGGATATTTGGTTTTATCGTTGGCGAGGTCAAAAGCTTCTAAACCCAACATTGCAGATGCGGTGTGGTGACCATGCGTTCTGCCAGCCGTGCGATGATCAAAACGGTTGATAATAATATCGGGTTTAAAGGTTCGGATAGCCCAAACTACATCACTTAGCACCTCGTTTTTATCCCAAATAGCGAGGGTTTCGTCTGGGTGTTTTGAAAATCCAAAGTCGTTAGCACGGGTAAATAATTGTTCGCCACCATCGATACTGCGAGCGGCTACTAATTCTTGGGAACGGATTAAACCTAGAAGCTCTCTTAATTCGGGACCGATTAAGTTTTGACCACCGTCCCCGCGAGTAAGCGATAAATAGGCGGTACGCGCTTTTACTTCATTAGCCATATAAGAAATAAGCCGTGTATTTTCGTCATCGGGATGCGCGGCAATGTAGAGTACAGAGCCTAGCACGTTGAGTTTTTGAACGGATTCGAATATTTCGGAGGATGATAATTTTTTTGGTTGCTGCGCACTCAGGGCAGAGACGCATAAAAACAAGCTAAATACTAATAATCTTGATGTTTGCATGATTGGTTGTTAGACGCTTTGGCTCAAATATAGAAAAGTTAGCAGGGCAAGTGGGTTGTTTTAATGATTATTTAACGAAATGAAAAAACACTCAATAAAAATATAGTTAAGAACTCACAACCATTTTTTCCGTTTAAAGAAATAGAGCATACCTAGAAATATTAAAATCATTACCGCCCAAAGAACGTAATAACCATTGGCATAACGTAATTCAGGCATGTTTTCGAAATTCATACCGTAAATGCCTGCAATAAATGTGAGTGGTATAAAAATAGTGGCGATTATGGTTAAAACCTTCATCACTTGATTCATTTTATTGCTAATGGCAGTCAAATGCATATCCATCAAACCCCAAATCATTTCACGGTTAATATCGATGTTTTCAATAATTTGAATGATGTGTTCGTAAACATCTCGATAGTAAGCGTTCGTACTTTTACTGATAAAGCTATGCTCCGATTTTTCTAAGCGGTTAATTACTTCCCGCATAGGAAAGATGGAACGACGCACGCGCAATACTTCACGTTTTAGTTCTTGAATTTGTAAGGTAACCTCTTCATCAGCTTCTCCTTTAAACAACATATCTTCAACAGCTTCTACTTTATTACCTAAAGTTTCAATCACCAAATAATAATTATCAACAATGGCATCAATAAGCGTGTATAATAAATAATCCTGTCCCAAACTACGAATTCGCGATTGATCCACTTTAAGTCGTTCGCGTACGCCATTGAATACATCACCTTCAGACTCTTGAAAGGTTAATAGGAAGTTGGTGCCTAAAACAAAACTTACTTGTTCGTTCACTAAATTTCCATCTACATCGTAATGCAACATTTTAAGCAGCACAAAAATATATTCGGCATGCTCGTCTAGTTTGGGCCGTTGACCCACATGCACAACATCGGCGATACTCAATGGGTGTATTTGAAAATGTAAACATATACTTTCAATAGCATCGGTATGGTTGAGTCCGTTGAGGTTTATCCATGACTTATCGGTGGTGGTAGCAAACTTAAAGCTATCTTCAACCTTGCTTATGGGTCCAGTGGTTAATTCCTCAGCAGTATAATTGTGATAATCAATATCAAGCGTTTTGGCATCTTTGTGACCAGTATAAATGGGTACTCCAGGCTTGAGACCGATTTGTTTTTTAAAGTTAGAATTCCGTTTCTTAGATTTATTCTTTCCTGCCATGCTTTAAAGTTAAGCTTTTTTGGAATCATCTTCAATAGCATTCTTTTGTACCAAAGTTACCGCTTTTTGTAGAATCAGGTTGTTCGGATAGGTTACCAAGTCGCCATTATCTAATCGCAAGTGTAATTGGAACGCGCGAATATCTTCAATAATAGCTTCCACAGGAAAGTCTTTGTCGTGAATGGCTATTTTATCGCCTACTTTAAAAGGAAATGAAAAAAACATAATAACTCCAGAAGTTACGTTGCTAAGAATTGACCAAATGGCAAATAAGGCTACACCAATTACTGCAAACACCGATGAAAACACCAAAGCGATATCACTAGTTTTTATTTGAAGGATAAACGATTCAACTAAAACGAACAGAAAAAATAACGTAACCGTAGTGTAGCGATTGATAAGACGTATGCGCGCTACATTAATACCGTTGCTTTTTCCTAATTTAATAACCAGCATTCTTATAATCATTCGGATAATAAGAAAAATAGCCAGTGCTATGATGGTAGCAATGATTTGTGTTTTGTAGGTTGCCAATGGATGTGATGTTAGAATTGTAAGGTCAAAGATACTTTAAAAGCGTTGATTAATCCAAGCCTAATTGGTCCCTTAAATAAAAGTCTTCGTTTCGGTTTTGCTGCCAATAAGGCTCCATAATGGTTTTAAGTTTAATTGCAGTTGTGGTCATTAATTCACCTTGTTGGCCATCGGGATAGGTTTCATCCCATTGCCGAATGTCGTATGGAAATTTAGGATTGAATTGAATAGTAAGCGTTCTTTTTAAATCGGGATAACTTAGGGTATATGTAGAATCGCCCAATACAGCACTCCCTTTATAAGCTTTGATATTTTGGTGTTTCAAACGCAAATATTCTAATGATGGAACAACTTCTAAAGTATCAACTGGTAAACTTTTAGGGTCGATCCGCAATTGTACCCAGAGTTCATTTTCTAAATAGGTTTTATCCAGATTAAAGGCTTCATCGGCTTCCGATTGAAAATAAGAATGGGATTGCACTTCAAACTGGTCACGATTATTTATTTGGGCATAAACATGTCCACACCACTCCTGTACCGAAGCCGTAATCTTTGAAGCATGCTGGTTGTTTGCAATAGGGAAAAAGGTGCTTTGCATGATATGATAAGGATAAATGCCGGTATTAAAGTTTTTAGTAGCGTTTAATTTAAGCACGCCTATATTGCTGGGTGAAGCGTTATCGGCCTTGACTTGAGCATCTGGCAAGAAATCTTCAGTCACATATACCAATACCGCGCTTCCTTCCCGAACTTCTCCATATCGCGATTGTTGTAAAGCATAGGAAGTAATTTCGGCCTTGCCAGCATACCAATAACCTTTAAAAGCATCGCTTAACGCCCGAGCAGTTTGTTCAGGAGATTCTGTAACGGTAAAAGTGTTGTCTTTCTGGTCTGATTGACAGCTTAAAATCGAAAGAAATGTACCAATTACAATTGTGCCGGATATGACTTTATTTAAAAACATGGTAGTTTAATTTTAAGTTTAAAGATACAACGCTAGTCTCAGGACACCATATCGTTTAACGTTTTATAAACAAGATGCAAAGGAAAGCCTACCACATTTAAATAGGAGCCATTAATATGAGTGATACCAATTTCGCCAATCCATTCTTGAATGCCGTACGCACCTGCTTTGTCAAAGGGTTTGAAGTGATCTACATAAAATTCAATCTCCGCGGTAGTTAAGGCTTTAAAGTGAACTTCAGTAATGCAAAATTCGGTAAGCTGTGTTTCTGTGGTTGTAAAACATACCGAAGTAATCACTTCGTGCATGGTATTACTTAATGAATGTAGCATTTGTATTGCATGGGCACGATCGATTGGTTTTTCGAGGGCCTTATCCTTTAGCCAAACGATGGTGTCGCTGGTGATAAGAATATCCTTAGGGTTCAAGTCTGCTTTAAAAACTTCGGCCTTGAGTTGCGCCAGGTAGTTGGTGATGTATTCCCGCTGAAGTGTTTTAGGATAGACTTCGTTAATAGGTTTTAATCGGATTTCAAAATCCACACCTAAAGATTTCAATAGTGATTGCCTTCTAGGTGAACCAGATGCCAAAATGATTTGATAGAATTTAAATGCCTCTGAAATCATAAACTAGGTTAAAATAAATTTATACAAGAGCAGCGACAGCATTCCAAAAAGCATGATAAGTTTGTAAAGCTTACTCAAGTTGCTAAACTGTGCTTTTCTCTCTGCTGAAAACAACTGAATACTGCCGTAAATTGAGGGTGCCAAAACCGTAATTAAAAAATATACCATCGCTATGGGCTGTTTGTATAAATAAGTAAGCATATAATATATAACCGCTGCAACTGGTAATAACGACAATAAGAAAACAACGCGTGTTGCGCGTTCTCTTCCTATTACTATAGGCAAGGAGCGTGCACCAGCTTTATAATCGCCATCAATATCTTCAATGCTTTTTACGAGTTCTCTAATTAAATTGAGCAAAAAGGCAAAAATGGCATAGTCTAATAATATTTTGAAAACGGTTAATTGTGTGTTGCGATTTTCGGGTGTTAACACGGGGAGAAGTTCAAATAATCCCACAATGAGTAAACTGGTACTCACCAATAAAGCCACCACAATATTACCTAAGAGCAAGGTGTATTTCAAATAAGAAGCATACACATATAGCAAAGCCGAAATAATAATAAACAGCATAAAAAAGCTGCTTTTTTCAACCGTATTAGCCATAACATAACCAAGAACCACACCGGCCACATTCAAAAATAAATACCAGTTAAAGGCTGTCTTGTTTGAGATATGTCGATCAATAATAAGCTTTTCTGGTTTATTGATAGTGTCGGCCTCTACATCGTAAATATCATTGATGATGTAGCCGGCAGCAGCAATGCAAAGTGTTGCCAATACTAACAAAGCAAAACCATACCAGTTTAAGGTAGTTTCAATACCAAACTCAGGTATGAATAAAGCAAACTTAATAAGGCATTGTACCAAGGCTAGCATAAGTAAATTTTGCCACCTGATAAGTTTTAAAAAATAAGGAATAACAGCCATAATAGTTATCGAGACATAATTTGAATAATAAGATAGTAAGCCACCACAGCGACCATCATTGCCAGTACAACACTAAGCACACGCGTTTTGAATACCACCTTGCGTTCTTGTTTTTTAATCTTGTTTTTAATAAAAGCACGATCGGTTTCGGTGAGCTCACAATGTAAAAAATCTAATTTGTAATGCAAGTGGGTTTCGCTGTGCAGTTTTTCTTTAATTTCAGAAAAGGGCATTTTGGATCTTCGATTAAAAACACTTTGGTTGTTTCCAAATCCTATATATCCAAATCCTGGTGCTATGTCGGCGTTGCGATCTACCCAAGACACTAACTATTAATCGTATTGAGCGTTAAAGTTTTCTTGCCATTTCCCCTGAACTTTAAGTACTTGTTCAATTATATCACGCACACAGCCTTTGCCGCCTTCTTTGTGAGAAATGTAATGAGAAATTGCTTTAATTTCTGGAACGGCGTCTTGCGGGCAACATGCCAAGCCCACCATTTGCATCACATGAAAATCTGGCAGATCGTCGCCCATAAACAACGCCTGTTCGCGTTTAATACCATAAACATCCATATACGCATCTAACTGATCCACTTTGTGATGGGCTCCTAAATAAATATCCGTTACCCCCAAGGCGCGTAACCTAACACGCACTCCTTCATTGGTGCCTCCAGAAATTACACATACCTTAAAGCCTGCGTTTAATGCTGTTTTAATAGCATAACCATCTTTGGTGTGCATGGTACGCAACATTTCGCCTTCTGTAGTAATGGTAATGGTACCATCGGTGAGTACGCCATCCACATCAAAAATAAAAGTGGTAATGTCGTGTAAATATTCTTTATAACTTTTTGTTTCCATGGGTTTGTTTGATAGCATCGGTTAATAATTGGTATATTGCTTTGTGCTTTGGCTTTTCTAATAAATTTAAATGGCGTTTAATGGTATTTTTATCACCGCGTTTGGCCGGACCTGTTTGGGCTAAATAAGGCGACATATCCTGAACTTTTAAAGCAGTTTCCATAATGAGTGGTTTTAGCATTTCAAACTCTATATTTTTAGCATCGCTTAGTTCATGGGCAATACGGTAGAGTTGATTGGTGAAGTTATTTACAAAAACAGCAGCAAGATGGATAATTAAGCGCTGTTCCGAATCAATTAAATAATGTTTACATCCCATAGCATCACTTAAATGGATAAGCGTTTCAATGTCTTTTTTATTAGTAGATTCAATACAAATCGGGACTTGACTAAAATCAATTTCTCGAGATGTGGTAAAAGTTTGTAATGGATAAAATACGGCTCGCCGGTTATTCAAGCCTAGAAATCTAAAATGTAAACTACCCGAAGTATGCACGATAAGTCGGCCTTTAAATGGTAAGGCTTTCGCAATGGCTGCAATATGACCATCGCTCACGGCAATCATATAAATATCGGCCTCTACAAGTGCGCTGAGGTCATCGGTAATGTCAACTTCATTTTTAAAAGAAGAAATACGTTCTATGCTCCGATTGTACCATTGTAAAACAGTAACATCACTTGATTTTTGAAACGCTCGGTACAAATGTGTGCCTACATTACCTGCGCCTAAAAGTACTACTGAAATCATTTGGCTAAAATAACCAAGTATTGTTTTAAAAAAAAGAAAAGCATTAATAGCTTTTTAACATCTTTATTCAAATGATAGTAATAAAAAAACAAACTAAAAGCCTTAAATTTGCAGTCAATTCAACTGCCTCTTTGCTATGCAAAAAAAAATTGCTCAATTCCTGTTTTCTACCAGACTTACCGCCGTTTTGTTTATTGTGTTTGCCGTGTCTATGGCAGTAGGTACGTTTTTAGATGCCGGCGAGGAAACCTCACCAACTGCGTTTACCCGTCAAATGATTTATAATACCTGGTGGTTTGAGGCTATCATGGTGTTTTTTGTTATCAATTTTGTGGGTAATATTTTTAGATTCCGACTTTACAAAAGACCCAAGTGGTCAACGCTCGTGTTGCACCTTGCCTTTATTTTAATTTTAGTAGGTGCTTTTGTAACGCGCTATATTGGTTTTGAAGGCATGATGGCTATTCGCGAAGGCGATACGGAACAAAACTTTCTATCTCAAAAAACCTACGTCACGGTTTATGTGGATGGCGATTACAAAATAAACGGTGTCGCACAACGCTATGCGAAGGATTTTGAAGTAGACTTTTCATACCGTCTCGATAACGAATTTGATCATACCATTACTTACGACCAGCAAGAAGTTAATATTTCACTCGAAAAATATATTAAAGGTGCAGAATTAGATGTGGTGCCAGACGATAAGGGTGAAGCCTATTTAAAAATGGTGGAAGCCACCGATGGAAAACCGCACAACCACTTTTTAAAAGATGGTACAGAGCAATTATTGCACAATATGCCATTTACTTTGAACAATCCTAAAAAAGGCGCTATCAATATCACCGAAAAAGATGGCCAACTGTTTATCGAATCGCCGTTTGAAGGTGAATATATGACCATGGCCACGGGAACTCAAGGAATCTTGGTAAAAGACAGCATTCAGCCATTAGCCTTGCGTTCTAGATATGTGATAGGTAACCTGCAAATGGTGTTTCCAAAGCCCATTGTAAAAGGGGTGTTTGAAGTGGTTAAAAAGCCACAAATCCTAAAAGGCGATGAAGACGGAATTGTTTTAAATGTCAGTTCCAAGGGTGAGACCAAACACATTAATATATTAGGAGGCCAGTTTATAAATAATCCTTTTCAACAAGAAGAAGTTGGTGGTTTAAAAGTTGCTGTGAAATACGGTCCGAAAGTATTAGAATTGCCATTTCAAATAAAATTAAACGACTTTATCGCGGAACGTTATCCCGGTACCGAAAAAAGTTATTCGTCATACGAAAGTAAAGTAACTGTAATTGACCCCAATACTGATCCATACGATTATCGAATTTATATGAATAATATTTTAGACCACGGTGGTTACAGGTTTTTCCAAGCCAGTTTCGATCCCGATGAAAAGGGAACCATTCTGTCGGTTAATCATGACTATTGGGGAACATGGCTTACGTATGTAGGTTATTTTTTACTTTACTTCGGAATGATAGCCATTTTGTTTGATAAAAAATCCAGATTTGGTGAATTGGCTAAAACGCTTACTAAAGTTCGTAAGAAAAAAGAAAAAATCATCACGGCACTTTTGCTATGCTTCGCGCTCACTGGTTTTTCTCAAGAACATTTTGAAGGGGATGGCCACGATCATGGATCAACAATGCCTAGTAAAATACAAATAGACTCGGTATTAGCAGCCAATATCGCACCACTGGATCACGCTCTAAAATTTGGTAATTTGGTAGTGCAGGATTTTAGCGGCAGAATGATGCCAGTAGATACTTATGCCTCCGAATTGGTCAGAAAACTGAGCAAAAGCGATCAATACGAAGACTTTAACGCCAATCAGTTACTGCTGTCTATGCAGGAAAGTCCGCTTTTGTGGTACAACGTTCCTATTATTTATATAAAACCCAAAAAGGGAGATTCCATACGAAGTTTGATTGGTATTCCTCAAGCTCAAAAGTATGCTTCGCTGGTTGATTTTTTCACGCCAAATGGTTCCTACAAGTTAGCGCCATTTCTAGAAGAAGCTTATAAAGCGCAAGTGCCCAATGGTTTTCAAAAGGAATTTAAAGAAACCGATCAGCGCGTTAACCTATTGTATAATACCCTCGACGGAAGAGCCATGAAGTTTTTTCCTATTCCTGAGGATGAAAACAACACTTGGGTATCACCAACCGAATTTAGAGAGCAAAATTTACGTGAGCAAATCGCAGATTCGATGTATGCCAATTTTATAAATAACGGTATTTCTACCTACCTGTATTCACTTAACAATGCCAAACAATCTGGAAACTTCGCTCAAGCAGAAGGTATTCTGAATGGTATTACCAAGCTACAACAAACCTATGGCAGTGAGGTGATGTTAAGTGAAGATAAGATAAAGACCGAAGTACTTTACAATAAATATGACATCTTCAAACAACTGTTTAGTTGGTATATGTATGCTGGTGTTTTAATGTTTATCGTATTAATGGTACAAATATTTAAATCCAAAAGCTTGTGGATTGACCGATTGGTGGTCTTTTTTAAAGTAGTGATTTTTGCCTTGTTTTTATTACACACCTTCGGATTAATTGCACGCTGGTATATTTCGGGACATGCACCATGGAGTGATGCTTATGAATCGATGATTTATGTAGCCTGGGCTACCATGGCTATGGGTCTGGCTTTTGGACGAAAAAGCGATTTAACCATTGCTTCCACAGCTTTTGTTACGGCTATGATTTTAATGATTGCCCATTGGAATTGGATGGATCCTGCCATTGCCAACCTTCAGCCCGTGCTGGATAGTTACTGGCTTATGATTCACGTGGCAGTAATTGTAGGAAGTTATGGGCCGTTTACTATAGGAATGGTTTTAGGAGTGGTGACTTTGTTATTAATGATTTTTACCAATGCCAAGAACAAGGTGAAAATGGATATCAATATTAAAGAATTGGTAATCATTAACGAACTTGCACTTACAGTAGGATTGGTAATGCTAACTATTGGTAATTTCCTTGGCGGTATGTGGGCCAACGAAAGTTGGGGGCGCTACTGGGGTTGGGATCCAAAAGAAACTTGGGCTTTGATTAGCATCATGGTATACGCCTTTGTTATTCACATGCGTTTGGTACCGGGTTTAAGAGGTCGTTGGTTTTTTAGTTTAATGTCTGTTGTGGCCTTTGCCAGTATCATCATGACGTATTTCGGGGTGAACTTTTATTTGGCAGGACTGCATTCTTATGCCAGTGGCGATCAAATATTGAGCTATAAATTTATAGGCGTGAGTTGTGCTATTGTAGCCGTGTTAGGATTCTTTGCTTACAGGAAATATAAAAAGTTTTATGCTTAGTTAAAATCTATTTATTGGATTTTAAATTGAAGATTTTTTTGACACGGATTACACTAATTTTCACGGATGCATTTTACTAGTTGTTTGCATCTACTTTTAATCTGTGGAAATCCGTGAAATCATTGTCTTTTTTTTCTATTTACCTTTTTTAGGAACAAACACCGGCAACAACTGGTTAGAAACATTCCCGAAACCAATACGCACATCGTCGTTTTCACAATAGCCACGCATAATCACCGTATCAAAATCGTTGATGAATTTACGTTCGCTACCATCTTTCATTTTGATAGGTTTTTCGCCACTCCATGTAAGTTCAAGCATTGAGCCATATGAGTCTTCAGTTTTTCCTGAAATAGTACCACTTCCCATCATATCACCAGAATTAACAGGGCAACCATTAATAGTGTGGTGTGCTAGTTGCTGAGACATATTCCAATACATATATTTAAAGTTAGAACGACTTACGACAGTCTCTTTGGCACCCTTGGGTTTTATAGCCACTTCTAAATTAATATCAAAGCTCTTTTTGCCTTTATACTGTAAATAGGGCAGCTGTGGCTTGATTGGTTTTGGGCTCGTTACTCTAAAGGATTCTAAAGCATCTAAAGTAACAATCCATGGCGAAACGGCAGAGGCAAAACTCTTGGATAAAAACGGACCTAGTGGTACGTATTCCCATTTTTGTATGTCGCGCGCGCTCCAATCATTAAAAAGCACCAATCCGAATATATACTCTTCTGCTTCTTCAATAGGAATAGGTTCTCCCAAATCATTGGCCGCCGTAGTGATAAAAGCCATTTCTAATTCAAAATCTACCAACTGCGACGGACCAAACACTGGCGTATCACTTTCCGCAGGTAAAGTTTGTCCTTGTGGTCGGTGAATTGGAATCCCAGAAGGAATAATTGAAGAACTTCTACCATGATACCCAACTGGTATGTGCAACCAGTTTGGTAATAGCGCATTGTCTGGGTCTCTAAACATTTTACCAATATTGGTAGCATGCTCAATGCTGCTGTAAAAATCGGTATAATCGCCTACATGCACTGGTAATTGCATTTCTATTTCATCTAAACGAAACAGCACAATCTCTTTATGTTTTTTATTATCGCGTAAAGCTGGGTTGTTACTATCAAAAATTTCAGCAATTCTGTTTCTAACAGCACGCCAAGTTTTTCTGCCATCAGCAATAAAATCGTTTAAAGAATCCTGAAGAAAGATATCATCAGTTAACGGAATACCTTCAAAATAGCCTAATTGGTGTAAGGCTCCAAGATCTATCGCCGTGTCTCCAATTCTACTGCCTATGGTAATAATATCCTCTCTCGTTAAAAACACGCCAAAAGGAATGTTTTGAATTGGAAAATCTGAAGTTTTTGTAACGTGTAACCAAGAGCTTCTATTTGGATTATTTGCGGATTGTAACATGCTTAATTGTTCATTAATTGTTCATTAAATATCATTCAAATATATGTTTTTTGTAGTATTTAGCGAACGGTATTCGTTATTTTTGCTAAAAATTTAAATTCACACAAAAAAATGCAACGCGACCATCAAATTTTTGAACTTATTCAAGCCGAAAAAGAAAGACAACTTAATGGATTAGAACTTATTGCTTCAGAGAATTTTGTAAGTGAACAAGTACTCGAAGCCGCAGGTTCAGTTTTAACCAATAAATACGCCGAAGGTTACCCCGGAAAGCGCTATTATGGCGGTTGTGAAATTGTTGATGAAGTAGAACAAGTAGCCATAGATCGCGCAAAAACTTTGTTTGGTGCGGCTTGGGCTAATGTGCAGCCGCATTCTGGCAGTCAGGCTAACACTGCGGTTTTTCATGCCATTCTTAATGCTGGTGATAAAATTCTAGGCTTCGATCTATCGCATGGTGGTCATTTAACGCATGGTTCGCCTGTAAACTTTTCTGGCAAGTTATATACACCTTCGTTTTATGGTGTTGAAAAAGAATCAGGCATTTTAAATTACGATGTGATTAGCGATATTGCAGAAAAGGAACAACCAAAACTTATCATTGCTGGTGCATCGGCTTATTCACGTGATATTGATTTTGAAAAATTTAGAACAATAGCAGATAATGTTGGCGCTTTATTGCTGGCAGATATATCGCATCCTTCAGGATTGATTGCTAAAGGCGTCTTAAACGATCCACTTCCGCATTGCCACGTAGTAACCACAACCACTCATAAAACCTTACGTGGTCCGCGAGGTGGTATGATTTTAATGGGACAGGATTTTGAAAACCCCTTCGGACAAACACTTAAAAATGGTAGCCTAAAAATGATGTCTTCCTTATTTGATTCTGGAGTGTTCCCAGGAAACCAGGGCGGACCATTAGAACATATCATTGCAGCAAAAGCAATTGCCTTTGGCGAAGCATTAAGTGATGAGTTTATGCATTACATTTTACAAGTGAAGAAAAATGCGAGTGCCATGGCGCAAGCTTTCGTTAATCGGGGTTATCACATTATTTCTGGTGGCACAGACAACCATATGATGTTGATTGATTTGCGCAATAAGAATATTACAGGTAAAGAAGCAGAAGCCGCTCTAGGTAAGGCCGATATTACGGTTAATAAAAATATGGTGCCTTTTGATGACAAAAGCCCATTTATAACTTCAGGTATAAGAATCGGAACCGCTGCTGTGACCACGAGAGGTTTAAAAGAAGCCGATATGGAAACCATTGTAACTTATATAGACGAAGCCATCATTAATCACACAAACGAAGAAAAATTAGAAGCCATCGCTGTTAAAGTTAATGACATGATGAGTGAAAAGCCTTTGTTCGCTTCTTAATTTTGTTTAATCTTCAAATATAATGTGTTGATAAGCACCAGCGTCTGGAGTAATCGTTCTAATTACCCCTAAAATATCGTTGGGGACTTGGCTGGCAAAAGTGCTGTTGCCTATATTAATCGCTTCAGAATCTTCACCGATTCTCAAGTCGTTTTCAAATGGTAAATTAAAGTCCGGCATACCGTTTAAAATGTTATTCTCGTAAAAATTGCTATCCGAAAACAGGTAATTACCCGAATTGGCTATGTTGTTATTATTGAATCGCAACAAACAATTAGTAAACTTAAAGTTGAATTCACTATTGCCTTCGTTTTCTAATAGAAATTCGATATTGTCATTTCCATAGATAATACAATTATTAAAATTCGCTTCTTCTAAATTATTGGTAACTATAGCGTTATCAGCATCAACTAAAAAATTATTTAACAGTACCGAAGGGAATTGTCTAAAACTTGTATTCCAATAATTGGCAAGAGTACTGTGCGTAAAGTTGTACTTGCCACCAAAGGTTCCCGCAAATGAGGATTGCCCCGAATTATTAATCACTACATTTTCACCATTGATAGAAGTCGCTCTACCCAATATGCCAAAATTGCTGGAGTTGTATATTTTAGAATTACTGATATTTAGTTTGCCAGTTGGACTCTCTTGATTGCCTTCGCATAAAATACCTACCGCTGCATTTTTGATGGTCGCGTAATTTATGTTGTTATTGTCGCTGCCATTAAATAACCAAATCGTACCCCATTGTCCGGGAATATTCTCAAATAGTGGTTCTAATCGGTCACCTTCTAATATGACTTCGTTTTCTAAATCATCTTGACTAGTACTTAGAGCGCCATTAATATTTAGGGAAGCATTGGAAGTTACCAAAATGCCAGAATCAGCATGAAAATGTACACGTGTTCCGGGTTGCATAGTGAGTGTTTTGCCTGCATCTACACCAGCATATCCATAAATAACATAGGGTTTTTCGTTGGTAAAGGTCAGCTCGTCGTCGTTTAAAAATCGACCTTGTAAATTAGTTTCATCTGGAATACCGTCGCCATCAACATCAAAAGTTAAGGTTTCGATAAAACCATCTTGAAAGCGCTGCGGATAGATAAACACGGCATCTTTTACCAAAGTCACCAGTTCCACATGTTGTTGGTTGTTGCCTGAATCAAACAAAATAGCATCGGTATATAAAAACTGTGTATCTTGAGCGGCTAAGGTTTGAATGTTTATTGTAGTTTCAATAAAAATAAACATGCTGTCTTTGGCTAGTAGCTCTACATCTTCAAAACGCTTGCCTTGAAGAGATCCTGAATTACCTGTACCACCATCAATATTCATTCGGTAAAATGAATTTTCACCTTGCGATAGTTGAATAAGCGGAATTATAATATCGTTATCGCTGCGATTGTAAACTTTTAAGTTATAGGTGCTACTCCCGATATTGGTAAAAACGGTGTCTAAATAAATGGTGTCTTTAGAAAATTCTAAGCTGCCAGTACTTGGAGAAAAACTAAAATCTTCTCTACAGGAACTCCAAAAAATGATAAAAAAAGCAGCTATAAAATAATAAAAAATGTGTTTCATGAAAGTTGATTAACTAAACAAGCCAAAAATATAACTTTTGAAGTTAAGATTTATTGTAAACCAAGTAATTTAAAAATCAGTCTTCTTTACGTGCGTTGGCAATTAAAATTTTAAACTCCGTACTGGCTTCCATAAGTTCGGATAGCAGTGTTAATTGTTGATTTGGGTCTAGCAATTTAGAATCTATTTGCTTGGTTTCGCAGAACTCAAAAAATAGTCCGTGAAGTTCCTTTTCAATTTTTAAGTCTTTAAGAATAAGTTCCTGATTAAAAAAACGATCTTTAGCAAATAGAGAATCGAGACGTTTGGCATTTAATGGTATCAAAACCTCTGGCTTCGGTTTTTTACTTTTGAATAAACCCGCAATCATAGAAGCGATGGCAATAAAATCCATGTTGCCACTAGCAGCACTTCCGTATTTTTCGGGATTGTTTTTGCGATCCTTTTCAAACTGTTCGGCAAATTTAGAATTAAAGGTGTCCTGTTCAAAGGAATTGTTATCAGGTAGATTTTCAAGATACACTTCATCCAATTCATTTGTGATTTTCTTTAGTTCAACCACAAACACTTCGTTAAAATGGACAGGCTCAACTTTCATTCTAAATTGATGATGAAATCGGGAAGTAAATGAAATGCTATCATTTATTTTAGCTGGAATTAGAAAGTTCCCATTCACATCGGTAAAGACCACAACATTTTGGGTACGGTTAATAATTTGAATTGAGGCCAGTGATTCATCAGCATCGTAAACGGTGCCTGAAATTCGCTGCCCCATTGATAAACAAGGAATAATTACCAATATAAACAAGAGATGAAATTTTGACATCTTTAAGTTTGAAGATTTTACAGCTATAAATAAAACACATAAATTGCACGAAAGCACACAATTTAAAAAAGTTTAACAAATCTGCATTATTTAAATAAATTTGAAATAGTTTCAGTGATTCGGGTTGGTTTATTGGTTTCAACGGCTATCAAACACCAGTTTGTTTCAGATCTTACAATAAGCTTTTTACCAACCTTATGATACATTTCAACAATACGATTAGACGTAACGCCTTCCGATTTAGCGACATAGGTTTTAATAGTGATAATGTCGTTAAGAAATGCAGGACTTTTATAGTCTATATGATGGTTAAGCAATACCCAGAAATAGTCGCTGCGTATTCGAGTTGAAGCTTTTTGTTGCCAATGTGCTTCGGCAATGTCTTGTACCCATTGTACATAGCGTACATTATTGACGTGGTTAAGTTGGTCTAAATCTTCCTTGGTTACGGTTTTATCTTGAATGTAGATTTGCATTTATTTCTCTATAATGCGAACTTCAAACAACTTATCCCAGCGTTTGCCAGTAACAAAAATGCTGTTGGTTTCTGGATTATAAGCAATGCCGTTTAAAACGTCTAAACCGCTATGTTGGGTTACTTTTTCTTTTAGAGAAGAAAAATCTATAACAGCTTCAGTTGCACCGTTCTCAGGATTGATAATCACCACGCCATTCCTTTGGTAAATATTGGCGTAAATTTTACCATTTATCCATTCTAATTCGTTTAAAGCGCCTATTTTTCCTTTGTCTGTAAATACTTGTATATGGTTTATTTCTGCTTGGGTTTCTGCATTTAAGGTGAATATTTTGTCGGTTCCATCTGATTTGTAAAGAATGGTACCATCGTTACACAATCCCCAACCTTCTTTGCTTCGGTTGTATTTGAAAGTATTAAGAACTTCAAAAGAGTTAATATCGTATACAAATCCGGTGTTTTCTTGCCAAGTTAATTGATAAATTTTATCGTTTAGAATGGTTAGTCCTTCAGCAAAGTAGCGGTCTTCTAGTTTTAATTCCTTTAAGACTTTTCCAGTTTTATAATCGAGTTTTCTTAGTTTCGATTCTGTGTATTGTCCAGTGCTTTCGTAAAGCGTGTCTTTATAAAACTCTAAACCCTGCGTGTATGATGAAATATCATGTGGATAGGTATTAATAATTTCAAAGGTTAAAAGTTTTGGCGCTTCATTATTTAAAATGGTTATATTTTTCGAGATTGTTTCCTGCTTCCCGTCAAAGTTTATGTTAGCGGTAAGTTTATGAATACCAAGTTTAACATCACTCAAGTTAAAATTGGGATCGATGATTTGGCCAAGAAACTCGTATTGAACTTCACTGATTTCTTTATTTTTAAGATTATTTATTTTTAATTCTAAAACATCACCCAACTTGAAAGTATTGTTATTAGCATTGGTTTCTATGCTAAAGTTTAGCGTGTTTTTCGTGTTGCTATTGCCGCAGGCAGACAGGACAACACTTATTAATATGACTATTAAAAACTTAGGTATGGTCATGATTATTAATTAATTTTTAGGCAAGTTATTTAATTAAATTCAGTTTAGAAAATGATTGCAAAACTATTAAAAGATTGTATCTTTGCAGCCGGCAAGTCCTACACAACCAGCTCCTGCTGAATCCTCCAGGGCGGGAACGCAGCAAAGGTACGCGGTCGTAGCGGTGTGATGTAGGTAGCTTGCCTTTTTTTTTATTCCCGCGAATGCGGGAATCTCATTTTAAAAATCACATGTTTTCTCCTAGCTTTCCATTTGTATAATTCATTTTTGTATAAAGTATCATACATTTTTTAATTGAGATAGGTTAATTAAAATTCATTCATCTTAATTTTATTTTTCACTTATTGTATTTTAGCAACTAAAATAATTATATGTCGAAAGTAGTATTGATTACTGGTGGCTCGTCTGGTATCGGAAAATCTGTTGGCGAGTTTTTAACCGAAAAGGGTTATACCGTTTATGGTACTAGCCGAACACCAGAACGCTATCCCAACAGTAAATTTAAATTGGTAGTATTAGATGTCGCGGACGACAATTCAATTAAATCTGCGGTGAAAACCGTCATCGAAACCTCAGGTCGTTTAGATATTTTGATTAATAATGCTGGCGCGGGCATTACAGGGCCTATCGAAGAAATTCCAGATGCTGAAATTCAACGTAATTTTGAAACTAATTTTTTCGGACCCATTAGAGTTATTAAAGCGGTTTTGCCAAAAATGCGTGCCCAACAATCGGGTTTAATTATTAATATAACCTCTATTGCAGGCTATATGGGCTTGCCGTATCGCGGTATTTACAGCGCTAGTAAAGGTGCTTTGGAATTAATTACAGAGGCTTTCAGAATGGAGCTGAAAGACTTTAATATTAAAATCACCAATATCGCTCCTGGTGATTTTGCAACCAACATTGTCGCAGGAAGATACCATGCGCCATTACTAGATAATTCTCCTTACAAAATACCTTATGGTAAAACTTTAAAAACCGTGGATGCACACGTAGATGCGGGTAATGATCCAACCGAGATGGCCAATGCAGTGCTAAAGGTGATTGAAACACCACATCCTAAGATACATTACAAGGTGGGTGCGTTTTTGCAAAAATTTTCCATAGTATTGAAGCGAATATTACCAGATAAGGTTTACGAAAAAATGCTAATGAATCATTATAAATTATAAGTTACTAGCGCTTATAACTGTTAATATATTTTTATTTCTTTTGAAACAATTGGTCCTTATAATTGTAACTTTGTGACATCAAAAATATCAACATAATCTTAATTTAAAACACATGAAATTTTTTATTGATACTGCCAATTTAGCTCAGATAAAAGAAGCTCAAGATTTAGGAATTCTTGACGGCGTAACAACCAATCCATCTTTAATGGCTAAAGAAGGTATTACAGGAACCAACAACATTTTAAAACACTATGTAGATATTTGTAATATTGTTGATGGCGATGTTTCTGCCGAAGTAATTTCAACCGATTTTGATGGTATGGTGCGTGAAGGTGAAGCTTTGGCCGATTTACACCAACAGATTGTTATCAAACTTCCTATGATTAAAGACGGTATCAAAGCCTGTAAATACTTTTCTGATAAAGGCATTAAAACGAATGTGACTTTGGTGTTTTCTGCAGGACAAGCCCTATTGGCGGCAAAAGCAGGAGCCACTTATGTATCGCCTTTTATTGGCAGACTGGATGATATTTCAACAGATGGATTAAATCTCATTTCAGAAATTCGTCATATTTATGACAATTACGATTTTGAAACTCAAATACTAGCAGCCTCAGTACGTCATACCATGCACGTCATTGATTGTGCTAAACTAGGGGCTGACGTTATGACTGGCCCTTTAAGCTCTATTCTAGGTCTGCTAAATCACCCGTTAACCGATATTGGTTTGGCGAAATTTTTAGAAGATTATAAAAAAGGAAATTAAATGCTTAATGGCATTATATGGTAAAAAACGAACTCCCAAAAATGGGAGTTTTTTTTATTCTAATTGTGCCAAATAGCTTTCTATTTCGCTGCCAAAAATATTGAGATTGGGATGTATAATGGTCAAATTTTTATCAACCAGAATAACTTTATTGATAGAATTTATACCCAGAATTTTGCGCGATTGTTCTATATCTTTAAAAATAAATTCATTGGTCAAGTCGAATTCAGAATTTTCAAGTGTTTTTTTCCAGTATCTGCGATTGTCGTTATTAAGGTTGATGGCAATAAAATTAACATCAGGGTATGTTTCATTTAGACTAAACGCACGTTTATGACTGTTGTGGTAATGGCGTTTAAAATTGGAAGATAAAAAGTAAATCACTGTTGGTTTATTGATCAAAGCTTTAAGACTGTGAAGATTATCTTTGGAGTCTATCAATTCAGTATTAACTAATTTATTTCCAGGTTGCATTTTTTTCAATGCTTTGGATAATTCTACGATTTCATCGGTGGTTTCTTCATCGGTAGAACGACTAGAAAAATCGGTGATAAGTGTATTTATTTCCTCTTGATTGTTACTGTTATTAATAAAATTACGAGTGATATATTTGAACAGATTATTTTTGATTTTTGGATTATCAACAATGCTGTCAATCAATTTTAATTTTGAAAGATGATGCAACAACGATTGTCTGTCAAACGGATTATGGCACTCACGATGTTTGTAGTATTCTTCCACCGCAATATTATCAAAATACATAAATAAAAATCTATTATACGCATATACTTCCGAGAGATGTTCTGCATTGAAATCGACTTCACTTCGGTATTCGTAAAACTTTTCAGGCAATTCTTTAACTTGTACAATTTTGTTGTTTCCGAAATAACCGAATGGGTAAATTTCTTTAATTTGGAAATGACCGTAATCAATTTGCGCGTTTGCCAAGTTGATAAAAGATTCAGATTCTAAATTATTAGCTAAAAAATTATTTAATTTAATGTGTTCTGAAACCCGTTCTGCCTCCATAAAATCGTGAAATGCCTCAGGCTCCATTTTAGAGAATTCAGATAATTTTCTTGCTTTCTTTTCATTCTCTAAAAATGACTGCATGAGCCAATTATTTCTTTTGGCACCATTTCCTGTAAACACCAACGATTCGTCAAAATCAAAGGTATTAAGCCTTAACATGATACTGTCCTGCGGCTCCAAATAAATCATTTGGTAATCACCACCATGCATGAAAAAGTAAATTCCTGATTTAAGGTTTTCAACCTTGTGGTGAAAACGGTTATCGGCATTAAAAAAAATAGTATCTGGAATTTCTTGTGTGCTGGCTCGTAAAGTGATGTAGTCGTTGTTAGGATTGATGATTTCACCACCGAAATAGGCGTATGGCTCCTGGGTTGAATTTGTATTAACACAACCAAAAAACAAAATAAAAAATAGAAAGCCGCTTATAATTGCTTTCATAAAAAAGGACTACTTAAAAATTGATTCATGAACAAAAATAGAAGTTGCTATGCTCAGTGGCTGTTAATGCGCTGTTAAATGTTGATATACTTGGGTTTTATTTCTTGGTGTGGTTTCCTTTTTCTACTTTTGCAGCAAATTTAAAATAGCAAAATGTTATCAGTTTCTAATCTTTCTGTTCAATTTGGCAAACGCATTCTTTTTGATGATGTCAATACTACTTTTACGCAAGGCAATTGCTATGGTATTATTGGAGCTAACGGTGCAGGTAAATCCACCTTTTTAAAAATTATTTCGGGTAAAATGGACCCAACTTCGGGTCATGTATATTTAGAGCATGGAAAGCGCATGTCTGTTTTAGAACAAAATCACAATCTTTACGACTCGCATACGGTTTTGGAAACCATCATGATGGGTAACAAACCTTTGTTTGATATTAAAACTAAAATCGATGCACTTTATGCTAACTATAGCGATGAAAATGCAGACAAAATAGGGGAGCTTCAAGTTCAATTTGAAGAAATGAATGGCTGGAATGCCGAAAGCGATGCTGCAGCCATGCTGTCGAATTTAGGAATCAAAGAAGATTATCATTACACCTTGATGGCCGATTTGGATGGCAAGCAAAAAGTGCGTGTACTTTTAGCACAAGCTTTGTTTGGAAGTCCGGATGTGCTTATTATGGATGAGCCTACCAACGATTTAGATTACGAAACCATACAGTGGTTAGAGAACTTTCTAGCAAATTACGAAAACTGTGTTATTGTGGTGTCGCATGACCGTCACTTTTTAGATGCGGTTTGTACCCATATTTCTGATATTGATTTTGGAAAGATAAACCATTACTCTGGAAACTATACTTTTTGGTACGAATCGTCTCAATTAGCGGCAAGACAGCGCGCGCAACAAAACAAAAAGGCCGAGGAAAAGAAAAAAGAGCTAGAAGAATTTATCAGACGTTTTTCAGCTAACGTGGCAAAATCTAAACAAGCTACCAGCCGTAAAAAAATGATTGATAAACTTAATATTTCAGATATTAAGCCATCAAGCCGACGCTATCCTGCCATTATTTTTGACCGCGATCGTGAAGCTGGAGACCAAATTTTAAACGTCAATGGCTTATCAGCAAGTTTAGATGGCGAGATACTATTTCAAAATGTTGATATCAACTTGGCCAAAGGGGATAAGGTAGTTATGTATTCGAAAGATTCACGGGCTACTTCAGCTTTTTATCAAATATTAAACGGTTATCAAAAAGCGGATGGTGGCAAATTTGATTGGGGGGTTACCACAACACAATCCTATTTACCTTTAGACAACAGTTCTTTTTTTGAAAATAAATTAAGCTTGGTGGATTGGTTAAGACAATGGGCAACGACCGAAGAAGAACGTGAAGAAGTACATATACGTGGATTTTTAGGTAAAATGATTTTTAGTGGTGAAGAAGCGTTAAAAACTTCAGATGTATTATCAGGTGGCGAAAAAGTGCGTTGTATGTTAAGTAGAATGATGATGACGCGCGCCAACGTTTTAATGCTTGACGAACCAACCAATCACTTAGATTTGGAAAGTATTACAGCCTTTAACAATTCGCTTAAAAATTTTAAAGGAACCGTGTTGTTGACTACGCACGATCACGAATTTGCGCAAACAGTGGGTAATCGAATTATTGAACTTACCCCAAACGGAGCCATTGATCGTTACATGACCTTTGATGATTATATGGCGGATAAAGCCATTAAGGAATTACGTGATAAAATGTATGCAGTAACTGTTTAAACCTAGGCTTCCATAGAAGATCGGATCCCAGCAATTAAGCGCTCGGCTTTTCCAACCTCTTCATTACTCACATAAATTTCCTGAAAACCTGCAATAGAAGAACCGAATCCCGCTAAACGGCCCGATTCGGTTTCATCTTTTACAATAGCGTTAATACCAATGCCTTCTAATTCACTTACTATTCTTTGGGCAATTACAAAACTGCCGGCGTATACTTTTGTATAATTGTGATGATCCATAGTCTTCGTTTTAATGACTAAAAGATACTAAAAATTCTTCAGTTTAAACTATTTTATTTAGGCGTTGTAATATTTGCTATCCCAAATGGCTGTATTAAAGTTCTTACCTGAAGCAAAAGCGTAATAAATCACGATAGCACCTACGGTTTTAAACATAAAAAAGAAAGTTAACCAAAATTCTGCAGAGGTATTTTGTTTTGAAAATAATCCATCAGGGATTAGATAGGTTGCTAAAAAACTAACCATGACCGTCGTAAAAACTAAATTTTCAAAATTTTTAAAAGGCATCATCAACCATTTTCGCATCGGACTTAAATCGTTACCCCATTTGTGTATTAAATAATAGTAACCGTTACCAATAGGCGCAAATAATAATGGGTCATCTGCATTTTCCAATTTAAATAATTTTGACGGCGCTATAATCTTGTAACCGTTGATGGAAATACCATGTGACTTTTCTAATTCCTTAATTTTAGTAATGGCAGAATATGGAATGTCATTTTTAAAATACTTAGTGTCTAAAAAACGTAACCGATAATCAATACAAATATCTTTAATGGTATTGATGTGATAAATCTTATCCGTTTCAAGTAAATCAAAAATAAAATTATTTTCAACAGAATCATTACCTGTTTTTAAGGTATTGATTATAGTTTCTTCTTTTTTGGTATCCTGTTTCAAGATTTGTTTAACATCCCGAAGAATGTTGTCTTGAGAAATAGTCTTGTTTTTGAATCGCTGTAATTTTTCTTCAATGTTTGTCTTTTTCAATAGCATAACCTTAGTTTTTGTTTAAAATTAATGACTTCAATTTAGAAATACAAGATTTTAACATTCGTGTTTAATCTTTGAATACTAATGCAATAGATTGTTCATGTAATGATTGAACAAAATTAAAACGACAATTAAATCTATGATTATTTGCTATACAAAGATAAATGATAAAACGTTAAATATTTGATAAGAGGCTATTTTTTGTTTAATAAATTTATATATTTGTTCAACAAAAAGAATTAAAGTAAACAGTAAAGGAGTGATGACCCTTTGTTGTGTTTCCAAAATAGTGATATTTTGATTGATTTAAGTTAGGTTGTAAAAAGTCCCTTCGCAAGAAGGGACTTTTTTATGTTTTTAAAAATGGATAAAATTGAGTATTCTAATTTAGACTTTTGAACTATTAAAATAATTCAAAACTGCATTGGTTTCTAATGCGTCGATATGGCATGAACTAAAAACGCCACCTGATTCAGATGGCTTTTAATTTACTAAAATATAAACTATTATTTGTCGATGGCTCCTAATACGCGCTGCATAAAACTGTTTAATGCTTCTTTTTTAGGTGTACCGCCTTTTATCATTTTATGTACTTCTAATGCGCCGTACATATTAGATATCAGTTCCCCTATAACATCTAGCTCTTCGTCCTTCAAGCTAGGAACTTCAGTCAGATTTTCTAAGGTTTCAATGGTTTCAATTAAGTAATCTTCATCATTGTCCTCTACAAATTGTGTGAGTTGTTTTATAACTGGTAGTTTCATCTTATTGCATTTCTTCTACTAATTCTTTAAGAATTTCAAACTTGTTAGTCTGAATTTGATTTTTAAAGGTTCCATTTTTAAAAGTAGCGAAGGTGGGTAAATTATCTACATTGGCCAATTTTCTACTTTCTGGAAATTTTTCAGCATCGACAAGCACAAAAGTCATAGCATCATTTTCTATAGCTAATTTCTTGAATTTTGGCTTCATAATTCTACAATTGCCACACCATGTTGCTGAATATTGCACTACAACTGTTTCATTTTCTGAAACAATCTTTTGTAAATTATCTTGATCTAATTCTTGAATCATAAATTTAGTTTAATTGCGCTGTTAAATAATCTTTGGTGCCTTGAACATTAGCTTTCATAGCGTCTTTACCTTCTTCCCAATTAGCTGGGCAAACTTCTCCATTTTTTTGAACGTGCGAATAAGCATCAATAAGTCTGATGTATTCTTTTACATTTCGGCCTAAAGGCATGTGATTAACACCTTCATGAAACACAGTTCCTTCTTCATCAATGAGATAGGTTGCTCTATAGGTCACGTTATCACCTATCAATTGAACTGAGTCTGTGGCCTCATCATACACTTCATCAGAAATGTCTAAAATTCCTAAAACGTTAGATAAATTTCTGTTGCTATCTGCTAGAATGGGATACGTTACTCCTTCAATACCACCATTGTCCTTAGATGTATTTAACCACGCAAAATGTACTTCAGGTGTGTCACAAGAAGCACCAATCACTATGGTATTTCTTCTTTCAAAATCGCTTAATGCTTCTTGAAATGCATGAAGCTCTGTCGGACACACAAAGGTGAAATCTTTTGGATACCAAAAAAGCACAACTTTTTTTCCGTTTTTTTGCGCTTCTTCTAATACATTAATCTGATAAGTGTCGCCAAGATCGTTCATGGCGTTTACACTAATGTTTGGGAATTTTTTTCCTACAATTGACATAACATTTTTTTTAAGGTTTCTTTTCATTGCAAGATTACAACGAATAAGAGGAATAAGAATGTTATATCAATTGTATAAACTAATGATGCTATAGTAACATAAGATAACTTAAATTTTCAAATTTAAAATTTACTTGTCATCAATTCGCGCGCTTTGGGATTTTGCCAAAATCATTTTTATTTTAATATTAAAGGCCGCAAAAATTAGCGTCATAAACGGACTCAGCCAATTAAAAATGGCAAAGGCAAAATACTCGCCAACACCAACACCTAAAACACCACTTTGATAAGCGCCACAAGTATTCCAAGGAATAAGAACAGAGGTAACAGTACCGGAATCTTCTAAAGTTCTACTTAAGTTTTCTGGTGCCAAATTTCTGTCTTTATAAGCTTGCTTAAACATTTTACCAGGCACCACAATAGCAAGGTACTGATCGGATGCAGCAATATTTAGTGCCAAACAGCTTGCAACGGTACTTGCAAATAAACCGAAAATGGTTTTGGCGATACTTAACAAAGCATCACTAATTTTTGTTAATGCACCAATAGCGTCCATAGTGCCGCCAAAAGCCATGGCGCAAACGATGAGCCAAATGGTATTTAGCATGCCAGACATGCCTCCTGAAGAGAATAAATCGTTGAGCTCCGCACTGGAGGTTTCTACTTGGGTATTGACCGTGATGGCGTTCATAACACCTTGATAGGCTGATTTAAAAGTCAGCTCACTTGCGTTTGTAATGCTCATTACAATTTCTGGTTGTGCTATAATAGCGGCCAAAGCGCCTAAAAGTGTGCCAGCGAGCAGTGCCACTAATGGCGCTACTTTTTTCACAATCAATAATATCACCAATGCAGGAACGATAAACAACCATGGCGAAATATTAAATGCAATAGAAATAGCTTCTAATTGATCGCTAATTTCGGGTATGCCTGAGGTGTTGATATTCAAGCCTAAAATCACAAAAACAATCAAAGTTATAATTATAGTAGGTACAGTGGTAAGTGCCATATACTTTATATGCGTGAACAAATCACCACCAGCCATTGCAGGCGCTAAATTTGTAGTGTCGCTTAGGGGCGACATTTTATCTCCAAAATAAGCACCAGAAAGTACAGCACCAGCGGTCATTCCAGCCGAAATTCCCAAGGTATTACCAATGCCAATTAGCGCAATACCAACAGTTGCGGAAGTAGTCCAAGAACTTCCGGTAGCTACTGAAATGATAGCACAAATAACCACGCAAGCTGCTAAAAATATGGTTGGATTGAGCAATTGTAAACCGTAATAAATCATGGTTGGAATAATACCACTAATCAACCAAGTTCCCGCAAGTGCACCAACTAATAAAAGAATAAGTATGGCGCCTGAAGTCGACTTTATATTTTCGCCAACTTCATCAATCATTTTAGAAAAAGAAACTTTATAATACACACCAACCACCGCTGCAACAGCTGCACCTAACAACAACACAAACTGATTGCTTCCGCTTAAAGCATCATCGCCATACACAAAAAACACGTTGTAAAACAACATACCAACCAGTGCAAAAACAGGTATTAAAGCTGCCCATAAACTAATGGAATGGTTATTGGGATTTTCTAAATTTTCCGATGTGTCTTTTGTCTCTTCTGGCTTGGTGGTCATAGGGTACATTTTAGAATTGTAATGTTACGATATTGTAAAGAAGTATGCAAACACAAAAAAACGTTCTGCAAACAATACAGAACGTTCAAATTAGAATAGAATAATTTTATCTAAGCAGTTTAAGCTTGATGTTGAGGTTTTAATATTCCCAGTTCTATCATGCAGTCACGCATCGTTTCATAAGTACGCTCAATATCATTATCTAATCCAATAGAAAAACGAATCAAACCATCTGATAAGCCCATTTCTTTTTGTTCTTCCTCTGGAATTTCAGAAGAAGTAGAGCTTCCTGGAGCGCTAAAAAGTGTTTTATAAAATCCTAAACTAACAGCCAAATAGCCAAGATTTCGCTCTTGCATTAATTCCATAAGCGCATTGGCTTTATCAAGGCTGCCAACATCTATAGTAAGCATGCCGCCGAAACCATAGTCGGTATTCATCATGGCCTTAAAGGTATTATGCGATGTGTGTGATTCTAAACCTGGATAAACCGTTTTTAACCCATCAGCCTTAAATTTGTTGGCTAAAAAGGTTGCGTTGTAACTGTGTTGCTTGATGCGAATGTGCAAGGTTCTTAAGTTTTTAAGAATTGACGCAGCTCGCAAACTATCCATCGTTGCGCCCAAAAGCATACATGTACCGTCATTTACGTTGCGGAGATTGTTTATCAACTCTTGTGAGCCACAGATAACACCTCCAACAGTATCACTGCTGCCGTTGATGAATTTGGTAAGACTATGAATCACAATATCTGCACCTAATTTGGCGGCTGAAATTGATAAAGGTGAAAATGTATTGTCCACTACAAGAGTCAGATTGTGTTTTTTCGCCAATTTTGAAAGGGCTTTAATATCCGCAACTTCTAACAAGGGATTACTCACCGATTCACAATATAATATTTTGGTGTTTTTTGTAATTGCAGCTTCAACAAGGTCTATTTTAGTAATGTCCACAAAAGAGGTGTTCACACGAAATTTTGGTGTAAAATTCTTTAAAAAGGCATAAGTACCGCCGTAAATAGTTCTACTAGAAACAATATGATCGCCGGCGGCACAAAGCTGCATCATTACAGCTGTAATAGCGCCCATACCTGATGCGGTAACCGTGGCTGTTTCGGTGCCTTCCATGGCAGCTAAAGCTTCGCCTAAATATAAATTGGAAGGCGACGAATGCCTGGAATATAAATAACAGCCATCGGCATTACCTTCAAAGGTATCAAACATGGTTTTTGCTGATAAAAAGGTATAGGTTGATGAGTCTGAAATAGAGGGATTCACGCCACCAAATTCTCCAAAATATTGAAGGTCTTGTATTTCGTTTGCAGGTTTAAAGGACATAGATTTATATTTAAACTATTTGTACTACAAAAATGTATTATTATAGAATAAATAGCAATAGATAAACAATTATATAAATAATTATTCTGTATAAGCTAAATTTTAAAGAAAATATGTTAACTTTGAATAACTCAGCTTCTGAAAATCAGAAAAATTTTCTTTTATGGAATTAGATCATGTAGATAGAACATTATTGCGCTTATTACAGGGGGACAGTAAGCAAACTAATAAAGCCCTAGCACACCAATTAAATATGTCGGTTACGGCCATTTTCGAACGTATTAGAAAGTTAGAAAATGCAGGTGTCATCGATAAATATGTAGCCTTGGTAAACTACAAAAAGGCCTCACATGCTTTTGTGGCTTTCTGTCATATCAAACTCATCCAACACACCCACGATTATGTGGTAAAATTCGAAAGGGAAGTCGCAAACCTACCTGAAGTTTTGGAGTGTTATCACATTAGCGGCGATTACGATTATCTGTTGAAAGTTATTGTAAAAGATATGGAGGCTTTTCGAGAATTCATGGTCAATAAGCTAACTTCAATACAGCATATAGGAAGCACCCATAGTATGTTTGTGATAAATGAGGTTAAACACAGCACGGCACTCCAATTGTAAAATCGAAGCTTCAAGTAATTATTTATAATCTAAAACTTTTAGTGCTTTTTAGGTAAAAATTAGGCCTCTAAAGGCCGAAAAGATTGGACAATATTGTATTTTTGCACTCTAAAAATTTAATACATATTACATTATGACATCTTACGACGTTGCGATTATTGGATCAGGACCTGGAGGCTATGTGTGCGCTATTCGTTGTGCACAATTAGGCATGAAAACAGCTATTATTGAAAAATATTCAACCTTAGGAGGTACCTGCTTAAACGTCGGATGCATCCCGAGTAAAGCTTTACTTGATTCGTCGCATCATTATGAAGATGCTGTAAAACATTTTGAAGAACACGGGATCGACATCCCTGGCGAAATAAAAGTGAATTTAAAGCAAATGATTGCTCGTAAACAAGCTGTTGTAGATCAAACTACTGGTGGTATCGATTTTTTAATGAACAAAAATAACATTGATGTGTACCACGGTTTGGGAAGTTTTAAAGATGCAACCCATGTGAATATCAAAAAAGAAGATGGCGAAATTGAAACTATCGAAGCTAAAAACATAGTCATTGCTACAGGAAGTAAACCAGCAAATTTACCATTTATAAAATTAGATAAAGAACGCGTAATTACTTCTACCGAAGCCTTAAAACTGAAAGAAATCCCCAAACATCTCATTATTATTGGTGGTGGTGTTATTGGTTTAGAATTAGGTCAGGTTTACAAAAGGTTAGGTGCTGAAGTTACCGTTGTTGAATATATGGATAGAATCATTCCAACTATGGATGCTGGTTTGTCTAAAGAACTCACCAAAGTGTTTAAAAAACAAAAATTCAATATCAATGTCTCGCACCAGGTAAAATCTGTTGAGCGCAATGGTGATGAAGTTATTGTTAAAGCCGATAATAAAAAAGGTGAAGAAATAGTTTTTAAAGGCGATTATTGCTTGGTGTCGGTTGGAAGAAAACCATTTACTGATGAATTGAATGCTGAGGCTGCTGGCGTAAAAATTGACAATCGCGGTAGGGTAGAAGTAAACAAGCATTTGCAAACCAATGTTTCTAACATTTATGCGATTGGCGATGTAATTCAAGGAGCTATGTTGGCACATAAAGCCGAAGAAGAAGGCACGTTCGTAGCTGAAGTTATGGCAGGTCAGAAGCCGCATATTGACTATAATTTAATACCAGGCGTAGTATATACGTGGCCAGAAGTGGCTTCTGTTGGACAAACAGAGGAACAGTTAAAAGAAGCAGGTGTTGCATATAAAACAGGACAATTCCCAATGCGTGCTTTAGGAAGAAGTCGCGCAAGTATGGATACCGACGGGTTTGTTAAAATCTTAGCCGATAAAACAACTGATGAAATTTTAGGCGTACATATGATTGGTGCACGTTGCGCCGATTTAATTGCTGAAGGCGTTGTAGCCATGGAGTTTAGAGCTTCTGCCGAAGATGTTTCTAGAATGTCCCATGCACATCCAACTTATACTGAAGCTATAAAAGAAGCAGCTTTAGCCGCGACTGGAGATAGAGCACTACATGTTTAAAAGGTATTACCTTAATTAAACAGCATAATAAAAACCCTGTCCATTTATTGGGCAGGGTTATTTTTTTAAAACAAATCGTTAAGCACTTTTGCTAAGCGTATGCCAGCATATTGAAGCTGTTGTTCTAACAAATCAAAATGTAAATAGGAATACCGATAACTTAAATTTTCACCTTCTGTCATTGAATTATAAACTATTCTTGTAGACTTGTGGATGTCATTTACCCAATCAATAAGTGTTCCTTGCTGAATATTTTTAATCTCTGATTTCGATAAATCCTTAGTGTTTGCAGCCAATTCGGTATAGCTCATTTTATAACTTTCAATCATTTCAGAATCCCAAACTCTGTGTAAATTTGTATCTTTTCCGAACCACTTCAATTTAATATCGTTTCCGCCTTTGTCTTCTACTAAACCAATATGCATAGGTTGATGCAAATCGCCAATAAAATGTACCAACAACTTCAAGTAAAATATTTTATCACTATCGCTACTGTTTTTATCTGAAATAATAGCGCTACAAAACTCGATTGCAGAAACTAAATCACCGTCTGGATTCCGGTTTTCAGGATTGTAATTTTCATCCAACGGCATATTAATATAGTGCCATGTTGTAAATTTTTTATAGCGATCGTCCGATTTAATTTCGTCTGCAAAAGTTGAAATATATGCCAATGTTTGACCGTTTAATAGCTTATTCAATTTTCGCTTGGTAGAGGATTTCAAATGGGTTTGCGCAATTTCACCTACAACTCTATGTCCGGTGGCACCCCAAACAATTTCGTTATTAGCCGAAAAAGAGCTTACTGTAAACATAGCGACCATTAAAGCCACAATAAGGAGAGATGTTGTTGTTTTCAATGTGTTATTTTTTTTTGTTTCGTTTATTGTAATTTTTATCACCTCGGGTTTTTGGTTTCTTATATTTTTTGACGATTTCTCGCTTATACGAGCCTCCCAAATTCACCTTTTTATTTTTTTCTTTTTTCTCGTGAAAGGCCGGTCCAGCTTCGTCTTGGTCTTGTTTCAACGGATTGTAATGCTCTCTAATTTGTGGCCTTTCTTCTTCGATTAACTCGGTTGAAATCGTAACTTCTTCAGGTAATTCCAATAAAGGAATTTTCATTTGCATGAGGTCTTCAATCTTTTCACGCGCCTCAATTTCAGCTTCGGTGGAAAGTAAAACTGCAATTCCCTTTTGTTCTGCACGTCCAGTTCGTCCAATTCTATGCATGTAATTTTCAGGGTACGATGGTGTGTCAAAGTTGAAAACATGTGATACGGTTTCAAAATCCAATCCTCTTGCCATCACATCGGTTGCTACCAAAATACGTTTGTCGCCTTTGTCAAATTGTTCAATACTTCGCAAACGATAGTTTTGTGTTTTGTTGGAGTGAATCACACAACATTCGCCCGGAAATTGTTCTGCTAAGGCATCAAATAATCGATCGGCCATACGTTTGTTGGCCACAAAAATTAAAACCTTGTTAAGACTATCAGCATCCTTTAGCAAATGAACCATTAGATTCAATTTGGTATAATAATTTGGCGCTTTGTAACTGGACTGTTCAATATTATCTAAAGGTGTTCCAGAAACGGCAACTGATATTTTTTCGGGACTGACAAAAAAATCATTGATAAGCGCCTCCACATCTTCCGTCATAGTAGCAGAAAACATGATGTTTTGTCGTCGTGGTGGTAAAATGTCAAATATATTTAAGAGTTGATGTCTAAAGCCTAAATCGAGCATAACATCTACCTCGTCAATCACCAATTTTTGAATGGATTTTAACTGCAGCACATGGCTCACGGCCAAATCGTACAACCTTCCTGGTGTGGCTACCAAAATATCAACGCCTAATACTACTGCAGCCTTTTGTTGGTTAATGTTAACGCCGCCGTAAACACCCAAAACTCTATTATTGATATATTTTGATAATTTTTCAATTTCTTCTACAACCTGAATTACCAATTCCCGGGTTGGCACTAAAATTAACACACGCGGATTCTCTTGTTTCGAAAATTTCAATTCCCGTAAAATAGGCAACATATAAGCAAATGTTTTTCCAGTACCGGTTTGGGCAATTCCAACCACGTCTTTACCAGCACAAATCACATTAAAGGATTGCGCCTGGATAGGGGTCGGTGTTTCGAAGCCTAAATCCTCTATAGCGTTGTATAAAGGTGTATTTAAATTGAGTTCTTGAAAAGTCACGTTGCTAATTTAAAAACGCAAAGGTAGTTTATAAATATTAAAACTTTTAAGTCATTTTGTTGCTAAAACTGCCTTCGGTAAGCGAAAATAGATAAAGATTTTTGTCAGCCTCTAGCTTTGAAAAATACAGCTTGGATTTATATAATTTCACTAATTTATTAAAATTCAATTTCAATAAACACCATTTATTTTTGGTAACTTGCAATCAAATTTTTTGCTTGAGAACTTCATTCGAATTTATTCCGAAAAACCTGTCACATTTTAAAAAGCAATTACTGCTTTGGGCTTCAGAATTTAACGAGACAATATGGCTAGATTCTAACGACCACAAAGACAAATATAGCAGGTTTGACGCTGCTTTGGCCGTTGATGCGTTTACCAGTATAAAAACGGATAGTTATAATGCTTTCGATGATTTAAAAACCTATCAAAAGTCTACTAAAGATTGGATTTTCGGCTATTTAACCTATGATTTAAAGAACGATTTAGAGCAACTTTCATCCCATAATTACGACGGACTTAATTTTCCCGATTTACAATTTTTTCAACCTAAAAAAGTAATATTTCTTCGCGGAAACAAAGTTGAATTTCAGTACTTAAACATGGTTTCAGAAGACATTAAATTAGATATTCAATCTATTAAAAACGTAGATATTAATGCTCGTAATGAAAATTCTCAAACAAACGACATCAAAATAAAATTACGCATACACAAAGACGCCTATTTCGAAAAAGTGAGTACCATGTTGGCGTATATTCATCGTGGCGATATTTATGAGGCTAATTTTTGTCAGGAATTTTATGCTGAAAACACAAGGATTAATCCAATTGAAACTTTCAATAAATTGAACCGCATCTCTAAACCACCTTTTGCGACTTTTTTAAAAATAAATCAACATTATTTACTCTGCGCATCGCCTGAACGATACCTGCAAAAACAGGATAATAAAATCGTTTCTCAACCTATAAAAGGGACCGCAAAACGCTCGAAAAATAAAGAACTAGACGATGTCTTAAAATTCGAATTGTCTCGAAATGAAAAAGAGCGAAGTGAAAATATCATGATTGTTGATTTGGTAAGAAATGATTTATCACACACTGCAGAAAAGGGCAGTGTACAGGTTGAAGAATTATGTAAAGTGTATTCATTCAAACAAGTACATCAAATGATTTCAACAATAACTTCACTTTTAGATAACAAGGAAGATTACATAGAAACCATAAAAACAACCTTTCCAATGGGAAGTATGACGGGCGCCCCGAAAATTTCTGCCATGCAAATTATAGAGGATTTAGAGGAAACCAAACGCGGACTCTATTCCGGTGCGGTGGGTTATTTTACACCTGAAAATGATTTCGATTTTAATGTGATTATACGAAGTATTTTGTACAATGAACAAGCACAATATGTATCCTATTCTGTCGGTAGTGCCATCACAGCCAAAAGTCTACCGCAAAAGGAATACGAAGAATGTTTAGTGAAAGCTAAAGCGATGCGTGAGGTTTTGGAAAATTAATCTAACTGATTTTTATAAGCCACTTTTACTTTTTCAAAAATGGTTTCCACACGGGTTAAACTAATATTTTTAATTTTTGCTATTTCCTCAAATTCCAGATTACCAAAAACGTATAAATCTACAATATTGGAGATGTTAACCGGTAGCCAGCTGTAAAAACGCCCGACAGCTTTTGGTGATTCTTCGGCTTTTAAACTGCTAACATCCAAAGCTCTTTTAAAGGAAGTTTCTTTGTCTTCGTATAAATAAATTTTGTTATCCTTGTTTTGGTGGTAAGAAATATCGGTTAATTCGGTGTTTAAAATTAAATCCATATCTGCATCAACTGTGAAGTCTTCATTGAGTCTTGCTAGTTCTTTTTTCAAAAAATCATCTGTACTAACGGAATATTTATGAAACATTTCTTTTCTAAAAAGTTCATTGAGATGTTCATCAACTAGTTTAAATAATTTTAATTTAATATTTTGTTTATCAGCGTCTATGTTATAGCCGCCTTCATATAACTGAATGATGCAATCGTCTATAATGCCGGTAGATGAATACATGTTTTTAGGTATTATACCAGTACTTTCGGCTATGTAAATTCGGTGTTTTGTATAAGGTTGTAAATATTGCACTACCGACAAAACTTTTTTATCAAAAGTGGTTTGCGCAGATTTTGAGCTGATTTTCTTTAAAGTGGTCATGGCTTCTGTATTTAGAAATTGACACTTACAATTTACCAATTTTCCGCCATATTTTAACTGATTTTAGTCAATAAAAAGTAATTCTTTACAAAACACATTATTGTATATTTATGCCATGTTAGAACTTTTTAGAAATCATCTTACAATTAAATTTCCGGTTCTTTATGAGTCTAGATTATTATTGGCCGTTTCTGGAGGAATGGATAGCGTGGCTTTAACACACTTATGCGCCCAGTTAGAATTGAACTTCGCTCTGGCTCATTGTAATTTCAATTTAAGAGGTGAAGAGAGTGACGCAGATGAATCTTTTGTGCTGGAATTAGGTGAAAATTTGAATGTAGAAGTATATGTTGAAAGTTTTGACACCCTAAATTATGCAAAACAGCAAAAATTATCAACCCAAATGGCAGCGCGTGAATTGCGTTATAATTGGTTTCAGGATTTAGCTGAATCCTTAAATTTCGATTATATCTTAACAGCACATCATGCAGATGACCAACTTGAAACGTTTTTAATTAATTTTTTAAGAGGAACTGGTTTAGATGGTTTAACCGGAATTCCCGAATTTAATGATAACATTGCAAGGCCTTTACTGCCTTTTTCGAGACAAGATATTGAAGATTATCTAAAAAACGCCAATGTGCTTTGGCGCGAAGACAGTAGCAATATTTCAACCAAATACCTGAGAAATAAGTTACGTCATGAGGTGGTTCCTATTTTAAAAGACATCAATCCGCAGTTGTTGGACAGTTTTAAAAGCACGCTAAGCCATTTAAACGATGTGGCCGATATCGTAGATGAAAGCCTAAATGCGGTTGCAAAACGAGCTATTGTTGATATGGATGAGACTGGCATTAGTTATAAAATCTCAGAGTTTAAAAAAGTCAACAATCCGCATGCCTACCTCTATTATATGTTCAAGGATTTTGGATTTACAGCTTGGGACGATATTTTAGATTTGCTCGATGCCCAATCCGGAAAGCAGGTGTTTTCAGAAACCCATGTATTGTTAAAACACAGAGAACTCTTAGTTTTATCTGAAATTAGAGATGAAAAACCGACAGAAACGATTAAAATCCAAAATGTGGATGCCGCTATTTCAACACCTATTGGAACTTTAATTTTTGAAACGGTTCAACAAGTTAAAGAAACAATGAACAACGCCATTTTTATTGATTTAGAAAAATTAGAAATGCCTTTATATCTGCGTCCATGGAAAGCAGGCGATTACTTTTATCCATCGGGAATGACTGGAAGAAAAAAAGTCAGCAAATACCTAAAAGATGAAAAATTATCACTTTTCCAAAAGGATAACATTTGGGTACTAAGCTCTCAAGATAATATTGTTTGGGTGGTTGATAAACGCCTAGATGATCGATTTAAAGTAACTTCAGAAACTACCAAAATCTTAAAAATCAACCTCAATTCATGATACTACAAGGACAAATAGTCGATATAAAAAACCGATGTATTTATAAAGGTGAAATCACTATTGAGAACAATTCTATCAAGTCTATCGAAGCTAAAGAACACCAAAATAATCAGTACATTTTACCAGGTTTTATAGATGCTCATATTCATATTGAAAGTTCTATGTTGGTGCCATCCGAATTTGCAAGATTAGCGGTCTGCCACGGTACGGTAGCTACCGTTTCAGATCCGCACGAAATCGCCAATGTACTAGGCGTTAAAGGAGTTGAGTTTATGATTGAAAACGGAAAACAAACCCCGTTTAAATTTAATTTTGGAGCGCCATCTTGTGTGCCAGCCACCAACTTTGAATCGGCTGGTGCCGAGATCGATGCTGATGCCATAAAAAATTTACTGGAAAATCCTGATATAAAATACTTGGCAGAAATGATGAACTATCCGGGTGTTATCTTTGACGATTCTGAAGTTCTTAAGAAAATTGAATGGGCTAAACATTATAACAAACCAGTTGATGGACATGCGCCAGGTGTGCGTGGTGAAGATGTAACCAGATACATCAATGCGGGAATTTCAACCGATCACGAATGTTTTACCTACGAAGAAGCCCTGGAAAAACTACAGAAAGGAATGAAAGTGATCATTCGCGAGGGTAGTGCTGCTAAAAATTTTGAAGCGCTTATTGATTTATTGCCTGAACATTTTGAAAACATGATGTTCTGTAGCGATGATAAACATCCCGACGATTTAATCCTGGGTCATATCAATCAGCTTTGCGCCAGATCAGTAGCCAAAGGAATTGATATATTTAAGCTATTGCAAGTAGCTTGTGTGAACCCAGTAAAGCATTACAATTTAGAGGTTGGCTTATTGCAGGTTGGTGATGCTGCGGATTTAATTGTAGTAGAAAATTTGACTGATTTTAAAACTTTAAAAACTATCATTAATGGCAAGGTTGTTTTTGAAAACGATCAATCATTGATTCAAGTTGTTGCTTTTGATACACCTAACAGCTTTAATACCTTAACTAAGGCACCATCTGATTTCTATTATCAGGCAACTTCTAACAAAATACGGATTATTGAAGCCTTGGAAGGACAGTTAGTTACCAATGAAATAATTACGGAATCACTTCAAAAAGATGGCAATCTCGTATCTAATCCGGATAAGGATATTCTTAAAATGACCGTCGTAAATCGTTATAAAAACGAAAAACCAGCCATAGCTTTTATTAAAAACTTTGGACTCAAACACGGTGCTATTGCCAGTTCTGTAGCCCATGATTGTCACAATATTTTAGCGGTTGGCGTAAGCGACGAACTGATTTGCAAAGCGGTAAACGCCATCATCAAGCACCAAGGTGGTGTTGCGGTGGTAACAGCAAATACCGAAGATGTGGTGCCTTTACCAGTTGCCGGCATTATGAGCGATCAGGATGGTGTCACGGTCGGCAAACAATATGCAGCGCTAAGTGCGCAAGCTAAAGATTTAGGTAGCAAACTACATGCGCCATTTATGACTTTGTCCTTTATGGCTTTGCTGGTCATTCCTAAATTAAAACTAAGCGACAAAGGCTTGTTTGATGGCGAAGGATTTAAATTCCTTAGTTTAGAAGTAGAGGAATAAAAAAAACGCAACCAAATTAATGATTGCGCTTTTTTAGTGTATAATGATAATTGTAATTCTACTGGGATCCTTCGCGAGCTCAGGATAAGTGACTCACACAACCCAAACTCAAGTTGGGATTGGTTCGCTACTTACTTCACTTCTTCAAAGTCTATCCTTCGACAAGCTCAGGACAGGCTACTTGACTTCTTCAAAGTCTACGTCTTCAACATCGCTGCTTTCGCCTTTAGATTCTCCGTTTTGAGAAGCATCTGGACCAGCCGCGCCGCCACCTTGCTGTGCTTCGGCTTGGGCTTTGTACATTTCTTCGCTGGCAACTTTCCAGGCTTCGTTAATTTTCTCTAGCGCTGGATCAATTACCGCAATGTCTTTAGTTTCGTAAGCTTTTTTAAGCGCTTCTAAAGCATCTTCGATGGGTTTCTTTTTATCGGCAGATAATTTATCACCAAATTCTTTCAACTGACTTTCAGTTTGGAAAATCATGGCATCGGCACTATTCAATTTGTCTACCTTCTCTTTGGCAGCTTTATCGGCTTCTGCATTGGCTTCTGCTTCTGCTTTCATCTTTTTGATTTCTTCTTCGGTTAATCCTGAAGAGGCTTCAATTCTGATATCTTGCGTTTTATTAGTTGCTTTATCGGTAGCAGATACTTTAATAATTCCATTGGCATCGATATCAAAAGTAACTTCAATTTGAGGTGTTCCTCGTCGTGCTGGTGGAATACCATCTAAATGGAAACGACCTATGGTTTTGTTATCGGCAGCCATCGGACGCTCACCTTGTAATACGTGAATTTCAACGGAAGGCTGATTGTCGGCAGCTGTTGAAAATACTTGCGATTTTTTGGTTGGAATCGTGGTATTGGCATCAATTAATTTGGTCATTACACTTCCCATAGTTTCAATACCTAATGATAATGGCGTCACATCTAATAACAATACATCTTTAACATCGCCAGTTAAAACACCACCTTGAATGGCAGCACCCACGGCTACAACTTCGTCAGGGTTAACACCTTTATTAGGTTTTTTACCGAAGAATTTTTCAACTTCTTCTTGAACCGCTGGAATTCTTGTTGAACCACCAACTAAAATAATTTCGTCTATATCACTTTTTGATAAGCCTGCTGCTTTTAAAGCATTGGCACATGGCTCAATAGTTCTCTTAACTAAATCGTCGATTAATTGCTCAAACTTAGCTCTTGTTAAACTTCTTACCAAGTGTTTTGGTCCACTAGCTGTAGCAGTTACATACGGTAAATTTATTTCGGTTTGAGCCGAAGATGACAATTCAATTTTAGCTTTTTCAGCGGCTTCTTTTAAACGTTGTAATGCCATAGCATCTTTACGTAAATCGATGCCTTCTTCTTTATTGAATTCATCAGCTAACCAATCAATAATTTTTTGATCTACATCATCACCACCCAAATGGGTATCACCATCGGTTGATAATACTTCAAAAACACCATCGCCTAATTCAAGGATAGAAACGTCATGCGTACCACCACCAAAATCAAACACGACTATTTTTTGGTCTTTGCCTCTTTTGTCTAAACCGTAGGCTAGAGCAGCTGCAGTAGGCTCATTGATAATACGTCTTACTTTTAATCCTGCAATTTCACCAGCTTCTTTAGTAGCTTGACGTTGCGCATCGTTAAAGTAAGCAGGCACTGTAATAACTGCTTCTGTAACTTCTTGATCTAAAAATTCTTCGGCTGTTTTTTTCATTTTCTGAAGAATCATAGCCGATAATTCTTGAGGCGTGTACAAACGACCGTCAATATCAACACGTGGCGTATCGTTATCACCTTTAATTACTTTGTATGGTACACGTTCTGCTTCTTTTTGAGATTCAGAATATTTATTACCCATAAAACGCTTAATAGAATAAACGGTTTTGTGTGGGTTTGTTACTGCTTGTCTTTTGGCTGGATCACCAACTTTAATTTCACCACCGTCAACAAATGCTATTACAGATGGCGTGGTGCGACGTCCTTCTGCATTTGTAATAACAACCGGTTCGTTACCTTCCATTACTGAAACGCATGAGTTGGTCGTTCCTAAATCAATTCCTATAATCTTACTCATAATACTTTTTTTATTCGTTTTGTTATGTTGTACAATTTTGTTACGCTTCCTTAAAGTCAAGTATTATGCCATGGCAAAAAATATGACAGGATGTCATTATTGTATTCTTTAATGTTTTATTAAATAAGTGTTCAGAACAATTTATCCTTCTATCTTTGTGTTACTAAAACGATTTCGGTATGGAGACTTCATTTTGGTATTATTAATTCAAATATGTTTAATAAGGAGGTTTCAATAAAAAGTCTCTTTAAAAGTAAATTATTATGAAAAAGATATACTTCCTATTAGTGACCGTATTGAGTATTGCGTTTATTTCTTGTACAGGTGATTCAGGACCTCCAGGACCTCCTGGGCCTTCTGGTGATCAGGGTGCTATTTTTGTGGCTCAATCGTTTGAAACTGCACCTCTTGATTTCTTAGTTGAAAATAACTTTGAACAAATAGTTTTTTTTCCTGATAATATTGATATACAAGATAATGATATGATTTTGGTCTATTTGCTTTGGACTGAAAACCCAAATGATACTTGGCGACTTTTACCACAGCCTGTTTTTTTCGATGATGGCCAATTTCAGTATAACTATCAAGATAATTTTACTGATGTATCTATATTTTTGGATGCACCCTCAACTTTTAATTTAAATTCATTATCGTCAGCCTATACTTTAAATCAAATTTTCAGGATTGTTGTACTACCCGTAGATTTAATTAATAGCGCTAACATTGACATCAACAATTTGAATAGTGTAATGGAACTTGGGAAAATTACTGATTTTGAAAAACTATAAATAAAGTTATTTTTTTACACAACCTAACCCTCATCAATCAACTATAAATGGAAATTATTTCGGTTTTCGATATGCTTAAAATTGGCGTTGGCCCATCGAGCTCGCACACCTTGGGTCCTTGGCGCGCTGCCGAACGTTGGATTAATGAATTAAAAGTTTCAGGCCATTTCGATAAAGTGGAACACATTAAAGTAGATTTGTTCGGCTCCTTATCACTTACCGGTAAAGGTCATGCTACCGACTATGCGGTAATGCTGGGTTTAAGTGGTGCCAATCCTGAAACCATTCCTACAGAAAGTATAGAACAAATTATTGTAGATATAAAATCGACGGGTTTGCTCACGTTTAATAATGAACGCGCTCTACCTTTTTCATTTAAAGACGACATAGTTTTCAACCGGAAGTTTCTGCCTTTTCATGCGAATGGAATGATTTTTTCTGCCACCATCAACGGTAGAAAACGAAAATCCACCTTCTATTCTATTGGAGGTGGTTTCGTGGTAAAAGAAGAACGACAAAACTCGAAGGCAAACAAAATCATATTCTATTGCACTTTTCCATATCCGGTTGAAAATGGCGTAAAACTTTTAGAGTTTTGCAAACAACTCAATTTACCAGTTTCGGGTGTGGTTTTAGAAAATGAAAAGTCTATAAGAGACGAAGAAACCATTGACTTAGAACTAAAACGTATTTGGAACACCATGTTGGAATGCATGTATATTGGCTGTCATACCGAAGGCAATTTACCTGGTGGTTTAAATGTAAGACGTCGGGCTTTTGATATGCATAAAACATTGAAAGATGAGGTGCCCTATAGCAATCCACAAGAATGGATGGCATCTATTAGGAATACTGAAGTGAAATTCAGGCAAATTCTTCAATGGGTGAGTTGTTTTGCGCTGAGTGTGAATGAGGTTAATGCAGCCCTTGGCCGTGTTGTAACGGCACCAACCAACGGAAGTGCTGGTGTAATTCCGGCAGTGCTCATGTATTATATGGTAATTGAAAACCATGAAGCCGATTTCCAACACATTAAAAAGTTTCTTTTAGTTGCGGGCGAAATCGGAAGTATATTTAAAAAAGGAGCTACCATTTCGGCGGCCATGGGTGGCTGTCAGGCAGAAATTGGTGTGTCTTCAGCCATGGCTGCTGCTGCGCTTTGCGAATTATTAGGCGGAACCCCAGAACAAGTATTGGTAGCCGCCGAAATTGCGATGGAACACCATCTAGGCATGACCTGCGACCCAATTCGTGGTTTGGTGCAAATCCCTTGTATTGAACGCAACTCAATGGGAGCGATTAAGGCAATTAACGCGGCCGAATTAGCACTTAGTACTGACCCAAAAAATGTAAAGGTTCCTTTGGATAGTGTTGTAAACACCATGTGGGAAACTGCCAAAGATATGAACTCGAAATACAAAGAAACCAGCGAAGGTGGTCTGGCTGTGAGGGTGAATTTAACGGATTGCTAGATGTTTACTTAAAACCTCTAATATCTAACTTTTAATATATAATTTTTACTTTTACACAAATTAATTCAATTCCTATGTCAATTGCCAAAAAAGATTACAAACGCATTACCGTCAAAACCTTGGTGGATATGAAAGCCAAAGGTGAAAAAATATCAATGCTCACGGCCTACGACTACACCATGGCAAAAATTGTAGATGGCGCAGGTATCGATGTAATTTTAGTGGGTGATTCTGCAAGTAATGTGATGGCCGGCCACGAAACAACGCTGCCCATTACCTTAGACCAAATGATTTATCATGCATCTGGCGTGGTGCGCGCTATTGAACGGTCTTTAGTGGTGGTCGATTTACCTTTCGGAAGTTACCAAAGCGACCCTAAAGAGGCCTTGCGTTCTGCAATAAGAATCATGAAAGAAAGCGGTGGGCATGCCGTAAAACTTGAAGGTGGTTATGAAATTAAAGAATCTATCAAAAGAATTTTGAATGCAGGCATTCCTGTAATGGGACATCTTGGCTTAACGCCTCAGTCTATATACAAATTCGGAACTTACACCGTTCGGGCCAAGGAAGAAGAAGAAGCGCAACAACTCATCGAAAATGCTAAAATGCTCGAAAAAATTGGCTGTTTCGCTATTGTGCTTGAAAAAATTCCTGCCAAACTTGCCAAAGAAGTTGCAGACCAACTTAGTATTCCTATCATTGGGATAGGCGCGGGAAGTGGCGTGGATGGTCAGGTGTTGGTATTACACGATATGCTGGGCATGACCCATGAGTTTAATCCACGATTTTTACGTCGTTATATGAATTTGTTCGATGATATGACTAAAGCTATCTCAAGCTATGTGGCGGATGTTAAATCGGTGGAATTTCCTAATGAAAGTGAGCAATATTAGGCTTTTTATCTTTCGAAAATACAATACTTAATACGCTTAACTAAATTCAATAAAGTAAGAAACAAAACTCGTGGCCAATAAACCTGATAAAATCCTTTCCCATAAAGACAATCTTCAAGTGTTGTTTGAAGATAATCATGTGATTATTGTAAACAAAAGGGCAGGAGATATTGTTCAAGGCGATAAAACAGGCGATGTTCCTTTGAGTGAGGTTGTAAAAACCTATATTAAAGAAAAAGATAACAAACCAGGTAATGTATACTTGGGCGTGGTACATCGCTTAGACCGACCAACTACTGGGATTGTTGTGTTTGCTAAAACTAGCAAAGCTTTACCGCGACTCAACAAGATTTTTGCTGAAAAAACCGCACAAAAAACCTACTGGGCAGTAGTAAAAAATATACCACCGAAAACGGAAGACACTTTAGTACATTGGCTCAGAAAAAATCCTAAAAACAATAAATCTACGGCTTATTTAAAAGAAGTTCCCAATAGTAAAAAGGCTTTGCTTCACTATAAGTTGCTTAAAAAACTCGACAATTATTACCTATTAGAAATAGCCCTAGAAACGGGACGACACCACCAAATACGCGTGCAAATGGCAACTATTGGTTGCATTATCAAAGGCGATTTAAAATATGGAGCGGACCGAAGTAATGTAGATGCCAGTATTCATCTTCACGCCAGGCAATTAACTTTTACACATCCTGTAAGTTCAGAAACCATTGATATAGTCGCACCACTACCAAATCACGATGCCATTTGGAATGCTTGTGAAGCTTAATGTTAGGTTACAAAGGATATTCAATCCTTAAGTGCACACCTTCATCGGGTTTTGAATCAAGATTGAACTGTGCTCCAATAAGTTCGGCTCTACTTTTCATATTAATTAATCCAGAACCTTTTTCGGCAGTTGCCACATCAAAGCCAATACCATCATCTGATGCTTCGATAATCAATAGTTTCGGCTCGTAATTCAGTTGAACTTTTAAATGACTGGCTTCTGAATATTTTACAGAGTTAGAGAAAAACTCTTGAAGAATTCTAAAAATTATTATTTCATGCTTTTTATTTGGCATTTCTACTTGGTTACCTTTAATGAGTAATTCGGCCGATGCAAACTTCATACGCTTTAATCGGTTGAGCTCATTGCTGATGGATTGCTCAAATCCTATATTTAAAATCACTTCGTTGTTGAGTGATTTGGATAGCATTCTTACGTCCTTTAAACTGTCTTTTATAATATTGGAGGTGTCGTCTACCTTTCCTTTAAAATCCTCGCCTACCTGACTAGATAACATGTTTAGCTGCATGGAGGCATAGGCTAAAAGCTGTCCAACATTATCGTGCAATTCCCAACCTATGTGTTTTAAGGTTTGCTCTTGGATTTCGCTTTGGGTGCGCGATAGTTCTTCGTCAAAGGCTTGTTGTTGTTTGAAATTTTCAATCAATAGTTTGTTTTTTCGCTTCTGAAAGACCACAAAAAAAACAATCACTAAAGTGGTTACAATTAATAACACCACAATCATATACACCAATAAATAGCGTTCTGCAGCCGTTGACACAGTGCGTTCTTGAAGTGATAGGATGTTTAAAAAGTTAATCATTCAGGTTTACGAAAAATCAAGGTAAAGGTAAAATTTAAATACATCAATAGCTTTGCAAATAAACAAATCTGCCGTTTTAAACATCGTTCTTTATCAAATGATTTATTTTGTGCTTCATTTTAATCGTTTTAAAAGCCTTAATCTATGTTAGATTCTAAATCAAAATTAGGATTACACCATACCAATGCCAACGAAAACATACCGTACATAAACAGATTGGAAAAGAAATAAATGTGATGTCTTAAAAAGACAAAATTCCAATCGGCACTATTAAAATATAAATCATAGAATGTGATAGGTGTTATAATTAAAAACCATATAAACATTGTGGAACTTGCAATAGAGTTAAATGAATACAAAAAATTTAATATTTTATCACTTTGTAAAATCTCAATGAAATAAAATACAATGCAGGTTACGATTACTAAGCTTCCAAAAACTAAATTTACAGACATTATTGATTGAAATAAACTATCTACGTCGACAATAATACGGAAGATAAAGGTTAAAATGACTAAGCCACACAGCCCCGTTACCACCTTCTTATATAAGGTTGATTTGAGTAGTTTGGAAAAATAAGCTGAGAGAAATACAGCACTTCCCAATACCCAAAATATATTGTACCACCAAAAGTTCCGTTCTATGAGTGTTCCTTTTAATGCATCTCTTATAAAATTTAAACTTTCGTACCGATAAATATACCACGTGTAGCCTCCAAAAACATCTACAAAAGCTACATAAATCATGTAATAAATGAAGTAACGTACAACAGTATGTTTGTATTTTTTATAGTAAAATATAGCAAATAGTGCAGAAATTATAAGTGTTATATCACTTAATTCGGTAAAATATTTGGAAATTATATCATTCACATCAGATATTATTGTGGATAATTAGCTCCAGGTGGGATGCCATTATCTCCCATATTCAAGCCATCACCATCAGAAATATCGCCACCTTTTTGAATGGCAGTTTTTGAAATTGCTGTGCCATCTTCGGAGGTGATTTGATATCCTGTTGGAATAAAAAACATCGTGGTATATCCCACCTGATCTTTTACATCGGGATACGCTCCTAAATAAACACGAACGCCATCCATGGTATAGCCTAAATCCTTGGCTTGTTTTTCGGCATAATTTAAATAATTGCGCATATCTTCAAGCGCATACCACGACGAGCGATTATCTGGACGTTTTACAATGGAATCGCTAATTAACGCATGTCTTGTATTAAAAGCTTGGTCAAGTGTTTTGGCTTCGCTAGGGGTAATTAAACCATTTGGTTTGATAAGTTCTTCTTCTATTGGGACTGTATCATTCATACAGCAAAAAAAATAAACGGCTAAGGCGCCAATTAATAGACCAATAATAAAAAGTGACAGGTTTTTCATACTTACAGTTTTTAGATGCTTCTAAATTATGTAAAAATTAGAGGTTTCCTATAATTGTATGCATTTATTTATTTCAATCCAGACCTTCAAATTGAACTACGTCCTTAACTTTTTTTTGAGACAAGAGGTTAATGGCTGATTCTGAAAGTTGTAAAATCCTTGGATAGCCGCCAGTTGTTTGCGCATCACGCATTAAAATAATTAAATGGCCATTGGGAGTCCATTGAACCGTTCCTGGCAAAACCGCTGATGTAATTATTGGTGAAAGCGAATTTTCCAAAGTTTCGTTAAGCTGATACGCCATGCGATTGTTCAATTTAGAAACTGTAAAGTGCTGATTAAAAAGCCAATCTTGTTGCTGTTGATGAAGCATGTTAAACTCAGGACCGCGATAAACCTTGAGGACTGATGCTTCAAAATGATTGGGTTTAAGTTTGGCGTAATCCTCCGTAAAATGTGATGAGCTTGGTGAATATTTGATTACATCACCCTTTTTTAAAACTGAATTTAATGTTATAGAATGGTAGAAGCTCCTACTAGACAGTACTTTGTCGGTTTTAAACCCACCTAAAACTGCCAAATATGTTCTACAACCCAATTTCGCGGATCCAAATGTTAACAAATCTGAAGCTTGAATTTCAATTTTTTTATTAAGCTGAATTGCCTTGCCATTTAAGGTTGCCGACATTTCAGCGCCTGAAATACAAATAACTGTTTCAGCTAGAAATTTAAGATGCATTCCTATCAAGGTCATTTCAATAACAGCGGCATTTGGATTGTTTCCTAAAATGGTATTAGACAGGAGTGCAGATGAAGCGTCCATAGCACCACTTGCGGGCACACCAAGATGTCCGTAGCCCAATCGGCCTAAATCCTGAATAGAGGACTGTAACCCCTGTTTTAAAACTTCAACCATGATGCATTTCAAATTCTAAATGATAGCTGCTATTTTTCACCTTATTTGCAAGGTTCTGGTATGTTGATTTTGAAATGGAATAGAATTTAAGGTAATCGCCAGGTTTTGCAAAACAAGGTTCATTTTGGTTAACATCGAAAAAATTTAAGGGTGAATTACCTATCACATACCAACCACCAGGACTGTTCATAGGGTAGATGCCAGTTTGCATTCCGCCAATGCCAACCGAACCTTTTTTAACGGTCATTTCTGGGGTGCTTTTTCGCGGAATTTCCAAGGATGATTCAAGGCCACTCAAGTACAAAAATCCGGGTAAAAAACCGATGAAATTCACTAGGTATTTTGGCTTTGTATGACGTTCAATAATGGCTTCAATTGTTATATTTTTCAGCTTCGAAAACACTGTTAAATCTGGAGCGAATTCCCGTTCATAACACACAGGAATGTGCCAGAGCTTAAAATCGGTATTTTGAGACTTTGAACAAGCGGAATAGCGTCTTTTTAAGTAAGAAATTTCGTCATTGATGTTTTCAATAGTAGATATATATTTTATTGTTAACGAACAATATGCATTAATTATCTCAACAATTAGTTTAGGTTTATTTTTTGTGATCTCATTTTTGAAATTAAGCACGTCTTTTTGAATGAATTCGTCAATTTTTTGTGGCCATTCCACTAAAATAGAACGTTCGCCAAAAGCTTTATATGTGAGATTAAAGGCGCCCAAAAGTTACTGAATTTTTATAAGTTTTGAGGTTAAATGTTGGTGTAAATATTTGATAATATCAACGGCGTTTTCGCTGTCGCCGTGGACGCAAATCGTATCTGTTTTTATCTTAATTTCTTCACCAGAAATGGCACGAACTTTTTGATGTAAAATCATGTTGTAAACGCGCTTGGCAATTTCTGTTTTTTCCAAAATTAAGGCATTGGCTTCGGATCTGTTTACCAAGGTTAAATCACTATTATAATTTCTATCGGCAAAGGCTTCAAAACAAACTTTAATGCCACTGCTCACAGCCAAATCTGCCAAAGTTGATCTAAAAGGTGCGTATAATTTTAACGACCCATCAATGGAGTTAATTAGTTCAATTATGAGCTGTGCATATTTTACATTAGTTGCTGCTAAGTTGTATAATGCGCCATGTGCTTTGATATGATGCAGGCTCAATTGATGTTGTTGTGCGATATCTTTTAGCGTATTTACTTGGTCTTCTAAACTCTTGAATAATTCCACGAAAGTTATAGTCATTGGATTTCTACCAAAGTTAACTTTATCTGGAAATGAAGGATGTGCACCAATTTTCACATCGTGTTTTTTGGCTAAACTTAAAACTTCATTCATAATATCTGCATCGCCAGCATGGCCACCACAAGCGATGTTGCAAGATGAAATGTAAGGCATCAAAGCGGCCTCGTTACCGATGCCTTCACCTACATCGGCATTTATATCTACTGTTCTGTGTTTTTTTATATCCATCTCATCACTTGAAAAACACTCTTTAAACCCAAAAATAAAACTATTAATAGTAATAATATGCTTGCGATATTTTGCCATTTTTTATTGATATACGTACCCAGTATTTCGGACTTATTCATCATCCAAATGAGTATGCCGGCTATTATAGGCAATACCAAGCCATTGGTTACTTGAGCAAATTTTATGATTTCAATAGGTTTGATACCTAAAGATGCGAAAACAACACCTAAAAACAAAATTAACATCCAAACGGTTCGAAATTTATTAGATTTCATTTGCGTTGACCAGCCCAAACAACCTGTTGCCACATAAGCCGCTGCTAGTGGCGCTGTGATGGCACTCGTAATGCCTGCTGCAAATAAGCCAAGTGCCATAATGTAAGTTGAAACATCGCCGTAAAGCGGCGCCAAACCCAAGGCTAAGTCCGCAGCATTTTCTATGTTGGTATTTTGAATTCCAGCCGCAGAAACAATAATGCTCATCGAAACCAAACCTCCTAAAACCACAGCTATGACTGTGTCTTTTCTGGCAAATGACAAATCTGATGCTTTGTGCCATTTTTCTTTAACCAAAGCGGCATGTAAAAACAAATTATAGGGTACAACGGTAGTGCCAATAAGTCCAACAACAGTGAGCAAACTGCCACTTGGTGTCTCAAATTTAAATAAACCTGACATTAGTAATCCCAAATCTGGTTTGGTTAAAATGGCAGTAATTAAGAATGATAAGCTCATAAAAATAACCAAGGTGATTAAAATGCGTTCAATTGTTTTATAACTTCCTATAAACAAAAATACAAAGGCGATGGCTCCAATAATTAAACTTGAGGTATTGATAGAATGGTTTAAAATTACCAGTTTTGGGAGTTCAACTATCGTTTCTAATCCAAGAACGGCACCGCCAATATTACCAGCTTGGTAGGCGGCATTACCTATCACAATGGCTGATAAAATCAAAACTAGGACACAAAATTTTACGATAGGTTGCTTAATTTGCTTCCTAATATTTTCAGCCAAGCCGCTTTGAGAAATGACACCTAGTCGTGCCGACATTTCTTGCAACAAAATAGTAATTACAATAGAAAATAATAAGGCCCAAAGTAAGGCAAATCCAAAATTCACACCAGCGAGGCTACACATGGTAACTGTCCCTGGTCCTATAAATGCAGCTGCTACAAGGGTTGCAGGGCCTATATGTTTGAAAATATTTTTAATTATTAAATAAGCTTAAGACAAATCAAAAGTACTACAATAATGATCAAATTTAAAAATTGTTCAAAATAGGAGCTGTTATCAAGAAATATAATTAACTTTCGTCGCACAAGAAATAAAATCTATGAAACACATTGTTAAAATAATGTTTGGGATATTATGTGGCTTAGTATTGGTAAGCTGTGGAGGTATAAAGGTGTTGGATGCATGGAAATCTCCTGAAATAAGTACACTTAAAGAAAAGCAAGTTTTAGTTATAGCAAGAACTCAAAACGACAATGCACGTAGAGCCTTCGAAAGAGATTTAGCTGATGCGTTAATAGATCGAGGTATAAATGCAACACCTAGTTTTAGTAAATTCCCGCCTTTAGTAAATTCTCAGGAGTTGACAGAAGAACGAATGTCGTTGATTAAGGAAATTTTAGAAATTGAAGGTTTTAATGCGGTTGTAATTACTTCAATCAAGGATATTAGAGAAAGAACAACATCAGCTGGCAATAATTATTATTATTTTAATGACCCTTGGAGCTTCCATTACCCCTCTTATTTTGGTAGTTTTTATGGTTATTATTACCAACCTTACTATAGTATAAATTTGGGTAATTCAAATTCTTATACTACTAAAACTTTTTATTTGGTAAGCGTAGCATATGATCTTAAAGCTAGTGATGACAAACAGCTTTTGGCGGTTGTTACGACCAAGATTGAGGATCCCATACAGCCTATAAAATCTCGGGTAAATTCACAGAAGAAATATTAAAAGCTTTATCAAAATAATTATCTTTTATTTGATCGGAATATTGTTGAGTGCATAAATAGCAAAACTACCAAGCCAGTGACCACCTTCATAACCATCATTAAATATGCTTGGTAATGAATAATTGATATGCTTTACAGCAATATTTTCAAGATGTGAATATTCTGCCAATCCGTTTGCAATTTCATTTAAGCTCCATGCACGGGAAAAATTAACACCATCTAAATGCACTAATTTACCATCGCTTCGGTCGCTAACTTTGCCAGTTTCTAATGCAAAAGTTTTGCTTTTTAATTCGGGCATAAACTCATTAATCCATTGGTTAAACAATTCAGTAGAAAGCACGCGTTTCATTAAAGCAGCTTCTTCCAAACAAGGCGATAAAAAGTCAAAACCACTGGGTTCCCAAGTTAAGGGGCAGTTTTTATCGTTGATGTAAAAGTCTATTGCTCTTTGTTCAATCATAGAGAGCAACGCTTTATGGTCAACAGTTTTGGCATAGTCGTGTGCGAAACTCAATCCGAAGGCAGTATTACTGTGCTCGCCGACACGAATAGGGTAATTTAGTTTTGGAAGAAACTCGATGTATTTAACTACCATTAAATCGGTTAAGGGTTGAAGGTTGGCTTCTAAGGTTCGTGCCGTTGGGTGATTCCAAGTATGCAATTCTTCGGCTAATTTCAACAGCCAAGCCCAACCGTAAGTGCGCTCGAAAGATTTATTGTGTGCATTATCAAAATATGCTACTTCCTGAAGTATATTTTCAGCCGACATATTTTGCAAAAGTATTTGCTGAATTTCCTCGGCCTTATCAAGATTTGGAAAGTGCTTTAAAAGCGTTACCAAGCTCCAATGACCGTGTACTGCTGAATGCCAATCAAAACAGCCGTAAAAGGAAGGATGTAAGGTTTGTGGTGATTTTAAATCTGTGGCACTTCCGAGGGTTTGACCCAGTTTATTTGGGAATTCTACATGGATGCAATGCAATGGTAATTCTGCTAATTTGTTGGCTTGCTCTATATTTAAAATAGGTTTTACAGGTGTTTCGTATTGAATAGATACTTCCGTTTTTATGGGATTTTTTTGTTTGGAATCGTTACAGGCAAAAACTAAAAATAGTAGTACGGCTGATAATGTTTTCATGGATTATGGAATTTAAATGATGAGATTCCTGCTTTCACTGGAATTTAGCCTAGCCAACCTTCACGGTCGAGACTTCTGTATTGAATGGCTTCGCTTATGTGGGCGCCGGTGATATGTTCTGAGGCTTCTAAATCTGCTATGGTTCTGGAAACTTTTAAAATTCTATCGTAGGCTCTTGCGGAAAGATTTAACCGTTCCATCGCAGTTTTTAATAATAGCTTGGAAGCCTCGTCTAGCCTGCAATATTCGCGTATTTGTTTGCTGTTCATTTGCGCATTGTAATGAATTTTTTCTAAATCTTCAAACCGTTTTGTTTGCAATTCTCTGGCGGCGGTGACGCGTTTTCTAATTTCTACCGAGGTTTCGGCTTTTCTTTCGTCTGATAATTTCTCGAAAGGAACAGGAGTAACTTCAATATGAATATCGATTCTGTCAAGTAACGGACCAGAAACTTTACTCAAATAGCGCTGCATTTCAGCAGGCGATGATGTTACTGGCGCATCAGGATCGTTAAAATAGCCACTCGGACTCGGATTCATGCTTGCTACTAACATAAATGACGATGGATAGGTAACTGTAAACTTTGCTCTGGAAATGGTTACTTCTCTGTCTTCCAAAGGTTGACGCATTACTTCTAAAACTTCCCGCTTAAATTCTGGTAATTCATCTAAAAACAACACACCGTTGTGGGAGAGTGAAATTTCACCAGGTTGCGGGTAACTTCCTCCGCCGACAAGCGCAACATTTGAAATCGTATGGTGGGGACTTCTAAATGGCCGTTGCGCCATCAAACCAGTATGTTCTTTTACGCGTCCAACAACCGAGTGTATTTTGGTGGTTTCTAGTGCTTCGCTCAGAGTCATTGGAGGTAATATACTAGGCAATCGTTTGGCAAGCATTGTTTTACCAGCGCCTGGCGGACCGATTAAAATAATGTTGTGTCCACCAGCAGCAGCTATTTCCATGCAACGTTTGATGCTTTCTTGACCTTTAACATCAGAAAAATCGAATTCTGGAAAATCAAGGTTTTTATAAAATTCTTCTCTGGTGTTAATGATGGTTTGCTCTAAGGGTTCATCTTTGTCGAAAAAATTAATAACCTGCGTTATATTATCAACACCATAAACCTTTAAATCATTGACAATGGCCGCTTCTTTCGCATTTTGGCTAGGGAGTATGAACCCTTTAAAACCTTCTTCTCGTGCCTTAATAGCTATTGGAAGCGCACCTTTGATGGGTTGCAAATTTCCGTCAAGTGAAACCTCACCCATAATTAAATACGACTCTAAATCTGGAGATTTAATTTGGCCACTAGCTGAAAGTATGCCGAGTGCTAAGGTTAAATCGTAAGCACTGCCTTCTTTGCGCAGATCAGCAGGCGACATATTGATAATTATTTTTTTAACTGGAATTTTATATCCATTATTTTCTAGAGCTGCAGCAATTCTGTAATTACTTTCTTTAATGGCGTTATCTGGTAATCCAACCAAATGGTAACCAACCCCTTTGGCAATATTCACTTCAACCGTTATGGTGGTGGCATCAACCCCAAAAACCGCACTTCCGAATACTTTTTTGAGCATACTGTTTTGTTTGTTTAAATATAACCAAAATCTTTTAACACAATATACCAGATTTGAATCATAAATAATGCCTACACGAAAAAATATGTGCATTTCATCGAATAAATATGCGTTTTATAGATTAATATAGATTTATATTGTAATTTTGTAATCCCAAATCAACCGAAATGAAAAAAATACTACCCCTACTACTGTTAATGGGTTGCACTGCCGAAACTGTAGTGCCACCAGAGGATTGTGATTGCGAAAAGGTAATTTACATTGAAGAAAAATATCAAGATAGTTCAGACAACAGTTGGTACATTAACAGAATAGAAGTTGACAGAATTCCTGTGGAATGTCAAGATGAAACAGATTTTGCACCGACTGGAGAAATTCTTGAATGTTTCAGAATAGAATGTAATTTGTAAGGATCAAAAAAAGATTTTTTATTTTTCCAAACATAATTCCTAAAATCAGATTTATTGTGGTCTCTTAGTTTTAAACTAATGGGTACTAGAGAAGTCTTTATTGAATAATCGTTAAACTGCGCAAATTTATTTTGTTCAAAGAGGATGATAAAATCAGTCATGTAGACCGCAAAACTCCAAAGCACGTTTCTCGTTATAATACACATTCTTCTTATCTTTAAATCCAACATGGCCGCCAAATCTCGGCATTTCTAAAAATAAATTGGAGTTATTTTTTGCCTCTTTTACAGGATAGCATTCGGGTGATAAAAATGAATCATTAAGTGCATTTATAATCAAAGTAGGTGTTTTAATTTTTGGGAGAAATTGTAAGCTACTGCATTGCTCATAGTAATCAAAAGCATCTAAAAACCCATGAGCTCTAGAGGTGTACACATGATCAAAATCTATTAAAGTATTTATTGAGTTAATTTCTGTAATAGAAATTTTATCAGGATGTTGTAATTGTTTTATTTTCAATCTCTCAATGAGGTGTTTTTTAAAACGTATGGCGTATAATTTGTTTTTTGCCGTGTGTAATTCATAGGCTGATCCCTTTAGATAACACGGTGCCGAAACTGCGACGGATGATTTAATCTCAGATGGAATTTCATTGCCTTCACCTAGATATTTTAAGATCACATTAGCTCCAAGGCTAAAGCCTTTTAAATGTAGCTTCTGGTAATTTTTGGTATTTATGACATGCTGAATCACATCAACCAAATCATCGCTAGCTCCCGAATGATAACTTCTGTATTTCAAATTTGGTTCACCACTGCAGCCTCGGAAGTTGACACAAACCGCATCGTATCCGTTTGTGTTAAAAATTTTAGCCGTACCTGTCATATAAGGTCGCTGCGCATTTCCTTCAAGACCATGTAAAATGATAACTAGTCTATCGGTTTTACGCCCATCAAAACTCCAATCTAAATCTAAAAAATCACCATCAGAAAGCGTGATGCGTTCACGCTCCTGAATCACACCATCTACATTACGGATTAATCCAGAATAGACGGTAGATACAAATCCGTTTCTAAAACCAAATGTCGACTTGTAATCACTTTCTAAAATTGGCATAGATAAATTTAGATATTATAAGTACGATATTAGATAAAATGCGGTGAATAAAAAAGTCTTTGGTAAGATTATGCTCATATCTTTAAATTATTTAAAAAAGTATGTAGTTCCTATGGCCCATGTTATATTTATGTATTTAAGTTTGTTTTAAATCTGAATGTTATAAAATTTCAAATCTCAAAAACTATGCATGCATAGTAAAATAATGTATATTTGTGTATCTAATCTGAGCAGCTATGCAAACCAAACTCACCCAACTACTCAACATAAAATATCCAATTATACAAGCACCTATGTTTTTGGTGTCAAATGTGGCCATGGTTACGGAAGCTATGAAAGCCGGAATTGCAGGCTGTATTCCAGCACTTAATTACCGCACTTTAGAAGATTTAAAAACTGCCATTCATCAGTTAAAGGCAAATAAGGTTGAAGGCGGTTCTTTCGGGTTTAATTTGATAGTGAACAAATCAAATCTCAAATACAAAGAACAATTGAGAGTACTCTGTGAAGAAGGTTGCGATTTTATCATTACGTCACTTGGTAGTCCGGAGGAAACCATCAATCAAGCTCATAAAGTTGGTATCAAGGTATTTTGTGATGTCACCGACTTGCATTTCGCCAAAAAAGTAGAACAACTAGGTGCCGATGCTGCCATTGCTGTTAACAATGAAGCCGGCGGCCATCGTGGTAACTTGTCACCTGAAGAATTAATAAAACTTCTCAAATCTAATTTAACCATCCCGGTTATCTCTGCAGGTGGTGTGGGGTGTAAAGCCGATATTGACAAAATGCTGAGCTACGGTGCTGAGGGTGTATCGGTTGGAAGTCCGTTTATTGCGTCCGTTGAAGCAGGTGTTACAAACGATTATAAACAAGCTTGTGTAGACTATGGCGCTGAAGATATCGTCATGACCGAACGAATTTCTGGCACCCCATGCACAGTGATTAATACGCCTTACGTTCAAAAAATTGGCACCAAACAAACGTCTATAGAACGCTTGCTTAACAAAAACAAAAAGCTCAAAAAATGGGTTAAAATGATTCGGTTTGGTATCGGCATGCGCGCCACTGAAAAAGCAGCTAAAGAAGTCACCTATAAAACCGTTTGGGTAGCTGGACCAAGTATTGAGCACACGAAGGCTATTTTACCCGTTAAGGACATTGTAGATAATTTAGTAAACTAGCTTTTTTATTAATTCTACATTCACTTCATGTTTTCCTTCAAAAGCATTGATTTCAAGCTTATTGCCAAATAATTTTTCAGCTTTTTCAGTTTCATTCTTAATGCGTGTTGCATTTAAATATTCATCGTCAGTGCCATAAATGAGTTTTGCTTTTCCTTCAAAATACCTAAAATCGGCTTTAGTCAATTCATTAGGAATACCTCCTGAGTGAATGACCAAAACTTCAGCTTGGATATTTCGTTTCGCCATATACCGCATCGCTACACTTACGCCCTGTGAGTACCCTAAAACAATCAGTTTTTTATCGTGTGGAATACTTTCTGCCTCAAAAATGGCATCAAAATAGGCCATGATATTTTCGGTTTCTAAAACGGTGTTTTCTTTTGTCAGCCAACAGGCGCCAACGTGCTTAAATTTCGGGCTTAAATAATATTTGCTAGGTGCTTGGGGTGCTATAATATAATTTTTATCTGCATCTAATACTTGAAAATATTTTAAGAAATACCGACTTAAATAGCCCATGCCGTGACAAACAAACCACACGTTTTCAGTAGTAGATTTTAAACTGTTTAAGGTAGAATAAGTATTGTGGGTTTTGTACGTTAATTCTTTCTCAATGTTGGTCATATAAATAAGTGGTTTTGTATTTTAGCAACAAAGTTTAAAATTACAGTTTTATATGCAATTATCGAGAGAAGACGTTTTATTCGAAGCCAACAAGGTGTGTAAAAATACCCTGATGGAAACCTTACAAATTGAATTTGTTGATTTTGGCGAAGACTTTGTAACCGCAAAAATGCCAGTAAACAGCCGTGTTTACCAACCTGATGGTGTTTTACATGGTGGTGCAACCGTAGCATTAGCTGAAAGTGTAGGAAGTTTTGCAGCACATATTTTTTTAAATTTAGATGAGGTTTTTGTGCGTGGTATCGAAATTACTGCCAACCATCTAAAAAGTATTCGAGAAGGAAATGTGTATGCAAAAGCGACCTTTATTCATCGTGGCCGAACAACGCAATTACTACAAATACATGTAACGGACGAGGATGGAAATCTAATTTCGTTGTGTAAACTGACAACTATTGCATTACCCAAAAAATAGGTGAATTCATTTCTTCAAAATATACAGCAGCATTCTAATAATCATTTGCCGTTCGTTGTCTATCGCGCGCCAAATTCTAAAAAAATAAATGCTGTACTTCAGCATAATGCGAATTTATATTTAGTAAACGATTTTACTGAAAAGGGTTTTGTATTTGTTCCGTTTCAAGAAACTACCAATACGCCAACAGTATTGTTTCCTATTTCTGAATGTGAGATTAAATCAGCAGAATATTCCCATTCAGATACTTTTGTAAAATCACCAGAAACAGCGGAAATATCGCCTGCTCCAAATGATTATAAAAGTTTAATCGCAAGCGCTATTTATAAAATACAGCAGAATGATTTCAGCAAAGTAGTACTGTCTAGAAAAATTTCTACGCCATTATTAAAGGCACAACCACTTGAGATATTTGAGCGTATGCTTCACAAATACGCTTCAGCGTTTGTGTACTGTTGGTACCATCCAAAAGTTGGATTATGGCTGGGTGCAACTCCAGAAATCTTGATGTCTATAGAAGCTAATACGCTCCGTACCGTAGCACTTGCAGGTACCCAAAATTTTAATGGTTCTTTAGAGGTGGATTGGGGAAACAAGGAGAAAACTGAACAACAAATTGTCACCAACTATATCGTTTCACAATTAAAAGCTTTAAAAATTGAACACTCAAACATTTCGGTTACAAAGGCAAAAACCATAAAAGCAGGTAATCTGTTACATCTTCAAACGGAAATTATCAGTACTGTTAATCAGAGTCAGTTTAGTGTTAAAGACCTATTGGAACAATTGCATCCTACACCTGCAGTTTGCGGAGATCCAAAAGAAAATGCTTTGAAATTTATTCTACAAAATGAAGGCTATAATCGTGACTATTATTCAGGATTTCTGGGTGAATTGAACATGACAAAAACACAAAATCGCAACACTAACAGGCGAAAAACTGAAAATAATGCTTACAAAAGCCTTAAAACAGTTTCAAATTTTTATGTGAATTTAAGATGTATGCAAATTTTGGGAACTGAGGCGCAATTGTATGTTGGTGGCGGTATTACTGAAGACTCAAACCCAGAGAGTGAATGGCATGAAATTATGTCGAAACTTCAAACCGTGAAAAGCGTGTTATAATTTTTTAATTGCTTTGGGCTATTTGTATCTTTGTAGCAATATAAAATTACTATGTCGTACCCAAAAATACCATTAGCACAAACAGTTGTTGAGCTTTGTAAATTACAAAATGTCAGGCATATTGTAATTTCTCCAGGAAGTAGAAATGCACCGCTTACAATAGGTTTTACTTTCGATGATTTTTTTCAATGTTACAGTATTGTTGATGAACGTTGTGCCGCTTTTTTTGCGCTTGGAATAGCCCAACAAACCAAAACCCCAGTTGCGTTGGTCTGTACTTCAGGAAGTGCGATGCTTAATTATTATCCGGCAATTGCTGAAGCTTTTTATAGCAAGATTCCAATGATAGTGCTTTCAGCAGATAGACCAAAACATTTGCTCGAAATTGGCGACGGACAAACTATTATGCAAAAGGATGTTTATGGAAAACACGTGCTTTTTAGCACCAATTTGAAGTTAGACATCAAAGATGAAAATAACCTTCCAGAGGAAGAAACCATTCAGCTACTTAAAAATTTAGAACAACGTGTAGAGCGGTTTTTAGGTATTCAAAAGGATATTCAAGAATACAACGAATTTGAATTACAACGCGCTATTTCAATCGCTTCACAAAAAATGGGTCCAGTTCACATTAATGTGCCATTTGACGAACCTTTATACGATTTGGTTCCTGAATTAACAATCAGGCCAAAGCTTGTAAATATAGAACCTAAGGTTTCTAAAATAGACGATTTTCAGGTTAAAAATTATGCCGAAAGGTGGCTAAATAGCGAGAAGAAAATGGTTTTGGTTGGCGTAAGTTATGCGGATACTATTGATCAAGAATATTTAAACGATTTAGCACAAGAGGACAGCGTTGTTGTTTTTACCGAAACAACTTCCAATCTTCACCATCCTCAATTTTTTCCTGGAATAGACAAACTAATTTCACCATTAAATGAGGAAGAGTTAAAACAGCTCCAGCCCGATTTGTTAATTACTTTTGGAGGCTTAATTGTGTCGAAGCGAATAAAATCATTCTTACGAAAGTACAAACCAAAAGAACATTGGCATATTGACCCTTATAGAGCTTACGATACATTTTTTTGTTTAACAGCGCATATTCCATTTGCACCTAATGAGTTTTTTAAGTCTTTTATGCCAAAACTTACCCATCATAAAAAAAGTGATTACAAGAACTATTTTCTTCAGCTCAGACAAACCAGACGAATAAAGCATGCTGAATATCTGCAAACCATTCCGTTTTCCGATTTTAAGGCCTATGACAAAGTTTTAAATGCGATTCCAAGCAAAGCTATACTTCAGGTTGGTAACAGTGCTGCGGTGCGCTACACACAGTTGTTTCAAATCTCAAAAACTATCGACGTTTATTGTAACCGCGGCACGAGTGGTATTGACGGTAGCACATCTACCGCGATAGGCTGTGCGGTGGTACACAAACGACAGACTATTTTTTTAACAGGTGATTTAAGTTTTTTTTACGACAGTAACGGACTTTGGAATAATTACATTCCAAAAAATTTCAGAATAATTGTTATCAACAATCAAGGTGGCGGCATTTTTAGAATACTACCTGGGCACAAAAACACCGAAAATTTCGATACCTTTTTTGAAACTAAACATCATTTAAATGCCAAGCCAATATGTGACCTTTTCGGATTTTCATATGATTCTGCTAGAGACGAAAAATCGCTAGATAAAGCCTTAGTATCTTTTTTTAAAAGCGCGTCAAAACCAAAGCTTTTAGAAATCTTTACCCCAAGATTAAGTAACGATGATATTTTACTGGATTATTTTAAATTTATCAAGTAAAATGATTAAAAATGTGACTTTTAAACTTGCAACAGCTTAAAAGATTAATTATCTTTCAGCTCCTTTAATTAAAACTTTAAAAAACATGAGTAAAAGAGACGAATTAATTGCAAAGTATGCAGCAGACTTAAAAGAAAAATGCGGTGTTAACCCGGATATGGATTTTTTAACTAAGGTAACCGTTGGTTGTGGACCATCAATTTACAATGCAGATGCGGCCACAGTTTCAGGAACAGATCCCTCTGAATTGGCTACTGTTAAAAACAATTTTCTAATTAAAAAATTAGGCCTTAAAGATAGTGCTGATTTGGATAAAGCTATTGATGCTGTTATTGAGCAATACGGACGTTCAAACAGAAATAAATACAGAGCAGTAGTTTATTACCTGCTAGCTAAACACTTTAAGAAAGAATCGGTTTATAAATAAAGATTTAAACCAATAAGATTGAAGCGTTACAAATACCTGCTATTTGTAACGCTTTTTTAGTATCAAAAAACTAATATGCGTACATTTGTGCTATGATTAAAATAGGCGAATACAATACGCTTTCAATAATTCGTGAAGCACAGCAAGGTTTGTACATTGCAGACGAAGAAGGCAACGAAGTTCTCTTACCAAACAGGTATGTTCCCGAAGATTTCAAAATTTGGGATAAATTAACCGTATTCGTTTATCTAGATAACGAAGAGCGGCCAGTCGCCACCACGGATAAACCCTATATAACCAAAGATAATTTTGCGGTTTTAAGATGTAATCAAGTTACCGATTTTGGTGCGTTTCTCGATTGGGGCTTGGTAAAGGAATTATTTTGCCCTTTTAAAGAGCAAGTTGTAAAAATGCGCGTTGGTCAATGGTATTTGGTACGGTGTTATTTAGACGAAGCATCCAATAGACTAGTGGCTTCAAGTAAAACAAATCGTTTTTTAGATAATTCAAATCTAAACATTGAAAAGTTTGAAGAGGTAGATTTAATTGTATCGCATCCTTCAGAAATTGGTATGAATGTGATTGTGAATGAAGCACATTCTGGACTTATTTTTAAGGACGATTTATTTAAAGAGCTTAGTATTGGGGATAGATTAAAAGGAATAGTGAAAAACGTACGTTCCGATAATAAACTCGATATTATGTTGGGGCAAATTGGTTACCGAAATATTGAACCAAATGCCGAATTAATTATGGGCGTGCTGGAAACTCATGATGGTTTTGTGCCACTTACCGATAAATCGAGTCCCGACGAGATTAAAAAATGGCTTGAAATGAGTAAAAAGAACTTTAAAAAAGCCGTTGGAAATCTTTACAAACAACAACTTATTGAAATTAAACCAGATGGTTTATATTTGAAGGTCTAATTAAAATATAATTTTAGTGAAAGAAATAGCTTGGGAAACCGTTAAAGAATACGAAGACATTACCTACAAAAAATGCAACGGTGTAGCGCGCATTGCCTTTAACCGACCAGATGTTAGAAACGCATTCCGACCAAAAACCACTAGCGAGTTGTACGACGCCTTTTACAACGCGAATGAAGATGTAAACATTGGAGTAGTATTACTGTCAGCAGAAGGGCCATCAACCAAGGATGGTATTTGGAGTTTCTGTTCTGGTGGTGACCAAAAGGCGAGAGGTCATCAAGGTTATGTAGGCGAAGATGGCTATCACAGGCTTAATATTTTAGAAGTACAACGCCTAATCCGATTTATGCCAAAAGCAGTTATTGCAGTTGTGCCTGGCTGGGCAGTTGGCGGAGGTCACAGTCTTCATGTGGTTTGCGACCTTACACTTGCCAGTAAAGAACACGCTATTTTTAAACAAACCGATGCCGATGTAACAAGCTTTGACGGCGGTTATGGTTCTGCTTACTTAGCCAAAATGGTAGGGCAGAAAAAAGCACGTGAAATATTTTTCCTCGGAAGAAATTACTCAGCCCAAGAGGCATTTGATATGGGTATGGTTAATGCTGCTGTTCCGCATGACGATTTAGAAGCGACTGCCTATGAATGGGCACAAGAAATATTAGCAAAAAGTCCAACCTCTATAAAAATGCTCAAGTTTGCTATGAATTTAACCGACGATGGCATGGTTGGACAGCAAGTTTTTGCCGGAGAAGCCACACGATTGGCTTATATGACAGATGAAGCCATTGAAGGCAGAAATGCCTTTCTTGAAAAACGCAAACCGAATTTCGTAAAAAAATGGATCCCCTAATCAAAACGCTTTAATTTATGAATCGTAACAAAAAATGGGTCTCAGCTATGAGGCTTAGAACCTTACCATTGTCTATATCTGGTATTTTTGTAGGTTCCTGTTTGGCCTATTACAACGGCTACTTTAACGTGTTTATTTTCATATTTGCCACCACTACAACACTTGCCTTTCAAATTTTATCTAATCTTGCAAACGATTATGGTGATGGTGTAAAGGGCACCGATAATGAAGAACGTATCGGCCCAGAACGTGCCATCCAAAGCGGTGCTATTTCAGCTAACGCTATGCTTGACGCAATCAAAACTACAATAATGATTACCATTTTTAGCGCACTAGCTTTGGTATATGCAGCTTTTCAATTTTCTTATTTTTTATACGCTTTTATCTTTATTTGTTTAGCAGCATTTGCAATTTACGCAGCGCTAACTTACACCATTGGCGAATCGCCTTATGGTTATAAAGGCTTAGGAGATGTTTATGTATTCGCATTTTTCGGAATATTAAGTGTTGTAGGCACCTATTTTTTAAATACCAAACAGTTAGATCATGTGGTAATATTACCTGCCATTTCGCTGGGATTACTAAGTGTTGGCGTGTTAAACCTTAACAATATGCGAGATATTGAAAGCGATGAGAAGTCTGAAAAAATGACCATGGCCGTAAAGTTTGGTAAAGATAAAGCTAAGCAATATCATTTAATCTTGATAATTTCGGCAATGGCAGCATCGCTATTGTTTTCAATTTTATACTATTCATCGCCTTATAATTTTATATTTTACATCACCTATATACCTCTAGTTTATCATATTAAATCCGTAGTTAAAGCGAAACATCCGTCGGTGTATGATCCGCAACTAAAAGTGTTAGCTTTAACAACTTTTGCGTTTGCTATTTTGCTTGGTTTGGGTCAGGTTATATATTAGATATTTTGTAATTTTCAGCTATATAAAAAATTAAATTATGAAAATCACATTTTACGGTCACGCCAGTTTGGGCATTCAAATAGGAGAGATTCACCTTATTGTAGATCCCTTTATTTCGGCTAATGAAAAAGCAAGTCATATTGACATCCATAACCTCAAAGCTGACTACATTTTACTCACGCACGCGCATCAAGATCATATTTTGGATGTTGAAACCATTGCCAAAAACACCAATGCGAAAATTATTTCAAATTTTGAAATTGTTACCCATTATCAAAATAAAGGTTTTGAAGGCCATCCTATGAATCACGGTGGTAGCTGGGAATTTGACTTTGGAAAACTCAAGTATGTGAATGCGGTTCACACGTCCTCATTTCCCGATGGTTCTTATGGTGGTCAACCTGGCGGATTCATTATTGAAGGTGAACGCAAAAATATTTATATAGCCGGCGATACTGCACTTACTATGGATATGAAACTGATACCATTGTTTACCAAACTCGACCTTGCTATTTTGCCCATAGGAGATAACTTCACCATGGGAATTGACGATGCTATTCACGCCAGCGATTTTGTGGAATGCGATAAAATTCTCGGTGTACATTTTGACACCTTTGGCTATATTGAAATAGACCACGATGCCGCCAAACGCAAATTCTTCGAGAATGATAAAGATTTAATGTTACTCGAAATAGGTGAGAGCCTTGAATTGTAATATTTTTTGTTGTGAAAATTCTGAAGTAAATTTAATTTTTAATAGTAAAGAAACCTCACAGGATTCCAAAACCTGTGAGGTTCGACTTTTCGCCAAGGTTATTTCTATTCTATCTTAACAACTACCGCACCGTACTTCTGAGGACATAATAATGCAAAATCTTAGGAAACAAACGTTTTAAGTAGATTCCTAAAACTTCTTTTTTACCAATATATACTTCGAATTTTTTATTAGCTATAGCCTTCGTCATTCGTTTTGCAAAAACTTCTGCTGATAAACCTTTTTCGGTTGCGATGTCTTGACTTTTTTGAGATTCCCCGTTCCCGATGAGTGCATTTATAGCGACATTGGTATTTACAAATCCTGGGCAAATCATGGTTACGTGAACACCATCGCGTTGGTGTTCCATGCGCATGGCATCAAAAAAACCATGCAAAGCGTGTTTAGCACCACAATAACCAGAGCGATATGGTGTGCTAAATTTCCCCATTAAACTGCTCACCACTGCAAAATGACCGGATTGATTTTTGATGAAATGTGGCAAAATCGCCTTGCTTAATGCAACAGTTCCTAAGTAATCAACTTCCATCAATTTTTTATCAACTTCTATAGATGTTTCTATTATTAGGCTACGCTGACTTACACCACCATTATTCACTAAAATATCAACATTGCCAAAAACTTTAATGGCTTGGTTTGCTATTTCTGGCATGTCGTTTAGGTTGGCTAAATCAAATGGCAAAACAGAAATGTTTTCAGGATACTTACAAAGTGTTTTAACTTCATTTAAAGCACTTTCGCGTCTGGCTGAAAGAATGAGTTTAATACTCTCATTATGGGATAGATGTAAAGCCAAAGCCTTGCCAATTCCGCTGGACGCACCTGTTATCCAAATAATCTTATGGTTTAATGTCATGGCTTTCTTTGTTTTGAATTCAACCACTCATTCCTTAAGTCATCACTAATTTTTCCACTGCCGTCGTGCTTCCATCCTGGTGGTTTTATTAAATAGTGAAACCTGTCACGCCACGATTTTCTGCCTGTGAAGGCATCTTTGCCCAAGGCAGCCCATTCGTGAAATGCAATATATATTGGATTGTAGGTATTAATATTTGAAGTAAGTCCGTAATTAACTTTTTCTTCTTTTAATTCTGGTTGAAAAGTCCCAAAAAATTTATCCCAAATTATTAAAATACCCGCATGATTTCGGTCTAAATAAATAGGATTGCTACCATGGTGCACACGGTGATGCGATGGTGTGTTAAAAACAGCTTCAAACCATTTGGGCATTTTGTTAATAGTTTCTGTATGAATCCAAAATTGATATAACAAACTCACCGACATTTGAAATAGGATCATAGCAGGATGAAACCCAAGCAAAGGGATCCAAAGCCAAAATACAAAGGAGTAAAAACTACCAGACCAAGTTTGTCTTAAGGCTGTACTTAGATTATAATGTTGCGACGAATGATGTACCACATGCGACGCCCAAAATAACCTACACTCATGAGAAATTCTATGAAACCAGTAATATGAGAAATCATCAACAAAAAACAGTAGAATGAAACTCCACCAAACTATGGGCATGGTAAAAACTCTTAAATGTTCATAAATAAAAAATAAGGCTAATAACACTATTGCCTTACTGGCGAATCCTATCAAAACATTCCCAATTCCCATGGCAATGGAAGAAAATGCATCCTTCGTTTCGTAAGTTTTAATATTTTGTTTGGTTGTTGCAAATAACTCCAGGAGCATTGCAAGAATAAAAAATGGAATGGCAAACAAAATTATATTAGGGAAATTGGGCATGGCTAGTAACTTTCAGTGTGGTTCTAATTAAAGTTTGTTAAATTGGCGTTAAGCCTAGGTGTTTGTTTCATCATTAAAACAAAATAAAATAGATTTAGACACCCTTATTAAGGTAAATATACAATGAAATATTTAATAATTTTCCTCCTTATTTTGCAAATTGAAACTGTGTTTTCGCAACGAATTAATCAAACGGGTTCTTGGTACATGTATTTTTATACCCACGAATTTAATGAAAGTAACTGGGGAATTCAAGGCGATGTTCAATATAGAAATTGGAATATTTTGGGCGATTTAGAGCAATTACTTATTCGTTCTGGAGTGACATACAAGCCAAAAGATGCCAACATAAAATTCACTGCTGGCATTGCTCATGTGAGTACCGGCGACTTAGGACCAAGTAACGATATTAATACAGAGTTTCGATTTTATCAAGAAGCACTTTTTCCTCAAAAAATTGGAAATAGGGTGTATCTCAATCACCGGTTTAGATACGAACAAAGGTTTGTGGAAGATCAAGAATTTAGAACCCGTTACCGTTATAATATATTCGTGAACATACCAATTAACGGAAAGGAAATTAACAATGGTGTTTTTTACGCCACGTTTTACAACGAGTTATTTATTAATGGCGAAAAAAATATAGGTGAAGAAGTCACTGTAGAATATTTTGATAGAAACCGAACTTATTTTGGAATTGGTAAGGTGTTAAGCGAAAACTTCAATACCCAATTGGGATGGATGAATCAACAAGGCAATAATTTTGGTAAAGGCCAATTGCAACTCAGTATACATCACAAATTTTAAGAATCTTTTTATTGTATTTTTGCTGAAATTCTAAAAATGAAAGTCACTTACCATCAATATATTCTAAATTTCAAAGAACCCAGTGGTACCTCTCGAGGCATTTTAAAAACCAAAGAAACTTGGTTTATAATACTTGAAGAAAATGGTAAAAAGGGAATAGGAGAATGTGGTATTTTAAGAGGGTTATCAGTAGATGACCGACCCGATTATGAAAATCAACTAAAATGGGTTTGTGAAAACATTCATTTAGGCTTGAGAGAATTATATAACCAACTTCAGGAATTTCCGAGTATTCAAATGGGTTTGGAAATGGCTTTTAAATCCTTAGAAAGTGAATCGCCTTTTGTATTGTTTCCTTCTGAGTTTACCGATGGTAAGTCGGCCATTAATATCAATGGCTTGATATGGATGGGTAGCGAAGCTTTTATGAAAACTCAAATCAAAGAAAAAATCAATGCAGGCTTTCATTGTTTAAAACTAAAAATTGGTGCCATCGATTTTGATACTGAACTATCCATTTTAAAGTCTATTAGAAATAATTTTGCAGCCAAGGATTTGGAACTGCGGGTAGATGCGAACGGTGCTTTTTCACCATTCAATGCCTTAGATAAATTAAATCGCCTTTCTAAATTTGATTTACATTCAATTGAACAACCAATTGCGGCAAATCAATGGGATTACATGGCCGGATTATGTAACAAAACACCCATTCCTATCGCCCTAGACGAAGAATTAATTGGTATTTTCACTGAATCTAATAAAGAAAGATTACTACAACATATTCAACCACAATATATTATTTTAAAACCTAGTTTTATTGGTGGTTTTTCGGGCACAAAATCGTGGATAAACCTTGCCGAGTCTCATAAAATTGGCTGGTGGATCACCAGTGCTTTGGAAAGCAACGTAGGACTTAATGCTATCGCCCAGTTCACTCATTCTTTAAATACCGTTACACCGCAAGGCCTTGGCACTGGCGGATTATTTACCAATAATTTTGATAGTCCTTTAGAAGTAAAAAGTGGTAAATTGCACTACAATTTAAAAACAAAATGGAATTTTAATTTAAGCTAATGTATATAACTCAGGTAAAAACAATTCAAAACGACTGGTGGCGCTATATTTTGGGAGTTGTTATTTCTTTTATTGGAGTTGCAATTTTTTCTGCACCACATGCCATTGCTATTATATTTAAGCAATTTAGTGGCGATTTCGACACTAGTAGAGCAGATGATTTAAATTACCTCATGACCGTTTTTGAATCGAATGTCAATTTGGTTTTAGTGTTATTACCATTCGCCGGCGGTTTGCTATTTTTAATTCTAACAGCCAAATGGCTACACCAGCAAAGTTTAAGACACCTCACCACGGCTAGAGCTAAAATTGATTGGAAGAGAGTGCTCTTTGCTTTTTTGTTATGGGGAATCGTTACGACATCTTTAATATTGGTAGGGATTTACGTCACTCCCGAAGACTATGTGTTCAATTTTAAACCAGAGAAATTTGCAATCTTAGTCCTAATTGTTTTACTGTTGGTACCGCTTCAAACCAGTTTTGAGGAATATATGTTTCGCGGTTACTTAATGCAGGGAATTGGCTTTATATTCAAAAATAAGTGGTTGCCATTACTCGTAACTTCAATTGTATTCGGATTGCTACACATCGCCAATCCTGAAGTAGATAAATTGGGTAATTTAATTATGATTTATTACATAGGCACTGGTTTATTTTTAGGCATTATAACCTTAATGGACGATGGCATGGAACTGGCGCTAGGTTTTCATGCTGCAAATAATATGTTTACGGCTTTGCTAGTGACAGCGGACTGGACAGCCTTTCAAACGCATTCCATTTACCGTGATATTTCAGAACCTGATCCTACTGGATTTCTTGATATTTTCTTACCAGTTTTTATTATTTTTCCAATGATACTTTTAATTTTTGCAAAGAAATACAAATGGACCAACTGGAAAGAAAAATTAACAGGAACCATTCGTATTGAAAATACTACCGAATAAAACTATACATCATGACACCAAGTTTCGATAAAATCCACAATCGTTTTAAATTAAACGGGCTACATTTTGACCGTGACGATCTAAAGGAAGTTGCTTACAGCTATATAAAAGAAGGCGAATTTTATGAAAAGGAAATTGGCGATTTTTTATTAGAATGGACCAATGACCGAGACGTTGTAGAAGTGCGAACCTCTGGTTCTACTGGTTTGCCAAAAATTATAAAACTTAAAAAGCAAGCCATGGTAGCATCAGCCCTTGCTACCGGTGATTATTTCAATCTTGAACCAGGAAACACCTGTTTACATTGTTTACCAGCACATTTCATAGCGGGAAAAATGATGATGATCAGAGCCATGATTTTAGGTTTAGAACTCACCACCGTAGAACCACTTTCAAGACCAATATTCAATAAAGATACCGTTTTTGATTTTGCCTCTATGGTGCCAATTCAGCTTGAGAAAACCCTGAACTTTATCGATAATATCAAACTGGTTTTAGTAGGCGGTGCTGCGGTTCCCAAACGATTGGTTTCAAAATTAAGTAATGTAGAAGCAGCTGTATTTGAAACTTACGGTATGACAGAAACCATCACGCATATAGCCGCCAGAAGACTTAATGGTGCGTCTAAGTCTAATTATTTCACAACACTTACGGGTGTGATGGTATCACAAGATGAACGCAATTGCCTTGTGATTAAAGCAGACTATTTATCCGATGAGCCCATTATAACCAACGATGTGGTTGAACTTATCTCTGAAACAGAATTCAACTGGTTAGGACGTGCCGACCATATTATTAATGTTGGTGGTGTAAAAGTACAGCCTGAAACTATTGAAGAAAAATTACATTCAAAAATTGAAAAACGGTTTTTTATCACTTCTGAAAATGATTCTAAACTGGGTGAACATGTAGTGCTGGTGATTGAATCGGATAAATTCGAAATTCCAGCTTCAACTTTTGATGAATTGGAAAAGTTTGAAATCCCCAAAAACATCTATTTTACCCCGAAGTTTTCTGAAGTCACACCAGGAAAAATTCAAATTCAAGCCACCCTTAAAAAGATTAAAAGGTAGTTTACTCATTAAAACAAGCACTTAACTCATTGGTGTTTTTGTAATTGGAAATTGAGAGATAGTTTTAACCTAAACTAAAATCTCAACCATTATGAAAACGCTCATTCTTACTATCTGCACAATTCTGGCAATTCCTAATTGCAGTGCTCAGGAAAAAAATATTCAAACATATTCAGTTACACTAGACCAATTAATTGGGTTTGTGGTTGAAACCTATAAAGTGGACAAAGATAATAGTGAAGACCCACATAATGTTGTGTTCTTGCTTCAATTCAATGGTCAGACACTTACATCTGAAGAGGCTGTTTTGTTGAAACAAGCATTTAAAATTCTTGCTGGCAGACTTTCAGAAGATACGCTCATTTCTATTGCTACCTATTCAGGTGTTAACGGCATCGCACTACAACAAACGCCTTATACCGATTTAAAGAAAATTCGGAACACCATTGAAAATTTGCAGTCTAGTATAAAGGAATTTCACGATGATGGGATTGCCATGGCATATGATTATATGAATACACATTTTGATGAAGACTTTCAAAACTCAATTGTAATCATAAGAAATCCGAATTCATCTACAACCTCTTTGACCTCAAATATTCAGGCCACAAAAGAAGAAAAATCAAAAGGAAAATCTAGCGCTATCGTACTTACTGCTATATCACTTCTACCAGAAATTATTTCAGTTATCAAAAATTAACTCTTAAACTTTATTATCATGAAACATCTATTAAACATGCTTTTTGTAACACTTATGGTGTTCCAAATGCAATCGCAAGAACAAACAATTTCAGGAATTGTAACAGGCGCTGATGACGGCTATCCGCTGCCAGGAGTAAACGTCATTGTAAAAGGCACTTCAACTGGCACCCAAACCGACTTCGATGGCAAGTATCGAATTCAAGCAACCGAAGGTGAAACCCTAGTATTCAGCTTTGTTGGTTATGACACCAAGAATATAAAAGTTGGAAAGTCTAGGGAGGTGAATGTGGCTTTGGAAAGTGGAAATGCTCTAGAAGAAGTTGTAATTAGTGGTTATAGCACTAGTGTTGGATATGGGCGCACCTCAAGCGTAGCGCAAACTATTGCACAAAAAGTAAACTCAAACTTCGTCCAAGCCTTAAGAGGCCAAGCATCTGGTTTATATATTAACCAAAGTATTGGGCAAATAGGAGCAAATAGTAAAGTTAAACTTAGAGGCAATGGTAGCATATCTGGCATAAAACCACTCTATATATTAAATGATAAAGAAATTTCTGAAAAGGAATTCAATAAAATTAAAACAGATAAAATTAAACACGTAGAAGTGCTCAATGCCAAACAAGGATCTATGGTATATGGCGATAAGGGTTCGAAAGGTGTTATCTATATCAAAACAACGGGTATCAAAACAAACACAGATATAAGTATTATCAATGGCTTTTTTGAAAAGTTCAATGATGAATTATATGCAGAAATCTTTGAAAATAAATTTGAAAGAACCAGTCTGTCGCCTCTTTCAACCTTTTCAATTGATGTGGACAAGGCTTCTTACAGTAATGTGAGAAGAATGATTAATAATGGTCAATCCATTCCTGCCGATGCTGTTAAAATTGAAGAAATGGTAAATTATTTCAATTATAATTATGCGCAACCAAAAGACGAGCATCCGTTCGCGATTCACACCGAAGTAATCAAAACGCCATGGCACAATGAAACAAAACTAGTACGCATCGGTCTTCAAGGAAAAACAATTCCAACCGATGATTTACCACCTTCTAATTTAACGTTTTTAATTGATGTTTCTGGCTCGATGTTTTCTGCCAACAAATTACCATTGTTAAAATCGGCATTTAAATTATTAGTTAACCAATTGCGCGCAGAAGATAAAGTGTCAATCGTAGTATATGCTGGTGCGGCTGGTGTGTTACTGGAGCCTACTTCCGGTGACGATAAGACTAAAATCATGGAGGCTTTAAATCAATTATCAGCAGGAGGTTCTACTGCGGGCGGAGCGGGTATAGAACTAGCTTATAAAATGGCCGAACAAAATTTTAAAAAGAATGGAAATAACAGAATTATTCTGGCTACTGATGGCGATTTTAATGTCGGTGTTTCAAACAACAAGGATTTAGAAGAACTCATTGAAGAGAAAAGAAAATCAGGTGTATTTCTATCGGTTTTGGGTTTTGGTTATGGTAACTATAAAGACTCAAAGCTTGAAATTTTAGCCGACAAAGGCAACGGAAACCATGCCTATATCGATAGCATGCAGGAGGCACAAAAAGTTTTTGTTGAAGAGTTTGGAGGTACGTTATTTACTATTGCTAAAGATGTAAAAATTCAAATTGAATTCAATCCTACAAAAGTGCAAGCTTATCGATTGATTGGCTATGAAAATAGACTATTAGCTGATGAAGATTTTATTGACGACACTAAAGATGCAGGTGAATTAGGAAGTGGCCATACCGTTACAGCACTTTACGAAGTGATTCCTGTCGGGGTCAAAACCACTTATTTGAAACCCGTAGCTGATTTAAAATATACCGAGCAAACACTCAAAAATGAAACTAATAATGAATTATTCACGGTAAAATTTAGATATAAAAAACCTTCAGATGACACAAGTATCGAGTTGGTGCATATTCAAAATGATGTACTTATGCAATCATCGCCAGATACCAATTTTGCCGCAGCTGTAGCACTTTTCGGTATGAATCTTAGAAAATCAAAGTTTGATAATAATGCCGCTATAGATTTGATTATAAAGCTGGCAAACAAGGGAAAAGCAACCGACCAACAAGGATACAGAGCTGAATTTATCAGATTGGTAGAAACGTACCAAAGTATTCAGTAAACATTATTTTATCTTAAAAGGGTGCATCGTCACCCTTTTTTTATGCCATAATATTGCCTAAATTCGTAAATCCAGTTTTTTAAAAAAACGTCCCTTGAAAGTACACATCAAAATCAAATATCAAATTATGAAAAAAGTATACCTTATAAGTTTGGTTTTAATATCAAATTTAATGTGGTCGCAGCATATTTTACCCGAACGCGAGCGCGCTACAATCATTGACAATATTCTTGAAGACAGATTTAATAACCTGCTTCGAGGGTTAATGGATGACGCGGGAATTGATATGTGGATTTTAATCACACGTGAGTATAACGAAGATCCCGTAGTTAAAACCATGCTGCCCGCAACATGGCTTAATGCCAGAAGACGAACCATTTTAGTTTTTCACAGAAACAAAGAGAAAAATACCATCGAAAAATTAGCAGTGGCACGTTATAATTTTGGGAAAAACATAATATCAGCATGGGATAAGGAGACGCAACCAGACCAATGGCAAAGGCTGATAGAAATTATTAAAGAACGCAACCCAAACCAAATCGGACTCAATTTTTCTGAAGATTTCAATATAGCCGATGGCTTAGCCAAAACAGATTATGATGCCTTTATGGGATATTTGCCTAAAAATTTTCATTCAAAAGTCACTTCAGCAGAAAAATTAGCAGTGGCTTGGATCGAAACACGAACACCGCAAGAAATGGTCATTTATAACCAACTGGTAAGCATCACGCATCAAATTATTGCCGAGGCGTTTTCAGAAGCAGTCATCACGCCAGGTATTACTACTACCACCGAGGTAGAATGGTGGATGCGCGACAAAGTACTGGAATTAGGTCTTGAGACCTGGTTTCACCCAACAGTAGATGTGCAGCGCAGTAACGACGACCTTGGCAACCATCTCTATGCATTTTCAAACAGGCCAGACAATATGGTGATCGTGCCAGGCGATTTGCTGCATTGCGATTTTGGCATCACTTATCTCAGATTAAATACCGACTGTCAACAACTAGCCTACGTTTTAAAACCTGAGGAAACCCATGCACCCGAATTTCTGATCAAGGCACTTGCCGAAGGCAATAAACTACAAGATTTCTTAACTGATAATTTTAAAAACGGAAAATCTGGAAATGCCATTTTAGCCGATGCTTTGAAAGAAGCCAAAGCGGCAGGATTACGGCCGTCAATTTACACGCATCCCTTAGGTTTTTATGGTCACTCGGCTGGCCCAACTATTGGTATGTGGGATGCGCAAGAAGGCGTTCCGGGAGCTGGTGATTATCCGCTACTGCCAAACACTGTTTACGCTATTGAACTCAATACAACGGTAACTATTCCAGAGTGGAAACGAGATATTAGAATCATGCTGGAAGAAGCTGGTTTTTTTGGAGATGAAGGATTTAGATATGTGAATGGCCGACAAACCAAGTTGCTAACCGTTCCGAGAATGAAGATGCACTTAGGGAATTAAAATATAGTTTTAATCGGTTTCTTGATGGATTAAATGGATTAAATGACCTGTATTCTTGTATAACTCTTTTGCGTTTTTATGTTGCTCTCTAAATGCCTCAAGACTTATACCTTTGCATATACCATATGAATAATGATAACGCAAAATCTCTAAATCTAAAACCGTGAGTTTTTTATCAGATGAATAACATTTGGCAAAATAACTCTCACATTCAAAATCATCTATCAACTTAAAGTAGCCAAGTGATTTGATGAAGTATTCGCGCATTTTATATTGAATTAAATGCTCACTAAAGAGTTTTTCTGTATTTAATTTCACGGAATATCTATATATTTTATTTTGTCTCCACCATAAATAATCAGTTGAATTGTCATTAGACATTAATTTGGACTCATATTCATAATCACCTTTATAATAAATCACATAGTTGGAATCTTCAAGACTTTTAACCTCAGAAATACGCAAGGAATCAACGGCTTTATCTATGGTCTTAGCAAATTTCATTAAATTCTTTTTTGTTTTTTTCGATACACTTTTAGAAAAAAAGATTTTAATGTCATCTTTCCAATATTTCATTGATGTTTTTAAATTAATACTGTCGTTAGGATGGTTAAAAGCAATTTTCTCATAATAATTTAGAAAGGTTGAATCCTTATATTCATAAGGAACAATTATGCCTTTAGGTCTATTGCTGTTTTTTAGTAAAACAAGGGTATCATTGTCTCTATACATAAAATTAGAAGAGTCAGTTTTTGTAAGTGGTTCATTTGAAAACCGTTTATTGTAGTCTTGCAATTTCATATATCTTTTAGTAACCACTAAGGAGTCATTTTCATATTGACTAAAAACGTAGTTTGATGTTAGAAATATTAATAATATGATAGGTTTCAATAATTTCATTTCCTTTGGTTATTGGCAAGCTTAATTAAATCTTTAAATGTTGTTCCGTTAATTTTTTCATCATAAATTATTTTATAATGAATTTTGAGTAAGTACAGATTAAAATCGCTAATGCTATCAGAATCAACATAAGAATTGCTTAAAAGATTCTCTGGATTATCTATAAAGCTATATGAAAATTGACCTAAAGAAAAATAAAATAATTGCTTCAATTGTTTTAATAATTGAATTTCATTTTTCCCTTCTATATTGATTTTTAAAATTCCACTGTACAATTTGTAATTTGCATCAGTCTGTAAATTGAATGTTGCCCCAGTGAAAAGAAAATTGATTTTTTCTTCTTCACTATCAAATTCAAAATCGGAATTGTAACCATTTACATTTTCATTAACAACTTGTATAAAGTAATTTGCGTTTTCTAAATTGTTAGTAAACTGGATATCCAAATTTTCAATTCCATTAAATCGGGTGTAGAAGTTTTTAAAATCTTTTCTAACATTTCTAGGTAAGTTTTTATCAATGTAAATTATCACAGGGCAATTCCATTGCTTTAATATTCGAGGTTTTTTTGAATTTGCGTTGGTGTAATTAAAAACGGCCGATTGGTATCTATTTAGTAATTTTCTATTTGAAAATAAAGAGTCCGTTAAATGAGATAAATCGTCATACGTTTTATATGTTCCATACAACGTATCTTTTTTAAGAACTACATATTGTGAAGGATTTGTTGCTTCCGATTTATTGTAAGTAAAAGATAGTTTCGGTTTTACAATATCTGTATAGCTATTTTGGGCATTGAGGCAATTATATGCCATGATGAAAAGAAAGCAAATTTTATAATTCATATTTTAAACCTGTAAAACACCCATATTAAAAGCTTTTTCAATAGGAGCGTGGTTAGCGACTTCAATACCCATACTAATCCATTTTCTGGTATCTAATGGATCAATAATGGCATCCGTCCATAATCGCGAAGCGGCATAATAAGGCGATACTTGCTCGTCGTATCGCGATTTTATGTTGTTGTAAAGTTCCTCTTCTTTTTCCTTAGTAATGGTAACACCTTTTTTCTTTAAAGATGCTGTTTCAATTTGAAGTAGAACTTTAGCTGCCGAATTACCACTCATCACCGCTAACTCTGCACTTGGCCATGCCACGATTAGTCTCGGGTCATAAGCCTTACCACACATGGCATAATTACCAGCACCGTAACTGTTTCCAATAATAATAGTGAATTTTGGCACCACCGAATTACTTACTGCATTCACCATTTTAGCACCGTCTTTTATAATCCCACCATGTTCACTTTTACTACCAACCATAAATCCGGTGACATCTTGTAAAAACACTAAAGGTATTTTCTTCTGATTGCAATTGGCAATAAATCGTGTGGCTTTATCGGCACTGTCATTATAAATCACCCCACCAAACTGCATTTCGCCTTGTTGGGTTTTAACCAATTTACGCTGATTGGCAACAATACCAACAGCCCAGCCATCTATACGAGCGTAGGCGGTAATAATGGTTTTGCCATAGCCAGCCTTGTATTCGTCAAATTCCGAATTATCAACCAATCGCTTGATAATTTCTTTCATATCGTATTGATCGGCACGACTTCTTGGTATAATACCATAGATGTCTTGAGGATTTTCAACAGGCTTTAAGGCTTTGGCTCTGTTAAAACCAGCTTTGTTATAATCGCCAATTTTATCAATAATATTTTTAATGGTGTCTAAGGCATCTTTATCGTCTTTAGCCTTGTAATCAGTAACGCCACTTATTTCACAATGCGTGGTGGCGCCGCCTAAAGTTTCGTTATCAATGGTTTCGCCAATAGCGGCTTTCACTAAATAACTGCCTGCTAAAAATATACTGCCCGTTTTGTCAACAATCAATGCTTCATCACTCATGATTGGTAAATAGGCACCTCCCGCAACACAACTGCCCATCACGGCAGCAATTTGAGTAATACCCATACTGCTCATAATGGCGTTGTTTCTAAAAATCCGACCAAAATGTTCTTTATCAGGAAAAATCTCGTCTTGCATGGGCAAATAAACGCCAGCACTATCAACTAAATAGATAATAGGTAGTCTGTTTTCAATCGCAATTTCCTGTGCGCGTAAATTCTTTTTACCTGTTATCGGAAACCATGCGCCAGCTTTAACCGTCGCATCGTTGGCAACAACCATACATTGTTTGCCTTTGATGTAACCTATTTTAACGACGACGCCACCGGAAGGACAACCGCCGTGTTCTTCGTACATACCGTCACCTGCAAAAGCGCCAATTTCAATAGACGACGTTTTGCTGTCTAACAAATAATCAATGCGTTCTCTGGCAGTCAATTTGCCTTTGCTTTTGTGTTTTTCTATACTCTTTTGTCCGCCACCAAGCTTAACTTGAGCCAGTTTGCGTTTTAAATCGGAGAGTAGAAGTTTATTGTGATCTTCGTTTTTATTGAAGTTGATATCCATAGAATAATCTTTGGGACGAATTTACAAAAGTTTCACGGGAATATTTAACCCATAAACCTTAATGAGATGTTAAATATATATAACATGGAAGTATGTTCCTTGGAATATAAATTAATAGTATGTAGATTTGTATTCCAATTAGCAACATCAATACTTTTAAATTAAAATTTATGAAAAGAATAATCGCCTTCGCAGGAAGTAATAGTAAAAATTCAATTAATCAACAATTAGTAACATACACAGCAAGTCTTTTTAAAGATGCTGAAGTAGATATCCTAGATTTAAACGATTTCGATTTACCGCTTTACGGTATTGATTTAGAACAAGCATCTGGAATACCAGAAAATGCACATAAATTTTTCAATTTAATTAAAAACAGCGACGGTATCTTATTATCCTTAGCGGAGCATAACGGGTCATATACAACGGTTTTTAAAAACTTATTTGATTGGATGAGTAGAATAGAATCCAAAACATTCTGTGGCAAACCCATGTTGTTAATGGCTGCGTCACCAGGTGGTAGAGGTGGTGCTTCGGTTTTAGAAGCAGCAGCTAGTAGATTTCCATTTCATGATGCCAAAATTGCAGCACAATTTTCTTTGCCAACGTTCGGTGATAATTTTAACGATGAGCGCGTAGTTAATGAGCAATTAAACAACCTATTAAAGGAGTGTGTTTATGTGTTTCAATCAAATATTTAAATAATGGGAGATCTTTCAAAAGACATCAATTCAAAATTCGAAAACGAAAAGCAAAAGGCTTTAATCAATATTTTGTACACCGCCAATTGGATTAATAGTTTTCAAAACGAGTTTTTTAAGTCCTTTGGAATTTCTCCGCAACAATACAATATTCTTAAGATTTTAAACGGTGCCAGTGAGCCTTTAAAAGTGCAAACAATAAAAGACAGAATGATTGAGCGCGCTCCGAATGCTACTAGGTTAATGGATAAACTATGTGCCAAACAACTGATAGATAGAATTCCCTGTGAAGATGATAGACGCGTCGTGCATAGTGCCATAACCAGTCAAGGTAAAACGCTTCTAAAAACAATTTCAAGTGATTTTTATGAGACTTTAATAGAAAAATTAACTGAAACTGAGGCACGACAACTCAATCTAATTTTAGACAAGATGCGATGACATATTCCTGCGAATCCCGATAGTTATAGGGAAGGAATCTTATAATAAAACAGGAATTCTATAATTATAAATATTTAAGTTTAATTTTAAAAAAATACCCGCTTTTGCGGGCAATAATATGAAAACAATTTTACATAAAGCAGAAGACAGAGGCTTTGCCAACCACGGTTGGTTACAAGCCAACCACTCATTTAGTTTTGCGGGTTTTTACAATCCAGAAAAAACAAATTTTGGCGTATTACGCGTGTTAAACGACGATATAATTGCTCCAAAAATGGGATTTGGTACACATCCACACGACAATATGGAAATAATTACTATTCCGTTAGGAGGTGTGTTAAAACACAGAGACAATATGGCTAACGATTGGATCCCGGTGCTTCCCGGTGAAGTACAGGTAATGTCTGCCGGAACTGGCGTTCAACATTCAGAAATAAATGGTTCGGATAGCGAATATTTAAGTTTATTTCAGATTTGGATTTTTCCAGATACGCAAAATGTGAAACCCCGATATGATCAAAGATCCTTTGATGCCAATAACCGAAAAAATAAATTACAAGTTATGGTAACTTCTATCGAAAATGACCATGAAAACAGCTTAAAAGTGCATCAAGATGTCGTGTTGTCACGTTTAGATTTGGATACAAATCAAAATATTGAATACCAACTCAAAAGCAAAAATCACGGCGTATATGTCATGAATATTTCAGGTAGAATAAATATTAAAGACCATCAATTAAAAGGAAGGGACGCTTTAGGAATTTTCGATACCGAATCTTTTAAGGTTGAAGCACATGAAAACAGCGAGTTGTTATTTATAGAAGTACCTATGACGTAATTTTCAGTAACCGCGTTACAACTGGACGTTTTATAGTCTAAATAGTTATTTTTGTGTTCTAATTTGAAGCCATGGGAAAGAAAACCTATAAAATAGCCGTCATACAACTCAATTTAAATGACAAGCCTGAGAACAACTTAGAAAAATGTTTAACCTGGGTGAGAACAGCAGCCAAACAAGGTGCTGAAGTTATTTCATTACCTGAATTGTACAGTAGCCATTATTTTTGCCAGAGTGAAGACACCAATAACTTTGCTTTAGCCGAGCCACTTTACAGTACTTCTTTTGATGCATTTAGTGCTGTGGCCAAAGAATTGGGAGTGGTGATTATTGTACCGTTTTTTGAAAAACGAATGGCAGGTATTTATCACAACAGTGCTTACATTTTAGATACCGATGGTAGTGAAGCTGGCTTATATCGTAAAATGCACATTCCAGACGATCCTCATTTTTACGAAAAGTTTTATTTCACACCTGGCGATTTGGGCTTTAAATCCAATGCCACCAAAAAAGGTAAGATTGGGGTGTTAATTTGTTGGGACCAATGGTATCCCGAGGCAGCGAGACTTACGGCCTTAAAAGGTGCCGAGGTGTTATTTTATCCAACCGCCATTGGTTGGCATCCCAAAGAAAAAAATCAATATGGCGAAAACCAGTACAATGCATGGATGAATGTAATGAAAGGCCATGCTGTTGCCAATGGTATTTATGTAGCCGCAGCCAATCGTATTGGTTTAGAAAAATACTTACCCAATACCGATGGATTAGAATTTTGGGGCGCATCCTTTATTTGCGGACCTCAAGGTGAAATATTAGCGCAAGCGTCACACGATAAAGAAGAAATTTTAATGGCCGAAGTCGATTTAGATTTACAAGAAAATGTACGACAAAATTGGCCGTTTTTTCGCGACAGACGCGTAGATGCTTTTGGGGATATTACTAAACGCGCCATCGACTAATGAGAAGACTTCCAGCAGAATGGGAACAACAACAAGGTTTACTGCTTTGTTTTCCTCACAATGGTAACGATTGGCCAGGTAAGTATGGTGCTATACAATGGGCTTTTGTAGAATTTATCAAAAAAGTGGCGCAAGTTGAAACGGTTTTCTTAATGCTTGCTGATGAGAAACTCAAAAGTAAAGTTCATGAAATGCTTGAAATGGCACATGTTAAGGTTGAAAATGTATCCTACATCATTCATAAAACAAACCGAAGCTGGATGCGCGATTCGGGTCCGATTATTGTTAAAAATGGCTCCAAGCGCGAAGCTCTAAATTTCAATTTTAATGGCTGGGCTAAGTATAACAATTATCAGTTAGATAAACATGTACCTTCAAAAGTAGCACATCATTTAAATATTCCTTTAACTCAGGCAGTTTATAAAGGCAAACCAGTAATTCTAGAAGGTGGCGCTATTGATGTAAATGGCAAAGGTACTTTAATTACTTCCGAAGAATGCTTATTGCACCCAACCATTCAGGTTAGAAACAAAAATTTCACTAAAGAAGATTACGAAGCTGTTTTTAAAGCGTATTTAGGGATTACCAACGTAATTTGGGTAGGAGATGGTATTGTTGGCGATGACACGCACGGACATATCGATGACCTTTGCCGGTTTGTTAATGAAGACACCATTATTACGGTGGTGGAACAGAATAAAAAAAGCTTAAATTATAAAGCCCTTCAAGATAATTTACAACGCTTAAAAAATGCGGTTTTAGAAAACGGTAAAAAACCAAACATTGAGGAACTACCAATGCCCGAAAAATTAGATTTTGACGGACTCACCATTCCTGCCAGTTATGCCAATTTTATTATATTGAATAAGTGCGTGTTAGTCCCAACCTTTAACGATGCCAATGATAGAGTGGCACTAAATATTATTGCCGATTGTTTTCCTGGTAGAAAAATTATTGCTTTCAGTGCCATCGATTTAATATGGGGCTTTGGTACTTTACATTGCCTAAGTCAGCAAATACCGGTTTAATAATTTCAAATTCATTTTCTAAAACCAAAAGCAATTAGTGAATGTAAAGCACGCCATAAAATTCATGATTATTAGTGCTTTGGCCTTCTCGTGGATGAATTTAACTGTTAAGTATTTAGATGCGATAGGTGCAGCGCAAATTGTATTTTTTAGGTCGGCTGGTTCTTTGTTTTTTACTTTTGGGTTTCTATTAAAAAATAATATTAGTATTTCAGGAAACAATCACAAATTACTTCTATTAAGAGGGTTGGTTGGTGTGACTTCAATGATTTTATTTTTTGAATCTATAAAATATTTACCAACTGGTACCGCTGTTTCTTTGCGCTATATAGCGCCAATTTTTGCAGCGATTTTTGCAGTGTTAGTTCTTAAAGAAAAAATAAAAACCTTGCAATGGCTATTTTTTTTGATGGCTTTTTCAGGTGTTTTAGTTTTAAAGGGATTTGACAGCGAAATTAATACCTATGGATTGATATTAGTACTTATAGCAGCCGTATTCAGTGGCTTGGTGTACATCATTATTAATAAAATTGGCAAAAGTGAGCATCCAGTGGTCGTGGTTCATTATTTTATGGTGATTGCCACGATAGTCGGCGGTGTATTGTCTATAGGAAAATGGGTAAACCCAAGTAACTTAGAGTGGGTGCTTCTGTTGAGTTTAGGGATTTCTGGTTACTACGGACAAGTTTATATGACGAAAGCTTTTCAAACTGCGTCAACCAATCTCGTGGCGCCGTTAAAATACATTGAAGTCATTTTTACACTCGTCTTCGGAATAATTTGGTTTAATGAACTTTATAGCTTTTGGAGTTTAGTAGGAATTGCCTTAATTATTGGCGGATTGTTGTTAAATGTGCGTTATAAAGCCAAAGCCACCGAATGATTTTTTATACCTTGAAAATTAATAATGATTCATCTAATTAATAAGTTATAATCTTTATTGATAAGACACTGTAATCACACTTGTTTTTACTCAAAATTATCGATATTTGTAACGCATTTCGCGCAAGGGATTGAAGCGGCATCCTTTTAATGGTACATTAAAAGATACAGCGGAAAGCCCGACCCAATACAAGCAGACTTGGATTGGGATGCGCCCTAAAAAATATAACATATGGCAATGAATAAAAATACCGTTTTAGCTTGGGCTACAACTATTATGATAATTGTTGGGTTGGGTTTAATAGCACTAGGTGTGTTTAGATATAATGAAAGTGCCGGCTGGGGTTTTGCCTCGGTGGGTATTGGCTTTTTCGCTATTGCTTGGGTGTTTAATGCACTCAAAGGCAGAGTCTAAATTTTATATTTAAAGATCGAATATCATAAACCATAAATCGTATTTCGTATATCGTAAATCAAAAATTAACTATGTCTGACGATAAAAAAGTAATTTTCTCAATGTCTGGTTTAACCAAGACATTTCAAGGTGCGCAAACACCGGTTTTAAAAAATATTTACCTCAGTTTCTTTTATGGAGCAAAAATTGGAATACTTGGTCTAAACGGCTCTGGTAAGTCAACCTTGCTTAAAATTATTGCTGGTGTTGATAAAAACTACCAAGGCGATGTCACCTTTTTACAAGACTATTCTGTTGGTTATTTAGAACAAGAACCGCAGTTAGACGATAGTAAAACAGTGATGGAAGTAGTGCGTGAAGGCGCAGCCGAAACTGTTGCAATCCTTGATGAATACAACAAAATTAACGATATGTTCGGTTTGGAGGAAGTCTATTCCAATCCAGACAAGATGGAAAAGTTAATGAACCGTCAAGCGGAACTTCAAGACCAAATAGACGCGGCAAATGCTTGGGAATTAGACACCAAATTAGAAATCGCCATGGACGCGCTGCGAACTCCTGATGGCGATAAAAAAATTGGCGTGCTTTCTGGTGGTGAACGTCGTCGTGTTGCCTTATGCCGCTTATTGCTTCAGGAACCAGATGTATTGCTGTTAGATGAACCTACCAACCACTTAGATGCTGAATCGGTACATTGGTTAGAACACCATTTAGCACAGTATAAAGGCACCGTGATTGCCGTAACACACGATAGATACTTCCTAGATAATGTGGCTGGTTGGATTTTAGAATTAGATAGAGGCGAAGGTATCCCATGGAAAGGTAACTACTCTTCTTGGTTGGACCAAAAATCAAAACGTATGGCGCAAGAAAGTAAAGTCGCGTCTAAACGTCAAAAAACATTAGAACGTGAGTTGGAATGGGTGCGTCAAGGTGCCAAAGGCCGACAAACCAAACAAAAGGCGCGTTTGAATAACTACGACAAATTATTAAGTCAAGACCAAAAGCAATTAGACGAAAAACTGGAAATTTACATTCCCAATGGTCCGCGTTTGGGTACCAATGTTATTGAATCTGTTGGTGTAAGCAAAGGATATGAAGACAAATTGCTTTACGAAGATTTGAATTTTAAACTACCGCAGGCAGGAATTGTAGGTGTTATCGGACCCAATGGCGCCGGTAAAACCACTATTTTCCGAATGATTATGGGAGAAGAAACACCCGACAAAGGCGAATTTAAAGTAGGTGAAACTGCTAAAATTGCCTATGTTGATCAAAAACATTCCAATATCGATCCAGAAAAAACCATTTGGCAGAATTTTAGTGATGAACAAGAGTTGGTTTTGATGGGTGGACGTCAAGTAAATTCAAGAGCTTATTTAAGTCGTTTTAATTTTAGCGGTAGCGAACAGAACAAAAAGGTAAAACTGCTTTCGGGTGGTGAACGCAACCGTTTGCATTTGGCCATGACGCTTAAAGAAGAAGGCAACGTGTTGTTGCTCGATGAGCCAACCAATGATTTAGACGTAAATACCTTACGTGCTTTAGAAGAAGGTTTAGAAAATTTTGCAGGCTGCGCCGTAGTGATAAGTCACGACCGTTGGTTCTTAGACAGAATATGTACACACATCCTAGCTTTTGAAGGTAATAGTGAAGTGTATTTCTTTGAAGGAAGTTTTAGTGAATACGAAGAAAATAAGAAAAAACGTCTTGGCGGCGATCTCATGCCAAAACGAATTAAATATAAAAAATTAGTGAGATAACAAAAAAGGCTGTCTGAAAAGGCAGTCTTTTTTTTTGCATTTTTTTCTGATAACTCTTAACTTTAAGGATGAGCAGAAAAGTTATTTTTAAGACCTATAACCAAGATCAGTTAAGTCTATTACCACCAAGTTATGATGATTTGGTACCAGCACATCATCCTGTACGTATTGTAAACACGATTATCGACCATGTTGATATTAGCGCATTAGAAAAGAGCTACAAAGGGGGAGGCACCTCGAGCTATCATCCGCGTATGTTACTCAAGGTTATTATTTATGCCTATTTACGTAACTTATATTCTTCAAGAAAGATAGAACAAGCCTTACACGAGAACATTCATTTTATGTGGCTTAGTGGACAGAGCAAGCCAGATCACAATACCATAAACGATTTTAGAGGCAAACGCCTGCAAAAGCATTTAAAAAAAATCTTCCATCAAGTTGTTGTATTGCTTGCAGAAGAAGGTGTACTATCCTTAAAAGATATTTTTGTAGACGGCACCAAGATAGAGGCCAATGCCAATCGTTACACTTTTGTATGGGGCAAGAGTATAAAAACCAGTAAGGAGCGTATTAAAAAGCAACTAAATGAACTCTGGTCTTATGTTGAAAAAGTTTATAAAGAAGAACAAAAAACGCCCAATCAGCCAGACTTTGAAGCCATAGATATCCATAAAATAGAAGCCACCATCAACCAGATCAATGATGCCTTAAAAGGCAAAGACATCGACAAGAAAGTCAAGCAGAAGCTCAATTATGCCAAAAAGAACTGGCCTACCAATATGGCAAAGTACCAAAAACAAGAAGCTATTTTAAAAGCACGTAACAGCTATAGCAAAACAGATCCCGATGCCACTTTTATGAGAATGAAAGACGACCATCTGCAAAACGGACAGCTCAAACCTGGGTATAATATACAGGCCTCCACCAATAACCAATACCTTACCAATTATACACTAGCGCAAACCACAGCAGATACCACTACACTAAAAGACCATGTAGCAGACCATATTGAAAACTATAATGAAACACCACAAACATTAACCGCAGATGCAGGTTATGGAAGTGAAGAAAATTATACCGATTTAGAAGATAAAAACATTACCGCTTTTGTAAAATACAACTACTTCCATAAAGAACAACAAGACAAAAAGAAAGAAAAAACAAATCCCTTCCATCCAGACCAGCTCCAATATCATAAAGAAACAGACACCTATTACTGTCCTATGGGACAAGCCATGGCCAATATAGGTAGTTATAAAAAGAAAACACAAAATGGTTTTGAACAAGAAATACATCGCTACCAAGCTCAAAACTGCCAAGGATGTCCACTTAGAAGTCTCTGTCATAAATCCAAAGACAATCGTATCATAGAACGCAATTACAATCTCATACGGCTAAAAGCAAAAGCAAAAACGCTACTTATCAGTGAGCAAGGAATCGCTAAAAGAAAGCAACGCTGCTGGGATGTGGAAGCTGTTTTTGGAAACATAAAACACAATATGAACTTTAAACGATTTATGTTAAGAGGAATTGATAAAGTAAATGTAGAAATAGGGTTAATTGCAATGGCACATAACCTTAAAAAGTACAGTTTAGCTATATAAAATAGCTTTTACTTTTTTAAAAATCGAACTTTTAACACAGCATATCAAAAAAAAACAATAAACTAAAAATACACAAAAAAGAAAATCGCCTAAAAATTACTTTTTAGACGACCTCTTTTGTTTACTTGTTTTCGTATAAATGACCCTCTGTAAAGTCCTTGTACGTCTCGTCTATTTTATAAGGAGAACTATCAATCAATCGTTTGTTTTCGGCTTTTAGCTTGTACATTTTTACAATGGCTATGCCAATTAACACGATAAATACTGATGCTGTTACTAACAGAATAATGGTTAGATGCTCTGTGCTTATAAGTAGGCTTGAAAATGAATTAATAGCTATCATTTTTTTCAGATTAAATGGATTTGGTGTGTAAATATACTTAAAAAATCAAAACCATAACTATTTAGTAACAAAAATATTACAATACACCCGTTCGATGAAGTGTCTTAAAAGTCCGACAAGTGCTGTAAATACTATTGTTCGTACCATTTTAGCAAAGTAACATTTATAGCATTATTTTTTTCAATTACTAAGTTTTTAAATTTTTCTACATCGCTTAATCCGTCTTTACCTCTATAATGATAGGGAATAACTGTTTTAGGTTTAAAGTCTAAAACCGCACTAGCAGCACTTTCAACAGTCATGGTATAAGGCAGATTCATGCAAACAAAAGCAGTATCAATATTTTCGAGGTTTCGCATTTCTGGAATGTCTTCGGTATCGCCAGAAATGTAAATACGTTCACCTGCCAAACTTATCACATAACCATTACCGCGACCTTTGGGGTGAAAGTTTAAAGCCTCTTCTCTTAAATTGTACATAGGTACAGCTTCAATAGTCATATTAAACAGTCGAAATGATTGACTATCGCCGTTGTGCATCACTGTTGTTTTTTTCTGAAAGTTTTCTGGTAATTGGTCAAAAACCGTTTTTGGAGCAATAATGCCCGTAAATTCTAAATTAAGCGACTCCAAGGTTTTTAAACTGAAATGATCACCGTGAATATCAGTTATGAATATAAGCGTAGGATCGGGATGCATTTTGTACAATTCAGCTTCTCCAACAGGATCAATATACAGCGCTTTTCCTTCGTATTCGAGAATTAAACTACCGTGATTTATTGGGATGATTTTTATACCAGCGGCACTAGTCGTGTTGCTTGGTGTATGAACTGTTTTTATTTGTTCAGAAGCAAAACCTAACGCAGTTGCAAGCATGGTAAGCGTAAGTATCAATGTTTTCATAATGTTTATTTTTTTTAAAATTAATAATAATGTCGCTCAGCGTTGGTATAGCTAACAAATTTATAACACTAACAGCATTTTAATATTACCTCGTTTGTAAGGTGCATTCGTTTCAACAGGAATTTCCTCAAATCCGAATTTTCGATATAAATAAATTGCATTCTCTAACTTAGTGTTAGAGTAGAGTAGTAGCTTTGAAAACTTCCGATGCTTAGCAAACTCAGTGCAGTGTTGCAGCATTAACTGGCCAATTTTTTGTCCACGCATCTCAGGTAAGACAGCCATTTTAGTAAGCTCAAGTACCGTTGCATCTACGGTTGGCATCAGGGCAACCGTTCCTACAATTTGGTTATCCAATCTCGCAAAAAAAATGCTACCACCTTTGCTTATTATGTAGTGTTCAGGGTTGCTCAACACGGCTTCGTCATAAGGTTCCACGACAAAGTGCGTTTGTAACCATTCAATGTTCAAGTTATAAAAATCTTGAGCCAATTCGGTTTCATAAGCTATAACATCAACCGCCATGAGCTTTGATAAAATCGGTGATTAAAAAACTTACTAGCTTCCCTAAAAGCGTATCGTTGTCGTCTTCTGGGATTCCTTCGCAAATATGCAAATATTTAGCATTGGTATTTTTAGCCATAAAACTCAAAAAGGTTCTAGCTTTATCGGTGCTATAGCCACTTGGTGTTTTGGCACTGGTATTAATATGTCTGATGGCATCTAAATCTATTTCAATACCATAAAAAGTTCCGCTTACATGATCAAATGCGCGCTTTAGTTCTTTATTAAACGACGATTCTTTCCGCACCCTAACAGCTTCATAGGTATTAAACTGAACGTTTTTCAGTTTGTTCATGGTTTTTATAATAGCGTGGGACGTGTAGTTCTCATGCAAACCGAAAACAAAGTAATTTTTTAAAAATCCTTCCGCGTAAGCGTACGAAAAACCATTGCCACTGTGCCGTCCTTCTTCTGGTCTAAAATCGGTATGCGCGTCAAAGTTTACAGCGTTTATGGGACTGTTAAGCGCAAGACAGGTCCCTTTTATACAGCCATAGGCATTATTATGACCACCACCAATAACTATGGGCGTTTTACCTGCTTTAACTATTTGCGACACCAAAAAGCTAACATCTTCGTCAATTCTACTTACTTTTTTTCGCGCTTTTGCAATATCACTTAAATTGGTAGCATCGAAGGAAGCGACCTTTAATTGCAATTCTGTATAATCTAAATAGCCCAGAATGGCGATGTTTTTAGCTTTTAGAAAACCGTTACTCTGCACATTCAATAAACTTTTTAAAACAGTGTGCCATGCCTTTGAGGCGCCCTGTGTTCCGCCGTTTGCAAATACGCCAACATCTTCACAAATACCAAAAATAACATACTGAACATCCAAATCTAAAATGCTATCGTATATAGAAATGTGATGCGGTACTAATTGGATGTGTTCTCCAAATTTAATTTCGTCTTTTCTTGTAACGACAAGCGAATTTAAATCAGATTCAGAAAGCAATTTAAGATGATCCATCATAAAAAATTAAAAACTAAAAGTACAGTTTTTTAACTGTTCACCAAAAACTAAAAATTAAAAAACAAGTAAGAATTAACTTAAAAAATCAGTAACTCATGGAAAATTCAAACAGCTCAGGATTGGCTTTAAAAATCGCACTAGGTATTGTAGTGGTGTTATTTTTAGGATTAGGATTTTACACCTCCAATGTAATTAAAGAAAAAAACGACCAAGAAATCGAATTAGTAAAAGAAAAAGAACAAGTGATGGCCGACTTGAGTAATATGGCCAAGCAGTATGATTTGGCAATTAGCGAAAGCGAGGTCACCAACGAAAAATTAATTGAAGCTAGAGGACGTATTGAGCAATTAATGGATTCCTTAAAAATTTCTCAAAACAGTGTGAACAGTTTGTGGAGATACAAAAAGAAATTCCTTGCTTTAGAAGAAGAAATGGATGTGTTATTAGCTGAAAATGATCGTTTAAAAGTTGAAAACAAATTATTGGCATCTACTTTAGACAGCACCCAAGTTCAATTAGCCCAACGCACCATGTTTACAGATTCGTTGTTAGTACAAAATACAGAATTAGCTGGTGTTGTTAAAAACGCTTCTATTTTACAACCAGTAAATCTTAAAGGATTTGGCGTTATCGAAAGAAGTTCAGGTAAATTAATACCTACTGAACGCGCTGGTAGAAGTGATAAACTTAGAATATGTTTCACGGTTGCAAAAAACCAATTGGTTGCCAGCGGAGACAAAGAATTATTTGTTCAGGTAATCGATCCGTTTAATAACGTATTAGGCGTAAACGAGCAAATTGAATTTGAAGATACTGTACTTAACTATAGTTTGATTAGTATGTTCAATTACGAAAACAAAAATTTAGATATCTGCGAATTCGTAACTTCAGCCGACGGAAAGTTTGAAAAAGGTACCTACAAAGTGAATGTCTTTAACGAAAGTGAATTAGTTTCTACTTCAGAATTCACCTTGAAATAAACAGAAAAAGAAAATTAAAGTAAAGAAAAACACCCAATTTGCTGGGTGTTTTTTTATTTAAAGTTTAATGAACGATACCGTTTATGATGGTGGTATCTATAAGATTTTCGCCAAAGGCGTAAGGTAATTGCTGGTACCCCGAAACAGGTTTGGTAATAATAATATTGGCCTTTTTACCACGCGTTATACTTCCGTACATACTGCTGAGGCCTAAAGCATAGGCACCATTAATGGTGGCCGCATTTATGGCTTCTTCTGGAGTCATATTCATTTTAATACAGGCCAAACTCACTACCAAATTCATATTACCGCTTGGCGATGAACCTGGATTATAATCCGATGCAATTGCCAATGGTAAGCCAGCATCAATAATTGCTCTCGCATTGGTGTATGGAATCCCTAAGAAAAACGAACATTGAGGCAAAGCTACAGGCATGGTATTTGAACCTTGTAACACTTTAATATCGGCCTCCGTAAGTTGTTCTAAATGATCTACCGATAACGCTTTGTGTTTAACGGCCAAGGCAACACCGCCAAAGGCATTAAACTGGTTGACATGTATTTTGGGTTGTAAATTATAATCTGCCGCTGCGGTTAAAATTCTATCAGTGTCTTCTAACGAAAAGTAACCTTTTTCACAAAACACATCAATATAGTGGGCGAGTTGACCTTCATATACTTGAGGAAGCATCTCGTTGATTATAACATCTACATAATCAGAGGTTTTATTTTTAAATTTTTCAGGAATGGCATGTGCACCTAAAAAACTAATTTTCACAAATGCCTGGGTTTCTTTTTTCAAACGCTGAATAACCCGAAGCATTTTTAATTCAGATTCGATGGTTAAACCGTAACCAGATTTTATTTCAATAACCCCTGTGCCTAGTTTTAATAGTTTATTGAGTCTCTGCAATGACTCCTCATAAAGTTGGTCTTCCGACTTGAGCTGCAACTTTTTCGCTGAATTAAGTATTCCGCCACCTTTCTTGGCAATCTCCTCATATGACAAGCCATTAATTCTATCCACAAAATCATGAATGCGATCTTCGGCATACACCAAATGCGTATGTGAGTCGCACCAACCAGGCAATACGATCTTTCCTTTAGCATCAATAACCTTTTCGGCTTCTATCCCGTCACACAATTCCATGGGTCCAAACTCAACAATCGTATCGTTTTCAACTAACAGATAAGCGTTTTTTAAAACAGGCAATGTTTTCATATTAGTGCCTTTAACGATAGTAACATTGGTGTCGTGCACCTGCAGCAGCTCTTTTATGTTGGTTATAAGTATAGACATGTTTGCGAAAAGTTAGTTTATAGGAAATAAAAAGTGAAGTTAATTAAAAAAAATAAATTGGAGACTTTTTAATGTTTTAGCCCTTATTCAGGATGGGTCATAATGAAGCACCACGTTTCTTGCATATGCTTTGTGGCGGGCAAACATGCGAGGTTATTCGGTTTATCATTTAATTTTTAAAAAATACAATATCTTTTGATTAAACAACCATCTCGACATAAAATATATGGGGTGTTAGGCAACGTTTTTATTTTCGTAGTGTTTTATTTCGTTCAGTTCCGATTCTTTTGATTCCTTTCCTTCCTCAATATCGAAATCGTCTTGAAGTCCGAGCCAAAATTTGGCAGAATTTCCAAAATACTTACTCAATCGCAAAGCTGTGTCTGCTGTAATTCGGCGATTTCCTTTTATGATTTCAGAAATTCGAGTTTGCGGAATTTTTAAGTCCTTGGAAAGTCGGTATGCGGTGATTTCCAATGGCTCAAGAAATTCGTAATTCAAAATTTCTCCAGGATGCACATTTGCTAACTTTTTCACTTTTTCATTTTTTTAATGATAATCAATTATTTCCACTTCACTTGCGTTTCCTTTGTCCCAAATGAAGATAATCCGCCATTGTTTATTAATCCGAATACTATAAAATTCACTTAATTTTCCAGTAAGTTTTTCAAGTCGGTTTGATGGTGGAATTCGCAAATCGGCAATATCTTGCGAATTGTTCAACATTCTTAATTTCCGACGTCCAACGTTTTGAATTTCAATCGGTATTTTCTTGACTCGGATTCCGTTCCAAATCTGATCGGTCTCTTTCGAACCAAAGGAAATAATCATACGCTTGCTTTACGTTACTAACGTCAAAGATAAGTAAAATACTTGTTCTGTGCAGATTTTTCTCAAATGTTTCCTAACGTTTTTGTGTAACAGGTGTTGGCAATAGTTGTGTGTCCTGCGTTACCAAGGGTACAAGATAAATAAGTTCTTTGAAATGGTAACAAAACTTTTACAGAGATGATAGGCTTTGTGAAGAAACGGCAACGAGCCAAGCCCTATAAAACGGTACACTTGGAGGTCTCACAGAAGGAGTAAACACAAAGAATTGGACTATCGAATAAGTAGTGTAGTCTACTTTTTCAAACCGCCTTAAGGTGCTTTTGTAAAGAGCAAAGGTATTGAGCGTTAAGGTCAAGGCATTTAAAGCCACTCGTAAGGCGATTAAATGTATGGTGATTATATGGGAGTTGAGCGAAAGCGAACCTATCGAAGACGTGTCGAAAATAACTTTTATTCTGTCAAAATCAAGGGGTAGAGCGGCCCTGAGAGACAAGCTAACCAAAAGGGTTAGAAACATAGCAGCAAACTACTTACCGGCTATGTGACAGGCGGTATTAAGAGGGCAAGAACCATATAAAGGCTCTGTAAAGGAACAGGAGAACCAAAACAGAAATGTAAAGCAAAACGAGCGAAAATCCCCTAGGGAAAAGCTTAAAAGTAGCGATGTTCTGTATTGGGACGGATGAAGGCGTAGTAGCGAAACTACCCAAGAGAGTTTTACAGAAATGTAAGACGAGTGAAGGGCTTCACAAAATCAGTTCATTTATTGTATTACAACTTAAAATTAATTTAAGGATGATTTTTAATGAAGAACACAAGTCGCAACCGATAACAAAGTTGCAAGTAAACGAGGCTTTTAAACAAGTAAAAGCCAACAAAGGGAGTGCAGGAGTAGATGGAGTAACCATTGAAATGGTAAGTAAGAACCCCCGCAAGTATCTGTATCCATTATGGAACAGAATGTCGAGTGGGAGTTACTTTCCAAAAACTGTACGCCAAGTACTTATACCCAAAGGAAACGGAGATTTTCGACCCTTGGGCATACCCACCGTTGTGGATCGGGTAGCACAGCAAGTAATAACCACCGAATTGGAAAATGAGGTAGAACCCCATTTTAGTCCAAACAGCTTTGGGTACCGACCTAATAAGTCGGCACATGAAGCCATAGAGCAATGCCGAATCAATTGTATGAAAAACAGTTGGGTAATTGACTTGGACATCAAAGGGTTCTTCGACAACATTGACCATGAACTGCTGCTAAAAGCGGTAGAACATTACACCAATAAGAAACACATCTTATTGTATGTAAAACGGTGGATAGAGGTTGCAGTAGAACTACCCGACGGTACAATCAAACCCTCCGAAGGAAAAGGCACACCACAAGGCGGAGTAATCAGTCCTGTGCTAGCCAATATCTTTATGGACATCGTGTTTGATAAATGGATAGCCAAGAATTATCCTGAAAATTCTTTTGAGAGGTATGCGGATGATATCATTGTTCATTGCAAGAATATCAAACAAGCATTGCGTTTATTGGAGGCAATAAAACAACGATTGAAAGACTGCAAATTGGAGTTAAACCAAAAGAAGTCGAAAATCGTTTATTGCCGCAGAAATCAAAAACGTCAACCGCCTTTTGAAGTAAAGTATCAGGAGTTCGACTTTTTGGGCTTTACATTTAAACCGAGAATGGAGAAGAAAGGAGGGAAGATGCGATTAGGTTTTTCCCCTGCCATCAGTCAAAAGAGTATTAGTAGAATAACAAGTGAATTGGCAAAGATGAAAATTCACCGTTGGGTGCATTTACCATTTAGCAGAATCGCTTACCAACTAAAACTCAAAATACGCGGATGGCTCAACTATTACGGAGTGTATCGAAAATCCGAAATGCGTAGGTTGTTCAAGACCTTGAATCAACGTTTATACAAATGGGTGCGCAACAAATACAAACGGTTCAAAAAGAAGCATTGGTATTACTCGCTTAAACACCTACAAGGCATAGCAGAGAGCTATCCGAATATGTTTGAGCATTGGAAATACGAAGGCTTTAGACCGTGACTTGGATTTTGAAGAGCCGTATGAATCGAGAGGTTCACGTACGGTTCTGTGAGAGGTTTAGGGGTGAGATTCCCCTTTACCTACTCGACTTTATTGCTTTACTACAATCATTTCTGTAGGTACAGAAAAGTTATATTCGAAAGGTTCATTGTTGTCTCCAATCATTCCCATTAATTCATCAGGATTTTTAATAGATACGTTAATTTCCGTTAAACTATCTGAAATAAATTCGAAAGTAGTAGTACATAGATTGTTGCCCTTATTAAATATAAACTCTTCAAATGTAAATATAATTTTAGTATCGTTATCTTGACAAGTAGAAAACATAGCATTATGGTCTGGATTTTTACTAATACTCGAAGGAATTGAATTCACAACATAGGTATTACCACCATCATTAGAATAACTGTAATTACCTATTAAATAATCTTCGAATATTTGATAATCTGGATCGTACTTTTGTGTAACTTTTACAATTTCGAAAATCACAATATCATTTCCGTTTTCGTATTTCCAAGTACCTACATACTTATCAAAAGTATTGTTGATATCCTTAAAATATGTATTTACTGGTGCTTCGTCAGGTTGTATATCTCCACAAATTTCAACAGTTCCTGAAGGTTGTGTTTCGCTTACGGTTATCTGTGATAATCCAATAAATGGAATCAATAAAATTGTACTTAACATTATTTTCATTTCTTTAATATTTTAGTTGCAGTCGATTTCAACTACTTGATTATTTAATATACTTAATTCTTTGTAGTTACTATAGGTATTATCTGTAGATTTAAAGGTTGTTATGCCAGAATTCATCCCTTTTATCATTTCAACAAAACCTTTTTCATTTTGTGTATTTGTGTTGTCTATTTTAACATTATATTTATTGAGAAGCTTATACTTTACGAAATTATCTATTTTCTTTTTTGAACTTAGATTTTTCTCACCAAACTCTAGAAATGCTTCTCTATCATTTATTTGCAAAATGTATGCCGTACCTGCATCGTTTACCAACCCATAGAAAAAATTATCTGTTACTGAGCTTATTTTCATAACATTATACATATCTGCCAAATCTGTAACTGACTGTATTGAAAGTAAACCACTATAATGTGAGTGAATTATACCTTGAAATGTACTTGCATTTACTCCACTCCATTGAGCGCTAGGCTGATTAATAGTTCCTTGAAAAGAATCATAGTTGTAATTGTCCGATTGTGCAGGCGATGTATTTGGTGTTGGATCTGTACTTACGGTAAACAATTGTTCGAAACTCCATTGCTGAGCAGCATTTTTCAGTGCAACCATTTTTTGTTTAAACACATCATCGTTCTTTAATTTTTCTATGTTATCGCAAGGTAAAGGTTCCTCATCATTATCCCTAGGTGTCAAAATTGCAGTTTCATCTTCCTCGCATGGATTATCAATAGCCGGCACACAATCGTTATTATCGTTATTGTTACTAGTACCACTTCCTGAGCCTCCACCGCCTCCGCCACCTGGACTTGTGTCAACAGGATATCCGCCATCATCGCCTTGCGTTAGTTCTGGTGGACAAGCGCCGTATTGTATATTTATACCAACTATTTCTGTAACTGCATTATTGTCTGTTGTGCAGAAAGTATGATTAGGTGCATGGTCGTTATTTGCTCCACAATTCCAAATATAACTTACTCCAGTAATGCATTGACCAATACCTCTTGCAGAGAATAAATTGTTAATTTCCCCAACAGAAAAGAATTCGTTTTCCTGAGATTTTACCTCTCCAACAAAGGGTTGACTTGTATCTGCAAACCAAATTTCGTTAGGTATATATTCCAAGATTCTCGTGGAAAGGATATTTCCAATATCATCAAAAACGACAACGAAGTTATAGAAGTTATCGCTTTCTGTTTGGGTTTCGACTCTAAAAGTGTAATATGTTGCTCCTTCTTTTTCTATCATTACTATTTCATCTGTTAATAAGTATGGATTATCAGATGCTTCGAGCCTTTCTTGTAATTCAGTGTCCTTAGATTTGTTAACGTCAAACATAGAACTCAGTTTGACAAAGTCATTACTCTTGTTGTGTCTAGCCTTTAATGTACTTAAAGAAATTCGTTTTACTCTTCTTTCTTGTGCTGTTTCTTTGAAATCCTCAATTGTCTCTTTTTGACAAGAAAAAACAACAATAGATATACCACAAAGGTATATTCCAAATTTCAGATAATTTTTTAACGGGCTTTTATTCATAAGTATAAAACTGTTTTAAGGTTAATAAAAATGTCAGTTGGTATGGTCAAAATTAACCACAACGTGTTCGTGTATGTTTAGTTGCGTTGGTTTAGCACTAATTTAGTAAAAGAAAACTAACCAAAGGTTAATCTATATCATTTTCCGAGTAAAGACTTGACTAGCAATTAAATATACACGTTGTTGTAAAACGTACTTTATATCAGACGTCGATTGATATATTAACTTTTCCGCCAAGTCCTTTTTCAACGATGTCAAATAAGGTTTTTAAAGTCAGATTACTACCATTATTTTCCACACGAGAAATATAGGTCCGCTTTTTATCTATCAAATCTCCAAGTTGTTCTTGAGTCAGATTTTTTTCTTCACGTGCATTTCGTAAAAGCAAACCGATTTTAAACGACTCAAAATCTCTATCGAGTTCGTCTCTTCGTTCTGTTCCTTTTTTACCGTAAACGGTATCTTTAATATCTTTCCAACTTTTAGTTTCCATTTTCTTTGTTTTTTTCTTCGTAATACTCTTTCATTAATTTAACAGCTTTGTCAATTTCTTTTTTCGGTGTTTTCTGCGTCTTTTTAGTAAATCCATTTAAGAGTATAACTAATTTACCTTCGTCGAAGAAGCAAAACACTCGCCAGATATTCGAGCCTAGTTTAATACGCGCCTCAAATAATCCTTTGTATGTTTTCATTGGCGCCAAATATGTTTTCGGCACGTGCTGATAGGTTTCAATTATTTCAATGACCTTAAATATTTTGTCCTGAACCTTTTTCGGTTGAGCAAGCAAAAACTCCTCGAAATAATTTTTATATTGTATTACTTGCCTAACTTTTTCCATTAGGACAAAGGTAACTTAAAAGTTACTATTTTCAAAATTTCAGAAGTTTATTTTTGAATTCCGAGAGTTTTTTGGGTATGTTTTACAACGGTTTGGCTATGAGCAGTTGGGGATTTCTTACCCTAATTTTTCAGTATAGCACTGACCTTTATTTTATCCACTATATTTTATTTAAGCACTTAAACCCCAATTGCTTATAGCCTTTGTGCCTGTTGCACAAGTTAAACAAAAAGCACAAAAAAAGTTATAATAACTTGGTATATTTTCGTAACTTCCTGCATGCAAGGAAAAAAGACCTACCAAGAGAAGCTTTTCAATTCATTTCAATTGAGTGAGCGCATTCCCACCAACAATTTTTACAGACGCCTAAAAGCAGCCTTAGATTTAAACTTTCTCTACAATCTTACTCAGAATTATTATGGTCGTAGCGGACAAAAAAGTATAGATCCAGTGGTGTTTTTCAAATTTTGTTTAGTGGGTTATTTAGAGAACATAGACAGCCACCGACAGTTAGTAGAGCATTGTGGGATGCGCATGGATATTTTGTATTTTTTAGATTATGACATCGATGAGGAATTACCATGGCACAGCACCATAAGCAGAACCCATCAGTTATTTCCAGAAGCTGTTTTTGAGAAATGCTTCACAGAAGTTTTTAAGTTGTGTGTTGATTCAGGCATGGTTAGCGGACATACCCAAGCCATCGACTCAGCACCAGTAAAAGCCAATGCCTCTATGGACACATTGGAACTAAAGATTCCACAAGAAGAACTGTCAGAGCATTTAAAAAAGATACGCCACATTAGTAAACGAGATAAAGACACCCCAGTACGCAAAGCCAAAAACAATAAAGCCGATGAATCACAGCAAAGCCTTTCAGCCAGTAAAAAAGAATTACAAGCCATAGAGAGCAGAAACAAGAAATGGTCAGATGAGCAAGACCAGCGCCCAGGTGCAGGTAACAAAGGCAGTCGTTACACCTCCAATAAAACCCATTACAGCCCAACCGATCCCGATGCACGCATCAGTGTAAAACCAGGCAAAGCCAGAAAACTCAATTACCTAAGTCAACTCACAGTAGATACCGCCCATCACGTTATCACCGATATACAAGCCTATCATGCCGATGGCAAAGACAACCAACAACTGCCAGATATTGTAAAACGCGTAAAGACCAGACTCTGGCAAGCAGGTATGGTTTGGGAAAACTGTGTAGCTGATACAGGTTACAGTAGCGGAGAAAACTATGATTTTCTAGAACAGATAGGCCTAAAGAGTTTTATACCACCACACGGCACCTACAAAGGCGGTCCAGAAGGCTTTATCTACAACCAAGAGCAAGATCACTACATATGCCTAAGAGGTAAAATCATACCCTTTACAAAGGAGTTTTTAGACTCTCGTACCCAAACCAAAAAGAAAGAATACCGCGCACGCAAACATGTTTGTGTGGGCTGTGATTTAAGAGCGCAATGTTTGGGTAAAACCGCGCAAGAAAAGAAGTTTAGCGTTACCTACTACCGCGACCAATATGAGCGCAACAACCAACGCGTCAATAGTGCGCAGGGACGCTATATGAAAGGCAAGCGACAAAGCACCGTAGAACCCGTGTTCGGAACTCTTACACAATTTATGGGACTAAGAAAAGTAAATACCATAGGATTAAAACAGGCAAATAAGTGCATGCACCTCTCCGCAATGGCTTATAACCTCAAGAAGTATTTAAAATTCACACAAAAACGTATAAAAAGCGGCGCAGGAATGCTCGCCTTTATTCAAACGCTAAAAACGCGTTCTACAAGTTAAATAACATCGATTTTAGATCACCAAAAAAGATAACAATCGCAACAATTTAAAAACTTAACAGGCTTAAAAGACCTTATTTGGAGTTGTGTTTTGTGAAATTAGGGCCTTGTGCAACGGTTACCTTTGTTGCAAGTAGTGTTTTATTTTCACGCTACTTTAAATTCCGATTTATTCATTTCAACGCTGAACTTGACATTAGCTTTTAATGCTCTAAAAACTTTCAAAATAGTTTCGATAGTCACATTTTTTGTACTCCGTTCTAATTTTGAAATTTGGGATTTTTGAACGCCAATTAATTCACCAAGTTGCTCTTGTGTTAAGTTTCGTTCTTTACGTACGGCTTTTATCATTTCTCCAAGCAGTTCCATTCGTAAATCAAATTCGTACTTGTCCCTTTCTGGCGTTCCCACAGTGCCAATATCCCTGTCTTTTAGCTGGTCAAGGGTCATCATTTTCATTTTTTTATTCTTAGTTTCCATAATTTTACTGTTCAAAATATTCTTTTCTAATCTTTTCAGCTTTTTCGATTTCAGCTTTCGGCACTTTGTCAACTTTTTTCACAATTCCGTGCGTTGAAATAACAAGTGTTTCTGACTTGTCCGTTTTGTCCCAAAAAGCGAAAAGTCGATATTGAAGTCCGCTATATTTTGTTCTAAATTCCCAAATTTCGTCAGTCAGTTTTTTGAACAGTTTCGGGTCAAGTCCGAGTTTCGCTTTATCAACATTGTAATAAATTTTCTGTCTTGATTTTAAGTCCAACTTTTCTAAAAATTCGAGAGCTTGTTCAAGGAAAATGACATCAAAATTTTTGTCCATTCAGTTTATCAATTCGTATTACAGCACAAAGATAACGAAAAAGTTGAATTATATGGAAACATTTGTGGTTTTTTCACATTACTTGCAACGTGTTTGTATAAGATTAGTTGCGTATGCAATCACAAAGACAGAAAAGTAGCAACTAATATAGTGTATGCTTATATTTTCGGAGTGATGCTGTAAAAGCAATGAACTATAGCCGGTGTGCCTGTTGCACAAGTTAAACAAAAAGCACAAAAAAAGTTATAATAACTTGGTATATTTTCGTAACTTCCTGCATGCAAGGAAAAAAGACCTACCAAGAGAAGCTTTTCAATTCATTTCAATTGAGTGAGCGCATTCCCACCAACAATTTTTACAGACGCCTAAAAGCAGCCTTAGATTTAAACTTTCTCTACAATCTTACTCAGAATTATTATGGTCGTAGCGGACAAAAAAGTATAGATCCAGTGGTGTTTTTCAAATTTTGTTTAGTGGGTTATTTAGAGAACATAGACAGCCACCGACAGTTAGTAGAGCATTGTGGGATGCGCATGGATATTTTGTATTTTTTAGATTATGACATCGATGAGGAATTACCATGGCACAGCACCATAAGCAGAACCCATCAGTTATTTCCAGAAGCTGTTTTTGAGAAATGCTTCACAGAAGTTTTTAAGTTGTGTGTTGATTCAGGCATGGTTAGCGGACATACCCAAGCCATCGACTCAGCACCAGTAAAAGCCAATGCCTCTATGGACACATTGGAACTAAAGATTCCACAAGAAGAACTGTCAGAGCATTTAAAAAAGATACGCCACATTAGTAAACGAGATAAAGACACCCCAGTACGCAAAGCCAAAAACAATAAAGCCGATGAATCACAGCAAAGCCTTTCAGCCAGTAAAAAAGAATTACAAGCCATAGAGAGCAGAAACAAGAAATGGTCAGATGAGCAAGACCAGCGCCCAGGTGCAGGTAACAAAGGCAGTCGTTACACCTCCAATAAAACCCATTACAGCCCAACCGATCCCGATGCACGCATCAGTGTAAAACCAGGCAAAGCCAGAAAACTCAATTACCTAAGTCAACTCACAGTAGATACCGCCCATCACGTTATCACCGATATACAAGCCTATCATGCCGATGGCAAAGACAACCAACAACTGCCAGATATTGTAAAACGCGTAAAGACCAGACTCTGGCAAGCAGGTATGGTTTGGGAAAACTGTGTAGCTGATACAGGTTACAGTAGCGGAGAAAACTATGATTTTCTAGAACAGATAGGCCTAAAGAGTTTTATACCACCACACGGCACCTACAAAGGCGGTCCAGAAGGCTTTATCTACAACCAAGAGCAAGATCACTACATATGCCTAAGAGGTAAAATCATACCCTTTACAAAGGAGTTTTTAGACTCTCGTACCCAAACCAAAAAGAAAGAATACCGCGCACGCAAACATGTTTGTGTGGGCTGTGATTTAAGAGCGCAATGTTTGGGTAAAACCGCGCAAGAAAAGAAGTTTAGCGTTACCTACTACCGCGACCAATATGAGCGCAACAACCAACGCGTCAATAGTGCGCAGGGACGCTATATGAAAGGCAAGCGACAAAGCACCGTAGAACCCGTGTTCGGAACTCTTACACAATTTATGGGACTAAGAAAAGTAAATACCATAGGATTAAAACAGGCAAATAAGTGCATGCACCTCTCCGCAATGGCTTATAACCTCAAGAAGTATTTAAAATTCACACAAAAACGTATAAAAAGCGGCGCAGGAATGCTCGCCTTTATTCAAACGCTAAAAAACGCGTTCTACAAGTTAAATAACATCGATTTTAGATCACCAAAAAAGATAACAATCGCAACAATTTAAAAACTTAACAGGCTTAAAAGACCTTATTTGGAGTTGTGTTTTGTGAAATTAGGGCCTTGTGCAACGGTTACCATTGTTAGAAGCCGTTATTGAGTTTTTTGAGATACTTCATTAGCCTTAAATTCAGCGAGACCTTGTATAGTTCCTTTAATACATTCACAAGGTGTTGGTCCTCCTTCCCAGGCATCTTCACAAGGCTTTTCAATTAATTCTGGCCGATTCTTTTTTATCCAATCCTTTGCTTCATAGTATACGTCAGGATCATTTGAGGATGTTTGAACAGATCGGATTTTTCTATCTTTTATGATAATATGAAAAGTGTCCGTAACATTTAAATCTAATTGAAGTGCTCTCATTAGATCATCTTTTACTGTAACAGGACATATAACTAGAGAATCATTTTTTTCTACACAGTCAGCACGATTTAATACTTCGTAATTTCCACATTCTGCCCATTTCTGATAATACAAAATAGAAGGATGTGATTTTTTAGCGTATGATAGCGATAATTTCAAAGAATCTTCATTAAATGAATAGAATGCATCAATAAACTTATTTGCTATTTCAACATTATCGTTTTGGTGAATATTAATTTCAGAGTTAGTTCGATTTTTACATCCAATAAATATTAGAATAGATAAGTAAAATATTTTCTTCATTGTTTTAATGTTTTTTTGGTTTGGCTTTAATGGCTTCTAACGGTTAGTATATGAAAAGTAGGCGATTTCGAAGCACCAAACTTTCAGTTAAGCACAAGGTTTGATACGAGCCCAAACCTTTGAATTTATTACTGTTTCGCCTATTTTTTATATACATCTTTGTTGTGCTTTCGTTATTTATTTTGATTTGTTAACTGAATATGTTGAATTACGTCTTTTAAGTCTATATAATTTAATCGTTAAAAGGTTCGTCTAAAAGCTTTTTGATGTATTTCAACTCCATTAACAACTCTTTATAATATTCTAGTGATTGATTCGTATTATAAAATCTATTATCTACTAAATTTTCAAATTTCAAGGAATTTAGTAATCTTCTGTTTTCAGTAGTTTTAAATTTTGAAGGACTTAAGGTCTTGCTAAATTCAGAAAAAGCATTGTCCATATTTTTAAAACTCATATGGTCATACATATGTGGAACCATATTGTCATTTATATCCTCCGATTCTAAAGTCTCTAAACGTTTTATTTCTTCAAAAACTGCAGGAAGACTATAGAGTTTTTGTTTTAATTCACCATTTGTGAGTAATGAAACTTTTCCTGTATTTAGACCTTCTTCAAGTGTTCCGGTTTTTATCTCAATCGAATTTGATGCCATAATTGCAAATATTAAACTATCTACAGCTCTTGAGGTGATTTTTTCTTTTGGCCATGAAAACATTTCTAAAAGAGATTTGGTTTTTTCCACCTGCTCTTGTTCAAGCAAAATTTCCTGATTGGTGATGTCAATATTTCTTCCTACCTCTTCAGATAGTCTTTTAATAAAAGTCTGAGCTTCATTTCGTTGTTTTTTTAGTCCGTTCCAATTATTGATTTGAAGAGCGATTAAAATCCCTATAACAACAAGAATTATTTCGCCAATAGCATAAATCAGATATTTACTGAATTTATTTTCAGTCAGCATTTTTTGGCGAATTTTTCTAAAGAATTTTATCATTGATTAGCGGTTTCTGATAATGAAGCACAACGGTTTGGCTATGGTTTGTTGCGTGTTTAAGCACCTAATTTAGCAAATAAATCACAGATAGAAAATCACGCAGTGATTTTCGTAAGTTCGCACTGAACTAGCAATGAACTATAGCCGGTGTGCCTGTTGCACAA
>JAGYJF010000003.1 GCA_018402135.1 Flavobacteriaceae bacterium | reverse complement strand
AGTGACTCGACTGGATTCAAACCAGTAACCTCTTGAGCCGTAATCAAGTGCGCTATTCAGTTGCGCCACGAGGCCTTTTTTTTGTGGCTGCAAATATACTATTTTTATAGAACTTACTCCAAAGAATTATTCTAAAATTTAGGTAATTTATTTATAAGTAAAAATCACGGCCTTAATATGCCCCTTACTCTCTGCAACATTTGTTACTTTTGAAGTTAATTTAAAATACCAATTTTGTAAACGATTTTATATGGACGCAATTTTAAATCCCTGGCCTTGGTACGTTACTGGTCCATTATTAGCATTAGTAATGTTTTTTCTGTTGTACTTCGGACGCACCTTTGGCATGTCGTCAAACCTTAAAACTCTTTGCAGTATAGGTGGTGCAGGTAAGTTTTCTGAATTTTTTAATTTCGATTGGCGGAGTCAGCGCTGGAATTTAATGGTGGTAATAGGCGCTGTCATTGGTGGGTTTTTAGCGCACTTCTATTTATCGAATCCAATAGATATTAACCTCAACCCAAATACCATTATTGATTTAGAAAATTATGGTTTTGAAAATGTTGGTAAATCTTTATTACCTGCCGAATTATTTGATTGGAACCACCTTTTAAGCCTTAAAGGTATCGCTATTTTAATAACTGGTGGCCTTTTAGTAGGCTTTGGAACGCGTTATGCCGGCGGCTGTACTTCTGGCCATGCTATTACAGGTTTGAGTAGTTTGCAATTACCATCACTAATAGCAGTGATTGGTTTTTTTATTGGAGGTTTGATTATGATTCATTTACTATTCCCTTTAATTTTCTAATATGAAATACTTAAAATTTTTATTGGTTGGTGTGTTCTTCGGAATAGTGTTGGTAAAATCCGAAGCCGTGTCATGGTATAGAATTTTTGAAATGTTCCAGTTTCAATCATTTCACATGTATGGTATTATAGGCTCTGCAGTAGTTACAGGAGCCATTTTGGTTTTATTGTCTAAAAAGTTCAATTTAAAAAACACCGAAGGAAACATACTCACGGTTCCGAAAAAAGACAAAGGCTTTGCAAGATATCTGATAGGTGGTAGTATTTTTGGTTTAGGCTGGGCGCTTTGTGGCGCATGCCCTGGGCCTATGTATATTTTAGTAGGCACAGGAGCTATGTCGATGCTCATAGTAATAGCGGCAGCCCTACTTGGTACTTTTTGTTATGGATTGCTAAAAGATAAATTACCACATTAATGGAATTCACTGAAATTTTAGGTTACATTGGAGCTTTAATTGTAGGACTTATTTTAGGTCTGGTTGGTGGCGGTGGCTCTATTTTAACAGTGCCTATTCTTGTTTACGTTTTGGGTTATAATCCTGTAATTGCTACGGCATACTCGCTTTTTGTTGTGGGATCCTCATCGCTGGTAGGATCTATTCAGAAATTCAGAAAAGGATTGGCAGATATTAAGATTGGATTGGCATTTTCATTTCCTTCATTTTTAGCAGTTTATTTCTCTCGAAGATACCTAGTACCTAATTTACCTGAGGTATTTTTAAATATTGGTAGTTATACGCTTACCAAGGAAATGGCCATTATGACGTTTTTTGCTTTGGTAATGCTGCTCGCCTCTTACTCCATGATAAAAACCAAAAAGGAAATTGAAGAATTAAAATCCATACAACAACCTTATTATAAAACGTTTATACAAGGTTTAGTAATTGGAACAGTAACAGGTATAATTGGTGCTGGTGGTGGATTTCTATATGTTCCCGCACTGGTACTCTGGGCTAAACTTCCAATGAAAAAAGCTGTGGGAACCTCGCTTATTATTGTCACAATCAATTCATTAATTGGTTTTGGTGGAGATTTGCAAACAATCAAAGTGGAATGGCTATTTTTATTATCATTTTCAGCCATAACCATTGTAGGTATTTTAATTGGTGGCTTATTATCTAAATTCATCAGTGGTAAAAAACTCAAAAAAGGATTTGGATGGTTTACCTTTCTCATGGCTATTTATATTTTTTATAAAGAAATATAAGCCTAATGTGATCTATGTTACAAACTAAATCTCCATTTTTTCGTATCTTCGTTACCAATGTTTTCTTGTAGGTACAGCATAGAAAATTTAAAAAATTAGATATATGAACATAGAACAATTATATACTGGATGCCTAGCACAAGGCGCTTACTATATTGAATCGGAAGGCGAAGTAGCCATTATCGATCCGCTGCGCGAAACACAGCAATATATTAATAAAGCAAAGGCTGAAGAGGCTAAAATCAAGTACGTTTTTGAAACGCACTTTCATGCCGACTTTGTATCTGGACATATTGATTTAGCTAAAAAAACAGGTGCTACTATTGTGTTTGGCCCAGGTGCCAAAACAGGTTACGATATCCACGAAGCTAAAGACAACGAAATTTTTAAATTAGGTAAAATCACTATCAAAGTATTACACACTCCTGGTCATACTTTAGAGTCTGCAACCTACCTATTAATTGACGAATACGGAAAAGATCATGCTATTTTTTCTGGAGATACTTTGTTTCTTGGAGATGTAGGTCGTCCAGATTTGGCCATTAAGTCCGACTTAACCAAAGAAGATTTGGCAGGTATGCTTTATGACTCTTTGCGCAATAAAATTATGCCACTAGCCGATGATGTTATTGTGTATCCAGCTCATGGCGCTGGATCTGCTTGTGGTAAAAATTTAAGTAAAGAAACAGTGGGTATTTTAGGCGACCAAAAACGCACAAACTATGCATTAAGAGCCGATATGACACGTGATGAATTTATTAAAGAGGTGCTGGATGGTATAGCGCCTCCACCACAGTATTTTGCAAAAAATGCCATGATGAATAAATCAGGCTATAGCACTTTTGAAAGTGTTTTAGAAAAAGGCAATGTACCATTGTTTCCAGAGGAGTTTGAAGCCTTAGCTAATCATGAATCGGCACTCGTTTTGGATGTGCGTCATCAGGATGATTTCGTTAAATCGCACATTCCTAATGCAATTTTTATTGGTTTAGATGGACAATTTGCCCCTTGGGTTGGCGCTTTAATCACGGATATTAAACAACCTATTTTATTAGTTGTGCCAGAAGGTCGCTCTCAGGAAGCTGTTACCAGACTATCGCGGGTTGGATACGACAATACCTTAGGATATTTACAAGGTGGCATAGAAGCTTGGCAAAAAAGCGGCAGAGATGTAGAAACCTTACAATCTATTTCTGCTAAAGCGCTTGAAAGTAAGATAGGTGAAAAGGGAACCAATATTTTAGATGTTCGAAAGGATGGCGAATTTTTATCGTCGCATATTGAAGATGCACAACATTTGTCATTAGATTTTATAAACGAAAACATGACTGAAATTGACAAAAACAAAACCTATCACGTACACTGCGCCGGCGGATACCGCTCGGTTATTGCTGCTTCTATTTTAAAAGCGAGAGGCTTTCGCAATTTAGTGAATGTTGAAGGCGGATTTGCGGCAATAAAAGAAACTAGTATTTCTGTGACGGACTACGTTTGTCCTTCAACGTTATAAAAAAATCGTACCAACTTAAATCAAAACAAATGAAAAAAAACATGGGAACCGCCGATAAATCCGTTCGGGTTGCATTGGCCATCGCAGTGGCAGCATTATACTACTTCGATGTAATTGAAGGCACTTTAGCCTACGTATTAATGGCATTTGCTATTGTATTTCTATTAACAAGTTTTATTAGCTTTTGCCCACTTTACACCTTAATTGGTGTTGATACATGTAAACGCAAATAATTATGATTCAAGAAACAGCAATTATTGCCATTCAGAACTTAAAATGCAACGGTTGCGCAAATACAATTACGACGCAGTTATCTAAATTAGAAGCTATTTCGGATGTAAAAGTCGATAACGACACCAATAGCGTAAGCTTTAAATATTACGAAAAAATAGCGTACAACTTGGTTGTTGACAAACTTTCTAGTTTAGGATATCCAATAGAAGGTGAAAACAATGCATTTCACAAAAAGGCAAAATCATTTGTGAGTTGTGCCGTTGGAAGAATGAATACTTAAACTATTTCTGCACTTAAGCCTGCTTGTAAAAGTTTGGAACATCGTGGTTCTAATTCCTCGTACGGTCCGGTTTTAACGGTGCATTTTCCGTTATAATGAACGATAATTGAACATTGCTCTGCTTGTTCCGGTGTGTGCTCGCAGGCATAGATAAGTGTGTCAATTACATGATCAAAAGTATTTACCTCATCATTGAATAACACAATTTCGTTTTGCTTTTCTACGGCCTCATCTAACAGAAGTTCTTCTAATAATTTTTCTTTTGTACTCATCTTTTCAATTCTTTTGGTAATATGGTTCAAAAAGTTGATGATTGAAGTTCATAGCAAATTACTTCTTTCATGTTAAGCTAATTTATGAATTTTAGTGAAACCCACGAACCTCTTTCTATAATTTCATTCAATTTTAACATGTATCTTTTGCATTCTGCTTCTATTAGCGGAATGTCCTCCTTATAAAATCCGCTTAAAAACAAACGTCCTTTCGACTGTAAACACTTGGCATAGAATTGAATATCTTGGAGCAGTATATTTCGGTTGATATTGGCGATAATTACATCATATTTTGTGTTGCCAAGTAAAGCAGCATCACCTTCAAAAACGGAGATATTAGAACAATTATTACGTTCAGCATTTTCCAGACTATTTAAATAACACCAATTCTCTATATCGATGGCATCAACTTTTTTGGCACCTAATTTTTCAGCCAAAATAGCAAGCACAGCAGTGCCGCATCCCATATCTAAAACAACGGTTTCGTTTAAATCATTTTTTAAAAGATGCTGAATCATCATGTGGGTAGTTTCGTGATGTCCAGTTCCAAAACTCATTTTTGGCTCAATTATCAAATCGTACTTGGTGCTGGGAATCTCGTGGAATGGTGCACGAACTGTACACAAATCGTCCACTACAATTGGGTGGAAATTGTTTTCCCATTCTTGGTTCCAGTTTTGTTGCTCTATTTCTTCGAAATTATAGCTAATAGAAAACTCATCCGATTTTAAAATCTCAATTCCTTCTAAAATGCCTTCGTACCAATCCGGTTTCTGGATGTACGCAGAAATACCCGTTTCGTTTTCAACAAAGCTCTCAAAGCCAACATCACCTAACTCTGCAATTAAAATATCAGATGCTGGTTGCAAAGGTTCTATCAAAAATTCGTAACCTATATAAATCATAGTCTAAATTTATTTGCAAATTTAAACAAGGTTCATCGGTAATAATTATAATTATGACTTAAATAATCAAAGATTTATAACGAAACATAAATTTAAAAAGCATTCACAATAGCATAAAAGTCCTCTGCATTTAAAGACGCACCGCCTATCAATCCACCATCAACATCAGGTTTTGAGAAAATTTCCTGAGCATTATTTGGTTTAACGCTACCGCCGTATAAAATAGACACTGAATTGGCTAAATCATTTCCATACGTGTTTGCCAGTGTTTTTCTTATAAACGCGTGCATATCTTGGGCTTGTTCGGGACTCGCAGTTTCGCCAGTACCAATAGCCCAAACAGGTTCATAGGCTAGCACAATTTGTTTGAATGCAGAATTCGATAAATGAAATAAGGCATTTTTAATCTGACTTTCAACGACCTTCTCATGCCTATTAGACTTTCTATCCGAAAGTTCTTCACCAAAACAGAAAATAATACGCATATCATTTTTTAGAGCGGCATCTACCTTTTTGGCTAACAATTCATCTGTTTCGTTAAAATAGGCGCGGCGCTCACTGTGGCCTAAAATAACAGTTTTAACACCGACACTTTTAAGCATTTCTGCACTTACTTCGCCTGTATAAGCACCCGAATCAGCATAGTGCATGTTTTGCGCAATTACTTCAATGTCGTGGTCTCTTGTAGCTTCAAAAGCATGCCATAAATTGGTAAAAGTTGGCGCTATCATCACCTCGGCATTGGATGTTTTAGTTTGTTTTTTTAAATCTGAAATAAGGGTTTCAGTTTGGGATAATTCGTTGTTCATTTTCCAGTTTCCGGCAACAATGTTTTTTCTCATAATATGTTTGATTTAAAAATATCTATTCAGTCTTTATTCAAGTTTCACCTTTGGATCTAACCAAACGTAGACAATATCTACCAAGATATTGATGACTATAAAGATAAGTGCAATTATTAAAACAGCACCCATAATTACCGGCAAATCTAAAGTGTTTAAGGCGTTTACAATTTCCTTTCCAAGACCATTCCACCCAAAAATATACTCTACAAAAACTGCGCCTGCGAGCATGGAAGCAAACCATCCTGAAATAGCAGTTACAACTGGATTTAGTGCATTTTTAACGGCGTGTTTTCTTATAATTTGAAACTCGCTTAAACCTTTGGCGCGGGCTGTGCGAATGTAATCTTGGTTAAGTACTTCTAGTAATGAATTTCGCATTAATTGAATTACTACCGCTAAGGGTCGGATGCCCAATACAATTGCTGGTAGTATTAAATTTTTCCATTGAATTTGAATGGCTTCGCCAAAATCATCTAATTCATATAAACTTCCAGTCATTTCTAAATTGGTGTACCTATGCCATACAAATCCGAATAGCCATGCGAATAAAATAGCGCTGAAAAATGATGGCACACTCATGCCCAAAGTACTAATTACTTGGATGGCTTTATCTAACCAACGGTCCTTGTAAAGTGCTGAAACTATTCCTAAACAAATCCCAATAACGATTGCAATACAAATTGCAGATACCGCTAGAACAAAAGTATTTGGCAAAGTTTCAGCAATTACCTGCGTAACTTTTTTACCCTGCATGGTAAAGGATTCTCTTAAATATGGGAACTTTAAAACTGTTGTTGTATTTCCTATGCTAATCAACTGGCTTGCGTCGTATTTTCCAGTTTCTAAGTAGGTGTAGTCATTGGTATTTTTAGAATGAAATGATATGGGTGATAAATCGTTTAAATAATACAAATACTGGGTGCCAAGCGGCTTATCAAAACCGTATTTCTGCTTCACAATGGCGAGTTGGTTGCTGTCTTCGTTTTGCCCTAGCATCATTTGGGCTGGATCGCCTGGTAATACATTAAATAAAAAGAATATTACAGTTACGACACCTAATAAGGTGAGTAAGGCATACAGTAGTTTATTTAAAATGTAGTTTAGCAGTCGTTTCTATTTAAAGGTGATATCGAATATATCGTTCCAATGCACTTTTTGTTGAATGGTGCCATTGTGTATTTTTAAAATCCCAGGATTGGAGCGAACGATTGTTTTTAAAGCGGTTTCGTCGCAGAAATAAAAGTCTAGATCAACGCCGTGATTTTTATTAATAGCCTCCTGTTGTTCTAAACCTGAAGCTGTGATCCCTATAACTTTGTAACCCGATTTTTCGGCGCTGTTCACAAACGACTTTAATTTTGAAAGTCCTTCACCTTCAGCTTTCATTAAATTATACATCACAATCATGATAAGCTTGGGCTCTGCCATTAAATCTTCGGTATAATCTTCGCCATCTTGTTCCATTGAAAAATCATGAATTGGCGGCTCATAACCTTCTTTTACAACCTTGGTATCTACTTTTACATAATCGCCGTCAACGCTTGGATAACTTCCGCTGGTAATGTATTGTTGCTCGTTACCGTTTACCATAAATGTCCATGTGTATTCAATTTCTGCTTTTGGCGCATCGTCGGGAGCAATCATATTATCAATAATGTTGGCGCCAACTTTATACGGACGAAAATCGATGGCTGGTAAATGCATGAGGACGTAATAAGCAAAACTTAAACAAGCAATAAAACTGAGCAAGGACACTACAGTTAATCCCAAAGGTTTTAAAATTGGTTTGATATACTTGATACCTTTGAGAAGGATTAAAATAAACACTAGGAGCACTACATCTTTTGTGAATGATTCCCACGGTGTTAATTTAATGGCATCGCCAAAACATCCGCAATCCGTAACTTTATTAAAATAAGCTGAATAGAAGGTTAAGAAGGTGAAAAACACTATCATTGCGAACAAACTCCAAACAGTGAATTTTGGTTTATAACCTATCAGAAGAAATACGCCCAGAATGACTTCAAAAATCACTACAAAAATTGAAATACCTAATGCATAAGGTTCAAAAAATGGCAAATTGAGCACCGCAGAACTAAAATATTCTTCTAACTTAAACGAAAATCCAACGGGATCATTCAGTTTTATAAATCCTGAAATGATAAATAAAACACCGACAAAAATTCTGCTAATGGCTACTAAATACTTCATAAATTTTAATTTTTAAATTCCTAAAACTTTAGGTTTTGTTTTCATTGTTAAATCAATGGTTCAACAACTTTTATTTTTCGTGGCTGAGATGAATCAACGCAAACACAGCATAGTTAATCATATCTTGATAATTGGCATCAATACCTTCGCTTACTAAGGTTTTGCCTTTATTGTTTTCAATTTGCTTTACGCGCAATAATTTTTGTAAAATTAAGTCAGTTAACGAACTCACACGCATATCACGCCATGCTTCGCCGTAGTCGTGATTTTTGTTCAACATCAAATTTTTGGTTTCGTTGAGATGCTTATCGTAAAGTTTTAAAGATTCATCCAAGTTTAAATCGGGCTGCTCGGCAATGCCCATTTCAATTTGAATAAGTGCCATAATACTATAATTGATGATGCCAATAAATTCACTTTGCTCTCCTTCGGCAACCTTACTCATGCCGTTTTGTTGCAGGCTTCTAATGCGCTGTGCTTTAATAAATATTTGGTCGGTAAGTGACGGCAATCGCAATATGCGCCAAGCACTGCCGTAATCTTTCATTTTTTTTTCAAACAGTGAACGGCAACTATTAATAACATCGTCATACTGTTGTGAGGTTTGTTGCATGCGGAACGTTTATTTTTGCGTAAATTTCGCATAAATTAGTTGAAAGTTCAAAGATTTAGATAATTATTGAGGATTAAAATTAATAATTGATTCCAAAGTATACTATTCATTTTATAGCTTCAAACCTAAATTTTATAGCTTTCACTTTTTTAAATATTAAAATTTTCAAACTTGAATATCAACTGTAACGGGCAAATTATCAATTTAACTACACCCAAAATCATGGGTGTTCTTAATTTAACGCCAGACTCATTTTACGATGGCGGAAAACATAAAGACACGGCTTCTATCTTAAAAACCGTGGCCAGCATGCTAGAACAAGGTGCGACGTTTATTGATGTTGGTGGCTACAGCTCAAGGCCTGGAGCCAACTTCGTTTCGGAATCTGAAGAACTAAATCGCGTTCATGGTGTTGTTAAACTTTTGATTAATGAATTTCCAACCTGCCTTATTTCCATAGATACTTTTAGAAGCAAAGTAGCCGAAGCAGCGGTTAATCAAGGTGCAGCTATGGTAAATGATATTTCAGCTGGACTTTTAGACGAGAATATGATAGCCACGATTGACAAGCTAAAAGTTCCGTATATCATGATGCACATGCGTGGCACGCCACAAACAATGACGCAGCTTACCAATTATAATAATTTAAGTAAAGACATTATTTCCTATTTCGGTGAACGCTTGCAACAAACCAAATCAAAAGGAATTGTGGACATTATTATCGATCCAGGATTCGGATTTGCCAAAACGATAGAACAAAACTTTGAACTGCTCAGTCAGCTTGAACTGCTTCAAATAGTTGATAAACCAATACTAGTTGGGGTATCGCGAAAATCGATGATTTACAAAACGCTACAAACATCACCAGAACATGCATTAAATGGCACTACTGCATTAAATATGATTGCTTTAGAAAAAGGCGCCAATATTTTAAGAGTTCACGACGTTAAAGAAGCAATGGAATGTGTTACACTTTTTAATCAACTACAGAAATAATGAAGCTACTTTTATACATAGCCTGTTTAATTATGGTAATTGGATGTTCCGATACTAAAAAAACCATTTTACTTCCCAAAATCCAAGATGCTTTTGTAAACGACCTCACCGACGTATCGCCAGCTTATATTATTTATGATATTACTAAAAAAGATAGCTTAGAGTTGAATAGAAATAATTTAATTAGCACTACCAACTGGCTTGTGAACGTTGATAAAAGACACAAGTTAAACAAAGCCATTCCATCAATTGTATTGCTGCAAAATAAAAAACGCGATGCCAAAATGCACAAAAATGAGGCCGCGAGAAATTATTTTAGTTGCAACGATATAAGCAAGCAAACTTTGGGATTTATAGATTTTACTGAGGTTTATTATAAATTTGAACCGACCAACAGTTACATAAAAAAATTAGGGATTAACGATTCGGTTAATGAAAAAGTGGTGATTGAATTCAATCCGGAAAATGAAATCAACATTTATTACCCATCACAACATCAGTTAAGATATAAAGGCAATTTAAGCGAAATTCTTGAAAAGGAAGTCTTTAAGAATACCAAAAGTGATATGATTTATTTGGCTTTCAATGGTAATTTGAGCTTTCAAGAATATATCACAGCTAAAAGAAAAATTGAAGTTTTTTCCGAAAATAAAGTCAATATTGCAAACACAGAATACATAATCAATTAATTAAATTTTCTACATTTACAAAAAAGCCAGCCATTGGATACATTTAAAGCTTGGGATTTTGGAGTGATTGATTTTCTAGATGTCATTTTAGTTGCCATCTTACTGTATTATTTATATAGACTCATCAAAGGCACCGTTGCTATCAATATTTTTATCGGAATTATTATACTCTATTTTGTTTGGAAACTCACCGAGTTTTTAAATATGGAATTACTTAATACCATTTTTGGAGGCTTCATGAAGGTAGGAATTATCGCCTTAATTGTAGTATTTCAACCGGAAATTAGAAAATTCTTACTCATGGTAGGCTCTACCAATATTGCAGGAAAAGGAAAGTTTCTCAGCAATTTAAAGTTTGTGAAGAGTGATACGCTCAATGAAACCAATGTTGAAGAATTGGTGATGGCGTGTAGTAAAATGGGTAGCTCTAAAACTGGTGCATTGATAGTGCTTGAACGTAACAACAATTTAGATTTTTTATTGGCTACGGGCGATGAAACCAACATTAATGTATCGCAAGCCATTATTGAAAGTATCTTTTTTAAAAATAGTCCGCTACACGACGGAGCCATCATTATTGCAAACAATGTAGTTAAGGCTACACGTGTAATTCTACCGGTTAATATGGAAAAAAATATCCCCGAGCATTTTGGCCTGAGACATCGTGCCGCCATTGGTATCACGGAAAAAACCGATGCTTTGGCATTGGTGGTTAGTGAAGAATCTGGACAAATTTCTTATATTCGAAATGGTGAATTTTCAATCTTTAAAGACACCAAAGAATTGATTCAAAAAATTAAAACCGATTTGGGTTAATGCATTGCAAAAATTGCCATTCAGAACTACAGCCTAACGCAGATTATTGTCATAACTGCGGGGCAAAAGTGATAAAAAATAGGCTCACCTTAAGGAATTTGATGATTCACTTAGGGGAGACTTTTTTTAATTATGATAATAAATTGTTCAGAACATTCATTGACCTATTTAAAAAACCTGAAGCGGTTATTGGTTCTTATGTTGATGGTGTAAGAATGCGTTATGTAAATCCATTAAACTTCTTTGGAGTATCATTAACCCTTAGTGGTTTATCTATCCTTATCATTCAAAAGTTTTATTCGGAATATTTTAATTATTCCAACATGTTCAATAATGACATGTATAGCGATGAGGCCGTACAAATGATCGAAAATTCGCCAGATACTGCATTTGAATATGGTTCCTTAATACTTTCTGCGATGATTCCGTTTATGGCACTTATATCAATTATTGTCTTCTACAATAAACGCTACAATTTTACAGAACATGTTATAATTTACATTTACAGTATGTCTGCGATATCAATTCTATCAGTTTTCTTTGGACAAATGATGCTTTTTATTGCACCAGAATATTATTTGTAATACACATTTTTAGTTTATGTGTTTATGTTTTTTTATTATATGTATAGTTTACAGCGCATATTTGAACTCAATGCTAAACAACTTATTTTAAAAACATTATTATTTTTGGTTGTATTTTTTACTATTTTCATCGGAATTATAATTGTAACAGCTATCTATATGATTACTACAAAAATTATTAACCCATAAGATTTTGCACCGCCTTTGTAAATTGTACTTCGTATAAGTTTTTATAATACCCATTTTCCTGTTGTAGTAATTCTTTATGCGTGCCTTGTTCAACAATTTCACCCGCATCCATTACTAAAATTTTATCGGCCTTTTGTATGGTCGCTAAGCGATGCGCTATCACAATAGAAGTTCTGCCTTTGGTTATTTTTTCGGTCGCCTTTTGTATCAATTGCTCCGAATAGGCATCAACAGATGAGGTTGCTTCGTCCAAAATCAAAATACTTGGATTGGTAACATAAGCACGTAAAAATGAAATAAGCTGCTTTTGACCTGATGATAACATCACGCCACGCTCTTTTACATTATATTGATAGCCATTAGGAAGGCTCATAATAAACTCGTGTATACCAATATCTTTCGCTGCCTGAATTACATCTTCTTCGGTAATCGCTTCATTTTTGAGGGTAATATTATTCATTATAGTATCAGCAAACAAAAACACATCCTGTAATACCACTGCTATCTGGCGTCTCAACGACGATAATGTATAGGTTTTTATATTGGTGCCATCTACTAGAATTTGGCCACCATCGATGTCGTAAAAGCGACCCAATAAATTGATTACCGTTGATTTTCCGGCACCAGTAGCACCAACAATAGCGATGGTTTGCCCCGAATTGGCTTCGAAAGAAATACCTTTTAAAACCTTTTCATCTGAAACATAAGAGAATTCAACCTGTTTAAAAGATATATCACCTTTAAAATGCGGTGCCTGCTGCGTTCCTACGTCATCAATTTGCGAAGAAGTATCCAAGACCTTAAACACGCGATCAGCGGCCACCATTCCCATTTGCAAGGTATTGAATTTATTGGCAATCTGGTTAAGCGGTCTGTACATCATAGGAATAAACATAATAAATGCCATTAAATGTCCCAATGTGGCCGTTTCACTTAAAATTGCTTGAAGTCCACCAACCCAAATCACCGCGCCCATAGTAATGGATGATAAAAATTCGGCAATTGGAAAAAATATTGAATTATACCAAACTGTTTTTAGCCATCCTTTTTTATGGCGTTCGTTTATAACCTTGAATTTTTCGTATTCGGTAGATTCTCTTGAAAATAGTTGAAGTATTTTCATACCTGTAACGCGCTCTTGTACAAAGGAGTTTAGGTTAGAGACCTCGTTGCGAACCTCTTCAAACGCTCGTTTCATGTATTTCTGAAAAATCTTGGTAGCATACAATACAATTGGTAGTGTTATAAACACGATTAAACTTAGCTTCCAATTCATATAAAACATAAAACCACCTACGATGATCATTTTCAGAATATCGCTAAAAATCATAAACAAACCTTCGCCAAAGATATCGGCAATTCGTTCCATATCGGTGACGGCTCGAGTGATTAAAACACCGACAGAGGAGTTGTTAAAATATTTCATTTTAAAGCTCATCATATGCTCAAAAAGCTTTATTCTGATATCTTTCACCACCGTCTGTCCAAGCCAAGAAGCATAGTAAATAAAAAAAAGATTACAAACTACTTCTAAAACCAAGAGTGCAATCATTACCACAACCAACAGTACAAAACCCGTGTATTTCTTTTGTGCAACTTGCTCATCAATCGCTATCTGTAATACATAAGGTCTGGCAGCACCAAAAATCGCTAGGCCAATTACCAGCAACAAAGATGCCACGAATACAAGCTTATAAGGCTTTACAAAATGAAGTAAACGCTTAAAAAGCATGGTGTCAAATACACTATTTGAAGTATCTCGCATTGGTTAAAGTTTCGGTTTAATTTGTTCCGGATAATTGATATGTGTTAAATAAAGTCCACAAGCCGGTGCCGAAAATCCAGCTTCACTCCTATCTTTTGAATTAAGAATTTGATGTAATTGTTCCAAACTGGTTTTTCCTAGGCCAATATTTACCATCGTTCCCACAATCGCTCTCACCATATTTCTTAAAAATCTATCTGCCGTGATGGTAAAAATTAAAAAACCATTTTCTACATTCCAATAGGCTTCAGAAATATCACAATAATACGTTTTTACATCCGTATGTGATTTAGAAAAGCATTGAAAATCGTTATGGTCTAATAACAATTTAGTGGCTCTATTCATTTCATCCACATTCAATGGCAAATACATTTCAAATGCCAAACCATGGACAAAGGGATTTTTTTGTTGGGTAATTTTATAGTGATAGGTTCTACTAGTGGCATCAAATCTTGCATGTGCATTAGGGCTTACCTCATAAATGTAATGAATTACGATATCGTTTGGCAAAAATGAATTCAACTTAAATACCAGGGCGGTGCTATCAAAAAAAATGTCGGTATCAAAATGTGCCACCATTTGCAAGGCGTGTACTCCTGCATCGGTACGACCTGCGCCAACAATTTTTGTGGGTGTTTGTAACAACACCGTCAATGCTTTTTCTATGGTTTCTTGAACCGAAATAGCATTGGGCTGATTTTGCCATCCGTGATAATTAGCGCCATTATACCCTAAATTTATAAAGTACCTCAAGTTTTAAATGTAATTTTGAAAACGATGCACAAAGATAGATAGATTTGTGTAAGCTATTTTTTAAGAATTGTTAAATGACAAAAATATTATTGCTTTCGGATACACACAGTTATATTGACGACTTGGTAATTAAGCATATAAAAAATGCTGATGAAGTTTGGCATGCTGGTGATATCGGGGATTTAAAAGTGACTGAAACCATCAAAAAACTAAAACCTTTAAGAGCCGTATACGGTAATATTGACAATAGCGAAGCAAGATTGGAATTTCCTGAAACCACCAGATTTATGTGTGAAAATGTTGAAGTTTTAATGACTCATATTGGCGGTTACCCTGGCAGATACAATCCTAAAATTAGACCCATACTTCAATCGCAACCGCCAAAACTTTTCATATGTGGTCATTCGCATATTCTGAAGGTAATACCAGATAAAAAATTAAACTTATTACATATGAACCCTGGTGCAATAGGTATTTATGGATTTCATCAAGTAAGAACCATGCTGCGATTTACTATTGACGGTAGCAAAATTGATAATTTAGAGGTGATAGAGATAAAGCGATAATCGATGTTAAATTTATTCCGAAAATTTCTTTGATTCAAACAAAAAAATCCGAAGCTTTCACTTCGGATTTTTTACGCACTAATACTACTAAGATGTAAGGTTTATCGCAATCTATCAACAGATTTTACGAGATCTTCATCCTTTTTAATAGCCTTATTAGCTAAGGCAATAAAAACGATAGAAACCAAAGGAAGAACCATCCCAATACCTTTCTCAGAAACCGCCGTTTCTCCAGATAATGTTTGTGATTGATATACAATGAATCCTAGTAAAACAAAGTTTAATATGATATTAAGTCGTCCCAACACAAATTGAGATTTCCTGTCTTTAAATTTTAAAATTGTAACAACTGAAATTAATGCAGACGCCAAAAACATTATCATCATCGTCATATCTTGCTGAGCAAACAACACGTCGCCAGATGCGGTGGTCCACATTGAAAACACAAAAATAAAAATACCTGAAACTATGGCAGCTAAGGCTAAATATAGTGTTTGAATGCGTTGTATCACTTAAATTATATTAATTTGGATAGCAAAATTAACAGATTATTTTGAATGAATAGCTTAATTTAAAATAAAATTGTATTATTGCATAAGTATTGTGGCGCATTTAATTAGCCCGATATCATAATCTTCAATTTATTCAGATTTATTCAATTATTTTTTACTCAAAAATCTAGGTGTAAATCTTTATTATTTTATAATTAATATCATTCACATATTCATGTTTGAAATTTCACAATTAAAAGAGAAAAAACTCTCCGAGTTACAAGAAATAGCTCAAAAGCTTAAAGTTCCAAAATACAAAACTTTAAAAAAATTAGATTTAGTATATCAAATATTAGACCTACAAGCAGCCAATCCAAAGGTTGTACAAGAAGAAATAAAAGAAATTGCTGCACCAATAAAAACTCAGGAAGCGCCAGCGTCTAAAAAACCAGTGCCAAAACAAAAAAGAGAACGTGTGCAACGAACTCCTAACAAGCCTAAAGAGCAGCAAAAAATGGAGTTTACCGATAAAACAGAAACTCTATCGGAAGCAAAGCCAAAAGCAGCGCAAAATAATACTCAAAAGCCGCCAGCTCCAAATAAACCAGCTCCTCAAGAGCCATCGAACACAGAGGAAAAAATTAATAAAACTGATAAAACTGATAATAGAAATAATAATCAGCAGCAATCAGAGAACAAACAGCAATCTAATCCCAATCAGAATAACAATTCTAAAAGAGATCAGCCAAGACCGCAAAGACAAAAAGAAACAAACGGGAATCAGAATACCAATCAATCTGAAAAAAATAATGGCAATAAGGATAGTAGAAACCGCTACCGAGAACCAGATTATGAGTTTGATGCCATCATTGAAAGTGAAGGAGTTCTAGATGTTATGCAGGACGGCTACGGCTTTTTGCGTTCGTCGGACTATAATTATTTATCATCACCTGATGATATATATGTATCACAATCTCAGATACGACTTTTCGGACTTAAAAAAGGAGATACAGTTCTAGGACATGTACGTCCGCCGAAAGAAGGTGAGAAATACTTTCCTTTAATCAAGGTGAGTAAAATTAATGGGCTTGCGCCAAATGTAGTTAGAGATCGTGTGTCATTTGAACATTTGACACCTTTATTTCCAACTGAAAAATTCAATATAGCAGAAAAGCAAAGTACCATTTCTACTAGAATCATGGATTTGTTTGCGCCTATTGGTAAAGGACAAAGGGGAATGATTGTTTCCCAGCCAAAAACGGGTAAAACAATGCTTTTAAAGGACGTTGCCAATGCCATTGCAGCAAACCATCCAGAAGTTTACCAAATGATTTTATTAATTGATGAGCGTCCAGAAGAAGTAACCGATATGCAGCGTCATGTTAGAGGAGAAGTTATTGCCTCTACATTCGATAAAGAAGCACACGAGCATGTTAAAGTAGCTGATATTGTACTTGAAAAGGCAAAACGATTAGTAGAGTGCGGACATGATGTAGTAATTTTATTAGATTCTATTACCAGACTTGCACGTGCTTACAATACAGTACAACCAGCCTCAGGTAAGATTTTAAGTGGTGGTGTTGATGCCAATGCGCTTCACAAACCAAAGCGCTTCTTTGGTGCTGCCCGAAACATTGAAAATGGTGGCTCGTTAACCATTATTGCTACGGCATTAACCGAAACTGGTTCAAAAATGGATGAAGTGATTTTTGAAGAGTTTAAAGGAACAGGAAATATGGAACTACAATTGGATAGACGCATTTCTAACCGAAGAATATTCCCAGCGATTGATTTGGTGTCTTCAAGCACTAGACGTGATGATTTGTTATTAGATGAAAACACCATTCAGCGCATGTGGATTATGAGAAAATACTTAGCTGATATGAATCCTGTAGAAGCTATGGAATTTGTTAATGATCGTTTCAAACAGACTAGAAACAACGAAGAATTTTTGATATCAATGAACAGTTAATATCACAACGGTTCTTACAAAAAAAATGCTGCAATAAATTAATTGCAGTATTTTTTTATCTTCATCATAAAAAAAAGCCTTTCAAAATTGAAAGGCTTTTTAATTTTTATTGAGACAGTAATTACAACGATGCAACATGTTTTGTAAGGCTAGATTTTAAGTTACCTGCCTTATTATCGTGAATGATATTTTTCTTAGCTAATTTATCAATCATGGAAACAACATCTGGTAAAGCAGCGCTCGCCTCTTTGGCATCTGTCATTTCGCGTAGTTTTTTAATTGCGTTACGCGTAGTTTTGTGTTTATATCTATTGACTAAACGCTTTTTTTCGTTACTTCTAATTCTCTTTAAAGCTGACTTGTGATTTGCCATTTCTTTTTAATTTGTTTTTTTGTTGTAGCCCGTAGGGGAATCGAACCCCTCTTACCAGGATGAAAACCTGGCGTCCTAACCGATAGACGAACGGGCCATTATTTATCTAATTCTAATGAACCTGCAATTCTTTAATGCGGATGCAAAAATACAACTATTTTTAAATGTTGCAACACCAAACTTATTTTTTTTAAAAAATTAATAAGCCTTCGCAAAAAGCACCTTATATTTAGAAGGTTTTCTACTGAACACACAAATAGCTTTTTCATGCACAAAGTCACTAGGAATGCATCGTATAGTAGCTTTGGTTAATTCCTTTATGCGCTGTTCTGTTTCAACTGTTCCATCCCAATGGGCGGCAATAAATCCTCCTTTATTTTCTAAAACTTCTTTAAAAGTTTCAAAATCATCAACCTCAGTTATGTGATTATCTCGGTAGGTTTTTGCTTTTTCAAATAACGAAACTTGGATATTGGTCAAAGTATTTCCTATCAGTTCAGGGATATTTTCTAAGGGTACAATTGATTTGGAGAGGTTATCTCGTCTCGCTAATTCAACCGAACCATTTGCCAAATCTTTTGGGCCAATGGCAATTCTTAAAGGCACGCCTTGTAATTCGTATTGGGCAAATTTTGCACCAGGACGCATGGTATCGCGATTATCAAATTTGCAAGAAATATTTAGACCTTGTAAATCCTTCACTAAGGATTTTGCCACTTCTGAAATCGCTTCAAACTCTTCATCATTTTTATAAATAGGTACAATAACTACCTGAATAGGTGCTAAATTTGGAGGCAATACTAAACCACTATCGTCGCTATGCGTCATGATTAATGCTCCAATTAATCTGGTTGAAACACCCCATGAAGTGGCCCAAACGTAATCCTGTTTTCCTTCTTTATTTGTGAATTTTACATCAAATGCCTTTGCGAAATTTTGTCCCAAAAAATGAGAAGTTCCGGCTTGTAGCGCTTTACCATCTTGCATAAGCGCTTCAATACAGTAGGTTTCAATTGCTCCTGCAAAACGTTCACTCTCTGATTTCACACCTTTTACTACAGGAATTGCCATGAAATTTTGAACGAATTCGGCATACACATCATTCATTTGAATGGTTTCCTGAAGGGCTTCTTGTTTGGTAGCATGTGCAGTATGTCCTTCTTGCCACAAAAACTCGGCTGTTCTAAGAAAGAGACGGGTTCTCATTTCCCATCTTACTACATTAGCCCACTGATTTATTAAAATAGGTAAATCGCGATAGCTTTGAATCCAGTTCTTGTAAGTACTCCAGATTATAGCTTCACTTGTTGGTCTTACTACTAATTCTTCCTCAAGTTTTGCTTCTGGGTCTACTCGTAATTTTCCAGGTCTATCTGGATCATTTTGCAAACGGTAGTGCGTTACAACTGCGCATTCTTTAGCAAATCCTTCAGCATTTTTCTCTTCCGCCTCAAACAAACTTTTTGGCACAAATAGCGGGAAATACGCATTCTGATGTCCTGTTGCTTTAAACATTCTATCTAGCTCTGCTTGCATTTTCTCCCAAATTGCATAACCGTATGGTTTAATAACCATACATCCCCGTACTGCTGAATTTTCAGCCAGATCAGCCTTAACCACAAGCTCATTATACCATTTAGAATAATCCTCAGATCTACTTGTAAGATTTTTACCCATTTATCGTGTTTTGGCACAAATATTGTGCTATGTTAAATAAAAAAATAGTTCAGCAAAACTAACTATTTTTGTAATGTTCAACAATTAAAATCTAATGTTATGCAATTTACAACTAACATAAATAATAAACTACCATTTATTGTTGCACTAGGCTTGTCTTTTATTTTAGCTTCTTGTGGTTCCTATCAATACGTAGGATATAATAACGATGGTATTTATAGTGAAGTCCCATCTACGCAAAGAGTCTATGCTGAAACAGAAAATGTTGCAGTAGTTAACAGTGAAACAGGATACTATAAAAATTACTTTCAAGAACGTTCACGAGAAGTAGAAGCTGTTACTGGTAGCGATACTTTTACCGATGTCGATAGTTACCAAAGTGATTACACAGAAGTGCAAGACTCTACTGCTTACCGAACTGGTTATAGTGGTTGGGGACAAACAAACGACGTGGTTAATATCAATATATACGACAATGGCTGGAACAATTTTGGCGGCTGGAATGCTTGGGCTTGGGATCCATTTTGGGGTCCAGGTTTCAATCGTTGGGGCTACGGCGGTTTCGGCTGGGGATGGAACAACTGGGGATGGAACAACTGGGGTTGGAACAACTGGGGATGGCAACCTTGGGGTTGGAACGCTGGTTGGGGCTACGGCGGTTTTGGTCTAGGATTTGGAGGTTACTATGGTCTTGGAGGTTTCGGTTATGGAGCCTATAATCCATATAATCGTGGGGTGGCCTTCGCAGGAAGTCGTCGTGGTGATGCTTTCTTAAGTAATAACTACGGAAGAAGCTCCAATCTAAATAGAAATACGCAAAATGTTGGAAGAAGATCAGGTTCATCAATAAGACCTAGTTCTGAACTAAGAAGAACTGTAGAGCGTAATAACGCTAGACGAACTGATAATAGTCGTTTATCTAATCGAAATTCAATTAACACTAGAAATAGTAGATACAATCCAAATACGAGAGTGAATCCAAATTCAAGAATAAACACTCGTAATAGCACAAATACTCGTGTAAATACAAGAACCAATACGCCTACAAGATCATCAACTACGCGTAGTTCAAGTTCATCTAGATCAAGTGGTGGAACCATGAGTTCTGGTGGAAGTAGAGGTAGCTCCGGCGGCGGAAGAAGTTCTGGCGGAGGTGGTGGAAGACGCGGTGGTTGATAATTGATAACACTTTCAATAACCCAAATCATAAAATGCCCATACTCATATAAATATTTTAATTAATAATATTTGGTATGGGCATTTATATTACAAATTTGAAGATTAAATTTTAAAATTAAAAAAAGATGAAAAGGAAACTATTTTCGACAATAGCTGTAGTGGTGTGTGCTATGTCATTCGGTCAAGATGTGTCTGACGCTCTAAGATATTCTATGGATAACATTCAAGGAACCGCAAGGTTTAGAGCCATGGGTGGCGCTTTTGGTGCCTTAGGTGGCGATATGTCTGCTGTGAGTATTAATCCTGCAGGATCTGCTGTGTTCGCTTCAAGTCATGCCTCATTTACACTATCGGTTTTAAACACTAACAACGATACGCAATTTTTTAACGGATTGACCAACTCAACAGATTCTAAATTTGACATCAACCAAGGTGGGGCAGTGTTTGTTTTTCAAAATTACAACCCGAACTCAAATTGGAAGAAATTTACTTTAGGATTTGCCTATGATAAAACAGCTGATTATAACAATAATTGGGTTTCCTCGGGTACAAATGATAGATCCATAGATAATTATTTTTTAAGTTATGCTGATGGGAAAAGGCTAGAAGATATTTCGGCTTTTCCAGATGAATCGTTCGCCGAAGCTTATAGAAATATTGGGCAAGCACGAGGTCTTGGCTTTGGACACCAACAGGCATTTCTAGGTTTTGAATCCTTTATTATTGATCCTTTTGAAGATATAGATGATAATACACAGTATTTTTCCAATATTGCGCCTGGCAGCTTTAACCAGCAAAATGCATTAAATTCAAGGGGTTACAATGGTAAATTTAGCTTTAACTTTGCCTCCCAATACAAAGACAAACTTTATCTAGGTGCCAACCTTAACACACATTTTATAAATTACGAACGCACCACATTCTTTACCGAAACTAACAGTAATCCTGGTTCGCTAGTAAATACAGTAAATTTTGAAAACAATTTATTTACTACGGGCGCTGGTTTTTCTTTTCAATTAGGCAGCATATTAAAACTTACTGATGGCATGAGATTAGGTGTATCATACGACTCTCCTACTTGGTTTAGAATTAATGAAGAGACATCTCAAGCCATTCGAACAGTTCGAAATGAAAATGGTAGCAATGTTGCATTAACTATTGATCCTCGAATTATTAATATTTATGATGCTTACAGTTTAAAAACTCCTGGCAGATTAACTGCAAGTTTAGCCTATGTAATAGGTTTACAAGGATTAATTAGTTTAGATTATAGTAGAAAAAACTATGGAAACACCGAATTTAGACCCACTTCTGATGCCTTATTTAGAATCCAAAACGAATTAATTAGTCAAAATCTAACGGTTTCAAATACTTTAAGGGTAGGTGGTGAATATAGAATTAAGCAGGTAAGTCTGCGCGGGGGTTATCGTTTTGAAGAAAGCCCTTATACTGATAAGACTGCTATGAGTGACTTAAATGCTGTTTCGTTTGGACTTGGTTATAACTTTGGTAATCTTAAAGTTAGACTTAGCTTATGAATATGTGACTAGAGAATTCGGTGAACAACTATTTAATGTTGGACTCACTGATAGAGCTCTTATCGACGCCACTAATAATAATATATTTTTAACATTGTCATTTGATCTTTAGATAAATAACATTAACTGTAAAAAAAAAGAGTTGTGGTTCATCACAACTCTTTTTTTTATAAAATTATAATATTACATTTTATCTTTTCAAAGTAAAGTGTGCTTTAAACTCTTTTGGCTCACCTGATGATGGTTCGGTGTATTCTACTACAAACCAGTAATCACTTGATGGCATTAAAGACCCATTGTAGGTGCCATTCCATCCTGATCCTATCGGACTAAGCTGTTTTAGCAGCTTGCCATAGCGGTCAAATATATAAATTTTTGCGCTTGGTTGCTCATTTAATCCTACAATGTTCCAAGTATCATTGTAGCCATCACCATTTGGGGTGAAATATAACGGATAGTCTAATACGGTTATATTTTCACTAGTAATACCACAGCCTGTCTTGTCTCTGGCAGTGATGATATGATCGCCTATGCTTACATTGGTAAAAGTTCCACTGTCCTGCCATGGTCCGTTGTCTATATTGTACTCATAATCTCCTGATCCTTCTGCTAAGGCTTCTATGGTGTTGGTGCCTGCAAAGGCCTCTGTGCTCAGACTGAGTGTTAAACTTGGTGGCTCGCTTTCTATTACTTCGGTGCGCGCTGTAATACTACAAGCCGTTTGCGGCGATGTGCTGATATCAGTCACTACTACGGTATAAGTGCCTCCTTGTGATGGTATCAGGCTCGCACTTGTTTCATTTGCTAATACTGCCCCGTCTAAACTCCATTCAAAACTATAGTCCGTCTCTGATAATCCTGTGTCTATAATTGGTGGATTCACAACCTCGGTACCGTTGGTGTCTAAACACAAGGTGTAACTTTCTTCTAGGTTAACTATTGGTAATGGGTTTACCTGTAAGGTGAGCTCGGCTACTGCATAGCATATGTTATTGGCCGTGGTATCGTTGTCTACTCTTACATAAATTACCTGTGGGTTGCTTAGGTTTTCATAAAGTGTTGGTAAGGGGTTCACACCTAATTCAGCGTCTATTTCATTTTGATAATAGCTCACTGTGTAATTAGCTGGGTCTTGACCATCTAAGACTTGTGCGTCTTGAGTGCTTAAATCAAACTGCACACTGTCGTTACTCGGATCGCCATCGGTCTCTACATTATCATCACACTGTTCGTAAATAATCGGTATCCCATCTGAATTGGCCTGTGCCGATTCTTGTACTTCTACATTAAAGCTTTGGGTACTGATAAAACAACCTGTAACGGTATTGCTAATAGATACAAATATTTGTTGTGGATTGATCGTGTTGGTATAATTACCAACTATCGGGTTTTGCTGATTGTCGGCATCTACTTGGGTTTCATAGTATGTTACCTCAAAGATACTAGGGTCTTGACCGTTTAGTACTTCTGCGTCTTTGGTGGTCAAATCAAAGGTGAAGAAACCATCCGTGTTCAGCTCACAAATAATGATATCGGTGACTGCTACTACCGCTGGTAATGGGTTTACTATCAAATTAAAGTCTACTATCGTGTAGCAGCCTGTTACATCGTTGGTCACTCTTACATAAATGGTTTGGGTGGGCGATGTTTGGTTGGTGTATTGGTTTGGGTCGGCTATAGCATTTTCTCCTAGTTGTGCATCTTCCTCACTAATGTGGTAGCTTGGTGTTACGCCTGCTTCTGCGTTGAGTATAAAGGTTTCGTTTTGGGTTAAATCAAACTCTTCTACGCCGTCCCCTACATTGGTGTCGTCGCATAGTATTAAATCGTCAGGGTTTAAACTAGGTGTTGGGTTGGGTAGTACTCTTATCGTTAAAGTCACTAAGTCTATACAGCCTGTGTTGGTATCGGTTACGCTCACAAACAAAGTTTGTGGGTTGGCAGCATTGCCTCCTACCGAGGTGTTGGTGTATTGGCTCGGGTTGGCTATGACATTACTGTTGTTTTCTGCATCGATTTGAGTTTCATAGTAATTTACAGTCCAACTTGGGTTGCCGCCTGTGATTTCAGTGTCTTTTACTGTTAAATCAAACTCCGTTCGCTCATCGGCTATCGCGTCATCGCATAATTGTAATGGTGTGGGTTGGATCGCTATTGGTGGTAAGTCTACGATTATGGTAAAGCTTCCTGTGGTAATACATCCGTTAGGGCCTTGAAGACTTACATAAATGATTTGTGGATTGCTGGTGTTGGTGTAACTACCTGTGTTGGGTATCGGATTCGTACTGCTCTCAGCCTCAAATTGGGTTAAATGATACGTGAGTGTATAATCTATCGGGGATTGGCCGTTTAAGATTTCTGCTGCTTTGGTGTTTAAATCAAATTGGGTAAATCCATCTTGGTTGGTATCGCAAACCACATAGTCGTCTATGGCTTGAGGGACTACTGGTGTGGGTTGTACAAGGAGTTGCAATTCTACTATCGTGGCGCAGTTTGTGGCAATGGTCGTGCTTTCTACTCTGGCGTAAACCGTTTGTAAATTGGCTGCTATATTGTTATACGGACTACTTAATGGGTTATTGTTGCTATCGGCATCGGATTGGGTTTCATGATAGCTTACCGTGAGACCTGATACGCCTCCTGTGATCTGAGTATCGGCATCGGTTAAGGTAAAAACTCCAAAGCCATCGTTATCGGGATCGCAAAACTCTAAAGGGCTTGGCGTATTGGCTATGGGTGCTTGCTCTACTACCAATTCTAAGGTGGTAGTGTTTAAACAACCAGTGGTATTGTTGCTAACGCCCGCATAAATAGTTTGTGGGTTGCTGGTATTGGTATAAGTAACCGGTAATGGGTTTTGCTGGCTATCGGCATCGGCTTGGCTTAGGTAGTAATTTATCGTATAGCTGGGATTACCGCCAGTGATTTCTGCGTCTTTTACACTTAAATCTATTTGGGTAAATCCGTCTGGAACGTTATCATCACAAACTTCTAAAGCGCTTGGAACCGTGATTTGTGGTAGTGGGTTTACTTCTATAGTAAAACTACCCACCGCGCTACAGCCCGTGTTGGTGTTGACTAAGGCTGTATAAATGGTTTGTGGATTGCTGGTATTGTCGTAAAGCGTTGGCAAGGCATCGATGCCTGCTTCTGCGTCACCTTGGGTGGCGTAGTAGCTTACTGCAACATTCGCCTGGCCATTGATCACCTCAGCATCTTTAGTGCTTAAATCAAAGGTTTCCGTGGCATCACCTGGATTGTTGTCATCGCATAGTTCGTAAGTAGTGATAGCACCAAATTCTGGTATGGAATTCACTATTAAATTTAATGGCGTAGTGTCAAAACAACCTGCTGTCGTACTTTCTATTCTTGCAAATACCGTTTGTACACTTGGTACTATATTGTTATATAGCGTTGGTAATACATTTACTCCTATGTTTGCATCGCTCTGGGTTTCATGATAGCTGACTACTACATCAGTCTGAACGCCTATTAATTGTGAATCACGCAAACTCAAATCAAATTGCCCAAAACCGTCGTTGTCGTCATCGCAAACCTCTAAATCGGATAGTGAATTCGCCGTAGGATTTGGGGTTACCGTGAGGTTAAGCAAGATAAATGACACACAAGAAGTAACGGTGTTTTCTAATCTTGCAAAAACCACGTGATTAAAAGCAACTGTGTTTATATAACCATCCGCTAATGGATTTGTATTATTATCAGCATCAACAAAGGTCTCAAAATAACTAACCACGACATTTGGCTGCCCATTTATAATCTCGGCATTCTTATCCGTTAAATTAAAAGGAGCAAATCCATCTGCTGTTGTATCATCACATACTTCAAGAGGTGTTGGCAAAATAACAGCTGGTAAAGGATTGACAATTAAATCAAAAAATGTCGTTCCAAAACAATCTGGGAATGTGGTATTTTCAACCCTTACATAAATAGTTTGCATTCCAGCAACGGTATTTGTGTAAGTTGTTGGCAGCGGATTAACACCATCATCAGCATCTTGTTGTGTTTCGTGGTAAGTAATGAAGTTCTCATTAGGGTCCTGACCATCTAAAATATCGGTGTTTTGTAGTGCTAAATTAAAGGTTTCAAATCCGTCATTAATCAAATCATCACATAATTCCAGATTAGGTGGTGTATTAGCAATAGCGCGTGGATTTACAATCAGATTAAATAAAGGATTTGGTGAAGCAGCAAAGCAAGTAGCATTGGCAATACTTTCAACTCTTACAAAAATAGGTTGCGGATTTGCTGTATTATCATAAGGAGATGTCAGGTTATTTACTCCTGCGTCCGCATCTGCAGATGAAGCATGGTAAGTAACCAAAAAATCTGAATCGGATTGTGCTCCCAAAACAAATGCTGTTTGCTGCTCTAAATCAAAGGTTTCAATACCATTATTCGAATCGTCATCACAAACTTCCAAATCAGGTGCTGGGTTAATATCAGGTTGCCCTGAAACACTTAGGGTAATCGTTCCTACATTAAAACAACTACTTCCATTGGCTGTAACCCTGACGTAAATTGTCTCTGCATCAGAACCTGAGTAGCTATCAGGTGTAGCAATTTGATTTGTATTGTTATCGGCATCATTTTGAGAATTGAAGTACAAAAACGTGAAATCAGCAGGATCATCTGGATTTACCAAATCAACATTAGCATCTTCTAAATCAAAAACTCCAGTTACCAATCCGCTACAAGCACTTAAAGAAGTATCATTTAATACTACATCTTGTGCTATATTAATAACTATATCATCTTGAGTATTACAAGGATCACCAAAAACCGCATCCAAGCCATCTACCAACAAAGTGTAGGTTCCAGACTCTGTAACCAATAAATTTGGTGAAGTTGCACCTGGAATAACCACATCATTTCGTCGCCATTCAAAGGTATTGAAGGCTCCGTTAAACGACGGCGAAATTAAGTACTCTTCACCAGCGCACAAGTCTTGATCTTCTCCTAAATCAACCTGACAAATAATATCACAGTTAGTATCTGCGGTAGATCCTGGATTTAGCTCTAAATTTATAAACCCTGCAGCCCCATCAAAGTTAGTAATAAGTAAAGTGTAAAACGAATTAGCTGGAGCGTTATTAATTGTTATGGTCTCCTCTGCGAATGGGTCATAGCTGCAATCAACCTCTGTTGCGGGATTTAAATTAGCGGCACCGCATTCTGGCTGTGCAAACGGACCCCAAATTATAAAATCTACATCAATACCAGTTCCTGTTTGATTTTGACCAGTTGTTTGAGTAAGTGTAAAGCTCAAATTTCCTGGTGTGTCCCCTATTTGTAAAAAATACCATCTTGGTCTTGGCTGTTCACCTAAGCAACCATAATTTATTCCAGCCTCCGCTTGTCCTGTTCCAGTAGGTGCAGGCACATTAACTATGCCGGAACAAATAGGTAATTGCCCTGCGCAGGAATCATTATCTCTAACTCTTACTTGTACGGAAGCTGTTCCTATGCATCCTAAAGGGTTATCGTCGCTAACTTCAAAAGTAACCGTATATAAACCTGGGACAGAGAAAGCATAATTAACATTAGTACCTAGTAAAGTGTCACCATTATTGAAATCCCATTCATAAGTCGCCGCTGAACCATCAACCGAAAAAGTCGCACTACCTTCAAACGCAATAATATCTCCCGGATCTACTTCAATTACGCCAGCTACAGCCGGTGGATTTGTACTATCTATTATAGCTATGATATCTTGGCAAGGCGTTGCACATTCAATTTCTGCTGCCCAACCGGAAGCAACTCCAGTAGCATTAGATACAAATCTAAAGGTAAGGCATCCGCTTGTGTTTGCTGCGGAAGCAGATACTAAACCCGGGTTATTAACCCCAGAAAAATCCCCTATTAAAGGTGCTGTAGTATCTGGTCCATCGTAAATCGACAAAATATCCTGATTTAATTGAGTTGTAAAGGACGTAAAATCAACCCTCACAAAATCTCCTGCTACATCTGAACAGATAGTTGTGGTTATGTCTTCATTACTAGAATAGCCACCAAAATCTCCTCCAGTATCAAAAAAAATTCCAGAACATTGATTAAATGTACCATTTTGCATTACAATATCTTGAGATAAGATCAAGTTGGAAAACATTAAAGAAAATACGAGCAAGAATTTTTTCAACATTAGAGAGCTATTAAATTTGTGGGCTGAAAATTAAGAAAATTTTAATAAACCCACTGTTAATACAACCGACATTAACGCTTTTCGTCTATTAAGTACATCAATTTATTACAAAATTTCTAGTCTAAATTGCTATTAAAAATCCTTATCTTTGCAATCTGTTTAAATGTAAAGGATTAGAAAGCAATTGGTCAATAAAAATAAGTGCCATATTAATTCATGTTAACTGAGTGACCATAAGGCTAAACATAATTCCCCTAAAAAAATAACAAAACAGATGAAAATTGAGAATAACCTACGTGAAATGGAATCTCTAGGAGACGACCATATTGGAACTTCAAGCGACACCCCTTTAAGAAAAGATGCCTTTATTCTAAATAATGACGAAAAAATAGAAATCATTATGGACGATGTTAGGCATATCATGGAAACTCTAGGACTTGATCTAAGGGATGACAGTCTTAATGGAACTCCAAAGCGCGTTGCTAAAATGTTTGTAAATGAAATATTTGGTGGCTTAGACCCTAAAAAGAAACCTAAATCGTCCACCTTTGACAACAAGTATAAATACGGAGAAATGCTCGTTGAAAAAAACATCACTGTTTATTCAACCTGCGAACATCATTTGTTACCAATTGTAGGCCGAGCCCATGTGGCCTACATTTCAAATGGTACCGTGATTGGACTTTCGAAAATGAACAGAATTGTTGATTATTTTGCAAAAAGACCACAAGTGCAAGAACGACTAACCATTCAAATTGTAAAAGAATTACAAGAAGTATTAAACACGCAGGATGTTGCTTGTGTTATAGATGCAAAACATCTATGCGTAAACTCTCGAGGTATAAGAGACATTGAAAGCAGTACTGTAACTTCTGAATTTGGAGGGAAATTTAAAGAAGAAACCGTTAAAAAAGAATTTTTATCTTACATCGCGTTAGACACTAAATTCTAACTTAGCATTTATGACGCCTCTTTATCAAAACAACCCAATAAAAATATATAATTCGCTTTCTGGCGAAAAAGAAATTCTAAAACCAATTAACGAAGGCCATATTGGCATGTACGTTTGTGGACCAACAGTTTACAGCAACGTACATTTAGGCAATGTCCGTACTTTTATGTCTTTTGATGTGGTATTCAGATATCTTAAACATTTAGGTTACAAAGTAAGATTCGTAAGAAATATCACCGACGCTGGTCATTTAGAGAATGATGCCGATCAAGGTGAAGACCGCATTGCTAAAAAAGCACGTTTAGAGCAAATTGAACCTATGGAAGTGGTACAGCGCTACACGGTCGATTTTCATAATATTTTAAATAAATTTAATTTTTTACCGCCAAGCATTGAGCCAACGGCTACTGGGCATATCATTGAACAAATCGAAATTATAAAGTCAATTTTAGAAAAAGGTTTGGCTTATGTTGTAAATGGCTCGGTTTATTTTGATGTATTGGAATACAATAAAACTAAAAAATACGGTATTTTAAGTAAGCGCAATGTTGAAGATTTAATCCATAATACGCGCGAACTTGACGGCCAAAGCGATAAAAAGAATCCTCAGGATTTTGCCCTTTGGAAAAAAGCCGAACCACAGCACATAATGCGTTGGCCATCGCCATGGAGCGACGGTTTTCCTGGATGGCATCTAGAATGTACAGCAATGAGTACTAAATATTTAGGCGAACAATTTGATATTCATGGTGGCGGAATGGATTTGAAATTTCCGCATCATGAATGCGAAATAGCTCAAGCCGAAGCATGTAATGGTCACGCTCCTGTCAATTACTGGATGCATGCCAATATGCTGATCATGAATGGTAAAAAAATGGCGAAATCTACTGGTAACTACATTTTACCGAATGAGATTTTTACGGGTGACAACAAAAATATCACCAAATCATTTTCAGCCAGTGTGGCCAGATTTTTTATGCTTCAAGCGCACTATCGCAGTATTTTAGATTTCACAAATAGTGGCTTATTGGCTAGTGAAAAAGGTTTTAATCGATTGATGGAAGCTGTAAATAGTTTAAAAGATATAAAAACCGACCAGAACTCAACTATCAACATCAAATCTTGGCAGCAAAAATGCTATGAAGCCATGAACGATGATTTTAATACACCCATATTAATAGCGCATTTATTTGATGCTGTAAAATTCATTAACCAATTAAAAGAAACTACAGAAAGTATCAGTAACGAAGATTTAAACATACTGCAACAAACCATGCACATTTTTATTAATGATGTTCTTGGTTTAGAAAATGTTTCTGAAGCTTCAAATGACAGCGATAAACTTTCAGGTGCTGTTGAATTGTTAATAAGACTACGACAAGAAGCCAGGGCTAATAAAGACTTTGCCTTGTCGGATAAAATCAGGGACGAATTAGCGGCCGCGGGTATTCAGTTGCAAGATGGGAAAGACGGGACGACCTTCAGCGTAAATTAAAAAGCGCCCAAAATAACTGCTTAATTCAAATCCATACATGTCTTGAGAAAAGTTTTAATTTTTCCATTTGTATTAATTATCAAGGTTTATCAATCATTGATTTCGCCGCTAACTCCTGCAACCTGCCGATTTCAGCCGACATGCTCTCACTACGCCAAAGAAGCGCTTGAAAAACATGGATTAATTAGGGGTAGTTGGTTGGCTTTACGGAGGATTTTTAGTTGTCATCCTTGGGGACGGTCTGGTTATGATCCAGTTCCTGATAAGGATGACAACTAAAAATTTGCCTGCCCGTATGCTCGCTCCTTCGCTAAAAATGTACACTGTACATTTTCTTTACGCTCGGCCGCCTTGGGGACGGTCTGGTTATGATCCAGTTCCTGATAAGGATGACAACTAAAAATTTGCCTGCCCGTATGCTCGCTCCTTCGCTAAAAATGTACACTGTACATTTTCTTTACGCTCGGCCGCCTTGGGGACGGTCTGGTTATGATCCAGTTCCTGATAAGGATGACAACTAAAAATTTGCCTGCCCGCATGCTCGCTCCTTCGCTAAAAATGCACACTGTACATTTTCTTTACGCTCGGCCGCCTTGGGGACGATCTGGCTATGATCCAGTTCCTGAAAAAGTAGAATCAGACTTTATTTTTTCAATATCAAATTGGTATATTTACCACATAAAACTAAGCTAAATGCACGCACTCAAAATTATTTGGGATCCTTCAAAAGGACTAGAATTGGGATTCTTCACACTTCATTACTACAGTTTAATGTGGATTATTGCTTTCGTTTTAGGCTTCCTAATCATGAAGCGTATTTACAAAAACGAAGGTCAAACTAATGAGTCTTTAGATTCGTTGTTTATTTATTCTGTGCTAGGCATTATGCTTGGTGCCCGATTGGGTCACGTGGTTTTTTATCAACCTGAATTGTTTAAGGAAGACTTCTTCAGCATTTTTCTTCCTTTTTCATTTAAAGGTGGTTTTCAATTTACAGGATTTAGAGGTTTGGCAAGTCACGGTGCAGCCATCGGTATGATTATTTCTATGTATTTATACAATAAGAAAGTACTGAAAAAGTCTGTACTTTGGATTTTAGACCGCGTAGTTCTTCCTGTTGCTCTCGGCGCGGTTGCTGTTAGAATCGGGAATTTTATAAATTCCGAAATCATTGGCAAAGCAACCGAAAGTAGTTTTGGAGTTATTTTTACACAATTAGGCGAAAACTTTGCTCGACATCCAGCCCAATTATACGAAGCCTTTTGCTACGTATTTGTCTTTTTGATTTTATTTTTCATCTATTGGAAAACCAAAAAATCGGAACAAGAAGGCTTTTTATTCGGTACATTTTTACTATTACTTTGGACAGTAAGATTTTTTGTAGAGTTTGTAAAAGAGCCCCAAGGTGACGAATTTATTAACTTTGCAGGACTTAATACTGGACAATGGTTAAGTATTCCGTTTGTGTTAATTGGTCTTTATTTTATGTTTATTTATAAGCCAAAACCTGTGAAATGAATTTTTACAAGGCAAAGCAAATCGTAGCCATAGCAATTGTAACCACTTCGGTTGGAATACATGTTGCATGCAAAGAAGACAAATCGGTTGCAGCCAAAAAACTGGACATTAAATTTAAAAAAGAAGGCGAACTCAAAATTGTTAGAGCAAGTAATGACAGTATATTAAAGACAATCGATATTGAAATTGCCGATAATAATTACGAACGCGAAACCGGCTTGATGTATAGAAACACCATGCAGAAGAATCAGGGAATGCTTTTTATTTTTGACAATGAACAGTATTTGGCCTTTTATATGAAAAATACCATTATTCCACTTGATATTTTATATATCAACGCTAACAATACAATTGTAGATATTTACAAAAGCACAACCCCTTACAGCAACGAAGCTTTACCATCAAAATCGATTGCAAAATACGTTTTAGAGCTCAACGCTGGATTAGCTGATGAATGGCAAATTGAAATTGGTGATTCTATTTCTTACAACGTACTAGAGTAAAAGTTTTAAGTTAAGTTTTGGACATTAAAAAACCCATTTGTTAAGATGGGCTTTTTATATTATAGTAACTAAAGTTAGGGTAACTACACTACTTCAACTTCTTCTTCTTTTTCTTTTCTTTTCAACGATTCGGCTGCATCACCGCGCTTAGCTGTGTCGTACATAATTGGTGTTGCAATGAATAATGATGAATACGTACCTACTATTACACCAACAATTAAAGCATACAATAAACCTCTTAATGAATCGGCTCCAAAGATGAACATTGCTAATAACACAACCAATGTGGTTAAAGAAGTATTTAACGTACGGCTAATGGTTGCATTTAATGATGCGTTGATAGTTTTCTTGAATTCCCATCCAGTATGTTCGTTTATATATTCTCGAATCCTATCAAACACTACCACGGTATCATTCAATGAATATCCAATAACCGTTAAAATAGCAGCAATAAAAGCTTGATCTATTTCCATACTAAAGGGCATAAACTTCCATGTAAGTGAGAAGATCCCTAAAACTAAAAGAACGTCATGGAATACCGCAGCAACAGCTCCTAAGGAGAATTGCCATCTTTTAAATCTAATCAAGATATATAAAAATACCACAATTAACGATCCTAAAACTGCCCAAACAGATGCCGATTTAATATCCTCCGCAATTGTTGGACTTACTTTACTTGATGACATTTTACCAATTGTTGCCTCTCCAGAACCTTCTTTGAAGTCATCGTATGAAATTCCGTCTGGTAAAAATTGTTTTAAGCCTTGGAATAATAAGACTTGAACTTCTTCATCTGCCTCCGCTGAATTTTCGTCAACTTTAAACTTTGTAGATATTTTAAGTTGGTTAGCTGCGCCAATCGTTTTTACTTCGGCACTACCGAAAACTTGATTTAATGATGTTTTAACTTCTTCGGTACTTACTTCCTGTGCAAAACGCACTTGATACGTTCTACCACCCACAAAATCGATACCTTGATCTAATCCTGTTGTAAACAACGAACCTAAACTCAAAATGATAACCGCTGAAGAAATGATATAACTCATCTTACGCTTTCTTAAGAAATCGATATTGACATTTTGAAATAAATTTTTTGTAAGCGAAGTTGAGAAATCTAACTTCACATTTTTTTCAACCATATAATCTACCAACAAACGCGTTATATAAATTGCCGTGAATAAAGAAGTGATTATACCAATTAATAAAGTTGTTGCAAAACCTTTAATTGGTCCTGTACCAAATACAAATAATATAATTGCCGTTAATCCTGTTGTGATGTTTGCATCTAAAATGGATGATAAAGCATTACTAAAACCATCTTTTACGGCTTCTTTAATGGCTTTACCTTTGGCGATTTCTTCGCGTATTCTTTCAAAGATAAGTACATTGGCATCTACCGAAATTCCAATAGTTAACACGATACCGGCAATACCAGGTAATGTTAATACAGCACCAAGACCAGCAAGCACGCCAAAAATTAATAAAATATTGAATAATAAGGCTATATCAGCAAAAATACCTGCTTTGCCATAATAGAATACCATCCATAATAATACAAATGACAAGGCAATTAAAAACGACTTTGTTCCACTATCGATAGCCTCTTGTCCTAATGATGGTCCTACCTCATCCGCTTGTACAATATCTGCTCTAGCAGGAAGCTTACCAGCACGTAAAACGTTGGCTAAATCGATTGCTTCATTAACAGTAAAAGATCCTGAAATTTCAGAATTTCCACCAGAAATTGGCCCAGTTGTTACACTCGGTGCACTATAAACGACATCATCTAAAACAATGGCAATAAAACCTTGTGTTTCGTATGCCATTCTGGTCATTTCTTCCCAGATTCTTGAACCTTTGGCATTCATTTGCATGCTTACCGAAGGTTGATTTCTTTGGTTGAAGGATTGTCTTGCATCGGTGATAACCGCACCACTTAATTGAGGTGTGTTATCGCGATTACCCTTAATTGCATAAAGGTTAATTAATTCACTATTTTTTTCTTGTTTTTCCCACGCAAACTTAACGTAACGTTGGTCAGCTGGCAAAAATGAACGGTACCTTGGATTATTTAAATGTGCCAAAACCTCATCTTGGTCTTTGGCTTCAAAAGTTGCCACTATTGGACCGCCGCCGAAACCTACTAGCTTGATAGGATTGATGTCATCAGTATCGGTTGAATCGGCTGAAATTTGACCTGTTAAAGCATCAATAGCAGATGATGTTTCGTCAGGTTCTGCGGTTTCTGTTTTCGTTGTATCCGTTTTTTTCGAAGCGTTTTCTTCAACTAATGCTTGATTGACTTGAAGAATGTATCCTGCAATTTCTTCAGCTTTGTAAACATCCCAGAACTCTAATTGCGCTGTACTTTGTAAAAGGTTTTTAACCCGTTCAACATCTTTTGCACCTGGCAATTCTACTAGGATTCTACCTGAATTCCCTAAACGCTGAATATTAGGTTGGGTTACACCAAATTTATCAATACGTTTTCTTAACACTTCAAACGCAGCTAAAATAGATTCATCGACCTTGGCTTCAAGAACATCTTGCACTTGGCCATCGGTCATGTCTATTGTAACTTCTTCACTTAATGTACGGTTCGCGAAAATATCTGGTGATGCTAGTTTTTTATCGCCTTTGATAGCATCAAAAGCATTAAAAAAGGATACCAAATATGTATTTTGAGACGATTGTTGCAAAGCATCTGCGTCAGTTAAAGCTCTGTTGAAAATAGGATCTTTAGAGTTGTTGGCTAAACCTTTCAAAATATCTTTTACCGAAATTTGAAGGATAACGTTGATACCGCCTTTAAGGTCAAGACCTAAATTCATGGCATTATCTTTCACTTCATTGTAAGTGAATTTTGCCACACCTATATTATAAGATTCTTCATTTCCTAAAGAATCTAAATAGCGGATTTGCTCAGCATTAGCCTGTTCTACATTATCAAATCTGCTTGATGCAATTTGTGCTGCTTCACTTTCAATTTGACTGGCCTTAAATGTGAATGACAATTGATAAATACTTACCAATCCGAAGAGAATAGCAAAAAGCTTTATTAAACCTTTGTTTTGCATTATGGTTGAATTTATATTTTTTTAAAACGTGCAAATATATGATTTCGATATAGAAATGACAATACAATTCTATGATTTATAAAAAAAGAGTGACCAACTGGCCACTCTTGTTACAATAAATTGATGATTCAGATAAAAAATTCTTAAACATCTAATAAGGCGTTGGTACCTTGAACACCTTCGGCACTATTTTTTATTTGTTCTTTTTCGTCGTTACTTAACTCTATTTCAACTATTTTCTCAACCCCATTTTTACCTATAATGGCTGGTACACCAATACAAATATCTTTTAAGCCGTACTCACCATCTAACATAACTGAGCAAGGAAACATTTTTTTCTGATCACAACCTATAGCCTGCACCATGCTGCTTACAGCCGCACCGGGCGCATACCAAGCCGAGGTTCCTAATAATTTAGTAAGTGTTGCACCACCAACTTTAGTGTCCTCTTTCACTTGATTTAATCTTTCTTCTGATAAAAATGCTGAAACGGGCACACTATTTCTTGTGGCCAATCTGGTTAACGGCACCATACCTGTATCACTGTGGCCGCCAATCACCATACCATCAACATCACTTATTGGAGCTTCTAAAGCTTCCGCCAATCTGTATTTAAAACGCGCAGAATCTAAAGCACCACCCATACCAATTATTTTATGTTTAGGTAAACCCGTTGCTTTATGGGCCAAGTAAGTCATAGTATCCATTGGGTTGCTCACAACAATTAATATGGTATCTGGAGAGTGTTGAATCAAGTTTGAAGCTACAGTTTTAACAATTCCTGCATTAATACCAATTAGCTCTTCGCGCGTCATGCCTGGCTTTCTTGGTATTCCTGAAGTTATCACACAAACGTCGCTATTGGCTGTTTTAGAATAATCGTTAGTGGTTCCTGTTATTTTCGTATCGAATCCGTTAAGGGAGGCGCACTGCATTAAATCCATGGCTTTTCCTTCGGCATATCCTTCTTTAATATCTAGCAATACTACTTCACTTGCAAAATTTTTGATGGCAATGTATTCGGCACAACTTGCACCTACTGCTCCTGCTCCAACTACTGTAACTTTCATATGATTAAATTATTTTAATGGTTTAAATTTCGATTTTATTGGATTACAAAATTACGAATAAAAACCCTTAAAAGGAAGCTATTTCATTGATATTGTTGCGTAAATAATCCCATGTAAAAACCCAATTATTATCTAAAACTTAAGGCAATACCTGCACTTACGGTATTATATTCTTGAAGTGAATAATCGGCAAATATTTTAAAGAAAGCAAGGTTAAGTCTTGTTCCTAAAGTTGCGCGCATTCCATTGATATTAAATCCCAAATTTAATGGGTCGGTAATACTTTCGTTAACCGTACCAATTTGATTTCCATTGGAATCTTCCACATCGTAAGTTAGGGTGTAATCACCTTTCATTTTTGTGGTAGTTTTTCCACCATTATACCCAACACTACCATAAAAAGTGATAAGTTTAAAATCTAAAGAAGCAATGGCCTGAATGGTGTAGGCATTCAATTTAAATTCAGCTTCACCATTACTTACAGATACATTGTCCGTAAAATCTTCTTGATTGATATTATACGATGCTTTTAAAGTTGTGAACGCGCCTAAAACAGAAATACTTAAGGGTAGATTTTCCATTGGACCAAAATACTGTGTAATATCATGCTGAAGCCCAATTCCAATAAGTCCGCTTTCGAAGTCGTCGTCAAAAGCAATATTAGGCACATAACGTATTTTCAAATCTGTTTTCGTGGGTAAGCCCAATCCTATTTGTACCATAGGAGATGGTACAGCATATAAAGGTAAATCCGAACCTATTCCGCCAGGCATGCTAAAACTTGCTACTTTGAAACTACCATCACCATTTGGAATTCTAATATCTACATCCGTTTCAGTTGAACTCTGGCTCATAACTGTTGGAATTTGAGACTCGTTATTTGGCAAGCTTACAAAGGTGTAATCACTTTGCGTGAATCTAAAAAATTCATCTGAACTAGGCACTAAAGAAACATTAGCACTGATAGTGATGTCAAAACCAAATTTTTTATGTGTTTTCCCTGTTGTATACCAGCCACCATTTACACTATACATTAATCCTTTCATTGCTGGATTGAGATAATTTTCAGTTAATAAGCCAGCATCGTCTGCTGCTAGAAGTATAGACTCTAATTCTTGCGCTTGTGACGAATTTAGACCAAGAACCGCTGTAACGATTAGTAAAATATTTTTCATGATACTGCCAATTAGTAAAGCTAATTTAAATAAATTCTATTACCAAAAACGCATTTCATCGATTTTTATTGCATTTTATCTTGTTGATTACCACAAAAAAACACCCACGAAGGAGTGCCTTTTTTTTCGTTACTTAATTTTAATTATGCATCAATATTGGCATATATGGCATTCTTTTCGATAAATTCTCGTCTAGGCGGTACTTCATCACCCATTAACATTGAAAATATTCGGTCTGCTTCTGTTCCATTATCTATTTGAACCAAACGCAAGGTTCTAAATTCTGGGTTCATGGTGGTATCCCAAAGCTGCTCTGCATTCATTTCGCCCAGACCTTTGTAACGCTGAATACCAACATTACCACCAAATGACTCAGCTATGACATCGCGTTCTTTGTCAGTCCAAGCATATTCTTTTTTAGTTCCTTTTTCACTAAATATAACGGTGGTGTTGCAATGTAAACGTGACCTTGCTCAACCAATTCGCGCATATATCTAAAAAAGAAGGTTAATATTAACGTTGCAATGTGACTACCATCAATATCGGCATCACACATAATCACAATTTTATGATAACGCAGTTTTGAAATATTTAAAGCTTTACTATCCTCTTCGGTACCAATAGTTACGCCCAGAGCAGTATAAATATTTCTTATTTCCTCATTTTCAAAAACTTTATGCGACATAGCTTTTTCTACGTTCAAAATTTTACCACGCAACGGTAAAATAGCTTGAAATGCTCTATCACGTCCTTGTTTGGCAGTTCCACCCGCCGAATCGCCCTCAACCAAAAAAACTTCGCATTTTGTTGCATCTTGTTCCGAGCAATCAGACAATTTTCCTGGTAAACCGCCGATACTCATCACGGTTTTACGTTGCACCATTTCACGTGCTTTTTGAGCTGCATGACGCGCTTGCGCCGCCAAAATTACTTTTTGAACTATAATTTTAGCATCATCGGGATGTTCCTCTAAGTAATCCGTTAACATTTCTGAAACAGCTTGACTAACAGAGGCAGAAACTTCGCGATTTCCGAGCTTTGTTTTCGTTTGTCCTTCAAATTGAGGTTCTGCTACTTTTACAGAAATAATCGCAGTAAGACCTTCTCGAAAATCATCTCCAGCGATTTCAAATTTTAATTTATCTGTTAAACCTGACGAATCTGCATATTTTTTAAGCGTCATAGTTAGACCTCGTCTAAAACCAGCTAAATGTGTCCCGCCTTCATGCGTATTAATATTGTTGACATATGAGTGTAGATTCTCGGCGTAAGATGTGTTATAAATCATAGCTACCTCAACCGGCACGCCATTTTTTTCGCCTTCAAAAGCGATTACATCTTTCATTAAAGGCTCTCTGTTGCCATCTAGAAACTTGATAAATTCTTTAAGACCTTCATCTGAATGAAAAGTTTCTGTTTCAAACTCGCCTTTTTCATTGGCTTGTCTTTGATCAGTTAGTGTTATGGTAATTCCTTTATTTAAAAAAGACAATTCACGAAGTCTACTAGCCAATGTGTCATAACTGTACTCTACTGTTTGTGTGAAAATGGTTGGATCGGGTTTGTAAGTAATTACTGTTCCCCTTTTATCTGTATCTCCAATGGGTTTTACGGGATAAATTGCTTTACCGCGCTCATATTCTTGACGGTAAATCTTACCATCTCTATAAACTGTTGCTGTTAGATGTTCGGATAAAGCATTAACGCAACTTACACCAACACCGTGCAAACCACCAGATACTTTGTAGGAATCTTTATCAAATTTCCCTCCAGCACCAATTTTGGTCATAACAACTTCTAGTGCCGAAACGCCCTCTTTTTTATGTAAATCTACTGGAATACCTCTACCATTATCCTCAGTAGTAATAGAATTATCTTCATTTATAATTACATCAATAGTGTCGCAATGACCTGCCATAGCTTCATCTATTGAGTTATCCACCACTTCATACAACAAATGGTGTAAACCTCTCACGCCAACGTCACCAATATACATTGACGGACGCATACGCACGTGTTCCATTCCTTCCAAGGCCTGAATGCTGTCGGCAGAATAATTATTTTTTTTAGCTTCTTCGCTCATAAAATTTATTTTAATTGTTTTGATTTAGGTCATAAAAAAATGATGCAGGTGCATCATTTATTCGATACCTACAAAGATAAGAATAAACTAAGTTATTTAAAACAATTTCCACTGCTATGCCGATAAATTATCAACATTTGTTAAAAACTAGAAAGTGTCTTAAATCGCTTAAAAATGACCTTAAATTCGATTTCGTTACTGTTTTAAAGAGTCTAGAAATTAAACTTAACAAAAGTCGCTTAGACGTGAAATATTGAAAATTGTTGTGATCGATGCAACACTTGAAATGATTATTATTAGGAAGTATAAAAACGTTTTACTTTTAATATTGAAATCTTAGTTATATATTTATTAAGAAATCATAATCCATCAAGATGAAAAACCTTCAAATTCTAATTATTTCCTGTCTGTTTATATTTTTCAATTGCAATACCGTACAAGAGTCCACTATTAAACCTTCAGAAATATGGGGTGAAAATCCATGGCCGGACATAAGAAAACAACGCATAAAAACACTTTTACCTCAGGCGCTAAAGACTACAAATGTTGATTGCTGGTTGATTATTTGTAGAGAAAACAACAACGACCCTTTAGCAGATCATATTGGCGGAGAAAATGCTGGTGGCACGGCAACTTTTTTATTCTACAATGATCTAGAAGGTTTTCATTCTATTGTCTTTTCGCCATCAGGTGAAAGTACAGCTTTGGATGAATTGGATATCCACGACAGAGTCGTTTCTGTTGAGCGAGGAATTTCAACGATTGGTATGGCTATTGAATTTATAAAAGAGAAAGATTTTAAAACAATAGCTTTAAATACCTCGACAAGTAATGCCATGGCAGATGGCTTATCTTATACACAATTCAAAGATTTAGAATCTCAATTAGGTGAACTTTCAGAACGATTGGTTTCCTCTACTGAAGTTGTGTATGAATGGTTATCGATTAAACTTCCTGAAGAGGTTGAACTATTGCGTAAAGCTGCTCAGCTCACCGCAGATTGGCAAATTGAAGCTTATCAGCAAGTAGTTCCAGGCAAAACTACCGATGCTGATGTTGCACGATTTCTTAAAGAAAAAATGAGTGCTTACGGTGTCTCTGATGGTTGGTCTCCTAATCAGAATCCAAATGTCAATTCCGGACCAGATCGCGGACATTCTCATGCCACAGATAAAGTCATTTTACCTGGTGATATTATTCAAATTGATTTTGGTATTAAAATTTATAACCGCTGGGTGAGTGATATTCAACGATTTGCTTATGTGCTTAAAAAAGGTGAAACCGAGGCACCTGATGATATTAAACATTACTGGAATAGCGGAAAAGCAGCTAACAGAGCCGCTTTAGCCGCTATGAAACCAGGAGCTCGAGGCGTTGATGTTGATATGTCACAACGTGTTTTAATGAGAAAAGCAGGATCTGAATATGTGATGTGGAGCACGGGGCATCCTGTTGGGTATGTAGCCCATGATGTCGGTCCAAATCTTGGAGGTTCACAAGAGTCACATGTACGACCCGCAAGTCAGAAAACAATAAAACCTGGAATGACTTTCGCTTTTGACGGTTTTCATGCTTGGAAACTAGATGATGGCAAAATCAAAACTATTTCTGTAGAGGAAATGGCTGTTGTTACTGAAAATGGCGCAGAATATTTAGTGGCGCCTCAAGAGGATTTAATTTTAATTTCTATCAAAAAATAGAACTTCAAAAAACTCTGGCTTCATATATTCAAACCAATTATTTATGCCACTCTTAGATATAAAATTTTAAAGTCTGAAATGGAAAGAATTTGGCTGTACTTAATCATCTCTGTACTTTGTATAAATTTTACTTTAAGTCAGTCAGATTCAACAAAATTTGTAAAAAATCCAACTATTATCGGAGTAAATGTCGATTATGGATTTATTTTAAAGCACACATCCTCTTTAAGAGAAATTGGCAATGCTTACCCTTCCGCAATTAGTATAGATTGGAGCCAGTTATTACTCACGCAGAACGCTTGGGAATTCTGTAATTGTTTTCCAAGGATAGGAATAGACCTCGCACTATGGAATTTGGACAACCAAGATGTATTAGGCAATGGTATTTTGATCATGAGCTATGTTGAACCCTACTTTAGAACCCAAAAAAAACTAATCTTTTTTTTAGAATGGGTCTAGGTGGCGCTTATTTAACGAAGCCTTATAACGAAGTCACTAATCCTTTAAATGAGACCTATAGTACAAATCTTAGTTTTGCAGTTATGGTTGGCTTAGGTTTTAATTATCGCTTAACAGATTCTTGGAACCTTAGGCTTGCCGCCAAGTATAACCACACGTCAAATGGTGGTATAAGGGCTCCAAACAAAGGACTAAATTTTCCATCCTTGAGCTTCGGCGTTAGTAAGAGTCTAAGTCCTGTAGATTATCCTAATTTAGAGAAGATCGGCGACAGAAAACCCCCAGAAATCAAAGAACGATTCAGCATTGCCCATTTTTCTGGCTGGAGTAATGCCAATGTAGGCGATAAAGATAAATTTTATGTTTTTGGTTTTATGGGTAAGTATAGCCGTTGGCTTGGAGGCCGAAGCGCCTTAACTGCGGGCACAGAAATAATTCTTGATTATTCTAGAAAGGAACAAATAAATTTAGATGGCATTGATACTAATTTTGTTCAAGCATCAGCATTGCTTGGTCATGAATTTTGGTTAGGAAAAGTGACCTTTAGTCAAGAGCTTGGAATCTATTATTTTAACGATTTCCGAATTAATGATGATGTATACCAGCGCTACAGCTTATTTTATAATTTTAATAAACATTTCTTTGCAGGTTTTAGCCTTAAAGCACATAGGTATGTAGCAGATTTTTTTGATTTGAGAATTGGATATACATTTTAATTTGTTTATTTTAAAATCATAATTTACAGTGCATTTATTTAATGAATTTTAAAAGTTTTAAGTGCTTGAATGTTTAAATAAAATATGTTCATTTTCAACATTAATTTTTAGCGAAAAAATTATTTCAAAAAAAATCAATAAGCATCCGTATGTACTCTAGCTACTGCCCTACCACTAGGATCGTTCATGTTTTTAAAAGCCTCGTCCCATTCTAAAGCAATTTTGGTGCTACAAGCTACACTTGGTTCTTGTGGCACACACATAGCGGCAGCGTCACTTGGAAAGTGGTCTGCAAAAATAGAACGGTAGTAAAATTCTTCTTTACTGGTTGGTGTTTGCAATGGAAACTTGTATTTGGCATTTGCCAATTGTTCATCAGTAACTTCTTTAGCAACTACTTCTTTTAAGGTATCAATCCAACTGTAACCAACACCATCGCTAAATTGTTCTTTTTGTCTCCAAGCCACGCTTGCTGGTAGCATATCTTCGAAGGCTTTACGCACCACCCATTTTTCCATGCGTTCGCCGTTTATCATTTTATCTTGTGGGTTGATTCGCATGGCGACATCTATAAATTCTTTGTCTAAAAATGGCACACGACCTTCAATACCCCAAGCTGCCAAACTTTTATTAGCCCGCAAGCAATCGTACATGTGAAGCTTGCTCAATTTACGTACGGTTTCTTCGTGAAATTCCCTAGCATTTGGTGCTTTGTGAAAATAAAGATAACCGCCAAAAAGTTCATCGGCACCTTCACCTGATAACACCATTTTGATACCCATAGATTTTATAACTCTAGCCATTAAATACATTGGTGTTGATGCTCTAACGGTTGTTATATCGTAAGTTTCTAAATTATAGATCACATCTTTGATAGCGTCTAAACCTTCTTGAATGGTAAACTTAATTTCATGATGAATGGTCCCGATATGATCTGCCACTTTTCTGGCAGCTGCTAAATCTGGCGAACCTTCTAATCCCACAGAAAAACTGTGCAATTGTGGCCACCAAGCCGCTTGGGTATCATCAGATTCGATGCGTTTCTCAGCATATTTTTTAGCTATGGCCGAAGTAACAGAAGAATCTAATCCACCAGAAAGCAACACGCCGTATGGTACATCACTCATTAATTGCCGATGTACTGCCGCTTCAAGCGCTTCTTTAATTTTAGCAATACTTGTTTCGTTGTCTTTTACAGCATCGTATTCTGTCCATTCTCGGTGATACCATTTAACAAACTTTCCATCTTTACTGCTCATGTAATGTCCTGGCGGAAATAATTCGATTTTTGTGCAATAGCCTTCCAAAGCTTTTAACTCGGACGCTACATAAAAGGTTCCATTTTTATCCCAGCCGATATAAAGTGGAATAATACCCATGTGATCGCGAGCAATAAAGTATTCATCTTTTTCAACATCATAGATGGCAAAACCAAAAATACCATTCATCTCATCAATAAAATCAACGCCTTTTTCTTGGTATAAGGCCAAAATGACTTCGCAGTCGCTTTCTGTTTGAAATTCATATTTTCCATCAAACTGTTTGCGCAAGGAACGATGGTTGTAAATTTCGCCATTGGCTGCCAAAATGAGTTTTTTATCCGCACTCAATAAAGGCTGTTTTCCAGAAGCTGGATCTACAATAGCCAAACGTTCATGAGCCAAAATAGCCTTGTCATTACTGTAAATACCGCTCCAATCCGGACCGCGATGACGGATAATTTTGGACATTTCTAACAATTGAGGTCTTAAATCTTCAGATTTTTGCTTCAGATCAAAAGCACAAACAATTCCACACATAACTTTTAATTATTTTTTCTATGCAAAAGTGAATTTTAACTTTCATATATAAAACCATAAACTATATATTAGTTTCAATTTGTAATTATAAAATGAATTAAACATATATTTTATAACTTAAATTAATTGATTAAGTTAGTTATATTTACAAAATGAAATTTTTAGCTTTAGTTTTTCTACTTTCTGTAGCTTGGCTTCAAGGCCAAACTTGGCAGCAAACCAATATTGACGATAATACCAGCGGTCAGCGATTTGATGACGTATTTTTTTTAAATGACAATATAGGCTGGGCGGCTAACGGTTTTTTTGCGTCAGTTTATAAGACCATTGATGGCGGCACAACTTGGGAAGAACAACTAAATGAAGCAGATTTAGGTGGTGCTTTTTATTTTAGAAATATCGAATTTTTAAATGAAAACATTGGTTTTGTAGGCACTTTAAATAGTTTATTTTTAAAAACAATTGATGGCGGCGAAAATTGGGAAACCGTTACCAATATCACTCCAAATCCTTTGGCCATATGTGGATTAGATACCTCAGGAGAAACCAGCGTGTATGGCTGTGGTGCGTTTTTCGGACCTGCTTTTATTATAAAATCTACTGATGCTGGCGTGAACTGGGTACATACCGATATGTCCGATTATGCCACAGCCTTAGTTGAAATTTTATTTCTAGACGAGCAAATTGGTTATACCGGTGGTCAAAACAACAACGGTGCATGTTTGCTAAAAACCGAAGACGGTGGTGCGACCTGGGCTGAAATTTACAACTCTAATGTCCCAGGGGAATATGTTTGGAAATTACAAGCATTAGAATCCAATCCTGATATAATTTTCGGAGCTGTTTCATCGGTGGCGCCACATTTAGGCAAACTCATAAAAAGTAATGACAGCGGCAGTACCTGGCAAAATTTTGACGCACCGGAGACCGATATTCAGGCTGTTGGTTTTGTTTCTGAAACCAAAGGCTGGATGGGCGGACATACGACAGGATTCTACGAAACCAACGACGGCGGACAAACTTGGACAAATACCGGAATTGGCAATAATTTAAATCGGATTTTTGTACTGAATTCAGGATTGGCTTATGGCTGTGGCACATCTATCTATAAATATTCCGACGGTTCTTTATCTATTAATGCTTTTGAAGTTGAAACAATGCCCGCTATTACCATTTCTATTGTTGAAAACCCCATTAAGGAAGTTCTAGATTTGAACATCACCTTTGAATCTTCTGATAATATTGTAATAGAAATTTACGACATACAAGGGCGCTTTATTGAACAACTAGCTCGAGACCTAATATATTTTAAGCAAACAAAAAATTATCAGTTTAAAGTTGACAACTTATCAGCTGGTAGCTATTTTTTAAATGTTCACACCAACACTGGACGAAAAACCTTAAAATTTTTGAAGCAGTAAGCTATTACTTAAAAACCTAAAAACATCTATATAAATTCAAAAAATTAACGTTTGTTTATACTTTTTGAAATATGATTAAGAATCAAATGTTTTATTTTTAACAAAAATTATATTTTATGAATAAATCAATAATTACCATAGTAGGTTTTGCCACTATGATGTTTTGCTTTCAAACAGCAATTGCCCAAGAATTTAAAGGACTAGATAAAAGTCCGATGGACGCTACAGCTTTTCCAAGTAGCTACAAAGAGTCCAATAAACTAGTTAAAATAACTTATAGCCGTCCGCAACTAAATGGAAGAATACTTTCGGACTTAGCACCGAATGGAAAAGTTTGGAGAACTGGCGCTAATGAAGCCGCAGAAATCACGTTTTATGTAGACATGAAACTCGGCGACCAAACAGTGAAAGCTGGAACTTATACCCTTTATACCATACCTGGTGATAAAGAATGGACAGTAATCATCAACAAAGATTTAAATACCTGGGGTTCTTATAGTTATAATGAATCTAAAGATGTTGCTAGAACGACTGTTCCTTTAAAGGAAGGAAAAGAATCACTAGAAGCATTTTCCATGACTTTTGAAGAGGCGACTGATGGTGTTCATCTACATTTAGGCTGGGGAACTATGCGTTTGGCGGTTCCATTTAAAAAATAACAAGATTGAATAAATTTTAAAAAGCCTGAGTTAATCTCGGGCTTTTTCCATTACGGGATATTTAAATACTTGTGCGTTTGTAAAGACACTTTCCACTTTGGATGTTTCATTACGTAATCTACAATACTAGGCGTTACTTTTTCCCGCTTACTCCACTCTGGCTGGAGGTATAAAATACAATCTTTGTTCACTTTAGAAGCTTGCTCTTCGGCAAATTTAAAATCATCATTATTGTAAACGATTACTTTTAGCTCATGCGCTTTTTGATATATTTCCTCCGTGGGTAACTTTATTTTTTTAGGCGATAAACAAATCCAGTCCCAAATACCAGTTAACGGATAAGCCCCAGAAGTTTCAATATGAATATTTAAGCCCTTTTCCTTAAGCTGACTGGTTAATTCGGTCATATCCCAAGTTAGTGGTTCACCGCCAGTAATTACAATGGTATCAGAAAATTTTACGGCATTAGCAACTATTTTACTGATCTCTGTTGGCGGATGTAAATCTGCATTCCAACTTTCCTTTACATCACACCAATGGCAACCAACATCACAACCACCAACGCGAATAAAATACGCTGCAGTTCCTTTGTGGAAGCCTTCCCCCTGAATGGTGTAAAACTCCTCCATTAAGGGCAACATTTTGCCTTGATTTACCAGTTGCTGTATTTCTTTTTTCATGGGCTGCAAAGATAAATCAATAAACGAAAAAAATAGATTAAACTCGATAAATGTTTAGTTACCTAAAGGCCACCACCTCAATTTCAATACTAGCGTTGGCAGCCAACCCCGAGGCCGCAAAAGTTGTTCTGGCTGGTTTTTGTTTGAAATGCTGAATATAAATTTCATTAAATGTAGCAAAATCATTGATATCGCTTAAAATAACGGTGCATTTTATCACATTTTCAAGTCCTAAATTATGATGCTGAAGCACTGCCTCTATGTTTTTGATGGTTTGCAATGTTTCGGCCTCAATTCCCCCTTCAACCAATGTTCTCGTACTGTGATCCATACCGATTTGACCAGAAAGAAATAACAAATTATCGATTTCAACGGCATCGCTAAATGGGGCATTCTCCTTTTTGAGTTCATGAGATTTATGAAAGATTATCTTTTTCTTCTTTTCGCAACTAAATTGCAATACTCCCATAAGGACAATGGCGATTGTCAAGATGTTTTTCATTTTGTCAATTTTAAACTTGACTAAAATTACAGTATTTTTATACAAAATTTAATGCATGTCCGAAAAACAAACTTTTTTCAACCACATTTTAGCAGGTAACACTTTTAAGGGCGATAGTATTGCATTGGGTGCGGCCATGCTAAACGGCGAAGTTATCACCAACGCACACGTTAAAATACCACTTCGTACACTCAACCGTCACGGACTTATCGCAGGCGCCACAGGTACTGGAAAAACCAAAACACTCCAAGTTTTAGCCGAAAATCTTTCAGAAAAAGGCATTCCTGTATTGTTAATGGATGTGAAAGGTGATTTAAGTGGCATAGCAATGCCCAGTCCTGGGCATCCAAAAATTGACGAGCGTCATCAACTAATTGGCTTACCTTTTGAAGCGCAAGCTTATCCTGTTGAAATTTTATCATTATCGGCTCAAAATGGCGTTAGATTGCGTGCTACCGTTAGTGAATTTGGCCCCGTTTTAATCTCGAGAATTTTAGACTTAACCGATACCCAATCGGGAATTGTGTCGGTAATTTTCAAATATTGCGACGACCATGAAATGCCACTTTTAGACTTAAAAGATTTCAAAAGCATACTTCAATTTGCCACGGACGATGGAAAAGAAGCGTTCGAAGATGAATATGGACGAATCTCAACCGCTTCAACGGGCGCTATTTTGAGGAAAATTGTTGAAATTGAACAGCAAGGCGGTGATATATTTTTCGGCGAAAAATCCTTCGATCCTCAAGATTTATTGAGAATTGACAAAAATGGAAAAGGTTTTATCAATATCTTACGGCTTACCGATATTCAAGATAAACCAAAATTATTTTCAACTTTTATGTTGGGTTTACTCGCTGAAATTTATCAAACATTTCCTGAAAAAGGTGATGCAGACCAGCCTGAACTCGTTATGTTTATTGATGAAGCCCATCTTATTTTTAAAGAAGCATCAAAAGCACTTTTAAACCAAATTGAAAGCATTATAAAATTAATAAGAAGTAAGGGTGTTGGCATTTATTTTGTAACTCAAAACCCAACCGATGTGCCTGAAGAAGTTTTAGGACAATTAGGATTGAAAGTACAACACGCGCTTCGTGCTTTTACGGCTAAGGACAGAAAAGCTATTAAATTAACAGCTGAAAACTATCCAGATTCACCCTATTATAAAACATCTGAAATACTGACATCATTAGGTATAGGTGAGGCTTTAATTTCTGCTTTGGATGAAAAAGGACGACCAACGCCACTCGCTGCAACTATGCTTCGTGCTCCAGCAAGTAGAATGGACATTTTATCAGAATCTGAACTCAAAACCTTACTTTCAAAATCGGAGTTGATAAAAAAATACAATGAAGTTATTGACAGAGAAAGTGCCTATGATATATTAAAGCATAAAATTTTAGAGGCAGAAACTGATGCAGCTAAAGAAAAGGCTGAAAAAGAAGCTGAAAATCAGAAAAAAGCGACTAGAACGAAAACTACTACTAGTAGAAGAAGAACCACACAAAATCCTTTCACAAAAATATTGAGCAGCCCAACTGTTATAAGAAGTGTTTTAGGCATTCTAACTAAACTAATGAAATAAATTTAAAATTATATGTTCAAAAAATTAATCCTAATCACTCTAATTTTCAGTTTCGCAGTTAGCTGCACCAAAGAGCAAAATCCGTTCGAAATAGGCAAGCGCTACATTGGCAACCTAAACGATTCAACCCAAGTTAAAGATTTAAAAAGTATATTTCCGAACGACTCTATTGCAAATTTTGAGAGCAGTAATACATTTACCGGGAATAACTACGATGTAGAAATCTTCAATTCAGTTGGGGAAAAACTTTTAATTTTAAGCCCAACGGCGTCAAAAGATTCCACTGCAACAATAAAAACCATTAGAGTTGAAAGCGCGCAGTTTAAAACCATTAAAGGAATTTCAAAAATAAGTACTTTCAAAGATATTAAGGATAACTACAAAATAAATAAAATAGACAATTTAATTGGTAGTGTTGTAGTAACGGTAAAAGAACTTAATGCGTCGTTCACTATTGATAAAAATGAGCTTCCAGCAAGCATTAGATTTGACCAAAACATGACAATCGACGTCTTACAAATCCCCGGAAAAGCAAAAATAAAATACTTTATGCTGCATTGGTAGTGAAAAAAACAACAAGTGAAAAAATACAATAAACAAACGTCACCTTTTATAGTTCCAACAACCGACGGAAAATTAATAGAAGAACATTTTGGTTTGGCAAGTGATGGAAACTCAAGCTTAAGCGTAGCACATATGATTGCGCCACCAGGTTGGAGCGAACCATTTCAAACGCCAGAATTTGATGAAGTAACTTATGTGATTTCAGGCAAAAAACAATTCCTGATAGACAACGAAATTATAGTTTTAAATGCTGGAGAATCCATCAAAATTCTAAAAAACACAAGAGTACAATACTCCAATCCATTTGAAACACCTTGCAAGTATATCGCTATTTGCACACCAGCATTTTCAATTGAAAAAGCCAATAGAGAAGACTAAATGAAGTCATTAATAATAAAAATAATAGGTAATTATTATAACGTATTGAGCTATTTTTCTCAAGATTATGCAGCAAATAAAGCCTTAAAATTATTTACTACACCGCGTAAAGGTTACATAAAGGAAAAGCAAGCCGACTTTTTAGGTACAGCATTTAAAGAAGAGTTGATATACAATCAACTTCCTGTGATGACTTACCGATGGTTAGGAAAAAAAGAAACTATTTTACTTGCTCATGGTTGGGAAAGTAATGCGTCGCGATGGAAAAAACTTATAAAACAACTCAACAAATCTGGTTTTAATGTAGTAGCATTAGATGCGCCAGCGCACGGACGCTCTGGAAGCAGAGATTTCAACGCAATTTTATATTCAGAATTTATAGCGGTTGTTGCCAAAAGATTTAAACCAAGCATCCTTATTGGTCATTCGGTTGGCGGAATGTCTTCGGTTTTTTTTCAACAGAAATACCAACTTGAATCTGTTCATAAATTGGTACTACTTGGTACACCATCAGAGTTTACTGATGTTATGGGAAGATACACCAACATGTTAGGATACAACCAGCGTATTACGAAAAGAATAGATAGTATTATTATTGAACGTTTTGGAAAAACCTCAGAAGAATTTTCAACATCTAAAATACTTAGAGAACTAAATCAACAGAGTTTGATTATTCACGATGAAGACGACGCCATAATTCCTTACAACGACGCTGTTCTCATATATAAGCATGCACGGAAAGGTCAATTAATAACCACCAAAGGATTTGGCCATTCACTAAATAACGAAACCATCACTTCTTATATTGAAGAATTTATAGAAGCCGAATCATTATAATACATGGAACCTAAACTCACAAGAATTAACAAGTATCTAAGTGAAGTTGGCTATTGCTCAAGACGAGAAGCAGACAAGCTAATTGATGCTAAGCGGGTCACCGTAAATGACGAAGTACCAGAAATGGGAACTAAAATCAGCGAAAACGACATTGTAAAAGTAGATGGAAATGTTATAGCCATGAAAGATGAAGCTTTCACTTACTTGGCATTTAACAAACCAATCGGTATAGTTTGCACGACTGACACCAAAGTTGAAAAAAACAATATTATTGATTATATAAATTTTCACAAACGTATTTTCCCTATTGGCCGGTTAGACAAAGCGAGTGAAGGTTTAATTTTACTTACCGATGACGGAGACATTGTGAATAAAATTCTGCGTGCGAGCAATAACCATGAAAAAGAATACTTTGTTACTGTTAATAAGCCAATATCACAAACATTTATTGAGCGAATGTCCAATGGGGTTCCTATATTAGATACAGTTACAAAAAAGTGTAAAGTTGAAAAAATTGATAATTTAACTTTCAAGATTATTTTAACCCAAGGCTTAAATCGTCAAATTAGACGCATGTGTGAGTATTTAGATTACGAAGTTGAAACTTTAAAACGCATTCGGATAATGAACATTAAACTTGATGTTAATTTAGGAACCTACAGAGCGCTAACCAAAGATGAATTATTAGAATTAAACCAACTTTTAGAATCCTCAGATAAAACCTTCAAATCTGAATTAAAGTCAAATCACAAACGATTTAACAAGTAAAATTTATTTCAACTTAAAAATAAAATCTCATGAATAAAGTTTCTCCTTTTCATATTGCTATTCCGGTTCACAATTTAGATGAATGCCGTGTTTTTTACAGAGATGTTTTAAACTGTGAAGAAGGCAGAAGCAGTAATCACTGGGTTGATTTTAATTTTTTTGGACACCAATTAGTAATTCATTATAAACCAAAAACAGAAGAAACATTACACACCAATCCAGTTGACGGAAAGGATGTACCTGTACCTCACTATGGCGTAGTGTTACCGTGGAATGAATTTGAGAATTTCGCAAATCACTTAAAAATAAAAGCAGTAAAGTTTGTTATTGAGCCCTACATTCGTTTTGAGGGTCAAGTAGGAGAGCAAGCCACAATGTTTTTTTATGATCCTGCCGGAAACGCATTAGAATTTAAGGCTTTCAAAGATTTGGGTCAGTTGTTTGCTAAATAATTATTTCAACAAATGTCTTTCTCTCGCTAAAAGCGTATTTTTAAGCAACATAGCAATAGTCATAGGGCCAACACCTCCTGGAACAGGCGTTATAAAACTTGCCTTTTTGCTTACATTTTCGAAGTCGACATCGCCCGTTATGTAATAACCTTTTTCTGTGGTTTCATCGGGAACTCTTGTAATGCCCACATCAATTACCACAGCATCATCTTTTACCATTTCTGCTTTTAAAAAACCAGGAACTCCTAATGCAGAAATAACAATATCGGCTTGTGAGGTTATTTGCGTAATATTTTTAGTGTGACTGTGGGTCAAGGTAACAGTTGAATTTCCCGGGAACCCTTTTCTACCCATTAAAATGCTCATCGGTCTTCCCACAATATGGGATCTTCCTATAATTACCGTATGCTTTCCGTCGGTTTGCACGTTGTATCTTTCCAATAGTTCTAAGATTCCAAAAGGCGTTGCAGGAATAAAAGTGCTCATATCTAAAGCCATTTTTCCGAAATTCATCGGATGAAAACCATCCACATCTTTATCTGGGTTAACGGTCATTAATACTTTTTGCGTGTCAATTTGTTTAGGCAACGGTAGTTGCACTATAAATCCATCGATTTCTGTATTTTGATTGAGTTCTTCTATTTTTTCCAGCAGTTCGATCTCACTGGTTGTATTAGACATTCTAATCATTGTTGACTTAAAACCTACGCGCTCACAAGCTTTCACTTTACTATTCACATAAGTAAGACTTGCACCATCGTTACCTACAATAACAGCAGCCAAATGCGGCACTTTTTCGCCTTTGGCTATCATTTTATTTACTTGCGCTGTAATTTCATTTTTAATGTCGTTACTTACTTTTCGGCCGTCTAGGATTGTCATAATTGGTTATTTGGTTGAGTTAGTTACTTTAGATACGGATTTTCACAGATTGCTGTTGCATTTTTAAGGTGCTCAAGGTTTAATTTAATTCATTTCCCTATTTCTCTTTTCTCTTCTCTCTATTAAATATGAATTTCACGGTTTACCACAGGTAAATAGTTTCTCTGTAAACAAATACCATTTACCTAAATCTTTGTCTTATTTCATGTTATTCATCATTTGCATCATCTGCTTTCCTTTACCACCTTGCATCATTTTCATCATTTTACTCATTTGCTCGAACTGTTTCATAAGCTGATTTACTTGCTGAACCGATGTGCCTGAACCATTACCTATACGCTTTTTACGTGTGGCATTAAGTAGCGATGGATTTGATCGTTCGGCTGGCGTCATAGATTGAATAATAGCTTCGACATGTTTAAAGGCATCATCGTCGATATCAACATCTTTCATCATTTTACCAGCACCTGGAATCATACCGAGCAAATCCTTCATATTACCCATTTTTTTGATTTGCTGTATTTGTTTCAGAAAATCATCAAAACCAAATTGATTCTTAGCTATTTTTTTAGAAAGTTTTCTAGCTTCTTCTTCATCATATTGTTCCTGCGCTCTTTCAACCAACGACACCACATCGCCCATACCGAGAATTCTGTCGGCCATTCTGGAAGGATAAAATACATCTATCGCCTCCATTTTTTCACCAGTACCAATAAACTTGATAGGTTTGTTAACTACTGATTTAATGGAAATAGCTGCACCACCGCGCGTATCACCATCTAATTTGGTAAGAATTACACCATCAAAATTTAAGACATCGTTAAAGGATTTTGCCGTATTTACAGCATCTTGACCTGTCATGGCATCTACCACAAACAAGGTCTCTTGCGGTTGAATAGCTTTGTGAATGTTCGATATTTCGTTCATCATGACCTCATCAACAGCTAAACGACCAGCAGTATCAATGATTACAACGTTAAACCCGTTGGCTTTGGCATGAGCAATTCCTGCCTGAGCAATTGCTACAGGATTGTTATTTCCTTTATCACTAAAAACTTCAACACCTATTTGCTCACCAACAATATGAAGCTGGTCAATAGCGGCTGGACGATAGACATCGCAAGCTACCAATAAAGGTTTTTTTGTTTTTTTATTTTTAAGATAGTTTGCAAGCTTTCCCGAAAAAGTTGTTTTACCAGAACCTTGCAAACCCGACATTAAAATGATACTTGGTGCACCTGACAAATTCAATCCTTCGGCATCGCCACCCATAAGTTCGGTTAGCTCATCCTTCACAATTTTAACCATCAACTGACCAGGTTGCAGGTTGGTTAAAACGTTTTGACCAAGTGCTTTTTCTTTTACTCTAACGGTAAAATCTTTGGCAATTTTAAAGTTTACATCGGCATCTAAAAGCGCTCTTCTAACTTCTTTTAAGGTTTCAGCAACATTCACCTCTGTAATACTGCCGTGACCTTTAAGTACGTGTAAGGCTTTATCTAACTTTTCACTTAAATTATTAAACATGTGTCTTTTGTTTTGGAAAGATGCAAAGTTACAAATTTAAGGTTGATTTGTAAAGTACTAAATTCGGACTTAAATAAAAAAGAGTTGCCCAATTTTGCAACTCTTTTCAATATAAATGGATTTGTTAACTAACAAAACAAATTGATTATAACTTATGTTTGAGAAATGGTCAAATAATTTAAATTTTTTCAAAGGTTAGTAGATCGTTATCATCGGTTAACTCAATTCTATTTTCGGTTAAGGTTATAACATCCCAATCATCATCTAGATCATCCAATGGATTATTATCTTCTGGGAACATGAGTAATAGCTTTAGTTGATTTTGACTATTTGTAAACGAAGACCAACTTCCGATTACAACATTTGATTGTTGATTGGAAACGTCAACACTTCCGTTTGAATTAAATACAAATGTTAAATTTTGAAAATCTAAGGTATCATCCTCATCATCAAAGTAAAGCGATACAAACCAGCTTCCGTCTGTAATAATATTTCTTAAATTTTGAACTTCCTCATTATTAGTAGAAATACATACTTGTTCTAACTCAAGCTCATCTTCAATATTTCTGAATTCAACCTCAATTTCATCGTCGTTGTCGTCGTCCTCAAACTTTCTGAACACCCAACCTGCATTATTTAAATCAGCTAGGCCATCAACTTGCAAGTTTAACTTAATACTAGTTGTTGTTTCAATAAGACTCCAAGTACCATTATACACAAGGCTTTGAGGACTCGTAACCACAACAATTCCGCCTTCACGGAAATCTATCAGAAAATCTTCATACAAATCATCTAAATCTTCATCATCGATTTCTAGATCATCTACTTTCCAAAAACACTCTAATAATAGTGCTTCTAATTCTTCTATTGAGATGTTAGTGTTACTATCATCATCGCAATCATCAGAGTTAGCTTCTATTATATTATTCAATTCTAAATTATTATTTACTGAAATCACAGTTCCACCAAATAAAATGACATTTATAGGGTAATTTATAGCTACAATCAGATCGTCATCATCAAAATCATCATCTAAAAAATTGAATAATTCCTGATCATTATTTACCACAAACGTGTCTAAAAATTGAAACGCGGTATTAAACAGCGATAAGGTTATGGGATATTCAAAACTGATACATTCAATATCATCATCTACGTTATAGCTGTTGAGGCATTCTTCAATATAAAACTCTAATTCGTCATTGTTATTAACAACCACTTCCGAATAATCAAATAAAATAAGTGTTATTGGATATACTATTTGAAGTTCGTCATCATCATCATCAAACTCATCAAAAATTGTAGCTATTATATCATAATCTTCATCGGTTTCAACGCTTATCTCTATACCGTTTACTATTACAGAAAATGGCAAGTCTACAGGTTAAACATGTAGTATTTGTTACAATTGAGGAAGCGCTACTACTAAGCGTTGAGATGTTAAAAATATTTTGTGCCAACGGCGTATCAGGCACTAAAGCTTCTTGTTCGGTAGGCTGGGTAATTTCGGTGACCTCATCTTGGCAAGAAACAAAAAATACTAGTGTAAAAAAGGTGATTAATTTTGTAAAATATACAATTGTTTTCATGGTTATTATTTTGTGGTTTATTATGAAACAGGTGAGTTTTAAAAATTCCTACCTGTATTTTAAATTTTTTATTTCTAGGTTTAATAAATCGATGCGTTTTTTAGTTGAAATGATTGATTTTAATTGTTCCAATTTAAGCTGAAATTTTAATTTAAGGAATCTGTTTTCTGGATTTTCAAGCAATTTTTCTTTTAGCGCATCTAATATCAAAATACTATGGTGAAATTTTTGCTCGTTATAAGATGATAAAATACTCAGTCCGAAATCTAAGAACGAATTTTGACACTGTAACTGAGAATCATAATCATGTAAAACTGTTGTTTTGGAATTTTCAGAGCAATGATTTTCCATTAGAGATTAAGAATTTAGTTTACGTTGGAACAACTATTTTATTTGTAACTAAACAATTTAAAAGCTAATTTTCCTACCTGAAATTTTTATAAATGTCAAAAGCTATAAATGACAATGTATGCTCCGAATCTATATATTCGGCTATCTTTAAAAGGTATTCAACGGACTTACATGACTTTCTATATTACAAATTTGGCGAAAACTTTAATCCAAAAGATAAAGTTCAAGAAGCTTTCATCAAACTTTGGGAGAATTGCAGTAAAGTAACGCCCGATAAAGCAAAATCGTTTCTATTTACGGTTGCCAATAATTTAATGTTGAATGAACATGCGCATCAAAAAGTAGTATTGAAATACCAAGCAATCAAACCCAAACATTACACCAATGAAAATCCAGAATTCATTATGCAAGGCAATGAATACATGGATACACTACAAAGAGCTATTGAAAGTTTAAGCGACGCGCAGAGGACTGCATTTCTGATGAATAGAATTGAAGGAAAGAAACATAAAGAAATTGCCGAAATATTAAATATCTCGACCAAAGCAGTTGAAAAAAGAATCTACGGTGCCTTAAAAATATTGAAAGAACAAGTTGAAGGCTTAAAATAAAACCTCATAAAGGTAGGAGTTTTTGAAACCAACTTGTTCTATAATTGAAATATGTGAATTATGACACGAGAATTACTCATAAATAAATGGTTAGACAACGCGCTAAATCCAGAAGAATTTAAGGCTTTTCAGCAACTTGAAGACTATGAAGATTTGGTAAAGTTAGACCAAAGTATTAAGCGCTTTAAAGCTCCAGAATACAATGCTGATCAAGCGTTAGAAAAAACGCTTCAACACCTTCACAGCTTAAAAACTAAGGAATACAACTGGTTAAAACCATTTATGCGAATTGCTGCTATTTTAGTCATTGCTTTCGGATTGTATTTTTATATTGCGGGTCTAGATACCAATTATCAAACAGAAGTTGCACAACAAATTAAAACCGTATTACCAGACGATTCTCAAATTACTTTAAATTCCGCCTCAACCTTATCCTTTAATAAAAGAAGTTGGCATAAAAACCGATTGGTAAATTTAGAAGGTGAAGCTTTTTTTAAAGTGTCAAAAGGCTCAAAGTTTAATGTAGTAACTTCTGCGGGAATCGTGAGTGTTTTAGGGACCGAATTCAACGTGAAACAAAGAGAGAATTACTTTGAAGTTTACTGTTTTGAAGGATCGGTAGGTGTTGAAACCATAGATGATACGCAAGTTTTAAAACCAGGTGAAAGCTTTCAGATTATAGACGGAATCATTCAAAAAATTAATAACGAAACGACCCAGTTGCCATCTTGGCTTTCAAAAGAAAGCTCGTTTGATGATGTGCCTGTTTATCTCGTTTTTGAAGAACTAACCCGTCAGTATAATGTTTTTATAAACAGTGATCAAATTGAAAAAACACTGCTATTTAATGGTACATTTACACATACCAATTTGGAGCTAGCCTTAAAATCTATAACAATTCCACTAAATTTAACCTATAAAATTGATAATAAACAAATAACCATTTTGCGTGACTAAAGCTTTTTTAAAGTTTGTTTTCATATTTATATTTTGCATTCATGGTGGCTTAAAGTTACAAGCCCAAACTAGCGAACGTAACACGCTTGAGCTAGTTTTAAAATTGCTTGAGAATCGCTTCGATGTGCGTTTTTCCTATAATCCAGCAGCTTTAGAAAATTTTACATTACCCATTCCCGATGAGACTTTAAGTTTAGATCAAGCTTTAAATTTCATCAAATCTCATGTTAATGTTGAAATTTTTAAATTAAACGATCGGTTTATTGCGGTTAAGCTTTTCAATTGGGCAGAATCTTTTTTAGACCAAACTCTTGACGAAGTAATAATCACCAATTATATAACCAGTGGTATTTCCAAAAAATCTTTAGGTAGTTTCAATGTGAATCCTGAGGAATTTGCGATTTTACCTGGCTTGGTAGAACCTGATGTTTTGCTTATTTTACAATCGCTACCTGGCATAACTAGTACTGACGAAACCGTTTCCAATCTTAATGTTCGCGGCGGTACAAACGACCAAAATTTAATTATTTTCGACGGTATGAAAATGTACCAATCGGGTCATTTTTTTGGCTTGATTTCGGCATTTAATCCGTATCTCACAAAAAATGTATCGGTTATTAAAAATGGTTCAAGTGCTTATTATGGCGACGGAATTAGCAGTATATTAAATATGCAAACCTCAACCAATGTGAGCAAAGAAAAAAAGGTAGGCGCAGGTTTTAATATGATATATGGTGATATTTTTGCCGAATTACCCATTAACAAAAATGTTGAATTTCAATTTGCCGCCAGAAGATCTATCACTGATTTAATTTCCACACCAACCTTTAATAATTATTTTGAAAGGGCATTTCAGGATACAGATATAACCAGAAATTCTTTGTCAAATGAAATCCTTACGCAAAACGAAAATTTTTACTTTTATGATGTGAATGCTAAATTATTAATGAATTTAAGTGAAAACGACAAAATAAATATCAGTTTCATAAATTTTTTCAATAATGTAGATTACGAAGAAACAGCCGCCTTTAGTTCTGTTAATCAATCATTAACAAGCTCACTCACACAAAGTACTGTTGCAGGCAGTTTAACTTATAACAGAAAATGGAGCGAAAAAATTAATACTGAAGCCCAACTGTATCTTACCAATTACAACTTAGACGCGACTAATTTTGACCTTGTAAATAACCAGAGACTTATTCAAAAAAATGAGGTTTTAGACGGTGCTTTAAAGCTTAACCTAAATTACAAACCTACCGATGCTATAGACATCAATATTGGATATCAATTTAACGAAGTTGGTATCACAAATCTAGAAGATGTTAATAATCCGGTTTTCAGAAGTTTCATAAAAGAAGTTATTAGAAGTCATTCGGCTTATGCAGAAGGCACCATTAAATTAAATAATGGTAGTACTATTTTAAGAGCTGGCGGAAGATTGAACACCTTTCAAAAATTTGACACTTACATATTAGAACCAAGGCTAGGTTTTAGCCAGCGGTTTGCAAACTATTTTAAGTTTGAACTTTTAGGAGAATTTAAAAGTCAGACCACCACACAAATCATCGATTTACAAAACGACTTTTTAGGGGTTGAAAAACGGCGCTGGATTCTGTCAAATGACAGCAGCATTCCCATTGTTAAAAGTCAACAAGCCTCGGTAGGTGTTTCTTTTAAAAAGAATAAACTATTTATCAACGCCGAAGGTTTCTATAAGGAAGTTAATGGCATTACTGCGAGAAGTCAGGCCTTTCAAAATCAATTTCAATTTATCACAGATGTTGGTGGTTATACTGTTAAAGGAGCTGAATTTTTAATTAATTACCAAGATAAAAAAATCAGTTCATGGCTAAGTTATACCTATAATAATAACCAATACCAGTTTGACAATATTAATGATGGTATAGCATTTCGGAATAATTTCGGAATTGAGCACTTTGTGAACTTTGGTTTGAACTACAGCATTAATCATTTTAAAATATCATCTGGCGTTAATTGGCATTCGGGGTTACCAATTACAATGCCCATTGCAGGCAACGAAGTGGCAAATAATCAAATCAACTTCGAAACTCCTAATAGCAGTTCAACAAGCGATTATTTGCGAGTAGATGCATCAGCAACCTATAGCATGATATTATCAAAAGGAACCAAACTTGATGTAGGCGCTTCTGTTTGGAATGTTCTTAACGCAAAAAATATTATCAATACATACTTTTTTCTAAATCAGGATAACCAACCTGTAAAAGTTGAAAATTTATCTTTAGGATTAACGCCTAATTTCTTTGCCCGAATTACAATTTAATCTTTAAGTATTTTATGCATCACCAATACATGAGGAAAAGTAATTGCGGCAAGAAAGGAAAAGAAAAAAGATAACATAACCGTTGGGTTATTTTCTAAGAATTGCACTAAAACAAAAAAGCCAACCACCGAAATTAACCAATAGATAAATGATGACTTTATATATTGTATAATGGTTTCTTTCGTAACTTCTTTATATAAATATTGAACCTGGTCTGCCAAAGACGGTAATGAATGCCAAAGAATAAAATATAATGCAAACGACCAAATTAGATTTGAAGCAAAAAAAACAACCGAAAACAAGAACAAATAGAAGAGCTCTATAAAAACATTGAACTTTTGCCTAAAATAGACCATCGCACCTGCTGCTATAGTTAGGACTGCAGAAATTAATAAAATCCATCTTAATACATCAAGGCTTACAATAACACCAATCATTTCATTAATTATACGTAAAGCATCACTTGCATTGAGATATAATATTAAGGTAATCACGAACAGTCCATATCCGAAATATAATAGATAAGAGATAACGCTATTATTAATTTTTAAAAAATGGAAATGTTGTTCACCAAAATGATAGGCACTAAATGCAATAAATAATATTAAGGCGACAGGAGGTATTAAAAAAAACAAGGTAGTACCAATACCAATTATCAATAAATACGACATTAACACCTTTAAAAAAGTAAGATTTTTGGTGTTATAAGCGCGTTTTATTAGCGTAATATCGTTAGAACCATGCAGAATTCCCAACGAAAATATAAGAAAAAAGGCTACATAATCTTGAAAATTACCTAAAATATAGGCTGAAATCCATAACCCGAAAAACGTCGCCACCACCCGTATTGATTGAACTTTTTGATACATCGTCGTTATTATTTTAATAGTGTTTAATTTTTTTTACAAAATTTTAAACATTTTGTGTTTAACAATTTGTAAATTTACATACACAAAATAACTAATTAACAATATTATGGATAATTTATTTTACGCTCTCGGCCAGTTGAAGCAAATTGCGACCGATGATTATGTAGGCTTTACTTTTTTCGTAGGAAGTATGGCCATGATGGCTGCCTCAGCCTTTTTCTTTTTATCATTAAACCAATTTGATAAAAAATGGAGAACTTCGGTTCTAGTATCAGGTTTAATTACCTTTATTGCAGCAGTGCACTATTTCTACATGAGAGATTATTGGGACCAAGTTGGTGAGTCTCCAACATTCTTCAGATATGTAGATTGGGTATTAACAGTACCATTAATGTGTGTTGAATTTTTCTTAATTCTACGTGTAGCTGGCGCAAAAGTTGGCCTTATGTGGAAATTAATTTTCTGGTCTGTTGTAATGCTAGTAACGGGTTACTTTGGAGAAGCAGTTGCTATCGGAAATCCAACAATGCAGTGGGTTTGGGGTCTAATCTCAGGTATTGCATACTTTATCATCGTTTACATTGTTTGGTTTGGTGAAGGCAAGAAATTAGCTGAAACAGCCGGTGGAGCCGTATTAAAAGCCCACAAAGTATTATGTTGGTTTGTATTGGTTGGATGGGCCATTTACCCACTAGGTTACATTTTAGGAACTGAAGGTGGTTTATTTGGCTTACAATTAGTATCGAACATTGAAGCTGCTCAAATGTCAATGAACGTTGTTTACAACATTGGAGATGCCGTTAACAAAATTGGATTTGGTTTAGTAATTTATAGTTTAGCAGTCGCTTCAACTACAAAAACTACCGAAGCTTAATAGTTTTTATTTATTAGTTAGTAAATTTAAAGGCTACTCCTTTTTATAAAGAGTAGCCTTTATTCTTTCATAAAAATTTCAAATTCTTATTTATTATGTTCGGACTATTTAAAAAGAAAAATCCCGAAGAAATACTTCAAAAAAAATACAAAGATTTATTAAAAGAAGCTTTTGAGCTTTCAAAAACAAACCGTTCTGCCAGCGACAAAAAACAAGCTGAAGCACAAGCGGTTTTGGAAGAAATTGAAGCTTTAAAAAATAATTAATTACATACGATCAGGTACTTCAATTCCCAAAAGCATACAAGCATTCTTAATGGTGTTACCAACCGTATGAGATAATTGGACTCTAAAAGCTTTTTCAGTTTCTAAATCTGCGCCTAGAATGGATACATTTTGATAAAAAGTATTAAACGCTTTTACCAAATCATAACTATAATTAGCAACTAGGGCTGGACTGTATTGCTGTGCCGAACTTTGAATAATCTCTGGAAAAAGCTCCAATTGTTTTAATAATTCCTTTTCCTTTTCGTGCAATACAATATCATTCTCAATAAAAGATGAATTTAACTCGGCCTTTCTTAATATAGACTGAATACGCGCATAAGTATACTGGATAAACGGACCTGTATTTCCTTGAAAATCGATAGATTCTTTGGGATCAAATAGGATACGCTTTTTTGGGTCCACTTTCAGAATGTAATATTTTAAAGCACCAAGTCCTATTGTTTTGTAAAGCTGTTGTCTTTCTTGTTGGGAATAGCCTTCCAATTTGCCTAATTCTTCTGAAATTTCAGCGGCAGTTGTTGCCATTTCTTCTATTAGATCGTCTGCATCTACTACAGTTCCTTCTCTACTCTTCATCTTACCGCTAGGTAAATCTACCATTCCGTAGCTAAGATGAAACAAGTTTTTCGCCCATTCAAAGCCGAGTTTCTTCAATATTAAAAATAAAACTTTAAAATGATAATCCTGTTCATTACCCACGGTATATACCATACCACTAACATCGGGATGGTCTTTTATACGTTGAATGGCGGTGCCAATATCTTGTGTCATATAAACCGCAGTGCCATCGGACCGCAACACGATTTTTTCATCCAATCCGTCAGGAGTTAAATCGCACCAAACCGAACCATCTTCCTTTTTATAAAAAACACCTGATTTTAAGCCTTCACTAACAAATTCTTTTCCTAGCAAATAGGTTTCGCTTTCGTAATAATAACTATCAAAATCAACACCTAAATTTTTATAAGTAACCTCAAATCCATTATAAACCCACTGGTTCATGGTTTTCCAAAGAAATACTGTTTCAGCATCGCCAGCTTCCCATTTTAAGAGCATTTTCTGAGCATCCACCAATATTGGTGCTTCTTTTTTGGCCTCGTCTTCTGTTTTTCCTTGGGCAATTAAATTTTGAACTTCCTTCTTGTAAACCTGGTCAAATTTTACATAATAATTACCAACTAGCTTGTCACCCTTTAATCCCGTAGATTCCGGTGTTTCACCATTTCCAAAACGCTGCCAGGCCAACATACTTTTACAAATATGAATACCGCGATCGTTAATAATTTGGGTTTTATATACCTTTTTACCAGAGGCTTTTATGATTTCAGCTACACTATAACCCAATAAATTATTTCGGATATGACCCAAGTGTAAAGGTTTATTAGTGTTTGGTGATGAATACTCTACCATAACAGCATCGTGCTGATCTGGTTCTACAAATCCAAAGTTTAAATCATTCTTTATACCATTTAAAAATGAAACATAATAAGTATCTTCAATTTCTAAATTTAAAAAACCCTTTATTACATTAAAAGCCTTAACCTCGTTTACTTCAGTTTGCAAATAGGCACCTATTTTCTCTCCAATTACCTGCGGATTTCCCTTAACATGCCTGAGCATTCCAAAAATCACAACTGTAATATCACCCGAAAATTCTTTGCGCGTTGCCTGAAATTCTACCACCGGTAATTCAGCAGAAAATAATTCTAAAACAGCTTTTTTTATGTGATTCTCAAGAATGGATTGGAGTGTCATATTCAAATTATATAAGGGTCAAAGATAGCATTTTTATTAAAAATGAATAGATCAAAAGCCATGCTCAAAAGCGATAAAATATGGTTTTAAAAATGTTTAATTTTATATCATACTTAGACAAAGAAAACATTCAATATATTTTTTAAATTAATGATTACCATATGTTTATGCGAATTATTTAAATATAATTGCTGTTCGTCGATAAATAGGTCAATTTTCTATGATTTGTGCCGTTTATCGATAGGTCGAATTTTTCTTGTAGTTCAACTGTCAGTTTAACTAATTTTTGAGCATTAAATCCCTTAAATTAGTTTTTTCAGTATTGTTTAGTGATTTTTGGAATGCTATTAATCAAGGTCCCAAACGTTGATGACACTTAAAGAACAAACATTAACAGTTTTGTTATTGTTTATTGTGAACTTACTTAACCATTCCCTCAAGGCTAGTTGGCATCACATTTACATAGAAACAAAAACTAACCAATCATGAAGCAGCAGTTATTCATAATAACTGCACTTATGCTTGTGCTATTTGCTCGTTCGCAAAACGAACAAGTAGATGACCTTATTCTCGAAATTGCCTATCAAAAACAAGATTCCGCCAAAGTAGACACCTCTATAAAACTTATTGAAGTGCTTTACAAAACCCAAAATTATAGAAAAGCATTACTATATATTGATCAAACGCTTCAGTTATCTAATAAAATTAATTACACCAAGGGAAGTGCCGAAGCTAATTACTATCGCGCCTTGATTTATACCGACCGCGACGATTATTTTAATGCTCTAGACAACTATACAAAATCCCGACAATTATTTTCGCAACTTAAAGATACCTTAGGAATTGCTAGAGTTAGCAACAGTATTGGATTGATTGAAATAAAACGCGGTAATTACGCTACCGGACTTAAAAATTCTCTTTCGGCTTTAGAAATTTTTGAAAAACGAAATTTAACTGATGAATTGAGTAAGGCCTATAATAACCTTGCTGAGGCTTATTTCAATACCAATCAAATAGAAAAATCATTAGAGTTTAATCAAAAAGCCTTGAAAGCGAGAATGCAGTTAGCAGATAGCTCCGGCATTAAAAACTCAACCAAAAATATAGCACTCTTATATTCAATGAGAAAAGAACATCGTAAGGCCATTGAGTATTACGAGAAAACCTTGAGCTTACTCAACCCAAAAACCGATCAAGTAATCCGTGGTGAAATCTTACCTAGAATTGGAAATGAATATCTTCAATTTAAAGAATATGATAAAGCTACCGATTTTTTATTAGAAGGGTTACAATACAATCGAACAGAAAATAATCCGGAAGGAATTCTACTATCGCTAAATGCTATTGGGAATCTTAATTTAAAGCAAAAGCAATTAAAACTAGCCGAAATTCAATTGGGCGAAGCACTTGACATTGCCTTAAAAACGAATAATAAAAACGAATTGCTTAATAACTACCGATTACAAATTGAGTTAGATTCAACGCGTGGTTTTTATCAAAATGCCTTTAATTGGCAACGAAAATATTTCAATCTTAAAGAAGAAATCAACAACTTAAATAAGCCAAAAATACCAGAGGATATTGCAATGCCCAACAGCCAAATTGCATTAACTAGTTTAGCAAATGATACTGTGGTAAATAAACGCTCGGATAATTTTGGAGTGAATAAAAAATTTGAAATTGCTGCTTACCTGTTGGGAGCAGCCTTATTGATTTCATTAATCAGCTTGTTTATTATTGGTACCCAATTCAGTAAAAATAAAAATCTTCATGTTGGTCTCGCTGCTAAAAACAAACAACTTACCGAGCAAAATGCTATTGCGCTAGAGCAAACCAAACATTTAGAAGAAATAAATAAGGTGAAGGACCGATTGTTTTCAATTGTTTCACACGATTTAAAAGATTCTATATCATCTATCAAAGGATTTTTAGATTTATTAAAAGAAGACAGTATTTCTAAAGAAGAATTTAATGAGCTGATTCCAGAACTAAGTGAAAATGCAAACAATGCTTCAATGTTACTTTACAATTTATTGAATTGGTCTAAATCGCAAATGCAAAACTTAGAACCAAAACCTGAGTTGTTTAATGTGAAAGAAGTTTTTGAAAATAAATTAAATTTAATAGAACAGAAAGTTGAGCAAAAACGTATCGTTGTAATAGACGAATCGCAAAAAGATTATGTTTATGCCGACAGAAGCATGGTTGAAATTGTGGTTCAAAACTTACTTACCAATGCTGTGAAGTTTAGCAGGGTTGGCGATGTTATTACGGTATCTAGTCAGGATTTAGGTGAAAAAGTGCGCTTGTGTGTTGAAGACACTGGTGTTGGAATTTCAAAAGAAAACCTTGACAGACTTTTCAAAAACGATGCCTTCACAACCATTGGCACTAAAAACGAAAAAGGCACTGGACTCGGATTGACCATTTGCAAAGAATTGGTAGAATTAAATAATGGTAAAATTTGGGTGGAAAGCACTCAAAATGTCGGCAGTAAATTCTTTGTTGAGTTACCTAAGGCAGTCGTCTAATCCTATTATTATTACTTACCTGGACGAAATTAATCTATTCGTGGCAAAAAAACCTCAGCCATCATACATCTGGCACTACCGCCACCGCAGGTTTCAATAGTTTCTAAGGAACTTGATACAATTTTGCAGTGTTGCTCAATTAATTCAATTTGAGCTTTTGTAAGACTCGTATGAGCAGCCTTACTCATCACCAATAAATCTGCATTATTGGCGCCTTTTAATTGCAACATGTTTCCTGCAAATTGATTCATTTGAATTTCAGAAATATTTACAATTGTTTTATCAGCGTTTTTAAGGTGTTGTAAAACCTGCTTGCGTTCTTTTTTATCATCAATACAGTCTAAACAAATCACGGCCAATTTGGTTCCAATACACATCATAACATTGGTGTGATAAATTGGTAATCGCTCACCGTTCACAGTTTGGTTGGCCTTAAAAAGCAGTGGAAAATAATCGAAATCTTCACAAAACTCGATGAACAAATCCTCATCTGCACGCGGCGACAAGGCGCAGTATGCAATTTTATTTTCCCGATCTAACACGAGACTACCAGTACCTTCCAAATACAGACCTTCATCCTCAGCCGAGGTGTAATCAATAATATTTTCAATTTTAAAACCTTCGCTCTCTAGTCGCATAAATACTTCTTCGCGACGTTCTTTACGTCTGTTTTCGGCAAACATCGGATAAATAGCGACATTACCATCGTCGTGAAAACTCACCCAATTATTTGGGAATATTGAATCGGGAGTGTCCATTAAAATATCGTCACTTTCAACTATTACATTCACACCATTGTTTTTTAAAACCTCAACAAAGGCATCAAATTCCGCTTGAGCTTTTTTATTTATTTCCTCATTTTTTAATTTAGCTTCGGTTTGGAAGTAATTATTAACCGCTGTTTGTTCATTCATCCTGAAATTTACAGGACGAACCATTAAAATTGTGTTGGTAGTTTGAGACATAAATAACAAATTGAAACGCAAAATTACTCTTTTTAAAATGAAATAATAAACTGAAACTCCATCTATTTCTGTACAAATGTTTATGTTTGAAATCAACTTTATCAACTATGAAAAAACTATTATTTATTTTGGTATTTGCCATTTTGGCCTGCCAAAATAATACCAGCTCAGAGTCTGAAAAACTCACAACCAAATTTGAAGCTTCAAACGGTCTAGAAACGGCTACCTACCATGAGGTTATTGCGTTTTATAAAACACTTTCAGAATCGTATCCAAGCATTCAATTAGATAGTTTTGGCACAACCGATTCTGGACATCCACTTCATTTAGTGGTTTTAAATCCAGATAACAATTTTGACTTCGAAAACATTGCTAGCAACAAACGAATTATTCTAATTAACAACGGTATTCACCCTGGCGAACCTGATGGCATTGATGCAACCATGATGTTGTTTAGAGATTTAGCAGATGGCTCTGTTTCTCCACCAAAGAATGTGGTACTCGCAACCATTCCTATTTATAACATTGGTGGCAGTTTAAACCGCAATAGTACTTCACGAACTAATCAAAATGGTCCATTGGAATATGGTTTTAGAGGTAATGCAAGAAATTTTGATTTAAATCGGGATTTTATTAAATGTGATACTAAAAACGCAAAAACCTTTAGTGAAATATTTCATCAAGTAAAACCTGATGTTTTTATTGATAACCATGTAAGTAATGGCGCCGATTATCAATATGTACTCACCCATTTATTCACGCAGCATAACAAATTGGGTGGACCACTTAGCACTTATCTACAGGAGCAATTAATGCCAAAACTAGAGCAATCGCTTGAGGATAAATCATGGCCAATAACACCCTATGTAAATGTATTTAACAGTACACCAGAACAAGGATTCTCTCAGTTTTTTGATTCCCCACGTTATTCCACTGGTTATACTACCCTTTTCAATACCTTAGGTATGATGGTAGAAACACACATGCTAAAACCTTACAAACAACGCGTTGAAGGCACTTACGAACTTATGAAAAGCATCATGGAAATTGTTGATTTTGATGCTGACCTCATCAAAACATTAAAAAAAGAGCAAAATTCAATGCTTAAAGCCGGTGACATCTATCCGCTCAATTGGGAATTGGATACCGAAAAAAGCTCAACCATAAATTTTAAAGGATTTGAAGCAGATACGCTAACAAGCACTGTTACTGGTAAACCACGATTAAAGTACGACCGCAATAAACCTTTTGAAAAAGAGCTAACCTATCAAAATTTTTTTAAACCAAAGGACAGCGTTTTAATACCGCACGCCTATCTCATCCCTCAAGGATGGCACAATGTCTTAGAATTGCTCAAATTAAACCAAGTTGAATACTTTAGGTTTGAAAGCGACACCACTTTAAAGGTAGCATCATACAGGATTAAAGATTATAAAACTCGAAACAGTCCATACGAAGGCCATTACCTTCACTACAATACTTCAATAGAAACTAGTATTCAATCTGTAAAATTTAGAGAAGGTGACTATTATGTCCCAACACAACAATCTGCAATACGTTATTTACTAGAAACCCTAGAGCCTCAGGCGGTAGATTCATTTTTTAATTGGAATTTTTTTGATACCATTCTTCAGCAAAAAGAAGGATTTTCACCCTATGTTTGGGAAGACAAAATTTTAGAATTATTGGTTCAAAATCCAAGACTTCAAATTGCATTTAATATGAAAAAATCCTTAGAACCTGAATTTGCAAACAATTGGTACGCCCAATTAGATTGGATTCATAAACAAAGTGAATTTTATGAAAGCGCTCATTTGCAATATCCTGTTTATAGACTACTTAAACAATAAGAGATTTAATATTAGCATAAGAGTTGTCTAAAACCAAATTAGCACTTTGGTTGTCTAACCACGAAACTTTGGTTATACCTTCAGTAAACTGAGGTGTTAGCAAACCTTCAAAATCAGTGATCATTTCAAACCAATAGGTTATTTTTATGGCATGCTGGCCATTACGTTTAAATATGTGGTAGGTGGTTTCGAGCGGTTTGGTGATTCTTAATCCATTTACTCCTGTTTCTTCTTCTACTTCTCTAATTGCTGCAGTTTCTATCGATTCTTTTTTTTCAATTTTTCCTTTCGGTAAATCCCATTTATCATTTCGGTAAATAAATAATATCTTTCCGTTTTCGTGTATCACTTTTCCACCAGCGGCCTTTACTATCGGCAACAGTTTTAAAAATATTGGCAACATTTCTTCAGGATTATCATGGATCAAATGAATCTTTTCAATTTTAGACTTGTTCAATTCCATAATCGCGTGACCAATAGAAAAGCTATTTAGCAAATAGTTTTTAAATTTGTGCTCTTTTAATACTTCAGTAGTGAGAATAATGGGCTTATCGCCTACAAAAACTTTAATCATTATTGTGCCTTCTAGAACGGTAAAAATATTAAAATAATAATACAACCTTCAAAAATCTAAAATAAATTAGTTGATCAGTAATTAGTATAAATAGTTTAAATTTACCGCATGTATTTTAACACCGAAACCGCTGAAAAAACAGCTGAGCTCTTGCTTCAAGTTGAAGCTATAAAACTGCAACCAAATATGCCATTTACATGGGCTTCTGGCTGGAAATCGCCAATATATTGCGACAACAGAATTATATTGTCATTTCCGGAAATTAGAAATTACATTTGTAATGAGATGGCAAATCACATTACTAATGTATACGGAAAACCGGATGTGATTGCAGGTGTTGCAACAGGTGCCATTGGAATTGGCATGTTAGTTGCCAATGCCTTAAACCTGCCATTTATATATGTACGACCAGAGGCAAAAAGTCATGGCAGACAAAACAAAATTGAAGGTCAAGTATATAAAAATCAAAAGGTCGTAGTGGTTGAAGATCTTATCAGTACTGGAAAAAGCAGTTTAAATGCCGTAAACGCACTTAAAGAAGCAAATGTAGAAGTTTTAGGAATGGTGGCCATTTTCACCTATGGATTTGATGTTGCGAAACAAAATTTTAAATCTGATAATATGGTGCTGCACACCTTAAGCAATTACGAAGCATTACTTGAAAAAGCGAAACAAACAAATTACATCACTGAGGATGAAGCACAACTCTTAGGTCAATGGAACGCCAACCCGTCGGAATGGCAAAATAGTTAATTAATTCATGAATATAGAATCTCCCACAGTTCCCGTTAACCAAAGTTCAAACATCGTATTTGAATTTTTAAGTAAAGTTGACAACTTTGAAAAATTAATGCCAGACACCATAAGTAAATTTGAGGTTTTAGACTCTGAAAAATTTCTTTTTGCACTCAAAGGAATGCCAGAGATAATTTTAAAAAAGAAAGACGCTGTAGCACCAAACAAAATCGTTTTGGGCGCAGCTGGCGGAAAATTAGATTTTAATCTTACAGCTCACATATCGGAAACAGGTTCAGAATCAAGTGATGTTAAACTGACCTTTGATGGTGATTTTAATCCAATGATGGCAATGATGATTAAAGGTCCGATAACTAAGTTTATAGAAACTTTAGCCCAAAACGTAAAGACTGCTATCTAGTATAGAAGCTCTAACTCTTTAAAACCATAAGATTTTATAACCTGATTTTCCAAAAGCAGTAGCAAGTTTCCATAGGCGTCAGTGCCATGAATGTAACCAGCAATTAGATTTCCTTTTTTATCTTTAAAAGTCGATGGTTTATGTATTCGAAACAATTTGTCATCATACGCTTGTTTCAATTCAACAAACGCATGCTTATATTGTAGTTCGTTGAAGAAATACATCAAATTTTCAACAAGCATATTCAAAATTTCTTCCAATGAAAAATGACGACCGGTAATATTTTGAATGGACGATGCTTGCGGTAAATTATCAAAAATTGTCTGATTCACATTGAGCCCTATACCTATGACAGAGGCTTTTAATTGGTTATTTTTAATGATATTTTCAATTAGAATTCCACCTAATTTATAATTGTCTGACAAAATGTCGTTAGGCCATTTAATTTTAACATTCATCACCATTATTTCATTTAAAGTTTTAGCCAAACTCAATGATACCACCATGCTAATAAAAAAATGATTAGCCACCCCTAACCAAGAAACGTCTTTAAATACACTAACAGTTAGGTTTTTACCTGATTGCGATTCCCAATTAGTACCCATTTGACCACGACCATTGGTTTGATGGTTCGCCGTCACAACGGTATAATCCTCAAGTTCTTTATTTACTGAAAGTTCTCGTAAATAAGTATTGGTAGAATCAGTGGCATTAAGTTTGATTATCTGCATCAATAAATGTTCTGTTTTTTATATATTTCTTATGAAATTTAAAAGTTCAAAAGAAATAAAAAAATAATAACTTTGCATAAAATTAATTATAATTAATGACGAAAACGAAAATAACTGCAGATCAACTCATAACAGCGATTCTTGGTGGTATTGAAGATGTTAAAGGAAAGGAAATTAATATTTTAGATTTAAGAGCTATAGACAATACAGTTTGTGATTACTTCATTGTTTGTGAAGGCACGTCGAATACGCAAGTTAAAGCCATTGTAAATTCAATTCAGAAAAAAGTTAGCAAAGAAGTTAAGGATAAACCCTGGCATGTAGAAGGTGAAGACAATGCCGAGTGGGTTTTAATTGATTACGTGAATGTTGTAGTACATGTTTTTCAAAAACATATAAGAGACTACTACGATATTGAAAGTTTATGGGGAGACGCAAAGTCAACGCTGATAGAAACGAGTTACTAAAAAAATATTGATGAAAAAGGACGATAAAAATTTAAACAATAAGCCAAAATTAAATCCCTATTGGATTTACGGTACTATTATAGCCATATTTATTGGATTGCAGTTGTTTTCTGGCGGAATGGGCTCAACTACAGCCAAACGCACAACGGTTGCTCAATTTATAGATTACTTAAAAGAAGGTGATGTTGAAAAAATTCAGATTGTAAATAAACGTGAGGCAAAAATATATCTCACTTCAGAAGCACAGAAAAAAGAGATCCACAAGGGTTCTATACCCAAATCCATGTTTCCAACCGTTACTCAAGGTGCTAACTACTCATTTGAATTTGGAGATTTACAAAACTTCGAATCTCAAATTTCGCAAACCATTACTGAAAATAATTTAGACACCCAATTGGTGTTTGATACTGAACAAAACGTTTGGGGTGATTTATTTTTATCACTTTTACCATTTATTTTAATCATTGGTGTGTGGATTTTTATTATGAGAAGAATGTCGTCAGGTGCTGGAGGTGGCGCTGGCGGACAAATATTTAATATTGGAAAATCAAAAGCAAAACTCTTCGATGAAAAAACCGATACTAAAACGTCTTTCAAAGATGTTGCAGGATTGGAAGGCGCCAAAGAAGAAATTCAAGAAATTGTAGATTTCCTTAGAAATCCAGAAAAATACACATCCTTAGGTGGAAAAATTCCGAAAGGTGCTCTATTAGTAGGGCCTCCAGGAACTGGTAAAACGTTATTAGCAAAAGCCGTTGCGGGCGAGGCTAAGGTGCCGTTCTTTTCATTATCAGGTTCTGATTTTGTTGAAATGTTTGTTGGTGTTGGTGCATCCCGTGTAAGAGATTTATTCAAACAAGCAAAAGAAAAATCACCAGCAATCATTTTTATTGATGAAATTGATGCCATTGGCCGTGCCAGAGGAAAAAATGCCATGTCAGGTAGTAATGACGAACGAGAAAATACTTTAAACCAACTACTCACAGAAATGGATGGTTTTGGCACTAATACAAACGTTATTGTCTTGGCTGCGACTAACAGAGCTGATGTATTAGATAAAGCTTTGATGCGTGCAGGAAGATTTGACCGTCAAATTTATGTTGACTTACCGGACGTTAGAGAACGTAAAGAAATTTTTGAAGTTCATTTAAGACCTATCAAAAAGTCAGATGATTTAGATATCGACTTTTTATCAAAACAGACTCCAGGCTTTTCTGGAGCAGATATTGCAAATGTTTGTAATGAGGCTGCCTTAATCGCAGCGAGAACAGGAAAAAAAGCAGTTGGTAAACAAGACTTTTTAGATGCAGTTGATAGAATTGTTGGTGGTTTAGAGAAGAAAAATAAAATTATCACACCAGCCGAAAAAAGAGCTGTGGCGTTTCACGAGGCTGGCCATGCTACAGTGAGTTGGATGTTAGAACACGCAGCACCTCTGGTTAAAGTCACCATCGTTCCTCGAGGTCGTTCTTTAGGAGCAGCTTGGTATTTGCCAGAAGAAAGGCTCATTGTTCATCCCGAACAAATGCTAGACGAAATGTGTGCGGCACTTGGCGGTAGAGCAGCAGAAAAGGTAATATTCGATAGAATTTCAACTGGAGCCTTAAGTGATTTAGAAAAAGTCACTAAACAAGCGCGTGCCATGGTAACGATTTATGGATTGAGCGAGAAAGTTGGAAATCTTACTTATTACGATTCGAGTGGGCAATCAGAATATGGATTTACAAAACCATACAGTGAGCAAACTGCCGAACTCATTGATCGTGAAATATCTGAAATAATCGAAAAACAATACCAACGTGCTATAAATTTACTAAAAGAGAATAAAGATAAACTCACCACTTTGGCTGAAGTATTGTTGGAGAAAGAAGTAATCTTTAAAGACAACTTAGAAAAAATATTTGGTAAACGCGGTTTTGCAAAAGATATTCAAGATGAAGAAGATCTTAAAAAAGAAATGGCAATAAAAGAGGAAGAAAAAAGAGCTGCTGATAAATTAAAGGCAGAAGAAGCAGAAGTTGTAGAAAACACTGCGGATAAAACTGAAGAACAATAATTAGATTTTCAGTAAATAATCTAGCTCGGAGTTACAAAAAACTTAAATTGACGCGATGTTAATTTAAGTTTTTTTATATTTGGTGGAATCTCAAGGAGAAATCGATTAATAGCAACTAATACATGAGTTTATTTCGTAAAATCTTCGGACTAAAATCAAGCAGTTCAGAAGAGCGTATTAAAAATGACGATAGAGGTAAATATATGCCTGAAATTAAGCTACCTGTTGATGAAAGATTTACAATAAATTTCAAATCAAATGGTGGTAAATTTTTGTATTGTGAAGATATGAACGAGGTAAACCAAAGTCTTCAAAGCATTTTACAGGAAAATAATTGGTTGGACAAACAAGCCTTGGTTTATGATGAAAGATTAGCTAAACTTTTCTCCACATCCCAATTAAAATTAACAGTAAAATCAAATGAAAGTGAATACTTTCTCACCACTTGTGAATATTTAATTTCGGACGATGGTTCGCTATTAATTTCGTCTAATCAAATAGCAGAAAAAAAATTAAAAGAACTTCCAGATCACTTTATAGTTTACGCCACCACCAGTCAATTAGTTGAAAGCATTGGCGAAGGATTAAAAGGTATTAAGCGTAAAAGTCAAGATAAAATTCCGACTAATATTACTACCATTAAACATTTTAAAACTATAGAGGATAAAGATTTTATGTCTTACGGAAGCAGTTCTAAAGACTTATATTTGCTGCTTCTTGAAGATTTATAAATGAAGGAATTAGGAACCAGAGCCATTTCGGGTATCTTTTATGTAGCCCTTTTAATTATAGCATTAAAATGGCAATTAGCACTTATTGGTTTATTTTATGCCTTTGGAATTATATGTATGGTTGAATTTAATAAGTTAATAGGGCTTAAACATGTTGCTCCATATATTGTATTCACTTTGTTATATTCTTTTTTTGGATTTTGGAGTATACTTTATGATAATAAAGACGGGCTAGTAGAAACTATTCAAATTTTACATGTAATCACGATTTTCGTTCTTTTACTTCTTATTAAGGATTTATTTTCTGAAAAGACTATACCTTTATTTCACACCAAACGCTTTATTCTGACTACCTTTTATCTAACCAGCGGGTTTATTTTTTTAATTTTAATAGGAAATTTTAATCACGAATTTACACCAGTTTTTGTTTTAGGCAGTTTTATACTAGTATGGATCAACGATACCTTTGCTTATTTAATTGGTAAAAATTTTGGTAAACAAAAACTGTTCTCGAGTGTATCCCCAAAAAAAACAGTTGAAGGTTTTCTTGGTGGATTATTTTTTGCTTGTGTTGCCAGTTATTTTATTTTTTATTTTAGCGCATCTTTAAGTTTTAACGCTTGGTTATTTTTGGCGATCATCATAAGTGTTTTTGGCACGTTGGGCGACCTTATAGAGTCTAAGTTTAAACGTCAAGCTAAAGTTAAAGACAGCGGCGCTATGATGCCTGGCCATGGAGGTTTGTTAGACCGGCTAGACAGTATTATTTTTGCATCGCCATTTATCTATTTATTTCTGATTGTAGTTGATTATGTTTCATAAAGAAGGACAAAAAATAATTTTCGCTTCACTAGTAGTAGTTGTACTACTTATTTTTATTGTTGACTATTTTATATCTTTAAATTGGTTAAGAACCAGTTTGATGTTAATTGTATTAGTCTTTTTTATATTAATACTTCAGTTTTTCAGAAACCCAAAAATAAATACAAAACCAAATGACATTAATGCCTTATGCCCTGTAGATGGTAAGGTTGTTGTGATTGAAGAAGTTTTTGAAAACGAATTTCTAAAGCAAAAATGCATACAAGTTTCTGTATTTATGTCTCCGTTAAATGTTCATGTTACAAGATATCCTGTTAGCGGCGATATTATCTATAGTAAATACCATCCAGGAAAATACTTAGTGGCATGGCATCCAAAAGCAAGTGAAGAAAATGAACGTACAACCGTAGTCATAAAAAACAAAAGTTTTGGAAAGGTTTTGTACCGTCAAATTGCCGGTGCCCTAGCTAGACGAATTGTCAATTATGCTGTTGAGAAAAATATGGCAATTCAAGGCGCAGATTCTGGGTTTATTAAATTTGGTTCGCGTGTGGATGTTTTTTTACCTTTACATTCAAAAATTGAAGTAAAACTAAATGACAAAGTTAAAGGTGGCGAAACCATTTTAGCAACTATTGAATGACCTCCGAAGAACTAAATATTGCCTTTGAGGAAGCCGTAGAACGCATTAATGCGCATACAGAACCTTTCCCTGCTGATTTTTTATTAAGGCTATATGCTTACTATAAAAAGGCTACCAATAATTACGGCCGGCCAAGTAGTCGAAAACCTATAATTAATGCATTTAAAACCAATGCATTATTTCAGGTTCAAAACGTCACCCCTGACGAGGCAAAACAGGTTTATATTGATCTCGTGAATAATTATTTTCTTTATAGAAAATAGATTGTTAGTCTCTTACTAAAGGTAAGGTAGTACATCGTAGCAAACCTTCTTGTTTCGCAATTTCGGCATACGGTACCGTTTCAACAGTAAATCCCTTATCTCTTAGCCAAGTGTTTAATCTTGTGAAATTTACTTCAGAAATAATAACTTTTTCGGAAATTGAAAATACATTACTCTGCATGGCAAACATTTCCTTCTCATCAATTTCAAATACATTGTCCTTACCAAAAAAATTAACCAACCAATGATAATCTTCAATATTTAGAAAACCATTTTTATGGATAATTGCTTTATTTGTTCCGATTGGTTGAAAGCAGCAGTCTAAATGAAGTGCATTAATGTAGGGATCTGTATTTGATTTTCTTAAATTAAAAGCTTTAACTTTTTTATTGGGAAACAAATCTTTAATAGCATTTACGGCATCTATATTGGTTCGGGCTGTAATAAAATTGGAATAATCTTTACCTAAGTAAGTTCCTATAAACAGATATTCATTCCATAACATCACATCACCACCTTCAATATGGCAGTGATCTGGCAATCTTATTCTGTTAGATTTGTCTACTTGTGACCAAACATGTTCTATGGCATATATTTCGCGCTCTCTATCTGGTAAAATATTAGCCACAAACATTTTATCTTCTATAACAAACGAGATATCACGTGTGAAAATTTGGTTATAGTTTTCTATCACTTTTGGTCGATACACTTTTACATCATAATTTTCAAATACTTTAGCGGCGGCATCCAATTCTGCAATCATATCCTCTTCCTTTGGATAGTTGCCTTCTAATACGTGAAGCCGGCTTTTTGGATCATAACAATCTTCTGCAGCAGGAATTGGACCATTGCTGTTGGCAATTCCTAAAACTACAGACCTCAAACGGGAAGTTTCATTTTGAATGTTTAATTTCATAAAAGCTATATTATAAAAAAGCTTCATAGATTATATGAAGCTTTTTAAGAAATGCTAAATTAATTAGCGTTTATTAATTGTTTTGAATTCCCTTGAAGTTGCACCAATGTAAATTTGTCTTGGTCTTCCTATTGGCTCTTTATTTAAACGCATTTCTCTCCACTGTGCAATCCAACCTGGAAGTCTTCCCAGAGCAAACATCACTGTAAACATTTCAACTGGAATGCCCATTGCACGGTAAATGATACCTGAATAAAAATCGACATTAGGATATAATTTTCTATCTACAAAATAAGGATCTTCTAGTGCCTCTTTTTCAAGTCCTTTTGCTATTTCCAAAATAGGATCTTCTACACCCAAATCTGCTAATACTTCATCCGCAGCTTTTTTAATAATCCTAGCCCTCGGATCGAAATTTTTATAAACACGGTGGCCAAATCCCATCAACCTAAAAGGATCGTCTTTGTCTTTAGCTTTTGCCATATACTTTTTAGTATCACCACCATCTTCTTTAATAGCCTCCAACATCTCCAAAACCGCTTGGTTTGCACCACCATGTAAAGGTCCCCATAAGGCAGATACTCCTGCAGCAAGAGACACAAACAAACCAGCATGGGACGAGCCAACTATTCTTACAGTAGAAGTAGAACAATTTTGTTCGTGATCGGCATGTAAAATTAAGAGTTTATCTAAGGCATCGACTAAAATCGGATTTAATTTAAACTCTTCATTCGGCTGTTTAAACATCATTTTAAGTACGTTCTCAACATATCCCAAAGATCTGTCACCATAGTCTAGTGGTAAACCTTGCTTTTTACGTAATGTCCAGGCAGCCAAGACCGGGAATTTAGCCAGAATTTTCACAATAGCATTGTACATATCAGCTTCAGAATTTACATTCACTGAAGTTGGGTTAAAAGCAGTTAAGGCAGAAGTTAAGGACGCCAAAACACCCATAGGGTGTGCTGACTTAGGGAAAGCATCTAATATTTTTTTTACGTCTTCATCAACAACTGACTGTGCTTTGATATCATTATGAAATTTATATAATTGTTCTTGTGTTGGTAATTCACCGAAAATCAATAAAAAGGCAACTTCTAAAAAAGTAGCTTTTTCAGCCAATTCTTCTATTGAATAACCTCTATATCTTAGAATTCCCTTATCCCCTTCAAGGAATGTAATTGCACTTACGCAGCTTCCAGTATTTTTATAACCAGGATCAATAGTGATGACGCCATTGGTAGCACTTCTTAAGCTTTTAATATCTATTGCACTTTCATTTTCTGTTCCGTGAATTATTGGTAATTCATGTTTTTCACCGTTAATTTCTAATATAGCTTTGTCTGACATATGATGATTTTAAATAATTTTCAGTAGATTACAAAATTACGAAATATCTCACTATTTCTTTACGAAGTTAACAACAGTTTTAGACTGTTTCTAGCTATTTTAAAGTGATGTCTCGGGTTTTAAGTAGTTTACTGAATTGAAGCTGCAATACCTGGAGACGTTTGCATTTTGATTTTCTTTATTTCATAAAAAAACCTTTACATCGATTAATGTAAAGGTTCTTTTTATCGTGTTGATATTTTATTATAGTTTAAAAGCTTTTTCCTTCGGAAAATAAGCTACTTCACCAAGTTCTTCTTCAATACGTAACAATTGATTGTACTTGGCCATACGGTCACTACGTGATGCTGAGCCAGTTTTAATTTGACCTGTATTAAGCGCTACAGCCAAATCGGCAATGGTATTGTCTTCTGTTTCTCCCGAGCGATGGGACATTACACAAGTATAACCTGCATTATGTGCCATGTTCACTGCTGCAATAGTTTCGGTGAGCGTTCCAATTTGATTCACCTTAATTAATATTGAATTAGCAATACCGCTTTCAATACCGCGAGATAACCTTTCAACATTGGTAACAAACAAGTCGTCACCAACTAATTGAACTTTATCTCCTATTTTTTCGGTAAGGTATTTCCAGCCATCCCAATCATTTTCGTCCATGCCATCTTCTATCGAAATAATTGGATATTTTGAAGCGAGTTCTGCCAAATAATCGGCTTGTTCATGAGAAGTTCGTATTTTCCCTGACTTGCCCTCAAACTTTGTATAGTCGTATTTACCGTCTACATAAAATTCTGCCGCTGCACAATCTAAGGCAATCATCACATCATCACCAAGTTTATAACCTGCTTTAGATACTGCTTTTGCGATGGTTTTCAATGCATCTTCTGTTCCGTCTAAGGTTGGTGCAAATCCACCCTCGTCACCAACAGCAGTACTTAAACCTCTATCGTGCAACACTTTTTTCAGGTTGTGGAATATTTCAGTACCCATTTGCATGGCATGAGTGAAGCTATTGGCTTTCACTGGCATCACCATAAATTCTTGAAAGGCAATTGGGGCATCGCTATGTGAACCACCGTTAATTATATTCATCATTGGTACTGGTAAAGTATTAGCTGAAACACCCCCAACGTAACGATATAAAGGTAAGTTTAATTCATTTGCAGCTGCTTTAGCTACGGCTAGAGATACACCAAGTATGGCATTCGCACCTAACTTTGATTTATTAGGTGTACCATCAATTTCTATCATAAGTTTATCAATCATGTTCTGCTCGAACACAGAAACGCCTAATAATTCTTCAGCTATAATATTGTTAACGTTGTCAACCGCTTTTTGCACACCTTTTCCCATATAGCTTTTTCCACCATCACGCAACTCTACAGCTTCGTGTTCACCAGTAGAAGCACCAGAAGGAACTGCAGCTCTTCCTAAAACGCCATTTTCGGTTAAAACATCTACTTCTATTGTAGGATTTCCTCTTGAATCAAAAATTTGACGGGCATGTACGTTAAGAATTATACTCATAATATATATATTTTAGTGTTATTTACAAAGTTACAAAATTGTGAAGCTCATAGCTTTGACAATAGGCATTATTATAGTTTTATTCAACTACAATGTTTTCGAATTGAAAAATGTGCAGATTTATACCTGAATCATTAAAATTTAACTAGTTATTCTTCTGGATTAGTGTCATAAAATCATCAAATAAATAGGAAGCATCGTGTGGTCCAGGACTTGCTTCTGGATGATACTGCACAGAAAAACATGGTTTAGATTTTAACTTAATGCCAGCTACTGTATTATCATTAAGATGAATATGGGTGATTTCTATATCAGAATGTTTTTCCGTCTCCTCTCTATTAACTGCAAAACCATGATTTTGTGAAGTTATTTCACCTTTTCCAGTGACCAAATTTTTAATTGGGTGATTGATTCCTCTATGGCCATTATGCATTTTATAAGTTGAAATTCCATTGGCTAAGGCAATCACTTGATGACCTAAGCAAATACCAAAAAGCGGACGCTTTTCATACAAAATATCTTGAGCCAATTTTTGTGCATCCTTTAAAGGTTCTGGATCTCCAGGACCATTAGAAATAAAATAGCCATCAGGATTAAAAGCACTCATTTCTTCAAAAGTAGCGTTGTATGGAAAGACTTTTACATAAGCATCTCGTTGAGCAAAGTTTCGCAGAATATTTTTCTTAATACCTAAATCTAAGGCGGCAATTTTATAAGTTGCTTCGGGATTACCATGGAAATAAGGTTGGTTAGTTGAAACCTTTGAAGCCAGTTCTAAACCTGCCATACTAGGTACTTTTGATAACGCCAATTTTAATTCGTCAATTTTATCAACCTCAGTGGACATTACGGCATTCATGGCGCCATGATCTCTAATATAACTCACTAAAGCTCTGGTGTCAACATCAGAAACAACAAAAGTTTTGTGCTTATCAAAAAATTCTTCTAAGGACTCATTTGCTGACACTCTTGAATAGTTGTAACTAAAATTTTTACAAATAAGTCCAGCTATTTTAACTGAATCTGATTCTATATCTTCATCAGAAGCTCCGTAATTACCAATATGCGCATTTGTAGCGACCATTATTTGACCGAAATAAGATGGGTCGGTAAAGATTTCTTGATAACCTGTGGTACCCGTATTGAAACACACTTCACCGAAGGCTGTTCCTGATTTACCAATAGCTTTACCATAAAATATGGTGCCGTCTTCTAAAATAACTATTGCTTTTTGTTTTTTGGAGTATTTCATATTTAAATTAAATAGTTTTACAAAATTGCATAAAAAAAAGGATAACCTTTATTAGATTATCCTTTATATATTAAATGCTTATTAACATTTATTCCTCTTCTTCATTTGAAACTTTGGTATCAGTTGCTACCGGAGCAGGCGCTGCTGCGGCAGGTTTACTTCCACCTCTTCTACTTCTACGAGTTGTTTTCTTTTCTGGTTTAGTAGCATTGTAGATTTCATTGTAATCTACCAACTCTATCATGGCCATATCAGCATTATCACCTAACCTGTTACCAAGTTTTATAATTCTAGTGTAACCACCTGGACGATCACCTACCTTTGATGCAACATCTCTGAATAATACAGTTACTGCTTCTTTTTGTCTTAACTTAGAAAACACCAAACGTCTGTTGTGAGTTGTGTCTTCTTTAGACTTAGTTATCATTGGTTCTACAAATTGCTTTAAAGCCTTTGCCTTTGCTACAGTAGTATTAATACGCTTATGCTCTATTAACGAGCAAGCCATATTAGCCAACATTGATTTTCTATGGGCAGTTTTTCTGCTTAAGTGATTTATTTTTTTTCCGTGTCTCATGACTTTAATTATTAACCATCATCTTGCTACAATCCGCTGCATGCGAAGAGCAAAATATGACGTGTTAGTCTTTATCTAATTTGTATTTGCTTAAATCCATTCCAAAATTAAGGCCTTTTACATGCACTAACTCTTCGAGCTCGGTTAATGATTTTTTACCAAAATTTCTAAACTTCATTAAATCGTTTTTATTGAAAGAAACTAAATCACCTAGCGTATCTACTTCGGCCGCTTTTAAGCAGTTAAGCGCACGTACAGACAAATCCATGTCTACTAATTTAGTCTTCAATAATTGTCTCATGTGAAGAGATTCTTCATCATAAGTTTCTGTTTGTGCTATTTCATCGGCTTCTAGGGTGATACGCTCGTCAGAGAATAACATAAAGTGATGAATAAGAATTTTCGCGGCTTCAGTTAAAGCAACTTTTGGATGAATAGATCCATCGGTAATGATTTCGAAAATTAATTTTTCGTAATCTGTCTTTTGCTCAACACGGAAATTCTCAATGCTGTATTTCACGTTTTTAATTGGTGTGTAAACAGAATCAGTAAAGATTGTTCCAAGTAATGCAGATGCCTTTTTATTTTCCTCAGCTGGAACATAACCGCGGCCTTTTTCAATAGTGATTTCCATATTAATGGAAACTTTAGGATCTAGGTTGCAAATCACCAAATCGGTATTTAAAACCTGAAATCCAGAAATAAATTTCTGAAAGTCTCCAGCGGTTATTTGATCTTGGCCAGAGATTGAAATGGTTACTGCTTCGTTATCGATTTCATCAATTTGTCTTTTGAGACGTAATTGCTTCAAATTCAAAATTATTTCTGTAACATCTTCTACCACGCCAGAAATGGTTGAGAATTCGTGATCAACGCCTTCAATTCTAACCGAGGTTATAGCAAAACCTTCTAGAGAAGATAACAAAACTCTTCTTAAAGCATTTCCTACTGTTAATCCATATCCTGGTTCTAAAGGTCTAAATTCAAATTTACCTTCAAAATCATTTGAATCAATCATGATTACTTTGTCGGGCTTCTGAAAATTTAATATTGCCATATTGTGTTTTGTATCAATTATTATTTAGAATATAATTCAACGATATATTGTTCGTTAATTTGTTCTGGAATTTGAATTCTTGCAGGGACGGAAACATATGTGCCTTCCATTTTATCATTGTTCCAAGTAATCCATTCGTAAACATGACTTGAATTAGAAAGTGAGTTTTGAATCGCTTCTAAAGACTTCGATTTCTCTCTAACCGCAATTACATCTCCAGCATGACAATTGTATGACGGAATGTTCACTTTTTCACCATTAACGGTAATGTGTCTATGGGAAACTAACTGTCTAGCCGCACTTCTTGACGGCGCGATTCCCATTCTGTAAACAACGTTATCTAATCTAGATTCACATAATTGAAGTAATACTTCACCTGTTATACCTTTAGAAGCTGTTGCTCTTTTAAACATATTTCTGAACTGACGCTCTAATACCCCGTAGGTATATTTAGCTTTTTGCTTTTCCATTAACTGAACTGCGTATTCAGATTTCTTGCCACGACGACGGTTGTTACCGTGTTGACCTGGAGGATAATTTCTCTTTTCGAAAGCTTTATCATCTCCGTATATAGCTTGACCAAATTTTCGAGCTATTTTAGTTTTAGGACCAGTATATCTTGCCATTTTTAAAATTTATGAGAAACTATTTTATGAATTAAGGTCTTAAACTTATCCTTCAAAAAATTTTAATTTCTCTATTATACTTGTTATTAATTATTATTTTCGAGACTTACTCTCTATTATACTCTTCTTCGTTTAGGAGGTCTGCAACCATTGTGCGGAAGTGGTGTGACATCAATAATTTCGGACACTTCAATACCCGCATTATGAATTGATCTAATAGCAGATTCTCTACCATTACCAGGACCTTTAACGTACACTTTTACTTTTTTCAAACCTGCTTCTCTTGCAACTCCTGCTGCATCTTCAGCCGCAAGTTGAGCAGCGTAAGGTGTATTTTTCTTTGAACCCCTAAACCCCATTTTACCAGCAGATGACCATGCAATTACATCGCCTTTTTTGTTGGTTAAGGAAATAATGATGTTATTGAAAGAGGCTGCAATGTGCGCTTCCCCAATAGCATCAACAATAACTTTACGTTTTTTAGTACTTGACTTTGCCATATTAATTTAGTTTCTAGGTGTTAGCTTTTAGTTGTTAGAATCCTAAACATTTCTATTTCGAACAGATTCATCTAACTTCTAAACACTAATGACTAACGTCTATTTTTACTTAGTTACTTTTTTCTTGTTAGCAACTGTTTTTCTTCTACCTTTTCTTGTTCTAGAATTATTCTTAGTGCGTTGACCTCTTAAAGGAAGTCCCGCTCTATGACGAATACCTCTGTAACATCCAATATCCATTAAACGCTTGATGTTTAATTGAATTTCAGATCTTAATTCACCTTCAATAGTAAAAGTACCAACAGCCTCACGAATGTTTCCTACTTCTTCGTCTGTCCAGTCTTGAACTTTTGTGCTTTCGTCAACTTTAGCAGCTGCTAAAATTTCTTGTGCTCTGCTTTTACCAATACCGTAGATATAGGTTAGCGCGATTACACCTCTTTTTTGTTTTGGTATGTCTACACCTGCAATTCTTGCCATAATTACCCTTGTCTTTGTTTGAACCTTGGATTCTTTTTGTTAATCACGTAAAGTCTTCCTTTACGACGTACCAATTTGCAATCGGCACTTCTCTTTTTAACTGATGCTCTTACTTTCATCGCTTAAATTTATTTTTCTTTTTTAATAGATTATTATCTTTCGATATAATCTCTTCTTTTAATATCTGTAAGTAATGCGTGCCTTTGATAAATCGTAAGGACTCATTTCTAATTTCACTTTGTCACCTGGTAATAATTTAATGTAATGCATGCGCATTTTACCAGATATATGCGCTGTTACAATGTGACCATTTTCCAATTCTACTCGGAACATTGCATTTGACAACGCTTCTATAATGGTTCCATCTTGTTCTATTGCTGCTTGTTTAGCCATAATTTAAGTTAAGCTATTGCTTTTCTGTTTTTACCGGTTTTCATCAAGCCATCGTAATGTTTATTCAATAAATACGAATTAATTTGTTGCATTGTATCTATCGCTACACCAACCATAATAAGCAGCGAAGTACCACCAAAAAAAAGTGCCCAACCCGCTTGAACATCTACAATCTTCACAATTATTGCAGGGAACACAGCAATGAGCGCTAAAAATATAGATCCTGGTAAAGTAATTTGCGACATGATTTTATCTAAATATTCAGCTGTTTCTGTACCAGGTCTAATCCCAGGAATAAAACCACCACTACGTTTTAAATCATCAGCCATTTTGTTCGTAGGAACTGTGATAGCTGTATAAAAATAGGTAAAGATAATTATCAACAATCCGAAAACGATATTATAGGTTAATCCAAACATATCAGAGAATTCGGTTTGCAACCACGAACCAGCACCTGTATCTTTTAGCATATCCGTTCCACCGATTAAACTAGGCACAAACATTATTGCCTGCGCAAAGATAATTGGCATAACGCCTGAGGCATTCAATTTTAAAGGCAAAAATTGTCTAGAACCGAAAACATTCTTTTCAAAACCACCGGTAGCAGTTCTTCTCGCATATTGAACAGCAATTTTTCTAACTGCCATAACCAACATAACCGAAGCTAAAATAATAGCGAACCAAATAACAAGTTCAATAAGGATTAACATAAAACCACCACTTCCTGCACCACTTAAACGTGACAAAGCATTTTGAATGAATGATTGCGGTAAGGTTGCTATAATACCAACCATAATTAATAATGAAATACCATTACCTATTCCCTTATCAGTAATTTTCTCCCCAAGCCACATTGCGAAAACACAGCCGGTTACTAAAATAATTACCGATGAAAAATAGAACAATCCACCTTGACCTAATAAAAATGCATCTGGCGGGACACCTAATGTTGTTAAACTAGCCAAATAACCCGGCGCTTGCACCAAACATATTGCAATAGTTAACCAACGCGTAATTTGGTTGATTTTTTTTCTTCCACTTTCTCCTTCTTTCTGTAATTTCTGAAGATAAGGAATCGCAATACCCATTAACTGCACCACAATAGAGGCAGAAATGTATGGCATAATACCTAAAGCAAATACAGATGCGTTAGCAAATGCACCACCTGTAAATGCGACTAAAAGACCTAATATTCCGCCTTCAGTTCCTTCGGCTAAACCACCTAATTTACTGGCATCAATGCCAGGTAATACTACCTGGGCACCAAAACGATACACTAGTAAAAGACCAAGAGTTAGAATGATACGATCTTTTAGTTCTGTTATTTTCCAAACGTTTTTTAGTGTTTCTATTATCTTCATGGCTGATTGATTGTCTTATAAAGTTACTACTTCGCCACCAGCCGCTTCAATTGCAGCTTTTGCAGTAGCAGTAAATTTATGTGCTGTTACATTGATTTTCACTTTTAATTCGCCTCTACCTAAAATCTTTACCAATTCATTCTTGGTACATAGACCTAATTGTATTAACGTATCAACTGTAACAGTATCTTTTATTTTTTTATCCTCAACCAGCTGTTGTAAGGTATCTAAATTCACACCTTGGTATTCAACACGGTTGATATTGGTAAAACCAAATTTTGGCACTCGTCTTTGGATTGGCATTTGTCCACCCTCGAAGCCTATTTTCTTAGAGTATCCTGAACGAGATTTGGCGCCTTTGTGTCCACGTGTAGCAGTACCGCCTTTACCCGAGCCTTGACCACGACCAATGCGTTTACCTTGATTTTTTACTGAACCTTCTGCAGGTTTTAAATTACTTAAATCCATTGTTTATTAAGTATTATTTTGTCTCTTCAACAGAAACTAAGTGTTCAACTTTTTTAACCATACCAATAATATTTGGCGTGGCTTCATGCTCTACTACTTGACCGATTTTTTTTAAACCTAGCGCTATAAGAGTGTCTTTTTGTCGTTTAGTGCGTTTAATAGCACTTTTTACTTTTTTTACTTTAATTGTTGCCATCTTATCCTTTAGATTATCCGTTAAAAACCTTTTCAAGTGAAATCCCTCTATCCTTCGCAATTGTTCTGGCATCTCTTAATTGTAATAAAGCATCAAATGTCGCTTTAACAACGTTATGTGGATTTGAAGATCCTTGAGATTTTGATAATACGTCGTGAACACCTACTGCTTCTAAAACAGTTCTTACAGCACCACCAGCAATTACACCTGTACCAGGGGCCGCAGGAATGATATTTACTCTCGCTCCACCGTATTTACCTTTTTGTTCGTGAGGTAACGTACCTTTGATGATTGGAATTTTTACTAAATTTTTCTTAGCATCTTCAATTGCTTTAGCGATAGCTGTTGCAACATCTTTAGATTTTCCGAGACCGTGACCAACAATACCAGCTTCATCGCCTACAACCACGATAGCAGAAAAACCAAACGCTCTACCACCTTTTGTTACCTTCGTAACACGTTGTACACCTACTAATCTATCTTTTAATTCTAATCCACCTGGCTTAACAAGCTCTGCGTTTTTATATTTTTGATACATAATTTTTTAAAATTTAAGTCCAGCTTCTCTAGCACCGTCGGCTAATGATTTAACTCTACCGTGATACAAATAACCACCTCTATCAAAAGAAATAGTTTCAACGCCAGCTTTTAATGCTTTTTCACCTACTGCTTTACCAACTAAAGTTGCTACTTCGGATTTGTTACCTTTAACAGTTACAATGTCTTTATCTCTTGAAGATGCAGCTGCAATAGTTTTACCAGTTACATCATCTACGATTTGAGCATAAATTTCTTTATTGCTTCTAAAAACAGATAAACGTGGTCTGGCTTCTGTACCAGAAACTACCTTGCGAATTCTGCTTTTAATTCTTATTCTTCTTTCGTTTTTTGTTAATGCCATAACTTTTCTATTAAGCTGATTTACCTGCTTTTCTTCTTAATTCTTCACCAACAAATTTCACACCTTTTCCTTTGTAAGGTTCTGGTTTTCTGAAGCCGCGTATTTTAGCAGCAACTTGACCAACCAATTGTTTGTCATGAGATGTTAATTTAACTATTGGATTCTTTCCTTTCTCAGAAATTGTTTCAACTGTTACTTCAGGTGCTACATCAATAACGATATTGTGTGAAAAACCTAAAGCTAAGTCTAATTTGTTTCCTTGATTAGATGCTCTATAACCTACACCTACTAATTCTAGCTGTTTTGTCCAACCGTTAGATACGCCTTCAATCATATTGAATATAAGCGAACGGTACAAACCATGATTAGTTCTTGCAGTTTTAGAATCGGATGGTCTAGTAACCACGATATTTGTATCTTCTATGGTTAATTCTACATCCTGTATGTTTTGAGAAAGCTCTCCTAATTTACCTTTTACAGTAAGTAAATTGTCTTTAAAATCTATTGTTACTCCTGATGGAATTGCAATGGGGTTATTTCCTATTCTTGACATTTCTTTCCTGTTTTATTAGTATACGTAACATAATAATTCACCACCTACATTCTCGCGTTGCGCTTGTTTGGCGGTCATTACCCCGTGCGAAGTTGATACAATCGCAATACCAAGACCATTTAAAACTCTAGGCATTTCGTTTGCGCCAGCATACTTACGTAAACCTGGTTTACTGATTCGTTGAATCTTCTTAATAACAGACTCTTTCGTATCTTTAGAATACTTCAAGGCTATCTTAATAGTTCCTTGAACTGATGAGTCGTCAAATTTGTAACTTAAAATATATCCTTGTTCGAATAATATTTTAGTTATCTCTTTCTTCAAATTAGACGCAGGTATATCAACCACTCTATGGTTAGCTTTTACTGCATTTCTAATTCTGGTTAAATAATCCGCTACTGGATCTGTGTACATAATTATTGATTTGTGGTTTTGGTTTTCAACTGCAGACAATTATCTACAGTGAACCTTAAACCAAGTTATTTCTTTACCAACTTGCCTTTTTAACTCCTGGAATTAGTCCTTTATTTGCCATTTCACGCAACATAACACGCGAAATACCAAATTGTCTGACGTAACCTCTCGGTCTACCTGTAAGTTTACATCTGTTATGCAATCTAACTGGAGATGCATTTTTTGGCAGTTTCTGCAGCGCTTCGTAATCTCCAGCTTCTTTCAAAGCCTTTCTCTTCTCAGCATATTTAGCTACAGTTTTTTCTCTTTTCACCTCGCGGGCTTTCATTGATTCTTTAGCCATATCTTAATTCTTTTGAAACGGTAAACCTAATTCGGTTAATAATGATTTTGCTTCTTTATCAGTCTCAGCTGAAGTTACAAATGTAATATCCATACCTGAGATCTTGTTGATTTTATCGATATCTATTTCTGGAAAAATGATTTGTTCAGTAATCCCTAAATTATAGTTACCTCTCCCATCGAAACCACCTGCTTTTATTCCGCTAAAATCTCTAACTCTAGGAAGTGCTGATGTAACAAGTCTATCTAAAAACTCATACATACGCTCACCTCTTAAGGTAACTTTTGCACCAATTGGCATGCCTTTTCGTAACTTAAACGAAGCAACATCCTTTTTTGAAATAGTCGCAACTGCTCTTTGGCCTGTAATTTTAGTTAGCTCTTCAACGGCATGATCTACTAATTTTTTATCAGCTACTGCCGCACCAACTCCTTTAGAAACAACTATTTTCTGAAGTTTTGGAACTTGCATCACATTTTGATATCCGAACTCTTCTGTAAGAGCAGACACAACTTTGCCTCTATACTCTTGTTTTAATCTTGGAATGTAGCTCATAATTAAATTACTTCATTTGATTTTTTAGAAAATCTCACTTTTTTATCACCTTCCATTCTGTAACCTACACGAGTAGTTTCACCTTTCTTTGTTAACAAAGATAAATTAGATATATGGATTGGTGCTTCCTTCTCTACAATACCACCTTGTGGATTTTGAGCGCTAGGTTTGGTGTGTTTTTTCACCGTGTTAACGCCTTCAACAATGGCCTTGTTTTTATCTAACAATACCTTAAGCACTTTACCTTCTGAACCTTTATGATCTCCAGCAATAACTTGAACGGTATCTCCTGATTTAATTTTCAGTTTTGTCATTTTTAATATTCCTTAAAGCACTTCTGGTGCCAATGATACAATTTTCATGAATTGTTTATCACGAAGTTCTCTCGCAACTGGACCAAACACACGTGTTCCTCTCATTTCACCTTGAGCATTTAACAATACACAGGCGTTGTCATCGAAACGAATGTATGAGCCATCTGGACGTCTAACTTCCTTAACTGTACGAACTACTACAGCTGTAGAAACCGATCCCTTTTTAACGTTGCCGTTGGGCGTTGCATCTTTGATAGAAACAACTATTTTATCTCCTACTGATGCATAACGTCTTTTTGTACCACCCAATACTCTGATGGTTAAAACCTCTTTTGCACCGGTATTATCGGCTACTTTTAATCTAGATTCTTGTTGTACCATAATTACTTAGCTCTTTCAATTATTTCTACTAATCTCCAACATTTTGATTTGCTTAAAGGTCGTGTTTCCATGATCTTTACTTTATCGCCAATGTTACAATCGTTAGTTTCGTCGTGTGCAACGTATTTTTTCGTTTTCAAAACGAATTTTCCATACATAGGGTGTTTTACCTTTTTAACTTCAGAAACCACAATGGACTTCTGCATTTTGTTACTTGTAACAACTCCTATACGTTCTTTTCTTAAATTTCTGTTTTCCATCTTTCAGCAGAATACGATTATTGTAATTCTCTATTTGTTAATTCTGTTGCTATTCTCGCAACAACACGTCTAGCATTGCGCAACTGAATTGGATTTTCTAAAGGTGTTATGGCGTGGGCTAATTTTAGATCCGCATAACTCTTTTTGGTCTCACCTAATTTTTCTTGTAACTCGGCTACGGATAGCTCTTTAATTTCTGATTGCTTCATAATTTTAATTCTATTAAGCTTCGTAATCTCTAGCTACGATAAATTTTGTTTTTACTGGAAGCTTTTGAGCCGCCAATCTTAGTGCTTCTTTTGCAACTTCCATTGGTACACCCGCTACTTCAAATAACATACGACCTGGTTTTACAACTGCTACCCAATATTCAACAGCACCTTTACCTTTACCCATACGTACTTCTAATGGTTTTTTGGTAATTGGCTTGTCTGGGAATATTTTAATCCACAATTGACCTTCTCTTTTCATATAACGTGTAGCGGCAATACGAGCGGCTTCAATCTGACGAGACGTTAAAAAACTCTCATCTAAAGATTTAATTCCAAACATTCCATTAGAGAGTAAATGACCTCTTCCGGTATTACCTTTCATACGTCCTTTCTGGACTTTACGAAATTTTGTTCTTTTCGGTTGTAACATTTTCCTTTACTTTTAATTACTTTCTACGACGTGGTTTTGGACTACCTGCTCCAGCGGGTTTTCCGCCTTGTTTCTTAGATAGTCCTACTAAAGGAGAAAGTTCTCTCTTTCCGTATACTTCACCTTTCATGATCCATACTTTGATGCCTAATCTACCGTAAGTAGTGTGGGCTTCAACTAAAGCATAATCAATATCGGCTCTAAATGTTGACAAAGGAATACGTCCTTCTTTATAATGTTCGGAACGTGCCATTTCTGCACCGTTCAATCGACCACTAATTTGAATTTTAATTCCTTCTGCATTCATTCTCATGGTAGCAGCAATTGCCATCTTAATTGCGCGTCTGTATGAAATACGACTTTCAATTTGACGTGCAACGCTTGAAGCTACTAAGAATGCATCAAGTTCAGGTCTTTTGATTTCAAAAATATTTAACTGAACTTCTTTGTTAGTAATTTTCTTAAGCTCTTCTTTTAACTTGTCTACCTCTTGACCACCTTTCCCAATAATGATACCAGGTCTTGCGGTAGTGATAGTAACGGTTACAAGTTTAAGTGTACGCTCAATAATTACTCTAGACACACTAGCTTTAGATAAACGTGCGTGAACGTATTTTCTAATCTTATCGTCTTCAGCGAGTTTATCACCGTAGTCATTTCCACCGTACCAGTTAGATTCCCATCCTCTGATAATACCTAAACGATTTCCGATTGGATTTGTCTTTTGTCCCATACTTCTATCTTAGCTTTGTGTTTTGTTTAATGCGTCTACAATCACAGTAACGTGGTTAGATCTTTTTCTAATTCTGTGAGCTCTTCCTTGTGGTGCTGGACGTAATCGTTTCAACATTGTTCCACAATCAACTCTTATTTCTTTCACAAATAAATCAGCGCTTTCAACGTCGGCATCTTCATTTTTTGCTTGCCAATTTGCAATGGCCGAAAGTAATAACTTCTCAACACGACGTGAAGCTTCTTTTGAGCTAAACTTGCATATTTGTAAAGCCTTGTCAACTTTCTGACCTCTTACTAAATCCGCAACTAAACGCATTTTTCTTGGTGAGGTTGGGCAGTCATTAAGCTTTGCGATTGCAACAGTCTTTCTTTCTGCTTTTATAGCCTCTGCCATTTCTTTTTTACGAGTTCCCATAGCGCTATTTATTTTTTACCTTTATTTTTTGCACCTGCGTGACCTCTGAAAGAACGCGTTGGTGAAAATTCTCCTAACTTGTGACCTACCATGTTTTCGGTTACATACACTGGTACAAATTGGCGTCCGTTGTGAACTGCTATTGTTTGACCAACAAAATCCGGAGAAATCATTGATGCTCTTGACCAAGTTTTTATAACTGACTTTTTATTAGAGGCTACATTTTCTGCAACTTTCTTCTCTAGTTTATAATGGATATAAGGTCCTTTTTTTAATGAACGTGCCATACTATCTTAATTATTTCTTTCTACGTTCTACAATATACTTACTACTTGCTTTAGTTTTAGAACGCGTTCTATAACCTTTAGCTGGAATACCTTTTCTAGATCTAGGGTGACCACCTGATGACTTACCTTCACCACCACCCATTGGGTGATCGACGGGATTCATTACAACAGGTCTTGTTCTTGGACGTCTTCCCAACCAACGACTTCTACCCGCTTTACCAGATACAATTAATTGGTGATCGGAGTTTGAAACTGCGCCAATGGTAGCCATACAATTAGCTAAAATCAAACGGGTTTCCCCAGATGGTAATTTAACTGTTGCAAACTTACCGTCTCTAGCCATTAACTGAGCAAATGCTCCAGCACTTCGAGCCATAACAGCTCCTTGACCAGGGTGCAATTCTATACAAGAAATTACTGTTCCTAATGGTATTTGGCTAAGAGGCATTGCGTTTCCTATTTCAGGAGCGACGCCACTAATGCCAGAAACTAAATTCTGACCAACCTGCAAACCATTCTGAGCAATGATGTATCTTTTTTCGCCATCGTGATAATTCAATAAAGCGATAAAGGCTGTTCTGTTTGGATCATACTCGATAGACTTAACTTCAGCTGGAATTCCCGCTTTATTTCGTTTAAAGTCGATAATACGATACTTCTTTTTATGACCACCACCAATGTAGCGCATGGTCATTCTTCCTTGACTGTTTCTTCCACCAGACCGTTTCTTCGGAGCTAATAAACTTTTCTCCGGCTTATCAGTAGTGATGGCGTCAAATCCATTTACTACTCTAAATCGCTGAGCTGATGTGATTGGTTTTAATTTTCTTACTGACATTTTTGTCTAATTACATATTAGCGTATAAATCAATGGTCTCACCTTCCGCCAGTTGTACAATTGCTTTTTTAACAGCATTTGTTTTACCATGCTGAACGCCTGTTTTTGTAAAACGCGTTCTTCTATCTGGACGGACATTTATTGTACGAACTTTATCAACAGAAACACCATAAGCAGCTTCCACCGCATTTTTAATTTCTATCTTGTTCGCCTTGTTATTTACTTCAAAGCTATAGCAGTTTCTCAACTCACTATCTTTGGTAGCTTTTTCAGTAATTATAGGTTTTATTAAGATGTTCATGGTTGTCCTATTTACTTAAATTCGATTCAATTCCTTCTAAGGCACTTTCTAAAAGCACCAACTTATTTGCGTTCATTATCTTGTATGTACTTAATTCTGAACTTATTATAACGTCTGAGCCCTTTAAATTGCGTGACGACAAATATACATTATTATTTAACGCTCCCAACACAAATAGAGATTTTTTGTTTTCAATCTCTAAAGCTTTCAAAACATTGGTAAAATTACTTGTTTTTGGAGCGTCAAAATTGAAGTCTTCTATCACTACAATTGAGTTTTCATTTGCCTTAATACTTAACGCAGACTTACGAGCTAACCTCTTTAAACCTTTATTTAATTTAAAACTGTAATTTCTTGGTCTTGGACCGAACATACGACCACCACCTTTAAAAATACCAGACTTTATACTGCCAGCACGCGCTGTACCAGTACCTTTTTGCTTTTTAATCTTGCGCGTACTTCCAGAAATTTCATTTCTTTCTTTAGACTTGTGAGTACCCTGACGTTGGTTAGCCAAATACTGTTTTACATCTAAATATACTGCGTGATTGTTAGGCTCAATAGCGAACACATCTTGAGAAAGCTCTGCTTTTCTACCTGTGTCTTTTCCGTTTATATCTAAAACTGCTACTTTCATTACTTCTCGATAATTACATAAGAATTTTTGTGACCAGGAATACAACCTTTAATAACTAAAAGGTTTTTTTCTGGAACCACTTTGTAAACTCTTAAATTTTCAACTTTCACTTTCTCTCCGCCCATTCTTCCGGCCATTTTCATTCCTTTAAATACTCTTGCAGGATATGAAGCCGCACCAATAGAACCTGGTGCTCTTAATCTGTTGTGCTGCCCGTGCGTAGCTTGACCAACACCACCAAAACCGTGACGTTTTACAACACCTTGAAATCCTTTTCCTTTAGAGATTCCAGCAATATCAACAAATTCTCCTTCAATAAAGTATTCCACCGTAATGGCATCACCCAATTTGTAACCTTCTTCAAATCCTTGGAACTCGGCGACTTTAGTTTTTACAGAAGTACCAGCTTTCTTGGCGTGACCAATTTCAGCTTTAATAGCACTTTTCTCTGCCTTGTCATCGAAACCAAGTTGAAGCGCTTTGTACCCGTCAACCTCTTCGGTTCTGACTTGGGTAACGATACATGGTCCAGCCTGTATAACGGTACATGGAATATTTTTTCCATTCTCGTCATAAATACTGGTCATACCGATTTTTTTTCCTATTAACCCAGACATATTTATTTGTTTTTGTTATTGACAATTCGCGACTTGTCTTTTCTGATTTTATGGTCAAGTCGCGACTTGACCTTTTAAAAATAATCAGGGTCAAAATACCTTTCAACCCTGAATTGTATTTTTACCGTTTTTCCTTAACCATCGTTAAGGACATGTTTTAATCTTAAGGCTTTTGTTCATGTGATTCCTCCCGATAACTATCGGGATTTACAGGAACACATTACACTTTAATTTCAACCTCAACACCACTTGGTAACTCAAGCTTCATCAAAGCATCAATAGTTTTTGATGAAGAACTGTAGATATCCAATAATCTCTTGTAAGAACTTAATTGGAATTGCTCTCTACTTTTCTTGTTTACGTGCGGAGAACGCAATACTGTGAATATTTTCTTGTGAGTTGGTAACGGAATAGGACCTGTTACAACAGCACCAGTACTTTTAACAGTTTTTACGATTTTCTCGGCAGACTTATCTACTAAATTGTGATCGTAAGATTTTAATTTTATTCTTATTTTCTGACTCATGTTTTTTTAGTTTATGCTTCTACACCTTTTGCTGCCTTAATTACTTCTTCAGATATATTAGAAGGTGTTTCGGCATAATGTGAAAATTCCATAGTAGAAGTTGCTCTACCAGATGATAACGTACGTAGTGAAGTTACATAGCCGAACATTTCTGATAGCGGCACTGTTGCTTTAACTACTTTAGAACCAGCTCTGTCACCCATGTCATTTACTTGACCACGACGACGGTTAAGGTCTCCAACAATATCTCCCATGTTTTCTTCAGGAGTTAACACTTCTAATTTCATGATTGGCTCCATAATTACTGCTTTCGCAGCTTTTGCAGCAGCTTTGAATCCCATTTTAGCGGCTAATTCAAAAGACAACTGATCTGAATCCACATCGTGATAAGAACCATCAGTAACAACCACTTTCATAGCATCTACTTCATAGCCTGCTAAAGGTCCGTTGATCATAGCTTGTTTAAATCCTTTTTCGATTGAAGGGATAAACTCTTTTGGAATATTACCACCTTTAATTTCAGAAACAAACTCTAATCCCACTTTTCCTTCTTCGGCTGGTTCTAAAGTAAATACAATATCGGCAAACTTACCACGACCACCAGATTGCTTTTTGTAAACCTCTCTGTGCTGTGCTTTTTTAGTGATTGCCTCTTTGTACTCAACTTGTGGCTGACCTTGATTTACTTCAACTTTAAACTCACGTCTTAATCTATCTACAATGATATCTAAGTGTAACTCACCCATACCAGAGATGATAGTTTGACCTGAGGCCTCATCTGTTCTTACTGTAAAAGTAGGATCTTCTTCAGCTAATTTAGCAAGTGCCATACCCAATTTATCTACATCTGCCTTAGTTTTTGGTTCAACTGCAATACCGATAACGGGATCAGGGAAATTCATACTTTCTAAAACGATAGGATGTTTTTCATCTGATAAGGTATCTCCAGTTTTTATACTCTTAAAACCAACTGCTGCACCAATATCACCAGCTTCAATAAAATCGATAGCATTTTGTTTGTTAGCATGCATTTGGTAAATACGAGAAATACGCTCTTTATTACCAGAACGATTGTTCAATACGTATGAACCCGCATCTAAACGACCAGAATATGCTCTAAAAAATGCTAAACGTCCAACAAATGGGTCAGTTGCAATTTTAAATGCTAACGCTGCGAAAGGTTCAGTAACTGAAGGCTTTCTTCTTTCTTCTTTTTCTGTATCTGGATTGATACCAATAATCGCCTCTTTATCCATAGGGGAAGGCAAATAACGACATACAGCGTCTAATAAAAACTGTACTCCTTTATTTTTAAAAGAAGAACCACATATCATAGGAATGATAGACATGTCCATAACCGCTGCTCTTAAGGCTGCGTGGATTTCGTCTTCTGTGATTGAATCTTCATCTTCCATGAATTTCTCAAGAAGCGCTTCATCATAACCAGCTACTTCTTCTATAAGAAGGGCTCTATATTTTTTTGTCTCTTCTTTTAATTCTTCAGGAATTTCAACAACATCAAAAGTTGCTCCCTGTGTCTCATCGTGCCATACAATAGCTCGGTTTTTTACCAAATCTACAATACCTCTAAAATCAACTTCATCACCAATCGGTAATACAATCGGAACAGCGTTAGACCCAAGCATTTCTTTTACTTGCGTACAAACAGCCATAAAGTTTGAGCCTTGACGGTCCATTTTATTAACGAAACCAATTCTTGGCACCTTATAATTATCGGCTAACCTCCAGTTAGTTTCAGATTGTGGCTCAACACCATCAACAGCACTAAATAAGAAAACCAAACCATCAAGTACACGTAGTGATCTATTTACCTCAACAGTAAAGTCAACGTGGCCAGGAGTATCTATAATATTAAAATGATAATCTTTAGCATCTTCGGTAGGTTGTGCATTTTCTTTTGGAAATACCCAAGTACAGGTGGTTGCAGCAGAAGTAATGGTAATACCTCTCTCTTGCTCTTGCTCCATCCAATCCATTGTAGCAGCACCATCGTGTACTTCACCAATTTTATGAGAAACACCCGTATAGTAAAGGATACGCTCTGTAGTTGTTGTTTTGCCAGCATCAATATGCGCAGCAATACCTATATTTCTTGTATATTTTAAATCTCTAGCCATTTTATCTTAAAATCTAAAGTGTGAGAATGCTTTGTTTGCTTCTGCCATTTTATGAGTATCTACTCTTTTCTTCACAGCAGCACCTTCTTCTTTAGCAGCGGCTAAAATTTCGGAAGCTAATCTTAAGGCCATAGATTTTTCGTTTCTTTTACGTGAATAGCTAATTAACCATTTCATTGCAGTTGAAACTTTACGATCTGGGCGAATTTGCATCGGAATTTGAAATGTAGCACCACCAACTCTGCGGCTGCGTACTTCTACGTGAGGCATTACATTTGATAATGCATCTTTCCAAATTTCTAGAGATGTCTTTTCCTCGTCTGTTTTCTTTTGTTCTACAATATCAATTGCATCATAGAATACTTTAAACGCCACCGATTTTTTACCATCCCACATCATCATATTAACGAACCGCGTTACTAGCTGATCGTTAAATCTCGGATCTGGTAAAAGCGGTCTTTTTTTCGCTTGTCTTTTTCTCATGTCTTCTTCTTAAAGTTTAATTACTTCTTAGGGCGTTTAGCACCATACTTAGATCTACGTTGCGTTCTGCCTGCTACACCTGCGGTGTCTAAAGCGCCACGAACAATGTGGTATCTAACTCCTGGTAAATCTTTAACCCTTCCACCTCTAACCAATACTATCGAGTGCTCTTGTAGATTATGTCCTTCTCCTGGAATGTAGGCGTTAACTTCATTGCCATTTGTTAACCTTACCCTTGCAACTTTACGCATTGCAGAGTTAGGTTTTTTAGGCGTTGTAGTGTAAACACGCGTACAAACTCCACGACGTTGTGGACACGAATCTAAAGCAGCCGATTTACTCTTCTTGGTTATTTTGGCTCTTCCTTTTCGTACTAATTGTGAAATTGTTGGCATATATTTTTACTATATAATTTTTTAACCCTCGCTTTTGAGGGCTGCAAAGGTAGAAATTAAAATGAATAATTCAAACACTAATTAATTAAATTTTAGAAGTACCACCGTAAATTTTACCTAGGCTATAACTTTAAACAATTTTTTGCGTTAGATTTGAACCTTTATCAACCTTATATTGTGTCGAAAAAATATAGCTACCTCATTTTTATTTTTTTATATACCGCTTTCACATCTATACAAGCACAGTCCTTAACATTGCGCATTAAAGGAATGGATAGCCTAGAAACTAAAGTGGTTGATTCTTTGCGATATTCTAGAAAACATCTTGATTTTAATGCCATAAATAACGAAGTTGATAAGCAATTAAAATTACTCTATAAATTGGGATACATTGAAGCCTATCTCAAAGAAATCAAACAAAGCTCCGATTCAACCTTTCTTGCCCAACTAAGTCTCAACAATAAATTTAGTAAAGTTAGAATCTACAATATCCATCTTGTAAATATACAATTGCTTCGACCATTAATCATTAACAAAAACGACGATTATTTTGAGGTTGCTATATCTAATTTAGAAACTGTGATGCAACTTGTCAATCAAGACATCACTGCTTCTGGTCAACCTTTTGCAGTTGTTCAGCTTCAAAATCTGATTCCATTGGATAATAACATTATAACCGGCTATCTCGATATAGAACAAAATGCCAAAAGAACTTTAGATTCTATTGTTATAAAAGGTTATGAAAAATTTCCGAAGTCATTTTTAAAACATCAACTTAAACTTACCAAAAATTCGGTTTTTAACTTAGAGCGCATCAAAAAGCAAACTGCCAATCTTCAGAACATAAATTTTGCAAACCAAATAAAAGAACCTGAAGTATTATTCACAAAAGACTCTACTATATTATATGTCTACATTGAAAAATCTAAAGTGAATAATTTTGATGGTTTTCTGGGTTTTGGGACCAATGAAGACACCAATAAAATTGAGTTTGACGGCTATTTAAACTTAAATTTAATCAATAATCTCAATTATGGCGAAACACTTAAACTACTATATAAGAGCGACGAAAATGAACAACGCACCTTTGATATAGAAGTTAGAATGCCTTATTTGTTTAAATCACCAATTGGTATTACTGGCAACTTAAATATTTTTAGACGAGATTCAACCTTTTTAAGCACCATGCAAACCTTAAAATTAGACTACCAAATAGATGTTAAAAATAGATTTAGCGCTGGTATTAGTAGTGTGAAGTCAGATAATCTTTTAAGTAATACTTCACTCATTTTCGAAGACTTTAGGTCTAATTTTTACATTGCCGAATATCAGCATATAGCACCGCAGTTTTATGACATCTTATTTCCAGTGAATTTTTATGTTGATTTTTCGGCTGGTATTGGTAAAAGAACCATTGCAAATTCCGATTTAAATCAGTCATTTCTCAGACTAAATACTTTTAAGATTTTTAACTTGAATGAACGGAATAGTATATACGTTCGGCTAGATGGCGCCACGCTTATTTCGGATAATTACTTTGAAAATGAACTGTTCCGATTTGGAGGCATTAATTCTATAAGAGGTTTTGAAGAAAATAGTTTACTTGCCAATTTATATGGTGTTTTAAATACTGAATACCGATACAGATTAACTAATTCCTTATATGTGCATACAGTTTTAGATGCGGCGTATAGTGAAAATAATATAGCCACCACCAAGGATAAATTATTCGGCTTTGGCTTTGGCTTCGGACTATTGACCAATGCAGGCTTATTCAAATTTAACTACTCGAGTGCTAAAACGGAAAACCAGCAATTTAGACTATCAGATTCAAAAATTCATATTAGCTTAACGTCGCAGTTTTAGTCTTTTTTCTAAAATTGAGATTTATAATTTTGTTAAACATTCTTTAATCACTAGGTTTTTAGCTCCTATTTAGCGAAATTCATGCAAAAAATTTAAACATACATTAAATATTTTAACGCTATGAACAAAATAATAGTTGTCTTTACGTTTTTCTTATTTACACAATCTTTTCTCTCTGCCCAGAACACTTATGGAACGGTGAGCATAGATAATGGAGTTTTTGAGGCTTACACACTAATATCCGTTCATCATAAATCCTTTTTAATAAATAATTGTGGCGAGGTGATTAATGAATGGACCAGCAATTTTCCTCCAGGTAATGCGGTCTATCTTTTAGAAGACGGCAGTATTTTAAGAGCTGGTAGGACCAATAGTACAACAATTTCTTTTGGGGGTCGTGGTGGCGTAATTGAAAAATATGATTGGGAAGGTGATCTAACTTGGCAGTTTTTTTACGACACGCCCGAGTACAGACAACATCACGATATATTCCCAATGCCAAATGGAAATGTACTTATACTAGCTGCAACGGTTATGAGTGATGTTGAAGCGATTCAAGCTGGAAGAAACCCTGCTAATTTAGTTGAAAATGTTTTATATAATGAACAAATAATCGAAGTAGAGCCTATCGGGGCATCGGATGGCAATATAATTTGGGAATGGAATATTAAAGATCACCTAATACAAGATTTTGATGATACTAAAGATAATTTCGGTAGCGTTAGTGAAAACCCCAATAAATTAGATATAAACTTTTTAAATGGTCTTAACGGTAATCCAAATTGGCTACATATTAATTCCATTCAATTGGATGAAGTTTTAAATCAGATTATAATCAGTAGTAGAAATTTAAGCGAAATTTGGATTATTGATCACTCAACAACCACAACTGAAGCAGCAACTCATTCGGGTGGTATCTATGGAAAAGGCGGTGATTTCCTATACAGATGGGGAAATCCTCAGTCCTATCGCCAAGGCACCGAATCGGATAGAATTCTTTATGGCCAACACGCCCCATACAGAATTCAACCTGGCTTCAATAATGAAGGAAAAGTAATTGTTTTTAATAATGGGAATGGTAGAACGCCACAGTATTCAGAAGTTATAATTTTTGAGACGCCTTTTAACAGCCCTGGATTTTATACGCAACCGGATAACACAGCCTTTGGACCGTCGGCTCCATATTATACATATACTGATAATAAAGATATTACAAATTTTTCTTCGCCAGCATTGAGCAATGCACAAGAATTACCTAATGGAAACATACTAATATGTGAAGGTAGAAATGGTGTGATTTTTGAAATTGATCAAGAGGAAAATATTGTTTGGAAGTATGTCGTCCCAGTTAGAAACGATACTGGTGAAATTGCCGAACAAGGACAACCAACCATGAACTTTCAGACTCAAATTTTTAGAGCAACAAAATATGCTCCCAATTTTCCTGGGTTCATAGGAAAGGATTTAACACCTGGAGACCCAATTGAACAGAATCCAAATCTTACACTATGCAACAACTTAAGTATAAATGATAATGAAATTGATTCTGTATCTATTTTTCCAAACCCGGTAATTGACATTATAAACATTGAATCAAGTAATCCGATAGAGCACTATATCATTTATGATATTTTGGGGAATCAAGTAATGCTTTCTAATGGGGTCGAAACAGTCAATGTAAAAGACTTAAACAGCGGTTTATATTTTATTAAATTAGTGTTGAACAATAAAAGTACCACGTTAAAGTTTATAAAATCCTAAATCAAAAACTTCAAAACTAGATTGAAATTTCAACAAAGAATTACGCTACTTTTGCAACATGGAACAAGATTATAATATATTTGGTATTCGCGCTGTGATAGAAGCTATCAATGCTGGAAAAAGCGTTGACAAAGTTTTTGTACAAAAAGGACTTCGTGGCGATTTAATTCAGGAATTAGAGCAATTACTCCGAAAGGAAAGTATCAGCACTTCTTACGTTCCGGTTGAAAAACTAAATCGCTTAACTAAAAAAAATCACCAAGGCGTTGTGGCTCAAATTGCACCTGTTTCGTTTTACAATTTAGACGATTTGGTTTTAAACGTGGTTGAATCTGGTACCGTTCCATTATTTCTTATTTTAGATCAAATTAGTGATGTTCGTAATTTTGGTGCTATTATTAGAACTGCAGAATGTACCGGCGTTTCTGGTATCATTGTTCAGAAAAAAGGAGGCGCACCGCTTAATGCCGATGCAGTAAAAACTAGTGCCGGTGCCATTTTTAATATTCCTATCTGCAAGGTAGATCATATTAAAGACGCCATTTTCCATATGCAAGCTTCGGGCATTAAAGTAGTTGCTGCAACCGAAAAAACTGATAACTTACTTTACGACGTATCATTTACTGAACCTTGCGCGATTGTAATGGGTTCTGAAGGTGATGGTATCAATCCATCAGTATTAAAAATTGTAGATGACAAAGCTAAATTACCAATTTTAGGCTCTATTGATTCACTTAATGTTAGTGTTGCCTGCGGCGCTTTTTTGTACGAAGTGGTGAGGCAACGACGCTAGTCTTTTTTGTTCTCTTTAAATATATAGGTGATTTTAGGAGATGAATTTTCCAATTTTTCTTGAGTATCCATTTCATCTTCTTTTTTAAACTCGATGAAATTGCCATTCTCATCAAAATGCTTCATGAACTCATCGTCTTCTTCATTGTAGCCTGGTTGTTCCCACTTATATTTTTCTGGTTTTGCAATTTGTTTTCTGAAAAATAAAGCAAATAGGAATCCTGTTATCAATCCGCCCAAATGTCCTTCCCACGACATATTATCTTTTACAGGAAACACATACCAAATCATGCTGCCATACAGGAAAATAACCAACAACGACAAGGCAATTAAACGGTAATGTTTCGCAAATACACCTTTAAAAAAGATAAAACTCACCAATACATAAATCAGTCCGCTAGCGCCAATATGATTTGCAGGTCGGCCAATTACCCAAGTTATCAGCCCCGAAAGTAAAATACCATATACAATGACTTTCCAACTTATTTTACGGTAGAAGTAAAACAAGGCAACTGATAACACAAAAAGGGGAATGGTATTGTGGTATAAATGGGTTACATCCGCGTGTATAAACGGACTAAAAATGATACCTCTTAATCCTTCTAAGGATTGCGGATAAATACCGAAGCTTTTAATTCCATAATGCACGCGCACTTGAAACCAAAACACAATCCAAATGATTAATACAAAAAGTATCGGGTAGGCAATCACACCTGTAGAAAATCTGAATTCTTGTTGCTGCACGTCTAGTTAATTTTTTTTTCTTTGGTTTCAAAAACCAATCCATCTTTGAAAGATATGACATCCCTTGAATTTTATTGACAAAAAGTCTGCATGATGAATTATTAGTCGTTTATCTGAAATGATACTTACTAAACATTAAAGTCCGTTGAATATTTGTAAATTTAGCCTATGAATACACCGTTAGCAGAACGCCTCCGACCACAAACTTTGACAGACTATCTTAGTCAAGAACATTTGGTTGGAAACAATGGTGTTTTAACTAGGCAGATTGAATCTGGTGTTTTACCGTCACTCATTTTTTGGGGTCCGCCTGGAATAGGTAAAACAACACTAGCTAATATAATTGCCAATACTACCAACCGACCTTTTTATAAATTGAGTGCTATTAATTCTGGTGTTAAAGATATTAGAGATGTTATTGATAAGGCAAAGCAACAAGGTGGATTATTCACAGTCAAAAATCCCATTTTATTCATCGATGAGATCCACCGATTTAGTAAATCGCAGCAAGATTCTTTACTAGAAGCGGTTGAAAAAGGTTGGGTGACGCTTATTGGTGCCACAACTGAAAATCCGAGTTTTGAAGTTATTCCCGCATTGCTTTCGCGCTGCCAAGTTTATGTCTTGAACGCCTTTAGTAAAGATGATTTAGAAGCCTTGTTAGAACGCGCCATGACCGAAGATACCGAATTGTCTTCAAAACAAATCGAACTTAAGGAAACTGAAGCGCTTATAAGATTTTCAGGTGGCGATGCAAGGAGATTACTTAATATTTTCGAATTAATTATCGGTTCGTTTCCTCAAGGTGAACCTATCATAGTTACAAACGAACTGGTTCAAAAACAAATAACCACCAATACAGCCAGATACGATAAAACGGGAGAGCAACATTACGATATTATTTCAGCTTTTATAAAATCTATAAGAGGTAGCGACCCAAATGCAGCTGTTTACTATTTAGCACGCATGATTGAAGGTGGCGAAGACGTTAAATTCATTGCACGCAGATTACTTATTTTAGCAAGTGAAGACATCGGAAACGCCAATCCCACGGCCTTAGTTGTTGCTAATAATACCTTTCAGGCTGTTTCTGTGGTGGGAAATCCAGAGTCCAGAATTATACTTAGCCAATGCGTTACTTATTTGTCATGCTCACCAAAGAGTAACGCCGCTTATTTAGCAATCAACAAAGCACAGCAAATTGTGAAAGAAACGGGCGATTTAAGCGTACCGTTAAACTTGCGAAATGCCCCTACCAAATTAATGAAAGATCTAAATTATGGTCAAAATTACAAGTACGCACACGATTATGATGGAAATTTTGCCCATCAAGAATTTCTTCCCTCAGAACTGAGTAAAACCAAGATTTACGAACCAGGTGACAACCAGCGTGAACAAGCCCAGAGAGCTTATTTAAAATCTAAGTGGAAAGATAAATACGGTTATTAATTTTAATCGTAAAATTTAAGGTTTAAAACTTTTTTGAGTGTTTTTCCCTCTGAAATTTCAGAATAATACCAAACCCCATTTTCTAAATAAACGATAGCATTTTTATCTTTTACGGTGAAGGTATTTTCTTTAGCAGTTCTTAATAAAACTATGACAAGCTTAGGCTCGTCATCAATAATCCTGTAGCCATCTGCTGTGGTTTGAGCATAATAATTGTTTTTTTCAATTATTTCGGTTGTCGTTATTTTTTCCGTGACGGATGGATTCTTTAATGTTTTTGAAGGTAAAACACCGTTAGTGTCAGTTTTTAGCTCAACCTTTTCAGGCGTCTTCGAAACGATATTTTCAGAAACTGGTTGGTATTGATAATTGAGAAATTCAAAATTTTCAAAAGCATTTCTAATGGCATAACTATAGGCTTTATCAAACATTTTTTCTCTGGTGGAGCCAATTTCAGACTCGTACACAAGCTGGCCAAAACAATCTTTCAACACGATTTTAATTTCTGTTTTAAACAATTTACCTGGTAATTTTTCGGCGTCAGCATATAATGCCAAACATCTGTTTTTAAATAAATCTTCAGGCAAACTATCCGTAATCATGTAAGCAGTAAAACCGTATTTGTTGAATAAAAATTTGGTGAGTGAATTAATTTGATAGCGATCTTTACCTTCTAAAAAATCATAGGATTCTGGCACTATTACATATTTATAATCGTTGATAGATTTTTGCGCATAAACTAATGAGAATACACCCACTAATACAAATAAAATGAAAGTAATTAAGTGATTTTTCATGAATGTTTTTGTTGATTTTGAAAATTAAAGATACTGTTTTAATTCTAATAAAGAATCAATCTTTTTGATACCATTTGTGGTTTCGGTTTTATGATAATCAAATAAAATGACATCCAAACCTACATTTAAGGCACCCAAAATGTCAGCTTCGTAATTATCGCCAATCATAAGGCTACTAGCGGGTTTAGCCTTGGCGCTTTCTAGAGCAAAATTAAAAATTAGCGGGTTTGGTTTTTTTACACCAACCATTTCAGAATTTGTGATGGTTTTAAAAAAATGAATGATTTTAGCATTGGTCATTTTTCTGTTTTGAGCTTCTTCAAATCCATTGGTGATGATATGTAACTGATATTTCTTCTCAAGGTAATCTAAGATGTTGAGCGTGCCTTCAAATAAATGGTTAAAACTGGTTAAATATGTAATATATTCTTCAGATAATAAATGAATTAATTCATCGTCAATTCGATAGCTTAAACCATCAAAAGTGTCTTTAAGTCGGCCATAACGCAACGAGGATTTATCAACACGTTCTTCTCGATACAACTTCCAATAATTCAGATTGATTGGTTCGTAAATACTTAAAAAATCACTGAGATTAACTTCTACTTTATGAGTATTAAATACCTTTTCAAAAGTTAAGGCCGAATTTTTGTCAAAATCCCAAAGTGTGTGATCTAGATCAAAAAATACATGCTCTATTTTATGCATGGTTGTTGGAGTTTAAAATAATTTTAAAAAGTGTTTCAAAACCATTCCAACGAAGATCATCGCTAAATGTATAATTGTGAAACACCGTGATAAAAGTACCATTTACATTTTTAACCTCCGTTATTAATTTGTTAAGTGTTTCCGTTTTATCTAGTAGTGATTTGTATTTAAGTAAAGCGTAATCGTTACAATGGTATCCATATATTTTTAGAGGTGTTTCTATTTCATAATCTAAATCGTAAAAATGAAAGGGTGTACAAGTTCCGGCTCTAAAGCCTAGATGATTTACATAACCCATGGTGTAGTCTTCTTCAATATCAAGTTCTAACAAATTTCTGTAGGCTTGTGGTAAATTTACCTTTGAATAGGAGTTTCTGCTCACGCTAGTTTTTCTATTAATTACCAAATTAAATTTATCCTTTTCTTCCTTCATTATTTGTAGATGGTCTATTGATGCAAACGAAAATTTGAGTCCGATTCTACTATAATCCGCCACAGATTTAATGAGGCTTCTAAACCCCGATTTATTAATACTTATATTTTTGTCATAGGATGAGAATTTTCCAATTAGAAATAAAAATAGGAACCGAGCCTGAGACTGTTTTTGTAATGCAATTAAGGCATCGAAGGTGTCATAATTATCCTTTTTTAATTGAAGCATGACTAAAAGACGACGTGACAACTGTTTGAAATTCAACCTATATATGTCATTTAAAATGCCACCAATGGTTCTAATCATTCCTTTATTTTTAAATAGATACGCCATTGGAACATCTATTAACGGGATAACTTTGTAAGACTGTACTGGAAACTCGAACTCAGGAAATTTTTCTTGTAAAATACTTTTAAATTTATATGCCCAAATATCAACTACAGGTTGATTTAGAAAATTGTTCTTAAACGCCAAGCTTTCGGTAGCAAAATACCTTCCATAATGATCCTTAACATGGGGCAAATATTCTTCGTATCTGCTAATTAAATAGAAGGAAGCTGCAAATATATCATATGGTAAATGACTGCGTTCAGAGGTTACAAAAAAACCCACTGTATCGTCCCATTTTTGAACGTTTATTTCTACATCCGAAAAACCAACTTCAAATAACAATTCATTACTTCTTATAAACAATTCGTTGCTTAATGGCTGTTTGGTGTAGGACAATTTTAATCCGTTATGTGCTATAAACTCTTCTATGGTGGTAGTAAATTCAACAGGAATACCAAGAATTCGCTTTACCATATGCTTAAATACATAGGTGAGTCTGGGCGTAATTTTATGGGTGTAAACTAATAGCATTTGCAGTAATAATTAAAGCAACGATTCATCGGCAAAGCTAAAATAGGCCTTTTCGGTAATGATTAAATGATCTAGAACTTTTATATCTAAACTTTCGGCTGCTAATTTTAGCTTTTTAGTTATTTCTATATCAGCGTTACTTGGTTTTAAGGTGCCCGACGGATGGTTATGCGTTAAAATTAATCCTACAGCACCAACTTCTAAAGCTGTTTTTAAAACGAGTCTAACATCTACCAAGGTACCTGTTATTCCGCCTTTACTTAGTTGACTTTTGAGAATGACTTTATTAGAATTATTTAGATAAATTATCCAAAATTCTTCGTGCGGCAATTCACCTAAAATAGGTAGCATAAGTTGAAAAACAGAATTGCTCGAATTTATTTTTGTTAATTCTAAATTATCTACTAAACGACGACGCCTGCCTAATTCCATGGCCGCGGCTATCGTAATAGCTTTGGCTTCGCCAATACCTTTAAATTCCATAAGTTGTTTTAAAGATAGTTTACCTAAGGAGTTTAGGTTGTGGTTTGCGCTTGCGAGGATACGTTTGCTCAATTCAACAGCACTTTCTTCCTTATTTCCAGATGCTATTAGAATGGCTATTAGTTCGGCATCACTAAGAACGTCTTTGCCTTTGTCTCGAAGTTTTTCTCTTGGTTGATCATCTTGCGACCAGTTTTTTATTGAAAACGAGTTGTTTAGTTTGGTCATAAATTAGAGATTAAAATCGTATTTTTATGAACGTTGTTTATATCAAAACTGCATAACAACATATCAAAATTAAGAAAATTAAATATAATATATTGTAAATGAAATCACTGAAAAAAGAACAAATAAGTCAAGAAGTTTTTGATCTTTACGATGACTATGCACACAACAAAATAGGTAGACGGAAATTTATGGAAAAACTGTCTGTATATGCGGTAGGCGGTTTAACACTTGGGTCCTTAATGAGTTTTATGTCACCCAATTATATTGACACATTACTCGTACAGCCCAACGACGATAGACTTGAGTCGGATTATGTAACCTACAATTCTTCAAAAGGTGGTGGTGCCATTCGCGGATTACTTTCTAAGCCAGCAAACAGTTCTCAAAAACTTCCAGGAGTTGTTGTCGTTCACGAAAACAGAGGGTTAAATCCTTACATTGAAGATGTTGGAAGACAAACGGCTTTAGATGGTTTTATATCAATTGCACCCGATGCCTTAACACCTTTGGGTGGATATCCAGGAAACGATGATGACGGCAGAGCACTTCAACAACAACGCGACAGAAATGAAATGTTAGAAGATTTTATAGCAGCATTCAATTATTTAAAAACGCATCCCGATTGCAATGGTAATATTGGTGTGGTTGGCTTTTGTTTCGGTGGTTGGATTTCTAATATGATGGCGGTTAAAGTTCCTGAACTTTTAGCAGCAGTTCCATATTATGGTTCGCAACCAAATAGCGAAGATGCTACCAACATAAAAACACCCTTACTTTTGCATTTTGCTGAGTTAGACACCAGAGTTAATGCAGGATGGGCTGATTATGAAATAGTACTTAAAGCCAACAACATTCCCTACGAAGCGCATTTTTACGCAGGTGTAAATCATGGCTTTCACAATACCTCTACACCGCGTTACGACAAGGAAGCAGCAGAATTATCTTGGAAACGCACCATTGATTTTTTTAAAGAAAAACTGGGATAATTTCACAAACATTAGTAAATCATCGGAACAGGGATAATTTATTAAAATCAGTAGGGTTCATTTAAAAAAATAAAATTAAAACGTATCTTTATAGCGATGCTACAAGATTGAAGGCTGGGACACTACCTTGTTAAAATATCCAACCCGCTTGTTAAAAGTATATTTTTAAACCACAAAACAGCCAAACCATGACCAATAAAATGACCAACTGGAGTAAAGAAGAAATAAAAATCTATATTTTGCTTCTTTGTGCTAGAGCCGATTCTGTTGAAAGCCAAGAAGAACTCGAACTCATAAAATCTAAAACGAGCGCATCGATTTATGATAAAATGTACCACGAATTTTGTGACGACAAAGAAGACGTTTGTTTTGAAAAACTAGAAGACAGCATTAGCCAACATCATTTTTCTACAATGGAGCTATCGGAATTACGAGAAGAAATTCGTCAGGTATTTTTTGCAGATAACAAATTCACGATAATGGAGCAAAGACTTGATAAGGTGCTGGATAACATTATTTATTAAGACTTCCTATGTAAGATAGCATGATTTCAAAAATCTTGACAGGGTAAAGTTGAATACTATTTTAATAAAACTTTTACCTCTTCTAAATCTAATCCACCATAATTTCCGGAACTCATCATTAACAGGGTTTTATTGTTAAAATCTTGCGCAAATAAAAACTCTTTAAAAGTTGTTGGATTGGTGTATATAATTAAATCTTCTCTTTGAAATGCCTCGGCGATTTGTTGCTCGCTTACGCTTTCTAATTTTTTGATTTCAATAGCATGCGGCGAATAAAAAACTACGGCAGTATCGGCTGCATCCAAAGCACCTTTATACTCTTTCAAAAATTCCGCATTGAGGCTACTATAAGTATGAAGTTCAAGACAAGCTAATAATACTCTTTGTGGATATTGTGCCTTTACGGCTTTGGTAGTGGCTTCGACTTTACTAGGTGAATGCGCAAAATCTTTATAAGCTACACTGCTTTTACTTTCTGCTATTTTCTCAAGGCGTTTACTAGCGCCCTTAAAAGTTGAGATAGCTTCATAAAAGTCATCTTGATCAATACCCATGTGCTGGCAAATCCATTTGGCCCCAGCGAGATTATTTAAATTATGTGCGCCAAAAACCTCGATTGGCAAAGGACCTTCTGGTGTTTCTAAAAAAGTTTGTCCGTTTTCAACTGTATAAACTGGTGTTTGATACGGAAGTTTTCTTACGGTGTTTTCACTGGCTTCAACTACGCGTTTAACTTCAAGATCTTCTTCATTGTAAGTTATACTGCCGCCACGCACAATACAGTCTACGAATATTTTGAATTGATCAACGTAATTTTCATAAGTCGGAAATACGTTTATATGATCCCAAGCTATACCGCTCAGTAGCGCAATATTTGGTTTATACAAATGAAATTTCGGTCGTCGGTCAATTGGAGAACTTAAATATTCATCGCCTTCCAAAACCATAAAATCATTGTGTTCGGTAAGTTTTACCATTATATCAAAACCCTCTAATTGCGCGCCAACCATATAATCTACGTCCTTATCATGGTAATGCATTACATGTAATATCATTGAGGTTATAGTAGTTTTGCCATGGCTTCCACCAATAACTACTCTGGTTTTACTTTTGGATTGTTCGTAAAGAAATTCGGGATAACTATAAATTTTCAAGCCTAATTCCTGAGCCTTTAATAATTCTGGATTGTCAGCTTTGGCATGCATTCCTAGGACGACAGCGTCTAAGTCTGAAGTGATTTTCTCCGGAAACCAACCAAAAACTTCTGGTAATAATCCTCGTTCAGCAAGTCTTGATTTAGAGGGTTCAAAAATTTCATCGTCGCTTCCTGTAATAGTATCTCCTTTTAGGTAAAGTGCTAAGGCTAGGTTATGCATGGCACTACCACCAATGGCTATAAAATGTATATACATAGTTAAAATAAATGATGCGTAAAGATAAGTATTGTAAACAAAAAAACCTGCCTCGGCAAAGGCAGGTTTAAAAAATTTGACATTTATTTTTTTTAGTTTACAAGGGTTAATTCGTCAACTATATGTTTGGCTCCTGCATATTTGTCGATGACAAAGAGAACATATCTAATATCAACGCTTATGGTGCGTTGCAATGCTTCATCAAAAATCACATCGCCTGCCATAGCTTCAATATTACCATCAAAAGCTAAACCAATCAACTCCCCTTTAGCGTTTAAAACTGGCGAACCAGAATTCCCTCCAGTAATATCATGGTCTGTTAAGAAGTTAACCGGTAAGTGACCCATTTTATCTGCATAGGGTCCATAATCTTTTTGATTGTATAAATCAATCAATCTTTGTGGCATGTCGAATTCTTCATCGCCAGGCTGATACTTTGCAACGGTTCCCTTCAGAGTTGTAAAATAATTAATGGCAGCATCGTTTGGTTTTGCACCCAATGGAAGCGGTCTTACCGTGCCGTAAGTTAATCTCAATGTGCTATTGGCATCGGGATAATAGGTAACATCAGGATTCATTTCTCTCATACCTTTTATCATATTCCTAAAGGCTTTTTGATATTGCTCGTCAAGCGATTTTAATTCATCCGATTGATAACGATAGGCCGTAAAAAGCTCATTGGAAAGTTGTATTAATGGATCGCTATTGTAAACTTCTTTATCTGGCTTTGTCGCAAACTTGGTCAACCTTTCTTTTGAGCTTAACATACTTTGGTCGAACAAAACACCTAACTGCAATCTTATATCAGCATTATTTTCTTTCATTTTAATTAAGGATTCAATAGGACTTGAAGCTTTATTGGCGTATAAACTCAGTGTTTCGATGAACACGTCACGCTCTAATGGCATGTGTAATTTAGCGTATAAATTGTCTATTTGAGGCTGAATATTTTCATTAAATTTAGCTTCATCCATTGCTTCTCCATTAAAAAGAGAGGACATTATACGGTTCAATCTGTTGGGAAGTGTTATCATATTACTACCTCTTAAAGCACTAACGAGGTAATTATCGTCTTTACTTTTTACATTGGTTTTTTGGTAATAGTTGTTAATAGCATCCATCACGTTTCCGTAATTCTTCCTGCGTTGGTCTTGACCAGTCTTACCTCCAAGTTTTCTGTCTTTCGTGTTAATCCATTTTACAAAATCATCTTCTTTAATTTTTTTAGCCTCGGCAGTTTTGTGCTGGGTGAGCGCATCTATCATGCCTTGTCTATTCTTCCAATAATTGGCAATGCCAGCATATTTTGATGCATAATCAAGGTTAACTTGTTGGCTCTGCTCCATGTGTTTTTTCATAGCATCCATTGATGTTTTTGAACCTTCAACCCAAGCAGGATAAGCATATTTTACATTTTGGTCTATACCTGCGGAAGGCATCCATCTGTTGGTACGGCCTGGATAACCTAATATCATTGAAAAGTCATTTTCCTCATAACCTTTCATACTTACTGGCAAATGGTATTTTACTTGTAATGGTACGTTGTCATTTGAATAAGAAGCTGGATTACCTTCAGCATCGGCATAAACTCTGAACAATGAAAAATCGCCTGTGTGACGCGGCCACTCCCAATTATCGGTGTCGCCACCAAATTTACCAATACTATTTGGAGGCGTTCCTACCAAACGTACATCTGTATAATCTTGATATACGAAATAGTAATATTCGTTTCCACTGTAAAAAGAACGCACCGATACCGTATATTTCCCTCCTTCGTCATTTTCATTTTGAATTTTAGCGATTTCTTGATTGATGACTTTCTCGCGTTCTAACTCTGTCATGTCCTCATTAACCAAACTTAAAATACGCTGCGAAACATCGTCCATTCTTACAAAAAAACGTACCGAAAGATTGGCAGGTTTTAATTCTTCCGTATAATCTTTAGCCCAAAAGCCGTTGGTAAGGTAATCGTTTTCCTCTGTGGAAAGCTCAGCTATTTGTCCGTAGCCACAGTGATGATTGGTAAGTACAAGCCCATTTTTAGAGATAATCTCGGCAGTACAGCCACCACCAAATTGTACAATTGCATCTTTTAAGCTGTAGTTATTTATGCTGTAGATTTCTTCAGGTGTGAGCTGCAAGCCCATTTTTTGCATATCTACGTAGTTTAACCTTTCGATATGCATTAAAAACCACATACCTTCGTTAGCGCTCAATGGTAATACCATAATCGCTATCAGTAATAAATTGATGATTCTTTTCATTTTTCTAAGTTGGAATTGATTTATTTAAAAAAAATTGACATTTAAGGGTCTAAAATTAAGAATTTTCTAGCGTTTTGTTTCTTATTTTATTTAGGTTTTTAGAACTAAAAAATAATTTTGCATATTCAATTTAAGGTTAATCTATTTTTGGTAAATACCACAAGTCTAAAACCAAGGATAAATTTTAGAGTAAGAGGATACTTTGTTTTTCATCCTGAAAATATGAAATGTTTGGCAATTCACTAATTGCCAAATTGATGTATTTTAAAGCAGACTGTCTGTCTTTTTTGTGTCGGTAAATTTGTGCCAACCGACAGTTTGCCCAAGCTATCGGCACACCATCTCTGGCAGTATGCTTTTTAATGTAAGTTTTAAGACATTCCTCACCTTTATCCAAATGCAAATTATACTCGGCACAAACCCGACCCAGCTGGTAGTGCAAGGAGTTGCGCTGGTGTTTATCTATACTGGTTTGAATGGTTGCAATAGCTTTTTCTGGGTTGTTTTGCTGTTGGTAAAACTTACTTAATTTATCATAACAAATTAACGAACCGCCAATATCCACCGACATTTTGTAATATTTCTCGGCTAATTCTGGCTCCTTAGTATACTCATAAAAATAACCTTTTGCCATATTACCATCAACTTTAGAAATACTTTCTAACTCGTTGGCATAGCTTAATGCTTTTGCATTATTGCCACCCAAAATTCCTGGAAGTTGTAAATACATTTCAATCAAAGCCCAACGTGTATCAATATGGTTTGGGTCTAACTCAGCCGCTTTTAAAAATGCACTTTTAGCGTCACCAACATAATTTAAAGCTTTTAATTTACTGACCGATAAAATCTTTTTAGCTAAAGAACCCCCATACTTATAATGGTAGTTTGCGTTATCGGGTTGTTGAGCAATTAATTTTTTATAAATTTGAATAGCTTCGTCCCAATTTTCTTGATGTGCAACAGAGTCGCCATAAAGTTCCATAGCATGCAGATTGCTTGGATTGTCGTTTGAAAAGGACGAAATCAAGATTTCTGCTTTTTTATACGATTTATCAGAAATTAACCGCTGAACTTTAATAATAGTAGATTCCTGCGACCAACATAAGCAAGGTATCATTACAAAAAAAAACCACTTAACCATATAGCTATTGTCGATTTGAATTTGGTAAACTTACGGCTTTATAACCTAACTTTAAAACATAATAGGGTCGCGCTTACGCATCCAAACCACCACTTCACCCAATAAAAGTGACTTGTTAGTTCATTTTGAATTTTTTGGAACGCATTTTGACTATAACTTTGTATGAAACGCTTTTAGTATGCAATACCTGTCAAAAAACTTAATTAATATGGTTGTAAATTAACCATTTTCCATAGAAACTGAGGTATCATAAAGACATCTCATAAAAAAATCAATATTTTAAACCCATGAAACATTTTACAGCACTATTAACGATTTTCCTTTTTGCAAATTTCTCTTTTGGTCAATCTGAAAACTACACCGCTTTATGGCAAGAGGTAACCAAATTTGAAGCACAAGGCTTGCCAAAATCAGCTTTAGAAGTAGTTTCTAAAATTTCAAATTTAGCTGAAAAAGAGAACAACGCAACGCAACGTATTAAATGCCTAATCTATGAAAGTAAATATGCTTTAACGCTAGAAGAAGACGCGCAATTAAGCATTATCAATAACTTTAAATCTGAAATAGCCATTAGCCAAGCACCTACAAAAAACTTGCTAGAGAATTTAATGGCAACCATGTACTGGCAATATTTTCAATCAAACAGATGGAAGTTTTACAATAGATCTGCAACTACCGAAAAAGTTTCGGACGATTTTAGAACTTGGGATTTACAAATCTTGTTTAATGAAATTCATAAGCTGTATCAAAATTCTTTAGAAAATATTTCAGTTTTACAACAAACACGTTTGGTTCAGTATGATGAATTACTATTGAAAGGTGAATCATCAAAACGCTACCGGCCAACCTTATTCGATTTATTAAGCCATAATGCATTAAAATTTTACGAAACCTCCGAAAGCAGCATTAACCAGCCTTCGTATAAATTTAATATTGAAAATCCTGAATTGCTTTCAGAAGTTACCAAATTTTCAAATTTAAACATCCAAACAAAAGACAGTTTATCACTTGAGCTCAATGCACTCAAAATTTATCAGCAACTCACCGCTTTCCATAAAAATGATAAAGAGCCATTTGCATTGGTTGATATCGATATCCAACGCATAAATTTCGTGTATCAAAACGCCACTTTCGAAAACAAAGACATCTATTTAGAAGCAACTTTAAAAGCTTCCACTGATATGTATAAATCCGATGTTTCAGGATTATACCATTTTGAAATGGCATCACTCTACTATAAACAAGGTAGAAAATTCAACATCGACACGAATACCGAGGTGCAATGGCAACTAAAAAAAGCCTTAGAAATTTGCACCACTATCAGCCATGATTTCCCAAACAGCAACGCTTCTGAAAAGGCAGAGATTTTAAAAACTCAAATTCTTAAACCTGAACTCCAAATCACCGCAGAACAGTTTTTACCCATCCAAAAACACTCATTGGTGCTGTTACGACATGCTAACATTAAGAATCTTGATTTTAAGATTTTTAAAATTAGCAAAGCCCAACTTGAGCAGTTCAATAAAACCTATAAAAAAGATGAACAATACCAATTTGTATCAAACTTAACCGCTACGGAATCTTGGCAAATAACACTTCCTACAAAAAATGACTATCAAACTCACAGTACCGAAGTGGTAATGCCTGCCTTAAACAATGGTAATTATATACTTTTTTCACAACTACCAAATGGCAATGAAACTTTCGGATTTACCACCATTCAGGTAAGCGATATGGCATTACTGTCGAAATCCACCAACACATCTGAAACCTATCAAATTATCAATAGAAATAACGGCAAACCTTTACCTGGCGTTAGCGTGGAAATTTCCTATCAAGAAAAATACAACGGGCCATTTATCAATAAGTCATTTGTAACCGATAAAAACGGAGAAGTTTCCATTCAAAAAAATAATGTTCGCTATTTAAATTTAAGTTTGAATGCCAAACGCAATGAAGAAACGGCTCATTTTGGGAATTTGTACATGAATCAAAAATCTGAAGAAAGCGAGGTTAGTATTAAGTACAAAGCATTTTTATTTACCGACCGCAGCATTTACAGACCAGGTCAAACCGTTTATTTTAAAGGCATTGTTATAAAAAATAACCATGGGAAATCTGAAGTACTAGCCAATCAAAAAGTTGAAGTAATATTGTACGATGCCAACTCACAAGACCTTAAAACGCTTGAGCTCAAAACAAATGAATTTGGTTCTGTTTCTGGTGAATTCATGCTACCACAAAGCGGACTTACCGGTGAATTTGAAATAGAAATTGAGGCCGACAATATCGAACTTTTCAATAACGTATATGTATCAGTTGAAGAATACAAACGTCCAAAATTTGAAGCTAAGTTCAATCCAATTAAAGAATCCTACCGCATTAACGATAGCATCAGTGCGAAAGGAAATGCCATGGCTTACGCCGGAAGCAATATCACCAATGCAACCGTGGCCTATCGCGTAGTCAGAACGGTTCAATATCCACGCTGGTATTCTTGGAGAAGAATGCCTATATATAGTCAGTCTCAAGAAATAACTTATGGCGACACCGAAACCGACGCAGAAGGAAATTTTGAAATTAAATTCAAAGCCATTCCAGACGAATCCGTCGATAAAAAAGGAAATCCGATTTTCACCTACGAAATTACAGCCGATATCACCGATCTAAATGGCGAAACAAGAAGCGCAACCACAACCGTGAATGTTGGGTACCATGCGATGACAGCCACTATCGGAATTGCCAATAAATTAGACAAAAACATTAAAGATCCGCAAATCACTATTGATACAAAAAATCTAAATGGCGAATTTGTAGCCGCCAATGGTACCATAAAAATCTACAAACTCACTGCACCACAGCAAGTGTTGAGACCAAGACCGTGGTCTGCGCCCGATTTAGCGACATTAGACGAAGCAGCATTCAAAAAATTATTCCCACACGACGCTTATAATAACGAACACAATCCAAAAAACTGGAAGCAAGGTAAACTTGTTTTTGAAGTTGATTTCAATACTGCAATCGCTAAAGAAATAAAACTAGGCAATTTAAAAAAATGGCAGTCTGGCAGCTATATCGTACTTCTGGAAAGTCAAGATGAATTTAATCAAGTGGTGAAAGATGAAACCCAGATGACACTATACAGCGATGACGATAAAACCGTTTCCGATCAAACTTTATTCACTGTAAACACTGATAAATCCAGCTATCAACCAAATGATGTCACAGTAATAAGCTTTGGTTCTGCCACGAAATTAACGGTGACTGTTGACGTAGAAAAAAACGAAAAAATTGTAAATACCTATATCATTCCACTTGATAATCACAAAAAAAGTATCGTTATTCCTATACATCCAGAAGATGTTGGAGGCTTTGCCATTCATTACAGTTATGCTGTTTTCAACAGTTTTGAAAGTGGGACCATGAACATTTCAGTGCCATATCCTAAATCAGACTTAGAGATAGAAACCTCGGTTTTTAGAGATAAATTACAACCAGGAACCGACGAAACTTGGCAATTTAAAATCAAAGGTCCACAAGGCGAAAAAGTAAGTGCCGAGCTTTTGGCTAGCATGTACGACGCGTCTTTAGATCAATTTAAAATGCACCAATGGCAATTTAGTCCTATTCAAAATCCCGTTTATTACAGTTATTCAAAACGAAATAATGTTGGCAGTTTTGGTAATAAATCATTTAGGGTTTATCTACCTAGGGTGGGTGCAGCTTATCCGCGTCAGCAATACGACCAGGTTAATTGGTATGGGTTTTATTTTGGGAGTAATAGGAATAATATGATGTACAAGAGAAATGAAGCTATGGCAATAGAAGATGTTTCAATTGTTGAAATGGATCAATTACTTTCTGGACAGGCAGCAGGAGTAAATGTCTCTGCTGCTTCTGGACAACCTGGAGCCGATTCAACAATTATAATCAGAGGACGAAGTTCACTTAATTCTGATAATGAACCACTTTATATAATTGATGGTGTGCCTGTAAGTCAAAGTGATTTCCAAAGTTTAAGTCAAACTGACATTGAAAGCTTATCAGTTTTGAAAGACGCTGAGGCTACTGCAATTTATGGAAATCGAGGAGCTGGTGGAGTTATTTTAGTTACTACAAAATCCGGCGAAAAAAAATCGCAACAGCAATTTCAAAATATCAAAATCCGTAAAAATCTACAAGAAACCGCCTTTTTCTTTCCGCAATTACAAACCGATGCAGAAGGAAATATCAGTTTTAGTTTTACAACCCCTGAAGCCTTAACGCGTTGGAAATTGCAATTACTAGCGCATACAAAAACCCTAGAAAGCAGCACCAAAACCCTTGAAACAGTAACGCAAAAAGAATTGATGGTAATTCCCAACGCACCGCGCTTTTTACGTCAAGGTGATGACATTAATATCAGTACTAAAATTGCCAATTTAACCGATAAAACCTTAACAGGTCAAGCCGTACTGCAATTAGTGGATGCCGTTACAGGAAAGGATATTACCCAAAGCTTGATTAAGAGTACTACAAATTCTCTCCCTTTGGGAGAGATGTCCGAAGGACAGAGTGGGCTATTCAGTGTGGAAGCGTCAGGCAACACAGAAATAACTTGGAGTTTGCGCATACCCGATAATATTGATGCCGTGCAATATACTGTTATTGCAAAATCAGAGGAATTTAGCGATGCTGAGCAAAACGCCTTGCCGGTATTATCAAACAGAATGCTAGTAACCGAAACCTTGCCAATGTGGGTTAGAAGTAACGAAACTAGAACCTTCACCCTAGATAAACTAAAAAACAATACCTCAATTACTTTAAAACACCACCAGCTCACTTTAGAAATGACATCCAATCCAGCTTGGTACGCCGTACAGGCACTACCTTATTTAATGGAATATCCTTACGATTGTAACGAACAGATTTTCTCCCGCTTCTATGCAAACGCTTTGGCAAGTCATATAGCGAATTCCAATCCGCGTATTAAAGAAGTTTTTGAGCTTTGGAGAAATTCGGATGCCTTAATTTCTAATCTTGAGAAAAATCAAGAGCTTAAATCCATATTAATTGAGGAAACACCGTGGTTACGTGATGCGCAAAGTGAAAGTGAACAAAAGAAACGCATCGCTCTACTTTTCGATTTAAATAAAATGAATAGCGAATTGCAAAAAGCGCAACGCCAAATTCAAAACAATCAAATGTCTAACGGCGCTTGGGCTTGGTTTGAAGGTGGAAAACCAAACCGCTACATCACCCAGCACATCATTATTGGTCTCGGACATTTAAAAAAATTAAGCGTTACCGAAAACTCCTTAGAAGAGGGTACGATTACAAAAGCCATCAATTATTTAGATGCTGAATTTGTTGAAGAATATAAAAATCTAACCAAATACAGCTCAAAAGTAGACCTTTCAAAAGATCATTTAAGTGCTATGCAGTTGCATTACTTGTACATGCGAAGTTTCTTTCCCGAAGTCGCAAAAAGCGAAGAAGTGCAACGCATCGTAAATTACTATCTCACGCAAATAAACAACTATTGGTTGAACAGACCATTGTACGCGAAAGGTCTGATGGCCTTAATTTCAAACAGAAATGACAACGCAAATCAAGCTCAAAAAATCTTAAAATCTCTAAAAGAAACCGCCATTGTGAGTGACGAATTGGGTATGTATTGGAAAGAAAATACAGCCTCTTGGCATTGGTATCAAGCACCTATTGAAACGCAGTCCTTGATAATTGAAGCCTTTTCTGAAATTGATAATGCTAGCAAAAACAATGCAACCACTATAGACAATCTTAAAATTTGGTTACTCAAACACAAACAAACCAATAGTTGGAAAACTACCAAGGCCACAACTAAAGCAATTTACGCCTTATTGTTACAAGGAAGTGATTGGCTCAGTATAACAGAAGCCGTTGAAATTATGGTTGGTTCTCAAAAAATAGAACCTTCAAAGCTAGAACATGTTAAAATTGAAGCCGGTACAGGCTATTTTAAAACCACATGGATCGATTCCGAAATTCAACCAAAAATGTCTGAAGTCACTTTAGCCAAAAAAGGTGAAGGTATCGCCTGGGGAAGTTTATACTGGCAATATTTTGAAGACCTAGATAAAATCACCAAAGCGGAAACACCCTTGAAGTTAAACAAAAAACTATTTTTAAAATCTAATGCTGATAAAGGTGAAGTCATTACCGAAATCGACGACAGCACCAGCCTAAAGGTTGGCGATTTAGTTCGCGTTCGAATTGAATTGAGAAGTGATCGCGACATGGAGTTCATTCACATGAAAGATATGCGCGCGGCAGGTTTAGAACCTGTGAATGTGTTATCACAATACAAATGGCAAGACGGACTTGGCTACTACGAGGCTACCAAAGATGCTTCAACCAATTTCTTTTTTGACTATTTACCAAAAGGGATTTACGTATTTGAATACGATTTAAGAGTCAATAATTCTGGAAATATGAGCAATGGTATTACCACGATTCAAAGTATGTATGCGCCAGAATTTAGTAGTCACAGCGAAGGCATAAGAATAAAAGTTAATCTGTAAGTTCTGGATCTGTATTATAGTCGGCTTCGTCTAAGTTACGCTCTTTTATGGCTTTGTTTTTTATAGCTGTGAAATAGGAATCCCAAGGTGTCGAGAGAAGAGCGTTATTTTCGTATTAATATTTTAACTTCAGCATGCTGCCTTAGTAACAAAAATCAAGTAATTATGAAAAATATTTATTTTTTAATTATCGTGGTATTGTTTCTTTCTTGTAAATCAGCTAAAATTGCTAATAACGGTGATGATTGTATAGAGAATGCTCAATTTAAAAAAAAGTTTTTTTACCATCTTAACTATATTGAAGATAATATGTTCATATCACAAGATTCCTTATTTAGGGTATCAGTCACTTTTATATCATACTACTCGCCAGTTTCAACCAACCGCATCATGAATTATGGCAGAACTTACCCCTCTGGAGTTTTCGAAAAAGACCGTGTAAATATATTAAAGTGGTATGAAGAAAATAAATGTAATAACATCCAAGTTAAAAGTTCACATATTATACCTGCGGCATATAGAAACTAGAACTGTTTAGTTGACTGCGTCGAAACTACATTTTCGTTGGGTTTCGAGGGATTGCGACGACTAAAAATAAAAACTTATAAAACAGAAATTGTATATTTACATAAGAAAAAAGTAAATGTTATGGCAACAACAGATTTGAGAAACACGGTTAAAGCGTATGTAAATGCCGCCGATATAAGGCTTCTGAAATTGATAAAAGCATTAGCGGAAAGCTATCAAAATGACGAGCAAGAGCTTATGTTAAGCGAAGAACAATATCAAATGATTGACAAGCGTAGAGAAAGACATTTAAAAGGTGAGAGCAAATCCTTCACTTGGGAAGAAGTAAAACAGAACGCAAGAAACGCTGGTTAGTGAATGACATATTTTTTAGAGGTCAAAGACGAGGCTAATTTAGAGATTATTGAAGCTTTTCTTTATTACGAGGAAAAACGCATAGGACTTGGTGAAGAATTCTTAGAACATCTAGATGCTTATTTTGATAGGATTACATCACGCCCAAGACACTTCCCTCAAAAAAGGAAACCCTATCGCGAAGCTTTTATAAAACGCTTCCCCTTCCTGATTATTTATCAAATTTCAAAAGAAAAAATTATTGTGTATTCCGTCTTCAACACATGGCAAAATCCAGAAAAAAAGATAAGATAATTTATCCGACCTACCGCGCGAAAAAATAAATTTAGCGATATCTAATCCTTTTGCGTGGTACTTGAAAACCCATACAGATGTGTAATCCAACTAGCCATTAAGCATTAATTACACAACGATTAACCAGTCATAGTGAAGTCATAAGAATAAAAGTTAATCCGTAAGTTCTGGTTTTGTATTATAGTCGGATTCGTCTAAGTTACGCTCCTTCATGGCTTTATTTTCACAACGGCTACAAAGATTAGTAATGTTCTTAAGTTCTCTTGACTGTGCCACAGTGCCTTCAAATATTTCGGAAGTTTTAGCTGTATTGATATAGGAACAATCGCTAAATAAATGATACACTGTTCCCGACTTAGTCCAATACACATTATTAGCACCTTGGTTAAGCCATTCTACTCTATTGGTTTGCTCAGTGTATTGTTCTATGGATGGCGGATTAAAATCAATCCCTGTAACACCCGCTATTAACAAGGCCACAACGGCAATACCACCAACAATTCCCTTTTGTTTACCATCCATATTTTTATTGGTAAAAATAAAGATGATAAGTGGTAAAAATGCAATGATGGCAACGACGAGCCCAAGTTGATTCTGCATAAAAAATTTAAACTTATCCTTTTCTGAAGCTGGATCAAGTCGATTCGATTTTTTCCAAAGAACAGAACCGATGACCACAAATATCAAGTCAACCACAATTAAAACAATGAGCCATGTCATGTTTATGGGTTCCTTAAATAATAATGAAATGGCAAAGAGTTGCGCGACAATGGCAACAACCCATGAAATAATTGCAATTAAACGCAATCTATTGGCTTTGGCTTTAGCTTCATCTGTTGGAACAAATGTGCGTGATTGAACATTTTCTGAGGCGCCTTCAGTTACTTTTGTGATTTTTTTGTGTGAGTTGTTTGTATCCATTGTGTTGGTGTGTTAGAATCATTACTAAGATAATAATTTTAGTTAATTTAACACAATAACCCGTTTTTGAAAGTCCGCATTAACCAGATTTGTTAAAACTTTTGCAAGTAATAAAATCAGCGCTCCACTTTTACACTATTTAATTCACTAACTAAATAAACCAAACTATTTTGAATTCAAAAGTTTTTATGGTCCTAAGAATTTTTCTTGGCCTTTTCGCACTTGTATTTGGGTTAAATAAGTTTTTTAACTTTATGCCCATGCCTGAAATGTCGGAAGACGCCGGTACTTATTTTGGTGCGCTTTCGAGCGCCAAAACACTTACTCTGGTAGCAATTGTAGAAATTGTGGCTGGATTAGCACTTATTTTTAACAGGTATGGCACATTATTAGCCATCATTTTAATTAGTATTGGAGTAAACTCAGTACTGTTTCATGCTACTTTAGATCCCGGAGGTATAGCTGGAGCCGCAGTTTTTTTAATACTAAATATTGTGGTGCTTATAGGATACAAAGACAAATACAAGCCCTTGCTAAAATAAGAACCACATGAGTTTTCTAAAAAAAACGGCTAATGCGATAAAGTGCTAGCCGTATTTATTTTGGTGGATATTTCGATAATATTTTTGCTGCCAGCGTTCTAAAATCTGCTTCTCGTTTTTCGGGTGAAGCATTTTGTCTATAGGAGCTAGAAGAGTTTGCTTGCCAAAATAATCCAGTTCGATCCTTATCTATAAATTCAACTAAAATCAATCTTGTCATACTGCTTTGACCCACAGGAATTCCAATACTTAAACCGCCACCAACATTACGGCCGCCACCGCCAAGTCCCACGCCAACATTGCTCTGGTTGTTCGTGTCATAGACCTCCGTCTGGATGTCAATAAAAAAATCTGGCGATTCGGCCATGGTAAACCCCTTAACTTTTAACGCCTCGTTTAAAGCAGCTATAAAACGTTTTTCATCTAGTTCACTTAAACCAGATTGCATGTCGGAAAAATAACTATAGGTTTTGTATTGTGAAAAATCCGTGGACTTTTCATAGTCGTAATTTATAGTGGCACCGCAGCCCATAAGTAGGGCGAAAAGGAATAAAATTGAAATCTTTTTCATAGGTTTTTAAGTTTTGATTCATGAAAATGAGGCTTCCATAACAAGCTGAATAAAGGTAATAATTTATTTGGGATGTATAAAAGAAATTAAAAATGAAAAAAATCTTACAAAATCAATATTTCAGAACATCGATAATATTATTTGATAATGGAAACGAAAATACACGATAATTCATTCATAACACGATTCATGCTATTCATTCAACATGTTCCACAATTTATCTTTTAATTCCTTAATACCCTGATTCGCGATTGAAGAAATAAATAAATATGGAATAGGTAATTGCTTATCCAATTCAATTTTTAGCTCAGCCTTTAATTCATCATCCAGCATATCGCATTTTGAGATGGCGATTAGCTTGCTTTTATCGAGCAATTCAGGATTGTACCGCTTTAATTCATCTAACAATATATCGTATTGCTTCGATATATCAGGCGCATCGGCAGGAATTAAAAACAGCAAGGTAGAATTACGTTCTATATGACGCAGGAAATAATGACCCAAACCTTTACCTTCAGCAGCGCCTTCAATAATTCCAGGAATATCGGCCATGACAAATGATTGAAAATCGCGGTATTCAACAATGCCTAAATTTGGTTTTAAAGTGGTGAACTCGTAATCGGCTATCTTTGGTTTAGCTGACGTTATAACAGAAAGTAGTGTAGATTTTCCAGCATTGGGAAAGCCTACCAAGCCAACATCGGCCAACACTTTTAGCTCTATGGTAATCCGACTTTCACTTCCCGGAGTGCCTGGTTGTGCATATCGGGGTGTTTGATTGGTAGAGGTTTTAAAATGCCAATTACCGCGACCACCCATGCCCCCTTCAACAACAATTTTTTCTTCACCTTCGTCGGTGATTTCAAATAAAACCTCATCGGTTTCGCAATCTTTTATCACGGTACCAAGAGGAACATCAATATATACATCTTTACCTTCGGCACCAGAACTTCTGGATTTACTGCCATGTTCGCCATGGTCTGCCTTAAAATGTTTTTTGAATTTTAGGTGATAAAGCGTCCAAAGGTTTGAACTACCTCTAACTATTACATGACCTCCACGGCCACCGTCACCACCATCTGGACCACCTTTTTCCACATATTTTTCTCGGTGTAAATGCGCCGAACCTTTTCCTCCGTTTCCAGAAGTAACATATATTTTTACGTAATCTACAAAATTTCCTTCGGTCATATTTATTTCCCGTGAAAACGGGAATCTTTTTAATAAGTTAATTTAACGACAGTGCTTATTTAAAATAGTAACACTTACGTTTATTCTTTTAATCGCTTACGTCTGCCTATACTAAAATATAAAATAGCACCAAGAACTGGCAGCAATAAAACAATAACAACCCAAATAAGTTTATCATTATCTGGAAACTTATTTGTAACAATACTTATCAATGCTAAAAAAGGCAGCAATAAAAATAGGAGAAAGATTATTGTAAAAATGATAAGTCCTGAACCCGGTGTTATAAACTCCATGATAATTAATTAATTTAAATAGGCCAAAATTAAATTATTTTAATTCGTTTATTACTTTACTCAAACGCTGCGTAATTTCCTCAATACTACCAACACCGTCAACACCAAAATACTTATTCTGTTCCGAATAAAAATCCTTCAAAACGGCTGTTTTAGTGTAATATTCGGTGATTCGGTTTCTAATGATGTTTTCGTCAGCATCGTCTGCACGACCACTAGTTTTACCGCGATCTAATAGTCTTTTAACTAATACTTCATCATCTACTTCAAGCGCAATCATTGCGTTGATTTGTGAGTCCTTACTTTCCATTAAGGCATCCAATGCTTTGGCTTGCTCGTTGGTTCTTGGAAAACCGTCAAAAATAAACCCTTTGGCATCTTGATTTTTTTCAACCTCTGCATTTAGCATATCTATGGTTAATTGATCTGGTACCAATTCACCTCTATCCATGTAAGATTTGGCTAACATACCTAAGGCTGTTTCATTTTTAATATTAAAACGAAATACATCGCCCGTAGAAATATGTACCAAATTATATTTGTCCTTTAAAAATTCGGCTTGTGTCCCTTTGCCTGCGCCCGGAGGTCCAAATAGCACTAAATTAGTCATGTATTGTGTTGTTTTAAGTTGATATACTTCTGGCAAATCTCTACCCAATCCGTTGTAATCTAAACCGTAACCCACTATAAATTTATCTGGGATTTCAAGACCCACATAATGCAGTTTAAAGTCTTTATTATAAGCTTCTGGTTTAAAAAATAAAGTAGCAATTTTTAATTGTTTAACATTTTCATTTTTGAATATTCGGTGAACTTCATGTAAAGTACTACCTGTATCGATAATATCTTCAAGAATAACAACGGTTCTGCCAGTTAAATCTTGGGTTAAACCAATTAATCGCTGAATGTCTTCGGTTGATTTTAATCCTTCATACGAGGCCAATTTTATAAAAGTCACCTCGCACGGATGGGGATATTTCTTTACAAAATCACTTACCAACATAAACGAACCATTTAAAATTCCAATAAAAACTGGAACTTCATCTTTGAGATCTGCTGCAATTTCGCTTGCCATTCTACCTATTATTTCATCTAACTGTTGCGACGAAACAAATGGTTTAAAGATTAAATCGTGAAGCTTTATCACTGTTTTCAAATTTTAAAAAAACAAAGATAATCATTTGTTTAAGGTTTTACCAGCCCAACAATAGATTGTTTTTAATTTAGTGTTAAGAGCAAAATTTGATTTGTATTTTTGCAACAAATATGTTAATATGAATTATTTTTCTTCTCAATTTAAATTAGGCATTTTAGGCGGCGGACAATTAGGCAAAATGTTACTTGCCGAAACTAGAAAATATGATATTCACACCTTGGTTTTAGACCCGAGTAGCGAAGCGCCGTGCAAGTTGGGTTGCAACGAATTTTTTCAAGGTGATTTAATGGATTACGATACCGTTTACAACTTTGGAAAACGCGCTAATGTGCTTACCATCGAAATTGAAAATGTAAATGTAAATGCCCTTGAAAGTTTAGAAAAAGAAGGCATAAAAGTTTATCCAAGTTCTAAAACCTTAAGAACCATCCAAAATAAATCTAGTCAAAAATTATTCTACGTAGATCACAATATTCCTACAGCAAATTTTTCGCGGTTTGCTTACAAGGATGAGATTCTTACTGCCATTGAAAACGAAAGTCTTAGTTTTCCCTTTGTTTGGAAAAGTGCGCAGTTTGGTTATGATGGCAACGGCGTTAAAATTGTTAAAACCTATTCCGATTTAGATAAATTATCGCCTGACGAATGCATCACCGAAACATTAATCCCTTTTGAAACAGAATTAGCAGTGATTGTTGCGCGTTCTGTTTCGGGAAAAGTAAGCACCTATCCGGTTGTTGAGATGGAATTCCATCCGGAAGCTAACCAGGTAGAATATGTACTTTGTCCGGCAAGAATAAATTCAGAAATCGCTAAAAAAGCGGAACTAATTGCATTAAGAACATCGGCCGCATTTAACCATGTTGGCTTGCTAGCAGTGGAGATGTTTTTAACGAAAAATGGTGATGTTTTGGTAAATGAAGTAGCTCCGAGACCTCATAATTCAGGACATTTTAGTATTGAAGCCAGCTACACATCGCAATATGAACAGCACTTGCGAGCCATTCTAGATTTACCTCTGGGAAGTGCAGAAAGCAAGCAATCAGCGGTTATGGTTAATTTGGTGGGAGCAGAAGATTATCAGGGAAAAGTAGTTTACAAAAACATCGAAAGCATTTTAGCCTTAGATGGTGTTACACCTCATATTTATGGAAAAAAAGAAACCAGACCTTTTCGGAAAATGGGGCATGTAACCATAGTGAATTCAGATTTAAACACAGCACGAGTAATCGCTGAAAAGGTTAAAAAAACAATTGAGGTTATCAGTGAGTAATACAATGTCGAATTTAATATAACACAAACATATTATGCAAAAAGTTGGAGTTATTATGGGAAGCAAAAGCGATCTGCCAGTAATGCAGGACGCCATTGATATTTTAAAACAATTCGGAATTACGGTTGAAGTTGATATAGTTTCAGCACATCGCACACCTGAAAAGTTATTTGACTATGGTACAAATGCCCATTTAAGAGGTATTTCAGTAATTATAGCTGGTGCTGGTGGCGCTGCCCACCTACCTGGAATGGTGGCATCGTTATCGCCTTTACCCGTAATTGGTGTGCCTGTAAAAAGCAGCAATTCTATTGATGGATGGGATTCTATTCTTTCAATTCTGCAAATGCCTGGTGGCGTACCTGTTGCAACAGTTGCTTTAAATGGCGCTAAAAACGCCGGTATTTTGGCGGCTCAGATTCTAGGGACATCCGACGGTAATATTTTAGCGAAAATAATAGCTTATAAATCCGATTTAAAACTAAAAGTTGAAGAATCGGCGAAGGGTATCAACTAAAAAACCCCGAATAAATTCGAGGTTTTAAAGCTATTAATCAACATTTTATGAAGTACAATAAAGTCCTTCCCAAAATCTTTTGCAAAGATAGAAATTTAATATTGTTATCCAATCATAAAGAATAGTTAAATGTCAGAAAATCAATTCCCTAGTAGGAAAATATAGACAAAGCTGTCGTTAAAACCCTTACAAAATAGTTTATGGAAATTTTAATTAATTCATTTCAAACACCTTATAATACTGCTCCATTTTCAAAAATAAAAAATGAAGATTTTATACCTGCTATTATAAAAGCCATTGAAGAAGCAAAGACCGAAATCAATCAAATAACCGAAAATTCTGAATCACCTACGTATCATAATACTATTGAAGCCTTAGAATTTTCCGGATCCCAATTAGACCGAATTACAAGCATATTTTTCAATCTGAATGCGGCCGAAACCAATGATGATATTCAAAAAATCGCTCAGGAAATTTCACCTATACTCTCAGAATTCAATAATGATATTACCCTAAACGAATCACTTTTTGAAAAAGTAAAGGCCGTTTACAATCAAAAAGCGCAACTTAATTTAAGCACAGAGCAAGCAACACTTTTAGACAAAAAGTACAAAAGTTTTGCAAGAAATGGCGCCAACCTAAACGACGAACAAAAGCTTCAATTACGGGAAATTGACAAAGCATTGAGTCAGCTTAAACTAAAATTTGGAGAGAATGTTCTAGCCGAGACCAACAACTATGAACTATACATCACCAATGAAAGTGATTTGGCTGGATTGCCAGAAGGCACCATTGAAGCTGCCAAACAATTAGCAGAAAGTAAAGATAAAAACGGTTGGTTATTTACTTTAGATTATCCCAGTTATATTCCTTTCATGACTTATTGCGACAATCGGGCTTTAAGAAAGGAACTAGCCATTGCTGCTGGTAAAAAAGGTTTTCAAGATAATAATTTCAATAATGAAAAAATCGTTTTAAAAATCGCTAATCTAAGACACGAACGGGCACAGTTATTAGGGTACCAATCGCATGCGCATTTTGTATTGGAAGAGCGTATGGCCAAATCACCAGAAAGTGTGCAATCATTTTTGAATGAATTATTAGAAAAGGCAAAACCAGCAGCATTAAGAGAGTTTTACGAACTTCAACAATTTGCAAAAGAGCTTGACGGTTTAAACGACTTGCAAAAATGGGATGCTGCCTATTACGCGGAAAAACTTAAACAAAAACTTTTTCAGTTAGATGATGAGTTGTTAAAACCCTATTTCAAATTAAATAATGTCATGACTGGCGTGTTCTCAATCGCTAACAAACTCTTCGGATTAAAATTTGAAGAAGTTTATGATATTGATACTTACCATCAGGATGTTAAAACCTACGTAGTAAAAGACAACGACGGTAATCTGGTGGCAATTTTTTATGCCGATTTTTTTCCTAGACCTGGAAAAAGGAATGGCGCGTGGATGACTTCTTACAAACCGCAATTCATCAAAAATGAAACCAACGAACGTCCACATGTTTCTATTGTTTGTAATTTCACAAATGCAACAAAAACCAAACCCTCCTTACTCACCTTTAACGAAGTAACTACCTTATTTCACGAATTTGGTCATGCACTTCATGGTATGTTGGCCAACACAACCTATCCAAGTTTATCTGGAACTAGTGTTTACTGGGATTTTGTGGAATTGCCAAGTCAAATTCTAGAAAACTGGTGCTACGAAAAAGAAGCGCTGGAATTGTTTGCAAGACATTACGAAACCAATGAGGTAATCCCTATGAAATATATTGAAAAAATAAAAGCGTCAGCAAGCTTTCATCAGGGTATGCAGACACTCCGCCAGATAAGTTTTGGTTTATTAGACATGAGTTGGCACGGTTACAATCCTAAAAACATCAACAATGTAAAAGTACATGAATTGGAAGCTTTTAAACACACCAATCTGTATCCCGATGTTGCTGAAAACTGTATGAGCACCTCGTTTTCACATATTTTTCAAGGTGGTTATTCAAGTGGTTATTATAGCTACAAATGGGCAGAAGTTTTAGATGCGGATGCTTTCGCCTATTTTCAAGAACATGGTATTTTCAGTAGTGAGATAGCCCAAAAATTCAAAACCTATGTGCTTTCAAGAGGTGGCACAGAAGATCCAATGGTGCTTTACAAAAAATTCAGAGGTCAGGAACCAAAACCAGAAGCCTTACTTAAACGGGCTGGTTTGCTCTAATAATTCGATTGCTTTCTCGTTAAATGAATTAGGTTTTTTTTAAATGAAATTTAAACCAAAAATTGCTACTTTTGAATTAAGGCATAAAAGCTATTTATGAAACACAAACTAAATCCTAATAATTGGATACAGTTATACTCCGATTACTTGTTTAATTACACCATTTCGCGTGTAAACGACAGAGAAATTGCGAAGGATTTAGTACAAGAAACCTTTTTAGCCGCCTTAGGAGCCATGAAAAACTTTAAAGGTGAAGCTAATGAACGCACTTGGCTTACTGCCATCTTGAAAAGAAAAGTTATAGATTATTACCGCAAAATAAATTCGAATAAAGGTAAGGCTGAAGTTAGAATAAATTCTAGCGAGGAAGAAAGTGAAGGCGCATGGCTTGAAAATAAAGTAGCCGATCCGTTTGATAAAACCGCCGAAGATCAAATGGAAAATGAAGAACTAGGATTAGCCATTCACAACTGCTTGTCTAAACTTAATACTAAGCAAGCCGAAGTTTTTAAAATGAAAACGATTTTAAATATAGAAACGGATGTTATTTGTAATGAATTAAATATTACAGCGTCTAACTTTTGGGTGATGATTCATAGAGCAAGAACCGCTTTGGCTGAATGTTTAGAAAAACACTGGTATTAAAATGAAAAAAGGATTTTTATTTATTTCGTGCGAAGAAGCGATGCACATTTGCGACAAAGCACAATATGATGAGGCCTCTTGGTGGGAAAAAATTGAATTAAATATTAGACTCTCATGGTGTCATTTTACGAAAGCTTATGCCAAAAAAAATAACCAATTATCTATTTTTATAAAGCAACACAAAATTGAATGCCTAAAGCAAAACGAACGCAAACAACTTCAAAAGACATTTGAACAGCAACTAAAGCAACAGCAATAATAACATCCAAAAAATCGGAACGGATTCTACCCAAAAAGCAGTATAATACCAGCTTCGATTTATATTCATGAATCTCAACAAAAATGCTGTTAAACACAATGTTAACAGCAATGAAATCATGTATGTGTTTGGCTGATTCCCTTTTAAATACTCTAATAAGACAACGATGCCAATAGAAGTAAAACCAAGAGCTTTGGTAGTAGTTATACCAATTTTTTGAGGAATTGTCTCGAGTTTTAAATCGTCAAATCGAAGGTCTCTAATTTCGAAGGGTAGCATAAGAACAATAACTAAAACAAACCGCTGAATTATTGTCAAAATTATTTGGCCGTTTATTTCACGACCATTTTCAATTATTGGCAATATAACGCTAGTTCCAGCCCAAACCAAAGCAATAATATAAACCTTTATACCTGGTATATTTCTTAAGTTAGAAATCGATAAAAACAACCATTTTTCAGGAACAAACGGCATCGCATATAACACGGTAATTAAAGCGAGTACAGAGGCTAACATTATAGTATTAAATTGTAAGAAAAAAGACGTGTAAACTATACATGCAAAGCTTAGCAGCATGATCGCTCGAATTAACAGAATTTTATTGGTGAATTTTTGAAAATGATTTTTTGAAACACCGTAATATTTAACAAAATTGTAAGCTAGAATTGTAGCAGAAAAAACAAATCCTTGTAGCTCGATAGTTAAGTTTAATTCATATTCAAAAGCAGTAATAAAAAGAAAGCTTAATGCCACCAAAGCTACGTGTAGACTAGCATTTAAATAGAAATTTAAAAAGGCTTTAAACCATTGCATCTAGTAAAAATAATGAAACTGTTAATAATCTATTTGAATGGTTGAAAACTTAGGCATTCTTTAACTAAAAAACAATGGCAAATCCGTATTTTTGCAGCTTAAAAATTCAACTTTCAAAAAAGCTATGAATACCAACAATTTCGCACTTCGTCACATTGGCCCAAGACCCGAAGATCAAACAGAAATGCTTCGTTACATTGGCGTAAAATCTATGGATGAGCTCATTGAGCAAGCCATCCCTGATAACATCAAGCTTAAAAATGAATTAGACTTGGAAGCACCTATGAGCGAGCAAGAATTTTTAGTTCACATGAATGCGCTTTCAAAGAAAAATAAAGTTTACAAGACATTTATTGGTTTGGGTTATCACCCAAGTATTCTTCCAGCTGTTATTCAAAGAAATATTTTAGAAAATCCAGGGTGGTATACTGCCTACACTCCATATCAAGCTGAAATTGCTCAAGGCCGATTAGAAGCCTTGCTCAACTTTCAGACTATGGTAACAGATTTAACTGGAATGGAGATTGCCAATGCTTCACTACTGGACGAAAGTACTGCTGCAGGCGAAGCAATGACCTTGCTTTTCGCTGTAAGAGATCGCGATCAGAAAAAGAATAATGTAAACAAATTTTTTGTTTCAGACCAAATTTTACCTCAAACACTTTCGCTTTTGCAAACACGCGCTGTTCCTATTGGGATAGAGTTGGTTATAGGAAATGAATCGGATTTTAATCACTCTAGTGAGTTTTTTGGAGCTATTGTTCAGTATCCCGGAAAACACGGGCAAATATCCGATATCAAAACCTTTATTTCCAAAGCAAACGAAAATAATATTAAAGTTGCAGTTGCAGCAGATATTTTAAGTCTTATAAAACTTGAGGCACCTGGGAAATTCGGCGCCGATGTTGTAGTTGGCACAACCCAAAGATTCGGAATTCCGATGGGTTACGGCGGCCCACATGCTGCCTATTTTGCTACAAAAGACATGTACAAAAGAGAATTGCCTGGCAGAATTATTGGTGTTACCAAAGACCTTAACGGAAACCGCGCACTAAGAATGGCGCTTCAAACTCGAGAACAACATATAAAAAGAGATAAGGCAACTTCAAATATATGCACGGCTCAGGTGCTACTCGCCGTTATGGCTGGAATGTATGCCGTGTACCATGGACCTAAAGGTTTAACCTTTATAGCCAATCACGTTCATAATTTAACTGCAACTTTATCAGATGCCATTTCCAAATTAGGTTTGGAACAGCTTAACCAATCCTATTTCGATACATTATTAATCAAATCAAATGCAAAGGCTGTAAAACCTATAGCTGAGCGTAATAAGGTTAATTTTTATTATCCTTCAGAAGATACAATTTCAATATCTATAAATGAGATTACTTCGCTTAGTGACATCAATTTAATTGTCTCCATTTTTGCGGAAGCACGAGGCACAACAGCACCAACAATCACCAAAATTGTGGAAGCCAATAGCATTCCAGAATCATTACAGCGCAAAACTGACTTTTTAAGTTTGCCCATTTTCAATCAGTACCATTCAGAAACTGAGTTAATGCGTTACATAAAAAGACTAGAACGTAAAGATCTGTCTTTAAACCATTCTATGATTTCTTTAGGCTCATGCACCATGAAGCTAAATGCGGCAGCAGAAATGTTACCTTTAAGTATGTTTAAATGGGGAAATATCCATCCGTTTGTGCCATTAAATCAAGCGAAAGGATATCAACTGGTTTTGAAAAAATTGGAAGAACAACTCAACGAAATTACCGGTTTTGCTGGCACATCATTACAACCAAATTCTGGTGCTCAAGGCGAATATGCAGGCTTGATGGTGATTCGTGCGTATCATTTATCGAGAGGTGACGCTCACCGAAATATTTGTATTATTCCATCGTCTGCTCACGGCACTAACCCAGCAAGTGCAGTAATGGCAGGCATGAAGGTTATCGTCACCAAATCGTCAGAAAATGGCAACATCGATGTTGACGATCTAAGAGAAAAAGCAGAAATGCACAAAGATAATTTAGCAGGCTTGATGGTAACGTATCCTTCAACACACGGCGTTTACGAGTCAGCTATAAAAGAAATCACCCAAATAATTCACGATAACGGCGGCCAAGTTTATATGGATGGCGCTAATATGAACGCACAAGTTGGTCTTACCAATCCCGGTAATATTGGCGCGGATGTTTGCCATTTAAATTTACACAAAACCTTTGCCATTCCACATGGCGGCGGTGGACCAGGCGTTGGGCCTATTTGTGTAGCAGAACAATTAGTGCCATTTTTGCCTGGAAATCCAGTTGTAGAAACTGGCGGAACTCATGCCATTACTGCTATTTCAGCGGCGCCGTTTGGTTCGGCTTTGGCTTGTTTGATTTCTTATGGCTATATAAAAATGCTTGGTTCTCAAGGTCTAAAACAGGCCACCGAAGTAGCAATTTTAAACGCAAACTATATTAAAGAACGCCTTAATGGTTATTACAACACTTTATACAGTGGCGAACGCGGGAGAGCAGCACATGAAATGATTATTGATTGCAGACCGTTTAAAGAGCAAGGTATTGAAGTGGTAGACATCGCCAAAAGACTTATGGATTATGGCTTCCATGCACCAACAGTGTCTTTTCCAGTTGCGGGAACCATGATGATAGAGCCAACAGAAAGTGAAAGCAAAGAAGAAATGGATCGTTTTTGTGATGCTATGATCTCCATAAAAGAGGAAATTGACACACTTCATAAAAACGAACTCAATAATGTACTAAAAAACGCACCACATACACTTGATATGATTACAAGTGATGAATGGTATTTTCCATATTCAAGAGAAAAAGCTGCATTTCCTTTAGCATTTGTTAGAGACAATAAATTCTGGCCAACGGTTAGACGTGTTGACGAGGCCTATGGCGACCGCAACTTGATTTGCACTTGTGCACCTATAGAAGATTACATGGAAGTCTAATTAAAAAGTAATGCTTAACAAAACCTTAAATTGATTTATTAAAAAATTGAAGGTTTTTTTAATTGATTTCATTAACTTTAGATAACATTTTTGAAAAATTAACAAAAAGTCGATATTTCAATAAAAAATAAATTGTCATTTTATTTTAATAATTAGTTTAGCAAAACCAATACAATAAATGTTTTTAAAATGGGTATCAAAATAACGGGAACCGGTAGTTATATTCCGAATAAAATAGAGCATAACGACAATTTTCATCAACATGAATTTTTAAATACTGATGGCTCTACTATAAACTATCCCAACGAGGTAATTGTTGAGAAATTTAAGGACATCACTGGTATAGCAGAACGTCGCTATGCCGATCCACATCTTAACACTTCCGATTTAGGTTTTTTTGCTGCAGAAAAAGCAATCCAAGATGCCAATATCGATCCTGAAACAATCGACTATATCATAGTTGCTCATAATTTTGGTGATGTGAAATATAATACCATTCAAAGTGATTTGCTACCTTGCTTAGCTTCTAGAATTAAACACAGCCTGCAAATTAAAAACCCCAAATGCGTTGCTTACGATATTTTATTTGGTTGTCCAGGTTGGATTGAAGGCGTAATCCAAGCGCAAGCTTTCATTAAAGCTGGTATGGCAAAGCGTTGTTTGGTTATTGGCACTGAGGCATTATCGAGAGTTGTTGATAAGCATGATAGAGATTCCATGATTTATTCCGATGGTGCTGGCGCAACTATTATTGAAGAAACACCAGACAATACTGGTATTTTAGCTCACGAAACGGCAAGTTTCACCTATGATGAAGCTTACTACCTTTTCTTCGGAAACTCTAACAATCCGCAATTAGATCCAGATACCAAGTATATTAAAATGCACGGTCGTAAAATTTATGAGTTTGCATTAAAGAATGTTGCCGAAGCCATGAAGACTTGTCTTGAAAACAGTGGTGTTGACATTAAGGATGTCAAGAAAATCTTAATTCATCAAGCCAACGAAAAGATGGACGAAGCCATCATAAAAAGATTTTACAAACTTCACAGTCTAGAAACACCGCAAGGCATTATGCCAATGAGCATTCATACACTTGGCAACAGTTCTGTAGCGACTGTGCCAACCCTTTTCGATTTAATTATCAAAAACAAACTAAAAGACCATCAAATAAACAAAAACGATATTATTATCTTTGCGAGCGTTGGCGCCGGTATGCACATCAACGCACTTGTTTATAGATATTAATATGTACCAAAAATATTATCCTAAAAAGCGGTATCAAATAACCTTAGACTTTCTAAAGAAATACATATCTAAATCGGAAAAAATTTTAGACTTAGGTGTTGAAAATCCGTTCTCTTTAGAAATGAAACGAATTGGTTATAAGGTATCGAACACAAAAGGAGAAGATTTAGACGTTGATATATCTGGATTATTAAATTCTGATGCTGAAGTTGTTACTGCTTTTGAAATATTTGAACATTTATTATCACCTTTTACGGTATTAAGAGCCATCAAATCAAATAAATTAGTAGCGAGTGTCCCACTAAAATTATGGTTTGCCAAGGCTTACCGTAGCAAAACAGATGCATGGGACAGACATTATCACGAATTTGAAGACTGGCAATTCGACTGGCTTTTAGAGAAAGCCGGGTGGAATATTCAAGCCTCCACAAAGTGGACCAATCCTACAAAAAAAATTGGAATAAGACCTTTACTCAGATGGTTTACAACTAGATATTACATAGTTTATGCTACACGGAATACCACATTCTAAATCTAAATATTTTAAAGTGAATTTTCAAAAGTAAATTATAACCTATGAACATCTACATTGTTATCCCAGCGCATAATGAAGAAGATTTCATAGGTTATACTTTAAAATCTTTAACACAACAAACTTTATTACCAAAGCAATTGGTGATTGTCACTGATAATTGCACCGATAACACCTTAAAAATAGCCCAACAATTTGCTGAAACCTTTTCATTTGTAACCGTGGTTTCAAGCCAATCATCTGAACAACATATGCCGGGCTCAAAAGTAATTAATGCTTTTTTCAAGGGTTTTGAAACCCTTGACAACGAATATGACTTGCTTTGTAAATTTGATGCCGATTTAATTTTTCCACAAACCTATTTAGAAAAACTAGCTCATCATTTTACTGAAGATGAGAAACTAGGAATCGCTGGCGGATATTGTTATATCGAGAATAATAATAAATGGGTTTTAGAGAACATCACTAATAAAGATCACATTCGCGGTGCCTTAAAAACTTACCGAAAACAATGTTTTGAAGACATTGGTAAATTAAAAGCATCTATTGGCTGGGATACAGTAGACGAATTATTAGCAAAATTCTATAATTGGAACGTACAAACAGATGCTAGTTTAAAAGTAAAGCATTTGCGACCTACAGGAAGTACCTACAATCAAAATGCTAAATTACTTCAAGGTGAAGCGATGTATAAAATGCGCTACGGTTTTTTAATTACTTTGATATCCGCGATAAAAATTGCTTTCAAAAAGAAACATATTTCAATTATTTCTGATTATTTAAAAGGCTATAATTTAGCAAAAAGCAACAATATTCCTTTTTTGGTTACTGAAGAACAAGGTGCGTTCATTAGGCGATTGCGTTGGAATGGAATTTACAAAAAACTTGGGTTTTAATCTAAAACAAATTCTAAAGGTACTCCAATAGAGGCATTTGGAAAACTAATCCCTAATAATGCCGAAATGGTAGGCGCTATATCTGTGATGTTAGTTTTTTGAAATGTACTACCCTTTTTTATTCCTTTTCCGAAAAATAATAATGGTACATGCGTATCATATAGATAACCAGATCCATGTGTGGTCCCTTTTCTTGAATAGGATATAACCGCAGCATTAAAAGACATCAAAACATCTCCTGAACGTTTTTGGTGATACCCGTTTTGTAAAAGCAATTCAATTCCATCATTAAACGAAGTATTATGCATGGTATGAGCTGAATAGGCTCTTTCGATGAAATCATAGGCAATAATTTCGTCTACAATACTTTGTTGAACTTCATGCAGATTGAAGTTGAGTTGTGCAATGCGCTGTCTATTTAAAAATATTTGAAAATTGCCAATGTCTTCCACCAAATCGGAGGCTGCATATTTTTTTATTAAAAAAGCGTCCAATTGAGCTTTAAAGGTTTTGTTATCAAAATAACCTGAAGGGATTTTTAAACTTTCCAAAAACGCAGGCACGTGAACTGCAGCATGATCGGCAGTTAGAAAAACTGTATAGTTACCTTCACCTACTTCAGAATCAAAATAATTTAACAAACGTTCTATATCTAAATCTAATCTTAAATAAGTGTCTTGAATTTCTTTGGCATCTACACCAAAATTATGCCCAATATAATCAGGACTGGAATAACTGATGGTTAAAAAGTCCGTAACATAATCCTTTCCTAATTGTTCACCTTTCATGGTGGCAAGTGCAAAATCGGTAGTGATACTATTTCCAAATGGTGTTTCCTTTAAAATATCGAAACTGCCATTATCTTTACTCAATGTCTTTAAATCGTAAGGAAATGTTGCGGTTTCCTTTCCTTTAAATCCTTTTTCAAAATTATTTAAATCTGGTCCACTTTCGGTGTAGGTATTAATATCATATAAGGTATTCCAAGTATTGAGATATTTTTCAACAGCTTCAGATGTATTGAAATCTTGGACCCACTTTGGCAACTCGCTCATATAATAATCGCTGCTCACCCAGTTACCTTCTCCTTTTCCAACAAACCAATACGCAGCATTGGCCGAATGGCCAGCAGGCAATACCGCACCGCGATCTTTCATAGCAATTCCTATTACCTTAGACTGTTGTTGCGTGTGCAACTTGAGTTGATCTGTTACAGTAGAAACCAGCATTCGTCTTGGAGACACGTAACTGTATTTGTCTTCAGTACCTACAGGTTTAAAACTATCATCATTCACACAATAAACAGATTTCTTTTCTACCTTATCGTACCAGTTATTGCCTATTATGCCATGATATTTTGGAGTGGTGCCCGTATAGATGGAAGCATGTCCAGGTGCTGTAAACGTTGGTATAAAATTGTAATGGTTATTTTTGCAGTCATATCCGTCATTCATCATTCTTTTAAATCCACCGTCACTAAATTTATCGTAAAACCTTGTGAGATAATCATAACGCATTTGATCTACCACAATACCAACCACCAATTTCGGCTGAATTTTTGAATTTTCAGTAGATGCTGTTTGACCAATAATTGGTGAAAAACTTAATATCGTTAGCGTAATAGTCAATAAATATGTGAAATAGTGTTGCATTGTGAAAGAATAATTAATTGGAGTCCAAAAATACTGAATTTGCCTTATCTTAATTTAAATTTAAGGTTAAATACCATTAAGTTTTTTTAATTTAGCGGTAACATTGAATGTATGAATTACCTGCATAATATTGGTGCTTATTTCCTGATGATTAAGGATATGTTTAGACGACCCACAAAATGGTCTGTCATGAAAACTCTCATCTTAAAAGATATTGACGACTTAGTCATAGGTTCGCTCGGTATAGTTGCCTTCATTTCTTTTTTTGTCGGTGGTGTGGTTGCCATTCAAACGTCTTTAAACATTAACAATCCATTAATACCAAAAAATTTAATTGGTTTTGCCACAAGACAATCTGTAATATTAGAGTTTGCACCTACTTTTATATCTATTATTATTGCGGGAAAGGTTGGTTCTTTTATTACCTCTAGTATTGGTACGATGAGAGTTACCGAACAAATAGATGCCTTAGAAGTAATGGGAATAAACGCCTTAAACTACCTAGTATTTCCAAAACTTATGGCTATGCTTTTGTATCCTTTTGTTATAGCAATTGCTATGTTTCTAGGTATTTTTGGAGGCTATGTGGCTTGTGTTTACGGCGGTTACAGTACATCGGAAGACTTTATAAACGGTGTACAATTAGATTTTATACCATTTCACATTGTTTATGCATTTATAAAAACCCTTGTCTTCGCATTTGTTTTAGCGACCATTCCGTCGTTCTATGGGTTCTTTATGAAAGGTGGTGCTTTGGAAGTTGGAAAAGCTAGTACAACGGCTTTTGTTTGGTGTAGTGTTGTAATTATTTTATTGAATTACCTTTTAACAAGTATAATGTTAGGCTAATGATAGAAGTTAATAATTTACATAAGTCATTCGGAGACTTACACGTATTAAAAGGAATTAGCACTAAATTTTTACCTGGCTATACCAACTTGATCATTGGGCAGTCTGGCTCGGGGAAAACAGTGTTTCTGAAATGTCTGCTTGGGTTAATAGAACCTGAAGAAGGCACCATTTGCTTTGACGGTCAAACTTATTCCGAATTAACAATAAATGAGCGACGAGATATCCGCTCTAAAATAGGTATGGTTTTTCAAGGCGGCGCTTTGTTCGATTCTATGAGTATTTTAGAAAATGTAATGTTTCCGTTGCGAATGTTTACAAAAATGAACCTTTCAGAACGACAAGACCGCGCCGATGAAGTATTAAAACGTGTAAACTTGCCAAATGCGCATCATAAAAAACCGAGCGAAGCTTCTGGAGGCATGCAAAAACGTGTGGCCATTGCGCGTGCCATCGTAAATAATCCCAAATATTTATTTTGCGACGAGCCCAACTCTGGTTTAGACCCAAAAACAGCCATTGTAATTGACAATTTAATTAAAGAAATTACAGACGAATACAATATAACCACCGTTATTAACTCTCATGACATGAACTCAGTTATGGAGATTGGTGAAAAAATTGTGTTTCTAAAAGATGGGGTTAAAGAATGGGAAGGTTCAAAAGAAACGATTTTTAAAACAGACAATGAAGCCGTAACGAACTTTGTTTACTCTTCTGAGTTATTTAAAAAAGTAAAACAAATGTATCTCGAAGAGCGCAATTAACTTACATACTTTTTACCACAACAGAATCCAATTTATATTTAACTTTCAACCAACGCTCCAATTTATTGCGTTGTGTAAATATTTCATCTGAAGATACATTCGATTTCCATTTTACCGAAAGCACTGCAATGGTATCTATCTTTTGGAAATCGGTTGAAATTAAATTCGAAAATGCAACTTTTTCAATATTATTATAATTGATACTTAACTCTTCAGCAAATTTATCTAATGGAATTTGGTTGCGTTCATAACGTTCTTTTTTACGTAATTCATCTTCCAAGAAATTAATTTTTTGGCTTTGCGACAATAAATCAACAGAATCACGGTAGCGAAGCTGCTCCATGTATTTAAAATTATCAATGTTTTTATATTTATTTTGGTTTACAATTAATTCGGTTTCCTCAAGGTTTTTGTACGATTTTAGTCGTTCCTTTAGTAACGCAATTGCTTCATCGGGAATCTCATCCAAACCAAAGGTATTTAATTCTATTTTTGAACCACCATCTTCTAAATATGCAACAACCGCATTCTTTTTTACAAACTCCGCATGAGGTAAACCTTCTAATTCTAAATCTATAAAGGCTTTGGCATCTCTGGTGAAATTAGTTTCGTTCAACACCGATATAAATGTCCATACTGCCGGGATCATTACCACAATCGCTAACAACGAAGCCAAATTTGAAATACGTTTACGCTTTTTTGAATTGGCATATTGCAACATGGGAAAACCCAGAATTTTTAAAACTAAAAAGGTTGCTAAGCCTATAAAAATAGTATTGATCAAGAACAAATACATGGCACCAAAAAAGTAAGGCCAATTACCCTTCGCTAAGCCAAAACCGGCGGTGCATAGCGGCGGCATTAAAGCCGTTGCAATAGCCACCCCAAAAATAACTGAAGCAATAGTACCTTTTTTGGTTCGCGCAATGATAAGCGCCAATCCACCAAAAAATGCAATTAGAACGTCGCGAATATCTGGTCTTGTTCTGGCGAATAATTCAGAGGTCACCTCGCTTAACGGAAACAGCCAGAAAAACAAAAAGGCAGTAAGCACGCTCAACACCACCATAATCGCAAAGTTGATTAAAGATTTCCTGAGCGTAAAAATATCATTAATGGCGATTGACATTCCAATTCCTAAAATCGGACCCATTAATGGTGAAATTAACATGGCTCCAATTACAACCGCTGTAGAGTTTGCGTTTAATCCAACCGACGCAACAAATATGGAACAAATTAAAATCCATGCTGTTGCACCTTTAAAAGGAATGTCTCTTTTTATGGCTTCAATAGTTTCTTCAGTATCAGTATCTTTTCTGAAATTGAATACATTACTAACAAATGCCATTAAATTATTTAAAAATCCTTTCGCTTCTTGTTTTAAATTTACACTTTGTTCAGATGCGTTTGAATCTTCATCGCCTTCAAAATTGAATTTGCTTTCTTCCATTCTGTTTTTGAATTAATTAACTGTATTTGTCGCCAAATTTATCGGTAACCTGTCTTACAACCTCTTTAATGTATTGCTCCTTTTTCTTTGGAAAGATAAGCAAAACATCATTTTCATCAACAATTATGTAATCTGAAATACCGTCAACTACCACAATTTTGTTGTTTTTGGTTTTAATCAAGTTATTATTAGCATCAGTTGATAAAACCCTTGTATTTACAATGGCGTTATTGTCAACGTCTTTTTCAAGCTTATCGTAAAGACTACCCCAAGTGCCTAAATCGTTCCAGTCAAATGTGGCTGGAATGACGAAAACATTTGATGACGGTTCCATGATTGCATAGTCAACAGAAATATTTTCTGCCTTAGCGTAATTTTCAGCAATAAAATCAGATTCAGTTTCTGTATTATAATCCGAAATGCCTAATTTGAAAAGCGCGTATAATTGAGATTGATTGATTTGAAATGACTCAATCACACTTTTAACACTCCACATAAAAATGCCTGCATTCCATAAAAAGTTGCCTTGCTCAATAAAGCTTTTAGCAGTGCTATAGTCTGGCTTTTCTCTAAATTGTTTTACCGGTTTTATAGTGTTGCTACCAGACTTATCATATTCAATATAACCATAACCAGTATTTGGAAATGTTGGTTGAATACCAAGTGTCATTAACGTATTATTATTAGCACAGAAATCGAAGGCCATACGAACATTTTCCGCAAAAGCAACTTCATCTTCTATCCAATGGTCACTTGGTGCAACAATCATAATGGCATCAGGATTTTCCTTCTGAATTTTTAATGATGCATATAATATGCAGGGCGCAGTGTTTCGCATGGCTGGTTCTAGCACAACCTGACGACTTGTAACTTCTGGCAATTGCCGTAATACCAAATCATTATAAAGTTCATTGGTGAGAATAAATATATTTTCTTTTGGAACGATTTGCGTTAGTCGTTTAAAGGTTTTTTGAATGAGCGTGTCCCCAGTACCTAGCATATCATGAAATTGTTTAGGAAAGGATTTTGTACTTACTGGCCAAAATCTGGAACCGACGCCTCCAGCCATTAAAATTGCATAATAATTTTTATTCATTGAATTTGACATCATTTTGATATATCGAGTTAAATAGCGATTGATAACTTTTAATCAATTATTTCTACCTCTGCATTTGCGTTGAACAAATATAATTTACCTGAACTAATTTCAAGGCATTCATATCGTTTAGTTCTTTTGGTACCGCGTTTAAATTCTCTTCCATTATAAATTTTAAAATGCATTCCAACCTTTACGTCGTGAATGTATGTTTTATTATTTTCAACATCATAACGCCTTAGGACTTGCGATAATTGCACATCTGTATCGCTAGACGCTTTTGGGTTTCTGAAATGTCTCGCAAGTAAAGGAAGCACATCCATTGGAAAAACCTCAGGATGTATTAACGGCAACATCAATCTTTGAAAGGTATGCTTCCATTCTTTACCATGAGGTTTTATACATCGATTGTAGTGCTGGTAGGTTTCAAAATGCGCAATCTCATGAACTAAGGTTATTAAAAAACGGAATTGATTTAAGTTGTTGTTAACCGTTATTTTATGTTTCTTAGATGGCAATTCTTTATAATCGCCATGTCTTGTTTTTCGCTCATTTTTGACCTCAATGATGAGATTGTCATTCTCAATTAGCTGCGAAATATAATCATGTGATTTAGCAGGGATATACTGATACAATTCAGCATCGAGGTTTTGTTTGACCATTTAAATTTTTAATTTTTTACAATAATTACTTTAGATTGCCCTTTGGCTTTTAAAATATAAAGTCCAGTGACAACCGATTCTGGTAAAGTGATTTGGGAAGTACGTGTGAACTCGTTGTAAATCACGTTTTGAATTCTAATAGCTCTACCATTTATATCATAAATTTCAAATATATCATCAAAGTTTGTGTTGGTAATGTTTACTAGATTTTGTGTTACAGGATTTGGATACATCTTGATTTCTTGGTCATCTGCATTTAAAATTTCAGAGTTAAAGTAAGGAACCGCAAAATTAAAAGCTCTATTTCCAACAATATTTCCCATCACTCTTCCTGGAATATCATCGGCTGGCGGATGAATACCACCCCAAATTCTAGATAAACTCGTTTGATCGGAAGCGTCGCGATATGTCGCCCATTGCAGTTTGATATCAACCGATGGGCCTTTTTCAAATACCAAAAACTCATCTTTTTTTGCAACAAACTCGCCCATTCCACCTGGGAAATATTCGTCGCCGGTAATTAAGGTGAGGACCTCCGCTGCTGCTCTCGAAAAAGTTGAATGACCTGATACATATCCTGCAAAAGGTGGCGTAACAAAGGATGGTCGTTGGTAGGGCCACCAACGCTCGCCAAGAATCCATCCAACACCAGCAATATCTGTCTCAGAATTGCTTACAAAATCATGACCGCGCCATGCGTAAACTTTAATTTTTCCTACATTCTCATTATTAAACCCAGCCAGCGGATCACCAATTTCAACAGTTTCAATATAACCTGGAACAAGTGGTAAACCTGCTACGTGATAATTTGGTAATGACGCATCGGTACTTTGTCCTAAGGCTGCCATATAGCGAATTGCCGAAATGGGTCTTACATAATCGTACCATCCTTTCGCACCCCAAGCCGCAATAGCCGCATCATGAACTGCTCCTCCTAAAATAAAGTAAGACTTCACATCCCATTCTAAATTGCCTAAAATATCGCCTGTTCCACTAAATCGTTTTTCTAATTCAGGCTGATCACTGACATAATTTAATATGGTGAACCAGTGACCTGGCGGTGTTTCGGAGTCTGGACCATCTGCCCAAAACTCCGCAAGCACTCGCGTATAATCAGCTCTAGGCACCAACTGTGTTTGGTATGGTTGATTTGTTTTGGGGTTGATATTATAACCATCGGATATATCACCACCTTCAATGAAATTATAAAAGGTATCAAAATCGTTAAAATTTGAAGGAAATTGAGATATATCAACATTACCAATGCTATTTGGAGAAATATCGATAATTACATTATCTGCAGGATCGAGGTGGGCGCTCCAAACAGAAACCAAAGAAAAATTCCATTTAAAGTTTTCACTGCTTTGGTCGTTTGTATTTAGATTTAATTTCGGTGGTTCCCCAGGATCTAAATACACAGCATAAGTGTTTCCGTCACGTTGAAACGTTGTTTTATCGTCTTGGTTTAGGGCAAAGGTGTGAACACTTCCCCATTCTGGGCCTAAAAATGGTGGTGTGGAACCGGTAATTAAATTACCACTTTGATCAATAAAAGTATTGAAAGTTAAAGGCTGCCATCGGTTAATGTCGATTACATCACCATTGTCATATTCATTTAATATTATTGGTGGATTCACGGGTTGGTAAAAAGCACTGTTATAATCGGATGATTCACGTGAATTATCATTGTTTCCGTAGCTTATCATTACCTGGGCTACATAATTTCCAAAGGCTGCGGCATTCCCAAATTGATAATTGGTTGATGTGTAATTAATGTCATAATCCAATTGACTCATAATTAAATCATAACGCGCTTGAGATTTTTCAGCCCCCGGTGAATTTCTAAATCTATGCGACAATAAACGATACATGGCATAACTAATTGCTTTTTGCCTGGATTCTTCAACACTTTCGATAAGCAAAAATTCTTCTAGATTACTACTAAAATTATTAACTACATTGCCAAGAAGATATGGATTTGCGCGCTCATCATAGACTGCCCAAATATCGTACATCACAACACTGCTATGAAATAAATTTCTAGCATGAACATTGGGTCGCGCAAAATCACCTCTGATAGATGCCAAAAGCGCTTCATTCCATAGTCGGGCAATTGAGATGTTTTCAGGTAGTTCATCAATACTTAATTCAACATTAAGCTGCACTGGCAACCCATTGCACTGCTGGTTTAATTCTTGAACCCTAACAGTGCCTTCCGATTCAATTTCCCAAAGTACAGTAATAACACTAGTACCTTGCCCTTCAATAATTTCACCTCCTGCAACTTCCCATAAAGCCTCTGAATCGGATGCCATTGCGTAAGAATAGGTTTGTAAAGAATAATAACCAGCAGAAACGCTACCTATAATCTGGTTGGAATCTAGGTAAGAACAATTACCATCATTTAAAGTAGCATTGGGATTGTAATTGCATGAATTTGGATCGGTACATCCAAATATTTTTTGACTTGGTTGAATATCTAAAACCACAAACCCCTGACCTTCTGTAGCTTTTATTGTTGTATTAGAGTTTAAATTTTGATGTGTTTCGACAAGTCCAGAAGGCCAAGTTATTTCAATACTCAAAATTCCGGAAGATTGGTCTAACCCAAAATGAACAGGTTGTAGACTTTGTCCTAAAAAACCAACCCCGCTATAATATCGAATTAAATTTCCTTCTGCAGTACTGAGTTTTATTTTTGTACCAATAGCATCACGATTTGAAATAGTACCTTCCAAATTTATTTTCAACCAATTAAAACTGTGCTCCTCATTAAAATTGATAAGCTTATTCTCATAAAAAAATGAAGGTCTATCTGCATTGGAAATATAAACATCTAAATCGCCATCGTTATCATAATCAAAAGCTAAAGCTTCTACACTTATGGTTTCCGCGTTAAATCCTGATGAAACTGAAACATCAGTAAAACCAACAGAGCCTTGACTTAAGTTGTTTTCAAAATAAAAATTATTTTCAGCATTGTTTTCGTCCCCAAATCCAAAACTTCCAAATTCAAAACCATTAACTACAATTAAATCCTCGTCACCGTCTAAATCAAAATCAACAAATTTAGTTCCCCAAGACCAACCGGTTTCTCTTACCCCGAAGGATTGAGCCACATCGCTAAAGTTATTTGAACCATTATTTTGAAGCAATACATTTTCGTCAATAGCAGAAATATAAAAATCAAAACTTCCATTATTATTAAAATCCCCAATGGTCAATCCCATAGCATCTACCGCTTGGTTAACGCCATAATTCATTGCTTCTTCAGTAAATGAAATACCATTTTGGTTAATGAATAATTGATTAGGAGCACTGAAATCGTTCATTAAAAAAATATCCATGAATCCATCATCATTAAAATCGAATGGCAACGCCGTATAACTGTAATGATTTGGATAGGATGATATTCCAGCGGATTCTGTAACATTGGTAAAAGTTTCGTTGCCGTTGTTTCTGTAGAGTGTATTATTATCACAGCGACGCCAATCACTTATAAATAAATCTAAAAATCCATCATTATTATAATCAAACCACAAGGCATTTGTATTGCCGCAACCATTAAAGCCTCTAATTCCAGCCGGAACCGTCACTTCAACAAAGAGACCATTTCCCTGATTTCTAAATAACTGAACTTTATCTAAATGGGTAAAGAAAATATCAGGAAACCCATCATTGTTATAATCGCCCCAAAAAGCACCAAATTTATAGCCATCTAGGCCAAAAAAAGTTCCTGGATCTTCTAACTCCGAATATAAATTTATTAAACCCGATGCTTCTGTAACATCTGTAAATGAACCGTCGTTATTATTACGATATAATTTACTTAAAGTTATAGGATTGTTTTGGTCATCCTTGGCTTTTGCAACGACAAATATGTCTAAATCACCATCTTGATCGTAATCGGAAACAGCCACACCATTGTTTTCTCTAAGCGCATTTAATGAGCTAATAGTTTCAATTCTTTCAAAATTTTGAGCTTTAAAAGATTGAAATGGCATAAAAACTATAGCTACTATAATTAAGGCTTCTATATATTTTGCAAAAGTAGTTTTCACTTCATTTAAGTTATTTTAAGTAAATCAAGGCGTAGAATTAGAAACTTGCAAAACCTTTCCATTGTAATATTTATGACCGTTCATTGCAAATTCAGCAATATACGCAGCCATCTCTTCAGCACTAGTTGGTGCCTGATATCCGGGAAAAGCTTCCGCTAACATTTCTGTTTGAACAGCACCTAAAGCCAATACATTAAAGCTTGGTCCATTTTCTTTATATTCTTCGGCTAATAATTCGGAAAGTGTTATTACAGCACCTTTACTTGAACTGTAAGCAGCCAATCCTGGGAATTTTGAACTTCCTTGAACTCCTCCCATAGAACTAATAGTGACCACATGTGTTTCGCTGTTAGAAAATGGTAACACCGTTTTTATCATTTCAGCTACACCAAAAACATTGGTGTCGTAAACACTTTTAAAATCCAAATAAGAAGTATCTGCAAATGGCTTGTTTAGTAATGCTCCTGCGTTATTAATAAGAATATTGACAGTTTTCCAATTCGATTTTATGAATGATTCTACCTCTGCATACTGCACAGGCTCTGATAAGTCAAAATCGAAACAACTAACATTCTTTAAATTTAACTGTGCTATGGGTTTAGAATTTCTTGATAATGCTAGTATTTGATGTCCTTGTTGGGATAATAACTTCACTAATTCAAAACCTATACCGCGACTAGTACCAGTGATAATTATATTTTTCACGCTTTTTTTATTGTAAATGTAAAAAAAATCCCGTTTCGCAGTAGCAAAACGGGATATAACTTATAAAAACAATGCTATTTTTACAACAGCATAGTTAACGGATTTTCGATATATCCCTTTAATGTTAATAAAAATTCAGCACCTGTAGCGCCATCAACGGTTCGATGGTCACAAGCTAAGGTCAGTTTCATTGTGTTACCAACCACGATTTGGCCATTTTTAACTACCGGTTTTTCAATAATTGCACCTACCGACAAGATAGCTGAATTAGGTTGGTTGATTATTGATGTGAAACTTTCTATACCCATCATACCTAAATTTGAAATGGTAAAAGTGCTGCCTTCCATTTCTTGTGGTGTAAGCTTTTTATTACGCGCTCTAACTGCAAAATCTTTTACCCCTGCATTTATTTGAGGCAAACTTTGCTCATTAGCAAACCGCACAACGGGAACCAGCAAACCATCCTCAACGGCTACAGCCACACCAATGTGAACGTGATTGTTAAGTTTCATTTTATCGGCAAACCATTGGGAGTTGACTTGTGGATGTTTTTTTAGAGCCAACGCACAAGCTTTCACAACCATATCGTTGAATGATATTTTTGTGTCTGGTATAGAATTATACTGTGCTCTAAACGCAATAGCGTTATCCATATCAAACTCAACATTTAAGTAATAATGAGGTGCCGTGAATTTTGATTCAGCAAGTCTTTTAGCGATGACTTTACGCATTTGAGAATTAGGTTTTTCATCAAAATCCTCTTGCCCTGAAGACACAAATTTAGCAGTAGAACCAACGCCTTGCAATGCTGCAGGCGTGAAATTTTCTATATCTCTTTTAACTATTCTTCCTTGGTCGCCACTTCCTTTTACTTGAGATAACTGAATACCTTTTTCATCGGCCATTTTTTTGGCAAGCGGTGAAATGAATATTCTACCATTAACAGTATCGTTGGATTGTATGTCTTGTTTAGCCTCCATTTTAATATCAACTTTTGGAGCTTCAACTTGCTTTGTTTCTTGTTTTGGAGTTTCTTGTTTTGGTGCCTCAACTTTTTCATCGGAATCAGAAGCTGAAGTTGCTGAAAAATTCTTGGCTATATTTGAAACATCGGCGTCTTTTGGGCCAATAATGGCTAAAAGTTCGTCTACTTTAGCAGTTTCGCCTTCTTTCAAACCAATATGCAAAAGTGTACCTGATTGGAAAGATTCAAATTCCATTGTGGCCTTATCTGTTTCGATTTCAGCTAAGATATCGCCTTCACTTACTTCATCGCCAATCTTTTTCAGCCAAGTTGCAACAGTTCCTTCTTCCATAGTGTCACTTAAACGCGGCATAGTAACCACGGTAACACCCTCAGGAATTTCGACTGATTCGGGTTTTGATTCTTTATTTTTTGGCTCCTCAGATTTTGATTCGGCTTCTTTACTTTCTTTTTTGGCTTCTTCTTTGTCTGAATCTTTATCATTAGATGTTTTAGCACCTTTTATTAAGTTAGAAACATCTTCGCCTTCTTCACCAATTATAGCAAGCAATTCGTCTACTTTGGTTGTTTCGCCCTCTTGAACACCAATATGCAACAGCGTTCCTTGATGAAACGATTCAAATTCCATAGTTGCTTTGTCGGTTTCAATTTCTGCTAAGATATCACCTTCTTCAATTTTGTCGCCAACTTTCTTCAACCAAGTGGCCACAGTACCTTCTTCCATAGTATCACTCAATCGAGGCATGTTTATAATTTCGGCCATAATCTATATTTTGTGTTTTAAAAATGGGTAATCTTCTTGCTCGTATACGGCATCATACATAACGTTTAACTCCGGGTATGGTGATTCTTCGGCAAATTTCTCGCACTCGTTTACCAAATCTTTAACGCGTTTATCTATCTTTTTGATGTCTTCTTCGGTAGCATATTTCTTCTCAAGAATAATATCTTTTACCTGCGTAATAGGATCAATCTTTTTATATTCGGCCACCTCATCTTTCGTTCTGTAGTGTTGCGCATCGCTCATAGAATGACCTCTATAGCGGTACGTTTTCAACTCTAAAAATGTTGGTCCATCGCCACGTCTAGCTCTACCAATGGCTTCATCAAACGCTTCAGCAACTTTTACTGGATTCATACCATCAACTGGCCCCGCTGGCATTTCGTAACCTAAACCTAATTTCCAAATTTCTGTATGATTAGCGGTACGTTCAACCGAAGTTCCCATCGCATAACCATTATTTTCGCAAACAAATACAACTGGTAATTTCCAAAGCATGGCCAAATTAAAAGTCTCGTGCAAAGACCCTTGTCTAGCTGCTCCGTCACCAAAACAACATAAAGTTACAGCATCTACACCGTGATATTTGTCTCCAAAAGCAATTCCTGCTCCCAGAGGAATTTGACCGCCAACAATACCATGACCACCGTAAAAGCGGTGTTCTTTGGAAAAAATATGCATAGAACCACCAAGGCCTTGGGATGTTCCTGTTGCTTTGCCGTATAATTCCGCCATAACACGTCTAGGGTCAACTCCCATACCAATAGGCTGAACGTGGTTTCGGTAGGCTGTAATCATCTTATCTTTTGTAAGATCCATTGCGTGCAATGCACCAGCAAGAACCGCTTCTTGACCATTATAAAGGTGTAAAAAACCTCTTACTTTTTGTTGAATGTAGACGGCAGCAAGTTTGTCTTCAAACTTTCTCCAGAACAACATGTCCTCGTACCATTTAAGGTAAACTTCTTTTGTGATTTTCTGCATTGATAACCTTTTACGTTTTGTTTAAAGGAAATACAAAAATAGTACTTTAGTTACTAACGAAGAAACGCTAATTACTAAAAAATTGCACGAAATTCCTTCTGATTTTAACTTTGTGGTTACAGTACGTTTTTATCGAAGAGTAATGGCAGCAAATTAGCCAAGGAATTTGATTTTATAATCTCGCCTTCTTCACCCATAAAGTAAAGCTCAATGGGTTGCGCTTGCTTTATTTCGTATTCGGCAATGGCTTGACGGCAAGCACCGCATGGCGGTATTGGTGTGATTGTTTTATGATTTTGAGAACCGGCTATAATGGCCATAGTTTTAATTATACTATTGGGGAATTTTGCTCCCGCGTAATAAATAGCGGTTCTTTCGGCACACAAGCCTGATGGAAAGGATGCATTTTCTTGGTTACTGCCCGTAATAATTTCACCGTTTTCTAAAAGAATTGCCGCACCTACACTAAAATTTGAATATGGCGCGTAAGCTTTCAATCTCGCCTCTGATGCAACTTTCATAAGTTCTTTAACCGTTTTTGGCAGTTCGTTCAAACTTTCAAATATCTGAAGATCGGTGGTGATTTGTAATTCTTTCAATAGTGGCGCTTAAATTTAATTTTGAGTATAACTTTATGTAAAGATAAATGATTTTATTCGATTGATAATCGATTAAATCAATACCAGTATTTCTTAAAAAACATTATGCGACAAAAAAACTATTGCTTTTGACAATAGTTTTAAATTTGGTTTCATTGTTATTCTTTAAAATTCTTGATAAGTTTTATCTCCAAAATTAAAGGTCAATGAAAATCTCAAAGTATTCTCTAACGGACTTTGTACTTGTGAGGCCGAGAATAAGTAGGATAAATCGATATTGATGGTGGTGTATTTAAAACCAGCACCTAATGCAAAAAACTTTCTAGCACCCTTTTCGTCGCTTTCATTAAAATAACCTGCTCGTAAAGCGAATGAATCTTGATAGGTGTATTCTGCGCCAAGCGCCCATGTTATTTCTTTCAATTCTTCGCTAAAACCACCTGGAGCATCACCGAATGATTGAAATATTCCACTGATAAAACTAACATCATTACTTTGTCCTGATAGAATTACATTGTTTTCTTCGTTTACCAAAGTATCTTCACCTTCATCATATTGACCATTCTCGTTGTCGTCAATATATTCAATTCTATCGCCAAAAATTGGGGGCGTTGGGACTAATAATTTACTAAACTCAGACGTAATTCCTAATTTATTATAATCATCAAAAATAAAATCAAAACCTAGACCAACTCTTATATTGGTAGGTTGAAAGTTTTCACGACCACCATCGTCGTATCTAAATTTTGGACCCAAATTCTGTACCGCGAAACCACCTCTCCATCTACCATTAAAATCGTTATAGGCTTCTTCTTCACTTTGGTAATATCCTGAAATATCAACACCAAAAGTACTCGCTGCATTGGCATTAGGATCAATTTGGTTGATTCGCAAGTCTGATCTTAAGTAACGCATGGTAACGCCCATGGCAAATTGATCCGCTAATCTTAGGGTGTAGGCAATATCTGCCGTAAATTCATTTGGTTTTACATTTAAACCTGGATCGTTGGGCCCTTGAGTTAGGGTGATATCACCTAAACTGAAATATTTAAAACTACCTGAAATCGAGCTGTTTTCTGATAAACGATTAAAATAAGTAACATAACCTATTGAGATATCGTTTACCAATCTGCTCAAATAGGGAGTATAACTCAAGCCAATACCTGATTTTGCTTCTGAAAATGCATATTTTGCAGCATTCCATTGTTGTGAAAAACCATCAACAGAAGTTGCTACGCCCATATCACCCATACCAGCCGCTCGGGCATCTGGAGCTATCAGCATAAAGGGAACACCAGTAGTTATAACACGAGAATCGTTCGGATTTGGAAAAGTTTCAAATGAACTTTGAGCAAAAAAAAGATTTATTGAGGCAAGAGCAATGATGTTTAGAGCGTAATTCTTCATAAGTAATTTTAAGTTCATATACCTTACAGAAAGGCTTTAATGGATAGCAAATATAATTTTTTATTGTAGTATTACAAGTTTTTCAACCTTTTCAACTTCTTTATTCAGACTGTTAGAACGTACTTTTAGCCTATAAACGTATACGCCTTTACCAATTTTTTCGCCAAAATCGTCACGACCATCCCAGACAATATCCTTAGACAAGGCGCTCACAGATTTTGTGCCTCCCATGGTTTGGCCGTTAAGGGTTCTAACCAATTTACCTGAAACCGTAAATATTTGTACTGAAACGTCTAAAGGTGTTGAACTATTGTGATTAAACCAAAATTCGGTGTAATTAACAAAAGGATTAGGATAATTTAAAACATTATCAATTTTCAATACCTCATCTTGATTAAATACCATAAACTCAATTTCAGCTGTTGATGAATTGTTATAAACATCCCAAGCTTTTAAATTGAGTGTGTGCAAACCAGGCTCTAAATCTCGCAAAGGATAAGAAACGGTTCCATTTTGAAAATCATCTACATCGGCCTGATAGTAATTATTAAGGATGAAAGGGTTGGCAACATCACCGTCTAGTATTGCCACGATATCGTGCCCTATTCCGCTTGACGTATTAATACCATTATCATCTTGAAGTTTTGCTAGCAAGGTTGGCGACTCGTTAGTTATACCACCAGTAACAAAATTTTCATCGTTCATATAAAGGTTTATAATTGGACCTATATTATCTTGAGCAGCATTTTCATTAATACCACCAACGTTAATATCAAAGCTTGAACCCGTTTTATCTGAAGTTATGTTGGTGTCGGTAGCGTAAAAACTTACCTTGCCTGCGCCAACTGGAATACCAATATCTCGCGGCACAATAAAATCAAATTCAAATTGTCCGTTTGTGACAGTAGCTTGGCCTCTAAAAATTACTTGACCTAAGGTTTCAAAATTTAATTTAATAACTTGCCCAGCCAATTGAACACCGTCGTTCGCTAGTGTTTCGCGCTCTAACGGTTTATCATATACAGTAGCAGAAAGTTTTCCATTGTAATTATTAAGTAAATTTCCAGAAGCATCTGTAACCTGACCTGAAAGCTTTGCATAACCAAGCGCTTGCAAAGTATTTGGGTTTTCTGCAACTGGCACATCATTTATATGCGTTAGTCTTACATCCGGCTTCGCAATAGATAATTTCATCGCGGGATCACCAATATAAAAAACCAATCGTTTCTGTGAGATTCCGGCAACTGCAGGATCAATTTTTGTAAGCCGCAAGGGCCTCGGCAATAGACGGATATTCACCATTAATGGTTTCGAATATGTAATTTGAAAAGACGATATTATAGGAAACTCCAACGCTCACAAATATTTGTCTCGTTGTGGTCACTAAACTTACAGCGCCGCCTTTTTTGTTCCAATAGGTAAATTCGCCAGCTGTGGGTCGATTTGGATCATCAAATTTGGTATACTCACAGGTGATGGTCACAAAACAATTAAATTTACAATCATTACTAATGGACTGCGCATCGTTTTTATCAAAAATTCGCTCTTTAGCCAAAAAGTCTTCACCACCGTGACCAAAATAATTTACCAAAATTGCACCTACTTCTATGGCATCTTTAATAGCACCATTAACTTCGGGGTATCTATCTCCTGCAGAAGATGATGCTTGCTGAAATGCATCGGCGTGAATTTTTACAACATTAAAAAAAGGACTTTGTGCCGAAATACTATTTCCGATATCGTCGGTTGTTCCTTGTAAAATTCGTTCCCAGGCTTCATCAACATCATCCGAAATCATTATGATATTATTACGCCAGCTACCATAAGATTCTTTGGCGTGATAGGTTTCAATCTTATCCACTAAATCTCTTGCACGTTGCGGTGAATCCGCCAAAATTCTTCCTATTGCCAAATCTAATCTGTTATTGGCAGAAAGTGTTCCTTCATTTGGATCCATCATCCCATAAAAATCATCAGACACGAAAGAACTTGTAAGACTGAAACTTTCCAAAGCGTACCAAGAAGGTACAAAATTGGTGTTATTTTGAATGCGGTTTTTATAATCGTAAGATCCGTCGCCAAATAAGCATACATATTTCAAACGTTTATCTTGAGCGCTTGCATTATCATAAACATATTTGATAAAATTTCTTATGCCTGCAATATCTTGGTTTCCTGAACTGAATTCTAGGTAAATGTCATCGAGAGAAACCACTTTAACATTTAAATTATATACCCTGTTATTTATGTCGGCTAATCTTTGAGCTTGTGAAAAAAATAACTGCGGTGCGATTATTAAATAATCAACATCTTCAAATTCACCTTGTCGATTTAAAAAAATACTGCCTTTTAAATCCTGGTTTGCTACTGCAGCGCTATTATCTCTTAATGGCTCTGGAGCGTTATTGTTTGAAAAAGCAACATATTTTCGGCTGCTTCCTGCCTGAGCTTTAAAATCAAATGTTGCAGAAGAATTTTCATTTAAAACATTGGTAACATTGAATCTGTCACTTATGTCCCAAACTTCATTTACTGCTTGCGCATTTGAAATTTGATAAGCCACCACACCGCCAGTGTTGGCTACGTTATTTTTTTGAAAAAAAAGTTGCTCACCTGCATAACGTAAAGCTCTGGTAGCTCTAATTGTAATGTAATCTATGTATCCTACTGCTGAAGGAATGCCATTATTATTGTAAGCCACATTAACATTAATCGTTTCAGAGGAGGGATTGATTATTCCGGTAAATGAATTAACACTTGCTAATACCGCACTAGTAATATCAACTGCTGAAAAATTTAAATTAGTGGCTTGCTGTCCATTCGCAGTAACACTCATACTAGATACCTGAGGTGAAATTGCAGCACCCTTAATTGCGAATGTTATAGGTTCTGCTGTAATTAAATTAGGAAAAGTAAATTCAAAATCTCTCTCAGTTTCTATGTCGAATCGATCACCATACCAACGCCTGCCAAGTTTAACCAAATTAAACTCGTCGTTTTCATGAAATTGATAATCATCGAAAGTATCCACCAAAAAATCAGCATCTACTGGTGGCTGAGGCATTGATTGAATGCGTTTGCCCAGACCTGAACTTACATTTACATAATAATAGGATTTATCTGTATAAATATTATTATGGGTATCGCTATCAATACTGTAACCATTGACACCTTCAGCATAAAAAAGAATGAAATCACCATTGTCGAAGCTGCCGTCTTCCTCACCTACAAACTTTATGGCATTTTCTGTAAGATCAATAGGGTATTCTTCTGAATTGAGTAACGGTAACATTCGTCCACCATTCCCATATATTTTTATCGTTCTTGGGTCTAAACCATTGGTGTTTAAACCCAAAGCATTTAAAAACGATTTGTTCAGCCTGTAAACACCGGACTCTGTCACGTAGAATTTATACCAATTACCAGTTCTCAAAACCGAGTTCATCAACTGATTGGTATTACGTGAAGACTGAAAATTTCTATTCTGCGCAGTAGTATTGTAAGTAATCGAAAAACTCTTTATCCTTTTGTAAACTCCGCTGTCATTTATAATGGGAGATAACTCTAAATAAACAAACTGCTGGTTTCTGGCAACAGCATTTCTAAGATATAATTGATGATCCGTTGGTATTAACGATTCGTCCAATTGCTTTAAATCTCCTTTGGTGATAGTTTCGTAAACAATATTGGTGATTTGTGATGAGTCCTCATCAACTTGCTCAGAAGATTCCCACTGATTAAAATATTTTATACCATTATTATCATCAAAACTGAAGTGCCTTTCATCGAAGAATGGTATTTCAATTCTAGAATAATCAGTTTCTAAAACTTTGGTTTCTTGCCATTTGATATCAAATTGCCTCTGTTGTGCCAAGCTTATTGAAATAACTAAGAAAAAAAGGCCAAAAATATTCTTCTTCATATTGCATTAACGTTTGCGTATTCGGCTTATTATAAGGAACTACTTTTTTGTTCAAAATTACAACAATAATTTATTTTTAATACCGTTTATATGAAACAAAATACAGCTTAAAATCCTCTAAAAATCCGATATTCGGTATGATAAATAGGATGAAATGCAATTTTTTTTACATTTTAACGATGAAAAATGTTGTTAGTTTGTGTTTAATTACTATATTGCGATGCAAAATTTAACCCACTTGCCTAAAAGTATGAATATGAATAAGGTCTCAAATCTCAAAATTATAGCATTGTTTCTTATGGCATTAGCTGTAACTAGCTGCAAAAGAAATTCATCGAGCAGTAATAGCTCGAGAGCCACTGGCTGGAATATTAACAGCAAAGAAGGTGGATTTCAATACAATCCTAATTTCAAAGAGCAACAAACCGCTCCTGGCTTGGTTTTTATTGAAGGAGGAACGTTTACCATGGGTAGAGTTCAGGATGATCCGATGCATGATTGGAACAATAATCCCAATCAGCAACATATACAGTCATTCTATATGGATGAAACTGAGGTAACCAATTTAATGTATACTGAATACTTAGATTATATGAAGCGTGTTTATCCTCCAGAAGATCCTACCTACAAAAACATTTATCATGGTGCACTTCCTGATACACTTGTCTGGAGAAACAGATTAGGTTATGCAGAAATGATGACCCAAAATTATTTACGTCATCCTGGTTATGCTGAATATCCAGTGGTTGGTGTTAGCTGGATTCAAGCTGTGGAATTTGCGAAATGGAGAACTGATAGAGTAAATGAATTATTTTTAGAGCAAGCTGGTTTCATTAAGCGTGATGCAAAAATTACAGATGTGAGTGCCGAAAGTAATTTTAGCACTGATACTTATATCAACTCTCCTTCATCGACTTACGGTGGAAACACCGAAGTATTAGAAGGCGGTAAAAGAAGAACACAGACGGATGCTGATGGAAATCCTATAAATACCTACGCTAAAATTGAATCAGGTGTTATTTCACCCGATTACAGACTTCCAACTGAAGCAGAATGGGAATATGCCGCACTTGGCATGAGTGAATTAAGAAGTTATAATGTTTACAGAGGGAGAAAGAAATACCCATGGGATGGTCAATACACAAGATCTGGAAAACGTAAAACAAGAGGTGATCAATTAGCAAACTTCAAACAAGGAAAAGGTGATTACGGTGGAATAGCTGGTTGGTCAGACGACGGTGCCGACATCACAGCCAAAGTAAAATCCTTTGAACCTAACGCATACGGCTTATACGATATGGCTGGAAATGTAGCTGAATGGGTTGCTGATGTGTACAGACCAATTGTTGATGATGAGTTTAATGACTTTAACTATTACCGAGGCAACGTTTACACAAAAAACGCCATTAACGACGATGGTACTGTTAAAATTTTGACTATAGATGATATTGTTTATGACACCCTAAGTAATGGCAAAATTGTTGCGAGAAACTTACCAGGAGAAGTGGCTAAAATACCTGTAGACGAAGAAGAAACTTATTTAAGAACTAATTTTGATACTAGCGACAACAGAAATTTCCGCGATGGAGATAGAAAATCCTCAAGATACTACCGCGATAGTTTTGATGAAGTTGCAGATGCCAAAAAAGAGGACGAGACGCAACAAATGTATAATTCTCCGCAACACACTACAGAAAGAGATTCATTAGGAAACCTAATTAGAGAGTACGACCAATCCTCAAGCAGAACTTCCCTTATTAATGATAATGTAAGAGTTTATAAAGGAGGATCTTGGAAAGACAGATCTTATTGGTTAGATCCTGCTCAACGAAGATATTTCCCAGAAGATATGGCCACAGATTATATCGGTTTTAGATGTGCAATGTCTAGAGTGGGCTCAAAAACACAAAACGGTAAAAAACGTAATTAAATAAATTCAATCAAACTTTTAAAAGTCCTAACTTTGTGTTAGGACTTTTTTTTATACATAAATGAATATACCTGAACTTTACGAACTTTATTTAAAAAGTTCATCCATCTGCACCGATACTAGGCAAATTTCAAAAGACTGCATTTTTTTCGCACTTAAGGGTGACAATTTTAATGGAAATAATTTTGCATTACAAGCATTAGATCAAGGGGCTAAATACGCTGTTGTTGATCAAGATTTAAATAGCAATTCCAACAAAATAATTCATGTTGATGACACCCTAAATACTTTACAAGAATTAGCCAATTATCACAGAAAACAACTCAAAACTACTATAATTGCTTTAACTGGTAGCAATGGTAAAACCACAACAAAGGAATTGGTAAACGCCGTTTTGTCTACCCAGTTTAAAACGGTCGCCACAATTGGTAACCTAAATAATCATATTGGTGTTCCTTTAACTTTATTAAGTATTAAAAAAGACACAGAAATTGCCATAGTTGAAATGGGTGCCAATCATCAAAAAGAAATTGAACACCTTTGCCAAATTGCAGAGCCAGATTTTGGTCTCATCACTAACTTTGGAAAAGCGCACTTGGAAGGTTTTGGTGGAATTGAAGGTATCATTAAAGGTAAGTCGGAATTGTACAACCACCTTAAAAAATATAATAAATGGATATTTGTTAATGAAGACGATGCGCTTCAAATCAAACAAACCAAAGGCTACAAAAACATCATTGGATTTGGCTCTAAAAATATTTCAACGCTTAATTTAGAATTACAAACTTCGCAACCTTTAATAAGTATTAAATACAAAGGAGGCATTATAAATTCTCGTTTAGCAGGACATTATAATTTTAATAATATAGCTGCTGCTATTGCGATTGGAGCCTATTTTAAAATAGACGAAAATCACATGATTTCAGCCATTGAAAATTATCTGCCAAGTAATAACCGCTCTCAAATAATAGAATTAAATGACAATAAAATTTTAATGGATGCCTACAATGCCAATCCAACGAGCATGATGGCAGCTTTAGACAATTTCAATGAAATATCTCATCCTAATAAGGTTTTATTTCTTGGTGATATGTTTGAACTCGGAAATGATGCACCAAAAGAACATCAAGCTATTGTAAATTATTTAGAAAACAATCCGGTTGAAATGGTCTATTTACTAGGAGAAAATTTTAGTAAAACAAAAGTGTCTAAAACTTTTATTCATCAATACAAATCGTTTAACGAATTAAAATCTGAATTCAACAATAGTGCTTTAAATAACAAGTTTATTCTCATCAAAGGTTCGCGTGGAATGGCTATGGAGCGGTTACTCGATATAATTTAAAATACATTGCCGCTATTGCCTAAATATATCCATAATACGCATACAATCCCAAGTGCTTAGATGCACTTTTTGATTTTTATTCTCTGCAAACCTTCAAGTCTACAAATTGGGTTTATTATCTGGATTAACTACGTTGTTCCAGAATTAAACCTCTTTTGCAAATACAATCCCAAGTGCTTTAAAGCACTTTATGATTTTTGTTTTCTGCAAACCTTCAAGTCTACAAATTGGGTTTATTATCTGGATTAACTACGTTGTTCCAGAATTAAACCTCTTTTGCAAATACAATCCCAAGTGCTTTAAAGCACTTTATGATTTTTGTTTTCTGCAAACCTTCAAGTCTGTGACTTGGGTTTGCAGAAAACAAAAATCCCAATTCCTTCGGAATTGGGATTGTGCTTGATGTGGGTCATACTGGATTCGAACCAGTGACTTCTACCCTGTCAAGGTAACACTCTGAACCAACTGAGTTAATGACCCCTTTTTTCTAAAATAAAGGTATAAAAAAAGCCCGTGTTTTTTACGGACATTTTTTGTGGGCGATGAGGGGTTCGAACCCCCGACCCCCTCGGTGTAAACGAGGTGCTCTGAACCAGCTGAGCTAATCGCCCAATTAAGGACTGCAAATATAAATTAGTTTTTTATTCCTCAAAAACTTTTTAGATAAAAAATTAAATTATTTCAGCCACTACAAATGTACTACCGCCTATAAAAATGATATCATCTTCATTTGAAGCCTCATGCGCAGCTTTAAGTGCCAAAGAAACAGATTCATATGCCTTGCCAATAATGCCGAAATTCATAAACTTGGTCCGTAAATCAGATTGATTCATTCCCCTAACCACATTAGGTTTACAAAAATAGTAATGCGCATCCATGGGCATTAATGGAATTATCTTCTGCAAATCCTTATCATTCACAACACCAAAAACTATATGGAGCGAGCCATAATCTAAAGAGCGTAATTGTTCTAAAACAATGGTTAATCCTTCTGCGTTATGTGCCGTGTCACAGACGGTAAAAGGACGATTTTTCAATACCTGCCAACGTCCTTTTAGTCCTGTGTTTTTAGTGACGCTTTTTAAACCGTTTATTAAATGACTTTCACTAATCTTAAACCCTAATTTGACCAATTGATTTAAAGAGGACAGTGCCGTATTGATATTCTTTTTCTGATAATTCCCTTTAAGGTCACACTCAAATTCTGGCCAAGTTTGCTGATCTGCAAAAGAAATAGATGCATTCATCAATTTAGATTTTTCTAAAAAAACAGCCTGAGATTCAAGATGAGTCTCACCTATAACAACTGGGACATTACTTTTTATAATACCTGCTTTTTCATAAGCAATTTTACCTATGGTATTTCCCAAAAAATCTGTGTGGTCTAAACCAATATTAGTAATAACCGAAAGTTCAGGGGTGATAACATTAGTAGAATCTAATCTTCCACCTAAACCAGCTTCTATCACGGCTATATCAACATTTTTTTCAGCAAAATAATTAAAGGCCATTCCAACCGTCATTTCAAAAAATGACAAGTCATTTAACTCAAAAAATTCAATATGATTTTTAATGAAATTTACTACATAAGATTTTTGAATCTCTTTGCCATTTATTTTTATTCGTTCTCTAAAATCCTTTAAATGGGGTGAAGTATAAAGGCCAACCTTGTAACCAGCTTCTTGGAGCACAGAGGCTATCATATGGCTTGTTGATCCTTTTCCGTTTGTGCCTGCAATATGAATGGATTGAAAATTTCTGTGCGGATTGCCCAGATAATTGTCCAATTTAATGGTGTTGGTTAGATCTGATTTATAAGCAGATTTACCTTGATTTTGATACATCGGTAACCTGGAGAACATCCAAGAGGTGGTTTTAGCATATGACATAAATCTACTGACCGATACTAAAGTTAATACTAACAAACCCAATTTGACGGGATGGCGCATTACTATCAGCAGGCCATTTATGTGATAACGCTATTTTTTTTGCAGGTTCTAATAAACAGGGATGTGTATTGGTAGTGCCTTGCACACCCGGTTCAGCTGAAATTACTTGTCCAGATCTATTAACTTCAATTCTCACGATTACCAATCCATATTCATTGCACTCTTGTTTAAACACAGTTCTTGATGGAACACCTCTTCCTCCTAATCCATAACCTACGCCACCCTTTCCAGGACCAGAACCTCCAAAATAACTGGATGCATAAGGATCGCCATCTAACTGACCTTTATCGCCCGCTTGGGTATCAGTGCCTTCGCCTTGGGTATCTTTTCCGTCAGATGATGCAACACCGCCTATAAGCGCGTCCAACTTCTTCTTTTTCTCAGCTTCTTCTTGCTGCTTTTTTATTTCTTGTTCGCGTTTTTCCTTCTCCTTCGCTATCTTTTCAGCTTCTAGCTGTTGCTGTCTAGCCTTCTCCTGCAGCTGTCTAGTTGCTTCCTTTTCTTTATTGATGGCTATGGACTCTGCATTATCTTGCGTTACAGCTTCTTCAATAGGCGCATTTGAACTTGGTGCAGCAGGTGCTGACTCCGATGCCTCTACTGGTGGCTCTATATTATCTTTTGAAATTTCTTGAGCTGGATTAAGCGGCTGAACGGCGCCACTGCCAACATCCGACGAACCAAAATTTACCGCCACACCATATTCTAAAGGAGGATCCATAAAAGGTAATCCCACTACAAATATGAGCAATAGCAACAAGGTAATTATAAGCGTGGTCACCTTTGCTGAATCGCGTTCGTGTTTGGTTTCTAGGTATTTCAAGACTAATTAGGTTTTACAGCCAGTATTACTTTAAACTTATTGCGATTGGCAATATCCATAACCTTCACAACATTCTCCACTGGCACCGATTTTTCAGCTCTCAAAACAATTGTTGGTTGCTTTTCTGTTGAAAGAAGCGCTATTAGCTGAGATTCTAATACGCTCTCACCAACTAGCTTTTCATCTATGTAATAGGTGAGATTCTTTTTAATACTTACGGCAACCGTTTGCTTATTTTCAGTTTTGCCACTTGCTGTTGGTAAAATGATGTCAATAGCATTCGTGGTTACCAAAGTTGAAGCTAACATAAAAAAAATGAGTAACAAAAACACAATATCGGTCATTGACGACATGTTGAATTCTGGTGTTACTTTATTTCGTCCTCTGAGGTTCATTTATATAGGTTCGTTTAAGTGATCTAAAAACTCAAGCGAATTTGCTTCCATTTTATACACCACCTTATTGGTTTTTACTACCAAATGATTATAAGTTATATAGGCAATAATCCCAACGATTAAACCAGCAACCGTTGTGGTCATAGCAGTATACAGACCGTCCGCAAGTAATTTAATATCTATTTGCCCTCCTGCATTGGCAATTTCAAAAATTGATAAAATCATACCTATGACGGTTCCTAAAAATCCAATCATTGGAGCGGCACCCGAAATTGTCGCCAGAATACTAACGTTTTTTTCAAGGCCATATATTTCCAATCTGCCAGAGTTTTCAATTGCCGTATTAATATCTTCAAGTGGCTTTCCTATTCTAGACAGACCTTTATTTATCAACCTAGAAACAGGAGAGTTTACCTGCGCGCAGAGTAATTGTGCCGAATCAATTTTGCCTTTACTTACATGATCTTTAATTTGGTTCATAAAATTGGCATCAACTTTTGAGGCTTCTTTTATGGCAAAAAGCCTTTCAAAATAGATGTAAAGAGCTGCCACAAGCAATATAAACAAAATGCTTATAATTATTTGGCCGGCTAAGCCACCACTTCCTATCAATTCAATTATGGATAAGGTTTTTTCAGTAGGTTCTAGATCTACAAAATCTGTACTGTCTTGCATTGGTTGAAATTAAAATTTATTGTTTAAATTAATTGATGTTTGTTTGTAAGATAACGAATATTTCAAGCAGAAAGTATTTAAAAGAGTGTTCGTGTGAACATGAATGCCCCTGCACCTGCTAAAAATCCAATCAAGGCTAACCAAGATATATTTTTAAAGTACCAAAAGAAATCTATTTTTTCCATTCCCATGGCTACAACACCCGCTGCCGAACCAACTATTAGCATACTCCCACCGGTTCCAGCAGCATAGGCAATAAAATGCCAAAGTTCATTATCTATGGGCTCTGAAAACATCCCCAAACTCGCTGCAACTAAAGGAACATTATCAATTACAGCCGAACCGACACCTAAAAAAAGAACCACCAAATCCGAGACCCCTTCACCATGTAATTCAGTACCCATCATAGGTAAACTACCTTCAAGCGCATTAGCAAATCCAAATAAGACCCCCACAGTTTCTAAGGCTGCAACGGCCATCAATATTCCAAAGAAAAATAACACACTGGGCATCTCAACCTTTGATAATGAGCGATGCACCGGATTTTCTGGTTTGTGCTTATAGCTCTTGCCTGCTTTTACTCTCGCCATTCTAAAACTGTAATTAGTTAAAACCTCGGCTAAAACGGCTACAGTTCCCAAGGAAAGCATCATGCCCACATAAGGAGGCAATCCGGTGACAACCTTAAAAAAAGGAACAAACATAATAGCGCCCAAACCAAAAAACAACATGGTTTTTCTGAAATTATTAACGGTGGTATCTTGATCCGTTTGCATAATGATGTCACCTTTAAAAATCGGAAGAAACGAGGCAATAAATGTTGGCAACACCATACAAATTAAGGATGGCAGAAATAAATAAAGAAATAAATAGCCAGAGGTAACTTTATTAGCAATCCAAAGCATTGTAGTGGTTAAATCCCCAATAGGTGACCAAGCGCCACCTGCATTGGCTGCTATAACAATAAGTCCTGCATACCACAAACGTAATTTGGCGTCGGCTATAATTTTCTGAAGAATTGATAATAATATAATCGTTGCAGTGAGGTTGTCAATGATAGCCGAAAGTACAAAAGCCAAAACAGCCATAATCCACAACACACGTTTTTTACTTTTAGCTTTAATAAACGTTTTCATAGTTGAAAATCCATCGAAATAATCAATGATTTCAACAATGGTCATTGCGCCCAACAAAAAGAATAAAATTTCAGCTGTTTTACCCAGGTGCCTAAGCAAAGTTTTTTCCAGCAATACTTCTCTGCTTTCGTGATCTAATCGGTCGAAATTGTTTAAAAGGGTGTGTTTAAGTGGGTCAAACCAAGTTGTAAAACTGTCTAAATTAAGTGCGATAAATCCCCAGCTTAAAGCCATCATTATGAGCGCTGGTATTAATTTATCAACCTTTAATTGGTGTTCAAGGGTAATTGCTAAATAACCTATAACAAAAACTGAAATTAGTAGTAATTCCATAAAGCATGTTTAAATGAGTTGACTTAAAGCATTTTCAAAGGCGGTTGCGCTGATATTAAATTTTGAGGGATTACGGTCATAAACATTTTGAATCGCATCTTTTATGGTATTTGAAGTATCTTCAAAAATAGCTTCGTCTGTCATTTCTACTTTCTTCTCCATAAAATAGGCAAAAACGCGGGCCATTCCACAGTTGGAAATAAAATCAGGAATCAAGCTAGTTCGTTCGTCTGTGTATTCCATAATAGGCCCAAAAAATATTTCTTTATCTGCAAAAGGAACGTTGGCACCACAACTTATAACTTCCAGCCCGTTATCAATTAAAGAATCTATTTGGAGTTTGGTCACCAATCTAGACGCTGCACATGGTGCAAATATATGTGCAGACAACGACCAGATTTTTTCATTCATCTCTTCAAATGAGATCAATTCTTTTGCATATATATTGTTGCCTGATTTATCTAGGTAAAGTGCTTTTATTTCGGCTTCAGAAAATCCATTCTCATTAATCAAACCACCTGCTATATCAATAATTCCTACAATTTTGACACCCATTTTTGCCAAATAGAAGCAAGCGGCCGCACCTACATTCCCAAATCCTTGAACAATAGCACGTTTGCCAATAACCGTATGGTCATAAATATGATAATAATGCTTAACCGCTTCAGCAACCCCAAAACCAGTAATCATATCGGCAACTGTATACTTACGTTGAACGTTTGGTGTATAATTAGAGTTTTCAATAACCTTTATAACACCTTGTCTTAACTGACCAATTCTATTAATCTTATCGGCTTCGGTTGGTTTAAAATGACCATTAAAAACACCTTCTTGAGGATGCCAAACACCGCTTGCTTCAGTAATAGGAATAACTTCATGAATTTCATCAACATTTAAGTCGCCACCTGTGCCATAATAACTTTTTAACAAAGGGGAAACAGCTTTATACCAGCGCTCTAAAACACCCTTCTTTCGCGGATCATTGGGATCGAAATTGATGCCGGATTTTGCACCACCTATGGCAGGTCCTGATACCGTAAACTTTACTTCCATAGTTTTAGCTAATGAAAGGACTTCGTTCATATCTAATCCCTTTCTCATCCGAGTACCTCCGCCTGCTGCACCTCCTCTAAGAGAATTTATAACAATCCAACCTTCTGCCTCAGTTTCGGCATCTCTCCAATTAAAAATAATTTCCGGTGATTTATCTTCGAATTTTTGTAATAATACTTTCATTAATATGTGATGATAACAGGCTGCGCAAAGATAAAAAACAAAATAGGTTTATTACTGATAATCAATGAAAATTACGAGTATATATTTTTCCACTTGAATGGTTGTATTGTGCCCCAGTAACACTTTTTAAACAGTTAACTTCACTTCTTAATTTTAACACACCCAGAAGCGAAAAAATAAGTGCTTCTTTGTAATTAATGATCATGGTATCAGGAATTGTGATGTTGCCCTCAACAAAAAAGGCAATACGCTTCATTAAAAAGGAATTTAAGGTCCCGCCACCAGTAAATAGCAGCTTCGCGTTTCTAATATGCTTTGTGTTTAATGCAATTTGGATCGCAATATGCTCAACAAAAGTCCTCAATAAATCTTGAGTGGGAATATCATACTGATTTAAAATTGGCCAAATATGTTCTTGCACCCATTCAACCCCTAATGATTTTGGAAAGGGCTCCTTATAATATTCTAAGAGATTGAGCGCATCCAATAATGACGTATTTAAAATGCCTGATTTTGCTAATTGCCCATCAACATCGTATTCTAAATTTAATCTTTTTGACAAGATATTCATTACAGTATTTACTGGACAAATATCGTAAGCAATTCTGTGCCCTTCTTTTTCAAAAGAAATATTAGAAAAACCTCCCAAATTGATGCAATAATCAAACTCCGAAAATAATAACTGGTCGCCAATTGGAACCAACGGCGCGCCTTGCCCACCCAATTCAATATCTTGAACTCTAAAATCACACACGACAGTATAATCTAAATGACTTGTGATTTCTGGAAGATTTCCAATCTGGTAGGTAAAATGTTCTTGAGGTAAATGCTTCGCAGTATGTCCATGAGACGCGACCAAATCTACACGGTCAATTTGATGCTCGGCTATAAATTCGGCAATGGTTTGAGACAGGTATTTACTGTATTCCAAATCAATCACTCGTAATTCATTCATGCTTAAACTCGAAAGATGAGAAAGCTTGAACAACCAATCATCACTATACGGAATGGTAACAGCATGAATTATATTAAAAGACCAATTGAAGTTAAATTTCAAAGTAACATAAACAATATCAATTCCATCCAAAGATGTTCCAGACATGATGCCGATAACATGATATTCTTTCGTTAACATATTGGTAAAAATAAATAATCCTATTGATAATACGTCAATAAAAAGTTATCTTTGAGCTCAATTTTTATCAATATAATAATTCAATTTTTATGGAATTCAGTCTTACCGAAGAACATCTAATGATAAGAGATGCAGCAAGAGATTTTGCCAACTCAGAACTTTTACCCGGAGTTATAGAACGTGACGAAATACAAGAATTTCCTAATGAATTAGTTAGAAAAATGGGAGATCTTGGATTCATGGGAATCATGGTTGACCCAAAATATGGTGGTAGTGGAATGGATACCATTTCATACGTGCTCATCATGGAAGAACTGTCAAAAATAGACGCGTCTGCCTCTGTAATAGTTTCTGTTAACAATTCCCTTGTTTGCTACGGAATAGAAACCTACGGAACTGAAGCTCAAAAACAAAAATATTTAACCAAACTGGCTACAGGCGAATTTGTTGGAGCATTCTGCCTTAGTGAGCCTGAAGCTGGTAGCGACGCGACCTCTCAAAAAACAACAGCAATAGATATGGGCGACCATTATTTACTTAATGGAACCAAAAACTGGATAACTAACGGGGGTCGATCTGATGTATACTTGGTAATTGCCCAAACAGATAGAGAAAAAGGTCATCATGGAATTAATGCTTTTATTGTAGAATCCGGTATGGAAGGCTTTCATGTAGGGCCAAAAGAAAATAAACTAGGCATTAGAGGGAGTGATACACACACCTTACAGTTTAACGATGTAAAAGTACCTAAAGAAAATAGAATTGGCGAAGATGGATTTGGGTTTAAGTTTGCCATGAAAACCTTATCCGGTGGCCGTATTGGTATTGCGGCACAGGCCTTAGGAATTGCATCAGGCGCGTTTGAATTGGCTTTAAAATATTCTAAAGAACGTAAGGCTTTTGGAACTGAAATTTGTAATCACCAAGCAATTGCATTTAAATTAGCCGATATGGCAACCGAAATTGAAGCCGCTAGGATGTTAGTTATGAAATCTGCCTGGGATAAAGATCTACGCAAGAATTACGACTATTCTAGTGCCATGGCTAAATTGTATGCCTCCAAAGTCGCTATGGAAACTACAGTAGAAGCAGTTCAAATTCACGGTGGTAACGGTTTCGTTAAAGAATACCATGTTGAGAGACTGATGCGTGATGCTAAAATTACACAAATATATGAAGGCACCTCTGAAATTCAGAAAATTGTAATTTCTAGAAGCCTTATAAAAGGATAATTGAATATTGAAGTTGGTTCAATTACCCTTCAAGCGTATTTAAAACCAATCGCAATTCGGCATAAGTATATTTATCATCAAGTTGATGTTTTAAATCTGAAAGGTTTTCAAAAGTTTTTGTGGGTATAATTTGTGTTAATTCCTTATAGTGGGATTCAGACATCAAATCAAATATTTTTATTTGACCCGTTGGAATAAAAGAGGCTAAATGACCGAATATAGTGTTTTCATTGAGTTCCCTAATACTGGCAATTTCTTCTAGAGTTTTACCAGAATTATATAGTTCTAATGAAACTTTTTTAGTATTAACCTTTTCCTTTTTTGGTGACTTATAACTGGGTATATCATTTCTTACTTCTATATCGTGCGTGGCACAATAATTTTTAATCAAATCTAAAATTGAGTCACCATATTTTTCAATTCTTGTTTTACCCATCCCATGAATCGCCTTTAATTCTTGTTTATTAGTAGGCAAAAACTCACACATCGCATATAAAGACTTTTGGGTAAATATCTGATAATGTATTTGATTGTGTTCTTCTGCTAAATCACTTCTTAAAGAACGTAGTAACTCAAATAATTTAGCATTTGATGTGCCAGAAATGATAGCTTTTCGCTGTTTCCTCGGCTGTTCTTCATGTAAGAAAATAGCCTCTGCTTTCAACTTTAAAAATGAAACAGTATCAAAACCTTTTTGTAAATTTTTATAATAAAATAACTGAGTACTTATCAATTCTTCAAGCGTCTTAACATGTTTGAGCAAGTCCCTTTCGAGTTCCGAATTGTCTGTTGTGAATTCAAAAGTTTTAAATGGTTCTGCTATTTTTTGCTGTAATTCATAATTGAAATAGGAAACGGCCTTTATAAACCGTTTTTGAACAAACTCACTATGATCTGGTAGTTCATCAAAACCACCAACCGAGTTTAACTGCGCAATAAATTTTGATGCAACTTTTAATAATGTTGTGACATCCAATTTCATTACATTTAAAACAGAATCCACAGTTCCTTCTATGCTAGAGGTATGCTTATAGTATATATCCAAAAGTCTATTAATGGGACGTAGATATGGATAAAAATCAAAAATCTCTGCAATCAAATTTAATTGATATTCGCATTTCGACTGATGCAAAATAGTCTCTGTAGGTCTGTTTGCTTCAGTGTTTTTATTGAAAGACAAAACTTGCGCATCTGTTATGATTTGATTTGAAGCAATTTTGTTCCTTAGTATAATTCCTTCCAGTGACTTACATCTGCTAAGCGCTACATAAGTTTGACCGTGTGCAAATGCATCTTGTGCATCAATAATAGCCTTTTCGAATGTTAAACCCTGACTTTTATGTATGGTAATGGCCCAAGCCAATCGGAGCGGTATCTGTTTAAAACTGCCAATTCTATGCTCCGTAATTGCCTTTGTCTCCTCGTCTAACGAATAATCAAAATTCCCCCAAATCTCAGGAGTTGTAACAATTTCAAAATCATCGTTTAAACATTGAACTACGACTTCGTTCTCATCTAGCTGAACAATTTTTCCAATTTTGCCATTGTAATAGCGCTTATCTTGTGAACTATCATTTTTAATAAACATGACTTGTGCGCCCTTTTTTAGTTCAAAACTTTCTTGATTTGGATAACTATGTGAAGGAAATTTACCGTCAATCTCGGCACTGTAAGAAAAGGATGGCTCTGGTAATTTTGACAGCTCATGATCATTAACTTTTTCAGCTTTGTGATTGTGTGTTGTTAAAGAAATATAACCGTCATTTTCTGATGGCGTATAGTCTGGATTAAATTGTTTATTCAATTCATCAGCCGATGCTTGTGTAAGTGCATTATTTCTAATTTCATTAAGTATATTTATAAATAAAGGATTATCCTGTCTATAAATATGAAGAAGCTCAATTGTTAAAGGATCACACGATTTAAATGCAATACTGTCAAAAAAATAAATGCTTTGATAAAATGGTTTCAACAGTTCCCATTCATGATCTTTAACCACTGGCGATAACTGCTGAAGGTCACCAATCATTAAAACCTGTACGCCACCAAACACCAAATCCCTATTTCTAAACCGACGCAAAACACTGTCTATACCATCTAATAAATCAGCCCGAACCATGCTAATTTCATCAATAATTAGTAAATCTAAAGACTTGATGATGTTAATTTTTGTTTTGCTGAATCTGAAATCCTTTGAAGTTCTTAATCCTTGATTTGGAATAATTGGCCCAAACGCCATTTGAAAAAAAGAATGAATAGTAACACCTTTTGCATTAATTGCCGCTACACCTGTTGGTGCAACAACAACCATGCGTTTGACACAATCCTTCCTTAAATTGTGAAGAAATGTGGTTTTACCGGTACCAGCTTTACCCGTTAAAAAAACATTTCTATCGGTATAATTGATAAAGTCCCAAGCCAGATCCAGCTCCTTATTGTAATTTGCCATTATTGAATCTTGAATTCGTATTTCAATATAGGCCAGAAATATTAAAATTACAAATTCTAATTGGTGATAATTAGATGATTATATAAAACAAAAAAGCCATTCATAATTAAATGAATGGCTTTTCAAAAAAGGCGATGACCTACTCTCCCACAATGCAGTACCATCGGCGCTAATGGGCTTAACTACTCTGTTCGGAATGGTTAGAGGTGAGCCCCATTGCAATAATCACCTTAAATCTTTCGGAAGACAATCTTAATTATCCCCGTATAGGTTGACATATTGAAAAAAAATCATAAAAAACATTTAAACTTATACTCTATAAAAAAACAAGCGTACAATAAGCCTATGGGTTATTAGTACTACTCGGCTATGACATTACTGCCTTTACACCTATAGCCTATCAACGTGGTCATCTTCCACGACCCTTTAAAGAAATCTCATCTTGTGGTGGGTTTCGCGCTTATATGCTTTCAGCGCTTATCCCTTCCAAACGTAGCTACTCTGCAATGCTCCTGGCGGAACAACAGATACACCAGAGGTTTGTCCAACTCGGTCCTCTCGTACTAGAGTCAGATCCACTCAAATTTCTAACGCCCACAGTAGATAGAGACCGAACTGTCTCACGACGTTCTGAACCCAGCTCGCGTGCCACTTTAATGGGCGAACAGCCCAACCCTTGGGACCTTCTCCAGCCCCAGGATGTGACGAGCCGACATCGAGGTGCCAAACCCCCCCGTCGATATGAGCTCTTGGGGGAGATCAGCCTGTTATCCCCGGCGTACCTTTTATCCTTTGAGCGATGGCCCTTCCATGCGGAACCACCGGATCACTATGCTCTACTTTCGTACCTGATCGACCTGTATGTCTCTCAGTCAAGCTCCCTTATGCCATTGCACTCTACGCACGGTTACCAAGCGTGCTGAGGGAACCTTTAGAAGCCTCCGTTACTCTTTTGGAGGCGACCACCCCAGTCAAACTACCCACCAAGCAATGTCCCCCACTCGCGCGGGGTTAGACTCTAGATAAGCAAAGGGTGGTATTTCAACAATGACTCCACAACGCCTAGCGACGCCACTTCATAGTCTCCCACCTATCCTACACATTACTTATCCAAAACCAATACTAAGCTATAGTAAAGGTGCACGGGGTCTTTTCGTCCCACTGCGGGTAATCGGCATCTTCACCGATACTACAATTTCACCGAGCTCATGGCTGAGACAGTGTCCAGATCGTTACACCATTCGTGCAGGTCGGAACTTACCCGACAAGGAATTTCGCTACCTTAGGACCGTTATAGTTACGGCCGCCGTTTACTGGGGCTTCATTTAAGACCTTCCCCCCAAGTAAACTTGGGAGTAAGCCCTCCACTTAACCTTCCAGCACCGGGCAGGTGTCAGGCCCTATACTTCATCTTTCAATTTAGCAGAGCCCTGTGTTTTTGATAAACAGTCGCCTGGACCTTTTCACTGCGGCCCCCAAGTAAACTTGGGGGCGACGCTTCTCCCGAAGTTACGCGTCTATTTTGCCTAGTTCCTTAGCCATGAATCTCTCGAGCACCTTAGAATTCTCATCCCAACTACCTGTGTCGGTTTACGGTACGGGCTGCTTCACTCGCTTTTCTTGGAAGTCGCTTTTCTGGATTATCACCGCGGCCGTAGCCTTAGTGTACTGTCGCCGTGTTACCACTGGCTTCAACGTACTATTCCGTCAGTACGCACCAAATATACGCCTCCGTCACTTTTATTGTGAGCAGGTACAGAAATATTAATCTGTTGTCCATCCACTTCCCCTTTCGGGTTCGCGTTAGGCCCCGACTAACCCTCAGCTGATTAGCATAGCTGAGGAAACCTTAGTCTTTCGGTGTGCGGGTTTCTCGCCCGCATTATCGTTACTTATGCCTACATTTTCTTTTGTAGCTTCTCCAGCATACCTCACAGTACACCTTCGACGACACTACAATGCTCCCCTACCACTGTACGGACAACTCGAGAGTTGCCCCACAATCCATAGCTTCGGTAGTATGTTTATGCCCGATTATTATCCATGCCGAACCGCTCGACTAGTGAGCTGTTACGCACTCTTTAAATGAATGGCTGCTTCCAAGCCAACATCCTAGCTGTCTAAGCAGTTCAACCTCGTTTTTTCAACTTAACATACATTTTGGGACCTTAGCTGATGGTCTGGGTTCTTTCCCTCTCGGACATGGACCTTAGCACCCATGCCCTCACTGCTGATCATCATTTTATAGCATTCGGAGTTTGTCAGGAATTGGTAGGCGGTGAAGCCCCCGCATCCAATCAGTAGCTCTACCTCTATAAAACTAAATCAACGCTGCACCTAAATGCATTTCGGGGAGTACGAGCTATTTCCGAGTTTGATTGGCCTTTCACCCCTACCCACAGGTCATCCGAAGACTTTTCAACGTCAACCGGTTCGGGCCTCCACTGTGTGTTACCACAGCTTCACCCTGCCCATGGGTAGATCACACGGTTTCGCGTCTAACACTACTGACTAAAGCGCCCTATTCAGACTCGCTTTCGCTACGGATCCGTGACTTAATCACTTAACCTTGCCAGCAACGTTAACTCGTAGGCTCATTATGCAAAAGGCACGCCGTCACCCCCAAGTAAACTTGGGGGCTCCGACCGCTTGTAAGCGTATGGTTTCAGGTTCTATTTCACTCCCTTATTCAGGGTTCTTTTCACCTTTCCCTCACGGTACTAGTTCACTATCGGTCTCTCAGGAGTATTTAGCCTTAGCGGATGGTCCCGCCTAATTCATACAGGGTTTCACGTGCCCCGCACTACTCAGGATACTGCTATGTTTTATGTCCTTTACCTATACCGGGCTATCACCGTCTATGGCCACGCTTTCCAACGTGTTCTAATTCTGTTCACAAACAATGACGCAGTCCTACAACCCCCAATATGCCGTAACATATCAGGTTTGGGCTACTCCGCGTTCGCTCGCCGCTACTTACGGAATCACTTTTGTTTTCTTCTCCTCCGGGTACTTAGATGTTTCAGTTCTCCGGGTTTACTCCTATTGCTAGGTGACATATCTTCAATATGCCGGGTTGCCCCATTCGGATATCTGCGGATCAATTTGTATGTGCCAATCCCCGCAGCTTTTCGCAGCTTATCACGTCCTTCTTCGCCTCTGAGAGCCTAGGCATTCCCCATACGCCCTTATTTAGCTTATTGTACTTTTTGCTTCTTTAATGAGTTACAATTAATTATAGACTCGTAAACCTATAACTAACTATTTTTTTGCTAGCACTAGTCTAAACTAATGCTAACTGTTTTTTATGTATCTTTTTTCAATATGTCAATGAACGTTTTATCCCGTACTTGATACGGGATCTCTTCTAGTTATGCTCTTAATCAAATTAACAGCTAAACCTTAGAGACACCCGCCTTCGCGGGTATTTGGTGGAGAATATCGGAGTCGAACCGATGACCTCCTGCGTGCAAGGCAGGCGCTCTAGCCAGCTGAGCTAATCCCCCATACTTTTAAATGAAATTTCAAAATTAAAAATTCCAAATTCCAAAAAGGATAGGTATCCCAACTTCTAAAATTTCCTTTACTATTTTAATGAACGTCTTTAATCTCGAACTAAAAACTCTGAACTCAGAACTCCTAACTCAAAACTTAATTTGTAGTCTCAGGCAGACTCGAACTGCCGACCTCTACATTATCAGTGTAGCGCTCTAACCAGCTGAGCTATGAGACTGTTTTAGATATTAAATATTAGATGCTAAATTTTAGATATCATTACATCTATGTAATAACTCTCATCTAATCTCTCATATCTAACTTCTCATATCTATGATATTATTATAAATTAACAGCTAAAAAGAATAAATCATCCCTTTCTTTCTTTATTAAAACCTCTTAAAGTCGTCTTTCTCTAGAAAGGAGGTGTTCCAGCCGCACCTTCCGGTACGGCTACCTTGTTACGACTTAGCCCTAGTTACCGATTTTACCCTAGGCCGCTCCTTGCGGTGACGGACTTCAGGCACTCCCAGCTTCCATGGCTTGACGGGCGGTGTGTACAAGGCCCGGGAACGTATTCACCGCATCATGGCTGATATGCGATTACTAGCGATTCCAGCTTCACGGAGTCGAGTTGCAGACTCCGATCCGAACTGTGATAGGGTTTATAGATTCGCTCCCCCTCGCGGGGTGGCTGCTCTCTGTCCCTACCATTGTAGCACGTGTGTAGCCCAGGACGTAAGGGCCGTGATGATTTGACGTCATCCCCACCTTCCTCACAGTTTGCACTGGCAGTCTTGTTAGAGTTCCCGACTTGACTCGCTGGCAACTAACAACAGGGGTTGCGCTCGTTATAGGACTTAACCTGACACCTCACGGCACGAGCTGACGACAACCATGCAGCACCTTGTAAATTGTCCGAAGAAAAGTCTATCTCTAAACCTGTCAATCTACATTTAAGCCCTGGTAAGGTTCCTCGCGTATCATCGAATTAAACCACATGCTCCACCGCTTGTGCGGGCCCCCGTCAATTCCTTTGAGTTTCATTCTTGCGAACGTACTCCCCAGGTGGGTCACTTATCACTTTCGCTTAGCCACTCAAACCGAAATTCGAACAGCTAGTGACCATCGTTTACGGCGTGGACTACCAGGGTATCTAATCCTGTTCGCTACCCACGCTTTCGTCCATCAGTGTCAGTACATTATTAGTAATCTGCCTTCGCAATTGGTATTCTATGTAATATCTATGCATTTCACCGCTACACTACATATTCTAACTACTTCATAATGACTCAAGATAACCAGTATCAAAGGCAATTCTACAGTTGAGCTGCAGGATTTCACCTCTGACTTAATTTTCCACCTACGGACCCTTTAAACCCAATGATTCCGGATAACGCTTGGATCCTCCGTATTACCGCGGCTGCTGGCACGGAGTTAGCCGATCCTTATTCTTACGGTACCGTCAAACACCCTCACGAGGGTGCGGTTCTTCCCGTACAAAAGCAGTTTACAACCCATAGGGCAGTCTTCCTGCACGCGGCATGGCTGGATCAGGATTGCTCCCATTGTCCAATATTCCTCACTGCTGCCTCCCGTAGGAGTCTGGTCCGTGTCTCAGTACCAGTGTGGGGATCCCCTCTCAGGGCCCCTACCTATCGATGTCTTGGGGTGCCGTTACCACTCCAACTAACTAATAGGACGCATACTCATCTCTTACCGATAAATCTTTAATTATTAAATGATGCCACTCAATAATACTATGAGGTATTAATCCAAATTTCTCTGGGCTATCCCCCTGTAAAAGGTAGATTGTATACGCGTTACGCACCCGTGCGCCACTCGTCAGCTCCCCAACAAGTTGGGGACTGTTACCGTTCGACTTGCATGTGTTAGGCCTGCCGCTAGCGTTCATCCTGAGCCAGGATCAAACTCTTCATCGTTAAATCTTAAATACTATTTAACAACTTCTTGGAAATCTTAATCCAAAATTTACTCAAAATGGTCTATTCTTTTTTTTCTTAATGAAGTACCCGAAAGTACCCCATCTTACGCTGTCAATTCAATATGTTAATGAACTTTTTTTCTATTCCTAACTAAACCCTCTTGCGCTTAGCGGGTGCAAATATAAAACCCTTTTTCTGTTCCAACAAAACTTTTTTTGTGTTTTTTTGAAGGTTTTTTAAACCCTATTATAAACAGCTCATTTATATAATTTTATAAAAGATTAAAGTTGAAATAAATTTTGGGCGGACTATAAAGATACAAATAAAATTTAATTCCAAAGACACTTGAAGAATTTTTTTTGTTCGTTTTGTGAATTATCTAACCACGAACATCAACACCAACATAAAGCAACACTACAAAAAGAAATTCCAAACCAACCCAAAACGAATTATAAAATCTCTGTAAGGATAATTTGGAGCAGCAAAATAATCATATCCCGTAAAGGAAGAATTTAAATGTTCTGCTTTGATATATATTCGAGTCTGACGAACTTTGGCATTTATAAAAAAATCTAATCTTGGAAAATCACCCAAATTGGTTTCATTTTGAACGTAAAACTCACCCAACAGCGGATCATAAGCATTCATATTATATGCTGAAAAATAATTAAATGTAACACCTGTCTGTAAAAACAATGACTTCTTGAAAAATTCATTCGAATAATACAGACTGCTTCTGATTACAAAATCAGGGACATTTAGTACACCATCTCCATTGGTGATTTTTTGATAAAGTATCCTGTTGTCCAACGCAAAATTGCGATAACTAAATTCCTTTGATAATTCAATTTTTAAATAATTAATAGGATTATTAGCTTGTATTGGTTTAATATTTCTTGGTTCTGAAGTACCCTCCGATGTATTTGTGAAATACGTGTAATTAAGAATATTCCCGAATTCAACCTTAGCAGCGCCGTATTTTCCTGAATTGATATCAGCTCCTATTTGTTGTCTATCAACGTTAGAAAAATTGCTTGAATTGTCCCAATTATAATTCACATAACTACTTTGGTTCAACAAGGCATTAAAATTTGGCAAAGCACTATTTAGGTTAAAGTATCCTTCTACATTAAAATCTTTATTTAACTTATAACTCAATTTACTATTTAAATTATAACCTTGAAAATCTCCTGTTAGGTTTAAGTTACCATTACCTGATAATGTAAAACTTTTAAATTGTTTGGCATAACTTGCTAGTAGCCCTATAATTGACCCTTTTAATCGGTTTACGATAGCCTGATTATCAATGAAAGTAATTCTATCATATCCGTAGTTATAATTATCATATTGAACCCCAAAGCTCAGTTTCCCAAGCAAATCATTTTCGTATTGTGCCGTAAAGCTTGAAGAAAAGTGCTCTAAAGTAACTAAATCATTTATGTTACTTGAAAAAGCCTCTCCAAAAAAGGCGGTGGTTGCGGTAGGTTCGGTATAACGAAAAGATTTATCTTCGAGCTTTGTTGTATTTAACAAAGTAAGCGCGTTAGCAATCGAATCCTTGGCTCTTAAAAGGTCGTAAGAATGGGTTATATAAAACCTTTTACCTTTTAAAATATTTTCTGCATTAGTCAAATTGGGTGTAAAAATACCTCTGTCAAGAAACTCTTCTGAACCCATTGTGAAATTTTCTAAATCTTGGTCCCTCAGTCCGCCACTTTCTTGATTAAGTAAGTCCTGCATCACAATATGAACTTTAGCATGGTAGCGTTCATTCTTACTAGTATAATTAGATGTGAATCTAAAATTCCCAGTGCTGGTGAGGTGGCGTTGATAATTACCAATAGAACGCATACCCTTATAAGCAATTGAAAAATTAAAGCGCTCAGTTGTATTTAAGGTCAAAAAAGCATCTAAAACTTGGCCTTGTTGCATACCGGTTTTATAAAATAATTCTGTTGAAGGGGTAGGCACTTTGTAATAATACATATCCTCAACTTCAAAATAATTAAAATGTCGGGCTTGCGCACCAAAAAGAGGTATGGTATTAATTTCGTCAAAATCGTACACAAGGGTATTATAGGTTTGTCCCATGTTCGCGAATTCTATTAAATTAAAATTATCCTTTCGAAGATAATTAAATTTGTACAATTTTTTAATAGACAAAGTGGTATCTAAATAAGTAATCTCATCTCTATGAGATATAATTTGATACATATCTATGGTAGCAGTATTATCCTTAATGTTTTTATTGGAATTACCTCGTAAACTAGTATTTACAGTATCATTAATAACTTGTGCCCGCTTTTCTTCCCTAACACGATCATTGGTTTGAGCCGATAAGCATAATCCATAAAAAAAAACAACCGTAATTAAAAAATACTTATTCATTATAATTATTGTGGACTGCAAAAATAAGTATATAAAACGGAATAGGTTTAAAATTATTTTAAAGCAAAAAGCCCGCTTTCGCGGACTTTTAATAATTTCAAAATTAAATAGTTTTATAGCGGAGTGTATACTGAAACACCATTCTCGCCATAACCATTACAGAACCAAGATATAGTGATAACACCGGTATCAGGATCAACTGAATTTACGCCATCATCCTGAGGAACAACCGGACCCCAAGGGTCATTTTGGTCTTCCCATAATATATCATCACAAACTGTAAAAAACGTAACATCAATGCTATTTGGTCCTGTACCATATGCAGCAGCATAGGGACCAACTGTGTAAAGTCCACCAGAGAAATCCTGAATAAAATAGGTGCCATCGCCATTATCTACTATCTCTACCTCCATCGTATGTGGATTAAAATTAGGTAAAAAGTCGTGGTAACCGTATTCAGTAGTTACAGAATATAAACCACCAATTGTTGGTGGTTCACAAGGTGCCGATAAATTTACTCTAAAAGAAGTTGGATAAGAACCATCTTGAAGACCAATTCTCACACCTCTACTAGCGCTTGTTAACACCACATCAAAAATATAGTTTTGAAATGGATTCGCTTCTAATGCCGACAAGTCAATATCCAAAACTATTACTCCTGTGTTAGTATTGGCTGCAACTACACTACTACCACTAAAAGATATTACATCCGACGCGACACCTTCGATATTCACAACATTGTAATTAACCGTTAAGGGACTTAAATTAATAGGTGCTGTAAAGCTAAATGGCAGTGTAATATTTGCGGTTTCATCAGCTATGATATCTTCGATAAAAATCAAAGTATTTGGATTGCTTCCGTTAAATTGAACCCAACCAAATTCCGGACTTTCACCCCACTTGCCACCATCATCATCACTGCATGAAAATGCAGCAAAGAGAAGGGCAACAAGGCTTATGTATTTAAAATAATTTTTCATAATTTTCTTTTTTTATTGTTTTGTGAATCTTAAAACTGCTTCGTAGTTAGTACCACAACCACCATCAGGCTCGAAATCCTTCACGTTGACCGTTATTACATCGTCACCAACATTTACATCGTAAGTGCCTGGAATTGCTGCTGTACTTTGTCCGATACTTCCAGTTCCACATCCTAAAGTACCATTACCTGGTTGAATATTACCTGTGACGAATATTTGATTACAATCTAATAAAAACTCCATAGTATATGGCGAATTAAAAGCGGCAGGTGCATAACTAAAATTGAAATTTCTAAATAAACCGTCAGATTCAATTTCTACTGTTTGTGTACCGAATACAAAACCTAAGCCAAATGGTGCAGATCCTGACTGTTGCTCCATTAAATATGTACCAGTAAAGAAATCGGATGGTACTGGACACACTTCAAGAACAGACAAAGTATAGGGTGTAGGTGAACCTACTCCACCATCACTGACAGAAAGTATATCAATCACAACATTAGAAGTGGTAGTTGTTAAGTTACCAGCTGCCACACTAAAAGTTCCAGTGTATGAATTTGCAGGTATTGTAACATTAGAGGTACTTAAAGTATAAACACTTGCCTCTGTTGACGTCAAATCTTCGTTAACAGCAATTTCTACCGTTCTATCTGAATCGGATAAAGTACTTACACCAATAGTAATGTTTCTTGATCCACTGCCTCCCACCTCTACCTCTAATCGTGAAGAAGTTGGTGTAAAATAAGCTAAGGTTTGTCCTCCATCATATATAGCTGTCTCCGTTTCATCACATGAGAATAGAAACGCCATCACGAAGGAAAATATTAATAATTTTTTCATAATTATATTTTTTTAAATTAATAATTTGGTGCCTGAGTCATATTATCATTGGCATTTATTTCGCCTTGTGGTATTGGAAAAATCCATTTTTCAGAGGTAGGAGGCAATGAACATGGAAAAACACCTTGACAATCGGCATCGTCACGCGTAATACCTTGATTGAGGATATCTCTCATACGCTTAATGTCATTGTAACGATGACCTTCATAAGCTAGCTCTAATCTTCTTTCCGCAAGGATATCAGTTAAAGCATCTATTTGGTTGTTATAGCTAACTGTCGCACCACCTATTAAACTTCTTTCGTTTCGAACTGCTAACACATCATTAGCAGCAAGACCGAATTGTGAATTTCTAGCATAAGCTTCAGCTCTTATTAAATAAATCTCTGAAATACGCATTGCTTTGAAATCGTTGATGTACTGTGTATCAGCATTCGGTGGGTATTTTCCTATACCATATTCCTCATTTGCAATATTACTTGTTGGGGATAATAAAACGGATCTTCTAATATCAGTAGGGTCTAATAAATTAAATAATTCCGATGACATTTCAACAAAATTACCTCCAGTACCAGTAAATATCCAAATATTGCCGTAATTGTAATTAAAGCCTTGAACGTTGTCATACTTCCAAATAACCTCTGTAGTATCTGCATCTTCGTTGAACATATTGAAATATTGCACCGGATCAGCTAAATCATATTTTGCAATTAAAATATTAGCTGCTGCTATGGCTCCAGGTAAATCATTAGTTTCTAACGCTATTCTAGCTCTTAAAAACGTAACAAAATCTGGCGATGCAAAGTTGATGTCGGTAGCACTAGATGGAAATAACGACAATGCTGTAGTTAAATCGTCTTGAATCCCTGCTAAAACTTCGCCAGTTGTATTTCTAGCTGGAAGTGCATTGGTTGAAACAAAATCAATATAAGGAACACCTTCAGCTGAATTATCTCTAATATTCAAACCATAATATAATAGTACTTCATAATGCGCCAATGCTCTAAAAGCATAGGCTTGCGCTAAAATATTATTATACTGATCTTGTTCATTTAGTGCAGGAACAATAGGACCTGCTGCCACAATTAAACGATTTAAATCGTTAATAAAACCATATCTATTAGCCCACAGACCACGGTCTCCTGTGTCTGCGTTCAAAATTTGTTGTAAAGCATTTAATTCTTGTCCACCATTATCAACACCAACTCTGCAATTGTCAGTGAAAATTGAATTGTGTGCAATAATTGCATTAAAGCTAATATTACCTAAAGCACCTGCAAGACCAAATTGCAAATCGCCTACAGTCCGGAATGCTGTTTCCGAACTTAATTCGTCAATAGGAAGTCTTTCGAGTTGATCGTCACAATTAAAAAGCAGCGACGACAACATTACTGTTATTATAAAATATTTTTTCATATCGTTTTTTTAAAAATTTAAATCAACACCAATTGAATAGGTTCTAGGAACTGGATAATCAAAGAATGTACTTGAACGTGTGCTTTCAGGATCGAAACCTCTCCATTTAGTCCAAGTATAAAGGTTTGTACCTTGAACAAACACTCTAACGCCTTTAAAGAAATTAGTTCTAGCTAAAAGTTCTTTATTAAAATTATAAGCTAAAGAAATATTTCTTATTCTTAAGAAAGAAGCATCTTCTAGGTATCTATCACCACTTTGAAATCTCAAACCACCAAAACTAGTGGCTGGAACATCTGTTATTTGACCAGGAGTCGTCCACGCATTAAGCATAGTCGTGCTTAAATTTGCGAATGCAGCAACATTGACGTCTTCTAAAAGGCCATATGAGCCATTAAGTCTCCATACATCTGCTTGGAAAGAAAACAATGCGTTTAAGGCAAAACCTTTATAAGTAATGTCTCCACCAAAACCACCCGTATACTTAGGGTCGAAGTTTTTATCTAAATATACACCGTTAGAAGGATTATAAACGTTAGTCACATCTCCATTAACATCTAAATATAAAGCTTGTCCGTTTGACGGATCTACACCAGCCCAACGTGGTAAAAACCAAGTAAATGCTTGACGACCTTCTGCAATACGCAGTGTATTACCAGTAAATCCTCCAGGTAAACTCGTTACCTCGTTTTTGTTGTAGTTACCATTGGCTCTTAAAGTAATTCCCCAAGGATTGTCTCTTGACTGTCTTAAAACGTCCCAAGCAATCTGCAGGTCAACACCTGTATTTGTCATAGTACCAGCATTAGTTCTAACACTATTAAAACCAGTTCCGGCTATAGAAATTAAATCATCCACAAATAAATCTTCTGTTTCATAATTGTAGAAATCGATTTCACCCGAAAGGCGATTTTGCCATAGTCCAAAACTCAAACCAACGTTAAACTGATTAGTGGTTTCCCATTGTATATCGGTATCTCTAAAAGCCGTAACAGCATAACCATTTGCTAACTGGTATCCAGGACCAGCACCAATTGTTTGACGCCCTTGGTATCTTGAACCCGTGTTCTGATTTCCAACTACTCCATAACTAGCACGAAGTTTTAAGTTGTTAATCCACGTTAGGTCTTGCATAAAGGCTTCGTTATTCATATTCCAACGACCAGCAACAGACCAAAATGTACCCCAAATGTTTTCAGGAAATCTTGAAGTACCATCGCGTCTGATAGTTGCTGAAATACCATATCGGCCGTCATAATCAAAATCCGTCGTAGCGAACACAGAAACTAATGCTAATTCCGATTCACCTGAAAAAACGTTAGGTATGTAATTATACACGTCGTTATCGGGACCTTCTGTAGTATTACCACTAGTGAATCCAGTACCTGAACCAGGTAGAGCAGGATTTAAACCAAATGCAGTAAAGCCAGCACTTTGCACATTTGTATAGTTATATTCACCATATACGGACGCATCAAAAGTAAGTTTATCTGCAATTTCATTATTGTAATTAATGTTGGCATTCGTAATCACATTTAATTGTCTGAAGAAACCTTCACCTTGTGATCCTTTTACTTCCGAACCGGCATTAGGAGTAATTAAACCTCTAATACTTCCTGGTGTTGTAATATCCAAGCTCTCAATATTAGTATAGTCAATACCAAAATAGGCGCCAGCTCTGAAATTCTTGGCAAAATTATAATCACCACCAATATTGGCCACGACTTTTATTTCAGATTCTTGATCTGTATTAAGTGAGGCCGTATTCAAAGCCAAGAATGGTGTGTTAACAAATCCGTTTGCACCATTGGCATTTAACTGACCGTTTACAAAAGCTCCAGACGCTTCATTACCAAAAATGTTTATCGATCCATCAGGATTGTAAGGACTTAAATAAGGTAAACCAATATAAGGGACAATAAACGGGTTGTCTAACTGACCTCCTGTATTTCCCCCTCTAGCAGCATCAACAATAAAGTTACTTACTGAGTAGTTCATGGTAATTCCCGTTGTAAAGTTGAATTTATTATCTTTAGAACTTCCGTTAAAGTTATTTCTAAAAGAAAATCTCTTTAAATCACTACCAAAAGTAACACCTTCTTGCTCGAAAAAGTTAACAGACGTATAAGAAGAAACGTTTTCTGTTCCTACCTGCACGTTTAATTCGTGCGAATTAGTAATACCAGTTCTTAAGAAAATATCTGTCCAATCCGTATTTCTTTGCGTTGATATTGCTTCAAACTGCGCAGGTGTTAAATTAAAACCGAAACCCCTGCCTAATATATCACGTTGAAAAGTCAATAATTGTCTGGTATTCATAACCTCAAATTGAGGTGTAGGCGTAACCGCAAAACCAGTTAAATTTCTATATTGGACGTTTACCCCTGAACCTTTTTTACCTTTTTTAGTGGTAATTAAAATTACACCACCAGCACCTCTGTTACCGTAAATAGCAGTAGCTGCCGCATCTTTTAAAACCGATAAACTTTCAATGTCGTTTTGGTTTAAACTACGAAAGTTGTCTTGGTCTACTGGCACACCATCAATAACAAATAACGGCTCTATATCACCGTTTAGAGAGCCTCGGCCTCTAATGATAATAGTACCACTCTGTCCTGGTTGTCCAGAATTTGTGCTTACATTCACACCAGCCGCTGCACCTTGCAACATTTGATCGATTGAGTTGATTGGAATCTGCTCGATGTCTTTTCCATCAACGGTAGAAAGAGATGATGCAACCTTTGCACTGTTTGTGGCTCCTTTGTAACCAGTAACAACAATCTCTTCTAGAACGTTTCCAGATTCCATTGACACATTAATGGAATTACTAGCACCCACTGGAATTTGGGCAGTTTCATATCCAACAAATGAAAACACTATAACTTCACCTGTATTAGCTTTGATAGAATAATTACCATCAAAATCTGTTTGGGTTCCACGTTGTGTCCCCTTTACGATTACATTTACTCCTGGCAACGGAAATCCGTCATCAGCACCAGTAACCGTACCTGTGATAGTCTTCTCTTGCGAAAAGGAAAACTGCATCACGAACGCCATAAATAGCGTTAATAACCATGTTAACTTTAATTTCATAAAACAATTATTTGAGTTAGTCTTGCGCAAACATCTTAATTATTTATTAAATAAGCAAGTAATTGTAATAAAAAAATGTTAATAAAATTGCTGTTATTAGTAAGGATTCCGCAATTTTTTAATTACTTCGTTTTTAATAATGATGTTATGCTTGCATACAAATTTAACATATAATTTGGTTTATGCACTATTTACCCTTTAAATAATGGCTCTTTTAACGAACTTTTCAAACTACTCCAAAGAATGTGGAACTGACGAAGCCGGTCGCGGCTGTCTTGCCGGACCTGTTACAGCTGCGGCGGTTCTTTTACGGAAAAATTTTAAAAATGATATTTTAAATGATTCTAAACAGGTTTCTGAAGTCAATCGTTTTTTATTAAAGACCATTATTGAGAAGGACTGTTTAGATTTTGCCTTTTGCCACATTATGCCGGATGAAATCGACAGCATTAATATTTTAAACGCTTCCATAAAAGCGATGCAGCTTTCCATTTTAAAACTTAAACCACAGCCTCAATTTATAATTGTTGATGGCAATCGGTTTAAACCTTGCAACAATATTCCTTTTGAAACCATTATAAAAGGTGACTCAAAATACCTAAGTATTGCGGCTGCCTCTATTATCGCTAAAACCTATCGGGACGAATATATGCAGCGCATTCACGAAGAATACCCCATGTACAACTGGAAACAGAATAAAGGCTATCCTACCAAGGAGCATCGAAATGCAATTGCTGAATATGGTATTACCAAATATCACAGGAAATCTTTTAAATTATTACCCGATCAGTTAAAATTAAATTTCTAAGCCTTTTTTGGCATACTATATATTATGAGCAAACTTTCTAAGTTGAATGGCTTTGTTTACTTTTGCTTTTTAAATTTGAACGGTTTGCGACATACCCTATTTTATTCCCTAATTAAAGTTTTAACGTTTCTTACCTTAATATATGGTTGCAAAAACGATACTAAGGTGAAGCGCGATGGTATCGACTTTATTTCGTCCGATTTCACCCATATCATAAGGTTTAACCATTTTGAAACCTTTAAATCGCAACTAACGTCTCAATCGATTGTTTTAGATTTGAAACAATCGTCTGCAACCGCTAGCGTTCGGGATCTGCTTCAACCTCTAGAAGCCATTGAAAAAAATGGCGACGCCATAATAGCCTTTAAAAAAGACAGTATTGTTAGTTACCTTTTTGCTAGTGATACCATTAATTTAAGAATTAATTTTGAACTTTTTGATGCCGACTCTATAATTGCAATCGATAAAATAGAGTTTCGATTTAGTGCAGTAAATGACATAGCTGCCTTTAGTTATATTCATGGAAAACACTTTCTAATGTCGAATAGTTTAGACTGTTTGATAAAAGCCATTTCAAAAAAAGAAAACAACTTTAGGTTGGAAGAGGATTTTAAAGTGATAGACAAAACCAAAGACATTTCGATCATTAACTATAACCAACAATTTTTATCCCAGGTCTTTAACCAAAGTGCAACAGATTCAATTATAGAGGCATTTTCTAATTTCAGCACTTTAGATTTTAGTTTTGAACCTAACAATATTCGATTTAGCGGTGTAACGGCAAGCACGGATAGTGTAGCTATTTTGGAATTATTTAAAAATACCACACCACTGAAAAACAAAGCGGTTCAAATTTTTACCGCCGATTTTGAAAACTTTAAAAGTGTAACACTTAGCGATTACAGTAATTTTGAAGCCAAATTAAGCCAGATTGAGCTGGACAGCTTACCCAACTTTATTAATCTTGCTGTGGAAATTGCTCAAATAGAAACCGAAAATAGTGAGGCTGTTGCCTTAAGGTTTTTAGACGACAATTTAATTTCGGATGAAATTTTAACAGGCGAGAAACTTGAATCCTATCGAGATAAAGACATTTACAGCTTTCAAAATTCTGCTATTTTTCAAAATAGCTTTCAACCATTTATTATTGCAGAAGAAGTCAATTATGTATTCGCGCTGAACGATTTTTATGTGTTTACAAAATCCCAAGAATTTGCTCGGCAGCTTATTGCCGATTTTACGAACAATAACACCATTGGTGCCTCCGCAAAATTTGAAGCCATCACAGAGTATTTAAGTGATGAAAGTTCTTTGTTGGTCTTAAAAAATAACCAAGCATTAAGAAGTTTACTCCGAGAGGTTTTGAACGCTTCAGAAAACGTTGCCTTGAACGATGCTCAGCTTACTGCATTTCAACTCATTTATGAAGACAATTTTGCGCATTTAAACGGTGTGATTTCTAACAAAAATTCAAAGAGAAACACTAAAAATGTTTCAGAGCTATTCTCACTGTCATTAGATACTGATATTTTAAATAAACCCCAATTTGTAATCAACCATCTAAATAGGGAAAAAGATATTGTTGTTCAAGATGTAAGTAATACTTTGTATCTCATATCTAATAAAGGTGCCATATACTGGAAAAAACGATTGGACGGACCAATAATTGGTGATATTTCGCAAATTGATACTTTCAAAAACGGTCGTTTACAATTGGCTTTTGTTACTAAAAACAAACTCTACATTTTAGACAGAAATGGCAATGATGTATCTGGTTTTCCTATGAACTTTAAAGATGATATAACACAGCCATTATCGGTATTCGATTACGATACTAATAAAAATTACAGACTGCTAATCACTAAAAATAACGAACTGCTAATGCTCGACAAAAATGGCAAATCCGTAAGTGGATTTAAACCAGATTTAAGCAATGCCAACATCTCTAAGCCACCGCAACATTTTAGGATTGGCAACAAAGATTATATTGTGTTTGCCCAAGGCAATAAAATGAAAATTTTAGATCGTGTAGGTAACACTAGAATTGACGTAAAAGAATCTATTAACTTTTCTGAAAACCACATTTTCCTAAACAACAACCAATTCACCACTATGAGTACCGATGGTTTAATTGTTCAAATAAATAATCGTGGAATTACCAGCACCTACGGAACGACATCCACCCAAAATACAGCTATGGATGCCAGCAGTAAAAGCGTCGTAACCTTTTCGGAAAATAAGCTTATTATCAATAAAAAAGAAGTAGAATTAGACTTTGGAAATTACACAAAACCAAAACTTTTTTACTTAAACGATAAAATTTATGTTGCCATCACCGATTTGCAAACCAACAAGGCTTATCTTTTTGATAGCCAAGGCGATTTAATTAATAATTTTCCTGTTTATGGCAATGCAACCTTACAGTTAGATAACGTTGATAAAAACAAAGTTTTAGGCGCGCTCACAACTGGCAGTAACAACAGCATTATTTTGTATCAAATTCAATAATATTCCCCAAATTATCCAATGATAAAACGTCAAAAAACAGCCATTTCAAAATGTATTCTGCATAAAGTTGGCAATAAATTTAATACCACTAAAAACCTGTTTTCTGAAAAAGAAATAGACTTTGATGAGCAGAGTTACCAACTGATGCTCAATTATCTGTTGCGCCCTTTTGGTAGCTTGGTTGAAAGTTATAGGTTCAATCACCATTCTAACATTGCACTCAACGAAATTTACAGTTATGCCACTCAGCTTTTTGCCAACGAAACTGAATTTATAGATATCTCAAAACACATTGTAAATCATTTATTTGAACAGTCAAATTCTGCCCAAATAAAAACTGGCGATGTATTGGTTTGCTTGTTTAACGACATCGAATACCAAGAAATGATGGTGAGTGCCATCGGCATCTTTAAAATCGAAAATAAATCCGATTTTTTTCAAACCTATCTAGAAAATAAAAGCTACGATATCATAACTCAAAAAGGGATTCCAACTAAAAAAGTAGATAAAGGATGCCTTATTTTAAATACCTCCGATACCGAAGGTAATATTGTGCTTAGTGTAGACCATAATAATTACGATGCGCAATACTGGATCAAACATTTTCTAAACATTAAATATCCAGATGATCATAACCAACACACCAAAAACTATATCGAGCTTTGCAAAGATTTTTCGGATGAAGTTTTAAAACCTAGTTTTGGTCTCCAAGAAAAAAGTACCTTCCTTGCAAAAACAGTAGACTTCTTCAAAGAAAATGAAGTTATTAACCTCGAAACTTTTAAAGATGACATTTTTGAAGACGAGCAGCGAAAAACACTTTTTGAGAATTATAAAAAGGATTTTGAAACCCGCGAAAATATTGTAATTCGCAATCAATTTGATGTTTCGGAATTGGTTCTAAAAAAACAGAAAAAACAACTAAAAACTGAAATAAATCTCGACACCAATATTCAAATAAAATTAGACGTAGATGCTCCCGATGCTTCAGCCGAATATTTAGAACGCGGTTACGACGATGTTAAGAAAATGCACTTCTATAAAGTGTTTTTTAATGAAGAAGGTTGATATTCTTTAAGTTCTGCTTCAAAAAGTGAAGCAAAATGTGTTAGCAGTTTATGTTTTACTTCGGTTTCTTCAACCGTTTGAAGTCCTAATTCAACGTTCAATGAAGTAACGCTTTTGCCTCTAATACCGCAGGGAATTATATTGTCGAAATAACCCAAATTGGCATTGACATTTAAGGCAAAACCATGCATGGTTACCCAACGACTTGCACGAACACCCATAGCACAAATTTTTCGGGCGAACGGTGTACCTACTCCAAGCCAAACACCAGTTTCTCCGGGACTGCGCTCGGCATTTAATCCGTATTCGGCAAGCGTTAGTATTACGGTTTCTTCAAGCAATCGTAGGTATTTGTGGATATCGGTAAAAAAATTATCTAAATCTAAAATTGGATACCCAACAATTTGCCCCGGACCATGATAGGTAATATCGCCACCGCGATTAATTTTATAAAACGTAGCACCTTTAGCTTGAAGTTGTTCCTCATTAAGCAAAAGATTAGACAAATCGCCACTTTTTCCTAAAGTATAGACATGCGGATGCTCTACAAACAAAAAATAATTTGGTGTTTGAAGGTTAGCGTTTTCCCTTCTATTTTTAATTTTTAGGTCTAAAATTTCTCTAAATAAGAGCTCTTGTTCGTCCCAAGTTTCTTTAAAATCCTTGCTGCCTAAATCAGTTACTTCTACTACTTTATTCATAAGTAGCAAAAATACGAAATTTAAGACTTCGGATTATTCAATATTACCAATGCGGCGATTACACCAGGCACCCAACCACAAATAGTAAGAATTAACACAATAAGAATAGAACCACAACCTTTGTCTATGACTGCCAAGGGTGGAAACAAAACAGAAAGTATAACACGCCAAATGCTCATTAAAAAGATATTTTAATTTTATGTTTAAAATTAAGGTCCAAATTATGATAAAAAAATTTGAATGTAAAACTTGCAGACTTAATTTCTAAAAAATGTAATTTTGCAACTTCGAGTAAATTAGGCATTCTCTAATACCAAAACAACACTATGCAGCTTTCAGAACAAGAATTAGTGAGACGCGATAAGTTAAGTAAACTCCGAGCCATGGGAATCAATCCCTATCCAGCCGATCTATTTCCACTAACGCATACCTCAAAACAAATAAAATCTGACTTTGCAGAAGGAAAGAAAGTGATAATTGCCGGCCGATTAATGTCGCGACGCATACAAGGAAAAGCCTCTTTTGCAGAATTGCAAGACAGCGAAGGCCGCATTCAAGTATATTTTAACAGGGATGAAATTTGTGCAGGTGAAGATAAAACGCTTTACAATGAAGTTTATAAAAAACTGCTTGATATAGGCGATTTTATTGGGGTTGAAGGCGAATTATTCACCACCCAAGTTGGTGAAAAAACCGTCATGGTAAAGCATTTCAAACTGCTCAGCAAAGCCTTAAAACCACTGCCATTACCCAAACAAGATGCCGAAGGTAATACCTACGACGAGTTTAATGATCCAGAAACGAGATACAGACAACGCTATGCCGATTTGGTGGTAAATCGTCATGTAAAAGAAGTATTTATCAAGCGTACCAAGCTTTTCAATGCTATGCGTGATTTTTTCAATAAAGCCGGCTATTTTGAAGTGGAAACACCCGTGCTGCAGCCTATTCCTGGTGGTGCAGCCGCAAGACCGTTTAAAACGCATCACAATTCGTTAGATATCCCGTTGTATATGAGAATCGCGAATGAATTGTATCTCAAAAGACTCATTGTTGGTGGTTTTGATGGTGTTTACGAGTTTTCTAAAAACTTCCGCAACGAAGGCATGGATCGTACCCATAACCCAGAGTTTACAGCCATGGAAATTTATGTGTCTTATAAAGACTATAACTGGATGATGGACTTTTGCGAGCAACTTCTAGAACACTGCGCCATCGCAGTAAATGGCACAACCGAAGCAACCTTTGGCAAACACCACATAAACTTTAAAGCGCCTTATAAAAGAGTCACCATGACCGATGCCATTAAAGAATTTACAGGCTTCGATATCACAGGAAAAAGCGAAAGCGAAATCAAATCTGCCGCCAAATCAATGGGTATTGAGGTAGATGACACCATGGGTAAAGGCAAATTAATAGATGAGATTTTCGGCGAAAAATGTGAAGGCAACTACATTCAACCAACCTTCATTACTGATTACCCAAAAGAAATGAGCCCGCTGTGCAAAGAACACAGGGAAAATCCAGAATTAACCGAACGTTTTGAATTAATGGTTTGCGGTAAAGAGGTTGCTAATGCCTACTCCGAATTAAACGACCCCATAGACCAACGCGAACGCTTTGAACATCAATTAAAATTAGCTGAAAAAGGCGATGATGAAGCCACACAATTTATAGATTACGATTTTCTAAGAGCTTTAGAATACGGTATGCCACCAACTTCAGGCATGGGGATTGGCATGGACAGACTTATCATGTTTTTAACTAATAATCAATCCATTCAAGAAGTGTTGTTTTTTCCGCAGATGAAACCCGAGAAAAAAGCTTTGAGTATGACAGAAGACGAAAAAGTAATAATTAACATACTTAAATCCAGTAATTCTATAAATTTAAATTTATTAAAAGAACAATCAGAACTTTCAAATAAAAAATGGGATAAAGCCATAAAAGGATTGACCAAAAATGGTATTGCTAAGGTTGAAAAATCTGGCGACGAAATACTGGTTTCTATCAAATAGAATTAATGATTAAGCGTTTTAAGATTCCAAAAATTTTAATTCTTGCAGGATATTTTGTTTTAATTCTAATCCATTTTTTTATAAAAGACTATTTTTATTTAACAGGAATTGTATTTTATGCTTTTCCTTTATTAGGTATTATTGGCTTTGGTATTTTGCTCGTAATTTTATTTATTAACAACGAAAAGATTTTTGAATTCCTTACTTTACTCCTATTTCTTTTAAGTATTTATTGGTGGTATCACTCATTTCATTTTGAACCAAAAGTTATAGAGACAGATAACAAGCAAACCGTGTTATTTTGGAATATTGCTAAACAAAAAGACCGACCACTTAGTATTATTTCAAAACATGTAGATACCGACAATCCAGAATTTATTGGCTTGGTTGAAGCAGATTATATTTCAGATTCAATTTTTGAAATATACAAAGACAAGCTCCAAAATTACAATCTTATTCAGCTTGAAGGCGATATGATTTTCGGCAGTAAAGCACCAATCACAAACGTTTTCTATGTAGGCGTAAACGATGATTACGCTATAAATCATATTTCGGTTAGCAACGGCGACGGTGCCTTTGAGATATTGATGATTGATCTATACGGAAGTCCATTACACAATAAAAAACCACCATTCGAAATTATTTATAATTATTTAAATAACCATCCCATAGATTTTATTTTAGGCGATTTTAACACACCTTATGAAAGTGTGTATTTTAGAAAATTGGAATCTGATTTTGAATCCTTTCATGGATTAAATACTGGATTAACCTATACTTGGCCAAAAGGATTGCCGCTTTACGAATTGGATCAAATATGGATTTCTAAAAAACACGAGGCCTTAAAACTCCAAAAGCTAAACTATACTATATCAGACCATAGTTTATTAATTGGACACTTTAATATGACCAACAATAAACAGAATTAACAAGCCTTACATCGAAAAAAAATAGGGCAGAATTTAATTTTCAATACTTTTAAGGTCTATTTAATTAACATCTATCCCAAATTGATGAAAAAGTTTGCCCTTGCATTTTTATTATTAGGTCTTTTAATGACGAGTTGTAAAAATGATGACGATGCACTCATCGCGCAGTGTGAAATTCCGAGTGGCATCAATGCCAACGATATAAGCTTTAACAGTGTAAGTTTAAATTGGAATTATACCGATGCAAGCGCCACCTTTGTGGTTGAAATTGGTTTAAATGGATTTACTCAAGGTAGCGGTAATAGTATAAACACCTCAAATTCATCACTACAAATAAACAATTTATCAGCAAATACTTCTTATCAAGTATACATCAAAGCTAATTGTGGCGTGAATAACGAAAGCCTATGGTCGGATGTTTATAGCTTTACAACGCTTGCAGAGCCAGTTGTTGCAGAATTTAAACAAAATTTATCCGAACTGAATCTGTTTTCTGGCACACTCAGCGATTTAAATCCGAGTATGTATGCTTTTGAATATAAATTAAATACTGAATTGTTCACGGACTATGCACACAAGCAGCGACTCATCGCCTTACCTATAGGAGAAAGTATGACTTACGACGGTGATGGATTACCAATATTCCCTGATAATACCGTTATAGCTAAAACCTTTTACTACTACAACGACGAACGCGATCATTCTTTAGGAAAACACATTATTGAAACTAGAATTTTACTCAAACTAAATGGTGAATGGCAAACAGGCGATTACAAATGGAATGAAGCCGCCACCGATGCCGTGCTAGATTTAAACGGTAGTGCTGTTCCTGTTTCATGGATTGATGTTCATGGTACTCAAAAAAGTTTGACCTATCAAATACCATCCAATACCGATTGTTTTACCTGTCATAATACTTACAATATTGTAACACCCATCGGACCCAAATTACGAACTCTGAATTTTGATGTTAACGGCACAAATCAACTGCAAAAGTTAATTAATAATGCTCACATTTCTGGATTAGACTCACCAAGCTCGGTGGCGATTTTGCCTAATTGGGAAGACGAAAATATCAGTCTAGAAGAGCGAGCTCGCGCCTATTTAGATGTCAACTGTGCCCACTGTCATATTCCTGGAGGTTTTTGTGAGCTTGAATCTAATCTGGATTTAGATTTCTCAGCTACTTATGACGATTCTAAAATATTCGAAAACAGGTTTACTATTAGAGCTAGAATGAATGCCTATATTCCTGGTTTTAGTATGCCCTACATAGGCACTGTGTCGAAGCATGATGAAGGCGTTGATTTGGTGTTTGAGTATTTAGATACTTTATAGAAATCGCGTTAAAAATATACTAAAACTATCATAACTGTTTTCCTGCCTAAAGTTAATGCGTATTTTCACCGCACTAATTTTTAATTCCAACTATTTTGAAACAGTTAATTACAAAAACATTTTTTTTGATGTTGCTTGTTTTGGTCGCTTCATGCTCGACTACAAAAAAAGCTTCTAAATCCAAATCAGCTGCTTCTGCAAGTTCTTCAGAAGCACCAGCCAAAAAACCCGGTAAAAATGATATTCAGCCTTATAGCAAGGTAATTACTAAGGATGCAGTAACCGACAAAGGATTGTTTGACATTCACAAAATTGATGAATCTTACTTTTTTGAAATTCCAGATTCATTATTTGAGCGTGAAATGCTCATGGTTACGCGAATTTCTAAAACTGCCAGCGGTATAGGTTTTGGTGGTGGAAAAACCAATGAACAGATGTTGCGTTGGCAGAAAAAAGATAAAAAAGTTATTTTGCGTGTCATTTCAACTGCAGTTACCGCAGCAGATTCACTACCCGTTCATGAAGCAGTTATCAATTCCAACTTTGAACCGGTGTTGTTCACTTTTCCAATAAAAGCAATCAGCAAAGATTCTACTAAAACCGTAATTGAAGTTACAGATTTATACAATTCAGATGTGAAACCATTAGGATTCCCACAAAACAGAAGACAACAATATGGAATTACACGCCTAGATAATAGCCTTTCTTACATTGAAAGCTTAAAAAGTTACCCTACAAATATTGAAAGCCGTCACGTTAAAACCTACGCCGCTTCAAAAGCACCATCAAATACAAGTACAGGAAATATTTCATTAGAAATTAATAACTCTATGGTTTTACTTCCAAAAGAACCTATGAAGCGGCGTATTTTCGATCAGCGTGTAGGTTGGTTTACAAGTTCAACAATCGACTATGGTTTACCATTACAAGAAAGTAAAACCGTTAGATATTTAGACAGATGGCGTCTTGAAATAAAAGATGAAGACATTGAAAAATTTAAAAGAGGTGAATTAGTAGAGCCTAAAAAACAAATAATTTATTACGTTGATAGAGCTACGCCTGATCAATGGAAGCCATATATAAAACAAGGTATTGAAGATTGGCAAGTAGCCTTTGAGGCCGCAGGTTTCAAAAATGCCATTATCGCTATGGAACCACCAACCGTTGAGGAAGATCCTGAATGGAGCCCAGAAGATGCACGTTACTCTGTAGTACGCTATTTGGCATCGCCGATTCCTAATGCAAACGGTCCTCACGTTAGCGATCCGCGTTCAGGAGAAATAATTGAAAGTGATATTAATTGGTATCACAACGTAATGACCTTACTTCGCAACTGGTTTTTTGTGCAAACAGCAGCCATCAATCCAGATGCACGCGGCGTTGCCTTTAAAGATGAAGTTATGGGACGCTTAATACGTTTTGTCTCTGCTCACGAAGTTGGTCACACTTTAGGCTTACCTCATAACATGGGAAGCAGTGTTGCTTATCCAGTTGACAAACTCCGTAACCCTGAATTCACTAAAAAATACGGCACCGCACCGTCTATTATGGATTACGCGCGATTTAACTACGTAGCACAGCCAGGTGACGAAGGAGTAGCACTAATGCCAGAAATAGGTATTTACGATAAGTATTCTATTGCTTGGGGTTACAAACCTATTTTAGAAGCTAAAACGGCAGAAGATGAAAAACCAATTCTCGATAGTTGGATATTAGAGCACGCTGGAGACCCAATGTACCGCTTTGGACGTCAACAAAGTGGTGGCGTAATCGACCCCAGTTCTCAAACAGAAGATTTAGGTGATGACGCTGTAAAAGCGAGTAACTATGGCATTGCCAACTTAAAACGTATTATACCAAATCTAATTGAGTGGACCGCAGAAGATGGCAAAAATTACGACGATTTAGAAACCATGTACGGACAAGTTGTTGGTCAATTTGCCAGATATATGGGACATGTTACAGCCAATATTGGTGGTGTTTATGAATACTATAAAACCTACGACCAAGAAGGTGCTGTGTATACGCATGTAGACAAAAACCGTCAAAAAGAATCGTTAGATTTCCTTCAGAAAGAATTATTTACAACACCAACCTGGATGTTAGATGACAATATTTTCAATAAATACGAAAGCGCTGGCCAAGTTGAACGCGTTAGAGGACTTCAAACTCGAACATTAAATGATATTCTTGATTTTGGCAGAATGGCCAGAATGTTAGAAAACGAAACAGTTAACGGTCGTGAAGCTTATCCGTTATTAACGATGATGCAAGATTTAAGAAAAGGTTTGTTTAGCGAATTAAACGCAGGTAGAAGTATAGATATTTACAGAAGAAATCTTCAACGTGCTTACATTGAGCGTTTAGAATACATCATGAAAAATGAGCAAGGAAATGTGCCAGCTGAATTTAGACGATTTATTTCAAGAACAAGTGTGAATGTAAGCCAGTCGGATATCAGAGCTGTTGTAAGAGCTGAATTAAAAGCTTTACAATCCTCTGTTAGAAATGCCAATGGAAGAACAGGAGACACTATGAGTAGAATTCATTTACAAGATGCTTTAGAGCGCATTGACGCTATTTTAAACCCTAAAAGCTAATACATAGTTTATAATTTCTTAAAGGCTTCAAATAAATAATTTGAAGCCTTTTTTATTTACCTAATATAACATCCATGCTTTGCCAATAGATATCAAAATCGGATAAATTATTATGAGAGGCCTTTTTAACTGTAATAAAATCAGTTTGTTTTGGCGCAGCCTCTAATAACTTTATTGCAGATTTTATGGGAACTACCCGATCGTTCGTACCATGAATTATAGTAATTGCTGAACTTACCTTTGAGATACTTTCAAAATTGGGAAAATGATATTTAATCAATTTTTCAACAGGAAAAACTGGAAAACGCTTTTTCGCAACATCTACGATACTGTAAAAAGGAGTTTCTAAAATAACGTGAGATATCTTATTGTTTCCAGCAACATTTAAAGCCATAGCAGTACCCAAAGACCTACCATATACAATGATGTTTGAGTAACCCAAACCAACAAGATATTTGTAACAATACTGCGCGTCACTATAAAGTCCATCCTCATTTAAAATGCCGGTACTCTTTCCGTAAGTCCTATAATCCATTACCAGAACATCGTAATTGTATTTTGTAAACTCGGATGCTATAACACCCCAACGACTCAAATTACTAGCGTTGCCATGAAAATAAAGTATAATACCCTTTGGTGTGTCAACCTTAAAATGTAGTGCGTTAATTATGGTTTCTTCCTTGTCGGTTTTTAAAAATAATTCTTCAAAAGGCTGTTCAAATTTAAACACATATTCTGGATCTAAAGTCGCAGGCCTAAAAATCATTTTTTCTTGTAAAAGGTACAGAGCGGAAACCATTAGCACATAAATCAGAACAAAACCTACAACAAATTGCTTAAGTCTTTTTAGTTGTTTTTTTTTGAGAGTGAATAACATTGATGCTCGTTTTTGAAAGATCAACTGTGGTGGTTGGTTGTAAAATAATCTCCTCTAACATACTATGATAGGCTGGAAAGTTATTTAAATCTTTATGGCCGCCACCGATTACCGTGTGTAATTTTGTTCTTTCAGGATTAATTTTACTTAGTTTAACACTGGTTTTATAGGGTATCAGCTTATCGTTAGTTCCATGAATAATATGAATAGGACAACGCACATATTTTAACCATTTATAAGTTGGTAATGGATATTTCATTAAAATAGACAAGGGCATAAAAGGCATAAATCGGGTGGTTACTTTAGTTAAACTATAGTAAGGTGCATCCAAAATAAGTAACTTCGGATTGTTAATAGAGGCTAACTTGGTAGCAAAACCAGAACCTAAAGATCTACCGTATAAAATAATATTACTTTCATTGGTTAAGCTCTTAATTTTATTGTAAACTTCCTGTAAATCACGTTTGATAGCCTTCTGAGTACGTTTACCAGTACTTTTTCCAAAGCCACGGTAGTCTATCATTAAAACACTGTATCCTAGTCTTGTAAAATCAACTGCAAACTTGCCCCAACCTTTGATACTTTTAGAATTACCTTTTAGATAAAGCACAATGCCTTTGGGAGTTTCTTTAGTTTTAAATAGTAGCCCATTAATGACCGCACCATCTCGAGTGGTGAGATTATACTCTTTAAACTTCTGGTTATCATAATTAAAATGAAAGTCCTTCGGTAATTTTTCCGGTTTAAATAATAAGTAATCCTGTAAATAATAAAGCGCAATACTAATTACAAAATAAATAGCAATGACTACAATTGAAATGTATAACCAATACGGCATTTACGCGTTAATTAAAAGTTTAATACACAAAACTTAATGATGCCATTAAATATAGGGAAAATTCTGAAACTGTTAAGTCTTGGTTAAAAAATGACATTCCATTAAACCAACCTATGTAATAAGTGTCTTACAAACGAACCATTAAATTTAATCTCATGAAAAATACACTTATCTTAATCGCTTTCGTCATAAGTTTTGGAGGCTTTGCTCAAAAAACAGAAAGAATGCAAAAAAAACAACAGATGGAACGGTACGAAATTGCCAAAAATCTTTCTGCGGAGGAAATGGCAGCACTACGCACCAAAAAGCTTACCCTACAACTTGATTTAACCGATTCGCAGCAACAAAGCATAAAAGATTTACTTGTAAACCAAATATCGGACAGGAAGGAAAAAATGCAAAACAGATCAAAAAAAGGAATTATAAAAGATTCTACAAATCTATCTGCTCAAGATTACTACAAAATAAAATCGCTACACTTAGACCAACAAATTGCGTTTCAAAATAAGATGAAAACGATTTTAACCGATACCCAGTTTGATACTTGGAAAAAGACGAATCAACAGCATAGAAATAAAAAACAAATGAAGCCTCAACGATAATATGCTCTATTTTATCGAAAAAATAGAGGAAGTCGTTTTAAAAAAAGAAACTTCCTCTGTTTTTTTGAAATATTTTTTTTACCTTTCGAGTTACAAATTTTTTATAGATATGAAAACCAATGTATTAATACTAGTATTTGCATTTATTTTTAGTTTTAGTTTAAATGCACAGGAACGTCGATCATTAACCAAAATGAGCCCTGTTTCTAGCGAAAAGCAAATGACAATGCCCAACGTAGAAAACCTTAGTCAAATTCAAGGCACAAAATTAGCCAAATACTTAAACCTATCTGAAGAACAATTGTCTTCCGTAACAAGTTTAATTCAAAAACATTTGAAAGGTGATAAATATCAAAAGCTAATATCAACTTTGGCTAATGACAACGTTAAAGAAATTTCAAAATCTAAAACCTTTGAACAAGATCATGTGTCATCAAAATTATTTAAAGATCAAAATTTCACAAAAGAACTAAGCACTATGATTGACGACAATCAAATGAGCATTTTTAATGAACTTATCGAAAAGCAATTAAGTCCAAAATAACCCATACAACACTTTAAAACTAACATCTATTAAATGAAAAAATTAACATTATTCGTATTATTATTTTCCTTATTTGTCGGAAGTACAACCCTAGTGGCCCAAAATAAAATTGAACTAAATGCCGCTGCCGCTGAACAAACTGAAGAATTAAGAAAGCAGCTTAAATTTAGTGATGCGCAAAGAGATCAAGTTTACGAAGTTTGCAAAGAATATCAAGCTGCCTATCGCACTTTAAGTGTAGATCTTCAAGCCAATAAAGAATGGAAAGCTAAAATAGATACGAGATTTGAAAATAAATTAGCCTCTATCCTCACAGATGAGCAGTTCAATCATTACAAAAAAATGCAACAAACTATTGAATAATACTTCAATTAAAAATAACTAAGGAAAATGGTATGAAAATCCATCTCGCTTTCCTTAAAAATAAAATTCACAAAAAGAGCAACACATCAAAATGTTGCTCTTTTATTATTGTATCGTTTTTAAAACCCTTTCTGCTGCCGAAATAGTGCTATCTATATCCTCATACGATAAGGCATCGTTTAAAAACCAACTTTCAAAAGCACTCGGTGGTAAATAAATTCCCTCGTTGAGCATACCGTGAAAAAATTGCTTGAATTGGTCGTTGTTTCCCTTAGCTGCGGTTTCAAAATCAACTACAGACACCTCGCTAAAATGCACTGAAATCATTGAACCCACTCTGTTAATTGTATAGTCGATACCACTGCTATTTAAAACCTTTTCTAAACCTTCATGCAAATAAGCTGTCTTATCGTTTAAACTTTTAAAAATAGTTTCATCGTTGTTTAAGGCATTTAACATAGCATAACCGGCAGCCATTGCTAAAGGGTTGCCACTCAAAGTTCCCGCTTGATAAACCGGCCCGATAGGCGCCAAATAATCCATAATCTCATTTCTGGCTGCAAATGCGCCAACTGGTAATCCACCACCAATCACTTTTCCAAAGCAAACAATATCGGCTTTGATATTAAATAATTCTTGAACACCGCCTTTGGCTAACCTAAACCCAGTCATTACCTCATCAAATACCAGTAATATTTGATTGGTGTCGCATAAGCCTCTTAAGGCTTCTAAAAAGCCTTCTTTTGGAGGAATACAACCCATATTACCAGCTACAGGCTCAATAATGATGCAGGCGATATCGCTTTTATTAGCTTCAATAATCGCTTTCACATTCTCAATATCGTTATAGCGAGCCAATAAAGTGTCTTTGGCAGTACCTTGCGTAACACCAGGACTATTTGGCGTACCAAAAGTAACAGCGCCGCTTCCGGCTTGAATCAAAAATGAATCACTGTGACCGTGATAACAGCCGGCAAATTTGATAATCTTATCCTTTTTTGTAAAACCGCGTGCCAAACGAACAGCACTCATGCAGGCCTCAGTACCTGAATTTACAAATCGAATTTTATCAATATTCGGTACCATGCTTACCGCTAATTCTGCAATTTTTGTCTCTAACTCAGTTGGCATTCCAAATGACGTACCCAGCTGGGCCTTTTCTATTACCGCATTTACCACAGGTTGGTACGCATGCCCTAATATCATAGGTCCCCACGAACTGATATAATCAATTAAGCGGTTACCATCTTCGTCAGTAATATAAGCCCCTTTAGCCGACTTCGCAAAAACTGGCGTGCCACCCACAGCACCAAAAGCCCTAACTGGTGAATTAACGCCACCGGGGATTACCTGTTCGGCCATTTTAAATAGCGCACTACTTCTCTTATAAAGCATGTTTATTGTATTTTTAAGGCTTGCCCAACAGACAAGCTAGTTGAAGTTAACCCGTTTAACTGCTGTATGGTTTTAACGGTTGTATTATATTTTTTTGATAAGGAATATAAAGTATCACCTGCCTTTACGGTGTGAATAATTGAATCATTGTCGGCGCGGTTAGTCACTTCGGTCGATGTTCTGGCTTTATTTCCCAAAACCATGTCATCGTATTCATACAAACGATAGCGCTCAATTAAGCTGATCAATTTTTCAGGATATTTCCTATCCGTAGCATAACCAGCCTTTCGTAAGCCCCTAGCCCAGCCTTTATAATCATCTTGCTTAAGGGTAAATAAGTCTGCATAACGACTTCTACCAGTTAAAAATATAGAATGGTCTTCAAAAGACGATAAAGCTTGGTCATATTTTCTAAAACATTCTTGGGCCGCATCGTCATCGTGATATATTTTTGCACCTGTCCATCCATGACACTTAATTCCGAAGTGATTATTAGCCTCAACAGCCAACCTACCGCGTCCGGCGCCTGATTCTAAAATGCCCTGAGCAAGCGTAATACTTGCAGGTATTTTATACTTGCGCATTTCTATCATGGCAATGTCACTAAAGGCGTTAATATAAGCTTCTGTAGAATTAATGGGCGTTGATGTTGGTGGCGCAGTTTCAGGATGGGGTGTGGGTTTCGGACGAGGTTGGCTAGGTGTTTCCACTGTAATCACACGCTCCGTTTTACGGTTCTTTTTTTTAGTAACAACACCCTTTTTCGGGCCGCAACTCACGATAAACATTCCTAAAAAAAATAAAATTAAATACCTGTTCATTCAAAATTAATTAAGGGTAATTGTGTGTGTTTTAGTTTTTGATTCATCCCTTTAACACCTTGTAATCCACCAGTGTGAATGGCTAGTAATTTGGTGTTAGGCTTAAAATAATCTTTAGCAATCAAATCCATTATACCAAACATCATTTTACCCGTGTAAACAGGATCAAATTTTACGCCGAAATCACGATAACACCTATTGAGAAACGTAACCAATTCAACATTTATTTTCGCATAACCACCAAAATGGTAATCGCTCAGGAGTTCCCAATTTTGTTGCTGGACAAATTTACTAATTTCTGAACTTAAAAAATCACCTTTTAGCACCGGAAATCCTATAATATTTTGATGTGGCGAGGCACTATTGATAAGGCCCGAGATAGTACCACCAGTACCAATTGGGCAACAAATTACATCGAATAGTGCATCTTGGTCCGTGAGAATTTCTTCACAGCCTTTCACCGCGAGCTGATTGGTACCGCCTTCAGGTATGATATAGGCATTGGGAAACTCATTGTTTAACGACATAAGAAAGGCGTTGCTAGCTTTATCCCTGTAGGTAGCTCTTGAAACAAACTTCAACCTCATTCCTGATTTTTTGGCAAATTGTAACGTGGGATTATCATCAACCTTTCCTTCTAGCTCCTCGCCTCTTATAATTCCCACCGTTTTAAATTCATAAAGTTCACCAGCAGCAGCCACAGCAGCAATATGATTGGAAAAAGCGCCACCAAATGTGACTAACGTGTCGCAGTCAAGTGCCTTGGCCATTTCAAGATTGTATTTAAGTTTTCTAAACTTATTACCTGAAACCAGAGGATGGATCAAATCCTCTCTTTTAAGCCAAAGTTCAACACCTTGTCGAGAGGTGTAAATAAGTTCGTTTTGTATGTTAGAATGACTAAAATTCAAGGGCTTTAAACAATTAATAAACAAATATATTAAGTAAAAATTCTACAAGATATTTAACTTTGTCGAATAAATGATGTTTTCATCGGACTATTATCACAATTTAACTCTTTCTTGATAATTTTATTGCCACCAACAATGTACTATGAAGAAAATTACACTTACCAAATTACGCCAAAAGCTACCTTTTATAACCCATACCTTCAAAAATTTAAATAAATCATATGTCTCTTTGCCATTTCTATTTATGGTATTGATGGTACCTTTTTTGGGGTTTGGGCAGACTAATGGTTGCGATGATATGATTGGTGGTGAAATTACAGTAGGCTCAAGTTGCAGTCCTACTACTTTTAACAGCACAAATAATGTGGATTATTGGAATGGTGCAAACGGATGCAATGCTGCTGATTTTGATGATGCTTGGGGATGGTTTATAGCGACATCTACCAGTACCACAATAACTTACGCTTCAGGTAATGATTCTATTTTACATCTTTTCACCGGCGCATGTAACGTAAATATGACGGCCTTAGCCTGTGCGGATGATGGTTTTGTTGGTGACACAGAAACAATAACGTATGCCACAACACCAGGCGTGCGATATAGGGTTAGAATTCAAAGATGGAATAATAATCAAAATATGACTGGCCAAATTTGTGTTTACAACACACCAGCACCACCAAGTAATGATGAGTGCACAGGAGCAACCACACCATTAACAGTAAACACTGATAACACCTGTACCACTGCTACGGCAGGAACAACAGTTGGCGCAACCCAAAGTATTCCAGGCATACTGTGTAACGGTTTGACTGGTGCTGCCGATGATGATGTATGGTTTAGTTTTGAAGCCACTGAAACCAATCATGATATAACCGTAACCCCCGGCACTTTAAACGATGCTGTAATTGAATTAAGGTCAGGCGCCTGCAACGGGACGAATATAGCTTGTGCCGATGACACTTTTGGCGCAGGTGTTGAAGTCATCAATGCCTCAGGATTAACCGTCGGAGCCACTTATTACGTAAGAGTTTACAGTTGGGGTGCCAACGGCAATCAAGGCACTTTTGATATTTGTGTAACCTCGCCAGGCATTGTATACTGTGAGCCAAACTCCGATGACCCAGCATTTACATTCATTGATGATATTCAATTCTTAGGTACCTTAAACGACGTTTCAAATAATAATTCAGGTTTTGCCACAGGTTACCAAGATTGGACTGGCCTTCCGAATGCAGTTCAAGCTCAGGGTGAAGGAATGAACATATTTTTTAATTGCAATCAAGGAAGTCGCGTAAAGGCCTGGGTAGATTGGAATCAAAATGGAAGCTTTGAAGATGCTGGTGAACTAGTATATGATACAGATGATGTGACCACCACTTCAGCTACTTTTGGTTTCGTAATTCCAGCGGGAACGCCACCTGGAGAATATCGAATAAGAATAAGAAATAACACCTATATAGATGTTCCCTTTTTTCTAAATTATAATTTTAATAGCTGTGAAGATTTTCCAAATAACTTTAACGAATATTGGGATGGCGAAGCAGAAGATTACACTTTTACCGTTATCGAAAATTGTGACGCCCGTATTACCTCAGTAACAGATGGTGACAACTGTGGCCCGGGTACCGTAACTTTATCGGCCACCTCAAACCTTGGTGGTGCCTCGTTTAACTGGTACGACAGTGAAACAGGCGGTAGTTTGCTGGCGAACACCCCAACAGGAACTTACACAACACCAGCCCTAACCACCACAACCACCTACTATGTTACCGCACAAAATGGTTGCGAAACCCTTGTACGCGTGCCAGTAGTGGCTACTATCAATCCTACTTCAAATGTCACCTTCAATCCCCCAACCCTAGAGGCCTGCGGCGAAGACAACGCCATCACAATAAATGCAAGTGGCGACACAGAAATTGTATATTTAGTAGATGAAGATTTTGAAAGTGGCACCTTAGGGGTGTTTCAAAACGTAAATAACAATCCAAATGGCGCTCCTTATGACAATAACACGCTGTGGACAAACCAAACAAGTGCCTACGTGCCAAGCAATACCTTAGTTTGGTTTCCAGCGATATCCTCAGGTTTTGGTAGCAATAATTTTGTAATGTCAACATCTGATGTAAATCCTCCAGGACCAGTGGAGCAAATGCTTCAACTTACAACTGCTGTTGATGCCACTGGTGTCACCAATCTAACTTTAACTTTTGACATGTACTATTCCATTTTTGGGGATTTTGTAGATGTTCAGGTAAATGACGGTGGTGGCTGGAACACCGTAAACACTTATAATGCCAGTGTGGGTATTGGAACACGATTTGCGCCTCAAAACATCGATTTATCGGCCTATAATGGCGCCAATGATTTAAGTTTTAGAATTAGGTTTATGAGTGGCTGGGGTGATGGGGTCGCTGTTGATAATATCAAACTTTTTGGAGACAGACCTGTGGTTCCTTCATTTACATGGACAAGCACCCCAGCCGTCGATGCATTTCTAGATCCGGCCTTTACCATACCATACGTAGCAAACACCCCAGCTGAAACAGTGTATATTAGACCAACCTTAGCCCAATTAGAACTCAATTCTTTTGATATTGCAGCCGATATAACCTTGTCTAATAATTGTGTAGTGACTGAAAGCACTACCATAACAAATTATTCCAAAGTGTGGCGGGGCGATCTCAATAGTTCTGTGGACTGGGATGATGATGATAACTGGCTACCTTATGGTGTACCAACAGAGGATAATTGCGTTATAATAACTGACGCTTTTGATTGTTTGATACCAGATAACTCCGGACCTTTACCTCCCGTTTTTTATGAAGCCGAAGCAAAAAGCTTGTTGATTAAAAATAACGGTTACCTTGATATTTTGTCAACCAACAACCTCACCGTCACCGAGGCCATCAACATGGAAGCCACAGCTACACTCAACATTAGAAATGGCGCCAACGTGGTTCAAATTGATGACGTGCCAAATACAGGCGCAGGCGGAGCCGATATGTTTAGAAGCACCAATATAAGACGCTTAGATTATGTGTATTGGTCGTCACCAGTGGCCAATTTCAATGTAACCGATGTATCACCAAATACCAATCCGAATTTAATATATGAATGGATCCCTACCGTAGTAGGCAATGGCGCTGGCAATTACGGTGAATGGGCATCAGCCTCCGGAATTATGACGGCAGGTAAAGGCTATATCATCCGAGGGCCTGGTACGTTTACCGACACGGCTCAAGAGTACATCGCCAATTTTAACGGACGTTTAAACAACGGACTCATAACCCAACCCATCACGCGAGGCATCTATACAGGAGGAGATTATCCAGGAGCTGGTAATACCGACGCTACCTCCTTAGACGATAACTGGAACCTTCTAGGCAATCCTTATCCCTCAGCCATCGATGCAGCAGCCTTTACATCGGCTAATACAAACGTAAATGGTACTATTTATCTTTGGACGCATGGTACTGATATCCTTGGATCTCCTTCAGATGTGGATCCTTTTTATGGGGATTTTGGTTATAACTATACCATTGCCGATTATTTAGCATACAATACCACTGGGGCAAATCCACCAGGGTTTGATGGAAATATAGGGTCTGGACAAGGTTTCTTTGTATATATGGAAGATACCTCAGCTAGCCCAACCGAATCAGTTGAATTCAACAACAGCATGCGGGTAAAAAACAATAACGACCAATTCTACAGAAATACCGAGCTTGTTGAGAAACATCGTATTTGGTTAGATTTATTAGAACCCACAGGCACGATTACCACGACGCTTATTGGCTATGTACCAGAAGCTACTAACGAAAAAGACCGATTGTTCGATGCCTACATCTTAAACCATACTGCACAAACCATTTATTCTAGAATTGGCGACGACAACATGTCCATACAAGGTAGAAGCTTACCGTTTATAGATTCGGATGTTGTTCCGCTTGGTGTGATCATTTCCGAACCTGGTGTGCATACCATAGCCATCAATCAAGTAGACGGTTTGTTTGCAAGTGATCAAAACATATACTTAGAAGATCAGGAATTAGGTATCTTTCACAATTTAAAACAAGCACCCTATTTCTTTACACCGGAAAACACTGGACGTTTTAATAACCGCTTTCAGTTGCGCTATACAAATGAAACGCTTAGTGTAAACGATGCTGCTACTACCACAATAAGTATCTACAAAACAGACAATGAAGTAAGGGTCCTATCACCTAGTCAAAATATAAGTAAAGTAACTATTCATGATATACTAGGTCGCATGATAGGCAAGCATTCAAATATCAATCAAACAGCATTTAAATTCAATGCTCAGCATCAAAGCAACGGCACTTATATTGTAACTGTAGAACTGACCAATGGCCTTGTGACCACCAAGAAAATTATTTTTTAAACACAGCCTAAAAACTTACCCCAAGACCTCGATTTTAAATGGTTGGGGATTTGGGGTTTTTGGTGCTGAGTAAACATCACCCATCCACTTAACTTGAGCAATAAGTATCAACGCCTTTTTCGTGTGCTTCTGTCAAAATCGCCTTGCCTAAGCGTGAACAACTCCGATTCTGGATCAATAACAAATTTTAATTGCGGCAAATAAGACGAAAGTTTATTCAACTGAATCGCCATCTGCCTGTCTGGCACACTCACTTTAATCAATCTCCAACCCAATAACTCACCAAATTCATCCTTAGAAACTGCAATACCAAGTGCCGCAAATAACACCTTTAATTTTGCCGTATTTAACGTCTCTATGGAAGCATCAAGCTCCGCTAATTGTTTTCTATAGGTGCTTTTTATTTTAACCTTCGACATCGTTCAAAAATAAATAATATAATAAAGATAAGAAAAAACACAAGCACCCATACCCGACCCCAGCCCCAATCAATCATAACCATAACAGTGATTGCCTGTCTGCCGAGAGGTAGGCTAGGAGCAAAGCGACGCGGCAACCTCATGATATCAGCCCCAATCAATAGTAACCATAAAGCACCCCTTACCCCTACCAAAGCCCTATCAAAGGCATGGTTAATGTATGGCATAGTGACAGATTTTTGTATATCTCTGAAAATAAGTAGGTAAATTGGATTGTAGAAAATTCAATCCCAGGTCCAAATAAATTTAAGTGAATTTACATATAAATTCTAAATTCCCAAAACCGCCGTTGTTCTAAATATTTCAAATCCCTTTCCTTCGCATAGGCCTCTCGCTCGAATGAAATATTGGAATAAGCCAAACGCCAGCTCCTATATTTAAGCAAACCTATTATAAATTCAATTGCATACCATATAAAAAAAGGTATAACAAGCAGCTCTAACTGCTGTCTTAAATGAATCTTTTCATGATTGATAAGTACTGGATCATCCTTCATTCGTGACTGCCTTAAAACAATAAAAGGAAACAAAGTAATGCCTACATATCCTTTCGGAACTAAATATTTAGAAATTAAAATCATAAATTTTCCTTTAAAAAGTACTTTTAAAATCCAGTATCTTTGCAGCAATGAAGAAAATTATCCCCATAGAAGAAGGCGATTTCTACTTAACACCCGAAGGTTACCGTTGCTTTACAGAGCAATATCATTTAAAACGTGGGTACTGTTGCGAAAGTGGTTGCAGACATTGTCCATACGGGTTCAACAACAAATCAAAAACTACTTAAAATTTCGGTTGTTAACATCCTTTTTCAAATACTCACTATCCCATGAATGATCGTTACCTCCTAGCTGTAGATGTAAATCCTGTTTTAGTAATTCTTCTTGCAGCTCAACTTCTTCTTGTACCGTAACCATATAAGCCATTTTATCGTGACGTTTCTTTGCTAAGCGTTTTGTGGTTTCTTCATCATATCTTATAAATTGCTGCCCTTGTCTTGTGGCTGTATATTTTCTAAAACCCAATTGAACCAAAGCATCCACACCCATGTGGATTGCCGTGTAAAGCGTTTCTCTATAGAAATTCTCCACACCATGATCAATGAGCTCATAGGCATCAATGCGGTTTCTAGCTCGCGCCAAAATTTTTACGTTTGGAAAATTCTTCCTAATAACTTCAATTAATTTCAAATTAACCGCAGGATTATCAATCGCAGCTATAAAAAGCTTTGCTTCTTCAGCTCCGGCCGATTTTAGAAGTTCAACACGCGTGGCATCACCGTAATACACTTTAAAACCCATCTTCCTGAGCAATTCTACCCTATCGGCATCATGGTCTAATACCGTAACATCTATTTTATTGGCGCGTAACAAACGGCCAATTGTGCTACCAAAATGGCCAAAACCCGCGATAATAACCTCATTTTGCTCATGAATTTCATCAGCACTATCTTCCGCCTTTTCCTTGACCCCAACATTGGGCAAAATATATTTCTCATTAATTAAGGTAAGAAACGGCGTAATCAACATACTGAGCGCTACCACCGCTAAAACTTGATTTGCCAAATCATTGGGAACAATCTGTAAACCCATGGAAAAACTCAGTATCACAAATCCAAACTCTCCTGCCTGACTTAGGCCAATTGAAAACTGCAGATTTTGATCGACTTTTTTCTTGTAAATCAGACCAACGGCAAATAAAACTAAAAATTTAAGTACGGTAAGTGCCAATACAAATAGCAGAATAAAAAGCGGGTTTTCTATAATCAAATTGAAATTGATGGAAGCGCCAACGCCAATAAAAAACAAACCGAGTAACAAGCCTTTAAACGGTGCAATATCACTTTCCAATTCGTGACGAAACTCTGAGTTTGCCAATACCACACCTGCCATAAATGCGCCAAGTGCGGGACTCAAACCTACCAATTGCATTAGGTACGATACACCTACAACCACCAGTAAGGCCGAGGCTGTGAATAATTCTTGTAAGCGTGTTTTAGCTACAATTCTCAACAAAGGAACAAGAACATACCTTCCTGAAAAATATATAGACGTTATCACAACAACAACAACAAGGGTTTGCAACCAACCCGATAATTCAGAAATTAATGACCCATTAAGCTCTAAGTCGCCACCACCACTTACCTCTGAAACCAATAACGGAATAACAGCAAGTATTGGAATAACAGCAATATCTTGAAATAATAATACCGCAAACGACGAGCGTCCTAATGCTGAGTTACTCTGTCCCTTTTCTTTAAGCGTTTGTAAAACTATTGCCGTTGAAGACAGTGCCAAAGCCATGGCGATAATTAATGCCACCTGCCAATTCCAACCTAAAAATAATTGCAAGCCAAAAAATAAAAGTATAGTGGTTCCTATCACCTGTAAGGATCCCATGCCAGCAATAAACTTTCGCATTTTCCAAAACTTATATGGATCAAGCTCTAAACCAATTAAAAACAACATCATAACCACACCAAACTCAGCAAAATGCATGATGTCCTCGCCATCTTGCCCGATAAGTCCAAGCACAGAGGGACCAATCATAATACCCGCAAATAAGTATCCCAAAATGGAGCTCAATCCCACCTTCTTAGCTATTGGTACAAATAAGACCGCAGCACCCAGGTATAAAATAGATTCGAATAAAAAATTAGTTTCCATAAGTCTTCAGTTCATTTTGACACCAATCGTTCAGATAATCGTATTTCAAAATTTGATTTATTGGCACCTCCATATTTAGTAATTCTGATAAAAAAATACCATAGTCTTTTCCACTTGTTTGGTAATCTTTTTCTTGCATTAGATGGGTGCCATGAACTACATAAGGAGGTAAATAAATCATTTTACATACCTGAGCAGTTTGGTTAAATGGTTGTAATAAATCTTGAATCGTATAGCGATCAGTACCCGTAGCATTGTAATTTTCCTTTTTTCCTCCAGTAGTAATTACTTGAAAAATTAACTTATTGCGTAAAGCATCACCTTTACTACCGTAAGCCCAATTGTACTCTAGTACCATATCTATCCATTGCTTTAATATGGGCGGACAACTATACCAATACATTGGATGTTGCCAGATAATGATATCGTATTCTTGCAGTAATTCTTGTTCGTATTTAATATTTATATTGAACTCAGGATAAAGTTCATACAAGTCGTGAAACTTAATGTTTTCAGTCTTAGGCATATGCTTAATCAAAGCCTTATGTGCGTGGGACTTTTCATATAATGGATGCGCAAAAAGGATTAAAATTTTATTCGTTCTCATTCAATTTTCAAATTATGGAAAGATACATCTTTTGAACAAATTTAAAGTCAGATTTTGTAAAATAGAAATGTCTTTCATGTAAGTATTTAATAACTTTGTATAGATACCAAATTAACCATTCTTTTGAAATGTTAAAATTAAATAGACATATTATGATAACCCCATCAACAGAACATATATCCTTTAAAAATGCCATTGTAGAGGGAATTCCAGAAACCTTGCCCTTATCTAAACCCTACGACCTAAAGGCAAACCACGCACCAAAAAGAAAAAAAATATTATCGCTTGAGGAGGAAAAATTAGCTTTAAAAAATGCTTTGCGTTATTTTAAACCTAAACATCACACTGAACTCATTATAGAGTTCAAAAATGAATTAAACGAATATGGACGCATATACATGCATAGGTTCAGACCAGACTACGATATGTATGCCAGACCCATAGAGTCCTATCCCGCAAAAAGTAAACAAGCCGCGGCAATAATGCTGATGATTCAAAACAACTTAGACCCTAAAGTAGCGCAGCACCCACACGAATTGATAACCTATGGTGGCAATGGCGCCGTTTTTCAGAACTGGGCGCAATACTTATTAACGATGCAGTATTTATCCCAAATGACGGATACGCAAACCTTAGTGATGTATTCTGGTCATCCTTTAGGCTTGTTTCCCTCGCACAAAAAAGCACCGCGTGTTGTTGTGACTAATGGTATGATGATTCCAAATTACTCAGCACCTGACGATTGGGAAAAATACAACGCGCTAGGTGTTACCCAATACGGGCAGATGACCGCTGGTAGTTACATGTATATCGGGCCACAAGGTATTGTTCATGGTACCACAATAACGGTTTTGAACGGATTTAGGAAAATAAACAAATCCCCTAAAGGCAGCTTATTTGTTACCTCTGGATTAGGTGGCATGAGCGGCGCGCAGCCAAAAGCTGGCAATATTGCTGGTTGCATAACGGTTTGCGCAGAAGTAAATCCGAAAATAACACAAATTAGATTTGAACAAGGTTGGATAGATGAAATCATTAAAGATCTTGATACACTCATATCGCGAATCACAAAAGCTAAAACTGAAAAAGAAACCATTTCCTTAGCTTATCTAGGTAATATTGTTGAAGTGTGGGAGGCACTTCACAATGCCAATATTCATGTTGATTTAGGAAGCGATCAAACCTCGCTGCACAACCCCTGGGCTGGTGGTTATTATCCTGTTGATATGTCTTTTGAACAAGCCAATGAACTAATGTTCGTAAACCCTGAGCTATTTAAACAAAAAGTTCAAGAATCTTTAGTGCGCCATGCAAAAGCCATCAATAAGCATACAGCAAAAGGTACGTATTTTTTCGATTATGGAAATGCCTTTCTACTAGAAGCGTCACGTGCGGGTGCCGATGTAATGGCCGACAATGGTATCGATTTTAAATATCCCAGCTACGTGCAAGATATTATGGGACCCATGTGCTTTGATTATGGGTTTGGGCCATTCCGATGGGTTTGTGCTTCTGGAAATGCAGAAGATTTAGCCAAGACTGATGCCATTGCTTGTGAAGTACTTGAATACTTGAAAAAGGAGGCTCCCAAAGAAATTCAGCAACAATTAGCCGATAACATCAAATGGATAAAAGGTGCGCAAAATAACAAGCTTGTAGTGGGTTCACAAGCTCGAATATTATATGCTGATGCAGAAGGCCGTATAAAAATTGCAGAAGCTTTCAATAAAGCCATAAAAAATAAGGATATAGGCTATGTGATTCTAGGCAGAGATCACCATGACGTTTCAGGAACAGATTCTCCATATCGAGAAACCTCAAATATTTATGATGGATCAAAATTTACAGCTGACATGGCTATTCAAAACGTTATTGGCGATAGCTTCAGAGGCGCGACTTGGGTAAGCATTCACAACGGTGGCGGCGTAGGTTGGGGAGAAGTTATTAATGGCGGTTTTGGTATGGTTCTTGATGGAAGTAAAAGAACCGATAAAAGTCTAAAGTCCATGCTTTTTTGGGATGTTAATAACGGGATAGCCAGAAGAAGCTGGGCTAGAAATGATGAGGCTATTTTTGCCATGAAACGCGCCATGAAAAATGAACCGCAACTAAAGGTTACATTACCAAATTTGGTTGACCATAAATTACTAGAATAGATATAACTCAACACATAAAGACCATGAGAAAAATCGTAAAACTTTTACCAATACTGCTCATCACAGCTCTACTTACGTCCTGTTCTACCGTGCGCGTAGGAGCCGATTATGAACGCGGAACCAACTTTGCAGATTACAAATCCTTCGCGTTTTTTAAGCCAGGAATTGATCAAGCCAAAATAAGCGACATAGATAAAAGACGCATTCTTAAAGCTATTGAAACAGAAATGCTCGCAAAAGGTTACTCAAAATCCGAAACGCCAGACTTACTCGTTAGCATCTTTACCGAATCCACCCAACGTGTTGATATTTATAACAACGCATGGGGAATGGGCGGCTGGGGCTGGGGCGGCTGGGGCTGGGGCGGCGGCTGGGGCTGGGGTCCTGGTTGGGGCGGCGGCTGGGGTGGCGGCTGGGGCGGAAACGCCGTATCTACCTCTGTTGAAGGACAACTCTTTATAGATATAATTGATGCGAATAAAAAAGAACTGATCTGGCAAGGTTCTGGTACAGGCAATCTAACGAATAAAGATATAGACAAGAAAATAGCTCAAATACAAGAGTTTGTAAATAAAATTTTGCTTCAATTCCCACCTGATAAGGATAACTAAAAAACACTAAAAGCGACTGTAAAGTCGCTTTTTTTTAATTAAGAAATCTACAAACTCTGCGAAATGGTTACAAATACGCTTTGTAGATACTGCAATTCTTGTATTAAATTCCATCTAATAGGAAAGCAACTCAAGAATCTTTTCTTTTACCTTTTCCATACTAGGGATCATAGTCTGTTCTAAAATAGAATTCAGTGGAATGGCAGGCATGTTTTCGCTTCCAATAGTCATTACTGGTGCATCTAAAAATTTAAAACATTCCTCCTGAATTTTACCCGCTAGAGCTCTGGCAAAACTATTATTTGAAGGCTCTTCAGTAACAACCAAACATTTACCTGTTTTCTTTACCGAAGCCATTATGGTTGCTTCATCTAAAGGATATAAGGTTCTCAAATCGATTATTTCAATTTGGTCACGCATATCAAGTGCTCCAGAAGCATTGTAAGCCCAATGTACACCCATACCATAAGTAACTATGGTAATTGTTTCAACGTTTTCTTGTTTCCATATTTCCTGTAAAACCCATGCTTTTCCGAAGGGTAAAATATAATCTTCGGCTGGCTCTATGGAGGTGGCACCTTTGGTACCTTCTACCTTACTCCAATATAATCCTTTGTGCTCCAAAATCACTACTGGATTTGGATCGTAATAGGCAGCTTTCATTAATCCTTTTAGATCTGCGCCATTACTTGGGTAAGCAATTTTAATACCTCTGATATTTGTTACAATACTTTCAACGGATGAAGAATGATAGGGTCCACCACTGCCATAAGCCCCAATAGGCACCCGAAGAATCATACTCACCGGCCATTTACCATTACTTAAATAGCAGCTGCGGCTAACCTCGGTGAATAATTGGTTAAGACCAGGCCATATATAATCTGCAAATTGAACCTCAACAATAGGTTTTAATCCAACCGCGCTCATGCCAACTGTAGAGCCTACTATAAAAGCTTCTTGAATGGGTGTATTAAAAACGCGTTCGTCACCAAACTTTTGGGCCAAGGTGGCTGCCTCTCTAAAAACGCCACCCAATCTGCCCCCAACGTCTTGGCCGTATAACAAACATTCTTTGTGTTTACTCATAATTTCTTCAATTGCAAACAAAGCGCAATCTACCATGACTACTTTTTCTGCGCCTTTGGGAGCGCGTTCGCCTTGTTCCTCTAAAATTGGTGTCGGCGCAAAATCATGTGTGAATAAATCTTCTGGTTTAGGGTCTTCAGCTTTTAAAGCTTTCTCAAAGTCTATTTGCACTTTTGCAATAGCTTCCTGTTCTATAAGTTGAACATCTGTCGCTGTAAATCCATTTTCTAATAATTGATTTTTTAAAACAGGATAAGGATCTCGAGATTTGGCTTCCTCTAAATCATCCCGATACCATTCCATTCTAACACCTGAGGTATGATGATTTAATAGCGGAACTTTGGCATGTACTAAAAAAGGTCGGCGTTCTTCACGAATAGTTTTTATCACGTTTTCAAGTGCTTGGTAACTTTCAGTGAAATTAGCACCATCGATAGATATAGCTTCTAAGCCTTTAAAACCTTTTGCGTATTCAAAGGCGTTTTGCGCTCGCGTTTCTTCAGCATTTGCAGATATATCCCAGCCATTGTCCTGAATAAGATATAATATAGGCAGTTGTTTTAAAGCAGCCATTTGAAAGGCTTCTGCAATCTCACCTTCAGTAACAGAGGCGTCGCCTAATGAGCATAGTACAATTCCGTTATAATTGCCACGAAAGTGGGAATCTCGTTCTTTAGAATCCGAATTTAATAAACCAATTTCATCATTTTTCCCGAAGAGATTACCACTTTCGCGGTAATGTAGACCTAGAGCTGCACCAGTTGCTGGAATAGCTTGCATACCAGTAGCCGAGGATTGATGTGGTATTTTTGGTTTATCATCATCTCTCAGACTTGGATGTGAATAATAAGTTCTTCCACCAGAAAAAGGATCGTCCTTTTTGGCCAGTAATTGTAACATCAAATCATACGGCTGCAAACCAAACGACAGTAACATCGCGTCATCACGATAATAAGGATAGGCGTAATCCTGAGGCAAAAGTTGCATTCCGACAGCAATCTGAATGGCTTCGTGTCCGCGAGACGTTGCATGAACATATTTTGAAACGAACTTAAAATTATCTTCGTAGAGATTAGTCATAGCTTTGGCAGTACAAAGCGTTTCAAACCCTTTTTTTAATATTTCTTTGTTCATTAAGCTTCTATTGTTTCTAATTTATGCATCCAATTAAAAATATCGATTGCTTTACCTGTTTTTATGTTATTTAGTTGGTCGTTAATTTCCTTTGCTATCGGATTTTCATCAGAAATGTAAATAGTTTCATTTTCCGTTCCAATTTCTTCAATATAGGCAATGCCTACAGCGGTTCCAGTTCCAAAGGCTTCTTCAAGTGTACCATTTTTAGCTGCTACTTTTATCTTTTCTAATGAAATCAATTTCTCAGTAACCTTATAATTCTTATGCTTTAAAAGTTGAATAACACTATCCCGAGTTATACCTTTAAGCACAGAGCCATCTAACAAAGGCGTAAAAAATTCTCCGTTTATTTTGAAAAAAATATTCATAGTTCCCACTTCTTGAATGTATTTATGTTCCGCTGCATCTAGCCACAACACCTGATCGTAGCCTTTGGCTTTGGCGATTTCGGTTGGCCTAATGGCGGCCGCATAATTACCGGCTGCCTTCGCCTCACCTGTGCCACCATGAGCGGCTCTAATAAATAATGTTTCTGCCCATAACTTGATACGTTTTGTGAAAAAGGGCCCAGCAGGCGATGCCATTACAATAAATTTGAAATGCGTTGCCGCACGCATCCCTATAAATGGTTCATCGGCATACATAAACGGTCGTAAATAAAGTGCACTGCCCTCTTGTGATGGAATCCAATTTTTTTCTACTGCAACCAACTGCTTTAAACCTTCCACAAAAAGGGTTTCCGGAAATGGTGGCATTCCCATTCTGTCCGCACTCTTGTTAAGCCTAGCTGCGTTTCTTTCTGGTCTGAATAACATGGGTATTCCATCAGCATCCAAATAGGCTTTCATGCCCTCAAAAATCGCTTGACCATAATGTAACGCCATGGCGGCCGGATGCGTTGGTATTGGTTTTAAAGGTTCAATGCGAGGATTTACCCATTGCCCGTTTTCAAAGTCACAAATAAACATATGATCGGTGAAAGTTTTTCCTAGTGGAATATTGTTGAAATCAAAATTTTTAACTTTTGAATGCTTTACAGTTTCAATTGAAATATGAAATGACATAACTTTTATTTTCTAAACTATATTTAATTAAATTTTTTGCTTATGATCAAATTGTTCAAGATAATCGCCTACACGACGTAAGAAACTCCCTCCTAAAAACCCATCAACAACGCGATGATCGAAGGATAGTGACAAATACATCATACTTCTGATAGCAATTTCGTCTCCCTGTTCCGTTTCGACAACTTCTGCTCTTTTTTTAATAATGCCAAGCGCTAAAATGGCCACTTCAGGCTGATTAATAATTGGGGTGCCCATAACACTTCCGAAAGTGCCAACATTAGATATGGTGAAGGTGCTTCCACTAATATCATCGGATGAGAGTTTGTTGTTTCTCGATTTATCTACTAACAGATTTACATCTTTTGCCAATTGGGCTAAATCCTTATTATCAGCATTTTTTACCACAGGTACAATTAAATTACCGCTTGGTAATGCCGTTGCCATTCCAATGTTAATTTGATCTTTTATAACAATATTATAGCCATCAACCGAGGCGTTAATATTTGGAAAATCCTTAATGGCCTTGGCAACTGCTTCCACAAAAAGCGGTGTAAAGGTTAACTTTTCGCCATATTTCTTTTGAAATGCAGCTTTGTTAGTATTTCGCCAGTTGACCATATTGGTTAAATCGGCTTCAACATAGGCTGTAACATGTGGAGACGTGTGCTTGCTGTACACCATATGATCGGCAATCATTTGGCGCATGCGATCCATTTCAATAATTTTCCCTTTGCCTTTATCAAAACTCAACTGTGGAATGCGATAAACAGTTGGATCATGCTGAATTGCTGGCTGGGCAAATTTAAAAGGTCGTCCTTCTTCTATATATTGAAATATGTCACTTTTGCGCAATCTTCCATCTTTTCCAGTTGCGGGAATACGAGCGAGCTCTTCAAAACTGATATAATGCGATTTAGCTATTGATAAAATTAGTGGAGAGAAAAAAGCGCCATCTAACTTATCCTCGGAAATTGTATAAGTTGCAGATTGTTGTGTTGGTTTTGGTTGCGATATTTTTTTAGGTATTTGATGAGCTTCCTTTACTTCTGACGAAATAAGTTTGTCTTTTTCTGACGTTGCTACTTCTTCTGAAATTTCTATAATAGCGATGTTTTCGCCAACTGGAACAACATCTTTGGCTTGAAATAATTTTTTAATCAATTTGCCTGTTGCAGGCGCCGGCACTTCATTATCGACCTTATCGGTTGCAACTTCTAAGATAATATCACCTTCTTCAAAACTATCGCCTTCGGACACTAACCAATTGATAATTGTTCCTTCGGTAATACTTTCGCCCATTTTGGGCATTTTAAATTCCAGCGAAAGCTTGGATCTCTCATTTTCATTCATTGTAATGTCTATTGAAAATTTGATTCATTAATCAATAATAAAAGTACTATTTCTTTAATTCTACATTTGTTAAAATCTTACAAAATAAATTATAACAGGATAAAATTCTGTTTTTATATAAATATGAAGTTTTTAATTCTTTTTATCTTTGTAAAAATATGATTCAAAAAAATAATTATCTATGGCTTATCAGTTAGACAAAATAGACATCCAAATATTGAAGATGCTTCAAAAGGACAGCAACCGAACTACAAAAAGCATAGCTGCCCAATTAGACATGAGCACCTCTCCCATTTTTGAACGTATTAAAAAATTAGAAAAAGAAGGTTATATAAAAAAGTACGTTGCCGTTTTAGACATTAAAAAAATAGGACTAAAACTGACAGTTTTTATTGGTATTACCTTACAAGGGCATACCAGAAGTTACTTAGAAAAGTTTGTGAAAGAGATTAATAATTTTCCAGAAGTAGTAGAATGCCATAGGGTTAGTGGGAATTTTGATTATCTGCTTAAATTAATAGTTGAAGATATTGAAGCTTATGAAACATTTATTATCACTAAACTAACGCTCCTTCCTTATTTAGGCAATGTACAAAGTCTCATCACTTTATCAACTGGTAAAGAAACCAACGAAATTGATTTAAGCAGTGTGCTCTAATGACTACCTTTTAAACGTTTCTCTAAGTGTTTTATAAACATCATCTTGAACCTTCATTTCGTTTGGGACTTCCCTAAGTGGTTCAACTGCTTTTAAGGTTTTATGACATTCCTGGGGCAATTGTTGGTATAATTGTGTGCCTTTGGTTTTCCAAGCAATCATTTCATCGCTTACTTGTTTCACTATTTTTGCAGGATTTCCTATTACTAAGCTTCTTTTGGGGATATTAGTTTCAGCTTTAACAAAGGTCATAGCACCTATAATACTTTCATCGCCAATTTGTGTATCATCCATAATAACAGAATTCATTCCGATTAAACAATTTCTACCCAAATTAGCACCGTGAATAATGGCACCGTGCCCCACGTGTGCACTTTCTTTCAATACAATACTTTTGCCAGGAAACATATGTACCGTGCAATTCTCTTGAACATTCACACCATCTTCCAAAATGATTTGCCCCCAATCGCCCCTTATAACGGCACCTGGACCAATGTAGCAGTTTTTACCAATAATAACATTGCCTGTAACCGCCGCAAGTGGGTGTACAAAACTGCTCTCGTGAACTACTGGTGTGTAACCGTTGAATGAATAAATCATAAGCCTCATTTAATTTTCCCAAAAGGAAAAAATCATTCTTATTTAAATAATTAAAATTTTATAGCCATAATCACTCCTTACCTTTGGAAAGCATGTAATAGGCTTTTATTCAAATCCTTTTAATTTTTGTTTGGTAAACTCACTCAACACCAGTCTGCCACTAATCTTAGCGCGTTGCGCAAGTAGTTGATCCCAATCTTCGGTGCCTCGCCAAAACATTGTTTTCATTTCGGTCATGGCTTTGGGGTTGTAAGTACACAATTTATTAGCAAATTGTTGCACCGCTTCATCTAAGGCCTCGGTGGTATCAAACAATTCTGTGAAAAGTCCTTTTTGAAGGGCCCATTCTGCCGAAAAAAATTCATCTGCATTCATGGCAATTTGCGACATCCCGCTTAAGCCAAGTTTACGCTGCACTGCAGGACCTACCACAAATGGACCTATACCAATATTAAGTTCGCTCAGTTTGATGGAAGCAAATTTGGTTGCCATACAATAGTCGGTAGCCGAAGCTAAGCCAACGCCACCGCCAACGGTTTTACCTTGTACCCGACCAACGATAAACTTAGGACATTTTCGCATTGCGTTAATTACATTTGCAAATCCAGAGAAAAACTGTTTGCCTGTTTCTTCATCAGTAATATCCACTAATTCGTTAAAGCTAGCGCCTGCACAAAAGGTGCGGTCTCCACCACTTTTTAAAATGACTACCTTTACATTGTCATCTTCTCCAGCGCTTGTAATGGCTCTTGCTAATTCTGACAATAAACTGCTTGGCAAAGAGTTGTGTGATGGATGAAAAAACTCAATCGTTGCGATGTTATTTTTAATTTGTTTTTTTACGTAGGGATCCATACCTTTTTATTTGTCTGTGCGCACTTGTTGCGCACTCGTGTTTATTATTTATAGAATTTTGATAAATCCCAATCAAGGCTCAAATCCACCCAATTCGGACTTTCTTTATTGATTTGATTAATTTTCTACTGCCTCTTCCATTTTTTAATAATTTTCTCTCTTCAAATGGCTTCTCTTATATCCAAATGCATCTCAAAATAAACTAATTTTTTGATGTTATAGCGACCAACATGAGTCCCAAAAGTTGCTTTTTTATGTTCGCTCATTCGTCTTTCAATATCATTTGTCACACCTACATAAAAGATATGATTTCGTTCATGTGTTAAGATGTAAGTATAATACTTTTTCGACATTTTATTTTTTAAGCGACTGCGCAACAAGTGCGCAATGACCTGGAATTATAGCAAACCAAATTGCTCAAAATGATGATTCAAATGCTTGCGCTCTAATAAATAAGACTCGTATCTGTTCAATTCACCAAACACCAAGTTTTTTAATTTGGCATCGGGGTTTTCTTTAAAAAATACAATGTATTTTTCTCGTTTCTCCTTCAACTTTTCAATTGCCGTTTCCAAATTCGAGTGATGTAATGGTGCTAATTTATCTTTTTCCAATTGAGGAAAGTTGGTGTTTTTAGGAAACTTTTGATAGTTGTATAAACTAGCATGCACTTTCTCAAGTATTTTCTCAGGAGTAGCGACTTCAAAATCTTGAATCTCGCCTGCTGCTATTTTATAGGTGTACTCTAAGTGTTCTACCATATGCTGCGGTGTCATGATTCCCCATTTAGGTTCAGACGCTTCCGAAAGCTTGGACAAACATTCGTCTATTTTCTCATTGGTCATTTCAACAAATGTCTCTTGCTTTTTTTGCACCATTGTGAGAACTGTTGCGAAAGCGACTTTTTCATTGGTGTTAGCATCAAAAATTTCTGCATACCATTTCACAATACCACTCGGATGCTCGGCAGAGGCCACATCCCTATCTACTTTTTGTTTACAGGTTAAACGCACATAAATGGTATCGTTGTGATATAAAGGACGAAGAAAGCGGCATTCTTCTAGTCCATAATTTGCTGCCACAGGACCTTTATTTGGATACACAAACAAACCAGCTGCCGCAGAGATTATAAAATAACCATGCGCAGTTCGTTTTTCAAAAATGCTTCCATCTAAGGACGTAATGTCGGTATGCGCATAAAAATGATCCCAAGTGATGTTTGAAAAATTAATAATATCCGAATCTGTAATGGTTCGATTATGCGTTTTCATTGACATTCCAGGTTGGATGTCTTCCCAATGGTATTTAAATGGATGTTGTTCAGCTTCCTTATACCTTGCGTTTTGTTGGTAAATGCCTGTGATTTCAGTAATGGTTGTGGGCGAACCTTGAATAGCTGTGCGCTGCAAATAATGCTTAATACCGCGAATCCCTCCCATTTCTTCGCCGCCACCTGCACGACCAGGACCACCGTGAACCAGATACGGTAAAGGTGAACCATGACCCGTACTTTCTTTGGCACTTTCGCGATTTAACACTAAAATTCTTCCATGGTGAGAGGCAGCGTTTATAACATAGTCTTTAGCAATTTTATCATCATTAGTAGCAATAGACGACACCAAAGAGCCTTTGCCCATCTGCGCTAGCTGAATCGCTTCTACTAAATTTTTATAAGGCATAATGGTGCTTACAGGACCAAAGGCTTCACGCTCATGAATTATTTTATTTTGAAATGGATGATCTGCTCGTAAGACAATCGGACTTATAAAAGCGCCTTTTTTTGAATCTGCTCCAATAGTTTCGATGGTATCTAAACTGCCGTAGACGATTTGAGCTTCCTTTGCTAATTCATTGACTGAATCTCTAACCGCTTTTACTTGCTGACGACTTACTAAAGATCCCATACGAACTTCTTTAAGTCTTGGGTCGCCAATAGTGACTTTATCCAATGCTTTTCCTAAGGCTATTTGAACATCTTCAACTACATTTTCTGGTACAATAATTCTTCGAATAGCGGTACATTTTTGACCTGCTTTTACTGTCATTTCATTACGCACTTCTTTGATAAATAAATCAAATTCAGGCGTGCCAGGAACTGCATCTTCACCCAAAACAGAAGCGTTTAGCGAATCGGCTTCCATAGTAAAAGGAACAGATTCCTCAATTAATCTTGGATGAGCCTTTAACATCCTACCAACGGTTGCCGAGCCTGTAAAAGTTATCACATCTTGAGATTCAACGCTGTCTAAAATATTTTTAACAGTACCATTAATAATTTGAAGTGCACCTTCAGGTAAAATTCCGGATGCTATAATTTCCTTGGCCACAGCTTCGGCTAAATACGAAGATGATGGTGCAGGTAAAACCACCGCTGGTACGCCTGCCATCCAATTCACAGCACATTTTTCTAACATGCCCCAAACTGGAAAATTAAAAGCATTGATATGAACAGCTACTCCCTTTTTTGGTACCATAATATGATGCGCCATAAATCGACCACCACGAGATAGATCAATTGGATCACCTTCAACATGATAGGGTTGATTAGGGAATAACTTTCTGAGTGAAGCATTGGCAAATAGGTTTCCGAAACCTCCTTCAATATCTATCCAGCTATCTACTCTTGTCGCGCCCGTACGAAAGCTTAATTCGTAAAATTGTTCTTTGCGTTTGGTTAAATATAATGCCAAACTTTTAAGCATATTTCCGCGTTCTTGAAAGGTCATTTTGCGAAGTTGTTCGCCACCTTTAGTTCTTCCGTAGTTCAAGATTTCAGAAATATCTAAACCTTCGATGGCTACCGAAGTAAAAGCTTCACCTGTTATGGCATCATGTATTGGTATGCCTTCTTCGGTTCCTGTTGTCCAATTTCCCGTTGCGTAATGTTCTATCTTTCTCATAAATCTAATAGTATCGTCTTTCTAGATCTTCTATAGAATGATTTTTAATTTATAATTTCAAAATTTTATTTAAACTTTGGTGTATCTCGTCAATAATTTTAAGATCGATCATACCTATTTTTTTTCTTAACCGCCCTTTTGACACGGTACGCGTTTGAAACACTAAAACCTCTGATTCCATTTTCAAACCATTTTTAAATGAAGGTTCTAAAATCGGATTCCCTTTATAATGGTGAATTTTAGATGTAAGTGGACACACCATAACAAGATTTAAATTGTTGTTCATGGTATTGCCACTAATAATTACGGCAGGTCTACGACCTGATTGCTCTTGTCCCTCAACAGGATCAAAGTAGGTTTCCCAAATTTCAGCTTGTTTCATTCCTCGTCAAATTCTTGAAGCATCTTAAAATAATCCGCCATTCCTTCTTCAGCTATTTGCAATGTTTCTGAATCCTTAGCAGCACGACGAAATGAATTCGCATATTGGGCTTTCTCTATTTCAAGCAAGTATAGCTCCAATGCTTTTTCTATTAATTTATTTTTTGGCATTTTTAGCTCCTTAGCTACTTGAGCTAACTTAAGCAATAGCTCGTCTGGTAAACTCGATGTAAATGTTGCCATTTTATATTTATTTTATGTAAATATAAATAATATTTATCACATTCTTTCAATTATCGCCGCATAACCTTGCCCTACGCCAATACACATGGTAATCAAGGCGTAACGCTTGTTTTGTTCGCGCAACTCCAAAGCTGCGGAATATGCAATTCTCGTGCCAGTAACACCTAACGGATGGCCAATAGCAATGGATCCTCCATTTGGATTTAGTCTGGCATCGTCATCGGCTAAACCCCAAGCTCTAGTACACGCTAAAGCTTGAGCTGCAAAGGCTTCGTTCAATTCAATGATATCCATATCAGCCATGGTTAAACCAGCTTTTGCCAATGCTTTATTAGAAGCTTCAACTGGACCAATACCCATAATTCTGGGCTCTACACCAACTACAGCCGAACTCACAATTCGAGCTAATGGCTTGAGGTTGTATTTTTTTATAGCCACTCCGGAAGCAATGATTGTTGCCGCTGCGCCATCATTTAATCCAGATGAGTTACCCGCGGTAACACTGCCACCTTCTTTTTTGAATGCTGGACGAAGCTTTCCTAAAATTTCCAATGTGGTGGTTGGTTTTACAAATTCGTCTTTTGAAAATTGGATTGGATCTTGTTTTCGTCGCGGAATTTGAACCGTTACAATCTCTTTTGAAAGTCTTCCATTTTCTTGTGCTTTTGTGGCTTTCATCTGACTCCAATAAGCAAATTTATCTTGGTCTTCACGCGAAATATTGTACTTTTCAACTAGATTTTCGGCCGTGTTTCCCATACCATCGGTGCCATACATCTCATGCATTTTAGGATTGATGAATCTCCATCCAAAACTGGAATCGTACATTTTTGCATCGGTACCAAAAGCTGAAGAAGGTTTGGCAACCACGTATGGTCCACGTGTCATGTTTTCAACACCACCTGCAATAAAAATGTCGCCATCACCTGCTTTTATGGCGCGATTAGCGTGAATAATTGCCGAAAGTCCTGAACTGCACAACCTGTTAACTGTTTCTCCTGGCACCGTAAATGGCAAGCCTGCTAAAAGCGACGCCATTCTCGCTACATTTCGATTGTCTTCGCCTGCTTGATTGGCACAACCCAAAATGACATCATCGTATGCCTCTTTCGGAATACTAGGGTTTCTCTTTACTATTTCAGCAATTACTAAGGCCGCCAAATCGTCTGTGCGAATCGTTGATAATACACCTTGATAACTGCCAATTGGTGTTCTGATGCCGTCTATAATATATGCTTCTTTCATAATTATTACCTGCGAAGCAGGTATCTTATTTATTAGTCTTTCTAATTTATTAATACTGCAAAAGTGTCGTGATTTCTCATATCTCCAGTACGGTAACCTTTTAAAAACCATTCCATACGTTGGGCTGACGTACCATGGGTAAAAGAATCAGGCACCACGTGACCTTGCATGCGTTTTTGAATAGCGTCATCTCCAACTGCCTTTGCGGCACTTAACGCTTCTTCTATATCGCCTTCCTCTAAATATTGCTGATTGTGGTGCGCCCATAATCCTGCGTAAAAATCGGCTTGGAGCTCAAGTGCAACAGATAATTTATTTCCTTCTGCCTTAGATGAGTTGCGTTGTAACTGCCTTACTTTTTGAGAAGTACCAAGTAAGGTTTGAACATGATGGCCTATCTCATGCGCAGTTACATAGGCTATGGCAAAATCTCCCTTTTGTGCACCAAATCTGGTATGCAATTCGTTAAAAAACACCAAATCCATATAGACTTTTTGATCGCCAGGACAATAAAAAGGACCCACTGCTGAGGACGCCATACCACATGCTGAAGTTACTTGTTGTGTAAATAAAATCATTTTTGGCTCTTTATATGCTCCCAAATTATGCTGTTGAAACACCTGGTGCCATACATCTTCGGTGTCGGCCAACACTGTAGCTACAAAATTTCCAATTTCAATCTCATCCGCAGTAAGTTCTCTTTGGCTAGAGGAAGCCGACTGAGATTGTTGTTGATTAATTTGTTCGAGAATTGGAGCGATGGTTTGACCTGTTTCGCCTCCAAACAATTGTAAAATTATAATGACTACTGCGATGATTCCACCACCTGCTACCACTTTACCTGTAGCACTTGTACCACGACGATCTTCAAGATTGCCGCTTTGTCTTCTGCCTTTCCATTTCATAGTTTGAGAAATTTAATGCCTCTAAATTACTAATGTTTTTTAGATTCCTCCCGTTAAATGCCAAGATCGCAGGAATTATTGCCAATCTTTTGAAGTTCTGTAAACCACGCCTTTAAACAACGCTACCAACTCATCGCCTCTCTTTACTTCAATAATATTAAATCCTAGTTTATTATTTACCTTTTCAATAACCGATTCGGCAATTAAATAATCACCTTCGTTTAACGCCTCAATATGATTGATACTTGTTTCAATTGAAACCGCATACTTACCATGTGAGTTGGCAGCAAAACCAAAAGCAGTATCTGCCAGTGAATAACTGATGCCACCATGCGCTTTGCCCATACTGTTTAGCATATCCTTTCTAATGGCCAACCCTAATTTACATCTGCCAACTTCACACTCTAATATTTCGATGCCCAGCCATTGGCTAAAAGGATCGAGGGATAGCATTTTGTACGGAATTTTTTCAGCTTGCATCAAATTTGGTATTTCTATGATTGTTCTTTTTTTACACCCCTAAAGTCCCCTCAAAGGGACAATCCAATCTGTTAAAAAAACGTTTGATTTTCTCTACTCATTTTCCGCAATAACGGACTACAACGGTATCTTTCTTCTCGGTACTCATCATAGAGTGCATCCATTTGTTTAACGCACCAGTCTATTCCTTTTTCATTTGCCCAAGCTAGTAATCCTTTTGGGTAATTGACGCCTTTGGTCATGGCATTGTCAATATCCTTAGCCGATGCGATGTTTAAAAATAAGGCATCAGCTGCTTCGTTAATGAGCATAACCAAAACTCTATCGAAAATTTGTTGCGCTAATACTTTATTATCAAATTCTTCACTATCGCTCTGAACGACAATGGAACCATTGTCATCATAATTATAGAAGCCTTTTCCTGATTTTCTTCCTAAATATCCTGCTTCGGTAAATCTCTTTTGCGTGAATGAAGGCCTGTACCTTGGATCGTAATAAAAGGCTTGGAATACTGTTTCAGTAACGGTGTAATTTACATCGTTTCCTATAAAGTCCATGAGTTCAAATGGACCCATTTTAAAATTGCCCAATGTTTTTAAACTGCGGTCTATGGATGCAAAATCTGCAATACCTTCTTCGTAAATTCTTAATGATTCCCCATAAAAAGGTCGCGCAACCCTATTCACAATAAATCCTGGTGTGTCTTTTGCCACAGCCACAACCTTATTCCAGTTTTCAATTGTTTTTACAGTAAATTCTAATACTTCGTTTGAAGTTTGAATTGCTGGAATTACCTCAACCAATTGCATTAAAGGCGCGGGATTAAAAAAGTGAATCCCAATGCAACGCTCTGGGTTTTTCAATGCTGAAGCTATTGATGCAATCGATAAACTGGAAGTATTTGATGCAATTATGCAGTTTGAATCCACGTAGGTTTCCAACTCAGAGAATACTTTCTTCTTGACATCCAGATTTTCAACAATGGCTTCGATGGTTAAATTGGAATTGGCTAAATCCTTTAAGTTTTCAACATAATCAATATTACCTTGAATTCTGTTCTTTTCTTCAGAATCAATTCGTCCTTTTTCAATTAATCTAAGCAAAATTTTTTCTAGGGCAGCTTCTGCTTTATCGAGAGCAGCTCTATTGGTATCGTATAATTTCACTTTACAACCAGAAGTTGCCGCTACTTGGGCGATGCCGCTCCCCATGGTGCCTGAACCTATAATTCCTATGGTCATAATTAAATTTTAAAATGGTAAATTTTTCACATCCACGTTTCCGCCAGATAAAATGATGCCAATATTTTTGTTTTTAAATTGATGTTTCTCTTTCAGTAGAGCAGCAAATGGGACTGCACAAGATGGCTCTATAATTATTTTCATCCGTTCCCAAATCAGCCTCATGGCATTTATAATTTCGTCTTCTTCAACACGAATGATTTTTTCAACATGCTTTTGAATTATGAGGAAATTTCTATCTCCTAAATTAGTTCTTAATCCATCGGCTATGGTATTAACAGTTTCGTTAAGTTCTATTTTACCGGAATTTAAGGAGCGATAAGCATCATCCGCTTTTGCTGGCTCGCCACCAATTACTTTGCAGTTTTCCGAAAAATAATATGCAGCTAAGGCAGTGCCAGCTATAAGACCTCCACCGCCAACTGGTGCCATTATCACATCTAAATCTGGATGATCTTCTAATAACTCCATAGCTGCCGTGGCATTGCCATAAATAACTTCATCTTGATTTGAAGGATGTAAAAACGTTGCGCCTGTTTCTTTTTGGATTTTGTACGCCATTGCTTCTCTTGCAGCTGGTGTGGATTCTGATTCAATAATTTCTCCTCCGTAAGCGCGCACTGCATTTTTTTTAACCTGCGGTGCATTATCGGGCATTACTATGTAGGCTTTCACGCCTAATTGTTTAGCGGCCAAAGCTACTGCTTGTGCAAAATTTCCAGATGAATGTGTTACTACACCCTTTTGTCTTTCTGCTTCTGAAAGGGATAAAATAGCATTGGCTGCACCACGCATTTTAAACGCACCCATCTTTTGAAAATTCTCGCACTTAAAAAACACATTTGCTCCAGACATATCATTCAGTAACTGAGATGTGAGAACTGGTGTTCTGTGAATAAATGGTTTTATTCGAGTATGAATTTGTATGAGCGTTTTTTTTGTCAATTAATTTCCTTTAAAATTTGGTTGGCGTTTTTCCATAAATGCTGCAACACCTTCAGTGTAATCATTCGTTTGCGCTGCTTCTATTTGATATTTCGATTCTAATGCTAGTTGCTGGTCTAAATTATTCGTGATTGAAGCATTCAATAAAGTTTTAGTCATTCCCAAAGCCTTGGTTGGCATTTTTGCCATTTTTAAAGCGAGTTTATTAACTTCTGCTTCAAAATTATCTAAGGCGAATACTTTGTAGATCATTCCTAATCGTTCGGCTTCTTCTGCGGAAATTTTATCGCCCAACATACACAAGGCCGATGCTTTTTGAAAACCGATTAAGCGTGGTAAGAAAAAAGTTCCAGCACTATCTGGTATCAAACCTATTAAACTAAATGCCTGAATAAAATTCACTTTTTCATGCGCTACAACCACATCACAAGCTAAGGCAATATTGGCTCCAGCTCCAGCAGCCACGCCATTAACTGCAGCAATAATTGGCTTTTTAATGTTTCTAATAAGTGAAATAATTGGGTTGTAATGTTCGTCTAGAATTTTTTTGAAGCCAGGATTTAACTCCGGAGACGTTACCTCTTTTAAGTCTTGTCCGGCGCAGAATGCTTTGCCGGTACCCGTTAAAACTATGACTCGAATTTGAGAATTACTTTCGCATTCACCTAAGATTTCTTGAAGTTTTAAAGCCATTTCACGATTAAAACTGTTAAAAACTTCAGGACGATTTAATGTGATGTATCCTATGTTGTTTTCTATTTTTAATAGTATACTTTTTATCATAGTTTAAATTTATATGGATTACACCTCAAATGCGAAATAACAATATTTTAGATCAATTCAATAGTTAAATTCAAAGAAATTCCTCCCGATAGCTATCGGAATCACAGAAATTTACTTCAAACATTTAAAGTAATCAAAAGGCTCCTGACAATCCTCACACTGAAACTGAGCCTTACAAGCCGTAGAACCAAACTGACTTACCAGTCGTGTGTTTTGCGAACCACAATTGGTGCATTTTACAATTCGCTTTCCATTGAGCAACACTTCTTTATCAGCTTCGGCGTCTAAAGGTGCTGCAATACCGTAATCTTCCAAAGCCTTTCTGCCTCTTGGTGTAATCCAATCAGTTGTCCAGGCTGGATGAAGGATTAAATCAACTACCGACTTGTAACCAGCGTTCTTAAGTGCCGTTTTTATATCGTCGCCAATTACATCCATGGCAGGACAACCACTGTAGGTTGGGGTGATTTCAACCTTCACAATTCCATCCACAATGACGGCAGACCTCACCACGCCCATATCCATGATTGATAATACTGGAATTTCAGGATCTGAGACTTGTTCCAGGATTGGGATTAGTTTGTTATCAATATTTTGTTCTGTTGTTGTCATTTCTCTTTTAATGGAAAAATAGTTTTATGAGATCCCTTTTTTCAAAGGGATTTGTTACCATTCCATGTTGGGATAAGCGCGTTGCATAAATTGCAATTCTGCGAGTATGTAACCCATATGCTCTGCATGAATGCCTTTTTTACCTCCTTTTTGGAAATATTTTGAATCTGGCACTTTCAGAGTGGCTTCCTCTAAAAAATCCGTTACTTTGGCATAGTAAGCTTGTTTTAATTGTGTGATATCTAAACCAATTCCTTCTAAAACCATTGCTTTGTCTGCTTCAGTTTGATGAAATAATTCATCTGTATATGTCCATAAATCATCGATAGATTCTTGCATTTTCTTATTACTTTCTTCGGTGCCGTCACCTAAACGCTTTACCCAATCTGACGAAAAACGCTCATGGTATCGTACTTCTTTGATACACTTTTTAGCGATGGCTGAAAGGGTTAAATCCTTACTTTTTTCTAATTCTGTAAGAAAGGCTAAGTGATAAACATCAAACAAAAACTGACGTCCGATGGTGTAAGCGAAATTAGTATTAGGTTGTTCTACCAATAATACATTTCGATATTCATTTTCTTTTCGCAACATAGCAATGTCATCTTCGGTACGGCCATCATTGGCGAGTTTTGCCGCATATTGAAAATAGCTACGCACCTGTCCAAACAAATCTAATGAAATGTTGGTGCAGGCAATATCTGTTTCTAAACTTGGTCCGTGACCAGTGAGCTCGCCTAATCTTTGTCCGAGGATAAGTGAGTTGTCAGCGATACCGAGGATATAATTGTATAGATTGTTGTTCATAGTAGAATTTTTTCGAATCTTAGCTTGCTTTAAATTTTTTCAATGTTTTGATATTCCAACCTAAAGATTATTCGTTTTTTTGCCGTTTAAACCTTTTAACAATAACATTCCTAACACCCCTAAAGTCCTTTCAAGGGGACAATTCAAATTGGTAAATATTTCTATGATTTCGTTAATTTTTTTATCTATGATTTCCTTAAATAAGTTTCCTCTCTTTAGCTAATGGGGCTCCTCCAGGGGCCAATCCCGTTATAATAAAATTGACGCTTTTGATGTGGATTGAAATACTTTGGACACATCTTTCAATTTTGGATAATGGGATTCCTGCTTTCGCAGGAATTTATTACATATGTTTTACTTCATCTGGTAAATCGTAAAATGTTGGGTGGCGGTATACTTTATCTTGAGCTGGTTCAAATAATTCACCATTATGCTCAGGGTTAGATGCTGTAATATGTTTTGATTCTACCACCCAAATACTCACACCTTCGTTGCGACGCGTGTAAACGTCACGTGCGTTTTCAAGTGCCATTTCTGCATCGGCAGCATGGAGACTACCAAAATGACGATGTTCTAATCCGTTTTTACTTCTTACGAAGATTTCCCAAAGTGGCCAGTTTTTTTTCATAATACAGCCCGCGAAAGCGGGTATCTTTTAATTAAACTACTTGTTTTTCTCTTCTTTCCCTTTGTTTTTCTGCAAAAGCCATCGCCGCATCGCGCACCCATTCGCCACCTTCCCACGCGTTAACTCTTGCTTTCATGCGTTCTTTGTTCATCGGACCGTGGCCTTTTACTACTTGCCAAAACTCATCCCAATTAATGACGCCAAAGTCATAACTACCGCGTTCCTCATTCCATTTTAAATCTGGATCTGGAATGGTTAAACCTAAAATATCAGCCTGTGGAACGGTTTGATCTATAAATTGTTGACGTAATTCGTCGTTTGTTTTGCGTTTCAACTTCCATTTCATAGATTGTTCAGTATGTACCGAAGCTTCATCTGTTGGACCGAGCATCATCAAGCTTGGCCACCACCAGCGGTTTAAAGCGTCTTGTGCCATGTCCTTTTGCTCTGGTGTGCCATTGCAAAGTTTTAGCATGATTTCATAACCTTGACGTTGGTGGAAACTTTCTTCTTTACAAACACGCACCATAGCTCTTGCATAAGGACCAAAAGACGTATTGCAAAGTGGCACTTGGTTAATAATAGCCGCACCATCTACCAACCAACCTATGGCTCCCATATCGGCCCAAGTAAGGGTTGGGTAGTTAAAAATACTTGAGTATTTGGCTTTGCCTGTGTGTAATTGTTCATACATCTCCTCGCGTGAGATACCAAGTGTTTCGGCCGCAGAGTACAAATAAAGGCCATGCCCTGCTTCATCCTGAACCTTTGCCAAAAGGGCAACCTTTCGTCTTAATGACGGAGCACGCGTAATCCAGTTTGCTTCTGGAAGCATGCCAACTATTTCTGAATGGGCATGTTGAGACATCTGACGAATATGCGTTTGACGGTATTTTTCGGGCATCCAATCTTTAGGCTCTATTTTTTCGTCTCTTGCGATTCGGGCTTCAAATTGCCTTTCTAAACTTCTGATTTGTTCTTCGCTCATAATCTTATTTTTTGGTAATTTTTCTTTTTATTTGAGATTTCATGCTTGAGATTCCTGCTTTCGCAGGAATTCTGTTAGACATCAAAATCTACAACTACACGTTCACTTGTGGGTACTGCTTGGCAGCTTAATACTAAATTTTGTGCCACTTCTTTTTCATCTAAAGCATAGTTGATTTTCATTTCTACGCTACCTTCTTTCACCTCACATTTACAAGTGCTACAAACACCACCTTTGCATGCAAACGGCAAATCGGCACCGGCGTTTAAAGCCGCATCTAAAATATTATCAAAATCTTTAGTCATGGTGAATTGAAACTCTTTTCCGCCATCTACAATAGTTATTTGTACACCTTCAACATTTTGTTGAGCCAGCCGTTCTGAACGCTTGATATCTTCTTCTGAAAGGCCAGACACAAATAATTCAAAATGAATCATGTTTTTTGGCAATCCAGCTTCAATCAAATAATTACTAACAAAATTCACCATCTGTTCTGGACCACATAGAAACACTTCATTGGTGTCAGGAATATCGATAAATGTTTTGGTGAGAACTTTCATTTTCTCATCATCAAATCGTCCGTTAAACAAATCTATATCTCTACGCTCTTTGGTTAAAAAATAATAAATTTCTAATCTACCAAAGTAGGAGTTTCTCAATTGTTCCAGTTCTTCTTTAAAGATAATAGATTTTGCTGTTTTATTCACATAAAACAACTTACAAGTTGAATTTTTTTCTAAAGCAAGGTGCGTTTTTATCATTGATAAAATGGGCGTAATGCCACTACCAGCGGCGAAAAACAGATAATTTTTGGTCGCATCGGGTTTTGTTTCTACGCCAAATGTACCGCTTGGTGGCATGACTTCTAAAAAATCTCCAGACTGTAAATGCTCGTTAACATAAGTGGAAAACTTACCGCCAGTAATTTGTTTTACTGCGACTCTCCATTGATTGTCTATCGGACTAGAGCACAAAGAATAAGAACGACGCACATCTTCACCATTAATATCTGCTTTTAAAGTTAAATGCTGACCTTGATGGTATTGATATGTTGGTTGTAATTCCTCAGCAATTTCAAAGGTTATTACCGAAGTGTCATCAGTTTCTTTATAAACCTCTGCTACTTTTAATTTATGAAAATCTGCCATTTATTTAGTGTCTCTTTTGCATAAAGTGAACTTCAGATTTCAAATCATAACACGAAATCGTTATCGCTTAAAATCAATAAAAAAACTAACACTTGTTAGTTTAAATACAAAATTACAAAATATATTCTAAACTATTTGTTAATTCCACCTATGAGAACCTCACTTAAATCTGAAGAAAGTTCGTTAACATCAAGTTGGTCTTTTTTTGGAATCCACAAGTAAAGGGACCTTAGGGTTGATAAAATAGAAAATAATACAACATCGGTACTCAAATTTTTGAGATTGTTTTTGGCAATACCTTCATCAATAATGAACCTGATATTAGACTCATATTGCTGACGTAATTCAAGATAATAATCACGCCTTTCTTCGAGATGCATCCAATCATTATTTAAGGCGGCCATGCCTTCTGGATTTTGATTAGCAATAGACACATGCAGCTTAATTATTGCTTCTAATTTTTGGATGGTATTTAAATCTGAATTAAGAACTGTTTGCATTCCCAATGTAAATTCTTCGGCAATGTTAATGATAATATATTCCAGGATTGCTTGTTTAGATTCAATGTGATTGTAGAGACTTGCGGCTTTTATGCCCATAGCCTGTGCTAAATCGCGCATAGTAACAGCGCTGTAACCTTTATGCTTAAAAAGCTTAGCTGCCGTATTTATAATTTCAGATTTTCTAGTTTCGGTTGTCATAAGCACTCAGTTGCGTGTAACATACGTTACAATTTAATTCCAAAATAATGATGAATTTTGCAGTACAAATATACAATTATGGGACTCTTAGATTTTTTTAAAAGCAATAAACAGGATTATATTAGCGATTTCAAGTCGCGTAATGCCGTTATTATAGATGTGCGTACCAAAAGCGAATTTCAACAAGGCGCAATTAAGGGCAGTAAAAACATTCCATTGCAAGAAATTAACAATCATTTAGTGTCTATTAAATCAATGAATAGACCAGTAATAACTTGTTGTGCAAGCGGCATGCGTTCGGCTTCCGCAGCTAGCATTTTAAAACGCAATGGAATTGAAGCGGTAAATGGTGGCGGTTGGAATGCCTTAGAAAAGCGATTATAACTCTAAACTTTCTAAATTTTGAACGTTATTAATAGATGTTTCGTTATACTGCAACGTCCAGCCTAGAGAATTGGTCAGAATATAGAATTTTGATAATTCACTCATCAATCTGTTTTTAGCATTCTTTTTGACGTCTGAATTCTGCAATTTTTCACTGAGCGAAACTCTTATAACCTCCGTGATATCATTGTAATCTTTCGCTTGAAAAGGGTTGAAAAAATCGGCTTGAATGTCGTGGTATTCTAATTCCTGCCTGATTTTAATTTCTTCTGCAGGAATAAAAGTAATGGTGAGTATTTTGAAACTTCATCAATTTCGTATTCAATTTTACTTAAATCGTAGGCCACCGTCACGTCGGCATTAACTACAACAAGTGCTTTTTTTTCGACGGTAAGATAATCACCAAACAAACTTTTGGAATTCTTGTAATTAAACACTTCGCTAAAATGACCTTCGGTTACCACTAATTTTCCAACATTTTTGATTTGTTCTTGAATTAGTGCTGAACTTTCGTGCATTTCTATGCGGCTCTGTTTTTTATCTTCACAATATTTGAAGCTTAAAAGCACCATTAGTGTAACGATTACGCCCAAAAGTATTTTTCTTATTAGTAAAAGTTAAGCATTATTTTTTCAATTCTAACTTTTCAGCAAAATAGTCACAAAAATCTTTCATCGTTTCAGTCATTTTTTCATCTTGTGTGGCGCGGTTGAAGGTATTAGCCATGGCCACTAGTGTTTGATGGAAAAATACTTTCATTTCATCGACTGGCATTTCTTTGGTCCATAAATCGATGCGCAAGGTTTCTTGGGTTTTATGATCCCAAACTGAAAGCATCATGGCTTTGGCTTCTTCATTTTTAATACCGCCATCTTGAGCAGTCCAGTGTAATTTTTCTGGTACTCTATTTTCGTCTAATTGAACTGTAAGTTCTATGGTTGATTGAAGTGATTTGGCCATTATTTATTGGGTTTATATTTTGTGTTATCAAAAATTTCTTGTGCGCTCGTTTGCATCATTTTAAAAAGATCAACATGTTTATTTTGGTTCATGTAAGCTTTTACTATTTGCCAGCCGATGTACTGACCGATTCGTCCTGGCGACTCGTTATCAATTTCTAAATAGAATTTTGAAAACGGTGCCGGCGTAATAAATCTACTCGGTATTTTGCTATCGGTGCTAAAAAGCAGTTCGCGTTCAATAAAATAACTCCAAACTTCACTTTCGTTGTTGGTGGCCCAAGTTAATTGATCTTCGGTGTAACCTATTTTTTCAGCATCGCTTTTAAATGGGATCATAATTTCTTTAAAATAAAGTAGTTTTCCAAAGTAAATCATTTCATTGAGCAAGGTTTTTCTGTCCGGTTGATAGGCATATTTTTGAGCATAAGCTTCGGCTAAATTCACAACAATATCACTAGGCTTAAAATTCTCAGTGAGGTATTCGGGAATATTTGCATAAAAATGATGTTCAGATCCCAAGTAATTATCCAAGGCTACAAGGGTAATTGTATCCGTAACCACAACACTTTCACGGTAGCGAACATTATTGGTAACGGTTATAAAACGAGGCTCGTTAAAGGTTTTGTCGTAATATTTTAAATGTTGAAAAAGTTTGTAGATATCTAATTCTACCTCAGAAAAATCATTAAAGGTTTTATTAACTTCTTGAAATAGCTCTTGCTGAATTGTATCCTTTAAAGTTTCTATCCATACGGAATCTGGCACCCGATTTGAAAATAAAAATGGGTATTCCAATTTTAACTTTGGTAACTCTGCTACTGTGCTTTTGGCAAATAATCTATCAAACCTTTCGATATTAAGATTTACATTTATTTCTGCAATGTCCTTTTCTAAATCGGATTGATCATTACACGACATAAAAAAAATGAGAGAGCCTACTAATATGATGTGTTTTATCATAAAAATCTGTGAGTTATTAATTTTTATTATGTAATTGTTTGGTTTATTTTTGTGAAGCAAAGGTACGTTTCTTTACGATAAAATTTAAAATAATGCATACTGAAAAGGTTATAGAACATATTGTAAATTGGTTAAAAGACTATGCTTTAAACGCCAAAATGAATGGTTTTGTTATAGGTATTTCAGGCGGTATCGATTCGGCTGTTACTTCAACACTATGTGCCAAGACAGGACTGCAACTACTTTGCATCGAAATGCCTATTCACCAAGCGGCATCGCAAGTTAGTAGGGCTTCTAACCACATCTCTTGGTTACAATCTAATTTTAACAAGGTTCAATCTACTCAGGTTAATTTAACACCAGTTTTTGACAGCCTAATAAAAGCCTTGCCTTCTGTAGCTAATGAAGAAGAACGATTTATGTCTTTAGCTAATACACGTGCAAGACTCAGAATGACAACCCTTTATTATTTTGCAGCTTTAGAAAAATATTTAGTTGCTGGAACAGGGAATAAAGTTGAAGATTTTGGGGTCGGCTTCTATACAAAATACGGTGATGGCGGCGTAGATTTGAGTCCCATAGCTGATTTGCTTAAAACTGAAGTTTCTACCATAGCCAAACATTTAGGCATCAATCAAGAAATTATTGAGGCTGCTCCAACTGACGGACTTTGGGGAGATGACCGAACTGATGAAGACCAAATTGGCGCCAGTTATCCCGAATTGGAATGGGCGATGCAAATGGATGACCATGGAAAGAATGAAAGTGAGTTTTCGGGCAGACAACAAGAGGTTTTTAAAATTTATAAGCGTTTTAATCGAAATAACAGGCATAAGATGGTACCGATACCAGTTTGCGAAATACCCAAAGAATTAAAGCATTAAATAAATATTTTTAGATAATTTTAAGATATTTACTAATTTTTATTACCTTTAGAATCAAATCTCCACCAAGTACTAAATCAATTTAGTGTTCGTCACTAAAAAACTTAAAATAACCAACCATGATAAAGGTATTAGTTGTAGATCCGCATCCACTTTTTAGATTAGGCCTAGAAACACTTTTTAAATCTACTAGCGATATTGAAGTATCAGGCAGTTTACGAAGCGGCATTGAAATATTTGAATTTATTAGACGTCATCCTGTTGACGTCATTATTTTAGAAGTTGACTTACCTGAATTAAACGGCATTACCACCTTACGTGCCATTAAAAAAGAACACCGCAGCACAAATATGTTGATGTTGAGCAATCAACCTGAGGAAATTTATGCCGTTAGCACTATTAAGGCTGGTGCATCGGGTTATTTAAATAAAATGTCGTCGGGTGAAGATGTAGTTGCCGCAGTTAGAAAAATATTTAGTGGTGGTACTTATTTAAGTCCAGAAATGAGTAAACAACTCACCTTTAATGATTCAAAAATGAGTACGAGTCGGATTTTTAAACGACTCTCCACCCGTGAAGTTGAAGTTTTGAAATTACTCTCTATTGGCAAGAAAAATAAAGAAATTTCGCAAGAACTGGATATAAATGAGAAAACAGTTAGCACGTATAAATCTAGGTTATTTAGAAAATTAAATGTCAATAACTTGGTAGATTTGGTGCATCAAGCAAAGCATCAAGGCATTACTTAAACTCTGCCGCCAACTACTTTACCGAGTTTTCTGGATAGCAGCATTTTAAGACCGAGATAGTCTTTTACATCTTCTAGAATACCTGAACTATTCGCATTTTCCAAGGTGGTTTCATGTTGGTAATCCTGAACTTTTTTATCAATTAAGTAACACCGTAAACTTAAAACAGTTTGGTTAACCAACTGCGGAATGGTTTTCAGCTTTGTTTTTGGTATGATATGTTTACGCTCCCAATCGTGTAAAGCGTAACGCTCTTCTTCCATTAAAATAGAAGTAACTTCTTCGGCCATATCCTGGTTTAGCTGCCCTATAAATTCTTTAATTGAAAACGATTGGTCCTGATTTAATTTATCTACTAGGCTGTAATAAAGTGTTTTAAAGTTTTCGTTGGTGAATTGCATTTCATCCTCCTGCAAGTCAAGATAAATTTTTTCATAAACATGAGCCTCTTGAATCACAGGCTCTAATTCTAATTCTCCTGTTTTTTCGTTTTCTTTTAAAACCAAATCTTCAAACGATTCCTTTTTATCGCCATAAAGTAATAAAATCTCAATTATTTTGCGCTCTAATTCATATTGACGGTCAATTCTTGGCGCTGACTTTTTTTCAGTTTTAATAACTTCAAAGGCCTTTTGCTCGGTTTTAACTTGTTTACTGGCTTCTGTAATGTTTTTCTTATTGATTTGTGCCAAGGTGCTAAATAGCACTTCCTCGCTGATATCCATGATTTTTGAACATTCCTGAATATAAATTTCACGTTTAATGGCGTCTGGAATAATGGCGATACTATTCACCATATCTCTAATGGTTTCAGCTTTTTTTATAGGATCGTTCTGCGCTTCCTTCATCAATAATGAGGCCTTAAAACTTATAAAATCTTGGGCGTTTTCGTCAAGATAAGTTTTAAGTTCCTCAAGCGTGTTTTGTTTGGCAAAACTATCTGGATCTTCACCTTCGGGAAAAGTGCAGACTTTTACGTTCATGCCTTGTTCCAAAATTAAATCTATACCGCGAACCGAGGCGCGCAATCCAGCTGCATCGCCATCAAAAAGAACGGTTATATTTGAGGTTAAGCGATTTATAAGTCGTATTTGCTCTGGTGTTAAAGCCGTGCCAGAAGAAGATACCACATTGTGAACACCGGTTTGCACAAATTGAATCACGTCGGTATAACCTTCTACCAAGTAACAATTATCTTCTTTAGCAATGCTTTGTTTTGCAAAATAAAGTCCGTAAAGTACTTTGCTTTTATGATACACTTCCGATTCGGGAGAATTAAGGTATTTAGCCGCTTTTTTGTCATTCACCAAAATACGACCACCGAAACCCAAAACGCGTCCGCTCATACTGTGAATGGGGAACATAACGCGACCTTTAAAACGATCGAAACGCTTTTCGTCCTTAACGATAGTAAGTCCAGTTTTTTCGAGAAATTCAATTTTATAAGCTTGCTTAAGGGATTCATCTGTAAATGCTTGCCATTCATCTAATGAATATCCTAACTGAAACTTCTTGATAATCTCATCGGTGAAACCGCGTTCTTTAAAATAGCTCAAACCAATGGCTTTACCTTGATCGGTTTTGTGCATTACTTTTTGAAAATAGCTATTGGCAAATTCATTGACCAAATATAGGCTTTCGCGTTCGTTTGCTACTTCCTTGTCTTCATCGGTTTGTTCGGTTTCTTCAATTTCAATGCTGTATTTTTTAGCTAAATATTTAATAGCTTCGGGATAGGTAAAATGTTCATGTTCCATTAAAAAAGTAACCGCATTGCCACCTTTTCCACTACTAAAATCCTTCCAAATTTGCTTAACTGGCGACACCATAAAACTCGGTGAACGCTCGTCGGTAAACGGACTCAAACCTTTAAAGTTACTGCCTGATTTTTTGAGTTGCACAAAATCGCCAATAACCTCTTCTACTCTGGAAGTCTCAAATACTTTGGCTATGGTGTTTTGTGAAATCATACAACTTTCGAGTTAAACTAAATGGGTTTTCTTATAGTTTAAAACTGATTGTAAATGTACCACAAAAGAAGTTGGTTTTAAAATTCACATCCATAGATATCACAAAAAAACTCCCTCGAAAAATGAAGGAGTCTTTATTACTGTACTCAAAAAAACTATCTAATCTATATCAAATCGCAAACCTAATGATATATTGTTTTGATCCACTAACTGATTTTTAAACAAGGGATTTAAATCGTATTTAACATACAAACTTGTATCTCCAAAACCTACGTACGCACCCAAACCGTAAACTAAATTTGACGTATTAAAGTCTTTTCGAGTTTTTTGTTTGACATTATCTCCATCTTCTTTAAATTTTAATTTTTGTTGTGTCCCGAGTCGAAATCCTCCATAGGCGCCTAAACCAATTTTAAACTTATTGCTATTAATATATCTAATATGTGACTCACGTTCAATTTTTTTCAACGGACCGAACTCAAAATAAACTGGAAATACAAGGTTAGTAACTCGGAATTCTGATTTTCTTAAATCTGTTGGGAAGTCTTGTAGTGTAGTTACATCTCCATCTTGAACAAAATATTGATCACTCTTTGGATTGAGTTTATTCCATTGAAATGAAAAACCATATTTTACTCTTATAAAATCGGAGTTTTTTAACAATCGCGTTTTCCAGTTCCAGCCTAACTCAACAAAGCCTGAACCACCAAATTTATAGGGCGAATCGTCTAATGATCCATTGTCAATCAATGTGTTATTAAATCCAATAGCGAATAAAAAGTCATTTGAGGTTCTTATGTCATACTTTATCGGCTTTTTTTCACTGTTAATTGTAATGCCCTTTTTGCCGTCACCAATTTGAATAGATATTTTGTGTTCATTTTCTTCTGAAGAAGAGGACAACATATTATTCCTTTCAAGTAAAGCAATTTGGTTATCAATAATTGCCAATCGATTCTCAATATTTAAAGCACGCTTTTGAGCCGATTCTTGTTTTAGTTGCTGGGCTTGTTCTTCGGAAATTTCACCGCTTTCTAATTGTTTGTTAATGGCTTCAACTTCGGCCTTGAGCAGTTCCTTTTCGTCAGCTTCAACTTTCGATTTCTGCTTGATGAGTGCTTCAATTTTAAGTTGATTATTGCTAATTTTAATAGAATCTTGCGCCTGAACGTGCGTTGAGATAACTACTAGCAGAAGTAGTACTAAAAATTTAGTAATGGTTTGCATAATTGTTCGTTTTTTGATTTATGATTTGATTTGATGATTAATATTTACGATCGGCAACAGCGGTTTTAACAGATATAAAACCCGATTTTAAAGCTTCGTACACTTTTGCTTTGAATGAACCGTTTAACTCGTCTTCAACTTCTAATAGTAGTGCGTTTGCATCTACGGTTCTTGTGACTTGGTTTATGAGTTTCTGTTTAAAAATATCCTTTTGGGCAGCTTTTAAAAGCGAATCTACTTCGGCTTCTGTAACCTGATTGTTGCGTTGGTTAAGTTGTTTGATTTGGGCAACAACCTCCAAAAGCTTTTTTGCTTCATAATCGAGAAGGTCTTCTTTAATATTGTTTAAATCAGCATTGTTTGCTTCAATGACAACAGGAGTGTTTTTCAATTTAGGTTCCCGATTTAAAACTTCACGCGATGACACTTTGTTTTTCTTATCCACTATGTTGTCGATTGGACTTTCAAAGACCATAGTTTCCGATGCATTTGTGACACTATCGTTAAACTGGCTTATGTTTATTTCACTTTCCTTGTTTGGATTTTCAACTATTATGTTAGGAATTGCTTCTTCTGTTTCTCTAGTTAAAATTGAAAAACCAGCAAATAAGGCTAAAACAATTGTTGCAGCAACAACCAACCACCAATAATTAGTTTTCTTTTTGTTATTTTCAAAACTGTCTAATCTCTCGGATAACTTAGACCAAGACTGCTGCGACGGTGACAATTCACGTTGCGCCAGCTTCGATTTTATTTGATTTTCTAAATTATTTGGTACCATAAGTTTTTGCGCTTAATTCTTTGATTTGTGTTTGTAACATTTGTCTGGCTTTGAACAGTTGCGATTTGGATGTGCCTTCAGAAATTTGTAACATTTTGGCAATCTCGGCATGTTTATAACCTTCAATGGCACTCATTACAAAGACCATTTTGTAGCCTTCAGGTAGATTATCAATGAAATTTTGAAGCTGCTCAGTTTCAAAACTCGTTTCAAAATCGAGATTTACGTTGGTCACATTTTTATAGTCTGAAACAAATTCCACTGGCTTTTGTTTCCGTATAAATGATATGGCTTCTCTTACCATTATTTTTCTAACCCAACCTTCAAAACTGCCTTTAAACTGAAATTGATCAAGATTTGTAAACACCTTAAAAAAACCATCTAACATAATTTCTTCAGCACTTTCTGAGTCTTTGATGTAGTACCGGCAAACACTCAACATTTTTGGCGCGTACATTTCATATAAAGCTTGCTGTGCGCTTCTTTTATTTTTAAGCGCAGCCTTTATTAGTTTATTGCTGTTGTTATGTAGTTGTATTACTTTCAAGCAAAACGGGAATTACAAGTTTCTATTTATAAAGACGCAAATTTAATGCAAAAGGTTGCCTGAAGGTTTTATAAAAAGACAATAATTTAGGAATAAATAAACTTATAGAACTGCATATCAGTAATTTAAACTAAAATATGATTTCAAAAAAAAATCGGCATTTTTGGCGACTTTTCACATTCGTTACACTAAGTACTAAAAAAATGTCTTATTTTTTTCTGTCAATAACGTATTCTACCATTAATTGAAGTGAGGATTTGTATGGAGAATCTTCAAATTCGCTCAGCATAGTAAGCGCCTTGTTTTTGTATTCGTACATGCGTTCAACGGCGTAGTCTAGTCCATTGTTGTCTTTCACAAATTGAATAACATCATTAACACGCTCTTTGTCCTTGTTATGATTTTTAACCGAATTAATAATCCAAGCCTTGTCTTTAGCCGAACAGTTGTTCAGCACATGAATTAGCGGCAAAGTCATTTTTTGTTCCTTAATATCAATTCCGGTTGGTTTTCCTATGCGTTTGGTACCATAATCAAACAAATCATCTTTGATTTGAAAAGCCATACCTATGAGTTCTCCAAACTTTCGCATGGATTCCACTTCAGGACTGTTTGGCTTAACAGAAGCAGCGCCAAGACTACAGCAAGCAGCAATTAAGGTAGCTGTTTTTTGACGGATAATTTCGTAGTAGATGTCTTCGGTGATATCAAGTTGGCGCGCTTTTTCAATTTGAAGCAGCTCACCTTCACTCATTTCGCGCACAGCCACTGAGATGATTTTAAGTAAATCGAAATCATTATTATCAATGGAAAGGAGCAAGCCTTTAGACAATAAAAAATCGCCTATCAACACAGCAATTTTATTTTTCCATAAAGCATTAATTGAGAAAAATCCACGACGTATGTTACTATCGTCCACAACATCGTCGTGCACCAAAGTAGCTGTATGAATTAGCTCAATAACCGAAGCGCCACGGTAAGTGCGTTCACTAACTTCTCCATTATTGAGCATTTTGGCTACCAAAAAAACAAACATGGGTCGCATTTGTTTGCCTTTTCTATTCACAATATAGTGTGTAATAGTATTTAGCAAGGCTACTTTACTAGACATTGAAAGTTGGAACTTTTGTTCGAAAAGCTCCATTTCAAAAGCGATAGGTTGTTTTATTTGCTCAGCTATTTTCATAACTACAAATCTAGGGCTAATTTAGATGCCTGCTTATATAATAGAAACCGAATTTCGCATGCTGAGATTCCTGCTTTCGCAGGAATAGTTGGTTGTTTTATTTGTTCAATTATTTTCAATATCCAAAGTGATGAATTGCAAAATTAATGATATTTAGTGTTTATTTTATGAATAATGGGAAAAGGATTGAATTTCAAAATATTAAATTTATTTTGCTAATTTTATAGCATATTAACTATTAATCCATGAAAACATGAAAAAAATTACATTTGTATTATTTACTTTTTTAGCATTTCAATTGGGGAATACACAACAAACTATTTCTTTTGAAGCCTCTGAAGGTTTCAGTGTTGGAGATATCAACGGCCAAAATGGTTGGGTTGTTACTGGTTGTGGTGAGGGTTGTTTTATAGAAAATCAATCCGTAAGTAATGATTTCGCATCAGATGGAACCAATGCATTAAAAGTTTCTGTCGACCCTGCTTTTGGACCACAAAATTTGGTAATGGGCGGTTTTTATGAATTTGCTGCTCCTGTAGAATATGAGACAGCCATTGTTTCTTATGACATTTACATTACTGGACACGTTCAAGGTGATGATTCAGATTTTAGATTTGGTGTTACTGGTGAAGATGGTTTAGGTGGTTTGTTTTTTACTTTCTTAATCGACTTCAACTTTCAAGGTAACATTAGAGTTGTTAACGATGCCGGAACATTTGTAAACATTGGAACTTGGGTCAATAACACTTGATACAACGTCCGAGCAGAAGTTACTGGCTCAAATATTAAGTATTTTGTTGATGATGTTGAGGTTTTAGAAAGTGTTTTGTTAGATGATTTTGATTTTACAGGTCTGCGATTTGTTCATGATAACTATGGAGGCGATGCTTATTTAGACAATTTAAGAATCAATGATGAAGAACTATCTGTTAATGATAATCAATTAATTTCTTTTTCAGTTACTCCAAATCCGTCTTCAGATTATATTAACATTAAAACAAAGAATGATCTTGAAATAACAAAGATAAGAATGGTAGATGTTTTGGGTAAAACGGCTGACGTGAATTTAACCAATAATACAATCGATATTTCGCAACTTGCAGCTGGAATGTATCTGCTTTCAGTCGAAACAGCAACAGGATCAGCAACTCGAAAAATTATTAAGAATTAATAAAACTTAGTTTAAAAAAAGCCGCAAAATGCGGCTTTTTTTAGGCCTTATTAGCGAGTTGCCCACAAGCAGCATCAATATCTTTACCACGGGACCGTCTTACAGTTACTGTAATTCTATTGGCTTCCAACATGGCTATATACATATCAATTGCTTTTGAGCTAGCTTGTTTAAAATCACCATCGTCAATTGGGTTGTATTCTATTAAATTGACTTTACTTGGGGCGAATTTACAAAACTGAATTAAGGCTTCAACATCTTTTTTGGTGTCGTTAATTCCTTCCCATACAACATATTCATAAGTAATTCTGTCTCTGGTTTTCAAATACCAATATTCTAAAGCTTCACGCAAATCTTTTAACGGAAATGTAGCATTAAAAGGCATTATGGAAGTTCTAACTTCATCAATTGCTGAATGTAAGGATACAGCTAGTTTAAATTTCACACCATCGTCTGCCATTTTTTTAATCATTTTAGGTACGCCTGAGGTGGAAACGGTAATCCTCTTTGGTGACATGGCCAAACCTTCATCTGAAGTGATTTTATCAATAGCCTTAAGTACATTGTTATAATTCATTAGCGGTTCGCCCATGCCCATAAATACAATGTTGCTCAATGGTCGGTTGAAATATAATCGGCTTTCATTATCAATCGCCACAACTTGATCGTAGATTTCGTCTGGATTTAAATTGCGCATTCTCTTTAGTCGTGCTGTTGCGCAAAATTTGCAGTCCAAACTACAACCAACTTGTGAGGAGACACAAGCTGTAGTGCGTTTTGAAGTTGGTATCAATACCGACTCGACTATTAAATCGTCGTGTAAACGCACTGCATTTTTAATTGTACCATCGCTGCTTCGCTGCATAACGTCTACTCGAATGTGATTGATTACAAAATTATCTTCCAACAATGCTCGAGTTTCCAATGATAAATTAGTCATGTCTTCAAACTTATGAGCCGATTTAGACCACAACCATTCGTACACTTGATTGCCACGAAATGCCTGATCACCTTGTTGAACGAAAAAATCGCGAAGTTGATCTTTAGTTAATGCACGTATGTCTTTTTTTATGGTCATTTGATAATTTAAGATTTAAAGATACAACACTGATTGTAGCGATTAAAATAAAAAAACCTTGACATGCAAGGCTTTTTTATTTTTGAATATCTCATTTTAGATGATGAGCATGGCATCGCCATATGAGTAAAATCTATATTTTTCTTTGATTGCTTCGTCATAGGCACGTTTAATTAAATCGTGACCAGCAAAAGCTGAAACCATCATTAACAAAGTAGATTTTGGTGTATGGAAGTTTGTAATCATACAATTAGCAATACTAAAATCGTATGGTGGGAAAATAAATTTATTGGTCCATCCGTAAAATTCATTCAGTCGTCCATTTGAAGAAACAGAACTTTCAATGGCTCTCATTGAAGTAGTACCCACTGCACAAATACGTTTTTTATTATCGATTGCTCTATTGACTTTATTGACAGCGATACCATCTATAATAACTTCTTCGCTATCCATTTTATGTTTGGATAAATCTTCAACTTCAACAGGATTGAACGTACCCAAGCCTACGTGTAGCGTAACCTCAGCATTTTCTACTCCTTTTATTTCTAATCGTTTAAGCAAATGTTTTGAAAAATGTAATCCTGCCGTTGGAGCCGCTACTGCTCCTTCAATTTTAGCATAAATGGTTTGATAACGCTCTTCATCTTCCGGTTCCACTAGGCGGTTTATGTATTTAGGGAGTGGCGTTTCGCCCAATTCGGTAAGCTTTCTTCTGAATTCTTTGTAAGATCCATCAAACAAAAAACGCAAGGTTCTACCTCTAGATGTGGTGTTGTCTATAACTTCAGCAACCAATGTATCGTCGTCACCAAAATACAATTTATTACCGATTCTGATTTTTCTGGCTGGATCTACCAAAACATCCCACAAACGCTGCTCTTCATTGAGTTCGCGTAATAAGAAAACCTCAATTCTTGCACCGGTTTTTTCTTTATTGCCATATAGTCTCGCAGGAAATACACGTGTATTATTCAGAATCATCACATCGCCTTCATTAAAGTAATCAATTATATCCTTGAACATTTTGTGTTCAATGGTTTTATTGGCTCTGTTGATTACCATTAATCTACTTTCGTCTCTATTTTCAACTGGTCTTTCGGCTAGTAGTTCTTCTGGTAATTTGAAATTGAAATGTGATAGTTTCATTTATTATGTATTTGAATTAGATTAAAAATTTCTGCTACAATTAAAAAATATACCGAATCGAAAGTGCATTTTTTAAGCTTGCAAATATACAATCTCAACATAGGGCTTGTCAAGTGTTTTGGATGTTATTATTCAATTATTTGAATTCCAACATCTTTTAAGTGTTTCCAAAAATCTGGATACGATTTAGAAACTACGCCTGCATCTTCAATTTTAATAGGAATTTTTAGGGACAAGGGAGCGAATGCCATAGCCATTCTGTGATCATTATAGGTAGCAATTGATACATTAGCTTTTAACTTTTTAACTGCTTTTTGGTGAAGTGAATTATCGGTAACCTGAATGGTCCCACCTAATTTTTCAATTTCATTTTGAAGCGCCACCAACCTGTCGGTTTCCTTAATTTTTAGGGTGTGCAGACCGAAAAGATCGCAATCTACACCTAGCGCTAAGGCTGTAACAGCAATGGTTTGAGCAATATCTGGACAATTATTGAGGTTAAATGACACGTGGTCTTTATGAGTAGAAGCCTTAGTTAATATAATTTCGTGATTTGAAAATTTGGTTTCAACGCCAAAACTTTTATATAAGCTACTCAAGAAAGCGTCTCCTTGAAGAGAATTTTCTTTATAAAATTGCAACCTAATACTACTCCCCAAATCACTTAAAGCAATTAAACTATAATAATAAGATGCTGAAGACCAATCAGATTCCACAATTACTTTCTGCCCAGTTGAGTTTGGAGTTTGAGATTTATGTTTGATTGTTATAACCTGATCATCAAAACTTGCATCTACTTCTATATCTTGAAGTAATTTCAGCGTCATATTTATGTACGGCCTTGAGGTAATTTCACCATCAAGATGTATAGTTAAACCATTCTTCAGTGATGGCGCAATAAGCATTAATGACGAAATAAACTGACTGCTAATATTAGCTTTCAGTGAGACTTCATTTTTTAATAATTCTCGACCTTGAATTTTTAACGGCGGAAAGCCATCATTTTCAATGTAGTTAATTTTAGCACCTAATAATGATAAGGCGTCAACAAGTAAGCCAATTGGACGTTCTTTCATACGTTGCGAACCAGTTAAAATAACCTCAACGCCTTTTTTAGAAGCAAAATAAGAGGTAAGAAACCGCATAGCCGTTCCAGCGTGATGAATGTCAACAATTTGATTTTCGTGCGATAAAGCCTTATTTAAAACTTTTGTATCATCAGAATTTGAAAGGTTTTCAATTGAAATATGTGGATACATTGCTTTTAGAATTAGCAACCTATTGGACTCACTTTTCGAGCCTGTGATGGTTACTGTTCTATTGCTTATTAATTTGGATTCCTGAAGTTGAATTGTCATATTTTTAAAAATACAGACAAAGTTAAGGTGTATTTAAAGATTATTGTAATTTTTTATTACCGTGATGTCGATCGTGGTCACGTTTGGTTTTCTTTACCATTTTAGCATCAAAGGCGGCTTGTAAATCAATACCAGTTTGATTGGCCAGACATAGAACTACAAAAACCACATCGGCTAATTCTTCACCCAAGTCTTTATCCTTATCGCTTTCTTTTTCACTTTGCTCACCATAGCGTCGGGCGATTATTCTGGCCACTTCTCCAACTTCTTCAGTGAGTTGAGCCATGTTGGTAAGTTCGTTAAAGTAGCGAACACCATGGGTCTTAATCCATTCGTCAACTATAATTTGTGCATTTTTTATATCCATAAAAAAGATTTATTGCAAATATAAATTATTCCTTATTCTTTGTATCAATTACAATGGTAACTGGTCCATCGTTACATAAATCAACTTTCATGTGCGCACCAAAAACACCAGTTTGAATTGATTTACCTATTTCGTTTTCAAAATGTTGAATGAAATATTCATATAGTGGAATGGCGATTTCAGGTTTGGCAGCCTTTAGGTAACTAGGTCTATTTCCTTTTTTTGTACTGGCATGAAGTGTAAATTGACTCACGACTATAGCATCGCCCTGAATATCAATAAGAGAAAAATTCATTAGGTTTCCTGAATCGTTAAAAATTCGAAGATTAGCAATTTTTTTGGTGAGCCATTGTGCATCTTCTTCGGTATCCTCAGTTTCTATCCCTAATAAAATTAACAATCCTAAATTAATAAGGGCAACCTGATTATCATCAACTGCTACAGATGCTTTTGTTACTCTTTGAATTACGGCTTTCATTTCTAACCCTAACCCTTTCCAATGGAAAGGGATCTTTTAAACGTTTACATTTATTCGTTATCCCAATTATCGGTTCGGTAGTGTTCGTCTTCGCCTTCAAGAATTTGCAAATAGCTTCTGTAACGCGAAAATGCTATTTCATCCCTGTCTAAAGCTTCTTTTACGGCACATTTGGGTTCTTCTTTATGTAAGCAATTATTGAACTTACAATCTTGCTTAAGTTTGAAAAATTCTGGAAAATAGTCACCCACTTCTTCCGGTTCCATATCTACTACTCCAAAACCTTTAATTCCAGGGGTATCGATTATCTTGGCTTGAAAACTCAAATCGAACATTTCCGCGAAAGTTGTGGTGTGTTGACCTTGCATGTGTTGCTCCGAAATGGCTTTAGTTTTTAAATCGAGACCTGGTTCAATCGTATTGATTAAGGTAGATTTACCTACACCCGAATGGCCAGCAAACATGCTAACTTTATCTATCATTAAGTCTTTTATCCTGTTGATATTTTTTCCTGTGACGGCCGAGATACCTACGCATTCATAGCCTATTTTTCTATAGATATCGGCTAAATATTTTATTTCCAGAGTTTCATCTTCGTTATACGTGTCAATTTTATTAAACACTAAAACAGTTTTGATACCATATGCTTCGGCCGTTACCAAAAACCTATCAATAAAACTGGTGAAGGTTGGCGGATTATTCAAGGTAATTAATAAAAAAACCTGATCAATATTAGCGGCAATGATATGGGTTTGCTTAGAAAGATTAACCGACTTTCTCACTATATAATTTTTACGGTCATAAATTTTATTAATGACTCCAGTAACCTCATCGTTTTTGGTTTCAAGCTCAAAATCAACCACATCCCCAACCGCAATTGGGTTGGTGCTTTTAATGCCTTGCATTCTGAATTTACCTTTTATACGGCACTTAAAATCCTTCCCTTGAGGTGTTTTCACGTCGTACCAACTTCCTGTTGATTTGTATATGGTTCCGGTCATTTAAAATTTGAATTGAGCAAAATAACACTTTTTTATATGGTTATAAAACTTAATTTTATGTTGATTTTTAAATTTACTAATTATGAGAACCCTTATTTTATTTTTGAGTGCAATTTTACTCACTACTTTTGAAGTCAATGCGCAAATAGAGTACAAAATTATTACTAGCGTTGAATCTATAGTTCCTGCTGGTCTTGGCCGATCAAGATTGGTCGCCTCAGAAGCTGAAAGAGATTATAAGGAGTTTACAACAGACACTGAAGAAGAAAAACGTAACAAAACCAAAAGAAGTGAAATTAGAGTTGAAGAGTTTGAAGAAACCAAACTGTTAAACTTTTTTAATCTTGGTGGTATCAGATTTCAAAATATTGTGGCTAATGATGTGGTAATTTCCTCAAAACTAACAGCAATGGCTGAAGAAGGTTGGGAATTAGCCTTTGTTACAAGTGCCGTAGAAAGTGATGCAGGAAAAGACGATGGCAATGGTATATTCGTTACTAGATATATTTTTAAACGGAACAAGCTATAAATAAAAAAGGGTTGAAAATTCAACCCTTTTTTATTATCCATTAATTATTTTTTCCTGATGATTGATAGATTCTTGGTGAATGGCCTTAAACAACTTCAAAATAAATTCTTCACTTAGGCCTTTATCTTCACCTTCTAAAACCATTTTTCCTAAAATTTCGTTCCAACGTTTGCTTTGTAGAACTGCAACATTCTTTTGTTTTTTAAGCGAACCAATACCATCAGCAACTTTCATTCTTTTTCCAAGTAATTCTAAGATTTGATTATCTACAACATCAATTTGGGCTCTTAAATTATTTAAGCTTGTGTTGTATTCTGTTTCTGGGTCAAATTCTTTTCTGATTTTTAAATCCTTCATAATTTGCACCAAGGCTTCAGGTGTTACTTGCTGTGCTGCGTCGCTCCAAGCGCTATCGGGATTGTTGTGGGTTTCTATCATTAATCCATCAAAATTTAAATCTAGCGCCGTTTGAGACACGTCAAAAATCATATCGCGCTTACCTGTAATATGCGACGGATCATTTATCAACGGTAAATCAGGAAATTTAGATTGTAATTCAATGGCTATTTGCCACTCAGGATTGTTGCGGTATTTTGATTTTTCGTAGGTTGAAAACCCCCTATGAATAACTCCTAATTTTTTGATATTAGAAGAAGACAAACGTTCAATGGCACCAAGCCATAAGGGTAAATCTGGGTTAACCGGGTTTTTAACCAAAACTATTTTGTCGGTTCCCTTTAGGGCATCGGCAATTTCCTGAACTATAAATGGACTTACGGTTGAACGTGCTCCAATCCAAAGCAAATCAATATCGTGCTCTAATGCCAATTCAACATGCGCTTTATTGGCAACTTCGGTGGCAGTTTTAAGTCCAGTTTCTGACTTTACTTTTTGTAGCCATTTTAATCCTAATGCTCCAACGCCTTCAAACATACCAGGACGTGTACGAGGTTTCCAAATACCAGCACGATAGTAATTTACATCAGTGTCTTTTAGCTGATGGGCTATGTTAAGTACTTGTTCTTCTGTTTCGGCACTGCATGGTCCTGCAATTACCAAAGGATGATTTAAATTTAAATCGTCTAACCAAGTTCTGAGCTCTTTTTTATTTTCCATAATTTTTATTTCAAATTCTAACTTTCAAATTCCATTCAGGATTATTTCTGGAATTTGGTTTTTGGTGCTTATTTTAATTAATTCCTTTTAAAATTTCTTTTATTCGATTGGTGTTTTTCATTTCGTTAAAGACTGCTTCAAAATTATCAGTTTCTATATATGTTTTGAATTCTTGTAAATTTTGAATGTATTCGTTGAGTGTTTCTACCACATTCTGTTTGTTTTGTTTAAAAATTGGTGTCCACATTTCAGGAGAACTTTTGGCTAAACGTACCGTACTTTCAAAACCACTTCCCGCCATATCAAAAATATCACGTTCGTTTTTTTCCTTTTCCATGACGGTTTTACCGAGCATAAATGCACTAATATGAGACAAATGCGAAACATATGCAATATGCTTGTCGTGTGCTTCGGGATTCATGTATCTAATACGCATGCCAATATCTTTAAACAATTGCAAGGTAGCTTCTTGTAATTTAAAAGCTGTTTTTTCTACTTCACAAATTATATTGGTTTTATTTGTATACAAGCCTTTAAAAGCCGCTTTCGGACCTGAAAATTCTGTACCAGCAATAGGATGTGCGGCTAGAAAATTTCGTCGCTTCGGATGATTTTCAACCAGTTTACAAACATCGAATTTTGTAGAGCCAGCGTCAAAAACCACCGTGTTATCATTTACCTTATTTAAAATTTCAGGGAGAATTTCTAAAGTTTTATCAACGGGAATTGCCAGCACCACTAAATCGGCATGGTTAAGATCGTCCATGGTTGCTTTTTCATCAATCACTCCCAAATCCAAAGCTTCTTGTAAATGATTTGGGTTGGTATCAATCCCAAAAACACGTAAGTTCTTATCCAAATTTTTAAAGTCCAATGCAAAACTTCCGCCGATTAACCCAACGCCTATGATATAAATATTTTTCATTTAATTCTTGTTATACATTCTCTTATGGCATCTTCATCTGCACAAAGAGAAAACCTTATATAGCCTTCGCCTTGACTGCCAAAAATAGTTCCTGGTGCTACAAATATGTTGCGTTCCTTTAAAAGTTTATCTATAAATTCTTCAGATTTTTCGAAGAGTGGCAGCTTTGCCCATACAAACATGCCCACAGCATCTCTATCGAATGTGCAATTTAGTGCCGATGCCAATTCCCAAACCAATTCTCGTCGTTGCTGATAAACACTATTTAAGCTTGCGAACCAAAAATCGGAGCATTTAAGCGCTTCAATAGCACCTTTTTGAATACCATAAAACATGCCAGAATCCATATTACTTTTAACTTTCAATATGGTTTCAATATATTTTGAATTTCCTAAAACCATACCTACACGCCAGCCTGCCATATTGAAAGTTTTACTTAACGAATTCAACTCTAAACAAACTTCTTTCGCACCTGGATATTTTAAAATACTTTTTGGCGAAGGATTGAGCACAAAACTATACGGATTGTCGTTTACAATTAAAATGTCGTGTTGCTTTCCAAAAGCAATTAAATCGTTGAAAAGTTTATGTGTAGCTCGCGCTCCCGTAGGCATATGCGGATAACTAACCCACATTAATTTCACTTTTGAAAGATCTGTTTTACGTAGAGCTTCAATATCTGGTAACCAGTTATTCTTCCACGATAAGTCGTAAAATTTAGGTACTGCTTCAACTAATTTGGTTACAGATGCGTAGGTTGGATATCCAGGATTTGGAATAAGCACTTCATCACCTTTGTTCAAAAAAGCCATTGAAATGTGCATAATGCCTTCTTTACTTCCCATAAGTGGTAACACTTCGGTAAGCGGACTTAAGGACACTTCATATTGGACTTTATAAAATTTGGCAATGGCCTCGCGTAGTTCCATTAAACCTTGATAGCTTTGATATTTGTGAGCGTCTGGATGCGACATGCTATCATTTATAGCATTAATAACTTGTTGTGGTGGCGCCAAATCCGGACTGCCTATCCCCAAGTTTATAATGGGTTTTCCATTTGCTTTAAGCACAGCTACTTCTCGTAACTTTTTAGAAAAGTAGTATTCTTCCACGGTCTGTAATCTATTAGCCGGACTAATCATTGGCGTGCATTTTTATAAGTTCCCAATATTTTAAAATTCTCTGCCATAATGGTTAAAATTGATGAGGCTTTGTTGAAATTTTCCACTGCATCAAAGGTAACATCCACAAAAAAAGCGTATTTCCAAGGCGTTTCAATTTTTGGAAGCGACTGTATTTTTGTGAGGTTGAGTTTACAATCGCTCATCACATTTAAAATGGCCGCCAAACTTCCGCGTTTGTGGTCCAGTTCGAACTTTAAAGATGCCTTGCTTAGTTGATTATTGGGCAGCTCTTTTTTGCAAGGTTTAACAATTACAAATCTGGTTTCGTTGTGTTTGATGGATTGAATGCTATGAGCCAAAATTTCTAATTCAAACAATTCCGAAGCCAATTTGCTGGCAATAGCGGCTATATTTCTTAATTTTTTTTTCTGAATACGCTGCGCGACTTCGGCGGTATCTTTATCTTCAATTAACTTGATATGAGGATGCAATTTAAAAAACTGTTTGCATTGCAACAATGCCATTGGATGAGAATAAACCTCCTGAATACCAGTAATTTTCTGATCGGGCAAAGCCATTAAATGGTGCTGAATATCTAGATAATGTTCGCCGGTGATGTGAAGATTGTTCACATCTATTAGCGCATAATTTGGCAAAATTGAACCCGCAATTGAATTTTCCAACGCCATAATAACAGCATCACTTTCGCCAGTTATCGCACTTTCAACCGCTTGATCGAACGACAAAAATTCATTTACGGTAACTTCATTTCCAAAATACTGCTGACTCACAATATGGTGAAACGATCCTTTTATTCCTTGTATGGCAACTTTTTTAATCATATCAAAAAAAAAGTCCCGATGTTATATCGAGACCTTGGTTAATTGTTATATCTGTACTTAAACACACATAGCAGGTCTCGTTTCTTTGCTAAAAAAGAAATAAAACCAGTTATAATATGTGTTAGTAGTAATCATATTCTGAATTGAGTTGGCTAAAGTAATTAATAAATCGAAAAAACAAAATCTATTCAACAAAATTTTAGCTTTCAACGTTATCAAATTACTTATTTTTACCAAAATTATGATTCTTTATGTCTATAAAAGTTGAAAATCTTTCAAAATTTTACGGAAATCAAGTTGCATTAAAAGCCATTTCTTTTGAAATAAAAAAGGGTGAAATTGTTGGTTTTTTAGGCCCGAATGGCGCTGGAAAATCAACTATGATGAAAATTTTAACCACTTTTATTCCTGCTTCCGAAGGAACAGCGGTGGTAAATGATTTCGATGTAAAGCATCAAGTTAAGGAAGTTCAAAGGAGTATTGGTTATTTGCCAGAACACAATCCGCTTTATTTGGAATTATATGTTAAAGAATACTTACAATTTAACGCCGATCTATTTAAAATTGGCAAATCGCGCATTCAAGAGGTCATTAACCAAACGGGGTTAACACCCGAAGCTCATAAAAAAATCGGACAACTTTCTAAAGGCTATCGGCAACGCGTTGGTTTGGCTGTTGCCTTGCTGCACAATCCTGATGTTTTGATTCTTGATGAACCAACCACCGGATTAGATCCGAATCAATTGGTTGAAGTGCGACAACTTATCAAGTCTTTGGCGAAAGATAAAACCATCTTCCTTTCAACCCATATCATGCAGGAAGTTGAAGCCATGTGCGACCGAGTTATTATCATTAACAAAGGTGAAATTGTAGCTGACAAACCACTTAAATTTTTAAGAGATAATGATGCACAAATTGTGGTGGTTGAATTTGACTACCGCGTTGAAGACGAATTTTTAAAACGACTGCCTAATGTTACCAATGTTTTGAACCCTCACGATTTTACCTACGAAATTACATTTAACACACAAAAAGATATGCGCTCGTATGTGTTTGATTTTGCTCATGATAATAAACTAAAAATCCTTCAACTGAATCAGAAAAACACCAATCTAGAAGGTTTATTTAGAGAGTTAACCGCTAGTTGAAAATCAACTGACCTGTAAATAAAACTTCTACTTCAACATTTGGCGGTTGATTGATTGCTATAACATCACCAGTAGAGACAATTTGACCAATTATTGATTGTTGTGGATTAACAACCATATCGTTACCACCACGGTGAAAAATATCTACATTCTGAGCTATAAGATTTCTACCTTCAAATCGACCAGCTCCTGCAAAAAAGCGCACTCTTAAATTGTTAACTGTACCGTCTAAAAAAAAGGACGATAACCCATTGGCTGCTATATCAATATTTTCTGCCGCAATAGAAAGCCGAAAATCGCCAACAGTAAAAGTTCCGGGCATGTTGAAACTTTCTGAAATTAAGGTGAGGTTTTCAAAATTTAAAATGCCATTCGAGGTTGTTTTGTATTGGGTTGAAGTTCGTATTTCAGTTAAATTTGGTGTAAAAACCGTTATTTTCGTTATGCCAAAATCGCGCACAAAATTACAGTTATTATCATCGGTTAAAATTAGTTGGTCGTTTACAACCAAAGCTGAGACGTCATTTAAAAGGTTGCTTCCTGTTTCAATTAACACGGCATACGCGTCCGCTTCTTCAACTATTAAGGTTATATCTCTATTAACTAAAATTCGGCTAAATTCGGAAACTTCCCGAAATTCTTGAATAGTATTTCCTGCCGTTTGAAAACAATCATTAGCATTTTCGCTATCGCAAGCAACAAGCATTAAACTTAATAATATGTAACATAAATTTTTCATAATTATAGCCTCACGCCAATTCCAAATTCTACAGCCTCAGCTTTGGCACCATGAGATTTTAAGGTTACAGCGCCAAATAATTTGTCACCAAAATAACGTTTTAAACCTACTCTAAAATAGGTGCGTCCTTCAAAATCGAAAGGATAATAAACATAATAACCCAATTGTGTTTCTAAAGACATTTTATTTACAAACAATTCATGACCTACAAATAAGCCTACACGTTTAAAATCTTCATCGCCATTCACTTCATTTTCAGGAAATGCTACACTTTGATAATTGATTAATTCTTTTAAAAAGTTTGAAAAAAACATATCGGCACCAAATTGAACTGCACTACTTTTACTCAATCTCTTATCAGCATAGGCCGAAAAAATATAAAACGGATACTGACTGCTTCCAATTACATCGCTTTGATTTATTCCAGACCTGAAAACTAGATTGTATTTTATGGGTTGTATGAATTTTTCCTTTGTATTATTTGAAATAAATTCAGGGTCTTCTTCCTCCAGACTGTAAGTCAAGCCAAAATTTAAGGTTACTGAATTGATACTCGTATTTGGGGCTTTTACATTAGCATTTGAATAGTGAATCAAAGCCAAACCCGTTTGAAAACCAAACCTATCAAAAAGGCGTTCCTTTTTATAATTGAGCATGAGATACGTACTACTCATAACACGCGAACCAAAGGCAATATTCTTGAAATTATTTTCTTTGTCGTATGGATTGGTAGTAAGCGCCAAACCTTGACCTATACGGAGCATTACATTGCGATTGAAAAAGTAGAAATTGTAATGTCCGTAAATAGCATAATTTTCACCAAGCGCTTCATTCTTTAAATTCTGATACGTAAAAGACACGCCATAATCAGGATAATTAAAACGCTGCTCCCATTCTTGATGACCGAAGGTCTTTTTATTCCAACTAACAATAAGTCCTTCGGGTCGGCCACTAATCAAATGCAAAATATCGTCGTTGTGTAAAGCGATGTTGCCTTTAAAATAATTTAGATCAAAATAGGAAGTGTTGGTTGGTTCTTCTTGTGAAAAAAGAAAGCCACCAATAAAGAACACCAAAACACCAAGCTGGTTTTTCATTCATAAACAATTCGCGACAAAATTAAGAGAATATTTAAAATACCTGGCTTGCAATGGCTTTTATATTGTCGCTTTTCCCCATGGAGTAGTAATGCAGAATTGGAATTCCCGCTTCCATTAATTCTTTTGATTGTGCCACACACCATTCTATGCCTACTTGCCTGATATCCTCATTAGTTTTGCATTTAATGATTTCTAAAATAAGTGCTTCAGGCAAATCCACGTGAAAACGATGTGGAATTAAATTCAAGTGTTTTTTGATGGCAATTGGCTTTAATCCCGGAATTATTGGTACTGTAATACCTTCGGAACGGCATTTTTCAACAAAACTGAAATATTTTTGATTGTCAAAAAACATTTGTGTAACTACGTATTCGGCACCGTTGTTGATTTTCTTTTTTAAGTAATGAATATCACTATCTAAACTTGGTGCTTCCATATGCTTTTCTGGATAAGCACCAACACCGATACAGAAATTGGTAGGCGCGCAATTTTGTAATTCCTCATCTAGATATATACCTTTATTCAACTCGGTAATTTGGGTAACCAGTTCTGATGCATAGGAATGCCCATCTTTTTCTGGTTCAAAATAGGTCTCCGACTTTATAGCGTCGCCACGCAAGGCCATCACGTTGTGAATCCCTAAAAAATCAATGTCGATTAAAAAATTCTCCGTGTCTTCTTTGGTAAAACCACCACATAAAATATGCGGAATGGCATCTACCTTATACTTGTTTTGAATAGCGGCGCAAATACCCACTGTTCCTGGTCTTTTGCGAACTACTTGCTTCTTTAACAAATCGTTTCCTAAATGTTTGTAGGTGTATTCTTCTCTATGATAAGTAACATCAATAAATGGCGGATTAAATTCCATTAAGGGATCGATATTATCAAAAATAGAATTGATATTTTGTCCTTTTAACGGTGGTAATATTTCAAAAGTGAATTGGGTCTTTCCGTTTGAATTTTCAATGTGTTTGGTTACTTTCATAGTGTTTAAGCAAAAGTGAGAAGAATAGAAAAATTGTATCTTTCTCTATTTCTGTTATATAGCGTTAAAATATGTTATTAACAAAGAGACTGTTGTTAATAGTAATACTTGCAAGGCAAATTTTAATTCAATTTTATATTTTTTCATATTCGTAGGTTTAAAATTCCGTGCAAAATTAACATCTTACAGCGCTTAAACCTTTAAGTCAGTTAAACTAAATTGTTAAGTTTCTGCCAAATTTGGATTTAACCATTTTCGCACTTCATTTTCACTCATATTTCGGCGTTTGGCATAATCTTTCAATTGATCTTCTGTTATCTTTCCAAGTCCAAAATACTTCGCCTCTTTATTGCCAAAATAGTAACCACTTACACTTGCAGCTGGCCACATGGCAAGACTTTCGGTGAGTTTTACTCCGATTTCTTCTTCAACATTTAGAAGTTTCCAGATGGTTAATTTCTCTAAGTGATCGGGGCACGCTGGATATCCTGGTGCTGGTCTGATGCCTTTGTAGGCTTCTTTGATTAAATCGGTATTGCTCAGGTCTTCATTTTCGGCATAAGCCCAATACTTGGTGCGTACTTCTTTGTGTAAATATTCGGCAAATGCTTCAGCAAGTCTATCTGCCAAAGCTTTTATCATTATAGAATTATAATCGTCGTTGTTCTTTTCAAATTCATTAGCCAATTCTTGTGTGCCAAATCCTGTGCAAACGCAAAAAGCACCCATATAATCTTGTATACCGCTATCTTTTGGCGCAATAAAATCGGATAAAGCAAAATTTGGTAACTCGTCCCTCTTTTGAAGTTGCTGGCGTAAAGTTAGACATTTAAAAGTTTTCGCATTCTTAATTTCATCGGTTTCGTTTGATATATGCTTTATTTCAATATCGTCGCTGTCAACTGTATTTGCTGGAAACAATCCAAAAATAGCTTTGGCCTTCAATAACTTTTCGTGTAAAATTTGTTTTAATAGCTTCTGTGCATCTGCAAATAATTCGGTAGCTTGTTTTCCAACAACTTCATCATTTAATATTTCAGGATATTTTCCATGCAAATCCCAACTTCTAAAAAATGGCGTCCAATCTATAAAATCGATGAGTTTTGACAGGTCTAAATCTTGCAACACCTGAATACCTAATTGCTTTGGTTTTGAAATGGTTGTTTCATTCCAATTTATATTGAACTTTCGCGCTCTTGCTTCTTCCAGAGTTCGGTATTCTTTATCTCTGGTACGGTTGAGAAATTGCTCACGAAATTTATCGTATTCCTCACGAATTTGACTTTTGTAAACGGCATTATTTTTCTGAAGTAAATCACCTACTACCGTAACCGCTCTAGAAGCATCATTAATATGAACGACCGTGTGTTGATAATGGGGCGCTATTTTTACTGCAGTATGGGCTTTTGAAGTGGTTGCGCCACCAATAATTAGTGGAATTCGAATTTTTTGACGCTCCAATTCCTTCGAAATATATACCATTTCGTCTAAAGATGGCGTGATTAAACCGCTTAAACCAATAATATCTACTTGTTCGCGTACTGCGGTTTCGATAATTTTTTCTGGTGGAACCATCACGCCTAAATCAATAATTTCGTAGTTATTACAACCCAAGACAACACTTACAATATTCTTACCGATATCGTGCACATCACCTTTTACTGTTGCCATCAAAATTCTACCTGCAAATTCTTGTTTTCCATCTTTTTCGGCTTCAATAAATGGTTGTAAATACGCCACTGCCTTTTTCATAACCCGTGCAGATTTTACCACTTGCGGCAAGAACATTTTCCCGCTGCCAAATAAATCGCCCACAACATTCATCCCAATCATCAAATGACCTTCAATTACACTGATGGGTTTTTGAACTGACAACCGTGCTTCTTCAACATCTTCAACAATAAAAGCATCCAAGCCTTTAACCAAAGCATGTGTGATTCGCGCTTGAAAATCAAGACTTCTCCATTCTAAAACCGTTTCTGTCGCATCTTTTTTCTGATCCTTAACCGAATCGGCATAGTCTAATAACCGCTCGGTAGCGTCGTCTCTTCTGTCGAACAAAACATCCTCAACGCGATCTAGCAAATCCTTATTTATTTCATCGTAAACCTCAAGCATTGACGGGTTTACAATTCCCATATTCATGCCGTTTTTAATAGCGTGGTATAAAAATGCCGAGTGCATTGCTTCACGCACAATATTATTTCCTCTAAATGAAAATGAAACGTTGCTTACGCCACCAGAAACACTGGCATGAGGTAAATTTTTACGAATCCATTTGGTGGCTTGGAAGAAATCCAGGGCGTTTTTTCGATGTTCATCCATTCCTGTGGCCACTGGAAAAATATTAGGATCGAATATGATATCCTGTGGCGGAAAACCAACTTCATTTACTAATATGTCGTAAGAACGCTTGCAAATATCGATGCGACGTTGATAAGTGTCGGCCTGACCAGCTTCGTCAAAAGCCATCACAATTACGGCAGCACCATATCTTTTTACTAGTTTGGCATGGTGTTTAAACTGTGCTTCGCCTTCTTTTAAACTAATGGAGTTCACCACACTTTTACCTTGAACCACACGCAAGCCAGCTTCTATAATTTCCCATTTAGAACTGTCTATCATTAAGGGAATTCGGGAAATATCGGGTTCGGAAGCAATTAAGTTTAGAAATGTTGTCATGGCTTCTACGCCATCCAACATGCCTTCATCCATATTGACATCTAAAATTTGCGCACCACCATCCACTTGATTTCTAGCAACTTCTAAAGCTTCAGTAAAATTACGTTCTTTTATCAATCTTAAAAATTGTCTTGAACCGGTAACATTAGTCCGTTCGCCAACATTAATAAAATTGCTGTTAGGTCCAATTAACAAAGGTTCTAATCCAGATAAGCTTAAATATTTAATTTTTTCAGACACAAAAATGAGATTTAGATTTTGGGTTGTAAGATTTCGTTTCCAGCTTTTCGGGGTTGATAGTTTTTCGCAACTTCGGCAATTGCCTTGATATGTTCCGGATTGGTACCACAACAGCCGCCTATAATATTAATTAAACCTTCTTTTAAATATTCTTCAATGTAAGACTGCATTTCAGCAGCACTTTCGTCGTATTCTCCAAAGGCGTTTGGCAAACCAGCATTGGGATGCGCAGAGGTGTAAAATTCGGTTTCATAAGAGAGTCTTTTTAAATACGGAAACAGTTGTTCGGCACCCAAAGCACAGTTAAAACCAACACTCAATAGGGGAATATGCGAGATAGAGGTTAAAAAAGCTTCTACTGTTTGCCCAGACAGTGTTCTACCCGACGCATCGGTAATTGTACCCGAAACCATGATGGGAATATTGATATTATCTTCCTCTTTTATTTCTTCAATGGCAAATAATGCTGCCTTGGCATTTAGGGTATCAAAAACCGTTTCAACTAAAAGCACATCAACGCCACCTTTAATTAAAGCCTTGGCTTGCTGTTTATAGGCAATCCGCAAGTCTTCAAAAGTTACGGCTCGATATTCTGGTTTATTAACGTCTGGTGAAAGACTTGCTGTTCTATTAGTAGGACCAATACTACCAGCCACAAATCTTGGCTTGTTTGGATTTTTAGCTGTGAATTCTTGGGCTACTTCTTTAGCTATTCTTGCCGATTCATAATTGAGCTCATCAACCAAAAACTCCATATTGTAATCGGCCATTGCGATGGTTGTCCCAGAAAATGTGTTGGTTTCAACAATATCGGCACCAGCTTCAAAATATTGGCGGTGTATGTCGGCAATTGCTTTTGGCTGGGTTAGTGACAGCAAATCGTTATTGCCTTTTAGCGAACTTGGATAATCCTTAAAACGTTCGCCTCTAAAATCTTCTTCCGAAAAATTATAACGCTGTAACATGGTTCCCATGGCACCATCTAAGATTAAAATTTTATGTTTTATTGCTTCAATTATGTTATTCATATAAAATGTGTTTGAAAGTTGATTTATTTCAACTTACTTAAAATTGTAATGCCTGTTCTAAATCACTTATAATATCATCGGGATGTTCTAATCCCACCGAAACACGCACCATTCCAGGAGAAATACCAGCTTCTTGGCGTTCCGCTTCCGTTAATTTTGCATGCGTTGTGGATGCTGGATGCGTTACTATGGTTCTAGTATCACCCAAATTTGCTGAAAGGGATAATAATTTTATTGAATTTAAAAATTCACGTCCCGCTTCCACACCACCAATAATCTCGAAAGCAACCACATTTCCGCCAAGTTTCATCTGTTTTTTTGCCAATTCATGTTGCGGATGAGATTTTAAAAATGGGTATTTTACAAATTTGACTTTTTTGTGCCTCTCTAAAAACTGCGCTACTTTCAGTGCATTTTCACAATGTCTATCTACTCTAACCGCTAAGATTTCTAGACTCTTGGATAAAATCCATGCATTAAACGGGGATAGTGCCGGACCTGTATTTCTGGCAAACAAATATATTTTCTGAATTAATTCAGCTTTTCCAACGGTAATGCCACCAAGTACACGACCTTGACCATCAATTAATTTGGTAGCTGAGTGAATTACCAAATCGGCACCAAACTTTATAGGCTGCTGTAAATAAGGTGTTGCAAAACAGTTATCTACAATTAAGATGAGTTTGTGCTTTTTAGCAATCTTTCCTAAATACTCTAAATCAAGTATATCTACAGCTGGATTGGTTGGACTTTCAGCATAAATAACTTTGGTATTAGGTTGAATTAATGTTTCTATCGATTCAGGTTCGTTAACTTTAAAATAACTTGTGTTGATATTCCACTTTGGAAAAATAGTTTTGTACATGCTTTGTGTAGAACCAAAAACACTGCTCGAAGACAGAATATGATCGCCCGAGTTTAAAAGTGCAGCAAAGGTTGAAAACACAGCCGCCATTCCCGATGCGAACGCAAACCCATTTTCGGCAGCTTCCATAGCACAAATTTTCTCGATAAATTCTGAGGTATTTGGGTTGGAATAACGGCTGTAAACATTACGGTCTTTTTCATCGGCAAACGAAGCGCGCATATCTTCAGCATCCTCAAAAACGTAACTAGAAGTTAGGTATAATGGATTTGAATGTTCCAGAAATTTAGAACGTTCAATTTGGGTTCTTATAGCATTGGTTTCAAATTTATTCAAACTGGTTTTCTCGATTTTTCGATTATACTATTTCAATACAAATACACACATATTATAAACTTGCAAAACTTCTTTTGCCATCTCTAATTAACGTTTTTTTTTGAGGCTGAAAAATCGGAATTAAAAACTTAGACAATTGATCAAAAGCCATTAAAAACGCATCGTGGCCATGAATGGATTTAATTTCAAAAATGCTCACATCTTCCTTAACCGATTTCAATTCAACATAGGTTTCCCAGCACTCATCAGATTTAAATAGCAAGTCAGAATTAATTGTCACCAAATGGATATGTGCCGTAATTTTTGATGCTATCACAGTAAAATTATCACCATTTCTCGTAATATCAATAGTTCTTAAAAACTGATTCATGAGTTTATAAGCCGATAATTTAAATCGGTCTGTAAGTTTATTACCATGGTGATTCAGCCAACTTTCAATATAAAACAAGCCGGATTCGTGTTGGTTCCTGTTGAATTTTTCACGAAACGATTCTGGCGTTCTGTACAAAGTCATTGCATGCATGCGTGCATCTGCTAAAGCTGTTTTTGAATGATTTAGAATGGCATCTTGAATATGACAATTTGCGATTAACCAATCCGACGATTTCCAATGACAAGCAATAGGAATTAAATGCTGACACAATTCTGGCTTTTGAGCTGCCATTTCCCAGGCAATACCACCACCAACTGAGCCACCAATAATGGCAAATAATTGATGTATTTGTAATTGCTCAAGTGCTGTATTGAATATGGTAGCGACATCCGACGTAACGTAATCTTTGTAATTATTGATTAACTGATTTTCATCGCCATCGTAACCATTACCAGGAATATTAAAGGCCAAAACTCGGTAGGTATTGGTGTCAATTACTTTGTGTTCACCAACCAAATCTTGCCACCAACCATCTGGACCAGTGATATTTGAATTACCTGTTAAAGCATGAATCACCAATACTACAGGCGCATCAGAATTCTGATTTCCGAATTGTTGATATGAAATATTTATTTTTATGGTATTGCCATTTGCCAAAGTTACCTCTGGCAAATGGGAATATAGAAGTTGATTCATAACCATCATCATTACACCTTACTTTAATAAGGTGATTGCTTAATTAAATTAATTGTTTGGTTTTTACTGTTGCAAATGCTTCTTTTAAATCGGATTTTAAATCTTCAATATTTTCAATACCAACCGATAATCTGATTAAGTCTTTGCTAACACCGGTTAACAATTGTGCTTCGTCACTCAATTGTTGGTGCGTAGTACTCGCTGGATGAATAATTAAGGATTTGGTATCGCCAATATTTGCTAAAAGTGAGAACAATTTAGTACTATCAACAATATTTTTGGCAGCTTCAAAACCGCCTTTTGCTCCAAAAGTTACAATACCACTTTGACCTTCAGGTAGGTATTTTTCAGCTAGGGCTTTGTACTTGCTAGATTTTAATCCTGGATAATTAACCCATTCCACTTCTTCTTGTTTTTCTAACCATTCTGCCAGTTGCAAGGCGTTTTCGCTGTGTTTTTTAATGCGAAGTTCTAAAGTTTCCAATCCTTGAATAATTTGCCATGCATTAAACGGACTTAACGCACCTCCGTAATCTCTCAAACCTTCAATTCTAACTTTTGCAATAAATGCCGCTTCTTCTAAAGCTTCGCTGTACACCAAACCATGGTAGCCAGCCGAAGGCTCGGTGAATTCTGGAAACTTTCCGTTGGTCCAATCAAAAGTACCAGCATCTATTATAACGCCACCCAGTGCGGTGCCATTGCCATTGATATACTTTGTGAGTGAATGTATTACAATGTTAGCTCCGTGTTCAATAGGATTTAACAAATAAGGTGTAGCTACCGTGTTATCAACAATAAAAGGCACTTTAAACGACTTGGCTTGTTTTGCAATGGCCTCGATATCTAAAACATCTAATTTTGGATTTCCAACCGATTCAATGTAAAAAGCTCTCGTGTTTTCTTTAGCTGCTTTTGCAAAGTTTTCAGGATTTGACGGATCTACAAAAGTGGTCGTGATACCATGTCTGGGCAAGGTAACGCTCAACAAATTATAAGTACCTCCATACAAACTGTTTGACGCTACAATGTGGTCGCCAGCCTTTAACAAGGTTAAAAAGGTAGTTGTAGTTGCGGCAGTTCCCGATGCAGTTACCACGGCTGCAATGCCACCTTCTAAGGCTGCTAATCTTTGTTCGAGAATATCGTTTGTGGGATTGTTGATTCTGGTGTAGATATTACCAGGCTCAGCTAAGGCGAATAAATTGGCTGCATGATCTGTATTGTTAAATACGTAAGCAGTAGATTGGTAAATTGGCACCGCTCTTGTGCCACCATTTTTTTGAACATCGTGTCCAGCATGCAACGCTTTGGTTGCGAATTTTTGTGTACTCATTTTTCTAATTTTTTTTGAGTTAATAAATAATTAAATCAAACAAGCCAAATAAGTCAATTGTTTGACGTACTTGATAGAAAAATGTTATAAAGAAAAATATCGATATGCAGAAAGCATATCGTTTTAGTTATCTATCCAACTATCACAATAAATGAATTGTGCTGTGTCGGGTAGAATTTAGCACCTTCTTTATTACTAAAGGGTTGCTAAGGCTTCAACGGGTCTATTCCCTCTGCCTTTCTTGATAACATTTCAGTAAGTGTTTGAACTTTGTGAAGGCAAATATTCAATCATAAAAAGTTAAAAACAAAATTAATTGGCCATTTTTTTATTGGAAATTTCAATTTCAGCTAAATATTTGTTTCTTATCACTTGATCTACAGGTATATTATGAATTCTACTTTCTAACCATGAGATGATATCTAAATACAAAAACGCACGGCGCTCATACGGATCGTTTTCAAATTGCTTTAATTTTGTGTGTAAGTCAATAAACGCTTTTTTAATATTTTGAGGATATAAGTCTTGCAAGCTTTTTATGAAATTTATCATTTCATTTTGCACTTCATTGAGTTCATCCATTTTAATTAAAAATTTGTAAGTTTCTCTCAATAAAGCATCAAAATTGTAATCAAGTCCAGCTTCGTAATGTGCAAATAAATTGAGAACGCGGGAAAAGCACATTAAATCTTCACGCATTGATAATGATTTATTTGAAATAATTTTATCCAAATAAAAAACGCAGAGCTTGTAATTACCAACACCAAAATAAAGACTTGCAATTTTATAGTAAAACACCATCACATGATGCTCATCAATCCTGTTTTTGAAACGGTCTAGCCCTTTTAAAATACCAGCTACCTCATGCAATCCCTCAGAAAACCTACCTTGCATAAAATACAAATTTAAGCGGTTGGTTTTAAGATATAAAAAACTCAATCCTTCAATATTATCATCTTTAGGAAATGATTTATCGCTAGTTTTGAATTCAAAATTTTGTAAAGCAGCCTCGTATCGTTTGTGATCTCTAATGAAAAAAAGTGCTTCTAAAAGGTATTGGTTTCCTTTTAAAAACGACACAGGATTCAGGCTGATCATTTGAGGATATTCATTAAATAAATCAACCCACTTTTTAGAGTATTTGTAACAAGCAGTAAAATCTTGAATTAAAAAATTGTACCACAAATTGGCATTGTATAGCCACAATTTTTCTCTAAATCCAATAGTTTGAATGTCTAATTTTGGTAACTGATTATAAAAATAAGTTGAGATTTCTTTCTTTTCACTGTCGTTTTTTACGTATCCAGATTTTAGAATAATACTGTATAGCTGAAGCGATAAATTTGAAAGCTTACTCGCCAATACATTCAACTTACTCAAACGTTCTGCCTCGGCAATTAAAGTGTCTGCTCTATTTGAAATACTTCTAGTAATATATTGCGATTCAATTATTTTTTCTAACTCTACAATTTCATAGGCTAGGTTTTTTTCTTCATGATTGAAGGCAATTTCCTTTGATTTATCTAAAACCTTGAGACTTTGCTTGTACAAGCCTTTGTGATATAAAATAGAAGCAAAATCTAACTGTTCTCTAATTTGAGAACGAATATTTTGATGAAAAGGATTTAACTTTAAGCTAATTAAAATTTGTTTGTATAAATGTGCTTTTACATTGGCTAGTTGTTGTTTTTTTACGAGCCCAGTTTTTAAAATTTCCTTTTCGTTATAAGTCGTGGCTTTGTCTAAAAGATTGAATAAATTTAAAAACTTGGAGTCAGCATTGCCTCCTAATCTACCAACATATAGCTTAAATTGACGCTTTTCTGATTTGGTAAGGGACTTAATAAGTAAAAATAAATTATCCTTTTCTTCCTTTGTCATCGACTAAATATTTTTATACAGAACTGATTACTATATACTTTCAAAAGATATTATGGGTTGAACATCGTAAAGTTGGCTGAATGTAGCAAGCCTTAGACGTATCGAAAATATAACTTAGCAAATTAATAGAAAAATATCTACAGATAAATGTCTGATAATAAAATACAAATTTTCGACACTACCTTACGAGATGGAGAACAAGTTCCTGGATGTAAGTTGAATGCCAATCAAAAAGTAATTATTGCCAAGCAACTTGATATTTTAGGTGTAGATGTAATTGAAGCGGGTTTTCCAGTATCTAGTCCAGGTGACTTTAAATCGGTAGAAGCCATTGCTAAAATTATTCAAAATGCCACCGTTTGCGGACTCACACGTGCCGTTGAAAACGATATAAAGGTTGCAGCAGAAGCACTAAAATATGCCAGAAAGCCAAGAATTCACACTGGGATTGGTACATCAGATTCGCATATTAAATACAAATTCAACTCCAATAGAGAAGCCATTATACAACGTGCATTTGATGCGGTGAAATTCGCCAAATCATTTGTTGAAGACGTTGAGTTTTATGCCGAAGATGCTGGTAGAACTGACAACGAATATTTGGCACGTGTTTGTGAAGCTGCTATAAAAGCTGGCGCCACTGTTTTGAATATTCCAGATACAACAGGTTATTGTTTACCAAGCGAATATGGCGCCAAAATGAAATACCTAAAAGAACATGTAAAAGGTATTGAAAAGGCCATTTTATCTTGTCATTGTCACAACGACTTAGGTTTGGCCACCGCCAATTCTATTGAAGGCGTTATTAATGGTGCTAGACAAATAGAATGTACCATAAATGGGATTGGCGAACGCGCAGGAAACACCGCTTTGGAAGAGGTTGTAATGATTTTAAAGCAACATCCTTACCTCAATTTAGACACCAATATCAACACCCAACATCTTTACGGAATCAGCCAGTTAGTGTCGGATAGCATGGGTATATATACGCAGCCTAACAAAGCGATTGTGGGCGCGAATGCCTTTGCGCATAGCTCTGGAATTCATCAAGATGGCATGATTAAAAATCGTGCAACTTATGAGATTATAGACCCAAAAGATGTAGGTGTTACCGAATCGGCAATTGTGCTCACCGCCAGAAGTGGCAGAGCAGCTTTAGCCTATAGAGCTAAAAATATCGGTTATGAATTAACCAAGTTGCAATTAGACGATGTGTACATTAATTTTCTGAATTTTGCAGATCATAAAAAAGAAATTAATGATGATGATATTCACCAAATAATTGAAACCAGTAAGGTTTATAATGAAATAATCTCAGCTTAAATTTTTTAAATGAAAAAAACATTGTTCGATAAGGTTTGGGATGCACACGTGGTTACCAGTATAGAAAAAGGTCCACAAGTTTTGTATATAGACCAACATTTAATACATGAAGTTACCAGTCCGCAAGCTTTTAAAGAATTAGAAAACAGAAACATTCCTGTTTTTAGACCAAACCAAGTGGTAGCAACTGCCGATCACAACACGCCAACCTTAAATCAACATTTACCGATTAAAGACGTACTGTCTAAAAATCAACTAAAACAACTGTCAGACAATTGTAAAAAACACCATATAACCTTATACGAATTAGGACATAAGTACAATGGTATTGTTCATGTTATGGCTCCAGAATTGGGTATTACACAACCCGGAATGACCATTGTTTGTGGCGATTCACACACCTCAACACACGGTGCCTTTGGCACCATTGCATTTGGCATTGGCACCAGCCAAGTAGCACAAGTGTTTGCAAGTCAGTGTTTACTGTTGTCCAAACCGAAAAGCTTAAGAGTAGTGATTAATGGCAAGTTAAAAAATGGCGTTCTACCAAAGGACGTCATTCTTTATATTATTTCAAAACTAGGGACCAATGCCGGTACAGGTTATTTTTGTGAATATGCGGGAGAGGTGTTTGAAAACATGTCGATGGAAGGCCGAATGACGGTCTGCAATATGAGTATAGAAATGGGTGCTCGCGGTGGGATGATTGCACCAGACGCCATTACTTTTGACTATATTAAAGGCAGAAAATTTGCACCCCAAGGCGAGACATTAGATAACAAGATTGCTTATTGGAAAACGCTTCCAACCGACGCAGGTGCTACATTTGATAAAGAATACGTGTTTGATGCGGCCGATATTGAGCCGATGATTACTTACGGTACCAATCCTGGAATGGGTATTAAAATTACTGAAACTATACCCACAACCAACGATGCTTCTTTTGAAAAATCTTTAGCATATATGAATTTTAAAAAAGGAGAATCGCTCATCAACAAAGCCATTAATTACGTTTTTATTGGCAGTTGTACCAACTCCAGAATTGAAGATTTTAGAGTGGTTGCCGATTACGTAAAAGGCAAACAAAAAGCCAAAAATGTAACCGCTTGGCTAGTACCAGGAAGCAAACAAGTAGAAGCTCAAATTATTGAAGAAGGTTTAAAATCTATATTTGTTGAAGCTGGATTTGAATTACGTCAGCCAGGTTGTAGCGCCTGCTTAGCCATGAACGATGATAAAATACCGCAAGGCGAATACTGCGTTTCTACATCTAATAGAAACTTTGAAGGCCGACAAGGTCAAGGTTCTAGAACCATTTTGGCAAGTCCGTTGGTAGCTGCCGCAACCGCAATTGAAGGTAAAATAATTGATATAACCAAACAACTCAATTAAGATGGAAAAGTTTATAACATTACAATCTACCGCTGTTCCGTTGGCCATTGAAAATATAGATACCGACCAGATTATTCCTGCGCGTTTTTTAAAAGCAACCAATAGAGAAGGTTTTGGCGACAATGTTTTTAGAGATTGGCGCTACCATAAAGATGGTTCAAAAAATGACAGCTTTGTTTTAAACAATGGTAAATACGCTGGTAAAATATTGGTGGCTGGCGATAATTTTGGCTGTGGATCTAGCAGGGAGCATGCCGCTTGGGCATTAGCCGATTATGGCTTTAAAGTAATTGTATCTAGTTTTTTTGCTGATATTTTTAAAGGAAATGCCCTAAACAACGGTTTGTTACCCGTACAAGTATCCGCGGCATTTTTAAAGGTGCTATTAAGCGAAATCACAGATAATCCCAATACAGTTTTAAAAGTAGATTTGGTAGAACAATCCATCTCCATTGAAGGCACCAATTTTAAAGAACAATTTGAAATTGATGCTTACAAAAAGACCTGTATGATTAATGGTTATGACGATATCGATTTTTTATTAAGTAAAAAAGACGACATAGAACGTTTTGAAAGAAACGTGGTGAACTAGCCCAAGTCCGCGTTAGCGATTGAACGGCTTGTTTGAGCTCTCTACCCAACCATAGTTGGGTAGAAGCGAGTAGTGAAAGCGCGACCCCCAAGCAAACTTGGGGGTAACGCCCAAAACATAAATTATAATAAAAGTAACAACATTTAAATATGAAACACCCATGTAAAAAACTTTGCACACAGAGGCTTGATTATCCTAGGGTGTTCCATGTGACCATTGAAAATAAATAAATATAAACACATGAAATTAAGTATTGCTGTTTTAGCTGGAGATGGTATTGGACCTGAAGTTACCAATCAAGCAATTAAAGTTTTAAAAGCTGTGGCACTTGAGTTTGACCATACGTTTTTATTTAATGAGGCTGCTGTTGGCGCGACGGCTATTGATATGTTTAACAATCCGTTACCAGACGAAACTCTAAAACTTTGCAAAGCAAGCGATGCTATTTTATTTGGTGCTATTGGCGATCCAAAATACGATAACGACCCAAGTGCCAAAGTTAGACCAGAACAAGGTTTGTTGAAATTGCGGAAAGAATTGGGTTTGTATGCCAATATTAGACCTGTAAAAGCATACGAGACTTTGCTGAGTAAGTCACCATTGAAGAAACAAATCATTCAAGGTACCGATATTAGTATTTACCGGGAACTTACTGGCGGCATTTATTTTGGCGAGAAAAAATTAAGTGAGGATGGCAATACAGCTTCTGATTTATGCGAATATTCTAGATTTGAGATTGAGCGCATTGCCCATTTGGCTTTTAAAGCGGCGCAAACAAGGAAGAAAAAAGTAACCTTAGTTGATAAAGCAAATGTTCTTGAAACCTCGCGTTTGTGGCGAAAAGTAGTGACCGAGGTAGCTGAAAATTATAAGGATGTTGGTCTAGACTTTTTATTTGTGGACAATGCTGCGATGCAAATGATTCTAAATCCGAAACAATTTGATGTGATTTTAACCGAAAACTTATTTGGCGATGTAATTAGCGACGAAGCCAGTGTAATTGGTGGTTCCATTGGACTGTTGGCATCGGCATCGGTTGGCGATAAGTACGCCATGTTTGAACCCATACACGGCTCGTACCCGCAAGCAACAGGAAAAGGCATTGCCAACCCTATAGCGGCCATTTTATCGGCAGCCATGTTATTGGAACATTTTAAGTTATATGAAGAAGCCGAACTGATAAAAGAAGGTGTAGAAAAATCCTTAAAATTACACATCACCACCCCCGATTTAAACTCAAAGTTTGATACTATTACCACTACAAAGGTTGGGGATTTTATTGCAGATTTTATTAGTAATCCTAAAGATTCTAATTTGAATTTCTCCAACATTCACTTAGGACAATCCACTATAATTTAATCTTATTTGGGTAAGTCTATTAGTTATAGTGGCCACAAAAAAGCATCTGTTTCAGGTGCTTTTTTAGTGTGGCATTTTGGGTAAATTGGATTTATAACTAAGTTGTTTTAAATTAGCCATTAAGCGAAACCTACGGGTTCAAGTTTTTGTAATTAATCCAACCCCATGCGAAAGGATTAGCTACGCTGAATCTTTGATTTGACTTCGTCGAAACTGCGTTTTCAAGTTGAAGCAGTATGGAAAAACGGAGGTGAGTCGTTATCTAGAATAGTTCTAAAAAAGCCAAGGTAGGGCTTATCTATGGCTTTGCTATGGAGTAAGGTGGGAGGATCCATAGAAGAGCCATACGATTTGGATGCATAAAGTACTAGTTTTCGATAGTGTGGATTTGCAATCCGTGCTTATGTTAAACTTAGTTTATGTAAAGTGTTTTAAACTTTAGGGAATAGCTTCCCTGAATCTTCGTTTTAATGTGGAAATTTGGCCCGAATGTCCTCCAAACACAAATTTCCTAAACTGCCAATATGAGTGTGTTGTTTTGATGCATCGGGTTTATAAGTGCCATCTTGTACTTGTTTACCAATTATTTGATAGGCTTCTCTAAAGGATAAACCTTCTACTACCAAATTATTGATACTATCTACCGTGAACAGATGCTTGTATTTGTCATCGTTAAGATCAATTTCTTTTACAATAATCTGCTGAATGGCGTAATTAAAAATATCGAGTAAGTCTTTTACATCTTCTACTGCGGCGATACTGTTTTCTTTTAGCAACTGAAAATCTCGGTGATAACCACTTGGCAAATTGTTAGTAATTAAAACCATTTCGCTGTATAAAGCCTAAATTTTGTTGCATTTTCCTCTTATTAATTCCCCGCTGCCGCACGATTGCATCGTGTGTGCAACGCATAGTTGCAGACATTGAATTTACTTTAATTGCTGTTAGTCAAAAAATAAGTAATTTTATGATATGAGCAGGAATTATAAATTTCATAATCCTGAAGGATTATATTTCGTAAGTTTCGCTGTAGTGGAATGGCTTGATGTTTTTACCAGAAATGAGTACAAAGATATACTTGTTGAAAGTTTGTCTTATTGCCAAAAACATAAAGGAATGGATATTTTTGCTTGGTGCATAATGACCAACCATGTTCATTTAGTTTTTAGGAGTATTAATGATTTGCATCCCTCAAGTTTGTTAGGAGATTTTAAGCGTTTTACCAGTAAAGGAATAGTAAAAGCAATACAAGATAATCCAAAAGAGAGTAGAAAAGAATTTTTGATGGAACAGTTTAAAAAAGCTGCCGACAAGTCGTCAAATGTCAATAAATTGCAATTTTGGAGACACGACAACAAACCTATTGAATTGTGGAGCAATAAAGTAATTCACGAAAAAATAAGTTATGTACATAATAATCCTGTAGACGCCGGTTTAGTCTATCATCCAGAAGATTATATTTACAGTAGTGCAGCAGATTATGCAGACAAAAAAGGAATACTAGATAATGTTATTGTTTTTCAGTATTTTGGTTGAAAGAATAGAACTATTAATAAAATGTTGGAACCACACGATACAATCGTGCGGTAGCAGGGTATTTTAATGAGTTTCTAATTTGATGTACGATACATATTTGACGAATACTATCTGGAAATATAGCTTCTACAGCTTTATCTAATCCAGAGAGGTTGTCGGAACACAGAAAGAAGATGTCTTTTACGCCTCGAGAGCGCAGATCCTCTAATATGGACATCCAGGCAGCTGCTTTTTCTGTCTCCACAATACTCATGCTCAAAATGTCTTGTTGCCCTTCGGTATTTACCCCTAAAACTATCATACAGGCTTTAGATATCACCTTGCCTTCTTGACGTATTTTATAATGAATAGCGTCTATCCAAACAATCGGATATACATCTTCTAAAGGCCTATTCTGCCATTGTTTGATGTCTTCTAATAATTGGTTGGTGATAATGGATACCTGTGATGTGGAATACTGCACTCCATAGGTGCTTTCAATAAAATCAATAATATCGCTATTGCTCATACCTTTGGCGTAAAGCAATTGAATACAATCTTCTAATTCTTGACTAATGGATTGATGTTTGGGAACGATAACCGGCTCAAAGCTAGCTTGACGGTCTCTGGGTATTTTGATGCGCTGCTCCCCATTCTGAGTCTTGATGGTTTTCTCTGAAAAGCCGTTACGCTGGTTGTTCTCAATTACCGAATCACCCTTTTGATACCCTAAATGTGCTGTCATCTCGGCTTTCAAAAGCGATTCAATACCACGTTTAAGCAACTGTTCCTTGACCTGGTCAAAGTCCTCCTTGTTGCTGATTTTGCCTATCAAGGCGTCTAATTGTTTTTCTAATTCTGAGTTCATAAAATAAAAATTTAAAAGTAAATTTTTTGCCTATGAATTTAAAAATCATTTTTCAACTAACTAAGAGCAAAAACACAAAATAGTTTACAGTCCCGCTTCCCTGAATCTTCGATTTAACGCGGAAATTTCGCCCGAATGTCCTCCAAACACAAGTTTCCTAAACTACCAGTATGGGTGTGTTGTTTTGATGCATCGGGTTTATATGCATCGTCTTGCACTTGCTTACCAATTATTTGATAGGCTTCTCTAAAGGATAAACCTTCTACTACCAAATTATTGATACTATCTACCGTGAACAAATGCTTGTATTTGTCATCTTTAAGATCAATTTCTTTTACAATAATCTGCTGAATGGCGTAATTAAAAATGTCAAGTAAGTCTTTTACATCTTCTATTGCAGCGATACTGTTTTCTTTTAGCAACTGAAAATCTCGGTGATAACCACTTGGCAAATTGTTAGTGATTAAAACCATTTCGCTGTATAAAGCCTGGATTTTGTTGCATTTCCCTCTTATTAATTCAAATACATCTGGATTTTTTTTGTGTGGCATGATGCTGCTTCCGGTGGTAAGCTGGTCTGGAAAGGAGATAAATCCAAAATTCTGACTGTTGTAAAGGCAAATATCCATTGCAAATCGCGCCATGGTATTGCACAAACTTCCAAGTGCCATCGTCAAAGTTCGCTCACTTTTACCGCGACTCATTTGGGCTGCCACTACATTGAATTTTAAGGTTGAAAAGTTTAGCTCCTTGGTAGTGAATTCTCTATCTATTGGAAATGAACTCCCGTAACCAGCCGCCGATCCTAGCGGATTTTGATCTACCGTCTTGATGGCCGCATCTAGCAAATAAACATCGTCAATTAAAACTTCTGCATAAGCCGAAAACCACAATCCGAACGAGGATGGCATGGCGACCTGCAAATGGGTGTAGCCTGGAAGTAAGGTATTTTGATGGCTATCGGCTAGCGATAACAAAGTTTCAAAAAAGATTTTGGTTTTGATTCTGATATCCTTTAAATGGTCTTTGTAAAACAAGTGTAAAGCCACCAAAACTTGGTCGTTTCTAGATCGTGCTGTGTGAATTTTTTTACCAATGTCGCCCAATGTTTTGATGAGTTCAAATTCAATTTTTGAATGCACATCTTCAAACTGTGGTTCGATAACAAAGGACCCCTCTTCAATTTGTTGTGCTATCTTGGTTAATTCTTGCTCAAGTTGAACAAATTCTTGCTTGGTTAACAAACCTATATGAGCGAGCATTTTTGCATGTGCTAAAGAGGCTTGAACATCATACTTGGCAATGTGTAAATCAATCTCACGGTCGTTTCCAACAGTAAATTGTTCTATTTTTTTATCTATTGATATGCCTTTATCCCAGAGTTTCATCTGTAAGTTTTTATTTGTTTATAATTGGTCAGATGCAATGCCACGCTCCTCTTGCACTATTATCAAACTTTATTAAGTGGCATTTCATCATCATTTCTGCGAATCCCGATAATTATCGGGAAGAAATCTCTGCCCCCATTTTTTAGTTAATTATTTACAACACCATTTCTAACAATTCAATATAAATTTGAATGCCTTCTTCAATTTCATTGATATAAATAAATTCATCTGCCGTATGCGAACGCGTGCTATCACCAGGACCGAGTTTTAAAGACGGACAAGTGAGCACGGCTTGATCGGATAAGGTTGGTGAACCGTAAGTGGTTCTGCCTATAGCGATGCCCGCTTTTACCAATTCGTGATTTAGCGGTATTGACGATGAATTTAATCTCAAACTTCGCGCACGTATGCTTGTGCAAGGCGCATTCTTTTTCAAAATAGCTTCAATTTCAGCATTGGTGTATTTGTCGTTTACCCTCACATCAATCACCAAATCAACTTCTGCTGGTATTGCATTATGCTGTTTACCAGCATTTATTTGAGTTACTGTCATTTTCACATCGCCCAAAACAGGTGACTTTCGTTCAAATTTATAATTTTGAAACCATTGTAATACAGCTATGGTATTATAAATCGCATTGTCATTATTTGGATGTGCTGCATGACTTGGAGTACCTTTTACTTTGGCATCAAAAACAACCAAGCCTTTTTCGGCTATGGCTAACTGCATTAAAGTGGGTTCACCTACTATGGCAACGTCAATTTTGGGAACAATATCCAGCATACTGTTTAGACCATTTTGTCCGCTACTTTCTTCCTCAGCCGAAGCCACTAAAACCAGATTGTATTTCAAGTTTTTTCTAGAGTAAAAATACGCAAAGGTGGCCATTAACGCTACCAAGCAACCGCCGGCATCGTTACTTCCCAATCCGAATAATTTACCATCTTCAATAATGGTCTTAAATGGATCTTTTGAATAGCCATTATTTGGTTTAACGGTGTCGTGGTGTGAGTTTAACAGCAAGCTTGGTTTGGTTTCATCGAAAAATTTATTTGTGGCCCAAACATTGTTTTTCTGACGTTTATACGGAATATCCTGAAGCCGAAACCACGCTTCGATATGCTGTGCGGTTTGCTCCTCTTCCGAAGAAAATGACGGTGTTTCAATCAATTGCTTTAGCAAGTCAATTGCTTGCGTTGTGAGTCGTTCTATCATTTGGTAATACTTGTAAAATTTGCATCGGGACGAAATAACATTTCAGGTTTGCCAATGCAGACTTTGTTCACATTTTGTTGAATGGCTTGCATACAATTTTTAATTTTTGGCAGCATACCTTCAGCTATAACTTTATCCTGAATTAATTGATGAACGTTCGTGGTGTTGATGTTTTTTATCACTGAACATTCATCATTTATATTTTTTAACACCCCGTTTTTTTCAAAACAGTAGTACAATTCGGTTTGGTAGGTTTTTGCAAAAGCTATGGCCAGTTCCGAAGCAATGGTGTCGGCATTGGTATTTAACAATTGTCCTTTTTCATCATGGGTAATGGCACAAAACACGGGCGTTATATTGTTACTTATTAGCAATTCTAAAACTACTGTATTCACCTTTACTATATCGCCCACAAAACCGAAATTCGTGGGTTTTATTGGTCTTTTTTCAGAAATAATGGTATTGCCATCCGCACCTGAACATCCGATAGCATTGCATTGATTTGCCTGAAGTTGTGCTACAATTGTTTTATTGATTTTACCGGCATACACCATCACTGCAATCTCTAAAGTATCGCTGTCGGTAACACGTCTTCCATCTATAATTTGCACTTTAACACCCATTTTTTGAGCTAGGTTGGTTGCCAATTTTCCGCCACCATGCACCAATAATTTTGGGCCTTGAAGTTTTGAGAATTGCTTCAAAAAACTATTCAATGCTTGATCGTTATCAATGATGTTTCCACCTATTTTTACAATTTTCAATATTTGCATATTACTGACGCTCTAAGATTTTCTTTAAAATAATTTGTGCTGCATAGGTTCTATTGTTGGCTTGTGACATTACCACTGAATTATCACCATCTAAAACAGCGTCTTCAACCACTACATTGCGCCTTACTGGTAAACAATGCATGAATTTTGCTGCGCCTAATTTGGCCTTTGTCATCATCCATTTCGGATCTTGATTTAAAATTTTGCCGTAGTCATTATAATTGCTCCAGTTTTTCACATAAACAAAATCGGCCTCTTTTAAAGCGTCGGTTTGGTTATAATTTATTGGGGTGTTTTTAGTGATTTCTGGGTTTAATTCATAGCCTTTTGGATGTGTGATACGGAAATCAACTTCCATAAATTGCATCATTTCAACAAATGAATTGGCTACCGCCTGCGGCAAAGCTTTGGGATGTGGTGCCCAAGACAACACAACTTTCGGTTTTGGCTTGTTACTTAATTCTGTAATGGTGATTGCATCAGCCAAAGCTTGTAATGGATGTGCCGTGGCGCTTTCCATGTTAATAATGGGCACTGTGGCGTATTTCAGAAAACTGTTCAATACAAATTCTGATTCGTCTTTTTGCTTATCTGTTAAACTCGGAAACGCACGTACCGCAATGATATCGGCGTATTGCGAAATGACACGTGCTGCCTCTTTAATATGTTCGGAAGTGTTGGCATTCATGATGGCGCCGTCTTCAAATTCTAATTGCCAAGCATCATTCACATTGAGCACCATGACTTCCATACCTAGATTTTTCGCAGCCTTTTCGGTACTTAATCGTGTGCGTAAACTGGCATTGAAAAACAACATGACCAGCGTTTTGTGTTTTCCTAAAGTTGAATATTCATTAGGATTCATTTTTAATAAAATAGCTTCCTTAATGGTTTCTGCTAGGTTTGAAATGTCTTTTATCTTGGTGTAGTGGTTCATGCTTTTATTGATAATCGGCTATGATATTTATTATAATTTATTCAGTTCTGTGGTTAAACCTTCAAAAAAGATATCGATATGTTTTTTTTGAATGGTTAAGGGTGGCAAAATTCTAATCAAATTAGGATTTTTTGCGCTTCCGGTAAATATGTGTTGATTGTATAATAGGTTTTTTCTTAAGGTTCCCACAGCAAAATCAAACTCCAATCCTAGCATCAATCCACGACCTTTAATGGCTTTCAATTTTGAAATCTTTTGTGCCTTTTCAACAAAGTAACTTGACATTTCTATGGCATTTTCCATCAAATTTTCTTCTTCCAAAACTTCTAACACCGTAAGTGCCGCTGCACATGCCAAATGATTACCACCAAAGGTTGTTCCTAACAAACCATAACTTGGTTTAATGTTCGGATGAATTAAAATTCCACCAACTGGAAATCCATTGCCCATACCTTTCGCAATTGAAATAATGTCAGGCTTTAGATCATGCTTTTCAAACGCGAAAAATTCGCCTGTCCTTCCAAAACCAGACTGCACTTCGTCGGCAATAAAAACGGTATTGTATGTTTTACACAGCGTTTCAAGTCCTTTGTAAAAAGCCGAACTGCTCTGATCCAAACCACCAACACCTTGAATACATTCGATAATCACAGCACAGGTTTCATTCTTTTTAAGAATGGTTTCAACCGCCTCTAAGTTGCCTAATTCTACAAAATCGACTGCCTGTTGTGCGTTTAATGGCGCTACAATTTTTGGGTCGTGTGTAGCAGCCACTGCCGCGGAAGTACGACCGTGAAACGAATTATGAAAGGCTAAAATTCTATGTTTTTGGTTGTGAAATGAAGCTAGTTTTAAAGCATTTTCATTTGCTTCAGCGCCGGAGCTACATAAAAATAACTGGTAGCTTTTGGAAGCTGAAAGCTTGCTGAGTTGATCAGCCAATTCTGATTGTAAAGGATTTTGAATGGCATTGCTATAAAAGCCGAGTTTCGCCACTTGATTGCTAATGGCCGCCACATATTTTGGATGCGAATGCCCAATGGAAATCACCGCATGTCCGCCGTACAAATCTAAATAGGCCGTTTCGTTTTCATCGTAAACATATACATCCTTCGCGTGAACAGGTGTAAGATCAAACAACGGATACACATCGAATAAACTCATATTTGTTCCTTTTTTATGTTACTAATTTTATTAAACGACGCCACCATACCTTGAATTAAAGAAGAACTTAAACCTTTGTGTTCCATTTCGTTTAAGCCTTCAATGGTACAACCTTTTGGGGTGGTAACGCTGTCTATTTCTTCCTCTGGATGTTTGCCGTTGGTAATCAGTAAACTCGCAGCCCCTTGACAAGTGTGCATAGCCAATTCTTGGGCATCATTAGCATCAAAACCCAACTGAATAGCCGCTTGCGTAGTTGCTCGGATGAGTCGCATCCAAAACGCAATACCACTAGCACAAACAACGGTAGCTGCTTGCATTTGTGTTTCGGGAATTATCATAGAATGGCCCAATCTGTTAAAAATAGCCTGCGCAATTTTTATGCGTTTTTCACCTTTGCTATTGCTACACAAACAAGTCATAGATTTCCCGACCGCAATTGCCGTATTGGGCATTGCACGAATGATAAACTGATCAACCCCGATTATGGATTCAATTTTTTGAATCACAAAACCAGTAACCGTAGAAATTATTACATGATTTTCGTTTAAAAAGGGTGAAATTTCTTTTAAAATAGTCTCTAAATGGGCAGGTTGAACGGCAAGAATCAAGATATCCGAATGTTTTACAGCTTCAATATTACTGGAGGTAAGGGTGACATTTTTATAACCTTCAAATTCTTGTATGGCGTTTAAATTCCGTTTGGTTAGATGTAAGGTCGTAATCGCATTATTGGTTATCAAACCCTTGGCTATAGATTTTCCTAAATTTCCGGTTCCTATGATGGCTATTTTCATCTGTTAATATTTTTTTTTATTGGTCAGATGGAACGCCCTAGGATAATCATTGTCCTGTATGTTAATATTTTTACTTGGGCGTTTCATATTGTTAGTTTATTCATGAAATTAAAAATAATTGGCCTTGAGTTTTAATCCTGTACTTTCTTCAAAGCCAAACATTAAGTTCATATTTTGAATGGCTTGACCAGAAGCACCTTTAAGCAAATTGTCAATAATGCTCGTTATCAATATTTTATCTTTATGTTTTTGTACATGAAGTAAGCATTTGTTGGTATTTACTACCTGTTTCAAATGAATTTCTTCATCGGAAACAATGGTAAATACGGCATCTTTATAGAAATCCTTAAATAGCTTGATTGCACTTTCGGCCGAACCTTGATACTTGGTGTAAAGCGACGCAAAAATGCCTCTGGAAAAATTGCCTCTATTGGGAATAAAACTGATTTCTGGAAAAAAATTATTGTTTAATTGATTGACAGTTTGTTGAATTTCATCCAGGTGCTGATGGCTAAACACTTTATAAGAAGAAAAGTTATTGTCTCTCCATGTAAAATGTGTGGTTTCAGACAGCGCAGTTCCGGCTCCTGTTGCACCTGTCACGGCATTTATATGAATCTCATCATTTAATTTTTGAGCTGCAGCCAAAGGCAACAATGCCAATTGAATTGCTGTCGCAAAGCATCCTGGATTGGCAATGTAATCGGCATTTTTTATTACGGATTTTTGCAATTCTGGCAAGCCATAAATAAAGCTTTTTCCTTTAAAATTTTGGTCTTTTTCTAACCTGAAATCATTGCTCAAATCGATAATTTTTGTCTGACTTGAAAATTGGTGTGCTTCTAAAAAAGCTTTGGAATTTCCGTGACCTAAACATAAAAACAACACATCAACATTAGGGTTAACAACATTTGAAAATTTGAGTGCTGAATCACCTACCAAATCTTGATGAATGTCACTTATTTTATTCCCTGCGTTCGATGTGCTATAAATAAAATTAAGATTTACCTCAGGGTGATTAAGCAACAGTCGTATCAATTCACCGGCTGTATATCCTGCACCACCAATAATTCCTGCTTGTATCATGATTTCGAGTTAACTTGTTGGTAAATTTTATTCTGATTACCCACTATTTTTATAAAACCTTTGGCTTCCTGGGCAGTCCAACCTTTGTTTTCTTCACCGTAGCTACCAAACTTGGCATTCATTAAATCATGTTTCGAATCAATGCCATCTAAAGAAAAATGATACGGCTTTAAAGTGACGGTTACATCACCTGAAACCGTTTCCTGACTACTTTGTAAAAAAGCCTCTATATTCCGCATTACCGGGTCTAAATACTGACCTTCATGAAGGTGCATTCCGTAGAAACTGGCTAAATACTCCTTATGCTGAAGTTGCCATTTGGTAAGGGTGTGTTTTTCTAATAAATGGTGCGCCTTGATGGTAATTAAAGCCGATGCGGCTTCAAAACCAACACGACCTTTAATACCAACAATGGTATCGCCTACGTGAATATCTCTACCAATTGCATAGGCGGAGGCCATTTCATTAAGCAGCTCAATGTTTTTTTCAGGAGCATTTTGATTATGGTTTATGGCCACCAATTCACCTTTTTCAAAACTCAAAATCACTTTCTCTTTATCTTCTTTTTGAAGCTGTGAAGGATAAGCAGTATCAGGCAACGGATTTTGGGACGTTAAAGTTTCAGAGCCACCAACGCTGGTACCCCAAAGCCCCTTGTTGATGGAGTATTTTGCCTTATCCCAAGCCACATCCACATTATTGGCTTTTAAATATTCAATTTCTTCTTGTCTTGTGAGCTTTTGGTCTCTGATTGGTGTAATAATTTCAATATTTGGCGCTAAGGTTTGAAAAATCATATCGAATCGCACTTGGTCGTTTCCTGCACCAGTACTGCCATGAGCGATGTATTGAGCGTTGATACTTTTGGCGTATTCAACAATTTCAATGGCTTGAATAATGCGTTCGGCACTGACCGATAATGGATAGGTATTATTTTTTAAAACATTACCAAAAATGAGATATTTAATTACTTTTTGATAATATGAATTAATCGCATTGATATTTTGATAGGTACTGACACCCATTTTATAAGCCTTGCTTTCAATGTTTTTTATTTCTTCTGAAGTAAATCCTCCTGTGTTCACGCTTACTGCATGAACTTCATAGCCAGCTTTTGAAAGACTTACCGCACAGTACGAAGTGTCTAATCCACCACTATAAGCTAATACTAGTTTGTTCATTTTTTATCTTTTTTTAAAAAAATAGATTGCTTGATGTTTTTTAATCGGGTCCAAACTTTAGTATCAAACTCACGCTTTTCAGACTTTAATTCCTGTTTAGCGCTCGGATCGTAAAGCATCCCTGTACACAGACACATTTTTTGTTCAGTACGTTGTAATACATCATAATTTTTACAGGTTTGACAGCCATTCCAAAAAGATTGGTCAGTCGTTAACTCCGAAAAAGTTACGGGTTTGTAGCCTAAGTCGCTATTCATTTTCATCACCGCTAATCCTGTCGTAATACTAAATATTTTGGCATCGGGAAATTTTTGTCTGGAATGATCAAAAACCAGTTGCTTGATTTGTTTTGCAAGACCCAAATTTCTATAATCGGGGTGCACAATTAAACCAGAATTGGCTACGAATTTGCCATGACCCCATTTTTCAATATAACAAAAGCCAGCAAACTTTTCGCCATCTAAGGCAATAACAGCATTACCATTTTCCATTTTGGTAATGATGTATTCAGGTTCGCGCTTGGCTATTCCTGTACCGCGAACTTTTGCAGCTTCGGCTATAGTTTGACAAATAATGTCGGCATAAATACTATGCGATTTATCAGCAATAACAATTTTCATTGTAATTGGTTTAAATTATTAAATAAAAGGTTTAGTTTTTTTGAAGCAGAACCGGACGCACCTTAGTTCTAGAATAGAAGTACACCCTTAAGGGCGACGACTTAAAACGGGACGCAATGAATTCCTACTGCTACTTGAAATAACAATTGTAGTGAAATTGTATGTATTGGAAAATGCTTTCAATTGCTTGTAAAATCTGAGTAAAACTAAAAATTAATTTGACATTTACAACTTAACAACAGTACTAAGTTGTAAATTTTATCATATTATATATTTTTCAACCTTTTTTTAAGAATTATTCATATTAATTAGTTTATTCTAAAAATTTATTTACTCATATACCAATTGTGAATTACAGTATGTAATCTGTACTTACAAAATTAGAACCCTTAGAGGTTAATAACTCCTTTAAAATTGCATTGTTATAGCTGTTGTCTTTAGAGGCCACAAATGTTCTAATTGAAAACGAGCGCAAAGCGTCATGTACACTTAAGGTACCAACCGCTGAATCTTTTCTGCCTGTAAAAGGATACACGTCTGGACCTCTTTGGCACGAACTATTTAAATTTACTCTACATACCAAGTTTACCAAGGTGTCGATTAAAGGAGATAAGGTTTTTACATCCTTACCGAACAAACTCACCTGCTGCCCATAATTAGAAGCGGCCATATCGTCTAAAGGCTCGTCAATATCAGAGAATGAAAGCACAGGAATCACAGGTCCAAACTGTTCTTCTTGAAAAACGCGCATGTCTTTAGTAACCGGATATAGTACCGCAGGAAAAATATAATTATCAGTGGTTTCACCGCCTTTTTCGTTGATAATTTTGGCTCCTTTTGATAAGGCATCATCAATTAATTCTTGAATATAGGCTGGTTTTCCTGGCTCAGGAAGCGGTGTTAATTTAGCACCAACATCCCAAGGATTCCCGAACTTAAGTGCATCCACTTTGGCTGAGAAGCGTTTGTTGAATTCTTCAATAATATCTTCATGAACATATAATACTTTTAACGCCGTACAGCGTTGACCGTTAAAGGAAGTCGTGCCAGCAATACATTCGTCGATAGCCAAATCTAAATCGGCATCTTTCAATACAATCGCTGGATTTTTCGCTTCTAATCCCAATACCAAGCGTAACCTATTTTGTCTAGGGTGTTCGTTTTGCAATGCATTGGCCGATGTACTGTTTCCTATAAGTGCCAGCACATCTATTCTACCAGACTGCATGATAGGCGTTGCCACTACCCGACCGCGACCGTAAATAATGTTAACCACGCCTGGTGGAAAACTACTTCTAAACGCCTCTAATAATGGCGAAAGCAGTAAAACACCGTGTTTAGCTGGTTTAAAAATAGCGGTGTTCCCCATAATGATTGCTGGAATTAACAACGCAAAAGTTTCATTTAAAGGGTAATTATAGGGTCCTAAACACAATACAACTCCCAAAGGTCCGCGTCGGATGTGCGCATAAACACCATCGTGTTTCTTGAAATTAGCAGAATCTCTGTCTAATTGTTTGTAATCTTCAATGGTGTCATAAATGTATTCTACAGTTCTGTCGAACTCCTTTTCAGAGTCAGGTAAATTTTTACCAATTTCCCACATCAAAAGTTTAACGACTTCGTCTCTTTTGGTTTTCATTTGCGTTACAAACTTTTCCATGCAGGCAATTCTATCCACAACCTTCATTGTTGGCCACTCACCTTGACCTTTGTCGTAAGCCGTGCAAGCTGCTTCTAAGGCCTCAATGGCTTCTTTTTCAGTAAGCGACGGAATACTTCCTAATAATGTAGGTTGGTATTTTTCTGTGGAAGAAATAGACGAGAACACCTCAACTTGCTCTCCTTTCCAAGGCACCAATTTACCAGCCACTAAATAGCTGTTTTGATGGGTTAATGTTTTAATTTGAAAATTTTCAGGAATGTTTTTAAATAGCGTTTTCATAGAATTTTTTTAGCAATTTGTTTTCACTAAAGGTAGTAAGAATTAAAATAAATATCTCGGATGATAAATTAACTTATACAAGAAACTGAAACAAATCAGGTTTATCGTTAAGATAGTCGCCGTAAAAATTGTGGAGTTTCATTTTGGTAATGAGTGGTTGTAAATCATCTGAAGTTTTTAATTCCAAGCCTACAACGGCAGCACCATTTTCACGATTGGTTTTTTTGGTATATTGAAAATACGTGATGTCGTCATTCGGACCGAGTATCTCAACTACAAATTCTCGCAAAGCGCCAGCGCGTTGTGGAAACTTTATAATAAAATAGTGTTTTAAATTGGCGTACAATAAGGCACGTTCCTTAATTTCAGCTGTTCTAGTAATATCGTTATTACTGCCACTCACTACACACACAACATTTTTACCCTTAATTTCTTCTGCATATTGTTCTAATGCAGCGATACTTAAAGCACCTGCGGGCTCAGCAACGATGGCTTCCTTGTTGTAAAGATCCAAAATGGTTTGACAAATTTTGCCTTCATCAACCGTAAGCATATCATGTAGATTATTTTTACAAATGGCAAAATTTAAATCGCCCACTCGTTTCACCGCTGCACCATCCACAAAATTATCAATATGTCTTAATTCTGTATTTCTATTATTCTTTATAGAAGTAAACATTGAAGGTGCACCTTTCGGTTCTACACCAATAATTTTCGTCAGTGGCGAGAGCTCTTTAAAAACGGTTGAAAGTCCTGCTGAAAGTCCACCACCACCTACCGGAACAAACACATAATGAATGGGATGCTGTTGCGCTTGGTCAATAATCTCTAAACCTACAGTGGCTTGGCCTTCGATTACTTTTTCGTCGTTGAACGGATGAATGAATGTTTTACTTAAGTTTTGACAATGAATTTTTGAAGCGTGATAAGCATCATCAAAACTATCACCCGTTAAAATGACATCTATAAATTCTTCACCAAACATTTTAACCTGCTCAACTTTTTGATTAGGCGTTGGCGCGGGCATAAAAATAGTGCCTTTTATTTTCAATAATTTACATGATAAAGCCACCCCTTGCGCATGATTTCCCGCACTGGCGCAAACAATACCATTATCGATTTCGGCACTTGAAAGCGAAGACATTTTATTATAAGCACCTCTAATTTTATAAGAACGCACTTGCTGCAAATCTTCCCGTTTAAAAAATATATTGCTCTCAAACAGATTTGAATAGTTCAAATTTTTCATCAGAGGTGTAACCGTTGCTATACCATCTAATTTTATAGCAGCAGCATCAATCGCTGGTAGTGTTGGAAAGTATGTGGTTTTTACTTCCATTAAGCGAGTACTGATGATTTGGTTTTTACTTCAGACTTTATCACTTTCATAGCAGTCATAGCAGCTCGAAGTCGTTTTCCAACCGTTTCAATAGGATGGTTTCTAATAGCCTGATTTACGGCAATAATTTCAACATTGTCTACCGCATTTGAGACTGAATAAGACTTGCCAATTACAGAGATTTCGACGTTTTTCATAAAATCAGCTAGCAAAGGCTTGCAAGCGTGGTCGAATAAATAACAGCCATATTCGGCTGTATCTGAAATGACTCTATTCATCTCAAACAGTTTTTTTCTCGCGATGGTGTTGGCAATTAAAGGTAATTCGTGCAGCGACTCATAGTATGCTGAATCTTCAATAATACCAGCACTTACCATGGTTTCGAAGGCGAGTTCAACCCCTGATTTAACAAAGGCAACCAATAAAACCCCATGGTCAAAGTATTCTTGTTCGGAAATATGGTTGCTCGTTAAGGCAGTTTTTTCAAAAGCAGTTTCGCCTGTTTCGGCGCGCCATTTTAATAGATTCTTATCGTCGTTTGCCCAATCTTCCATCATGGTTTTTGAGAAATGACCTGAGATAATATCGTCCATATGTTTTTCAAATAATGGACGCATTATGGTTTTTAGTTCTTCAGATAATTCAAATGCCTTAATTTTTGCAGGATTCGATAAGCGGTCCATCATGTTGGTAATGCCACCGTGTTTTAAAGCTTCGGTGATGGTTTCCCAACCAAATTGAATTAATTTGGCTGCGTAACCGGGTTCTATACCTTCTTCAATCATCTTGTCGAACGATAAAATAGCACCAGTTTGCAACAGGCCACATAATATGGTTTGCTCGCCCATTAAATCACTTTTAACCTCAGCAATAAAGGATGATTCTAAAACACCAGCTCTATGACCACCGGTGGCAACCGCGTAGGCTTTTGCTTGTGCCCAGCCTTTTTGTTCTGGGTCGTTTTCTGGGTGAACGGCGATTAAGGTTGGCACCCCAAAACCGCGTTTGTACTCTTCACGCACTTCGGTTCCTGGACATTTTGGTGCTACCATAATTACGGTGATATCTTCCCTGATTTTCGTACCTTCCTCCACGATATTAAAGCCATGAGAATAGCTTAGGGTTGCGCCCTTTTTCATCAATGGCATTACAGTCTTCACCACATTTGTATGTTGTTTATCGGGTGTTAGATTGAGCACTAGATCAGCTGTTGGAATCAATTCCTCATACGTTCCAACGGTAAATCCATTAGACGAAGCGTTTTTATAAGAATCTCGCTGTTCATCAATCGCAACTTGCCTTAAGGCATAAGAAATATCTAAACCAGAATCTCTCATGTTTAGGCCCTGATTTAAACCTTGAGCACCGCAACCGATAATCACAATTTTTTTTTCTTTTAATATATTGATGCCATTTTCAAATTCTGAGGCCTTCATAAAACGGCATTTTCCTAACTGCTCTAATTGTTTTCTTAATGGTAATGTGTTGAAATAATTTTCCATTTTGTTTTGTTTTTAATGTTGCAACGCTTTTAGCATTGTTGATATTTTCATTTCGTCTTTGGTTACTGCAATGCGACCCGAACGTGTAAATTGCATAACTCCAAATACACTTAATTCGCGATGTAATAAATCAATTTCGTCTTTCCTTCCTGATTTTTCAATCACAAAAAAATCGCGGTTCACTGTTACAATTCTCGCGCTGCTTTCCTTAATAATATTTTGAATTTGACGCTCTTCAAACAATAAATCCGATTTAATTTTAAACAAGCAAGATTCTTGATAAATAGTTTCATCTTCGGGATGATAAAACGCCTTGATGACCTCTACTTGCTTATCTATTTGTCCGATTATTTTTTTCATGCGCTCTTCGGTAAGCCATACCATAATCGTCCATTTAGAAACATTTTCTATCTCTGAGGTTGAAATATTGATGCTTTCAACGTTGATATGTCTGCGTTGAAAAATGGCCGAAATTCGGTTTAATAAACCGATGTTGTTTTCGGAATAAATAGTAACTGTATATAATTTTTGTTCATTCATATTATCCTAATCTTATATCTGAAACACTTGCTCCAGTTGGTATCATGGGGAATACATTATCTTCCTTTTCAACAAGAACTTCTAAAAAGTAAGGGCCATCACATTGCATCATTTCCTTAACTGCGGTAGCTAAATCTTCGCGCTTTGTTACTTTTTGAGCTTCTATTTGATAGCCTTTTGCAATAGCTACAAAATCTGGATTTACCATTTCGGTTGAAGCGTAGCGTCTTTCAAAAAATAATTGCTGCCATTGGCGGACCATTCCGAGAAATTCATTGTTTAAAACCACAATTTTAACCGGTACACGTTGCTGGAATATGGTGCCTAATTCTTGTATGGTCATTTGGTAACCACCATCACCAATAATAGCAATCACATCGCGTTCTGGCGCTGCCATTTTTGCACCTATAGCTGCAGGAAGTGCAAATCCCATAGTTCCTAGGCCGCCAGAGGTAATATTGCTTTTTGTAATGTTAAAATTAGCGTAACGACAGGCAATCATTTGGTGTTGGCCTACATCACTTACGATGGCTGCATTTCCTTTTGTTTGTTGATTGATTTCCTTTAAAACTTCACCCATGGTCAAACCTTCTTTGGTTGGATGTAGATCGTTTTTAATGACTTCTTCGTATTCTATTTTATATAAATCCTTAAACTTTTGAACCCATTCAGGATGACTATTGTTAAAAAGCAATGGTAACAATTTTGTTAAGCTTTGTTTGGCATCGCCCAAAACAGCAACATCGGTTTTTACATTTTTATCGACTTCTGCCGGATCAATTTCAAAGTGAATAATCTTAGCTTGTTTGGCATAAGTTTGAAGATTTCCTGTGACGCGATCATCAAAACGCATTCCGATGGCAATGAGCACATCGCATTCGTTGGTCAATACATTTGGTGCGTAATTACCGTGCATACCAACCATACCAACATTTAATGGATGTGAGGTTGGAATGGCCGATGCCCCTAAAATTGTCCAAGCCGCTGGAATTCCAGTCTTTTCTATAACTGATTTTAGAATATTTTCAGCTTGACCTAAAATTATACCTTGACCCCAAATAATAAAAGGTTTTTTAGCATTGTTGATTAAATCTGCAGCAGCATTTATAGTCTTTTCATCCGTATCAGGCACAGGTTTATAACTTCTTACTGACGTACATTTTTTATATTGAAAATCGAATTGTTCAAACTGTGCATCTTTAGTTATATCTATCAATACAGGTCCTGGCCTGCCACTTTTAGCAATGTAGAATGCCTTTGCTAGGACTTCTGGAATTTCAGAAGCTTTGGTGATTTGGTGGTTCCATTTGGTAACTGGTGTTGAAATACCAACAATATCTGTTTCTTGAAAGGCATCGCTTCCCAACAAGTGCGAACCGACTTGCCCCGTGATACAGACCAAAGGTGTAGAATCTATTTGGGCATCTGCAATTCCTGTAATAAGATTGGTAGCGCCAGGACCGGAAGTCGCTATGGCCACACCAACTTTTCCTGAAATTCTTGCATAACCTTGTGCAGCATGCGCAGCACATTGTTCGTGACGTGTGAGCACATGATGAATCTTGTCTTGATATTTGTATAATTCATCATATACCGGCATGATGGCTCCGCCGGGATAGCCGTATAAAATTTCCACGCCTTCAGCTAGTAAGCATTTAATAATCGCTTCACTACCTGAGATGCGTTCCGTTTGATTTAAAACAGCTATGTTATTTTCTAAAGTTTGTACTTCTTTCATCTTTTTCAACCCTTATTATGAACAATTTCGATTGTCAAATTGTTTTTTACTAATTATTAACTATTCGATTCAAAACTCATCCGTGACACAGCCTTTTGAGGCGGACAAAACAGTTCTTGCATATTTATATAAAACCCCGCGTTTGAATTTTAATTCAGGTGCCTTCCATTGCTGCTTTCTCAGTTTTAACGCTTCATCTGAAACTTCTAATTGAATGGTATTAGTTTCTGCATTTATAGTAATGTAATCGCCGTCCTTTACTAGGGCTATCGCGCCACCTTCCTGAGCTTCTGGTGTTATATGACCCACTACAAATCCGTGCGTACCGCCTGAAAATCTGCCATCAGTAATTAAGGCAACTTCGTTCCCTAAACCTGCACCCATAATAGCTGCGGTAGGTTTTAGCATTTCTGGCATGCCTGGACCACCTTTTGGGCCTTCATATCGAATGACAACCACATCACCCTTTTCTACTTTGCCATCTCGAATACCATCATTGGCTTCGTATTCGCTTTCAAAAACTTTGGCCTTACCTCTAAATTGCAAGCCTTCTTTACCTGTAATTTTGGCGACGCTACCTTCTTCGGCTAGGTTTCCAAATAACATTCGTAGATGTCCACTAATTTTGATGGGATTTTCAATTGGTTTGATCACCTCTTGACCATCTGTTAAATCTTGGACATCTCGCAGATTTTCGGCTATAGTTTTTCCTGTTACTGTTAAACAATCACCATGAATCAGGCCTTTTTTCAACAGATATTTTAATACTGCTGGAATGCCACCTACCGCGTGCACGTCTTCCATCAAATACTTTCCGCTCGGTTTTAAATCGGCTAAGAATGGTGTGTTATCACTGATAGTTTGAAAATCTTTAAGTGTAAAATCAATTTGAGCAGCTCTAGCAATAGCCAAAAAGTGTAATACCGCATTGGTTGAGCCACCTAGGATTGTCACCAATCTCACAGCGTTTTCAAGAGATTTTCTAGTAATAATATCAGATGGTTTAATATCCTTTTCTAGTAAAACTCTTAAAGCTTCACCGGCTTTTACGGATTCTTGCTTTTTTGCGTCGCTTAATGCTGGATTGGAGGCGTTGAATGGCAAAGCCATCCCTAACGCTTCAATAGCTGAAGCCATGGTATTCGCGGTATACATGCCACCGCAAGCACCAGCTCCGGGGCAAGCTTTTTCAACTATACTTTGGTATTCTGTTTCTGACATAGTGCCAGCAACTTTACTTCCCCAAGCTTCAAATGCGGAAACAACATCTAGTTTTTTTCCGTTGTGGCAACCAGAATCAATCGTACCGCCGTACACCAAAATACTTGGTCTGTTTAAACGAATCATGGCCATTAAAGCACCTGGCATATTTTTATCACAACCTACAACAGTTATCAAACCATCGTAGCTCATGGCTTGCACCACAGTTTCCATAGAATCGGCTATGATATCTCTAGATGGCAAAGAATAACGCATCCCAGGAGTTCCCATTGAAATGCCATCGCTTACGCCTATAGTATTGAAAATTAATCCTACAATATCCTTATTTTTAGTGCCTTCTTTTACCAGCTTTGCCAAATCGTTGAGATGCATATTACAAGGGTTTCCTTCGTAACCTGTACTTGCTATACCTACCATGGGTTTGTAAAAATCTTCTTTGGTTAATCCTATGGCGTGCAGCATGGCTTGGGCTGCTGGCTGCGTTGGGTCTTGAGTTACTGTTTTGCTGTATTTATTTAATTCCATTCTGGGATTTTAGGTTTTCAACTCCGAAATTATAATTTCTGTAGTGCCTTTATTTCGCAACTGGTATCACTGTGTTAAATTCAACACATGTGTTATGAGTTTATATATCTCATTTATAATTATTTAACGAGATATAAATGGTATAGTCAAAAGATGTACAAAGACTGATATTTTTAAAAAAAATCCACTTTTCGCTTCTAACTAAAGAATTGAAAAATGGATTTCGCAACCAATAAAAAAACTTAACTTTTACAGTCTTGGCAAATCGCCTTCTTCTTTAACTGGTAAATTTGAATGCCCCATTAGGTAGGCATCTAAATGATGAGCAGCTTCCCTTCCTTCGGAAATGGCCCATACAATAAGTGATTGTCCACGACGCATATCGCCAGCCGCAAATACACCTTTGACGTTGGTAGCATAATCTGAGGTGCTGGCTTTTATGTTTGTTCTAAAATCCATTTCAATACCGAATTGTTCCGCTAGGGTTTTTTCGGCGCCGGTAAAACCTAAGGCTAATAATACTAAGTCGCAGTCCCATTGCTTTTCAGTATTGGGTAGCTCTTTAAGTTCTGGTCGTTTGCTGTCTTCAAAAATCCATTCTACCTCAACCGTTTTTAACCCAATTAAATTGCCATTTTTATCACCTATAAATTCTTTAGTTGAAATACTGAAAAATCGCTCAACACCTTCTTGATGCGAAGAAGTTGTTTTGAGCTTCATTGGCCAATACGGCCATGGTTGGTTTGCTGGTCTACCTGTTGTTGGTTTGCTTAAAATTTCAAAATTAACCACTGATTTGGCGCCATGACGGTTACTTGTTCCAATACAATCTGAACCTGTATCGCCACCGCCAATTACAATCACATTTTTGTCTTTTGCTGAAATCACCGCTTCAAAATCAATTAACCCATCTACATATTGGTTATTCAATTTTAAAAAATCCATTGCCTGATGTACGCCTTTTAAATGATTGCCCTTAATTGGAATATTGCGTCGTACGGTTGCGCCGCCGCAAAGTAGGACTGCATCAAAATCGGCTTTGATAGTCTCAACACTTAAATTAAGACCCACATGTGCATTGGTTTTAAACTCAATTCCTTCGGCTTTCATGATATCTAAACGTCGGTCTATAACCTGCTTTTCCATTTTGAAGTCGGGAATCCCATAACGCAATAATCCGCCAACTTTTTCATCACGTTCAAAAACTGTCACGGAATGTCCAGCGCGGTTCAGTTGCTGAGCGGCGGCTAATCCAGCTGGACCCGATCCAATAACTGCTACTTTTTTATCGGTTCTTTTATCTGGTGGATTTGGCTGAATCCAACCTTCTTTAAAGGCTGTTTCAACAATGTTTTTTTCAATGTTTTCAATAGAAACTGGATCTTCATTAATTCCCAAAACACATGCTTCTTCGCATGGTGCTGGACATAATCGACCTGTGAATTCCGGAAAATTGTTAGTGGCGTGTAAAATTTCGGCGGCTTCCTTCCATCTTCCTTTATAAACTTTATCATTAAAATCTGGAATCAGATTGCCTAATGGACAACCACTATGGCAAAACGGAATGCCGCAGTCCATGCATCTTGCACCTTGTTCCTTCATCTTTTTCTCTTCCAAAGGAATTGTGAATTCCTTATAGTTTTTAAGCCGTCTTTCAACCTTAATATAAGGTTCGTCAGTTCTTTCGTATTCTAAAAATCCTGTTATCTTTCCCATATTCTTAAACCTTAACTTTGTTTTCTTCTTCTAATCTAATTAATGCCAGTCTGTATTCCTCTGGTAATACCTTAATAAATTTAGGCAACTCTGTTTGCCAATTTTCGAGTAGTCTTTGCGCTAGGGGACTTAAAGTGGCGTTGTAATGATTTTCAACAAGGGTTTTGAGTTCTATAATATCTTCAGAAATCACGACCGGTTCAAGATTAAGACCTTCAATATTACACTGTGTTTCAAACGTACCCTTTGGATTATAGACATAGGCAATGCCGCCGCTCATACCAGCACCAAAATTACGACCCACTTCACCAAGAATAACAGCTCTACCTCCAGTCATATATTCGCAACCATGGTCGCCAATACCTTCAACGACAGTGAGTGCGCCTGAATTTCTAACACAGAAACGCTCACCAGCCTTACCATTAATATAACCTTCACCCGAAGTAGCGCCGTAAAAAGCAACATTACCAATAATGACATTCTCTTCTGGAACAATAGTGGCTTCTTCAGGTACTTTTACAATTAGTTTTGCTCCCGACAAACCTTTCCCAAGATAGTCGTTGGAGTTACCATTAATAGTTAAGGTTAGTCCTTTGGTAGCAAAAGCCCCAAAACTTTGACCTGCCGAACCCGTGAAATTAATTTTCAAAGTGTTTTCTGGAAGCCCTTGCGAGCCGTAAATTTTAGAAATTTCATTACTTAAAATCGCTCCAAATGCCCTGTCTCTATTGGTGATTTTAGATTCTAAAACAGTACGTTCTCTTCTGAATAAGGCTGGATGTGCTTTTCGTATAATATCAAAATCTAGGGCATTCTCTAAGTGATGATCTTGACTTTCTGTATTGTAGAATACCGTATTTTCAGGTACATCAACCTGATGCAAAATTGGTGATAAATCCAGGCCTAAAGCTTTGTAATGTTTAATGGTTTTATTACGATTCAATTTTTTAACCTGACCAACCATCTCGTTCACGGTTCTAAAACCAAGTTGTGCCATGATTTCGCGTAATTCTTGAGCCACGAAATACATAAAATTAACCACATGTTCTGGTTTTCCTTGGAATTTTTTGCGAAGTTCAGGATTTTGAGTGGCGATACCAACCGGGCAAGTATTTAAATGACAAACACGCATCATAATGCAACCTGAAGCCACTAGAGGTGCTGTAGCAAATCCAAATTCCTCGGCTCCTAACAAACATGCAATAGCCACATCGCGACCCGTTTTTAATTGACCGTCGCATTCCAAAACCACACGAGAACGGAGATTATTCATTACTAGCGTTTGTTGTGCTTCTGCCAAACCAAGTTCCCATGGTAAGCCCGCATGTTTTAAGGAAGTTAATGGCGAAGCACCTGTTCCGCCATCATGACCTGAAATTAAAATAACATCGCCTTTAGCCTTGGCTACACCTGCGGCAACTGTACCAATACCAACTTCAGAAACAAGTTTTACATTAATTCTTGCAGTTCTGTTGGCGGATTTTAAATCGTAAATCAATTGCGATAAATCTTCAATCGAATAAATATCATGATGAGGTGGTGGTGAAATAAGACCTACATAAGGTGTTGAATTTCTAGTTTTGGCAATATCCGGATTCACTTTTGGGCCAGGCAGTTGCCCGCCTTCTCCAGGCTTCGCACCTTGGGCCATTTTAATTTGTATTTCAGAAGCGTTGGTTAAATAATTAGAGGTTACGCCAAAACGTCCTGAGGCCACTTGTTTGATGGCAGAATTTTTCCAATCGCCACTTGAATCTTTATAATAGCGCTCTTCATCTTCACCCCCTTCGCCAGAGTTGCTTTTACCGCCAATACGATTCATAGCAATTGCTAGATTTTCGTGTGCCTCTTTGCTTATCGAACCGTAGGACATCGCTCCAGTTTTAAATCGTTTTACTATTTCAGTCCATGGTTCTACTTCTTCAATCGGAATGGGGTCGTAGTTGGTAAACTCAAATAACCCACGAATGGTCATTAAGTGTTTAGATTGTTCGTTTATTAAGTTTGAATATTCCTGAAAGGTTTTGTGTTTATTTCCGCGGACAGCCTCTTGTAATTTTGCAACCGTTAGAGGATTAAAGCTATGCTTTTCACCATGGCGTCTCCATTTGTATTGTCCACCAAAATCTAAATTTAAATCGGCTTCAACAGCACCTGTCTTGTATGCTTTTTTATGACGTTTGTAGATTTCCTTTTCTATCTCGCGTAAACCGATGCCCTGAATTCTGGTAACCGTATTCGGGAAATAATCATTTACAACTTTACTGTTTAGTCCAACGCATTCAAATAGTTGTGCGCCGCGATACGAGTTGAGTGTAGAAATACCGATTTTGTTCATGACTTTAAGAATTCCCATTCCTATGGCCTTGTTGTAATTTTTTATGGCAGTGAGATAATCGATACCTTCAATTTCTTGATGGATTACCTGTTCGTAAACAATTTCGTTTACGATATAAGGGTTAATCGCACTGGCCCCATAGCCAAAAAGTAATGCAAAATGATGTACCTCTCGCGGTTCGGCCGATTCAATAATAATACTCACCTTAGCGCGTTTGCCAATTTTGTATAATTCGTGGTTGACGAATGAACACGCCAATAGCACTGGGATAGGCGCCAATTTTTTATTCACGCCTCTATCCGATAAAATGATGATATTACCACCTTCATCGATCGCTTTAGATGCTTGATTTACAATATTTTGAAGCGAGAATTCTAATTCATTTAAACCTTTGTCGACTTCATATAATAAAGGAATGGTAGTCACCACAAAATCGGGGTTGTCAGTGTAGTTTTTTATTTTATCTAAATCATGCTTGGAGATCACAGGATTCTGAATTTTTAATTTTCTACACTGGTCTTCATTAATCTTAAAGATATTGGTGTCGCTACCTAAGGTAAGACTGATATCGGTTATAAGTTTCTCTCGGATACCATCTAACGGCGGGTTGGTTACTTGCGCAAATAATTGTTTAAAGTAATTGTAAATCAACTGTGGTTTTTCTGAAAGTACAGCAATGGGCGTATCATTTCCCATAGAGCCAATTGGCTCTTTGCCATGTTGCGCCATTGGGCAAATAAGTGTACTTAGATCTTCTTCGGTATAACCAAAAACAATTTGGCGCTTTGCCAAAGCGTCTTCTTTATGCTTTATAGGACCTTTTTTGGCTGGAATATCAGCTAAATGTACCAAATTTTTATCAAGCCATTTTTTGTAAGGTTGTTTGGAAACAATATCGGTTTTAATTTCTTCATCGTTTATAATTCTGCCTTGATTCATATCAACCAGAAACATTTTACCAGGTTCCAATCGTCCGTGTTGTTCAATATTTTTAGGATCGATATCTATCACGCCAGTTTCCGATGACATGATGACGTAGCCATCTTTTGTTACCGAATAGCGCGACGGACGCAGACCATTTCTGTCCAGAACAGCACCAATATAATTACCATCTGTAAAAGGAATTGATGCTGGTCCGTCCCATGGTTCCATAATACAAGAATTATATTCGTAAAATGCCCGTTTTGCTTCCGACATGTGTGGGTTTTTCTCCCAAGCTTCAGGAACGAGCATCATCATAACTTCTGGAAGCGAACGACCTGTCATTAAAAGTAACTCAACCATCATATCCATTTGTGCAGAATCGGATTTCCCAGGCAGTATAATAGGGAAAATACTTTTGATGTCATCCCCAAACCAATCACTTTCCATAAGTTCTTGTCGCGAAAGAACACGTGAGACATTTCCACGCAGTGTATTTATTTCACCGTTGTGACACATATAGCGAAATGGTTGTGCCAAATCCCAAGTCGGGAAAGTATTGGTTGAAAAGCGTTGATGCACCAAAGCCAATCTCGTGACCAGTGAAGGATCTTGCAAGTCGGTGTAATACAATTTGATGTCTTCGGGAATCAGCAAACCTTTATAAATAATGGTTTTTGTAGATAAACTGGGTAAATAAAAACGACTGCTTTCTGATAATTTCGAATTGATAATATCGTGTTCGGCCTGTTTTCTTGCCGTAAATAATTTTAAATTGAATTCGAAATCAGATTGATTTTTTTCGCCTTTACCAATAAATACTTGCTTAACAAAAGGTTCCGTTTCTGCAGCTATTTTACCTATAACCGAAGTATCGACGGGAACATCTCTATACCCTAAAACAATTAATCCTTGTCCTTTTATATAGGTCTCAAATTTATCGATGCAGTAAATACGCTGATTTTCTTTTTTAGGTAAAAACATATTACTCACTGCATATTGCCCAAATTTAGGCAAGGTGAATTTGCAATTTTTTACAAAAAAATCGTGCGGAATATCTATTAAAATTCCAGCGCCGTCACCCGTTTTACCATCGCTACTTACGGCGCCTCTGTGTTCGAGTTTTTCAAGAATTTCAAGCGCTTTGTGTATAATAGCATTCGACTTATTGCCTTTCAAACTACAAATAAATCCAGCACCACAATTTTCGTGTTCAAATTCTGGTAAATAAAGTCCTTGTTTTTTTAACATATACATTGTTTTTTAAGGATTAAAGACCCTTAGGGTATACTAATATAGGAGGATGGTTTAAATCAGCTTACATCGTGGGAACACTTTTCTCAAATTACCAATATGAAGCTTGTAAAAAATGAAATTTGCAATTTTAAGTACTATATACTGAAAAATGTATAATAGAAAATCTTCAGTGTATGATCCATTTCAGTAAATTTTTATCATCAAATAAAAATAATAAGTGCATTATTTCGTCAAATTTCATCCTTTAACTAATAATTTTTCAATTTCTATTTTATTAAATTATAAATAAAATACAATAAATTAATTTATACCCATAATTTTAGAGGGTATAAATTAAGATTAAGATAAAAATGACAACATTGACCCTAATTTTTAATGGGTATAATAATTTTATATATAGTTTTGGCCCTAACTAACTATAAAAATTTTATTATGAAATCAACTTTTACTTTTCTTTTAGTTTTAGTATCTGTTACAGTTTGGTCACAGGAAGAAACCTCCGAAAAAAAATTCAATTTAAGTGGTAGCATTGACGCTTACTACAGAACTAATTTTGATGCTCCCAATGATGAAAATGCCATTGCGCCTGGTTCATCATTCGCTAATTTGCCTGGCTTTGCATTGGGCATGGCAAATATTATAGCGTCTTATGAAGGTGCGAAAGTAGGATTTGTAGCTGATTTGGTTTTTGGACCAAGAGGAACCGATGCTATTTTTGCCTCTCCAATGTATTCGGCTACTGGAAATATTGTAAATCAATTATACGCCTATTGGAATGTAAGTGATAAAGTAACCATTACCATGGGTAATTTTAATACTTTTTTAGGGTATGAGGTTATTTCTCCTGTTGCCAACTTTAACTACAGTACTTCCTATCTTTTTTCTTACGGACCATTTAGCCACACTGGAATAAAAGCTGATTTTGCATTAAGTGATAAATTTAGTTTAATGCTTGGAGTCATGAATCCTACGGACTTAACAGAATTCAATCCAAATGGCAGCTATGCATTTGGTGCTCAATTAGGTTATTCTGATCAATTTTTAAATGTATTGGTAGATCCTAACTTTTTTGAAATAGACTTCACAGGAGGTTTTGACGTATCGGATGATTTCTTTTTAGGAATCAATGCAGCTTATTTAAAAACAGAAGACAGCGGTCCTGGATTTGCAGGCGTTGCACTTTACCCGCAATATGCAACTTCCGATTCCTTTACAATTGGTTTTAGAGGAGAGTATTTTGTTGAAGATGGCGACTTTGGAGCCATTGGCACTGGCATTGCCGATTCTAGTGTTTTTACTGCGACCTTAACAGCTAGTTATGTAATTGACGATTTAATCATTAAGCCTGAATTGAGATTAGATAGTGCCTCTGACAACGCTTTTATAAATTCAAATATTGACCCAACAAAAAGCTTGAGCTCATTTGTTCTTGCTGCGATCTATAAATTTTAACTAACTAAAATCAACATAAAAATGAAAAAAATTGAAGCCATCATTAGAAAATCAAAATTTTCTGATGTTAAAAATGAACTCCATGACATTGGTGTAAACTTCTTTTCATACTGGGATGTCACTGGACTCGGAAACGAAAAAGAAGGACATGTATATCGTGGAATTAGCTACAGCACTAGCGATATACAACGACGGTATTTATCTATTGTTGTTAACGACGATTTTGAAACGGCGACTATTCAAGCCATCCTAAAAGCTGCTGCGACAGGTGAGGTTGGAGACGGAAAAATCTTTGTTTCAACCATTGAAGAAGTTTATAGAATACGAACTGGAGAAAAGGGAGAAAGCACCTTAAAATAACTAACTAAACTTAAATTTAATTATGGAATTATTAACTACAAATAATGTATGGATGATGATCTGTACCGGTCTGGTTTTCTTCATGCACTTAGGGTTTGCATTTTTAGAAATAGGATTAACACGCCAAAAAAACACTATTAATATTTTATTTAAAAATATATTTATAATCACAATTGGCTTATTACTCTATTGTTTGGTTGGTTTCAACTTAATGTATCCTGGAGATTTTAATGGCTTTTTAGGTTTTGCTGGCATAGGATTAGACGCTCCGTTAACTGCTGAAGGCACATTAGATTTAGCTTATAACGAAGGTTACACCTATTGGACAGACTTCTTATTTCAAGGCATGTTTGCAGCCACTGCAGCCACCATCGTATCTGGTGCCGTTGCTGAACGTATGAAAATTGGTGCCTTTATGATTTTTGTTATTATTTACGTTGGTTTCATCTATCCAATTGCAGGGTCATGGCATTGGGGTGGCGGATTTTTAGGTGAATTGTCTACACCATTTTATGATTTTGCTGGCTCTACCTTAGTACACTCAGTAGGTGGTTGGGGCGCATTAATTACCGTATATCTTTTAGGTTCTAGAATTGGCAAATTTAAAGATGGAAAGCCACAAGCAATTCCGGGGCATAACATTCCACTGGCCACTGCGGGTGTTGTAATACTTTGGTTGGGTTGGTTCGGTTTTAACGGTGGTTCTGTATTATCTGCCGATCCAGGATTAACTTCGCTCACACTGGTAACTACTTGTCTTGCCGCCGCTGCTGGTGGTGTAGTAGCCGCATTATTTTCAACAGTATTGTACAAAAACCTTGATTTAACCATGTTTTTAAATGGTATACTTGGTGGTTTGGTTGGTATAACAGCTGGTGCCGACCAAATGAGCCCTACCGATGCTATTTTAATCGGGAGTATTGCTGGAATTTTAATAGTTCTTGGTGTAGCCTTCATAGATAAACTAAAATTAGACGATCCTGTTGGCGCTATAGCCGTTCATTTAATTTGCGGTATTTGGGGAACTTTAGCCGTTGGTATATTTGGCTCCCTAGCTGGTTTAGATCAATTGATAAGCCAACTTATTGGTGTTGGAGCTTACGCTGCCATTTGTATTGTTTCAACCTTTATCATTATATACATCCTGAAGAAAACAATAGGCATAAGAGTTTCTGAAAAAGAAGAATTAGAAGGATTAGATGCCCATGAACACGGTATGAATGCTTATCCAGATTATAGATTGAATGAACATTAATTTTTATTAATTATTCTTGTTTTGTTAGGCCTTCGGAGTTAAAATTCTGAAGGCTTTTTTTATAGATGGATAAGTATCACACCAAATATTTTATTATTATAATTTTATATGTATTTTTGTCCCAGAAAAAAAGAGGAAAAATTTGTCTGATTGCAACCTCACAAAAAAATGCTAAAGCAGTAAGTATTCACTTCTCTAGCATTTTTTTGTATCGACAATTTTTCTTAGTTTAAATAACCTTTAAAAAAAGAACGTATGTCTTATTTATTTACTTCGGAAAGTGTTTCTGAAGGTCATCCAGATAAAGTCGCCGATCAAATTAGTGACGCACTTATCGACAATTTTTTGGCATTTGATAAAGATTCAAAGGTTGCTTGCGAAACACTCGTAACCACCGGCCAAGTTATTTTAGCTGGCGAGGTAAAATCAAATACCTATTTAGACGTTCAAAAAATTGCAAGAGACACCATCAATAAAATAGGTTATACCAAAAGCGAATATATGTTTGACGGTGGTTCGTGCGGTGTTCTATCTGCCATACACGAGCAATCGGAAGATATAAACCGCGGTGTAGACAAAGCCAACAAAGAAGAACAAGGTGCCGGCGATCAAGGTATGATGTTTGGCTATGCCACCAACGAAACCGATAATTATATGCCTTTAGCCTTAGAGCTGTCGCATTTAATTTTAAAAGAATTGGCCGCATTGCGACGTGATAATAAAGACATCACTTATCTAAGACCTGATTCTAAAAGTCAAGTAACTATAGAATATAGCGATGATAATGTACCTCAGCGTATAGATGCTATTGTTATTTCAACACAACACGACCCTTTTGATGAAGAAGGTGCCATGTTGGAAACCATAAGAAAAGATATTAAAACCATTCTTCTTCCAAGAGTTATTGCAAAATTACCTACACACATCCAAGCCTTATTTAATGATGCAATCACCTATCATATCAATCCAACAGGGAAATTTGTAATTGGCGGTCCGCATGGCGATACTGGCTTAACAGGTAGAAAAATTATTGTGGACACTTACGGTGGAAAGGGTGCACACGGTGGTGGCGCATTTTCAGGAAAAGATCCTAGTAAAGTAGACCGCAGTGCAGCTTATGCCACACGACATATTGCCAAAAACTTAGTAGCTTCAGGATTATGCGGTGAAGTATTGGTGCAAGTAAGTTATGCCATTGGTGTGGCTGAACCCATGAATATCTTTGTAAACACTTTCGGCACCTGCGAGTACAACATTACCGACAGTGAAATAGCCGAGGTAGTAACGCAATTGTTTGACATGCGACCCGCTGCAATTGAAGACCGTTTAAAACTGCGTCAACCGATGTATAGCGAAACCGCGGCATACGGGCACATGGGTAGAACGCCAGAGAAGGTCACCAAAACGTTTTCTCAACCTAATGGACAAGACGTCGTTCTTGAAGTTGAATTATTTACTTGGGAAGTGCTTGATTTTGTTGATAAGATAAAAGCAGCTTTTAAAATTTAAAAAATTAAAATCAAATAAAAAAGCCTTTCAAATTTGAAAGGCTTTTTCGTTTAAAGGTTATACCTAAATCTGAAGGTTACAAACCTAGGTTGTATAAAATATTCATTCACACTTACAGAAAATGCATTGGCATTACTTTGCACTTGAGATTTTATATTTAGCAGGTTGGTTGCCTTGATTTCATATTCAAATTTTGAATCTTTGTCCTTACGATAGTTTAAAGAGGCATTCCAAAATTCGAATGAGTTTAAAGTACCACTTTCATCACGTAAATTATTGTAAGTATAATCGGTTCGGAACGTGAATGCTTTCCATATCAAAGCATCAAATTCTACTGAAGGTGCATTGGTGTAAAAAGTAGTGGTTCTGGAACCTTGATCGTTTTGCTGAATTCCGTAATTGTACCGTACAGTGAAATTCGGAGCTTCTCTAAAATTACTGCGTATTTCTGCACCATAATTTTGATTATAACTTTCGTTTACCGAACGTTGATCTTGGATAAACTGATTAAATTTACTGTAGTTAAATGAACCGTTCACCCCTGTTCTGATCTTCCCAAAAGTACGTTGGAAACGTCCACTCGCTGAAAAGGTTTCATCGGCAAAAGGCGAGTTAAATGGCGAACTTGTTCTAATCACACTTTCGAAATTGGTAAGATTTCTAATTTGATCGATACTTTTTCTGTAATTTAAAAAAGCAAATACATTGGTATAGTTAAATAAATTGAAGCTAAAATAATTTAATCGAACATTGTGTGAGAGGGCATTTTCCAACTCTGCATTACCTACAAATAAGGAGTTAAAATTATTCAACACTAAACCACGTGCAAGATTGGTAACATCGGTGAACTGATTTTGCATGCTATAATTAAAGGTGATACGTTCACTCTTTTTGAGCTGAATTCGCGCATCAAAATCAGGTAAAAGTCGGTAAAAATTATCTTTGTATTGCTCGCCAAATTGAATGTTTTTATTTCCATAGGCGTGTACCGAAAAACCTGGCGTTAGTGTAAAAATTCCAGCTTTTAATTGATAATGAACTCCTAAATACAAATCGCTAAAATTGTACTGGGTATCGTTGGTATTGAGACCGTCATTAATAACTGTAGTGGGTGTTAAGGTGGTACCATTGTCTAAAAACTGAAAAATATCTGAATCAAAATCTTGACGACTCAAGATAGTTCCTAAAGTAAAATTGATATTGCTTTTGGCATTTAAAATATACCAGTAATCCAATTTGGCATCCAACTGATTCGATTTTACGCGTCGGTTTTGCCCGATGTTATAATTAATTTGATTGGGATCTAGACCAATAGCATTAGCGGTGTTTTCGTATTCGTCCTTATCTTCGAGTAAGGCGTTATAAAACGGATCTTCGTCTTGTATTAAATGCTGTGCTTCGAAGGCAAAAATATTTCTATCGTTTAAAGTATAATAGTAATTAAAATTTTGATTGATACTAAATGGTGTTGCTGCTTCAAATTGATCAGTATTACCAATAACAGAAGAAAACAAACCTCTTTCTTCCTGTTCTTTAGATACTCTACCTAAAACATCATAGTCTAATTGATTATTGGCATTTGGTTTATAAACAGCACTTAATTTAACAATCCCTTGATCGCTGGCTTGTTGGGTATTCGCTTCGGTGACTTCGTCAGGTATGCCTAAACTTTCGTCCGTATAAAGTACAGCGTTATTCTCTTGCAAATCGATACGGCTACTCGCAAAAATGGCGAAACCGCTTAAATTTAATTTATCATTAGGTGCATAGGTGAAGTTAGCAGCGCCCAATTTGGTTTGTAAATCTTTGGCTCTATTATTTTGCAAGGTACTAAAATTAAGGTTGTTGTTTCCTAAATTAATATTGGTTCCACTGCTACGGCTTGGGTTTCTAAATCCACCTGAAAAGTTTCGGATATCGCGATTGGTAAGTGCCAATTCGCCTATATTATTTAAATCGCCTATAAAATTGATGCTATATTTTGGGCTGTAATAGAACAATTTAGGTTGTAATAAATACAACGCATTTTCGGTAGAAACGCCACCACCAGCTGTAATATCTCCAAACCAAAAGTTCTTTTTACCTTCTTTTAATTTGATGTTGATTGCGATGTTATCTTGGTTGTTTTGAACGCCGCTCAACTGACCCACTTCTGCATAATTTTTTAATACTTGAATTTTATCAACCGCATTAGAAGGTATATTTTTCGCTCCTAATTTGGTGTCGCCATCAAAAAAGTCTTTCCCATCGATCATTAATTTTTGAACACGAACGCCTTCCACTTCAATTTCGCCATCGGCTGTAATTTCAACTCCAGGTAGTTTTTTTAATACATCCTCTAGTTTTCGCTCAGTGCCACTTTTAAAAGAATCGGCATTGTAGATGATGGTATCGCCGCTTATGGTAACAGGCATTTCGTAGGTAAGCTCGATGGCATCTAAAAAATTATCGTCTTTTAAGGTAAAATCTTTAGTGATATCGGTTTCAACCGTTGTAACGGATTCCTCAGACGTTTTCATTCCTAAATAACTTACCTGAATTTTATACTTGGCGTTTTTATTGAGCGACATTATATATCTACCCTTGTCGTTAGTAATAGCGTAGGCATCTAAGGTATTGGTTTCGGTATTGATGGCAATCACATTTGCAAGTTCTAAAGGACTTCCTATACTATCTTTTACAAAGCCTTGCATTTTTATTTGAGCATAAGATTGCCCCGCTACTAATATTACTAGTAGTACAATAAATTTATTCATCTTTTTGGGTTTGGTTTTTATTTGGTTGGTTTAAAAAAATCATCAATAACACATAAGGTTTTATTAAACTGATGATTTTATGATTATGGATTTCTAGGTTCAAAAATGACTAATAACGATTTCCGCCACGACTTCTTCCGCCGTACATGTCGCGCATTTCTTCAGTTTTCTCCTTAACGGTTTTATTGTATTCTTCTTGGGTGATCTCTTTTCCTTTAGAAGGAATTTTAATTTCTTCTTTGTCTGCTGGATTCAAAACAATTTTTGTACAAAGAATGGTTGTTCTATCTGCATTCACTTCCAAAATTAAACCTGGCAAACCCCAATATTCACCAGGGCCTTGATTGACTGGTATTTGCGGTGTGTACCAAGCTACGACTTCGATAGTTTTTGGTACTTCAATGTCCTCTAAGGGATTGGTGGTTTTTGTAGAATCCGTTGCTTTGGTAGTATCGTTATCACTGTTTCGTCTTCTCATGCTTCTCCAATCAAATTCGTCGACTGTTTTTATTGCTGTTGCCTTAAAACACAAATACTGACCAATTTGTTTGGTTTCTGTTCCCATTTTCCAGTCGAGCTTTTTTAACTCGTCTTTCACCAAAAACTGTTTGCCAAAAAATTCCTGTTCCTGCAACAATTGTTGATCTTTCACATTTTTATATTGTGGTCCGCCAGTAAAACTAGAAGCAAAAGCGCCACCCCAACCACGGCCGCCACCAGCACCTGGAGCTTCTAACTTTTCGTCTTCCTTATAAATGGATTCCGTTTTATTGAAGGTAAGCACATATGTTTTTTCAAGAAAACTTTTCATGCGATCCATGATTTGTTTGCGTTGTTGTTCGCTCATTTCACCTCCACCCCAATCTCCCATATCCATGGTGGTTTTGGTTTGATATATAGCTCTTCCTTGAAAGTCTTGAGCAGGTGTGATTTGAGTGGCACATAAAAATAGCGTTATAAAACTAAGTAGGGTAATTTTGATTGGTGTCTTCATTTATAAAATATTGATTTAAAAGTAAAAGTATACTAATTAACTTTACTTAGACGCGCACAAAATCTTAAAGTTAAAGTTACTCAAGTTAAATATATCTTAAAGTTATCCACCAATTCTAATCTCGATATGCTCCCCACCGCCACTTCTACCTGCTGGTCTATTTTGTTCTTGCATTTCTTGAAGTCGTTTATCTACTAACACTTTGTATTCCGTTTGGCTTACCCTTTTACCTTTTGTTGGCGCTTTAATTTCCAGCTTGTCTGTTGGATTTAAAACAATACTCGTGCAAATTATGGTTTGAGAGCCATCGTTGATTTCTAAAATTAGACCAGGTAGACCCTGATATTTTCCAGGTCCGTTTGAAACTGGAATTTGTGGTGTGTACCAAGCTGTTGTTACTATTTCTTTGGTTGTCATTTCTGGTTCATCATCACTTTCAACTACAGAAAAACTTAAGTTGTTGTTTTTAGGCACTTCTATTTCCTGGGTGTAGGTTGCTTTAAAGCAAGTGTATTCTCCAATATTTTTGGTTTCCTTTTCTAGTTTCCAATTGTAATTAGGCAGCGAGTCTTGAATCAAAAATATTTTACCCATGGTTTCCTTTTGGCTGGTGAACTCTAAATTTTTGGTATCCTTAAACAAAACATCACTGCCGCCACCACCAAAAGAAGTAAACATCATACCACCACCAGCTTGTGGTGCATCCAGCGTTTCTTCCTCTTTATAAATGGACATCTCTTTACTAAATGCCAGTTTATAAGTTTTTTGAAATTGTTTATTTAGCATTTCCTGCATTTGCTTTTCCATAGCACTTGTTACTTTAGTGCTGTCCATTTTAATACTTACTTTTCGGTGGGATTTGTAGGTGGCGATGCCTTGGAAATCTTGTGCTGAGACGCTTGAAATAACAAGCATTGACATAACAACACTCAAATTAATTAGAATATTTTTCATGATTTATGGATTTTGATTATAAAATTTTATGATGGTCTTTTTTGCTTTTTGAAAACGGCTCATAAAAACGTCAAGTTCATTTGAATTACCTTCAATTTTGAGCGAAAAATTTTCTATTAAGTAATTATCGCCTTGGTCTTTCTCACAAATAAATTCAAAATAAATGCTTTGATTTGGGCTAGATGATTCAAATATGGCTCTAAGATCATCATCGTTCAAAGTTTCAATTTTTTCTAAAGAATCAGCTTTTAGTGTGACACCTATATTGGATGTTAACACCTTAGGTTCTAAAATTTGACCATTTAATGGTTTTGTTTGTGCCGCTACCGAAAAGCCGATGAGCATGGTGATAAAAAGAATAACAGTTTTCATAATTTGAGTTTTAATTCTACAGTGCAAATATGACAACAATAAATCAGCAATAAGGTTAACCAGTGTTAACGTGTGTTAAGCAATTGTTTTTGTGAAAGCTAAAAAAACTACTTTTGGTTTATGAAAAGCAAAACCTACACTTGGATTCTATACCTAATTTCTACAGTTATTGTGGCCACCATTTGTATTCAAACCTATTGGAATTATAAAAACTACCAAGTTAATAAACAGCAACTCATTAACGAAGTTCAAATAAGTCTGGATAAAGCTGTTGATGATTATTATGCTGCCTTGGCACAAAATTCCACTATTGGGTTAACAATTAACAGCAACTCTAACAAATTTGGCTTTGGAAAAGATAGTACTTTAATTAACATACTTTCGCGTATAGACAGTACTACCAATAAATTTAGAAAATTAGACCATATAAAGCCTGAAAGTATAGAAGGCGTCAATATTTTTAGAGGTGCCGAGGTTAAATTGATGGATACCTTTTCTCTCGAGTACGCCAGATTTGAAGATCTTAAAGCCATAACTTCTTTTGAAAAACACAATCCCGATTCACTTCAAGAAAAAGCAATTAATTTTTTAACTTCTAAAATTGTGATTTCAATTAAAAATGACAGTTTAGATTTGAAGCAAGTTGACAGTCTGCTAAAAAACGAATTCCAACGAAAAAAGATAAACATCACCTACCAGATGCAGTATAATAATGATAAAAAGCAGCAGTATTTTAGGTGGCATCAAAATAAGTTTGAAACAGCTACTAAAACCGACACGCTAGTAAAAGGCATTAACACCAAAGCAAACTCAAGCTTTCTTCCTTCTGGAAGTGAATTAAATTTATATTTTACGAATGAAATTCCGTTGCTTTTAAATCGAATTTTAGGTGGTATTCTGTTGTCGACTATACTCGTGTTTGGCGTTATTGCATGTTTATTTTACTTGCTCCATATTATCAACCAACAAAAACAATTGGCCGAAATTAAAAATGACCTCATCAGCAACATTACCCACGAATTTAAAACACCTATAGCCACCATAAGTGCGGCTTTAGAAGGCATGAGTAATTTTAACGCCATAGATGATAAGAACAAAGCCAAGCACTACATCAGTATGTCTGCTCACCAGTTGACGAAGTTGAATACCATGGTTGAAAAACTATTAGAAACAGCTACTTTAGACAGTAACGAACTTGAATTTAATAAAGAAGAAGTGAATCTTACTAATTTAATTGAAGTATCCTTTAATAGTTTTAAAAATCAGCATCCCGAAAAGAATTTTATTTTCAATAAAAATGTGCATAATATTATAGCTGCAGTTGATACCTTTCATTTTGAAAATGCCATTAACAACATTTTAGACAATGCCATAAAATATGGTGGAAATGAGATTGAAATTGAGCTCAAAACTTTAAAAAAGCAGATTGAAATTGACATTTCAGACGATGGCAACGGTTTAAAACCAGCAGACAAAGAACGTATATTCGATAAATTTTACCGCGTACCAAAAGGCAATACGCACGATGTAAAAGGTTTCGGAATTGGCTTATTTTACAGCAAAACCATCATCGAAAAACATGGTGGTAGTATTGTCTTAAATTTAAATAACAACAAAACAACCTTTAAAATTACACTACCTCATGAACGCTAAAATAAAATTATTGTTAGCAGAAGATGAAGCTGCTTTGGGACAAATTATTAAAGAAAGTCTAGAGACGCGTGATTTTGAGGTATTACTTTGCGATAATGGAGACAAAGCTTTTGAAACTTATAAAACCCAACAACCTGATGTGCTTGTTTTGGATGTGATGATGCCAAAAAAAGATGGTTTTACTTTAGCCAAAGAAATACGAAGCACAGACCCAAACATTCCTATAATATTTCTCACGGCAAAATCTCAAACAGCCGATGTGGTTGAAGGTTTTTCAATTGGCGGCAACGATTATTTAAAAAAGCCCTTTAGTATGGAAGAGCTTATTGTGCGTGTTCATAATTTACTCGACCACAAAAAAACTCAGCAAAATATTGCACTTATTATTTTAGGTGACTACAGCTTTAATTTTCCCAAGCAGCTTCTCACATACAAAAACGAATCCGTTATTCAACTCACACATAGAGAAGCGCATTTGTTGTTTCATTTGATACAGAATAAAAATCAGGTATTGGATAGGACTTTAATTTTAAACAAGCTTTGGGGCAACGACGATTTTTTTAATGCGCGCAGTATGGATGTTTTTATTTCTAAGCTTCGCAAAAAACTCCAAAAAGACTCCAATCTTCAAATACTAAATGTGCGTGGTTATGGTTATAAATTAGTGTGCTAGACATTCATTTATTTTTGTAATTTGTGGCACCTATGATGCGATTTATTCTTATTTATATTTTTGCGGTTTCCGTGGCTTTTGGTCAAGATACGATAAATCCCTTATTTATCAAGTCGCAGCCGATTAAAGCCGAAATTATTGGCGGTTTCGACAAATTCGACAATTTCTACTACACCACTAAAAACAACAGTTTTTTTAAGCAAGATGCCGCGCACATCTCGTCTGTCACTAATATCTCGTCTTTTAGCAATTTACAATTGGGCGATATTGCCTCGGTGGACGTTTATAATCCCTTAAAAATTAATTTATTTTACAAGGATTTAAATAGCTTTATCATTTTAGACAATCGTCTTGCTGATGTATTTAAAATAGACTTCAATACGCTGCAACCTTATCGCAACGTTACCCATATTTCAACTGGTTTTGACAATACGGTTTGGCTCTTTAATATGGACAGTCAACAATTAGAATTGTATGACTATAAGCAAAATAGGTCTCGATTTCGGTCGGTGCCGATTAATGGTAAAATATTAGACTTAAAAAGTAATTTCAATTTTTGCTGGCTGCTCACCCAAAACCATTTGTACCAATACAATTATTTGGGCAGTATGATTTCCAAAATCCCAAATAATGGATTTGAGAAAATAGCCATTTCCAACGAAAAACTAATTGTTTTAAAATCAGACAGACTCTACCGAATGGGTAAAGATTTAAGCGACTCCCAACCCATCAAATTACCAAATTTGTTAATAAAACAGTTTTTTGCAACCACCGAAACCTTGTATATTTACGATGGTGAAAACTTGCACCACTACCAACTAAAATTAGACTAACATTATGCATATTGCAGTAGCAGGAAACATTGGAGCCGGAAAAACAACACTTACAAAATTTTTAGCCAAACACTATAAATGGGAAGCGCAGCTCGAAGATGTGGTTGACAATCCATATTTAGACGATTTTTACAACCAAATGGAACGTTGGAGTTTTAATCTTCAAGTCTATTTTTTAAATAGTCGGTTTCGACAGGTACTTCAAATTAGAGAAAGCGGTAAAGATATTATTCAGGACAGGACTATTTATGAAGATGCTCATATTTTCGCGCCCAATCTGCACGCTATGGGTTTAATGACCAATCGTGATTTTGAAAATTATCGCTCGTTATTTGATTTGATGGAATCGTTGGTGAAAGGTCCTGATTTATTAATTTATTTAAGAAGCTCAATACCAAATTTAGTATCTCAAATTCACAAGCGTGGTCGCGATTACGAAAACTCAATAAGCATCGATTATTTAAGCCGACTTAACGAACGCTATGAAGCTTGGATTCACGGGTACGACAAAGGCAGCTTATTGGTAATTGATGTGGATCATTTAGATTTTGTTGCCAATCCTGAAGATTTAGGTTTGGTTATCAATAAAATTGATGCGGAGATTAATGGGTTGTTTTAACGCCTACATTCACCTTTATATAAAAAACCTCATCTTCAAATGAGGTTTTTTCGTTTTAAATAATCGTGCTATTTTGTGTAAAATGGCAGTTTGACAAACGTTAATATTTCTTAAAAAACATAGGGGTTGTATACTTAAACGATATTTCGACTTTAAGTTTTCTTATTTTAGTAACTTCAACAATTCAATTCACCAACTAACTCACATGAAAAAACACTTTCTTTCGCTCCTTTTAGGACTATCTTTTTTTATTGGTAATACTCAAGACGACACCAATAAAACGCCATTACCAAACTACAGAGCCGCGGCAAAATTTTCACCAACTAACTTGGGGAAATTGGTGCATTCTACCTCGGTTAATCCTAATTGGCTAAAAACCGGTAATCGGTTCTGGTATCAATACAAAACTACCGAAGGTTCTAAATACTATTTAGTGGATGCCGATAAACGTACTAAAACTGAATTATTCGACAACGAAAAAATGGCTAATTGGCTCACCGAAATCACCAAAGATCCCTACGATGCGCAACATTTACCGAGATTTGATTTTAAATTTGTGAAGAATGATACCGCCATTCAATTTAGAGTGACTTCATCCGAAAAGGTAGAAGCAACCGAAGATGAAGATGAAGAAAAAACTGAGGTTGAAAATGATTCCTCCAAAACCAAAAAGAAGCCCAAAAAACCAAAAATGGAAAATAAAGTGTTTCATTTTGAGTACCGATTGGGCAGTAATTCACTAACGCTACTTGATCATAAAAAGAAGGAAAAAGAAGATTGGAAAAAATGGGCCAATATTGCACCCGACAGCTCCATTGTTTTGTTTTCTAAACATCACAATATGTACTGGATGGATAAGGAAAATTTCTTGAAAGCAGTTAAAAATGAGAAAGACAGTACCATTGTTGAAAATCAGTGGACCACCGATGGCGAAGAATATTTTTCTTATGGCGGTGGCAGTGGTCGCGGAGAAACCAACGAAAGCAAAATAAAAGATAAGGATAAGCGAAAAAGTATTTACGGTCTTTGGTCGCACGATTCAAAAAAGTTTGTGTTTCAAAAAACAGATTCCAGACACATCAAAGATTTGTGGGTGATCAACACTACTGAGGAGAAGCGACCAACCTTAGAAACTTACAAGTATCACATGCCTGGCGAAGATGAGTTTTATAAATATGAGATGATTGTGTTCGATATTCCATCAAAAGATATGAAAAAGTTGCAACTAGATACCACAAAGCAACAAAGCATTCAAATGTACCGCGAACCTCGAAAAAAAGCGACCTATAGCGACGATTTTACGCCGTCGTTATTACTATCTGAAAAAGGAAAAATCTATTTTAACACCATTAGCAGAGATCGCAAAAAACTTGACATTTGTGTGGCCGATATCAACACGGGTGAGGTGAAAATATTGATAGAAGAACGATTTAATACCTATATAGAATCACGTCCGTTATTATTACTTAACAACGAAACCGAAATGTTGCATTGGGCCGAACGATCGGGTTGGGCCCACTACTATTTGTATGATACTGAAGGCAACCTTAAAAATCAAATTACTGATGGGTCGTTTCACGTAGAAGAAGCTATTGGTGTGGATGAAAAGTCACGCACACTATATTTTACGGCGCACGGAATTCCCAAAGACCAAGACCCCTATTTTGAGCAACTTCATAAAATAAACCTGAATGGCACAGGACTGAAGAACTTAAACCCGGGCGATTACAATACCGATACCAATATGGCTGATTCTAATGGTTTTTTTGTCAGCAATTATTCCAGAGTAAATACCGTTCCAAAATCTGAGTTACGCAATAGCGCAGGTAGTGTGGTGATGCAGTTGGAAGAAGCCGATTTGACACAACTCATGGCCACTGGCTACCAATTTCCAGAGCCCTTTAAAATGAAAGCAGATGATGGTATTACCGATATTTACGGCGTGATGTATAAACCTTTTGATTTTGATGAGACTAAAAAATATCCGCTTTTACAATACGTCTATCCAGGACCACAAACTGAAGCTGTAAATAAATCATTTTCGGTAAGAATGGATCGTTTAGATAGAATGGCGCAGGTTGGTTTTATTGTGGTCACTCTGGGAAATCGCGGTGGACATCCCGACCGTTCAAAATGGTATCACAATTACGGTTACGGTAATTTAAGAGATTACGGTTTGGCTGATAAAAGACATGTGGCAGAACAATTAGCCGATCAACACGATTTTATTGACATTGAAAAAGTTGGAATTTATGGCCATTCAGGCGGTGGTTTTATGTCGACTGCTGCGATGTTGGTGTATCCAGACTTTTTTAAAGCGGCCGTATCTTCTGCAGGAAACCACGACAATACCATTTACAATAGTTGGTGGAGTGAAACCCACCATGGCGTACTTGAAGAAATGGATGATAAGGGTACAACAAAATACAAATACATGATTGACACCAACCAATCGTTGGCTAAAAACTTAAAAGGAAGATTACTACTAGTTACTGGTGATGTGGATAATAATGTGCATCCTGGTGGCACTATTAGAATGGCTGAAGCTTTGATTAAAGCAAACAAGCGTTTCGATTTTATGCTATTGCCTGGCCAACGCCACGGTTTTGGTGATATGACCGAATATTCGTTTTGGTTAAGAGCTGATCATTTTAGTAAATATTTGCTAGGTTACGAAATGAATGCTGTAGACATTACTGAAATAAACCGTGACACGCCGAGATCTAAATAAATTGTATGGTTTTTGAATAAAAAAACCTCGCTTGGAAAAAGCGAGGTTTTTTTATTATTAAGTTATTGTCAAACCTAGATTTTCTTAATTTCCACAGAATTAATTTCAACCTTTTTAGAAGTTTCTTCCACATTTATTGCCGCTTCAAAAGCTTCAACAGCATCTTTTACTTCAAGTTCAGTTCCTTTAAACGTTTCTACTTTTGTAATCGTTTCACCGTTTTCAGTCACCGTGTAATTAACAGTAGCTTCCGCTAAATCGTTGGTTACCGTCATTTCAACTTTAACTTGATTATCTGCCAAGCCTGTTTCAGCACCATGGTCTCCTAAAATAGGCGCAATCACCAATCCGATTAAACAAGTAAGTTTAATTAAAATATTCATAGACGGACCAGAAGTATCTTTAAAAGGATCCCCAACTGTATCACCCGTTACTGCAGCTTTATGTGCATCAGAACCTTTGTAAGTCATTTGACCATCAATCATTACACCCGCTTCAAAAGATTTTTTAGCATTATCCCAAGCACCACCTGCGTTATTTTGGAATACTGCCCAAAGCACACCAGAAACCGTTACACCAGCCATATAACCACCAAGCATTTCAGCAATTAATAAATTATCGTACCCCAATAACATTGGCAATAATGAAATTGCGATAGGAAAACCAATAGTTAAAATCCCAGGTAACATCATTTCTTTAAGTGCCGCTTGGGTTGAAATTTCAACACATTTGCCGTATTCTGGTTTGCCGGTTCCTTCCATAATGCCAGGAATTTCTTTAAACTGACGACGCACTTCATACACCATTTCCATAGCAGCTTTTCCAACAGAGTTCATAGCTAATGCTGAAAACACTACTGGAATCATTCCACCAACGAACAACATCGCTAGTACTGGTGCTTTAAAAATATTTATCCCATCGATACCTGTAAAAGTAACATAGGCCGCAAATAAGGCCAATGAAGTTAAAGCTGCAGAAGCAATTGCAAACCCTTTACCAGTAGCGGCAGTAGTATTTCCAACAGAATCTAAAATATCGGTACGCGTACGGACTTCTTTTGGCAACTCACTCATTTCAGCAATTCCTCCGGCATTATCCGAAATTGGTCCGAAAGCATCAATTGCTAATTGCATAGCTGTTGTTGCCATCATGGCAGAAGCTGCTAAAGCAACACCGTAAAATCCAGCTAAAGCATATGAACCCCAAATGGCGCCAGCAAATAATAATACCGTTGGGAAAGTTGAAATCATTCCTGTTGCCAAACCAGCGATAACGTTAGTTCCTGCGCCAGTGGCAGATTTTTGTACGATGGCTAAAACCGGCTTCGTGCCTAATCCTGTATAATATTCAGTAACTGATGAAATAACACCACCTACAAATAAACCAACGATGGTTGCATAAAACACACGCATTGATGAAATTTCTTTAAGACCTTCACCAAAGAAATTCATTTGCATGGTTTCTGGCAACATATATCTTACTAAGAAGAAACAAGAGATAAGTGTTAAGCCGATAGAAACCCAGTTTCCAACATTTAATGCACCTTGAACTTGTTTTTCTTTAGCATCATTATTTTTAATTTTAACCAACATGGTTCCAATGATAGAAAACAAAATACCAAACCCGGCAATGGCCATTGGTAATAAAATGGGACCTATCCCACCAAAACCTTGGTTTACGATATCACCGCCCATATCTTTAATTACATAATTTCCGAGTACCATCGCGGCCAATACTGTTGCCACATAACTTCCAAATAAATCGGCGCCCATACCAGCTACGTCACCAACGTTGTCACCAACGTTATCGGCAATAGTTGCTGGATTACGAGGATCATCTTCAGGGATTCCAGCTTCCACTTTACCAACCAAATCGGCACCAACATCGGCAGCTTTGGTATAAATTCCACCACCAACACGTGCAAATAAAGCAATAGATTCAGCACCCAATGAAAAACCAGCTAAAGTTTCTAAAACGATGGTCATTTGATCGGTAGAGGTCCAAACGCCTCCCATAAAATAATGAAAGAACACGATGAAAAATGCTGTTAAACCAAGTACTGCAAGACCAGCAACACCTAATCCCATAACAGTTCCACCGCCAAAAGACACTTTTAGTGCTTGGGGTAAACTGGTACGTGCAGCTTGCGTAGTTCTCACATTAGTTTTGGTAGCAATCTTCATTCCGATATTTCCAGCAAAGGCTGAAAAAATAGCGCCAAAAATAAAGGCAACTACAATAAGTATATCTGTGGTTGGAACAATAAATGATATAGCAGCAAGTGCTAAACTGGCTCCTATTACGAACCATGTAAGTAAACGGTATTCAGCTTTAAGAAAGGCCAAAGCGCCTTCATAAATGTAATCGGAGATTTCTTTCATCTTTCCGTCTCCGGCATCTTGCTTTAACACCCAAGATTTTTTGGCCCACATAAAAAGCAAACCGATGACTGCCATTACAAGTGGCACATAAATCATAAATTTATCCATAATTGATTTTGATTAGTTAATTGCTGGGCAAAAGTAGTAAAATGCAATTGAATACAAAACCCTTTTATTCAGAAAACAAAAGGGCTTTTTTGTTAGGATTTCAAATATTTAAATTGAAAATTTACCTGTCTCACTAAAATCACTTTTTTGGTAGCGTTCTTTGCATCGGTGCCAAATTTGTGTAGCTTCTTCAACGTTTCCCCAACCACCGACGTCAACCTTCTTCTTTTCGAGGTCTTTATACACTTGAAAAAAGTGTTCAATTTCTTTAATTTGATGTGGATTCATATCTGATAAATCGTTCAGGGAATTCCATATAGGATCGGACACTGGAACACAAATAATTTTCTCGTCTGGACCTTTTTCGTCGGCCATATGAAAGACACCAATGGGTTTTACTTCCATAACGCACATGGGAAAGGTTGGTTCACCACCTAATACGAGTACATCTAATGGATCGCCATCTAAAGCTAAAGTTTCGGGAACAAAGCCATAATCGGCTGGATACATCATAGATGAAAACAGCATTCGATCGAAGCGTATTTTTTTGAGTTCAAAGTCGTATTCATATTTGTTTCGGCTTCCTTTTGGTATTTCGATTAACACATCGAAAGTGGGTACATCTGAAGTTTTCATAGATTGTTTTTTGTAAATTTACGAATTCAATTTCTTTCTAAAAAAAGAAGCCAAAACTACCAGTTACACCAAACCTTCTTGCGCCTGGTGCATCTAAATAATTACCTCTAAAATTAAAATCGATGCGCAATACTTTAAAAATATTAGCAACGCCAACACTGTACTCGTAATAAATTTTATCGTTTGGTGCAATAAGCGGAAATTCAACAGGATTTCCTGTGGTGCTGATATTGATATTGTCTTGAGATAAATCGCCCCATACGCCTCGCGCACCAACAATGGCTCTTAAATTGTATTTTTTAAGAAACGGAATTCTCGAAAATAGTCGTCCATTAAAATTGTGTTCGACGTGTACTGAGGTATAAGTATCGGTTACAAACTCATAAAAATCTAACTGTGGAAAGGTGTTGTAAATAGAAAAATAAGTTTGATTACCGGGGACAACACTCAGTAAACCCAGTGGAACATCACCAAAGGTTTTACCAGCTTCGATTGATGCGACCAATCTACCCAATCCGCCAACCTGAATGGGTTGAATATAGGACATTTGCAACTTAGTATATTCGAAATCGCTATTTAATATTGACGAACTTCCCAAACTTACCTGCGCTAAAATTCTGGCGAAATAATCGTTGGCGATGCGGCGTTCAACGCCATAACCAGTCATTTTTCGTTTAGGGAAATAGTTGACTGAAAACCTAGATTCAAACTGGTTGATTTGAGAGGAAACACCCGTGGGCGAAGATTCATCCACATAATCTAAGCTAAAAGCAGGAGACGCCGATTTTAAAGTTCTATAGGTTCCTTGAATCGCGAGTACTAAATTTTTTGCTGGTTCAATTTCAAAACCTAAGGTCGATAAATTAATATTGGTGAGTTTGTCGTTAGCGCCTGTGCCTATTACTGCCGACGACGCCAGACTTCGGCCTAGAACATCGGTTGAGCTGGTTAAGCTCGCCCCTATTTGCTCGACATCGCGGCGGTTACCACCAAAAATAATCAAGCGGCTCTTTTTAGCTAATAGCGCCTTTGCTGAGATGCCATATTTAAACTTATTATCTCTAAATCCGTAGGCCGTAAAACCTTCAATACGCCATAAATCGTTTTGTCCGAAATAGGTTCTGCCTCCCGCACGGAGACGTACTCCTTCCACTTCATTAAAACCAAAAGTTGAAAAAATGGGACCGTAGTCCATATTGATGGACGGAAACTCAATATAACCAGAGGCCAAGATACTTCCAACATTATACAATGTTTTAAATTTTTGAACCGTTTTTAAAGTGTCCAACATTTTATAAACACCCTGTTCATCCTTGTTAAGATTTTCTAACCGGTTTTGTTGCCAAAAATCATCGTCACGGTTATAAATTTCAGAATCGTAATCAAAAACTTTTACATCGTAAAACTTAGGATCTTTAGGTTTATTAAACACATAATTATCATACAAAGTAGTTCTTTTACCATAAACACCTCTGGAGGATTCTTTCTTGCTTAAAGTAAAATCTGAAAGGAAATAATCTCTTTTCACCAAAAATACGGAGTCGTTTAGAACTTCAAATTCCTGTTCGATATAGATTTCCTTTACCCAATTTATGTTGGCACTTTTGGATGCTTGCAATTTTATTTCTTTAATTGCAAAGGTTGTATCGTTCACCCAGAAGTCCCCTTTAAAAGTCAGTTCGTTTTTACGTCGTGGATAGTAAATGATATTATAACACCATTTATTATCAATAAAAGCACTATCAGAAAGTACGTAATTGTAATTATCGATGCCTGTTTTCGATAGTGGACTCACGAAACTTTTATCGAAAAATTTCAGGTAATTCTCATACACATCGTAATCGGAATACAAATCATCTATAAAGTCGATAATAATTTGGTTGTTGCTAAATCCCGAATTTTTATTTCCTATGAGTTCTTCTCTTTCCTTCTTTATAATATTATCGCCTGAAACATGGTTATACGATTCGTTTAAAAATATGGGCAGGTATGTTTTTCCAGTTACTTTAGAGGTATCTACTTCTTCAAAAACGAATTCCATGCCTCTAAATAATTTGCTTTTGATTAGTGCACTATCAATAGTATTGAGGTCAAATTCTACTTTTTCGTATTTATCGTATTCGTATTGTCTGAATTGTTTGAGACCGTTTTGGCGTTTACGCTCCCAGATTTTCCTTAAAATATCGATGGCTGGATTGTTTTTTTTAGACTGTTTTCCCGTTACAATAAAAACTTCATTTAAGGTGTTTGAGGCTTCCTCTAAAATAAATTTTAGATCAAAGGAAACTCTTGATGTTAAGGTTAAAGATTGTGTTTCATAACCTAAAAAAGATACTACTAAAGTTTCCCAAGTGGATTTGGATTCTAAATAAAAACGACCATTTTCGTCGGTGATAGTGCCTTCGGAAGAATTTTTAAAAAGTACGTTGGCATAAGCCACGGGCTCATTGTAAGTATCATACACATAACCACTCACTTTTGTTTGAGCATTTAAGGCAACGATACACAATAAACTTAGGACAATGAGTAGTTTATGCTTCATATAATGGTAGCTTCATCGTTGGTATTACAGATGAAGTATAAATAACGGTAAAACTGTTATTTTATTTGTAAAGCACCTTTTTAACTGCTTTAATAACATCGTTGCTATTGGGCAACCATTGTTCGAATAGCACTGGCGAATATGGCGCTGGTGTATCGGCAGTATTGATTTTTATAATTGGCGCATCTAAATAATCAAATATTTGAGATTGTACCTGATAGGTGATTTCGGTTGCCACATTGCCAAAAGGCCAAGCTTCTTCGAGAATAACCAAACGATTGGTTTTTTTAACGGAAGTAAGAATGGCATCGTGATCCATTGGTCTTACCGTTCTTAAATCTATTATTTCACAAGAAATGCCTTCTTTTTCCAATTCATCGGCAGCTATATAGGCTTCTTTTATAATTTTTCCGAAAGAAACGATGGTCACATCAGTGCCTACACGTTTAATATCGGCTACTCCGATAGGAATGATGTATTCACCTTCTGGCACTTCACCTTTATCACCATACATTTGTTCACTTTCCATAAAAATAACTGGGTCGTCGTCTCTAATAGCAGATTTTAAAAGGCCTTTAGCATCATACGGATTTGAAGGCACAATAACTTTTAGACCAGGCGTATTGGCAAACCAACTTTCAAAGGCTTGTGAGTGTGTTGCTGCTAGTTGTCCTGCCGAAGCGGTTGGCCCTCTAAAAACTATAGGACATTTAAACTGTCCGCCAGACATTTGTCGGATTTTAGCCGCATTATTTATGATTTGATCAATACCAACTAAGGAGAAGTTAAAGGTCATGTATTCTACAATAGGTCTGTTGCCAGTCATGGTAGATCCAATCGCTATTCCTGCAAAACCGAGTTCGGCAATTGGCGTGTCAATAATACGTTTAGGACCAAATTCGTCTAGCATTCCCTTTGAAGCCTTATAAGCACCATTGTATTCAGCAACTTCTTCACCCATTAAATAGATGCTTTCATCTCTGCGCATTTCTTCACTCATCGCCTCGCAAATGGCTTCTCTAAATTGTATTGTCTTCATTTAGGTTCTTATTTTTTTGGAAGAACAAAAGTAATAATTATTGGTTTTAAATTAACAAGAGTTTTGAATGAATTAGTTGATATTATTTTTGATACCATGTAAAACATTTTGACAAGATTGACTTTTTATCTTAATTAAACAAAAACCACAAAATATTTAGACACGTTAATCCGGCGTGAAAATTTTAGAAAATTTTATTATGCATGCATAGCAAAATCCAAAATAAAATATTTACCTTCGTATTCTCGTAGCATTTTGAGTAAGTTTAGGCTCAAGAAGATAAAAATTAATAACTTAATGTCTTATATTACTCAAACGATATAGTATTAAGTTGTAAACCTTTTAAAATAATAACGAATCTATGAAAATATTAGTTTGTATAAGTCACGTACCCGACACCACTTCGAAGATTAATTTTACAGATGGCGATACCAAATTCGACACCAATGGCGTGCAATTTGTGATCAACCCAAATGATGAATTTGGCTTGACACGTGCCATGTGGTTTAAAGAAAAGCAAGGCGCTAGTGTCGATGTCGTAAATGTTGGTGGCCCAGAAACGGAACCCACTTTAAGAAAGGCACTTGCCATTGGAGCCGATTCGGCCATAAGAGTTAACACAGCGGCAACCGATGGTTATGCCGTTGCCCAGCAATTAGCCACTGTGGTAAAAGACGGACAATACGACTTGGTAATCGCGGGTAGAGAATCTATAGACTACAACGGTGGTATGGTGCCAGGAATGCTTGCAGCATTAACAGGTGCTAGTTTTGTAACTAATTGTGTAAGTCTAGAAGTTGATGGCAGCAATGCCACTGCGGTTCGTGAAATTGATGGTGGAAAAGAAACCATTGCTACTAGTTTACCACTTGTAATTGGCGGACAAAAAGGTTTGGTTGAAGAGAGCGATTTGCGCATTCCAAACATGAGAGGTATCATGATGGCGAGACAAAAACCATTAAAAGTTTTAGAACCAATCAACACGAGCGATGCAACTGCAGCCAAAAGTTTTGAAAAACCTGCACCCAAAGGCGCAGTAACCTTAGTGGATGCCGATAACCTTGATGAACTTATAAGCCTGCTTCATAACGAAGCAAAAGTTATCTAAAATTCAATAAACAAATTTTGGAATTTGGAATTTTTAAAGTAACGTATTAAATAATAACATTTCCTCACCCTCTTGAAAAGACAAGTTTGCGGAAACATAACAAAAAATAAAGATATGTCAGTTTTAGTATATACAGAATCCGATAAAGGTCAGTTAAAGAAAATTTCATTCGAAGTTGCCTCTTATGCGAAGGCAGTGGCCGATTTAATGAATACCACCGTAACAGCTGTTGCAATAAATGCACAAAATGTTGAATCACTAGGAAACTACGGCGTCAGTAAAGTTTTGAATATAACCAACGATGCCATCAAAAACTTTAATGTAAATACCCATGCAAGCATACTAGAGCAAGCAGTTAAGCAAGAAAATGCAACAGTTGTTATTTTAAGTTCAAGTGCCGATAGCAGATATTTGGCCCCAGTTTTGGCAGTTAAGTTAGAGGCAGGTTACGTTTCTAACGTGGTAGAAAAACCTAGTAATATTTCACCTTTCACAGTAAAACGCACTGCTTTTACCAACAAAGCTTTTTCACAAACCGAAATAAACAATGGGCACAAAATTATTGGGGTTTCTAACAATTCCTATGGATTGGTTGAAAATACCACAACAGCCCAGGTGGAAGCATTTAGCCCGAACATTGAAGATTCTGGAATTACAGTAACCTCAGTTGACAAAGCCTCTAACCAAGTAAGTATCGCCGATGCTGAAGTTGTGGTTTCTGGAGGTCGCGGCTTAAAAGGCCCAGAAAATTGGGGATTGATTGAAGATTTAGCTGAAGTTTTAGGAGCAGCGACAGCCTGTTCTAAACCTGTTTCCGATTTAGGTTGGCGACCACATAGTGAACACGTTGGACAAACTGGTAAACCAGTGGCCTCTAATTTGTATATCGCTATTGGTATTTCAGGAGCCATTCAGCATTTAGCAGGTATTAATGCCTCTAAGGTAAAAGTGGTTATCAACACCGATCCCGAAGCGCCATTTTTTAAGGCTGCCGATTATGGAATTGTTGGCGATGCCTTTGAAATTGTTCCAAAACTTACCGAAAAATTAAAGGAATTTAAAGCACAAAACGCTTAATTTTATTAACTTGTAAAATCAATTCTGATTCAGAAGTTAATACTCCACCGCATTACTTGGTTGCTTGTGTTATCGCGACCGCTTAAGTTTTGATAAGAATGCGTTTGGTTAATTGCAAATTTAAACGGTTATTTGTGTTTTAAATTTATGAGTTTAGTACGGCTAAATATTAAAGGAATTTCATACAGTCAAACACAAAATGGTGCCTATGCGCTAATTTTGAGTGAAGTTGACGGTGATAGAAAGTTGCCCATTGTGATTGGTGCTTTCGAAGCACAGTCTATTGCTATTGCTTTAGAAAAAGAAATTAGACCGCCAAGACCACTCACTCATGATTTATTCAAAAATTTTGCTGACAGATTTGACATTGTTGTAAAGCAGGTTATCATTCATAAATTGGTGGATGGTGTTTTTTATTCAAGCATGATTTGTGAACGCGATAAAATTGAAGAAATAATCGATGCACGAACCAGCGATGCCATTGCCTTAGCGCTGCGATTTCAAGCACCAATTTTCACTTATAAAAACATAATCGACAAAGCAGGTATTTATTTAAAAGTGAATCCTAAAGGAGATAAAGAAGGCCAAGATAGTATTTTGGTGGACGATTTAATTGCCGAAGAAGTTGACGCCGCACTTTACGAAAGTTATAAGGAGAAAAGCCTTAAAGAACTCAACGAATTACTAGACGAAGCTGTGAAAAATGAAGACTACGAAACAGCCGCCAAAATAAGAGACGAAATTTCTAAACGTTAAGTTTTAATATGAATAAATTGTTCGTCTTTTTACTCGCATGCCTTTTTGTTACTAGTATAAACGAGGCACAAGAATTAGACCGAACATGGAAGTTACAATCGATTGAAAGTGAAAACCAAACGCTTTTACCGGTTACCAAATCAGATTCGTTAGTTCTAAACAACAGTACTTTTTTATATACCTTAAATTCTAAAGACAGCCTTCAAGCTTCAGGTGATTATATTGTTCAAAATAATTTACTCGTATTTTATTATAACCGACCCACCGATACCATTCGCCGATATCGCATCACGAGCTTAACAGATTCAACTTTAGTATTTAAAGAACAAGATATTGCTTACAAGTTTTTCGATCAGCAATACCTTCAAAACAAAGCCTTAATTGCTAAACTTCAAGAAGAAAACAGCATTATAAAAAGTGAAGGATTTTCCGCCAATAGTTTAATGCGTGGCGCTTTAGGAATGTTTGTTTTATTGCTAATTTCCTTTTTGTTAAGTCAAAACAGAAAAGCCATTAGATGGAAAACCGTGGTTTTGGGACTATTAGCCCAATTATTATTGGCCATTGGCGTTTTAAAAGTGGCTTTTATTCAAAGCGTTTTTGAATTTGTCGGCAAGGGATTTGTAGCCATTTTAGATTACACCATTGCGGGAAGTACTTTTTTATTAGGAGACTTAATGAATGTAGAAAGTTATGGGTTTATTTTTCTGTTTCAAGTATTACCAACCATCATTTTCTTTTCGGCACTAACTTCGGTGTTATTTTATTTAGGTATTATACAGAAAATTGTGAGCGGGTTGGCCATTGCGCTCACCAAACTTTTAGGCATTTCAGGTGCTGAGAGTTTAAGTGTAGCAGGCAATATATTTTTGGGCCAAACCGAAGCGCCTTTGATGATCAAAGCCTATTTAGAAAAAATGACCAAATCCGAAATATTACTGGTAATGATTGGCGGTATGGCCACAGTTGCCGGCGGTGTTTTGGCGGCCTACATCGGATTTTTAGGTGGCGAAGATGAAGCTTTAAAATTGTTTTATGCCAAGCACTTGCTTACGGCCTCGGTAATGGCAGCACCAGGTGCTATTGTGATTTCTAAAATTTTATATCCACAACAAGCCAAGATCAATACAGAAGTTACAATTACCCAAGATAAAATAGGCTCTAATATTTTAGATGCCATTGCCAATGGCACCACCGAAGGTTTAAAGCTCGCCGCGAATGTTGGTGCTATGCTATTGGTTTTTCTAGCATTCATTGCCATGATTAATGGTATTTTAGGTTTTGTGGCAAGTTTTGATGGTATTACCATTGCTGCCCTAAATATCGATTGGCGCTTTACCTCATTAAACGAAGTTATTGCCGCCAGCACACAATACGACGGCTTGTCCTTAGAATTTGTTTTAGGATATGTGTTTGCACCCCTTATGTGGCTGATTGGCGTTGCTAAAGAAGACATGGCACTTATGGGTCAATTACTGGGCATAAAATTGGTTGCCAGCGAATTTGTTGGCTATATTCAACTAGCCGAGCTCAAAAACATAGCCAACCTTACGCACTTGAAATTTGAAAAATCCATTATCATGGCCACTTATATGTTGTGTGGTTTTGCCAATTTTGCATCGATAGGCATTCAAATAGGCGGTATTGGGTCTCTAGCTCCTGGCCAGCGCAAAACCTTGTCGGAATTTGGAATTAAGGCACTTATAGGTGGCACCATTGCTTCGTTATTATCGGCCACTATAGCGGGGATGATTATTGGCTAAATTCCTGCGAACGCAGGAATCTCGTTATTGAAAAGTTCTATCCAACCTTTTTTTAGTCACAATATCAGTAATTGTTGCCAATTTTTTCTCTGTGCAAATCTGTGCTATCTGTGCCATCTGTGAGAACCATTTAAAAAGTAATTTTCCAAAAGAAATCGCCACAACCAAATGCCATCTCAAAATTAATAGTTGATAACTTTTAATAGAAATGAGACTATACGTCATTCAATATAATCCGGTTTTTAATATTTTTGAGTACTACTGAAATATTATTTAACCTAAAAAGAGATTCCCTCCCGATAGCTATCGGGATTAGCTGGAAATGATATGAAACAATACCACGACCTAGTAAAACACGTATTGGATCACGGCGACCAAAAATCGGACCGTACCGGTACAGGAACCAAAAGTGTGTTTGGTTACCAAATGCGTTTTGATTTAAGTGAAGGTTTCCCAATGGTAACCACCAAAAAGCTTCATTTAAAATCTATCATTTATGAGTTGTTATGGTTTTTGAAAGGCGACACCAATATTCAGTATTTAAATGAAAACGGCGTTCGTATTTGGAATGAATGGGCTGATGAAAATGGTAATTTAGGTCCAGTTTACGGACACCAATGGCGCAACTGGAATAGTGATGAGATCGATCAAATTAAGGATGTTATTCATACTTTAAAGCACAATCCTGACAGCAGACGCATGTTGGTTTCGGCTTGGAATCCTTCGGTGCTGCCGGACACTTCTAAAAGTTTTAGCGAGAACGTAGCCAATGGTAAAGCTGCCTTGCCACCGTGCCACGCTTTTTTTCAATTTTATGTTTCAAATGGCAAACTTTCTTGTCAGCTGTATCAGCGCAGTGCTGACATTTTTTTAGGCGTTCCTTTTAATATTGCCTCCTATGCCTTGTTCACTATGATGATGGCACAAGTTTGCGGTTACCAGCCAGGAGATTTTGTGCATACCTTTGGTGATGCCCATATTTACAGCAATCATTTTGAACAACTAGAACTGCAGTTGTCCCGTGATATTAGGCCATTGCCAAAAATGATTTTAAATCCTGAGGTTAAAGATATCTTTGACTTCACCTTTGAAGACTTTACTTTGGTTGATTATAACCCACATCCGCACATAAAAGGTATTGTGGCTGTTTAAATCAAACTAAACTTATGAAACACTTACTTTGGCTTGGGCTATTATTTTACACTGGTATTATGTTGGCTCAAGAAGCTAGCTCAATTAAAGTAGAAACTATAGATTCGCAAGAAGTACCTTTTGAGGTCATAGAACATGTGCCCATATATCAAGGTTGTGATCCACAACTGAGCAACCTTGAACTAAAAAAATGTATGGCGAGTGGCATTACATCAATTGTTACAAGCAACTTCAACTATAAGCTTGCTAATTCACTTGGTTTGCCGGATGGCGTAGAAAAAATATTTGTTATTTTCAAAATTAACAAAGAAGGCGAAATAACCAATATTGAGTCAAGGGCCTCGCACCCGGTTTTAGAAGCAGAAGCCATAAGGGTTATTCGTTTAGTGCCAAAGCTTGACAAACCAGGTATGCAGCGCGGCAAACCCGTAACCGTTCAGTATTCACTTCCTTTGCACTTACAAATAGAAGGCTCCAATAAAAAGGAAAAACATATTTTGGATAAAACATTTCCAGTTCATAAAGGATGTAGCGAGGGGCTCTCCTACGAAGATCAAAAACAATGTTCTTCTCAAAAAATAATGGATTTTATTAAACTGAGTTTTAATTATGATCTAGCTGATAAGTTATTTCCAACCGAAAAATCGACACAATTTTTGGTTGAATTTGAAGTAAACGAAAAAGGCAAGGCTGAAAAAATAAATGTAAAGGCCAATCATCGTGCTGTGGCTATTGATGTTATACAAGTAGTAAAACGGATGCCAAAGTTAAAACGAGCAGGGACCGTAAATGGCAAATCGGCTTTAACACCATTTTCATTTTTGATGACGATTTATTTTCCTTAAAAATAACATAAAAAAAAGCGCTACTAAACGGCAGCGCTTTTAATTACACAAAATAACTAATTATAAATTTAGCACACCATTTTCTGCTGATGCAAATTCATTCCACTGGTAAGAATCTGCTTGGTCGTCGTTAACGTAATTGCCGTCAACCACATATCTAAATTCATAAGAATTGTCTTTCTCTAAATCAACTGTACCTTTAAAGGTGCCGTTTTTTTGTTTAGCTAACTGAGTTACCTCAGCATTCCAATCGTTAAAGCTTCCTACGACTGCCACATTTTGAGCTTCTTTTGCTTCTAATGCGAAAGTAACTTTACATACAGGTTTGCTTTTTAAATACTGTTTTTTAATTGCCATAGTTAAGGTGTTTAAATACGGGTCAAAATTATAAAAGAATTTTTCAGTAGTGCAACTTTCCTAGCTAATATGCATAAGATTTATCAATTTCTTAATAATAAACTATTTAAACGCTATAATTGATAAATTTTTGCACAAAAATATGTCAGTTTAACAACTGTTAATTTAAAAGCTTAACTGCTGATTTCCAACTATATCGTTTTCGGATGTTATCTATTTTAAAAAGGCGGTTTCAGATACAAAGATTTCGTGAAAAATAAGTAATTTTACACCTATAACTTAAGTCATGTTTGGAAGTAAAAAGGAACCGCACATTAGTAAGGAAGAACTCGCTCTTTACGAAAACGCTAAAAGACGTATTACTCAGAAAAAACGGCTAGTCGCCCACGTTGTTATTTTTGTGATTGGCGCAATATTTCTGATAGTTGCAAATCAGCTTTTAGGAATCGGGAAAGAACTTACCTTTTATGGCTATAACTGGTTTGTTTATGCTATTTCGTTATGGTTATTCTTATTACTTTACCACTTAATTTCAGTTTTTATAACCAACCGATTTATGGGTAAAAACTGGGAAGATGAACAAACTGCCATTTTAATTTCAAAACAAAAAGCGCGGATAGAGGAACTTTCTAAGCAAATTAAAGCTGAGCATCCATTACCTTCAATTGAAACTAAAAAAGGCCAAACAGTCACTGTTATTGCTGCGGCAGATGAAAATAACGCTATTGGTAAAGACAATCAGCTTATTTGGCATTTGAGTGAAGATTTAAAACGCTTCAAATCACTTACCAACGGCCACCATATTATCATGGGACGAAAAACTTTTGAGAGTTTCCCTAAACCACTACCAAACAGAACGCATATTGTAATTAGCAGGCAACGCGACTACAAAGTACCATCAAGCGTTATTGTAGTTAATAATTTACACGATGCCCTTGATGCTGCCAAAAATGACGACCGACCTTATATTATTGGCGGTGGTGAAATTTACCAGCAAGCTATGGAATTTGCAGATGTCATTGAACTTACTAAGGTTCATCACCACTTTGAAAATGCAGATACTTATTTTCCTGAGATAGATACCGATGTATGGAAAATCGTCAATAATCAGAAATTTGAAATTGATGACCAACACGATTATCCTTATTCTTTTATAACTTATAAGAGAAAGTAAACATGGTTAAAGAGCTTCAACTGCGTGTAGCTTTACATGAAGAAGCTACGCAATCAGATGTTTTAAGTAAAAAAGCTGCTGAAAGTTTAGGCCTATCTTCTGGACAAATATCGGGTATTAAAGTTCTTAGAAAATCGATAGATGCGCGGAAATCGACTATCTATTTCAATTATAAGTTGGCCGTTTACATTAACGAACCGGCTCCACAGTCTTCAGACTACAACTTTGATTATAAAGACGTTTCCAAAGCAAAACCCATTCACATTATTGGGTTTGGACCTGCGGGTATGTATGCAGCACTGCGTTGTATAGAATTGGGGTTTAAGCCTGTGGTATTTGAGCGTGGTAAAAATGTACAAGATCGCAGGCGTGATATTCGTGCTATCAATCAAGATCATATTGTAAACGAAGATTCTAATTATTGTTTTGGCGAAGGAGGCGCAGGTACTTACAGCGATGGTAAACTTTACACGCGTAGCTTAAAACGTGGTGATGTGCGTCGGATTTTCGAAAATTTAGTCTATCACGGCGCCACCGATCAGATATTGGTAGATGCGCATCCACATATTGGCACTAACAAATTACCGAAAGTAGTACAGAATATTCGTGAAACCATCCTAAAATTTGGTGGTGATATTCATTTTGAAACTCGTGTAACCAACTTCACCATCAAAAACAATCAGATAGTTGGGATACATCTTCAAAATGGTGATGAAATTCCCGTACAGCGCGTGATTTTAGCTACAGGTCATTCGGCACGTGATATTTTCTATATACTTCAAAATAAATCTATTGCCTTGCAAGCAAAATCCTTTGCGATGGGTGTTCGGGTAGAACATCCACAGTATATTATTGACAGTATTCAGTACCATTGTTCAGGGAAACGAGACGACTTATTACCTGCTGCTGCTTACAGTTTGGTGCAACAAGTGAATGATCGCGGCGTGTATTCGTTTTGCATGTGTCCTGGTGGTTTTATTGTGCCGGCGGCTACCTCACACGGTGAAGTTGTAGTAAATGGTATGTCGCCATCTAAACGCAATAATTTGTATGCCAACTCTGGTATTGTAGTAGAAATCAATGCTGATAAAGATTTATACAAATACGAACATTTTGGTGCGTTGAAAGGTTTAGAATATCAAAAGGATTTAGAAAAGCTGGCCTTTACCTCTGGCGGGCGGAGTCAGACGGCTCCGGCTCAACGTCTCACCGATTTTGTTGAAGGCAAATTGTCAACTACTTTAAACGGCACATCGTACCAACCAGGATTAAAATCGGCGCCCTTACACTCTTTGTTGCCGAAATTTATAGGTGGACGTTTACGAACTGGACTTAAAGCTTTTGGCGAAAAAATGCGTGGCTATTACACCGAAGAAGCCAATATTGTTGGTGTTGAATCGCGCACCTCTTCACCTGTGACCATCCCCAGAAATGAGCATTTTACACATCCGCAAATCAACAATTTATTTCCATGTGGTGAAGGCGGCGGTTATGCTGGTGGCATTGTTTCGGCAGCAATGGATGGTGAACGTTGTGCTGAAGCGGCGATTGCCGGATTATAATTGTAGGTGTATTTATAAGCACATGCAAGTGCATAAACATATCGCAACTTCTAAAAAAATAATTCCTATTTTTGTCGCCACAACAGAAACCAATTATGAACGCATACATATTTCCCGGTCAAGGTGCCCAATTTACAGGCATGGGATTAGACCTTTACAACCAATCGGCACAGGCAAAACAGCTTTTTGAACAAGCCAACGATATATTAGGTTTTCGCATTACCGATATTATGTTTGAAGGCTCTGCAGAAGATTTAAAACAAACCAAAGTTACACAGCCTGCAATCTTTTTACATTCGGTTATTTTAGCGAAAACACTAGGCGATAGTTTTAATCCAGATATGGTTGCTGGGCATTCACTTGGTGAATTATCAGCTTTGGTTGCCAATGGTACTTTAACTTTTGAAGCTGGCTTAACATTGGTTTCTAAACGCGCTTTAGCCATGCAAAAAGCCTGCGAAAAACAACCTAGCACCATGGCAGCAGTACTTGGATTGGAAGATGCTATCGTAGAAGACATATGCAGTAAAACTCCTGGTGTGGTGGTGGCAGCCAATTACAATTGCCCAGGACAGTTGGTGATTTCTGGTGACGTAGACGCGGTTAATGCCGCTTGTGAAGCTTTAACAGCAGCCGGCGCCAGACGTGCTCTGGTATTACCTGTTGGTGGTGCTTTTCACTCACCTTTGATGGAACCTGCAAGAGAAGAACTGGCCGCAGCCATTGAAAATACAATTTTTAGCGCGCCAAAGTGTCCGATATATCAAAATGTAACCGCTAGTGCTGTGAGCGATGCTTCACAAATAAAAGCAAATTTGATGTTACAGTTAACAGCACCGGTACGTTGGACACAGTCCGTTCAACAAATGATTGCCGATGGTGCTACGCTTTTTACAGAAGTTGGTCCAGGTAATGTTTTGCAAGGACTTGTGAAAAAAATTGATAGAAATGCCCAAACTACAGCTGCTCAAATAAGCGCTTAAATTTTATTAAATGAATCAATCCAGAACAAAATTTATCATTATTCTAATTGTTATAAATATAGCATTAGACCAAATAACAAAAATAATAGCACGGATTTATATACGAAAAGGTGAAATAATTGATGTGTTTGGTGATGTGTTTCAGTTGTGGAATGTTGAAAATGAAGGTGCCTTTTTAGGAATGGGTAGTGACATGAATCCAACACTCAAAATCATTTTCCTTCTCATTCTTCCAGTAATAGTATTGGCTTATGTTATTTATTATATACTTAACAACAAGGAATTGGACCGCTTGAGTTTGATCGCTTTTTGTTGCATAATCGGTGGCGGTATTGCCAATGTTTTTGATAGAATTGTCTTTGGTTCAGTGACCGATTTTTTACACTTAGATTTTGGTGGTATTTTTAGAACGGGAATATTCAATGTAGCCGACATGTCGGTAACCACAGGAATGTTGTTACTACTTTATGCCAGTTTTTTCAATAAACCAAAGACTCCTGAAAATTCCGTTGTAGATTAACGCTGTAAATTACAGTCGGTACAATCTTTAACCTCACCGTAATAAGTTTCACGGTATTTGTGTAAAGTTCTAATTGGAAAGCTTAAAATTCTTTTTCTAATGTAGGTTACACGTGTTTGTAGTTTTCCCATTTTAGGCGTGTACCTATTTTCAATAACGGTTTCTCTTTTGATATTTACTAGTTTCATCACATTCATTTTTCAAGTAACATTAGCTACAAAGAAAAGACATAATGAAGCCAAATGCAAGTTTTTAAACTTAAATAGCTGTTAATCAATATTATTTTTAAATTACCCTCGGCTAAAGAAAGCAATCTTTAACGAATTCGCAATAAAAAACGGCTAACGTATGATTAAACGCAACCGTCTTTTTGTAATTAAGAAACTTTATGTTTCGGATTACTCCTTATAAATTTTTCCTTCTTTCATAACAAACACTACATTTTCGAGTGTTTTGATATTATTAGTTGGATCCTCATCAACAGCGATGATATCTGCAAAAAAGCCATTTTTAATTTCGCCAATGTCATTTGGCATAGAGAGCAACATAGCGTTGGTAACCGTAGCTGATTGAATGGCTTCAATGGCTGGCATACCGGCTTCTACCATAAAACCAAATTCCTTGGCATTATCGCCGTGATAAAACACTCCTGCATCGGTACCAAAGGCAATTGGCACGCCTTTTGCGTAGGCTTTTGCAAACGTGCTTTGAATTTTTGGTCCTATAGCAGCAGCTTTTACAGCTACCATTTCAGGATAATAATTAGGCACGGACGCTTTTTCGCTCACAAACTTTCCGGCAGAAATTGTAGGTACATAATAGGCGTTGTATTCTTTCATCATCTCCATGGTTTTATCGCTCATCATGGTACCGTGTTCTATGGTTTTTACGCCACCCATAATGGCACGTTGCATGCCTTCGTCGCCATGGGCATGTGCTGCCACATGAAATCCGTAATCGGCTGCTGTTTCGCAAATAGCTTTAATTTCTTCTAAGGTGAACTGAGGATTTTCGCCACTTTTTGCCACGCTTAAAACACCACCTGTAGCAGTGATTTTTATTAAATCGGCACCGTTTTTATAGCGTTGTCTAACGGCCTTCTTAGCTTCTTCAATACTATTTACTACCCCTTCTTTTGGCCCAGGATCACCAGCCAATTGACGGTTATAGCCGTTTGTTGGATCGGCATGTCCGCCAGTACTCGCCAATGATTTTTCAGCTGTAAAAATTCTAGGACCTACCACTTTCTTGGCGTTAATGGCATTTCGCAATGATACATTTACACCCGAGCCACCTAAATCTCGCACTGTTGTAAAACCAGCCATTAAGGTTATCTGTGCTAGGTGTTGCGCGTTATAAGCAACATCGGCAGGATTAAGGGTAAAGCTTTCTAAGTATTTTTTAGGATTGGTTTCACTCTCTAAATGAACATGCATGTCTATGAGACCTGGTAGAACCGTTTTACTTTTTAAATCTATAACTACATCTGCATTACTTGCTGGTTCAGTAAATCCGTTATTAACAGCAATAATGCGTTCACCCGACACCACAATGGTTTGATTGGTGCGTACCTTTCCCGATTTGGTATCGATTAATTTACCACAATGCAGGTAGGTATTTTGGGCGATACTCATTGCCGAAAAAGCAAATGCCACCAGAAGTACATAAAATTTCATATGTTAACTATTTAATATTTCTAATTTGTTTCTCCCACTTCCAAGCAGATGCCATAGCATCGTCTAAAGTGAGTTGTGCTTTCCAACCTAAATCTTGGTTAGCTTTGGTGGTTTCGGCATAGGCCGCAATCACATCGCCTTCTCTTCTCCCAACAATCTGATAGTTTAATTTTAAATCGGTGACACGTTCAAAAGATTGGATTACCTCTAAAACCGAACTTCCTTTTCCAGTTCCTAGATTAAAGACTTCAAAATTTGATTTATGCTTGCTTTTAATAAGACGTTGTAAGGCTACCACATGCGCTTTCGCTAAGTCAACCACATGAATATAATCGCGGATACAAGTGCCATCTACCGTTGGATAATCATCACCGAAAACCGATAACTTTTCTCTCAATCCAGCTCCAGTTTGGGTAATAAAGGGCACGAGATTTTGTGGCACTCCAATTGGAAGCTCACCAATTTTAGCGGTAGAATGGGCGCCTATCGGATTAAAATAGCGCAATGCAATGGCGTTAAAATGCGCATCGATTTTACAAACATCCTTTAGAATTTCTTCTCCAATTTGCTTGGTGTTTCCGTAGGGTGATTCTGCTGGTTTTACGGGTGCGTTTTCTGAAATAGGTAATTCATCGGCCTGACCATAAACGGTACAAGACGAACTAAAAATAAAGTTTGCATCGGGTAAAGCTTTTAATTCTTGCAACAAATACACCAAGCTACTGATGTTGTTTTCGTAATACAATAAAGGTTCCTGAACGCTTTCGCCTACCGCTTTACTGGCCGCAAAATGAATGACACCTTTGATATTTGGATAACGTTTAAAAAAATCTTGGACTTTGGACTTTTCTCTTAAATCAAATTCTTCGAAAATAGGTGATTTTCCAGTGATTGACTTGATGCCATCAAGCACATCTCGGGAAGAATTAGAAAGGTTGTCGATGATAATCACTTCAAAACCTTCATTTTGCAATTCTACTACTGTATGTGAACCGATAAAGCCGAGACCGCCTGTTACAACTATTTGCATTAATTTTTTTGGTTTAAAAAGTTAAGGACTGTGCTGGTTATGTATCCAATTTGTTCCTCGTCTAATTCGGTATGCATCGGTAAGGAAATTACCTCGTCAGATAATTGGTTGGTGACTTTAAAGTCGGCTTCATTATAGCGCCCATCTGTGTAAGCTTTTTGTCTGTGAAGCGGAATAGGATAATATATTCCGTGGGGAATACCCATATCGGCCAGATGTTTGGCTAAGGCATCTCTATCGGCATTTACAATTTTTAAAGTGTATTGGTGAAACACATGACAATCGCAGGTATCACAAATGCCTTGGCAAGTTGATAGGCCTGATGGCGTAATGATATTTGGGTGGTTCTTAAAGGCTGCGTTGTATTTTCTAGCGGCGTTTCTTCTAGCATTATTATAGTCGTCTAATTTTGGTAATTTTGCATCTAATACAGCGGCTTGAATAGCGTCTAATCTTGAATTTACACCAACCACATCGTGGTGATAGCGCACATACATACCATGGTTTACAATACCGCGAATGCTATGCGCCAAATCGTCGTTGTTGGTGAAAATAGCCCCACCATCGCCATAGCAACCCAAGTTTTTGGATGGAAAAAATGAGGTGCAACCCACATCGCCAATAACGCCTGCTTTCTTTTTGCTGCCATCTTTAAAAGTATAATCGGCACCTATGGCTTGCGCATTATCTTCAATCACATACAAATTGTGCTGCTTGGCAATATCCATAACTGCTTCCATATTGGCAACTAAACCAAACAAGTGCACAGGGACAATAGCTTTGGTTTTTGGGGTTATTGCTTTTTTTAAAGCCTCAATATCTATATTAAAATTGATGGGATCAACATCAACCAATACTGGTGTTAATTTCAGTAATGCGATCACTTCTACTGTTGCAGCAAATGTGAAATCGGCTGTAATTACCTCATCACCTTGTTCCAAACCCAAACCCATCATAGCAATTTGTAGTGCATCGGTTCCATTGGCACAGGGAATCACATGTTTGACGTTTAAATAATTTTCAAGATTCTTTTGAAATTCGTGAACTTTTGGTCCATTCACAAACATAGCAGTATCTATTACTTCTTGAATGGATGCATCCACCATTTCTTTTATTGGAGCGTATTGACTTTGGAGGTCAACCATTTGAATTTTTTTCATCTAATTCTATTTCTTATATAAAAGTATCAGCAATATAGCTGAATGCTCAGCGAAAATACAAAAATTAGCCCGCTATCGCTAATGAATTTTCCCAAAAAGAACTGTATTTTAGCACAAACTAAAAACGCTTGCAAATCCTATACCACATAGCTATTTATACAATGAAGGTGCTTGTTTATCTAGGCTCCTTATTCAATGATAAATTAAAATTAGGAGTCGCTGGCAGAAGTGAAACTTTTAAAAAATTACAACAAGCGATTTCCAAAACCGACAAGGTATTTTGGTTTCATTGTGCCTCTTTAGGTGAATACGAACAAGGATTACCGGTATTTGAGCGACTTAAAGAAAAGCATCCCAACTATAAAATTGTACTCAGTTTTTTTTCGCCTTCGGGATATGAAATTCGCAAAAATAGTAAGTTGGCAAATGTGGTTGTTTATCTACCTTTAGATACGCCAAAAAACGCCAAAAAATTTTTAGAACTCGTACACCCAGATTTCACTGTTTTTGTGAAATACGAAATTTGGATTAATTACCTAACCATTCTAAAAAAACAAAGCAGACGCGCAATTTTAGTTTCTGCATTGTTTAGAGAACATCAGTCATATTTTAAGTGGTATGGCGGTATTTTCAAAAACGCTTTAAACGCTTTTGAACATATATTTGTTCAAGATGTAACATCGGAATTACTATTAAAAAGATTGGTTACGAAAACGTTACCATTGCGGGAGATACCAGATTCGATCGTGTAATTCAGAATGAAAAAAGCACAAAGCAGTTGGATATTATTAAGGCCTTTGTTGCACAAAATATTTGTGTGGTGATTGGGAGTTCATGGCCGGAAGACGAAGCTCTATGGTTTCAATTTATAAATAAAAACGAGTCGGCGGCTGTTAAATACATCATCGTCCCACACAACGTAGATCAACCACATATCAGCGCGATTAAGTCGAAAATTCAACAACAGACTGCCTTATATTCTCAAAGCAACAATCCCATTTTAAAAGCGAGCCAAGTTTTAATTGTTGACACCATTGGGTTATTAAGTAGCATTTACAGTTATGCCCATATAGCCTATGTTGGCGGTGCCGTTGGAACCACCGGACTTCACAATATTTTAGAACCTGCAGTTTTTGGAATTCCCATAATTATCGGAAACCGTATAGATAAGTTTCCCGAAGCCAAGGCTATGATAAAGAATGGCGGTGTTATTTCTATTCGTAATTACGAAACCTTTGAACAATCCTTTACTAAATTAGTTCAAAATGCCGATTATCGGCATCAGCTTGGTGCCAAAAACAAAAAATTCGTTGAATTAAATGAAGGTGCCGTCAACCAAATTATAACTACAACTCGTATATAATTAAACATTTAAAACCAATAAATGTTAAAATTTTTATTGTAATTTAAAATTTACTTGTTAAATTCGTATAAATTCAATTAACACTAAAACTATTTAAATGAAGAAATTACTTTTAAGTTTGGTATTGGTGATGGCCATGGCTTTTACCTTTACGTCTTGCAGAGACACCAAAGAAAAAACAGAGGATTCAATAGAAGAAGCAGTTGATGATGCTGGAGACGCTATTGAAGATGCGACTGATGACATTGGCGATGCCATGGATGATTTAAACAATGAAGCCGAAGACGCTATGGACAGTGCGGAAGATGCTGCGGAAGATGCCAAAAACAGTATTGATGAAGCTTTAGAAGAAACTAAAGACGCAGTAAACGAAGCTGTTGATGATGCAGAAAGCACTGTTAACGAAACCGTTGACAAAGCCGAAAAAGCAGGCACAGATGCCATGAAAAAAGCAAGCGATAAGATAAAACAGAATTAGGAGTCAAAACTCTATTGTTTCAAAGCCTGATATTTCAGGCTTTTTTTTTGGAAAAAATACAAGTCTAATTTGGAATGATATTGATAACACCAACCGAAAAAATTATTGTTTCTAGTATTGGAAGAAATAAAACCGCTAGAGAAATAGCGAGTAATCTTAATATCTCTGTTAGGATAGTAGAAAAGCACAAAAGCCATGTTCGAACAAAATTAAATTTGAATTTTAGCTACGGCTCCTTAATTGTTTTTGCTAAAGCATATGATGATTTCTTGAATTAAGGACTTAAAAAACGGATTAAGAATTAAATTTTTTGTAAGTATTTTCTTTAATTTTAATACTAAATCAAAGTTTTTAATTTTTTTTTGTAAAATACTTATTTTTTTTACATTTAATATTCAATTATTTAGACCGAAATATTTTCTATATACGTAGTTCTACGTATTGCGCTGCTTACAATTATTCATGAAATTAGCAACTAATATTATTGCGGCCCGTTTTATTTGCGGGAACGTTATTATTAGTTTTTAGGGTTAACGCGTTTTTCATTTTACGGAATCCCTCATATTTTTTTTAAAAAACAATTTTACTTTTAAAGTTTTAAACTAAACATGTAAGCTTTTAAATACCTTATTTATTCTGAAAAAATCATTTATTCTATCAACCATACTAAGTTTGAATTTTTCATTAAGTTTTGTGTAACCTGAAGCCACAACTGATATCAAAAAAATTTAAAATGACTCTTTACGAATTTAACCAGTTAGAACACGACGACAAATTAAAAACTGTTTGGGACCTAGGTGTTTTTATTGATAAATGCGCAACAAAATTAAAGCGTTGCAACCTTTACGCAATTGACAAGTTTTTTGTTGAGATTGAAATAGAACCCGAAACGAACCAAATAATAAAAGTAAACAGTTTTAAAACTGGCCGTTTTTGGGACAAATACTGCAATTTAAACGACAATATTTAGAGTAAAGCACCAAAAAAGGTGAAGACTAAAAATATACTGAAAAAAACGGCTATAATAAACAACCTAAAAACGGCTTAAATCGCACACAGCGAGAATTGTTGCAATTCCTCTTATAGCCAGGGCTCAAAAGAATTTTTAATGGTTCAGAATTTTTCGTTTATCATGGTTTACTTTGAATGGTCTGCACAACCAACCACGTCGGATGGAAAGTTAGTGTTCAAAGTACTGTATATAAAAAAATTAATTTAATAAACCGAGGTATCTAAGACAGTTAATGACCTTTAAAAACCGCTATAACTTTTTAACTTTAAAGTTGTAATGCAAATTAATTAACAACACTTTAATTTAACCACTTTCGTGTTTTCTGGAGAAAACTTAAACATAATTAAAATTTGGCTAAAACTTAAGATTTATCTTTATTATCAAGGTCAATTAAAAATTCCACCAAATTTTGTTCGCGAGGTAAATTTAATTTTTTTCTTAATCTGTATCTCGCTAATTCAACACCTCTTGTAGTGATATTTAAAATTTTTGCTATTTCTTTAGAACTCATATTCATTCTTAGAAAGGCCGCTAATTTAATTTCTCTGGGTGAAAGTTTGATGTTTTTGTTAGATAGTTTTTTTAGGTAATTACCATGTACCTGATCAAAATGATAGGCAAACCTTTCCCAATAATCTTCATCTGAAAGTTCTTTATCGATCGTTTTAATTATACGTTTTAGCTCTCTTGTTGAACCTCCTTTATCTATGGTTGTGCTAATTTTATTTTGAACATTTTGGATAAACTCTTTATTTTTTACTAATTGCATGGTAATTGATGTGAGTTGATCATTTTTTGCATTTAGTTCTGTCTGTAATTTCTCGTGATACAATTTATCTATCTCCTTATCTTTAATCTTAAGTTCTTTTTCTTTTTGTTCTGTTAAGTTGAATGTTTCAACTTTATATTTTTTTCTCTGTAAAATAACTAGCAAAATTACGACTATTAAAAATGTAGTCAAGTAGGCGATCTTTGCAAGCCAAGTTGTATACCAAGGTGTTGAAACCTTAAAAGACAAACTAGAAGGCTGACTTTCTATCCCATATATGTTTATGGCCTTTAGTTCGAATGTATAATTACCATAGGGTAAATGATCGTAACTCTTTTCATTAATTGAAGACCATTTAGACCAATTATCATCTAACGGATTTAATCTATAACTATACTTTAAATCCTCAAAGCCGTCATAATAGGGTGATGCATACTCTATTTTTAAAGATTGGTTTTTGTTTATGGCTACATTCGCTGTCTTAAGAGGCATATAAACATAAGTTGAATCTTCATTTTTCGAAACCTTAACAGACCGGATTATAACAGAAAAGTCTTTGTTAATAGAATGCTCTTTTAATGGGTCATAATGAATAAAACCATCTTTTGCAGATATGAGGATGTTGTTATTATCAATGATTGATATATTTTGTAAGTCATCGCTAATATATTGGTTAATATGTTTAAATACAGAAGAATTCTTGTTGAAGGTACCGTACTTCTCCTCATTAATAACTCCAAAATTTTTATTTTGTATATAATAAATTGAATTATTGCCATCATATTCTAAACAACTAACATGATCTTCACCTAAATATTTATCAAAAAATATATTGCTTGAAAATTTTAATGAGTCTGCATTGAAATTATAAATACCTTTCTCGGATGTAAAAACCAATTTCCCATCCAACTTATATGCAGAAATAAGGATGTTTGAAGGAAAACCGTGTCGACTATCAAAATGTTTCAAATCGTTTTTGGGGTGCATATTCTCATCCATTTCGATTCTGTAGACTCCTCTATATCCATGAGACATCCAAAGTGTTGTGTCATTTTCAAAGACCAATATTCTTGATGATTCTGACAATCCAGGAAGGTCTTCACTATAAATCCATGAATTATTTTGCTTCTCAAAATATTTAATCCCCTTATAATCCCCTCCTAAAATTACATTAGGTTTATTTGTTTCTATAAAAGTCCAACTCCCTATATCATGAATTTGTTGTAAAGCACTACCTTCAATTTTGAAAGCACCTTCATGATGGTTTAAAAAAAGTTCATTTCTTATTTGAGAGAATTTATAGACCTGGCCTTCACTGCCCGATATAAATTTAAATGGTTTTTCTTCAGAAAATACGCTTTTGTTATGTTGTAGAAACAAACCGTTATTTGTGCCCAAATACAAAGAACCATTAAAATATTGGGCATCATAACCAGTTCCTTCCACGCCCAATTCTTCATTAATCAAATTGAAGGGCAGACTCATTTTGAGGTAGTCTATACCATTATTTAAAGCAACCCATAAATTGTTGAAATTATCTTCATAAATGGCTTTAACTGTTCTATCGGTAATGCCTTTGTTTTTGGTTAAATGAAGTTTTATTGAAAAGCTTGAATCGAAAATGAGAAGACCGTTATTTTGTGTACCCACGGCGTAGTCTCCATTTTTTAGTTTAATTACTTCATTTATAGTTCCAGATTCTAATAATTTTGTTTTTAATCTAATACTAGATTTATAATATTCATAAACATCTCCCGATTCGCTAATAAAATAATAACCCTTATCAATCGGGTAAATGGCCGCAAGTTTTGTTAATCCCTCTGTATTGGGTAGTGGTAAAAATTCTTCATTCTTAAGTTCAAAAAGCCCTAATCCATAAAATTGACTAATAATACGATTAGAAACCATAAATGAATTAATCATAAATCCAGGCGAATTTATTTCTTCTATACCCAAAGATGAATAAGTTATTAACTTATCTTCTGTATTAAAATATATCTTATCTTCATATTCAAATATTTTCCATACTTCTGAAATATTTACATTGGCATACTCCAATTCCTTCCTTAAGGATTTAAATTTAAAACTTCTACCATTATTTATAAAATAACCGATTTGGTTTTGACCACCGACATATATAACACCTTTACTATCCAACATTACGGTTCTAATCTTAGTTGCATCCGGTATATCATACTTCTGCCACTTATTTCCATCAAATTCGAGGAGACCATTATTGTTAGCAACATAAATTAAACCATCCGCAGACTGACTAAAATCCCAACTTTGCATTCCTCCTCGATAATCACTTGAATTAAAATGTTTTCTTAAAGGAATAACTCTTAATTCTATTGAATTAGTTTGAGAGAAGGAATTTATAGTGAAAAGAATAAGTACTAAGAAAAAATATTTCAAACCCATGAGAGGTGATTTATATAAGCTAATGTATAAATAAATATTCTCAAAAGGCATATATAATGTGGTATAATTGTAAAACTGGGTATTTTTGATGAGGTCAATTTAACATTTTATTGAATTTTTGATGTAGTCTATTTTTAGAAGTAATTCGATTTTAAAATTAGCTTTGACTCATTGAATTTTTTTTGGAATTCAACTACAACGATTTAGCCGAAAAGACTAAACCAAAAACTATAGCTAACACTTAATATTAAAGCAATGAAAAAAATTACCCTTTTAACTGCATGTACACTTTATATGCTTATTGGTTACGGCCAAAATCTCATTACTAACGGTACTTTTGATGATGAAACAGGATGGACCGTGGTTAATCAATACGGTACCGACAGCACCAACGGGTCTGTTACGTTTACAAACGGAACTGTAACAATTGACAAAATAGATCCAAGTGATGGAGGTTGGATTCATATGGGTTTTTATACAAGTTTGAGTTTAAATGCCGGTTGGCATCAATTTGACATGGATATGAATTTTAACAGTATTGATCAGATTTGGGGAGAAATATATTTGGGGCCTGCAGAACCCATGCCAAACCAGGAGTACTTTGGGGATATGCAGGTAATAAAAGCATATAATGCGTGGGATTGCATACAAACCTATTCAGGTTCGGCAGTGGCATCAGGATGCGATAGCACTAATCCAGGACTATTTTTTATCCCTAATAGTGGGACCTATTATTTACTTTTTAGATCGGGTGGTTCAAACTTCGGTACAACTGGAGTTGAACTAGATAATTTCAATCTTACAGCCTCTTCTGCACCTGCTGGAATGACATCAGATTTCAATTTTGATTTCGCTACCGCTACCAGTCTCCAGACTTCGAATATAACCATGAATGAAGAAGCAACCAATACAATTACAAGTGGTATAAATCCTTCTACCGAGGTAGCAGAAATTTCAGGAATCAATAATGATTGGTTTTCAAAATTTTATTTTCAAAATTCGTCTGGTATAGATCTTTCCACTGGCGATAAAGGGATAAGTCTAAAAGTGAAAGGACCAAGAGCTTTACCCGTAACAATAAAAATTGAAAATGGTGGCACTGCCTCTGAAGCCACTTTAGATTATACTACACCAAATGTATGGCAGGAACTAATTTTTGACTTTACAGGCACTAATTCAGTTTCTAATACAGAAATTGCTGTGTTTTTTGATATTCAAGTAAATTCTGATGTAATCACAGATCCAACCCTCAATACTTTCCAGATAGACGATTTTGTTTTTGGTGATTACACTACACTAAACACTAGGTCTTTTGAAAATTTTGATCTAACAGTTTATCCTAATCCTACCTCCTACTTATGGAATATTTCAACAAATAATCAAATTATCTCTTTAGTAGAAGTTTTTGACATGATGGGTAAAAGAGTGATTTCGAAGAGACCTCAATCAACATCCTTGCAAATTGATTCTTCGATATTAGTGCCTGGTGTTTATATATTAAAAATCACTAGTGATAAAGCTTCAACTACTCAAAAGCTGATAAAAGAGTAAAAAATAAATAAAATTTAAATATCAACATGAGTATTGTTGTGTGTAATTAATTTTCATCCAACAAACTACAAATTAATCAATTCATAATGACATCATATTTTACAGACTACTTAAAATGTCCAAAAGAATTACATCTTTTTTTGTTGCTTTTTTCTTTAAGTACTATTTCTATTCTAGCACAAGTTAGTATAGAGGGAAAAGTTACCAATAAAGAAAATCTACCTATCCCTGGAGTTAATGTACTTATCAAAGGTACAGCTGAAGGCACAGTAACAGATTTTGATGGGCTTTTTTCCATTGAGGCAGCAATAGGCAATGTACTTGTTTTTTCATATACAGGTCTTAAAACCAAAGAAGTTGAAATTAAAGAAGAACTTAAGTTAGATATTACACTTATCGAGGATGTAGGCTATCTAGAAGAAATTGTGGTCATAGGTTATGGCAAAAAATCAAAAACAAAGGTGATTTCAGCAGTTTCAACCATAGATGAAAAAACATTAAGAAAATTACCCGTACCACAGGTAAGTAATGCCTTAGAGGGTTTGGCCTCTGGATTATTTGTTAGACAGACTTCTGGGGAACCAGGCTTTAGTGGCTCTTCCTTTGAAATTAGAAATTTTGGTAACGCCCTTGTTATTGTAGATGGTGCCCCCGGTGATTTAAATCAGTTAGATCCAAATGAAATTGAAGATATTTCCATTTTAAAGGATGCTGCTGCCGCATCGGTTTATGGCGTTCAGGGCGGTAATGGTGTAGTATTAATTACAACCAGAAAAGGTAATATAGGTAAACCTAAACTTACCTATAGTAATCAATTTACATATTCTAGTTTCACCTCATACCCAGACTTCTTTAATTCCACTCAGTATGCAGAAGTTTTAAATGAGGGCTTAAGAAATGCCGGTCAAAATCCATTTTATTCAGATGCTGAAATTGAACTTTTTAGAACAGGATTAGATCCTATTAATTATCCTAATACAGACTGGAAAAATTTGGTGTTAGATGAATGGGGATTTCAACAGCGTCATAATTTAAATCTTTCCGGTGGAACCGAAAAGGTTAAATATTTTGTTTCAGGTGGATACTTAGATCAAGGCTCTAATTACAGCACAGATGTTCTTTCTTTTCAACAATTTAATATACGTTCAAATTTAAATGCAGACGTCACAGATAATTTGAATTTAACCCTTAATCTTGCAGCAAGAAGAGGAGAAAGAGAAGCGCCTGCATATTCAGCTTTTGATATATTTAGAGAATTAAGTCGTGCCCTACCAGTAGATTTAGCCTACTACCCTGACGGTACACCTGCAAAACCAAGTTTTAGCCCAAATCACATTCAAGAAGGATTGAGGGATTTTAATGCAGGTTACTTTCGTTCTACAAATAATAATATTGATGCAAAACTTTCTTTACAATGGGATGTTAATCAAATTAAAGGCTTAAGCTTAAAAGCTTTTACTTCTTTGGTGTATGATACTTCCTTTAATAAAGATTGGGGAAAGGGTTATGAACTTTTTACTTTAAATCGGCAAACTGGCGAATACGACTCATTTACGGCACTTCCTGAAGGAGCCTTTAGCGAGACAATATTGTCACTATCAACAAATTACAGCAACCATTATGTACTAAGGCCTTCCATAAATTACGACCGCATTTTCGGTAATCATAGTGTTTCGGGTTTATTATTAGCAGAAATTCAACAAATACAAGGAGAAAATTTTTCAGGAAGACGCCAAGATTTTCAATCTAGTGCCATAGACCAATTATATGCGGGTTCATTACAAAACCAAGTGGCAGAAGGAGGAGAATTTAGAGAAAATAGGCTAGGTTATGTTGGGCGTTTTAGTTACGATTATAAATCTAAATATTTTATTGAATCTTCCTTTAGGTATGATGGGTCTTCAAGATTTGCCCCTGGTAATGAATGGGGATTCTTTCCATCTATTTCCGCTGGTTGGAGATTGTCTGATGAGCCATTTTTTGAATCCTTGAAGCGTACAGTTTCCGATTTGAAATTAAGGGCCTCGTTAGGTACGGCTGGTAATGATAATACCGCAGCATATCAATGGTTAAGCGGATTTAATTACAGCTTTTTTTACGTTATTGGAGACGGAACTATACCTACCATAGATAATACCGCACTGGCAAATAGAGATATCACATGGGAAACAATAACAACATATAATGCCGGATTAGATGCGCGTTTATTGCAAGGTGAACTACAATTTTCATTCGATTACTTTTTTAGAAAGAGGGAAGATGTTTTGGCCTTTGCATCTAGAAGTATCCCAAGTACTTTAGGAGTTTCGTTAGCGGCACAAAATTTATATGAATTCTCCAATGAAGGGTTTGAATTTTCAATTAATTATAATAAGCAAATTAGTGATAATCTCAGAGTCAGCGGACTTTTGAACTTTTCAAGATCCAGAGAAAAAGCGGTATTTATTGATGAAAACTTTCAAGAAGACCCATTTATGAGGCAAAACCTTACTATAACCGGTGGGTTTACAAACCTCAGAAGAGGTTATATCACGAACGGATTGTTCCAATCGCAAGAAGAAATTGATCAATGGGCCATTCAAGATGAAAATGGAAATACAAGCATTCAACCAGGCGATATTAGGTATGAAGATCTTAACGGTGATGGGATAATAGATGTCCGTGATCAAAAAGTTTTTGGTAATGGAGATAAACCTGCCATCAATTATTCATTAAATCTGGGTGTAGAATACAAGCGATGGGGACTTTCAGTATTGCTCACTGGTGCCGGTGGTTACGACATTTATTTAGATGGTGAAGCCCAGAGTCCATTGGTAAATGGATTTAACGGGTACGAATATCAATTAGATTACTGGACAACCCAGAATACCAACGCTGCTTATCCGAGGATATCAAATGGTGGAGCAAATCCAAATAACAATAGATATTCAGATTTTTGGATGCGTGATGGAAGTCACTTAAGAATTAGAAACGTTAACCTTAGTTATACATTACCCAGTTCCGGCAGAAATCTAGGTTTTGAAGAGTTAACCGTTTTTTTTACAGGAACTAATTTACATGTATTTAAAAAATATAATGAAGATTTTGATCCACAAAACACATCATCTGTAGGTTGGTATTATCCTCAAAATAAATCATTCACTTTTGGTGTTAATGTAACATTTTAAAAAATAAAACTATGAAATTTAATTATTTAACTTTATTCTTGTGCGCACTCTTGGTTACGGCATGTACCAAGGATTTTCTAAACCAACCTCCCTTGGATAGAATCACCGAAGAAGATGTTTGGGGTGATAAAGGTTTAATGGATACCTATTTCTTCCAAATCTATGAAAACATGCCGTGGGATTATTTAAAAGATTTTGGTGGAGGTGCAGGTGGTGGAGCGCATCGTGACGCTCTTAGTGATTTGGCGAGAAGTACCTACTCGTGGACACCTGCTACTAACTCATTTAGACCGGGGAATTGGGGTACAGCCAATAATTCATGGCCTCTAGAATGGTGGGGGTACTTCAATTTATGGAAAATTAACTACTCAATAGAACAATTAGAATTAGCACCAAATAGTGTTTTGTCAGACGAAGAAAGAGCAAATCGTTTAGGTGAAATGTATTATTTAAGAGCATTCTGCTATTTTGAAATGGTAAAACGATATGGTGGCGTTCCTATTATTCTGGAAGCGCAAAATCCAGAAAACACACCAGAGGATGAACTTTTTCCTCCAAGAAACACCGAAAAGGAAGTTTATGACCAAATTTTAACCGATACCCAAGCAGCATTCGAGGTATTACCTGCTAACTGGCCTTCTCAGGAAGGTAGAGCAACGAAGTGGGCAGCTAAGGCATTGGAATCTAGGGCAGCATTATACGCGGCAAGTATCGCTAAATATGGAAACTTACAATTAGACGGTATTGTGGGGCTTCCCTCTTCAGATGCGAATACCTACTATCAAATTTCACTAAATGCTTCTCAAAATTTAATCTTTGAATCTGGTCATAATTTATTTAATCAATACGCTGATCCAACTGAAAATTATACAAGACTATTCCTCGATGAAAGTGGAAATGAAACGATTTTTAAGAAAATATGGATACCTTTTGAAAAAGGACATTCATATGATTTACGGAATGTGCCTTATAGTTATAGATTAGATTGGGGATCGAGTATGTCTCCAACAAAACAGTTAATTGATAGTTACGAAGTTTTAAGTACAGGGCGTTTACCCAATGACCCAGGATCTGGTTTTGATGAAGAAAATCCTTGGGAAAATAGAGACCCGCGCCTAAAAGCCACTATAATAACGAATAATGATATGCTTCAAGGTTCACCAGTAGAAATTTGGTACGGCACAGAAGTAAATGGTAATATAGATACCGGCAGCGGTACTGGTATTGGTAAAGATGGTATTGGAGTACATCCTGATGCCACCAAAACCGGTTTTTATGTCAGGAAATATTTAGAAGATGGTTCTAACCCCTTGTTTATTCCTGAATTTTACTCGGGTCAGGATTGTCTAATTTTTAGGTTGGGTGAAATTTATCTTAATGCCGCAGAAGCAGCTTTAGAGCTTGGGAATGAAGGCCTGGGAAGAGACTTTATAGAACCGATAAGAACACGGGCTGGATTAACTCAAAACCTACGATTAGAATCCTTTTCAGGTGAAGCTTTGAGAGACAGAATTCGTAATGAAAGAAAATTAGAATTAGCATTTGAAGACCATAGATACTGGGATGTGAGAAGATGGCGAATCGCAGAAGAAGCGCTAAGTATTCAGGTACAAGGCGTTAAGACTTTAAGACATATTGATGCGTTTGGTGAGGAGACATTTACCTATGAAACTATTGATGCAGAAGCGCAACAGATGAATTTTTTTGAGAGACATTACTACATGCCAATTGGGCAAGACAGAAGAAATAATAACAGTAACCTTATTGAAAATCCGGGTTACTAAGCTAATTAGAAAAAGAATATGTACAATAATTTATGAATAGTAAATGACTAAAATATATATTATGAAATCGATAAAAATTATAAGTTATACCTTAATGATTGGTATCATTACTCTCTTATTTGGTTGTAATGATGACGATATAGTTTATCCCACTCCTACTGCAGAAGATGCTGCATTCACATTTTCTATTAACCCAGATAATCCAAATACTGTAAATTTTAGTGCCGTTGAAACCAATAAAAATTGGTATACGCACTGGGATTTTGGTGATAATTCATCTGCTGAAGGCTACGAAACAAGTAAAGTTTTTCTTCGAGCTGGAGATTACAACGTGAGGTTTAAAGTATTTACAAGAGGCGGTTCTGCAGAAAGCATACAAACAATAGTTGTTAATGAGGATTTTGAAGGACCAAATGTACTGCTGAATGGTGAATTTAATGGCAGCGATGAGTGGACCGTGTTGCCAATTTCAGATGGTGTCGATGTAAACTTTACGGGTGATAAAGCCGTTTGGACCGGAGGTGGATTTGGTCAAGTGGGAATTTATCAACCTGTACATGTCGAAGCAAATGTGCCTTACCAAATTGATATGGACGTTACAGGTGATGGACTAACAGATTCTTGGTATGAGGTATATATTGGATCAGCAATTCCGGTTGCAGGACAAGATTATGCCGACGGAGGAATTCGGCTAGGTCTAAATACCTGGGCTGGATGTGGAAATGAATCCTTTGAAAGTTCTCTTACAGAAATTAGCTGTGTTGGTGAAGGTAATGGGCTGGTCCAATTCAATACCACTGGTACTGTTTATTTAGTGATTAGAGGTGGCGGTGCTAATTATGGTTCGGGATTATCCTTAGATAATGTTTCTATGACACCTTTGGTACCTGGGATTGAATATCAACCTCCATTATTCCCTCCTATTGCCGGTTTTTCGTATACTGTAACTGATCTTACAGTAGAATTCACAAATACATCAAGTAATGCCGATAGCTATTTATGGGATTTTGGAGATGGTACTGGTACCTCAACCGAAGAAAACCCAACCTACACATATAACAGTGAAAGTATTTATACTGTTAGACTTACAGCTACCAATAGTGATGGGTCAACAGTTGCGACTTTAAATGTAACTTTTGCTCCTAACCTGATAGCGAATGGAGGTTTTGATGATGACTCAGCCTGGTCAATCATACAGCACAACGGTGCTAGCAATGGGGTAGTTACTATAGCTAATGGTGTAGCTGTTTTTGATGAAATTATAGATGTACCTTCCGGTTCTTGGGGTAATGAAGCACATGTAGGAATAAACCAAGCAGTAGAAGTTAATGAAGCAGGTAATTATGCTTTAGATATGAATATCACTACCAATGGTATCAACGAACTATGGTTTGAAGTATGGGTAGGAACAGATGCACCAACAGCAGGAGCTGACTATAATGAAAACCAAGGAGCAACCCGAGTTTTAAATGTAAACTCTTGGGATTGTGGCAATACAGTAACCTATTCTGGTTCTATGGCGGCCACCAATTGTACAGGAGTAGATGGCACTATTACCCTAGATGCTGATACTTATTATGTGGTGATACGAAGTGGTGGTTTCACATTTGGTGAAGGTGGGGTTATCATTGACAATGTTTCAATGGTAAAGATTAATTAATAAAATAAACGCCGTATTAAACTACAAATAATTTGTGTTAGCTCTTAAATTGTTTTACTGGTCAAAATCTTGGCCAGTACAACTTTTAAGCATCAGCGTATTAAAATTGTTCATTAGAACTTTAACTATTAAAAAAAATTGAAATGAAAAAAATAATTGTGTTACTCACCATCTTTTTCATGCCATTTACAACTTGGAGTCAAGGCCTCGTTGCACAAGGTACCGAAATCGTCAATTCTAACGGAGACCCTGTCTTATTAAGAGGATATGGTCCCGGAGGTTGGCAAATTATGGAAGGCTATATGATGCAAACCTCTGGTTTTGCGGGTTCTCAGCATGAAATCAAAGAAAAGCTAATCGAATTAATGGGGGAAACCAATACCGAAACCTTTTTTGCCAAATGGAGAGAAAATCATTTTACCCAACGCGATGTAGATTCTTTAGCGGCATGGGGTTTTAATAGTATTCGTATTCCGATGCATTACAACTTGTTTACGCTACCAATTGAGGATGAATCTATTACCGGAGAAAATACCTGGATAGAAACCGGTTTTGAATTAATTGATGATGTATTGGAGTGGGCAGCTGCTCATGATATTTATGTCATATTAGATATGCATGCTACACCAGGTGGGCAAGGCGCAGGTTCAGAAATAAATGACTACGACCCCGATAAGCCTTCCTTATGGGAAAGTCAGGCCAACAGAGATAAGTTAGTCGCCTTATGGACAAGAATTGCCGAAAGATACAAAGACAACGAATGGATTGCTGGGTATGATTTGATTAATGAAACCCATTGGGATTTAGGTCCGCAAAATGCTCTTCTAAGGGAAGTCTATGAAGATATTACAGCAGGTATTAGAGGTGTTGGCGATAATCATATTCTTTATATTGAAGGTAATTCTTACGCGAATGATCATAGAGGATTAACTCCGCCATGGGATGATAATCTAGTATATAGCTTCCACAAGTACTGGAGCTTTAACAACGAGAATGATGTAGATTGGATTACACCTTTAAGAGACACCTATAATGTGCCTCTTTGGATGGGTGAATCTGGAGAAAATTCAAATACGTGGTACACTGATGCTGTTTCACTTTTTGAAAACAACAATATTGGCTGGGCTTGGTGGGCTTTTCGTAAAATTGGTGATATAGATAGCCCTTATGCAATAGATATTAACCCGGGGTATCAGGCCATTCTTGACTATTGGCAAGGTAACGGACCTGAACCTACCGCAACAGAAGCTTTCGATGCCATGATGGAATTGGCGGACAACCTATTAGCAGATAACAGCAGGTACAGAAAAGATGTGCCTGACGCTTTAATCCGTCAGGTTCAAACAGACGAAACTATCCCCTATCATGGTAGTCCCTCGCCTATTCCTGGACTGATTTACTTATCTGATTATGATTTAGGTAAAAATAACCATGCTTATTATGATACAGTAGTGGCTGATTACAATCTTTCAACAGGTAATTTCACCGCATGGAACAGTGGCTGGTCTTACCGCAACGATGGAGTTGATATCGAACGAAATTCCGATGAGGTCAATAGCAATGGTCACCATATTGGTTTTGTAAACGAAGGTGAGTGGTTGAAATACACAGTGAACATTGACCAAACAGCGGTTTATAAAGCTAAAATTAGAGTTGCAACCCAAGAAACTGGCGGAGAATTTTTCCTTTCCATAAACGACCAAGAAGTAACCACTACCCAAGTGGTAAGTTCAACAGGTGGTTGGACACAATTTACCACTTTCGAAATTGACGACATTATTCTTCCGCAAGGAGAACACAGTTTAAAATTACATATCAATAATGATACACCTGCAAATTATAGCAGTATCGAATTTGAACTAACAGGCAATGTTGAAGACCTTGCTTTAAATGCACTCAATGGTAAAACATGCGAAGATGAAGCCTCTGTAGAAATAACTATAAGCGAATCGGTTTTAGCTTCTTCCTTAGTTGGAACTGAGGGGGATTTTTCATTAAATGTAAATGGTGAAAACAGAAATATCATCTCCGTAAATCCACACCCTACAAAAGACAGAACAATTCTACTTGGTGTAGAAGGTTTCTTGATTACAGGAGATGAAATACTGGCAAGTTATTCAGGAAATACCATACAATCAGAATCGAATAAAACACTCGATACCTTTACAGATTTAGTCATAAACAATGTGAGTCCCAACCGCTTTATAATCCCTACTTTAATTGAAGTGGAAGACTATGATTTTATGATAGGTATGAATTTAGAAGACAGCGAAGATGAAGGTGGCGGACAAAATTTTGGATTTACAGATCCAGGTGATTATGCAGATTATTCCATTTTTGTGCCTGAAGGAGGCTTATATGGAATTAAATTTAGAGTAGCTGGTTTTAATGAAGGACAGATTGGATTATATACCGTCGCTGAAAATGATGTTGAAACGGAATTAGTGGTTGTTAATACCGTTATTACCGGTGGATGGCAAACCTGGACTACTGTAGCCGATAACCTTTCAATTGAAGCAGGTCCACACAAATTGAGAATGAAAGTTTTAGCAGGCGGATTCAATTTCAACTGGTTTGAATTTGATGTTCCCGATAGCGATGGAGATGGGGTTCCAGATGATTTAGATAATTGTCCTAACACACCTGCAAATGCCATTGTTGATGTAAACGGCTGTGAAGTTTTTAATGTTAGTTCAGACAACTATATTTTGTCAGTTTCAAGTGTAACATGTCGATCAGAAAACAATGGAAGTATTTCGCTAACAGCTACAGAAAACTTTGAATACTCAGTAAGTTTAACTGGTGAAACTATTTCTTTAACAGAGAATTTCACCTCTGAAATTAATTTTGAAAATTTATCAGCAGGAATATACACCCTATGCATCACCATAAACGGACAGCCCAATTATGAGCAATGTTTTACTGTTATTGTGGTTGAGCCTGATGAATTGAGTGTTAGCTTAAATAGAACTTCAAACACCTCAAATTTAAATATAACTCTTGCTGGAGGAGAAGTTTATTATATCACTCTAAATGATGAGACTTTAATAACAGATGAGCGTCAAATTGAATTGCCATTATCTAATGGAGTAAATGAATTAAGTATTAGGACAAATAAGAATTGTCAGGGAATTTATGAAAAAACCTTACTCGTTAATACTGAACCGTTAGTATATCCTAATCCAGTTGTGAACACCTTATTTGTTGCCGTTGGTGATTCTAAGGTCTCTTTTGTGCCTATAGAAATTTATGATTTAGCAGGAAAGTTAATTTTCTCTAAAACCTACAATTTAACAACCAACACCTTGGAAATTGATTTATCTAATTTAACCAGCGGATTTTACCTGTTAAAGATAAAAACAAAAGGAAATACTCATAATTATAAAATTGGAAAGCAATGAAAAAGTTTTTAAAAATTATAACACTATCCCTAATAATCGGGTTGATCACGCTGACTTGTAGTGATGATGATGCTCTAGCTGAAAACAACTTTGAGCCACCTATGCCCGCAACGCTTATATTTCCTGAAAACAACACAGTTTGCAATGAAGGTACAATTATTTCAGAAACAGAAACAGATGTTTTATTTCAATGGGAAGAAGCTACGAACACGAGTTCGTATATTCTAAAAATTACCAACTTAAACGATGGAACTTCGAGAAACATTAGTACACTTTCAACAGAATTCTTAATTCGAATTTTAAGAGGAACGCCGTATTCGTGGTCCGTTAGGTCTATAGGTCTTGATGGGAATACCAGCGCAGAAAGTTCGGTATGGAATTTCTATAACGCCGGATTACCGTTAGAAAGTCATGCACCGTTTCCTGCAATCGCTATAAATCCTCAACTAGGATCAAGTGTTGAGCAAGGTACAATTTCCCTAGAATGGGAAGCAACAGATATAGATAACGACATTGTTGCATACACTATATTTCTTGACACCTCCAATCCTCCTTTAACTGAAATAAATACAACCGTAAATGCTAATATAGAAGTTTCCGTGTCGTCTGGTGTTGTTTACTTTTGGAGAATCGTTACAACAGATGAAGTTGGCAATACCTCGACTTCACAAGTTTTTGAGTTTGTGGTTAACTAATTGAAATTTAAGCAGATAAACGATAAACTAATATAAATATTAAATCATGACAATAGCCAAACATTATATATTCGTACCCCTTTTAATTGCAAGCCTTTCTATGATATCATGTAAATCAGAGGATGGCAAAAAAACCATGAATGACATAGCGCAAAACGAAGTTTGGGCAGTGGATTTTCTAGATGAATTCGACACTTTTAATCCAGACAATTGGCAGGATCAACGTATATGGGTAAATAATGAAACTCATTGTTATGTTCCAGACGGTGAATTTGGTACCAGAGAAGTAAGTGAAGGCACCTTAAAATTAAAAGTTGTAAAGATTAATGAAAAAAGAAGCTGTGATAATTTTGACAAACATGGAAATCAACATCCCGATACAGAATATGTTGCTGGAAGAATTGCATCAAAAAATAAAAAAGAATTCATAAAAGGCAAATGGACTGCAAGGTTAAGGCTTAACAGTAATGGAGAACCAAGCATGTTTCCGGCTTGGTGGCTTTTGGGAGCCAGAAACAATGAACCACCTGTACAAGAAAAAGACGAAAATATTTGCTGGCCAATGACAGGCTCTGGTGAAATAGATATTTTTGAGCATCATGGAGACCATCATAAAAATCGCTTTACAACTGGCGCAATTAAAAACTTAGGAGAGTGTGATAAAGGAGATTGGTGGAGCTTACGAAAAGATTTTGAGGTTTCCCTTAATGATTTTCACGAATACTCTGTAGAATGGGAAGGAAGTGATTTGGTTTACCGGGTTGATGATAAAGAAGTATATCGGAACGTTGGTGAGGGTGATAACTATCCAGAGCCCATGTTCGCAATTTTAAACTATGCAAAAATTACCGATTCACCAATGGAAGGAGAATGGGTAATGGAAGTAGATTGGGTAAAACATCAGTTTCGCAAAAAATAATTTGGTTAATAAAAGTAAAGATTTAAGTTAGAAGATATACTAACCTGTGGTAAATGGAACTTAAAATAGCTCGATAAATAAACACAATGCCAAGTGTAATAATATCAAATATTTAATTTTAATATTTATTTATTCCCCGTAACGTCATTCATGAAAGTCAAATACCAATTTTTATTATTTAAGCTGCTATTCTTATTATGCTTTTCGTGTAATGATCCAGAGCTAACAGGTCCTATCCCCGATAATGTAACTGAGGAAATCTTAGCAGAAAACAGGCTACCTAGAGTAGAAATAAACACAAATGGTAACGAAATAGTGGACGAGCCCAAAATAGATGCCCAAATGCAAATAAAGGTGAACGATGTTACGGATTACGAAGGCATGATTGGTATTGAAATACGAGGCAGTAGCTCTCAGATGTTTCCTAAAAAACAGTTTGGTTTTGAAACCAGAGATGAGCAAAATGAAGATTTAGATGTTTCATTATTAGGTTTTCCAGAGGAAGAAGATTGGATTCTTTACGCCCCTTATAGTGATAAAGCTCTTTTTAGAAATGTTTTAATTTACGATTTATCCAGAGATATAGAGCGTTATGCAAGCCGTGTGCAGTTTGTTGATGTCTACATCAACAACAGTTATAATGGTGTTTATGTACTGATGGAAAAACTAAAAAGAGATAACAATCGTATCGATATCAACAAGCTGAAGGTCGATGAAAATAGTGGCGAAGATTTAACGGGTGGTTATATTTTAAAAATAGATAAGGCAGATGCCGGTGGGACAAACTATAACAGTGCTAATTCTTTCGCTTCCCAACATTCCCCTAATGTCTCTATCGGTGGGCAGCAAATATTTTTCTTATACGATACGCCGGACGAGGACGATATTACGGCCGAACAAAGCAGCTATATACAATACTACATGGCTAGTTTTGAAAACGCCCTGGCGGGAGATGATTTTACAGACCCAGATAGTGGCTATGCCGCGTATATTGAACCACAGAGTTTTATAGATTTCTTTTTGTTGAATGAATTAGCAAACAATGTAGATGGCTACAGGCTAAGTACATGGCTGGTTAAGGATAAGAATGAAAAGTTGGAAATGGGTCCTATCTGGGATTTCAATCTGGCCTTTGGCAATGCAGACTATTGTGGTGGTGGCTCGACAAGTGGATGGGCTTACAAATTTAACGAAAGATGTCCCGATGATTTTTGGCAAATTCCTTTTTGGTGGGATCGCCTCTTAGAAGACCCGGCGTTTGTTGCGCAACTACAATCACGCTGGCAGGAACTTAGAAGTAATGTGTTTTCTGATTCTGCATTAAATCAAAAAATTGACACCTATATTGAAACACTCACTTTATCGGGAGCTATCGAAGAAAATTTTCAGAAATGGCAGATTTTAGATCAGTACGTATGGCCAAATAATTTTGTAGGAAATTCCTATAATACCGAAACAGAATACCTTAGAAGCTGGATTTTAGATAGGCTAAATTGGTTAGATACTGCTATAATTAATTTATAATCCTACACAGAATAACATAACTACTTTAAATATTTCAAATAATATTTTGATTCAAAAGCATTTTAAATTTATCGTCCTATTATTTCTCTTGGTGGCTTGTAACAATTCCAAGCATGAAGAGACAGAACCTGTTGAAAACCAAACCATTTCAACTTCAGTAAACTACAACTACAAGACTCTTAAAATATATACTACTGCAAAAGACACAAAACTGAGATTGACAAAAACTGCTGAGCAAAGGTTTACACATAAAGTTCAGACTTTAGAAACCGAGGTCGCCATTTTTGTAAATCCCCGTAAAACTTTCCAAACTTACTTAGGCATTGGAGGCGCAATAACCGATGCAGCAGCTGAAGTTTTTTCATCCCTAAATCCAGAGCAACAAAACTCTTTACTTCTAGCGTATTTTGGTAAAGATGGAATTGGTTATAATATCATTAGAACAAGTATTCATAGTAGTGATTTTGGCCTCGGTATCCATACTTATATAGAAGAAGGAGACACAGCGTTAAAAACGTTTTCAATTGAAAAAGACAAAGAAAAAAGACTACCCTTTATAAAACAAGCTATTGATTTAATAGGCGAAGATTTAGTGTTTTATGCCAGTCCGTGGAGCCCTCCTGCATTTATGAAAACTAATAACAACATGCTTCAAGGCGGCAAGTTACTACCAGAATATCGTCAATCTTGGGCCAATTATTACGTTAAGTTTATCGAAGCTTATGAAGCAGAAGGTATTCCAGTTTGGGGGTTAACCATACAAAATGAACCCATGGCAGTACAACGATGGGAATCGTGTATCTATACAGCAGAAGAAGAACGTGATTTTTTAAAGGATTACTTAGGGCCAACGCTGGAAAAAGCTGGCTTAGGAGATAAAAATATTGTGGTATGGGATCATAATAGAGATTTGATCACAGACAGGGCCCATACTATATTTGAAGACCCTGAGGCTTCAAAATATGCTTGGGGCATTGGATTTCACTGGTATGAGACTTGGTCTGGCGGATTACCTAAATACGATAATCTTAAAAACATTAATGAATCTTTTCCCACTAAAAAGCTATTATTCACTGAAGGGTGTCAAGAAAAATTTGATTCAGAAAAACTTCAATTTTGGCCAAATGCAGAACGCTATGGTAATTCTATGATTAACGATTTTAACAACGGAGTTGTAGGTTGGACAGATTGGAATATCTTATTAGATGAACGTGGTGGTCCTAACCATGTAGAGAATTTCTGTTTTGCACCGATTCATGCCAATACAAAAACAGGAGAGCTTATATATACACCGACCTACTTTTATATTGGTCATTTTTCTAAATTCATTAAGCCAGGTGCAGTTCGTGTGAGTACAACAACAAGTCGAAGCACTATTGAAAGCACAACCTTTAAAAATAAAGATGGTCAGATGGTTACTGTAGTGATGAATTCAACAGACAATAAAATAGCCTATAAGTTTATTGTAGACGAAAGTGAAGCACGCATCGAAATAGAGCCACACGCCATGCAAACTATTTTGTATTAGAATTCAAACCTAATAATCTCAAAACATGAACAAATCGTATACTATTGCAATCAGTTTTATAGTCGCTTTAGGCGGGTTTCTTTTAGGATTTGACAGTGCGGTTATTTCTGGCGCGGTAGGTGGAATTAGCGAATATTTTAGCATGACCGACTGGGAACTTGGTTTCTCGGTAGGTTGTGTAATATTTGGTGCTATGGCTGGTAATATTTCTGCTGGACCTCTAAGTGATAAATTTGGCAGAAAGAATATACTTATAGTAACTGCAATACTCTTTACAGTTTCGGCACTATGGTCTGCTTTGGCAACGGGTTATACTGAATTTATTATAGCAAGAATTATTGGTGGAATAGGTATTGGTTGTGCCATCTTAATTGCTCCTATATATATAGCTGAAATAGCACCGCCAAAATTAAGAGGAAGTTTGGTGTCCTTAAATCAATTGAATATTGTTTTGGGAATATCAGTGGCTTATTTTTCTAACTATTTTCTAAAAGATATAGAAGGAGAAAGTTGGAGATGGATGTTGGGAGTAGAAGCCGTTCCGGCTTTTATATATTTTCTAGCGCTTTTCATAATTCCAAAGAGTCCGAGATGGTTAATTCAAAACTTAAATCTTATTGAAATCGCAGAAACTATCCTAACTAAAATTGGCGGTAAGGCCTATGCTTTGGCCACCATAGATGAAATTCAAAGAGGAATTGCAAAAAAAGAAAAGAAAGGCACGTTTTCACAATTGTTTAGCAGTCGACTTCGCAATATTATGATTATTGCATTTGGGATTGCTTTTTTTCAGCAGATAACCGGAATAAATGCCATATTTTATTACGCGCCAACTATATTTGAGCAAGCCGGTGGAAGCACGGATTCCTCTTTTTTACAAGCCATCGTGGTGGGTTTAACAAATTTAGTGTTTACACTAGTTGCCATTAGACTTATAGACAGATTGGGACGAAAACCACTTTTAATTATTGGCACCGCAACCATGACTGTGGCGCTGACCATGGCAACTTTAGCATTTAATAACGCTACTTATGATTTAAAAACGAGTCAAATTCATAAAGTTGCAAATACTGAAATTAGATTAGCTGTAAAAAACTTAGAGGGACAATCGTTTAATTCTCAAACCGAGTTATTCAACTCACTTAATTCAATTCTAAATGAATCGCAATTAACCGACTTCAAGCGTAATGAGGTTAAGAAATTTATAAATATAAATGCAACTTTAGTTTTGGTTGCAATTCTTTTATACGTTGCCGCTTTTGCCATATCCCTTGGTCCTGTAATGTGGACCTTACTCTCTGAAATTTTTCCTGGCAACGTCAAGGGCATTGCAATTTCTATAGTCGGCTTTTTTAATTCATTAGTGAGTTACACCGTTACTCAATTTTTCCCATGGGAACTTACAAATCTAGGGCCAACATTAACCTTTGCAATTTACGCTGCAATGGGATTTTTATCTTTGTTATTTGTTATAAAATACGTTATCGAAACCAAAGGTAAAACCTTAGAAGAAGTTGAAGAATTACTGATTAGAAATCAATTAAAATAAATCGGAAGTGCCTAGATATATCTTATTCAACTTGAAAAAAAATTTAATAAAAATTTTAGTTATTACCGTAAGCTCTTATTTGCTCAATTCCTGTAAAAATGTACCATCATACCATTCCAACTCTGATACTTTAATAGAACAAAAAGTAGATTCATTGTTAGCGTTAATGACGTTAGATGAAAAAATAGGTCAGATGTCTCAAGTTAGACATTTTGATGACATTGTAGATGAAGATATTAGTAGTAAATTTATTGGGTCGGTTATACACACCCAAGGACCAACACCGGGAGCCGATGCTAAAGAATGGCAAGACCGATTTATAGAACTTCAAAAAATGGCTTTATCCACCAGACTGGGTATTCCATTGTTATTTGCAGTAGACGCTGTACATGGGCAAAATACATTCGACGGGGCTACCATATTTCCACATAATATTGGTCTTGGTGCCTCCAGAAATTCAAAGTTGGTTGAAGAAGCTGCTTCAATAACAGCCATGGAGACCCAAGCAACTGGATTTAACTGGACATTTTCCCCTTGCATTGCAATACCTTTTAATGAAAAATGGGGGCGTGTTTATGAAGGCTTTTCAGAAAGTACCGTACTAACGAGCGAACTTGTAAAAGCATCAATCAGAGGTCACCAAGGAGTGTTATCAGATAAAAAAACAGTAATGGCTACAGCCAAACATTTTGTTGGTGATGGTTCCACAGATTTTGGTCAAGAAGGTGGTTATACCTCTTTAAGCATGCAGGAGATAAGTGAAATCTTACTTCCACCCTATAGAGAAGCTGTATCGTCTGGTGTTGGATCTGTTATGGTGTCTTTTAATTCTATATCAAATGTTCCCATGCATGCACATAAAGTATTGATTACTGATACCCTTAAAATAGGGATGGGATTTGATGGTATTGTAATTTCCGATTGGAAAGGTTACTCGAGATTTGGAGCAAATGCTATTATAAATGCTGGAGTAGATATGGTTATGGCTGTTGATGGAGATTTGGACATTTTTCAAAATGGCGTAAAAACAGGGATTTTAAACGGGGATATTAATCATAAACGAATCGATGATGCGGTAAGAAGGATTTTGAGACAAAAATTTCGATTGGGTTTATTTAAAAATCCATTTCCTGACCCAGAATTGGTAAATAAAATAGGATGTGAAGCGCATAGAAATAAAGCAAGACAAGCAGTTAGAGAGTCTTTAGTTTTATTAAAAAACGCAAAGAACTTACTTCCGATAGAGAAAAAAATAAAAAAAATTGTTGTAATTGGCGAACATGCCAATAACTCTGGACTACAGTCTGGTGGCTGGACGATTCAATGGCAAGGCACACACGATAACTATAAAGGAGCAACAACAATAATGGACGGCATTAAAAACACAGCAGAAGGACTAGTTGTTTATGATGAAAAGGCAACGGAAAAGCATACAGATGCGGATATTGCTATAATTGTTGTTGGTGAAACCCCTTATGCAGAAATGTTTGGAGATATAGGTGACGGTAATGGAGCCCATAAATTAACCTTAAGCGAGGAACATCAAAAATATATTACTACTTATACTGACATGGGAATTAAAACGGTTGTAATTTTAATTTCTGGGCGGCCACTAGTAGTAACCGAACAAATTAAAATTTCTGATGCTTTCATTGCAGCTTGGTTACCAGGCTCAGAAGGAGCTGGTATTGCAGAGGTCTTATTTGGAGATCATGACTTCAAAGGCAAGCTGCCACATTCCTGGCCTAAATCTGAGGAAGATTTTGAAAATAAATATGGCCCGAATTTTTGGGATCAATCGATTGTGCCCTTATATGAATTTGGATATGGATTAAGGTATTATTAATCACTTGTATATTGAAAATATAATAACTCTTAATAATATTTTTAACTCATCGTTTTTTAACACAAAAAAATCATTGTTAGTAAACTGAAAAAGTTATTGTGATTCTTCAGCATGAATATATTTTATTTCACTTTTAAGTTCCGTATCCCTTATTTTAAGTGGTTTAAAGGCAATCTCAACAAGTTTATCAGTATATAAATCTTGAGAGAATCTTTGAAAAAAATATTTACGCAAAAAAACAGTTAATTAAGAATTATTGTTAGCGCATTAAACAACCTTTAAAAATTTATCATTCCATGTTTTAATATACTCTGTTGATCTGTTTTCGAACCAATAAATTGATTTTTTCAAAGTATTAGTAGCTTAAATTTATAGCTTGATATCTACACCAACCACAGCTGTTCAAAAGGTTATACAAAATACTTTTTTTAAATTCGTAGTACCATAGTTGTTTTATTGACTTTTTTTTTATAATCCCAAACTCTTATTAATTCAAAGTGGTATGCTAATAATCATATTGTTTGTTAAGGCTTATTCTCTTATACCTCTCTATATGCTATTTTAAATACAATCACTAGCAAAAGCATAAGCTTAATCTGTTAGCACATTACCCCCAGGGGTCTGGTGGGTATTGTGCCTGTGATTTTTGCGGGTTTAATATAATTAAAGTCCCTACCGCTGTTAGTGCGGCATACTTACCCATTTTGGTTATTGCTTCTTTTCGCGTTATGGTTATACCCTTTTAATTCTTAATTACTAGCTTTTGCGTTTTTGTCCGCTGGTCATTTACAACCTTTATCACATACACAGCATCACTAAGCTTTGATGCGTCTATACTATTTGCACGGCGCGATACATCTAAGGCTTGGCTGAATACCAAACGGCCTTGTAAATCGTATAAGTAAGCCTTAGACGGCCCGTATAACTGACCTGCTATTACAATCGTTTTTAAACTACTTTCTGTATATATCTGTAAGCCTTCTAAATCTGTAGACCCTACACCTAGGGTCTGTGTGCCAAATCTGAGGTAATATCTCCCTACACCACTTAAATCTGTGGGTGGGGTGTGGTTATAACTTGTAGTATTAAGTAAGGTAAAGGTATGGGCTACTCTATCTTCTAAGTACACTTCTATACCCTGAGGTAGTTGTGTGGTTAAAGGGTCTAAGCTGATGCTTATACTTACCGTAGCATCAGAATTTACACCAAGGGGGACCTCTATATCAGTTAATGCGCTATAAGGTAAACTTTGTATCGCCATAGGCAAACCTGTGTTGGCTTCTACTAAATACGAAACTATTGAAAACTCTGGGGCACTACCCCCATAAGTAGCAGCATCATATCCCACATCTAAACCTCTGGTAGTCCCTTCTATAAAGTATATTGACGTGGTTGCTGTGTTGGTAGCACTGCTTAACCTAAGGCTAGCCAAAGCCACATCTAATGGGCTTGTTCTGCCAATAATAAAATCATCGGCTCTTCCTGTTCTTCGCATGGCTGTTGTAAAATCTACTAAGCCACCCCCTACTTTTGACTTTACAAAGAAGGCTTGACCTGGCGCTATTAATTCGCTTATAGCAGGATCTGCTATCGTTGCGGCGTTCCAAACCGTCCAGCCATTTGAAGCATCTCCGTCATAACCATAAATAGCCTGATAAACCCCTTCGCTATTAAACTGCGTTTTGTTTAGCTCAAAAAAGCTTCCAAAATCTAAATAAGACGGGTAAGGGTTGCCTATAAGATTCCAAGCATTACCTGCTGCCGCATCTGATAGTACTATACCTAATACGTCTGTTGCATGTGCTAGACCTGTAAATGCCAAGGTACTGCCGTCTACTGTAGCGGCTCTATACCCTATACCTGCTGTTAACGGTGTTGTGGCATTGGTGACCGTGTTATAATTTTGATAGGCTCCTGCAGTGGTATTATAGGGTGCAAAAGCGCGTATATTGCCTGAGGCTGCTAAATTAGGATTGACTGCTGCAAAATCTCCAAACGCCTGGCCTACCAAGGGTGCGGCTATTAAATCGTTAGTGCCTGTTGGTTGTGAGCCAATTAACGCTGTGTAACGGTTATAGGTTACGGTACCGTTTATAACACCATCTACAATTAAACTAGAAAATAAACTCGAAGTAGATGCTAAAGTAATAGCCGTGGATGCCGTTATGGTGACTCCCGTACCTACCGTTACAGATGCCCCTGGTGCTATGGTTAAACTATCAAAATTGGTGTCGCTTGCTAGGATAACATCGCCCTGCTCTACAATAATCATATCTGCAGATAATGACACTCCTGTAGGGTCTGCCGTTAACCAACCGTTGTTGTAGGTGTAGGTGGTCGTTCCGTATAAGTATGGACTGCCCAATAAAGATTGTCCGCAACTATTAGAAACAACGATGTCACCACCATTTATTCCACTTGGTAACACCACATCAATACTTGTTAATGTATTACTAACAACCGTCATAGAAACGCCACCAATAGTTACCGTAGGAGACGATCCAAATTGGGCACCACTGATTGTAACCGTATCTCCGGGGACACCATTTGATGGTAAAACAAAATCAATAACAGGCATTGGTAAAAGACTAGTATTCGTAAGGATTGACGAAAGTGAAGTGTCTGTGTTTTCAACAAACAAATCTTGCAATCCATCCGAATTAAAATCTCCTATAATTAATCCTTTTGGAGACGCACCTACAGCAATATTGGTAGTTCCTGAAAAATTACCCAAATTATCGCCATATCGAATAGAAACCGTATTACTCGCAGTATTGGCTACAGCCAAATCGGGAAAACAATCCCCATTAAAATTACCTATCACTATTGAACCAGGATTATCGCCTACTATAACTTGGGTATTTCCTGTAAAATTACCTGTTCCATCTCCAAATTTTATTGATACGTTGCCATTCACTTCACTGGTGCTTGCAAAATCTTTAAATCCATCCCCATTAAAATCATCAATGACCAAGGCTGTGGGTTTATAATCAACCGGTATTTCATATCCTGTAGTAAAATTACCCGCACCATCACCAAGCCTAACCGATACAGTCCCTTTATCTGAAGGGGTAAGAAAGGTAGTTACAATATTTTTGTTGGCCACAAGCACATCTACATTGCCATCATTATTAACATCATTGTAAGAAATAGCAGAAGGAGTAGCGCTTAAATTCAAAGAGGAGGTGAAAGTAAAACTACCAGTTCCGTCTCCTAAATAATGATTAACCACTGCATATGAATTTACAGCCAAATCAATGTATCCATCATTATTAAAATCTGAACTTGAAAACGTATTGGGATTATTTATAGTAAGTTGATTCACTTCGGTAAACCCTCCTGAATTATTACCAGCAAAAACAAGTGAATTATCAACTCCGAATACAATAACATCATTAACTCCATCATTATTGAAATCCAATACTTGAATACCTAAAGGATTTAATAAATTAAAAGAAGTAATCGTATTTACAAAACCTCCTTGACCATTTCCTAAACCACATATTAGCTCATTTTCTGTCAAGGTAATAATATCCAGTATATTGTCATTATTAAAATTTCCTGATTGGGTTTTTATTCCATTTACTACTAAACTAGCATTTACTGGAGCATTAAAGCTTCCTTGAACAACGGGAGCGTCATAAACGGTTAAATTGAATGTTTGTCGCTGAACCCCTAAAGTAACATTGTTTTCATTGACATAATTTTTTTCAACCTGAATTATATAGGTTCCTGCAGGCGATGCATTTTGTATAGTTACTTCACCCGAAGCCACATCAATAGATAATGCTCCCATAAAATTGGGTGTAGTTGTAGCAGTTGCGTTACTATAGACGGTCCCATCTGGCATAACTGTATTTAGGGTAGTATTACCTCCTGCTAACAAATAGGAAGATGGATAGAGATTTACGGCTACCATCTTAAGCAATGACTCATTTTGAATGTTATAATCTGCTAAAGTTCTTCCATTTTCTAGTATTTTATACTGATATACAAGAATTTGATTTTCTGGTAGTACGTTGGTGAATTCCGCTATATTTTGTTTAAACTGGTCCATACTTGTAGACGAATCAGCATCTAGTGTCATAGTAACAGTATTAAGCGTCGAAGAATTACTATTTTTAATCGTATTTAATAATCGAACAAATAATTGAGTACCCCCGCCTCCTGAGGATATCCATCGTGCATAGAGGGTAACATTGGCTGCCGCACTCATCGTAAAACTTTGCCCATTTTCATAAGCTGTGCCACTGCCGTCAGGAGCGGTATTCCAACCAGAAAACGTTGCGCCAGTTTTCCAAATAATATAATTATTGGCGCTTAAATTAGCCGAAGCTAAATAAGTGATCGATTGATCAGGCATAGAACCTGAACCGCCATTGGTGTTGAATTGAACTACATAAGTGTTGATTGACCACTGCGCATAAAGCGTAACATCTGCTGCTACACTCATGGTATAACTTGCCTCATCTGCATAGCTAGTGCCACTTCCATCCGCAGCAGTATTCCAACCGGCAAAAGTGTAGCCGGTACGGGTGAATGCATTGACCGTTAAATTAGCAGAGGCATTGAAAGCGAACGTTTGATCCTCCATGGTGCCTTCACCACCATTGGCATCGAACGTAATAATATTATTAGACCCCAAATAAATAGGATAATCCTCTGCTTGCCCATAATCTAAAGTACTAGAACTACCAGATACTGCCGGGGGACCGTAAATAGAAGAAAGGTCATTAATGACTCTCATTCGTACGATGGAACCAATGGCCATGCCAGAAGAAGCAGGTACTGTAAAAGTGATTGATTTTTTTAAAGTTACACCAACCCCCTCGCTTACCGGTATATTGGTATTTAAAAATATCTTTTCTGTAGTCTCATTAAAAACACCATCATTATTATAATCTATATATACCCCAAGTTGATTGTTATTACTATTCAATAAATTAACATTCATCGTATACGTTGACCCTGCCTCAATGCTGAATAGATCATACCATTTTGTCGTATTATCCAAATAGCCACCATCTTCCTTTGTCACTAGAGAATTTACGATCATATCGTTTAGTTCAACCCTATATATTCCTGCAAAATAATTAGTCAATCCAAGCGAACCGGTAACAGGGGTCACATTTGCCGCCCTAGGAGCTATCCAGGTAGTGGGGTAGTCACCTCTATTATTGGCCCAAGAAGTGCTTAAGCCTTCTCTTATAGTACTCATAGTAGAGGCCTTCATTCTATCTTTTTGATCGGGAGTAAAAAGTCTTGTCGTGAATGTATAATTCATGAAATTCTTTTCCGTAAATTCATTGTATGCAATGCCATTAGCACAAATATTGGGATTAGGAAGCGTATATGGTGAAGCATCTCTAGCGTACCCAGAATACTGATTACCTAATCCCTGAGGGTTGTTAATTGGGTCCGTATCCGCGCATAAGTCCCCCTGCGTCGGGTCTGTTGGAGGACAAGCATTATTAGCATCTACACCTTGAAAAGGATGGTATAAATTTAAAGCGTGACCAATTTCGTGGGGTAATAATGCATTACCAGGGGCCATGCCAGTTGCCAGCATCACGGTCCCATCTCTATCTCTTTGAACGGCAACAGAAACAGAGCTAATCCCTACAGGCTCATAAGGGAAATAAGCAAAACCGCCCGTCCAACTTGCACAATTATTTGGGACACCCCCACAACCATCAATTTCATGAACGACCCATATATTGTAATATTTAAAAGGATCCCATCGTGATAAATTTTTTAAAGTTTGTTCGTCGATTCCTGTTTCACCGTTACGCTTTAAACCATACGAACTGTACTCACCAACACCTGAAGCATTTACTCGGTTGATACCCGTTGTACTGTTGTTATCGGGATCTTTGGTGGCTAAAACAAATTTAATATTTATATCTCCTACCCCAAGTATAGAGCCTCCATCACCATTCCAAGTCCCATCATAGACTTTGTTTAAATAATCTACAGTACTGATTACCGAAGCATCACTGGGATTATCATAAGCTCCTTCAGAACCACCGTTATTTATAATATGAAATACTACAGGAATATATACTGTGTTTCCTCCAGTAAGAGAAGTGTTATCGCTAAACCTACTGCTCATTTTTTGTCTCTGTATCTGCTGTTGAATAATGTCATTTACTTCATTGACACTAATCTTATAGCTCGGGTCGAGCGCAAATTCAGCTTCTAAAATATCATCAAATGCGCACCTAACTTGGGAGTAAGCTTGAACGGATACTAAAAAAGTAATAAGTATAAGAAGTAAATATTTTTTCATTTTTAAAAGCCTATTATAATGATTGTTGGATATTTCTATGGTTTTGTTGGACGTTATTAAACTATAATGGCCTTTGGCTTAGAGAGTGTTCCACTATCTTTCACTTTTAGCCCTACTAGAGCGTCGGTGATATTATCTATTGAAAAATAGTTATCTCCTCCATTGGCTTGGTCGTTGGCAGTTAATCGCCAATCTTTAAAAGGGAATGTTGCTGGTGACGTTGAGGTATCCTCAAAAAGTATCCGAGTATTATTTTCTCGCAATACTAAAGTATTCGCCCCAAAATCAAAACCTGGAGTTATATCAAACCCTACACCTAAGCTAGAGCCCGTTATAACATCGAAGTAATTTACTAGGCCCCCTGATTCTAAGGTCCAATAAGTGTCTCCTCCAGTACCTGACTGTGTAACCGGAGTTTGCCAACTTGCTGTTCCATTTTCGTCTGAAGTCAGTACTGTTCCTTGTGCTGGATTACCACCACGAATTCTTACATTACCATTCACATCTAATTTCTCCGAAGGTAAATCAGTGCCAATACCTACATTGCCGGCATTGGTATTGTGTATGGCAGTAGGGTCGTCTATGGTTGTTTCAAAAACAGTGCCGCCACTCTTAGCAGCATAAAATGCATACGGGACACTAGCCATTTGCTGCGTACCGGTGATGGTATAGTTGCTCCCGTCTGCCGGGTCTATTTCGGTTTTAATGAAATAAGGTCCCGTGGCCCAATCAATTTCGGAAAAAGTGCCAGTGGTAGCAGTGCCAGTACCTATTTCTATACTCACCAAGCCATTGGCATTGGTAGTAGCTGTTTGCGTTTCTACATATACCGCGGTGCCGTATGCAGTGCCTTGCAAAAGGCTTATTTGCATACCTACCGGTGTAGCTGCTACTAATGCATTGCTACTGTTTCGGATGACCGATTGGTAACTCATATGTTGTGGCGCTTGGGCATTGGCCTGTTGCGACAAGAAACCCATACTTAATGTCAGTACAAGGAAGGTAAAGTAAAAATTCTTTATGTTTAAAAATGTTAATTTGATAAGTGTAAAAAATACCACTACAAAAAACATTCTTAAATACTGAAAATTATAATAAAAAGCCCCCAACTTGTTTCCATTTTTAAAAATGGAAACAAGTTGGGGTATAAAAAAAGTTTTTTAAAGATTTGAACAGCGCTTTACCATCAACAATCTAAATGTGTAGCGCAATACATTAAATTAATAATAAATGTTTTAATGAATTAAACGAAGTCCTTTTTGTTTTATTCAGGGGCGTATCGTATTTACTGCCCAAAAAGTTTATTTTAGGAAACTGACTTTAAATAGGCGCTTGGCGTTGTACCAGTCACATTTTTAAAAGCCCTGATAAAGGTGTTTTGAGAGGCAAAACCAGCTTGTTGGGCAATTGATTGTAACGTAAAAGCGTTGGTTTCTCCTTGACCAATAAGTTCCATAGCGTACTTTATACGCAAACTATTGCGCCACTCCGAAAAAGAAACTTGTTTTATACTGTTAAAATAATACGTCAAATGATGGACTGGTATCCCCGATTCTTTTGAAATCTGGACAAGCTTAAAATCGGTATTCAAATACATTTTTTTTACCTTGCTCGTTTCCAACGACGATTTAACGGCACTTATATATTCGTCAGTAAACAATAGCAATTCATTCTTCTCTAGTTGAGTTGGCGAATCAATTGCAATTGAAAAAGCATTTTCTGCTAAAGTGGTAGGATTGGTTTGAGCCACATCGCTACCCTCTGAAAGCGTTGCACCTACTTTTAAAGCGATTGGCAAACCATACATAATATGCGGGAAAAACAAAATCACCATATTCATTCCAATGTAAACCAAGGAAGCAAAAAGCAAGGCTATTCCGGTACGTTCTAAAAACAACGATTTCTCATCATAGAGCCAAATCCCAGCCATTGCTACCGTGAAATTAAGCGTGATAATTATCAAAATCGAGGCAAACTGCCCCGTCCTGAATAAAGGCTACATAATTCTAACTATTATGTATAAAAATGACAAAGTGATCAGACGGTATTCAGAATCCTTTAAACTGAAAATTTTAGACGAACTTACCACTGGAAAATTAAACAAAAATCAACTCGGTAAACTCTATGTAATTAATCCTACCACCATTAATGAATGGATCAGAAAATACAACCGTAAAGACCTAATGAACACCAGAGTAAAAGTGGAAACAAAAGGCGAAATTACAAGAATCAAACAACTCCAAAAAGAGATTGAACAGCTTAAAAAAGTACTACTTAAAAAGGATATGGACTCATTGATAGATGAATCTTACCTAAAAGTAGCTGCTGAAAAACTGGGCTATAAATCTGTTCTTGAACTAAAAAAAAAACTAAGTATCAAGCTCTGATAAAGGCCAAGGAAAAAGCCAAAGGATTTGCTTCTTTGTCCAATATTTGTGACTGTTTCGCTCTAAAACGTGATGCTTACTACAAATACAAAAACAGAGAAGACAAGCGTTTAGAAATCGAAAAGAAAGTTGTTGCAATAGTTCAACAAAGACGCAAATCCCTTCCCATAGAAGGCGTTAGAAAACTTGAAAAATCATTGAAAGATGACTTTGCCAAGGCCAATCTAAAAGTCGGCAGAGATACTTTATTTAATATTTTAAGAAAACACAATATGCTCACCCTAAGGAAGAAATACAGCTCAAGAACCACCAACTCATTACATAGGTTCAGAAAATATAAGAACATCATTAAAGATGTAGAAGTAACCAGGCCTAATCAGGTTTGGGTAAGCGATATCACTTACATCAGAACCGTAAAAGGCTTTTGTTATCTGGCCCTTGTAGAGTTTATCCAAAATTTTGTGTTTTTGAAAAATAATTTCAAAATTTTGGATAAACTCTGTTTTATTAATCTATTAATGCATTTAATAGTCATTCGATAAAACATTAATGTTTTAGTGTATCGCTATTTCCTGAGGGGGCATTATTCTTTAATAAACCTATCTATCAATTCAGTTTGATCCGTTTTTATTTTAATTAAATATACGCCATTCTGAAGGTTTGAAACATCAATAATATTTGTATTACTCATTAAATTAAACAGAACACGTCTTCCTAGCGCATCAAAAATCTCATACCCTTTAATAGCTCCATGGTTTTCTGTTAATATATTCAACATGGCACTTACTGGATTTGGATAGATTTTAAATTTAGTAATTTCAAATTCTGGCACATCTAAAGTGGTACTAAAATTGGCCGTTACTAAAATATCTTGGTCTATATTAGTGTCTATTCTTGGGTTGGTTGTTAGTCCATCACTCCAATCAATAAAAACAAAACCAGTATTGGGTATCGCCTCAACACTTGAACCACTTTCATAACATCCAACGGTTTGTAGTGTTGCACCATTAATAGTGCCGCCTTCATTAGTTCCATAAGTTAAAACAAAACTGGTGTTTTCTGTAATCGTAATACTTGCTGTATCAGTACATCCGTTAGCATTCGTAACGGTCACCGTGTAGCTGCCTGCTGCAGTGATCGAAAAGGCTGCCGTCGTCGCTACTTCACTTGATCCATCAGACCAGGAATAAGTACCCGCGCCTGTTGCCGTTACACTGATGGCAGTCGTGGTACAAGTTAATACGGTTTCATTGGTGTTGTTCGTAATACCAGCTGTCGGAACAGTTACATCCTCGGTAATCGTGATGCTTGCTGTATCGGTACAACCGTTCGCATTTGTAACCGTTACCGTGTAGCTGCCTGCTGCAGTGATCGAAAGTGCTGCCGTCGTCGCCACTTCACTTGATCCATCAGACCAGGAATAAGTACCCTCGCCTGTGGCTGTTACGCTAATCTCAGTAGTCGTGCAAGTCAGTTCGGTTTCATTCGTGTTGTTCGTAATTCCAGCAGTTGGTGCGGTTACATCTTCAGTAATCGTAATACTTGCTGTATCGCTACAACCGTTCGCATTGGTCACGGTTATCGTGTAGCTGCCTGCTGCAGTGATCGAAAGTGCTGCTGTCGTCGCTACTTCATTTGATCCATCAGACCAGGAATAAGTACCCGCGCCTGTTGCCGTTACACTGATTGCAGTCGTGTTGCAAGTCAAGACCTCAGTTCCTGTGTTGTTGGTGATGCCAGCTGTCGGAACAGTTACATCTTCAGTAATCGTGATGCTTGCTGTATCGGTACAACCGTTCGCATTTGTAACCGTTACCGTGTAGCTGCCTGCTGCAGTGATCGAAAGTGCTGCCGTCGTCGCTACTTCACTTGATCCATCAGACCAGGAATAAGTACCCTCGCCTGTGGCTGTTACGCTAATCGCAGTAGTCGTGCAAGTCAGTTCGGTTTCATTCGTGTTGTTCGTAATTCCAGCAGTTGGTGCGGTTACATCTTCAGTAATCGTGATACTTGCTGTATCGGTACAACCGTTCGCATTCGTAACGGTTATCGTGTAGCTGCCTGCTGCAGTGATCGAAAGTGCTGCCGTCGTCGCTACTTCACTTGATCCATCAGACCAGGAATAAGTACCCTCGCCTGTTGCCGTTACACTGATCGCAGTCGTGGTACAAGTTAATACGGTTTCATTGGTGTTGTTCGTAATACCTGCTGTTGGTGCAGTTACATCTTCAGTAATCGTAATACTTGCTGTATCAGTACATCCGTTAGCATTCGTAACCGTCAACGTGTAGGTTCCTGCTGCAGTGATCGAAAGTGCTGCCGTCGTCGCTACTTCACTTGATCCATCAGACCAAGAATAAGTACCCGCGCCTGTTGCCGTTACACTGATAGCAGTAGTTGTACAAGTTAATACGGTTTCATTGGTGTTGTTCGTAATACCTGCTGTTGGTGCAGTTACATCTTCAGTAATCGTAATACTTGCTGTATCAGTACATCCGTTAGCATTGGTTACGGTCACCGTGTAGCTGCCTACTGCAGTGATCGAAAGTGCTGCCGTCGTCGCTACTTCACTTGATCCATCAGACCAAGAATAAGTACCCTCACCTGTTGCAGTTACGCTGATTGCAGTCGTGGTGCAAGTCAATACTGTTGTTGCGGTGTTGTTCGTAATTCCTGCTGTCGGAACAGTTACATCTTCAGTAATCGTAATACTTGCTGTATCGGTACAACCGTTCGCATTTGTAACCGTTACCGTGTAGCTGCCTGCTGCAGTGATCGAAAGTGCTGCCGTCGTCGCTACTTCACTTGATCCATCAGACCAAGAATAAGTACCCTCGCCTGTCGCCGTCACACTGATGGCAGTCGTGTTGCAAGTCAGTTCGGTTGCATTCGTATCATTCGTAATTCCAGCTGTTGGTGCGGTTACATCTTCAGTAATCGTAATACTTGCTGCATCGGTACAACCGTTCGCATTCGTAACGGTCACCGTGTAGCTGCCTGCTGCAGTGATCGAAAAGGCTGCCGTCGTCGCTACTTCACTTGATCCATCAGACCAGGAATAAGTACCCGCGCCTGTCGCCGTTACACTGATGGCAGTCGTTTTGCAAGTCAGTTCGGTTGTTGCAGTGTTGTTCGTGATTGCCGCTGTCGGCGCAGTTGCATCTTCAGTAATCGTGATACTTGCTGTATCGGTACAGCCGTTCGCATTGGTCACGGTCACCGTGTAGCTGCCTGCTGCAGTAATCGAAAGTGCTGCCGTCGTCGCTACTTCATTTGATCCATCAGACCAGGAATAAGTACCCTCACCTGTTGCCGTTACGCTGATTGCAGTCGTTGTACAAGTCAGTTCGGTTGCATTCGTATCATTCGTAATTCCTGCTGTCGGAACAGTTACATCTTCAGTAATCGTAATACTTGCTTTATCGGTACAACCGTTCGCATTCGTAACGGTCACCGTGTAGGTGCCAGGAGCAGTAATTGAAAGTGCTGCCGTCGTCGCTACTTCATTTGATCCATCAGACCAGGAATAAGTACCCGCGCCTGTCGCCGTTACACTGATGGCAGTCGTATTGCAAGTCAGTTCGGTTAGGTTGGTAGTATTGGTGATGCCGGCTGTTGGTGCGGCATAGCTGTACGGTACTAAATTTGAAGATACCCCACAACTATTAGTCACCACGATCTCACCTCCACAAGTGCCCTCAGGCAATGTCACTTGAATACTCGTTAAAGTAAGGCTAACGATTTGCATTGAAAGGCCTCCAATAGTCACTGTTGGCGCAACAGCTCCGTCAAAATTAGCCCCCGCTATTGTAATAGTCGATCCGGAAGTTCCATTAGATGGCGAAACAGCTTCGATACTTGGTGCGGCATAAACCATAACCGTCGCACTACCAATTAAATCTGCGGCACTTGCGGTATCCGTTTGGTTTGACAAAGTAGCCACGGTATAGGTGGTAGTCATAGTAGGTGTTACACTTACCAATAATGGATTGTCGCTTCCTGAGAAAACTGTACCATCTGATAAGGTACCAGACCAAGGACCTTGTCCTGTTAAGGCAATGCTCAACTGGGTAGATGAACCGGCACATACTGTGGCATCGCCACTGATAACGGCTGTTGGAAGTGCAAGGTAGCTTTGCTGCATGCCTTCTGTAGCAGAACCTGAGGCACTCGATTTGTACGTGTAAAACACCTCTCCAGCAGTAATGCTGGCCGTGCCTCCACTTCCTGTAAGTTCTCCTCCCACGGCAACCGTGTTACTTTGTGCCGACAGCTTTGTGAGGCTAAGCAGCAAAAACAGTGCAAATAGTATTGATTTTTTCATTTTTTTAAATTTAATTTTTATTTCATAGGTAGTGTTGGCTGTATCAATCCTGCTATTTAATTTTGTAAAGCCGTGATTTGATCTTGCATAGCGTTGATAGTCGCTTGCATAGCGGTGATAGTCGCTTGCATCGCGGTGATAGTCGCTAAGATTTCTTCATTCACACTTCCATCGGCCATTAAAAATTGGGAGGAGGTGCCACCGGATTTTACAAAGCTGTTGGCTGTTGAAGTACCTTGAATCAGTGCATTCGCACTCACTCTTAAATTACCTACTACATCTAATTTCTCCGAAGGAGATTGGGTGCCAATACCCACTCCTAAGCTAGTTATTACCAAGGAATTTGTTGGGCTATTTGGTTTTATTTTGAAAGGTATCAGACTTGCATTTGTAACATCCCTAATGGCCATGTTTGTCTCATTTCCAATTATATCCCATACCTGTGCAGGGTATCCTCCAGATACATCTTGCTCTAGTCTTATGGCCGGGGTATTGTTAAATTTAGCATGAATCGATAGTTGTGGGCTGTCCGTTCCTATGCCCAACTGGGCATTTGCTGTAGGCACCACGAGCGTTCCACTATCTTTCACTTTTAGCCCTACTAGAGCGTCGGTTATATTATCTATTGAAAAATAGTTATCTCCTCCATTGGCTTGGTCGTTGGCAGTTAATCGCCAATCTTTAGAAGGGAATGTTCCTGTTGTTGAGGTATCCTCAAAAAGTATCCGAGTATTATTTTCTCGCAATACTAAAGTATTCGCCCCAAAATCAAAACCTGGAGTCATATCAAACCCTACACCTAAGTTAGAGCGCGTTATAACATCGAGGTAATTTACTAGGTCCCCTGATTCTAAGGTCCAATAAGTGTCTCCTCCAGTACCTGACTGTGTAACCGGAGTTTGCCAACTTGCCGTTCCATTTTCATCTGAAGTCAACACCTTGCCTTGCGCTGGATTGCCACCACGAATTCTTACATTACCATTCACATCTAATTTCTCCGAAGGTAAATCAGTGCCAATACCTACATTACCGGCATTGGTATTGTGTATGGCAGTAGGGTCATTTACGGTTGTTTCAAAAACAGTCCCGCCGCTCTTAGCAGCATACAAGGCATACGGCACACTCATCACTTGTTGCGTGCCGGTGATGGTATAGTTGCTTCCACCTGCCGGGTCTATTTCGGTTTTAATGAAATAAGGTCCTGTGGCCCAATCAATTTCGGAAAAAGTGCCAGTGGTAGCAGTGCCAGTACCTATTTCTATACTCACCAAGCCATTGGCATTGGTAGTGGCTGTTTGCGTTTCAACATATACTGCGGTGCCAGATGCAGTGCCTTGCAACAGGCTTATTTGCATACTTACTGGTGTAGCTGCTACTAATGCATTGCTACTGTTGCGAATGACCGATTGGTAACTCATATGCTGTGGCGCTTGGGCATTGGCCTGTTGCGTGCAGCATACACTGGCAGTCAGTAAAAGACCAGCAAAGAGAGCATTGATTGTTTTCATTGTTAATTAAATTATTTTATTTTATTTATTATTATTTTAATATTTACCATTTTTAAAATCGACCACTTACTTCGACAAGCTCAGTGCGATTAGTTAACCCATCGACAAGCTCAGGGCTAGAAAGCCCGAACCGCACGCACATAGAATGGGTTGTACTTAAAGTAGTTGCCGCTGGCATTTCCATCGATGAAGTTGAAGATCCACGCGAAGCTGAAGCCGAGCTCCGTACTACTCCAATAGGCGTAACTAGCAAAACCGCCAACATTTCCTAATCCAAGGGCATTTCCTTGTCCTATGTTTCGATACATTAAGTTGAGTTCATATATTGACGGCAAATACCAGCCTACATAACCTCCTAAATATAGTTCGTAGCATAATCTAGCTGCATAAGAACCAGCTCCTTGATTGTAAACAATCATGGATGTATTTCCATCACCACAACCAACGCAACTTGCAAAAGCTGTAGTATTCGTATAACTTTCATTGTACCATTGAATTCCTGTACTTTGGTCTGTTGGCGCGCTAATCAACCCATGGCATCCGGAAGCATCTAAATAAAAGATAATACCACCTTGGTAAGTCTGCCCTATAGCTAAACCGCATGGGCTTGTAGTGCTAACTACATAAGGACTTGCTACTGTTCCAGCACCTGTTACATTTATACCTGAACCAGCTGTGGATACTCCTCCTTGTCCGTCAGCTCCTGCTGGGCCTTGAATTCCTTGTGGACCTTGAGCGCCTGTTAAACCAGATACACCTGCTGGTCCAGTAGCTCCTTGTGGACCCTCTGGACCTGCAGCGCCAACTGCACCGGTAGTTCCTGCTACTCCCTGAATTCCTTGTGCGCCTGGCAGACCCGTTGCTCCAGGTGCGCCTTGCGGACCTGTCAATGAATTTATAAAATCTATTTCTGTACCTGTATTTCCTAAACCAATCCATACTTGGTAGGCACTTTCCCCATTGGTTCCATTGCTTCCATCCAAACCGTCTGCTCCTTGCGGACCTGTGGCTCCGTCAAGACCATTTGTTCCATCTTCGCCTGCTGGACCTTCAATTCCTTGTGGTCCCGCTGGACCTTGACCATTTCCTGATGTCTTTGCATACAGCGCATACGGCACACTAGCCATTTGCTGCGTACCGGTGATGGTATAGTTGCTCCCACCTGCCGGGTCTATTTCGGTTTTAATGAAATAAGGTCCTGTGGCCCAATCAATTTCGGAAAAAGTGCCAGTGGTAGCAGTGCCAGTACCTATTTCTATACTCACCAAGCCATTGGCATTGGTAGTAGCTGTTTGCGTTTCAACATATACTGCGGTGCCGGATGCAGTACCTTGCAACAGGCTTATTTGCATACTTACTGGTGTAGCTGCTACTAATGCATTGCTACTGTTGCGGATGACCGATTGGTAACTCATATGTTGTGGCGCTTGGGCATTGGCCTGTTGCGTGCAGCATACACTGGCAGTCAGTAAAAGACCAGCAAAGAGAGCATTGATTGTTTTCATTGTTTTGATTAGTTGTTATTTATCTTAATAATTACTTTTATTTATTCATTTCCTTGTACCAAAACCCAATCGACCCAAGCGTCCATTTGCTTCACAGAATTGGGGCGTAAAAGGATTTCCCGCTTGTTATTCAACAAAAACATGGTAGGCGTAGCGAATACATAATAATCTTTTGCAATGGGACTTTCCCATTTTTTATAATCGCAAATGGAGAGAAAAGGAAAGTCTTCTGCAAAGTTTTTAAACTGTGCTTTATCCTCGTCAAGAGAAACAAATACCACTTCCACACCGTGGGTTTTCCATTTAGCATACTGCTGCAGAATCTCTGGAAGCTCTTCTTTGCATTTCGGACACCAACTCGCTCCAAAAACAACTACCGTATAATTGCTTTTTATATCGGAGAGTTTTTTAGGCAATGAATCGGCGAGATAACCAGATGCGATATGGTCTACATCAAAAAATATATCGGGTGCCATGTTTCCTTTTTTCATAGCGCGATAGGTTTCAAGTTGCTTGGCAAGGTCGCTGTTGATGGTGCAGCTCGTTTCATTCAAGACCTTTATGGCTAAATATTCCGATGCTTGAAACAAGCTATGTCGCTCCAAAAGATCAAAAAGGAAATCGCTTACTTCGTTGAATTTCTCTTCGTCTTTGGTGAGCTGTTCCATCATGGCATCAATCGAAATGCGCATTTCGATAAAAACTGAATCCAAGGATTTTCCGGAATTTTCCAACAACCAAAAATGATTTTCTATGGCATCTTTGAACAACCCACTTTTATAAAGACGTTCATCCGAATAATCTAAATTGCGAAAAGTCGCAGTTGTTGAAGCTATTTCTTCGGGGCGGTATTGTGCAACGGTGGAAACGGAACTCACTAATTTACGCGTAGGTAAAAACCAACTTACATAACTATCTTTGGGTAGTTGGGCCAGGAAGCTTTTATCTTCTTTGTTAATCCGTGCTTTTTCGTTTTGTATAGCCTTATTCGGTATGTCTTTATTTGAAAACAAGGGGTCTTGGGCATATATTTTCTCTAAATAGATCCAAGCACTTAGCGCTTGTTCTCTGCGCGGGTGTTCTTGTGCATATTGCTCAAACCATTGGTTTTCTTGACCTTTCCTAATTTTTATTGTTTCCGTATAACTTATCGCTTCCCCGACAAGCTCAATATCTTCGCCGCTCAGGATAACGAATAATGGTTTTTCATCTGCCGACATCAAATACCCCACACCGTAATCGGCTTTGGAATACGTGAGTTTAAAATTCCCTTTCACATCCAGTTGCGCTGATGCAATTGGATAATTTTTCAAACCGTTAAAGCCCTCCAGCTTGATTTCCTGGTTTGCTAATTGTATTAAGTTGCCCGAGATTGTCTGGGAAAACCCACACAAAGTCGAAAGCAATGCAGCGTATAAAAGAATATATTTTTTCATCCTATTTTTTTGATATAATGCGATTTCTAAAGGAACAGAGCGTTTACGTATCTTATCACTCCACTTATCAATGTGATAAATTGATTTCAGTTTTAGTTTTTAAGACAACGAACAGAGTATCCATTAATACGGGCATTATTATTCATCATTGTATCTCCAGTTCGGATATTTAATGCTGAAGAACGGAAACCTCCACCGTCGCTACCGGACCAGTAGATGCCAGTGGTACCGACAGAACCTAAAGCACCTACTGTGCGCTCGCGCGCACCCGCTAAAGGCAATTTTAGCGGTGAGGCAAAAGCACCTGCTGGGTCATTACTGCTCCAACTTGTGAGTTCTGCTTCTAATTCAGTTACTGTTGGTAATCTGTAACCGCTTGGACAGGGATTGTTTATCCCGTTTACGCCCTGCCATAGATTGGGGTTATTGGGGTTACGCCAATCAAAACTAGCACCTGAAGCTATGAAGTTACCATTTCCTGGTTGGTCAGTAGTAGATAAAACGGTTGTAGTAGCAGAGTTGCGACACTGGTGTCCATCGCTGCCACGACCCCACTGGTAGAGGTCTCCGTATGCTGCGGCGTCTGTACTGGAAGTTGCTACTTGACTAGCGCCTAGGTTACGATCCATCCAGGTCTTTCCAGTGGTTGGGTTGGTAACATCTATCACTAAGGTTGGAATGGAAGTGCAGAAAACGGAACCCACCGGATAGGCTGGTTGCGTTAGCAAAGCAGTTATTTGAGCCTGCATAGTAACTATCGCATTTGCTTGAGCAGTGGTAATTCCGTTTTCTGCTGTTTTTGCATACAAGGCATACGGCACACTCATCACTTGTTGCGTGCCGGTGATGGCATAAGAAGTTCCCCCTGCCGGGTCTATTTCGGTTTTAATGAAATAAGGTCCCGTGGCCCAATCAATTTCGGAAAAAGTGCCAGTGGTGGCAGTACCAGTGCCTATTTCTATACTCACCAAGCCGTTGGCATTGGTAGTGGCTGTTTGCGTTTCTACATATACCGCAGTGCCGGATGCAGTGCCTTGCAACAGGCTTATTTGCATACCTACCGGTGTAGCTGCTACTAATGCATTGCTACTACTACGGATGACCGATTGGTAACTCATACTTTGTGGCGCTTGGGCTTTGGCCTGTTGCGACAAGAAACCCGTACTTAATGTCAGTACAAGGGAGGTAAAGTAAAAATTCTTCATGTTTAAAAATGTTAATTTGATAAGTGTAAAAAATACCACTACAAAAAACATTCTTAAATACTGAAAATTATAATAAAAAGCCCCCAACTTGTTTCCATTTTTAAAAATGGAAACAAGTTGAGGTATAAAAAGTTTTTAAAGATTTGAACAGCGCTTTACCATCAACAATCTAAATGTGTAGCGCAATACATTAAATTAATAATAAATGTTTTAATGAATTAAACGAAGTCCTTTTTGTTTTATTCAGGGGCGTATCGTATTTACTGCCCAAAAAGTTTATTTTAGGAAACTGACTTTAAATAGGCGCTTGGCGTTGTACCAGTCACATTTTTAAAAGCCCTGATAAAGGTGTTTTGAGAGGCAAAACCAGCTTGTTGGGCAATTGATTGTAACGTAAAAGCGTTGGTTTCTCCTTGACCAATAAGTTCCATAGCGTACTTTATACGCAAACTATTGCGCCACTCCGAAAAAGAAACTTGTTTTATACTGTTAAAATAATACGTCAAATGATGGGCGGGTATCCCCGATTCTTTTGAAATCTGGACAAGCTTAAAATCGGTATTCAAATACATTTTTTTTACCTTGCTCGTCTCCAACGACGATTTAACGGCACTTATATATTCGTCAGTAAACAATAGCAATTCGTTCTTCTCAGGTTGAGTTGGCGAATCAATTGCAATGGAAAAACCAGTTTCTGCTAAAGTGGTAGGATTGGTTTGAGCCACATCGCTAACCTCTGAAAGCGTTGCACCTACTTTTAAAGCGATTGGCAAACCATACATAATATGCGGGAAAAACAAAATCACCATATTCATTCCAATGTAAACCAAGGAAGCAAAAAGCAAGGCTATTCCGGTACGCTCTAAAAACAACGATTTCTCATCATAGAGCCAAATCCCAGCCATTGCTACCGTGAAATTAAGAGTGATAATTATCAAAATCGAGGCAAACACATAAAGCCAATTGCGTATAAGTTTGTAATGGCTATTGTGTATGATAGGATTATTGGTTTTTTTCTTATAATGCCATAAGAGATACCATAGACTAATGGAATAAAAATAGGTATGCAACACATTCAAAACCTGATCTACTTCATGAAGTAATATACTATTTAAACGAAAGGGAGAAATATCCCAATTATCTCCTTTAAGATTTTGAGCAATTTCTAGTTTATAGTCCCAACTGGAAAAAAAATAGGGCACATACCCTACGAAGGAAATAGTGAATAGTGCAAAATGCAAATAATCCACTTTACTAAGCTTGCTATGGTCCCGCAAAATACTTCTCACATAGAAAAAAGCGAAGGGACCTATCAAATAAAAAAAGGAATGAACAAGGGTAAAAAAGGCAATTTTATTGAGTGAAATGCCATAAAAAAAATAAAAATTCTCCAATACATACAAAGCCGCAAAAAACAAAAAAGCCGCCAAATAGCGGTTGGCGGTTAGGTATCCTTTATTAAAATAAAGTAAAACTATTGGCAAAAACAAACCCAATAATGAAGTATAGGCAATGGTAGAGTCCATATTTTATCAAAAGACTTTAAAATCGAAACAAAGATACCTATGTACAAACGAAAAGTCACCAAGATTTAATAATTTATATAATGTACCTGGGTGCGTTATAATAAGCCCTGCTATGAGCGACTTTTGTTTTAAATCTTGTGTGATAGCAATGGGTTCATCAATAGAAAACTAACCAAAAAATGATGGCTATAAAGCGGGATAGTATTCTTAAGAGCGTGTAAACCGAACTCTGTTTGATTAAAAATTTTATTTAATTTTAATCAGATATTGTGATAAGAATTAGAAAAGAAGGCGCTAGAACAGTTTATTTCTGGGAAGAGACTTTTTGGCAAGGACAGTGCATTCGCCCCTATGCTAAAAACTTTGTAGAAAAAGCCCTAGAATCTGAGATGGAAAGCCATATGTATCGCCAAGAAAGCGCTAAGGGCCATAAGCGTAATGGCAAGGGCAAAAAAACCAGTGACAGCGATTTTGGCAACTTTGGCTGAAAAGGGCGGGCAAAGTGGGCATAGCAATAATTATTGCAAATCCTTTTAATAGCTTAAAATGAAAACAGTTTTTAAGTGGCTCATATTTACCGTTTTTTACATGTTGCTATCTGTTCGATCGCGAGATAAAAAACCACTTTTTTACAGGTCGTTGACTAATGGTTGACTAAATAAAAAATAAAAAAACCGTAAACTGTTAAAATTTAACAATTTACGGTCTTGGTACAGAAGGCGGGACTTGAACCCGCACGAGCATTACTACTCATTGGATTTTAAGTCCAACGTGTCTACCGATTCCACCACTTCTGCAAAAGGTAGTCTTGTAGAGCGAAAGACGGGATTTGAACCCGCGACCCTCACCTTGGCAAGGTGATGCTCTACCCCTGAGCTACTTTCGCATTGGTTTTACAATGAACGTTTGTTTCAATTGCGAGGGCAAATTTAATACATTTCTTATAATACCAAAGCCTTTTTTAAAAAATAATTCCGGAAGGTTAGGCTTGCTTCTTTTTAACCAACATTCTTTTTATTTCATTTAGCTTCATTAAAGCTTCTACCGGTGTTAGAGTATCGATATCAGTTTCTAAAATTTCGTCCTTAATTTGAATGAGTAATGGATCGTCTAGGTTAAAAAAGCTTAACTGCATTTCGCTACTCAACTGTTTCACCGTATCGGTAAGTTGTTCGCTACTATGCGATTTTTCTAATTGTTTGAGCATTTTGTTAGCGCGGTTAATTACCTGTTGGGGCATACCAGCCATTTTAGCTACGTGAATTCCAAAGCTATGTGCGCTTCCGCCTTCTACTAATTTTCTTAGAAATAAAACATTGTCTTTTAGTTCCTTTACAGAGACGTTATAATTTTTAATGCGCTTAAACGTTTCGGCCATTTCATTTAGCTCGTGGTAATGGGTGGCGAATAAGGTTTTGGCTTTAGTGGGGTGTTCGTGCAAATACTCACTAATAGCCCAAGCAATTGAAATGCCATCATAGGTGCTGGTACCGCGACCTATTTCATCTAACAGCACCAAACTTCTGCTTGATATATTATTTAGAATAGAGGCGGTTTCATTCATTTCAACCATAAAGGTGGATTCGCCCATTGAAATATTATCGCTGGCTCCAACTCTCGTAAACACCTTATCTATTAAACCAATTCTAGCAGATTTTGCAGGCACAAAACTTCCAATTTGCGCCAACAGCACAATTAAAGCGGTTTGCCTTAAAATAGCGGATTTACCCGACATGTTTGGACCCGTAATCATAATGATTTGCTGGGTATCTTTATCTAAAAATACATCATTAGCGATATAGGCTTCGCCAAGTGGTAATTGTTTTTCAATAACGGGATGCCTACCTTCTATAATATCTAAATCGAAACTTTCATCTAAAACTGGTCGCGTATAATTGTTAGTAGCCGCGAGTTGCGCAAAGCCCGACAAGCAATCTAACTTGGCAATAAGGTAGGCGTTTTGTTGTACTGGTTTTATATAGTCGTGCATCCACAACACCAAGTCTGAGAACAATTGTAGCTCAATAGCCATAATACGCTCTTCGGCACCTAAAATTTTGGTTTCGTAAGTTTTTAACTCTTCAGTGATGTAGCGTTCGGCATTCACCAAGGTTTGTTTTCTAATCCAGTCTGAAGGGACTTTGTCTTTATGAGAATTGCGAACTTCAATGTAATACCCAAACACGTTGTTAGAGGCAATTTTTAATGATGAAATACCGGTGCGGTCACTTTCGCGTGCGAGCATTTCATCTAAATATTTTTTACCTGATTTTGCCAAATGTCTCAACTCGTCTAATTCTTCAGAAACCCCAGCAGCGATGGTGCTTCCTTTTAAAATATTAACTGGTGCTTCTTCTTTTAGAGTCGCTTTAATTTTATCGCGCAAAAGAGTACAATCGTGTAAGGTATCGCCTAAAATTTGCAGTGCTTCGTTTTTACATTTGGAAGTGACGCTTTTAATTGGGACAATAGCTTCTAGCGCATTTTTGAGTTGAATAACTTCACGGGGGGCGATTTTAGAGGTAGCTACTTTGGAGATTAAGCGTTCTAAATCCCCAATATGCTTAATGTGTTGCTGAATTTTTTGAAGCAAATCTTGCTGAGACATCAAGTGCTCTACCACCTCGTGACGTTGGGCGATGCTGTCTATTTGCTTTAAAGGTAAAGCCAGCCAACGTTTTAAAAGACGCGAACCCATTGGTGAAATGGTGTAATCTATGCAATCCAGTAAGGTGACGCCATTGTAATTATTGGTGCTATAGAGTTCTAAATTTCGGATGGTGAATTTATCCATCCAAACATAGGCATCTTCAGAAATTCTTGAAATTGCCGAAATATGATTTAACTTGTGATGTTGCGTTTCTCCTAGATAATGTAAAATTGCGCCAGAAGCAATAATGCCTTCGTATAAATCTTCAATACCAAAGCCTTTTAAAGTTTTCGTATTGAAATGTTTGGTAAGTAATTCGTAGGTGTAGTCTGTTTGAAACACCCAATCTTCCAAATAAAATGTATGGAAATCATTGCCAAAAATCTCGTTAAAATCTTTACGCTTTTGCTTAGAAATAAGCACTTCGCTAGGGTTGAAGTTTTGCAGTAGCTTATCGATATATTCGGCAGTGCCTTGAGCGGTTAAAAACTCACCGGTTGAAATATCTAAAAACGACACACCCAAACGCTGGTTTTCAAAATGAACCGAAGCCAAAAAATTGTTTTGTCTGGAAGACAACACTTCGTCATTAAGCGCTACTCCTGGCGTTACCAACTCTGTTACACCGCGTTTGACGATGGTTTTTGTTTGTTTGGGATCTTCCAATTGATCACAAATAGCCACGCGGCAACCTGCCTTTACCAGTTTAGGCAAATAGGTGTTGAGTGAATGGTGTGGGAATCCTGCCAATTCTGTTTCACTTAAACTTCCAGCACCGCGTTTGGTAAGAATAATATCTAAAATTTTAGAAGCTTTAACTGCATCTTCACCAAAGGTTTCGTAAAAATCACCCACACGAAACAACAACAGAGCATCTGGATACTTAGCCTTTATGGCATTGTACTGTTTCATTAATGGCGTTTCTTTGGTGGTTTTTTTAGACACAATTACAGGTTTTAAATCTTACTTTTGTAATTTACAAAGTGTGCTAAGATAACCATATTTTAAGGTTTTTTAAAACCTAACAACGCCAAGTTATCTACAAAAAACAACGAGATTTTAACATGCGGAAATTAGAAAACAGCGAATTAGAACGCCTAGAAGTTGAAGATTTTAAACAAGCCACAAAAACACCTATCATTATTGTGTTGGATAATATAAGAAGTCTCAACAATATTGGTTCAGTTTTTAGAACTGCTGATGCTTTTCTGGTTGAAAAAATTTACCTCTGTGGTATTACTGCAAAACCGCCACACAAAGATATTCATAAAACTGCCTTAGGCAGCACTGAAACAGTAGCTTGGGAATATTACGAAAACACCAAGGAATTAATTGAGCAACTAAAAGCCAAAGGCATCGTAATTATTTCGATAGAGCAGGCTGAAGATGCCTTGATGTTGAATGATTTTAAACCGCAACCTCAATCAACCTATGCCCTAGTGTTCGGTAATGAAGTAAAAGGCGTAGCCCAAAATGTGGTAAGCGCCAGTGATTTGGTAGTTGAAATTCCGCAGTTTGGCACCAAGCATTCCTTAAATATATCGGTGAGTTGCGGCGTGGTGGTTTGGGATGTGTTTTGTAAGTTGAAACTGTATTAAACTCGGTTCAGTTTTTAATTTTATCTAAAACCCAAAGGTAATCCTCGCGATTTTTTACAAAATCTTTCTCTGATATGTCAATTAATTTAACATTAAAGTCGGGATGGTTTTTTAGAAATTCTAAATAACCCGCATTAATTTTATCGAGATAGTCATCCTGAATATCTTGCTCGTAATTACGGCCGCGTTTTTTAATATTGGCTTGAAGTCGTTCGGTATTTTGATATAAATACACATATAAATCTGGCTTGGCAATATCTTTATACACTTGATAAAACAACTTTCTGTACAATGCAAACTCATCTTCAGGCAGCGTGATTTTTGAAAAAATAAGCGATTTAAATATGTCGTAATCGCTTACAATAAAATCTTTAAATAAGTCTAATTGCGATAAATCATCAGATATTTGCTGATAACGATCAGCCAGAAATGACATTTCTAAGGTAAAAGCGTAGCGTTTTGGTTCTTTATAAAATTTAGGCAAGAATGGATTATCTGCAAAACGTTCCAAAATTAACTTCGCGTTAAAATCGTGCGCAATCATGGTTGCCAAACTAGTTTTACCAGCACCGATATTACCTTCAACAGCTATATAATTATAATTACTGAATTTATAGGATTTTGTTGGGTTTTTAAGCCAAATATTTTGAGGTTCTAAAACTGACTTATCAGTACATTTTTCTGATAAACTTAGGATGGTTTCCCCTAAAATAGGATGTTGAACCTGTGCCGCAATGTCTTTAAGTGGTTCTAAAACAAATTTCCTGTTAGGAAGTTGAGGATGCGGAACGTTTAATTGTTTACTTTCAATAACTTCATCATCAAACAACAATACATCCAAATCGATACTACGTGATTCGTAATTCACTTTTGAAGTACGCTTTCTACCCAAACTCGTTTCGATTTCCAAAAGGGCCCAAAGTAGTTTATGAGCCGATAAATGTGTTTCAATCGCGATACAAGTATTAAAGAAATCGGCGCCGTCAAATCCCAAAGCAGGCGTTTTATAAACGCGTGAAATAGCTTTTACGCTTCCAATTTTTTCATGAATAGCGTCAATGGCCTTTTGAAGGTTTTTAAACTTATCGCCCAAGTTACTACCCAGCGCTATGTATGCTTTGTGAATTGTTGTCATAGGTTTGTCAAAAAAACAAAAAGTTCATCAGACTGTCGCTTGAAATCTGATAAAAAATAGGAGATATTATCAACAATTTTAGCTAGTGAGCTCAGACTGTAGCGCAAAAAGTTTTAAAATAATTCCGTAGTTTTATAGCTTAATTTTTCGCTTTCCATGAATCTAAAAAAAAAGCTGCTTGCCCAGCAAATTTATTTATTTCTTGCTGCCTTATTTATCACCTCACTCGTAGTTTCGAATCTTATTTTTCAAAAGTTTTTTTATTGGTATCCGTTTGAATTTGAAATTTTTGGAACCAAGCTTTTCGAGGTTTCCGTCGGTATTTTACCTTATCCCCTTACCTTTTTAATCACCGATTTAATAAGTGAAATATACGGTAAGAAACGCGCTAATCAAGTGGTGGTTGCAGGTATTTTTGCTTCTGTTTTTTCATTGCTCATCATTTATATTTCTAATGCAGTACCTGCAACCAGCTGGTCGCCCGTTGATAATGGCACCTTTTCATTGGTTTTTGGCGGCACAGCCATTGCGGTTTTTGCATCTATGATGGCTTATTTATTGGCACAATTTGTAGACATACACATTTATCATTTCTGGAAAAATCTCACCAAAGGAAAACATCTATGGTTGCGGAATAACTTCTCAACCTTTGCTTCGCAACTTATAGATACCGCTGCAGTATTGCTGCTGCTTTGTGCCTTTGAGAAAATTGCCTGGACTAATTTTTATGGCTTGCTACTTAGCGGATTTATTTTTAAAGTCATTATTGCCATTTTAGACACGCCATTATTATATTTAGGTGTGTATATCTTCAGAAGAAAATTCAATTTAAAGGTAAATGAAGAAATTGATATGTTATAAGTATATTAATAATAAGGTCTTGATAAACTTTTTGTAGGAACTTTACGTATATTATAGGCAATTACACAGCACTTAATTTCATCAATTATAAGTTAATGAAATGCTTGTTGAATCATACAGCGAACCATCTTTAAAAGTTAACAAGGTATTCCCTTGTTCCAGTAAAGACCTAATATTTCAAACATATGAAACTTAAAAAAATACTCAAAATAGTTGCCATTTCCCTAGCTATCATTATCGCTGTTTTGGCAGTAACTCCATATTTATTTAAAGATAAATTGGTAGCTATGGTTAAAAAGTCACTTAATGAAAATCTAAATGCTATTGTTGATTTTGAATCGGTTGACTTGAGTTTGCTTAGAAGTTTTCCACAAGCCAATCTCACAATCAACAAAATGACTATGATCAATCTTGAACCTTTTAAAGGCGATACATTGGCCAAAGTGGGAACTACTGCCTTGCGCATGTCGCTTAAGGAACTTTTTAAAGATGAAGGCGAAACTATTGCTATTAATTCTATTAGTCTCAACCAGGCAAACCTCAATTTGATAAGTAATTTAGAAGGTTTAGTAAACTATGACATTGTAAAAGAAAGCAAAGAACAAGTTGACAGCAGTGAAGAAAGCGGCGGACTGAACATCGCTTTAAAACGCTATGAAATTTCAAACAGTAGTCTATCGTATTTCGATCAAGAAAGCAAAATGCTGTTAACCATAACAGATTTACAACATAGCGGTAGCGGCAACTTAACAGGCGATACTTCGGAGTTGGATACGAATTCAGAAGCTTTGGTTAGTTTTAGCATAGAAGATAGTGAGTATTTAAAAAATAACAAGATAAAACTAGCCGCACTAATAGGTATTGATTTTGATAGTAGTACCTATACTTTTAAAGAAAACACAGGTTACATTAACGCTTTACCCATTGAGTTAAACGGTTATGTACAATTACAAGATGAAGGCCAGTTTATAGACTTGACCTTTAGTAATCCAAGCTCTTCTTTCAAAGATTTTCTAGCCATCATACCAGAAGCTTATGCCAAGAATCTCAACGATGTTGAAACAACTGGCAATTTTAAAGTTAACGGCGCCATTAAAGGTTTAAATGGTGATGATACCATTCCTACTTTTAATATTAATATGGCATCGAACAATGCATCCTTTAAATATTACAGCCTTACTAAACGTGTTGAAGATATCACCATCGATGTAAACGTAGTAAATGAAAGTGGCATCATGGCAGACACATACGTAGATGTTAACGCTTTTAATTTTAGAATAGATGAAGATACGTTTAATTCTGAAGCGCATTTAAAAGCACTCACCGAAAATATGCTGGTCGATGCCAAGCTAAATGGAAAAATTAACCTTGCTAACCTTAGTAAAGTATATCCAATAGATTTAGACCAAGAGCTAAGTGGTATTTTAACCGCCAATATTAACAGCAGTTTTGATATGGATGCAGTGAATAAAAACGATTACCAACGCATTACAAGTTCTGGATTTATGGGTTTAACCAATATGACTTATTTACCAGAAGGCTTTACCAATAGTATTAATATTAAAAATGCGGCGCTGACGTTTAATCCGTCATCGGTAAACATTAGTGATTTTGATGCTGTAATTGGTGAAACCGATATAAAAGCTAACGGGACTATTAACAATTTCCTTGGGTTTTTAATGAGTGAACAAGATTTAAAAGGCGTCTTTAATATCAACTCAAACAAATTTGTGGTAAGTGATGTTTTGGTATCTGAAACCGAAACAGGCCCTAATGTTAACACTAATGCCGAGCCCACCAAAATTCCAGGATTTCTTGATTGCACGATTAACGCCAAGGCTAATTTTGTGGTATACGATAATTTAACCCTTGAAAATGTAAACGGTCAATTAGTGATAAAAGACCAAAAGGCTACTTTAAATAATATGACCTCTAGTTTATTTGACGGTATCATGGCTTTTAACGGCAGTATATCAACAGCAAGCGAAGTTCCTGTTTTTGATATGGATTTAAACCTTCAAAATATCGATATCTCTAAATCCTTTGTTGGCCTAGAATTATTGCAAAACCTCGCGCCAATTGCCAAAGCATTGACTGGTAAGCTAAATTCGAGTTTAAAACTTTCAGGGGATTTGAGTTCAGACTTCACACCAAATTTAGGCTCCTTAACTGGTGATTTTTTAGCCAATATTTTAACGGCCAATATAAATGTTTCTGAAAATAACGCGCTTAGTTTGATAGACAGTCAATTGAAATTTTTAGATTTTGAAAAACTAAATTTGAAAGATTCGAAAATAGATATGAATTTTGAAAACGGTATTGTAAATATCAAACCTTTCAACTTAAAGTATCAAGACATCGATATAAATTTTACTGGTGGCCATAGTTTTAGCAATGCACTTGATTACAAAGCTACCTTTGATGTGCCTGCGAAATATTTAGGTAGTGAAGTTACCTCGTTATTGGCACAATTAAGTACTTCAGGAACTGAAAATATTTCGGTACCGGTAGTGGCCAGTTTCACAGGTGAACTTTTAAAACCTAAGGTTAATACCGATTTGGCATCTAGCGTTGGCAACTTAACCAAACAATTGATTGAGGTTAAAAAACAAGAATTACTAAACGATGGCAAGACTAAAGCTGGAGACATTATAAGCGGTATTTTTGGTAACACCTCAAAACCCAACGACAGCTTACCTAAAACCGATAGTACGAAAACCAATAATGTTGAATCAACTGTAAAAGATGTTTTGAGCGGTCTCTTAAAAAAGAAGAAAAAGACCAGCGTTAAAGATAGCATCCCGAATTAAATGCCGGATTTTTGTTTTTGGGGTAATTAGAGCCAATTGCTGTTAAGACATAGCCAATTTTTTGGAATTGTCATATATTATGTTATAATGTATAAGTAAACTTCTAATTATACATATGAGACAATTAAAAATCACCAAACAGATAACGAATAGAGCAGAAAAATCATTGGATAGCTACCTACAAGATATTAGCAAAATTCCAATGATTACTGCAGATGAAGAAGTAGAACTAGCACAACGAATTAAAAAAGGTGATCAGTTAGCCGCGGACAAGTTGGTAAATTCCAATTTGCGATTTGTGGTTTCAGTGGCAAAGCAATATCAAAATCAGGGTTTAAAACTACCAGATCTTATCAACGAAGGTAACGCAGGCTTGGTAAAGGCAGCAAAACGATTTGATGAAACCAGAGGTTTTAAGTTTATCTCCTATGCAGTTTGGTGGATAAGGCAATCCATTTTACAAGCCTTAGCCGAGCAGTCTAGAATTGTAAGATTACCATTAAATAAGATTGGCTCTATTAACAAAATCAACAAAGCTTATTCATTTTTAGAACAACAAAACGAAAGACCCCCATCGGCTGAAGAAATTGCAACTCAACTTGAAATGACGATTTCGGATGTGAAGCAATGCTTGAAAAACTCAGGACGTCATTTGTCTATGGATGCACCATTAAAAGAAGGTGAAGATTTTAACTTATATGACATGGTTAGCTCATCTAGCTCACCAAAACCAGACGAATCGTTGATGGAAGATTCACTATCGACCGAAATTAACCGAGCGCTAGAAACGCTGCCTCAGAAGGAAAGCGATGTTTTAAAACTTTACTTCGGATTGGGTGGAAATTTACCATTAAGTCTAAATGAAATTGGCGAAGTATACGATCTAACACGTGAACGCGTGCGACAAATTAAAGAGAAAGCTATTAGACGATTGAAGCACACTTCAAGAAACAAAGTATTAAGAACCTATTTAGGATAAAAAGATTATGATAAAAATAGAAATAAAAGAAGGCGAAAATATTGAACGCGCACTAAAGCGTTACAAACGGAAACACCGTAATGTAAAAACGATGCAGAACATTCGCGAAAACCAATTTTTTACAAAAAAATCCGTGAAACGTCGTCGTGAAGTTCAAAAAGCTGAATACATACAAGAACTAAAAAACAAAGAAGACTCTTAAAATTTTAAGCCTCCTCATTTTTAATTGGGCAATCTTCGTAAAAATCTTCGAAGGTTTTATTAGTAGTATAATTGTCTGTTAGCACTTTATAAACCATTAGCACCACCATACCTTGCCCTAAAACGGTTAAATAAAATATCCAGTTAAAAGGTAAGTTCATGGCGGACATAATAGTAACGGTAATAAGTGCTAGCGTGGTGATTGCTATATAAACCATTGGAGAAACATTTCTTATCATAACTTTTTTATTTAAAGATATAAATTTTATAATGTTTCGTAAAGTGCTTTAACGCAATACTAACAAAATTCAAATTATTTAACTGAGATCGAAACTACCAAACCTTCGTTAGATCGAACGTTAAAAACAGTATCATCTTCAAATATTAAATACTGTCCTTTAATGCCACATAAGGTTCCCGAAAATTCGATTTGTTTTTCAATGTTTAAACTTTTTGGCTTTTCAGGATAGGATAACACCGGAAACTTAATTTCGGTTTCCTTATTATATTCCAGGTAGTATGATTGGGCTTCTTCGGGAATAAACATTTTTAGTTTTTCGCGCCATTCGACTAAATCTTCATCCTTTAAATTATTTTTTAGCATGTTCCGCCAATTGGTTTTATCGGCAACATATTCTTTTAAAGATACTTCGGTGATGCCTGCGAGATACCTATTTGGTACCTCAACAATTTCTATTGCTTCATGTGCACCTTGATCTATCCAACGCGTTGGTATTTGACTTTTTCGAGTAACCCCAACTTTTACGTTGCTACTATTGGCTAAATACACAACGTGCGGTTGCAACTGTACACGTTTTTCATAATCCAAATCACGATCTTCTTTATCGAGATGTGCCGTACTTAGCTCTGGGCGCATAATCCAATCGCCTGCGGAAGGTATTTCAAAAAAACACGATTTACAAAACCCTTGTCGGAAAATGGGTGTATTCTTACCGCAACTTAAACACTGATATTTTTCGAATTTAATATGCACCAATTTTCCAAGCAACTGGTTGACATTAAGAAAGTCATCCTCAAATATTAGATAATACTCAACTGGTTGCTTAAACTCTGTTTTCATTTTTGTTAAAACACCCGTATAAATCATAATTGTTTTTTGTTATTTTTAGGTTTTGTAAAGATAACCAATCCATGCCAATCACTATAGTAAATTCAATTGCCAGCTGGTTTTTAAAAAAACGGATTCATCAAATTGAATTGTTTTTGAAATATCCTAACGAGGTGCAACATGAATTACTCATGAACTTAATAAAAACTGCTAAAGACACCGAAATTGGCAAACTATACGATTTCAACTCTATTAACAATTATGAAGATTTTTCTGAACGCGTTCCAGTAATTTCTTACGAAGATTTTCACGAACATATTGAACGTTCACGCATGGGTGAAGCTAATATTTTTTGGCCGGGAACTATCAAATGGTTTGCAAAATCTAGCGGAACCACAAATGCACAGAGTAAATTTATTCCCGTATCCGAAGCATCACTTGAAGATTGCCATTACGCTGCCAGTAAAGATTTGCTATGCATCTATTTAAACAATAACGAGGACTCTCAGCTATTTACAGGTAAAAGTTTAAGACTGGGAGGCAGCAAAGAATTATATAAAGAAAACGGCTCGGCTTTTGGCGATTTATCGGCTATTCTTATTGATAATATGCCGTTTTGGGCGGAGTTTAGCAGTACACCGAGCAACAAGGTTTCCCTTATGAGCAATTGGGAAGTTAAAATGGAAGCTATTGTTAAAGAAACAATTGAAGAAAATGTGACCAGTTTAGCCGGTGTACCATCATGGATGCTGGTTTTACTTAATAATGTTTTAGAATATACCGGTAAAGCCGACGTAACCGAAATATGGCCAAATCTGGAAGTCTATTTTCATGGTGGTGTTAATTTTGCGCCATATAAATCGCAGTATGAAACTATTATAAAAAAAGGTGGTTTTAGGTATTATGAAATTTATAACGCCTCGGAAGGATTCTTTGCAATACAAGACCAAAATAATTCGGATGAATTATTGTTGATGCTCGATTATGGTATTTTTTATGAATTTATTCCTATGGATGAATACGGCACCCACAAAGAACGGATAATCCCATTAAGCCAGGTAATTTTAGATGTCAATTATGCAGTAATTATTACGACTAATGCTGGATTATGGCGCTATAAAATAGGTGATACAGTGAGGTTTACTTCCGCAAGGCCTTATCGCATTAAAATAACAGGAAGAACTAAGCACCATATAAATGTATTTGGTGAAGAACTTATTATTGAAAATGCCGAAATGGCCCTAGCTAAAACTTGCAACCAAACCAACGCCGAAATCGTTGAATTTACTGCAGCGCCTGTTTTTATGAAAGGTAAAGAAAAAGGTGCACACGAATGGCTGATTGAATTTAAAACGCCTCCTAAAAACTTAGAGGAATTTCAACAAATTTTAGACGAAGAACTTCAAAATCTAAACTCAGACTATAAGGCGAAACGCCACAATAATATGACTTTAAATTGTTTAAAAATACATATTGCCAAACAAGACCTTTTTCATCAATGGCTTAAAAAACAAGATAAACTAGGCGGGCAACACAAAGTACCTAGACTGTCGAATTCACGAACTTATTTAGATGATTTATTATCTATGCAAAGCACAAAACAATATCAAGTTGATAAGAATTAGGCTTAATAATTATATTCTTATGAAATATCCTTCCAATAATCGGAAAAATAAACAATTTTGAATTTTACATCGACTATTGAATGCGCTTAATCTAAAATTTATAATTGTGGCTTTTTTCTTAATAATATGCGATTATATTTACGAAGTATTACAGCAAAAAAATAACGTTTTTAAAATATTGTTCAGCAATATTAGTAATTAATCCCAATAAAAAAACCACTCTCCTCTAGAGTGGTTTTATTTTTTTAACGTATCAATTTTTAACTACGACACTGCTTTTAGTTTTTTCAAAGTAGTTCTTGTTAATTTATCTTCGGCATACGCCTTAGTAACGTTTAAGGTTTTACTATCGCTGCTTGGCAATTCGAACATCGCGTCGGTCAATATTTCTTCGCACAGTGATCTCAATCCTCTTGCTCCTAATTTATACTCTATCGCTTTCTCAACAATATAATCTAAAGCGCCATCTGTAATGGTAAAATCAACCTCATCCATAGAGAATAATTTCTCGTATTGCTTAATGATGGCATTTTTAGGTTCGGTTAAAATGGCGCGTAAGGTTTTAGAGTCTAACGGATCCATATGGGTGAGCACTGGCAAACGCCCTATGATTTCTGGAATTAATCCAAAATCCTTTAAATCCTTAGGTGTGATATATTGCAGTAAATTGGTAAAATCAACTTTCGCGTCCGACTTTGAAGCGCTATAACCAACGGCCTGCATATTGAGGCGTTTAGAAATGACACGGTCAATACCGTCAAAAGCACCACCGGCGATAAACAAAATATTTTCGGTATTCACTTCTATAAACTTTTGATCTGGGTGCTTACGGCCACCCTTTGGCGGAACGTTTACTACAGTTCCTTCTAGGAGCTTTAACAACGCCTGTTGAACGCCTTCGCCTGAGACATCTCTTGTAATAGATGGGTTATCACTTTTACGAGCAATTTTATCGATTTCATCAATGAAAACAATACCTTTTTCGGCACGTTCTAAGTTGTAATCGGCTGCTTGAAGTAATCTGGTTAAAATACTTTCAACATCTTCACCAACATACCCAGCCTCGGTTAGCACGGTAGCATCTACAATAGCTAAAGGTACGTTCAGCATTCTTGCAATGGTTTTTGCCATGAGTGTTTTTCCTGTCCCAGTTTGACCAACCATAATGATGTTACTTTTTTGAATTTCAACATCGTCATTGGTTTGCTTTTGAAGTAATCTTTTATAGTGATTGTAAACCGCTACAGACATTACTTTTTTGGTATGTTCCTGACCTATAATGTATGTATCTAAAAACTCCTTTATTTCTAGGGGTTTTTTAAGCATTACATCGGCTGAAAGTGCGTCTTTACCACTTTGTTTGGATTCTTCTATAACAATACCGTGGGCTTGCACGATGCATCTATCGCAGATATGCGCATCCAAGCCTGCGATTAGCAAACTGGTTTCGGACTTTTTACGACCACAAAAGGAACATTCTAATTCTACTTTAGACATATATGTTTGTTTTGGCTAAGTTTTTAAATTTAAAACTAAGCCTAATTTCTAACTAAAATTTCATCAATCATTCCGTATTCTTTGGCTTGATCGGCACGCATCCAATAATCTCTATCGGAATCTTTCTCGATTTGCTCGTAAGATTTTCCAGAGTGCTTGGCAAGAATATTGTATAACTCTTCTTTTACTCTTAAAGTTTCTCTTAGGGTTATTTCCATATCTGAAACTTGACCCTGCATACCGCTCATTGGCTGATGAATCATTACTCTTGAATGGGTTAATGCGGAGCGTTTGCCAGCTTGGCCTGCACACAATAAAACCGCACCCATTGAGGCTGCCATACCTGTGCAAATAGTGGCTACATCTGGTTTAATAAACTGCATTGTATCGTAAATTCCAAGGCCAGCATATACGCTTCCTCCTGGAGAGTTGATATAGATTTGAATATCTTTAGCGGCATCGGTACTCTCTAAAAATAACAATTGTGCTTGTATGATATTAGCAACTTGGTCATTAATACCGGTACCTAAAAAGATAATCCTATCCATCATCAATCTAGAAAATACGTCAAAAATTGCAATATTCATTTGGCGCTCTTCAATAATATTGGGCGTTAAATTGGTAGGGTACATACTCTTCATTATTTTGTCGTAGTATGTGGTACTAATGCCTTGATCTTTGGTGGCGAATTTTTCAAATTCTTTAGCGTAATCCATATATTTTATTAAATTTTTATTGTTATTAATTGATTATTAATCTATTAAAAAAGCGCAAAACTTAACAGTTTTGCGCTTTAAAGATACTAATTTATTCTTTAATGCTTAACTGTAAAATTCTTTCACAAAGTCGTCGTAAGTTATTTTCTTTACTTTCAAATTGGCTTCTGTTTTGTAAAGATTTAACAATTTCTGACTCATTAATTGTTCAGATAGACGTTTTACTTCATCGCGATTCGATAAAATTCGTGCTGCAATATCTTCCAGTTCTTTTTCGCCAGGATTCATCTGACCAAATTGTGCCATTTGAGATTTAATCATTTCAATAGTATGTGATTTTAAATCTTCAAATTGAACTTGTAAATTATGTTTTTCAATAAGCTTAGCTTCTATTAATTGGTAACGCATACTTTTTTCAGACTTTTCGTATTCGTCTTTTGCTTGATCTGAGGTCATTGGTTCTTCGCCTGCGGTTTGTAACCACTTTTGAAGGAATGATGCTGGTAAATCAAATTTTGTGTTGTCTATTAAATATTCTGTAACATCATTGAGTAATTTTTGATCGGCTTGTTGCAAAAATTGCTTTTCAGAATCGACTCTTATTTTGTCTTTTAGTTCTGTTACAGAAGTAACTTCTCCTTTGCCAAAAAGTTTGTCAAACAACTCTTGATCTAGATCTGCTAAAACTCTATTATTAATTTCTGAAATGGTAAACTGGACATCGATATTAAGTCCGTGAACCAATTCGTGAGGCACTTTTAAATAGGTTTCTAAATCGTGTTCATCGTTAAATAGACCTTTGGTAGTAAAAGTTATCACGTCGCCAACTTTAGCACCAACTAACAATTTACTATTAGATTTTCCTTTAATTTTTTCTAAAGAAAACGTTGCTTTGTTATTGATGTCTTGATCATCATTTACAAATGTTCCAGTAACTTCAGAATTATTTTCCACAGCATTAATGTTGACGAGTTTACCGTATTGCTTTTGAATATGTTTAACCTGATCGTCAATCATTTTGTCATCGGCCACAATATTGTATTGGGTGATGGATTTTTTACCCTTAAGTTTCACTTCAAAATCTGGAGCGAGTCCTAATTCAAATTCAAAAGTGAATTGATCGGCATCCCAGTCTAGGTCATCCTGTTGTTTAGGTAATGGATTTCCTAAAACATCTAGTTTTTCTTCTACAAGATACTTACCTAAAGCGTCTTGCAGTAACTTATTTACTTCATCAACAAGTACTGCTTTTCCGTACTGCTTTTTCACCATCGTCATTGGCACATGACCTTTTCTAAAGCCTGGTATATTGGCCGATTTTCTGTAATCGGTAAGTATTTTTTCAACTTTATCGCTATAGTCTTCTTTAGCGATTGCGACCTTTACCACTGCGTTCAGGTTGTCGATGTTTTCTCTTGTAATATTCATTGTGATAATGCTATAAAAATTGGCATGCAAAAATACAATATTTTAGCGTGCCAACAAAGTTTTTAAAATGCTGTTATTCAGTAATTTTTTTGTCTTCTTGTAATACTGAATGAAATATGGACTGCAATATGGTTAATAATATACTAAAAAGTATGGCCGTCCAAATTGATGAGACTTGAAATCCGTTAATCAAATGACCCGCTAACAAAATAATTAATCCATTAATTACAAGTAGAAAAAGTCCCAAAGTTAGTATGGTTGCCGGCAGCGTTAGCAAAACCAATAATGGCCTTACAAATAAATTTAGAACCGCCAAAACAACGGCTACAATTAAGGCTGTTAAATAATCAACAACTTCAACGCCAGGTAAGAGTTTAGAAATAATGACTACTGCAATAGCCGATAGGATGAATTTTACAATAAGTTTCATTGAAATTAAGTTTTTGGTGTAATTAAAAATACAATAATTTGTTTAACTTAAAAAATGCATCACTTCTTTATAGAAATCCTCAGGGTTTTCGGCATGCAACCAATGACCTGCATTTGAAATGGTTTCGATTTTTGCTTTAGGAAATTGGCGTTTGATGATATCATAATCTTGCAAACCGATGTATTCAGATTTATCACCTCTTAAAAACAAGGTTGGACCATTGTATTTTAAATGAATTGGCAAGGCCTCACCAACCTCGGCAACTTGTTCAGTAAGTACTTCTAAGTTAAGCCTCAGCGCCAAGGTGTCTTTATCTTTCCAATACAAATTTTTTAGTAAAAATTGTCTGATGGGGTTGGATTTAATATGCTTAGATAAGGCTTTATCGGCATCACCTCGTGATTTACAAAATTCAAAATCGATGGCATTTAAACCCTCTAAAATTCCGTCATGATGCACCGGATAAAATCTCGGCGAAATATCGGCAACTATTAAATGACTTACCAATTCAGGAAATTCAGCAGCGAAGTACATGGCAGTTTTTCCGCCCATAGAGTGCCCTAAAAGCACTATATTTTCAAGATGGTTGTCTTTACAATAAGATACCACATCTTCTGCCATAACCTCATAATTAAAATCGTTGCTATGAAAGCTCCGACCGTGATTCCGCTGGTCTATTAAATGAACTTGATAACTGGCTTCAGAAAAAGAAGTTCCAAGAGTTTTCCAATTATCTCCCATGCCTAAAAAGCCATGTAAAATAAGAAACGGCTTTCCTTCGCCAATAACGTTTGCGTATAGTTTCATTACTTTAATTTTTGAAGATACATTTGAATCACGTTTTCAACTCCTAAATACAAACTTTCGGCAATTAGGGCATGTCCGATAGAAACTTCTAATAATTCTGGGATATTTTGTTTAAAAAACTGGATATTGCTCAAAGACAAATCATGACCTGCATTGATACCCAAACCTAATTCCACAGCTAATCCTGCGCAAGCAGTGTAAGGCTTGATGGCGTCAAAATTACCCAGTTCATATTGATGTGCGAAGGCTTCGGTGTAGAGTTCAATTCTATCAGTACCTGTGAGTTTGGCACCTTCAATATGACTTAAATTAGGATCGACAAAAATGGAAGTTCTTATACCGTTGCGTTTAAATTCTGAAATAACCTCAGATAAAAACTGTTGGTGTTTTTTTGTATCCCAACCAGCATTTGAAGTAATGGCATCAACTGCGTCTGGCACCAAAGTTACTTGCGTTGGTTTTACTTTTAAAACGATGTCTATAAATTCTTGAATTGGATTGCCTTCAATATTGTACTCTGTATATACAGCGGGTTTTAGATCATGTACATCCTTATAAGTAATGTGGCGTTGGTCTGGTCTGGGGTGAATAGTAATGCCCTGTGCACCAAAACGCTGGGCATCTTTTGCGAATTCTACAACGTTTGGCACATTGCCACCCCTTGCATTTCTAAGTGTGGCAATCTTATTAATATTTACGCTTAATTTTGTCATCTCAACAAATTTTAAAGTGCAAAAATACAAACAACAAGGGGCTAATTACAGTTAATTTTGATTAATTTGCACATTCAATAAATTGGGAGATGCAATTGTATAATCTTATCATAAACGACTTAAAACCTCTTAATATTTCTGACACGATCGGTGATGTGAAATTGATGTTTAGTCAGCTTACTTATACCCATATTCCGGTTAAAAATGGAGATATTTATATTGGTTGCATTTCTGAAACTGATGCACATTGTTTTGAATCGCCTATTGTTTTAGGTGATATCACCTATTCAATTGAAGGTTTTTTTGTTCGCGACACCAGTACTTGGCTTGATGTATTAGAGTCTTTTGCTCAAAATAATAGTAATGTGATGCCTATTTTAGATGGCAACAATACTTACTTAGGTTATTATGAACTAAACGATGTTATAGGATTATTTAATGAAACTCCATTTTTTGCAGAATCCGGTGGCATTATCATAGTTGAAAAAGGTTTGAACGACTATTCATTTAGTGAAATTAGCCAAATTGTTGAATCGAACAACGCCAAGATTTACGGTGCATTTATCTCGCAAATGGTAAACGACAAAGTTCAGCTTACAGTTAAAATTGGCCAAACTGGTATGAATGACGTGCTTCAATCCTTTAGACGCTATGGTTATAATATTGTCTCGGGCATTGAAGAAGATACCTATATTGAGAACTTAAAAGAGCGTTCGGACTATTTAAATAAATATTTAGATTTTTAATTAACTTCTCACAATTACTACTTTGAAAATAGCAATATTCGGTCAGCAATTTCATCATAGCACACAAGATAGCTTGGCAATGTTATTAAAATGTCTTGACAGTTACAAAGCCGAGATGTATTTAGAACCAGAGTTTGCCAAATTCATTCAACATAAATTTGAAGAACTTGCTAATAAGTTTTCATATCAAACCTTCAACAATATTGACGCTAGTTTTGATTTGCTGGTTAGTATTGGCGGCGACGGCACCATTTTAAGAGCGATTACCCATGTAAAAACCTCTGGTGTCCCAATAGTTGGTATTAACACTGGCAGGTTAGGTTTTTTAGCAACTATTCAAACCAACGAAATTGAGTCGGCTTTTAAAGATATTTTCAATAATAATTATAAAATTTCCGAGCGTAGTTTGGTGTCTGTCACTACAAATCCGGTTAACATTGCTTTGTCAACTATCAACTTTGCTTTAAATGAAGTAGCTGTAAGTCGAAAAAATACTACTTCCATGATATCGGTAGATACGCATTTAGATAACGAATATCTCACTTCATATTGGGCTGATGGTTTGATCATAGCAACACCAACAGGTTCTACTGGATATTCTTTAAGTTGTGGTGGCCCGGTTATCACGCCTCAAGCCGGCAATTTTGTTATTACGCCGATCGCACCACATAACCTCAACGCTAGACCTTTAGTAATACCAGATTCTACATCTATTCAATTAAAAGTTAATGGTAGAGAAGACGATTTTTTGCTATCATTAGATAGCCGATTATTTACCCTTTCGAATGATACCGTAATAACGATAAAGAGAGCTGAATTTAAAATAAATATGATAGAACTTGTAAGCGAAAGCTTTTTAAATACCTTGAGAAAAAAACTACTTTGGGGTGAAGATAGGCGCAATTAAACAATAATTTTGACGCTTTGGTGTTAATCACTAAGACAATTGTACTCAAATTGTAATAGGCTAATCATTATTGTTATATTTGCAAACTTTTAAAAATTTATGAGGCACAAAATCATAGTTTTATTAAGCTTTTTTATCATCGGGACCACAAGTGCCCAAATATATGAAATTGGCGTGTTTTTAGGTGGAAGTAATTTTATTGGAGATGTTGGAGCAACTACTTATATTGCACCCAATAATCTTGCTATTGGTGGTCTATTGAAATGGAATAGAAGTCCAAGACATTCCTTTCGGGCCTCATTAACTTATGCCAAATTAGAAGGTATTGATAGTAAATCAATTGATAACAAGCGTATTGCAAGAAATTATTCTTTTGAAAATGATATAGTAGAATTATCAGCTGGTATGGAATTCACTTTTTTTGATTTTGATTTACATATTACTGGTAATAAAACAACACCTTACTTATATACGGGTATTTCTGTAGCGCATCACGATAATTATTTTTTTACTGCCACTGGCGATTACCGTTCAGAAAACACCACTAGTTGGGCTTTTGGAATACCCATAGTCTTTGGCATCAAAACAACGATAACCAATCACATTATTTTAGCCGGTGAAGTTGGTGCTAGATATACCTTTAGCGACGAATTAGATGGCAGTATGCCTGATGCAGATTTTAGACAGAATTTAAGTTTCGGTAACACCAACAGTAATGATTGGTACGTTTTTACTGGAATAACCTTAACTTACACCTTCGGCCAAAGACCCTGTTATTGCTCTTACTAAATGGAAAGTAAACCTCAATTTCATCCCGATAAATTACCAAAACATCTTGCCATAATTATGGATGGCAACGGTAGATGGGCTAAGCAAAAAGGCATGTTGCGCATTATAGGGCATGAAAACGGCACAAAATCGGTTAGAACTACTGTAGAAGCCTGTGCAGAAATTGGAATTGAACATCTTACCTTATACGCTTTTTCAACCGAAAACTGGAATAGACCCAAAACTGAAGTAAATACTTTAATGAAATTATTAGTGAAATCATTAAAAAAAGAAATTAAAACACTTCAGGACAACAATATAAAACTTATGGCTATTGGCAATATCAATGAGCTGCCTAAAAATGCGCACAAAGAATTGCTAGAGGTAATCGATAAAACAAAATCAAACACACACATGATTTTAACCTTAGCATTAAGTTATGGCTCAAGAGAAGAGTTAATTAATGCGGTTAAGGCCATTAGTAGCAACGTTAAAAATAATATAATTTCAATAGATTCTATTGATGAATCAATAATTAATAATCATCTTTACACGCAAAATTTACCAGATGTTGACTTGCTAATTAGGACTAGCGGAGAACAAAGAATTAGTAATTTTTTACTTTGGCAAATTGCCTATGCCGAATTATACTTTACTGATATTCTTTGGCCAGACTTTCAAAAGGAAGATTTACATAAAGCCCTTAAGTGCTATGAACAACGTGAAAGAAGATTTGGTAAAACAAGTGAACAACTTAGCAAATAATCAAAAAATTTGAAAACGCAACGTAATATCTTTATATTAATCCTTATTTTTATAATAGGCCCATCATTATTAGCTCAGGAATATTCATTCGACACAGGCAAATCCTATGTAATTGGTGAAATTGAAGTTACGGGAAATACTTCATTTGGTTCACAAACTATTGTTGCTTATTCAGGTCTTAGAAAAGATGATATTATCAAGATTCCTGGTGAAAAAATAAGTAATGCAATCAAAAAATTATGGCGTTCAAATCTATTCAGTAGTATTGATATTTATGCCTCAAGATTTGCGAATGATACCGTATTTTTAGAAATTGAACTTTCCGATTTACCCGAATTAAATACTGTAAAAATACAAGGTGTTAAAAAAGGCAAGTTTGAAGAAATCATAAACGAAAATAAACTTCAAAAAGGCACTAAAGTAACTGAAAATTTAATAACAACCACCAAAAGTTATTTAACCAACAAATACAAGAAAAAGGGTTATTTTAATGCTGAAGTGAATATTATAACTACAGAAGTAAAAGACTCTATAGAAAAAAGCCGTGTCAATATGCTTGTAGATATTGATCAAAAGGAAAAGGTAAAAATAAAAAGTATTGACTTTGAAGGTAACGCAGTTTTCAAAGATAAAAAATTGCGAAAATCCTTCAAAAATACCAAACAAAGGTTTCTGTTTAGAATACTGAAACGTTCAAAATATATTGAAGCCGACTTTAAAGAAGACCTTGTATCACTCGTAGACTTATATAAAGAAAATGGATATCGCGATGCCAGAGTAGTTTCGGATACCATTATTAAAAATGATGACAATACCATTTCATTAAACATAGAAGTAAACGAAGGTTCAAAATATACTTTCGGAAAAATAAACTTTGTTGGCAATACCGTTTACTCAAACCGAGAGTTGATGTCCGTTTTAAAAATAACTGAAGGCTCAACTTATAATGGTGTTGAACTAGCTAAGCGTATTGAAGATAATACGCGTCCTGATGGCGTTAACCTTACCAACCTTTATCAAGATAGTGGCTATTTGTTTTCAACCATAAACCCCGTAGAAACTGGGGCAGATGGCAATATAATAGACCTTGAAATTAGAATAACTGAAGGCAAACCAGCCTATTTAAATAGTGTTACTGTCATTGGAAATGAAATAACAAATGATAGGGTAATTTACCGCGAACTACGCACACGTCCAGGTCAACTGTACCAGAAATCTAACATAATAAGAACCGTTCGTGAATTGGGGCAGTTAGGCTTTTTTGATGGACAACAAATAACACCCGATATCAAAAACCCAGATCCCAATTCGGGAACACTCGACATTCAATATTCAGTGGTTGAACAAGGTTCAAGTCAAATTGAATTGCAAGGTGGTTTCGGTGGTGGTGGATTTATAGGAACGCTTGGACTTTCTTTTAATAATTTTGCTATTAAAGATATTTTCAAAAAAGACGCCTACAAACCTGTCCCTCGCGGAGATGGTCAAACCTTGGCTTTGCGTTTACAAGCCAGTCAGTTTTTTCAAACATTTAGTTTTACGTTTAGCGAACCATGGTTAGGTGGAAAAAGACCACAACAACTATCGGTGTCGCTATCACAAACAAAACAGTTTTTGTTTGATCCTTTTAGCAGAAGAGCCGATAGAAGTCGTAGTTTTAATATTACTGGTATCTCGGTTGGTTTAGCAAAACGTTTAACAGTTCCAGACGATTTCTTTTTATTGTCACAGTCTGTTGGACTTCAGCATTACAGTTTAAATAATTATAATACAGGTTTATTTACCTTTGGTAACGGCTATGCCAATAACCTATCGTACACTGTTGCGCTATCAAGAAATAGCACCTATACCGATCCTATTTTTCCTACTGGTGGCTCCAATTTTAGTATTTCAGCTAAATTATCGCTACCCTACTCACTTTTTAATAACATTGATTACGGTGCGTTGAGCGAAGAAAGAGAAAGCTTAAATCCAGCTGACCCAAGCGACTTTCAACGAATCGGTGAAATAGATCAAGAACGGTTTAAATGGCTTGAATTTTACAAAGTAAAATTTAGAGGTGATTATTATACGACATTATTTAAGCAATTTGTATTGCGATCTAATATAGAGTTTGGTTTTCTAGGTGCCTACAACAACGATAGAGGTATCATACCTTTTGAACGTTTCTTTTTAGGTGGTGACGGTTTAGGAAATTTTGCTTTGGACGGACGCGAAGTTGTGCAATTAAGAGGTTATCCAAACCAGTCTTTATCGACAGTTGATGGTGGAACGATTTACAATAAATTTTCGTTAGAACTTAGACATCCAATCACCTTGGGTGCTGGGGCAAAGATTTTCGCACTCGGATTTTTAGAAGCTGGTGCTTCTTTTGATAACTTTAGAGAATACAATCCATTTAATATGCAGCGTTCAGCTGGATTTGGTATTAGAATCTTTATGCCAGCATTCGGATTATTAGGTATAGATTTTGGACATGGTTTCGATCCGTTACCTGGGCAAACGCAGAAAAATGGATGGGAAACCCACTTTATCATTGGACAACAATTTTAAGTTTGGCACGATATTTTCTAACGTAGATTTAAGTAATTCATAACAGTGTTAAAATTTTTCAAGATTTATTTCGTTATATGGATAACATAAATAATATACTTAAATGAAATACAACGTTCTTTATATTGTAACACTAGCTGTTTTTACAACGCTTTCAACGCATGCGCAAAGAGGTATAAGAATTGCTTATATAGACACGGAATACATTTTAGAAAATGTACCTAACTATACCGATGCGAATTCTCAGCTCGATAAAAAAGTTATAGAATGGAAATCTGAAATCGATAAGAAGCTCAATGCTATAGAAACCAAAAAGCAAGAGCTTGAAGCCGAACGTATTTTGCTAACAAAAGAACTTTACGAAGAACGTTTAGAAGACATTAAAATTGAAGAAAATGAGGTGTTGGATTATCAACAAAAAAGATTTGGACCAGAAGGCGATTTAATTACACAAAAAAATCAACTAGTTCAACCTGTACAAGATCAGATTTTTGCAACGGTACAAGAAATTGCAGAAGCCAGAAATTACGATTTTATTTTTGATAAATCTGCCGATTTAACCATGCTGTTTTCAGCTAAGCAATATGATATTAGCGAACAAGTTTTAAGAAGTATAACAAGATCCACTGGTCGTAAACAAGCTCAAACCAAGGAAGAACGTCGTGACGCGGAAGCGGAAGAATTAGTTCCAGAAATAAATGAAAGTCTGGAAGATAGACAAAAAGCTCTGGAAGAGAAGAAAGAGGCTAAAAGAAAGGAAGCAGAAGCAAGACGGCAACAACAACTAGAAGAAAGAGAAGCTGCAAAAGAAGCAGCGGCAGCTAGAAGACAACAAATAATCGACGAACGTGCCAAAGCAAGAGAAGCTAAAATGGGCAATAGTGGTCGAAATACGACCGACACAGAAACCACCGATGCGGCAAAAGTAAATGCTGATTCTGGTAAAACACCGCAAGAATTGATGGCAGAGCAACGTGCTCAAAAATTAAAAGAGCGAGAAGAAAAAAGACAAGAAGCTTTAGAAGCAAGAAATATAAGCACCCCACCAACCATAGGAAAAGAAGATCAAGAAGAAGATAAAAAGACAGTAACCAAAGACTCCATATCTGACGCGAAAGTGAAAACGCCACAGGAACTAATGGCCGAAGAAAGAGCTAGAAAAATAAAAGAACGCGAAGAAAAAAGGCAAGAAATTTTAGACGCAAAAAAAGCTCAAACTATAAATACAGATGAGAAGCCCGTAGAAAAAACTAAAGATTCTACAGCTGCGGAAAAACCATTAACAGCAAAAGAGAAAATGGAAGCTGAACGCCAAAAGAAAATTGACGAAAGAGAAGACCGCAGAAAAGAATTAGAAGACCGCAAAAAGAAAATATTAGAAGACCGCAAAAAAGCAAAAGAAGAAGCAGAGAAAAAAACAGACTCAATTAAAAACAATTAATTAATACACAATAGTAACATTTAAACACATGAAACAATTTAAAACTATTTTATTTGCAACTGCCCTATTTCTAGGTGCAACAACCTTAAGCACTGCACAAAGCAAAGTTGCTCATATCGATTCGCAAGCACTTATTGGTGCCATGCCAGAGACAAAATCAGCTCAGGCCGAGATTGAAAAACTTGAAAAAACGTATCAAGTCGCAATTGAAGAAATGATAGCTGAATATCAAAATAAATTAAAACGATACGATGCCGAAGCTGGGTCTCAAACGGATGATGAAAACGCTAAAAGAATGTCTGAGGTTGAAACTATGCAACGTAGCATTAGAGAATATCAAGGTCAAGCACAAGAAGATCTTCAAAAAAAGCAATTCGATTTATTAAAACCAATAACTGAAAAAGTGAAAGCTGCTATCGTTAAAGTAGCAAAAGCTCAAGGTTTTGATTATGTATTAGAATCTACGCCTAACAACGGTATTGTAATAATGGCGGATGGAAAAGACCTTATTGCAGATGTTAAAAAAGAATTAGGCATCTAATTCATTCTTAAAAATTAAATTTCAACAAGCCGCTTTTAATTGAGCGGCTTGTTTATTTTTGTGAGTATGCAAAATCGATCTATTGGTATTTTTGATTCTGGTGTTGGTGGTACATCCATATTTAAGGAAATACATCAACTACTTCCTAATGAGTCTTTAATATACTTAGCAGATAGTGCCAACGCCCCTTACGGCACCAAATCGAAAGAAGATATTATTCGCTTGAGTATTAAAAATACTGAATTGCTTATTAAAATGAAATGCAAACTCATTGTTGTAGCTTGTAATACCGCTACAACGAATGCCATTTCACATTTAAGAGCACATTACCATTTGCCTTTTATCGGAATTGAACCTGCGATAAAACCTGCGGCACTTCAATCTCAATCTAAAAGCATTGGCATTTTGGCAACCAAAGGCACTTTATCTAGCGAGCTGTTTCATGCAACCACCAACTTATACAGCCAAAACATAAACGTTGTTGAACAAACTGGCACTGGGATAGTAGAATTAATCGAAAACGGCGCCTTACATTCACCAGAATTAAAAACACTGCTCAAAAGCTATATGCAACCTATGATCGATGCCCAAATAGATTATTTGGTGTTAGGTTGCACGCACTACCCCTATTTGATTCCGATTTTGAAAACCATTTTGCCCGAAAATGTCACAATTATAGATTCTGGCCTTGCCGTGGCAAAACAAACTGAAGCGGTGTTAACAATGCATAATTTAAAAAATAACGCTTCAAATTCTCCAGAGATTCTATTTTACACCAACGGTAAAACCGATGTCATTACTCAATTAACCGAAGCAAAATATCCAGTGAAATTTTTAGATTTTTAGTAAGGTCTCGTTTGATTTTACTACTACAAGCAAATGAAGATTATATTTGTTTACAATGCCAAGTCTGGTTTAAAACATTCTGTTTTGGGTAGCTTTTATAAAATAATTAGTCCTAAAACCTATCCCTGTAATTTGTGCGCACTCACATTTGATACGTTTTATGAAAAAAGCCTTTGCGAGAGTTTAGGAAAGATTTTCTAACTGAAATAAGCTTTTTACATAGTGATGAATTTGAAAGTAGTTTTTCTTCTCAACAGTTTGAGTATCCAGCTATTTTACGACTAGAAAATAATAATTTGACTGAAATAATTACTTCTGAAGAGATAAACAACATTAAGGATTTACAAGCCCTGATTGAACGTATAAAAATACTCAATCTTTCAACCTGCAACAATCTAAACACTATCTGAACCAACTGGCATATTTTATATAATTATCAGCAATCCGATTGATTTCTCCATTGATAAGATCTTTACTAATATCCATTACTTTTTTGGCAGGTACGCCCGCATAGATACTACCAGCTTCTACTCTAGTTTTTTGGGTAACTACTGCGCCAGCTGCGATTATTGAATTACTTTCTATTACACAATCGTCCATCACAATACTGCCCATTCCTATTAGAACATTGTCATGAATTGTGCAGCCGTGGACGATAGCATTATGTCCAATAGAAACATTATTGCCAATAGTTGTAGGCGATTTTTGATAGGTAGCATGAATGACCGCACCATCTTGAATATTCACTTTATTGCCTATTTTAATAAAGTGAACATCACCGCGTAAGACCGCGTTAAACCAAACACTGCATTGACTTCCTAAACTAACCTCGCCAACGATAGTTGCGTTTTCAGCAATATAACAATCTTCTGGAATAATTGGTGTGTGTCCGTTAACTGACTTAATTAGAGGCATATTTTTTTATTTATAAAATGATAACAATTCAGATTTTTTTGAGGCAGAAACCATCACTTCCTTGCCGTTACTTAGAAGAACACTTCCTCCCTTTCCTTTTTTATATTTAGTTACATGGTTTACGTTTACCAAATAAGATTTATGAACCCTTGCAAAGCTTGAATTTTTAAGCATATCTTCAAAATATTTTAGGGTTTTACTCACTAATTTCTTCTTATTGTTGCTTAAATATATTTCGGTATAATTATCATCGGCCTTACAGTATAAAATATCTGCTATATCTAAAACTTCAAAACCATCTTGTTGTGGAATGGTTATTTTTCCTTCTACAAATTGCGTTTTGGTAACCAGAACCTGATTAGCAAGCAAATTTTCTTTTTCTTTTATATCGGCAACATAATCGACTGCCTTTATCAATTCGTCAATAGAAATTGGTTTCATTAAATAATAGGATGCATGAGCATTCAATGCGTCTAATGCATACTGGTTATAGGCAGTGACAAATATCGTTTCAAAGTTAATAGTACCAACTTTATCTAGCAAATCAAAGGCGTTCCCAAATGGCATTTCTACGTCTAGGAATACTAAATCTAAATCGTTATGCCTAATTAAGGCAAGCCCTTCGTCAATGTTTGATGCTTCTCCAACAATTTCAACACTAGGACAATATTTTATCAAGTAATTTTTGAGTATTTCCCTACTATTGGCTTCGTCTTCTACTATTATTGATTTTAATATCATAAGGTACATTTAAATTTTTAATCCTTTTTAAGCGTTACAATTACGCACGTTCCCGTGACTTCTTCAGAATTTAAATCGACTATATCAACTGAAATTTTATCACGATACATTTGATTAAGTATAGAAACGCGTTTTTTAATATTATTCATTCCCTTTGAGTTTTGCTTTTTTTGATTGGCAGTTTTCAACTCTTTAGAACGTTGTCTGCCAATCCCATCATCGGTAACAGATATTGTAATTTCGTTGGTTGATTTATTGGCAATTTTAATTTCTAAAAAGCCTTTATCTTCCTTATATCTCAAGCCATGCCAAACAGCATTTTCAATGTATGGTTGCAATAACATAGGTGGAATTTGATAGGCTTCTATATCAACCTCTTCATCTACAATTATCTGATAATCGAATTTGTCTTTAAAACGAAAATGCTCTAATTTGGTGTACATTTTTAAAAGACTAACTTCCTTTTCTAAGGGAATAAAGTCTTCTTCACTATTTTCTAAAACGGCGCGCATTAGTAGCGCAAAATCGCTTAAATACCGATTAGCTGTACGTTCGTCATTTAGAGCAATGAAACTATTTACAGAATTTAGCGCGTTAAAAATAAAATGCGGGTTCATCTGGCTTCTAAGCGATTTTAGAGCCAGTAAATTGTTTGCAAAACGTTGCTGCTTGATGTATTTAAACATAAAATAACCCGTGATAAGTAACAGTATCAATCCTGAAATGAGTGAATAAATAATTACTTGCTGCCTTCTATTGCGCTCAAAAGTAAGCTCTAAATTGCTTAACGACAGCGCGCGATCCGTCTCCAAACTCGTGATACGACTCTGACTTTCAATTAGCTTTCTGTTAAATCTCGCTGCCTGCGCTATTTCTTGTTCCTTTAAGATGTACAAGGCATCCACCACATCTTTATAGCTCTTATAAGTTTCTAAAGCCTTGGCGTAATTTCCAGCATCTTCGTATACGTCGGTGAGTTTTTTGTAAGCGTCCTTTTTAACTATTAAATCTTCGCTTAAAGTGGCTTCTTCAATACTTTTTTCAAGAAACGGAATGGCATTTTGATAATCTTGTTGTAGAAAATAAGCATTTCCAATTTTATAATTTTGTTTTTGAGGCGTAAACGGACTTTCATTAGGAAGTACAGAATCTGATCTTACTACTGAAACATCTTTTAAAGCTTCTTTTCGCAATGCTATTTCTTTGGAATAATCTCGGCTTTTATTTTTAAAGTCGGCAATGGTTATTTTTTCTTCCATGGCACGTTTTGGATTTTCGTTTTCGGCCAAATTCAATGCACTATTGAAAAATCCTTCTGCTTGTTTCAAATTACCTGCTGCAGCATACGATTTTGCTATTTTGGAATTTAAATCTGTTTGCTTGGCTTTAATTTTAGATGCGTTTGCAATCGTAACACCGCTATTGTAAGCGCCGATTGATTGTTCATATAAATTCATTTCAAAATACGTATCCCCTAAGCTTTCATGCCATTGTACCAATTGATAATTGTCCAAAGACTTTTCGTTAATTGATTTTAAGGTAGAAAGACTTTCTTGTATGTTACCATCTAGTCTTTGTGATTTTGCGAGTTTTAATCTAACCTCATTATTGGAAACATTTTGTAGACTAATCAGATAATTATAAACTGCCAAATCGAATTGCTTCCAATAAAAATATACGTCTCCCAACACCTCATAAACATCGGCATTTTGACTAACTGTATTACTTTTTTCTAATGCTTGAGTTACAAATTGAATGCTGCGTTCTGCGTCCTTCTTTAAATAGGTTTCGGCAGAATCTATAAAATCCTTAAAAAGCTGTGCACTTTCTTTTCGTAACTGATTAGGTGAAGGTGAAGGTTGTTGGGCAATCACTTCGACAGAAATTCGTTCGTTATCTTTTATTGTGTAGAAAACAGTTTCGAAATCCGGATGTTTTACAACTAGTTGGTCACCTTTTTTAACCCTAATTCTAAAACTCCCGTCAATTCCTGTGATGGTATAAGCGCCCCCATTTACCTCAATTGTTACGTTTGAAATTGGATTTGAAGAAAATTGTTCTTTTACAGAACCGCGCACGTAAAAGTAATCTAGGTTATCGGAGTTTTTTTCTTGGGAAAAAACAGCAAATCCTGAGAACAGGGCTAAAAACAACAATAAAAAGCGCGCTAGTTTCAAATTAAGTATCATTTAAAATTTAAACTTACGCACTTTATTTGATTAATTAAAATGGTAAAATAAGAGAACTAACGTTTGAATCGTTAAAAATGTAGGTTTCACTAAATCAAATGAGCACTTCACTAAATAAACTAAGACTTATCCTTATTTTGATTTGTTAAGTAAAAAATCCTAGGAATATTTTGTGACTTGTTTAATTAATTAATCGCAGGACAGTCACAATCGTATTTCTTCTTACGACAGTTAAAGTTATATCCTAGAGTTATTTGATGGAATCCGCCATTGTTAAAAACTACTGAATTTGCCTGATATGAATAGGTATAAGCAAACACGAAATTGTTATAATCTACTCCTACAAATGGTGTAAAGTATTGTAGTTTTTGGCTGCTTACACCTGAGCCATCTAAAAACTCGGCACCATCAAAACTTCTGCGATAAGATAATCCACCCCAAACTCTTCCGAAATCCATTTCCTTATAAACTTTGCCATTTATATCTATAGACGATTCTTGAGTTGCGTCGCGATACATATACATGATTGAAGGCTCATAACTCCATTCACTACCGTATTTCTTAAAAGTATTCCCAACTGACAGTAAATAGGTGCGTAGATTGTCAAAACTTAAACCCTGTTCGTTAAAATTAATCCCTTCATTATTCAATACGTTTTTAACAGTTGCATGCGCATAAAAATTAATGAAATGATATGAGAAACCGAAATCAATATTAAAATTGGTGGCACTTTGTTCTATTCCAGCAATAATTGGATCGAATCCTTGCGACAAAAATGAGGTTTCGTCTAATTTATACTGAATAAAACCTGCACTTAAACCAAATGAAAGCATATTCAAATCAATTTCGTTACGAGAAAACATAAGGTGATGTGCATAAGTAGCATAAGCCCCAACTTGTGAATGGAATCCGTTTCTATCGCTATAAACGATTCCTCCAATTGCTGAAGGACCTTCGCCTAATCTGCTATTAACACTTAGCGTTGCTAAACTTGGAGCATTGTCATCGCCGAACCATTGTTGCCTTCCTGTCATTCTAATTTTAGCACAGTTTGCTACACCAGCCATTGACGGATGTATGAGATAATAATTATCTGTTAAATAATCCGAATAAATAGGTAGACCTTCTTGGGCATTTAAAGTTGTTATGGTTAGTAACAACATCATAAGTTTTAAATAGGTTTTAAATTTCATATTTTTTATCTTTTCAAAGTAAAGTGTGCTTTAAACTCTTTTGGCTCACCTGATGATGGTTCGGTGTATTCTACTACAAACCAGTAATCACTTGATGGCATTAAAGACCCATTGTAGGTGCCATTCCATCCTGATCCTATCGGACTAAGCTGTTTTAGCAGCTTCCCATAGCGGTCAAATATATAAATTTTTGCGCTTGGTTGCTCATTTAATCCTACAATGTTCCATGTGTCATTATAGCCATCGCCATTTGGGGTAAAGTACAACGGATAGTCTAATACGGTTATATTAAGACTAGTGATTCCGCAGCCTGTCTTGTCTCTGGCTGTTATGATATGCTCGCCTATACTTACACTAGTAAAGGTGCCACTATCTTGCCATGGTCCGTTGTCTATATTATACTCATAATCTCCTACACCTACTGCTACGGCTTCTATGGTGTTGGTTCCTGCAAAGGCCTCTGTGCTTAGACTAACTGTTAAGCTCGGTGGTGCGCTTTCTATCACCTCGGTGCTCACTGTGATGCTACAGGATGTTTGTAATGAGGTGCTGATATCAGTAACTATCACGGTATAGCTGCCGCCTTGCGATGGTGTCAGGCTAGCGCCTGTTTCTCCTGTTAATACTGCACCGTCTAAACGCCATTCAAAACTATAGTCCGTCTCGGTTAATCCCGTGTCTATTATTGGTGGATTCACAACCTCTGTACCGTTAGTATCTAAACACAAGGTGTAACTTTCTTCTAGGTTAACTATTGGTAATGGGTTTACCTGTAATGTGAGCGCGGCTACTGCATAGCATATGTTATTGGCCGTGGTATCGTTGTCTACTCTTACATAAATTACCTGTGGGTTGCTTAGGCTTTCATAAAGTGTTGGTAAGGGGTTCACACCTAATTCAGCGTCTATTTCATTTTGATAATAGCTCACTGTGTAATTAGCTGGGTCTTGACCATCTAAGACTTGTGCGTCTTGAGTGCTTAAATCAAACTGCACACTGTCGTTACTCGAATCGCCATCGGTCTCTACATTATCATCACACTGTTCGTAAATAATCGGTATCCCATCTGAATTGGCCTGTGCCGATTCTTGTACTTCTACATTAAAGCTTTGGGTACTGATAAAACAACCTGTAACGGTATTGCTAATAGATACAAATATTTGTTGTGGATTGATCGTGTTGGTATAATTACCAACTATCGGGTTTTGCTGATTGTCGGCATCTACTTGGGTTTCATAGTATGTTACCTCGAAGATACTAGGGTCTTGACCGTTTAGTACTTCTGCGTCTTTGGTGGTCAAATCAAAGGTGAAGAAACCATCCGTGTTCAGCTCACAAATAATGATATCGGTGACTGCTACTACCGCTGGTAATGGGTTTACTATCAAATTAAAGTCTACTATCGTGTAGCAGCCTGTTACATCGTTGGTCACTCTTACATAAATGGTTTGGGTTGGCGATGCTTGGTTGATGTATTGGCTCGGGTTGGCTATAGCATTTTCTCCTAGTTGTGCATCTTCCTCGCTAATGTGGTAGCTTGGTGTTACGCCTGCTTCTGCGTTGAGTATAAAGGTTTCGTTTTGGGTTAAATCAAACTCCTCTACGCCGTCGCCTACATTGGTGTCGTCGCATAGTATTAAATCGTCAGGGTTTAAACTAGATGTTGGGTTGGGTAGTACTCTTATCGTTAAAGTCACTAAGTCTATACAGCCTGTGTTGGTATCGGTTACGCTCACAAACAAAGTTTGTGGGTTGGCAGCATTGCCTCCTACCGAGGTATTGGTGTATTGGCTCGGGTTGGCTATGACATTACTGTTGTTTTCTGCATCGATTTGAGTTTCATAGTAATTTACAGTCCAACTTGGGTTGCCGCCTGTGATTTCAGTGTCTTTTACTGTTAAATCAAACTCCGTTCGCTCATCGGCTATCGCGTCATCACATAAGGCTAGTGGTGTAGGTTGGATGGCTATTGGTGGTAAGTCTACGCTTATGGTAAAGCTTCCTGCGGTAATACATCCGTTAGGGCCTTGAAGACTTACATAAATGATTTGTGGATTGCTGGTGTTGGTGTAACTACCTGTGTTGGGTATCGGATTCGTACTGCTCTCAGCCTCTAATTGGGTTAAATGATACGTGAGTGTATAATCTATCGGGGATTGGCCGTTTAAGATTTCTGCTGCTTTGGTGTTTAAATCAAATTGGGTAAATCCATCTTGGTTGGTATCGCAAACCACATAGTCGTCTATGGCTTGAGGGACTACTGGTGTGGGTTGTACAAGGAGTTGCAATTCTACTATCGTGGCGCAGTTTGTGGCAATGGTCGTGCTTTCTACTCTGGCGTAAACCGTTTGTAAATTGGCTACTATATTGTTATACGGACTACTTAATGGGTTATTGTTGCTATCGGCATCGGATTGGGTTTCATGATAGCTTACCGTGAGACCTGCTACGCCTCCCGTAATCTGAGTATCGGCATTGGTTAAGGTAAAAACTCCAAAGCCATCGTTATCGGGATCGCAAAACTCTAACGGGCTTGGCGTATTGGCTATGGGTGCTTGCTCTACTACCAATTCTAAGGTGGTAGTGTTTAAACAACCAGTGGTATTGTTGCTAACGGCCGCATAAATAGTTTGTGGGTTGCTGGTATTGGTATAAGTAACCGGTAATGGGTTTTGTTGGTTGTCGGCATCGGCTTGGGTTTCGTAGTAGTTTATCGTATAGTTAGCATTACCGCCAGTGATTTCTGCGTCTTTTACACTTAAATCTATTTGGGTAAATCCGTCTGGAACGTTATCATCACAAACTTCTAAAGCGCTTGGAACCGTGATTTGTGGTAGTGGGTTTACTTCTATAGTAAAACTACCCACCGCGCTACAGCCCGTGTTGGTGTTGACTAAGGCTGTATAAATGGTTTGTGGATTGCTGGTATTCTCGTAAAAGTTTGGTAAGGCATTCATCCCTGATTCTGCATCACCTTGGGTGGCGTAGTAGCTTACCGCTACATTGGCCTGACCATTGATTACCTCAGTATCTTTAGTGCTTAAATCAAAGATTTCTGTTGCGTCGCCTGGGTTGTTCTCATCGCATAGTTCGTAAATCGTGATAGCCGCAAATTCTGGTATGGAATTCACTATTAAATTTAACGGCGTAGTGTCAAAACAACCTGCTGTTGTACTTTCTATTCTTGCAAATACCGTTTGTGTGCTCGGGACTATATTGTTATAAAGCGTTGGTAATACATTGACTCCTAAGTCTGAATCACTCTGGGTTTCGTGGTAAGTCACAACCACATCCGTCTGAACACCTATTAACTGTGAATCACGCAAACTTAAATCAAATTGGGAGAAACCGTCGTTGTCGTCATCGCAAACCTCTAAATCGGTTAGTGAATTGGCCGTAGGATTTGGGGTGACGGTGAGGTCTAGGGTTGATGTGTTGTAACAATTAACATCACCAACTGTTTGGAGTCTTATAAAAACAGTTTGCGGATTGGAACTATTAGTATAGGGAATCGCTAAAGGATTCAAATTATTGTCTGCGTCAGCTTGCGTTAAATGATAACTCACTACCATCATTGATGGATCTTCAGCGCCAATTACTTCTGAGTCCCTTTCTGTTAAAATAAATGGGGTAAAACCATCCGCTACTGTATCATCGCATAAATTGATTGGAGAAATATCACCAGGAACATTTAAAACATTACTTATAAGTTGGAAAGAATCTGTTAAAAAGCAGGTTTGCGATACATTTGCAATTCTCACAAATACCGTTTGAGGATTTGAAATATTGTCATAACTCTCAGGTAAGGGATTTACATTATCAATTGCATCTTGTTCACTAATATGATAACTTATAACGAATTCGTTTGGATCTTGCGCCCCTATAATCAATACATTGTTTTCGGTAAGATTAAAGGTCCCCAAGCCTGAGAAACTACAAATGGACAAATTTGACAAATCCTCTATTTCGGGCACATCTCTAAATTCAATTACGATTGTATCAGAACCTTGACAAACTCCAGAAAAAGAAAAATCAACGCTATAAACGCCTGATTCAGTAACCTCCAGTGTAGAACTTATTTCACCGTCTATTACAACACCGTCTTTGAACCAGGTATGATCAGCTGCCAATAACCCTGTTTCTAAAACGACTAAATCATTATCACAAGGTGCATTGTCAGCTGCAATTGTCTGGTCTTCACCCAAATCTCCACCAAGATTAAAACTTCCTGCCTTTAGAAATACCCCAGAATCTAAAAGACTGTCATTGTCATCTCCAATAACTAACTTAATAGTATAAGTTTCACCGGGTGTGACATCAGACTGCGCAGTAAAGACAGCTGTTCGACCATCAAAAGCTGTTGGCGGTTGATTTAAATTGGTATAACCTCCAAAAAACTCTTCATTTATAGCTGGACAAAAACCATTAAAAGGATGAATATTTGTAACTAAAATTGGCGTATTTGTACCAGGTAAAACCGCCAAATTAGTTGTATTACCTTCTGAGTCGGTTAATAAGAATGCGAATGCATCAGAAAAATCGCATTCAAAGGATCCCTGATCATATTCTTCTGAAGCCATTAAAAACTCAAAGCTAATTGAGTTTGCGAGCGGTACAAAATCAAATTGAATATATGATGCATCATTAGAAGCAATTCCAACAGCATTGTTTAGATCGTTATCACCAGGCCATGAACCAGCACTCATTGTGATATTATTTGGTCCACCAACTTGGCTTGCATCACCAGAGGTAATCAACAATCCTTCTTCGAAGGGAAAATCGATTCCATTACTAACGAAATATCCTATCCCGTTTGGAAGAGTTGAACCAAAATTAATTCCAGTTGATGAAACGATATTAGAAACTTGTGCACAAGGGCTATCGATTAAAACGTCTAAAACCAATTGCTCAACTGAAAATGTATCCTGATCTACTACTACATTAGGTCCTAAAACCACGACAATAATCGAAGCTGAAACTCCACACCCCTGCGGATTATCGTCGGAGGCAATAAATTCAACTAAATACGTTCCAGGATTATTAAAGGTGTTACTTACAGATGTTCCAAATGCTAAATTTCCATCGCCGAAATCCCATTCAAATACCGCCGATGAATCATCCTCTGAAAAAACCGCACTGCCTTCAAAATTTATAGTCTCTCCAGGAATAATTGTTATAATACCAGACCCATTTGGAGTTGGATTGGTTTCAGTTATAGTCGGCGTAATAGTTTGGCAAGGCGAAGCACATAGTATCTCAGCCTCCCAACCAAAAGTAGTTCCACTAGCATTGGTTATCCATTCAATAGTTAAACAACCACTGGTATTAGAGGAGGTTGCGGATATAAAACCAGGTCCTGCTACACCTGTAAAACTTCCCAACACATTAGCGCTGGCATCATCACCATCATAAATGGTCATAACATCTTGATTAAACTGGGTGCTAAACGTTAAAAAATTGAGGATTATAAAATCATCAGGATTTTGGGGGCATATGGTTGTTGTTATATTTTCGTTGTTGCTATAATTACCGAATTCTCCTCCTGAATCGTAAAATAGGTCTGGAGCACATCGGTTAAAGGTTCCATCCGTCATACTTATATCTTGGGCATTTGCTAAGATGCCAACAACAAAAATTAAAAACAAGTATATATATTTTAGTTTTTTCAAAATAAGGCATTTACGCCAAACGAAAATATAATTGAGACAAACGAGGAACATTTATTATGATTAAGTCATAGAAATTTAGTCGTGAAAAATAAGAAAAATTCTACAAGTACAGTAAAATTAAATCATAAAATAAGTATTTTGAGACCCAACTTAATGCCTGATGTTGATTAGGTTTTATATTTTTGCATAAAGAAAAAATGAAAATGAAAATTACAATAAAATTAACCACTAAAGAAAGCATCATTAAGTTCGAAGCTGACCAGTTTTTAGTCCCCAACGGAAACTTTGAGTTTAACAACATTGACGACGCCAAAACGTCACCTTTAGCCCAAGAATTATTTTATTTGCCTTTTGTTAAAAAGGTTTATATAGCTTCAAACTTTATAGCTATTGAACGCTATGATATTGTAGAATGGAAAGATGTACAAAATGAAGTTGCAGAACAAATTGAAGCCTATTTAAATAGCGGGAAAGCTATCATGACTATCGGTAATTCCGTTATAAAAACGCCAGTAACCGTCTACGCTGAAAGCACACCTAATCCTAGTGTTTTAAAGTTTGTTGCTAATAAAAAATTAGTCATTCAAAACATTGAGTTTAATTCCATAGATGACACGAAATTTGCCCCGATGGCATTGGCGTTGTTCCAATTTCGTTTTGTGAAAAGTGTTTTTTTGGATGACAACTTTGTTTCCATAACAAAATATGATATTGCGGAATGGAGCGACATTACCTTAGAATTGCGTGAATTTATAAAACACTTTTTGGAGTCCGGAAAAACTGTTGTTGAAGACGCCGCGTATAAAAATGAAATAAAAGCACAAGTTAGAATTGATAAAGAAAAAAATAGTACCCTTCATTTAGATGCAACATCAAAACAAATAATAGATATACTTGAGGAATATATTAAGCCAGCTGTAGCAAGTGATGGTGGTAACATAGAATTTCAATCTTATAACCCAATTACCAAAAGGGTAAATGTTATACTGCAAGGCGCTTGCAGCGGTTGTCCTTCTTCTACTTTTACCCTAAAAAACGGAATAGAAACTATGCTTAAAGAGATGCTTAATGATGACGTTTTAACGGTTGAAGCCATTAACGGTTAAAATTTTCTTAATTAACATGTCAATGTTTTGTATTCACAAAAAAAAACTCACTTTTGGCGTGAAAATTGTAATAAGTACTAAAAATAAATAAATGAACAAAATTTTAACTGCCCTAGTTATTGTAATAAGTTATCAGGTAAATGCCCAAGGGGATGTGCCAATTAACGTTGTAGCAGACGGAAACTTTATTTCCAGAGTATCAACCCCAGAAAGCGCTCTGGGTTCTGCATATATCCCTGAAGAATACAGTCCTGCTAGAATTATCAATTTTGATAATAAAATTTACAGTGCAAGATACAATGCTTTAAATAAGCAGATGGAAGTGCTAACAGACCAAAATACCACACCCATTGCTCTGGATATTGTCAATAATAATTACGAAATATTTTTTATTTCCTTACAGAAAACTTACCGGTCATTTACCTATAATAACGAAAAAGGAATTACGAAAAGAGGGTTCTTAGTGGTTCTATCAGATGAAAATGGGGTTTCCTTATTGAAAGAAGAAAACATTACCTACATTCCCATGACGCCAGCTGTTTCCTCTTATGATAAAGATAGGCCTGCAAAATTTAAAAGAGAGGATGATATTTACTATTTGAAGTTGAAAGATGACAGTATAGTTCACATATCTTCCAAAACAAAAGAGATTCCAGAGTCATTTCCTAACTATTCAAAAGAGATTTCAAACTTCCTCAAAAAAAATAAAGTTAAAACCAAGAATGAAGAGGATATCATAAAACTTGCAAATTTTATCGGAACTTTGTAAAATTGTAAAAAATGAAAAATTTATAACGCTGTTAATTCAAAATTAACAGCGTTATTTTTTTAATATAAAATCAAAAAGATGGAACCAGAAAAATGGATTGAAAAAGGCTATGAATTAATACTTGAATTTGGCCCAAAACTAATTGGCGCTGTAATAATTTTCATTGTAGGCTCATGGTTTATAAAATTAATTCTGAAAAGCGTAGGGCGTTTAATGGAAAAAGCATCCTATGATGAAAGTTTAAAAAAATTCTTGGGAAATCTGTTAAAATGGACTCTCAAGATATTATTATTTCTAGTTGTTCTAAGTGTTGTTGGCATTGAAACTACTTCTTTCGCGGCAATTTTAGCTGCTGCAGGTTTAGCAATTGGGCTCGCCTTACAAGGTTCATTAGCTAATTTTGCAGGTGGTGCTTTGATAATGATATTTAAACCATTTAAAATTGGTGACCTCATAGAAGCGCAAGGAGAAATGGGTGTAGTAAAAGAAATTGAAATCTTTACAACAAAGTTAACTGGCCTTTCTAATAAGGAAATAATACTTCCAAATGGATCTTTATCCAACGGTAATATCGTTAATTATACGGTAAACGGAACTCGACGTGTTGACCTGGTGTTTGGTGTTCATTACGATTCTGACATTAAGCAAACAAAAGAGGTTTTGTTAAATGTTATTAGCACACATCCTAAAGTATTACAAGAACCTGCTCCTAGCGTTAATGTTCTTGAACTTGCGGATAGCTCAGTAAATTTTGCAGTGCGACCATGGTGTAAAGCTGAAGATTATTGGGTAGTTTATTTTGAGGTTATGGAAGCTGCAAAAATAGCCTTAGATCAAGCAGGGATTGAAATACCTTATCCACATAGAGTTCTTATCCAGAACAAGGGTTAATGTTTAGATTTTAAAGCGATGAAATCTTTTAAATAAAAAGGTTCAAAATAGGCAACATCTTCGGTTTTGCCTATTTTTAATTGTTCAAATGCCAATGAACTTAAATCTTTTGCTGATGGTAGCTTATCATAAATAATCGTTGCGTTATTACTTTCTATCACCGATGAAAACTTATTAACGGCATTTCCAACAAACACCACTGGTTGCTGTAGTAAAATGTCTTCAAAACTATTGCTAGAAAGAATTTCTGCTTTAATTTCTCGAACGAGTTCGTGTTTGAAGTTATAAACTGCTGTATAGGCTTCCATTCTTCGCGCGTCAAGCATTGGAACAATATATCCATTATCTACAGTTACTTGATTGGCTAAACTCTCTAAAGTTGAAATAGCAATTAATGGGATATTAAGTGCAAAACATAATCCTTTAGCGGCAGAAACTCCAATTCTCAATCCTGTATAAGAACCGGGACCTTTACTTACTGCAATGGCTGATAGTTGATTTATTGAAATTACGGCATCTCCTAATACTTCCTCAATAAATTGATGTAACAGTTCGGCATGAGAATAATTATGATTATTGTCTTCTTTTAAAGCAATAGTATCTCCTTCTTTCGATAAAGCTACAGAACAATTTGTTGTAGACGTTTCTATTGAAAGTATATATGTCAAAATTTATTGTTTTGGTATATCCTTTTGAACAGACACTTTATCTCCAGGTTCCAATGTTTTTGATACCAAATTGTAAGGACCGATTATAACCTCTTCATTTTCATTTAACCCTGAAATTATTTCGATATTGGCATTGTCTTGAATACCTGTCGTTACCACTCTAAGTTTTGCTTCATCATTTTCTTTAACGAAAACACATTCAAACTTTTCTTCATCACCTATAATTTTAACCTGCTTGTATTTTTCGGCTACAGACTTTTTAACTTCTGATGTATCGGTTTTGATTACCACGGCACTAATTGGAACTGCAAGAATATTAAAGCGCTTTTCAGTAATTATATCCACTGTTGCAGTCATTCCAGGTCTAAATGGCGAATAGCCATCTGGTTTGTCGTTGAGTAAATCTTGATATGATGTTTCGAGTATTTTGACCTTTACCTTGAAATTGGTTACTTGATCGGCTGCTAAGGTTCCTTGTGCAGAATTTGCAATTTCGGTAACTACACCACTAAACTCACGTTTAGGATAGGCATCGACTTCGACGATTGAGGTATCTCCAACTTGTACTTTTACAATATCATTTTCATTGACATCCATTAACACCTCCATGCTATTGAGATTAGCAACTCTTAAAATTTCAGTTCCAGCCATTTGTTGCGTTCCAACTACACGTTCGCCTAACTCAACACTTAATAAAGAAATGGTACCATCAATTGGTGCATAAATAGTTGTTCTTGCCAGATTGTCTCTTGCTTCGTTTACAGAAGCCGCCGCACTCTGAACACTATAATACGCGGAACTTCTGGCTGCAACAGAGCCTTCGTAATTAGCTATTGACCTATCCCAATCCGCTTTTGAAATAACACCACGTTCAAACAAACTTTTATTTCGTTCGTAATTGGCCGTAGCCTCCTTTAAGGTAGCTTCGGCCTGACTTAAATTGGCTTGAACATTCTGGTAACCAGCTTGAGATCTGTTCAAGGCTGCTTGGATTAGATCGGGATTAACTTTTACAAGTAAATCGCCTTTGTTTACTTTTTGTCCTTCTTTAAAAGGTAATTCTATAATTTCACCAGATACTTCACTTGAGATTTTTACCTCAGTTGAAGGCTGAATTTTTCCCGTTGCCGATACCTTTTCAAAAATATTGATAGGCGCTATGGTTTTAATTTCAACTGATTTGGCATCGTCTTTTTTACCAAACCAGCCTTGAGATTTGCCAGCCACTAAAACAACCACCAGCAGAACGACAATCCCAATAATTATTTTAACCTTTTTATTCATCTTTAAAATTTTAATTCTGTAGCAGGAATCCCAAAATATAATTCCAATACTTTTAATTTGAATATATAATCATACTTAGCACGATTGCTGTTTATGATTGCATTATCGTATCTTATTTTTGATTGGCTGAAATCTAAGGAATTTATAATGCCAACATCAAATCTTTCTTTTGCATATTCAAAGGCTAATTCTTGCGCTTCTAAAGCCTTTAATGAAGCATCATAAGCTTTTAGAGAACCTTCTGCATCTACAAACGCTTGATAGATGTTGGATACCAAATCTAATTCAGCCTGTTCTAATTGATATTTTGCACGTTCTAAATTAACCTTAGAGCGCAGGACGTTTGAACGTGTTGAAAAACCATTTAGTATTGGAATGTTAAGACTTAAACCATAAGCAATACCATCATTAAGATATAGCTGATCCCAGAATGATTCTGGAGCTACCGCTATAGTATTTAAATTTGGGAATTGGCTTACAACAGCTTGACCAGTATCTTCGACAACACCGATTTGTCTTGTTTCTGTAGGGTTATCTGGGTCGACTACTTGACTAAAGGAAGTTGCATTGGTATATCTGGTATTATACCCAAAAAAAGCTGTTAACCTTGGTAAATAAGCAGCTTTTGTTAACTGCAAATCTTTCAAGGCTAATTGTACATTTTGTTCTTCTATTTTTATTTCGCTTCGGTTTTCTTTTGCTGAGTCAATTATATCATCAACACTTTTATTTGCGATATCTACATTTACAATATCATATCCTTCATCTTCAATATCAAAGTTTTCAAAGTCTTTAATTAAAAGCAGTTGCGCTAAGCTAATTAGAGATATTTGTATATTATTTTGAGCTGTAACAATACCCTGAACCTCATTCGCATCAGTTGCTAAAATGTCTAATAAATCACCTTGTGGCAAAACACCACCATCCACTAATTCTTGCGTTTGCTTAATTTGTTGTTTGGTAACTTCATTCTGGCTTTCCAAAACTTCTAAATTGGCCTTAAATAAAATAACCTGCAAATAACTGTTCGCAACTAATAAAGAGATGTCATCTACCATTTTAGACAACCTGTATTGGCTCGCCAACTGTGCAATTTCTGCACGCTGCGCTTGTCTAATATTTCTCAAACCATCAAAAATGGTATAACCTACATTAATATTTCCTGTTGCAGATAAGAACGTAATGGTTTCTGGTTGGTTTGTAGTTGGATTAAAACTTAAACCGGTATTTTCAGCTAAATTGGCTCCTGCATTAAATGTTGGCAAAAAATTACCTAAAGCAGCGAGTTTATCAGCATCAATAGCTTTTAAATCCAGTTCACTTTGCTTGATAGAAATATTTCTCTCCAACGCGTATTCAACGCATTCTTTTAAGGTCCACTTTTTTTCTTGTGATTGTACTGAAAAAATAGTTAGGATAAATATTATAATGATGGTGTGTTTCATAATCTAATTTATAAGACTAGTGATAATTAAAATTGTTACAAAAATATTTGATTAATTTCTACGAGCGTAGTCTGGGATACCCTGAAGCTGGTTCCAAACTTTTACCTCATCATTGGCAGTTACACCTTCCAAAATTTGTACATAAATCCCATCACTTATACCCAATTTCACTTCACGTCTCTCAAATTTCTGGTCTCCAGTTGCTACTTCTACAAATGGTTGTTTGGTTCGTGGATCGTATTGCACTAAGGCTTCTTTAATGGCCAAAACTTTTTCGGCCTTGTCTAGAATGATAGAAGCGTTAGCACTTAAACCTGCTCTTATAAAAGTAGATTCTATGGTATCTAAAGTTCCTTTGATGGCAAATTGAATTGCGCCATTTTCCGCTACTCCTTTTGGTGCAATATAATCTAAAACAGCATCAAAACTTTTATTGTCAATGGCTCCAACAGTAATTTCTAGTGGTAAACCTTCCTTAATCTTTCCGACTTCACTTTCGTCAATTTTTCCTTCAAAAATCATTTTTTTGATATCGGCAATTGAGGCGATTGAGGTTCCCTCATTAAAGTTGTTGGCTTCAATTACTTGATTACCTTCTTTAATTGGCACATCTAAAACCATTCCTGATACAGTAGCTCTAACAAGTGTTTGAGCACTATTTCCTAATCCTACGGTAGTTCCGGTTTTAATTATGTCATAATTTTGTCTAGCAGCATTGAGCGATATTCTGGACTGCTCAACACTTTGTTTTGCCTGTAAATAACTATTGTTGATGCCATCAAAATCGTTTGCAGAAATAACGCCCTTTTCAAATAATGCTTTTTGACGGTTGTAAATTGCTTCTTGGTTCTTAAAATTTATTTGCGCTGTTTCTACAGAAGTTTGGTTTGAAGCAATGTTGTTTTTAGCCGTAGTCAGCGTTGAAACATTAGGAATTACTCTAATTTTAGCAATTAAATCACCTGATTTAACAAACTCTCCTGCTTCGATGTAAATTTCTTCAACTACGCCAGAAATGTTGGGCTTTATCAAAACTTCTTCCTTTGGAACAATACTTCCTGTTGCCATAGTTTTAACTACAATTGTTTGCTCCGAAGCTTTGTCCGTAGCATAGGTGATTGGATTCTCTTGGTTTTTCTTCCATAAATAGATTAAGGCTACTGAGAAACCTAAAACTATTGCTATTAAAACTATTACTGTGGTGGTTCTTTTCATTACTGATGATTAATTATTGAGATGTTATAAGCTGTTTTTAGTTTGATATTTATTCTATCCGGAGCGCATCTACCGGTTTCATTTTTGTAGCGCTATTTGCAGGAATTAAACCGGCCAGAAGTCCTGAAACAACCAAAATGGTTAATGCAGTAAAAATTACTGACATGCTAACACTTGGGTTCACGAAATTTTCAACTGGACCATAGATGGACAACAAGTAATTCATAAGATAGATGACACCAGCCGAAAAGGCTACGCCTACCATACCAGACAAAATAGTAAGTATTAAACTTTCCTGAAGAATTTGAGATTTTATATTCCACGGACTAGCACCAAGTGCACGCCGAACACCGATTTCTTTAGTGCGCTCTTTTACAACAATGAGCATGATATTGCTAATGCCTATAATACCAGACATTAAAATTAGGGCACCTACAAAATAGCCTACAACCGTTAAAATATTGAACAAGCCATTAACCCGACCAAATTGCTCGGCTAAGTCCCGATGACCGATGGCACTTTGGTCATCTGGATGCACGCGGTGCCTAACCTTTAAAAAATCAAACACTTTTTCTTTTACTTCGGTTATACTAGTTTGATCATGGGCCGTAATCGCCATCCAACCTACGTTATCGCCTCTGTTAAAAGCTTTGCCAAATGCCGTGAATGGAATAAAAATTGTATTTGCTTCTTCCTCGGAATCACCTTGGCTATTGGTCATTTTAAATGTCCCAATTACCATAAAGTTAACGCCATTAATTTTGATGTAAGAGCCAATAATTTCTTCATTTTTATCATAAAGTCCAGCGATTACATCTGGACCGATTGCGCAGACTTTTCGGCTATCGTTGATATCGGAATAATTAATGAAACGACCTTCAGTTATATCCATAGGTTTTTGCTTTATAAACTCTGGATAGTCGCCATAAATTCGAAAAGCTCCAGTTTTAGTACCCCTAATTACATTACTAGCACCTTGATAGCCACCTAAAGAATTTCTTGGTGATACATACTTTAGCTCTGGAAATTCTTGTTTAATTGCCTGGACATCATCGACCTTATAATCAAATCGTCTGCCTTTCGGCAAGCCTTTATAGGGGATTGATGTTCTTTGAACCCACATAAACATGGAGTTAGTGGCAAAATTATCAAAGCTCGCAGTTACGCCGTTTTTAAGTCCATTGGTTAGGGCTAACAAAAGCACTAATATGGTAATACCCCAAAACACACCAAAAGCCGTTAAAAAAGTTCTAAACTTATTAGCGGTTAATGCTTCTAATATTTCGTTCCAACGGTCTTTACTAAACATACTATTCGTCTCTTAAAGCTATAATGGGTTTTATTTTTGCTGCTCGGTATGCTGGAATAAATCCTGCTAAAGTTCCTGCAACAACTAAAATTAGTACCGTAAAAAGTGCTGTATTAAAATCTACTTGCGGGTATTTTATAAAATCACTTTCAATACTTGGTCCTACCAATTCAAGAAGTCCAAGTCCAGCAACCAACCCAAATAAACCCGAAAACATGGTTACAAAAATAGATTCTTGTAATATCATGCCTACAATGGACATTGGTTGTGCACCGAGTGCTTTTCGAATTCCTATTTCTTTGGTACGTTCTTTCACAATAATAATCATGATATTCCCAACACCTACTACGCCAGCGATGATGGTACCGATACCAACGAACCAGAACACCGCTTTAATGACATCAACTAATGAGTATATTTTTTTTGCTTCTTCTAAAGTGTTATCAACTCTAATGGCAGCTGTATCATCGGGGGCAATGGTGTATTTCTGTTTTAGGTCTGATTCAATGCCTGCGACAAGATTTTGAGACAACAGCAATGCTTCATCAAGACTGTTGGACATCGGCACTGTAAATGTCATATCACGCACTCTGTCGCCACCATTAAATGCTTTTTGTGCAGAAGTTACTGGTATATAAACATTGCTTTCTTCGCGTTCTCCACCCGGATCATAATAAACGCCTACAACTTTAAATTGAATTCCATAAATTGAGACATATTCTCCTATGGGACTTTTCCCTTTGAACAAATCGGTTTTTACTTTGTTACCTACTACAATTACTTTTTTAGATTCGTTAAGATCTGTTTCGTTAAGAAATCGGCCTTCAGCGATATCTGAATTTGCTATAAATTGAAAGTCGGGCATGACTCCTTGCACGCGAAAGTTTCCAGATTCGTTTTTATAATTTATAAGACTTCCCCAGATTGAATAATTTCCGGAGCGGTATTCTAAGTAATCGTCATAGTTTAGGGAAACATCCAAAAAGTCTTGCATTTTTAGCTGGATATTCCTTCCTGGATTTAAGCCTTTATAACCTTTAGTAGTAGTTCTTGTTCTAATGCTCATTTTGGTAGTAGCGTCTTGCTGAAATTGGTCTTTTACACCATTTTGAATGCCAGAGCTAAAACCCAATAAAATAACAAGAATAAAAATGCCAGAAGCAACTGATAAGCATGTTAAAAACGTGCGTAATTTGTTTTTACTTAACGACTCAAAAATTTCTTGCCAACGCTCTATATCAAACATATTGACTCGCTCTAACTTGTTCTACTTTGGTGTCGTCTATAATCAAACCATCTTTTAAGTTTACGATACGTTTGGTCATTTGCGCGATGTCGTTTTCGTGAGTAACAATTAAGATTGTTTTTCCTTCGTCGTTTATACCTTGAATTAAATCCATTACCTCATGTGAGGTTTTTGAATCTAAAGCACCAGTAGGCTCATCGGCCAATAGTACTTTAGGATCACTTGCCAAAGCTCGTGCTATTGCCACGCGTTGTTTTTGACCTCCAGAAAGCTCACTCGGTAAATGATGCGACCATTGGGCCAAACCTACTTTTTCCAAATAATAATTTGCCCGGTCAACACGTTCTTTTCTTGGCATCCCCTGATAATATAGTGGCATAGCCACATTGTCTAAGGCAGATTTATAATTGATTAGGTTAAATGACTGAAATATAAATCCTAAAAACTTATTGCGGTATCTTGCAGCGACCTTTTCGTTTAAATTTTTGATGGGGACACCATCAAGTGTATAGGATCCTTCATCGGCTTCATCTAGCATTCCGAGAATATTTAGCAAGGTTGATTTACCCGATCCTGAAGAACCCATAATAGAAACTAATTCACCTTCTTTGACATTAAAGTTTATACCTTTCAAAACATGAAGGCTATTGGCTCCCATTTTATAGGATTTGTGTAAATCTTTTATTTCAATCATAATGCTGGTTATACAGTTGCAATGTTACATAAATAGCAAACATACTCATACTAACAAACTGTTAAGAGTTCACCTAAGGTTTGTTGATAGGACATCAAAATACGGTCTCTGTTACAGAAATTAGGAAAGGTTTAACTTTTTGAAAATTTTCGATATAGTAATAATGCAATCCCAGCAACTAGAATGTAGGGTATAGCCATAAGATAAACAATACCATCATTTACACCTTCGGCCATAGACTGATCGGCATCGCTCTCTAAAACCGCACGACACATGGCACATTGGCCATTTGCATTGGTAAGAAACAAGAACAATACAATAAAAGTGAGTATTTTGAATATTTTAGACATAATAAGGAGCGATCATTAAATAAACAATAACACCAGTAATAGCAACATAAAGCCAAATTGGAAATGTGATTTTAGCTATTTTCTTGTGTCTTTCAAAATCATTTGTGAGCGCTCTTACGTATGTTATAAGTACAAAAGGAATTACAACTATGGATAATATAATATGCGTGATAAGTATAAAATAATAGATGTATTTCACAAAACCTTCACCACCAAATTTGGTACTGTCACTCGTCATGTGATAAGCTACATACATTACCAAAAAAACAACGGAAGCATAAATAGCGGTTGTCATTAAATTTTTGTGTAGAACTAATTTTTTATTCTTAATCGCCCAAAAAGCCAGAACCAATAAAACCGCAGTCATTCCATTTATAGTCGCGTAAATTGGTGGCAAAAATGTAAGTGGCTTGACATTAAAACCAAGTTCTCTTAAATTTATTCCAAATAAGGCCGCTACGGCAATTGGAATAACGATGGACAAAACAACCACTATTTTGTTGTATTTTTTCTGCTTTTTCAGGTCTATTTCTAATCTCATTCTTTTAAGAGTTTTGCAATGTCTTCTTTTAGTTTTGTGATTTCTTGAGGAATTCCATCTTCATCCTCGCCTTCAGTTTCACTTACAATACCATTGTAATATATTAAGGGGTTTCCATAATCATCAAGTCTTGATCTAATGAAACCATTTTTGTCGATGAGTGCAAAATTTCCTGAATGCTCAAAACCACCTTCGGCGTCTTGAACTTCGGCAGTGTATAAATTAAAACCTGTATTGGCCAACCTGTAAATTTCATCTTGATTGCCGGTCATTAAATTCCAATTTGGATTGGTGATTCCGTAATCTACCGCATATTTTTTCAAGACTTCAGGTGTATCAAAATCTGGATTTATGGTAAAAGCTGCAACGCCAAAATTTTCAAATTCAGCAAAGTGATTTTGAATTTCAACGAGATTTCTATTCATTCTAGGACAAATGGTTGGGCACGTTGTGAAAAAAAATTCAACTACATATACTTTTCCCAAATAATCTTGATTGGTAATGGTATTTCCGTGTTGGTTTGTGAAACTAAACTCTGGCACTTTTCTTATATCCGTACCAGAATATATAAACGCCAGATTTGAAGGTTTAGCTTCGGTTTCAGTGGAAATGCCAGTGCTACGACTTTCATCGTCTCGTACTACATCTTCATTAGACAATCGGTCTACAATTTTAGGTACAAAAATAATTCCAAATAATAAAATTATAAATGCAATACCTACGTATGAATAGTTCGCTTTTTTACTCATTATTTGTCTTTAAATCATCGGCTCTTCTTATTGAAGAGTCAAAATTACCTTTTCGTTTTTGTCTGTATTCAGTGAATAAAATGCGCAAATCTTCACTCATTTTATTTTTGATTTCAGCTACTTCTAAACAATTATAATCTACTAAACTATATTCGGGTGTATCATTGGCAATTTCGTTTTTTTCTCTGTCATCAATTCTACCGCGTTGATTTAAGTCTTTATCTATTATATAGACTAATGGTGACGACAAATTTGAGTCCAACTGTTTTTTTGATCTTAAACTCTTATGAATTTGAAGAATGTCACTTTGCGTTCCATAAACAAAATGCCAATGTTTTAATTCTTCGTATGATGAAATTTCATCTTTAAGCTGCTCTACTTGGTCTTGCGCTCCATTTCGTACGATTGAAACCACTTGAAAGTTTTTAAACCCCTTAAATTTATCGTAGACCAATTCTTTTAAGTTAAGTGCTGCAATTGTATAATCCATTGGCTGTGTTCCTAAAAAAATCAATACTGTAATTCGTTCTTTTAATAGAATGGGGTCCTCTTCAAAAGCAATAAAGGTATCAATATCAGAGACCGTTGACTTTACAATTTCGAGTGGTGTATAATTGTGTGTTGAAGGATATAAAAACAACAAGAACATGACTGGTAAAAAAAACAAGACTCCTAGAGTGAGATTACGTTTTAAATTTTTCATTTGTCCTTTAATATTTTCATTTAACAATCAGTAAGAATACCATGCTAATATGTTAGTTGCTTCGGCTTTTTATAATTAATGAAAGGAATTTCCTAATTAAATGCAAAATTAAAAAAAAGACGACCGAAAGTCGTCTTTTTTATGAATGATTAACACTACTATTCTTATAAATTACTTTAGAAATCGCGTTTTATATATTCATCAGAATATACATCAAAAACGTATCCTCCCTCTTGAAGTAAAATAAATATAAGATAAGAAATAAGGAATACTGCCGTCCAAACCACGGCGCGTCTTAAACCAGGAGTTTCATCTCTCATGTGCATAAAATCCCAAGTAATATAATATGCTTTAACGATTGTTAAAATGATAAAGATCCAATTAAGCAATTTCATGCCTAAAACCACATTCATTAATGAGGCTGGTTTATATATACCCAAAACTACTTCAACGGCTGTTACTATGGATAATAGGATTAAAACACCCCAAATTTTTTGTGTGTTCGACTTAAATTTAATAAGTCCTCTAAATATTTCTAATTTATGTGCGTGTACCATATTTTGTAATAATTCGAATTAAACCAAATAGAAGAATGTGAAAACAAATACCCAAACCAAATCTACAAAGTGCCAATAAAGACCAACTTTTTCAACCATTTCATAACTACCTCTTCGCTCGTAAGTACCAAGAATAACATTAAAAAAGATGATGATGTTTAACAAAACTCCAGACAGTACGTGAAAGCCGTGAAAGCCTGTAATAAAGAAAAAGAAATCGGCAAACAATGCTGTTCCGTATTCGTTGGCTACCAGATTGGCGCCTTCTACTACCGTTTTACCGTTTTCTTTAATAGACTTTAAAGATTCTTCTCTTGATAGTACTGTTTTTTCTCCTTCTTCGTTAATAATTTGTGTTCTTACTAAAATATTTGAATTGGCCTCTAGACCAGCATACACCTCGTCTACATTATAATTTGGAATTGTTGACTCGCTGCGGTACCATATACCTGATTTACGATTATCTTGTACGCGTTCTTTTTCACCAACAATAGCAAAATCTGCCACTGAAACTCGCTTAAATACTTGCTCTCCATCTTTGTCTACATACTCGCCAAACTGAAGTATGTTACCGCCTTTTGTTTGAACAGCTCCGTAATCGCCTTTGATAAATGTTGCCCATTCCCATGCTTGCGAACCAACAAATATCACACCGCCTATAATGGTTAAAAACATATACCAAGTAACTTTCGTTTTGTTCATGTTGTGACCAGCATCGACAGCCAATACCATCGTTACTGAGGACATAATCAAAATAAAAGTCATAAAAGCGACATAAATCATCGGTAGCTCTTGACCGTGTAGAAAAGGAACGTGGGTAAATACTTCGTCAGCAATAGGCCATGAGTCAATAAATTTGAATCTTGAAAACCCATAGGCAGCTAAAAATCCTGAAAATGTTAAAGCATCAGATACAATAAAGAACCACATCATTAATTTGCCATAACTTGCCTTGAGTGGTTCGTTTCCTCCACCCCAAACTTTTTCTTGTGTACCAGTTACTACTGAAGTATCCATATAAATAAACCGTTTACGTTAAATTTTTGACAAAAATAAGGATTTAATTTATTTATAGAAACATCCTAATCTAATTTTAAATAATCTAAATAAGGCTTAATAAAATTTAATTTTGATAATGAAACAGTTGAAAATTACTTCATAAAATACAAAAAGAAAAAGAGGTAAACCCAAAGTATATCAACAAAGTGCCAAAAAGATGAAGCCAGTTCAAATCCTAACATATTATTAGATGAATATTTATTTCTGAAAAGATTAATAAGCACTACTAATAAGCACAATAGACCAACGGCAACGTGCACAATGTGTACAAACGCAATTAAAAAAATGTACGACATAGTAACGTTACTCGTAGGACCCGTGAAATTATAACCTTGTGCAACTATTTCAGAAAAACCAGTAAACTGATTCACTATAAAATAGATTCCTAAAGTAAATGCAATCACTAACCAAACCGAAGTCATTTGTTTATTGTTATTTTTTAATGCACGCTTCGCTAAAATTAATGCTATACTACTTATTATGATAACAAAAACACTAACTAAAAACGGGTCCGGTAATTTAAAATCGGTCAACCAGTCTTTTCTTGTACTACTTACAATAAAAGCACTAGTCCATCCTGCAAAAGACATGATGAGCGAGCCAATCCCAAACCAGAGCATCATTTTTTTAGCTCTGCTATTTTTTTCTTGATCTGTACCTTGGGTTAAATCCATAATTATATAAACTTATCAATAACATAAACAATTTGCACTAGTGTAATGTATAATACACTAGCCAACATTAATTCTTTTGCAGCTTTCGAACTGCGTTTTGTAAACAACTCAAAGGCATAATACAACATGATTAATCCAAAAGCCAGAACCACAATGGCAGCAACAACCGATAATTTTAAATCACCCGTTATGCCAAAAGCAGGTAATACAGACACAATAATTGTCCAAACCGTATAAGCTATTATTTGCAAGGCAGTTCCTTTATCTCGTTTTTTGGTTGGTAACATATGAAAACCACCTCTCTTATAATCATCAAATAAAAACCAACCAATAGCCCAAAAATGAGGGAATTGCCAAAAAAACTGCAGGGCAAACAGCGTGCCTGGTTCAATACCAAATTCATTTCTTGCAGCCACCCAACCTAACATAAATGGTATGGCACCTGGAATGGCACCTACAAACACCGCAAAAGGAGTTTTTGTTTTTAATGGTGTATAGACACTTGTATAAAGAAATATACTGATGGCACCGTACATTGCAGTACGTGGATTAATAATGTATAACGAAACAATTCCTAATACCGTAAATGTCACCGCTATAATAAATGCGGTAGATACCTGCATTCTGCCTGCTGGAATTGGTCTGTTTTTAGTTCTATTCATTAAAGCGTCTAAATCACGTTCAATGATTTGGTTGTAAGCATTAGAAGCACCAACCATAAAATAGCCGCCAAAGCACAATAACATAATAGTTGGAATATCAACGGAAATAGCACCCAGTAAATAGCCTGCAACAGAAGAAAAAACCACACTTAGTGAAAGTCTCATCTTAGTAATTTCCTTAAAATCAGAAACAACTGAAGTTATTGAAATGGTAGTTTTTGCGGTACTCAACATGTTTTGCATTAAGCCTTAAAAAGAAAGTGCAAAGATACTCTGAAATTTAAATATGACCAATCCTAACTTGTGTTAATTAAAAGTCAATATGCCAATTAAACAAATCGGTTCTAACGCCTAAGCTCAACCATAAAGTATTACTCTTTACTGTTGAAGATGTTGCCACTTGAGGATCAAAATTTCTGTAACTAATATTGGTAAATAATCTTAGGTTGCTGGCTGGATTTAAAATATAACCCGTTTGAAGTTCTGCATGAAAAACAGCAGTGGTATTACCTTGTGCTACTCTAATATTGGTATTTCCTACTCTATCATTTTCAGTTCTAAAAATATTGCCGCCATAATTGAAACTATCCTCTTCCGTGTTAAAATCAAAACCGCGTTCACCTATAATGAATTTGGCATCGGCAAACAAACGGCCGTAGTTATAACGACCAATAACAATTGCCTCTCTAAAATTAGCACCCCATAAATGTGCCATGGGTTGATTGTTATGTGCGTAGTTGAGTACAATAGTATTATGTGAATAGGTATAAGGTCGCACTTGATTATACTCAAACTGAAGTAATAAATTATCAACCTTAAAGGCGTTAAAATATTTTACGCCCAGTTGGTAACCAAATTTGTTTTTCCAGCTTTTATTTCCCGCAGTAACATCATCTAATGAAAATTCGTCTAATATAAATTGTCCATAAATATTAAATGAATTATTCCATTTATACTTGCCCGAAAGTCCAATAATAGCATTGCCAGCCGCTTGACCTGTTGCAAATTCAATTGCGCGGTAAAAAATGATAGGGTTTAGATAATTAACATCAAAGCCCCTGCCATTACTGTTATCCCAAATCACAGACTCGAATAAGCCAATATTTAGACGTTTAGAAACATTCCAACTTAAATAATGGTTCGCCATGTATTTATTTAGAAAGGCACCATCTTCAACTACCTCGGGTCGAACGTCGTTAAGCCACATCCAGGTATTGGTGTATTTAATTTTCCAAAATTTGGTATTAATTTTTAAAAATGGGTGTGGACTAGAAACATCACTCAACAATAATGAACGGTAACCATCGCCGATAAAATTTTTGCCATAACCAAATTGCACGTTTAAAAAATCGGTTGGAGAATACGATAAATATGCCTCTGCCACCGGATAATCGTAAGAATCTGTTTTAAACCTTTTGGCAATTCCTCTTCCTGGAATAATGGCGGGATCTGGACCAAACGCTCTTAAACTTTCGGAATACTCATTAAAATATTGGGCAAACCGACCTTGACTTTCGAAAACAGTCGTGTAAAAATTAAATTTTTTCCCTAAACCACCCTGAATTAAAACCCCGCGTGTATTGTTGTAAGTTGAATTGAAATCGGCCTCGGTATCTTTACCTACCTGCAAATCAAAAATAGGGTCTACTGTAAACCAGTAATCTTCACCTTGGACTTGCACCAAATGTTCATTCCAAAATTTTCTGCCTAACCAAGTTGACTTATCCTTGGCCAATGCATTTTTTTCAGTTTCTATATTGTAATAAGGCTGAACATCTGTATATATGAAAGGTTTAGATGCTGTGTGACTATTTGTGCCTACGGCATTCATTTGGGCATCGAATCGCGCATAATAACTATGGGTAAAAGGAATATTTAGCTGACTTGAATATTCTTTATTTTGGAAGGGCACCAAACTATCCTTAACTGCATCAAATTCGTTAAGCGATGCTTGGTTTAAATCGTAAAAACGATTTACTTTTAAAGGAATGGAATCGGCTGATTTGGATATATTACTTTCAAAATCCAAAAAATTGGTAAGTGGAATGTTAATAACAACGGAGTACTGATAAAAAGTGGGATTTCCGTTATAAGTCCCTGGCGTAATTTGTGGGAGCAACTCAAAAACACGGCTTGTTTCGGTTTTGAGTTCATCATAAATAGCATCGATGTAGAGTACTGAAAAACTACCTTCTTTGTCAACTTCAAACAACACTTTTACACTGCCGCGATAGCTGTTTTCTTCAACAATCTCTGGAACTACGAAATTCTCAAAAATATATTTATTTAGAGCAGTTTTAAAACACTGTTTTAAATTTTGAAATGGTTGGCCTGAACAGTTTTCAAAAACTGGTGGTTTTTCCAAAAAATCTTGATTTTGACCATAAACCGAAATTTGAATGAAAATTAGAAGAAAAACTATATATTTTGTCATGAATACTCAATCTAATAAAGATGGCGGAAAGATAGCACTTTTTCAAAATACTTAAATACTATTCACTTATTAAACATGAAAATGGCCCATAATTTCAGAAACTAAAACCATAGACCATTTTGAGGTAACACCATTTTAAGAGGCATAAAACTCGCCTCAAATCCTATTTATATTTATTGCTGAATTACAAAGTTTATGGGCAAAGCATACTGAACATTTACGGGTTTGTTATTTTGCTCCCCGGGTTGCATCTTGGGTATTTTATGTAATACCCGTCGCGCTTCCTTTTCTAATTCGGGATGTGGCGCTCTGGTTTTTATTTCAGTAACATTGCCATTGGTATCTATTTTAAATTGCACACCAATATTTTGTTTACCAGATAATCCGTATTCCTCTCCTATGCCTGTATTAAAATGTCTTTGTATTAATTTGCCGAGTTTATCTGAAAAACATCTTTTGCTTTCTTCGTTTGTTCTAGATTTTTCACAACCAGGAAACATTGGAACTTTATGCACAAATGCTTCAGGAATAGTGATGTCATCTGGAACAACGTATACTATAACACTGTCTGGATTTAAATACTTGTGGTCGTCTGTGGTGTGGTTTTCAATGATTTTAGATTCAATCTGTTCAGATTTATTATCAAGCTTGGTAATATTTTGACTTAAAACAACTGGGTTTTGTGGTTGCTTTGGTTCATGGAGCACAGGTTCAGGTTCTTTGTAAATTATAAATGGATCGGGGGCTGCTTCATGGTTATCGAGCGTTGGACTCAATGTTACCAATTCAATTTTAGAAGTTGTGGTTGTGTGCTCTAAGGCGAAATAGGACATCAACAAACAAATAATTAAACCAATTTGAAAATACAAGGTGGTTTCTTTTTTAAAGTTTGGACTGTTGTCCCTTTTAGTTTCTTGAATTTTTAGGAAAGAAAGATTGGAGTTTGATTTTGGAACTTTCATGATAACGTGTTTAAAAGATTAATAGAATTTTAAACAACCAAGAAGTATACCAAATAAAAAAGACCGTTACAAAACGGTCTTTTTATATATCCATTATAAGCATGATTAATCCATTACTTGGAAGATAATTGGTAAGGCATACTGCACGGTTACCGCTTTACCTCTCTGTTTTCCTGGCTGCATTTTAGGTAATTTACCTATTACGCGTTGTGCTTCTTTTTCTAATCCGGGATGCGGTGCTCTTGCTTTAACACCAACAATATTACCTGTTTTATCAATTTTGAATACCACATTAATTCTCTGACGTCCTGATAATCCAAGATCACCAGCCAACTCAGTATTAAAATTCTTATTTACAAACTGAGTTATTTTTTCTGACATACATTGTTTTTTAGCATCGTTTCCTGTTTTGCCTTCACATCCTGGAAATACTGGAACATTCTCAATCACCGCAAAAGGTACTTCAATGTCTTCTTCTACTTCATCCACAACAACATCTTGTACTTCTACAATCTTAGTATCCATTTCTGTTTCAGTAGATTCTATGACAGTTTCTTCGATCTCTTCGTCGTCTTCTACAACTTCAATTTCTTCTGGAGCAGCTGGTGGTGGTGGTGGGGGTGGTGGTGTAATTAATGGTTCTGTAATTGGAATTTCTTCTTCAATTTCATCACCTAAATCTAATAAACCAATATCAATTGCAGATTTATCATAAGTTTTAAAATTAATCGCTCCGTAAGTAATTAGCAATACAAGTACCAATCCTACAGCAAAGTAGATTGAGCTATTACGGCTAATGTCGGCTTTAGGGTTTTTTTTCGGCTCCATTTTAAAATAATTGTTTGAAATAAGATTGCTAAAATAACCAATTAATTATTACAAAAACAAGTCTTATTTTTAATTTAACTTCAATTTATTGAGGTACTGAATTATAAAATAACCCAGAATCACTCCAATTGTGTTGGCTGCAATATCCAGAACATCAAAAGTGCGATTGGTATTGAGCGCATGCTGAAGTACTTCAATAATTATGCCATAGAAAACTGAAAAAATCATTGCAATAGGCACCGCTTTTTTCACTCCAATTTTCTTTAAGTAATTAAAACTTAAAATAACAAACACAAAATAGGCTGTTGCGTGATATAACTTATCGTCATGACCTGACCCAATCTCAGGCAGATTATCTAGGTTAATTAAACTTAGAATGGTTATTGAAATGATATAAAAAACAACTAAAAATAATGCGTAATGTCTAAGCGTTGATAAGAGCTTTATAATCATCTGAACTTAAAAGATTTTCAATTTCAGATGGCTCTGTAAACCTAATTTTCACCATCCAACCTTCGCCATAAGGATCGGTATTAACCTTTTCTGGTTCATCTTGCAGGGCTTCATTAAATTCAACAATTTCACCCGATAAAGGTGAAAATAAATCAGAAACAGTTTTCACTGCTTCTACAGTACCAAACACATCTTCTACACCAAGTGTTTCGTCTAAAGTTTCTACTTCTACGTACACAATATCACCTAATTCACTTTGAGCAAAATCAGTAATTCCAACGGTTGCGATATCACCATCAATTTTTACCCACTCATGGTCTTTGGTGTACTTTAATTCTGAAGGTATTTTCATGTTATTAATTTATAAGTTTGAATTGATTACAAATGTAGAATATTATAATGAGGCTATAAATTTTAATTTCCAAAATTATAGCGCAATGTAAATCCTGTTCTTATAGAAGTTTGAGGAAATGCTGTAGATATAGCAAAATCTGAAAAAGCATAATCAAAATAGAAAATGGCGGTTAAAAATTTACTAAAAGCATAATCAGCTGTGTATTTTACGTTCCAAATCGTTTGACCTGCTGTTACTTGAGTATTGATCACGTCTAGAGGGCGAATGATGGTTTTATTATCTCTAACCGAAACATCAGCACGCATATTCAAATCACTTTTTACCACTTGAGACGGACCAGCAATTTTAGAATGAATACGCACATCTTTTACGCGATACCCTAATCCTAATGTATACTCTTGGGCTTGAATTTCAGTAAGCAGATTATTATCGAAACTTAAAGATAAAATTCTGTCGCGCTTTATCTCTGCCAATACCTTTATGGAATTTTTCATTTCCATATCAATCCTTATTAATGGACTAAACGACTCTTCTAGATTGATGTTACTCAATAAGCTTTCATTTTTGAAATCACCAGATTGATTAAGAGTTTCAATACTTTGATCACTGTATTGTTGACCTTCTACTGGAGCAACATAATCTAGATTTGCCCTAAACTGATTTATGGTGTAAGTTGAGCGGTATCCATGATTGACAGAGAAACGTCTAAAATTATCTTTAAACCATTTGATGCGCATTAAACCCGTATATTTAATGTTCCAATTTGGAAGTGGAAAATCTCTAAATGCCCCTAAGGAAATACTTTCAGGATTACTGCCTTGATAAGCCGATAAAAAGGCTGGCAGTAAAACACTTTGGCTATTTTTACTAAAACCTAATGGGTAACCTTCGGCATCGGTAGCAAAAGTTTCCGAACCATAAAACTCCCGCGCCAACCTATTAGCGACCAGCAATCTGTTACCCCTAAAAGTTTCAAAGGTTTCTGAACTAAATTCGTCGCTATTTGCAAAAGCGGTGCGAATCATTATTGTAGAGATATTAAAATTCCCAAAGGAATTTCTAATTAATTGATTGTATTGAAGTTCGCCATCACCATTAATGTCTTCAACTCTAAAGTTTTCAGCATTATTTTCGGCAAAAATACGTCCGCCAGTCACATCTATGGTTAAATCATTTAAAGGTTGTACGCTGGCCGAATAGTCTAAAATTTTATTGGTAACCTCTGTATATTGTTGGTTAAAATCGGGGAACACTGTTAACCAACCATTACGTGCAGCTAATTGACGAATATCTCTTTGACTTCCGAAGGTATAGCCTAATGTTGGTTTCATGGTACCCACAATGCCAGGAGTTCTTAAATATCCTGGTAGAAATGTTCCATTATTCTCAGAATAATTTACCTGAATACGTTTTACCATGGTTACAATATCGATGGCTGTATTTAAAAATGGATTGGGTTTGCTTTGTTTGGCTTGGTCATCTTTGTCTTGTCCTGCTTTTGAAGTTTGCGGAACCCCCGGCTGGGTTAACCTATTGGTTTGTCGACTATTTCGAGGTGTTTTTTTAACCAACCCTAAATACTTATACAAGGTTTCCATGTTAAGGGTGGTATTCAAATTATGCGTATTGGCATTTTGAATAGAATTACCCAATTCGTAATTGGTAAAAGTTCCATCTGGATTTTCAATTTCTAAATTCGAATTGATATCAGAGCCTTTTTGCCATTGAAAACTCCCTGTATAGGCATAAGTTGACCTTAAAAACCCTAAGGTTGGAATTTTATAAAATGGCAATTCGTAGTTAAGTTGCAACTGTTGATTTTGAAGATTGGGGTCGCCCAAGTCGAAAAAATTATCCCAAACATTTAAATCGGGGTCTTGCCTGCCGTTAATTCTATCGTCTATAAAGTAGTTCCTGACTATATTGCTGTTATTAGCCGTGAAGTTAAGATTCAAGGCATCGGTAATATTATAATTTAATACGTACTGTAGGTTGAAATTGTAATTTCTTCTAAAAAGTTCTTCAATACCAATATTATCGCCACCGAGTTCAACTTCTCTAAATTTTTGTTTGCTAAATTGCCTAAAGAAATCGGTATTTACTGAAAAGCTAGTTGGCAATAGATTAAAGTTGAAGTCTTTTAATATTTTTAAATATCTGCTTCTAAACAAAGAATCGTTTTCTTTGAAAGGTTCGATTTTAATTGGATTAAAGCTAAAGTTGTAATTCACTCCGGCGCGGACGTTTTGATCTAAAGAATTTTCTATTTCAAAATCGCGATACTCAACTTTGTTATAAGAATAGTTGAAAGTTAAATTTTCTACGTCGTAGAATCGCGGCGTTGCTTCGGTTGTTCTTTGTTTTCTCGCTCCAATAAAATTAATACTTGTTCTTTTGGTGTAGGTTTCGTTTACATTTAAAATGGAATCTCGATTATTGGTAGTTTCGAGTTGGGTTTGTAATTTTATGTCGCGGTAAAACTCGTCGTACTCAGGAGTTATGATTTCCTCCCCAATTCCGTAATTAAAAGGTAGTTGAATACCCCACTTTTTCGGTAATAATTGCCCTAAATTTAGGTTTGTAACAATATCGTATTGTTTAACATCTTCACGACTGCGCTCATTTGGTTTTTGTTCAATACCTCCAAAACCAATTGTACTTCGTCTACCAGTAGCGCTTACATTGGCAAAGTCAGCGATATTTGAATCTAGACTTACCACGCCAGCCCAACCACCTTCGCTATCTAAATCAGACAATCTGAGCTCGTTAAACCAAGCCGTTCCACAAACATTCATACCGTTTTGACCTGGATTTTTAAGTCCCATCATTAATACTCTTATATCTCCAAAGTTTGGATTTCCCTTAACAGCAATACGTTGTTGTCCTGGTGTGTGCGGATCAAACTGATCCACTTCAACTGGCCCGTTTGGTGTAACATCGTACCAAGTAGCATCAGGATTTCCAAGCGTTCCTGAGGCTATTCCTAGAGATTTGATAATTTCTAAATTGCTCAGCTCAAGATTAAATTCGTTGGCCCATATATCTTCGGCGCTCGAGCCATTGTTAACTTCGAGTGGTAATTCTACCTGATAATAATTATCACTAAAATCATTCCCCATTCGTATAAATGCCACCATATCGCCACTAGAAAGCATTCCTGTATCGCCGTCACGGGCATGCATAAACATTCGAAGCTTTTTGTACTGACGCATATCTAAGCGCACATTTTTGTAAATCCCGCGTGAATCTTCAGGTTCTAAATCACAAACCTCAACTACTAGGGCTTGTTCATTTTGGCGCACGATGGTGTTGTTATTATTGAGTCGTTCTCGCACCACACCAGGTGGAGAAACATAAGTACCATCATTTTCTTCAATCCCTATAACTCCAATATTTAAAGTGGTATTATCGTTGTCATTGTTGGGTTCTTCGTCTAAAGATAATCGGTAACGCCTCCAATCACTTCGTACCAAATCTAAGGTAGCGAAACGCAAAGTTGTAACTTCTGAAAATTCGGTTAAATACATTCTAGCAAATCTTATCGATCTAATATCGGTAATCCCGCCAACTGCATTGGTAGCCTCTGAAATAGGAATTCTAAATTGATACCAAGTAACATCTCTTACGTCACCATTGGGCAAAGTTATGGAGCGTGTTTTAATATCATTTATTTGGTTGTTATTTGGGTTAGATAAGCTTGCTGGCGTGATTTGAATTTCATATTCAAAATAACTATCGATGGTGTTCATCGTGTTATCTCTATTGATGTCTTCGGCGTCTGGTTGTGGTGCAGCACCTCGGTTAACGTTCGAAAATTCATCCGGCGAATTCCCTTCTACGCCATTGTAACGTTTGTAACGCTCAAAAATATCACCTTGTGCATTTAAATAAAACTGGTAGTTATCATTAGATGGGTCGGAGCCAAAATCGCCCGTAACCCCCAAAATATTTAACATTTGTTGTTCCTCTTGATCATTATAACCATCATAACCCACATCTTGATTGATCCGGTCTTGACCTGTTGATGAAAAAGTATAAATAAGAGATTGGCTTTGCGGTACGACATAGGGATTGTTTACCGATAGGTTTCCTTGTAGAAATGATATATCACCATTTTCTGGTAAGCCGTTTTCGTATTGCTTTTTACCATCTTTTAAAATATCTTCAGAAATATTACCTAAATTAATGGTTAGTTTTCCACCCTGACTAGCAGGATTATCCAAAAATGGATCTTGCACCCAAAATTCAATAAATTCAACATTGGCTTGCTCAAAATCGGTAGTGTTGATCGCTCTTGAAATTCCAGCCCAAGTTCGATTTGGATTTAAAGGTGTGTTATTTGCTGCTTGAGGATCAAAATTGTAAGGACCACGCTCCGTTGGATAATAAGTTAAGTCTAAGGTGTTAACTACACTTGCTTGACCTTGAACGATATCAATGTTTGGAAATATTTCTTCTATAAAAACACGTCTGGTGTATAGATTTGATACATCGTCATTGGTAATACCTTCGGGTCTTTGTGATCCGTAAAATAGGGGATCAATTGTGTACCAGTTTAGCACGGCTCTACCATATCCGTTGGCAAGGCCATTAACATCATTGGCTGTAGTGCCAAATAAATTAACAGGTCTACTTGATAAAAACCAATTTAGCGGTGATTTTAAATCAATAGCACCTTGGGTGCCTTCAAAATCGTCTATAATTGATGTTGCCTCCCCATCAAAATTAGTGCCTTTCGGTGCGCCTGGAGCCAAATAGGCAAATTCACCTCTCACGGATAAATTTGATGGTACATCGGTATCAATATTTGGTAGTTTATTAACCATTCTTGTTAAAAATGGAATTTCAGACGAATAATTACCATTAAAGCCGAAAATACTATTGCTTACTGATTCTGAATTAAAATCAGCTTTCTGTGTTATGGGCCTTTCTGTAAGATTTAAAAACGTACCACCAAGTACGAAATTTTCATTGAATTGATGTTCTACATTAACACCTGCAAATCGTCTAGTTTGCTGTCCAAAAACGGCATTGTTTTCTACCGAAACATTAATTGGTGTATTTGAAGCTTTTAATGCTTCGTCAAGAATATTTACACGACCTAGTTGATAATCCACATCGTAATCAATACCTTCAACCAGAGTTCTACCGCCAGCTGTAACCAACACAGAACCACGAGGCACATTGAAGGCGTTTAGCGGAATGCCACCACCACCACTGGACTGAAACCTACCCTTTATCTGAAACTTATTTTTATCAGCTTCATCTAAAGCAGCGGTTTTTGTTGATTTATAAAGTACATCATATACATACTTTTGCTGGTTGGCGTTAAAGTTATTAAATTCGTAATCAGCGTCGTTGTTACCAGGAATCCCGTCATCATCCAAAACATCAAATAAATATTTTCCAAAAGGTTCTACTTTGGTAAAAATGATTTTTCCATTTTGCGACAATACCGTTAAACCTTCTACATAATCAAAAAAGCCATCACCGCCTTCTTGTGGATCTTGGTTAAAATTTAACCTATCTAAATGAAACAGCCTAATAAGTGGCGTTTCTGAAATTTCAGTGTCATCACTAGGATTATTTGGCGTATTGTTATCGAAGGCAGGAAATGTAGTACCTTCTACTGGCCTAATATAGTTAACGGGCGACGCTTCGGTATAAAAAATATTAAGTCGGAAATCCTCACGCTCTAATTGAAATGCGCCTGTATCGTAAACATTTTTCATCATCAAGTCCCATACTGGCTGATCTACAGCTGTAATAGCACTTTTCAACATTTTTAAAATCAAATTATTATTGGTGATGTTTTGGGTGTTGTTAGCATTATTAACTACATCCGACGCATTTACACCATCATTTGCAAATTCCCCAACCTGGAACACTTCACCCCCAACAGTATATTGAAACGCAACCGCTAATACCTCATCATTTAACAATCTTTGATTTAATGAGATATAACCTAATCTAGTGTTTAAAAAATATTCGGAGCCTTCGTTTAATTTTCTTGCATTTTCTAATTTTCCATAATCAAAACCTTCATTAACCGGAACTAAAACACCACTTTCTGTTGTCGTTATATCGCGTACCTGAGGTGTAAGCAATGAACCTGGTCCTCCAATGTTGGTTGGATCAAAATCATTATTGCCATTATCAGGGAATGCTCCCGGGCCAACATTCACAAAACCACCTGGTGCATTGGGTAAGCCAATATTATCAGATTCTCCCAAATCTTGAAATGCCAAAACATTTCTTACATTATCGGTTTGATTATTTCTGTTAGTTACCCAAACTTCAACTCGTGTTATTTGAATATTGTTATTAATAAAAGGATAACGCAACATTGCCTCGTCATAATTATTTCTGAAATATTGCGATAAAAAGTAATGTCTATTTTCGTCGTATTCTTGCGCGAAAAACTCAAACTCTTCAAGTGTTCCACCACCTTGTGCTACTACCGATGTAGACTGCGATTGCTGCTCAGAAAACACCGCCGTTACACGTGTTTTTCCGAACTGGAGCTCGGTTTTAACACCAAAAAGACTTTGCGCGCCTCTAATTAATGAGCTGTTTAAAGGCATGTTTACGTTGCCGATTTCGATTTTTCTTAAAATATCATCTTCGGTTGGCGTGTATTCTAATTTTATAATATTTTGAAAATCGAAGGTTGACTGGGTATCGTAATTTGCCGTAACCTGAAGCCGTGTTCCTACTTTACCTAAAAGACTCAAACTTATTCTTTGATTAAAGTCGAAGGTGAAATTACTTCGGTTTTGTGGCGAAAAATTAGGATTGTCTTGTTGAGTGTACAACACACCTAAATCGACTTCCACCGACCCTTGGGGAATAATTTCAATAGTATTACCACCAAAAATAGTTTCAAAAAATCCTGAATTTACGTAGAAAGCTGGAAGCAAGTTTCGCTGTTCTTCTTCTGCGCCTTCTTTTTTACCTTCAGCGGCATCAATTTTTTGTTTGTAATACGATTTTAATTGCTCTTGTTGTACCAATCGTTGATACTCGGCTGGTGTTAAAAATAATGGGTAATTAATATTGAATTCGCCAACTTTTTGACGGTACACATACATATCGGTTATGGGGTCGTAGGTGTATTTTGAAACAATACTATTAGGATTTTTAAGTGCTATTTTTCCAAAACTATAACCAGTAGCAGTAGAATCTTGTTCTGGATTGGTTTCTTGAGCATGACCAACATAAAAAACCAGCAACATATAAGCCACCAGCAAACGCACAATCAAGGGTTTAAGATTCGTAAAGTTGGTCGTGTTCAAATCTTTTATAAATTTTTTAAAGCCTGCTTGATAATAGTTTCAACGTTTGCTTCAGGTTGAAGAGCTATTACCTTATCAACTACGCGCTCGGCTTGTTTTCTTACAAAGCCAAGAACTTCCAAAGCAGATAACGCTTCATCTTTAACAGTATTGCTTTTAGCTGCCGAATTTTCGTCTATATCGTAAACTTTTAAAATTTTATCTTTTAAATCCAAAATAACTCGTTGAGCGGTTTTGGCACCGATACCTTTTATGGATTGAATAAGTACTACATTGCTTGTTGCAATTCCTTCTCTTACTTGAACTGGAGTTAAGGACGACAACATGGTTCGGGCAATACTCGCACCAACGCCACTAACGGAAATTAGTAATTTGAATATCTCCCGTTCAGCCAGCGTTGAAAAACCATAAAGTGTATGTGAGTCTTCTTTTACTTGAAGATAAGTATATAGCTTAATGGCTTCCTCATTGGGGATTTGAGAATAGGTATGTAATGAAATATTAAGTGTGTATCCAACACCGTTGCAGTCTATGACCACATCTGTAGGATTTTTTTCAACAAGTTTCCCTCTAATATGCGTTATCATGCCATGATTTAGGTTGTTGAGCCAAATGTAATAAAATTATTTACAATTCAAAGGTTTAGGATTGTTTGCATATTGCAGTATTATTAAACCCATTTTTCTTTTTGCTGCGCATCAATTACGGCAATAGCGGTCATGCTTACCATTTCATCTACACTCGCATCTAATTGTAAAATATGGACGGGTTTATTCATTCCCATCATAATAGGTCCGATAGACTCTGTTTGATTGAGCTCTTTCAGGATTTTATAAGTAATATTAGCGGCATCTAAATTTGGAAAAATAATGGTATTAACTCTTTTTCCTGCCAATTTAGAAAACGGAAAAATATCTTGAAGCATTTTGCTGTTTAACGCAAAATCAGTTTGCAATTCGCCATCAACAATCATGTCGGGATGATGTTCATGCAAATATTTAACGGCCTGACCTACCTTTGACGATCTTTCATTAGTTGAAGACCCAAAATTGGCATAAGACACCATCGCAATAACTGGCTCCATGCCAAAAAGTTTTACGGTTTTGGCTGTCATTTGAGCAATGGTTGCGAGATCTTTAGCCGATGGATCGATATTAATAGCTGTATCACTGAAAAACATTGGTCCGCGTTGTGTGAGTAATAAATTGGTAGTTGCAATGCGAGTGGCATTTTTTGCCATTCCTATAAGTTCCATCATCGGTTTGAATACAGAGGGGTAACTCCTAGAATACCCAGAAATCAACGCATCGGCATCACCTTCATTGACCATCATTGCAGCGAAATAATTGCGTTCGCGCATAATTTTTTCAGCTGAATATTTGGTGACGCCTTTTCGTTTGTTTTTTTGCCAGTACACTTCAGCATATCTATTTTTGCGCTCTGTTTCGCCATCAGATTTAGGGTCTATGATTGGAACATCGGCGTCAAATTCTATTTCAGCTTTTAGTTGTTGGATCACATCTTCGCGACCTAATAATATAGGAAACGCAATGCCTTCTTCATGCACAATTTGAGCTGCTTTTAGCACATCTAATTGATCGGCTTCTGCAAAAACTACCCGTTTTGGATTGGTTTTGGCCCTGTTGAGAAGTAATCTTACTATTTTATGATCAGAACCAAGGCGTTCCAGCAGTTCCTCTTCGTATTTTTCCCAATCTTCAATAATGTGTTTTGCTACGCCACTTTTTATGGCTGCTTTAGCAACTTCTGGCGGAACCGCAGCAATCAATCTAGGATCGAAAGGCTTTGGAATGATATAATCTTTTCCGAAAGTAAGTCTGGTTTCGCCATAAGCAATATTTACCTGTTCCGGAACCGTTTCTTTAGCAAGTTTGGCTAAAGCGCGAACGGCTGCCATTTTCATTTCCTCATTAATTTTGGTAGCACGGACATCTAAAGCACCTCTAAAAATATAAGGAAATCCAAGTACATTATTTACCTGATTAGGATGGTCGCTTCTGCCAGTTGCCATGATAATATCTTCCCTCGTATCTATTGCTAGCTGATAATCTATTTCCGGATCGGGATTCGCCATGGCAAATACTATAGGATTAGCTGCCATAGACAGCAGCATATTGGGCGTTACAATATTAGACGTTGAAAGGCCTACAAATACATCAGCATCCTTAAACGCGTCTTCCAGAGTATGTAAATTTAAGTGGGTGGCAAACTCTGCTTTTTCTGCAGAAAGACTGTCACGGTCTTGTCTTATAACGCCTTTACTATCGGTCATCACTACGTTTTCACGTTTTACGCCAAACGCTTGATACAAGCGTGTACACGAGATAGCCGCAGCTCCTGCACCACTAACAACCAGGCGTACTTCTTCAATTTTTTTATTAGCTAATTCTAAGGCATTCAATAATGCCGCAGCTGATATAATAGCCGTTCCATGCTGATCGTCATGCATAAGAGGAATGTTTAGTTCTTCTTTGAGACGACGCTCTATTTCAAAAGCCTCAGGCGCTTTGATATCTTCAAGATTAATCCCGCCAAAAGTTGGAGCAATCATTTTTACCGTTTGCACAAATTCTTCTACATTTTCTGTATCTACCTCAATATCAAATACATCAATATCTGCAAAGATTTTAAAGAGTAAACCTTTACCTTCCATCACTGGTTTGGAGGCTTCTGGACCAATATTGCCTAAACCAAGAACAGCTGTTCCGTTAGAAATTACCGCTACCAAATTTCCTTTGGTGGTATATTTATAAACGTTTTCTACATCTTTAGCGATTTCTAAACAAGGCTCGGCCACACCAGGTGAATACGCCAAAGACAGATCGCGTTGTGAACCGTGTTTTTTGGTAGGAACTACTTTAATTTTACCCGGGGTTGGCTTGGCATGGTACACCAGCGCTTCTCTGCGTTTACTTTGTTTGCTCATATAAAAGGACTAAATACAAAAAGCAAATTTAAACAAACTGATGTGATAGCCTATTTTAAAAACTTAATATTTCTATTAAGACCATTAAACTTGGTTCGCTTGACGGCAGAATTCTTAAACACCTTTTTAAAGGTTTCTTCGGTAATGTCTTCCCAGTCTTTTTGTGACATCGACAACAATTCTGGATGCGGATTAAAAAGTGGCTCGCTATGTGCTTTTGAAAAACGATTCCAAGGGCAAACATCTTGGCAAATGTCGCAGCCAAATATCCAATCGTCAAACTGCCCTTTAAATTCATTAGGAATATTTTCTTTCAGTTCTATGGTAAAGTATGAAATGCATTTACTACCGTCAACCACATAAGGTTCAGTAATCGCCTGTGTTGGGCAGGCATCAATACATTTGGTGCAGGTACCACAGTGATCGGTTGTTGGGGTGTCGTAATCCAGTTCTAAATCTATGATGAGTTCTGCAATAAAATAAAACGAACCTACTTGCTGGGTTAGTAAGTTGCTGTGTTTACCAATCCAGCCCAAACCTGATTTGGCAGCCCATGCTTTATCTAAAACCGGGGCAGAATCAACAAAGGCACGTCCATGCACTTCACCAATTTCATCTTGAATAAATTGAAGTAAAGACTTTAACTTGTCTTTAATTACAAAGTGATAATCTGTTCCGTAAGCATATTTTGATACTTTATAGGTGTTTGATGCTTGGGTTTCTTGCGGGTAATAATTGAGTAAAAGCGAAATAACAGATTTTGCACCGTCAACCAGTTTGGTTGGATCGAGTCGTTTATCAAAATGGTTTTCCATGTATTGCATGCTGCCCTGCATATTATTGTTAAGCCATTTCTCTAAACGCGGTGCGTCAGCTTCTAAAAAACCAGCTTCACTAATGCCACAAGACAAAAAACCGAGGCGTTTTGCTTCGGTTTTGATAAGTTTGGTATGGTTGGATTTTAAGTGATTCATTTTATAGATTACTAAACTACAATATAGTTTTTATAATTTGCTTGGTTTGAAAAATTAAAAAGTGGATTTCTTTTAGATATTTTTAATTACAACCTAAATCCATTGAAGACATTTCATCTGCATTTGGAAAACAGTTCCCAGATGGTAAAGATTCTGGCACATATCGGTATAAATCGGCATCATACAAGGCGTTTTCCAGAAAGGCTACCATTTGATTCATTTCTTCGTTAGTTAAATTAAGTGGTACAAAAAGTGACGAAAGTTTATCGTTTGGAACTTCGGTGTTTTCGGAAATAGCATTATTCTTATAATTTACTACATCCGCAAGTGATTCAAGACTACCACCATGTCCAAAAAAATGAAGTCCTTTTAAATTGTATAACTGAGGTGTTTTAAATTTATAATCATCATCTGGATTATTGGTAAATCCACCTCTCCCTTTTTTTGTGGCTTCATCTACTGTGGTTGCAATACCATTTCCTTCCAAATCATTCATTCCCAAAGCATGAAATGACATACTATTTAAACCAGGTCCTGAATGACAAGAAAAGCAATTTGCTTTCCCAAAAAATAGTAATGCACCTTGTGTTTCATCATCATTTAAGGCCGAATTGTCACCTTGCAACCATTGCTGAAATGGCGCTTGGTTTGGTAGTAATGTGCGTTCATAAGCCGCAATTGCCAATGCTGCATTTAAGTTTGAGTATCTCTGATCTTGCGCAACATTTGGAAAAGCTGCGTCAAAAAGTGCTTTATAAGAGGAATTGGTTATAAATGTTAAATCTATATCCAATCGGTGAACTCCCATTCCTGCCACGGCTTGAATTTCCACTCCTTCGAAGCCTAAATTGTTGTGTTCTTTTGGTGTTCCAGGCGTCCAATTTGTATTCGTACCTTCATTAGTGCCTTTACCTCCAAATTGGCCATTCCATAACATAACATCTTGGTATGCCACATTTAAAATCGTTGGACTTCTTATGGGTTGCACATCTAAATCCGCTTCTTGATACATGCTGTTTTTGTGTCGGCCTTCACCACTAATTCCAAAACCAATGCCGCCTTCACCAATGCCTTGTTTTACACCACTTTGGAAACCAGCATCTGCATGATGACAACTAGCACAAGAATACGTGTTTGCAGCATCCTCATAAACAGGAACGGTTGCAAGACCTGTTTCATGAAACAGCAATCTACCTAAAGCAATCTTTTCGGGAGTTAAAGGATTATTAATATCGCTAGGAATAGACGAATAGTCATCCGATAAAGGTAGTATTAGTGCTTGTTTTGAACCGTAAAGTTGAATGATTCTATGTTCTAATACTGAACTATCAGGTATATCAATATAAGTGTCGTCTGATGAACAGGAATATAGAACTGAAATTACTATTAAAAGTAAAAATCTTGATGGAAGTAGGTTTTTCATTATTATTTGAACTTAAAAAACAATTTGGCATGTGAATTTAAAATCAAAAAAATATGTTAAATAATAAAATGGACTAACAACTTATTTCTCGGCCAAATGAATAAAATGTGCAAATATAATAGGCAATCTGCTGTTATTACGCCCCTTAAAAAAGCGAATAATTAAAGCACTAAATATGACTATTCGCAGCCTTTAACTTCAAAATGTAAAGGCTAGTAAAAATGTTCAAAATTGTATTAAAACAATCCAGCTTGACTATTACCTTTGATTTTACCTAGATGTTTATAGGCTAATTCGGTTACTTCACGACCGCGCGGGGTACGCATAATAAATCCTTGTTGAATTAAGAAGGGCTCGTAAACTTCTTCAATAGTTTCAGCACTTTCGCTAACTGCCGTTGCCAAAGTGGTAATACCGACTGGTCCGCCTTTAAACTTGTCGATAATGGTAGTTAATATTTTATTGTCCATTTCATCCAGACCAAAAGCATCCACATTTAAGGCTTTAAGGGCAAATTTTGCAATCGCAATATCGATTGTTCCATTTCCTTTTATTTGAGCAAAATCTCTAACTCTTCGCAATAAAGCGTTTGCAATACGTGGTGTTCCGCGGCTGCGTCGTGCTATTTCAATGGCGGCTTGCATTGAGATTGGAACCTTTAATATTGCAGCACTACGCTGAATAATATCACTTAGCAACTCTGTATTGTAATACTGAAGTCTACTACTAATACCAAATCTCGCACGCATTGGTGCGGTCAATAACCCCGAACGCGTAGTAGCGCCAATTAAAGTAAATGGATTAAGATTGATTTGAACGGTGCGTGCGTTTGGACCAGATTCAATCATGATGTCAATTTTATAATCTTCCATGGCCGAATACAGATATTCTTCAATAACAGGACTGAGTCTGTGTATTTCATCTATAAACAAAACATCCCGTTCTTCAAGATTTGTGAGTAATCCCGCTAAATCTCCAGGTTTGTCCAATACTGGACCTGAAGTTATCTTAATGCCAACATTAAGTTCATTGGCCAGTATGTGTGCCAAGGTAGTTTTACCAAGACCAGGCGGTCCGTGAAATAAAGTGTGATCTAAGGCTTCGCTGCGAAGATTGGCAGCCTTTACAAATATTTGTAAATTTTCTAAAACCTGTTCCTGACCTGCAAAATCATCAAAGGTGAGAGGTCTCAACTTTTTTTCTACATCTAAATCTTCAGGAGAGAAATTACTTCCTGTAGGGTCAAGGTTTTGGTTCATTTAATCTAAAATTATAAAGTTCTTACAAAGATAATTGAGTTAACGGATAAATCTCGGTTACAGTCTAAATTAAAAAACTATCTTAATTTCGAAATTTAAAAATACCATTTTTCTAGCATTCTTAAAAATCTGCTTCGGCTGTAGAAAATTTTATGTTTCTTTTTTTAAGAATGGAATACGCATTGTTATAAAGCCAAAAAAAAGTCCTTTAAAATTAAAGGACTTTAAATTGTATTACTTCTTGCGGGATATACAGCGCATTATTGGCTAATCATTATGGGTGCCTTTCCATCGGTGATGATGATTTTGGCGTTGTTAGACCTGCTTAATTCTCGAAAAGCCTCGATACTTTGATATTGAATTAATAAAGGGGTAAGTCCCTGATTAATAATAGCCTGTGCATCTCTAATGCCTTCGGCTTCGGCTCGTTTACGATCAGCTTCTTTTAATTCGCGCTGTACCACAAACTCCATTTCTTGAAACTGTTGTTCTGCACGCAGCTTGTCTTCAATGGCTGAAGATAACCGGTCTGGTAAATTGATGCTTTTCAACAGTACTGCTTGTATATCAAAACCTTTTTCGCCAAGTACTGTATTCATTTTATCCTGAATAGCGCGTTCAATTTCGTTCCTTCTTGTACTATGCATGTCTTTTGCAAAATATTCAGCTGAAATATTCGCCGCTGAAGAACGCAAGGTATTGATCAACACATTTCGCTCGTAATGCTTACCTATATCTTTTATGATATTGGGGGCTTCATCTTTTTCAATGTTGTATAATACAGAAACCTCCGCTGTAATGGTTAATCCTTCCTTGGAAGGAAGTAATAGGGTTTGTTCTACGTTAGTCGTTCTTATTGGAACTCTAATAAAGGTTGTTGTAAAAGGATTGAAGAAACGGACGCCTTCTTCTACAGGCTTATCATTAAGTTTACCTAAGGTTTGTTTTACGCCTACCTCGCCGGGTCTAATAACTGCGCAGTTGGATAACATAAAGGCTGCGCTGATAAATACAAAAGTTTTTTTGAATTGCATAATCACGAATTTTATAGTTTAAAAAATAGGACCAATCAGCATGCCATTTTAAATTCGAAATAATTATTTAATATATATTTATGATTTTTTAAAAATATCCTATAAACAAAAAACCTTTCTGTAAATAGAAAGGCTTTTTTTTATTATAAATATCACGCTTTTAATGCTGAAGTTCTTCTTCACCTTCTTTAAGTGGCACATTCTGTGGCACAAAATCATCGTCATGTCCTGGCTTACTGTAATCGTAAGACCAACGGTGAACCTCTGGTATAGCGCCTGGCCAGTTTCCGTGGATGTGTTTTACAGGTGTGGTCCATTCAAGTGTGTTAGACCTCCATGGGTTTTGCGTTGCTTTTTTGCCATAGAAAATACTGTGAATGAAATTGTACATAAATACCAATTGGAATACGCCACCAATTAAAGCAAAAACAGTGATAACCACGTTTACATTGGCTAGATCATCAAATAATGGGAATGCAGTGTTGGTGTAATAACGTCTTGGAAGACCTGCCATACCAATAAAGTGCATTGGAAAAAATACGCCATATGCCGATACCGCTGTTACCCAGAAGTGAACATATCCAAGGTTTTTATTTAGCATTCTACCAAACATTTTAGGGAACCAATGATAGATACCCGCAAACATACCATAAAGTGCGGAAATGCCCATTACTAAGTGGAAGTGAGCTACTACGAAATAGGTGTCGTGAACATTAATATCTAAGGCACTGTCACCTAAAATAATTCCTGTTAAACCACCGGTTATAAATGTTGATACCAAACCAATTGAAAACAACATTGCTGGATTTAACTGAAGGTTACCTTTCCAAAGTGTGGTAATATAATTAAACGCTTTTACTGCTGAAGGAATAGCAATTAATAATGTAGTAAAGGTAAATACTGAACCTAAGAATGGATTCATCCCTGAAATAAACATGTGGTGACCCCAAACTATGGTTGATAAAAAGGCAATCGCCAAAATAGATGCTACCATCGCGCGGTATCCAAAAATTGGTTTTCGAGAATTGGTTGCTATAATTTCGGAGGTAATACCAAGCGCAGGTAATAAAACAATATATACTTCAGGGTGGCCTAAAAACCAAAATAAATGCTCAAATAAAACTGGCGATCCACCTTGATAGTGTAATACTTCACCTTGAATAAATATATCTGATAAGAAAAAAGATGTTCCAAAACTTCTATCCATTATCAGCAATAAAGCTGCTGATAATAACACTGGAAATGAAATCACTCCAATAATAGCTGTTACAAAAAATGCCCAAATTGTTAAAGGTAATCTAGTCATTGACATTCCTTTTGTACGCAAATTAATAACTGTAACGATATAATTTAACGAGCCTAATAATGAAGAGGCTATAAATATGGCCATGGACACGAGCCATAAAGTCATACCCGCACCAGAACCACCTTGCGCCATTGGCAATGCACTTAATGGTGGATAAATAGTCCATCCTGCTGCCGCTGGTCCAGCTTCTACAAATAAAGACAAAATCATGATAACACTAGACACAAAAAACAACCAATAGGAAACCATATTTAGGAATCCTGAGGCCATATCGCGAGCGCCAATTTGAAGTGGAATCAGCAAATTACTAAAGGTTCCACTTAAACCTGCAGTTAATACAAAAAATACCATGATAGTACCATGAATGGTAACCAAAGCCAAGTAGATATCCGCATCCATTACGCCACCTGGTGCCCATTTTCCAAGTAGGGCTTCAAAAATAACGTTTGGTTTTTCTGGCCAAGCCAGTTGCATTCTAAAAATGAGAGACATTAAGATACCAATAACTCCCATTATGGACCCAGTAATTAAATACTGTTTAGCAATCATTTTGTGATCTTGGCTAAAAATATACTTCGTTACAAAAGTCTCTTTGTGGTGGTGTTCGTGATCGTCGTGAACGTGTGTTTCTGCTGTTGCTGACATAATCTCTTTTTAACTTTTCTTTTTAAACAATTTTTTTACTAATTTAATGAATTTTCAAATACCGTTTGTTGCGACATCCATTCATCAAACTCTTCTTGGGTTTCCACAATTATTTTCATTTGCATGTTATAATGTGATTTTCCACAAATTTTGTTACATAGCAATAAGTAATCAAATTCATATCTTAATTCTTGCCCACGTTCTAAAACATCGGCTTGATTTTCTAACCTAATTTTATTAATGTTCGCCACCTTATCCTGCATATCAGGATTTTCACGCATTTCTTGTGTAGTGATTGTTGGTGTAAATGAAAATTGCGTCACCATACCTGGCACACAGTTCATCTGTGCTCTAAAATGAGGCATATAGGCTGAATGTAGTACATCTTGAGAACGCATTTTAAACAACACAGGTCTATTTACAGGAAGGTGCAGTTCTGTTACGATAACATCATCTTGTGCATTTGGGTCGGATTCATCTAAACCTAGAATATTGGCTCTATCATTGTCTATTAACCTAACGTTTGCATTACCAAGAACATTATCCGAACCCGCATAACGAGCTTTCCAGTTAAATTGTTGCGCATATAATTCAACTACTAACGGATCTTCATCTTCAAAATCTGGGTTCATAATATTAGTCCAAGCAAACAATCCTGAAATGATTAAACCTGCAAGCACAATTACTGGAATGATAGTCCAAACCGCTTCTAATGTGTTGTTATCGGCATAAAACAAAGCTTTACGTCCTTTTTCTCCTTTGTATTTGTAGGCGAAGTAATGCAGTAAAAACTGTGTTATTGTTTGTACAATAAATATAATAATCATAGAAGCGATCATTAAATTATCAATGGTTGGTCCGTGTGCCGAAGCCGAGTTTGAAACCAAAGGCAAATCACCCCATTTCGCGAAGCTATAAATAGTAATGGCGTAAATAAATATAAGAAAGGCAATCATTAAATAGCCGTTAACCTTATTGTCTTTATCTGTAGCTACTTGGTTATTATCATTGGAACCAACTTGAGCTAAATCGAATATTTTAACCATTTGCCAAATAGCAATGGCTACAAAAACTATAATACCTAATGTTAAAAGAACCGTCATCTTATTCTACGTTCGTTATTTAATAATTAATAATGAAAGTGTTCACTCTCTTTAATAAATGGATTTCCTTTGGCTAATAATGGCGCTTTTGATATGGAATTGAATACAATTAATATAAACAAACCTGCAAACAATAAAATAGAACCTATTTCAGGAACACCAATATACCATCTGTCTCCAACGGTTGCAGGCATAATCATATTGAAAATATCAAGATAATGTCCGCCAAGTATAACAATACCTGCCATAACTATAAACCAAGGAATACGTTTGTAATCGCTATTCATAAGAATTAATAATGGAAAAATAAAGTTCATAACCACCATACCAAAGAATGGTAATTTATAGTCATTAATTCTACTCACATAATAAGTTACTTCTTCAGGAATATTAGAATACCAAATAAGCATGAATTGCGAAAACCATAAATAGGTCCAGAAAATGCTAATCCCAAACATAAATTTTGCTAAATCGTGCAAGTGGCTATCGTTTACAAACTCTAACAAACCTTTAGATTTTAAATAAATGGTGATAAGTGCAATTACTGTAATACCGCTAACAAACATACTCGCGAACACATACCATCCAAATAAAGTACTAAACCAGTGAGGATCTACACTCATAATCCAATCCCAGGACATAATCGATTCTGTTACTATATAAAATACTAAGAATCCTGCTGAAATTCTGAAATTCTTTTTGAAGTTCGAATTATCGTTTGCTGTGTCTTGAGCTAGAGAAAACTTTCTTGAAAATTCTCTGTAAAGTACCCAACCGGATATAAACAAAACAGCTCTTACAATAAAACCTGTAAGATTTAAGTAACCAGATTTGTTGGCAATTATTTCATCATGTGCCACCACTTCTGGATCCATCCAAATAAACAAATTATAATGACCAATAGTTCCTGAAGCAACAGCAATTAGTACGACTATAACAGCTCCTGGAAACACATAGGCGGTAATACCTTCCATAACCCTAAATAATACGGGCGACCAACCAGCTTGTGCGGCGTACTGAATGGCATAAAAAGCCAATACACCTAATGCGATCATAAAAAAGAAAAAGGCTGCCACATACAATGCTGCCCAAGGTCTATTGTGAATTTGATGCATAACGTGCTCAGCATGCTCTGAGTCATGCCCGTCTGTAGCATGTGCGGCGTGATCTCCGTGACTCGCTTCTTCCACTAACATGGTTTCTACTTCCTCTAAAGACACATGAGACGATAGAAATCCAGAAACTACCATAATAGCCCCGGCTATTATTAGTATTAAAGAAAATATTTTCAGTTTGCTCGAAAGTGTATACATATCTATAAAATCTTTATCGTCTTATTTTTCTAATTCAGCTTTAAGCTCCATTACATACTCAGTAACTTGCCAACGCTCTTCTTCGTTTAATTGATTTTTGTAGGCGCCCATGGTGTTTTTCCCATAATAAATCACGTGATAAACACTGCCTTCTGTTATGGCCCGGCCAACGTCGTCGTAACTTGGTACACCAAGTATCTTTTCACGCTCGACCAATTTTCCAACACCATTTCCTTTTATTCCGTGACAAATACCACAGTAAATATCATAAAGTTCTTTGGCTCTAGGTTTATCGTAAGTAAAATCTTTTGTTGGGTTTTTAAGTTCTGCCTTAGCCAATTCGTATCCTTCATTCGTGTCCTCTATTTCATAAAAAGAATAACCACGAGGTATAGAACCTTCAGCGGGTAATTGCGCTTCAATTCCATTTGCAAAAGCATCAGATTCAGAATAGGTTTCATAACCTACCGATTCGTACATATTAGGCATATATTGAAAATTTGGTCTTGAGTTTTTCTGACAAGAGACTAAACCTGCAAAAAGGATTCCTATTAATGATAATTTTATTGTAGCCTTCATATTAGTGTGCTTCTTCTTTATCAACTATATTTATTTCGACTGCTCCAGTTTCCTCGAGTAGTGAAGTTAATTCTGTTTCGTTATTCTTAATGGCAATTTCCATTAAAAAATGATCATCTGTGGTTCTTACATCTGGATTTTCTGCCTTTTTAAATGGCCACATTCTACTTCTTAAGTAAAAGGTAATCACCATTAAATGCGCCGCAAAAAATACGGTTAACTCAAACATAATTGGCACAAATGCCGGCATGTTTTCAATGTAACTAAAACTTGGCTTACCACCAATATCTTGGGGCCAATCTTCGATCATGATATAGTTCATCATGATAACAGAAACCGCCAAGCCAACACAACCGTACAAAAATGCCGTAATGGCAATTCTAGTTGGTGCCAATCCCATTGCTTTATCTAGACCATGAACAGGAAAAGGAGTGTAAACTTCTTCTATATGATATCTAGCAGCCTTTACTTTTTTAACGGCAGCCATTAATACATCGTCATCTGTATAGAGGGCGTGAATTACTTTTGAAGGTGCTTCCATACTACGCTTTAGTGTTTGAATTAGTGTCCTTTTTACCAGAGGTTCTTTCGTCTGAACCAGTTCCTACCAAGCTACCGCCACTTTCTCGAATACGCTTGTATTTTTCGCCGGAGGTTTTTAAAATGGTTTTAACCTCTGCTTGCGCTATTACTGGGAATGTTCTTGCATACAATAAAAATAGAACAAAGAAAAATCCGATAGTCCCGATAAATATTCCGATATCTACAAAGGTCGGACTAAACATAGTCCACGACGATGGTAAATAATCTCTGTGAAGTGAAGTTACAATAATTACAAAACGCTCAAACCACATACCAATATTTACCACAATTGAAATAAAGAATGAAAACATGATACTTGTTCTTAGCCTTTTAAACCACATAAATTGAGGTGAAAATACATTACAAGACATCATCGCCCAATAAGCCCACCAATAAGGTCCTGTTGCTCTATTTAAGAAAGCGTACTGCTCATATTCAACACCTGAATACCATGCTATAAACAACTCTGTTATATAGGCAACCCCCACAATAGATCCGGTAATCATAATTACAATGTTCATCAGTTCTATATGCTGTACGGTGATATAATCTTCTAAACTACACACTTTTCTCATAATTATTAGCAAGGTATTTACCATTGCAAATCCTGAGAAAATAGCTCCTGCCACAAAATAAGGTGGGAAAATAGTCGTGTGCCAACCTGGTATAACGGAGGTAGCAAAGTCAAACGATACAATGGTGTGAACGGAAAGTACCAAAGGTGTAGCTAAACCTGCTAATACTAGTGATACTTCTTCAAAACGTTGCCAATCTTTAGCACGTCCTGACCAACCAAAACTCAATAAAGAATATATTTTCTTTTGAAATGGTTTTACAGCACGATCCCGAATCATAGCAAAATCTGGTAATAAACCAGTCCACCAGAACACTAAGGAAACTGACAGATAAGTTGAAATTGCGAACACGTCCCATAGCAATGGCGAATTAAAGTTAACCCACAACGAACCAAATTGGTTGGGTATTGGCAACACCCAATACGCTAACCAAGGGCGGCCCATGTGTATAATTGGGAATAAACCAGCTTGCAAAACTGAGAAAATTGTCATTGCCTCAGCCGAACGGTTAATTGCCATTCTCCATTTTTGACGGAATAATAACAGTACTGCAGAAATAAGTGTTCCTGCGTGACCAATACCTACCCACCAAACGAAGTTGGTAATATCCCATGCCCAGTTTACAGTTTTGTTAAGACCCCAAACACCGATCCCGGTTGATACGGTATAAATAATACAACCAATACCATATAGGAAGGCGATTAATGAAATTCCAAAAACAGTCCACCATAATTTATTAGCCTTTCCCTCAACAGGTCTAGCAACATCTACGGTAACGTCGTGGTACGATTTCTCGCCGGTTACAAGTGGTCTTCTAATAGGTGCTTCGTAATGAGACGCCATAATTTATAATGATTAAATCTTTAACTAAATTTATACTTCTGTTGTGTTTCTAACTTTGGTATGATAGATGACGTTAGGTTTTGTTCCTACATATTCTAGGAGATGGTACATTCTATCATCGGCTTTAAGTTTTGCTATTTCACTTTCTTTATCATTGATGTCTCCAAATACCATAGCACCATTCCCACAAGCTGCAGAACAAGCTGTTTGGAATTCTCCATCCTTTATTTCACGACCGTCACGCTTAGCATCTAAAATAGTTTTTTGTGTTTTTTGAATACAGAAAGAACATTTTTCCATCACACCTCTTGAACGAACCGTAACATCTGGGTTTAATACCATTCTGCCTAAATCGTCATTCATAAAATAATCGAACTCATCATTTTGGCTATATAAGAACCAATTGAAACGTCGTACTTTATACGGACAGTTATTGGCACAGTAACGCGTACCTACACAACGGTTATAAGCCATTTGATTTTGACCTTGACGACCATGAACTGTAGCGGCAACAGGGCAAACTGTTTCACAGGGTGCATGATTACAATGCTGACACATTACTGGTTGGAATACTACTTCTGGGTTATCAGAAGCCTCTTCTAATCTTTCAAAAGTGGATAAAGAGCCATCGCCTTGTCTATCTCCAAACACGTAATTGCCAAGACCCAAACCTTTTGAATCTTGTTTTTCGGTAATATCAGCGGTTAAGCTTTCATTTGATGAATAATATCTATCAATACGCAACCAGTGCATATCACGGCTACGACGCATTTCTGTTTTACCAACTACCGGCACATTGTTTTCAGCATGGCAAGCAATTACGCAAGCGCCACAACCTGTACAAGCATTTAAATCTATAGATAAATTGAAATGATGACCAATAGAACGATCAAAAGAATCCCATAAATCAACATCTGGCGAAGTAACTGGTGTTTCAATATGGTTTAAAGACACCATTGGCATCTTATTCCATACATTTTTATCTTTGGTGTTGAATATTTCCAAGGTTGTTTCCTTAATAATATCGCCACGACCCATTAAAGTATTATGCAATTGCACACAGGCAAATTCATGCTCCCCTGATACTTTCTCGATTGTTACTGACTGTGTTGATTTAAAATTGTGGTAAAATGAATAGGCATTAACCCCTGTTTTCATTTCTTCTTTTAAACCAGCCGTGCGTCCGTAACCAAAAGCCAAACCAACCGATCCTTTTGCTTGACCTGGTTGAATAATAACCGGTACATTTTCTATGACAGTGCCATTGACAGTTACATTAACATAACTTCCGTTAAGTCCACCATTAGCAACATTTTTATTAACCAGACCAAAATTTTCTGCATCCGATTTTGAAACTGTTAAATAGTTATCCCATGAAGTTCTCGTTATTGGATCAGGGAATTCTTGCAACCAAGGGTTGTTTGCTTGTTGACCGTCTCCTAAACCTGTTTTAGTGTATAATGCTAATTCAAGTCCATCTGAACTTTTTACAGAGGCAGCTAATGCTCTAAGGGCATCGCTAGATGAAGCTGGTGCAATTTCGTTCGAAGTTGCAGCCTCATTTGCAGTAGTTCCTTCTTGAGAAGTAACAGTTTTGCTTTCTGAAACAAACACACCATCATGCAAGGCATCGCTAAACGAACTACCGTTAAGAATGGTTGTGTTCCATGTTTCTTTAATATAATCGTGATAGGTTCCATCCTTTCCTAACCATGCTAATAAAGCTTCTTGAAATTGCTTGGTATCAAACAATGGTCGGATAGTTGGTTGCATTAATGCGAAATGTCCTTTTTTAAGTTCTACATCGCCCCACGATTCTAAATAATGTGGTGCTGCTGCAATGTATTGACAATTACTTGATGTTTCATCTTCTTTTAATGAAAAGGCTACGGTCATGTCAACCTTAGCTAAGCCTACAGAAAAGTCTAAAGCATTAGGCAACGTATATATTGGATTAACACCACTCATAATTAAAGCGCCTACTTTACCTGCCGTCATATCAGCAATTAAAGCTTGAACTTCTTTATCGTTACCTTGTCTGGTTTTAATAGTGGTTTCGGGGTCGAACGCTTTACTATTTAAGTAGCTATTTATTTCTAATACTACTGTTTGCGCGTTTATATCATCAATACCTGAAACTACAACTGCATTACAGCCTGCTTTTTTCAAGGCAGCAGCAGCACTCTTAACGGCGGCATCGATATGTTCTGGCAAACTAGCCGAAACAGATGAACCAACCAAATAGCTATATAACTTTGCTAAGGCTGCTTTTTGCTGACTTGGCGTTAGTGGAACGCGTTTATCAGCATTCGCACCTGAAAGCGACATATTTGATTCGAATTGAATATGACGGGACATTTTTCCGTTTTTAGGAATACGCCCCTGGGCATAACCGCTATCGAAACCACCACCTTGCCAATCGCCTAAGAAATCGGCTCCAACAGAAACAATAATGGTTGCCTCTGCAAAATTGTAATTAGCGAAGCCTCTCGCACCATATTTTGCTTGATAAGCATCTAAAGCTGCTGATTGCGAAATGGCATCATAAACAACGTGTTTAGCATTAGGATATTTTTCAGCAAATTCTCCAACCAGTTTGTTGGTTGACGGACTTGCAAAAGTTTGGGTTAAGAAAACAATTTGTTTATCGCTTCCTTGTAATTTATTTAATTGGGTAACAACCGCCTCGTTTAAGGCTTCCCAAGAAATGCTAGCGCCATCTTTTTTAGGCCCTTTCACTCTTAAGTTATCGTATAAACCAAGAACTGAAGCATTTACTCGTGCATTGGCGATGCCATTTGCAGCAGACAGCGTATTATTTTCAATTTTGATAGGTCTACCTTCTCTGGTTTTAACCAAAATACTGGCAAAATCGTATCCATCAGCAATTGCGGTGGCATAGTAATTTGCCACGCCAGGTATGATTTCTTCTGGCTGTACAACGTATGGTATAGATTTAATAACCGGACCTTCACAAGCCGCTAATGAGGCTGCTGCGGTGCTAAAACCAACATATTTAAGGAAATCACGACGCGTAGTTGATGATGCTTCGAGGCTGTCTTTATCACCTAGAAAATCATCAGTTGGAATTTGCTCTACAAATTCGTTTTGTTTTAGCGTCTCAACAATGGAGCTATTTTCGTTTAGCTCTTCAACACTTTTCCAGTATTTCTTGTTTGATGACATATGATTTTTGAATTACTTTCTTAATTATTAATAATGACACTTACCACACTCAAGACCGCCCATTTGAGCCGCTGTAAGCTCTTCTACACCGTATTTTTTAGACAATTCTTCGTGAATTTTTGTGTAATAGGCATTGTCTTCAACTTTAACATTGGTTTCTCTGTGGCAATTAATACACCAGCCCATAGTTAGAGGCGAATGTTGATACATGATTTCCATTTCTTCAACTGGACCATGACAAGTTTGACATTCAATACCAGCAACAGAAACGTGTTGTGAATGATTAAAATAGGCAAAGTCTGGTAAGTTGTGAATACGCACCCATTTTACTGGTTGGGTTTTGCCAGTGTATGACTGGGTAGCTTCGTCCCAACCAACTGCGGCATACAATTTTTGTATTTCACCATCGTAGAAATCTTTGCTGTATTCTGCTGTCGCAGTAGATTCAGCTACTTCACCAATTGCTTTGTGACAATTCATACAAACATTTAGTGACGGTATCCCTGAATGTTTACTTACACGTGCGGAAGAATGACAATAGTTACAATCAATAGCATTATCACCAGCGTGGATTTTATGTGAATAGTGAATTGGTTGCACTGGCATGTAGCCTTGGTCAATACCTACTTGCATAAAGTAGCCATAAACGTAATACCCACTTGCTAGTAAAAAGAAGATAGCGGTTACAAGTACTAAAAATTGATTTTGAACAAACGCTTTCCAGATTGGGGTTGATTTAGTTTCCTCAATTACTACACCTTTGGCGTCAGCAAATCTTTTAAGTGTTTGTCTCACAAGAATAAGTGCCATTGCTAACAAAGCAAATAATACTGCTAAAGCACCGAGAATTAATTTTTCTGAGACACCACTGGTTTCACCGCCTCCGCCGCCAACAGGAACTTCAGCCACCACAGGCGCTGGTGGCTCTTGTGCAGTATAGGCCAAAATGTTATCAATGTCGGTATCTGACAATTGTGGAAACGCGTTCATCGCCACCTGATTCCATTCATTATAAATTCTGACTGAGTAAGGATCGCCAGATTTTATCATCCCAGCACTATTGCGGATCCAACTGTACAACCACTCACGATCTAAACCTTCTTCTTCAGAAAGACGTTTTTCAACATATCGCAAAGCAGGACCTGTCATGGGTTTATCTAACCTGTGACATGCAGCACAATTGGCATTGTAAAGCGTTTTTCCTGCAGCGGCATCTCCTTCTTGGGAAAACACTGAATTTGAAAACAACAATAAAAATAAAAACCCGAAAAACAGACTAGTAGAGGTTAAATAACGGTAAATCACCTGTCTCATATTTGATATTAAATTATCTTCTAATTTTTGGTACGATATTTTCATACAAGTTAAAGAGAACGTATGTATAAAAACTCATGCAAAAATAAGGTATAAAGTCGATTTGGAAAATCTAAGTATAGCGTTAATTACTAATTTATAAAGATTCTAAATAATAAGAAAAGGTAAAATAAGTTAATAAGATATACCTTTGTAAAAATTAATAAATTATGACACAACTGAAGTTTAAAATCACCATTTTTTTGGCTGTATTATTAGGGTTAAGTGGATTAAGTTTGGCACAAAACGGAACTGTAACTGTTGATCAAGACCGACAAATTGAGAAGTTATTAGAATTCAAAAAAGATTTAACTACAAATGAAATTTATAAAATTCAGGTTTTTAGCGGCAATCGATCTAGCGCCGAAAAAGCAAAAGCAGACTTTATGAATGATTATAGCGATTGGCCTGTTTCAATGGAATTCAACACCCCAAATTATAAAATATGGGTTGGAAATTTTACCAATCGCTTAGAAGCTGAACGCGCCTTACAAAAAATAAAACGCAACTATCAAACGGCTTTTATTTTTAAACCAAAAATATCAAATAAATCTTGAAATTGAATGCGGCCAACGAGCCGCTTTTTTTTAAAATTGCATAATCGCGCTGTTGCGTTTATTCACTATATATCAACTTGAAACTTAATTTAAAAAAAGTTAAACACTAAATTTTCAATTTTAAACAGAAACGTATTCCAAAAATCTGTTTTTTTAATAATTTATAAATGACATTGATGATTAAATTAGAGATACCTTGTGCCCTTAAACCTAAATCTAAATAATTATGAAAAAATTAATTTTAATGATTGCTGTTGTATTTTCAGCAATCGTTGCTTTAGTATCATGTCGTGAAACTCCAAAAGAGGTAAAAGTTGAAAATGAAGCATCTAAAGGTGCGATTGAACGTGCTGGCGAAAAAGTAGATGCAGAGGTCAATAAAGAAATTGATAAAGCGATTGACAAAATCGGGGATGACAACTAAATTTTAATAAAAATTTCTAAAAACAGACAATCTTATAGGCAGAGTCTTCGGGGAATTTTTTGAATTAAAAAGCCGGCTTAAATTTAAGCCGGCTTTTTTTTATTTAAGTTTCTTTTTAACTTCTACTTGGTGGAAGGATTCGATAACATCGTCCACTTGAATGTCATTGTAATTTTTAATTTGCATACCACAATCGTAACCTTTAGCAACTTCTTTAGCATCATCTTTAAATCGTTTTAAAGATGATAGTTCGCCAGTATATATTACAACACCGTCTCTAATAAGTCGGATACTATAATTTTTAACAATTTTACCACTTACTACCATACATCCTGCAATGGTACCAATTTTAGAGATTTTAAAGGTTTCTCTAATTTCTGCAGTTCCGGCAATTTCCTCCTTCATTTCAGGAGATAACATACCTTCCATAGCATCTTTTAAATCGTTGATGGCATCGTAAATAATAGAATAAGTACGGATATCAATTTCTTCTTTATCAGCAATTTGACGTGCGTTACCCATTGGTCTCACATTAAAACCAATAATTACAGCATCGGAAGCCGAGGCCAATAACACATCACTTTCTGTGATTGCTCCTACGCCTTTATGAATAATATTAATTTGGATTTCTTCGGTTGAAAGTTTCTGGAATGAATCTGTTAAAGCTTCTACCGAACCATCAACATCACCTTTTAATATGATATTAAGTTCTTGGAAATCACCTAAGGCTATTCTTCGTCCAATTTCATCTAATGTAATGTGACGTTGCGTTCTCACCGATTGCTCTCTTTGTAACTGTGTACGCTTGGCTGCAATTTGTTTGGCTTCACGCTCATCTGCGAATACACTAAACTTGTCACCCGCTTGTGGTGCGCCATCCAATCCTAATATTGATACAGGAGTTGAAGGACCAGCTAATAAAACCTCTTTACCACGCTCGTCGTGCATCGCTCTTACCTTACCACTGTTTTTACCAGCAAGCACATAATCGCCTACCTTTAAGGTACCTGCTTGCACCAAAATAGTTGACACATAACCACGCCCTTTGTCTAAAAATGCTTCTACCACCGTACCGTTTGCAGGTTTATTTGGATTGGCAGTTAGTTCAAGGATTTCAGCTTCTAATAGTACTTTTTCAAGCAATTCTTTTACACCAGTTCCTTCTTTAGCTGAAATATCGTGTGATTGTATTTTTCCGCCCCAATCTTCAACCAATAAATTCATATTGGCCAAACCTTCTTTAATTTTCTCCGGATTTGCATTGGGTTTATCAATTTTATTTATGGCAAAAACAATTGGCACGCTAGCGGCTTGTGCATGCGCAATGGCTTCTTTGGTTTGGGGCATAATATCATCATCCGCTGCCACAACAATAATAGCTAAATCTGTTACTTGAGCACCTCTGGCTCGCATTGCGGTGAAAGCCTCGTGACCTGGTGTGTCTAAAAAAGCTATTTTCTGACCATTGTCTAGAGTAACTCCGTATGCACCAATGTGCTGAGTAATTCCACCAGATTCTCCAGCAATGACATTTTCCTGACGGATGTAATCTAGGAGTGATGTTTTACCGTGGTCTACGTGACCCATAACGGTTACGATAGGAGCCCTAGGCTTTAAGTCTTCTGGTTTGTCTGCGACATTTCCAATAGATTCCTCAATATCAGTCGTTACAAACTCTACATCATATCCAAATTCGTCAGCAACAATAGATAACGTCTCAGCATCTAAACGCTGGTTCATAGTAACCATCATTCCTAAAGACATACATGCTGAAATAATTTTGGTAACTGGAACATCCATCATAGTTGCTACCTCACTCGCTGTAACAAACTCTGTCACTTTAAGCACTTTAGAGTCTGCTTCTATTTGTTCTAAATCACGTTCACTTTGCTGACGGTGGTGATCTCTTTTTTCTCTTCTATATTTGGCACCTTTTCCTTTGCTGCCTTTGCCTTGAAGTTTTTCAAGCGTTTCCCTAATTTGCTTTTGTACATCTTCTTCGCTAGGCTCTTCTTTTACTGTTGACGGTCTTTTACCCGGTTGAGGCTTACTTCTAAATCCAGGTTTTCTAGTCTCAGTATTGGGTGTCGCCGGTTTATTAGGGTCTACTCCTTTACTAATTCTTCGTCTCTTTTTCTTATTTGGATGTTCTGCTTTTGCAGTAGCTGGTTTTTCTGCTGGTTTCTTTTTCGGTCTGTTGAACTGAGATAAATCTATTTTCTCACCTGTAGAGGTAGGACCTGACAGTTTTTGGTATTTAGTAACTAAGGTTTCCTCAGGGTTTTCAGAAGCAGGTTTTGGAGATTCTTCTTTTTTGCTTTCAGGCGCTTTTACTTTTATTGCTTCTTTATCGGCTGGTTTTTCTTCCGCTTTTTCAGCTTCGATAGTCGGTTTTGGTGTTTCTTTTACTTCGGGCTCTTCCTTTTCAGGAGTAATAGTCACCTCTTCTGGTTCTACAGGTTTTTCTGGTTCTTTTACTGGAACCGTCTTTGCATTAGAAGTTTCCAAATCAATTTTTCCAACTTGTTTTGGCCCACTGACAGCGGCTTTGGCTTTTATGACTTCTTTGGCAGCTTCTTCAACTTTAGCCTTAGCTTCTATTTCGCGTTCGCGAATAACACGAAGTTCTTCTTTCTCTTTTAGTTTAGCTTCACCAACCTCCTGTGCTTTTTCTTTTTTGGAAGCGTCCGTCTGAAATTCTCCTGAAAGGACTTCATACACTTCTTGCGAAATTTTAGTGTTTGGACTTTTTTCAATAGAAATACCTTTGGAATCTAAATGATCCACAGCGCGGTCTATAGAAATGTTAAGTTCTCTAAGTACTTTATTTAATCTAATTGTGTCAGCCATAAATGGGTGTTAATATAACTTATTTCTTCTATTCTTCAAATTCTTCCTTAAGAATTCTCAGAACTTCTAAAATGGTTTCTTCTTCTAAATCTGTTCTTTTAACAAGATCTTCAACGTCTTGTTCTAATATACTTTTAGCAGTATCTAAACCTGCTTTACTAAATTCTTCAATAATCCAGCTCTCGATTTCATCGGTAAATTCTGATAATTCAACATCTTCTTCAGCACCTTCTCTAAATACATCTATTTCGTAGCCAGTTAATTGACCAGCTAATCTGATGTTATGTCCGCCTCTACCAATGGCTTTAGAAACTTCTTCTGGTTTCAACCAAACTTCAACGCGTTTGGTTTCTTCATCTATTTTTAACGACGATACTCTTGCTGGACTTAATGCTCTAGAAATAAATAATTGAAGATTATTGGTAAAGTTAATAACATCAATATTTTCGTTACCAAGTTCACGAACAATTCCGTGAATTCTTGAACCTTTCATACCTACACAGGCACCAACTGGATCTATACGATCATCGTATGAATCTACTGCTACTTTTGCTTTTTCCCCAGGGATTCTTACTACTTTTTTGATGGTGATTAAACCGTCGAAAACTTCTGGTATTTCTTGTTCAAATAACTTTTCAAGAAATACAGGCGAGGTTCTAGACATTATGATGGTTGGTTTGTTTCCTTTTAGGTCAACACTTTCAATAATACCTCTTACATTTTCGCCTTTTCTGAAAAAGTCGGAAGGAATTTGTCGGTCTTTTGGCAAAATAATTTCGTTACCTTCATCATCTAACAAAATGATGGCTTTATGACGGATATGATGCACCTCAGCCGTGTAGATTTCGCCTTCTAAATCTTTAAACTGCTTGTATATATTAGTGTTATCGTGTTCGTGAATTTTAGCGATAAGATTCTGTCTTAAGGCTAAAATTGCACGCCTTCCAAGGTCGATTAATTTTACTTCTTCGGCTACATCTTCACCTACTTCAAAATCTGGCTCAATTTTTTGAGCTTCGGATAAAGCGATTTCTTGATTTGGATCTTCAACATCTTCATCTGCAACTACCACTCTATTTCTCCATATTTCCAAATCACCTTTATCAGGGTTGATAATGATATCAAAATTATCATCGTCTCCAAATTTTCTTTTTAAAGCACTTCTAAGCACATCTTCTAAAATGGCCATTAGGGTTACTCTATCAATTAATTTATCATCTTTAAATTCTGAGAATGATTCAATTAACGCAATATTTTCCATATCTATTAGGAATTAAAATTTAATTATAACGTTTGCCTTTTCAATATCTTGATAGTCAACTTTGGTTTCGTTCAATACCGTAACTTTACCTTTACCAACTGGTTTTGGCTCTCGTGATTTCCATTTAAGCGTTATGGTATTAACATCAACTTCAGTTAATTCTGCCTCAAAAGGTTTTTGGTCCTTGAGTTTTATTTCCAATATCCGGCCAATATTTTTTTTGTATTGTCTTTGATTTATAATTGGAGATAGCGCACCAGCAGACGACACCTCTAAGGAAAAGTCGTACTCTTCTCTATCTAGGTTGTGTTCTATTGCGCGACTTACTAGCATACAGTCTTCAACCGCAACGCCATTATCACCATCAATTACAACACGAATGGACTGGTCTTCTAAAATTTCGAAATCAATAAGAAATAAGTCCGGCCTTTCGTCTAGGCAATTTTCCAAAAGTGTTTTTACTTTTTCTTTGAACATTTTAAGTATAAAAAGAGGGGACTTTTGTGTCCCCTCATATTTTTCTTTCGTACAACGCCGCAAATATACAACATTTATCTTGACTTTTCCAAGTTGAAGCAATGCCTTTTTTTTGTTACATTTAAGGTGAAATTTCTAAACCAACCAAACATGAAAAAAATACTAGTTCCAACAGATTTTTCTGATCAAGCAGAGCACGCCTTAAAGGTGGCTGCGGAAATTGCGAGAAATCACAATAGCGAAATTTATTTGTTACACATGCTTGAATTACCGCTCCAAGGTGGTGATGCTTATGCCTCAGGTGGTGATTTGCCAGAGGCTATGTTTTTTATAAAAATGGCCCAACAACAATTTGAAAACGTCATGTCGCAAGATTATTTAAAAGGTCTTGATGTGTTTCAAACGGTAAAATCTGATTTATCATTTTCAGAAATTAAAGATACCTGTAATGAATTAAATATTGATATGATTGTTATGGGTTCGCATGGTGTTAGTGGCTTACGTGAGGTTTTTATTGGTTCTAATGCCGAAAAAGTTGTAAGAAGCTCAAAAGTCCCCGTTTTAGTAATCAAAAATAACCATGAGAATTTTTTTATCGATAATTTTGTTTTCGCATCTGATTTTAAAAATGACAGCAAAGAAACTTACAAACAGGCTATAAAATTTGCAAAAGCTTTTGAAGCCACCATTCATTTATTAATGGTAAATACACCTAACAATTTCACAACAACATCTGAAGCTAAGTCACGAATAAACGAATTTACTAAAGATGACGTTTACTTCCCTATTTCCATAAATATCTACAATGACGAAAGCGTTGAACAAGGAATTCTTAATTTCTCAAAAGAAATCGACGCTGATTTAATTGGTATTAGCACGCATGGTAGACAGGGTATTGCGCACTTTTTTAATGGTAGCATAAGCGAAGATATTGTAAACCATGCGAATCGACCTGTGATTACTTTTAAAATTTAACAGGAATCAAAGTTCATTCTTCATTCATTTAAGAAAGTAATAAAGCAAAGAATCCTAACCATTACATGATTAGGATTCTTGTTGGTCTACTAGGGCTCGAACCTAGACTCTTCTGGACCAAAACCAGACGTGTTGCCAGTTACACCATAGACCAGCTTTATTTGAGGATGCAAATTTAAAACAAAGTTTGGTTTAGGCAAAAAAATAGAGAGAAATAATATGCAAAGGTTAAGGTTCGTTAATAAATTAAACACCTTTGTATTATAATTGTTAAATTCGCCCCTATATTAATTTGAATCCATGACACAATTTAGCTTTAACAAGTGGAATACCATTTTAGGTTGGTTGGTATTTGTAATTTCTCTGATTACCTATACATTAACCATTGAACCAACCGTTAGTTTTTGGGATGCTGGCGAATATATTCTCACCTCATCTAAACTTCAAGTTGGGCATCCACCAGGCGCACCATTCTTTCAAATGCTAGGGGCATTCTTTTCGATATTTGCTTTAGAACCTTCTCAAATCGGGTTTATGTTAAATATGATGAGTGCATTTTCTAGTGCTTTTACAATCATGTTTATGTTCTGGAGCATCACCTTATTACTTAGAAAAATAACCCAATTAGGGAGTCAAGGTTCCGAAGGAAATCAAATCGCCATTCTTGGCAGTGGTTTGGTAGGAAGTTTAGCGTTTAGTTTTACAGATTCGTTTTGGTTTAATGCCGTTGAAACTGAAGTGTATGCCATGGCAGCACTTATTATGTCGGTAATGTTTTATTTAGGTTTACGCTGGGAGCAAGATATGCACACCCCTCGCGGTAATAAATGGCTTATTTTAATTGCGCTTGTTGTAGGAATGTCTTTTGGTGTGCATTTTATGGGACTATTAACCATACCTGCTATTGGCCTAATTTATTACTTTAAAAATTATCAAACTGTAACAATTAAAGGATTTATAATAGCAAATATAGTGTCGGTGGCAGTTTTGTTATTTGTTTTTAAATTGATGTTTCCAAACATCTTAAGATTTTTTAGTGTTTTGGAAATTTTCTTTGTGAACTCTATTGGATTGCCATTTAATTCAGGTACGATTATAGCTGGATTACTTCTTGTAGCGTTGTTTTATTTCGGATTAAACTATACCCGGAAAAAAGGATTGACACTTATCAATACTATTATTCTGTGTTTGATGTTTGTAATAATAGGGAGTTCTTCATGGCTTATGTTACCAATCCGCGCCAATGCTAATGTGGTAATTAATGAAAACAATCCGGAAAGTGCACGCGAACTTTTAGCCTATTACAATTTAGAACAATACCCGGAAACACATTTATTTTATGGTCCACAATTTACCGAAATTTACTCGGGTGCTGATGAGAACAAACCTTTTGTTGATGACAAACCCAAGTATGAAAAAGACGATAAAAACGGCAAATACGTTATTGTAAACGACTATAAAAATGCCAAACAAAATTACAACTCTAAACATGCTGCTTTTTTGCCGAGAATGTGGAGTAGCGAGCATGCTCAAAATTATATGATGTTCACGGGCTATGTGAATTTTAAAATTAAACCCGAGTATAGCTCAGAAACAGAATTAGTTGCTTTGGTGAACGATTTCAGGCAGCAGGTAAGAGCAGGCGAAATAGATTACGACGATTACAATCAATTTTTAAGAACCTATGGTCAATCTTACCTCGACATTGAAACGCCAAAATTTGGACACAATATAGCCTATATGTTTCAATACCAATTAGGATATATGTATTGGCGTTATTTTATGTGGAATTTTGTAGGAAGACAAAATGATGTGCAAGGAAAATATGATGCATTTAATGGCAATTGGATAAGTGGTATTAAATTTATTGACGAAATGCATTTAGGAATGTCTCAAGAAAATTTACCGAGCGACGTTAAAAATAACAAAGCGCGCAATACCTATTATTTTATTCCATTTCTTTTAGGACTTTTTGGAATGTTCTTTCTGTTACATTTCGATAAAAAAATGTTTTGGGTGATGTTGGTTTTCTTCCTGTTTACAGGAATTGCCATTCAGGTTTACACCAATGTGCGACCATTTGAACCACGCGAACGCGATTATTCGGTAGTCGGTTCATTTTATGTATTTGCTATTTGGATTGGTTTTGGTGTCTATGCGATTTACGAATTATTGCGACCAAAAATCACCTCAAAACTATTGGCACCAGCCGTTACTATTCTTTGTTTAGTTGTCCCAATAGTTTTAGCAGCTAACAACTGGGATGATCACGATCGTTCTAATAAAAGAACCGCTGAGGCCATGGCCGTGAAATATTTAGAGTCTTGTGAGCCAAACGCCATTCTTTTTACCATTGGAGACAACGACACCTTTCCGCTATGGTATGCTCAAGAAATTGAAGGTATTCGCACCGATGTTCGTATTGTAAATACTAGCCTATTTCAAACCGATTGGTACATAGACCAAATGAAACGGAAGGCTTACGAAAGCGACCCAATTCCGTCGCAGTTAACGCACGACCAGTATAAATATGGCACCAGAGATTACATCATGCGTAGAGAAATTTCGCAGGATACCATCGATATAAAAGAATTTATAGATTTTGTGAGTAGTGATAACCCAAAAACAAAACTTAAGTATATCCTGCAACAAACTAGTGAAGATATTAGCTACTATCCTAGACAAATGCTTAACTCTAACTATTTTCCTACGCGACATTTAAAAGTTCCCGTTAATAAAGAAAATGCAATCAAAAACAACATTGTTAGCGAAAAAGATGCTCATTTAATGGAAGATACACTTTATTTAACCATAACTGAAAGTGCGCTCTACAAAAACAGATTGCTCATGTTAGATATTATTGCCAATAACAATTGGGAGCGACCCATTTATTTTAGCGGCGGGAGTTTTGGTAATGACGATTATATCTGGTTGAAAGACTACTTGCAACTCGATGGACTTGTTTACAAATTGGTCCCTATTAAAACGCCAGTAAGTAAAGCCAATCCTTTCGATATGGGACGCGTTGACAGCGAAACTATGTACAACAAAGTTATGTCGTGGGATTGGGGCAATAGTGGTAGCGATAATATCTATCACGACCCTGAAACACGCAAAAACGGCATAACATACAGAGGTAATTTAGCAAGGTTAATAGAACAACTTATCAATGAAGACGAATACGAAAAAGCCGAAGAAGTTGCCGATTTAGCTATGGAAAAAATGCCTGTAAGACATTTTGAATATTACACACTTTTAGAACCTTACATCAGCGCTTATTACGAAGTTGAAAAACAGGATAAAGCGAGAAATTTATATTTAGAAGTTGCCAAAAAATATCAAGAAAATTTGGTTTATTTTAGTGGGCTTACCCTAGAAAACCAAAAGCGATATATTGAAGAAATATTCACCGATATTGAGCGCTATAGAAGCTTAGTTGACGTATTAGTGGTTTATAAGGATACGGATTTTGCGTTGGAAGAATCTAAAAAATTCAATAATCACTTGAAATTATTCGAACATTTCATGGGCAGTGACGAACCAGAAAAAGAAACACCCATTTTGGATGAAGGTGACGCATTTTTAGATTCACTTATAAAAAGCATCAATGCCGAAAATTAGAAGGCGATGAAGTTTACGCCAGTTAAAACACCTGAAGTTGCTAAACGTTTGTTTCCCAAATATATTTGGGACATAAAAACCGACGAAAAGATACTTTATTTAAGTTTCGATGACGGACCAACACCAGGTGTTACAGAATTTGTTTTAGACACTTTAAATCAATATAAAGCCAAGGCTACATTTTTTTGTATTGGTAATAACGTTGACAAGTATCCTGAAATTTATAATCGAATTCTCGACGAAGGCCACGCTGTAGGTAATCATACTCACCATCACTTAAACGCATGGAAACACAGTGCTGAAGTTTACATGAAAGATGTTGCTCAAGCTTCTGAAAAGATACATTCTAAATTATTCAGACCACCATACGGAAAATTAAAATTAGCACATGGCAAGAGCTTGACTTTCCTAAATTTTAAAATTGTGATGTGGGATGTGTTATCCTTCGATTGGGAATCGGATATTTCCCCTGAAACTTGTTTAGCAAATGTTATTGCAAAAGCAACAAAAGGAAGTATTGTTGTTTTTCACGATAGTATAAAGGCTGAAAGAAATGTGATTTACGCACTTCCGAGAGTATTACAATATTTCTCGGATTTGAATTATGCCTTTAAAGCTATTTCAATTTAAACGTACTCCTGAATAATTCCTATTAGCGTATTAGCATCCTGTTCGCCACTATGACGCCATTTCATTTCGCCGTTTTTGTAAATAATAAGTGTTGGTAACCCTTTTACTCTTAAGGCTTCGGCTAACTCTTTGTTTTTTTCAACATCAATTTTTATAACCTTTGCTTTATCGCCCAATGCAGCAGCCACATCTCTAAGCACGGCGTGCATCGCGGTTGATTGCTCATTCCATTCTGTGAAAAAATCCAACAAAACAGGAATATCAACGTCTATGAGTTCCCCAAATTTTGACATAACCTTGAAGTTTTAAAGTCAATAATGTAAATACAAACCTACATATTTTTTTTGTATTTATATAATTGTTATTGAAGATAGTACATTGCCCGTCTTTCAGTATAAAATTAAGAAAATAAATTCAAAAAAAATACTGCCTGCTTATTTAGACTTTAGCTTGCCCTTTTTTTAATTCAATAACGGTGATTTCGGGCCAAATACCAACGCGTCCTGGATAGGCTAAAAACCCAAAACCACGGTTTACATTAATATATTGACCCTTTTCTTTATAAATTCCCGCCCAATATTTATAGCGCCAACTCACAGGGCTCCATTTTATCCAACCAGGGATTTCAATTCCAAATTGCATGCCGTGTGTATGACCGCTTAAGGTTAAATGATAATGTGTGTCGTCGTTCAGCACCACTTCTTCCCAATGACTCGGATCGTGACTCATTAATATTTTGAAGTCTTTTTCGCTTAAATTTTCACTTGCCTTTTTTAGATCACCTGCTTTTTTAAAACCACCTCTACCCCAATTTTCAACACCAATTATAGCCAATCTTTCACCATATTTTTCAATGTACCTGTTTTCATTTAGCAATAGATTAAATCCAATTTCTTTTTGAACGTTTTTTAAATCTTCTAAGTTTTGGTCTTTTTCGGCTTTAGAATTCCAATCAACATAATCGCCATAATCGTGGTTGCCAAGCACAGAATAGATACCATCATTTGAGGACAGTTTGCCAAAGACGTCTTTCCAAGGCAACATTTCTTCAGCTTTATTATTGACCAAATCACCGGTGAAAAGAATCACGTCCGATTTTTGTTCATTTACCAATTCAACAGCATATTTGATTTTATCTCGATTATCGAAACTTCCTGAGTGAATATCGCTTAACTGGGTAATTTTGTAACCATCAAAAGCTTGTGGTAAATCCTGAAAATATAAGGTGTATTTCAGCACCCTAAAATCGTATTTGCCTTTGTACATTCCGTAAAGCAAAGATAGCATTGGTATTGCTGCTAATCCCAAAGCTATTTGACTAATGAATTTTCTTCTGGAAGGAATACTAAAGTTTTCGTTTGAAGCAATAAGTTTATCGTTAACACCAATAATTCCTCTAATGATATCTTCCCCTAGAAGTATAGGTATGATTATCATTTTAAAAACTATAAAAGTGATTAAAAATCCAAAGGCCAAACTTTTTGGTGGGGTAAGAATTCTGCTATCACTAGCAATAGTAAAATGGTAAATGAAATTACCTAGTACGAGTAGTGAAATTATTATAAATATGCTTTGTAAGGACCAATGTTTACTAACAGTTTTTATGGCTTGGAAGGCATAAAAGCTGAACAGCGTATAAAAAATTAGAAAGAAAATCCAACGTGTCATTCTATAAAAATAGAAAACAAAGTTAGTTAGAAGCGGTAGTATTTATCTTATTAATGTGTTAAACGTTTTAAATTGAATGACTGCGCCTTCGGTTCTGGTTTTAAAGTAAATAGTTTTTACCTCACCGGGTAACAAGTCAAAAAAATTATCACTAAAATGTCCTTTTTGGTTGGCATAAAAAAATACGTTTTTTTGAAGGATTTCCGAAGTGATTTCAATTTTGTAACCATCCTCTAATTCAGTAATCTGATAATTCAATTTAGCTTTTGGCAAAATTAAATCCTTTGGTTTTGAAAAATAATGCAATGATGAGGCGTCCATAAAACGCGCTTCTAATACCACTTTGCCTTCTTTACCTTTGTAAATCTTGTCAGGAATTTTTGTATAAATATTGCTGCTTGATTTATCTATGGATATTTCTGTATTCTCGCTCCAAAGTTCGTCCCCATAAAAATCCATCAGTTTAAGCTTTAAAGTGCCTGTTTGGGTTTCAAGCAAATCATTTACAATATACACCTGAAGTGTATCATTCACTATTTCTGATGAAATGAGAAGATTCTCAAAACTCCGCTTGGCTTGATATTGCAATGCCTTCCAGTTACCAAAAAAATCGATGCTCGACCAACTCACCGCGGGCCAGCAGTCGTTGAGTTGCCAATATAAACTGCCCATATTATAAGGTCTCGAACGCCGATGTGCCTCAATACCTTTACCGATGCCATAGGCTTGCAACAACTGACTTATATACACGTAATCTTCGTCATTATCAGGCACCGGAAAATCATGTTCCATATATTCTTTAATTCGCTCAAAACCGATTTGATGTTTTTGATGGGTTTTTATTGCAGGTGAATTAATATCTATACTGTCGTTGTCGTTTATAAATTTAATAGTTTCATAGCTTGGAAACGCCTGAAAGCCAAATTCACTCATAAAACGAGGCACATTCTTTTCCAAACTTTCAAACGGATACCCATCATGCCAAACCCACCAGTCGTGTGCATTGCCTTCGGTTATATAGCGAATATCACCCCGACCAAATTTTGGAGAAGTTTCCCAATAAGGAACTTCCGATAATTTATTCACGGTATTTGGTAAAATGGTGTCGAAAATTTTTAAATAATTGTTCCAAATCTCTTCTTTTTCAGGTTCACTTCTGCCTTCCTGCCAACCCCAGCGGTGCCAGCCTTCGCTTACTTCATTGTTACCGCACCACAAAGCAATAGAAGTAAAATTTCGCAAGCGTTTTACATTATCGATGGCCTCCTGCTGTACATTTTTCAGAAAGGATTCATCACCGGGATACATCGCACAGGCAAACATAAAATCCTGCCAAACTAGCAAGCCCTTTTCATCACATTTTTCATAAAACACATCATTTTCATAAATGCCGCCACCCCAAACCCGAAGCATATTCATATTGGCTGTCACCACATCGTTTAGTAATTGCTCATAATGTTGTTCTGTTACTTCACTTTGAAAACTGTTTTGCGGAATGTAATTGGCACCTTTCATAAAAACAGGAACGCCGTTTACTTTAAAATAAAAGGACTCGCCCACCTCATCCTTTTCTGCGATATGCTCAATGGTTCGCAGACCTTTTTTAAGTTTTTTTACGTCCAATATTTTGTTATTTCGTCTTAAGCGCACTTCAAAGTCATACAAATGTGGCTCACCCAGGTTGTGTGGCCACCAACGCTGAGGGTTTTCAATAGTAAATGGGATATTCATCACATGTTGTCCAGCTCTAAATTCTTGTTTTATTGTGGCCTTTAATTCTCCCTCAACAAGAATATCGAGGGTTAATTCTTTTTCTTCATGGAGTGTTATAGCGATTTCGGCCTCAAGTTTTGCAATACTATCGCTTAGTTTAATTTGTTTAAAATAGGTGTCTTCTATTCTGGCCATATTCCAGCTTTCTAAAAAACCTTGCGCCAAATTCCTGAGGTTATAAATGTTGGCCCCCAGTCCCAACCGTATTGAAATTGCGCTTTACGCGAAAAAATACGCAGGCCTTCAGGAAGTTCGTAATCTAATTTGTCCTTTTCGGCTTCTTCAGAAATACTGGTGGGCTCAAAAACAATTCTTATGTGATTTTCTAATTTAATAAATGGCTTTACATCTGCCTTCCAAAACCTAAAAGCGTTATTGGCACTTAATACTAAACTGTCATTTACATAAACTGAAGCGTAGGTATCTAAGCCATCAAAGCTTAACATATGATTGGATTTTTGAAGTGTTTTTTCATCAACAGAAAACCTTGTTTGATATTCCCATCCTGTTTCAGAAATCCATTGCAATTGCAACTCATTATCTTTTACAAAAGGATGCGGAATAAGTTTATTTCCGTACAAATCAGTATGTACCGAACCGGGAACGGTTGCCGGATACCAAATAGAATCTGTGGTTTTTTTGAATTGCCAACCTTCATGAATTAATTTCTTGGAAACCAAATGTTTTGATTGTCTTTCACAACTCAAAATCAAAAGTAGTAATAATATTAATAGCCTATATTTCAATCTAAATTCTTTAAAATTCTACAAATAATTTCGGTGTTAGATTCAAACACTTTATGTTCCTGAAAAAACTTTGTACTATTCATTGTAACTATTGGGACGGCTGTTTCTTGAACCAAAGTTGTGGCAGAAGCGTGGATTTCAGTAAATCCCTTATCTTTAAACAATTTTACATTATTTTCATTGATGCCGCCACCAGGCAAAATCTGAATCCGATTATTTGCTTGTTGATGCAGTTGGGTTAACAACTCAATACCTTTTTCTGCAGTAGATGACTGCCCGGATGTCAAAACCCTTTGAATACCAATATCAATTAGGGTTTCTAACGCTTCTGTTGGGTTTGGCACCCAGTCAAATGCACGATGAAACGTAAATGGTAAAGGCTTGCTTAGTTCGACCAATTCTTTGGTTCTAATAACATCGATGGAATTATCAACATTCAAAACGCCAGAAACAATGCCTGCACAACCCATTTGTCTGCATTGCAGGATGTCTGCTTTTATAATTTCAAATTCGTCTTCGGAATAAGTGAAATTACCACTCCGAGGGCGAATCAAAATAAACACTGGAATGGATACTATCTTTAAACCCTCTTGAATCATTCCAAATGATGGTGTTATACCACCAACGGCTAACTCACTGCATAACTCAACGCGGTGCGCACCGGCAGTTTCAGCATTGATGGCTGATTGGATAGTTGCTGCACAAATTTCTAGTATCATACTTACAATATTCGACTTTTTTGGATTTCATTCCGAAAAGGTTGTGTTTATTCCACAAAAACCTCATCAATAAACAACCAGGCCTTATGGCCGGCACCTTGCGAACCATCCGGTATGGTGCCGTAATTTTTGATGTTAATATGAATGTATCTCGCATCTAAATTTTCAACACGAACTTCTAAATTTTTTACATTTTTCCTGCCATCAACCAAAGTAGCATTATGCTTTGTCAAATTATTTCTTTCACTATCTAAAACTGCAACTTCAATAATTGACGGTGCGTAAATCCATTGCCCTATGGCGTCATAAAATCTGGTTGAAATCTTGTTTATTTCAGTTTCTGCACCTAAATCAATCAGGATTTCCAAATCATCGCCCCAAAACCCCAGCCATTCTTTATCACCATACCGTTTGTCACTACCTTGAATCCCATTGATTAACCCGACCGCGCCACTGCCGCTATAAACTTTGCTTGGTTCAACACTCAGTTCAATTTTTTTACCCACGGCCTTATGCATTTTAATTGTTTCCTCAAAAATGGAACTTAATTGCTTTTCGTTTTCGTCAAAAACTGCTGCTTTTATATTAAGGTCTTCAGCAACTGAGATGGCATTTTCATATTTATAAGATAGTAAATTGGGCTCGCTGCCGTCTGTAGCATAAAAAATAGGGTTGGAGTTACTTTCCGATTTTAATTGAAAGAAAATACCATTTTCATTGGATTGAATTTCGCCTTTTATTTCATACAAATGATTGGCATAATTGATGTCTAACGCATCCATCCGCTCTTGGAAATGCTCTAATCTTTTCACAAAATCTCCGTAATTTCTAAGTTCTTCTGAAGTCCACAACACTTCGCTCAACGCTATTGCTCGCGGAAACGCCATATATTCCACTTGCTTTTCATCTTTCATATATTCCGTCCAGAGATTGCCTTGCGCGCCTAATACAAATTGGGATTCTTCGGCGGTTAAACCTTCAGGAATCAGATTAAAATGATAGACTTTTTCTAAGGGTAAAAACCCGCCAATGGCCAGTGGTTCGGTGTCATTTTCGCTTTGGTAATAATCAAAATAACAATGCGAAGTAGGTGTCATAATTACCTTGTGCCCTTGTTTGGCAGCCGCAACTGCACCTTCAACGCCGCGCCATGACATCACGGTGGCATTGGGAGCTAAGCCTCCTTCCAAAATTTCGTCCCAACCGATTATTTGGCGGCCTTTGCTATTGAGATAGCCTTCCATTCGCGTGATGAAATAGCTTTGAAGTTCGTGCTCGTCTTTTAGCCCCTCTTTTTTAATGAGTGCCTGACAACTTTCGCAATTTTTCCATCGGGTTTTGGGTGCTTCGTCACCACCTATATGAATGTACTCACTGGGGAAAAGCTCCAGAACTTCATCTAGAATGTCTTCCAAAAAAGCGAATGTTTCTTCTTTAGGGCAATAAATATCCTCAAAAACACCCCAAAGTTTAGCCACTCCGGGGTTTTCGCCTGTACATCCCAAATGCGGATAAGCGGCAATTGCAGCCTGTGAATGTCCGGGCATCTCAATTTCCGGAATTACGGTAATGTGTCTTGCTGAAGCATATGCAACGATTTCTTTGACCTCTTCTTGGGTGTAATAACCACCGTAACGTTTTCCGTCAAATTGGTGTGGCATATCGTTGTAATGACCAATGAGTGTTTCGTCGCGCCATGCAGCAACCTCTTGTAATTTTGGATATTTTTTAATCTCGATGCGCCAACCTTGGTCTTCGGTTAAGTGCCAGTGAAAAGTATTCATCTTAAGCAGTGCCAGCATATCGATGTATTTCTTGATAAACGCTACCGGAAAGAAATGGCGACCCACATCTAGATGCATTCCGCGATAGGCAAATTGCGGTACATCTTCAATATGCTGTGCTTGAATTAGAATTTTGTTTTCGGTGAAAGTTTGGTTTTCTAGCGCTTCAGGCAACAGTTGTCTTAACGATTGCACGGCATAAAACGCACCCATTTCCGAAGATGCCTTTACAGAAATCTTTTCGGATGAAATGGTTAAATGATACCCAGAGGTTTCAGAAATGGACGCGTCAAAAATAAATTCAATGTCTGCAGTTTTATAATTTTCGCTAAAGCGAAAGTTTGCTCCTTGTTCTAAAAATTCAATTAAAAAAAGCGCCGATTCTTTCAAACGTTCATCATATACGATTTGTGAACTTGATGTCAAAACAAAATGGTCATTATTAATTTTTTGAAGATTGGGTTGTGGGAGTATTGTAGAAATGATCTGTGTTGGCCCTTGATTTTGACAACTAGTTAGAAAAACAAGTAACATTAAATATAAAAACTTCAATTGCATTTTTAGTATATTGGTAGGCTAAAAGTACTAATCAATTTGTAATGCATACTTATAAACTATTCATTTTTATTTTTTCAATTTTACTAATAAGTTGCGACAAACAAGTCGAAATTTCCCTGGCAAAAAAAGACACTTCGCTTGTATCTTACGTCAACCCTTTTATTGGTACCGATGGTACAGGGCATACCTTTCCCGGCGCGACTTTGCCTTTTGGAATGATGCAACTTAGCCCCGATACGCGAGTGGACGGCAGTTGGGAAGGCTGTAGTGGCTATCATTATAGCGATAGTTACATTTATGGGTTTTCGCATACGCACCTCAGCGGAACTGGCGTTTCAGATTATGGCGATGTACTTTTAATGCCCACAAATGAAATTAATTTCAATAACGGTTTTAATGGTGAAAAAGGTTATCGAGCACACTTTTCTCACGATAACGAATTAGCAGAACCTGGTTATTATAAAGTATTACTCGATTCAACCAATATTGAAGTTGAACTCACTGTTTCTTACCGAAGTGGTATTCATAAATATCAATTTCCGTCTAAAGACCAACAATTTATTATTCTTGATTTAGAGCATCGCGATGAATTACTCGATTATAAAATAAATAAGTTAAACGACTCAACTATTTCGGGGTATCGTTATTCAAAAGCATGGGCTGAAGACCAACGATTGTATTATTACATCAATTTTTCAAAACCCATTAAAAACCTTACTTATGCGATTGAAAATGCGAGTTCTTCTAAAAACTATAAGTTTGAAAGCAAACAAGTTGCCTTAGAATTTGAAAATCCAGAAAATGAACCTATTTATGTGAGAATAGGAATTAGCCCTGTTGATGAAAACGGGGCCAAAAACAATTTAGAAACAGAAATTGACAATAAATCCTTTTTAGCAGTAAAAAAAGAAGCCCAAGACATTTGGGAACGTCAACTTGAAAAAATTATAGTTGAAACTTCTGATTACGATCAAAAAGTTGTGTTTTACTCTGCCATGTACCACGCCACGATAGCTCCAAATATATACCAAGATGTCGATGGCCGTTATCGCGGTATGGATTTAGAAATCCATCAAAACACCGATTTTAATTATTACACCGTGTTTTCTTTTTGGGATACGTATCGTGCTGCACACCCATTATTTACTATTATTGAAACCGAACGAACTAATGATTTTATAAAAACCTTTATAGCAAAATATGACGAAGGTGGCATTATGCCAATTTGGGATTTATCGGGCAACTACACTGGTTGCATGATTGGTTATCATGCGGTTCCAGTGATAGCTGATGCTTACCTAAAAGGCATAAAAGATTACGACTTTGAAAAAGCGTTTGAAGCTATGAAACATTCTGCTTTACAAGATAAATTAGGATTAGAATCGTATAAAACCCTTGGATTTATTCCTGTTGAAAACGAAAGTGAATCCGTTTCAAAAACACTTGAATATGCTTATGACGATTGGACCATTGCTCAAATGGCGAGGGAATTAGGCAAAGAAGAAGATTATAAACTTTTTATCGAACGTGCTCAATACTACAAAAATGTTTTTGATCCAGAAACACATTTTATGCGTGGACGTTTCAGAAATACTTGGTTTACACCGTTTGATCCATACGAAGTTAATTTTAATTATACCGAAGCAAATGCATGGCAGTACAGCCTATACACCCCTCAGGATTTTTCAGGCTTGATGGATTTGATGGGTAGTAAAGAAGCACTTGAAAATTATTTGGATAAATTATTTGTGGCTGAAGGCGAAACCTCAGGCAGGCATCAAGTAGATATTACTGGTTTGATTGGGCAATATGCCCATGGTAACGAACCCAGTCATCATATGGCTTACGTTTATAATTTTGTCAATAAACCTTATAAAACCCAAGAAAAAGTAAGACAAATTTTAACCGAACAATACCATAATAACCCTGATGGTATTTCTGGAAATGAAGACTGCGGACAAATGAGTGCTTGGTATATTTTCAGCTCGTTAGGTTTTTATCCCGTAACGCCTGGTAGCAACCAATACATTATTGGAACCCCTTTGTTTGATAAGGCTAGTATTAATTTAAAAAATGGAAAAACGTTCACTATTAAAGTCAACAACCTTTCTTTAGAAAACCTCTATGTTGAAAGTGTGAAGCTTAATGGTAAGCAGCATCCTTATTCCTATTTAAATCATGCGGACCTCATAAGCGGTGGCACCCTAGAATTTTTCATGACAAACAACCCTAGCGATTGGGCTACAGAAGACCAATATGTGCCAGCTACCGCAATAAATGACCATCTTATTGTACCAGTGCCATTTATTGCCGAAGGTGATGTGGCTTTTAAAAATGAAACGCAAATACTATTAAAAAATGCTGATAAGGATGCCACAATATTTTATGCGATTGATGATTCAGAATTTCAACCTTACGAACAACCATTCATTATTTCAGAACCTGCCATTTTAAAAATTTATGCGGAAAACAATCAAAAGCAAAGCGCTGTAATTACAACCCAATTCTATAAAATAGACCCTAAAATATCCATTGTTTTAAACACCAACTATGCCAATCAATACAACGGCGGTGGTGATAATGCACTTATAGACGGTGTTTTAGGAGCCTTAGATTTTAGAACTGGTACTTGGCAAGGCTACCAAGACTCCAACCTTGATGTGATATTAGATTTGGGTGAATTGAGAGAAGTTTCAACCATTAAAATAAATTTTCTTCAAGATCAAAGAAGTTGGATTTTTTATCCTTCGGAAGTTAGTTTTTATGGATCAAATAACGGAGACGAATTTGTGCTCATTGAGCAACACAATTTTCAAAATCCCAAACCCTTAGAACCCACTGAAATCAAAACCATTTCTTCTGAAGTTTCAGGAAGAAATTATAGATTTATAAAGGTGGTCGCCAAAAATATAGGAAATTTACCAACTTGGCATTTAGGTGCCCCCTTTAAAGGAAAAGCTTGGCTGTTTGTTGATGAAATTTCAGTTAATTAAAAATACGCTATGAGTAAAACAAAAACCTATCGCTCCTCATTTATACTCTTAACTACTTTATTTTTTCTGTGGGGATTTATAACGGTACTTGTAGACTCTTTAATCCCAAGACTTCGAGAACTTTTTACACTTACTTATTTTCAAGCAGGACTGGTGCAATTTGCTTTTTTCGGCGCGTATTTTGTGCTGTCTATACCTGCCAGTTATGTTTTATCAAAAATAGGTTACAAATACGGTATTGTTTTAGGATTAGTGACGATGGCATTAGGATGTGCTTTGTTTTATCCAGCGGCATCATATCGGGAATTTGGACTGTTTTTAGCTGCTTATTTCACACTTGCCGCTGGCATGACTATTTTGCAAGTTGCAGCCAATCCTTTTGTTGCAGTTTTAGGCAGCGAAGATGGCGCCTCCAGTAGGTTAAACTTATCTCAGGCATTCAATTCATTAGGAACAGCGATTGCTCCAGCCGTTGGTGCTCTTTTTATCTTGAGTGATAAAATAAAAACACGAGAAGAAATAGAAATTCTGTCGCCAACTATAAAGGAGACCTATCTTTTAAACGAAGCCTCTGCAGTACAAAAACCCTTTCTTTGGCTCGCCATATTTATAATTTTCATGGCCGCGACTTTTGTATTTATAAAACTTCCTACGCTAATAAATCAAAAATCAATAGGTACTTACTTCGATGCTTTAAAACACAGAAATTTGTTGCTAGGCGTGCTTGGTATATTTTTTTATGTTGGTGCTGAGGTGGCTATTGGCAGCTATTTGGTAAACTATTTTTTAGAAGGTGATATGGCGAGTTTAGTCAAGGAAAATAACTTTATGAGCCACATTGCATCGTTATTCCTAAATTCTGGTTTAGCAGAAACCGAAAACAAAGCCATTGTTGGCGTTTTTGTAACTTTTTATTGGTCTGGCGCTATGATTGGTCGTTTTATTGGTTCCTATTTAACGCGAATATTTAACCCTGCAAGAGTTTTAGCTGTTTTTGCCTGCTTTGCCATTTTGCTTATTGTAATGTCAATTATCACTAGTGGGTTGTGGTCTATGTGGAGTATTTTAGCGGTAGGCCTATTCAACTCAATCATGTTTCCAACCATATTTACACTGGCCTTATCTGGATTAGGAGAATTAAAACCAAAAGCTTCTGGATTGTTGTGTACCGCAATTGTAGGCGGTGCATTAATTCCTCCTGCATTTGGTTTTTTTATTGATAGGTTTGGTTTTAAATTAGCATTTATTTTAGTTATATTTTGCTATTCCTACATTCTTTGGTTTGGATACCAAAATAACACTAATAAACTTAGTTTATGAAACGAAGAAATTTTATAAAAAGTGCCTCTATTACTGGAGTTGGCTTTACAATTAGCGCAAGTATATTAAATTGTAATGAAGGCAATCCTGAAAAAAATGATAAAGCTAGCGCTATACCTACAAATGCGCTTCCTTTAGTCATAGCCACTTGGGATGTAAAGGAATCTACACAAAAAGCTTGGGAAATAATTCAAGATGGCGGCTCCGCTTTAGACGCCGTTGAACAAGGCTGCATGGTTGAAGAAGCCAATGAGAAAGGCCAGTCGGTTGGAAAAGGCGGGTTGCCAGACAGAGATGGTAACGTGACTTTAGATGCTTGTATTATGGATAAAAATGGCAACTGTGGCGCCGTTGTTTATTTACAAAACATTACCCATGCAGTGTCAGTAGCTCGCAAGGTCATGGAAGAAACACCACACGTCATGTTAGCTGGGAATGGTGCGCAACAATTTGCCATAGCACAGGGTTTTGAACCAGAAAATTTACTCACCGAAGCCTCCAAAAAAGCTTGGGAAAATTGGAAAATTAACAGCGAATATAAACCCATTATAAACATTGAAAATCATGATACTATTGGAATGTTAGCTATTGATCAAAACGGAGATATTTCTGGCGCCTGTACTACTAGCGGTTTGGCATACAAAATGGCTGGCCGCGTTGGTGATAGTCCAATTATTGGCTCTGGATTGTTTGTAGATAATGAAATTGGCGGTTGCGTTGCCACTGGTTTGGGTGAAGAGGTTATTAAAACGGTGGGCAGTTTTTTAGTTGTGGAATTAATGCGACAAGGAAAAACACCACAGCAAGCCTGCGAAGAAGCCATTAGCCGAATAGTAAACAAGCCCAACAGTGATTATAAAAATTTTCAGGTTGGTTACATCGCCGTTAATAAAAAAGGTGAAACTGGTAGTTACGCCATTCATCAGTATTTTAGCATGACTAAATTTCAGAATGGTTTGAATGAAACGATTCAGGCAGACTATATTATTAAGGCCTAAATCTCTTTTAAAACCACTTTACAGTCAAGGCTGCTATTTTCTCTTTTAAGTTGGTATAAGGTGGCGTTACAAATTCTGAAATCCCTTTGAAATGTTGTTTCATAAAGGCGCGTTCATTTGAAAATTCTTTAAAACCGTAAAATCCATGACTTTTTCCAATGCCACTATTATTACTACCACCAAATGGCAAATGATGGTTGTTAAATTGGATGAGATTGTTGTTAATTACAGTTGTGCCAGCACGCGTATTTTTGATTATATTATCAATAAAAGACTTCCTGTTACTAAATACATATAAGGCTAATGGTTTCAGGTTAGTATTAATCTGATTTAATATTTCGGATGCATCTTTATAAGTTATAATGGGCAATACTGGTCCAAATATTTCTTCCTGCATAATCTTCATTTCTGTATTACAACTCGTAATTAAAGTAGGTTGAATGTAGTTATCTGCAGTATTAGAATTTCCACCATAAGCAATTTTTGCCCCTTGGCTAACAGCTTCATCAATTAAATTTTTGAGTCTTTGAAAATGTTTTTGATTCACTATTCTTCCGTAAGAGTTAGACGCTTCTATGTTTTTGGAATAATAAGATTCTATAGCTTTGATGCATAAATTAGTAAATTCCGAAAGCAAGTCTTCCTTAATAATAACGTAATCTGGTGCAATACAAGTTTGTCCGCAATTAACAAGCTTACCCCAAATCAAACGATTAGCTGTAGTGGTTAGATTAGCACTCTCATCAATTATAGCTGGGGATTTCCCGCCTAGTTCTAAGGTAACAGAACTTAAATGCGCTGCTGCTGCTTTCATTACAATTTTTCCTACTGCCGGCGAACCCGTAAAGAATATATGATTAAAAGGTAAATTCAATAAATGCTGGGCTGTTTCTACTTCACCTTCTACCAAGGCCACTACTCTGTCGTCAAACAAATCTTGCACCATAGTTTTCATCAATGCCGAAGTGTGAGGTGTCATTTCAGATGGTTTCAGTATGATGGTGTTACCAGCAGCAATAGCCGAAACCAATGGGCCAAAAGTTAAGTTTAACGGAAAATTCCAAGGTGATATAATCAAACAAACCCCTTTAGGCTCAAATTTTGTGTAAGAACTTGCGCCAAAAAATGATAATGGTGTTGGTGCGCTTTGCTTTTTTACCCAATGCCAAAGATGCTTTTTAATAAACTTTATTTCGCTGGTTACTGGATAAATCTCTGTGAGGTCTGTTTCAGTAATGGATTTATTTAAATCCTTCTTTAAAGCCTCATGAATTTTACTTCTATAAGTGACCTCAATAGCCTTCTTGAGACTATTCAATTTACGAATGCGTTCTTTTACTGATGTGTTTCCTACAACATATTGATGTTGTTGTTGCTTCTGAAATAACTGTAAAAATGGGTTTTCAGGCATAAAAAGGCTCATTTTGGTATAAATCTAACGGTTTTATGCACAATATCATAGATAAAGTGATCCTAGTATTTTTAAAGTACTGATTTACAATAACTATGTTTTTGAAATATTAAAAAAAGTGCATTTCATCGATGTTTTATGTTTTCAGATTCATTTCAACTAATTATAGCTGCATTGGTCTAAAATATGCCATGAAACCTCAATGCTGTGGTTTCTTTGCAAAGTAAATAGCAACTAAGTTATACAAAAATGAAAAAAATAGTAGTCATAACCTTAATAAGTTTCTTGCCAATTTTAGGATTCGCACAAGAAACAACTACTGTTTCTTCAGTTAAAATTGAAGCCTCTAAAGAAGATACAACAATTACTACAAATAATACTTCAAAAGAAAATACGCTAAACACACAGTTAAAAGCGCAGCTTATAGAGTTAAATCAAAAGAAAAGCAACGACATTATCAGTATTAAAGCCTACAGAAAAAGTCTTCAAATTAAAACAAAGGAAATTAAACTTTGTTAATATCATTTTTACTTAACAATTATTAAACACCTTTTAAAACTTCAATTCTCGATAGAGATGTTGATGTGCGTGGTTTAGAACTCCTTTTTTAAGGTACGATAAAAATATTGCCGCGAGTAACCCAATTACCATGCAGTCTTGGCGAAAAGCCTTAAACATTTTTCGCGGTTCAGGCCAATGCTTCTCCCCGCATTTCCTTTTCCTTTAATGATTTAACCATTTCAAGAGCATCGGGAATGACATCACTGCACAACACAATTAAAGAACCTTTTTTAGCGGTTTGAACAGCGTGCAAAATGGCTTCTTTTTCAGATCTAATAACGGTTGTTTTTTTATTTTGATCTATTGCTTTAATGCCATCTTCAAGCATTTTAATAAGTTGTTCCTCCGTTTTGCCTCTTAGGTTTTTATCCTGACGAATAATAATTTCGTCAAACATTTCGGCTGCAATGGCTCCAATAGCATTCGTGTCTTCTTCACGGCGATCACCAACACCTGCAATAATGCCAACTTTACATGTGGTTTGCATAGAATCGGTAAATTTTTGTAATGCACGCATACCTGCAGCGTTATGAGCATAATCAAGTAAGATATTAAAATTTTTAAATTCGAATAAATTAAGTCTGCCTGGTGTTTGAGATGCCGATGGAATAAAAGAATCTAATCCGGCTTTGATGTCTTCAATACTAATACCCTGTACATGAGCGGCCAAAATTGCTGGTAACACATTTTGAATCATAAAGATAGCTTTCCCACCGAAGGTCAGAGGAATTTGCTCAGCTTTCATTACACGCATTTTCCATTCACCGCGACAAATAGTTACATAACCATTTTCGTAAATGGCCGTAATTCCGTTAAGTCTTTGCAGTGCTTTAATTCGCGGATTGTTTTCATCCATAGAAAAAAGTGCCACATTGCAATTTACCGAACGTCGCATTTCATAAACTAAGTCGTCATCGGCGTTTAAAATGGCATAACCACTTGGCAATACTGTCTCTGGAATGACGCCTTTAACTTTGGACAACTGATCTAAAGTATGAATACCTTTTAGCCCCAAATGATCAGATGCTACATTGGTTACTATACCAACATCACATTTTTTAAAGCCTAGTCCAGCTCTTAACAATCCGCCACGCGCACATTCTAACACGGCAAAATTAACCGTGGGGTCTTTCAAAACGAACTCGGTACTTGCAGGGCCAGTACAATCTCCTTTCATTAATAACCTATTTTGAATGTAAACACCGTCACTTGTAGTGTAACCTACACGATATCCATTCATTTTTACAATATGCGCAATGAGTCTGGTGGTGGTAGTTTTACCATTGGTCCCAGTAATAGAAATAATAGGAATCCGTCCGTCATTACCTTTTGGAAATAATTTATCAATAACTGGAGCTGCTACATTTCTTGGCAATCCTGTAGTTGGCGCCAAATGCATTCTAAATCCAGGACCTGCATTTACTTCTAAAACTGCACCACCTGTTTCGGAAAGTGGTTGAGAGATATCGGTAGTCATAATATCAATCCCACAAATGTCTAAATCAATAATTTTAGAAATGCGCTCAGCCATTGAAATATTAGCGGGGTGTATTATATCTGTTACATCTTCGGCGGTACCGCCAGTGCTTAGATTTGCTGTGTCTTTTAAGATAAGTTTTTCATTTTTTGGCAATATGCTTTCCAAAGAATATCCAGCATCCTTAATAATAGTTTTAGTTAGCTCGTTTACGGTAATTTGGGTGAGTTCTTTTTCATGTCCGAAACCACGTCTGGGATCTTTGTTAACCTCATCTATTAGTTCTTGAACAGTCGAAACGCCATTACCAACGACATGTGCGGGCGAACGCTTAGCTGCGGCAACAAGCACATGATTGATGACTAATAGTCTGTAATCTTCACCGGTAATAAATTTTTCAACTATAATACTACCATTACGCGAGCTTTCTTTAGCGTTTCTGAACGCTTTTAAAGCATCCTCATAATTGCGTATATTAACGGTAATACCACGACCGTGATTGCCATCAACAGGTTTAATAACCAAAGGAAAGCCAACATAGCGACAAGCCTCGTCCAGACTAGATTCCCTTTTAATAATATCGCCTCGTGGCACTTCTACCTGCGCTTGTTCAAGTAAGTATTTAGTATCTTCTTTATCGCAGGCTAATTCTACGCCAATGCTACTGGTTTCACTAGTAACGGTTGCCTGGATTCGCTTCTGATTGGCTCCGTAACCTAATTGGCACAATGAATATTTATTGAGCCTAATCCACGGAATACCGCGTGCTTCAGCTTCTTCAATTATAGAGCCTGTACTGGGACCCAAACGATCGGCTTCACGTAATTCGCGCATTTGCTGAATGTCGTCAGACAAATCATAAGCTTCGTTATTGGCAAGTGCTTCACAAATTCTAACGGCAGCTTTGGCTGCATATCTGCCAACAGATTCTTCCATATAAGCAAAAACCACATTGTAAACGCCTTTTTCGCCATAACCACGTGTACGTCCAAAACCGACATCCATTCCTGCCAAGCTTTGTATTTCCAACGCAATGTGTTCAATAATATGACCCATCCATGTGCCATCTTCAACACGTTGAAAAAAGCCTCCTGGAGTTCCTACAGAGCAACGATGTTCATACATAGATGGAAACATGGTTTCTAATCTTTCTTTAAATCCTGGAATCGTGTCGGACGGACGTTCTTCCATTTCTTCCAAATCCAAAACCATCACAATTAATTTGTGTCTTCTTATAGACCAATAATTTGGCCCACGCATAGCATTGATTTCCCGAATTCTCATAGGTTTTAGATTTTGAATATTGATTAGAGTTAAATATAAAATAATTTTTAATTATTTAAGTTTAATTTTGCGGTATAATTAATTGAACGTAAAAAACGAGGAATGAGTAGCAATCTACCCAAAGGAACGCTGATACCAATTGGCGGAAATGAAGACAAAGGAATTGAAAGTCATGAACGTTACACTTTAGAGTTTATAGAAGAGGGGATTCTGTACCACGTAATGCAAGCAGCAGGCGGTAAAGATGCCAAGGTGGTTATAATTCCTACCGCGAGTAGCATTCCTGTTGAAGTTGGCGAAAATTACATTACTGCATTCTCTACCTTGGGTTGCGAACATATTGACATCTTAGATATTAGGTCACGAAAAGACACTGAAAGAGAATCTTCTATTGAATTGGTCAAAAACGCGAATTGTATCATGTTTTCGGGAGGCGACCAAACTAAAATAACAAAACACATTGGAGGCTCTACCATTCACCAAATTATGATGGAGCGTTACCAAAATGAACCTGGTTTTGTGATTGCAGGCACGAGTGCTGGAGCCATGGCAATGGCCGATGAAATGATTGCCGGTGGAAGCCCAAAAGAAGGCTTTATTAAGGGCGCCGTGATTATGAGAAAAGGCCTTGGTTTGTTACCTGATGTCATAATTGACACCCATTTTATTCAACGTGGCCGTTTTGGGCGAACTTCTGAAGCGGTTGCCAAGTTCCCCAATCTTCTTGGAATAGGTCTAGCCGAAGACACAGGCATCATCATAAAAAACGGTAACGATTGCACTGTGATTGGTTCTGGGATGGTCATATTATTTGATGGCAGCACTTTAACCCATAATAATGAAAAAATACTGGAACCTGGAACACCAATGACGATGACTAACCTAACGGTTCATGTACTTTCAAATGGTGATCAATACAATATCAAGGATAGAAAAGTTAGTGTGTTACCTATTGAGGCGCCGTTTATTTAAAGATTGTACTTCGATGCAATTCTTGTAGCTATTAAGATGCAATTTTGACATAAAATGGTTACTGATTTTTTGTTTCGTCATAACATACGATTTTTTTTATCTGATTGCGATGTTGTAAAGTTGCAAGCTTTGTATAGCTGATTATTTTTATAAAATTATATGGATTCACTTACACAAATTGTATTAGGTGCTGCAGTTGGTGAAGCTGTTTTAGGCAAAAAAGTTGGAAATAAAGCGATGCTTTACGGCGCCATTGGTGGCACCATACCCGATTTTGATATTTTTGCATCGTATTTTACCGATACGGTTACCGCGCTCTCCATACATCGGGGATTTACACATTCAATTTTATTTTCAGTGCTTTTTGCTCCCGTTTTTGGTTGGCTTGTGTCCCACTACGAAAGGCATAAGAGCTTTAAAGGTTGGTCTTGGCTATTTTTTTGGGTGTTTCTAACACATCCTATATTAGATGCACACACTACTTGGGGCACGCAATTGTTTTGGCCTTTAGACCTAAGATTAGCATTTAAAACTATTTTTGTCATCGACCCAATGTACACACTACCTTTTTTATTGTTCCTAATTCTCGCCATGCGACAAAAACAAAGCTCAAAAAAACGCCACTATTATAATACCATGGGTTTGGCGCTTAGTTCAGCTTATCTCCTGCTAACATTTCTTTTAAAATGGACGGCCTTTTCAAAATTTGAAGCGGCTTTAAAAACACAACAAATAAATTATCTTCAAATAGACACGAGACCTTCGCCTTTGAATACTGTCCTTTGGAGCGCCAATGTTGAAACTAAAGATGCCTATTTGCTGGGGAATTATTCGTTTTTTGACTCAAAACCAATCGCGTTTGAAACCTATCCTAAAAACCATGACCTTTTGGGCGATCTCGTCAATCAAAACAATGTAAAACGTATGATTGAAATTTCTGAAGGTTGGTTTACCATTATTAAAAAGAACGAACAACTTTATTTTAATGATTTACGATTTGGGCTTTTAAGCCTTGAACCAAAATCTGAAAACTTTGTTTTTCAATATGAAATAGAGATAGATGATTTGGGCAAGGTGACCTTTTTGGAATCAACAAAGGATGCGCGAGATGGAAAAAAGTTGCTATCTGACCTGTGGACTCGTATGAAAGGGAATTAAGGGTTTATTGTTACGTGATTTTGCAAAGGTGTTGCCTATTTAGGTGCTTGCTATTTGAAACAATTTTATTTATAAATAGCAATTTCCTGAACTCCATTTGAAGATTTACAAGCCCGATACATCCCTTCAGTATTAAATGGCATAGCGATAGTACCTTTGCCATCTACTGCTATCAATCCGCCATCGCCACCAATGGAAAGTACCCGCTTCATAATCACTTCTCTTGAAGCTTCTTGAAGCGACAAACCTTTATATTCCATTAAACAAGACACATCATAAGCCACGACACCGCGAATAAAAAACTCACCGCTTCCTGTGCAGCTTACTGCACAAGTGTTATTATTGGCGTAGGTTCCGGCACCAATCATCGGGCTATCGCCTACGCGGCCAAATTTTTTGTTGGTCATTCCACCTGTTGACGTGGCCGCTGCAACGTTACCGTATTGGTCGCATGCCACGGCACCAACCGTACCGAATTTACCATCTTTTTTTACACTGTGATCTAATTGAAATCCATCACTGTCTTTAATACCTTGCCACTGCTGATAGCGCACCTCATCGTAAAAATACTCTGGACTTAAAATTTTATGTCCGTTAATTCTGGCGAACTGCATGGCACCTTCTCCCGCTAAAAATACGTGGTAACTCTTTTCCATGACGTCTCTTGCCAACGCTATTGGGTTTTTAACCCCAGAAATTAGGCTTACCGCGCCTGCTTTCAAAGATTTACCGTCCATGATGGCTGCATCCATTTCGTGTGTGCCTTCGTTGGTAAACACACTTCCCTTTCCGGCATTGAATAAGGGTGTGTCTTCTAATAATTTTACTGCTACTTCAACAGCATCTATAGCGTTTCCTCCATTGGCTAGAATTGAGTAACCCTCATCTCTTGCTATATTTAATGTTAATTGGTATTGCGCTTCCAATTGGGCAGTCATTAATCCTTTTACCAGAGTTCCGGCACCGCCGTGTATGGCGATTGATATAGTTTGCATAAGTAATTTTTAAAAGGGGAAAATTACAAATTGCTTTTCAATTATACCCTTAACTTTTTGTAGTTTTATAGGCTCAATAAACATTACACATGTCAGATCAAAAACGCTTATTTCTTGTAGATGCCTACGCCCTGATTTTTAGGGGCTATTACGCTTTTATAAAAAATCCCAGAATTAACTCCAAAGGATTAGACACCTCAGCCATCATGGGTTTTATGAACTCACTTTTAGACGTTATTAAACGTGAGAGGCCAGACCATTTGGCTGTGTGTTTTGACAAAGGCGGTAGCGTTGACCGCGTTGAAATGTTTGAAGCCTATAAAGCCAACCGCGACGAAACACCGGAAGCCATAAGAACAGCCATCCCTTTTATTTATGATATATTAAAAGCCATGCACATCCCCATCATGGTGAAAGAAGGTTTTGAAGCCGATGATGTTATTGGAACTCTCTCAAAACAAGCCGAAAAGGAAGGCTACCAAACTTTTATGGTAACGCCTGATAAAGATTTTGCACAGTTGGTTTCAAACAATATATTTATGTACCGACCAGTTTTTGGTGGTGGTTATGAAACTTGGGGAATTGCGGAGGTTCAGAAAAAGTTTGAAGTAGAATCGCCATTGCAAGTAATTGACTTTCTGGGAATGATGGGCGATTCGTCCGATAATATTCCAGGATTACCGGGTGTTGGCGAAAAGACTGCTAAAAAATTCATTAAGGAATTTGGGAGCATGGAAAATCTTTTAGCCAATACACATCAGCTAAAAGGTAAAATGAAAGAAAATATTGAAGCCAATAAAGAATTGGGAACGCTTTCTAAACAATTGGCTACTATTATGCTGGATGTTCCTGTAACGTTCAATGCTAAAGATTTTGAGTTGGACCAACCAGATGTAGAAAAAGTAACCGAAATTTTCAACGAGCTAGAATTTAGACAACTACTATCAAATTTTGTTAAAACGTTCTCCTCAAGTGAAGCAGCTACACAAAACAGTGGTTCCGATAGTGATAATAAAAAAAATGCAGCTTCTGTAAAAATATCTGGAAGCCAAACAACTCAAGCCGGCGCTGGTCAATTTTCTCTGTTTGATGATGGTAGTACCGCAACTCAGATACATTCCAGCCAAAGAAATAACATTGAAACAGTACCGCATTTTTATCAAAGTGTTGAGCCTGGTATGGCTACTAATTTATTTTTAAAATCGCTCTTAAAACAGCAGTCAGTTTGTTTTGACACTGAAACAGATAGCTTAAATGCTTTAACAGCCAAATTAGTTGGTATTTCGTTTTCATGGGAAACCGGCAAAGGATATTATTTACCCTTTCCTGAAGATTTTGAAGAAGCCCAACAACTCATGGAACAATTGCGTCCATTTTTCGAGAATGAATCCATTGAAAAAATAGGTCAAAACTTAAAGTACGATATTAAAGTACTTCATAAATACAACATCAAAGTTAAAGGAAAATTATTCGATACCATGTTGGCGCATTATCTTATCAATCCAGATATGCGACATAATATGGACGTTTTGGCTGAAACTTATTTAAATTACACGCCAATTTCTATAGAAACGCTTATTGGAAAGAAGGGAAAAAACCAAAGTTCAATGCGCGAGGTTCCTTTAGATAAACAAACCGAATACGCCGTTGAAGATGCCGATATCACTTTGCAACTTAAGCAGCATTTTCAAAATGAATTAGGCGCAGCCAACACGCAAAAATTATTTGATGACATTGAAATTCCGTTAATGAGCGTTTTGGCAAGTATGGAGCTTGAAGGTATAAAATTAGACAGTTCTTTTTTAGGGAACTTATCAGAACAACTTAATGCAGATATTGAACGGCTTGAAAAGGAAATTTACAACCATGCTGGCGAAACCTTCAACATTGCTTCGCCAAAGCAACTGGGTGAAATTTTATTTGATAAGTTAAAACTGGTAGACAAACCTAAAAAAACCAAAACTGGTCAGTATGCCACGGGTGAAGATATCCTATCGTATTTAGCAAAAGACCACGCCATTATTCGCGATATTTTGGAATATCGTGGATTATCAAAACTAAAAAGCACGTATATTGATGCCTTGCCATTACAAATAGAACCAACTACGGGTCGTGTTCATACCGATTATATGCAAACCGTTGCAGCTACTGGAAGGTTAAGTAGTAACAATCCCAACCTTCAAAATATACCTATTAGAACCGAACGCGGCCGCCAAGTGCGCAAAGCTTTTGTGCCAAGAAATGAAGATTACATCCTTTTAGCTGCCGATTATTCTCAAATTGAATTGCGAATTATTGCAGCTTTGAGTAAGGAAGAAACTATGATAGAAGCATTTAAAAATGGTGAAGACATTCATGCTTCAACCGCTTCTAAAGTATTTAATGTCCCAATTTCTGAAGTTACCCGAGAACAACGTGGCAATGCCAAAACAGTCAACTTCGGAATTATTTACGGTGTATCGGCCTTTGGTTTAAGTAATCAAACCGATTTAAGCCGCAGCGAATCGAAAGAACTAATTGACACTTATTACGAAACTTATCCAAAGCTTAAGGCCTACATAAGTGCACAAATAGATTTTGCACGAGATCACGGTTACGTACAAACTGTCTCAGGCAGACGACGCTATTTAAAAGATATAAATTCCAGAAACGCAGTTGTTAGAGGTGCTGCGGAGCGTAACGCCGTTAATGCGCCCATTCAAGGTAGTGCGGCTGATATCATTAAAATTGCAATGATTAACATTCATAAACAACTAGAATCTGAAAACTACCAAACTAAGATGTTGCTTCAGGTGCATGATGAATTGGTATTTGATGTTTACAAACCAGAGCTTGAAAACATTAAAAAACTGGTAAAAAATGAAATGGAAAATGCCTTTAAATTAGATGTCCCTCTAACGGCTGAATTAGGCGAAGGTAATAATTGGTTGGAAGCGCATTAGAAACAAAATATTTATTGCTTAAAAATCAATATTTTACAAAGTTAATTTATTTATATAATTTCAGATAAATTTTTTGGGTCTATTCTATTTGCTTATCAAATTATTAATCGTAAATTTGCAAACTCTTTTTTGGAGAGAATTGTTTAATCTGCTCGTACGAGATACGGGTAAAAAATTTAATAAGTGTGGATACAATAAGCTACAAAACAGTATCAGCTAACAAAGCTACCGTTAATAAGGAGTGGGTTTTAGTAGATGCTGATGGACAAAACTTAGGCCGTTTAGCTTCAAAAGTTGCCAAACTTTTGAGAGGCAAACACAAGCCAAACTTCACACCACATGTTGATTGCGGAGATAATGTAATTGTTGTCAATTCTGAAAAAATCAACTTAACAGGAAACAAGTGGAACGATAAAACTTACATTCGTCACACAGGTTACCCTGGAGGTCAAAGAAGTTTATCTGCTAACGAACTGTTCGACAAAGATCCGACACGTTTAGTAGAGAAATCAGTAAAAGGAATGTTGCCTAAAAACAAATTAGGCGCCGAACTATTCCGTAACTTAACTGTTGTTACTGGTGGTGAGCACAAGCATGAGGCTCAAAAACCAAAAACAATTAATTTAAATGAATTTAATTAAATGGAAGTAATTCACAAAATTGGCCGTAGAAAGACGGCTGTTGCTCGTGTTTATCTTGCTCAAGGAAAAGGTAAGATGACTGTTAACAAAAAAGACATGACGGCTTACTTTCCTACTGCAACTTTGCAGTACAAAGTAAACCAACCTTTAGTCATGACTAACAATGATGGCAACTTTGATATTACTGTTAACGTATATGGAGGTGGCGTAACTGGCCAGGCAGAAGCTATACGTTTGGCACTTTCTCGTGCAATGTGCGAGTTAGATGTTGAAAACAGAAGCATATTAAAGCCAGAAGGTTTATTAACCAGAGACCCAAGAATGGTTGAGCGTAAAAAATTCGGACAGAAAAAAGCGCGCAAGAAATTCCAGTTCTCAAAACGTTAATCTCAAAACTTTTTTCAACATCCTGTTTGCGCAGGATGTTGAATTTTTTATTAAACAAACCGCTGTTCATTCAGCATTATTATTAAACCAGTTATTGTTGTCTATCACGCCTAGGCGTGCAGATTTTAGTTTAGCATCTAAATAATTGAGGCATACCTTTAAATAAAGTGACCACTCAATTATTGCTAATTCAACAGAACGTAAACTATTTCAAACATGGAAAAAACAGAAGTAAAAGACTTACTTGAAGCAGGTGTACATTTCGGACACCTTACCAGAAAATGGAACCCAAACATGGCACCATATATCTATATGGAGCGCAACGGTATTCACATTATCAACCTTTACAAAACAGCTGCGAAACTTGAAGATGCGTCTTTAGCACTTCAAAAAATTGCTGCATCGGGACGTAAAATTTTATTTGTAGCCACCAAAAAACAAGCAAAAGACATTGTTGCTGAAAAAGCTGGTGCTGCAAAAATGCCATACATCACTGAAAGATGGCCAGGTGGCATGTTAACCAACTTTGTTACTATCAGAAAAGCTGTTAAAAAAATGGCTTCTATCGATAGAATGAAAAAAGATGGTACTTTCAACTCATTATCTAAAAAAGAACGTTTACAAGTAGACCGTTTAAGAGCGAAATTAGAAAAGAATTTAGGTTCTATTTCCGATATGACACGTTTACCAGCTGCCCTATTTGTGGTTGATACTATGCGTGAGCACATCGCTATTAAAGAAGCGCAAAAATTAAACATCCCAATTTTTGCTATGGTCGATACCAATTCAGATCCGAGAGAAGTTGATTATGTAATTCCATCTAATGACGATGCGTCAAAATCAATCAACATGATTTTATCTGTTGTAACCAACGCCATTACAGAAGGACTTACCGAAAGAAAATCGGAAAAAGTTGAGCAGGATACTCCAAAAGCAAAGACTAAAGTTGCTAAAAAAGCTGTAGCCGCAGATCAAGAAGAAGAATAAAAAAAGAATCTATAACTCTATTAAAGTCGTTTGATTCTTTAAGCTAGCTTAAAAAAAGAACGACTTTTTAAATTTTTAATATATATCGTTATGACAAAAATAACAGCTGCCGAAGTCAATAAATTAAGACAAACTACTGGCGCAGGTATGATGGATTGCAAAAAAGCATTAGTAGAAGCTGAAGGTGATTTTGAAAAAGCCATTGAAATATTACGTAAAAAAGGTCAAAAAGTTGCTGCCAACCGCGCCGATCGCGAGTCAAGCGAAGGTGCTGTAATAGCCAAAGTAAACGACAACAACTCTAAAGGTGTTATTGTTTCTTTAAACTGTGAAACTGACTTCGTGGCAAAAAACGATACCTTTGTAAACTTAGCAACTGAACTTGCTGAACTTGCTTTAAGTACTTCATCTAAAGAGGAATTGTTATCTAAAGACTATAAAGGTATTACCGTTGCTGAAAAACTAATTGAGCAAACTGGTGTTATTGGCGAAAAAATTGAAATTGGTGACTACAGAATTTTAGAAGCGCCATTTGTTGGGTTTTATATCCACGCAGGAAATAAAATTGCGGTTTTGACTGGTCTTTCAAGTAGTGGCGATAAGGCCGAAGAAGTAGCTAAAAACGTTTCTATGCAAGCCGCTGCGATGAATCCAGTTGCTTTAAATGAGGCTGGCGTTAACCAAGAAATTATTGATAAAGAAATTGAAATTGCTAAAGACTTATTACGTCAAGAAGGCAAGCCAGAAGCAATGCTTGATAACATCGCTAAAGGAAAACTAAGTCGTTTCTTTAAAGACAATACTTTAGTAAATCAAGATTTTATCAAAGATAATAAACAAAGTGTAGGTGCTTATGTAAAAGCAGAAACCGGAGCCGAAGTTGTTGCATTTGAAAGAGTCGCTTTAGGATAAACTACAAGTAATATAATTTAAAAAGCCATCTGTAACAAGATGGCTTTTTTTATATATTTAAGTCAAATTAATTAAAAATGAATAGAGACAACTTTGAAGTATTTTTCAAATAAAACAAGGGCAATTTCGTTGTAGGTATTCATAATTCTTGAAATTACAGTTGCAAAAATTGCTGACTTTATAAGTAATTTCTTAGAAAAGTAAAAAGCGCCTACTCATTCAATTTAAATCTACTAAACAGAATATTATATTCAAGTCTTTTTTTTCATTTTTAATCATTACAATATTTGCGTAGTTTTGCCTAACTTTCAAAAAAAATAAATTGTGAAATATAAAAGAGTACTTCTAAAACTATCTGGTGAAGCCTTAATGGGTAACAGACAATATGGTATAGACCCCGAACGTTTGGCCGAGTATGCCGATGAAATTAAGAGTATTGTAGATGAAGGCATAGAAGTCGCAATAGTAATTGGTGGTGGAAATATTTTTAGAGGTGTTGCTGGTGCGAGTAAAGGAATGGATCGTGTACAAGGCGATCACATGGGTATGTTAGCTACCGTAATTAATGGCTTGGCTCTTCAAGGTGCATGTGAAGATGCAGGGATACAAACCCGATTGCAGTCTGCCATACAAATTAATGAAGTTGCCGAACCTTTTATAAGAAGACGCGCCATAAGACATTTAGAAAAAGGGCGTGTGGTTATTTTTGGTGGTGGCACGGGCAATCCATATTTCACAACCGACTCGGCTGCGGTGTTACGCGCTATTGAAATAAATGCCGATGTAATTTTAAAAGGCACTAGAGTTGACGGCATTTATACGGCAGATCCCGAAAAAGACAAATTAGCTACAAAATTTGATTTTATCACCTTCGACGAGGTTCTTAAAAAGGGATTAAAAGTAATGGATACTACCGCATTTACTTTAAGTCAAGAAAATGAATTGCCAATTATTGTGTTTGATATGAACAAACGTGGTAATTTATTAAAAGTGGTCTCAGGTAAAAATATTGGTACTACAGTAAACTTATAATTTGATATTATTTTAAAAATTTTAAAACAATGGACGAAGACGTACAATTTATTCTCGATAGCACCAAAGAAGCCATGGATAGTGCTATAAAACATCTTGAAAAACAGTTTGTAAATATAAGAGCTGGAAAAGCCAGTCCTGCCATGCTTGGTAGCGTAATGGTGGAATATTACGGATCACAAACGCCTTTAAGTCAGGTTGCTAATGTCAACACTCCAGATGGCCGAACCATCACCGTTCAACCTTGGGAAAAATCGATGCTTCAAGAAATTGAACGCAGTATTATGATCGCTAATTTAGGATTTAATCCTATGAACAATGGCGAAACAATCATCATAAATGTGCCAGCTTTAACCGAAGAACGTCGTCGTGAATTGGCAAAGCAGGCCAAAGCCGAGTCGGAAGACGCCAAAATTGGTGTAAGAAGCGCTCGCAAGGATGCCAATAGTGAGATTAAAAAATTAGATGTTTCTGAAGATTTAAAAACCAACGCCGAAGTTGACGTACAAGCCTTAACAGACAAATACATCGTTAGGATTGAGGATATTTTAGCTATAAAAGAAAAAGAAATAATGACCGTTTAAATTTGAAGCGACAATTAAGTCGCTTTTTTTTAGTTTAATATCTCACATAATTCACGAATGAGAAGACGCTTGGTTCTAATTGTAATTTGTTTTGTTTCGCTTTTTACAAGCGCACAGACAGATGAAATTAACAAGCAAAACTCAAAAGCTAAAAACGACTCAATAAGAAAAGCTGATTTTTTAAATCAAATTGGCAATGGATATTTCCCAACAAGATACTTTAATATTGATTTAAGATACCTGATAAAATTCAATCAATATGAAGGGGTTAGGTCTGGACTTGGCGGAATGACCAGCGAAAACTTTTCAGAAGTATTTAGACTAAATGGCTATTGGGTTTACGGTTTTAGAGACAAAAGAGCAAAATATAGTATTGGTGGTGGATTTAGATTAAACAAAGAAAGAAATACATGGTTAAATTTTGATTACACCGACGACCTCCAGGAAACTGGCAGCTCTAACTTTTTAACCGATAGTAGGTTTTTTACCTTTTTTGAACCTCGATTAATTAATATTAGTCTTTTTCATAAACACATTACCAAAACCGTATCCTTAGAGCACAAGCTCCTCAATAATTTACTTACTGAAACAGAACTTGCTATTAGTAAAATAGAACCCACCTACGATTATACATTCGTAACAGACGCAGGCAGTTTTAGAAGTTTTGAAATTAGTACGGCTAAAATTGGCGTTCAATGGAGCCCATTTAGTAAATTTAAGTTTGAAAATGATAGACTCAACGAAATTGAAAACGGATTCCCTAAATTTACTTTTCAATTTACAAAAAGCTTTGAAAATGTGATTAATGGCGATTTTAATTTTGCCAAAATAGACTTCAAAACCATCTATCAGCTTAATTACAGTCAAAAGTCCTTTTCAAGCGTAACCTTGGTTGCTGGACTTGCCCTTGGTGAGACGCCACTTACACATCTCTACCACGCCTATCCTAATAATATCAACAAAGAAACCATTTTACAACGCTTTTCAGTAGCAGGACTCAACAGTTTTGAAACCATGTTTTTTAATGAGTTTTTTAGCGATCGATTTGTCACACTTCAGCTTAAACACTATTTCAAACCTTTTGAAATCTCACAACGTTTCAAACCGCAGCTAGTTTTAATAAACAGGTATGCTATTGGAACTATGAACAATATAGACAAGCATCAAGGTATTACTTTTAATACCTTAGACCAAATTTATACCGAATCGGGGTTTGAAATCAATAAACTATTGTTTGGATTTGGACTCAGTTTTTCTTATCGATATGGGGCTTATCACCTTCCAAATTTTGAAGATAACGTCGCTTTAAAATTCACCTTTAATATTTCGCTTTAATTGTTTTAAAATAACCTTAATTTATCCTCTAATCATAGGGTTTTTAATACCTTTGGCGCTATTAAAAACTTTAAATGTTTAAACTTCTTACTACAAAATTCTGGGAAGTAATTGCAAGGCTTATTCTGCGCAACAAAATTGCTATTTTAATAGGAATTATTTTAGCTACTATCTTTTTTAGTGGTCAATGGACTAATATGCGCTTTACGCATACCGAAGCCAATTTACTTCCCGATGAGCATGAAATTAATATTGTATATAACAATTTTCTTGAGATTTTTGGCGAAGAAGGTAATCTAATCGTTTTAGGTGTTAAAGATAGTTCGTTATTTACGGTTGAAAAATTAAATGCTTGGAATCAATTATCGGAAGATTTCAAGGCATACAGCCAAGTTGAAACCGTTGTCTCTATTAAAGACTTACAACAATTATCAAAAAACACCAGTCTCGAGAAATTCGATTTAATTCCTTTTGTACCAGACTCATTAACAACGCAGACTCAGGTTGAAGCACTTCAGAGCACGCTATTTAACGATTTTCCATTTTACGATAATTTCCTATTTAACAGCGAAACTCAAACGGTAAGAACGGCCATTTATCTCGATAAATCTATCGTTAACTCTTCTGAAAGAAAAGATTTCATTTTAGAAATATTAGAGCCGAAGGTTAGCGCTTTTGAAGAAGCCACCCAAATGGACGTTAGAATTTCCGGGATGCCTTACATCCGCACCTTAAATTCCCAAGTTATTGTTGAAGAAATTGGCGGTTTTATTGCCCTAGCATTATTAGTAACCTCCATCATTTTCTTTCTGTTTTTTAGGTCATTTAGAGCTACCCTAATTTCGCTAGTGGTTGTTTGTATTGGTGTTATGTGGACCTTTGGAATCATTGGTTTACTCAATTATGAAATTACCGTTTTAACAGCTTTAATTCCGCCACTAATTATCGTAATCGGAATTCCCAACTGCATTTTTCTTATCAACAAATACCAACGAGAAGTCAACCTTCACGGTAACAAGGTGAAATCACTGCAGCGGGTGATAACTAAAGTTGGAAATGCAACACTAATGACCAATGTAACAACAGCGTCCGGTTTTGCTACATTTATGCTTACTCAAAGCCAACTGCTTAAGGAATTTGGTTTGGTGGCATCGCTGAGTATATTATCCATTTTTATTTTGTGTTTGCTAGTAATTCCAATTATTTATACATTTTTACCATTCCCGAAAGACCGGCATCTTGAGCATTTAAACAAGCGATGGATTGGCGGTTTTGTGAACTGGATGGAACGCATGGTAAAAGAGCGACGCGTTACCATTTATGCCACCGCAGTAGTATTACTCATGGCAAGTATAGTTGGGATATTTCAAATTAAAATTTCTGGAAGTCTTATAGAAGACATGCCAAAAGAAAAGCAGTTTTTTAAAGACATTCGCTTTTTTGAAGAAGAGTTTGATGGTATCATGCCACTAGAAATTATGGTGGATACCAAACGTAAAAAAGGCGTTATGAAGTTAAGTACGCTTAAGCGAATTGATGAGTTAGAAACCATCATTAAAGAAATTCCTGAATTATCACGACCTATTTCTGTAGTTAGCCTAGTGAAATATTCTAAGCAGGCGTATTACAACGGCAATCCAAAATATTACCAATTACCGACTTCTCAAGAGAATAATTTCATTTTATCCTATGCAAAAAACTCATCTTCGGATGTAGATTTATTAAAAAACTTTGTAGATTCAACTGGTCAATATGCACGTGTGACAACTTTCATGAAAGACACGCCAACAGACCGAATGCAGCGCATTGAAGAAGAACTTTCCGAGGAAATCGCCAAGATTTTCCCTGAAGAAAACTATACGATTACACTAACCGGAAAAGCGCACGTTTTTCAAAAAGGCACACGGTATTTGGTAAATAATTTAATTATATCACTGTCGTTGGCTATTTTTCTTATTGCCTTATTTATGGCGTATATGTTCCGGTCGTTTAGGATGATAATTATTTCGCTCATTCCAAATTTATTACCACTGCTAATTACAGCTGGACTTATGGGATTTATTGGCGTACCTATAAAACCTTCAACTATCTTAGTGTTTAGTATTGCGTTTGGTATTTCGGTAGATGATACCATTCATTTTTTAGCCAAATACAGACAAGAGCTAATAGTAAATCACTGGAAAATCAGAAAATCGGTTTATGCAGCGTTACGAGAAACTGGTGTGAGTATGTTTTATACTTCCATCGTGTTATTCTTTGGGTTTTCAGTATTCACCATTTCCAGTTTTGGTGGCACCGTGGCTTTAGGTGGATTGGTTTCTGCAACACTGTTATTTGCTATGTTATCCAATCTTTTGCTCCTTCCTTCGTTATTACTTTCATTAGAGCGCAGCATTGCCAATAAAGAAGTTTTAAAAGAACCAGCCATCAATATTATTCCGGAAGAAGACGAAAAAGAAACGTTTTAAAAACCTAATAAAAAATTATATTTGCACCTAAAATTAAAAGCATGACAAAAAACACGGTTGCTAATTTATTAGCCAAAGATGCTGTTTTGCAGGATGTAGAATTGAAAGGTTGGGTTAGAACATTTAGAGCCAACAGATTTATTGCGCTCAATGATGGTTCTACCATTAACAACATTCAATGTGTTGTAGATTTTGAGCAGTTTGATGAAGCCTTATTAAAGCGCGTAACCACTGGTGCTGCTATTCATATAAAAGGAACTTTGATTGAAAGTCAAGGAAAAGGTCAGAGTGTTGAAATTCAGGTATCTTATTTGAATATTTTAGGCGAATCTGACCCTGAAACCTATCCTATTCAGCCCAAAAAACACTCGTTTGAATTTTTAAGAGAAAACGCGCATTTAAGAACACGCACCAGTACTTTTAGCGCCGTGATGCGATTACGTTCTTCATTATCTTTTGCTATCCATAAGTATTTTAATGACAACGGTTTTTACAATATGCATACGCCCATTATTACTGGTAGCGATGCCGAAGGCGCCGGAGAAATGTTTAGGGTAAGTGCTTTAGATCCTAAAAATCCACCGCTGAATGATGATGGTACAATAAATTATAAAGAAGATTTCTTCGGGAAAGAAACTAACCTAACAGTTTCTGGCCAATTGGAAGCCGAAACCTACGCCATGTCTTTAGGAAAAGTCTATACATTTGGACCAACCTTTAGGGCTGAAAACTCTAATACTTCTAGGCATTTAGCCGAGTTCTGGATGATAGAACCAGAAGTTGCCTTTATGGAATTAGACGGCAACATGGATTTAGCTGAAGATTTTATGAAATCTGTTTTAAACTACGTTTTAGAACACAATCTTGACGACTTAAAATTTTTAGAACAACGATTACTGGACGAAGATAAAGCCAAACCACAAGCCGAGCGGAGCGACATGGCGCTGATTGAAAAACTAAAATTTGTAGTTGATAATAATTTTAAGCGTGTTAGTTATACCGAGGCTATTGATATTTTACGCGACTCTAAACCTAATAAGAAAAAGCAGTTCAAATATCTCATCAACGATTGGGGCGCCGATTTACAAAGTGAGCACGAACGTTTTTTAGTTGAAAAACACTTTAAATGTCCTGTGATTTTATTTGATTATCCTGCCAATATCAAGGCTTTTTACATGCGTTTAAACGAGGACGGGAAAACGGTACGCGCTATGGATATTCTCTTTCCTGGTATTGGTGAAATAGTTGGGGGTTCGCAACGTGAAGAACGCTTAGAAGTGTTGCGCGAAAAAATGGCAGCGCTTGATATTCCTGAAGAGGAATTATGGTGGTATTTAGATTTGAGAAAATACGGAACAGCGGTGCATTCTGGTTTTGGATTAGGGTTTGAACGGTTGGTAATGTTTGCCACAGGAATGGGTAACATTCGAGATGTGATTCCATATCCGAGAACGCCTCAAAATGCAGAATTCTAAAAAGAATTTTAATTTTTTTAAGGAATCAAATTTTATTGTTCCGTTGAATTCTTATTTTTTATTTCACTTAGTATTGTGCAAATTTTCAAATGCCCATTGTGGGTTTTCAAAAAACAATCTATTAATAAGTTACATATAGATTGTTTTCGTTATTTTTAAGTGTCATAATTTACATAAATGTTAAAGCAGTATTTACAATTAAAATTATCACAAAAACTTTCGCCACAACAAATTCAATTAATGAAATTGATACAGTTGCCAACGCAGGCTTTTGAGCAGCGTTTAAAGCAAGAGTTAGAAGAAAATCCTGCCTTAGAAAGTGGAAAAGAAAATGACGAGTACGAAGATAGCTATGACGAATACGACAACACTAAAGAAGAATACGACGACAATGAAGCCATTGGTGCCGACGAAATAAATGTGGATGAATATTTAAGTGACGACGAAATTCCAGACTATCGCACACAAGCCAATAATTACAGTGCCGATGATGAGGCGAAAACCATGCCTTATGCAGCAGGTACGTCGTTTACGCAACATTTAATTTCGCAATTAAACACCTTTAGACTCACAGAAACTGAATATGAAATTGCCGAATTTCTCGTTGGCAGCATTGATGACAGTGGTTATATAAGACGTGAGCTAACAGATATTACAGACGATTTAGCTTTTACGCAAAACGTATTTACAACTGTAGATGAAGTAGAAAAAGTGCTTCAAATTGTGCACGATTTAGAACCTGCGGGTGTTGGTGCTAGAAACTTACAGGAATGCTTGAGTATTCAACTTCACAGGAAAGATAAAACGCCTGCAACTGCCCTTGCTATTTCTATAATTGATGATGGCTTTGAACAATTCAGCAAAAAACACTACAAAAAACTGATTCAAAAATTTGGTATTACCGAGGCGGAACTCAAACTGGCCATTGAGGAAATTGAACGTCTTAATCCAAAACCTGGTGGCTCATATGCCGGTAATAATAAAATTGTTGAACATGTTGTTCCAGATTTTGCCATCAGAATTATTGACGGTGAATTAGAACTCACCCTAAACGGACGTAATGCGCCCGAACTTCATGTTTCGAAGGAATACAGTAATATGCTAAACGCTTACAAGGAGTCAGTAAACAAATCTAAAGCTCAAAAAGATGCCGTGTTGTTTATTAAGCAAAAATTAGATGCCGCTAAATGGTTTATTGAAGCCATTCAGCAACGCCAGCAAACCCTTTTTATTACTATGAGTGCCATTATGCATTACCAACAGGAGTTTTTTTTAACAGGTGATGAGCGTAAACTGAAGCCAATGATTTTAAAGGATATTGCTGACGAAATTGAAATGGATGTCTCAACCGTTTCACGCGTTGCGAACAGCAAGTATGTTGATACGCCTTATGGCACCAAGCTAATCAAAGAATTCTTTTCTGAATCAATGAAAAACGATCAAGGAGAAGATGTTTCAACCAAGGAAATAAAGAAAATTCTTGAAACCGTTATTGAAGAGGAAAACAAACGAAAGCCACTTACCGACGACAAGCTAGCTCAAATTCTTAAAGAAAAGGGCTATCCCATTGCCAGAAGAACCATTGCTAAATACCGTGAACAATTAGATTTTCCGGTAGCACGCTTGCGTAAAAAGATATGAGTGATTTCCTGTTAAGAACCATATCATTTGTGTTTCACCCGTTAATAATGCCATTGTTAGGGGTCATCTTTTACTTTTCTAAAACTCCTAGATTTATTCCTGATCCTATTGTAAAAGGCAAAATTCTTTCAATTGTTATTCTTTCTGTCATATTGCCGTTATTGCTATTTTATCTTTTAAAAACGCTTAATAAAGTTAATTCTATATATTTAAAAACCACAAAAGAACGAATTCTTCCACTACTCCTTAATTGTGGAATTGTATTAGTTATACTGTTAAGGGTCTTCCCATATTTTGAAATTTTAGAACTGTATTACTTTTTTGTTGGCATACTTTGTTCCACGCTGGCTTGCCTTATATTGGCAATTTTGAAGGTAAAAGCTAGTATTCATATGATTGCGGCTTCAGGCTTTTTTATGTTCGCCATTGCTATCGGCATACATTTTCAAATTAACATCAATGGAACGATAGCGCTCACAACCATTATACTTGGTGCTATTGCAACTTCTAGATTACATTTGCAAGCACACAATGGCGCTGAACTTATCATAGGAATGTTTTTAGGGATAATGCCTCAAGTAATTTTACTCAACTATTGGTTATAAAATGTAGGTGATTAAGCCTATTTTAAGCGCGGATAGGTCAACACTTTCCCCATTTAAAGAGGTGTCCTTAAAAATATTGTTCAAGCTATAGTATACATGAAAATTAAAGGTTGAATACCCAAAACTTAAGGTTAAACCATATTGAAGTTTTTCAAAATTTTCTATGTTCTTGTTTTTAATATCCCCTATATTTCCTTCGTATTTACTAGAATTAAAAAGTACATATCCAACTTTAACACCTGTATAAATACGCCAAAACTTGTAGTTAGATGATGTTGAGGTGCGCCATCTTAACTCGAAAGGAACTTCCACTAAGTAAGTAGTAAACTTATTTTTTGTAAATGAAATAGTTTCTCCATCAATTAAATCAAAGTTATCTGGACCAGTACTACTATTAATAAGTATGTTTTGGTTATATGAATTAGATGAGATTCCCAACCCTAAACCTACTGAAAGATTGCGCCGCTCATTAACTGGCATATCTCTAATAAAACCTAAATGAAATCCTGTTGGAAAACCTTTTTGCGTTACCATATCTGGTTTATTTGATAAAAAATTATAGGTCACTGAAAAGTAAAATTGATCTTCTCGGTACTTATCATCAAGCCCCAGACTATCAACTTCAACTTGTGCATTCAATAGTGTGGTAAAAGCTAGAAAGACAATGAAACAACAATGAAACGGTTTTTTTAAATTCATTATAGATTTAAATGGGTTAATCGGTACTATTCAAATTTAGACTAAAGGTAATAAAAAGCAGCATAAAAAAAGCGCTATGATTACACAGCGCTTTTCCAATAAATTAAGATTTACTTTATTAATACTACTCGTTAGGATTTTTAACTGTAGTTACATACATAACTTTTAAAGCGTTTATTTCTCTAAGCTCTTGTTTAATGTCGGAAACCAAGCCTGAGTTTGCCTCTTTATCAACTTTTAAAGCTACGACAAACTTATCTTGTAACTCTTCACGCAAAGCGACACGTGCCTCGGTAACTGCTAACTGAACAGCTTCTACACCAACAAATGCATCATTTATTTGTATTCTTGCTTCAGTTCCAAATTTCTTAAAACCTTCACTTGGTCTACCTGCGTAGATAAACGTTGTGCGGTCTTTACTAAGTTTTTCAACTTGGTCGGCATTTGGCAACTCGTTTTTCACCATCAAGGTGTTGTCACGCATTACCGTAGCCACCATGAAGAAAAACAATAACATGAACACAATATCAGGCAACGAAGCCGTTGATATTGCAGGCATATCACCTTTCTTTTTATTTTTAAACTTTGACATAATTCTCGTATTCTTTAAGATTTTGGTTCTGCCTCAGAAAGTTTCATTGGAAACATTACCTTAATTTTAGCAATGCGTTCTTCGAGCTCTTCGTTACGCTTGAACTGGTTCTTTTCCTTTTCGGCAAGCATTGCGAAATAAACTTCATCTTCTCCAGGATACTCATTTCCGTACAAACGTTGTGCTTCTCTATTTCTTAAAAAGTTGTAGGCTGCAACCAATTCGTTTTGGACTTCTATATACTTACCATAAGAAGTTTCTCTATCGTGCTGTAAGGAAATAATTGCCTTATCTGGATGATCTGAGGATGCAGGATCTTTTTTACCTTGGCAATAATCGCAAGGATTTCCTTCATTGTCAACGTCGCCACCATTGTCAAGAAATTCTATAGCAGCCTTTCTCAAGTCCTTAAGTTGCATTCTTTCGTCTTCAACTAATAGGTCATCATTTCTACCAATTAAAACAACAAATAGGTTCTTTTGCTTGATAATAACCTCATCCTCATTTGGTGGCTCTATTGGCGGCAAACTTCTTAAAATACCTTTATCCTTCTCTATAGTAGTTGTTACCAAAAAGAAAATTAAAAGCAAAAAAGCAATATCTGCCATTGAGCCAGCATTCACTTCTGGTGCTGATCTTTTTGCCATGATTAATTATTAAATAGTTTTTTTACTCCTGTATAAATCATTGATAGAATTGCGACTACTGTTAAAATGTAGAACGCAATTAATCCCATACCTACATATTTGGATGTTGCTTCGGTCACATCTTGACCCTTATCAAGAAATGGTTTTAGATTTAGGTCTGTTCCTGAAGACAATACATAAGCTACAATAATAATTACAGCAAACAGTCCCACATTTATAAGGGTTTTTTTCAGCAAAGCTGGCTTCTTTAGCAAATTAAAAACAGTAAATAGTAGTACTATTAACACTGTAACTGCTAAAGCAATGTAAGCAATATACATTAAAGGGACTACAACATCAGCTGAGTTGCCTTCTCTGATTTCGGTATCGCCTACACCAATTATTCTGACAAGAAAAATAGCCGCTATAATTCCCACTACAGCTACTAAAATTCTTATTATTTTCGGTAAACTCATAATCGTTTTTTTTTGGTTTATTACTTCTTGTGTCTTACTAGCAAATCCATCAAGTTGATAGATGCATCTTCCATTTCATTTACAATGCTATCAATTTTAGCAATGATATAGTTGTAAAAAATTTGAAGTATAATCGCCACAATAAGACCAAAAACAGTAGTTAAAAGTGCTACTTTAATACCACCAGCAACAAGCGATGGTTGCATATCACCAGCTGCTTCAATTTTATCGAATGCTTGTATCATCCCGATTACTGTACCCATGAAACCAAGCATTGGTGCCAAAGCGATAAAGAGGGAAATCCACGATACGTTTTTCTCTAATTGTCCCATTTGAACGCCACCGTATGCTACTACAGCTTTTTCGGCAGCATCGAGGTCTTCGTCTGCTCTATCTAATCCTTGATAAAAAATAGAGGCTACTGGACCTTTAGTGTTTCTGCAAACTTCTTTAGCAGCTTCAATACCACCTGAAGACAATGCATCTTCTACATTAGAAGTTAATTTTTTTGTGTTTGTTGTAGATAAATTTAAAAAGATAATTCTCTCAATAGCGATGGCTAAACCAAGAATTAAACATAATAACACGATACCCATAAAGCCCGCACCGCCTTCTATGAAACGCTTTTTCAGTTCCTGGTGAAAACTTAAATCTTCATCAACATCAGCCGATGAGTCTTGAGTAACAGTAGTTACTGTTGTGGTGGATAACGATGCAGATGTACTTGCATTTACAGTTCCGAAAGCCATTGTTCCAGCAATAGCTAGGATAGAAAATAATCTTTTCATTGTTCTAAATCTTAATTTATTAGTTAAAGCGTTAAAGATAAAAAAATAAATGTAATTCTGTATTTCCACACAAAAATTAACAGCAGAGAGGAAGGGATTCGAACCCTCGATACGCTTTTGGCGTATACACACTTTCCAGGCGTGCGCCTTCGACCACTCGGCCACCTCTCTAAAAATAAACTTTGTGATTATTTACAGGGGTTGAAATAACGAAAAATTATTTAAAGGCTCAAACTTTTATCATTAAATTTAAGACATTTCTCCACGCAACGAGGTTTCAAAATTGGTTTTAAACTCTTTAGAATCGAAATTTTTACCCAGTAAAAACATCAGTTTGGTAATTGCTGCCTCTGTTGTGATATCAAACCCTGAAATAAGTCCAATTTTTCTTAGGGTTTCACTGGTTGCATATTGCCCCATGGCAACACTTCCACCTGAACATTGCGTTACATTAATCATATGTACCCCCGAATTTATAGCCTTAACAAGCAAATCTACAAACCATGATTCCGTTGTTGCGTTACCTGCACCATAGGTTTCTAAAATAATACCTTTAATAGAAGGATTATTCAAAAAACAACTCAAGCTATATTCGGAAATACCAGGAAACAATTTAATAATAGCCACATTGGTGTTGAAGTTTTTATGCACTACTAAATCCTTATTCTCAGGTTGAAATAAATATTCTTTATTCACCTTTAAATGAACGCCTGATTCGGCTAACATTGGATAATTTAAAGATTCAAAGGCCTCAAAATGATCTGCATTTATTTTGGTTGTTCGGTTTCCTCTATAAAGCTTATATTCAAAGTACAAACCAACTTCCTTTATCATAGGATCCTTTCCATTGCGCAAAGAAGCCATTTGAATTGACGTGATTAAATTCTCCTTAGCATCGGTTCTTAAATCACCGATAGGCAGTTGTGAACCTGTGAAAATAACTGGCTTCTGAAGATTTTCTAACATAAAACTTAATGCCGAAGCCGAATAACTCATGGTATCGCTACCGTGCAAAATAACAAAGCCATCATAGTTTTGATAATACTGTTCAATGATTTCAACCATTTGAACCCAATACTTCGGGTGCATATTGGATGAATCAATAGGTTCGTTAAATGAAATGGTTTGAATTTCACAATCTAAAATTTTCAGCTCTGGAATATTTTTTAATAAATGATCAAAATTAAAGGCTTCCAAGCTAGCTGTTACAGGATTTTTAATCATCCCAATGGTGCCACCTGTGTAAATTAATAAGATTATGGGCTTGTTCTGATTCATAAGTTAAACACCAAAAATGGCTTTTGAATTTTCAGTTGTGATATCGGCAATTTGCTCTGGCAACCTATTGTAAAGTAAACCTATTTTCTCAATAATGTGGGTTAAATAAGAACTTTCATTTCGTTTGCCTCTAAAAGGTTTTGGTGCTAAATAAGGCGAATCGGTTTCTAACACAATGTGTTTTAAGTCTATTTGATTTAAAAATTGATCTATACCGCCATTTTTAAATGTCACAACGCCACCAATCCCCAATTTCATGTTGAAGGAAATAGCTTTGTTTGCTTGTTCAACAGTGCCCGTAAAGCAGTGAAATATTCCAAATAAGTCATCGTCATTTTCACCTTCTAATACTTCAAATATCTCATCAAAAGCTTCTCTACAGTGAATTACAATTGGCAATTTATATTTTTTAGCCAATCGTATTTGATACTTGAAGGCTTCTTGTTGTATTTTTAAGGTAGAAGTATCCCAAAATAAATCAATCCCAATCTCGCCAATGGCATAGAATTTTCTGCTTGCTAGCATGTTTTCGACATGAAGCAATTCATCTTTATAATTGTCTTTTACAGAAGTGGGATGCAAGCCCATCATTAAAAACATATTATTGGGATAACTTTTCTCAAGTTCCAGCATAGACGATGTGTAGCTGGAATCTATGGCAGGAATAAAAAACCGCTTGATATTTAAATCGAGTGCTCGTTTTACAACCTGATCTCGATCGCTATCAAATTGCTCACTATATAAATGGGTGTGTGTATCTGTAACTATCATTCTACAAAAATAATTGTTTTATAACAGTATCTTTGTAAAAAACTGAAATGGATAATCTTCAAACTTTTTTGTTAGGCCAAGGCTATATCAAGGCCAAATTAAAGCTAACCAAAACCAATCACTTTGAAATTAAGGCAACTATAAATGGTGTTAAGGGTGTTTTTATTTTAGACACTGGAGCTTCCAATTCCTTACTCGGAGTGCACAATGCTAAAAATTTCAATTTAACTATTGAAGATTCCGAAATAAAAGCAACAGGTGCAGGCGCCAGCAATATGACTACTCAGATTTCAAAAATAAATGCTATAAAAATTGGTAAATGGAAAAAGCAAAAAATGCCTATAATTTTGTTTAATCTTACACATGTGAATGAAGGACTATTGAGTCAAAATGCTAAACCGGTGGACGGTATCATTGGAGCTGATATTCTAAAAAAGGGGAAAGCCGTTATAGATTACGAAAAAAAATACTTGTATTTGAAAGTTATTTAATAACTTCTTTAAAGTTGTTGGTTTTATATCTATATTGTGGCATATCCCTAAAATAATAGTACATGCGCCCAACAATTGTAATTGCTGACGATCACCCATTGATGTTAAAGGGTTTAACTGAGTTTTTATCTGACAAAAACTTTGATATTGTAGCTCAGGCAAAAAATGGTAAGGAAGCTATTACTTTAATAAGAGCTCACAAACCTGATATCGCTATTTTAGATATCCAAATGCCTATCCAAACAGGGCTTGATGTGGCAAGTATTTGTAAGCACGAAGGTCTTGAAACTAAAATCATTATCCTGACATTTGAGAAACATGAAAGCACCTTTAAACTTGCCCAACAATTGGGTGTTTACGGTTATATTTTAAAAGAATTTGCTCTTTTAGAACTCGAAACTTGCATTCATTCAGCAATAAACGGTAAAACCCACTTTCCCGTTGAACTTGAAAAAACACTCGAGGTTAAAAAGATTCCAGCCAAAATAGAATTGCTAACGCCTACCGAAAGGATTATTGTTTCTAGTATTGGAAGAAATAAAACAGCTAAAGAAATAGCGAGTGATCTTAATATCTCTGTTAGGACAGTAGAAAAGCATAAAAGCCATATTCGAACAAAATTAAATTTGGATTCTAGCTACGGCTCCTTAATTGTTTTTGCTAAAGAATATGATGATTTCTTGAATTAAGAACTTAAAAAACGGATTAAGAATTAAATTTTTTGTAAGTCTTTTCTTTGATTTTAACACTAAATCAAAGTCTTTATTTTTTTTTGCAAAATAATTATTTTTTATAAATTTAATATTCAGTTATTTAGACCGAAATATTTTCTATATACGTAGTTCTACGTATTGCGCTGCTTACAATTATTCATGAAATTAGCAACTAATATTAACTGCGGCCCGTTTTCTATACGGGAACGTTATTATTAGTTTTTAGGGATAACGAGTTCTGTCTATTGGCAGGACTCGTTTATTTTATATGAATCCATACTAAATTTGATTCTTTTCCTTCCCGAAATCCAAAAAACTATGAATTCTTGTTTTTTTGAATAATTCAAAGGTTAAAAGTGACTTTTTAGATGTAGATTTTGGGAAACTAGAAGGTCAATTTTGGGAAAATGGTGAAAACGGCTTGTTTTGTAAGGTTATTCTTATGAAAAATACGTAGTTCTACGTATTGTTTTATGCGTTTATATTACTGAAATTAGCATTGCTATTAATCAATTGAGTCTGTGAAGTAAAAATGAAAGTTCAGACTGAAATCTGAACTTTCACTTCCAGATTTATTCAAATCCAAATCTATGAATACCGTGAAAGATGAAGCCACCCCGACCAGCAAAATTTTAGTAATAACCGTAATTGTATGTTCTGTATTGGTTATTGCTATTAATATTTTAGTTAATTTATTTTAGTTATAGTTAGTTACTGTTTATCAAAAAAGGCACAATGTTAAAATATTGTGCCTTTTTTACTTTAATAACGGTAGGTTTTTACAGTTCTAAAGCTTTTTTAATATTGTTATCCATTAAAAATTCTTCTGGATTTTCTAGAGCTTCTTTTACAGCAACTAAAAAGCTAACACTTTCTTTTCCGTCAATAATTCTATGGTCATACGATAATGCTACATACATAATAGGTCTAATTTCAACCTTGCCATCTATGGCTACGGGACGTTCAACTATATTATGCATTCCTAAAATACCGCTTTGCGGCGGATTGATAATTGGAGTTGAAAGCATACTGCCAAACACACCACCATTAGAAATTGTGAAAGTTCCCCCAGTCATTTCATCAACCGTAATTTGACCATCACGCGCTCTTAAAGCCAATCGCTTAACTTCGGCTTCTACACCTCTAAAGCTTAAGTTTTCGGCATTTCTAATTACCGGCACCATCAATCCTTTTGGTCCCGAAACTGCAATGCTTATATCGCAGAAATCATAGCTGATCATCTCCTTTCCATCGATCATTGAGTTTACAGATGGGAATAATTTTAAAGCTCTTACTACCGCTAGCGTAAAGAAACTCATAAAGCCTAGTCCAACGCCGTGTTTATTTTTAAATGCTTCTTTGTATTCATTACGCAAATCAAAAATAGGCTGCATATCTACTTCATTAAAAGTAGTTAGCATGGCGGTTTCATTTTTAGCTGAAACCAATCGCTCTGCAACTTTACGACGCAACATTGATAACTTAGAGCGCGATTCACCGCGCGTTCCGCCAGTTGGTGTTCCCATAGATATAGAGGCATTTACCGCATCATCTTTGGTGATACGACCATCTTTTCCTGATCCAGAAACTTGGGAAGCTTCTACCCCTTTTTCAGCTAAAATCTTTTTTGCTGCTGGACTCGCTGTTCCTGTAGCGTAAGTTTTAGTTTCTAGCTTTTCAGTTTTATTAGCTGTATCTGATTTTGGCGCTTCTTTTTTAGGAGATTCACTTTCGGGTGTTTTCTCTTTTGCCTTTGCATCACCGTCTGGTTTTTCAGCAGAAGTATCAATTAAACAAACTACCTCACCAACTGCGACTGCATCACCTTCTTCAGCCTTCAATGTTATGATTCCGCTTGCCTCAGCAGGTAGTTCTAAAGTAGCTTTATCACTATCTACCTCTGCAATGGCTTGGTCTTTTTCAACATAATCACCATCTTGCACTAACCATTGTGCTATTTCTACTTCTGTGATTGATTCGCCTGGTGAGGGCACTTTCATTTCTAAAATCATTGTTTAATTTTTTATTTTTAACCTCTATGTTTGCTTTGTATGTAATTGGCTAACTTTAAACCAAATCAACATCTTCTGTGCTTATCGTTGATTAGATTTAGTTTTATCAAAAACGTAATCAATTACTTCTTTATGGCGTCTTTTTGAACGCGTAGAACTACCAGCTGCTGGTGCACCATAAGGTCTGCGACCTGCATATCTAAATTGTTTAGCTTCGTCAAGATGCATCAACATATGTGCGTAAGCTCCCATATTTCGAGGTTCTTCTTGCGCCCATACTATATCGTCGGCATTCTTATATTTTTCTAATATTGACTGAATTGCTTTGGTTGGTAATGGGAACAATTGCTCAATTCTAACCAAAGCTACGTCCTTTCTGTTTTGTGCTTCTTTTTCCTCCAACAAATCGTAATAAAATTTTCCTGTCAACAAGACTAAGGTTTTGATGTCTTTTGGATTGGCAATTTCGTCATCAATTAAGGTTTGAAAACTTCCATTAGCAAATTCATCAACCGATGAAACCACTCGTGGATGTCTTAACAAGCTTTTTGGTGTAAATACAATTAATGGTTTGCGGTAATTGGCTTTCATTTGCTTTCTCAACAAGTGAAACATGTTTGCTGGTGTACTGCAATCGGCCACAAACATATTGTCTTTGGCACAAAGCTGAAGGTAACGTTCCATGCGGCCTGAAGAATGTTCGGCGCCTTGACCTTCATAACCATGCGGTAATAACATGACCAATCCGTTTTGGGTTTTCCACTTATCTTCTCCTGAAGATATATATTGATCAATCATAATTTGTGCTCCGTTGCTAAAGTCACCAAATTGGGCTTCCCAAATGGTTAGCGTATTAGGACTTGCCATGGCATAACCATAATCAAACCCAACAACACCATATTCTGATAACAAAGAGTTAAAAATATTGAATTTTCCTTGATTTTCACTTATGTTGTTATGAAGAACAATTTCTTCCTCACTGTCTTCAACCTTAACCACTGCGTGGCGATGTGAAAAGGTTCCACGTTCAACATCCTGACCGGAAATTCTCACGCTAAATCCTTCTTCTAAAAGCGACCCATAAGCCAAATGCTCAGCCATTGCCCAATCAAGCTTGTTTTCATCAAACATGGTTTGTCTAGATTCTATCAAACGTTGAATTTTTCGGATAAATTTTTTATTCTTTGGTAATTGAGACAAAACTTCAGTAATGCGTTTCAAGTTTTCCTTTGGGTAAGAAGTATCTACTTCTTTCATCATTTCTTGCTCTGTAACGCGCTGAAATGATTCCCATTGCTTTTGCATAAATGGGGTTATAATTGTTTTTTCTTCCTTACGAGAATCTTCGAGTTTCAGTTCTAAACCAGTTTTGTAAGCTTCTTCAATTTGAGACACATAATTCTCATCAATAATCCCTTCAGAAATCAACTTTTCAGCATAAATATCTCTCGGGTTTTTATGACTTGCAATGGCTTTGTAAAGTTTTGGTTGGGTAAAACGAGGCTCATCACCTTCATTATGACCATACTTTCTATATCCTAATAAATCTATAAAAACGTCGCGTTTAAATTGCATTCTAAAAGCCAATGCGAAGGACGCGGCATGCACTACAGCCTCAGCATCATCTGCATTCACGTGTAAAATTGGTGATAAAGTAACTTTGCCAACATCGGTGCAATAAATACTTGAGCGGGCATCTAGGTAATTTGTGGTAAATCCTATTTGGTTATTTACCACAATGTGAATAGTTCCATTGGTTTTATAGCCATCTAATTTAGCCATTTGTACAATTTCGTACACAATCCCTTGACCTGCAATAGCTGCATCACCATGAACTGCAATTGGCAACACTTGCGATGCATCGGTAATATCGTCTCGGTCTTGTTTAGCTCTAGCTATACCTTCAATAACGGCTCCAACTGTTTCTAAATGCGAAGGGTTTGGAGCTATGCTTAAATTAATGCGTTCTCCATTTCTCGTTTCTCTTTCGCTGGTCCAGCCAAGATGGTATTTAACGTCACCATCAAAAACTTCATCGTCGTAATCTTTACCGTCAAATTCACTAAAAATATCCTTTGCCGATTTCCCAAAAATATTGGTTAGCGTACTTAATCTTCCTCGATGTGCCATCCCTAGCACAAACTCTTTAACACCAAAACCAGCTGCCTCCTCAATCAAAATATCTAGTGCTGGTATTAAGGATTCGTTACCTTCTAATGAAAATCGTTTCTGCCCAACATACTTCGTGTGAAGAAAAGTTTCGAAAGATATAGCATCATTTAATTTTTTGAGAATATGCTTTTTCTGATCTGGAGTAAATTTTCCGTGATTATCATTGATATTCAATTTATTTTGAATCCATTGAATTTCTTCAGGCTGACGAATATACATATATTCTATACCTATAGAATCACAATAAATAGCCTCTAAATGTTTTACTATATCACGAAGCGAACTAGCCCCAATACCTAAAATATCGCCTGCATTGAATACAGTGTCTAAGTCGGACTGCACCAATCCAAAATTCTCAATTGCTAATGTAGGTGAGTATTGACGTCGTTCTCTAACAGGGTTTGTTTTGGTGAAAAGATGACCACGTGTTCGATAGGCATCAATTAGCTTTACAACATGAAACTCCTTCTGCACATGCTCAGGAATTTGGGTGGTAACACCTTCTACAATTTCTCCTGACAGCCCATAGTTTTCGCTTCCAAAATCATAACCTTGAAAAAAGGCTCTCCAACTTGGTTCAACACTATCAGGATTAACTAAATATTGGTCGTATAAATCGGCGAAATAGGCCGTATGCGCTGCGTTAAGAAAGGAAAATTTATCCATTATATATGTGTGCTGTTGATGATGCAACAAAATTTCGGTAAAAATACAACTTTTAAGATTATTTAAAATGCATTTATTATATTTATAACATTACTTTAAATACTTTTAAAAAATGCATCTAATCAAGATTATACAGAATTTTAAGCTATTGATTTTAATAGGATTTTGCAGTTTGATATCAAATACTAGTCAAGCGCAATTAACTGCCTCTACTCCTAGCCCATTTTGGTCTAAAGTGCGATATGGCGGCGGCATAGGATTGGGTTTTGGCGATGGTTTTTTTAGTGGCACTTTGGCGCCCAGTGCAATTTATGAATTTAATCAAAAAGTGGCTTTTGGAATTGGCTTAAATGGCACTTACAATAGTCAGAAAAATGTTTATAGTTCTACCGTTTTAGGTGGTAGCGTAATGACTTTATTCAATGTGATTCCTGAAATTCAAGTCTCAGCAGAATTTGAGCAGTTGAACGTTAACCGTAAATTTAAAAACGACATAGCCAACAACGATAATTACTGGTATCCCGCATTATTTTTAGGTGCTGGGTACGGCAATAGAAATATGATGTTTGGTATTAGGTATGATGTTCTTTACAATGAAAATAGAAGTATTTATGCCAACGCTTGGATGCCCTTTGTTAGGGTGTTTTTTTAATAATGTGCTTTATACCAAACTTTTTGCCATTCGCGTTTCAAAATCAAAAACGTGACCATTTTTGAAAGTTGCAAAACGTCACTACCATCTAACCTTTTAATATCGCGCTCAGGAACATCAACAATGTACAACAAGTTAAGATAGTCGTTAAATTTTTCTTGTATTAAGTTAAAAACTACTTCCTGCAACGCTTCAAACATCAAATTTGGCGTCACGTCGTCTTCAAACTGTAAGCTGATATTGGCTAACAATAGGTCTTTATTTAGTTGCACTAATAACTTCTGGTAAAGATCCAAGGCCTCAACTTCTGCTATTAAATCTTGAAAAGTGGAAGGTTTATGCATTACACTTTACGTTGCATAAGTTGTTCGCCAAAATGCTTTAAGCCCATTTTCTTCTCGTCGGAAATGGCTAATGTTTCCAGTACTGAAAAGGCTTTATTTGTGTAAGCCTCAATCGCGACTTTGGTTTGTGTTGCGGCCCCTGAAGATTCAAAAATCTCCTTAACCGTATTTATTTTTTCTTCGGAAGTATTTGGATCAGAGTTAAACAGCTCTCGCAAAATTTTCTTTTGGTTGTCGTTACCTAAGTCTGAAGCCTTTAAATACAAATAGGTTTTTTTATTTTCAATAATATCGCCTCCAACTTGCTTACCGAAAGTTTCGGCATCACCAAAGGCATCTAAATAATCATCTTGCAATTGGAACGCAATTCCTAAATACTTTCCAAATTCATAGATTGAATTTTGATCGCTTAAGGATGCATTGGCGACAATTGCTCCCATTTTCATAGCTGCGGCTACCAAAACGGCTGTTTTATAGGCGATCATTCTGATATATTGATCTATAGTTACATCGTTTCTAGTTTCAAAATCTACATCGTATTGTTGACCTTCACAAACTTGCAGCGCCGTTTCAGAAAATAATGTCATTAGACTTTTAAATTGTTCGTTTTTATAAGATTCCAACAATCTATACGACAAAATAAGCATGGCATCGCCCGATAAAATCCCTGTATTTAAGTTCCATTTTTCATGCACAGTTTGTTGGCCTCTTCTCAGCGGTGCATCGTCCATAATATCGTCATGAATCAATGAAAAATTGTGAAATACTTCAATGCATAGCGCAGCATTCAAAGCTTCTTTATGATTGCCGCCAAAAATATCGGTTGTCATTAAAGTCAAAACTGGTCGCAAGCGCTTGCCTCCTAAACTTAAAATATAAGATATTGGTTGGTATAAGGTTTTGGGTTCGCTAAACGAATTGAATTCTTCTAAATGTTGACTGAATTCATTTTGATAAAAGGCGATTGGCTTCATGTCACAAAAATAAATGAAATAGCAATATCAAAATTTCAATATAAACTTAATGTTAATAAATGATTAAAACTTTGGAAACTATTTTTGTTTTTAAAGTTTCCGTTTGTACTTTTGCAAGTATCATGGAAATAAAAATTTTAGAGAAATCGGCAGATTTGTTTTTAACCTATGGTTTTAAGAGCATCACTATGGATGATATTGCCAACAGCCTTGGCATGTCAAAAAAAACAATTTATCAATATTACGATAACAAGCACAAACTAATTGAGGCAGCTACCCTACATTTATTTCATCAAATTTCAAATGGAATTAATCACATTTGTGAGGTAAATGAAAATCCGATTGAAGAAATTTACGACATAAAAAATCTCGTGATGACTCATCTAAAAGGAGAAAAATCATCGCCGCAATACCAATTACAAAAATACTACCCAAAAATTTACAAAACATTAAAAAACAAACAGTTTGATTTAATGCAAAACTGTGTAGTAAATAACCTGAATAAGGGTATTGAAATGGGCTTATATCGTGAAAGTTTGGACGTTCATTTTATTGCGAGGCTGTATTTTAGTAACATGATCTGTCTTAAAGACAACGATTTATTTCCACTAGAGCTTTTTTCAATAAACAACAGCATGAATAACTATATAGAATATCACTTAAGAGGTATTTGCACCGAAAAAGGCTTAAATATATTAACCCAAGTTATAGCAAAAGAAAAAACTAGTCATGAATAAAAAACATCTTACCTACTGCTTTTTATTGGCGAGTTCTACCTTTGTGTTTTCTCAAGAAACTATTAATTTTAGTTTAACTGAAGCCATAGATTACGCATTAGAACACAACAGAATCGTTAAAAATGCCCAACGAGATATAGAAGCTGCGAAAGAACAAAAATGGGAAACCACAGCTACGGGTTTACCTCAAATTGATGCCAATGTTGATTATCAAAATTTCTTGAAACAACAAATTTCACTCATACCGGCCGAGTTTGTGGGTGGTGAATCTGGCGAATTTGCGGAAGTAATTTTTGGTACTAAACAAAATGTTAATGCAGCCATAACCTTGAGACAGTTATTGTTTGATGGTTCTTATTTAGTGGGATTACAATCGGCTAAGGTGTTTTTAGAAATCTCAAAAAACGCTAAGGCAAAAACTGATTTAGAAGTGCGAAAAGCCGTAATTAACGCTTATGGCAATATGCTTTTAGCTCAAGAAACGGTTTATATTTTAGAAAAGAACAAGTTAGTCCTTCAGAAAAATTTAAACGATACTCAAAAGATTTTCCAAAATGGTTTAGAAGAAGAAGAGAGTGTTGAGCAGTTACAAATCACATTAGCCGGAATAGAAAGTGCATTAAACAATGCAAGCCGACTTAAAATAATTGCTAAAAATTTATTCAACCTTACTATTGGTTTAGATATAAATACTGATAGCCGACTTACCGATAACTTAGAAGATCTCGCGGTTAACAACGTATCACTTGAACTTATAGAAGCAAATGAAGACATCAATAACAACATAGATTACAAAATTGCTTTCAACGACAAAACCTCCAAAGACTTGTTGCTGAAACTTGAAAAAAGTAAAGGTTTACCAACCTTAAGTGGGTTTATAAACGGTGGCTATTTAGGCTTTAGCAACACCTTTACCTTTTTAAACAGCGACCAACAATGGGCTGGTTTCTCACTAGTAGGTGTAAGTTTGAATGTTCCTGTTTTTAGTTCTTTTGGCAGATCCTCGGCAACCCAACGTGCCAGAATAAATGTTGAAAAAGCAAAAGAAGATCTCATTCAAATTGAACAAGAATTAAAACTTGAAATCGCCTCGGCCAAAAGCAACTATCAGTTTTCAATTGAAGAATTCGAAATCAAAAAACAAAATTTAAAGCTTGCCGAACGAATCGAACGTAAGAACGAAATAAAATTTTTTGAAGGTATTGCTTCCAGTTTCGATTTAAGACAAGCCCAAACGCAATTATATGGCGCACAACAAGATTATTTACAATCAATGCTCGAAGTAATTACGAAAAAAGCTGATCTTGAAACTATTTTAAATATTACCAATTTAAATATTACCAATAATTAATCAACAAACGCATAACAAACATTACATTCATGAAAACATCTCACACAATTATATTTAGTATCGCTGTAATGCTTATGTCCTGCGGTGATAAAAAATCAAACGATAATTTTGACACCGTTATAAATTCGGATGATACCGCAGTTTTAAATTCTAAAAAAATAGCGCTAATTGAGGAGCAAAAAGCACTCAACGATAAAGTTAATGCCATCAACTCCAAACTTGAATCTTTAAATGGCAATGAAAAATTACCGTTGGTAAGCATCATAACAACCAAAGAAGAAAACTTTAATCATTTTGTTGAACTTCAGGGAAATGTGACCACGAAAAACTTAGTCGTTATCAACTCCGAATATGCCGGCATGCTGCAACAAGTATTTGTGAAAGAAGGTCAAAAAGTAACCAAAGGACAATTATTAGCCAAAATTGACGATGGTGGATTAAGTCAGCAATTAGCACAAATGCAAATTCAAACCGAATTAGCTAAAACAACGTTTGAAAGACAACAACGTCTTTGGGAACAAAGTATTGGTAGCGAAATTCAGTATTTACAGGCAAAATCAACCTACGAAATTCAGGAACAAGCCATTAACCAAATGCAGCAGCAATTGGCAAAAACCAAAGTTACTGCACCGTTTTCGGGTACCATAGATGATGTGATTACAGAGCAAGGTAGTAATATAGCACCAGGAACCCCTTTAATGAGATTAGTCTCCTTAAAGGATATGTATGTTGAAGTTGATGTTCCTGAAACTTATTTGTCCGATATAACCATTAATAAAATGGTAACTATTGAGTTTCCTATTCTAAACCTAAACCTCGAATCGAAAATAAGGCAAGCCAGCAATTTTATTAATGCTGCCAATCGTACTTATAAAATTGAAGTGGACATTCCAGAAAACCACCCTAACATAAAGCCCAACTTAACAGCAAAACTTAAAATAAATGATTACACAAACAGCAATGCTATATTAATTCCTCAAGATATTATTTCGGAAGATGCGCAGGGTAACCAATACATTTATGTCGTGAAAAATATAAATGACAGTATTGGAACAGTCTCTAGAACCAACGTCACAACCGGAAAAACTCAGGGCGCTATTATTGAAATACTCGAGGGTTTAGCTCCCGACACCTTTGTAATAAAAGAAGGAGCGCGTAGCGTTAAAGAAGGTCAAAACGTTAAAGTACAACAGCTGTAATTAGACAACTATGACAAATTCAAACAAAAATCTCTTTAAAGAGTTTAAACTGTCGTCCTGGGCAATTGCTAATAAAACTACAATGTATGTTTTGATATTGGTCATTCTGGTTCTGGGTATTTCAGCTTACTTCGGAATGCCTCGTGAAGATTTCCCTGAAATTAAAGAAACTAAAATTTATGTGAGTTCGGTATATCCGGGAAATACTGCCGAAGACATAGAGAAATTAATCACCAATCCCTTAGAAGACAAACTAAAAACAGTTAGTAACGTGGTGGAAATTGTCTCAACCTCACAGGAAGACTACTCTATTATTATCGTTGAGTTTGACGATGACATTTCGGTTGATATCGCCAAACAGAAAGTAAAAGACCAAATAGACACCGAAGTGGCTAGCGAAGACTGGCCAATATTCAACAATGCAAAAGTTGACCCCAATGTGTTTGATTTGAGTCTTTCAGAAGAAATACCAATTTTAAACATCAATTTATCTGGTAATTTTCCAACGGAAAAGCTTAAAGAATTTGCCGAATATTTAGAAGATGAAATTGAAAACCTCATCGAAATTAAACAGGCCGATATTCGTGGGGTCCAAGATAAAGAGGTTGAAATTGCAGTAGACATTTATAAAATGATGGCTTCGCAAGTAAGTTTTGATGATGTGATTGGTGCCATTAATGGTGGTAATGTAACAACCTCAGCGGGTAATTTAATAAGCAGTGGACAAAGACGTACAATAAGAATTATAGGCGAAATTGACAATCCAATCGATTTACAAAACTTTGTGGTAAAAGTTGAAAACAACAATCCCATTTACTTAAAAGATATAGCAGAAATAAATTTTAAAGAAAAAGACAAAACCACATTTGCCCGCAAAGATGGCGAACAGGTAGTGATGCTTGATGTTAAAAAACGTGCAGGTAAAAACATGGTAGAAGCTACAGAAAAAGTGAAAGCCATTGTCCAAAATGCTATCGACAATAACGTTTTTCCTAAAACCCTCGAGATTACCATCACCAACGACTTGTCTGACAAAACTATAAGCCAAGTACAAGATTTGGTAAACAACATTATTTTCGGAGTAATTTTGGTGGTAACGGTTTTAATGTTTTTCCTCGGATTCAAAAATGCTCTCTTCGTTGGATTCGCCATTCCAATGTCGATGTTTATGTCTCTAATGATCTTAAGCGCTTTGGGTTACACCTTAAACACCATGATTTTGTTTGGATTAATTATGGGACTCGGCATGTTGGTTGACAACGGTATTGTCGTGGTTGAAAATGTGTATCGCCTTATGGAAGAAGAAGGTATGTCACGTATTGAGGCCGCTAAAAAGGGGATTGGCGAAATTGCCTATCCCATCATTATTTCAACTGTAACAACAGTGGCGGCATTTGTACCACTAGGTTTATGGCCTGGATTATTTGGTCAGTTTATGAAGTATTTCCCAATAACCTTGTCCGTGGTTTTAGGTTCATCTCTTGTGGTCGCCATATTTTTTAATTCGGTTTTGGTATCGAAATTTATGACGATAGAAGATAAGGAAATGCCATTAAAACGCATCATCGCGTTATCATCAATTGTAGGTGGAATTGGACTAATTATTCTGTTTTTTGGTGGCGCGTATCGCGGTTTGGGAAGCGTTATGGTTTTCAGTGCCATTATGCTTTGGGTGTATCGCTTAATATTGAGAAAAGCTGCCAATCGCTTTCAAAAAAGAACCCTTTCCAAATTTGAAAACTATTACGAAAAAACTTTGCGATTTTCACTTTACTCCTGGAAGCCATATGCTATTGTTGCGGCAACTTTTATATTACTTTTCATATCCTTTGCAGGTTTTGGCGTTTCAGTTGAAAGCCAAAGAACGAAGATCGAATTTTTTCCAGACAATAAACCGAATCAAATTATAGTATATATTGAATATCCTGAAGGCACCGAAATCAATAAAACAAATGAAATCACTAAATCAATTGAACAACGCGTTTACCAGATTCTAAATGATGAGGTTTACATGGATGGCGATTATAATTATATGGTTGAAAGTTTCGTTTCTCAAGTTGGTGAAGGTGCTGGTAATCCCCAAACCGACGGTGGCTCGGCGGCCGAAATGCCCCATAAGGGCAAAATAACAGCCTCAATGCGTCAGTTCAAGTATCGACGCGGACAAGACAGTGAAGCTTTGCGACAAAAAGTACAAGAGGCTTTGGCGGGCATTTATCCTGGCGTACTAATTTCAGTTGAAAAAGATGCCAACGGACCACCAGCCGGTTCTCCTATCAACATTGAACTTGAAGGCAAAGATTACGACCAACTTATCGAAACGGCTGAAAACATGCGTCGATTTATAAACAACCAAAACATACCTGGTATAGACGAACTAAAAATTGACGTTAATAAAGACAAACCAACCATGCAAGTTATTGTTGATAGACAAAAAGCTGGTGAACTTGGCGTGAGTTCTGGTCAAGTAGGTATGCAGTTGCGCAATTCCATTTTCGGAGCAAAGGCGGGTATTTATAAAAAAGATGGTGATGATTTCGATATTTATGTTCGTTTCAATGAGGAATTACGATATAATACCAGTGCTATTTTTAATCAAAATATCACCTTTAGAGATATGGCATCTGGTCAGGTGAGAAACATTCCCGTATCAGCTCTAGCAAGTCAGACTAACACAAGTGGATTTAGTGCCATCAAACACAGAGATGCCAAACGGGTTGTAACCGTTTATTCAGCCTTGGCACCTGGTTTTGTAGATGCCGCCGCCGTAGTTAATGATATTCAAAAGGAAATGGAGAGTTTTAGCCAAATGCCAGAAGGAAATTAAGATTGACTTCACCGGTCAAATTGAAGAACAAAATAAACAACAAAGCTTTTTAGTTGGGGCATTCTTCAAAGGCTTAGGACTCATATTCTTTATTCTTATTTTTCAGTTCAACTCAATTTCTAGACCTGCAATTATCATGTTAGCGATATTCTTAAGTTTGATTGGCGTTTTTGGTGGCCTTATGGTTACCGGCTGGTCCTTTGTAATTATGATGACCATGATGGGTATTATTTCGCTCGCCGGTATTGTGGTTAACAACGGTGTGGTTTTATTAGATTATGCCCAATTATTAATTGACAGAAAGAAAGACGAACTAAATATTGAGGAATCCGAATATCTACCGAAGGAGCATCTTTTCGAAACGATTGTAAGAGCTGGAAAAGCAAGGTTACGCCCAGTTTTACTTAACCGCTGTCACTACGATTTTAGGATTAATTCCATTAGCTATTGGTTTAAATATCAACTTTTTTACCCTGTTCCAAGATTTTGACGCCAATATTTATGTGGGTGGTGATAATGTTATATTTTGGGGACCATTAGCATGGACCGTTATTTTTGGTTTGGTGGTGGCAACATTTTTAACTTTGGTAGTAGTTCCGATTTTATTCTACCTTTCTATGCTGCTTAAAATGTGGTTTAAAAAAACATTTAGGTCAGAGTTTGAACCTAAACATCAAGAACATCCTATTCTAGAAGATTAAACTTTTAGAATAATCTAGATTAATAGCAGAAAAGGCCATTACAATTGTAGTGGCTTTTTTTAGTTAATAATCGCTAAACTTCATTAAATTTGCCTCTTAAAAATCGAATAAAATCCTGAATTAATTCTAATTATATGTACAGAAGTCATAACTGTGGCGAATTAAGAGCGTCACTTATCAACACTGAAGTAACCCTTTCCGGATGGGTCCAAAAGTCAAGAGATAAAGGATTTATTATCTGGATAGATTTACGCGATCGTTATGGTGTTACCCAATTAGTTTTTGATGAAGAACGCACGCCTAAAGCTATTTTTAATCAAGCAGAAAATTTGGGTAGAGAATTTGTGATTCAGGTAAGAGGGACCGTAATTGAACGGGCTTCAAAAAACCCAAATCTACCAACTGGCGATATAGAAGTATTGGTGAAGGAACTTACTATTTTAAATACTTCATTATTACCGCCATTTACAATAGAAGACCAGACCGATGGTGGCGACGAGCTACGCATGAAATATCGTTATTTAGATATTAGAAGAAATCCTGTGAAAAACAATTTGATCTTCAGACACAAAGTAGCGCAAGCCGTTCGTAACTATTTGTCTTCAAAAGATTTTATCGAAGTAGAAACACCTTACCTTATCAAATCAACTCCCGAAGGTGCGCGTGATTTTGTTGTGCCATCTCGTATGAATGAAGGTCAATTTTACGCCTTACCGCAGTCGCCGCAAACCTTCAAACAACTATTAATGGTTGGCGGTATGGATAAATATTTTCAAATTGTAAAATGCTTCAGAGATGAAGATTTACGAGCCGACAGACAACCTGAATTTACGCAAATAGATTGCGAAATGGCTTTTGTAGAGCAAGAGGATATTCTAGATACATTTGAAGGTTTAACAAGACATCTTCTTAAGGAAATTAATGACGTTGAGATAGCAAAATTCCCGAGAATGACCTTTGACGATGCCATGCGTCTATACGGCAACGATAAGCCGGATATAAGATTTGGAATGCAGTTTGGCGAATTAAACGAAGTTGCACAACATAAAGATTTCAATGTTTTTAATGCTGCTGAATTGGTGGTTGGAATTGCAATACCAGGTGGAAATTCATTAACCAGAAAAGAAATTGACCAGCTAACCGATTGGGTAAAACGTCCACAAATTGGCGCTTTAGGAATGGTATATGTACGTTGTAACGACGACGGAAGTTATAAATCGTCTGTAGATAAATTTTACGATGAAACCGACTTAAAGCAATGGGCCGAAATTACCAAAGCCAAAACAGGTGATTTAATTTGTGTACTATCAGGAAACACCAATAAGGTAAGAGCACAACTCAGTACCTTGCGTATGGAAATGGCTACGCGATTGGGCTTGAGAAAACCTAACGAATTTGCACCACTTTGGGTTGTAGATTTCCCTTTATTAGAATGGGATGAAGACACGAAACGTTTTCATGCGATGCACCACCCATTTACCTCGCCAAAACCTGGGCAATTAGAGTTACTAGATACCAATCCTGCCGATGTTAAAGCGAACGCTTATGATTTGGTATTAAACGGAAATGAAATTGGTGGTGGTTCTATTAGAATCCACGACAAAGCTACTCAAGCAATTATGCTAAAACATTTAGGTTTTACGGACGAACAAGCCAAAGCACAATTCGGATTTTTAATGGATGCCTTTGAATTTGGCGCGCCTCCGCACGGCGGTATTGCCTTTGGATTGGACCGTTTGGTCGCTATATTAGGCGGGCAAGAAACCATTAGAGATTTCATCGCTTTTCCCAAAAATAATTCAGGAAGAGATGTTATGATCGATGCACCAGCACCTCTTGATGACGAGCAACTAAAAGAGTTACACTTAAAACTCAATGTATAATCCATTATTAAAATCCTGTTTTTGCAGGATTTTTTGATAGATTTACCTTATGGAACAATCAAAGTTTTTCAAGCGAATACTTATCTGGAGATATAAATACATCTCAGAAAAAAACTTTGTGTATTTCCTTGCTATTTTAATCGGTTTACTTTCTGGATTAGTTTCTGTTTTACTCAAAAACATCACGTTTGGAATTCAGAAAGTACTTAAATACGGTATAACGATTTCGGATAATCAGTTGTATTTTATTTTGCCTATTATCGGACTACTTTTAGTGTATTTATTTATTAAATATATCGCCAAGCAAGATGTCAGGCACAGCCTTTCTAATGTATTGTATTCCATTTCTAAAAAAGACGGCATACTTAGCAAAAAAAGCATGTATTACCCGTTAATTATAGCACCACTTACTGTTGGCTTTGGTGGTTCGGTTGGGTTACTTGGGCCGGCAATTGCATCTGCCGCATCGGTTAGTTCTAATGTGAGTAGATGGTTTCACGCCGATAGAAAAATTAGGAGTTTACTTATTGGCTGCGCTGCCGCTGGTGCCATAGCTTCGATATTTAAATCGCCAATTGCCGCTATTATTTTCGCCATCGAGGTATTCAGTTTGGATTTAACTTTTGCTTCTTTATTGCCATTACTTATGGCATCTATTTCTTCGGTGCTAACCTCTTATTTTTTCTTGGGTGATGATGTTATTTTCAACTTTATGGTTTCGGATAAATTTGAAATAAAAGACACCCTGTTTTTTGTAGTACTCGGCATTGGTACCGGGGTTGCCTCTATTTATTTTTCGAAAATTCATTTTAAGATTTCATCGCTTTTTGGTCTATTAAAATCGCGAAGGCAAAAATTAATTATTGGTGGCTTGGCTATTGGCGTCATGCTTTATTTTATTCCGCCACTTTACGGCGAAGGATTTGGTTTTATTAATGATTTAATGGCTGGCGACCATATAAAAGCCTTAGGAAAAACCCCATTCGATAGTTATTTAGACAATATTTGGGTAGTAATTTTACTGTTATTTGGGATAACCATTTTCAAAGCTATTGCTATGACAACTACCTTGGCAGCCGGCGGTAGCGGTGGCATTATAATTCCTACCCTAGTTATGGGCAGTGCTTTGGGTAATGTGGTTGCAAAGATTATTAATAATATAGGTTTTGGGTTTTCAGTTTCTGAATCTAATTTTACTTTAGTAGGAATGGCTGGCTTAATTGCAGGTGTACTTCATGCGCCACTTACAGCCATCTTTTTAATTGCAGAAATAACTGGCGGTTACCAGTTGTTTGTACCGTTAATGATTACCGTATCAATGTCATTCATAATTACTAAGAACAGTTTAGAATATACCATTTACAATAAGGAACTTGCCGATAAAGGTGCTTTGCTCACACAAGACAAAGATAAAAATGTACTCACCTTAATGAAACTTGACAACGTCATTGAAAAAGATTTTATTCAGTTGCGCCCCGAAATGACACTCGGAGAGATGCTCATGAAAGGCGTATCAAAATCCAGCAGAAATTTATTTCCCGTTACTAACGAACAAGGGCAATTTATGGGCATCATTTTGTTAGACAACATTAGGTCGGTCATGTTTGACCAAAGTCTTTACCGATCAACTACTGTTGAAACCTTTATGCACAGTCCGCCAGAATTCATAATTTATGAAAAAGACGATATGAAAGCCGTTATGGAAAAGTTTCAGACCTCTAAAGCATGGAACCTACCAGTAATCAAAGACAACAAATATTATGGCTTTGTTTCAAAATCTAAGCTACTCACTGCTTATCGTACCGAATTGATTAACTTTACATCATAAAATTGTCACGGTGACTTTAAATAAAATGTACTGACCCATTAATGACATGAAAACGCTTATTTGGATATGTTTTATTGCTTCTTTTGGAGCTATTTTATTCGGCTTTTTTACTGAATATGAGTACTCGCAAAAAACTATCGGTTTTGGAGTTATTGGGTTGTTTTTTGTTGTGTTTCCCTTATTTTCATATTATCGTTGGAAGGACAAAAAAGTGGAAGATTACATGCTAACCAAAGAAAATATTGATAAAATGCGTGAAAATCAGCGTAAAAGTAAATATTGACTTCAAAATAATTTACACCCATTTTCTGCTTGTATTCAATTTAATTATACCTTTATGTTTTAATTTTTTATTCTTTTTATCATGACTGGAACAGTTAAATTTTTTAATGAATCAAAAGGATTTGGATTCATAACCAACGACGCGACAGGAAAAGACATTTTTGTACACGTGTCTAGCCTAAACGGTTTAAACCTAAAAGAAGGTGACAAAGTAGACTATTCTGAAGAAGAAGGCAGAAAAGGAAAGGTTGCTGCCGATGTGCAGAAAATCTAATTTCTATACAGGTTTTTAATGTTAAAGCGCCCGAAAATTTCAGGCGCTTTTTTTGTTAGTTTAAATGTCTTTTTTCGATAAAAAATCGCCTTATAAGGTCTTGAGCTTCTGTTTCTAATATACCTCCAACCAATATCGTTTTAGGATGTAATTTTGTGTTTAGCGCTATGCAGCCTCTGGCTTGATCTCTTGCGCCATATACAATTTTACCAATTTGCGACCAGTATAATGCACCAGCACACATTTGACATGGTTCTATGGTAACATATAACGTGCATCCATGTAAATATTTGCCGCCAAGATAATTAGCAGCAGCTGTTATCGCCTGCATTTCGGCATGTGCCGTTACGTCATTCAGCAATTCTGTTAAGTTATGTGCTCTTGCAATAATTTGATTGTTTACTACAATTACGGCACCAACTGGAACTTCATTTTTGGTATATGCCGTTTCAGCCTCTTGTAAAGCTTTTTTCATGAAATACATATCATCAAAAACCAACTCCATAGATTAACTTGATTATCGTTTGATGATTTTTTCAGTGATGTTAAATCCTTCTCCAACAATAGAAATAAAATACCAACCAGATCTCAATGCACTTATATCGATTTGAACATTTGAATCCAAATTAATATTTGAATTTTGAATCAATCTACCATTAATGTCATATATGTAAAGAAACGCATCACCGAAATACGAGGATGAGGAAATGTTGATAACGTTTTCAGTTGGATTTGGATATATTTTAAATGAATTTTTGATAAAATCACTAGTGCTTAAGCTATTACAGGTTGCCAATGTTTCTAAAGTACTTGGTGGCAATGTAAAATCCTGAACCTGGTCGTTTCTTTCAGTACTCAAGCCTTGATCGGCATTAAAACCCATGCCACGTTGGGCAAAAACCTCCCAAATTAAACATTGGTCTTCACCGCCGGTAAGTGCTAATTCAGCTGCAAGAATGGCATCTCTTCCATCGATAAAACCTGGTTGGCATGGCTGTAATTTAAGTCCATCTAAAACAATTTGCATTATTTTGTTATTGCCACCATTTCCGTTAAATAAATCTGGGTCAAATCCATATTTATCAATGAATGCCCATGTTAGATCCCAAAGGGTAGTTGCCCAAACAAATCCAACACCATGAGGAACTGATAATCCTGGATTATTGGTATCATTATAGGTGAAAGGGTTTATCGCAAAATCGGTAGAATATCTTGCTGGCCTAATACCATTACCGTTTGTATTTTGCCCAATAACATAGGTGCCGATACCTCGGCCCATTTGAGGTAAATCTTCATGTTTCATTGTAACCATTAAACCAAACCAATCAGACCAACCTTCACCCATTTGTTCGTTATTAGTAAGGCAATTAACCGTGCTAGGTCCGGCCGTTAATCGATTTGATATACCATGCCCATATTCATGCGCTATAATGCCATTATCAAAATCACCGTCTTTTTGATAGGGCGGTGCAGCGACTAATGAGGCATTAATTATTTCACCTGATATTAATTCAGTGATGATTTGTTCTCCTATAGTTTGATTCACCATAATTGAAGGAATGGTAACTTGTTGACCAACTGCCCCAGGACCCATAACAATTGGGGCATCAGGAACGTTGTTTACAATTATTACCCCTATGGCACCTTCGTTTTGTGCAGCCAACACTTTAAATCCAAACTCGCAACTACCCCGACGAATCACTACAATTTTACCGTTCAAGCTTCTACCGTTAAAAATAGCATCACAAGCGTCATACAAATCAGTTGACGTACCCGAATTGTCATCGATAGCCAACCCCAAATCTGCTGTTAGTGGCGCGGGAGATAATGGGTCGCCAAAAGTGGCTGATAATCCTAAATAATCACCTATCAAGCTGCCGCTATTGATAATTAATGGATTGCCGGCTGGGCCTGAACCAGTCCACAAAAACATGGTCATTCCTGGATTTTGACCATCGGGTGGTGTTCCAAAGGTAGCATTGTTTATGCCGCTACCATCCTGAGCATCGGCGAACACAAAATCACCGCCTAAGCCGCCTCTGCCGTAATTATTTGATTGAAAATTACCACTCAGCTCATCAAAACCGTAATGATAAAAAATATCATGCATCATATTATTTGCATAAAACAAATTGGTTATTGCCGCATCTTCATAAAAAGCTGGTGGTTGATCTAAATTTAATTCGAAATCAAAATTTAATGCCGCAGTGCCGTCAGGTGAAAACCCGACTTGATTTGTGCCACTTCTATCTTCTTGCGCCCAAACATTATTACCTCTGGTAATTGTAAATTCTGGACCTGCGACACCATTCGTATCATGCCATCCGAAAGGTGATGCTAGAGTACTCGCTGGCTCTATCACAAGCTGTCTTGTACCATGAATAGGACTTTCTACAGGAAACGGAAATACGTTATACTGCGAATTATCATTCGTTGATAACATTGAAGTAGTACTGGAATTGGTCATCGAAAATTCTTGGGGTATTTCCACATGTTGATGTGCCTGATGATTGACATCGCCAAAGTTACAGGTCACGATAAAATCTTGTACATCTAAAATTTCTCCCGTAACGGCATCCAATCGTACAGTCCACCAATTTTTACCAGATAAATCATAAATACTTAAATCCCAAACTAAAACTAGTCTTCCTGCATTATTTTTAAACAACATGAGTTCAACCGGAATATCAACCCGTGAAATATTACCAGAGCTAAACAAATATTTATTGTTTACAGAAGATTTTAGATTTACATTCTGTACCGCTGGCAAACCAAGATGTGCTGCTAATTTTTCAATTGCGTTTAATGCGTTTAGTTGAGGCGATGTTGTATTGACCTTGTCAGCGATACCTCCTAAAAATCGATTGGCAAAATAGAACACCTTTTCGTCTTTAATAGCTAAACTGGAAATAGCATTGTAAATTTTAATCCCTTGAAATTGCTGGTTTATGTATAAATGAGTGATTTTTGTGCTTTTAGAATACACTTCATTTTGTATTAATAAATCTTGAATATCTAGATTTGTTAAGTTATGGGATGAAAGATGTTCTTCTAAATAGTTCTTTACCAATGGCTCAAAAGGTGAATTAGTTAATTGAACTTGGGCATTTAAAGTGGAAATAAACAAGAATATTATAACCACGAAACCGTAAGGAGTGTAATTTTTTGTCATAAAATAATTTTTCTTTTTCAGGCTTAATTATGAAAACTAAGCTAGGCAATTTACAAATATTTATAAGAAATGTTTACATCCTATTTCATAATTTTACCAATTGAAATATTTTATGACTTACACATATCTAGATACTATTAACTCACCTCGCGACCTCAAGCTTCTAAATACATTTGAGCTCAAGCGATTAATAGAAGAGTTGCGGCATTTTATCATCAATATTATAGCTACCAAAGAAGGTCATCTAGGTGCAAGTCTCGGTGTGGCAGAGTTGAGTGTTGCACTTCATTTTGTCTTCAATACACCCGAAGATTTACTTATTTGGGACGTTGGGCATCAAGCTTACTGTCATAAAATCTTAACTGGTAGGCGCGATAATTTTCATACCAATAGACAACTTAACGGTATTAGTGGATTTCCAAAACGTGACGAAAGTGAGTATGATACTTTTGGCACTGGACATTCATCCACTGCTATTTCGGCTGCTTTAGGTATGGCCATTGCATCGCAATTAAAAGGCGAAACCGAAAAACAACATATTGCAGTTGTTGGCGATGCTTCAATAGCAAGCGGTATGGCATTTGAAGGTTTAAACCATGCTGGTGTAACCAACGCCAATTTATTGATAATTCTAAACGATAACGCCATTGGAATTGACCCCAGTGTTGGCGCACTTAAACAATATTTAACCAATGTTAAGAAAGGCGTCAACGGTCAAGATAATATTTTTGAAGCTTTAAAATTCGACTACACAGGACCAATAAACGGACATGATCTTGATACTTTAGTCATAGAACTACAACGTTTAAAAAGCATAAAAGGGCCTAAATTACTGCACGTTATTACCACCAAAGGAAAAGGACTCAAACAAGCCGAAGAAAATCAGGTAACCTATCACGCACCAGGAAAATTCAATGCGATTACTGGAGACATAGATAAAAAAGCCGAAACCATTCAGCCACCTAAATTTCAAGATGTTTTTGGACATACTATTGTAGAACTTGCCAAACTAAATGATAAAATTATTGGAATAACTCCTGCCATGCCAACCGGTAGCTCTTTGAAATATATGATGGACGCGATTCCCGAACGTGCTTTTGATGTTGGAATTGCTGAACAACATGCCGTTACCTTCGCTGCGGGTATGGCAACACAAGGATTTATACCCTTCTGTAATATTTATTCAACCTTTCTTCAACGCGCTTACGACCAAGTTATTCACGATGTGGCATTACAAAATCTACCAGTAATTTTTTGTTTGGATCGTGCAGGACTGGTAGGTGAAGATGGTGCTACGCATCATGGCGTTTTTGATTTGGCGTATTTAAACTGTATTCCAAACCTCATTATTGCTGCACCAAGAAATGAAGTGGCGTTGCGAAACATAATGTACACAGCACAACTTGGTTTATCAAACCCAATTGCTATTAGATATCCTCGTGGTCGCGGCACCGAAATAGATTGGAAGCAATCCTTTTCTAAAATTGAAATTGGTAAAGGTGTTTGTTTGAAAAAAGGAACTAAAGTTGCCGTAATTTCACTAGGAACCACAGCTACTGCTGTTCAAAAGGCCATTTCTAATTGTGATAATGCTAAGGCAGTGGCACATTATGACTTGAGATTCATGAAGCCATTAGACACTGACTTGCTCAGGGAAATCTTTACTAATTTTCAAGAAGTAATAACAATAGAAGACGGCTGTTTAATAGGCGGTTTTGGCGCTTTAATTAAAAACTTCGCCTTCGATAACAAATATAAGGTTAACATCAAAAGCATGGGAATTCCAGATAAATTTATTGAACATGGAACCGTCAATGAACTTAAAGCATTGTTAGCCATAAGTCATGAAGCAATTCTGTTAGAAATCGATAAAATGCTTAATCTTCCGCGTCTAAAGTAGCGAGGTTTGGATGGTTATTCTCATCGTAGATTTCAACATTTTGAGTAGGTTGGGCTTTACCACTTTTGGCAATATCCTCAATCATTAAAAATAGAGCAACGGCAACGAACATGATAACAAATGCTCCTAAAATGTTTTTTTTCATAATAAAAGATTCAGGGGTTGACATTTCAAATATATAAATTTATCGCTAAAACGCAAAAATAATCGATAAAATTAACATTTGGGTGGGTTGTCCCTTATAACTTCAAAAGTAATTATTGCCAAAAACCTTTTGAAACTATTTAAATTAAAGTTATTAAATAGGATATCAACAATTACCTTTACATGGTTAAATGTCCTGTAAGTCGTCGGTAATTTAAAATAGCGTTGCTATCCGAAAGCTTTGAAATGTAAGAACAAATGCTCATCAAATTAAAATATAAGTCGTTAGGCTTAAACGAAACCGATTCTGGTAGACTTTTTAATATGAGATTATCGTAGCTGGTTAATGTATCATTAATTTGATTAATAACTGCCGTAGTATACACTTCTAAAAGATACGACAATACTCTAAAACCTGCTAGTTCTTTATTTATAACTTCTTTAGATTGATACACATTAGACACACTAATTTTGATGATATCCGAGATTTGAGCTTTATAACTACTGAAATCAAGTAAGGCTTTATCAAGATTACCATTTAAAATAGCGTCTTCATGATCCATAAAGATTCCAGCACTTTCACTTATTAAAGTATTAATAGCCAAAGCACGTAAATAGCTCACTCTGTCTTGTACGGTAATTAAGGAAGCATATTTTTGTTTATTAATTTTTAACCGAACTAAATTTATAAGAAATTCTAAAGCGTATTCCTCTTGAATCAATCCAAGATTAATTCCATCTTCAAAATCTATAATGGTATAACAAATATCGTCGGCCGCTTCCACCAAATATGCCAATGGATGTCTGGAATAGCTTAAACCATTATTTTTTGACCGTGATAACAATCCGAGTTCGGTTGCTACGTCTTGAAACTGGGTTAATTCCGATTGAAATATGCCAAATTTCTTATCACAAATATGATCGCTCGGCTTTATAGGAAGTGATTCTTTTGGATATTTTATAAAAGCTCCCAACGTTGCATAACTCAAACGCAAACCTCCGGCTCTACCTTCGCGACTTTCGGTTAAAATTTTAAATCCATTGGCATTTCCTTCAAAAGTGCATAAATCTTGAAATTCCTTTTCCGATAAAAAATCTTTAAAGATGCGACCTTTCCCAGACTTAAAAAACTCTCCTATTGCTTTTTCTCCCGAATGCCCAAATGGTGGGTTCCCAATATCATGAGCTAGGGCTGCAGCGGCTACAATAGCACCAAAATCATTAATCTCATAACCGTGTATAGAATATAAATACGGGTATTTTTCCAATAATTTTTGTCCAACCTTGCGGCCTAAAGAACGTGCCACCACACTTACTTCTAAACTGTGCGTGAGTCTGGTATGTACAAAATCGGTTTTAGACATGGGTATGACTTGCGTTTTATCTTGCAGGCTTCTAAATTCTGAAGAAAACACTATTCTGTCGTAATCTACCTCAAAACCTAAACGCGTTTCGTCCTGTTCTTTTCGTATTCTTTTATTGGTATCGCCGTGTCTTTTTAAAGAGAGTAATTGTTCCCAAACCATAGTAATGTATTAAGGCTAGCAAGATAAGGTTTTCAATGTTAATTTAATGTTTAGCATGAGGTGAAAAACACACTTTCTATTAACCTTATAATAACCTTTCTATTACCAATGCTTAACCAGTAGTTAACACTCACTTTAAAGTTTAAGAGTTTCTTTGCCACATCAATAAATATGAACAAATAATCATTAAAATGAAAACAATGAAAAATCTTTTTTACCTATTAACGCTCTCTCTATTTGTATTTAGCTGCAGTAGCGATGACGATAACAATGAACCTGGTGGTGGTGGTGGAGGTTCTACGGATCCTCAAGTTGTTACAAAATTTGGAGTTATTACTACAAATGAAAGATGGACAGCCGATAACATTTATGTTTTAAACGGAAAGGTTGTTGTAGATGAAGGCGTTACTTTAATTATTGATGCTGGTACTCTTATAAAAGGAGCACAAGGTCAAGGATCTCTAGCCTCTGCTTTAATTGTTGACCAAGGTGGCAAAATTGAAGCCAATGGTACAGCTGCTGCACCAATTATCATGACTTCTATTTTAGATCAAATTCAACCAGGCCAACTTGATTCGCCAAACTTAACCATTAACGATGCTGGCTTGTGGGGTGGTTTAATCATTTTAGGTCGCGCACCAGTATCTTTAAGTGGTGATGTTTTAGAGGCTCAAATTGAAGGAATCCCTGCAACTGACCCTTTTGGTCAGTATGGCGGTACTAACCCAAGTGATAATTCAGGTATTTACAGATACATCTCTTTACGACATGGCGGTATTACCATTGGCCAAGATAACGAAATCAATGGAATTACTATGGGTGGTGTTGGTAACCAGACTATTATGGAAAATTTAGAGGTTATCGCCAATCAAGATGATGCTTTTGAATGGTTCGGTGGTACTGTTAATGGAACTAACCTTATTTGTTGGGGTCATGGGGATGACGGTTTAGACGGTGATCAATCATGGTCAGGCACTGTAGACAACGCTATTGTAATTCAAACTGCCGCATCTGATTCTGCACTAGAGTTAGATGGTCCTGAAGGTTCAGCCGCTACAGAAGCTAGTTTTACAATGAAAAACATAACTTTAATTGGAAATCCTGGTACAGGTCAGAGAATAACAGATTGTAGAGATGGTCTTATTGCCAATTTAGAAAATGTTTTGGTTTATAACTTTAGTGCCGATTCTAGAATAAGAATAGCTGGAGCTGACTCTCAAACAGAACTAGCCAATGATAGACTTAACTTCAGGAATTGGGAGGTAGTTCTACCTAGCGGAGTAACAATTAATGACTTGATTGTTGGTGCTTTACCAGGAGATGAGGTTAAGTTTACAGGCAACGCAACAAGTATTCCTAATGTTGGTGCTGCAACTGTTGGTGCCGACGCATCGGCTTTCGCATGGACTTACTCTGCTCTTAAAGGCGCCTTTTAATTTATATAATTTATAATAAACAAAATGTCCGATACTTCAGTATTCGGGCATTTTGTTCTTTTTAATAAAAACTAACAATTCAACATAATGTTAAGATACTATTTTTCAATTTTTCTCATTCTATCCACCTTGATATTTGCACAAGCCCAAACGGGAAAAGTGACTGGTAAAATATTAGACGGTGAATTTAACGATGTATTGGCCTTCGCAAATGTTATAGTAAAAGATTCTCAAAAAGGTACAACCTCTGATTTTGATGGGGTTTATTCTATAGAATTAAATCCCGGCACTTACACGCTTGTTTATTCGTTTATTGGTTATGAAACCAAAGCCATAACAGGAGTAGAGGTGACAGCCAATGGAGTACTTGAAATAAATGTAACCTTAAGACCATCGTCAGCCACCTTAGACGAAGTTGTAATCACTACTACAGCTAGGAGAAATACTGAAGAAGCAGTACTTAATATTCAGCGAAATTCTGCTGTGCTTTTAGATGGATTATCTATTGAAAGCATCAAAAAATCTGGTGCAAGCGATATAGCATCGGCTATTAGAACGGTGCCTGGCGTATCTGTTCAAAGCGGCAAATACGTATATGTTAGAGGTCTTGGGGATCGTTACACAAAATCTATCTTGAACGGTATGGATATACCAGGTTTAGACCCAGATAAGAATACCGTACAAATGGATATTTTTCCAACCAATATTCTTGAAAATATAATCGTCATAAAATCAGGTTCTGCTGATTTACCGGCTGATTTTACTGGTGGTGTAGTGAATATTGTTACTAAAGATTTTCCTTCCAAAAAAACTATGAGTTTTTCTGTTTCAGGTGGTTTTAATCCTGATATGCACTTTAATTCAAATTACGTTAATTACGACGGCGGAGGCACCGATTTTTTAGGCTTTGATAATGGTAACAGAAAACTTCCTATTTCGCCAACTACTACCATTCCTAATCCAGCTTCAGCAAATAATAGCTCCTTAGAAGGTATTACGCGATCTTTCAACAGAACTTTAGATACGCAGCGCGAAAACAGTTTGCCTAATTTAAGTTTAGGTTTTAACTATGGCAACCAATTTGAAGTTGCTGGTAATAAATTAGGCTTAATTGCTTCGATAGATTATAAAAACGAAACCTTATTTTATGAAGGTTTTGAAAATGGCGTGTATCAAAAAAATGAAGACAGAGACGTCTTCGATTTGAGATTTGACCGCCGACAATTTGGAGATCTTGGTCAAAACAATGTTTTATTAAGTGGTTTGGTTGGGCTTTCTTATAAAACAACCAATTCTAAATACAACTTTAACGTATTACATATTCAAAATGGTGAAAGCCAAGCAGCCACCTTTAATCAGTTAACTGAAATATCCAACGATATCAACGTAGACAAAGATAACCTTGAGTATTACCAACGCTCCATTACTAACTTATTGTTTTCCGGAAAGCATAACAGTAGTGATAATAATTTTATAACCGAGTGGGCGGTTGCTCCTACGTTTAGCAAGGTTGAAGATAAAGATGTAAGACTTACTACTTTTATTTTAAATGAAGATGGATCATCAGTAATAAGTTCAGATGCTGGTTTCCCGCAACGCCTGTGGAGAGATTTAGATGAGCTTAACTTGGTAGGAAAATTAGATTTCACTAAAAAATATAATTTTTTAGACAATAAAGCTTCCTTAAAATTCGGCACCTTAGGTAGCTATAAAAAACGTAATTACGATATTTTTAGCTACGAAATTGCGTTTAGAAACACAGGTAATGAAGATATAACACGTGGTTTTAATGGCGATCCTAATGCTATTTTAGCACCTGAGAACATTTGGACGCCTCAAACCAATAGGGGTTCATTTTTAAGAGGTAATTTTGAACCCGCCAACTCGTTTGAGTCTAATCAAAATACGGCGGCCTTTTATGTTTCTAATGAATTTAAACTGGCTAATAAATTAAGAACTATTGTTGGTTTAAGGGCTGAATATTTCACCACAATCTTTACAGGACAAAATAATGCTGGAACAGAGATTTTTGATAAAGAGAAGACCATCGATGCATTCGACTTGTTTCCATCAGCCAATTTCATTTACGAACTGAATGAAAAATCCAATTTACGGTTGTCCTATTCGCGTACTACGGCAAGACCAACATTTAAAGAATTGTCGGTAGTTCAAATACCAGATTTATTGACAGGTATCATATTTTTAGGTAACATAAATTTAAAGCCTTCTTATATGAACAACTTTGACTTTAGATACGAGTTCTTTGGAGAAAAAGCCCAAATGTTTGCCATAAGCGCCTTTTATAAAAACTTTAAAGATCCTATAGAAATAGTAGCTTTTTCAAATGTGGCACCAAACCAGTTTACCCCGAGAAACTCAAACGAAGCAACAGTAGTTGGTATTGAATTTGAAGGACGAAAAAATTTCAACTTTATTGCAGAAAGTCTTAAAGACCTGAGCTTAAACATTAATATATCCTTAATTGAATCTGAAATTGAAATGCCTAAAGGTGCAGGTCAAGAATTTGAATCAAGACAACAATTTGCAAGAACAGGAGAAGTAATTGACGACATCAGACAGCTGCAAGGTCAATCCCCATTTTTAGTGAATGTAGGGTTAAATTACAATAATACCAACTTAGGCCTAGAAACTGGAATGTTTTACAACGTACAAGGAAAAACTTTAGAAGTTGTTGGATTTGGTAGAAATCCAGACGTCTTTACTCAACCCTTTAATAGTTTAAACTTTAACTTTTCCAAAACTTTTGGTCAAGATCAGAGATCTAAGCTTAGTTTAAAAATAGACAATATTCTTGATGACGACAGAGTAAGTCTATACGACTCTTTTGGTGGTGCAAGAGCAAATTTTTCATTTAGAGCTCCAGGTTCCACTTTTAGTATTGGTTATAGCATGAATTTTTAAGACACTATTTATTTATAAAATAAAAAGAGCTGAGAAAAATTCTCAGCTCTTTTTATTTGTTCATGAATTACTGACCTAATCTCTAGAAACTAAAGTTCTATCATTAGACCATTCTACTACACTAACGATAGCATTAGTGCTATAATCCACTTCTTTTAAAGTTTTATTATTCCAGAAAAACCACTTGCCAACTTTATTGCCATTATCATATTTGGCGGCAGTTAATTTTTTTCCGTTAACATCATAACTATACCAGTTACCTTGAAGCTTCCCATCTAAGGTGTAGAAGCCCGTTTGGCTAATCTGTCCGTTATCATGAAACATGGTAACTTCAATTAAATTGTTCTTTACAGTATAGTCGTTTTCCTTAGTTTCTTGTGAAAACACTGCCGCTGAACAAATAAGCGCTACAATTAATATTAGTAATTTTCTCATAATAATACAGATTTGGTTAATAATTACTTTACAAATATAAGTATAATTTTACATTTAAAATACATTTTAGTAACATTAATTTAACATTAAAGATTTATTATACTGATTTTAAAATATTTATGTGTTTACATTTTATTAACTTTGAAAGTCGAAAAATTAACCGAAAACATCTAAAATTATGTGTGTGTTTATGTACTTTTACTTATATTTCACTTTACGCACCTATTAAAAAATAGCGTAAAACAACTCAGTTAATTACTTCGTACACAGTTTGTAAATGGATAGTTTTTATACACTTTTAATTACCATTATAATAGTTCTAGCTATCATCGACTTGATAGTGGGTGTGAGTAATGACGCGGTAAATTTTTTAAACTCTGCCATTGGGTCTAAAGCATTTCCAGTTAAAACTATCTTAATAGTCGCAAGTTTCGGTCTGGCGCTTGGTGCCGTATTTTCTTCTGGTTTGATGGAAGTTGCCCGAGTTGGTGTTTTTCAACCAGACCTATTTAGCTTTCACGAACTGATGATTGTATTTATTAGCGTTATGATTGCTGACATTTTACTCATCAATTTTTTTAACTCCTATGGCATTCCGACCTCAACAACCGTATCTATTATTTTTTGTCTCTTAGGCGCTGCCGTAGCAATGGGAACGATTCAAATTATTGAGACCAATGGTTTCTATTCAAATATTTCACGGTTTATTAATGTCTCAAAAACTACTTCTATAGTAAAAGGAATATTACTCAGTATATTTTTAGCTTTTATCATTGGCGCCATCGTTCAATTTATTTCTAGATTATTATTTACCTTTCAATTTGAAAATTCATCGCGGTATTTAAAGTCTGTTTTTGCCGGATTTGCGCTTAGTTGCATCGGAATTTTTGTGATTTTGAGAGGTTTTGGCACTACCATTTTAATAGATACATTTATAATTAATTGGATAACTAATCATCTCATAGTGTCATTTATATCTATTTTTATTATTTGCAGCCTTTCTGCTTTTGTACTTGGCAAAGTTTTTAAGCTCAATATCCTTAAGCTAATTGTACTGTTTGGTTTATTTGGTCTGGCGCTTTCTTTTGCAGGGAATGATTTGGTTAACTTTATAGGCGTGCCGGTTGCAGCCATACAGTCGTTTGAGTTATTTGTTACTGCAAACACCTCAACTCCCGTTTTAGCCACCGAATTTAAAATGTCGGGTTTAATAAATACGGTACAAACGCCATATTACATTCTTATTTTAGCTGGCATTGTAATGGTTGGTACACTTTGGATTTCTAAACGCGTGTTTTTAGTTACTGAAACCGAAATTAACCTTGCCAGACAAAACGAAGGTTTTGAAAGATTTAAACCACACGGCACCTCGCGCTTTATTGTAAAAGCTGGTGTAGGATTTGGATATCTATTCAATAAAATTATTCCAACAAAAACCATCAGAAAAATTGACGATAGGTTTCAAGAAATTACAGTGGCAACACCACAATTAAAAGCACCTTCATTCGACTTGATAAGAGCGTCCGTAAATTTAATGGTGGCAAGTGTACTCATTTCTATTGCTACCTCTTGGAAACTACCACTTTCTACAACCTACGTCACATTTATGGTGGCCATGGGTACAGCACTAGCGGATAGAGCCTGGAATAGAGAAAGTGCTGTTTACCGCGTTGCAGGTGTATTAAATGTTATTGCTAGTTGGTTAATAACCTCATTACTTGCATTTCTGTTTTCAGGAATAATCGTTGTTCTAATTTATTATGGTGGTCTTCTAGCAATTTTAGTGCTCGTCAGCTTATTAACATTTATATTAATAAGAAGTGCCATTCAGCATAGAAAGCGATTGTCTAAATTAAAAGCCAAAAAGAAGTTCAACCCTGAAGAGCTCAACAGTATTCACGAAATAACGACGAGATATTCCTATACAATTTCTGAAATTTTTTCAAAGTTGAATACCCTTTTTGGCGAGGTGATAAAAAATTTAGGGTTGCTAGATACTAAAAAGCTAAAGCAAAACAGAAAGAGCATTACTGATATCCATTCTGAAATAGACATCTTAAAGGAGATGATATTTCATCAAATCAATTCAAAAAAAGGATTGAGTACGGCTGCCTATAAGTTTTACATCCTCACCTTAGATGATCTCCAGGCCATAAATTATGCTATTAGTCAGATGATTAAAAGCAGCTATCTTCACGTTAGCAACAACCACAAAAACCTCACTTTTAATCAAATTCGTGGCTTAAAATCGGTGGATATAAAGACCAAAGAAGTGTTTCCTAAAATAAATGACAGCTTTCGTCAGTTAGATTTTTCTAAATTAAAATCCTTGATAAAAGAATTGGAAAACATCCAAACTTACATTAATGATTCGTTGGAACAACAGATTCAAAGAACTAGTACTCAAGAAAACGGCGCCAAAAACATGCGATTGTATTTTGATTTACTTAAAAAAGCAGAAGATATGATTGTATCCTTAATGATTATTTTGAAGCGCTATAAAGAATTTAACGACACCCCAATAGATGAATGATTAATTAAAAATGTTAGCAAAATAATTCCAGATTTCATCTCTAACGGTTCGATTGGCCCCGATGGCCAACATGATTGAAATCACCAAACCTATCATGGCATAACTAAAATCCTTTACTACCATTTTAACTGCTTTTACTTTGTGCCTTTTACCAGTTTTGCGTCTAATTAAACTTACCGCTATTTCTCGACCCCCAATAACCCCTAAAAACACCCAGGTAGTACTCATAGGAACTGTACTTATAAATAGTTTATAGATTAGCAACAGAACATAAGAAAAATCTATCAAGGTTGCAGCTCTAACATCTGAAATTCTTACTTTTTCACTAACCACTTGCTGAATTTTATCACCACGTAAATAAAACAACAAGCCCATGCCAATGAAAATGGTAAGCGCAAAAATTATAAATTGAAAAGCTGTTTGCTGTCTTGGTAAAAACACCGCAATATTTGCACCATCTTGCATCACCCAAACGCCCCATAACGTCCCACTTACTGCCCATTGCACGACAGTCCATGCTATATGTGTTTTTCTACTTTTAAAATATTTTCTAATGATGTTATAGGAAAAATACCAAATGGCAAATGATAACATAAATGCCATAATATATCCCGTCCAACTTTTAAAGACTACAGAAGTTATCCCAGAAGTATCTGCACTAAAAACACTTAACAGTAAAAATGTTGTTGAAACTGGCATCCTTAAACGCGTGAGGATAATTAACACTAGCGGTGCTACAATTTGGAAAAAACTAAAATTCTCGGGATGTGGATATTTGGTAATACCATCGTCGGTTAACAAGCGCTGATAGGTAACATCGCCATTAAAATAAAACCAACTAAAGGTAACCACTCCTAGAAATATGGTGCCAGTAAATAGCCACAAAACCCACCATTTTCTGGCTTTATTACTTTCAATAAAGGTTCCTAAAGATTGAATACTGTCGTTTGAAACAGCAGCATAAGCTGCAAAGAAAAAACCAACCCACATAGCAGATTGACCAAAATTAACCGATACAATAGATAGGATAATTCCTAAAATAATGATGGTTAAAAAAACTTTTTCTTGAACTAAATAATCTAGAACGTTAAGATAAGGTGTGTTTCGATCGCGAAGTTTATGTTTCATTAAGCTTAGATGTAAAGCGACAAACTAGTTTTAGAGTGCAATATTAAGGTAATATTAAATTTGTGTTTGGGTTCTAATGTTGTTTTATTGTTAACTTTTAAACTCAAATGAACAGAGTACAAAGTAGTAAAAAAATTTAAAGATTATGACTTATATTTAAAAATCCGTTTATAGGTTTAAATAATTTGCGAAATGACTTTTAGTCCCTTTTTAAAACCATCCCAATTTCTTTTAATTCTGCTATTATTAGTTAGCGCTTCACAAGCCCAAAACATGAATGCAGAGCAGCTTTTAGAAGCTACTATAGAATATCACGATCCTCAACAAAGATGGCAACATTTCAATGACACGCTAATCATTAAAATGACCACTCCAAAACAGAGTCCCAGAAAAAGCACAGTAGTGATTAATATCGGACGTGATTATTTTTATTTAAAGGCTCAGCAAAACAACATAAACACCACTTATATTGTTAAAAAAAACGATTGTGAACTCATGTTAAATGATAAAATGTACTTTTCTGAAGCAGAGGCCAAAAATAATAATCTAAACTGCGAACGTGCCAATATGTTGAAAAATTACTACACTTATCTTTATGGCTTACCAATGAAAATTAAGGATCCTGGCGCCATTATTCAAAATAATGTTTCAAAAACTACATTTAAAGGGAAGGAATACCTATTGCTTAAGGTAAGTTATACCGAAGATGTTGGAGACGATGTTTGGTTTTTTTATTTCAATCCAAAAACCTATGCCTTAGAAGTATATCAATTCTTTAAAACTGACAAAAATAAAAACATACTTAAGGAAAGTGGTGAATATATTTTACTTTCCCAAGAAACTGAAGTTGGAGGTATAAAAATGCCAAAAATTAGAAAGTGGTATTACAATAAAGACGATAACTACCTGGGCACCGATACGCTATTGAATTAGCCATGTCGTAATAAAAGATGTAATAATAAAAAACATCTTGCTAATAGCCACCAATATAAACGCATAAAATCAGATATCATCTAGCGAATATGTAGGCAAAAAAAGTACCCCAAACTTGAGGTGCTTTATTAATACTTATAATCTCATACGTTTAGGTCAGGACTCTTTCGATTGGTTATTTGTTTACCCATTTTATTTATTAAAACAATAAAAAAATGGACACAATAGTAGCCTATAAAGTTAATAAACCTACAGTTCTAATATTGTATTATCGTTACCTTTACTTAAAAGAAACGCTTCAATTATTTGTCGGCTTAGGATAAAGTGTTTCAGAACAAGAGTTATCCCACGCGTCTATTAAATATCACTAGACTTCCAAATTTTTCACCATTGAATTAGAAAAAACAATCGCACTAACGTCTAAAATAAGACTTTTTCCGTATATGTTGATATACACAAAGTATAACCTAAATGTTTAATATGAAGAAAATTTCAATCTTATTAGTAACAGCAATTTTACTGAGCTCATGTGTCTCAAAGAAAAAATACGTGGCTTTAGAGCACGAAAACGGTGAAATAAAAAGTGAACTTACAAAAACTAAAGTTGCAAAGGAGGACTTAGAAACTAAGTTTACCATTATAGAAGCGCGAGTAAATGAGTACAACTCTAAAATTCAATCTTTGAATGAGGATGTTGAAGGCTTAACTATAGAGAACAAAGCAAAATTTAAAGTCTCAAAAGACGGTATCATAACTTCTGGTATTAGTCAAGAACGAATGCGCGAAACGCTTAAAAATGTTGATCCAGAAAAATTAGCAGCTGCCAGTACTTTAAAAGATTCTATGAATTTGGTCGTACAGTACAACTTAAATAAAGCTATTAATAGTAGTGATATTAATGAAGATGAAGACATTGCTGTAAATATTAACGAAACTGTAGTTATGATTTCTATTGCAGATGATATGTTATTTAATACGGCAAGCTACCGCGTTGGTAACAAAGCTGATGAAATCTTGAAAAAATTAGCTGACATTATTAATTCTGAACCCAGCTTAGATGTGATGGTTGAGGGACATACAGATTCTAGACCTATCAATACCGATAAAGTATCAGATAACTGGGAATTAAGTGTGCTACGTGCCACGTCTGTAGTAAGAAAATTACAAGAGCAATTTAATGTAACACCTGAGCAATTAATTGCTTCAGGTCGCAGTAGCTATCAACCTTTGGTTGAAAATAACTCTAATGAAAATCGTTCAAAGAACCGTAGAACCCGAATTATATTAATGCCAAATATTGACAAGTTTTTTGCTCTTATGGAAGAGAAGTAAAAGCAAGCATTATTTAAATTGATAAAAGCATCCTCCCGTATAGTTCGGCATTGGGTGCTTTTTTTTGTGGATTCTATTAAGTTAAATGTGTGAATTATGGAATATACTTTAAAATCTAATTTCCACTTTTCTAATAACCTATCTGTATTACCATTTAGGAGCTCTGCATCTTCATTGAGCTTCTATACATAACGTCTCCATTTAAATGATTTATAAATAGTTAAGAATCCATTTCGACAGGAATCAAATTTTAAAAATCTAACAATAAGCACTTATCTGGATTGATTTATAATACAACTATTAGATATTGTCTTTAATTTAAAAAGCATCTCAGAAAAGAGATGCTTTTTAAACAATTTATTGAGTTTCCTGCTTTCGCAGGAATGTAATTAAGAACCACACATTAGGCAATCGTCCCCTTCAGCTTCTTTGGCTTGGGCGATAAGCACTTTCATTTCTTCTGGTGTTAATGGTTTTACTTCAGTTGTTTCTCTTGCAAATTTCGTTGCTGTTTTGGCCGCTTGTTGCTGTTGCTTGGCTACAATTTCACTCTGAACAATAATCACTTCCTCTGCAACAGGTTCTGCAATTTTCTTTTTATCTAAAGTGAACTTAATTGCATCAACGGCACTTTTGGTTCTCAAATAATACATGCCTGTTTTTAGGCCGCTTTTCCAAGCGTAAAAATGCATTGAGGTGAGTTTTGCCATGGTAGCACCTTCCATAAATAAGTTTAACGATTGCGACTGATCTATGAAATATCCTCTGTGGCGACTCATATCAATAATGTCTTTCATACTGAGTTCCCATACGGTTTTGTACAATTCTTTTATGTCAGCTGGAATATCTTCAATATCTTGAACAGAGCCATTGTTCCGCATAATTTCTTGCTTTAATCCGTCATTCCAAAGGCCTAATTCAACTAAATCCTCAAGTAGATGTTGGTTTACAACAATAAATTCTCCTGAAAGCACACGTCTGGTATAAATATTTGAGGTATATGGCTCAAAACATTCGTTATTACCTAAAATTTGTGAAGTGCTCGCAGTTGGCATTGGTGCTACTAACAATGAGTTTCGAACACCGTGTTTTAATACCTGTTTACGAAGTTTATCCCAATCCCATCGGCCGCTTAACTCTTCGTCTTTAATACCCCAAAGGTTGTGCTGGAATTCGCCTTTACTTATGGGTGACCCTTTGTAAGTTTGATAGGGTCCATCGGCTTTTGCTTCTTCCATAGAAGCGGTAACAGCAGCAAAATATAAGGTTTCAAAAATTTCTTGGTTTAGTGTTTTTGCTTCGTCACTTGTAAAAGGCATGCGCAATTTAATAAACGTATCGGCCAATCCTTGAACGCCCAAGCCTATTGGTCTATGACGGAAATTTGAATTTTCTGCTTCTTTAACCGGATAGTAGTTTCTGTCTATAACTCGGTTTAAGTTTTTCGTAACTCTTTTGGTAATTTTGAACAATTCTTTATGATCAAATTCACCATTTTTGATAAACATTGGCAAGGCAATGGATGCAAGGTTACAAACAGCAACTTCATCTGGAGAAGTAAATTCTAAAATTTCAGTACACAAATTAGAAGAACGAATAGTTCCTAAATTTTGTTGATTCGACTTGCGATTGGCAGCATCTTTATAGAGCATGTACGGTGTTCCCGTTTCAATTTGAGATTCCATAATTTTCTCCCAAAGTTCACGCGCTTTGATGGTTTTTCTGCCTTTCCCTTCTGATTCGTATTTAGTATACAAGGCTTCAAATGCTTCACTATGGGTATCGGACAATCCTGGACACTCATTTGGGCACATCAATGTCCAATGTGAGTCTTCTTGAACGCGTTTCATAAACAAATCCGAAATCCACATGGCATAGAATAAATCTCTAGCACGCATTTCTTCTTTTCCGTGGTTCTTTTTAAGATCGAGGAAGTCGAAAATATCAGCATGCCAAGTTTCAATGTAAATCGCGAAACTACCTTTGCGCTTACCACCACCTTGATCAACATAGCGCGCAGTATCGTTAAAAACTTTCAGCATTGGCACAATTCCGTTGGAAGTACCGTTGGTGCCTGAAATGTAGCTGCCTGTTGCTCTAATATCGTGAATTGCCAGCCCGATTCCACCGGCAGACTGCGAAATTTTAGCTGTCTGTTTTAAGGTATCGTAAATACCATCAATGCTATCGCTTTTCACAGTTAACAAAAAGCAAGAGGACATTTGAGGTTTTGGTGTTCCAGAATTGAATAATGTTGGTGTTGCGTGCGTAAAATATTTTTTTGACATCAACTCGTATGTTTCAATAGCTGCTTCTAAGTCATTTAAATGAATTCCTATAGAAACACGCATTAACATATGTTGCGGACGTTCTGCAATTTGGCCGTTTAACTTTAATAAGTAAGAACGCTCCAGAGTTTTAAAGCCAAAATAGTCGTAACCAAAATCACGATTGTATATGATGGTAGAATCTAAAATATCTCTATTGGCATTTATAACTTCATAAACCTCATCAGATAACAAGGGTGCTTTTTTACCGGTTCTTGGGTTGATATATCCATAAAGATCCGTCATGACCTCGCTAAAAGACTTTTTGGTGTTTTTATGTAAGTTAGACACAGAAATTCTTGCTGCTAGCTTGGCATAATCCGGATGTGTAGTGGTCATGGTTGCCGCAATCTCGGCTGCAAGATTGTCTAATTCGCTAGTGGTCACGTTATCGTATAATCCTTCAATAACACGCATGGCAACTTTAACTGGGTCTACGAGCTCGTTAAGTCCATAACATAATTTTCTCACTCTGGCGGTGATTTTGTCGAACATCATTGGTTCTTTGCGGCCGTCTCTTTTTAGTACATACATATTATTAAGTCTTTTTTAGCGTTTCTGAAAAACTTCAGAAAATTGATTAGTTAGTTAGATGCTTCAAGCTGAAGAAGCACGCATATTGGTTTGGTTAAAATATTATTGGTTAAAAATGTTTCTATTTAATGCTATAACATCTTTATGTAGATTACCTCTTCGATTTGGGACTCCGAAAAAATAGTTACTGAAATAATTCTTAAAAATCTGCGTCGAAAGTAAATTTATCCTTCTCTTCCTCTTTATTCATAACACCTGCCTTTTGGTATTCAGAAACTCGTTTTTCAAAGAAATTAGTTTTCCCTTGTAAGGATATCATATCCATGAAATCGAAAGGATTGGTGGCGTTGTATTCTTTTTCGCATTCCAATTCAACCAATAATCTATCCGTAACATACTCTAGGTATTGGGTCATTAATTTGGCATTCATTCCAATTAAACTTGCTGGCAATGATTCTGTTATAAATTCACGCTCAATATTTAAGGCATCAATAATGATAGCTCTTATACGTTCTTTTGGCACTTTATTTTTCAAATGATGGTTGTGAAGATGCACCGCAAAATCGCAATGTACGCCTTCATCTCTAGAAATTAATTCGTTGGAAAAGGTTAAACCAGGCATTAAACCGCGTTTTTTTAACCAAAAAATTGAACAAAACGCACCTGAGAAGAAAATACCCTCAACCGCGGCAAAAGCAATCAACCTCTCTGCAAAACTTGGCGAATCTATCCACTTTAATGCCCAATCGGCTTTTTTCTTAATCGCTGGAAAATTTTCTATTGCTCTGAATAGTAAGTCTTTTTCTTTCTCATCTTTCACGTAGGTATCTATGAGGAGTGAGTAGGTTTCACTGTGAATATTCTCCATCATAATTTGAAAACCGTAGAAAAACTTCGCTTCACTATACTGAACTTCATTCACAAAGTTTTCAGCAAGGTTTTCATTCACAATTCCATCGCTAGCGGCGAAAAATGCAAGAATGTGCTTAATAAAATACTTTTCGTCGTCGTTTAATTTAGATGACCAATCTGATAAGTCTTGGTGCAAATCAATTTCTTCTGCAGTCCAAAAACTCGCTTCAGATTTTTTATACCACTCCCAAATATCGTGGTGTTTAATAGGAAAAATAACAAATCTATCTTTGTTTTCTTGTAAAATTGGCTCTTCAATTTGCGACATTTTTTTTGGGTTTTTTATATTAAAATTAAACGAAATATTAATTGTGACTTGGGACTAACAAAGATTGAAAAACGTGATAGATTTTGAAAGGATTTTTACTAAACGTTGTCAACAAGTTTTTAACAATGGAATTTACCTACAAAATTAATGCTTAAAAAAAAGTTTTGTCATATAAAATTGTTTATCAGTGCTTTAAGGAATATACGGCGCGGTATAATTTGTAGGAAATAACTGGTTAAAAAATGCCTAAATATAGACATTTACTGATAAAAACAGACACTCATAATCTACGTTAAAAACTAACAAAAAAGAGGACGTCTCCATCCTCTTTTAACCCTAATAAATAACTAACTAAACTAAAATAATTTTAAGATATCCCTCTTCTCAAAACTTTAACTTTATTCATGAAATTTTAATATCACGAACAAATGATTTGATAATTAATCCATATCAAAGATGCGTTATTGTGATTAAAGTTAAAAAATCAATTGTATAGATGGCTTCTTATATTGTATGAATGGAAAATTGATAATTAATACTTCCGTAAGCTCCAATTAAACCTAATTCAATTTAACATAGCTATTATTTAAAATGATCATAGGATCTTTAGGCCAGAAAAAATATAGCACTATTAATTCAACTGATTAGTGCAACCTATAAGTTTATTAGCATTTCACACACTAAATTGAACTAAATGCACAAGCCATTAACTGATTATGCAATATATTGCTAAATTTGGGACATGATTTCAGTTGTAATTGTAGATGATGAACCCAACGCTATTCAAAGCTTAATTTGGGAACTTAAGCACTTTATTAGCGACATTACTGTTGTGTCTCATTTTTCAAACCCCGAAGAGGCCATTGAATATTTGGATAACAATAGTACCGATTGTTTATTTTTGGATATCCAAATGCCAACTATGGATGGCTTTCAGTTTTTGCAAAAGCTAAGACAACGAGATTTTGCAGTGGTTATAACAACCGCTTACAATGAATACGCTATTAAAGCCTTAAAACACGAGGCAATTGATTATTTACTTAAACCAATAGACTCTGATGATTTGGCCGAAACGATCAAAAAAATCAAGAAGCACAAATCAAAATTAAAAAATGCTGAAAATTTTGAGTTGGCCCTAGAGCAGTTCAACAAACGCCTTAATAAAAAGAAAATAACCATAAATACAGATGGCAAACTTATTTTTATTGATGCCGATGATATTTTAGTGGTGGTTGGTGATGGTAATTACAGCACCCTTGAATTGCAACATAATCAGAAAATTGTAGTGACCAAGAAACTAAAAGAAGTAAATGCCTTGTTGCCTCAGGATCATTTTTTTAGAATTCATAATTCCTATATTGTTAATTTAAATCACATTAAGGAATTTATTAAAAGTGATGGTTACGTTGTTTTAATTAACAACAAAAAAATTCCAGTAGCCAGACAACGTAAAACGGATTTCTTAGAAAAGTTTTAACGAATGTCTTATATTTTAAACGCTTCTATTCAAAATATTAAAACTTTATTTCTGCTGTTTTTAATTGGTACACTTTTTTTAAACACCAATAAATTTCAAATTGAGCAAGACTCAATTATAAGGACCAAATTAAAAACAATTCAAGGAAAACAAATAAGTTCTTATAGGGTGTTAGACTCCTTATTCAAAAAAGAACAGAGAGATAGCAGTTTTATGCGTGCGCTTTCTACAAAATCCAATGAAGTTAATAACTATGCTGCCGAAGGGTTCGCCTATAATTCATTGGGCATTAGCTACAGAAATGCATCCCTTTATGAAAAGTCAATCGAACTACATAAAGCCTCGTTGGCGCTTGCAATTAAAGCTGAAGACATAGAACTACAAGTGGTAAGTTTAAACATGATTGGTGTAGTTTACAGGCGTATGGATTTGGTAAAGCCAGCATTAGATTATCACACACAAGCTTTGGATTTGGCTAATTCTATTTCAGAAAAAAGTATACAACTTGAAGCCAGTATAGCTGTTTCACAAAATAGTATAGGTAATATATATTTAGCTTTAAAGCGTTACGACCTTGCTATCAAACAGTTTGAAAAGTCGCTCAAAATAGAAGAAAAGCTCAACCAAAAATTGGGCTTAGCGATAAACTTCCACAACATTGGATATGCACAAGAAGCACAAGGTAATCTTGAAGCAGCAATGGAAAACTACCAGCTTTCCTTAAGGTATAACAATGAAATTAACTCAGACGTTGGCCGTGTAATTTGCTATAACAGCATTGGCTCATTAGATATTAAGTTAGGGAAGCTTGAGGAAGCCAAAAATTTCATAAACAAGGCCTTAACCAAAGCCATTGAAATTGGAGACCAATTTTACTTGGCCTCGGCGTATGTTAATTTGGGCTGGGTGGAATTAGAATTGGATAATTTAATTGAATCAGAAACAAACTTAAAAAAAGCCCTAAAAATTTCAAGCGCTTTTAATCTTACCTCTTCCTCTGTTGATGCTAATACAAAGCTGTCTGAATTGTACCATACTCAAGGAAATTTCGAACTAGCGTTTTTACATTATAAAGCTGGAATTGAACTTGAAAATACCATTACCAATGAGCGTAATTTTCAATACGTAAATGACATTGTTTTAGAATATGAAAACGAAGTTAAAAATAAACAAATACAACTATTAGCGGATAGAAACGAAGAGCTTGTAAGAAATCAAAAGCTCTACATGCTGATCATTTTTTCTGTTGTATTGTTAGCCGTTATTTTAATTGCGTTTAATAGAAACCGACAATTAAGACAAGAAAAACAGATTTTAACTTTAGAGCAAGATATGCTGAGAAATCAGATGAATCCGCATTTTATTTTTAATTCGCTTAACTCCATAAAATTATACATAATAAATAATGATAAAGAAAAAGCGGTTTACTATCTCAATAAATTTGCGAAACTTATTAGAAAAATTCTTGTTGCCAATACCGAAAAATACATTTCATTAGAAGATGAGTTAGAAACCATGAAGTTATATTTAAGTATTGAGAACTTGCGGTTTTCTAATCAAATAAATTTTTCGATAAAAATTGATCCTAATATAAATACTGCTAGCATTAAGGTGCCATCTTTAATACTACAGCCATTCTTAGAAAATGCTTTGTGGCATGGTTTATCATCTAAAAACAACGACAAAAAAATCAGCCTTATTGTTTCAAGAGGCACTACTCATCACGTTGTTGTTAGCATAACTGATAACGGTATTGGCCGAACCGAATCAGAAAAAATTAACCGCGATAAAAGCCTCAACAGGAAATCGGTTGGTTTAGATATTACTAAGGCTCGCTTGGCCAACTTTTCTAAGCGCTTTACATCCGACTATAATCTTGAAATAATAGATTTGTATGACGATCACCATAAGTCAACGGGAACAAAAGTAGCTCTCCACATTCCAACTGATTTAAATTTGTTGAAGTAACCTCTTTTTGCTATTCAAATTCTTTAATAATAACGTTGTTTAATACAAAAACCCGCCTCTAAACTTTAGAGACGGGATTTTTAATGGTAGAGTTAACAATTACTGCTTTATTAATTTTGAAGTGAATTTACCACCATTAGAATGAACTAAGTTCATCAAATACATACTGTAAATCGTCAGCAAAAAGTGGACTGATTTAGTTCAAAACTAAGAGAGTGTTTTCAAAATCCTTAAATTTGAATTATTATGAAAACACCCAAGAAAAAAACAGCAGAGAATTTCATCAAAGACATTCGTAGAAACACACGAAGAATCTTTAGTTCTGAACAAAAAATTCAGATTGTTATGGAAGCTTTACGAGCAGAAATGTCAGTTGCAGAATTGTGTCGTAAGTATTCCATTAATGAATCTCAGTTTTACAAATGGAACAAAGAGTTTTTAGAAGCAGGTAAAAAGCGTTTAGCAGGCGATACCACAAGAGAAGCTACCAGTGATGAAGTAGCAGAGCTCAAGAAAGAAAATCAGGCTTTAAAAGTAATGATTGCCGATTTAGTTTTACGCTACGATATTGTAAAAAAAAGCTTGGACATGCTGGGTTAACTGAAAAGTTTAAGAAATATATGCGACTTACAGTATCCGAAAAACAAGAAATCATTCACATGGTTACTCGTTCAGAAATTGGCGTAAATCGAACACTTCGGGAGATTGGAATCAATAAAAGTACGTTTTACAATTGGTATCATGCTTACAGCGAAAATGGTGTTGAAGGATTGCTTCCAACCAAAAGAGCAGCAAACAGGCAATGGAATAGCATTCCACAAGAGCAGAAGAATTTGGTTGTAAAATTAGCTTTAGATTATCCTGATTTGTCTTCTCGAGAATTAGCCTATAAAATCACTGATGAACAACAGATATTCCTATCAGAATCAAGTGTTTATCGGATTTTAAAGTCAAGAGGTTTAATTACAGCTCCAGCTCATATTTTTCTGAGTGCAGGTAATGAATTTACAGACAAAACAGGCTTTGTTCATCAAATGTGGCAAACGGATTTTACCTATTTTAAAATATTGGGTTGGGGTTGGTATTACTTGAGTACGGTTTTAGATGATTACAGCCGATACATTGTGCATTGGGAACTTTGCTCAAGTATGAAAGCCGATGATGTAAAAAGAACTGTGGATACTGCCATTAAAAAAGCAAAATTGGTAACTAAACAAAAACCAAAACTCTTGTCAGACAATGGTTCGTGCTATATTGCAAGCGAATTAAAAACGTATTTAAAAGACAATTATCAAATGCAACAAGTACATGGCAGACCCAATCATCCGCAAACACAAGGAAAAATTGAACGCTATCACAGAACTATGAAAAATGTTGTGAAACTTGATAATTACTTTGCTCCCGAAGAATTAGAAGCCGCTTTAGAAAAGTTTGTTTATCGCTATAACAATGAACGCTATCATGAATCATTAAACAACTTAACCCCAGCAGATGTCTATTTTGGAAGAGGTGAAATGATTTTAAAAGAACGTGAACGATTAAAGAAAATGGCTATTATTGGCCGAAGAAATGAGTACCAAAAATTAAAATTAATAACAAATCAAAAAAAACATTTATCTTTGAATTATTAACTAAATACTCTCTTAGGAAAAGTTCACTTTAGTTTGAATACGTACAAAGCCAATCAATTCATTTTCTTCGCCACTTTTTGCAGTGAGTAAAATAATAGGAATGTGGGATGTTTTTTCGTCAGTTTTTAAAGTGTTGCAAAGCGTGATACCGTCAGTTTTTGGCATCATGATATCAGATATAATAACGTCGGGGATATATTGAAATGCTTTGTTAATCCCTTCTAAACCATCTTGGGCTTTAATTATCTTATATTTTGGCTCTAGTAACCTGCTTAAAAATTGTAGCATCTCTACATTATCTTCTACAATAAGAATGATTTCTTTTTGTAAAAGTTGTTTAGATGTGTCTTCTTCTTTTGAAAGTTCTCGCGTTAATTCCTGTGGGCTTGGCTCATGAATTTCAGCATCGTTGAATAACTCTTTTTCAACAGGTATATTAACCAAAAAGTGAATAGAGTTTTCGTCTAAATATTCGGCATGAATTGATCCTTTATTAAGAGTCGTCAATTCTTTAATGAGTGAAAGGCCAATGCCAAATCCTTCGTTATTTGAGTCTATCTGATAAAAGCGATCAAATATTTTTGAAAGCTCCTGCTCCTTAATTTCACTAATATCGTTTTGAATTGAAAGCGATAATTTTCCCGATTTTATCTCGGAATTAAAAATAATTTTACCACCTTTTGGCGTGTATTTTATGGCATTTGACAGAAGGTTGTTAATGATTTTTTCTAGAACATCCGCATCATACCAAGCAAATCGGGTAACCTTAATATTGGTGGATAATTTTAGTGATTTTTGAACCGCTAAAGGCATAAACGACGCAACTATGGCGTGTAAAAATAATTCGATATTGCTGTAGGAAATTCTAAGCTTGATAAATCCAGATTCAAGTTTTGATAGTTCCAGTAGTTGATTTACCAAGCCCGATAACTTGTTGGCGTTCCTATCAACCAACATTAAATCTTCTCGGGTATCATTAGAGAGTTCATTACTCTGCAATTGTTTTTTAACGGGTGCTGATATTAAGGTTAAGGGTGTTCTAAACTCATGTGATAAGTTGGTGTACAATTTGGTTTTGTAATCGTTCAATTGCTTGAGTCTTTCCCCCTTATCATACTCAACTTTTAATTCCAGCTGCATTTGCCAACGCACTTTAAAATAGGTATAGATTAAATAGGCTGTTAATAAGGTTAAAAGTGTATAAATTAAAATTGCTCCCGTGCTCGAGTACCAAGGTTTTAAAATTTTAAATGAAAACTGAGTTGGCAACTGGCTCCAAATACCATCATAATTGCTAGACAGCACTTTAAATACATATTCGCCAGCAGGTAAATTGGTGTATCTTGCAAAGTTAATGTTAGAAGCTGTGCTCCAGTTTTCATCATAGCCATCTAATTTATAACTAAAATAATTTTTATGAGGCAATGAAAATTGTAAACTTGAAAAGGTGAAAATTATGGTGTTTTGGAATGATTTTAATTTCAACTTTTCTGAAAAATCCATTCGGGTATTGTTAACCTCAAGTTTAGAAATCACTGTTTTTGGTGCTTCGGTATTATTCCTGATTTCTAAAGGATTTAACCAATAAAAACCATCTAAAGCTCCAAAGTAGATATCGCCGTTTTTCGATGTGTGATAGGCACCTGTATTAAACTCGATAGATAAACCGTCATAACTAGTGTAATTAGTGATTCCCGGTTGTTCATCCCATGTTTTTGGTGGTGAAAATTTTGAAATTCCTTTGTTAGAACTTAGCCAAAACTGACCCTTTTCGTCAGGCATAATAGCATAAATAACGTTATTAGCCAATCCGTCATCTATAGTGTAGTTATAAAGTTTATTAGAAGTTAAATCTAAGGCCATAATGCCATTACCAGCTGTGCCTATCCATAATATCTGGTTGTTTTGATATAATAATGTTTTAATTGAATAATTATATTGAACCTGTGCTTGGTTTTGAAATAAAAGTCGGCTATAATCTTCAAAAGTGCCAGTCTCAATGTTTAATTTTAGGATATGTCGTTCGTCGGTTGCAACCCACAAAAAGCCTGGCTCGGCATTAACCACTACCCTAATGTTATTGCTAGGAAAGTTTCCTTCTGATTTTGAAAACGCCTTAACGACTCCTTTGTTTTTATCATACTGAATTAAACCCTTTTGTCCTGTAGCCAACCATTTATTAGAATTATAATCCTCATGAATTCGCCAAATCGTATTGACATTTACATTGGCTGTGGGATGATTTTTATATTGAATAATCCTTTCCTTGTTATCCATAATATGCAAACCACCATCTTGTGTTCCTATCCAAAGGTATTGATCTCTGTCGGTGTATAAACTCATAATTCTGTCGCAAGCCAATCCCACCGATTCATTGGTTTCCATAAATGTTTTCCAACTTTCATTCTTTGGATCAAACTTTGTTAATCCTTTGCCGCTGGTGCCAATCCAAACAACACCTTCGCTGTCAGTCAACACAGATCTTACAACATCTATATTGATATTTTCGGGGGTTAATGAGTTGGTGTAGTAATTAAATTTATCCAAATATTCATCATAGTAACTCACGCCTGCGCCATCGGTACCAAACCACAAAACACCTGAAAAATCTTCGTAAATAGTTAAGATATCGTTGTAATGAATGGTTTTTGGATTGTTCTTTTTTTCGGTAAACTGCCTTATAATAGCTTCATTAAAATTAACTTTAAATAAGCCACTACCATAAGAACCAACCCATAAGTTGTCCTTTGAATCAATAAACAAAGACAGTACATAAATATCTTTGAGCTTCGCTAAATCTTGAAAACGGGCATCATCGAAGGTTCTAAATTGATTGTCATTTTCGCCTTTAACCCAAATTCCTTCACCAAAAGTTCCTGCGAATATTTGGTTTTTGTCGTTTACTGCTATGCTTCCAAAGTGAACCACTTCAGCTATATCGGGTTTGTAATTGGTGATTTTCCGGCTAATTAAATTGTAAGACATCATTTTTCCCTTGCAGCCCAACCACAACTTTCCAGAATTATCTTCGGTAATTGTGTAAATTTTAGAAGTTATTTCCGGAGCAATAATCTGTTCAACCTTGCCAGTTTCGCGGTCTTTCTTAAACAAACCATTTTCATAAGTGCCAAACCAAAAATTAAGTTGTAAATCTTGAAACATAGAAGTTACATCCTTCAATTCTAATAAAGGCAAAAAATTATCTGTTTCCACATCGTACTTATGGGGAATGTTTGAACTTGGAATTACCCAAAGATTGTCTTCTTTATCATGATAGACTTTACCTAAATCGCTGTATTCAACGTTGGTGATATCTGTGAATAGAAATTCATATTTTTTAAAGCTTTGGCCATCGTATTTATTTAGGCCATCTTGCGTTGCCAACCATAAATAACCCGTAGAATCTTGAGCGATTGAGATAACACTGTTTTGTGATAGGCCTTCCTTAACCGAAAGTTGCCTGAAAGTGATTTGAGATTGTGCACCAACTTCCCAAATAAAAAGTTGCACAATCAATAAAAAGACTACCTTAAAATTGAAGCTTAAACGTAATAACATTGAGGTGGTTGGTTTTAACCTTCTAAATGTACACCAAAATAAACAAATTTAAAAACCCTATTTATTTTTGCATTTTAGTTGCTAGAACTTCCAACTCATTATACCAGTCTTCACCAAATTTTCTGATAAGTGCTTGTTTTACAAATTTATATACAGGCACTTGAAGTTCTTCTCCCAACGCACAGGCAGGATCACAAATATGCCATTTTTCGTAGTTGACTGCCGAAAACTCGGTGTAATCTTTAACCCGAACTGGATACAAATGGCAAGACACAGGTTTTTTCCAAGTAATTACGCCTTGGTTATAGGCTTCTTCAATGCCACATAGCGCAGTACCTTTTCGGTCGTAAATAACGTAAGCACAGTCTTCGCCATTGATAAGCGGCGTTTCATGCTCACCAAAATCGTTGGTGGTAAATACACCTTGTTCAGCAATAGCTTTTAAGCCTTCTTTGCGCAAAAAGGGTTTTACCTTCGGAAAAATATCTTTTAAAATCAGCGTTTCAGCTTCTTCTAATGGTGCACCAGCATCACCTTTAACACAACAAGCACCTTTACATGCCGATAAATTACACACAAAGTCGTTGCCGATAATTTCTTCTGAAACAATGGTTTTTCCTAGCTGAAACATGGCACAAATATAATTGAATTTGCAAGGAGGTAAGTGTTAAAAATTAAGACCTATTAATGATTTATATACAGATTAAATAACGACCTTTGCCGAAATTTTCAGAGTGTACTATTATGGAATTCAATTTAAGAGAAATATTTACAGCGTTCATGGTGTTATTTGCTGTTATTGATATTGTTGGAAATATTCCCATCATTATAGATTTACGCAAAAAAGTGGGTCACATTCAAAGTGAAAAGGCCTCTATTATTGCTGGTGTTATCATGATTATGTTTTTGTTTTTAGGCGAACAAATCCTGAACCTAATCGGTATTGATGTTAACTCGTTTGCAGTGGCTGGTGCGTTTATCATATTTTTTATTGCCTTGGAAATGATTTTAGGAATTACCCTTTACAAAGACCAAGGAAACAATCCCTTAACGGCATCAATTTTTCCATTGGCATTTCCACTTATTGCTGGACCTGGAAGTTTAACGACCCTACTATCTTTAGGTGCGGAATTTAAAACCGAAAATATCATTGTAGCATTGATTGTAAACGTGATTGTAATTTATATTGTGCTTAAAACTTCTTCAAAAATCGAACGTATTTTGGGTGCCAACGGTATTAATATTGTAAGAAAAATATTTGGCGTAATTTTGTTAGCCATTGCGGTTAAATTATTTACTTCAAATATTCAAATGCTGTTATCATGAAGCTATTTACCATTATTTTTTCAATTGTAAGCCTAGGAATTATAGGCTTTAACCTTGCACAAGTAAATTTTAATGCACCCTTTCAAGGCGACAGTGTTACTGCCTTAACAGTGGCATTAATAGGCTTGTGTGCTTTATTCTTGGTTTGGATTTTATTTGTTTCTAAACAAATTCAGAAAAAAACACACTACAAAAAGTAATGTTTGATGTTCTTATAGTTGGCGGTGGCGCAGCTGGTATGTCCTGTGCTTTGGTTTTGGGCTCAGCCCAAAATAAGGCTTTTGCTGAGGATAAAAAGATAGGTATTGTAATGCACCAAAAAGCATCGCATTTACAAACGGCTTTGTTTAATAATGTTTTAGGACTGGCTCCCGGAACCACAGGACAAACTATTTTAGATGAAGGCATCGAACAACTTCGCTCTATGTATCCAGATGTAACCCAAATAGCGAAAGAAAAAGTTTTAGCACTTATAAAAACTGATGATTTTTTTACTGTTCGTACCAATAAGCAAATATACAACAGCAAGTTAGTTGTGGTAGCGGTTGGCTATACCAATTTATTAACCATAAAGGGACTTGAACCTTATATAGAACCGCATCCACGAGCCGTTGCCGAAAAAGAGCGTATTTGGCTTAAAAACACCAATCACCTCATCACAGAAGGTTTATACGTAGCAGGTACCTTAGCCGGATGGCGCAGCCAGTTTGCTATTGCTAGCGGTAGCGGTGCGCAAGTAGCTACTGATATTTTAACACTTTGGAATGATGGTAAGGATGCGCAGTTGCATGATAAGGTTTAGGATTGATGTTTTTCTTTACTTTAACTAGGGTTCAAAACAAAAATTTGTTAAGCTCTAATTAAAAACATGTTATAGTAACTCACGATGATTTTGCGCTTCTTAATGCAACAAATGTAAAATTGGTTAGATTTATAAAATTTAATAAAAATCGAAAAATTGCTATTTAAAAGCTAATTTAGTGGCTATGCTTTATAAGCAGAAACCTTATCAAAAAATTAAATTTGACACTATTTTCGACTGTTTTTTTAAATGAATAAAGATTTTAAAATATATTTAATCGATGACGACCCCATTGAAGTTCTAAAGCTAGAGCGCGTTATAAAAACATTAAACTTTAATTGTGAGTTTGAACATTTTTTTTCAGGAAATGATGCAATTTCAAAATTAAGGGATGACTATAAAAATAGGATCATTGTTTTGTTAGACTTAAACATGTATAAATTAAGTGGAATTGAAATTTTAAAAATCATTAAAAAAGAAATATCACTCAAAAAAATACCTGTTGTAATATTATCTACTTCAAACAACATTAAGGACATTTCAGAATGTTACAAATTTGGTGCTGCAGGATATTTAGTAAAACCATTGAGATATGAAGATTACCTTTTAAAAATTCAATGTTTACTTCGTTATTGGGAAATTAATGAATTTGCGTGAATCAAAATTGTAAAAGAAAAAAATGAGTTTAACCTTTAGCAATTTAGTATGACAAAAAATGAGGTGATTCAAGAAAATATCAGGTTGAAAGATGAAATTAAAAATTTAAGATTAATTCAATACAACCTTATTCAGAATAATGAGTCAAAACTTGTCAACAACATTATAAATAAAATTTTTGATAAATTTGATTTATATCAAATATCATGGCATCTTGCAAAGACAATAGCCGATTTTTTAAATACTGATGATTGCGTAATCTATGAGGTTATTGAATCTGAAAATTGTTTAAAACAAATAGCTGCAAATGGTCATAAGATTTCAGATTCGGGAGAAATAATTAATAAATTACAACTAAATATAGGAGAAGGTATATGTGGTCACGTTGCCAAGACCGGAGTAGCAGAGATTGTGAATAACACCTTAGAAGACAATAGGTATGTGTCAGATATTAATTTTAACATGTCTGAACTTACAGTCCCTATTATTCTGGACGGACATATTATAGGAGTGATCGATTCTGAACATCCAAACAAAAATCACTTTAGACCTGAACAATTAACAATCATAGAAAATATTTCTAAAATTATTGCATTAAAAATTAAGAACGCTATCGACATAAGAGATAAAGAGAAATTCAAAAATAAAGTTTTAAAATCTGAGCAAAGATTAGCCAGTCTCATACAAAATCTCGACACTGCTTTATTATTGGAAGATGAAAACAGAAAAATTATTTTTACAAACGAAAAATTTTGCCAAATATTTAATATCCCGGTTTCTCCAACATTATTAAAGGGAGCAGACTGCACAACCGCAGCAGAAGAATCAAAGCATCTTTTTACAAATCCTAATGAATTTATTGCAAGAATCGATAACTTACTAACGCGTAAAGAAAAAGTAGTTGGAGACGAACTTATTATGGTTAATGGCCTTTCTTTAGAAAGAGATTATATCCCAATATTTGATAACCAAGAATATCAAGGCCATCTATGGGCTTATAAAGACACAACATTGCAAAAAAATTATAACAAAAATATTGAATTACAAAAAAACAAATACAGTAACATCATAAACAACATGAATTTAGGCCTTCTTGAGGTTGATAATGATGACATCATTTTGATGGCAAATAAAAGTTTTTTAGAAATGTCAGGATATGAAGAGTTCGAATTAATTAATAAAAAAGCAAGTGAACTATTTTTAGGAGAAAAAGAAAAATTGCAACTTTTCAATCAAAATAAAAAAAGGGAAAAAGGCATCTCTGATTCTTATGAACTTAAAGTAAAAACTAAGTTGGGCGCTCAAAGACATTGGTTAATTAGTGGCGCCCCTAATTATAATATAAGAGGCGAGATTATTGGATCAATTGGTGTACATCTTGATATTTCAGATTTTAAACTTTTACAAAGTCAGAAAGAAAAACTCCTTAACAAAATCAAAAAAAGCAACGAAGAATTACAAGATTACGCCTATGTAGTATCACATGATTTAAAATCTCCTTTGCGCAATATTAATGCTTTGTTATCATGGCTAAAATCTGATAATGATATATTATTAGATAAAACAAGTTTAGAGTATTTTAAACAACTAGACCTAACCGTCGAAAAAATGGAAAATCTCATCAATGGAATTTTGCATCATTCAAGCATTAGAGAAAATGTTTCAGACAACAACATTACAGATGTTCAAAAATTAATAAATGAACTTATACCTAGCCTCCATATACCCAGTAATATTGAAGTGAAAATTAAAAAAACACTGCCTAGTGTAAAAGGTGATGCAGTAAAACTAGAACAAGTTTTTTTAAACCTTATAAACAACGCTGTTGAACATATGGATAAACCTGTAGGTTTCATTGAAGTTGATTATAAAGAACACCCTACTGAATATGAATTCTCAATTTCAGATAATGGTCATGGTATAGAAAAAGAAGATTTCAATAAGATATTCAAGATGTTTTACTCTCATAGGGCTAAAAGCAACAATTCCGGAATTGGTCTTTCAATGGTAAAAAAAATTCTTAGTATTTATGACAGTAAAATTGAGTTAGAATCAAAATTGGGAGAGGGTACGACCTTCTATTTTAAATTAAAAAAATAACCTATTAAAAATAAATGGAATCGCCCAACCTTAATTTTTTTCTAAAACTGTCTAATGAAGATCAGCAATTTATGATGAGGTTAACCAATACCTTAAAAATGGAATTTACCAATGATAAAAACTTATATTTTGACGCACTTGCTCAAAAAGATTATAAAAAAATGAAATTTATAGTGCACAGAATAAAACATAAAGTAGGCCTTTTGGGCTTAACCAAAAGCTATAATGTAGTTATTGAATTCGAAAATGACCTGATTAATGAAAATTTGAAATTAAAAGATAAATTCCTCTTAATTTTAAATACAATGACCAAATATTTAGAAAAGATAAATTAAAACACCCATGAATTGTGCTGTAATAGACGACGAGATTACATCCCTGGAGATTATTGGCGGCTTGTGTAAACGTTATATAGAAATAAACTCTGTAAATTTATTTTCCTCTCCAATTGACTGTATTAAGTTTATGAACAAAACCCAGGTCGATTTGATATTTTTAGATATACACATGCCAAATTTTAACGGATTTGATTTTTTAGAAACTTTAAACAATAACAATTTTAAGGCCATACTAATTACTTCAGATAAAAGCCTAGCTATTAAAGCATTTAAGTTTGATTGCGTTGTAGATTATATTGTAAAACCTATAGATTTATATTATTTTGATTTAGCTGTTAAAAAGGCCTTTTCCCTAATAAAAACTCAAAACCTTTTAGAGGATACTAACAAAAAGATTCTCGATAATCACATTTTTATCAATATTAATAAAAGACTGATTAAGATTAACTTTGATGAGATTTTTTTAATTAAAGCCAATGGTGATTATGTAAATATCTTAACTCGTAATAAAACTCATGTTGTTCATTCATCCTTAAAATCAATAGAATCCAAACTTCTCCAAGATTTATTCTTTAAATGTCACCGTTCCTATATTGTAAATCTAAAACATATCGAAGAAATTGAAGAAAATAACCTACTAATAAACAAACAAATAATCCCAATCGGTAAAGGTGTTAGACAAAAGCTCTTTCAAAAACTAAACCTTCTGTAATAGTGTGATTATAAAAAATGTATATAAATTCTGTTCTCTTAAATTAACAACCCACTTTTTTAATAAATCACAAGCCAACTTATAACTAATCTACACTTTAAGCCCATTTGTCTACAGCTAAAATCATCTCGTCGAAATTTTGAAGCAATACCTATTTAATAAAATAGCTTTGTGATGATAATAGCGGTATTATTAATAGCAAAATGTTTCATTGATTTTTAACCCTAAAAACTAACGAAACCTAGAAAAAAGCCTTAAAGGCTTTTTTTTTGTTTAATTATATACTAAATAATTTAGTAATAAGCGTCATTGCAATTTAAAACACCAATCGTATTACTACCAAAGTCTTGTAAATAGACTATCCGTAAGCTGTATTATACTGAAAATTGGCTATTGCCATCAGCAGCAGTGAGCAATTACCAACGGATATTTTAACGTTTTGGAATGATGGTAAGGATGCGCAGGTGTATGATAAGGTTTAAGCTGAGCCCACAATACACTGTTTTGTTCATCTCGAAAGCTATGTTAACAAATGCAATTCTAACACTTTATTTTATTTAATGTCTTTTAAAATTATTTTTTAACTTTATGACTTTAAATCCATTAAATCTATAATAATATGCACCCAACACCCAACACCCAATGCACAACTTTAAGCTTTAAGCTTTAAGCGCTTCTATCAATTTTTTAATTTTGGTTTAATTCTTGTTTTTTTAATTGCATATTTGGCTTGTACAAAAGATGAAACTATATTTGAAATCAACGAGTTCAAAAACGAACCAACCTACACCATGAAAAAATTAACGAGTAAGGATTTTGAAAAAAATATTACCCTAAGTCAAAAACTCAGAGAAATAAGTGCAATACACAAATCAAATGAGAATAATCAAAACAGATACCAATTTAATGACGAATTGGGATTTTATATAGATACAAGCGAAGCAAATTATATTGAATTAGAAAATTATCATTCTTATTCGTTTTCAATTTATCGGCAATTTTCTACGGCAAAAATGGAAAATTTGATATTAAGTTTAAAAGCCGATGGTGATTATAAAGCTATTATAGTTAGTTATAACATTACAGATGATGAACTAAACAGCACGAATAACAATGAAATGATTGATCTAGATGGAAAAATCACGTTAAAAAGTATAGATTTCGAAAATACCAGTGATTTATTACAAGGTAGAGATATTGAGTTTGAAGGTGGATTATTTTTTAACTCAGAGCATGGATATTGCTATAATTTAGAAGCTGAAACTAGTCAAGGTACAGGTTGGATAATTGTAAAAGAAGTAGAAGTAACTTGCCCATGGGATGAATCGGAGTCAATTGACCCCAGTGGATCATCATCTGGTGGCGGTGCTTCAGGTACAGGTAATAATGCAGGTACGGGAAATAATGGAGGTGAAGATAACGGAAATAGCGGTCCTGGAGGAACAGGCAGTACAACTACAGGTGGTAATACCAGCGACCCCAGGAGATAACTCAGACCCAGAAACCGTTTGCGTTAGAGACAGTAATGGTAATTGTATTGAGGATGCTACTGCGCCGCTGACGCCTAAAATGGCGTTAATTTTAATTACGCAATACGGTATCTCTGAAACATCACTCACTGGACAATGGTTGATGACAACTGCTTCCTTTAACGAACTTGAATTAATCCGCGATGTATTAGACAATGATCAATTTGTAGGCATAACTCCAACAGATTTGATTGAAGCGATTATGGATGCCTCGAGCGATTTGGAATTATATAACGCTGATGCCTACCCCGGAATGAACGAAGATTATCCATTTAACTGGTGGAATAATGACTTTTTCTTAGAACAAAATGTTACATTTAATTTAATTGAACCTTACGACAACTTAACGGCCATGGAAAAAAAGTTAGTTAAATTATTTCCGCTGGCCGCCTTATCAATCATGGCAAATAAAGAACCTGCCGAAAACGAAACCGTGAACAGATTTGGCTTTAATCGTAGAAACGACCTTTCAGATGCTTTTAGACACGGTTTCTTTAATGCGATGAATTCCAACGACGTTCCTGATATAGTGGCAAGATTGTTCTCATTTGCACATGAAACTGAAACACCTGCGAACCTGTTTTTGGAAGTTCAAATGGATCTGCATAACAATAATATAGGGCATATAATTGGTAAAAATGCAAGCTTATTTGTTTCAGACCAAGAACTTTCTAATTCTGTTTTTTCTTTAATGTTAGAAGGAAGTCTTCTTAACTTATCACCACTTGACACCGTAGTTCCACCTAATTTTGGAATAAACGCTTCAACACAATTAACACCTTCAAATCAATAATACATTATGAAACATCCCTTTTCAATACTTGTAATTATGCTTTTTTTTTCTTGTTCGCCGAACAAAAAATCAGAAATTACAATTAGCAATAATACTAGCTCAATTATAGACAGTATTAAGATAACATATGGAACAGAAAAAGAATTTAAAAATTATTTAATAAAAAATATTAACGCCGGAGATAAAGTTAAAACAGTATTAGACATGCAACTTAAAGGAATTGATGGAGGTTATTATTTAGAAGTTTTCCAAAATAAGAAAAAAACAGGGCAAGATTTTGGGTACTATTCCAACGCCAAATTTAAAAATTCAATTTTCGAAGTGAAAATTGAAAAGGACACACTGATAATTAATGAAAACTTAAAAGCTAATTATAACAAAATATAATTAAAATAAGAAGTTCAATTGGATTTATTTAATAATGTTGTTGGACATACAGTAGGTTCAAATGCTAATATTTTTGTTTCTAATCTAGAACTTTCAAATACCATATTCAACATTTTAAGCAAGGGTGGATTGGTTTATCTATCACCAATAAATTATAATGATCCCGATTTTTGGGATGACCCATCTACCCCAGAACCTTTAGATGGCAATCACGGAATAATCAGTTCAACTCAATTAATACCAACAAATCAATGAAAAAAGTATATCGCATCTTAACGCTATCAGTTTTGTTATGCAACTGTTACAACGGCAATTCTAATTCATTTAAAATAGTCAATAATAGCGACTTTTTATTAACCAATTTAATAATTAGCAACGGCAAGGATACAATAACTTTTGATTCTCTTTTATCACAAGAACATAAAAAAATTGAGTTGTTATTTTCAAAATTACCGAAACATGATGGAGGTTATAGCATTAATTTTTTAAGATGCAAAAATGACACAATTATAAAAGATTATAAGAATTTTGGTTATTACAGTAACGGCGTGCCATCGGGATCAATTTATCGAGTAACTATTGAAAACGACACTATCTTAATAAGCGAATCTTTTGATTAATAATTATTTAACAAACTGTAGCGGAATTTTAATAGTCTGTTTTTCATTGTTTTGGACTCTTAAAATAGAGGCTCAAAACAATTTAACGGAAAAAAATGACAACAATTTAGACCTGTATAAACAAATTTTAAAGTCAAAGAAAAAATTTGAACTTATAGTTTACTCAAATGGTATAGGAAAATACGACTACCAATCAGAATTGGAAGCCGAATTTTGTGGCAAACAAGAGGGTCAAGATGGAACAGCTTTATATTTTAAACTAATTGAGGAAACAAATAAATCTCATGCTATTCCAATTAATTACAGAAAATTTAATCATACAAACAATTTTCAACAATTAATGGATGGTTTTGGAAAGAAATTTAAAATTAAAGGCCGTATTAAAACCTCGCCTTATGGTAATGTGTATTTACGGGTGGATAGGATTAAGGCTATTTAACATTATGTTGATTTAATGATTTTCCCGCAGATAGTAAAGAAATTCAAAGATTGTTATGGGACGTTCTGCGGGAAAACTTTAATCGGGACCATCATCAAAGCAGACGCTAATTGCTATTCCCGCTACTCAAGAAAATAACCTCATTAATCATAGTATCGATCTGGCTTGTGATTTGGTAGTAAGCGTCATCGCCAAACAGTTGGCGCGCCATTTCGGCTTTAAGCATTTCCTTCATTTGGTTGTGATAAACCGCAAAATTAAATTTTGTGCGTTCTTTTAGATTGATAAAATCTTCGAAACTTTTGATAAAGGCGTCGCTCGCTTCAAAATCGTTTACAAATTCCTTTTCTAAAATATCGTTGTAAGCAAATCTATCGGCATCTAAGGTTTCAAATACAAAATTACTGACATAACCTCTTCGTACTATATAATTAAGCGTTTCATTGTTAAAGTTGTTCTGTATGGGCACAAATACATCAGGAATAATACCGCCACCGCCATATACTACTTTTCCTTTGGGTGTTGTAAATTTAAGTGAATCGGCAACATCAATTTTTTGACCATTGCTTAATTCCCCATTGCGCAATCTTTTGTAGTAATCGTGATAATAGCTATCGTTTTTGCCATTAGTGTAAGGTCTTTGAATGGAACGTCCAGTTGGTGTGTAATATCTAGAAACTGTTAACCGTACAGCGCTGCCATCACCCAATGCCATTTCGCGCTGTACCAAGCCTTTCCCGTAAGAACGACGACCAATGATGGTTCCTTTGTCATTATCTTGCAATGCGCCGGCAATGACTTCACTAGCCGAAGCCGAGTTTTCGTTGATTAGAACATAAACTTCACCTGTTTCAAAGCTACCGCGTTTGGTTGCGAAAGTTTTATCGGTTCGGCCACTTTTATTTTTGGTAAACAGGATGAGCTTTCCGTCTTCTAAAAATTCATCAGCAATTTGTTCAGCAACACCTAAGAAACCCCCTAAATTATCTCTTAAATCTAAAGCTAATTCTGTAGCACCTAATTTTTGTAAAGAGCTTAATGCACTTTTAAATTCTTTATAAGTAGACTCTGCAAACCTGTTAATTTTGATATAACCCATATTTTCAGTAAGCATAAAAGCAGCATCCACACTTTTAATTGGGATATCTTCACGCCTTAATTGAATATCTAAATACTCATCGGTTTGTTTCCGGTAAATTTTTAATTTCAAGCGACTATTTCTTTCTCCTTTAAGTTTAGAAATGATGGAATCGTTAGACCACTGTCTTCCGAAAATAGTATCATTATTGGCCATGATAATTCTATCACCTGCTAAAATACCCGCGCGCTCACTAGGGCCATTTTCAACTGTTCTTATAACCGCTACGGTATCTTTATAGGTGTAAAAATTAATTCCAATACCCACAAAATTACCGCGCATATTTTCGGCAACATTTTTAAGCTGGTCTTTTGAGATATAAGTGGAATGCGGATCTAGGTTGTCGAGAATTCCATTAACGGTCACATCCACAATGCTGTCGGTATTAATATCGTCAACATATTCTAAATCAATATAATCAATAAGCCTATTGAGCTTGTCTTTTTTGCTATTGGTAGTAAACAGTCTATCGGAAGTATCGGTAAAGTTGAGTTTTCCGCCAATAATCACGCCTACCGCTATAGCAATACCGATTAATAATGGTATGTATTTTTTGGTGTTATCCATTAAGCTTTTAAATCTTGTATTAAGGATACTTCTACCCCAGCTTTTTGTAAAAATTTAATCCCACTATCATCTTTGTAAGCTTGACTGTATACAACTCTAATAATTCCGGCTTGATGGATAAGTTTGCTACATTCTTTACAAGGTGATAGAGTTATGTACAAGGTTGCACCTTTGCACGATTGTGTGGAGGAAGCTACCTTAGAAATAGCATTGGCTTCTGCATGAAGTACGTACCACTTGGTGTAGCCTTCATCGTCTTCACAATAATTTTCAAATCCCGTTGGGGTGCCGTTGTATCCATCTGAAATAATCATACGGTCTTTAACAATTAAAGCACCTACTTGCTTACGTTTGCAATGAGAGAGTTTTCCCCATTCTTGAGCAATACGTAAATAGGCTTTATCGTAACGAAGTTGTTTTTCTTTAGACATGAATAATTATAATGAGCTGATGAAATAATAAACGAAGATAGTTTGATAGTATTATAACTACAATGCCTTGACGTTAAACTTTTACCAAAAATAAAACTATTGATTGATTGGTTTATGAAATTAAATCACTTCCTAAAATCATCGGAATCACCAATCCTACCACAACAGCCGAAATAACCATCACCCAATCGCGTTTGGAAAACCTAAAAATTGTTTGACCGATAAATCCTAAAAACAATACAATAAACACAATGATAATTTGGGCTATTTCAATTCCTAGAGCAAATTCCAAAAGCAGTACCAATTTGTTTTCGGTACCGCCAGCGAACATTAAAAATTCTCTGGCAAAGCCTAAACCGTGAACCAAACCAAAAAACAAGGTTGAAAAAAACAATAAACCTACTTTTTCATTTTTTGATTTTTTACCAGCGGTAAATACATTATACAGCGCCACAAACAGAATGGTTATAGGAATTAAAAACTCAACCAAATTGGCGTTCACTTGCACCACACCATAAGCCGCTAAAATTAAAGATAGCGTATGTCCCACAGTAAAAGTAGTAACCAAAAGCAATACACGTTTCCAATCGTTAAACAAATAAGGCACCGTGAGCACCATTAAAAAAAGCACATGGTCGTAACCATTAATGTCAAGCACGTGGTTAATCCCATACTGTACGTTGAACCAGAATTCGTTGAGCATGATAATTGGTTTAGGGGTTAGCGCAAAGTTACAATTTAATTGTAATGAAAAAATAGTTCGTTTTAAATACCAAAACGAAAAACTTTAAAATTATAGGCGTTAGCGTTTCTTAAAAATTGAAAAAAAGGTTTTAAACCCTTTTATAAGCCTGTAAGGGATGCTGAGAACTCAAAATTAAAATATTATTGTTTTTCTAGAAATTGCTAATCCAACTTCTCAGTGAGTTTCTGGAAAGTCTTTTTCGGGTCTTTGCCGTCGTACAGAATATCGTAAACAGCATTTATAATGGGTAATCTGGTCTTGTTTTTATTTTTTTGGTTAAGTAAATGTGCACTTTTGGTGGCGTAATAACCCTCGGCAACCATGGTCATATCCATCATAGCCGATTTTACAGTATAACCTTTGCCTATCATATTGCCAAACATGCGGTTTCTAGAAAAAGTAGAATATCCCGTTACCAGCAAATCCCCCAAATAAGCCGAGTTGTTTATGTTGCGCTTCATTTTGTGCATTTTCTTGATGAATCGCTTCATTTCGCGAATGGCATTGCTCATCAAAACACTCTGAAAATTGTCGCCATAGCCCAAACCATGCGCAATACCAGCGGCTATGGCATAAATATTTTTGAGCATTACGGCATATTCGGTGCCAATAATGTCGTCGCTAATTTTGGTTTTAATATAATCGCTTGATAATTTATCGGCGATATCTTGGGCTTTTTTGGGGTCGGCACACGAAATGGTAAGGTACGACAAACGCTCGAGCGCTACTTCTTCGGCGTGACACGGACCAGCAATTACAGCAATATTCTCGAAAGGTATCTTATAATGGTCGTGAAAATGTTCACCTACCAACAATCCCGTTTCTGGAATAATTCCTTTTACGGCCGACACAATGGTTTTTTCAGTAATATCAACCGTAAGTTTTTCCAATTCACTATGCATAAAGGCTGAGGGAACAACAAAAATTAGCACGTCGGCATAGTTGGCCATTTCGTTGATATCGTTGCTGAGTTTTAATTTTTCAATTTTAAATTCAACCGCACTCAAATAATTGGGATTGTGGCGTTCTTTAAGTAAATGCTCTTTAGTGTAAACGCTACGCATATACCAGCCAACTTCATCTAAATTTGCACTTAGCATTTTCACGATGGCTGTGGCCCAACTTCCGGCACCAAAAACGGCGTATTTTAAGGGTTGACTCATAAGTAAAGTTACTGATGTTTGTGTTTCAAAAGTACGTAAAATTAAACATTTTAAAGATTAGCACTTTATTAACTATTTGGTTTTGGCACATGTTTTGAAATGTAAAAAGTATTAACATTAAATAGCTGGATTATGAAAACTTTAAAATTACTCTCGGCTTTTGCTTTAACAGCAACATTACTAACCTCATGTTACAGAGAAGATGTTATTTTGGTAGATATCACACCTCAACTTAGTTTAAATCAGTTATTGAATTCCCACGAATTGTGGTATGTGGACATCAATGAAACTTTGGGTTTTGGGCAAACCCCTTTCATGGAAATTGCCTTTACCGTTGCATTCAGAAATGGCGTTTTTTATGCCAATAATAATTTGGTGGGCTTTGGTTCACAAGGTAACGGATTTGGAATTCCGGTTGGTGATTACAATGCTTACGATATGATATTAGATGTGTATCATGATATTGACGGTTACAATACATTTGATGTCTATCAAATTAATAACAACACTATTGAATTGTACAATCCATTTAATGACACTTCTTATTTTTTAAGAGGATTTCAGCGATCTAACTTCGATTATGATTTTGTGTTTTATGATAATATTCATTATTTCCTTCAAGAATATCAGGCTTGGGAAAAAACCTATACCAGTAATTTTGGAGCTTTGAATGAATTTGATAATGAAAACTATTTGCAGTTTTTATCCGGTGGTAATGACTCCACTTTTAAAAGTTCACAAGATATTGGAATTTCAAATCCAAATACTATATTTTGGGATTATACAGGAGTTTATGGAATTCAAAATATTCCAGGCAATTTATACCTCAAAACATTAACATTAGATTATGATTATTTCGACAATGAGTTTTTTGATTTGAGCGTTATAAATGATGGCACGATAGAATTATATCATAATGCCTCAGGTACGATTTACGAGTTTTCAGGACGGGGCTTCATACAATATATGAGACAAAGCGACGTTGAAGGTAAAATCATAAATCAAACAAACAAACCTAAAATGCGAAAGCAAAAAACAGATAAAAAAGACAATCCAAGAACCTCAAACAGAAGCTAAATCTTGGTTGGTTATTTAGTTTCCTTACGCCCAGTAAAACATTTGTTTTCTGGGCGTTTTTTGTGAGAACTATTTTAATAACTTTGAAATCTATAATAGACTACCTAATGAAAAAATTCCTCACCATTTTAATTTTAGTTGTAATTGTCGGAACCATCGGTTTTTTTTGGGTATCAACTTGGACTTACTCCGAAGGATCACGATCAGGACAGTTAATTAAAGTCACCAAAAAAGGCGTGGTTTTTAAAACCCATGAAGCACAGTTAAATATGGGCGGATTAAGAACTAAAAATACAGATGGGCTCGAAGGCAATATCTGGGACTTTTCAATAATTGATGAAGCAGTCGTAGAAAAGCTGAATGCCCTTGAAGGCAGGCACGTAAAAGTAACCTATAAAGAGCGTTACAATTCTATGCCTTGGATTGGTAAAACGAATTACATTGCGACTGATGTCACCGAACTTACCGATTAATTTATTCTTCTAAAAGGCGCTTTAGTGCCTCAAAATCGTAAGGTTTATCTGTAATAAATTTATTGGAATTAAGTAGAAAATAACTTGGCGTGCTTTTAATATTATAGGCTTTTACCAAATCACTATCCCACTTATTGAGTTCAACTTTGTGCATAAAACTTGGATATTTTGCTACTTCTTGTTGCCACTGCACCTCGTCGTCTTCAATGCCAATTGCAATTACTTGAATATCGTTGTTGTTTTCTATGAGTGTTTTTACTTGAGGCAACTCTTTTAAACAATGGCTGCAACTACTGCTCCAAAAAATAAGTAAATATTGGCTTGATGTATTGATAGCGTGTAAATTAGTGCTGTGTATAGGGATGTCAAAATTTACTGCCTTTGCACCAATTGCTGTGTTTTTGTAGGCACTTAAAGCTACTAATAAAGGCTGGTTGTTATCTCCTTCAGCAAGACTTAATAGATATTTATTGGTAATATATAAAGCCATTTCGGTGTTGTTATCTTTAACAAACCGCTGCCAAATATTGGTGTATAAAATAGATTTAAAATGATTGTCTTGCTCACCAATTACGGCATCTAATTCATCTATTAAAGTTTGATAATTCTCCTTAGTAGGATTGGCAATAATATCAAATACATAAGAATTTACGCGATCTACTAAAAAATCGGAGCTTTGCAACACTATATCTGCAAAGTCTATATGCTTTAAGAAATTAGCTTTTAAGTTTTTAAAATAAGTATTAGCGTCTTCAAATTTGGTTGGAATGTAAGGTTGATTGGCTTTTACAAAACGCTGGGCAATCATATCCTTTGAATCGGATTCATATGCCTTTTGAGTGTCATTTAAGGTTTTGAAAACACTGCCAAATTCTTTTTTGTTTTTGCTCTCAGATTCGTAGAAGTTGCTAATGGTACTGTTTACCGTTTGAATACTTTCTACATAATTTACCCAAAGTATATTTTCCTTTGATTTTGTAAACGCAATACCATCATCTAAACTGAAGGTAAATACTACATCTTCTTTGCCATTATATATAATATCAAAATTATTTTCCTCCGGTGGTATCGCATACACAATTTTATAGATGCCAGGTTCGGATAGGCTATCCAGTTCAATTTTGAAATTGCCTTCTCTATCGGTTTGAGCTCGGTCTATATAATTGGCGCCATCTGGAGTTGATTTGTATAGAAAGGCGAACGTGTAATCTTCTGGTGGCGAAAAAGTTCCTGAAATACTATGTTGCGATAATACAACTGCAGGGAATAAAATCCATACAATAAAGTGTCCTAATTTCATATGCTTCTCTTAGTGTTTGAAATAAGTTATCAATTATTCTGCCATTAAGGGCCGCATAACTTTTAACGCGCTGTTTACAGATTTAATATGATCAAAAGTAAGTAATAATCTCAAACCATTTCTTGTTTGCTTTTCCTTCATTTTGCATTGCTGCGGATGCATTTGTACAAATTGTAATACCTTAGCAAAAGATGTGCTTTGATAAAAAGCGCTTTGCTGGTCCTGAATAAAATACCCTATCAACTTGTTTTGTTTCATGATAAGTTTTTCTAATCCTATTTTAGTAGCAATCCACTTTAAGCGTACACTGTTTAGAAGGTCCTCAACCTGTACAGGCATAGGTCCAAATCTGTCAATAATATCGGCTTCAAACTGCTGCAATTCAGCTTCGGTTTTAAGTTCGTTTAACTTGGTATAAAGATTGAGACGTTCACTGATATTATTCACATAATCGTCTGGAAACAACAATTCAAAATTTGTATCTATGGTGATATCCTTTACATAGTTTTTCGGTTTGGTATCGTCCTTATAAAGGTCTTTAAACTCGTTTTCCTTAAGTTCTTCTATTGCTTCGCTTAATATTTTCTGATAGGTGTCAAACCCAATCTCATTAATAAACCCACTTTGTTCACCACCTAACAAATCACCTGCACCTCTAATTTCTAAATCTTTCATAGCAATATTAAAACCACTCCCTAAGGCAGTAAATTGCTCTAATGCTGTGATGCGTTTGCGTGCATCATTGGTCATCGCACTGTACTCGGGTGTGATAAAATAACAAAAAGCCTTTTTGTTGCTTCGGCCAACACGTCCGCGCATTTGATGCAAATCGCTCAATCCAAAATTATTAGCATTATTAATAAAAATGGTGTTAGCGTTAGGAACGTCTAAACCACTTTCAACTATAGTAGTACTTACCAAGACATCAAACTCGCCATTTACAAATCCGAGCATTAGCTGCTCGAGCTTTTTTCCATCCATCTGGCCGTGACCGATTCCAATTTTGGCATCAGGAACCAAACGTTGAATCATTCCGGCAACTTCCTTTATATTTTCAATACGGTTATGGATAAAAAATATTTGACCACCACGCTCAATCTCATAACTCACCGCATCTCGGATGGTAGTTTCACTAAATCGTATCACTTTGCTTTCTATAGGAAATCTGTTTGGCGGCGCTGTATTGATAACCGACAAATCTCTAGCTGCCATCAAGCTAAACTGCAAGGTTCGTGGAATGGGCGTAGCTGTGAGTGTCAATACATCTACGTTTTCCTTTAAGGTTTTAAGTTTTTCTTTAACTGCAACTCCAAATTTTTGCTCTTCATCTACAATGAGCAAGCCTAAATCTTTAAACTTTACCGCTGCATTTACCAATTGATGTGTACCGATAATAATATCAACTTTGCCGTTTTCTAAATCGGTGAGTGTTTCTCGGCGCTCTTTGGCCGTTCTAAAGCGGTTAAGGTAGTTTACCGTAACTGGTAAATCTTTTAAACGTTCAGAAAAGGTTCGGAAATGCTGATACGCCAAAATGGTAGTTGGTACCAAAACTGCAACCTGCTTACTATTATCAACAGCTTTAAAAGCTGCGCGAATGGCTACTTCGGTTTTGCCAAATCCCACATCACCACAAACCAAACGATCCATCGGACGTTCACTTTCCATGTCGGCTTTAATATCTGCTGTAGCAGTACTTTGGTCTGGCGTGTCCTCATAAACAAACGAAGCTTCTAGTTCATGCTGTAAATAACTGTCTGGTGCGTATTGAAATCCTGTTCTTACTTTACGCTTTGCATACAACTTTATAAGGTTAAACGCCACTTCTTTTACGCGCGACTTTGTTTTTTGCTTTAAGGTTTTCCAAGCTGTGCTGCCTAGCTTATAGATTTTTGGTGGCTTGCCGTCTTTGCCATTAAATTTTGTGATTTTGTGTAAAGAATGAATGCTCAAATACAACACATCACGATCGCCGTAAACCAATTTTATGGCCTCTTGCATGGTGCCTTCAACATCTATTTTTTGAAGTCCGCCAAACTTACCAATACCATGATCTATATGCGTTACATAGTCACCAATTTCTAGGTTGGTAAGTTCTTTTAATGTGATGGCCTGTTTTTTGGCATAACCATTTTTTAGATGAAATTTATGGTAACGGTCAAATATTTCGTGGTCGGTATAAACAGCAATTTTTTGGTGATAATCAATAAAACCTTTGTACAATGAAAGCACCACTGTTTTATAATGAACGACTTGCCCTACATCTTCAAAAATATCGTGGAATCGTTTGGCTTGCTGTTCGCTAACACAAGCAATATAATTGGTAAAACCATCTTGATGAAGACTGTTTAAGTCGTCAATTAATAAGTTAAATTGTTTATTAAAAGCTGGTTGTGGCGATGTTTTAAATTCAATTGATTGTTTAGTGTTAAAATAACTTTCACTACCGAATTCAACTACATTAAAATTTAGCAGCTGTTTTTTGAGTAATTCCTGATTGCAAAACAACGCATCTGGTGAGGCGTGTTTTAATTCGGAAGCTAAGGTTTTAAAGGTTTGTGTCGCTTTTTGATAATAGTCTTCAATACGATTAAATAACATACCTGCATCTTTAATCAGCACACAACTATTTTGACTAATATAACTAAGGAAACTTTCGCGACTCTCTTCTAAGAATTTATTAGCAACATTTGGAATGACGCTTATTTTTTTGATGCGTTCGGTTGATAATTGTGTTTCCACATCAAAGGTGCGAATGCTATCAATTTCATTGCCGAAGAATTCAATTCTATAGGGTTCATCATGCGAAAACGAAAACACATCAACTATGCCGCCGCGCACTGAAAAATCTCCTGGTTCAGTTACAAAATCGACGCGCTTAAATTTATATTCAAATAAAACTTCATTAACAAAATCGATAGAAAGCGAATCCCCGACTGAAATTTTTAAAGTGTTTTTCTCCAATTCGCGCTTGGTTACTACTTTTTCGAATAGCGCATCGGGATAGGTAACAATTATAGATGGTTTTTTGCGTGAGTTTATGCGGTTGAGAACCTCGGCTCTCAGTAGCACATTTGCATTATCGGTTTCTTCAATTTGATAGGGCCTGCGGTAACTTCCAGGATAGAACAATACATCTTTTTCGTTGTGTAATTGCTCTAAATCGTTAAGGTAAAAAGCAGCTTCTTCCTTATCGTTGAAAATGATTAAATAGGGAAGATTTGTACTTTTAAAGCTTTCAGAAATTACAAAAGAAAGCGACGAACCCACAAGACCTTTTAAATGAATGTTTTGATTGCCGCTAGGTTCAGAATGGGCAATAGTTTTTACCAGATTTTCAAGTGCTGAACTCTGTTTATAATACTGCGCGATTAAGGAGCTATTCAAGTTTTAAAATTTGAATGGCAAAATTACATAAATTTTAAATGATTTTTTGAAGCTAAAAACCATCATTTATAAAGGTATTTTGAAATTATTCCTTTTCGATTTTGTAATCTTGTTTTGCTTAAAAAGTGTAATAGACATTATTTTACGGCTATTGAGTGTGTTGGTATGACTTGCGGCATCATAAACGATTCGCGGAGAAAAATTTTAATTCATGAGCCATTAGTTCTGATATTTCTGGATCTGAAAATATACCGATTTTATCCTATTATGAATTAATGAGTTTTACGAGTATTTACGCATAAATTCTTCAGCTTTTTCAACCATATTGCGGCTGCCACAAATAAATGGCACGCGTTCGTGCAGTTCTGTTGGTTGGATGTCCATTATTCTGGTAAAGCCATCGCTTGCCTTGCCATTGGCTTGTTCGGCTAAAAACGCCATGGGATTACATTCGTATAAAAGCCTTAGTTTTCCATTACCCATTTTAGAGCTTTTCGGATACATATAAATACCACCTTTTATCATGTTTCTGTGAAAATCGGACACCAAAGAGCCGATATATCTTGAAGTATAAGGTCTGTCATCCTCTTCCATTTGACAGTATTTAATGTAATTTTTAATGCCTAATGGGAAATGAATGTAATTGCCTTCATTTACCGAATATATTTTACCATCTGCCGGAAACTCCATATTGGGATGCGATAAATAAAACGAGCCAATTGCTGGGTTTAGCGTAAAGCCATTAACACCACAACCCGTGGTGTAAACCAACATGGTTGATGTGCCATAAATTACATAACCTGCCGCTACTTGCTGATTTCCCTGTTGCAAAAAATCTTCAATGGTTACTGGTGTACCGATAGGTGTGACACGACGATAGATTGAAAAAATAGTGCCAACTGAAACATTAACATCAATATTAGTAGAACCATCAAGTGGGTCGATAAGTACAATGTATTTATTTTGATGATTTTCATCCTGACTGTTAATACTAATAAAACTATCTTCCTCTTCGCTGGCAATACCACAAACAATATTTCGGTTTGTTAAGGTTTGAATAAATTTTAAATTGGCATAAACATCTAGTTTTTGTTGGTTTTCACCTTGAATGTTTTGATCACCTGCATCGCCAATTATATCAACCAACCCAGCTTTGTTTACTTCGTGATTAACAACTTTTGCTGCTAATCTAATAGAATTGATAAGTCTAGAAAGCTCCCCAGAAGTATATTTAAATGCTGATTGATTTTCAATAATAAATTCGCCTAAAGTTTTATTCTTTTGATGCATGTCAGGTAGATTATGTGGTACAAATATCGAATAATTAAATAAACTATAACGTTTTCGTAAATAGAAATTATCACAAATTTTCATTTAGTTTCCGCTATCTTTGTACGCTTTAAAGACAACATAATTATGAACATTAGAGAAGCCAAGGTAACCGATATGAAGTCTGTTTTAAATTTAATAACAGAACTTGCTGTTTTTGAAAAAGAACCCGATGCTGTTGAAGTAACAGAAGCATATCTCATCAACGCAGGCTTTAGTAAAAACCCTGAATTTAAGTGTTTTGTTGCTGAAGTTTCAAATGAAATAATTGGAATGGCGTTGGTATTCACCCGTTTTTCAACCTGGAAAGGAACGGTGCTTCACCTTGAAGATTTAATTGTAAATCAAAAATTTAGAGGTCAAGGTATTGGTGCAGCACTACTCGATTCCGTGGTAAATTACGGGAAATGCTTAGGTGTAAAACGGATTAGTTGGGAAGTTTTAGATTGGAACACCGATGCTATAAAATTTTACCAACAACGCGGCGCTAACATTTTAGACACATGGCGTGTGGTTCATTTAAACGAAAACGGAATTAATAATTACAATACTCAATAATAATATGCGTGTTTTTAAATTTGGCGGTGCTTCGGTTAAGGATGCCGCTGGTGTTAACAATATGGTAAAGGTTTTAAAAACTGTTGGCCATGAAAACACTTTAATTGTAGTGTCTGCGATGGGTAAAACTACCAATGCTCTAGAAATAGTTATCAAAAACTACTTCGATAATAAAGCAGAATTACAAAGCTCAATTCAGGAAGTTAAAAAATATCACAACGAAATACTTTTAGATCTTTTCGAGCATGACCGGCACGAAGTATTTAAAAAAGTAAACGAACTATTTGATGAATTAAGTAGTTTTTTTAAACGTAGTAAATCCCCCGATTATAACTTTGTTTACGATCAGGTTATTGGTTATGGCGAATTGGTTTCAACAATAATTATTAGTGCCTACTTGCAGCACATCGGCATGGACAACTTATGGATTGATGTTAGAGAATTTATTAAAACCGATAATTATTACCGTCGTGCCAACGTAAACTGGTTTGTAACCCAACAACAAATCAATGAACGCTTCAACCCTAAAACACTTAATATCACCCAAGGCTTTTTAGGGAGCGACGACAATAATTTTACCACCACTTTAGGAAGAGAAGGTAGCGATTATACCGCCGCCATTTTTGCTTATTGCCTAAACGCTGAGAGCGTTACTATTTGGAAAGATGTTCCAGGTGTTCTTAACGCCGATCCTAGGTATTTTGAAAACGCCCAATTACTCAACAATATATCTTACCGTGAAGCGATTGAGTTAGCCTTTTATGGCGCTTCGGTTATACACCCTAAAACTTTACAACCGCTACAAGGTAAAGAAATACCACTATTTGTGAAGTCGTTTTTAAATCCTGAAAACCCTGGCACCATGGTAGGAAAAGGCATTGGCATTGAACCCAATGTGCCCTGTTTTATTGTTAAGAAAAATCAGGTTCTTATCAAAATGTCATCTTTAGATTTTTCATATATCGTTGAAGAAAACATAAGCGAAATTTTCAAATTATTGCATCATTATAAAATGAAAGTAGATGTGATTCAAAATTCTGCCATTAGTTTTTCGGTTTGTGTTGATAATATTTACAACAACCTAGAAAAATTGTTACAACACTTAAAAGCCAAGTTCAAAATTACCCATTACGAAAATGTATCTTTGTACACCATAAGGCATTACGATGCACAAGCCTTAAAATCGATTGAGGCAGATAAAACTGTGCTTTTAAAGCAATTAACTCAGGAAACTGTGCAAATAGTAACAAAATAAACATTTCACTACATTTGTGAATACAAAATACCATATTATTAATATAATTCCAACCGATATGTTTAAAAGACATTTTGTTTGCCTTAAAGCTAGCGCCGTTTTTTTAGAAACATATACAAGAATCAAATGAACAGCCAACAAGACAAAGGTTTAGTAAGCGCTAAAGAAATTGCAATTGCTGTTAAAGCAGATAAATATGGTGTTTTTGGAACTTTTTTTGGTTGGATTTTGATGAAACTACTCAAAATATCAACTATTAATACTATTTATAACCGTAACAAGCATTTAAGCGATTTGCCTTTTCTTAATAGTATTTTGGATGAATTTCAAATCAAATTCGAAATTCCTGACGAAGATTTAAACCGCCTGCCAAAAGATGGCGCTTATATTACAGTTTCTAATCATCCACTAGGCGGCATTGACGGTATTTTGTTGTTGAAACTTATGTTAGAGCAACGCGACGATTTCAAAATCATTGCCAATTTCTTGTTACACCGAATTGAACCTATGGCGCCTTACATAATGCCAGTGAACCCTTTTGAAGACCGTAAAGATGTTAAAAGCAGTATCGCTGGATTTAAGAGCGCACTCTCTCATTTAAACGGCGGTCATCCTTTGGGAATTTTTCCGGCTGGTGAGGTCTCCACGTATCGCGATGGAAAACTTGTGGTTGACAGACCTTGGGAAGATGCTGCTATAAAACTCATTAAAAAAGCAGAAGTACCGGTAGTGCCCATTTATTTTCACGCTAAAAACAGCAAACTATTTTACCGATTATCTAAGATAAACGATACCCTAAGGACAGCCAAACTACCATCGGAGTTGTTAACCCAAAAAAATCGGGTAATTAAAGTGCGTATTGGCAAGCCAATTAGTGTAGCCGATCAAAAAGAACATACAGAGATAGCACAACTTTCAGAATTCTTAAGGAGAAAAACCTACATGCTGTCCAATATTTTTGAGCCTAGAGAGAAAATTCTGAAAAACTTACAGTCGTCTTTAAAAGTTCATAAACTACCAAAAAATATTGTAACGCCCGTCGATTCAGGTTTAATGGCCCAAGAAGTTGAGCATTTAAAAAGTAAGGAACTAAAACTACTTACTAGTAAAAATTACGAAGTGTTTTTGGCGCAAGCAAAAGACATTCCGAATATTTTGAGAGAAATTGGTCGACTTCGTGAAATAACCTTTAGAGCTATTGGTGAAGGCACCAATAAAGACATTGATTTAGATACTTTTGACACCTACTACCACCATTTATTTTTATGGGATAATGAAGCAAAATGCTTAGCTGGCGCCTACCGCATGGGCTTGGGTTCGCAAATTTTTGCCCGCTACGGAATAGACGGATTTTACCTTCAAGATTTATTTAGGTTTGAACCCGAATTATATAAAATGATGAGTGAGTCCATTGAAATGGGGCGCGCTTTCATCATTAAAGAATACCAACAAAAACCAATGCCACTTTTTCTGCTTTGGAAAGGCATTGTGCATACTACATTGCGATATCCAGAGCACAACTATTTAATAGGTGGTGTGAGTATTAGCAATCAGTTTTCAAATTTTTCTAAAAGTTTGATGATTGAATTTATGAAATCGCATTATTACGACCCCTATGTTGCGCAATATGTGCATCCAAAAAAAGAATTTAAGGTGAAGCTGAAAGATGCTGACAAGGATTTTGTGTTCGATGCTACAGAGGCTGATCTTAATAAATTCGATAAAATTATAGATGAAGTAGAACCAGGTGCCTTAAGATTACCTGTTTTACTTAAAAAGTATATCAAGCAAAACGCCAAATTGGTCGCTTTTAATGTAGATCCGCTGTTTAACAACTCGGTAGATGGATTGATGTATATAAAAATTGCCGATCTTCCGGAAAGTACTGTGAGACCAGTTATGGAAGAGTTTCAGGCAGAATTAGAGCGCAAGTTTTCCGGAAATAATGAGTTGTAAACAATGGTGTGTTTTATGTGGGTTGTTTATAGTCTTTATTGCACAAGGCCAAACCCTTAAAGGTCGTGTTGTAGATGCCCAAACCAACCTACCGATAGAAACAGCCACGGTGTATTTTGATAACACTACTTTGGGCACTACCACCAATACAAAAGGCGAGTTTTCTATAGATTATAACGATGCTGTACAATCGGTTTTAGTAATTTCTTTTTTGGGTTTTGAAAAGCAAATGATTGCCGACTATAGAACTCTAAGTTTTTTAAACATAGAACTGAAAGAGCAAACCGACAGCTTAGATGAAGTTATTATCAACACCAACGACGGTTTAACCCGAAAACAAAAGTTACGACAATTTAGAAAGGAATTTTTAGGAACTTCTACGTGGGCAAAATCCTGTAAAATTCTCAATGAAAACGACCTTATTTTGCGCTATCACAAACCGACAAAGACGCTAACAGCTACCAGTAAAAATCCCGTAATTGTACAAAATTCAAAACTACAATACGAAATAGCTTATGATATAATTGATTTCGAAATCATTTATAATTACGTAGATGAAAGGAATAATGTTTTTAATAACAAGTCGGTAATTTATTTAGGTACATCGTATTATAAACCGCTACTTGATCGGGATAAGAATCGCACTCAAAAAAATCGGTTAAAAGCCTATAACGGTTCTGTACAGCATTTTATGCGTGCTTTGTATCGCGAACAGCTGGAGGCCTACGACTATCAAATTTTCTTTAAAGGCTTTATGGTCAATCCTTGGGATTATTTTAAAACTTCAAAACACGAAAACCCGAATATAAAGCAAGTGGTTCTAGAGGAACAAGTTACCATACTTTATAACAAGAAGGCACAATCATCATTACTAGCGACCGATACCGTGTTTGTCGTAGACCAGTATGGCAATTATGCACCTATTAATAAAGTTTTATTTGTTGGTGACATGGGTAGCCAACGCATTGGCGACAGTTTGCCTTTTGATTATGAGCCAAATAGCTTAGATTAGAAATTGTTGTATGCAAGAAAATATTTTTAATATTGATATTTACAGTAATATCAAGGGTTAAAATCATTTTTAAAGATTGTTTGAAAACTTTCTTAAAAAAATTCTCATAAATAATTTGTAGTTTATATATATATATATATACATTTACAATGTAAATCCCTCTTATAGTTAGTTTAAGAAGACCTAGCCTCTTTTAGGTATTTACACCCGTTGCAACATAACTGGCGTCAGTTTTTTATTTTAAAAACCAAAACTTCTTACAAAACTTCTTACAAAACTTCTAAATGTAGAATATTTTAATAGGTCAACTTTTAATCAAAGTTGACTTAAAATTAATTAAATTATGAAAAAATTAGTATCGTTTTTTTTATTAGCATTTCTAAGTTTATCGCTATTCAGTAATGGGGTTTTAAAAAAACAAAATTTAGAAATCGAAAATTTAGATTTTTTACAATGTTATGGGGTTTATGAAATACCTTATGAAAACATCATGACAGGTGAGATAGAATACTATACCACGACAGTTTATTTAGGAGAAACGCATGGTTTAGGAGCAGCTATCGAATGTGGTTGGAGAGTTCAATCATATTATAATATTTACATCGCGCCTTTTATTCAACAATAGTTTAATCCATGAAAAAAATTGTAACTGTTTTCTTGTTTCTTATTGTCACTGTTGTTTCCTCTCAAGAAACATTAAGGGTAAGCTATGAAGAGACGTTTACTTTTACAAATAATAGGCAAATTACTTTTAAAACTATTTTATTTGCTAATAATGTGATTTCTCAATATATTAAGACAATTGACGATAAAAAAAAGTTTGAATTAAATAGGCCAATAGCGTCAGATGCTGATAATAAAATAACGACCCCTAAAATTGTTGATGCCGGTAATAGCAGCACTTTAATTATTGATAGAGCCAAGAATACAATACGACAAAATTTATTGCATCAAGGCAAACCAATTATAATAGATGATGTTACAGTTAATTTAGAATGGCAACTTTTAAATGATGTTAAAACCATAAAAACTTTTAATTGTAACAAAGCTATTGTAAATTTTAGAGGCAGAACATTCGTCGCATGGTATACTTTAGATATCCCAATTTCTGCTGGACCATGGAAGCTTCACGGACTTCCAGGTTTGATTCTAGAAGCTACAGACACTGAAACTTTATACACTTGGTATGCTACTGAAATAATATACCCGGTAGAAGAAAATTTGGTCTTACCCGATTTTGATTATTCAGAATTTGATCTTATTTCGATGAGAGAATATATCCAATCAAAAGTAGAAAATAGAAAATCAAGTGAAAAATTAATGATGTCGAAGATGCCCAAAGAACATAGAATTGAAAGCAGTACTGTTGAACGCAAAGGTTTAGAGTTAATTTACGAATGGGAAACTAATTAAACAAATCAGATTGGTTTTTCGAACAAAACTTCAATTTTGCCTGTTATTAATTTTAATAACAGGCAATTTTTTTTTAGGCGCTCAAACTCTGAAAGGGATTATAACAGATAGTTTGCAAAACCCTATACCTTTTGTAAATGTGATTGTAAAGGATTCTAATAATCAAAGTATTTTAAAATTCACTAGTTCTGATTTAAAAGGTTTCTATCAAGTGTCACTGAACAGAAAAGGTGTATATGTTATTGATTATAATTTATTATCGTATAAATCATATTCAATATCCATTGATGTGTCTGATGAGGTTATCATTCAAGATGTAGTTTTACTTTCCAAAATAACAGAACTCAATGAGGTTATTGTGCAAGCTGAAAGACCTATCATAGTAAAGAAAGATACTATTATTTTTAAGGCGAGTGCTTTTTTAAATGGAAATGAAACTGTTGTTGAAGATTTATTAAAACAAATTCCCGGTTTAACGGTAAGCCCGGATGGAACCATTAAAGTTGGTAATCAAGAAATTTCAAAGGTGATGATTGAAGGTGATGATTTTTTTGATAAAGGGTATAAGTTGCTCACCAAAAATCTAAATGCCGATGTTGTAGATAAGGTTGAATTGTATCAAAAATATTCCAATAACAAATTATTAAAAGATATAGAAGACAGTAATAAAATTGCCCTTAATCTGATTCTGAAAGAAGACAGAAAAATTGATTGGATTGGAAATTTGAGCATTATGCACGATATTACCGGTGAAAGTCGCTATGAAACTCGTGGGAACTTAATGCGATTTGGTAAAAAAACGAAGCACTATTTTCTAACTAATTTAAATAGTATTGGAAAAAATATTGGTGCGCAAGAGCGTTACGTTGTTAATGTATCGGATTTGTCTGGGGTTGGCACTATAGGGGATATGAAGGAAAGTAACGAATTAATTTTTTTAGACGGATTTAATCTTCAACTTTCAGAAAAACGTTACAACTTTAATAATAATGAACTAACCTCCTTAAACTCAATTTTTAATTTGACGAATAAAATTAAATTAAAAACGAGTGCCTTATTTAATTGGGATGAAAACCAGTTCATTCAAAGTAACATTCAAAATTTCGCAATAAACGACCTTAATTTCATAAATATCGAAAGCAGTAATCTATTTAAAAAAGTGTTTAGAGGTGAAGGAAAGTTAGATTTTGATATAGATATTAACAACAAAACAAGTCTTGAGGTAGATTTGGTTTATCAAAATGGACGCAAAAATATAAATACTAATTTGAACTTTAATGAGTTAGCTATCAATGAAATTTTAAGTCAAAACAATGAGCGGTTCGACACCAAATCAATTTTGACACATAAGCTATCAAAAACCAAAGTTTTAGTTGCCTCTGCACGCTATATTTTTGAGGAGAAGCCTCAAACCTATAGCGCCGATAATTTTTTCTTTCAAGATTTATTCCCTGATTCTAATGCAACTGCAATAGCTCAAAATAGTAGTAACATAATGCAATTTGCAGGGTTTGAAACGCATTTTTTAAATAGAGACCAAAACAATAATCTTTTCGAAGCTAAAGGTGGTTATACGTTCAGGGAAGATCGTTTAAAGACTCAATTCAGTACAATAGAAGAAGACAATAGCATATTTAAGCCATCCGAATATGGAAATAATCTCTTATACAGTACGGGAGATTTTTATGCAACCACTAAATATAAAGCCAATTTTAAATCCCTTTCTGTTATTGTGAACTTAGACTTTCATCAATTATTAAATAACTTTAACTCAAACAATATTAATGAACGAAACTCATCCTTTTATATAAATCCCTCACTAAGCTTGGGCTATAAATTTAATGACAACAACAAAATAAGTTTAAGATTTCAAAACAATCTCACCAATACAAGGTTAATTAATGTTTTTGAAAATTTTGTGCTTACAAATTATAGAGGATTTAATAAAGGTTTAGGTAATTTTGATCAAGTTAATGCTAGTTCTTGGTCATTAAACTATGCTCTAGGAAAATGGACCAATAAGTTTTTTGCCAATTTTAGTGCTATGTATATCAAAAACCATGATTTTTTCTCTACAAATTCTATAGTTACACAGAGCTATTCTCAAACCAACACAATTGTTGTGAAAGACCGAGAAATGTTCATGCTAAATGGAACAACAGATCGCTATTTTGAGTTTTTACAAAGTAATTTAAAAATCTTGGTGAATTACACGAAATCCAATTTTAAAAATAGTGTAAACAATGAAGAACTAAGAGAAGTGAATAGCAATAATTATAGTTACGGTTTTGAGTTAAGGTCAGCATTTGATGGGTTATTTAATTATCATACAGGAATAAAGTGGGACACTTTTTTAATTGAAACAACTACGCGCTTTAAAAACACAAATAGTACAAGTTTTTTAGATGTTAATTTTAATTTTTCAGACCAGCTTAATTCATCATTAAAAACGGAACATTTTTATTTTGGTAACTTAGATACGAACAACTCCTACACCTTTATTGATTTTGAAACCAAATACAAGTTTAAGAAAAGAGACATAACATTAACATTAGCAGGAAAAAATCTGATGAATAATCGCAGTTTTAATGAGGTCTTTATTTCTGATATAAATACTTCTGTTCAATCCTATAGAATATTACCAAGATTTATTTTGCTTGGACTAGACTTTAGATTTTAGATTTTTTATAGGAAATATAAAACTTCTAAAACCAAGGTTTTTTGCCAGCTTGGTAAGTATTGTAAAAATCAGCATCGGATTTGGTAAGATAAATTATGCCTTCTATTAAGCCAATGATACTGGTTATCCAAACCATAAAAATACCTATTCCAATGCAAAAGGCGAATTTTCTATAGATTATAACGATGCTGTACAATCGGTTTTAGTAATTTCTTTTTTGGGTTTTGAAAAGCAAATGATTGCCGACTATAGAACTCTAAGTTTTTTAAACATAGAACTGAAAGAGCGAACCGATAGCTTAGATGAAGTTATTATCAACACCAACGACGGTTTAACCCGAAAGCAAAAGTTACGACAATTTAGAAAGGAGTTTTTAGGAACTTCTATGTGGGCCAAATCTTGTAAAATTCTCAATGAAAACGACCTTATTTTGCGCTATCACAAACCGACAAAGACGCTAACAGCTACCAGTAAAAATCCCGTAATTGTACAAAATTCAAAACTACAATACGAAATAGCTTATGATATAATTGATTTCGAAATCATTTATAATTACGTAGATGAAAGGAATAATGTTTTTAATAACAAGTCGGTAATTTATTTAGGCACATCCTATTATAAACCGCTACTTGATCGGGATAAGAATCGCACTCAAAAAAATCGGTTAAAAGCCTATAACGGTTCTGTACAGCATTTTATGCGTGCTTTGTATCGCGAACAGCTGGAGGCCTACGACTATCAAATTTTCTTTAAAGGCTTTATGGTCAATCCTTGGGATTATTTTAAAACTTCAAAACACGAAAACCCGAATATAAAGCAAGTGGTTGTAGAGGAACAAGTTACCATACTTTATAACAAGAAGGCACAATCATCATTACTAGGGACCGATACCGTGTTTGTCGTAGACCAGTATGGCAATTATGCGCCTATAAATAAAGTTTTATTTGTGGGTGACATGGGTAGCCAACGGATTGGCGATAGTTTGCCTTATGATTATGAGCCAAATAGCTTAGATTAGAAATTGTTGTATGCAAGAAAATATTTTTAATATTGATGTTTACAGTAAAATCAAGGGTTAAAATCAATTTTTAATATTGTTTGAAAACTTTCTTAAAAAAATTCTCATAAATAATTTGTAGTTTATATATAAATATATATATATATTAGCAACGTAAATCCCTCTTGTAGTTAGTTTTAGAAGACCTATTCTCTTTAGGTATTTACACCCGTTGCAACATAACTGGCGTCAGTTTTTTAATTAACTATTTAAAACTTCTAAACAAAACTTCTAAAAGTAATTCAGTTTAACAAGTTGGCTTCATTTTGAAGTTGACGCTAAATTATTTAATTATGAAGACATACTTATCAAATTTTAAATTATTGATTATAGCATTCTTGGGATTTTTTTTAATAAATTGTAGTACAAATGAAATATCCTCAAACAGCTTAGAGCAAAATGTTGAAGAAACATTGCTACATAGAGGTCCGGACGAACTGCATAATTTGATGTTAGAATATGAATCTATATTGAATTCAAAGGATTATAATGAATATTTAGTTTCAATTGACGACTTTTTTTCATATTTACCTATTGACTATATTGAACAATTTGAAACTGAAGAAGATTTATTTACATGGATTGGGATTAATATCAATCTTACAAATTTCTCGAATGTGGCTGAGGCCAAAGATCTGTTTAATAAAATTCAAGGCAAGTATGAAATGGTACTGTTGAATAATTCGGATTTTTTTATTAGAGCATTAGAACTGGATGACCTATCTAAAATAAAGCTGTTTTCTTTAGCAGCTAAAAAAAATAGATTGTATTTTGAACCTGAAACATTTACAGAAAGTTCAAGTAGAGGACCATGTGAATTTGCGTGTATCAATGATGCAACTGAATGCAATAAAGATGCTGATGATGCTTACGCAGTAGCAATTGGCGGTAGTGGAGTAGCATATTTTTTAATTTCGCCTGGATCTGCCTTAATTGTGGCTGTAATAGCATCAGCTAATCATTGAGCTGCAGTTAGAGGTTGCGCTAGAGGTTTCAATGCCTGTATGAGAAATTGTGGTTGGTAACTATTATTAAATAAATTATGGTCTCGAAATTTTTTAAAGAATATTTTATAAAGGCTTACCTTTTAATTATTCTGTCACTTTTATTAATAAATCCAACACTGTTTAAAAAACTTAATATTTTTAATTCAGATATTTTTTGGAGTGTAGCAATTCTTATGCTTTTTGGACTTTTAATTGAAATTTTAATTAATAGATCAAACTATAAATTAAGTAACATCAATTTTTTTAAGCTTTTTGGAGCGGTATTTATATTGATAATTGCTATTTTGATAAAATACAAGGTTTTTTAAATTACTACCCTTTCAAGATTTCTGATTAAGAAAACTTGAAAGGGTTAATTTCTTTTTGTTATTTAGAATAAAAATTATAGTTAACCACTAAAACCAAGGCTTCTTCCCGGCTTGGTAGGTATTGTAAAAATCAGCATCGGATTTGGTAAGATAAATTATGCCTTCTATTAAGCCAATGATACTGGTTATCCAAACCATAAAAATACCTATTCCAATGCATGATAATACAAATCCAATAACCGTAATTCCTAATAAAATACCACCTTCTTTAGTATAGCCCAAAATAAATTTATGAATACCAAACGCTCCTAATATGATCCCTAAAATACCAGCAAGAATTTTTTTGTTGTCACCAGATGACTGAAAAGTTTCTTTGGCACTTTCAGTAAATTCGTTGGCAGTTTGTTTTGCTTCTTGGGCAAAATCTTTAGCAGATTCGTTGGCGTCGTCTAGTGGTTTGTTGTCGTCCGACATAGTGATGCATGTTTTATGGTTAGATAAGTAAAGTTAATAAAAATTTAAAGTCTATCACAAATGACTCTTAATATTTATGTTGTGAGTGCCTTGCGATTTATGGATGGCAAGTTCTTGCTTACAGTCTGATTGTTTTTAAATAGAAAATTTAAAGTCTACCTAGTTGCTCTAACTTTAAATAAACGCACTTTTGATTTTATCGACAATGGTTTGGGCTAGCTTCTCCTTACTTTCTATAGTCCAACCAGCAACATGCGGTGTTAGTAGTACATTTTCTGCATTTATTAAATATTGAAAAGCCTCGGGCATTTCAGAAGTAAACATATCTTCAAACGAACTTTTTTCGTACTCCAAAACATCCAGTCCTACTCCTAAAATTTTAGTAGATTTTAAAGCGGTAACCAAATCATCAGTAACCACACTTTTTCCTCTAGCGGTATTGATAAACCAAAATGGTTTTTTAAAAGCATTGATAAATGTTGCGTTAATCATACCCAAAGTTCCTGATGTTTGTGGGGTGTGCAAACTTAATACATCGGCTTTTTCTTGTAGTTCTTGTAAGGAAACTTGTTTGGCATTGGTATCGCCAACCTTAGGAAGAATATCGTGGCAGAGAACTTCTACCTCAAAGCCGCGCAATTTTTTAGCAAAAGCTTTTCCGGTATTGCCATAACCAATAATACCAATGGTTTTGCCGTCTAACTCAACACCACGATTGGCTTCCCGGTTCCAAAGGCCTTGTTTGACTTCAAAATTGGCTTTATTAAGCTTGTTGAATAAGGACAATAACATGCCCAAAGCGTGTTCGGCCACAGCATTGCGATTACCTTCAGGTGCGGCAATAAGTGCAATGCCTTTTTGTTGGGCATAATCAATATCTATATTTTCAAGACCTGCGCCAACACGTGCAATAAATTTAAGATTGGTAGCGGCGTTTAAAAAGACTTTATCAATGGTAAATCGGCTTCTGATTACAATACCGTTATAATCTGCGATTTTAGATTCAATAGCTTCTTTTGATGCGGTATAATCTTCATTATTGGTAAACCCTAAATCATTGAGTTGATTAATGAGTAATGGATGGTTGGTATCGAGGTGGAGAATCTTCATGCCTAATTCCTGCTAATCCCGATAGTTATCGGGAAGGAATCTCTTGGGTTAATTATTTACAAATTTACTAAAAGAATCTAAACACCTCACAAATGTTTTTAGGAAAGAAAAATCTTTAAATAACAAGGTCGATTTAGGCAAGGCAATTGTTTATTTAGTTCGCTACACGCAGAAATTTAGTTCTGATAAAAATGTTATCAAAACTAACAGGTTTTCGTATGCATTAGCGATAGCAGCGGCATCCTTTTCTTTTTTCAGAAAAAAAGAAAAGATATAGCGGATAGCGCGACCGCACCCCAATTTTTCATTGGGGTGGGGAAATGCCCAATAAATTAAAACCCTAAAATAAGTTTGGCAATTAGAAAGTATATGAGAATCCCGAATATATCATTGCTGGTAGTGATAAATGGTCCCGTGGCAATTGCGGGGTCGATGCCGCGTTTATGAAGGAATAATGGCACAAAGGTGCCAATTAGTCCAGCGACGACGATTACTGCGATGAGCGATACTGAAATGGCTAAGGCTGTTAAAAACGACCCATTGTATAAAAACACAAATAGAAATAGAACAATAGCAAGTGCGGTACCGTTAAGTGCAGCCAGTAACATTTCTTTTATAAGTCTGCTGTTAACGCTTCCACGTACATCGTCGTTGGCCAAACCTTGCACGATAATGGCGCTAGATTGCACACCCACATTTCCAGCCATCGCGGCAATTAAGGGTGTGAAAAAGAACAGAACCGCGTATTTAGCAAAGGATTCTTGAAAGCCTTCCATGATTAAAAAAGCACCAACACCACCAAGTAAGCCAAGCGCCAACCAAGGCAATCGCGCTCTGGTTAGTTGTAAAATGCTGGCATCGGCTTCTACATCTTTTGAAATACCTGCTGCTAACTGGTAATCTTTATCGGCTTCTTCTCTAATAACATCTATAATATCGTCAATGGTAATGCGGCCTAAAAGTGTTTGGTTTTTATCGACTACCGGAATGGCTTCTAAATCGTATTTGGCCATTATTTTTGCTACATCTTCTACATCGTCGTCGACATAGGCATAGTCGACATTTGAAATATAGATATCTGCAATTTTTTGGTCACTTTTGGCGGTGATTAAATCTTTTAGAGACAACCTACCAATAAGCTTGTTTTTTTTGTCTACTACATACACCGAATGTACGCGGGTAACATTTTCAGCCTGGCCACGAATACGTCTTATACACCCAGCAACCGTCCAAGTTTCATAAACTTTTACCAACTCTTTGGCCATGAGCCCACCTGCGGAATCTTCGTCGTAGGTGAGTAATTCTTGTATTTCGGCTTTGTGCTCTTCGTCCTCTATATTAGAGATAACTTCGTATTGTCTTTTAAGTGGTAATTCGGCAATAATATCGGCTGCGTCATCGGTATCGAGCTCTTCAATTTCTTCGGCAATTTCTTTGGCTGATAGATTTTGAAGTACTTTTTCTCTGATGTCTTCATCCAACTCCATTAAAATATCCGAAGTCGTTTCAGAATCAATTAACTTAATTACGTATAAGGAATCTTCAAGGTTGAGTTCGTTTAGAATTTCTGCAATATCGGCATAGTGAAAGTCTTTGAATAGGGATTCAATTTCCTTATCGTTTTGGGCTTCAATCAACTGCTCGACTTGCTCAATAAGCTCATCGGTGATTTTAAACTGTATGTTGTCGTTTGCTTCTTCCAAAATACATCAGTTTTATTGGTCGTTTTCAAGCAAATTGGTGAGTGCGATAAAATCAGACACGCTTAATTGCTCTGGACGTTGGTCAAAGATAGTATTTGCTTTTAAATTATCGCTTAGGTTGAAAGTTTTTAAACTGTTACGCATGGTTTTTCTGCGTTGGTTAAATGCGGTTTTTACCACTTTAAAAAGTAAGGTTTCATCGCAATCGAGTTTAAAATTGTCCTTTCGGGTAAGGCGTAACACGCCCGATTCTACTTTTGGTGGCGGATTGAACACTTGTGGTGGCACTGTAAACAGATATTCGGCGTGGTAAAACGCTTGTGCTAAAACCGATAAAATACCGTACACTTTACTGCCTTCTTTGGCACAAATACGTTGGGCGACTTCTTTTTGAAACATCCCTGAAAATTGTGGAATTTGTGCACGCATTTCGAGTGTTTTAAAAACGATTTGGGTAGATATATTATAAGGAAAATTACCGATAATGGAAAAGGATGCGCCTTTAAAAACTTCGTTTAAATCGTATTTTAAAAAGTCCTTTTCTATGATATTATTGGATAGCGCAGGATAATTTTCCTTCAGATATATAACAGATTCAGGATCTATTTCAATGACGTATGTTTGAATGTCCTGTTCTAATAAATATTCGGTAAGAACGCCCATTCCAGGACCAATTTCCAAAACATTTTTTGATGCTGAAAAGTCTAAGGTATGCGCAATGTCGTGGGCAATGGTTTGGTCGGTTAAAAAATGTTGCCCCAAATGTTTTTTTGCGCGTACGGGCTGATTGTTTTTCAATACAAAAGACTTTAAATGATTTAGTTGAAGGTAACGCTGTATTCGTCTATAATTTCCAGTTCGGTGCGGAATGCCAGAATTTTATCGGCAAATTTAGCCATGCCTTCTTGACGCAACCTATCGGCATCTAATTTATAATAATTGTCGAGATCTTCCCGTGACTTGGCGCGGTATTGCACTGAATAGGTTACTCCTGTTTCTTCTTTCACCAAAACTTTTGTGAGTTTGGCATCGGTAAACCGCCCAGTTGCAAGAACTTGTGGTATGTGTAGTTTTATCCAGTTAAGCCATTCGGTATGAACGGAGTCTTCTACATTAACTGTTACGTTGTATATATACATAGACCGTTATTGAATTTTAGGGCGAAGATAAGGTTATTTATGATGGTGTTAAAAATGGTTGACTGATTTCGGATTTTTTCTTTGTGAACTCTGCGCCTTCTTTGGGGACTTTTGGTTTATCTATTTAACCACAAAGATTTCTATGTTAAGAAACAAGAAAAATTATTTCTTTGTTGATAGAAATACTCATCTTTTCTTAAATAGGGTTGTCTTCTTTTAATTACAGCCATTATTCGATGTATTAATTTATTGCGGACAGCATTCAGTACACTCATTTTGTTTTTGCCCTCTTTGACTTTTCTGATAAAATATTCTTTTAATTCGGAATCAAATCTAACAGCTGCCATGGCTGCAAGATGCATCAAGCTTTTAATGTTTTTGTTAGCCATTTTTGATATTCTAGCTTTTTTAATTACAACTCCTGATTCGTTTTTAAATGGTACTACTCCTGCATAGCAGGCCAGGTGCTTTGCTGAATTAAATGATTCAAAATTATTTGTGGCTATAATAAGATTGATAGCTACTTGATTTCCTATACCTGGTATGGAAGTGATTAAGTCAATATTTTGCTTGGCAGCTGCATCTTGTTGTATTAAAGATTCTATTTTAACTTCTATTTCTTTAATGCTTTTCTTCAATACTTTTAATGCTTTTGCGTATGCTTTGGTCAATATTTTATACTCAAATGTATCGTGTGTTTTGGCTTCTTTTATTTGATTATCAATAGCAACTTTTTGAGATAGTAAAGTATTACGACTTTTGGTTAATAAATGCATTTCTTTGATTAAATCAGATGGCTCTTGATATTCCAGTCTCTTGTCAATGTATCTTACGGCATATTGAGCAATACGCTGTGCATCTTTTCTATCATCCTTACCCCTCATATCGGTAGTAGCACGCTTAATTTTTAAGGCATGTTCTACCCATAACTTAACACCCAATTTAACACATATCAACTCTAATGGTCGGTTGTATATTCCTGTATTCTCACAGCAAATCAGAACTTCTTCTTGATTAACACCTAAACTTTTAAGTAACGTTTGCAGAAAAGTTTGTAAGGCTTTTTGATTGTTTTTAATTTGTTTCTCTAAATGTAACTGATGGTTAAAGTCAATCACAGCACAATCTAATTTTGATTTTGAAATGTCGATTCCAATTACGTACTTTTGTTTCATCACAGTAAGTTTTAAATATCCACAAAGAGAGTTTTATCCAAGTCCTTAATAATAGGTCGTTAGCCTAAATTTCTATCTTGATCTGGCTCTCAAAGGAACAGGGGTCGTAATCTTCGTATAGGTCTGAAATCCTTTGGCGCAAACTGATTCACCCTGTTTCTTGTGGATTGATTAATAAACACAAATTTAATCCTGAATTAATAACTAAATTTATACTTTGCAAACTAAAGGGGCGCTAAGCTTTTCACAAAGTTCACAGAGTTTTGTTTATAATTACAATCGTTTACTTTGTGAACTTTGGCCCTTCTTTGAGAACCTTGTGGTTCATTTTTTCCACCACAAAAAAGTGATTTAAATGATTAAGTGCATAACAAAACAATCAATTAATCGCATCACCACGCAATATCCTAAACTTCTTGCGTGCCTCGATAAAATAGATACTGTCTTGGTGTTCAAAAATGATACTTTCGTAATGCTGTTTTGCCATGTCATCATCATCTAAGACATAATTGTAAATTTCTGCAAGTCGGAAATGGGCATCATCTGCTAAAATATCTTCACGATAATCCGTTAAAATAAGATTGTAGTTGGTGATGGCTTTTTCGTACAATTTTTCTTTTTCGAACAACTGGGCCTGTTTGTAAAGTGCTTCATCAATGATGCTTTCGCCGCGGTGTTCTGTTAATATTTTTTCTAAAAGACTAATGGCTTCTTGATTGTTATTTTGAAACGCCAACAAATCTGCTTTCGCATAATGCTTTAAAGCCGTTTGCGTTGTGTCGTCGTATTTATTGTCCGAAATTAAGAGCTTAAGCTCCAATGCATCGTTGGCAATAAGCTGTGAAGTTGCAGCCTTCAGTATTTTTAACTGCGATTCGGCCCAATCAAAATCGCCTTTATAGTAGCTGGTTTTTGCAACTTTAAATCTCGCTTCTTGCGCTAGAGTGCTATTTTTTAAATTATTTTGAATTTGTGTGTAGTAAATAAGTGCTTCGTTAAACTTTTCTTGAGTCACCAAAATATCGGCGATTAACATTTTTACTGAACCTTCTTGAAATGGCGCAAGATTGAGTTTTAAAGTGTTTCGCAAAAAAATAGAAGCCTCGCTTGTTTGTTGTAATCTAAAGGCTAAAAATTTAGCATATGATAATTGTAATGCCAGTGTTGTTTCAGTTTTGCCAAAGCTTTCCAGTAAACTGAGGTAATTTTTTTGAATACTGTTATAATCTTTTGCTTTGGCAGTTTCAACCATAATATCGAGGCGATATTGGTGCGCGAGCAGTTGGGTTTCTATATCTTGGGCATTGTCTAAAATATACTGAAATACTTCCAGGCTAATGTCGTATTCTTGGTCGTCTAAAGCGACTGTAGCGAGTTCAATTAGGCGATTAAGGCTTTCGGGAAAGCGCATAAATAAGGCTTTTTCTTGAACAAATGCTTTGCTGTAAGCACGCTCTTGTATGTATTGCCAGCTGAGCAATTCGTACCAAAACACTTCTGGTGACGCTTGCAACTTTTTAAGCACTAATTTTCGAAGCGTTTGGTTGTTGTTACTCTCACTCTCTTCTGATAAAAAATCGCTAAACGCCCGTTTCGCATTATGAATAAACGACGGATTGCTTTCAATATAGTCAATATAATTAGTAAACATACCTTCTATATCACCCTGATCGCCGTATAACCTTGCCAGTTGGATATTATAGTTTTTCTCAGGTTGCAATACCATGCCACGTTGATATACTTGAATGGCTTGCTCTGTTAAAGCATGTTCTTCAAAACTACGTGCAACGGTGTAAACAAAGTTTGGTTTTTCTTCTATGTAAGCGATGGCAGAATTGTAATACTCTTTTGCCATATCCAAACTGTCCATGAGTTGATAATTGTAGCCCATTTCTATGGCGTAGGTTGGACTGTAATATCGGGCTAATCGTTCGTTAAGCTTTTCTTTGGCCTCTTGATAGCGTTCTAATTGTTGAAGTGTTTCTACAATTTTGAACATATACTTGGTACTGCCCTTTTGATTGTCATACAATTTTTGATAGGTGAGTAACGCCTTTTCATAATCGCCCCGTTTAAAGTAATCTTCGGCTAAAGCATCACTCTGACCATAACTCACCGCTGGAAGTAATACTAAAACTGTCAGTATGTAAAATAGAAATCTCATGACTTAGGTGCTCCGATTGGTAAATATAACCAATCAAATTGTTAGAAATTGTAAATGTTTTTATAAAAAAATGCCCAAATCGATGTTCGGGCATTTAAACAGCCAAAATAAATGTGCTATTAATCATTATTTGTAATGATTCAATTACCTTGCTGTAATTATGAGAATTTTGAATAAAGGAATTATTAAAACAATACTTTGCTGGCCATCACCAATAAGGCAATAAGTAAAAAAAGGCGTTTAAGGTTTTTCATAATAAGTAGGTTAAGCGTTAGTTGGGAGTTTAAATATCTAAAAAAATAACAAAATCTCAGCAACAAAAGGACTAAAAATCGTCAAATAACGTTATTTTTTAACATTTCAACGATTAAATTACGAAAATACTTACTTTATTATATGCTTTTAAATCCGGTGTAAGGAATCAAAACCTCTGGAATATCAATACCATTTTCTGTTTGATAGTTTTCTAAAATACCTGCTAAAACTCTTGGCAAAGCCAAAGAACTGCCATTAAGTGTGTGGGCTAGTTCATTTTTACCTTCACTGTTTTTATAACGCAATTTCAGGCGATTTGCCTGAAAGGTTTCAAAATTAGACACCGATGAAATTTCCAGCCAACGCTCTTGCGCAGTTGAATACACTTCAAAATCGTAGGTAAGCGCTGATGTAAATCCCAAATCGCCACCGCACAAACGCAAAATTCTATAAGGTAATTTCAGCTCTTGTAAAATTCCTTTCACGTGTTCAACCATTTCGTTTAAGGCATCATATGATTTATCTGGATGTTCAATCCGTAAAATTTCAACTTTATCAAATTGGTGCAGTCTGTTTAAACCTCTCACATGTGCGCCATAACTTCCAGCTTCGCGTCTAAAACAAGGCGTATAACCCGTAAGTTTAATGGGTAAATCGCTTTCATTCAGCAAACTGTCTCTGTATATATTGGTTGCTGGGACTTCGGCAGTAGGAATTAAATACAAATTATCTTCCCCAACAAAATACATCTGACCTTCCTTATCTGGCAATTGCCCGGTACCAAACCCTGATGCTTCATTCACCAAAAGGGGCAATTGGTACTCAGTGTAGCCTGCTGCCGTATTTTTATCTAAAAAATAGCTGATTAGGGCACGTTGCAAACGCGCACCTTTGCCTTTATACACAGGAAATCCAGCGCCTGTAATTTTATTGCCCAATTCAAAATCGATTATATCGTATTTCTTAGCCAATTCCCAATGTGGCACAGCATGAGCACCCAAAATTGGGATTTCACCTTCACGGTAAACCTCTTCGTTATCGGTTTCTGAAGTTCCAACAGGTACCAAAGCATTAGGCACATTTGGTATTTTATAAAGTAATGTAGATAAGTCTTCAATCGTGTCGTTCAACACTTGATCTAAAGTTTTAGAGGCCTCTTTTAGCTGCGATGTTTTTTCCTTTAAAACATTTGCTTTTTGCTGCTGATTAGACTTAAACAACCCCCCAATTTCTCTAGATAAGCTATTAGATTCCGCCTTTATCGCATCCAATTCGGTTTGGGTTGCACGTCTCTTTTCATCAAGTGCCAATGCTGCTTCAATCATTTCTGTTGCATCTAAATTACGCTTGGCGAGTGCTTTAATGAAGGCTTCTTTTTGATTTCTAATCGCTGATATTTGTAACATGATGTGTGATTTTTGGGCGTTCCACTTTGTGGTGTTAGGCACCCCAAAGTGTCAGGCTTTTCGCTCTATCTTTTTTGCAATCAAGCTTTATTAATGATTTGAAAAACAAGGCTTGCAAAAAAGGATGCCGCTGCAATCCTTAACGCATTTAAGAGTGCAAAACTAAACAAAATATCGTTTGCTAAAGTTTAATTCTCTTTAAAAAAAGATCTAAACTAGCGAATATATAAATCGTAATATGCTACAACTCGGAAGGCAAAATCCAGTCACCATGCTTAAAGGTTTCCCAAGGCACCGAAGCCAAATCAATTTCAGGATTAATGAGTTGTTTAAAGGGTCGACCATTTACACTTACATAAGCAGAAACGTATATTTTTACGTCTTTCCCCTGACGTGCAAAATCTTTTTTGAGGTGTTGTGCAAACTGCCATATAACATCAGGTTTGGTAGTGGCCCCCCGTTGTTGTTTTTTGGTAAGATAATCATCCAATTTTATGGTAGTAACTGCATTAGTTTCCTTGTCAATTACCCTGTAATTGGTCTTTCCACTTTTAGTTCGAAGCATCATTCGCCAAGACATACGATGTCCTTCTTCAGTCCAAAGTACATTATCTTCAATTAGGTGGTGCCTTAAAGGCAGCAACACTTGAATCACGAAATAAACACTAAAAACAGTAACCAAAATTGTAGCGTATTTTGGGACAATAATTTCAGCAGCTTCATAATGTGGTTTTCTCTTTAAAAATAACTTATTGATGGTTTTTGTACTGAAAAAAAATAAACAAAACGCCAAGGACAAATATGGAAAAATTCCTACTTGAAACACAATAGAATTAAAGAGGTGAAAGAAAATTGAGGCAGCAAAAGCTAATTTTCTGGTAGGTTTCCAAAGCAGTAGTGGTACCACAAGGCCATCAAACAAAATCCCGCCATAGGTCAATATATAATGCATCCATTTTTCCTGCAATACATCTCCAATTAAATAATAGTGCTTTTTGCCATTCATCAGGATTTCAATAACGGTGGTATTTAACCAATCGGGATAAATTTTAGCGATTGCTCCGTAGGTATAAACCACAAAGAGCTGTAAGATTATCACCAACCAAACCCAGAATGGCATTGATATTCTTTTTAATTTGGGCTGTTGTCTGGCATCTACAGAAGCATAGTGATGTGCAGGGAGTAACACCATTAAAAAACTTAAAAAGCACAGCAAATAATAGTGGTTATTGTAAGACGATTTTTGCATTAAATAAGTGGCTGTCCACATTACAGCAAAGGCCAAAGCACTCCATCTGTATTTGTAGCCAATCATTATAAGGAGGCCAAAAACACCCATTACCACATAATAAACATACATCAAATTGCCTGGTAAAGGTTGCAGCCATTCAAAGCCAATAAAGGAAAACGTAAATTGAGGTTTGATAAGCGTTGAGTGCACCCAACCAGTTGCGATAGCACCTACCGATTCTAGAAAGCAAAGTAGGCCAAAACAAATTCTAAAAACGATTAATGCAGAATTATCAATATGTCTAAATAGAATCTTATTCATTGTTAGAATCCATAAAACGCCTCAGCTGATTTTTTATCTAATTTAAGTTGGTTTTTGAGTGCTTCTAAAGACTCAAATTTATGCTCGTCTCTTAAACGGGCAAGCATTTCAATTTTAAAAGTTTTCCCGTAAAGATCAGCATCTACTTTAAACCAGTGCACTTCTATAGATTGTTTGTTTCCGTTTACTGTGGGCTTTGTACCGATATTCATCATGCCGTAAACGTTTCGATCCTCGAAGATTGACTGTACCACATACACCCCATTTTTAGGAATAAGTTTATAATCTTCCTCAATAAAAATGTTGGCAGTTGGAAAATCTATTGTGCGACCAATGCCCTCGCCTTCAACAACCTTTCCTGTTAAAAAGTAGGCATAACCCAGATAGGTGTTAGCCGTTTCTATATCGCCCTTTATAAGGGACTTTCTAATTTTAGTACTGCTTACAGCTACTTCTTCTATTTCCATAGCAGAAATTTCCTCCACTTCAAAATCAAATTGATTTCCAAATTGTTTTAAATCAAATATGTTGGCGCTACGATTTTTACCAAAACTATGATCGTAACCTATAATAATGTGTCTAGTGTTAAGTTCGTTTAGTAAGATATTTTCAACATACTCCAAAGGTGATAGATTAGAAAAGGTTTTTGTAAATGGCATAATTACAACCTCATCAACACCAAACTTTTTAAGTTGATTTTTGCGTTCTTCAATGGTGAGCAGCAATTTTAAGTCGCTGTCTTTGTTAAGCACCATTCTTGGATGCGGAAATAAAGTTAATACCACCGCTTTTAAATGGTATTCTTTGGCGCGCTGTAGGAGCTTACTCAATATTTTTTGATGTCCAACATGGACACCGTCAAACGTACCAACTGTAACAACCGAACCTTTTGAAGAATACAAACTAAAAAATTATTAAAATTTATGGTGTAAAAATAGCCATATAATTGCTAAAGTGTTTTAAATATACTTCAAAATTAAACTAGTGATTTATCGATTATTGTATAATTTGATGTTAATTAATTAAGATTTTTTTAAATTTGAGAAATTTTATTTAAAAAGCTCCCTAAAATATGCAACAGCGATTACATTTGACGGCACTAATTTTTTTGTTAGCGTCGTTTACAATCTTCTCTCAGTCGAACTATTGGACGAGTATTGAAACAAGTGCACTGCGAGGTTCACACAATCTCGAAAATTTCAACCAAAAACAAATTAAAAGTTTTAATTTAAATATAGAAGCTTTTAAACAAGCTTTAAACAACGCACCAATGCGTGGTTTAGGTTCTAGATCTAATACCATTGTTTCTTTTCCTAATCAATTTGGAAAATTTACAGATTACCGTATTGTAGAACTCCCTATTTTATCGGCTGAGTTGGCTGCCCAATTTCCTAATATCAAGGCTTATTTAGGGTTTGATGTAGTGAATCCTACCAATCGCATCAGGTTTACTGTGACGCCTCAAGGGGTTCAGACCATGGCTTCGTCGGCAAATAGCGATTTAACTTTTGTGGTACCATTGGATAAATTTGGCAGTAATCAATACATGGCTTATAGCAGAGCTTCAAAATTTAATGCGGTTAAGGAGTTTGAGTGTTTAACCGACAATGAGATGGTTACTACTCAAAACCAAGGTGGAACAACTATGGGCAGAGATGCCAACGACCAGATTTTACGAACATTTAGAATTGCCATATCGACCACTGGTGAATACACCAACTTTTGGGATGACGGCAATCCTGGAAACGGTAATGCACAAGAGGATGCTCTAGCACAAGTAGTGGCTACCTTAAACAGAAACAATGAAGTGTTTGAAGTAGACATGGCGGTTACGTTTCAATTGGTTTCTGGAACGAGTATTATTTATCCCAATGCCGCAACCGATCCGTATACTGGTAATCTTAATTCTCAATTACAAACAACGTTAACTAACAATATAGGTGAGGCTAATTACGATATAGGCCATTTATTTACATTTGCTGCTAATAACGGTAATGCCGGTTGCATTGGATGTGTTTGTGTCAATGGACAGAAAGGTAGTGGGTTTTCAGCGCACTCTTTTCAAGATAATGATGGCGGCCCATATCAAAACGATTTTTTCGATATCGATTATGTCCCTCACGAAATTGGTCACCAAATGGGCGCTAATCATACCTGGTCATTTAATAGTGAAGGTACCGGCGTTAATGCCGAACCGGGCAGCGGCACTACCATTATGGGTTATGCGGGGATTACAGGGGCTAATGATGTACAAGACCATTCAGACCCTTATTTTCACTACCACAGCATCAATCAAATTTTAAATAATCTTAATTTAAGAACTTGCTGGACCGGTACAGCCATTACTAACAATCCACCAGTCGCTAATGCTGGTAATAACCAAACCATTCCCGCAGGTACGGCATTTGTATTGCGAGGTAGTGCCACTGATCCAGATGGGGATGTGTTAACCTACACTTGGGAACAAATAGATAATGGTGTTACCACCACTGGTAATTTTGGCCCAACCAAAGCCACAGGCGCATTATTTAGGTCTAGACCGCCAAGCACGGACTCCAACAGATATATGCCTCAACTGTCAAGAGTAATTGCCGGGCAATTAACAGAAACAAATCCACTTGAATCTGTAGATAACTCTACTTGGGAAACCATCACCACAGTTGGCAGAACTTTTAATTTTGCTTTAACGGTTCGCGATCGTTCGGAAGCGAATGGTACAGGTCAATTTCCGCAATCTAGTTTTGACACTATGACCGTAACCGTTGATGGTAGTTCAGGGCCTTTTATGGTCACTTCTCAATCTACCAACGAAACATGGGATGTGGGTTCAACACAAGAAATTACATGGGATGTTGCTGGAACTAACGGCGGTGCTGTAAATACACCAACCGTTAATATTTTGTTGTCGGTTGATGGCGGACAAACATTTCCGTTTACATTGGCATCCAATGTTGCTAATGACGGTGCTCATAATATTTCAGTACCAAATGTTGGTGCCGATACCAATCAGGCACGCGTAATTGTTGAAGGTAATAACAATTTGTTTTTTGCCGTTAACAATAGTAATTTTTCAATTCAATCGTCTGAATTTGTTTTAAGTGTAACAAACCCTAATGTAAATATTTGTAAACCAAATGACGCAATTTACACCTTTACCTATAACACCTTTTTAGGGTTTAGCGGCACTACAACTTTTTCAGCTAACAACCTTCCTGCGGGTGCAACGGTTAACTTTAATCCTCCAACGGCAACAGCCGATGGCACCAACGTAACGGTTACCGTATCCAATACCGGTAGTTTGGCAATAGATTCTTATTCCTTTGATTTGGTTGGAACTTCTGGCTCCATTACTCAAAGCACAGAAGTTATTTTAAATGTATTTGATGATAATCTCGGGTCATTAATCATTATATCTCCGATTGGTGGCGCAACAGATGTCCCGGCCGATTCCGCATTTTTTTCTTGGAATGCCGATATAAATGCGCTTAATAATGCACTTAACTTTGAATTAGATGTAGCTACCGATGCCGCTTTCAACAATATCGTTGCAAGTGGGGCACCAACCGACCCTAATTTTACAGTTACTACCCTTAATACAGTAACTCAGTATTTTTGGCGCGTAAGGTCGGTTAACGACTGTGGCGTAGGTCCTTATTCTGAAGCTAGCTTTACCACGGCCAATATTTCTTGTCAATCTTTTAATTCATCAGATACGCCTGTTGGCATACCAGATAATAACCCTACGGGTGTTAATTCAATTATTAATATTGCCAACACATCTCAAATAACAGATGTTAATGTTTCAATTAACATTACCCACACTTTTGTTGGCGATTTAATTCTAAAATTGATTAGTCCGGCAGGGACAGAGGTGATTCTTTCTGACGGGAATGGTGGTAATGGTCAAAACTATACAGGAACCACTTTTGATGATGATGCAGTGGATTTAATTATAAATGGTGCGGCCCCTTTTACGGGAACATTTCAGCCTGAAGGCAGTTTATCGGTTTTTAACGGTGAATTCTCAGGTGGAAATTGGATTTTAAACGTATCTGATAATGCCAGTTTTGATGTTGGTAACATCACAAGTTGGTCTCTTGAGATCTGTGGTAGTCCACAGACTGATAGCGATGGCGACGGTATCCCTGATAATGTGGATAATTGTCCGTCAACGCCTAATCCAGACCAAGCCGATTTAGATGGCGATGGTATTGGGGATGTTTGCGATGATGACATTGATGGTGATGGAATACTAAACGATAACGATAATTGCCCACTTACCTTTAATCCTGATCAAGCAGATAGTAACAACAATGGTATTGGAGATGCCTGCGATGAAGAGTGCGAAACGGTGGCTGCAACAGATTTACCAATTGCAATTTCTAGCGGTGCCGGGGGTGTTACTTATACCTCATCGATTGTCTTTAGTACTGATTTTCAAATAACCGATTTAAACGTCCTAATTAACATTAATCATACTTTTAATGCCGATTTAGATATGTTTTTACTTGCTCCCGATGGTACCAGAGTTGAGTTAGCTACTGATGTAGGTGGAAGTTCAGATAATTTTATTGATACTATTTTTGATCAGGAAGCCGCTACAATAATCACGGCAGGGACTGCACCATATACAGGCTCGTTCAGACCCGAAGGTGATTTATCAGTTCTTTATGGCAGCCAGTCTGCAGGAACATGGGTTTTAGAAGTTACAGATGATGCCGCTGGCGATGGCGGTACCATTAATAATTTTGAGCTCGAAATTTGTGGAATACCTACCTTATCGGTTAACGAATTTACCGAAACAAATTTTAGTATTTATCCAAATCCAAATAACGGCACTTTTAACATTAAAACCAATTCACCTAACGGTGAAAAAATGAATGTAAGCGTTTTTGATATGCGAGGCAGACAGGTTTACAACAACCGTTTTGATAGTGGTTTACAACAGGAAAACACCATAGATTTAGGTAATGTACAAGCAGGAGTTTATTTGGTTAATTTAACCGATGGAATTCAGACCATTACAAGAAAGATTGTTGTTGAATAAGATTAAGATAAATCTTAAAGTATAAAAAAGGCAGCCAAATTGGCTGCCTTTTTTATTTACCGTTAAAATTGTTCATCGTAGTATTGATTCCGGCTAGTCCAAATGATTTAATGGCCTCTGCAGCTAAGTTAAGGCGCTCAGGCAAGGTCCCTTCTTCTTCAGGTGACCATTCACCCAATACATAATCCACCTGATTCCCTTTGTTAAAAGCATCGCTAATACCAAACCGCAATCTGTTGTAATTAGTAGTTTGAAGCGTGTTTTGAATGTCTTTTAATCCGTTGTGACCACCATCACTTCCTTTGGTTTTTATTCTAATTTGCCCAAAGGACAGGTTTAAATCGTCTGTTAGTACTAAAACATTTTCTAAGGGAATATTTTCTTTTGTCATCCAGTATTTTACGGCTTTTCCACTTAGGTTCATATAAGTGCTGGGTTTTAACAAAATAAAACTTCTTCCCTTAAATTTATAAACTGATACGTCGCCTAGCTTATGGGTTTGGAAGGTTAAGTCTTCTTGTTTGGCGAATGCATTGAGAATTCTAAAACCAATATTATGCCGGGTATTGGCATATTCATCTCCAATATTTCCTAAGCCAACAATTAAAAATTTTTTCATGCTATTTACATCTGAGTCCAATGCCGAGGCATCAGCAAAAAATAATGATTTTAAAAAATGAAGCATCGCCTGAATTTATGTAAAAATAAAAAAGCATCCTGAATTAACAGAATGCTTCTTACAATTATAAAAATTATTTCTATTCTTGAGCTTCAGTTGTAGCTTCAGTTGTTGGAGTTTCTTCTCCTTCAACTATTTCTTCTTCTTCTTCATCTGCCTCAAAATCCGCTACACTTGCTCTAGAGCGTCTTACTTGACAAACAACCGTATTGTCTGGGTGTAAGAATTTGTAAGCCTCATTTTCTAAAGTAGTAATGTATAATTTACTACCAATTTTAAGAGGTGTAATATCGGCCTCTATAAAATCGGGAAGGTTTGCAGGTAATGCTTTAACTCTTAAAGTACGTTTGTTCTTACGAAGCACACCTCCATTTAAAACACCTCGAGATGTTCCTATAATATGAACAGGAATATCCATAGAGATTTCTTTATCATCAAACAACTGATAGAAATCTATGTGTAAGATTTTATCGGTTACAGGGTGAAATTGAATGTCCTGCATAACTGCATTAAAAGTTTCGCCGCCTTCTAGAGCAATCACAACTGTATGCGCATCTGGTGTGTATACAAGTTTAGAGAATGCCAGTTCTGGTGCTAAGAAATGTACTGGCTTATCTCCTCCGTATAATACGCAAGGAACCTGTCCAGCATTACGTATGGCTTTAGTTGCTTTTTTGCCAACGCTTTCTCTTTTCGATCCATTGATTGTAATTGATTTCATTTTATTTAATTAATTATTGATTTACATTATAAATTTTGAGCTGATAGATTCGTTATGATGCACGTTGTACATAACGGCTGCAAATAAGTTTGCACAACTCAATACTTTTATTTTCGGGCTATTTTGTTTTAGCGGAATAGAATCGGTCACGATAAGTTCAGCCAATTGCGATTTTTCTATTCGTTCGTAGGCATTACCAGATAAAATTGGGTGTGTACAAATAGCTCTTACGCTAATAGCACCTCTTTCCATCATAACATCTGCGGCCTTGGTTAGGGTTCCCGCAGTATCGACCATATCGTCAACCAACACTACGTTTTTTCCTGTTACATCGCCAATTAATTCCATATGTGAAATGACATTAGCCTTGGCGCGCTGTTTATAACAAATTACCACATCGCTTTCTAAAGCTTTCGAGTAGGCATAAGCACGTTTTGAGCCTCCCATATCTGGTGAAGCAATCGTTAAGTTTTCAAGATTTAATTCTTGTAAATAGGGTAAAAATATAGTAGAAGCAAACAGGTGATCTACTGGTTTCTCAAAAAACCCTTGAATTTGATCGGCATGCAAGTCCATTGTTATAATGCGAGTTGCACCTGCCACCTCAAGCATTTTTGCGACTAACTTAGCGGCAATTGGCACCCTAGGCTTGTCTTTTCTATCCTGTCTAGCCCAACCAAAATAAGGAAGAACCGCAGTTATATGCCTGGCTGAAGCGCGTTTTGCCGCATCAATCATAAGCAACATTTCCATTAGATTCTCTGGTCCAGGATTTGTCGAGCCGATAATAAAGATACGGGTGCCACGAATAGATTCTTCATAAGATGGTTGAAACTCTCCGTCGCTGTAGGTAGATGTAATCACGTTACCTAAAGACACACCGTAGGATTTGGCTATTTTTTCAGCCAAATATTTACTTTGTGTGCAACCAAAAATCTTGGCTTCTGCCGGTTCTTGTGACATTTGAAATTCAGTCTATTAATTGATTTATATACCTCTATTAGAAACAGGGTGCAAATTTAGGAATTTATTTCACGCGTAAAAGCATAAATCCTACTAATTTTAGTTGTTTGCGCAAAATTATTTTATATTTTTGCAATCCAAATTATTTAATAGGCAATCCTGATAATTTTGGGAGTCAGACACCTAGATGCTCAAGTGGCGGAATTGGTAGACGCGCTGGATTCAAAATCCAGTTCTTTCGGGAGTGTGGGTTCGATTCCCACCTTGAGTACAAAACCCTTAAAATCAATATTTTAAGGGTTTTTATTTTGTGTTAACTATTGAAATATTCACGTAAATATGCCTCTACAGCAATTAATCAACATGTTATAATTCCAACTGGTTTTTAAATCACTATGGGTATTGAATGCTACTAATTGCGTTTAGCATTCCTGACTCAACCACACTTTGATAAGTGTTAATCAAGTTGAAAAGCGAAGTAATGAAGGCAATCATTATAAATCCTACGATTCCAAACATGAGATAATGAATAGCTGGAATAATGTTCCTGTTTTTTAAAATGGATTTCATCTTATTGGTTTTGGTTAGTATCCAAATATAATAAAAAAATTAACATATCGTTAAGATTTCAATATGTTTTACATTATAAGTGATTAAAAAGCAGGTTTTTGTAAATATTATACTACAAATACTTTTGATTACTTGACTAATTTTATGTTAAAACTTATAATTTAATCATTAAAATCGATCGGTGCAATAGCATTGAAGTGGTAAAAGTTTTATTTACTGGATACAGAAATTAAAAAAGTAAATCTTTAAAGTCTTTTTGCTTTTGAGTCCTTTATTTCATAAGTTAGCCAGATATCAAGTCATTAAATTACTTCATTTTAACACCTAACATCATTATTTTTGAAAAAAATACCTGTTTTAAAAGATTTTGTCAATCGTCAACAGTTTCAGGATGATTATCGCTCCATGTTTTCAAGATTAGACAAAGATATTCCAGCGGGTATTGTCGTATTTTTAGTGGCACTGCCTTTATGTTTAGGTATTGCATTAGCAAGCGGTGCGCCATTAATGTCTGGTTTAATTTCTGGCATAATCGGTGGTGTAATAATTGGATATTTGAGTAAATCGGGAACGAGTGTTAGTGGACCTGCAGCAAGTGTAGCAGCTGTAGTTTTATTAGCCATCGAAGATTTAAATAGTTTTCAATTATTTTTGGGAGCCTTGGTATTGGCAGGATTTATTCAAGTTATTCTTGGTATTGTAAAAGCAGGTATTCTTGCTGATTATATGCCAACAAGCATTATTAAAGGGCTTTTAGCGGGTATAGGCGTCATTTTAATCTTATCTCAACTTCCGTACACTATTGGCTATGAAATAGACAAAAGTAAATTGCTGAATTACTCAGAAGACTATTTAAATAATACATACAATCTCATTTTGAATTTTTTTAATGCCTTTACAATTGGTGCCGTTGTGATTTCAGTTCTCTCTTTGGGCATTTTAATCTATTGGGATAAAACACCTCTTAAAAATTTCAAATTAATTCCACCCGCTTTAGTAGTGGTAATTTTAGGGGTGTTGCTCAATCAATTATTTAAAATTTTTATGCCTTTTTTCTATCTAGACGGAATTCATTTAGTGAACATACCAAAGGTAGATAGTATACGCACGTTCTTTACCTTTCCTGATTTTAGTGGTTATAGCGATCCTAAGGTTTGGACCACGGCATTCACTATTGCTATTATTGCTTCAATTTCTACTTTATTAAATATAGAAGCTACTGATAATATTGACAAATTAAACCGCCGTACGCCGCCTAATCGCGAGCTTATAGCCCAAGGTATTGGTAATACACTTTCAGGTTTACTAGGTGGTATTGCCATAACTTCTGTAATTGTAAGAAGTTCTGTAAGTATTGAAGCAGGAGCCCAAACAAAGCTCAGTACGATAATTCATGGTTTTCTTTTACTTTTAAGCGTGTTATTTTTGAGCAGCATTATCAATTTAATTCCTTTGGCATCGTTAGCCGCAATTCTTCTAGTTGTAGGCTATAAACTAGCGTCTATAAGCGTATTTAAAAGTTTATATAAACGCGGTTGGAATCAGTTTTTACCATTTGTTTTAACTGTTATATTTATAGTTTTAACAGATGTGTTAACAGGTGTGTTAATTGGTTCGGCGTTGAGTATTTTCTATCTATTAAGGAGCAATTACTATAATCCGTTTTACATCGAGAACATTAAATATGTGCAAGATGAAGTTATCAAACTTGAACTATCTAATGAGGTTTCCTTCTTTAATAAAGCATCGATTAAAAATACACTTTGGAGTGTTCCCGACAACAGCAAATTACTTATAGATGCTTCATTTACAAGCTATATGGATCCAGATGTTGTTGATATAATTAAAGAATTTCAAACTAGAGCTTTGGTAGATCATAATATTGAGGTTAATGTTATAGGCATGAAAGACAGCTATTTATTGGGGGAAGAAATTGATTTTTACAAGAAAACAAAAGCAGAAATCAAAGCCAAAACAAATCCTAAAGAAATTCTGGCCTATTTAAAAGAAGGAAGCACCACCTATGCGAGTAGAAATTTAATGTCTCGAAAAATGCAGTCTAAAGATTTAGTAGAGCACCTCAATGAATCGCCTTTAGCCGTTGTATTAACTTGTGTTGATTTACGCGAACCATTAAACATGATGCTCAATACAGCTATAGGCGATTTGGTTTCGTTGCGATCTGCTGCACTTATTATTGAAAAACAGAGCATTTTAAATTTAGAAATCTCTTGTCGCGACCAAGGTGCAAAATTAGTATTATTCTACGGGAACTCTCATAACACCGTTGTAAAAGAGGCTATTATTGAGTACTTAAAAAACGAGTCGTCAAACTTATCGATTTTAATTGAAGATGCTTTAAAAAGCGAAACATTTAGCAGCCGTGATTTACAATCAGAATCTTTAGATCAACTTGCTAATGATATTGTAGATTTTAATATTGAAAAAGCCAAATCAGACCTTATAGCCAAAAGCCCTTATTTTAAAGAAGCCTTGAAAAAAGGTGACATTGGCATTGCTTCGGCATTTTTTAATCGGGATGATAACTCAGTTGTTTTTTCTGAACTTTATTCGGAATAAAAACCTTCGAAAGCATCACTTAACTCAAAATTTTTATCAAAAAACGGCTTATTTCTTTAAGTTTTAGTTAAACAAAGGACAATATTATCAATTATTTCAATCTCGGGGTGATTTTAAAAGTAAGCGATTTAAAAATAACAATGTCAACCCCACAACCAACGCCCATTCATCTCAGTAATATTAAAAACTGAAATACTTTGCGGACAAACAACTTCGCAGGCACCAGTGAAAGTGCATGAGCCAAAACCTTCTGCATCCATTTGCATGATCATGTTTTTGACGCGTTGTGCTGCTTCCGGTTCGCCTTGTGGCAGCATTGATAAATGATTCACCTTAGCCGAAGTAAACAACATAGCACTGGCGTTTTTACAGGTAGCTACACACGCACCACAACCTATGCAGGCGGCAGCATCAAAGGCTTTTTCGGCTAAATCGTGATTGATAAGCGTACTGTTGGCTTCGTGTGCCTGGCCTGTATTAACGCCAATGTAACCACCACTTTCTATGATACGGTCTAAAGCCGGGCGATCTATCATTAAGTCTTTTTTGATTGGAAATGAAAATTTGGTAGCATATTACATCAATATCTATAAAAAATTGATCTTAATGCTATAGCATTTTAATTTTAATCCAAATGTTAAAAAGAATTCGCTGAAATTAAATAATTATAATTCTCTTAACTTTTATATTCTCTTAATTTTTTTGACCATATATTCTAGGTCTTTTTCTAATAAACTTTTTATTTTTCTGTTGACCTTATTATTTGTATTCAGATGTATTTAAGTTTAACCATATAATTAGCTTAAAATTATCTACTATGTATTTTGTTTATTATTGATTCTAGTTAAATATTTTTGCCGCCAAATCTTACAGAAGCATTCAAAATATTGATTTATAAATTACAATTTATAAACATAAAAATAGAAATTAGTAAGAATTGTTTAGATTTGTCTTTAAATCTCTTTTATCGAAGTTTATGTCAAATGATGATGATAACATATTAATTCGATTAAAAGAAGGTGACAAAAGGGCTTTAACCATACTTTATAACAACTATTGGAAACCTCTATACATATCTTCTTTTAATTTGCTTAAAGATAAAGAAGTATGCGAGGATATTATACAGGATGTTTTCATTGAAATTTGGAATAAACGTTCAAATATTCAGATAAAAGTATCGTTAAAAAGTTATTTGTATGCCTGTGTGCGCTACAAAGTATTCGCGGAATTCAGAAAAAGTAAGGATTTGCCCATAGCCCTTTATGAAGGTTTAAACAACCGATTTCAATATGCTTCTCCAGAAACTAAAATGATGCACGAGGAACTAAAAAAACAAGTATCACTTGTTGTAGAAAGTTTACCAAAAAAGTGCAAAATGGTTTTCAAATTAAGCAGAATAGAACAATTAAGCCACAAAGAGATAGCAGAGCAGCTCAATGTCTCTACTAAAACCATTGAAAACCATATAACCAAGGCTTTAAAGATACTGCGTTTGTCATTGGGTAATGTAATGTCAATTGAGTTAATCCTTTCTTTCTTTCCTTCATTATTAAATTAAATTTTGGCTTTTTATAAGGCGATAATTACTCTTTACTTTAATAATTTATTCAATTATATTTTACTTAATCTTGTATATATTAATGAGTTTGTAAAAAAATTCACAAATTAATGAATTTTTAATAGGGGATGCCTAGTTTTTTTTACACATATACTAATATATGATAAAAGGCAAATATTAGAAATTGAAAAATACAAACATAAACAAAGACGAATTTCTACAACTTATAGAACAATATTTAGATGGCAAATTGCCAATAGAGAAAGTGAAGGGCATTATAAGTTATTATGAAAGTTATCAGGTAACTAACAAATGGCTTGAAGAATTTGGCTCAAAAAATATTGTTAAAAATAGAATGTTATTAAACATTCATGAATATATTCAAGCCGAAGAGTCCAAACAAACAAAAAGAATTATCATATTCAAAAGACCAGTTTTTAGATATGCTGTTGCGGCAGTTGTATTACTTTTTGTTTTTTTTAATTTGTTTTTAGACAGCCCTTCTTCCTCCATAACCAACCAAGTCTCAACTTTAAATAATACTATAAAAATTGGCACTGATAAAGCAACTTTGACAACAGAAGACGGCACTAATATCATTCTTGAAAAAGGAGAAAACTATATATCAAACAATGTTGTGAGCAATGGTAAAGAGTTGGTTTATTCTCAGAATAGTCAATCAAAATCAGAAGTTGTTTATAATTATTTAAGCATACCAAGAGGTGGACAGTTTGTACTGAAATTATCTGATGGCACCAAAGTTTGGTTAAATTCAGAATCACAACTTAAATATCCGGTTTCGTTTACTCAAGGCAAATCAAGAGAAGTAGAACTTTTGTACGGTGAGGCATATTTTGATGTTTCTGTAAGTAGCAAAAATGGTGGAACAAAGTTTATAGTTGTTCACGCATTGCAGGAAATTGAAGTATTAGGGACGGAATTTAATGTTAAAGCTTATAAAGATGATGACGCTATATTTACAACATTGGTCGAAGGAAAAATAGTTTTAAAAATTGAAGATCGTCAGGATGAACTCCAGCCAAATCAGCAGTTTATTCTAAACGTGTCAAATAAATCTACTGTTTTAAAATCGGAAATAGATGTTTATTCTGAAATTGCTTGGAAAAGAGGTCTATTCAGCTTTAAGGATAAACCTTTAAAAGATATTATGAAAGTCTTGTCAAGATGGTACGATGTTGATGTTGTTTTTGAAGATAAAACCTTAGAAGACGTTCGTTTTAAAGGAGTGTTAAATAAGAACCAGAATATTGAAGAAATTTTAAAACTAATACAAAACACAAATTTTATAAATGCTTATGATATAAAAGACAATAAAATAATCTTAAAAAACTAAAGGGAACAAAGCTTAGACCGTTCAAAGTAAAAGGCTTTATCCCCCTTTATGTAATTATCAATTAATTAAATATTTAACTAACCAATAACATGCAAATTTATGAAAAATAAATTAACTAATGTTCTTTTCCTTGCTGGAAAAAGTTTAATAACAACTGTAATGAAATCAATTATCTTTTTGTTTTGCACAACTATGTTTAGCATAACACCAAGTAGTGTTTTATCTCAAAACGCAAAAATTAGAATAGATCAGAATAAAACTGTCACAGTTGACGAGGTTTTTGACCTTATTATGAGCCAAACAGACTATAGCTTTATTTATCAAGTTGATATGTTTAAAAACATGCCTAAAATATCTTTAGAGAAAGGGGTTATCAAAGTCAATGACTTATTAAATAAGAGCCTTTCGTCTGGTAACTATATTTTAAATTTTGTTGACAACAATATTATCATACAAGAAAGGAAAACAAATCAACAAGTGTCTGTTAAAGGAAAGGTTACAGATTCTAATGGCCTGCCTTTACCTGGTGTGAACATTATCGAAAAGGACAAAAATAACGGCACCATCACAAACATTAACGGCGAATATACAATAGCTACTTCGAGTAGTGATGCTGTTTTAGTCTTCTCATTTGTTGGGTATTCTACTCAAGAAGTCGTGGTGAATAACCAAACAGAAATTAATATAATATTAAAAGAATCTGTTTATGAATTAAGTACAATAAATATAATTTCAACAGGTTATCAAGAAATCTCGCGAGAGAAATTAACAGGTGCAGCCGAGGCAATAGATAAATCTTTTTATGAAAATGCATACAGGCCAACTTTGCAGGAGGGCCTGCAAGGAAGTGTTGCAGGGCTGCAAATACTTAATAACAATAGTCATCCGCAGGCAGTGCCTCAAGTGATTATTAGAGGTGTAGGCTCGGCATTTGGAGAAGGTGTTGGAGTTGTAGGCTTTTCCGGTCAACCATCTACGGTACTAGGAAACCCTCCAATATTAACACCGGGAAGTCCTTTATACATAGTTGACGGGGTTCCTACTTTTGATGGAAGAGATTTGTCTAACATTAATGGAAATGATATCAAATCTATTACAGTACTTAAAGATGCAGCTGCCACAAGTATATACGGAGCAAGAGCTGCCAATGGTGTTATTGTTGTTGAAACTAAGTCTGGCAAATCAGGAAAAGCACGTGTAACTTATTCAGCACAGATTGGTATTTCTGATTTCACGGTATTAAACAAACCACTTAATTCTACTCAATTACAAGAACTCTATATTGAAGGATTAATTAATAATACAACCAACGGAATAGTTGATGAAGCTGGTGCATTAAACTTTTTATCAAATCCAACCGGAAGTTTAAAGCCATTTAATGTTAATCAAAATACAGATTGGGCAGATGAGCTAACAAGAACTGGCGTAATGAAGCAACACAATATTTCTGCATCAGGTGGTAATGAAGCTAATAATTATTATTTGTCTATCGGTTACCTTGAAAATGAGGCGCCGCTTAGAGAAATTAATTTTGACAGACTTAATGTTAGATTAAAATACAATACAAAAGTATCCGAAAGATTAAATGTCATGGCTAATATAGGATTTGGAAATTCCAAATCAAATAACCATGAAACAGGAGCGTCATTTTATAACCCGTATAGAAGTATCTACCAAGTTAGACCAGATTTTCGAATTTTTAACGATGATGGCTCTTATGATACTAGTTACAATTTCGCAGTTAATCCTTTGGGAATTTTAACCGATGAAAAAAGACAGCTTGAAACTAATGACTTTCGAGGAGTATTAGATTTGAATTATAAAATCATGGACGGCTTAACTTTGGAAACAAACTTAAGTGCAAATTATTCATTAAATGAAAATTATAATAGGTTTCCATCGTATCTCGGAATAGGTTTTAATAGAGGTAGAGATAATTATGGAAATCAATTAAACACAAATAATTTTATTTGGAATGCAAGAGCCCTATTACGCTATAATTTGCAATTTGGGGATGACAATAATTTAAATGTTTTTGTTGGGACAGAGAGCAATGCAATTAATACTAAGACTATTAATTCTAGTGTGCGCGGATTAAGAGTTGGAGCTGAAACACTTGACAACGGAATTACGGAAAATACCTTCACTTCTAAAGTTGAGACCGCACTAACTTCATGGTTCTCTAATGCCATTTACGATTACAAAGGAAAATATTTAGCATCCGCATCTTTTAGACGTGATGGGTCTTCAAGATTTGGAGGCAGCAATAAATACGGAAACTTTTATGCATTTGGATTAGGATGGAATATTCATAAAGAAAGTTTTATGAGTAATGTAGAAGCTATTAACATGTTAAAATTACGAACCAGTTATGGTGTTAATGGAAACGATCAAATAGGTCTTTTTGGATATTCTGGAACCTTCAATACAACCGGATTTTATAATGATAATAATGCAGCTACCATTGCATCGGCTGGTAACGCATCTATTGGATGGGAAGAAAATGCATCATTTGATATTGGTATAGATTTTTCTGTATTTAACAATAGAATTTCAGGATCTATTGATTATTACAATAGACAAACATCAAGACTTTTATATAACCTACCTGTTTCATCTCTTAATGCCGATACTTTTGTTTTTCAAAACTTTGGCGGTATGCAAAACAGTGGTGTTGAGATTGCACTTAACACACAAAATATTGTAAGTGTCAATAATGGATTCAGTTGGAATTCTGCTATTACATTTACGTCAAACAGAAACGAAATAACAGAATTAAGGGGCGATGAAATTATATCAGGAAACTCTATAAGACAAGTAGGTCAGGATTTTAATACGCTATATATTTTCGGTTATGCCGGTGTTGATCCTGAGACAGGAGTTGAGACTTTTTATACAGACGAAACAGAAACAACAACTACCACAAATATAGCTGAGGCATCTAAGTATAATCATGGTAGAACTACCCCGGATTTTTATGCATCGTTAATTAATACAATATCTTTCAAGAATTTTTCGCTAACAGCTCAATTATATACATCTTGGGGTGGACAGGTTTTTGAAACTTTGGGACGTTCTCAAAATGATAATGGATCTATGGGTTTAAGAGATGACAGTAATACTTCCAGATATGTTTATGATAACAGATGGCAAAATCCAGGTGATATTACAGATGTGCCTAAGTACGTATATCTTAATGCCAGATCTAATAATCAGACATCTAGATGGCTGTATGATAGTAGTTTTATAAGATTACGCAGATTGGAGTTAGCCTATAATTTTTCAAATGAAATGTTAGAGAATACTTTTATTAGTTCACTGCGCTTAAATATTAGCGGGGATAACCTTTGGACTTATGTTAAAGATGATAGAATTAACAATGATCCTGAAATGGGCGGAATTACTGGTTCAGCAAGTTTTGATACCCCATTAATTAAAACCATCTATTTTGGACTTAATGTTTCATTTTAATAAGCAAAAAAGTTTAACTATATAAAATATAAAAACGATGAAAAATACATATATAATACTATTGGGTTTATTTTTAATGATTTCTTCTTGCAACCAAGATGAGTTCTTAGACAAAGACCCTTTTGACAAGGTTCTTACAGAAAACTTAGTTACAGATTTTGAAAGTTTTAATAGTGCTACAGCAGGTGTTTATAACATATTTCAAAACACCTTTTATTATAATTCCTATTATACAATATTACCAGATTTAATGGGCGACAATGTTCAGGCACTATGGGTTGTTTTTCAAGACATCGATAGATATCAAACAATTTCTAATGATGTATATGCTAAAAGAGTTTGGGATGAAATTTCAAGAGCTATTGCACAAAGTTCTATAGTTATACGGCAAGCAGAAAATTTTGATTTTGGAGCAAATCAACAAGAAGCAAAAGAATTGATTGGGCAATTATACGTGGCCCGTGCACTTGCCTATTTTGATATGCAGCGCTTATATGCACAACCTTATAACTTTACAACAGATGCGTCGCATTTAGGGGCACCACTTGTAGATGAAAGTCTAGTTGGAATTGAACTGATAAGTCCTGCAAGAGCTACAACGGCAGAGGTTTATGCTAAAATTATTTCAGATATTCAAACAGGGATTTCTCTTATTGGAGATGATACCTCTTCTGCTTATTATCTTAATAAAAATTCGGCTAAGGCTTTGTTGGCTCGAGTATATTTATATATGGAAAATTGGAGTGAGGCCAATGCATTAGCCTCCGAGGTAATTGATATGAATTACTCATTAATATCCAATGCAGATTATGTTTCTAGTTGGGCACAAGATGTTACGTCAGAATCAATTTTCTCAATTGCTAATAATGAATTTGATAATTCCGGAAACTCTTCGGCAATTGAGTATTATCGTAGACCTCGCTTTAAGGCTAGCGATAACTTGTTTGACCAAATTGACGTTAATGACGCAAGAAAATCATTAATTGCCGCATCAACTAAAAACGTACTTAAATACCCAACAACAGGAGCCGTACGTGATAATAATATGCCAATTATAAGACTCTCAGAGATGTATTTAATTAAGGCAGAGGCATTAGCTGAAATGGAAATGGATGAAGAGGCAAGAATAGCTGTTAATGCTATTCTTTTAAGAGCAAACCCTGCGGCAACACCTTATGCACAATCCGGTGATGCTCTTAAAAATATCATCCAAGAAGAACGAAGAAAAGAGCTGATGTTTGAGGGACACCGCTTATTTGATTTAACTAGGAAAAAGAAAAGTTTCACAGCATTTAGTGATGCCGCCGGAAACCCTATTGATGTAACTTATCCAAATAACCTAGCAATTTTACCAATTCCTCAAGCAGAGATAGATGCCAATGAGAACATTTCTCAAGCGCAGCAAAATGCTGGTTATTAGTGACTTTATTAAGCCAAATTGTAAAAACACAATTATGGTTTGGCTTTATCAGACAATCAATCTAAGGATGTAATTCAAGGCTTGCAAATAATTAAATAGACTAATCAAAATGAAAAAATTAAAAAAAGTAATCTTCTTGTGTTTTCTGCCAGTATTTTTTAGCAGTTGTGCACAAAATGAAAGTAATTATGTTTTGTTCTCCGGGAAAATAAAAAACACGAACGAAACAGTGATTAAAATCAGTAACTTGGGAGGTACTCATTCTAACGAATTGATTATTGATGATTTAGGCAACTTCAAAGACACATTACATGTAAATAGACCCAGTGTTTATTTTTATCAAATAGGGAAATCATATACTACTATTTACCTTAAAAACGGCTACGATATAAATGTAGATATTGATGTTAAAGATTTTTGGAAATCAATAAAATATTCCGGGAAAGGAAGTGATATTAACAATTTTCATGCATCTAGAGGAAATCTGAAAGGAGAATTAGTGGGAGATACAAAAGAATTTTTTGTCGTGCCATTAGAAGATTTTCTAAGCAAGATAGATAACAACAAAAAAGCTTTCTTGAATTTATTAGAAAATTCTAACTTAAGTGAAGAAGACAAAAAATTACAAAGAAAAGTTATAGAAACTGATTATTTATTAACCAAAAACAATTACGATAGGTTTTACTTTTATCACAAAAAAGTACACCCAGAATTACCTGCAGATTATTACGAGCCTATTCAACAAATAGATTTAAATGATGAAGAATTATTTTATCATGATAAAAGTTATCGTTCATTATTAATCGAGCAATGGCGCCTTAATTCAAAAGAAGCAATGGATAAAAACCCTGATTTAACAATCATTGACTTTGTCAAGCAACAGATTAAAGATATTAACAATACAGAAATTAAAGATCATATTGCAATTATGCTTTTGAGGGAGATAAATAAAAACAACAACAATGTTGATCGAGATTATCAAGAAATATTAAATATGCTAACAGATACAAAACTCAAAGAAAAACTTACAACAAGATATAAGTCTTTAGATGATAAAAAGCCGGAAATGCCCTCGCCAGATTTTAATTATGAGAATTTTGATGGTAGCACAACGGCATTAAAAGACCTTAAGGGTAAGATTCTTTATATCGAGATTTGGGCTACCTGGTGTGCGCCATGCATAAAACAGATGCCGGCACTTAAAGAATTAATCAAACATTATAAAGATGAGAAAATAGAATTTGTGAGTATTTCTATAGATTCTGAAAAAGATTACAATAAATGGAGAGCAATGGTGCCGGAAAAAAATGTTGGCGGGATTCAACTATATGCAGACAAAGGATTGAATTCTGATTTTATGAAGTCTTTCGGTGTTGGACTCATTCCGAGATCAATTTTGCTTGACGAAAATGGTAAAATTATAAATTCCCATGCACCGAAACCATCAGGTTTGGACACAAAGAAGTATTTAGATAGCTTATTAAACCAAAATAAAATCCTTAAGGTAGAATGAAAAAGCAATTGTTAACTGTCTTAACCTTATGTTTTTGCGTTAGTCTTTGTTATAGTCAAGATACTGCTTCAAAATTCGCTAAGGTCAAAGAATTAGAGGGGATTGAAGAATATCGTTATTTACAAAACGATATGAGCGTATTGTTGTTTAGAGATAGTGCTGCTCCTGTTGTAACTGTTCAAATAGTTTACAATGTAGGATCAAAAAACGAGGTATCTGGAAATACGGGTTCTGCCCATTTATTAGAACATTTAAATTTCAAAGGAACACCAACGTTTAATAAAGCAAATGGTAATGCCATCTTTAATGTGCTTCAAGGTATAGGGGCACGTATGAATGCAACTACATGGTATGACAGAACTAACTATTATGAGACGATTCCAAGCGATAAAATTGAGCTGGCATTACACATAGAGTCAGATAGAATGCGCAATTCTTTGTTGCTAAAGGAAGATAAAGATGCAGAAATGACAGTGGTACGCAATGAGTTTGAGCGAGGCGAGAACAACCCATCTGCATTATTAAGTAAAGAAATGTGGGCTACGGCATATATGGCGCACCCTTATCATCATAATACAATAGGTTGGCGTTCAGATATAGAAAACATGCCAATAGAAGTGCTACAAGACTTTTATAATACGTATTACTGGCCAAACAACGCCACTCTAACCATTATTGGCGATTTCGAAAAACAAAATGTTTTTAATCTAATTGATAAATATTTTGGAAAAATAAGTAAAGCACCCCACGCTATTCCGGTACCCTATACCGAGGAGCCTGATCAATTGGGACCAAGAAGGGTTGTAATTAAGAAACCCGGACAGCAAAGTCTAGTGTCTATAGGTTATAAAATTCCTGGCAGAATGCATGAAGATTTACCGGCATTGCAAGTGTTGGGTGAAATTATGGGAAGCGGCACATCATCGGTATTAAGTAAAACTTTTATCGATACGGGTATAGCTTTATATGGTTCGGCCAGGCCAAGTAACTTTAAAGAGTTAGGCTTGTTCTCAGTTACCTTAGGTTTTTCTCCAAATAAAAACCACGATGAAATCAACAACCAATTATTAGAGGTAATTGAAAAAGTAAAATTAGAAGGCGTCAAGCAAGATGATGTAGACCGGATTGTTGCAAAATTAAATGCGCAATCAATTTTGTCAAGAGATGGTTCTGCAGTTATATCAAGCCAGTTAAATGAAGCCATAGCTGCTGGAGATTGGACAGATTATATTAATGGCATTAAAAGGTTGAGCAGTGTAACGCCTGCAGATGTCATAAGAGTAGCCAATACTTATTTAGTAGAAGAGCAAAGCACTACAGGATATCTTATTTCAAAAGAATTAGGCAATAAAAAACAAACAGAAAATGAGGCAAGTAATTTTTTAATGGAAGACGATGGAGCGCTTTATTTTCGAACACCTAATAGAGATGCCGAGAAAGATATTGTTAACACATCGGCTTTGTTAGAGACAATGTCGATATACAATTCATCGTCGCTAAACGATACTAGTGAAAAGTTTACGCGTAAAACAGTTTCAAATATTGACGTAGTTGTTGCAAAAACAGCGGCGAAAGATTTTATCAATGTCATAGCAAGTTTTTCAATCGGAAGTTATTTTAATACCAACGGAAATAACCAAGTGCCAACTTTAACTACTCAAATGCTTAGTAAAGGCACCACTAAAAACGACAAGTTTCAAATTTCTCAAAAATTAGAAAAATTAGGGGTGAATTTAAGAGTAAGCGCAAGAAAAGATGATGTTTTTATTAATTTTAAATGTCTTAGCAAAGATTTGCAAATAGTAATTGACTTATTGGCCGAAGAGTTAAGATACCCTTCATTTGATTCAGAAGAATTTAAATTACTAGTCCAACAAAACATAAATAATCTTAAACAGCAATTAACCAACCCTGATACGCAAGCATCAATTGCCCTATCAAACGCCATTTATCCGCAAAATCATCCGAATTATTTAACCGATATAGAAACATCTATTAAAGAGTTGGAAAGCCTAACTTTAGATGAATTAAAATCTTTTCATCAAGTCTATTTTGGAACTACAGGGATGCAACTTGTTGCAGTAGGTGATGTAGATTCAAATAACCTATACCAAGCATTGAATAACGCTTTTGGAGATTGGAACAGCGGTATTGATACGCCAATATTAGCCTCAAAACCGCTAGTGTCATTATCTCCTTTAACAAAGGTTATTACGATTCCAAACAAGCCAAGTGCTACATTGCTAATAGGACAATATACAGGCTTAATGAAAAGAGATAATGACTATCTTCCTTTTTACATCGGTACCAGTATTTTAGGTGGTGGTTTTTCTGGAAGGCTTATGCAAACAGTAAGAGATAGAGATGGTCTTACTTATAGCATAAGCGCATCTAACAGTACGCATCCCCATTCCGGAGGTAATTTAGCTATTAAGGCGTCATTTAACCCTAAACTTTTTCAAAAAGGATTAGACGCTACTATGGAAGAGATTAGAAAATGGGTAAATGAAGGTATTACAGAAGAAGAATTAGCCGTTAAAAAAGCGAACTTAACAGGTAGTTTTAAAGTAGGGCTGTCAACAACAAGTGGCCTAGCAAGTACAATTTTAAGTTTTATCGAAATTGGATTAGAACCCAGTTATATTGACCAGTATACTAGTGATGTTGAGGCAGTGACTTTAGGGCAGGTAAATGCAGCTATTAAAAGATATATTAATCCAGATAAATTAATCATTATAAAGTCTGGTTCACTAGATGAAAACAGCGAACCTTTAAACTAATCAATCATCTTTTCATCTTTCCTGTGCACGTTTTTCAATAAACATTGATTTTGAATTAGTCATCAAAAAAATGAAAGATGTAGCAAAAGAGCTGCTAAATAAATAGCAGCTCTTTTTTTTTAAAAATTATTATGAAAAAAATTATTATAATTTTAGGATTATTCTTCGGGATGTTTGTAAATGCTCAAATTTTAGAGCCCGTAAAATGGTCAACATCTGTAAAAAAAATAGCAGACAACGAATTTAAACTTATTTCAACTGCCACTATAGAAAAAGGCTGGCATTTATATTCACAGGATGTACCGGAAGACGGACCAATTCCAACAACATTTAGTTATAATAACGAGAAAAATAGTTTTAATCTGGTTGGAAAAACTGTTGAAGAAGAAGGATCTATTGTTGAAGATCCTGTTTTCATGATGAAAATTAAATTCTTTGATAATACGGCGGTTTTTGAACAAACTATCCAATTACTGATAGAAGAAACTGTAGTAAATGCCATAGTTGAATTTATGGTTTGCGATGATTCAAGATGCCTTCCGCCAACAGAAGTAGATTTAAGTTTCAATTTACCAAAAAATGAAAAGGTTATACCAAAAAATATCGAAAAGCAACCAATTGTTTTAGATACTTTAATCGAAGCTGCAACGCCTGTAAAAGATGATGATTTACTTTTTCAATCGTCAGAAAATAATACCAACGAAGTTGAAAAGAATAGCTTACAAGCTTTAATTTCGAAAGATATACAACAAGACACATTGGCAACTCCGAGTGAGCCTAAAAAAGGGCTTTGGAGTATTTTTTTTATAGCTTTTTTGTCGGGGTTTGCTGCTTTATTAACGCCATGTGTATTTCCCATGATTCCTATGACGGTAAGTTTTTTTACCAAACAAAGCAAAACCAAAGCCATCGGCATAAAAAATGCTGTTATTTATGGGGTAAGTATCATTGTTATATATGTTTTGTTAGGCACAGCTGTAACGGGGATTTTTGGTGCCGATGCTCTAAATGCGCTCGCCACAAACGTGTGGTTTAATATAATTTTCTTTTTACTATTAGTGTTTTTCGCAGTATCGTTTCTAGGAGCTTTCGAAATTATGTTACCCAATAGTTGGGCAAATAAAGTAGATTCGCAAACTAATAGAGGTGGTATTATTGGCATCTTTTTTATGGCACTAGCCTTGGCTGTTGTATCTTTTTCGTGCACCGGGCCAATCGTTGGAACCTTGTTGGTAGAAGCGGCATCTAAAGGTGGATTAGCACCCATTATTGGCATGTTAGGTTTTTCATTAGCAATTGCATTACCATTTGCCTTGTTTGCAGCCTTTCCAGGATGGTTAAATTCACTGCCAAAATCTGGAGGTTGGTTAAACACGGTGAAAGTTGTGCTGGGCTTTCTGGAATTGGCATTAGCATTCAAGTTTTTATCGCAAGCTGATTTAGTCTTGCAGGCACATCTGTTAGAACGTGAAGTGTTTTTGGCCATTTGGATAGCTATTTTTGGAACCTTAGCATTTTATTTGTTTGGTAAAATTCAATTACCACACGATTCCCCTGTAACACATATTTCTGTAGGCAGATTGAGTGTAGCATTAATTGTATCATCATTTACTGTATATATGATTCCTGGGCTTTGGGGCGCACCATTAAATTTAATAAGCGCCTTCCCACCACCACTGGAGTACAGCGAATCGCCTTATGGCGTAGGGTTCAGTAAACAAGGAAATTTGGGTACAACATTAAATATAACCGAAAGTTTACCAGATGGAGCTCATTTATTAGCACCACATGATATTTTAGCATTTAATGATTATGACAAGGGCTTGGCTTATGCTAAAACAGTTGGCAAACCGGTGCTGATAGATTTTACAGGTTGGGCCTGTGTTAACTGCAGAAAAATGGAGCAAAATGTTTGGCCAAAGCCAAAAGTTTTAAACACACTTAAAAATGATGTGGTGTTAATTTCATTGTATGTGGACGATAAACGCCCTTTAGAACCTCATGAAATTACCAAGTCTAAATTAAAGCCCGGAAAACAATTAAAATATATTGGACAGAAATGGAGTGAGTTACAAACCATAAAGTATAAATCCAATTCACAACCATTTTACGTGTTAATGGATCATAATGAAGAAACTCTTATTGCCCCAATTGGCTATATGCCTAATGTTGATGATTATTATAATTGGTTACAAGCAGGAATCTTAAAATTTAATTAAAAGTAATTTTGAACTAAAATAATATGAGCAAAATTAGAAATTGCTGCGAAGAAGTAGATTCGATTAAAATCGAAAAATCAAGTCTTGAACGCTATTTTGCGCCATTTAGAGAACATATTGTAGGGTTAAATAAAACCTTTATTTCACCATACGGCGTTAAGAAAATTATTTATGCAGATTGGATCGCTAGTGGGCGATTATATTTTCCAATAGAATCTAAACTTTTAAATGATATAGGACCTTATGTAGCCAATACCCATACTGAAACTTCTATAACAGGAAGTGTAATGACACATGCCTATCACGATGCAAGAGCTGTTATTAAAAAGCACGTTAACGCAGCTAATGATGATATACTAATTACAGTAGGAACAGGCATGACTGGGGCCATAAATAAATTTCAGCGTATTTTAGGGATTAAACTCAATGAAAACCTAAAGGAACATATACAAGTTCCTAAAGAAAAACGACCTATTATTTTTATCACCCACATGGAGCATCATTCTAATCAAACCTCATGGTTAGAAACCATAGCACAGGTTAAAATTATTCCGGCAAATAATGATGGTTTACCTTGTTTAGAAAGTTTGAAGTCTCTGCTAGAAGCGTATAATCATGTACCTATTAAAATAGCTGCCATAACTGGCTGTTCTAACGTTACGGGTATTAGCACACCTTATCATGCCATAGCTAAAATAATGCATCATAATAATGGATTATGCTTTGTAGATTTTGCATGTTCAGCACCCTATATTAATATAGATATGCATCCAGATCATGAAGACGAATATTTAGATGCCATAACTTTCTCCCCACATAAGTTTTTAGGCGGTCCAGGCACTTCTGGTGTGTTGATTTTTAATAAAAAGCTATATAAAAATTTAGTTCCTGATAACCCGGGTGGCGGAACAGTAACTTATACAAATCCATGGGGAGACCATGACTATATAGACGATATAGAAACGCGCGAAGATGGCGGTACTCCAGGATTTTTACAAGTTATAAAAACAGCACTTTCTATTAAGTTAAAAGAGCAAATGGGCGTTCAAAATATATTAAATAGGGAGCACGAGTTGAATGCTATCGTTTTTGATAGATTATCAAAAATCAAAAACTTAAATTTATTAGCACCGAACCATACCGAACGATTAGGGGTGTTTTCATTTTTTATAGAAAATGTGCATTATAATCTAGTCGTAAAATTGTTAAATGATCGTTTTGGAATACAAACCAGAGGTGGTTGTTCTTGCGCTGGTACTTATGGGCATTATTTGCTAAACGTTGATGAGTCCACGTCAAAATCGATAGAACAAAAAATAGTAGCAGGTTGTTTAATGGAGCGTCCGGGATGGATACGTCTGTCTGTTCACCCAACAATGACTAATCAAGAAATTGAATTTATTTGTACAGCTATCGAAGCAGTTGCAAAAAATTTTCCTGTTTGGAAGGCGGATTATGAATACGATAGAATTAAGAATGAATTTATTCATAAAAGTTCTTTTAATACAGAAAGGGAAATTATTTCAAATTGGTTTGAATTGTAATTAATCAGTAACCTTAATCGAAACACCTTAAATTTTAAAATTACTTAGGGCATGCGATTGAACTTATTGAAGACATCATCTCATCTGTATAAGAATTAATAAAAATTGATAAGGACGTAGAAGTTCAAAAAGGGCAACAACCACAATGCCGAACATCAAATTCTAAACTTAAAATTCACAATAGCAAATTATCTTAATCGATTAAAATTGGTTGTTGGGTTAGTACATTAGCAAACATAAAAAAATGTCTGATTTCAATGCAATTGTAAAAAATATGCTCACAAAATTATAGAATCTTCATAAATACTATTTACTCGACCATAACCAACGCCCATTCATCTCAGTAATATTAAAAACTGAAATACTTTGCGGGCAAACCACTTCGCAGGCACCGGTAAAGGTACAAGAACCAAAACCTTCAGCATCCATTTGCACAATCATGTTTTTTACACGCTGTGCTGCTTCGGGTGCGCCTTGTGGTAACATGGATAAATGATTCATTTTAGCCGAAGTAAACAACATGGCGCTGGCATTTTTACAGGTGGCTACACAGGCTCCACAACCTATGCAGGCGGCAGCATCAAAGGCTTTTTCGGCTAAATCGTGATTAATCAGCGTGCTGTTGGCTTCGTTTGCCTGACCGGTATTAACGCCAATGTAACCACCACTTTCTATGATGCGGTCTAATGCTGAGCGATCTATCATTAAATCTTTTTTGATTGGAAATGCTTTGGCTCTAAAGGGTTCAATGTGCAGTGTTTCGCCGTCCTTAAAACTGCGCAGGTGTGTTTGGCAGGTGGTGGTGTGACTTTCGGGACTGTGGATATGGCCGTTGATGACAAAACCACATTGTCCGCAAATACCTTCGCGGCAGTCGCTTTCAAAAGCCACCGGATCGCCACCCGACTTGATAATTTGAATATTGAGATGATCCAGCATTTCAGGTACAGACATGTCGGGCGATAAGTCGTCTAAATGATGCGTTTCAAATGTTCCTTTGTCCTTGTTACCGGTTTGTCGCCAGATATGTAGGGTTAATTTCATGTTTTTTCTATTTATAACTTCTGGTTTGCAATTCCACAAACTCAAAGTTTAAGTGTTCTTTGTGTAGTTGGTATTTATTGTCTCCTAAATATTTCCAGGCGCTTACAAAGCAAAAGTCGTTGTCGTTGCGTAGAGCCTCGCCATCGGGGGTTTGGTATTCTTCTCTAAAATGAGCGCCGCAAGATTCTTCTCGCTGCAAGGCATCTTCTACAATTAACAGTGCCATTTCTAAATAATCGGCAACGCGAAAGGCTTTTTCCAATTCAAAATTGATGTCTTTTTCAGTTCCCGGAACCAGTAGGTCTTTATAAAATGTTTGTTGAAGTTCTAAAAGCTCAGATTTCGCCGCTGCCATATCCTTGCCATTTCTGGATAAACCACATTTGGTATACAGAATTCGCCCTAATTGTTTGTGAAATTCTTCGGCTGTTGTTGTCCCTTTAATATTGAGCAAGGCATTTAGTTTTTTCTCGACCTCATCTTTTGATGCCTTTGCTGCTTGTTCAAAACTGTCCGAAGCATTTAAAGCTTCGGGAGTTTCTTCAGCTAAAAAATCCATTACTGTTCTGGGTGCAATAAAATACCCGTCTACACACGCTTGAAGCAAACTGTTGGCACCTAATCTATTAGCGCCATGATCTGAAAAATTGGCTTCACCCAATACAAACAATCCGTGTAAATTGCTCATCAATCGGTAATCAACCCAAAGTCCGCCCATGCTAAAATGAGCTGCAGGCGCAATCATCATCGGTTCTTGGTAGGCATCCATGCCTGTTATTTTTTGATACATGGTGAACAAATTGCCGTAGCGTTGCGCAATGACTTCTTTTCCAAGGCGTCCAATGGCATGTTTAAAATCTAAATAAACCGCATTTTTCATGGGACCAACGCCACAACCGGCGTCAATTCGTTCTTTGGCAGCACGAGATGAAATGTCTCTGGGCGCCAGATTTCCAAAAGCCGGATAACGTCGCTCCAGATAATAATCGCGCTCATTTTCTGGTATCTCGTTAGGGTTTCGTGTATCATTGGGTTTTTTAGGAACCCAAATACGTCCATCGTTTCGCAACGATTCACTCATTAAGGTGAGTTTGCTTTGATGATCGCCTAATTGCGGTAAGGATGTTGGGTGAAATTGTGTCCAACTTGGTGCAGCCATCAAGGCACCTTTGGTATGAGCACGCCAAATAGCCGTGGCATTACAGTTCATAGCCAGTGTGCTTAAATAGTATATTTTTCCGTAGCCCCCCGAAGCTATGACGAGGGCATCGCAGGCATGAGAGGTGATGTCTCCAGTGTCTAAATTACGTACCGTAATACCTTTGGCCTTTCCGCCAATGGTAATCACATCCAACATTTCGTGCCGAGTATGTAAAGTAAGGTTGTCTTGTGCATTTTGTCGCATCAAGGCTTGATACGCGCCGAGCAACAATTGTTGTCCTGTCTGACCGCGCGCATAAAAAGTTCTGCTAACCTGTACGCCACCAAACGAGCGATTACTCAAGTAGCCACTGTATTCTCTGGCAAACGGTACACCCTGGGCCACGGCCTGGTCTATCAATTCCATGCTACATTCAGCCAGGCGATACACATTGGCTTCGCGCGCTCTAAAATCGCCGCCTTTAAGCGTGTCGTAAAACATACGCCAAACGCTATCGCCGTCGTTTTGATAATCTTTGGCGGCATTCACGCCACCTTGCGCAGCCACCGAATGGGCACGACGTGCCGAGTCGTGAAATGTAAAAACTTCTACATTAAACCCGAGTTCAGCAAAACTAGCTGCCGATGAAGCACCTGCCAAACCGGTGCCCACTACAATAATCTTGTAGCGCCTGCGGTTGGCGGGATTAATAAGCTTGGCCCTATTTTTATAGTTGGTCCATTTTTCTTCTAATGCACCGGCCGGAATTCTGGAATTTAACATGCCCAAAAGTTATTAAAAAAATAACTTTTGGGCAATGAGTTTGATCAGATTTATTGAAGTGAAAATTTTATTAATCAGTAGCTTTAATTCTGATATGGTGTTTGTGGCAGCTAAGCGCATGAGTTTTTTAAGTGAATCAAATTTTATAGGATATGTATTTAATAAATATTAACTTAGCTTTTAGGAATTATTATAAAAATCCATTTTTTATGAATTTCACAGAATACTTTAAATTTACCCGAAGCAGAAGTGATAGAAAACATATAAAAATGGAATGGATTGAAAAGGCATTCTATTCACCAATTTTTGAACATATACAAATTGATGGTCGTATCAGAAGATGGGCCTACATTGAAGAAGTAAACAAATATTTGCGTATTATTGTTTTAGAAGACGAAAAAACCATTCACAATGCTTTTTTCGATCGAAATTTCAAAATTGAAAGTTTATGAAAGTTACTTATTTTAAAGACACAGATACACTTCTGGTGACGTTTAGTAACAGTGAAGTTGTTGAGACTAAGGACATCAACGAGAATACCATTATAGATTTGGACGTTAAGGGGAATTTGGTTGCCATCACCATTGAGCATGCTACCAAACAAACTGAAGTTTCTTCATTTTCATTTGACCAAATAACTAAGTTAACCGCTTAATGATTTCGCAATAAACAAAAAAGGCAAATGTCCAACTTTATTAAATTTGGACACTTGCCATTGTCTATTGTAATCAATTTTTATTGAAAGTCTCTATTTCGCAACAAAAGCATCAATGATCTCATTAATGGCTTGGTTTGTAGGCTCAAAATCTTCCTTAAACAAGTGTCGGTGAAGCGGATTACCATCTATTTCAGGGAGTAATACCAAATCGGTTTTTTTGTTGAAGACTTCATCCCATTTTAGCCTAACCTTGGCCCATTTATCTTGCTGGTTCATCCAGTAATCTTGAGCGGCTTTGCACTTGGCATCATCAACTTTGGTGTAAATGTTGAATCCCTTTTCTTTTGCCAGCGTAAAATCTTCACCGTTATCATTTCTAACTACTTTTAGGTTATCCTGGTCATGTACCCATCCAAACGGGGTAATTTCATGTCGGTTAGTTCTTACGGTGACGTTGTAATCGTTTCTTTTGGTATATTCTCTTCTGGGCAGCGGCGCATCGGTAGTGTTTTCCCAGTAACTTTTTCCATCTACATGAACCCAGGTGGCGGTGCCTTCGTAACGCGGACTATCATCTACCTGATATACTTTTTGTGTCCACTGACCTTTTACTTCATTTGGATTCTTAGTAGCAAATCGCCATTTATTATCGGCATGAAACATGTAAAAATCAGTGTTTTCGAACATCCAGTCTTGTCTCCAGTGCTTGATAACCGACTGTTTTGTTGGTGGTCCAACAATAAGTAAATGTTGTAATACCAATTTGTTATTTGAGTCTTCTACCAGTTCAACCCATTCCAATCCTTTATCGTGTTTTACGGCTGAAGGTACATAAGACGAATCGTTGGCATAATTAAAAGTTTCGGCAAAATCGAAATTGACTTCATAACAACCACACATATTTTTAATGGCGGTAATGTCTTGTGTTTTTTTAGACTGCGCATTTAATAACAATAAGTTACACATAAACACCACAGTGATGAGCATGAGCTTTTTCATAGTTTAAGATTAAAAGTTTAACAAATTTTTCAAGCGTTATTATTATTTAGAATAAATTAAAATAATATATATTTGCGGCAAATTTAAATGGAATGAGTCTAAATAAAAATAATTTAACACTTATTTTTTTCATTTTTTTCATCGGAAGATTGTTGGCACAGCAAACAGTAAGTAAGGCTAAGGATTCCTTGGAAATTGAGTCTCTTTCCGAAGTTCTTATCACTGGTACTCGCCCCTTAAGGCAACTGTCGTCTTTACCTTTACCGGCGCAAATCATTTCAAAAAAACAAATTCAAAATATCAATTCTGTTAGATTATCTAATGTTTTGGGCGAACAAACCGGCCTAATCACTGTCCCCGATTTTGGCGGTGGCGAAGGGATACAACTTCAAGGTCTGGATTCGCAATACACCCTAATTTTAATAGACGGCGTACCACTTATTGGTAGATTGGCGGGCACATTAGACTTGAATAGAATAACGGTTGGTAACATTCAACAAATAGAAATAGTTAAAGGTGCATCGTCTAGTTTATATGGTAGTGAAGCACTTGGTGGTGTGGTTAATATAATTACCGAGACGCCAAAGGAAGGGCTTGATACCGAGGTAAATTACAGGCAAAGCAGCTTTAATACCTCAGACTTGTCTACCAGTTTGAGCCATAAAAAAGAGAAATTAAGCATCAGTGGATTTTTAAATAGATTCTCAAGCGAAGGTTATAATTTGGGCAATAATCCGGCTATTAATACCGTAGAACCTTTTGAAAATTACACCTTAAACACTAAAATTGGTTACGAGCTTTCCGAAAAAACTGACGCGAAAATATCTCTGCGTTATTTCACACAAAACCAAGACTTTGTTGCTTCTGAAGCGCTGAGAGGTGAAAGTGACATCAATGAATGGAATGCACTACTGCTGTTCAACCACGAGTTCAATTCTAAATGGCAGTCCACTTTTGAATTTTACACCACGCGCTATAAAACAAACGAGTTTTTAGACGATGCCACCGGTAACAGGTTTAGTGATAATTTCTTTAATCAGTTAATGATAAGGCCCGAAGCTAGAGCCACTTTTAAGTTAAACGAAAACAATGAATTTGTTGGCGGCATCGGTCTTACCCACGAAACGCTTGACCGCACCAATTTTTCAACTACCCCGGTATTTAATGCGCCATACATTTATGCACAATGGGATGCTCATCTCAATGATCAACTAAATGTAATTGTTGGCGCTAGATACGACAGTCACAACGAATATGAGTCGCAATTAAGTCCTAAGGCTGCTCTCAGGTACGAAGTGAACAACAAATTAGCGATAAAAGGCTCGGTGGGTTATGGTTTTAAAGCACCCGATTTCCGGCAGTTGTATTTCGATTTTAATAATACCACCGTTGGCTATACTGTTGTTGGTTATAACGTGGTGGAAACAGCCATTACCAATCTTCAAAATCAGGGGCAAATCGCTAATATTTTAGTGCCGGTATCTCAGTTTGATTCTGCGTTGAAACCTGAAAGTTCGGTGAGTTTTAATTTGGGATTTGATTATGATATTTCTTCATCTGTAAAGTTGAATGTGAATGCTTTTAGAAATAACATTAACAATTTAATCGATACACAAATCATTGCTAATAAAACCAACGGACAAAATGTGTTTAGCTATTTCAATATTTCTGAGGTCTATACGCAAGGTCTGGAATTTAATGCCTCATGGAAACCCAATAATGAGCTCTCGATAAGCGGTGGTTATCAATTGTTGTATGCCAAAGACAAAGAAGCCGAGGCAGCATTTAAAAACGGTGAAGTATTTGCAAGACAAAGTCCAACATCACCCGCATTTCAATTAACAGAAAACGCCTATTTCGGATTACTTAACAGATCCCGGCACATGGCTAATTTTAAGATATTTTACAATATACCACAGTGGAAACTATCTTCGAATCTAAGGATAATTTACCGCAGTAAATTTGGCTTATTCGATTCTAATGGCAATGGCTATTTAGATGACTTCGACAATTTTGTTCAGGGTAATGCGGTAGTCAATCTTGCATTTAACAAAACCCTATTTGACAATTATAAACTCGGCATCGGCGCCGATAATCTTTTAAATTTTACCGATGCACCAAACATCCCGAATGTGCCCGGAAGAATTATTTATGCAACGTTAAATTTTCAATTATAACCTTTAATTACTAATCTTATGAAAACCATTAAATTTTTATTTCTTTCAATTTTTTTAATCAGCATTGTCTCTTGCAGTAACGATGATGATAACACTGTGCTTTTAGAAGTACAAACAGAAACCGTACTTAATCTACATGCGCCGCAGAGTGGTGGACAGGGTCAGCCAATCTCTGGTGCGTTTACAAAATTTAGCTTTGAAACCGGTACTGCTACTACCAGTGATACCAACTGGGATATTGCCTTTAGAGGTACTACTATTATTGTAAATGGTGGCGAATCCTTAGGTACCAACGACGAACCCGCAAGAACAGGTAATGCCGCTGCGTATATTGCTAATGGTACGATGGCATCGGTTACCGAAGTCGACACCGATTTGTTGATTGCAGATTCGGCTAACGGCTATGCCATACCAGCAGGAAGTGGTAACGGCTGGTATTTGTACAATCCGCAATTGTTTTTGGTAACGCCAATAGCAGGTAAAATTTTAGTATTTAGAACCCATGATGGTCGCTATGCCAAGGTTGAGATATTAAGCTATTACCAGGATGCACCTGAAAATCCAAACGCTATGGTTGATGAAGGTCGTTACTATACTTTTAACTACGTGTACCAACCCAATCAAGATGTAACAATTTTTTAAGCCATGAATAAAATAGTATCCATAGCATTTATAGCATTAAGGTTGTTTTTAGGCGGATTTATGATTTACGGCGGTATTCAAAAATTCTCCAAACCCATGCCAACATCGGTTGAAGTGGTTGAAAAAGCACAACAATTTACCCCACCCGATCAAGTAGAAACCTTACAAAAAATATTATACATCAGTGGTGTCAAACAAACGGGCTACTTTTGGGAAGTTTTGGGTATTTGCGAGCTGCTTTTTGGCTTGTTACTACTTTTACAGGGAACAGGATTTATTGGTGCTTTGCTTTTGCTCCCCATTACGCTTCATATTTTTCTATTCCACGTATTTTTAGAACCCAACGATGTACCTGAATTGCTCCAAACCGGAGCGCTGTTTCTGGTAAACATCTTGCTTGTTTTAAAAGAACGCGAAAGGTGGAAACATTTATTGTGGATTAAACCGCTGTAACGGGAATGTTTTTTAAACTTTTATGACCTCATGGATTTTTTCCGTGAGGTTTATTTTTTGTAGCCAATTTTTGGTCTTGGTATTACATTTTCCTTTTTATCAATTAGTTCATCCAGATAATTAAACACCAACTCAATATTCTTACTGTGATGGGTTAGTTTTTGCTTTATGGCTTCAATTTCTAATTTAAGCGAAAGATGATCGGTGAGCATTGCTCTTATTTTGGTGAAGACTCTTATAATTTTGATGTTGACGGCAATAGCTCTTTCGCTGTTTAAGACGCTGGATAGCATTGTTCGGTGAACGCCATTGGTGCATATCTGGTACCACCCCAACTTGAGGTGTCAAATTGGCTCCTCAAGTTATCAAACTCTTGCTGGTTAAGCTCAAACATAAAATCTTCGGGAAATCGTTCAATATTTCTACGAACTTGTCTTTTTAATTGTTTGGTTTCTAATTGGTAGAGTTCCGCTAAATCTCTATCTAGCATTACTTTTTGCTCCCGTATGTAATAAATTTTGCTGGTGATGATCTCGTCCGGTATAGATAATTCATTTTTCATATAAGTCGGTTTAAATCTTATTTTTTTATCTAACTAAACATTCACCTTTAACTTAAAAGCCTCCAACTCCACCTTCAACTCATTAAACATACTTAAAATACTGCTCAGTTTGAGCTCGTCTTCTTTGTATTCTTGGGTATTGATGCAGCAGGTAAATTCCCAGAGCTCTAATACGTTTTCAATAGGTATTTCATAAGCTTGGTAAGCTTTATTATCGCTAGTTAACAGTAGCGTGTTGTTTTTTTCAACTTGATTATAAATGCGTTTATAGACCAGTCCGTCGTTTTTGGTCAGCACAATATACGTGCGACCGTTTTTAACGCTTTTAAAGTCTTCCACAAATTTGGCTACCACAAAAGAGCCGTCTTTTACCGGCAGCATGGAGTCGCCTTTAATAGGAAAGGCGCGGTGTGTGCCGGTTGGTAAAAAAGGCAGTTTTATTTTTTGTAATTGCTCGATATATTCGGGGTCGTCGTAACCCGATAAATAACCGGCCGAGGCTTGCGCAGGAATAATTTCAATCAAGTCTTCATTTTGCTCGTTCACTGTTATAGGAAACAACACCCGTTTGTTGCCCACACTTATAAACGAGGTGTCTTTGGCCAGACGCAAATCGTTTTTTACCAAAATATCAATGGGAATATTGAAGTAGTTAGACAGCTCTACCAATCGGTCTATGGGTGGCTCTGATCGGCCTTCTTCGTAAGAGCCTATCATAGAGCGCGTCCAGCCCAACTCATCGGCAAAACGCTCTTGCGAAAAGCCTTTAAGACTGCGCAAATGTTTAATATTGACTTGTATGGGTTTCATATGTAGATAATATTTGTTTTTTTAAAGATCATATGCAATCCCCACAAGAAAAATCTTCATTGGTGTTTGTGTTTTGCAAATCATGGGGATTTCATTTGTTAGTTTAAAAGTAAATTCAACTTTAACATTAATTACTACAAATATAAGCAATAATAACTACAATATGTAGCTAATTTTGTGTAAAAATCATGATAGTAGATAACAAAACTGATTTTTCATGATTTTACCCTTTAGGGATAGGGCAAAAAATCGTGAAAAATCTATTAAAGTAACCTTTGTTATGTACTAAAAAATAATTGCTATGTACCTCAATTGCCATACCTACTACAGCTTGCGCTACGGCACCATACAGCCCGAGCAGTTGCTGGCAATTGCTGCTAAAAATGGTGTGCAAACGCTAGCGCTAACTGATATTAACAGTACTTCGGCATGTATGGAAATGCTACGACTTTCTAAAAAATACGAAGTAAAACCTGTATTAGGGGTAGATTTTAGAAACGGCGCTGCACAAGAATTTATTCTTATTGCTAAAAACAATGAAGGTTTTAGAGCTATTAATGTCTATTTATCTTCGTTTTTACATGAAACTGAAGTAAAAATTCCGACAAGACCAACCGTCGATTTGCCCGATTGCTTTGTAGTGTATCCTTACCAAAAGGGAAAGCATTTCGATTTAAAACCCAACGAATTTTTAGGGATTGCGCCCGAAGATTTAAACCAGTTGAAGTTTTCTAAGTGGAACCATTTAAGGTCTAAACTAGTGGTGCTGCAAACAGTTTCGTTTCAGCATAAAAAAGATTTCAACACCCACCGATTGCTGCGTGCTATCGACAACAATACTTTGCTGAGTAAACTACCTCCATCTGAACAAGGCGCCGAGCATCATGTCATGCTGCCGTACCAAGAACTTTGTGCGCGTTATGCTGAGGTGCCTGAGCTTGTTGACAATACCAATACAATGCTTAAAAATTGCAAGCAAACTTTCGATTTTTCAAAAACCACCTCCAACAACCAACAAAGTTACACGCACAATATTGACTTAGATTTTAGATTGCTTAAAAAACTTACTTATGCCGGTTTATATTACCGTTATAAAAAGCCGGGCAAACGCGTGTTCGACCGTATTGAAAAAGAACTTGCTATCATTAAAGAAAAGGGTTTTGTGTCTTATTTTTTAATCAATTGGAAAATCTTAAAATACGCCCGTAGCAGAGGCTATTTTTATGTGGGTCGCGGTAGTGGTGCCAATAGTATTGTAGCGTATTTACTGCGCATTACCGATGTTGATCCGGTCGAATTAGATTTGTATTTTGAGCGTTTTATCAACTTATTTCGCACCAATCCGCCCGATTTCGATATTGATTTCTCCTGGACCGATCGCGACGATATTACCCAGTTTATCTTTAAAAATTTTAAACACACTGCGCTTATTGCTGTTTACAATACCTTTAAATTTAAGGCTGCCGTGCGCGAATTGGGTAAAGTATTCGGATTACCCAAAGCTGAAATTGATGTGCTTACCACCGGAAAATTCAATCTGAATCAGTTAGACAAACTTTCAAAATTAGTACTTACTTACAGCGAATACATTCAAGGGTTTCCCAATTATCTGGGTATCCACGCCGGTGGGATTTTAATTTCAGAGCAGCCCATTCACACCTATACGGCTACGTTTATGCCACCCAAAGGCTTTGCTACTACTCAGTTTGATATGGTGGTGGCTGAAGATATTGGACTCCATAAATTTGATATTTTAAGTCAGCGCGGCTTGGGAAAAATCAAAGACGCCACCAAAATCATTGCTGCCAATTATCCTGAAAATCCACCCGTAGATGTACACGACATCAAGCGCTTCAAGCAAGACAAACGCATTAAATACCTGCTTAAAAACGCCAAAGCCATCGGTTGTTTTTATGTAGAATCGCCTGCCATGCGTATGTTGCTTAAAAAACTTCAGGTGGATAATTATTTGGGATTGGTAGCGGCCAGTTCGGTGATTAGACCTGGCGTTTCGCAAAGTGGCATGATGCGTGAATACATTTTGCGATACAGATATCCCGAGCGTCGCAAAGAAGCGCATCCTGTGTTGCTAAGTATTATGCCCGAAACTTTTGGCGTGATGGTGTATCAGGAAGATGTGATTAAAGTGGCGCATCATTTTGGCGGACTTACCTTAGGCGAAGCCGATATGCTGCGCCGTGGTATGTCGGGTAAATTCCGTTCTAGAGAAGAATTTTTAAAAGTAAAACAACAATTTTTCGACAACTGTAAAAACGATGGCAAACCCGAAGCCCTCACCGCTGAGATTTGGCGACAAATAGAAAGTTTTGCTGGCTACGCTTTTGCGAAGGGTCATTCGGCGTCGTATGCTGTAGAAAGCTACCAGAGTTTGTTTTTAAAAGCCTACTATCCGTTGGAATATATGGTGGCTTGTATTAATAATTTTGGCGGTTTTTACAGTACCGAACTCTACGTGCACGAAGCGCGCATGCACGGCGGCAACATTCAAGCACCTTGCGTTAATAACAGCCGAATTGAAACTGTTATTAAGTGTAAAACCATTTATATAGGGTTGATGTTTCTGCAACATTTGGAGTCTAAAACCATGCATACTATTCTTAAAGAGCGCGACCAAAATGGGTTATTTAAGAGCCTGGATGATTTCACCGAGCGCGTGCCAATTTCAGTAGAACAGCTCGGTATTCTCATTAAAATAAACGCCTTTAGATTTACCGATACCAACAAAAGGGAACTACTTTGGGAAGCCCATTTAAAAGCCGGAACTGCCGATGTAAGCAACCCCAATTTAAGTTTGTTTAAAACACCACGCGTTAATTACAGCACACCCGAATTGCCTAGCACCGCACAAGAAAACGCTTTCGACCAGATAGAATTATTGGGCTATCCGCTTTGCAATCCGTTTAAATTATTGGCCGACGGTTTTATTAGCAAATTAAGAGCTAAGCATTTAGAAGGGTTGTTAGAGAAAACGGTAGTTATTGATGGCTATCTGGTAACGGCCAAAGCCACCAAAACTTCTGGTAGAAAGCCCATGTTTTTCGGGACTTTTTTGGATGCCGATGGCTATTTTATAGATACGGTACATTTTCCGCCGGTAGCTGCCAAATATCCCTTTAGAGGTAAAGGTGTGTACCGCATTATTGGCGTGGTTAAAGAAGAGTTTGATTGTATTACCATAGAAGTTTCTAAAATGGAACGCCTTGCCGTGATGGAAGACCCGCGTTACGCCAGCCCAAAACCTATAGCGGTATGAGCAACGAGCGCGCCATTGTTCACATGGATTTAGACACGTTTTTTGTGTCTTGCGAGCGCTTGTTAGACAGCAAGCTTATTGGCAAACCGGTTCTTATTGGTGGCACCAGCGATAGAGGTGTTGTGGCATCCTGCAGTTATGAAGCCCGTAAATTTGGCGTGCACTCCGCCATGCCTATGCGTATGGCCAAACAACTATGTCCCGAAGCCATTGTACTGCGCGGCAATTCGGGTATTTACTCAAAATTTTCTAAAAATGTGACCGATGTGGTAAAAGAAAGCGTGCCACTTTATGAAAAAACCTCTATAGATGAATTCTACATAGATCTTAGCGGCATGGATAAGTTTTTTGGTTGTTATAAAATGGCGGCAGAATTGCGACAACGCATCATTAAGGAAACTGGATTGCCCATTTCGTTTGGGATGTCTATTAACAAGACGGTTTCTAAAATTGCCACGGGCGAAGCCAAGCCCAACAACCAAATCAATATTTTAAAAGGCACTGAAAAACCGTTTTTGGCACCGCTATCAGTCAAAAAAATCCCCATGGTTGGCAACGTTACCTATAAAACTCTGTGCGATTTGGGTGTGAAACGCATCCAAACCATCCAAGAAATGCCCATGGAACTCATGCACAAAGTGCTAGGTAGCAACGGACTCAGCATTTGGAAAAAAGCCAACGGGATAGATAATAGTCCGGTAGTGCAATACCAAGAGCGTAAATCCATCTCAACCGAGCGGACCTTTAACAAAGACACTACCGATATTATTATGTTAAAAGGTATGATCATTGCTATGACGGAAAATTTGGCCTACCAACTGCGGCGTGGCAACAAGCTAACGGCCTGTATTACGTTTAAAATTAGGTATTCCGATTTTCAGACGTATACCCAGCAAAAACACATTCCCTATACGGCTATGGATCACAATTTGATACCAGTAGTATTAGATTTGTTTAACAAGCTCTACAAAAGACGTTTGCTAGTTAGATTGATAGGAGTAAGATTTAGCCATTTGGTAGAAGGCGGACAACAAATCAACCTCTTTGAAGACAACCAAAAACATCTCAACCTCATCCAATCTATCGATAAATTACGAGAGCGTTATGGCGATCGTGCGGTAATTTCCGCCGCAGGTATGGAAGCCAAAACCATTAGCCGCTGGAATCCGTTTAATGGTGAACCGCCGCCGTTGTTGGCTAACAGGCATCAGTGAGTCAATTAACCCTTTCAGTCTTTGAACCCATGAAAGAATTGGGTTTGACTTAGACCTCACAGGTTTCAATCCCGAAGCCTCGGGACAGTGAGGTCTTTTTAATTCACGACATTAAAGATTTTTCAACAGAGAGCATACCTTCAGCAAAGTCCAAAGGCTCAATCAGTCACGCAACAATTGAAATCTTGTGTTTAAACCGAGTAAGTTTTAAAGAAAAAACAGATAGACCCCTTACTAAGACACCCTGCTTAATGACTCATGAGCTGTCTCTTGTTTTTCCTTTTGCTCTTTCATTGAACGCCTGATTTGTTTAATGGTTAAGGTACTGCCATCGTGGCTCCATCCGGGTGGTCCAAATGCATACATAAATTTATGTCGCCAGTTTTTAGACTTTTTCATATCGGTCCAAATGTTATTGTATTCGTGCATTAAAATTGTCCAGATATTGTGCGAATTTGGTGGTGTTGTAACGCCGTATTCTATGTCGATGGTTTCATCCAATTCTTTCCAAGTACCAAACATTCTATCAAAAACATTAAGGATACCACCATGGTTTTTGTCCATATACTCAATATTTTTGGAGTGGTGCACTTGATGCATGGTGTGGGTATTGATTAACTTTTCAATAAAGCCCATTTTTGAAATATACTTAGTGTGTAGTTGAAATTGCCATAAGGCTTCAATTCCAAGACAAACAATGAGCATTTCTGGCGGAAAGCCCAACATTACAATCCAAACATAAAAAAAGGGTTTATAAACAATGGTGAACCATCCGTTTCGCACGGCCGTTCCTAAATTAAAATTATCGGAGGAATGATGCACGATATGCGCTGCCCAAAAAAATCGAACCATATGATTTTGCCTGTGGAACCAGTAATATGCAAAGTCATCTAACAACATACAAAGAATCCAAACATACCAAACGTAGCCAAAGGACTCCCAACCGAAAATATTTCTTCTTACGCCATCAATCAATGGATTGAACCATTCATAAACTAAGGAAAATATTAAAATGGCAGAAACAGTTTTAGTTAAAGCGGCAATAACAGCAGAGCCCACGCCAATGGTAAGACTGGCAGTAAGGTCTTTCCATTTGTAAAGGTCTTTATTATCGGTGTGTTTACTGTAGGTGAGTTCCAGTAAAATTAGTCCTAAAAAGCAAGGAACCCCGTATACTAAAGGGTTTGTGAAATCCATGTAATTTATTGTTTTAGTTTAAGTAAATTTTATTAAAAAACGTAAGCGCATAAGATACAGTTCTTAAGTTCAATGCTGTTACATTTAAGAATAAATTACAATAAAGTTTCATAGGTTAATTAATCATTGATTGATTTAAAGCTAAAGTCATACCGTTGACTTTAAAGTGCTTAAATGCAAGAAATTTTATGGTTGCTCAATGTTTGAAGATTTTGCGTTGATAGTAGGAAAAATAAAATTTTCACTCTGCCATAACCCCTAGCGAAGACATTACAGGTATAGACCCAAGCGCTTGAGGCTTTACCATATTTGCTTTTAATAAAAAACTTCGGTGAAAGATTGTGTCGTTTTTAAAAAAACTTACACTATAACTGTTATTAATACTCAGCAAATCATCTTGAAACCATTCAATTTTTGTGTAGCTTTTTGCTGGTAGTACTTTTATTTGGTGCCTGGTTTGCGCTGTTGTTTTTTCGTTTAAAAAACCTTTGCTTACCACAATTACCATTTCTATTGGTTCGGGTTGGTTATTAATAAGGTAGATATTCCAATCTAAGATTTTAAACTCCGGATGCGGTTCTTGAACTGCGGCTATGTAAACCTCTTTAACTTCTGGTATTTGGATATCCTTTTTCATTCCAATTTCCTGCGAAAGCAGGAATCTCTTTATTGTTACAGTATTACCCTTATTTAAAGAATAGCGATTTAAAACGCACTTTTAAACTGTTCCAAAAAGCGTACATCGTTTTCACTTAAAAGTCTAATATCGCTAATTTGGTGTAATAGCAGGGCAATGCGGTCTATACCCATACCAAAGGCAAACCCGGAATAGGTTTTTGAATCGATACCGCAATTTTCTAATACGTTTGGATCTACCATACCACAACCCATAATTTCTAACCAGCCTGTACCTTTGGTCATTTTGTAATCAGTTTCGGTTTCTAATCCCCAGTACACATCTACTTCGGCACTGGGCTCGGTAAATGGGAAATATGACGGACGCAACCTTATTTTCGACTTGCCAAACATCTCGGTAGTGAAATATTGAAGGGTTTGTTTTAAATCGGCAAAGCTTACGTTTTTGTCAATATACAAACCTTCTACCTGATGGAAAAAACAATGCGAACGCGCCGAAATGGCTTCGTTGCGATACACGCGCCCTGGTGAAATGGTTCTAATGGGTGGTTTGTTGCTTTCCATATAACGCACTTGAACAGAGCTAGTGTGGGTACGCAGCAAAATATCTGGATTGGTTTGAATAAAAAAAGTATCCTGCATATCGCGTGCCGGATGGTATTCGGGTAAGTTTAAAGCCGTGAAATTGTGCCAATCATCTTCAATTTCTGGACCTTCACTCACATTAAAACCAATTCTAGAAAAGATATCGATGATTTGATTTTTTACGATTGAAATAGGATGACGCGCACCGATGATAATAGGATCGCCTGGGCGCGATAAATCGCCATAAACACCTTTGGTTGACTGCTGATTTTCCAAAACGGCTTTAAGTGTGTTTACTTTTTCTTCGGCCGTGTTTTTTAAGGTATTTACTGCTAGACCAAATTCTTTTTTTTGCTCATTAGGAACACTTTTAAACGCCGCAAAAAACTGATTCAACAAACCTTTTTTTCCTAAATATTCTATACGAAATGTTTCAATCGCTTCAGCCGAAGTAGACTGAAAAGCTTCAGCTTTGGCAATATGTTCTTTGATTTGATCTATCATAACCGTTCAATAATATTTCTAAGAACCCAAACTTCTTAAATGGATTGCAAATTTAGTTTTTTTTACGATAACTGTGTTAGCGATTTAGCAATTGTTGTTCTCAACTTATTGGGGAGAAAGCGCGACCTTTAACTTTTTTCAAGTTAAAGGTAACACCCAAATTAGTTTATATATTCTACTTCTAAAAAGTAATTAACAATAGCTTCTTTCATTAGAATACTTTGTTCACCAGCTTTTAGAAATGGCAATTGTTCTTTTACCTTGTAATGTGGCCAGCCTTCGTCGTCGATATAACTAAATTCGTAATATCCGTAAGGTTCTAAAACGCGACAAATAGCAATGTGCATGAGGTCTAATTTGTGGTCTTTTTTATATTCGCGATGCGGCTGTTGTAACTCTTGAACGCCAATTAAATAAATAATGGCATCTAAATCAAGTTGCTCACCGTCGGCAAATTGATTGGATAGTTTGGTGACTAATCCTTGCCATCTTAGTTTTAATTCTTCGTCTCTTGACATACTAAAAAGCCTGCTTTTTGGGTTTATGGATTGGCAAAGTTAGGTTATATTTACCTAAAATAATAGATTATGAGTGTAATTGACATTGTATTGGGTGTGCTTTTAGTTTTTGGTTTGGTGCGCGGTTTTATGAAAGGATTATTTGTTGAAATTGCATCGCTTTTAGCCTTAATTGTTGGCATTTATGGCGCCATTCACTTTAGCAATTACGCCGCTGAATATCTATCTACTAGAGTGGAATGGGAACAACAATACATCAACCTCACTGCTTTCGCCATTACGTTTGCCATTATTGTATTTGTAATAAGTTTAGCTGGGAAAGCGCTCACCAAGTTGGCAAATTTTGCCGCACTAGGCTTATTAAATAAAATAGCTGGTGCTGTTTTTGGATTGCTAAAAATTGCCTTGGTTTTAAGTGTTATTTTAACGGTCATTGACCGTATGGAAAGCAATGTTTTTATGGATGAAGAAGACACTGAACAAAGTTCATTATACTCACCTGTTAAGGGTTTTGCGACGTTACTGTTTCCGAAAATACTAGATGTAGAAAATTTTAACATGTTGAACGACACTTTTAAAACTGAAAAATCAGACGAAACCGAAGAATAAAAAAACCTGCTAAGTTCGATACAAGCAGGTTTGAAAATTTTTATTTTCCTTTTAATCGAGATGATAAATTTCTCTTACATTCTCTAAGATTGAGTCTACATCGATATTTAGATCGATTAGTTTTCCTGTCCTAACATCAAAAACCCAGCCGTGCACCTTTAAACCTCTTTCGCGGAATGCTTTTTGAACTACGGCGGTTTTCATTAAATTAACACATTGTTCTTGAACGTTTAGTTCTACCAGCCGGTCATACTTTTCGTCTTCCGATTCAATTTTATTAAGTTCATTTTTGTGAATGCGATATACATCGCGAATGTTTCGCAACCAAGGATTTAATATGCCTAAATCGGCCGATTGCATGGCTGCTTTAACGCCTCCACAAACGTAATGTCCGCAAACTACCACATGCTTTACTTCAAGGTACTTTACCGCATATTCAATAACAGACATTGCATTTAAGTCGGTTGCCACTACCATGTTTGCAATATTTCTATGAACAAAGACATCGCCAGGCCCGAGACCCATTAAATCCTCCGCTGTTACGCGACTGTCTGAGCATCCTATATATAGTAAATCAGGGTTTTGCCCGCTCCCTAGCTCTTCAAAATATTTATCGTTTGTTGCTAATTTATCTTGAATCCATTTTTGGTTGTTTTCAAATACATCTTTTAAAATCATGTTTTTTGTTTTAGTTTTTTATTTAAAATGTTTTAGGTCGTAATACGAAAAACTCCATAAAACTGACAGGATTTTCAATAACTCCTAAATCCGAAATTAGCGTTATGTTAATGTTTTTGTTTTTTGCTTTTATAGCGAAGTCTTCTAATATTTCAACAACATCGTAATCTAGGTATCGGGTACGCCTTACATCTAACTCTAAAGTGTAATTTTCTGGAATACTATCAAGCTCTTTCAAAATGGCTCCCTTATTTATAAATGTTACTTCTTCTGCCAGTGTCATTTTTAAGTGGCCATCTGGAATGTCGTCACCTTCTTTATGTAAAAAGTGTGAGTTTTGGTAACTTTTAACCAAAATTATTAGAATTCCTACAAAAAGCCCTAAACCAACACCAAACAAGAGGTCTTTGAATACAATTCCTAGAATTGTAATTATAAATGGCACAAATTGTTTCCAACCTAATTGCCACATTGTTTTAAATAGTGCTGGTTTGGCTAATTTATAACCTACTACTAAAAGTACCGCTGCCAGCACCGATAAAGGAATCATGTTTAAAATTGTAGGGATTAGAATTACCGATATCAGCAATAAAAACCCGTGTATAATAGCGGATAGCTTGGTTTTTCCACCTGATTGTATGTTGGCAGAACTGCGAACAATTACTTGCGTGATTGGTAATCCTCCTATAAGGCCAGACAAAATATTTCCTGTGCCTTGCGCAATAAGTTCTCTATTGGTTGGCGTTACGTTTTTTGCGGGATCTAATTTATCGGTTGCCTCTACACTCAATAAGGTCTCAATACTTGCTACTAATGCAATAGTAAAAGCAATAATCCAGATATCCGTATTTAGAATGGCTTTAAAATTTGGCAGGGTGAATTGTTTAATAAACGACGTTGCGTCCTCAGGTATCGGTACACTAACTAAGTGTGAAGCATCTATGCCTAAAGTTTCGTTTGTTTTGGTAACAAGGTAAAAAACGATGCCAAGAACTACTGCTATAAAAGGACCTTGAATAACTTTAAATATCTTGTTCTTTTTGGCTAAAACATTATCCCAAAATATAATAAGGATAAGTCCTAAAAATCCAATTAATGTGGAGCCCCATTGCACATAATCAATTGCAACAAAAATCTCTGAAATACTATTTTCGCCGTCTATTTGAAAAAACCCAAAATCGCCTTCTGGATCAGCGTCATAACCTAAAAAATGTGGAATTTGCTTTAAAATTATAATAATTCCGATACCTGTAAGCATTCCTTTAATTACCGAAGAAGGAAAGTAATAACCAATAACTCCCGCTTTTAAAAATCCAAAAATAAGTTGCAACACACCAGCCAAAACCACAGCAACCAAAAAGTTCTCATAATTACCAAGCGTGGCAATAGATGTTAAAACGATTGCCGCAAGTCCAGCTGCTGGGCCACTGACTCCCAGATTTGATCCACTCATTGCTCCTACCACAATACCTCCGACAATTCCAGCAATTACGCCTGAAAACAGTGGCGCCCCGCTGGCCAAAGCTATTCCTAAACAAAGTGGTAAGGCTACAAAAAACACTACAACACTCGCAGGAATGTCATTTTTTAAATGTTTGAACATAAAAATATAATTTTTCTCTAAAGCCGAAAGCAACGAGAAGTTAAACAATAGAAGACCTAAAGGGTCAGTTTTAAAGTCTGGGGATTATACTTGATGTTCTGGTGGTGGAGAAAAAGTTTGAAGCGATAATGAAGATCTGTTGCATAACAAATAACAACTTGATACCTTTTTGCTGCTAAACCCAGCCTCGAAAGGAAGTCTATGATTTGAGATGCTTTGCGCCTGAAGGTGTTTGGTAACATTGCTACTCTCATTTTCTTCTTCATTAACGCTGAAAAAAACTGACGTATCAGCTGAGACATCAAAAGCCATAATTAAAGTTGGTGCTGACACAAACAACACAAAAACTATAGAAAGGATTAAAGAAACTCTGGACTTATACATCAATTTATTTTAGAAATTCAAAGATAACATTTGTGGCGAAATTAAAAAGTTTTAATACCATAACTTATGGTATTTATAACACTTTAATAGCACTTGAGGGAATCCATCCAGTTAATCCATCTGGAAGTTCTATACGGTGCCAATTAGTAAGACTGTCTAAAACTTTGATTTTAGTACCTTCATGCAGCTTGAATAAATTTGAACCTTCAAAGTTGGGTTCACTTTTAATATCTACTGACTTTTCAAAAACAACAGCAGCAATATTTTTTTGCTCAAAATCATATTTTTGAAACGCCATAAAAAGGGTAACCATCGACGTAAAAACACAGCTAAAACCTAAAACAAAGCTTAACCGCTTTCTAAATGTAGTGAGCGAGAAATAATAGATTAGAAAAAATACTACAAATGCTACGCTAAATGCTATCGCTAAGCGCGACCAACCATCAAAACTGTATGCATTAACGAAATTATTGTAAAGTTTATCAAAACCAACTTTAGGAACTTCTGCAACGGCATCAATAGTCATGTTTTGAGCAAAAGCAAGATTGTTTTGAATATCCTTATCCTCAGGATCGAGCTGCAGTGCCTTTTCATAAAAATAAATACTTGGGGCAACATTATTCAATTTATAATGAGAATTTGCCAAGTTAAAATATAACTCGGCGGAGTGTTTGCCAGTTTTTAAAATGCTTTTGTATGCATCAATCGCCAATTCAAATTCGCCTTGGCCATACAACTCGTTGGCTTCTTGAAATTTGATGGTGTTTTGAGCCAACACAGATGCGTCAAAGTATAAAAACACAATGAATAAACTTATTGAAATTAATTTAACAACCTTCTTCATTTCACTTCAATTGTTTATCAATGGCAGCAATGGCTGTTGCGCTATTGTTATAATCTTGTTGCATTGTTACATCGGTAGCTGGAGAATATCTTGCCAATTCACAACTTTCTAAAAGCGTTATAAACTCTGATACTGTTACCTGACTAACTTGTCTTTTACTCAGTAATTCTTCTATTTTATCTTTGCTGAATTCACTGGTCTCGATATGTAGTTTGGCTTTTAAGAAATTGTGAAGTGCCTTTTCCAAGGCGACATAAAATGATTCCTTTTGGCCTAGAGATTTTTTGGCTTCTCCCAAATATTTTTTAGCCAACTTATCCTGAGCCCGCGTTTTCATTCCTATTTCGTCAGACAAGTAAGACTCGCGTCTTCTGCGCACTATCAATGCTAATGGAATGGCTAACAATGGCGCCAATAAGGATGTCCAAAACGCTGTTGATTTAAAGAAATAAGAGCCATTTTTAGGCAATAAATTTGTTTCGGATTTAATGTATGCGAATGCCTCAGTATTGGCAACCACAGCCTGTTTGATGTTAGCGGGATTGGCATTGCTAGCAACAGGATTCATTGGGTCGTCTAAAACATCAATCACCATTTCGTTAGAGGTAATGGTTTTGTATTGTTCTGTTTTAAGGTCGAAATAGGAAAAGGAAATTCCAGGAATAGGGTATTTCCCTTTAAATTGGGGTACAATAGTGTAATTTTCTATTTTAGCACCGTACATACCATCTATTCTCGTGCTAATTTTATCATCCTTTACCGGATCGTAAACTTCTAAGGCACTAGGTATATTTGGCTTTGGCAATTCGAATAATTTCATATTTCCTTTGCCAGAGACCTCAACAGTTAGTTGTAAAGATTCCGTAGCTTTTAGCTCTTTTTTAGACGTTGAAACAATCAAATCGAATTCTCCAACAGCACCCCCAAAATTAGCAGGTTTTCCTTGTTCTGGTAAGGGTTTTACTTTGATAGTTCTCGCGCCTGCCGAAACAGTTTTATTAACTTGGGTCATTAACCTACCTCCAAAAAAATCGCGTCTGTTACTTGGCACCTCAACAGTTACATCTAAGCTTAAGGGTTCAATTTTTAATTCTCCTGATTTTTGGGGATATAATACCGTTTTTCTCAAAACTACGTATCTATAATCTTCCCCGTTGTATTGCCCATTCTGCACGGAAATACCTTTCATAGGAATATTTTGGCTCCAAAAATCAGAAAATTTTGGGTTATCAATCTCGCGCCAATTACTAACCCCTGTTTCGGGAGAGACATATAATTTATATATAACCGTTATAGGCTCGTTTAAATAAGGGTTAGCCTTAGATACCTCAGCAACCAAATGAATGTTTTGAGACGCCACATAATTGGGGTCGTTTGGGTCTGTTGGAAGTTCTACTGCTGGCGTTACCTCAACTGTTACTGGAAAGGTTTTGTAGGTTTCCCCGTCAATTTCGATAGTGCCTTGTTTGATAGTGAATTTTCCAACTTTTTTTGGTGCCAAAAAATAAGAATATGTTTTTTTAAAACTGCGTTTTCCATTGATCCAAGTATTACTTACAGAAGTGTTTGGACCACCCACAACCGTAAAATCTGAGAAACTTGGCGGCACAAAATTATCGCCATCTTTATCCATCTCAAAGTCTAATCGCAAACGTTCATTCAACCCCAACTTAGCCTTACTAAGTTTGGCTTCGAATTTAACTTGAGCAGCTACCAAGGTCGAGAATAGCAGTGCTATTATTAGTATGTGGTTTTTAAAATTCATAGTTGTTCTAACTTCATTTTCAATAAAAACAATGAATTATTAAGTTTGGGGCTACCAATCTTTTTCGTTTTTTACCTTAGCTCCTTTTTGCTTTTCGGCATTTATTTTTTCTTGAACTTTGGATTCTTTATCGTTAAGCGCTTCCAATAAATTTTTGATTTGCTGACCATTTAAATTGCTAGGCCGTGGCTGTGGTTGTTCTTGTTGCTTATCGCTATCGTCTCCCTTGTCGCTTTGGTTTTTATCTTCTTCTGGTTTTCCTTCTTCGTCTTCTTTATCGTTTCCATCTTGTTTATCTTCGTCACCTTGATCTTTTTCGTCTTCGCTATCGTCACCTTGCTCGTCTTTTTTATCTTGGTCTTGCTGTTCTTGATTTTTTCGTCTTTTTCGTCTTTTTTATCATCGCTATCCTCATCATCTTTTTCGTCTTGCTCCTTTTCGTGTTTGGCACATTCTTTTGCCATTGCTAGGTTGTAGCGTGTTTCGTCATCATTAGGATTATTGCGCAGGGCATTTTTGAAGGCTTCAACAGCTTCTTTACACATTTGATTTTGCATTAAAATATTGCCAATATTATGAAATGCTTTGTGTTTTTCAGTTTTGGAAGTGGCGTCTTTAGCAGCTTGTTCGTGTCTATAAAGTGCTTCATCAAAGTTGCCTTCTTTATAGAAACCATTGCCTAAGTTATAGGAGGCAGCAACGGTATTTGACTGTTGAGACATCGCTTTTCTGTAAGCCATTTCTGCGGTGATAAAATCTTCATTTTGAAAACTTTCGTTACCTTCAGCTACGAATAGTTGTGCCTTATTTTGTTTTTGAAGTAATGCTTTTTCATCTAATTCTTGGGCACATATAAGCGATGGAATGGCAACCATCCATAGTATTAACCTGTATTTGTTTAAGATTAGATTTTTCATTTTTTTGCACTTAAATTATGTACGAATTTATAAAACGCTTATTATTTTATAGTTAAAACTATTTTAAAACTTTCATTTTAAATATTCTCATTAAACAAATTGAGTTTTCTCAACCAGGCTGTTTTTCTTTCTAACAAGAAAATATCTAAAAACAACACAGCAATTGCGAAGACTAAAAACCATTGAAACTGGTCTTTATAATCGGCAACTTGTTGTGATTCAAATTCTGTTTTTTCGATGGTGTCTAAAATTTCCTTTATTGAATTTACTACTCCTGCAGTACTACTACCGTTTATATATTGCCCATCAGCATTTCTGGCAATAGCTTTTAGATTATCCTCATCAAGTTTGGTAATAACTGTTTCGTCATTCTGATCTTTTTTATAGTTGAGAACAATCCCATTGCGCTTGATAGGGATGGGCCCACCTTTAACATCGCCAACACCTACTGTGAAAATTTTTATCCCATCATTTTGCGCATTTTTAGCGGCATCAGATGCGGAGGTTTCGCTATGATCTTCGCCGTCTGAAATAATGATTAAAATTTTACTAGTTTGATCTTCCGCATCGTAAAAGGTACGCGCTAATTCGATGGCTTCATTAATGGCCGTTCCTTGCGACGAAATCATATCGGTGTTCATGCCTTGCAAGAACAATTTGGCCGCGGCATAGTCTGTTGTTATTGGTAACTGCGGAAAAGCTTTGCCTGCATAAGCTACAATTCCCACGCGATCGCTAACTAAATTATTAATGATTTGAGACACCAATTGTTTTGATTTTTCAAGTCGGTTAGGCGCAATATCTTCGGCTAACATACTTTTAGAAACATCAACAGCAAACACGATATCAACGCCTTCACTACGAACAGTTTCTAATTTGGTACCTATTTTTGGATTGATAAGTGCCATAACAAGAAACGCAAATGCCAGACACAACATTGCCAATTTTAATATAGATTTAAATAAAGATCTATTGGGACTCAATTTTTCCAATAGTTCGGGGCTTGCAAATTTTTTCTGACGGTTACTTTTCCAAAAAGCAACCAAAATATATATAAGCACCAATGCAGGTATCACTGCAAATCCGATAATCCATATTTTTTGTTCTAATTGAAACATAGTTCTAAATTAATTTGAAGTTTTTATTTAAACAAAACTTCTAAAAATGGTATGGCGTAATATAAATTCAAGTAACAGCATAAGGGCTGCTAACAAAACCAACGGTCTATACTTTTCTTCGTAATTATAAAATTTTCTTTCTTCAATTTCGGTGGTTTCAAGTTGATTGATTTCGTCGTAAATCTCAGCAAGTTTTTCATTATCAGTTGCTCTAAAATACTTTCCGCCACTAGCTTCGGCTATTTCGGTAAGCAATTTATCATCTATTTCAACTTGAACGCGCTCGTATACAAAACTACCATCTTGTCTCAATGCTACTGGTGATAAAGCTGTGCCGTTAGTCCCAACACCAATGGTGTAAACTTTTATATCAAATTCTAGTGCTAATTCTGTAGCGATAACTGGATCTATTTCACCTGTATTATTTACGCCATCGGTTAACAGGATAATGATTTTGCTTTTAGCTTCGCTGTCTTTAAGTCTGTTAACAGCTGTTGCCAATCCCATTCCTATGGCTGTCCCACCTTCAATAATTGCGGTATATTGGATTTCGGAAAGTGATCGTAATATAATTCCTTTGTCGCTGGTTAGCGGCGTTTTGGTGTAGCTTTCACCTGCGTATTCCACAATTCCAATTCGGTCGTTTGGACGGCGTTTCACAAAGTCGGAGGCTACGCTTTTCAAAGCTTCAAGTCTATTCGGTTTTAAATCTTTGGCTAGCATACTTGCCGAAACATCAACCGAAATCATGATATCAATACCTTGGGTGGTTTTGGTTTTGGTGCTAACATCTACTGTTTGAGGCCTAGCAATTGCGGTTATTATTAAAGCTATAGCTAATAACCTAAGGACAAAAAGAAAATGCTTTAGTTTTGGCAATAGAGATTTAGATAGTTTGAAGCCTTTAAGAGTTGATAATCTAACTTCTGGTGTTTGTTGTTTGTGCTTTAATACATACCAAACGATGGCTATTGGCAGAATGAGCAATAACCAAAACATTTCCTTATTTAGAAATTCTATTCCTTCAAACATCTACTTCGATTTTGGTTGTAATTCAACTGAATTAATAATCCGCTCAGCAATCTCGTTGACATAAGTATCATTAGCTTTCCAAACCAGAACTATTTGCTGAATGATTACATCTTTGCTTGTAAAACTTAGCATCACATAATTTCCGTCTATATAACCTTCCTTCTTTTCTTTTGGCACACTTAAAGTTCCGAATGTTTTAATGCCTTCGGCTCCGTTTGGTGTGGTGAATTTTTCGTTAAGTGTTATAATATTGGTGATGCCTCTTGATTCTAAAGTTTGTAAATTACCTTCAATAGCTGCATTTAAATCTAAATTTTCTTGTGGTTCTGTTAAATTGGTTGTGGTAACGGCGATGGTTAGTTCCTCTTCCAATTCATATCCAAAGGCGGTCATTTTCATTTTGTCCTTTAACTCCTCAGGAACCGGGGCATCCATTCTCTTTAAAACCTCTGGAGTTGAAATATAAATTGGTGGCATTCCGTAATCACTATCGACCCATTCACCTTCTAATAATTCTAAGGTGGCTTTTCCTATAACTACATCTTTCATATAGACAAAGCCGTATTTAATTCCAAATCCTACAACGGTTGAAATAAATAAAAAGGCAACAATGGCCGACGTTAAGATAACTTTACGACGTTTTGCTTTGCGTTCTTGGGTTTCGCGATATTGCTCGTTAAGGAGCTTTTCTTCTTCGCTCGGCTCCGGCAAGGCGTTGTTGATGGCATCTAAAACTTTATCGATTGTGTTTAAATCGGATTTAGCGGATTCCATATCGGGATCTTGTTTTGCGAATTTGGCAAGATCGGCTCTTTGAAATATGGTGTTTATTTGCTGAATAATTTCCTTAGCTGATTTTAAGTTGCGCGGCTTCTGCTAGCATTTCTAAATGTTCGACCAGTTCGCCAGAGGTGCTTTCCATCGCTCGGTCATACACCTTTTCATCTATAAAGCTTCGCAGGATTCTTGTTAAGCTCGGAATAGTATTCTTTGGTCTGATCTTGAATGAGATACTTGCTATTCTCCAGTTTTTGAAGCTCAACTTTTGCGCGTTGAAAAGGAGGCAATTGGGCAATTTTTTCTTCTTCGGTAAGTGGTTTTTTACGCCATATAAACCAATACAACAAGGCAGCGATGATGGCGGCAATTAACAACCCAATTAAGAATATAGAGCCAGGTTTTGCTTTTGGGTTTATCAACTTCAATAATGGGTTTTATATCGAATAACTTTTGCTTGGTTGTATCGACCGCAACATCTTGGAAATAGACATATATCGAATCTGAAAAAACGCTGCGTTCGTCAATTAAAATTTTTTGTCTTGGAATTTGATACCATCCCGAATCGAACTGTGTTAAACCATATTTTTTAATTAATCGATATTTATCGTTGTTTTTAAGTGTATCGGTTTCGTAAAATTCAATAACTTCTAATGGAGAAAAGGTTTGCGTTTCTGGAAAAACAACTTGTTGTGTGGTATCGGCTTCAATTTCTATGGTATAATTTACTTGTGCGCCGATTTTAACTTTGGTGCTATCTACCGATGTTTTTACTTGCGAATATAAATTGCCATACATCAGAAACACCAGCATCAAAAACAACTTGAGCGACGTGTTTTTGATGGTTATTTTAATATTATGACTGAAATTTTTCTGCATATAATTCGATTATCCTCTGCGTTTAAAGTATCCTAACAACTTGGTAACGTAACTTTCATCAACCCGACAGTCTAAAGACCCAGCGCCAGATTTGGCAAAACTGTCTTTAAAATAGTTTACTTTTTCTAGATAGTATTTAGCGTAGTGCATATCGTGTTTGTTTTGAGCTAGTATCCACCAACATCAGTTCGCCAGATTCTTCGTCAATCATTTGTACGAGTCCTAAATTAGGAATGGTTTCTTCGTGTTGGTCGTAAATTCTTATCCCAGTAATATCGTGTTTGTTTGATACAATTTTCAGGGTTTGTTTGTAATCTTCTGAAATAAAATCTGATAACAAAAATACAATTGCCTTCTTTTTCATCACATTTGATAAAAACTTCAAGGCTTCATCTAAATTAGTTTGTTTGCTTTTGGGTTTAAATTCGAGTAATTCTCTAATAATTCTAAGAACATGGAAGCGTCCTTTTTTAGGCGGAATGTATAACTCAATTTGATCTGTAAATAGAATAAGACCAATTTTATCGTTGTTCTGGGTAGCTGAAAAAGCAAGCGTTGCTGCAATTTCAGTTGCCATTTCATCTTTAAAACTATTTTTGGTCCCAAATAATTTACTAGCGGAAACATCAACCATTAGCATCATGGTAAGTTCGCGTTCTTCCTCAAAAACTTTTATATAAGGTTCGTTATAGCGTGCGGTTACATTCCAGTCTATATTGCGCACATCATCTCCAAACTGGTATTGACGCACTTCGCTAAAGGTCATGCCGCGACCTTTAAAAGTAGAATGGTATTCGCCACCGAAGACATGGTCAGACAATCGTCTGGTTTTTATCTCAATTTTCCGAACTTTTTTTAGTAACTCTTTGGTATCCATTTTTTTATTCCTGCGAAAATAGGAGTCTTTAGATTTTAGTTGACCTATTTTCTATTCTCATTTCGTAACAAATACTAAGATCTTTAATCTTTAGTCTTTTATTTTTACTTAGTTTTTAAATGATTATTTCATCTCAAATAATGTAACCACAAAAGCAAAGATTCTCGAATAGGTTCCTGCTTTCGCAGGAATTGGCTTAAGGCACTTCAATTTGGTTTACAATTTTGTTGATAATATCAACGCTAGTAATATTTTCGGCTTCGGCTTCGTAAGTAATTCCAATTCTGTGACGCAACACATCGTAAACAATGGCACGTACATCTTCAGGAATCACATAACCTCTTCTTCTAATAAAAGCGTAGCATTTGGCCGCAGTTGCTAGATTTATACTACCACGTGGCGAGGAGCCAAATGAAATTAATGGTTTTAAGCTTTCTAGATTATATTTTTCAGGGTATCGGGTTGCAAATACAATATCGAGGATGTATTTCTCAATTTTTTCATCCATATAAACTTCTCTAACTGCCTTTTGGGCATTTAAGATTTGATCTACAGAAATCACTGGATTTACTTTTTCAAAAGAACCTCTTCAAATTAGCTCTTATAATGAGTTGTTCTTCGTTTAATTTTGGATAATCGATAACGGTTTTCAGCATAAATCTATCTACTTGTGCTTCTGGCAGCGGATAGGTTCCTTCCTGTTCAACTGGGTTTTGAGTTGCCATAACTAAAAACGGTTTGTCTAAAATAAAGGTTTCATCACCAATAGTTACTTGTTTCTCTTGCATGGCTTCTAGCAATGCCGATTGTACTTTAGCAGGCGCACGGTTTATCTCATCGGCTAGCACAAAGTTTGCAAAAATTGGACCCTTTTTGATTGAGAAATCATTTTCCTTCATGTTATAGATTAGGGTTCCTACGACATCGGCAGGCAATAAATCTGGGGTAAACTGAATTCTACTAAAACTACCTTGAACAGCTTGCGCTAGTGTATTAATGGCGAGTGTTTTTGCCAAACCTGGAACTCCTTCAAGCAGAATATGTCCTTGACCGAGCAATCCAATTAAGTAAACGCTCGACCATATGCTTTTGACCGATGATTACTTTGTTCATTTCTAAATTTAGCAAATCAATAAAAGCACTTTCCCTTTCTATTTTTTCATTAATGGCTTTGATATCTACAGTACTTGTATCTTCCATATTTCATTTGATTTAAAACCCGATGGTTATTGATATTTGTATGAACTGCAAATTGTTAAAATTATTCGTCGTTTGCTGTTAATAATTGGTTAAAAATAAAAAGAGCAACACCTTGGTATTGCTCTTTTTACTGTTTAAAAATTTGGATTAGTAAAATTAATATTGAAACTGTCTTATTTCGGTTTGTATCTTTGGGTTGAAAACCATCATGCTTGACGATTCGTCATACGAAATGGATTGGTCTATGTTCATCTCAATTATTAAAACATAAGATTTATTGGGCTGTAACTGTGTTGCAACCGTATTCGTTGGATTAGAATTTCCTAAGTCGCTCACATCTAAACTGTGCAGCACATTCCCGATGTCCATAAAATTGTTTTCTCCCAAAACCAGTCTTATGCCATAAATATAGCCGGCTTCAACCGAAAAATTACTTACTAATAAAAGAGCATTTTCGTTATTTAAGTCTGATGTGTTGTGAATACCATTATTGATAGCTTCTAAACTTAACCAAGTTCCAGGAGAATTCTCTTCTTGTTTCACCTTAAGTTGAACATCTTCAATATCGATATAGACTTTTTTAAAGTCGCCTGTAACAGTTTTCAATTTAACTGAAACATTCGTTAGTTGGACATCGTTTTCGAGATCTTCTTTTGAACAACTTAAAAAGAATCCTAAAATGAGTACTGTTAAACAGAATGATTTAATAAGCTGAAAGTGGTTCACAATTTGGGGACGTTGAATATTTACTTAACAATGATACTTTATTCCTTCAGTTTTGAGTATTTTTATATGTGAATAGCCAATAAATTCGTTCAAACCATAAAAAAATTGAAATATTCTAAAATAATTGCTGGCACCATGACTTGGGGTTTATGGGGAAAAAAGCTATCAACTGCGCAAATTTCAGCGCTTATAAATAAATGTATTTCCAACGAAATAACAACTTTTGATCATGCAGATATTTATGGAGATTATACCACTGAAGCTGAATTTGGAAAAGCGTTTAAAAAAGGTGGACTTCATAGGGAGAGCATTCAATTAATTTCCAAATGTGGCATTCAGTTGATTTCTAATCATCGCCCCAATAAGGTTAAGCATTACAACTATAGTAAAGGCTATATCATTGGTTCAGCAGAGCAAAGCATACGCAATCTAAAAACTGATTATTTAGATGTATTTTTATTGCACCGTCCAAGTCCGTTGATGCACGTTGATGATGTTTTAGAAGCTGTTACGCATTTAAAACAAAAAGGAATCATAAAGGCATTTGGTGTATCCAATTTTTCGGTGTCGCAAATGCAAGTATTAGCGCCGCATTTAGAAATCACTACTAACCAGGTAGAATGTTCATTAACCCAACCAACTGCTCTATTTAACGGGGTTTTGGATTATGCCATGCTCAAGCAACAAACAGCCATGGTTTGGTCGCCTTTGGGAAGTTATTTTAAGCAAAAGAATGAGCAAAATGATAGAATTTCTAAACAATTAGAAGGTCTATGTAAAAAATATCAAGCTACCGAAGACCAACTGCTTTATGCCTGGTTATTGAAACACCCTTCGGGAATGCATCCGGTTGTTGGCACTTCAAATCCTGAGCGACTTAAAAAAGCATCTGAAAGCACCAACATTAATTTAGAATTAGAAGACTGGTTTCTCCTTTTAGAAGCCTCTCAAGGTAAAGAAACTCCATAAAAAATTGATACTTAAAAAATGACAAAAACAGCTTTGATTACAGGCGCCACAAGCGGCATCGGAAAAGCGACCGCTTATTTATTGGCTTCAAACGGCATAAAATTAATTCTTTGCGGACGGAGACAAGAGCGCTTACAAACTATAAAAAATGAGCTTTCAAATAAAACCCAAGTTCATACCCTTCATTTTGATGTACGAGATAAAAATACTGTAGAACATGCCATAAAATCTTTACCAGAAAACTTTAAAAATATCGATATTTTAATAAATAATGCCGGTAATGCTCACGGCTTAGATCCCATAAATACGGGTAGTTTAGACGATTGGGATGCAATGATGGATATCAATGTGAAAGGATTGCTTTACGTATCAAAAGCTGTGATCCCGCAAATGGTGGCACGAGCATCTGGCCAAATCATTAATATCGGTTCTTCGGCTGGGAAAGAAGTCTATCCAAAGGGCAATGTGTATTGTGCAAGTAAACATGCTGTTTTGGCTATTACCGAAGGCATGCGGATAGATTTGAACCCCTATAATATTAAAGTTTCGGCGATCAATCCGGGTTTGGTAGAAACCGAATTTTCGCAAGTACGATTTAAAGGAGATGACCTTGCCAATAATGTTTACAAAGGGTTTAAAGCCTTACAAGCCGAAGATATTGCTGAGATTATTTTCTTTACAATATCGAGACCGCCACATGTGAATCTGGCGGATATTTTAGTGTTTCCTACGGCTCAGGCTAATTCGACGACGGTAATGAAAAAATTATAAATTGAAATAACGAGATTCCTGCTTTCGCAGGAAGTACCATGATCAACAAACGCCTACTTATAAAAAATCTGCTTGCTCATAATGATGAGAACAGCTTTTATGACAAAAAGCGAAAAATTGATATTGGTCAAAAAGAAGGTAAGGCTAAGTTTTTAAAGCATATTTGTGCGCTATCTAACAGCAACCCAAAAAACAACTCTTACATTGTAATAGGCGTTGAAGACGAAGACAACAAAATTGTAGGCGTTGATTTTTTTGACGATAGTAAAATACAAAATCTCATTAATGCCTACCTTACAAATCCGCCTGTAGTTTCCTACGAAAATATTCCCTTTCCGCATTTACCAGATGATAAAGTGGTAGGCTTGGTGACGATTAGATCTATGGAAAAACTCACCTCACTACGTAAAAATATTTGGAAATACTACGGCGGCTCGGTGTTTTTTAGAGATGGCAGCATGAGTATGCCCAAGGTGTTTGATATTGTGGTGAAAGATATTAATTCGGCCATAGTTGAAGCCATTGAAAAACATGCTCAAAACAATATTGAATACACTTTGAATGGCGTATTTGATTTTATGAAGAAAAGAGCCGATTTTGAACCTCAATACAAGGTGTTTAAAGAATATTTTGTGCTGTGCTGGGCTGGACAAAAAAAGGTTGTTAAGGATGAAGTGTTTTTCTCTAGAGTTGACATTGAATTGGTGAATGAACAAGTGCGACTGTTTTATTCGACCTTTGATGAAGTAGCGATTAGTCATAATGACGCTTCCTTTAAAATTCTAGAATATGTCAACCTTGGACTTCACAACACATATAAATACTATCCATTAGAAGAAACAGTAATTCATTTTGAGGACAATGCCAATTACCATATCGAAACCAAACTTTTATTTCATGCGCCTCAATTCGACAAAAAAGTACTCTACCATATTTACAACGCAAACAATATCATATTAGAAAAGCTAAAAAAGGGATTGCAATTATCTAAAAATGAAAACTATGATTTAAAAAATCTGCCTGCCACCTATTTGATTTGTTATTTAAATTTATTTCACGAAGCTATTGATAAGTTAAATGAGGCCAAGCCTTATTTAAAAAATTACAGTGAAGAAGTTTACAGATTTTATAATGAAACTATGCGCATTTTACGGAAGGTAAAGTATAGTTGATGTGAAGAAACAAACCATTAATATAAAAAACAATACCATTCATAAATTATAACTAAAAGTATCATAACTTATCTTCTATATTTGATATGCTATTAATCAATTAAAAAGTCTTGTTTCTACCATAAAAGTGTGGCAATGAAGCAGGATTTTTTTTATTATGTATCCATTTCAAATCCTTTACATTACTGTTTTTCAGTTGCTTTAAAACTACTCATTCTAAATTTTATTATATATGAGAAAATAAATGGTATGAAACGCATACAATTATATCTGGTTTTGGTTCTTGCTCCTTTCTTTTTACTGTGATGCAGTACTGGTGATGACTCTCCTAATGTACAGCAATTACTTTAACTGCGGTGGTTTTTAATTTCTATTGAAAGTGTAAATCCATCTAATACAAATATTAATGTATTTGATGAATGTCAAAAAAATAGCTATTTTGACTTAGGCGTCAATAATCTACTGGTTTTTCAAACTTTTGATGGCGACCCATGTGTATCACAAGAATTTCAAGCTTATGAATATAATTTAACCACTGATAACAGCCAAATTGTACTTAATAATGAGCCGGCTGTTGTTTTATGGGATATTATAGAAATAACAAATACTTCCTTGGAGCTTATTGCCGATAACGGAAGCACCTTTAATTTAATGCGTTAAGTATCAATTTATTTAATGAAAGATAATAATTACACGAAAGTTAATTATTTTAGAAATGCACTTACGATATCAAAGTTTCCAAAACACAATTTCACACCAATTCCGAAGTGGTTAAATTGAGATGAGTTAAATTGTGATTGATCTTCAATAGGTGCAACAATATTTAATTTGTCCTTTCTATAGGTATAACTTACAAAAACTGCCAATTGTTTGGATAATTTATAGTCAGCATAAAATTCAATATTAAAAAATGTTCCAGTATCGTATTGTCTGCCTTCCGAAGCATCAAATATTTTATTTTTATAAGTTGTTTTAGCAAAAGGTGCTGCACTTAATCCAAGCTTGAATCTTTCGGAAACATAGTATTCATAACCAAAAAATAAGTAATTATTAGTAACTGTCGATTTTTTGTAGTTGCCGACGATTTCCGGATTGGTAACTTCTAAATAAGCAGCTCCCAGGTTACCACCAACAAAAAAACCTTTATAAATTCCTAATTGAAGCTTAAGGTTTATGCCGCCAATGCCTTTTGTGCCTTTTGCCAAGGCATTATCCCCAAATGTTTGCGGAATAAAATATTGAAAATTATAGGAATAGAAGGTTTTAGTTATCTTTGGCTTATCCTCGGTTTCTATAACCTCAACATCATTTTGACCCAAACAAATGGCTGAAGCAAAAAGGAAAAAAATAAGTGTTTTAATAGGTAATTGTAAAAACATTTTCTGACGGATTAAGGTTGATTGTCTCAACTATTTCTGGTTGATTATTTACAGAATAACTTATTTGAATGCTGCTCCCAGCCGTGCTTATAAAACTTTTAGAAAAATCTTCCCCTTGTAAACTCACAGTAAATTCTTGAGAAGGATAACAATTAGATAAATTTTCTTGCAGGGTTCCTTCTTCATAAACCTCGGCACAGAATGGTATTTCATAATTTAGGGCAACGGCAATAGTTGAGGATGGATTTTGATTATTTATGACTAAATCAAAGCTAAACTTTTCTTTAAGTGTGATTGTATTTAAGTCTACAGTCAAGTTATCGGGTGTATAGTCAAATACGTTTGTTTTAAAAAGATATGGCGCATAATTCTCATCCTTCTCTACAGAAACTAAAAAATTATTACTTCTATTTAACAGCGATACTATTGAAAATTCCCCCGATTGATTTGTGTTTGTACTTCCTAAATTAAAAATTTGATTAAACGTTGGAACGCCGGGAAAAAAAATAATAATACTACCAACCTCATCATCAGTAAAGATATTTACAGAAGCATTTTCAATTGCTACATTGTTTTGATTCACGACGGTTCCTAAAACGCGTATTCTGGTATTTTCTTCGAATTCTTTAGGCTGACAACCTATTAAAAGGAGTAAACAGAAAAATTTAAGAAGTTTGATGGCTATTCCCATTGGCAATTTTATACTATAGATGGAATTATAATATAAAGGTTGCGTAAACTTATGAATGAAAAAAGCCACATTAAATAATATAGCTTTTTCAATTAAATTCTATTTGAGGTAAACTATCCTCAAGGTAGAAACTTCTTAAATATTATAAGATTAACCAAGTAATCTACAAATCAAATTTAATCCCTTGTGCCAATGGCAGGCTAGTTGTATAATTTATAGTATTGGTTTGACGGCGCATATAAACTTTCCATGCATCACTTCCAGACTCACGACCGCCACCAGTTTCTTTTTCACCACCAAAAGCACCACCAATTTCGGCACCTGAGGTACCAATATTTACATTAGCAATACCACAATCGCTACCGGCAACGGATAAAAATCGTTCTGCTTCGCGCAGGTTGTTAGTCATAATTGCAGACGATAATCCTTGTGCTACTCCATTTTGAATGGCAATAGCATTATCTACTTCGCCTGAATATTTAAGCAAGTATAAAACAGGAGCGAATGTTTCGTGTTGCACAATTTTAAAATTTGGTTTACCTTCAGCAATAGCTGGTTTTACATAGCAGCCACTCTCAAAGCCTTCACCTGATAGCACACCACCTTCAACCAGAATAGTACCACCTTCGGCTACTACTTGCTCTAAAGCTTGTTGGTACATTTTTACTGCATCGGTGTCAATAAGTGGTCCAACATGATTATTTTCATCTAATGGATTACCGATACGCAATTGTTTGTAAGCATCTACAATGGCGTTTTTAACCTTATCATAAATACTATCGTGAATAATCAACCGTCGGGTTGAAGTACAGCGTTGTCCGCAAGTTCCAACGGCTCCAAATACAGCTCCAATTACGGTCATTTTAATATCGGCGTCTGGCGTTACAATGATTGCGTTATTACCACCCAATTCAAGTAAAGATCTGCCCAATCGTCCTGCTACTTCTTGGGCTACAATTTTGCCCATTCGGGTTGAACCGGTTGCCGAAATTAAAGGAATACGGGTATCCTTAGTCATAAATTCGCCTACACGGTAATCACCATTTATCAAACAAGAAATTCCTTCTGGAAGATTATTATCTTTAAAAACCTGTGCAGCAATATGCTGGCAAGCCACACCACAAAGCGGTGTTTTTTCACTAGGTTTCCAAATACAAACATCGCCACAAACCCAGGCTAAAGCAGTATTCCATGCCCAAACGGCGACTGGAAAATTAAATGCTGAAATTATTCCGACTACGCCTAGAGGATGGTATTGTTCATACATTCTGTGACCTGGTCGCTCACTGTGCATGGTTAAACCGTGTAACTGTCGGGACAAACCGACTGCAAAATCACAGATGTCTATCATTTCCTGAACTTCGCCTAAACCTTCTTGATAACTTTTTCCCATTTCGTAAGACACTAACTTACCTAGTGGCTCTTTGAGTTCGCGTAATTTATCAGCAAATTGTCTCACAATTTCACCACGTTGCGGTGCTGGCATCATTTTCCAAGTTGAAAAAGCCGAAGTAGCGGCGTTCATTACCTTATTGTAATCCTCATTTGTAGTGGATTTCACGCTGGCAATTAGTTTACCATCTACGGGTGAAACACTTTTAATTGTTTCACCATTCGCAAACCAATCCGAACCGGTAGAACTTCCATGATTTATAGATTGTATCCCAAGTGCATCAAGGGCTTTTTGAATTCCAAAGTCTGTTGCAACTGCTTGCATATTGATTGTTTTTTTAAATTAATGTTGTGATTGCGAAGATACTAATTTATATAAGCTTTTACTGAGGATTTCGCAATAAAGTATTAACTTAGAGCTTTAAAAACACCCTTAAACCATGCCGAAACTCTTACTCACCTTGCTTTGTATTACCTTTTTAATTTCTTCTTGTAAAGAGGGAAAAAATGAAATACCAACTACTGAAAACGACCTCATAGAAAAACCAGAATTCGCTATCGTTATTCATGGTGGTGCAGGCACTATTCTAAAAGAAAATATGACTCCCGAAAGAGAAGCTGCCTATAAAGCCAAGCTTGAAGAAGCCATTATGGTAGGACACAATATTCTAAAAAATGGTGGTACTAGCATGGAAGCTGTGACCAAAACCATCAATGTTATGGAAGATTCTCCGTTGTTTAATGCGGGAAAAGGTGCCGTTTTTACAAATGCTGAAACTAACGAATTAGATGCCTCAGTTATGGATGGAAAAACGCTGAATGCCGGCGCTGTGGCTGGTGTTACCAATATTAAAAACCCCATTGACTTGGCACGTGCAGTAATGGACAATTCTGAACATGTGATGCTTTCCGGAAAAGGTGCCGAAAGTTTTGCTGAAGAACAAGGTTTGGAACTTGTTGACCCTAGTTATTTCTTTACAGAAGGCAGATTCAATTCATTACAACGCATTAAAGACCGTGAAAAAACCGAGCTAGACCACGATGCTAAAGCCGCTTATTATGATACAGAATTAAAAGACTACAAATTTGGTACAGTTGGCTGTGCTGCTTTAGACAAAAACGGCAATTTAGCCGCTGGTACTTCCACTGGTGGCATGACTAACAAGCGTTGGGGCCGCATTGGGGATGCACCTATTATTGGCGCTGGTACTTATGCCAATAATGAAACCTGCGCCGTGTCTAGCACAGGTTGGGGTGAATATTTTATACGCGCTATGGTGGCGCACGATATTTCGGCACTCATGGAATACAAAGGCTTGAGTTTGCAAGAAGCTGCGCGCATTGTGATACAGGAAAAAGTGGCCAATCTGGGTGGCGATGGCGGTATTGTAGCAGTTGATAAAGATGGTAATATCACTATGGAATTTAATACGGCTGGAATGTATAGAGCTTCCATTAAATCAAACGAAGACCCTGCGGATTGGTATTTATAAGGAGGATGAAGAGTAAATTCAAGGAGATTTATATATCTTTCAAACATAAGATATATCGTGCTGATTTTTAGTTTTCTTTTTAACTTATTTCAGTTGTTTTTAAAGTCGTAAAACCAGAAAAAAGCAAATGTCATGTAAATGTCGGGTGAAATACCTTTTAAAAAATTGTGCATTTAAATTTCCAGACGTAGTATTGTTTTATCAATTAAAAACCCGAACAGATGAAACAGCCAGAATTAGGAAAGATTATTCTTGATCTTAGAACACAACAAGGACTCACTCAAGAAGAGTTGGTAGAAAAATGCAACATAAGCGTGCGCACCATTCAGCGCATAGAATCGGGAGAAGTGACTCCACGACCTTACACCATTAAAACAATTTTAGAAGTACTGGGCTATGATTTAGAAAAAATTAAATCTGAATCCCTCAAAACTTTTAAAAACTATTTAAGTATTAATGGTTCTGAAGAAATTTTAAGATCAATTAAAATTTTGAGGATAGCAATTGTTTTTGGAGGTTTATATTTTCTTCTTGGTTTTTTTGAAGTGCCCGCAGATTGGAGTCGCTGGTTTGAAAATACCATGCTTTATTCAGACAATGTTTATGTGGTTTTGAAAATATTTGCTTGTGTAACATTTATTATTTTCACCTATGGCTATTTCACCCTTGGCAAATTATTTAAAAACAACTTGATAAAGTTTGCCTCCATAGTATTTATGCTGCTTTCCGTATTACTTTATAGTTTTGATATCATTTCATTATACACTGAATTTATCAATGAAAACTACATTATAATTATGTCTGTTTTATTTGGTTCAGTAGGCATTGTATTTGGCGTTGGCATTATTCAGCTAAATAAAAGTTTGGGCAATTTGGCAACTTTAACCGGGTCACTCGAAATTGTTATGTCGCTGATGTTCGCAACTGTTGTATTAGCTTGGATTGGCTATATTTTTATGGTAATAGTAATTATTATGGAACTGATCTTGCTATTTACAGTGCTTGAAAAAATAAACTAATTGATAAACTGAACTAAAGTTAGTGCAGTAATTTTTGCTAACACTCAGGTTTTAAAACCTTGAAATGATTTAGCATAATTTCTTCTTATCATAAATTGATCACATAATTGTGGAAAAAGCGTTTCAATTCTTTTTCTTGATTTTCTAAAAATATAAGGCTGTGACTTATATTTTTTTTGGTTGCTTCTCATTGGAGTTTCCAGTTTAATAGTTGCTGTTTCAAACAAATCCAACTGAATTGTTGCGGACAAATATCCTCTATCACCAAGAAGCACAAAGTCAGTCATTTGATATTTCAGGTCTTTGAGTAAATGGACATCATGCACACTTGCCTTTGTTATATTTAAAGCCTTAAAGACACCCTCAACAGTACAAACTCCGTGAAGCGTATATATGTAATACCAAGTATCTTGAGAAGCGCAATAACCCTTATCAGGTGCTGTGTGAAAATCTTGTTTGCAGATTTTAACCCTGTTTTGTCTGACTTTTTTGCAAATTTCAAGAGGCATACTATCAATTATAAAGTGGTCTTCACAATCAGTAAATCTTGAATACAAACAACAGCGCACTTGATCTGTGAAAGAAAAAAGCTTTTTCCTTTGTTTATTAAAGCGGCTTCTCTCTATAAGGTTTGGAATTTGAGACCCATCGATTAGCTTAAAAAGGTAATTTTCACTATCGATTGACATAAATTCAGCAGTCAAACTTAAAGCAACAACTTTAATATCATAATTTTACTTTTTCTACCAACTGGATTTTCTGAGGGTGAAACAATATGAAAAGAACTTACAACTTCTAAAACTTTAAAATAATTTTTTACTATATTTAACATAAGATATTGGTTTGTTTTGCGACATAAAGATACTGTAAATCATTATCTTATATAATATCTTTTTAGTTTTATCCTATTTCACCCAACGAGTGAAGTTACATGTTTTTTGTTATATTCACATCATTTTGATGCTGATTGCTTTACAATTTAATCTTTAGAACTTTGATTTATCTTTTATTATCTGTCATATTGTTTTCTTTCAACAATGTGTTGTGGAAGAAAAATTTAGAGCAATTATCAGTGCCATTTTTAATTGTTTATCGGGCTATATTTACCATATTGATTTCTACAGGAGTGTTTTTTTATTTTGGAATTGAATGGCATCTTTTTGTTGGCTTTTCATTTTTTCGAGTTACAGTGGGTTCTGTCTTTGGAGTCATAGGATTATATTGTATGCTTTCGGTTATTAAAAAGGCATCTTTACAGTGGTTGGGTATTTATAATCTTGTGAGTATTTTTTTTATTGGGGTCTATTTGTATTTTTTTGAAACAATTCACATGACCCATTCACTTCTTGGTCTTATTCTGATTATGGGTGGTTTTGGATTATATGTATTTGGTCAAAAGCGTTCAAAACAGCAATTGAATTTTAAGCAACACGGTTTACTTACGCTTATGGTTTTAGGTTTTGGTATTTCCTCTGTTTTACATTGGAAAAATTTAGATGCATCAATTCCTGCCATTTTTATTTTATTTAATCAGGAGTTGGTTGTATTGGTAACCTCCTTTTCTATATTATATTTTTCTAAATCATTAATTCCTTTGCCTGTTGTTTTCCTTAAGTCTTATTTTTTTAAGGTTGTTTTGATGGCAATTGTGGTGTTTATGGCTTTATATTTAAGCTTTGTTGGACTTAAGTTCACAAATCCGGTTATATCTGCCGTTTTATTTTTAGCGACTCCGTTACTGACCATTATTTTTGGGGCCATTTTTTTCCGGGAAAAAATAAGCATAACAAATGCCATATCGATTGTATTGATTGCGACGGGGGCTTTTTGGGTACATTATTACACTGTTTAATCCTCTACACTATACATTTCTTTAATAATTCTATAGGCTTTGTTGTTAAGCCAATTGGAATTCATCAATTCCTGTTTTTGTTCAAGCAGTGCTTTACAGGCTTCTATCTTATCGGTAGCGATATATGAGGCTATTTTAGTCATATGTATTATGTCTTTTTCAACCCAGGAATTATTGTTTTCCACTATATCCGGAAAGTGATGGAACCATTGCTTTAAAACATCCCAATTTTTTATTACAATTACATAAGGGATGATATCTATGGAAAAGTACAATATAGAATGAGTGAATTTCTTGGCTACTTTGAGTAAAGCATCCAAGTCATTAGAAAAAATCCAATCCAGTAGTGCCAATCTTCCTGCCAAAGGGGGAGAAACAGGCCAGTTTTCTTTTTCAATTTTCGTATAATAAAATTTGGCTTCATTCCATTCTTCTTTCAATACATGGTTTAAAGCCAATATGGAAGCTGAGAAGGTAAATTCCTGACTTGTTTTTCCGTTCACAAATAGCCACTGATAGTAAGGGTCGAAATGATGATTGCCAACATCAACGTAGTGATGTAAGATTAGAGGGGCAAAGTATTTGGTATTGATAATTTTATTAAAATGTATAGTATTTAACTCAAAGGAAAAGTATGGGCCCAGTGCTTGGGCAAACAAATCACTTGTACTTTTATTGGACTTAATTAATTTGAATAGAGCATCGTGATTGAAATAGTTTTCTAACAATTCTATTTCATCATTCTTAATAATTTGAATCAATCTATTGGTTATCAAATTCATTTCAAAGAGTGAGATGATTTTTTTGGAATGAAAAGCTGTTAAAGCTACGTGATCCACATCAGAGTGTACTACCTCTCTCACCATTTGCTCGCAAAAATTGCAGAATTGTTGATAGGTACTGAATCCAACATATCTTGAAAACACATCTAAGGAGGTGCGTGACGTTTTACCTGTGGGAATCAAATTAAAAAATCTCCTAATGGTGCTTTCGCTGAGATATTCTTTTTGTAGGGTTAAGATATCAAGACTCAGGTAGGCAGCATCAGATTTTGATTCAATCTGTTTGCCGAAACTATTTTGTATCCAGTTTCTTAATTCTTCGTTAAATATCATAGTGTGTATATTCATTGTTAAAATTAAGTAAAACAGCTGTAATCTCATTTGTGTTTTGAATCAGGCTCTTAAAAAGAACCGAAAAGAACCCAAAGTGCTGACGATTCAGAATGGTTAACTCACTAAATTTGGGTGTTAAGCATAGGTTAAAGATGCTGTTGGAGTTTGGAGACTGAGATAAATGGGGTTTAAAATACTGATAACAAGTTGGAAACTCTTTTTTAATTAACAATATAAATTATGACTATGAAAACTTTTGAAAAACTTACAGATGCTCAAAGAAAAGAGCTAAAAAAAGGGGTTATTGAGGTAACCGGTAAAGCGATGAATCGAACAGCATTGGGTGTTGTTGATGCGATTTTCACGTTATATCCCAATATTACCTTCTCGGAATTAAAGGAAATGCTACCAGATACCATTAATCCATCGGCACCTAAAAACTTTAAATCATTGTTTAGACCACATTCTGATAGAATGTATGGTGTGGTTCAGCCTGGTAGTATTCGAAAAGAATGTGAAGAGCATGGACTAGAAATAAACTCTTCTCACTTCATTAAAGAGGATGAAACCTTTAAAACTTCAGATGGAGTTGAAGTTTTAGTTTCAAAAGTTTGGGAAACGGCAGATACACAAACCAAGGAAAACGATCTCCAAAATTTAATTAATCACGTTGAGCAATACGGAATTCGAGTGACCAAAGTTGAAAAGAATATAGCTTTCAACAAAGGAGGGTATAGCTTGGATGTAATTAATCCTGCCTTACTACAAGTAGTTCAAAACCCACTTATTGAAATATCCTTACCACAAGAACCCAAGAAAACATTTCCTTGGTGGATTTTAATTCTACTTCTTTTATTAGTCGCTGGTATTTTATTTTTTGCAACCAATGGCAAAGAAAAAGAAGAGACTGTTTCGCAAGAACAGACTGTTCTTCCTATAGATGAGCCGGAGGAAGAAAGCAATATAAGTCCACTTGATGAAATTAAAAATCAAATTGCTGCCGGTGAAAATACGGAGGGAAAATCAGTGAGTTTTCATGAAATACTATTTGAAAAAGACAGTGATGTACTTTTATCTGAATCTGAGTTATACTTGAATGAAGTCTACCAAGTAATGACTGATATACCTGATTTGAAAGTACTTATTATTGGGCATACCAGTAGCGAAGGAGATGATAATTATAACTTGAAACTATCAACCAAACGAGCCTTGTCTGTTTCCGCACATCTCCAAAATAAAGGGATTAATGCTGATCGGCTTTCCACTGAAGGAAAAGGTGCTACTTCGCCAGTAAGTTCAAATGAAACAGAAGTAGGCAGAAAATTAAATAGACGCATTGAATTTGTTATAACAGATGACGGGATTGATAACAACTAATTTTTTTGGATATGTCAGATAGAGAACGAAAAAAAAGAGAGGCAGAAGCCAAAAAACGTGAACGCGAAAGAGCAACTGCAGAACGCAAACGCATTGCGGAAGCAAAAAAGCGTGAACGCGAACGTGCTGCAGCTGAGCGAAAACGAGTTGCCGAGGCAAAAAAACGGGAACGGGAACGTGCTGCAGCTGAGCGTAAACGAGCGGCAGAAGAGCGAAAACGAATTGCTGAAGCCAAAAAAAGAGAACGCGAACGTGCTGCTGCAGAAAGGAAGAGACAAGCAGCAGCGAGAAGGAGAAAGTGAATTTAATAACTTTAAATTATAAGAATGAAAGAATTCAGAAAATGGGAATTAGTAATTAAACTGGTTTTGATTTTTCAAAACATGTTTTTCCCTCTAATAATAGCATATACTCCTTTGTTATACCTTAACTCAAAATTAAGTTTTTTTCCTATTGGAGTTATCATCGCACTTTCTTTTTCTTTTCTGGCATATTTTATTATTGGGATCCTCTTGGACAATGACCATGATAAGTTTATTGATAAGTTAAATGATAATTCTCTAGTGTCATTGCCAACACCTTCAATACATCGAGGAATTTTTTGTTGGCTTGGTGATACACATCTTAATCCAGTGGTCTTATATGCTTTGATTATTGAGTTTAGTATTTTCAACTTGATATATTGGATTTGGTAGCAATATAATTTTTAAAAAACTTAATCATGGGACTATTAAACAATATTTTAGACCGCTTTAATAAAGCAGAATTTACCGTTGCACCCAATAAGAAATTGAAATCGATTTCTCAAGAATTCAAATCCAATTTTGATTTAACCTTGGTTTTTTACAAAGGAAGTGCAATTGCTGATGCTACTATGACTTTAGCTGCATTAGATAAAAGAACTACCAAAAAAGCCAACACGAAAGCGGAGGGACTTAAAATTAAAGGGAGTATGAAAGTTGGGGATGCAGAAAAACTTTTTGATAAGCACTTTGGGGTGACAGTGCAAATAAAAGACAAAACAGGGAAAAAACTTGTGCCTAACGGAATAACGATTGGACAAGCCTCAAGAGAAGAATATTAATAGCGGAAGCCGAAAAGCATTTTAGAGTAGGCAAATCATCATTAAATTTTAGTATTATGGCAGATTTTAGTATTTCAGGAAGAATGTCTGTAGCAGGTCTTCAAAATCAATTCAAAAAAACTTTTGGCCTTGAATTACGGGTTTACAAAGGATCAAAGTTTGCAGATCCTAAAGCTACTTTAGCAAGTTTGAGTGAAAAGAAAGTGGATGACTTTGATTGCAAAGGCAACACAAAAGTGGGTAACTTCGAAACAAAATTTGAAGCAGCAACGGGTTTAAAAGTTCAAGTGGCAACTTTACCTAATGCAGCTGTGGAGCCTGGAAAGTTAGTGAATAATGATTTTACACTTTCCAAAGCATCTACAATGTTTGGTAAAACGAAATAACGTTATCCATTGGAGGTTGCCGAAATGCCACAAAAGAGAGTAGGCTTTTTTAATTTGTAAATTATGTTAAAACATTTTTTATGGTGGTTAGTTAAATTGCCATTTAATCTTCTTCTCTAATTAATTTTTCCAAGTAAAAAGGATGGTAGAACAAAAACGGGTTATTTTAAAAATAAAAAACCTCCTATAATATAGTAGTTATTAACAGTTTATGCTCTTGATATAGAATCTTTTCTTTAGTTTAACTATAAATTTAAAATGCATTTAAATCATCAAAAAAAAGATGACAAAAAAAAGCAGATTTTGGGGTAATTTTTGGGGTGAAACCGGCCGTAATTCCGGCAAATGGATCAGTAATAAGGTGTTTGGCAATGCAGGATGGGCTACGCCAAGACGACATATTTTTGGGGATGGTTCAGGCGATGAAAAGAAGATACGAAATCGTTCTTCTTCTTCATCTTCTGCTTCTTCTGCTTCTCGAAGTTTAAGCTATGACACGACTAAAAGTCAAGAACTTATTGAAACTCACAGAATAGCCCTTGAGGAAAAGGAGTTAAACTTCAAACATGTCAATCAGGAAAAAATTCTTGAAATGGCAAAAAACATAAAGTTTAATGCTTCTGATCTAGAAAGTATAAGTTCAACCCTCGACGACCTTATTCTTGGAGCTACCAAAACAAACAACTTTATGAAAAATACCAGCTTTGATGACAATATCTTTGCTCATAAAATCAAGGCTGGCATCATGCGTCTTAATAGATTAGAAGAATATGAAATGGCTGAATTCTACACCCTGCAATTGAAAGGCCTTAAAAAAGCACATTTTAAAAAAAGATATAGTGAGATTTTTGGTATTATTTTACTTTTAATCGTGGGACTGTTTTTTTGGTTTTTGGTGTTTGTTTTTAACTGATCATTTGTTGGTAAATACTAATCAAAATTAAAAAATCCATAAGCTTCCGTATTTAAACACTTTACACTAAACAATTCCCAATGAATTTTATTAGAAACCCTGAAAACTATTTAGAATATTGTGATGATTTATTCCATAATTGGCAACATCACCAATTCAAAGATGATGCTATACTTTCACTGTTGTTTCAAATGGATTATGCCCCTGAACCCTATTTTACACTTAAAGAAGGTAAAAAACCATTGTATATGTTGTTGACAAATCCAGGGTCTGGTATGGATTTTCAACACATCAGTCATCACACCAATTCCAATTATCAAAAGTTTTCTGCCACGCTATCTCAGGTATATACCTCTGATGATTTTAAAAACGGAAAAGGCTCTAATCCCGCTTTTAGAAGATTGATGAAAAGCATTGATTTTGCTCATTTTTTAGGTTATGAAGGTGTCGTTAACATTGAGACGATTCCTTTTCATAGCCCTAATTTAGATAAAAATATGGCACTAAATGCGATTCAACAATCAAAAACCCTGCTGTCATATCAAGAACAATTGAAATCTTTTTTATCAGACAAGCCCGTATTGATTGTATCTGCCTGTAATTCTAAACAAAGTATTTCTATAGATACCATTAAAAAAAGTAAGTGGCTTAGTTATCAATGTGAATTGGCAGGAATTATTATTGATAACTTAGAAATGGAACCTTTAACGGTGAAAAATGAAAAAGTGTCAAGCGCCTTATTTAAAAAGCGCACCAAACACATTGTTTTAATGATGGGGTCAAACAATTTACCCTCCCTAAATTCAAAATAAGTATGTTTAAAAAAGTATTTCTAAATGATGTTTTTTTACTCATAATCATCAGCTTTAATGCATTGATTATATTTTTACAAGGCTTCTTTTCTGTAACGAGTTCAACGGGCCAAATATTGGAAATGACAGATCATATTTTCACGACCCTATTTATTGTCGAAGCCATCGTCAAAATACAATCCTTTGGAGCCAAAGGATATTTTAAGGATACTTGGAATATTTTTGACTTCTCTTTAGTAATGATTGCCTTGCCATCTTTAGTCATGGTTTTCATACCCTTAGAAATGGTCACTTTGGACTTTCTACTAACATTAAGAATTTTACGCGTATTTAAGTTTTTCAGAGTATTAAAATTCATTCCTAATATTGAAAATTTACTTTCGGGTTTGTTTAGAGCAGTTCAATCTTCTGTACTGATTATTTTCGCTTTTTTAATTTTCAATTTCATCTTTGCCATATTATCTTTTTCCTTTTTTTCGGAAGTAGCCCCCGAACATTTTTCGAATCCAATGATATCCTTTTACAGTACTTTCAAAATTTTTACAGTAGAGGGATGGTATGAAATTCCTGATTTAATAGCTGAGCGAACAGAAAGTGCTAGCATTGCCATTTTTGCTCGTATTTACTTTGTACTCTTGTTGTTTGGTGGAGGAATTTTTGGTCTTTCATTAATCAATTCTATTTTTGTTGAAAGTATGATGAGTGATAACAATGATGAGGTATTGGAACGTATCAATGAACTGGAAAACAAGATTGATGCATTATTAAAAAAATAGATTCAATGAAAACTTTTCACTCAAAATCTTCTTTAACGAGCCTTCTTTTTAATGGTAGATTCAGACACATACTAACACCTTGGCATTTGGAATTTAATACAGAAGAATTGTATGTAAAAATATCCAAACGTAACTGGCACCTTATTAGTATTGACACAAATATTTACTCATTCAGATTTATAAGAAATATAAAAGTTGATACCCATATTTTTGGTGCTGATATTGAGCTTAGAATTATAGGAGGTGTTGCAAAGGCATTATCTATTCCAAAAAAAGATGCAAAAAAGATTAAAAATTTGGTCATTGAATATAATAACAGTAAAAAAGGGAGACATTTGGTTTTTCATTAATCCAATGAATATGGTATGCAAATGAAAAGAATAAGTTTCCCGCTTTTACACACCCCACGCTCCCGCACGATTGCATTCCCGGCTCCCGCCATCCCGACCATTCGGGGGCATCTGGTGGGTTCTGAATGCCTTAAAGACCCCTGTTCACACACTCCAGAAATGCCGGGAGCATTATGTGGGTTCTGAATCCACCGATGGTTAATTAAGCGAAGGATTAGGAATACAAATCATGCCACCTTTAATACCGATTTAATAAACATAGACAAAGCTCTGTTGCGAAAAGGAACGTTAAGGGTATTTATGAATTTATGCCGCTAGAACTTCATAAAACCAACCATTTAATTCGTAAAAGGGATCATAATTTTGAAGTAAAGAACAACATGACACTCGCAGATATTTATACTATTGAAAAAGAAAATTATTATACCCTTGCGATTAGAAAAGCCGTTGGTTTTGGAGTTTAAGATAAAAGCAATTTTAAATTGTGGACTCTCCAAAGCATATCAAAAAATCATTTTGACATCATTTAAAAACACTAAACTTTTATATACAATGAAAACACATCAAATTTTTACAGTCATTATTGCAGTAACTAGTATTTTTATGCTCACCTCTTACAAAAATAAACCTGTCAAAGAAACAGACGAAATTGTCAATAATAATAAAATTGTCAGAGAATATTTTGATGGCAAAACATTCTATATCCTACTAGACCGTAATGGAAACGCGGTCGATTTTATGGAAAAGAAATAATGAAATAACTAAGTAAAAAAGGCTGTTACAGTAGGGTTGATTTTTAAAATATAAAAAATGTAACCAATAGTTGAACTACCCCTACAATTGATTTTGGAGTTGGGTTTTCAGTGTTCTATCAAACAGACGCTAACCATACTAGGTCAGCAGCCGTTGTATTTCTTTGGCATCGGCTCCCGTAAAGTTACGGGCGAATATGGACTTGCCTCCAAAACTATGAATGGTGATATCGACTCCCCAGACCTTATCATTGAGTTAAACGCTGGCTATTTTATCCCGGTGGATGCTGATGCTGTCTGGATAGGTCGGACAAAGTGAGCCACTTGCGGCGGATGAAAGTGAGCACAGCAAAGTAATTACTTAAAATCGATTCATCTTGAGGTTAAAATTAGTAATTATTTTTTTGAACATCCGTGATTACAAATAATTTTGTGTATTTGCTTGAATTTAAAACAGTTAAGTAATGAATTTATTCACATTTACAGCACATTTTGGAGACGAACAGACTTGTAGGCTTCATTTTAAGAAACAGAGAGACCAAATTGGTGTTCTTTGTTATCGTTGTAGTCACGACTAGCATTACTGTATAAAAAGTGTTTGGAGTTATGAATGTAAGTCGTGTTGAAGCCGCACTTCATTGCGAAGCGTTACTATTATGCAAAGTTCTAATCTTTCCTTTTTAGTTTGGTATTGTACTATGTTTTTAATGAGTACAACAAAGAAAGGCTTTTCTGCAAAAGAGATACAACGTCAATTAGGTTTAAAGCGCTATGAGCCTGTATGGGCTATGGTTCACAAATTGCGCAAGGCAATGGGAAATCGTGATGCCCGATATACCCTAGAGGGAATGATTGAGATGGATGAGGGTTATTTTACTTTTGAGTCGTCAGAAGTAGAACAAGAAAAAGGCATTAGAGGGCGAGGCACAGCTGGTAAGCAAAATGTTGCCGTTATGGCATAGAGTACGCCATTAGAAGATGTAGACACAAGCAAGAAATCAAAACACCTTCGTTATTTTAAAGCTAAAGTGCTATATAGCTGATTTTGTAGAATTACATATCACAAAAAAATCAACCAAAGAATCAACCAAAGAAACCTTTTAATGGGTGCATATATTTATCGGCAATGCCAAAAGAAACTTACTAGGTAATTATCATAAAATAAAGGGTAAATACTTACAACTCTATCTTAATGAGTTTGTATATAAACTTAATCGAAGTTGTTTTGGAGAAAAAATCTTTGAAAGAGTTGTTATTGCTAATATTACAAAATTATGACTCTTAACGGATATTCAATGTGAAAAATTTAGGAATTACAAAGTGAAGATGAGAAATAATATCTTGACCGCAACCAAAATCATCTCTTACTGTAATGGTGTATCTCCCACCAGGAACTACATAAAAAATGTTACCATATTGGAAGTTTTGTCCGTCGATTGAATAGCTAAAATCTCCAGTTGGAGTGGTGAAAATTTCAATATCAAAACCACTGGTAGTCACTTCTGAAATAACTGGCGCTCCATTAGAATTTATAACAATGGTCATCGCTTGGTTGCTTGCACATTGTACTGCATCTGGGGTGAAAGTATATTCGGTGTTAGTTATATTGTTTAATGCAGGCGACCAAGTTGCTGTAATTACTTGACAAGGATTTGTGCTTGCTGGTAAGGTAAAATCATGGGCATAACCATCGCTATGGTCTGAAGCAGTATTTCCTAAACCATTAAATGCTTTTCTATCAAGTCCTATTGTAGCCTCGTTGTGGGTTTGGGTCAAAATAATCTGTCCAAATGAGCTACTAAAAAATAAAATGGTACATGCGTATGCGAAAAAGTATTTCATCAATGTTTGAGCTTCGTTTAAATAAATTTTTCCTTTCAGATCTTTAGTATGTAAAAAATGGTCGTTTGGTTATGCTTGTAGACATGATTTGAGACACTGAAGCCCTCATGTTTTCAATTTTACTTGTTTTATTTCTCCATTCTCTTTAGATTAGAGCCTTTTCCCAAATTCTTTAAAAAATTGCATTGTCAAAATTATCGTTACAAAATACCTAATTGACAATCAATATACAAAATGAAACGATAAAGAAAATAAAAAGTGAAAAAATATTGATCAATCTTAATTTTCAATATATGAAAATTATTATCGGAAATAGATTCGAGAAAGGATATGTATGGTTTTTGTAGTGTAAATTTCCGCAAATCAAATCTTATATAATTTTACAGTGCATTTAAAAGTATCGAATAAGACAAATCAAATTGCTACAGGTCTTCATAACAGAAAAATAATTGAATTACACGAAAATTCAGATATCTATTCCCTGCTTTGATAAATATTGTTTAATATGGCTAAACTATGACTTGGAAATGACGGAACATTCAAAAAAATATAGGTTCTAAGCCTTCTGCAATAATCTTAACGTTTAAGTGTAAAATGCCCAGTAAATTCTTCTCCATCAATAATTATTTGATACCAGTAATCATTCGTTGGCAAAAATTTCCCTCGGTACGTGCCATTCCAACTAAAAGGTACATTTTTGGAACTTTTCAAAAGCTTGCCATAGCGATCAAAAATATTGATTTCAGATTCGCCAAATTCTTCGATACCTCTTAATTCAAAGAAGTCGTTAAAGCCATCGCTATTAGGCGTAAAAAACCTAGGAATCACAAAATGAAGATGAGCTATAATATCTTCACCACATCCAAAATTATCTCTTACAGAAATGGTATAAACACCTCCGATAATACCATAAAACACAGGATTATATTGAAAATTTTGTCCGTCTATCGAGTAACTGTAATCGCCAATTTCGGTTGTGGAAATTTCAATGTTAAAACCGTTAGTAATTACCTCTGATATCTCTGGAATATTGACTTGTATAACATCAAAAACCTTAGTGGCTTCGCAACCGTTTGCATTCACAAAATCAACCGAATAGGCGCCAGGAGTTGATACGGTTATTTCTGGAGTGGTTTCTCCGTTACTCCAACTGATAGCTGATATTATTTTCAACATCTACTGACAAAAGAGTTTCGGAGCCTTCGCAAAAATAAATGGTTTCGTCAGAGAAATCTAAAGGGTCTAATCTTGAAAAATTTACTGCTGTTCTGGTAATAGAGCTGCAGTTACCAATAAGCGTGATTGCTTCGGCATAATAGATACCTGCTAAATTTACGGTTAACGAGGTAGTGTTTTCTGCAATTAAATTTCCATTCAATTCAGAATCATACCAATTGACTGTAATTCCGGCAGGGACTTCTACCGATAAAATTCTGGCATCCCCATTACATTCTACAATGTCACCCAAGCTAACTGGTGCTTGAGGTATGCCGATTTCTAATAACTCAAATTCAAAACGAATTTCGCAGCCATCTTCGTTTACTACATCAACAAAATAATTTCCTGGTGCATCCACATTAATTTCTGGCGATGTTTCGCCTGTACTCCAATTGTAAGATGTAAAGTTTGTAGTATTAACATTGAGACCAACTGAACTTCCTTCGCAAAATTCAACGGTTGTTGTAGTTCCGTTTGGTGGTTCAATTCTGGTAAAGTTCACGGCGGTTCGGTTTAATGAATTACATCCATCCAAAGAAATAGCTTCGGCATAATAAGTGCCTTCAATATTTGTATTATACGTAAAACTGTCAGACTGCAATAAAGTACCTCCTGTAGGTTGCGAATACCAATTGATTGCAGTATTTGGACTCGCCTCAACTTCAAGTGCAGCAGAATTATCGTTGCATAAGGCAACATCACCGAGACTCACTGGTGGGTTAGGTGCATCAATCTGTGTGACTTCAAACTCACTTGTTATTTCACATCCATCTGTGTTGATCATTAATACACTATAACTACCTTGAGTACTAACCGAAATTTCTGAATTGGTTTCTCCAGTACTCCAATTATAACTCACAATATTTGGTATGTCTGATTGTAATAAAATGTTGCTTCCCTCACAAAAGGAAATAGAAATATTTTCCCCATTTGGCGGTGTTAGTCTAAAGAAAGTAACAAGTGTTCTTGTAGTCGAAATACAACCTGCCAATGCTGTAACTGCTTCGGCATAATAAGTTCCTTCTACCGTTGTTACAAAAGAGGTGGCATTTGTTTCGATTAAACTGCCTCCTGAAGGTGCATCAAACCAATTCACTAGAACGTTATTGGGTACACTTACGGAAAGTGCAACACCATTTGAGCCACAATTTGTGACATCGCCATCACTTGTTGGTGGATTTGGTGGCGCTTCAATTGTTAATTCAAAAATATCTGATAATACATTACATAAGTCATTTTGGAGGTTGACAGCATCTTCGGCTACTTTCACTCTGTAAAACGCCGTGCCTTCTATAGGATTAACTGTATGGGTTTGGTTATTGGCACTGGAAATGTCACTCCAACTTACACCGTTAGTGCTTGTTTGCCATTGGTAAGCATGCGTTTGAAAAACCGAAAAATCCGGATTTGCTGTTAGTTCCAAGCTACTCAAACTGGTTGTACAACCATAGAAAACATTTGAATTTGAGCTATCAGTAATATCAACCGAATCGCCACACGACTTAAAAACAATATCATCAATGGCCAGATCATTTCCGCAACCACCTTGCCCGTTGTTTATCATTTTTAAAATAACTTCTGTTTGTCCAGCTTGAGTTTGAAAAACTAATCCATGTTGATTCCAAACAGGTGTTACGGTACCTCCAACTGGTCCGGTATCGCCAGCTGCTAGTAAAATAGTATCCGTACTATCCCATATTTCAAATCCAACATTTATTGGGATTCCGTTACCACCACAGCCACTAATAGGAAGTAGATTTAAAACCCATGCGGAAAACTCGTAAGAAGTACCTTGACAAAGACCAGAAACACTTATTCTAAAAAACTCGCCACTCGTAAAATCAGCATTGACAATAAGCATTTTGCCATTGGTATCGCCTGCTGTTAGATCACCTGTATTATGCCAGTCAAAAAAACCGCTATTACTTGAAATGGTATATTGACCGTCTTGAGGCTCACCCGTAACATATTGGTAAGTAGTTGTGCCAACTGGTAATGGCGGCCCTATATTTGTTCCTGTCCCAAAGGATTCTGTAAAAATAGGTTCGCCAGAGTTGCCGTCACAAAAACCCAGTTGACTATAAACTGGATACTGCAAACAAAGAAATATTGTAAGGAAAAACGTAAGAAATAACTTCACGGTTTAAAATTAGGTAAAAGAGAAGGAAATTAATTCAATTTGGAAATTTTAACAAGGTTTTCAGATTTTAAACTTAAAAAGTATCACTATAAACGAAACGTTTGAATTTGTTGAATTCTTGTTGATTTTATGCTGGAAATACAAAAGTAAAGGCTGCCGCCTTTATGCTTTTTTTGTTTCCCTTCGCTATTCAAAACTGCGTTTTGATCGCTTCTATTAATAAAGGATTTATAGAATCCTTTCTCATCCAATGCTGGAAATACAAAAGTAAAGGCTGCCGCCTTTATGCTTTTTTTGTTTCCCTTCGCTATTCAAAACTGCGTTTTGATCGCTTCAGGAAACAAAAAAAGCAATTTGCTCCCGCAAATTACTTTTGTGCTTGTCGGGATGACAGGATTTGAACCTGCGACCACACGGCCCCCAGCCGTGTACGCTACCGGACTGCGCCACATCCCGCTTTTAAAAATTTGAATGCAAAGATACAATTATGAGACAATTTTTTACAATTGTACCACTAGATTTTAATGGATTATAAATAGTTGTAATTAAATCGCCTAAAAATACTAAAAGTAGGTCGGTAATTTAACTTGAAGGCACAATAGCACCCAGGCTTGGCGCATCTTCTAAAGTATTGCCTAGAGTGTACTTTTTAAATATTATGATTGACAAGATTCCTCGAGGGTCATCGGATTTAATGGGTATTGATATGCCTCTATTTTTATAAGTGCAAAATTAATTGGTATAAAGTCGCTTAAATTTAAACTGCCATTCTTTATAAATAGTGGTTCACCAAATACAATAGGGGTTTACGATATGCTAGGGAATGTATGGGAAATGGCCAGCGATTACTTTTATGTTAATCACAACAAAAACTTGAGCTCTGACAACTTAATGAATCCAAAGGGCGCGAGTAAAACGTTCAATCCAAACAATCCCTATGAAGTACAACGTATCATAAAAGGTGGTTTGTTTTTATGTAATGCCTCTTATTGTGCTAGCTATAGAATTTCGGCAAAAATGCCCATGACTTTAGATTCGGGATCAGACCATAGAGGTTTTAGAACCATTGCCACGGTAGATATGTTGCGGAATGAGTGAGGTGATTGACGTTTTTTTCTTTTTTAAAAACAGTCAATCCTCAAAATCTATATAAAACAAAAAAGTCCAACACATAGTGTTAGACTTTAAAGCTCCTCCTCTAGGGCTCGAACCTAGGACCCTCTGATTAACAGTCAGATGCTCTAACCAACTGAGCTAAGGAGGACTGTTTCTTAATATTTAATTTTCAACTTTTCAGTAATTTCAGAGTACTTTTTAAGATTCTGAATGTACTTTTTACTTTTCATTCTTTTTATATGTGCCTCTATTTTTCTAGCTTGGACTCTACTATCACATTCAATAACGTGATATAATGACCAATCAGTTACTTGCTTTGTGAAACTTGTAGAGTAATATCTAGTATTATGCTCTTCCAATCTTTTTTCTATATCAACTGTTTCACCAATATAAAAAGTATCAATTGAAATAGAATATAAAATATAAACACAATTCATAAACTAAAAGAACTTTTTCCCGATGCTCTAACCTCCCGATAGCTATCGGGATGAGCTAAGGAGGACTGTTTTTTCGCTTTTGCGAGCGCAAATATATATTATTTTTTTATGGCCAGCAAATTAAACAAGTAAAATTACTACCTAAAAATTGCCTTAAAAATATCATTACCATTTGCGAAAACCACTAATGCTATCAGTATAAAAAATCCAACAACTTGAGCGTGTTCTAAAAACCTATCACTTGGCTTTCTGCCAGAGATCATTTCATACAGTAAAAACATAACGTGTCCGCCATCTAAGGCTGGTATGGGCAATAAGTTAAGAACACCCAACATGATTGACAAAAAAGCAGTTATACTCCAGAAAAACTCCCAGCTCCATGTATCTGGGAATATATCGTAAATGGCTTTAAATCCGCCAACACCTTTATAGGCTCCTGTGCTTGGTGTGAAAATCTTTTTTAATTGTACACCGTAACCTGCAATTTGATCAACAAATTTAGTTAGTCCAACACCAAAGCTCTCTACAAAGCCGTATTCTTTTCTGATGATTTTATAGTAACCAACGTTTTCTAAATCGGTTAAATTCCCGCCTGGAAAAATACCTAATTTGCCGTTTGAATCAACTTTTAAATCCCGAATAAGTGTTTGTTTATCTCTTAATATTTCAACCTCAATGGTTTGATTAGCTAACGGTTTTAATCGTTCTTCAATTTCGTCAAAGTACTTTAATGGTTCGCCATTAATGGAAGTGATAATATCGCGTTCTTTTAAATCAACGGCTTTATTTAAAGAAGAATCTGCAACTTGCGCAACTACGAATGGAAAACGAAGTTCAAAAAATGTTCGGTCGTCACTACCACTAAGTTGGCCTAGGAAATCTTCAGGAAGCGTTATGTCTTTAACACCTTCTGTGTTTTCAATAGTGATTACTTCGGCAGCAATAAGTTGCTTTCGTATTCCATAAACTGTGGTGACTTTTTCGCCGTTAATGGCTAAAACTTTGTCGCCCGTTTTAACACCTAAATTTGTGAGTATTTCGTTTCTTACAAAGTATCCATCAGTAACGCTTTCTGTAGAAATATCGATATCGCCATAAGCAAAAGAGGCAAAAACATAGATGATATAAGCCAATATGAAGTTAACGGTTACACCACCGAGCATTATAATCAAGCGTTGCCATGCTGGCTTTGATCTAAATTCCCAAGGCTTTGGTGGTTGCGCCATTTGCTCTTTATCCATGCTTTCATCGATCATCCCAGCTATTTTTACATAACCACCAAGCGGAAGCCAACCGATACCATATACAGTTTCGCCTATTTTCTTTTTGAAAAGAGAGTATTTAACGTCAAAAAATAAATAAAACTTTTCAACCTTAGTTTTAAAAAGTTTGGCTGGTATAAAATGCCCCAACTCGTGAAGCACAATTAACAGTGACAGACTCAGTAAAAACTGTGAAATCTTAATTACAAATTCCATGTAATGTTTTTCATAAAATTAAGTTGCAAAAGTAACCTTTTAAAGGCATTTAGAAAACACAAGTACAGCTTATCGCTATTTTTTTAACACCGTTTTATTAACCAAGGTATTAGCGTTTGAAAATTCAATAAAATACATCCCAGATTTAAGCGCACTCAAATCCAAGTTTTTTTCATAATAAGGTACATCCATTACTACTTGACCGAGTACATTATGTATCCTAATCCGTTCAATAAATAACGATTCAGGCTTTTGAATAGTCAATATACCAGTAGTTGGATTTGGATACAGTACAATGTCCGTTTCCAAATTAATCTCGTCAATGCTTAAAGAAACGCTATTGTTACGCGACAATACATCAAAATTAGGATCGAAAATAATATCAGAAACTTCAAAATTAACGGTTTCAACAAACAATTGGTTGTTGGTGGTATGGCTTAGTATCAGATCTAAAATTTCGCCTTGCGTACCAGTTAAGCGCAATGGTACGTCCACCTCAAAAAAATCAACCGATGGATGACTTTGGGTTTGAGATAAACTGATATGCACTTCATCTTCTTGAGGTTGGTTCCAAATTATTTCAAAACTAGGGTGACCTTCGTTAAACAGCCAATCGTTAAAAAACTCTGTTAAGTCTTGATTACTGGCCGATTCCATAATTGGAATAAAATCGGCTGTTTTGGCGTAGTCAAATGATAAATCGGGATGTGCCAGATAATCTCTTAAACCTTGGAAAAAATTAACATCTCCCATTTTCTTTCGCAGCATATGCAGTACCATAGCAGCTTTATTATAACTTAATCTACTGCTGAAAATTCTATTGATACTCGTAGTGTCTTGCGGTTTCAAATACACCGAGCCATCGGGTTGTGACGTTACAAAATTACCACGCTGTTGTTTCCATGTACTAAAGGCAGCATTCCCATCAAATTCTTCAATTACCAAACCGTATAAATACGTCGCAAACCCTTCGTTAAGCCAAATATCTTGCCAGCTTCCGCAGGTAACTTTATTGCCAAACCATTGATGTGCCAATTCGTGGGTGATTAATTCTCTTGAAAAATTTCCCATAAACGACACCGTTGTATGCTCCATACCGCCACCCCATCCAAATTGTGCGTGACCATATTTTTCGTCTGCGTAAGGATACGGTTCAAAAATATCGACAAAATAATTCATAATATCAACCGTGACTGGTGTGCTGGCTTGGGCTGTTGCGAGGCTTTCAGGGAACACATAATTAACAATATCAAAGGGTTCGCCATTGTTTGGAACCACATCGTTATAAATAGTATAATTAGTGATGGCAATAGCAATTAAATAAGCTGGAATTGGATAGCGGTGCTTAAATCGCGTTACTTTGTTATTGCCTTGAATAACTTGACTCAATTCAACACCATTTGAAACGGCCACATAATCTCCATTTCCTGGTGTAAACCTAGGTGTGTTTAAATACACATCGACAGAATCGGCCTTGTCTATTAAATCTTGCTTACATGGCCACCAAGCTTTAGCGCCATAAGGCTCAGAAAGTGTCCAAACAATGGGAACGCCAGCATGAGTCGTTTGCTCATACGAGCCAAATCCCGAACTTATAGGATTTCCAGAATAATTTACTGTTAATGAGTCCAATACGCCTTGGTTTAAAACTTCTGGCAAGGTGATCCGCAATTCATCATTAGCGTTTTGAGTAAAAGTTAATTCATTTTCTCTTTGGGTAACTGAAGATACTACCATATTACTAGTAAGATCAAAAATCACTTCATTTAAATCACTTTTAGCCTCAAAATAAGTGGTAACTGCGCCCGATATACCTATTTGACCTGGATCAATGTTCAAGAATAAACGGTGGTATTTTACATCGTAATTACCAGTGTTAAGATTTGCTCGGTAATTCATTAATCGAGAAGCAGATTTGGCTTCAACCTCAACAATCGATTCTGAAATGGTTAACGGTTGCTGCGCGAATAAAACTGTTACACTCAAAAATGCTAAAAGGTTAATATAAATACGCATAGCTTTTTCTTTTTAACTTTAAAATTAGGATTTTTATTCCTATCAAGTCGTATTTTTGTAAAGATTTTCGGTTTCACACTCAAATCCTCCACCATATGTTACAGTTTTTTAAAGCCTATAAAAACTTCGCCATTGCTTTGCTCATAATCTCCATTGTCATTATTAGTATTTTTTACAACATTTTAAAACCAAAAAAAGTATTGCCAATTTATCAGCCATCAATGGTGACAGCTGAATTGGTGGATAGCACCATTCAGCACCAAAAAAAATACCATAAGATTGCCGATTTTAGTTTGATCAATCAAAATGGTAAAACCGTCACACAAAAGGATTACGCAAATAAAATTTATGTGGCAGACTTTTTCTTCACCACCTGCCCAACTATTTGTATAGCCATGACGGATCACATGATTCAAATTCAAAAAGAAATTTTAGATGATGACGATGTTATGTTGTTATCACACACCGTAACTCCTGAAATAGATAGTGTTGCGCAGCTTAAAAAATATGCTTTAGAAAAAGGTGTCGATGATAGAAAATGGAATTTAGTAACGGGCGATAAAAAAGAAATCTACAAACTAGCAAGAAAAAGTTATCTTAGCTGTTTTAGATGATGGCGATGGCGGTGAGTTTGATATGGTTCATACCGAAAACTTTATGTTGATTGATAAAAAAAGACAAATACGAGGTTTTTACGACGGCACTAATCCGAATGATATTGAAACACTTTTAGAAGATATTAAAACTTTAAAAGCCGAACTGAAAAACTAATTTTTGTATAGGTTTAACAGTCCAATTTCTTTTGCTTATAATTTATTTAGTTTACTTTTGCTTTTTTAAAATGAATCTAAATAAGCTTTGAAAGTAACACTGGCAGAACTCAAAAAAGGCGAAAAAGCTATTATTATCGATGTCTCCTCAAACGATATTCCTCTAAAATTGTTAGAAATGGGGTGTTTGCCGGGGAATTTCGTTGAATTACTACAAGTTGCGCCATTTTCAGACCCAATGTATCTGAATATAAACGACTCGCATGTTGCCATTAGAAAAGAAACTGCCGAACATATTATTATAAAGATTACCAATGGCTAAACAAATTAATGTCGCACTTATTGGCAATCCCAACACCGGAAAAACTTCGGTCTTCAATTCCCTTACAGGTTTAAACCAAAAAGTCGGTAATTATCCTGGTATTACTGTTGAAAAAAAAGAAGGTATTTGCAAATTACCGCGTGGTGTAAAGGCACATATTATTGACTTGCCCGGAACCTACAGTTTAAACGCTTCCTCTTTTGATGAGAATGTCGTGATTGAACTCCTGCTAAATAAAAACGATAAAGATTTTCCAGATGTTGCAGTTGTGGTTACTGATGTCGAAAATCTTAAAAGAAATTTACTGCTATTTACACAAATTAAAGACCTTCAGATTCCAACTGTCTTGGTAATTAATATGTCGGATAGAATGAAGCGCAAAGGAATTTCCTTAGATATTGACATTTTAGAAGCTGAACTCAAAACTAAAATAGCACTTGTTTCAACGCGCAAAAATATTGGCATTAACAATTTAAAAGAACTCATTTACGACTATAAATCACTTTCTACAGAAGGTTGTTTAGACACCTCAACTATAGATATTGCGTATTTTGAAAGTTTACGAAAAACATTTCCAAATCAAAACCTATACAAACTTTGGGTAGTTATTTCGCAGGATGCCAATTTTGGAAAAATTGAAAGAAACCAATTTGACGTTGCAGATTTTCAGGTGAAATCTAAAATAGAACTTAAAGTACTACAACAGAAAGAAACTATCAAACGATATCAATTCATAAATTCTGTACTTAAAAAAGGCTTAACAATCGATACTAGTAAAGCCACCGATTTACGTTACAAAGCAGATAGAATTTTAACCCATAAAGTGTTTGGTTATGTGATATTTTTTGTAATTCTACTTACTATTTTTCAGGCTATTTACGATTGGGCGACCGTGCCGATGGATTTTATAGACGAAAGTTTTGCATCCTTGTCTGAATGGGTTCAAAACACCTTACCACCAGGCGTTTTTACGGATTTGTTATCCGAAGGTATTATTGCTGGTATTGGTGGTATCGTGATATTTATTCCTCAAATTGCGTTTCTGTTTTTGTTTATTTCAATTCTTGAAGAAAGCGGGTATATGAGCCGTGTGGTGTTTTTAATGGACAGGGTTATGCGTCGTTTTGGGCTTAGCGGTAAAAGTGTTGTACCACTTATATCTGGTACTGCCTGTGCGATTCCAGCTATCATGGCAACACGTAACATTGAAAGTTGGAAAGAGCGGCTCATTACAATTTTGGTAACACCATTTATGACCTGCTCGGCGCGATTACCGGTGTATTTAATTATTATTGCTTTGGTAATTCCGCAAGGTCGATTTATCGGGCTTAATTACCAAGCGCTAACTTTAATGCTCTTGTATTTTTTAGGCTTTGCCATGGCGATTATTTCGGCCTATGCGCTGCACAAAATATTAAAAATAAAACATAAGTCGTTTTTTGTGGTCGAAATGCCAAACTATAAAATGCCTCTTCCTAAAAATGTTGCATTAACTGTTCTAGAAAAAACAAAAGCCTTTGTATTTGAAGCTGGTAAAATCATTTTAGCCATATCAATTATCCTTTGGGTGTTGGCATCCTATGGCCCAAACGAACAATTTAACGATGCCGAGACTATTGTTCAAACCGAATTTCCGAATGTTGATGAGGACGAAATTGACCAAAAAGTTGCTGCACACAAATTAGAGCATTCTTATATAGGTTATGTTGGAAAAGCCATTGAGCCTGTAATTAGACCCTTAGGTTACGATTGGAAAATAGGAATTGGTATTGCCACTTCCTTTGCAGCAAGAGAGGTTTTTATTGGGACACTTGCTACGATTTATAGCGTAGGAAGTAGCGATGCCGACGAAGAAAGCACCATTAAAAAACGTATGGCGGCCGAAGTAAATAGCGATGGTACTAAAGTGTTTAATTTTGCAACTGGAATTTCACTATTATTGTTTTATGCCTTTGCAATGCAATGCATGAGTACCTTGGCTATTGTAAAACGAGAAACAAATAGCTGGAAATGGCCTATGTTTCAATTAGCAGGTATGACAATTATTGCTTATATTATATCGCTGATTGCTTATCAGCTTTTAAAGTAGAATAATTATTATGAATCATACTATTCAAACTATATTAGTCGTACTTACACTTGTGGCAGCAATTGTATTCTTGCTGAAACGTTTTGTTTTTACTTCCAAGAAAAAGGCCTCAAAATCTTGTGGTAGTGGCAATTGTGGTTGTGACTAATGTTATCCAAGACCAACGTCTAAGGTCATCATGACAATAAATCCGCCAATAAAACCCAAAGTAGCAATATCGGTATACTTATCTCGCTGGGTTTCTGGAATCACTTCTTCAACCACCACAAAAATCATTGCGCCTGCTGCAAACGATAAGGCGTATGGTAACAAAGGCGTAAAAAATGTAACCGCTACAGCACCAATAACCGCTGCGATTGGCTCTACAATAGCTGACATTTGACCAAACCAAAAACTTTTGAATTTACTCACACCATGACGTCTTAAAGGCATAGAAACAGCTAGCCCTTCAGGGAAATTCTGAATTCCAATACCAAGCGCTAATGCAACTGCCCCACCGATAGTCGCTTCTGGCATACCCAATGCAACACCACCAAATAAAACACCCACGGCCAACCCTTCAGGAATATTGTGCAAGGTTATGGCCAAAACTAACAAGGTTGTTCTATGCCAAGGCGTTTTAACACCTTCTTTTTCTGTTTCTTTAAAGTTGATATGTAAATGTGGTAAAATTTTATCTAAGCCAAAAATAAACAAAGCACCGAGCGCAAAACCAACCACTGCAGGAATTACTTTAACAAATCCTTCGCCAGGACTCATGGCTATTCCAGGCGCCAGTAAACTCCAAAAACTAGCTGCCACCATAACACCACCAGTAAATCCGAGCATCCCGTCAAGTAGTGCACGATTCATACCTTTTACAAAAAACACCAACGACGCACCTAGTGCCGTTAAAATCCAAGTGAATAAACCTGCCACTAAAGCACCATACACAGGATTCACATTTTCGAAAAAATTTAAAATACTATCCATAATTAATGGGTGGTTTTAATGTATAAATTCGATGCAATTTGTTGAGATACTTGAAGCACCTCATTTTCAATTTTTATTTTTTGTGAATGATCAAAATCTTCCTTTTCCAGCACTTGAATAGACTTACCTAAAGCAATGCCATTTTTATCGAGATATTTTAAAAACGACGATGACGTATCCTTAACCCCAACACAAATACCTTTAGACCCAATACTTAAATCGCTTAATAAAACCTTATCCCTAACTGGAAAATTACCGTCTTTATTAGGAATGGGGTCGCCATGCGGATCAAATTTTGGGTAATTCAGCAGTTTATCAAGCTTATCAATAAGTTCTTCAGATTCAATATGTTCCAATTGTTCCGCAACTTCATGAACTTCATCCCAACTAAAGTCTAATTTTTCAACCAAAAAAACTTCCCATAACCTGTGTTTTCGGATGATTGCAGCCGCGGCAATTCTGCCCTTATCGCACAAAGTTACGCCCTGATACTTCACATAATTAACCAAATTTTTATCTGATAATCTTTTCATCATATCAGTAACAGACGATGCTTTGGTTTGCATCTGGTCGGCGATAGCGTTGGTGGAAACACCATCCTTAAATTGTCTTTCGAGATGAAATATTGTTTTTAAATAATTTTCTTCTGAATCACTAAACATAAATCGGTTGACTTTGTAGGTGCAAAAATACATTTTTATATAATATAAAATACATTTTTAGTCTTGTCTAAATTTATTTATATATTTGCCTAAATAAAATATTTAAACAACATGCACTTTTCATATAAAAATTTACTGGTGATAATTGGGTGTCTGAGTTATTTTACAAGTTATACCCAATTTATTATTGAAGGTCAAATAGTTTGCAACAAAGAAGCAGTTGCTTTCGCTTCCGTTTACATTGATAACACTACAATAGGCACGATTACAGAAGCCGACGGTTCTTTTAAGATTGAATCTTCAGAAGCTATTTTCAACTTGGTAATTTCATCGATTGGCTATCAAGAAAGAATACTTTCTATAGACTTTAACTCCGAATCTAAAAAATATAAACGACTCAACATCGAACTCATTAAAGACATTCAATCGCTTGATGCCATAGTAATTATTGATAAACAAACGGGGTTAACCAAAAAAACACCGTATTCGGTTACCGATTTGGATATGAAAACCATATCCAGACAATTTAACACTGGAGGATTGGCGGCCTCACTAACAGATTTACCTGGTATAAGTGGTGCTACTTTAGGCACAGGCATTGTAAAGCCATTTATTAGAGGACTTGGATTTTCAAGAGTGGTTACCATTTTTCAAAATAATAAACTTGAAAATCACCAATGGGGTCAGGACCATGGTTTAGGACTTAACAATTTAGGTGTTTATAAAGTTGATGTTATAAAAGGTCCAGCCTCCATTTTATATGGTTCTGGCGCAGTTGGCGGTGTTTTACTAATCAAAGATGATGAATCCTACTTGGATCATAGCAACTTGACTGGAACTATTGGAAGTTCATTTAATAGTGTTTCAAATGGCATTAAAACATTTGCGAGTTTAGGTAAGCGATTCAACAACCACCTGTTTTTTGCAGTGGACGCGGCTATTGAAAATCATGCGGATTATAAGGATGGTAACGGCACAATAATTGGCAATAGCCGCTTTAACAATCAAAATTTTAGAATTCACACCGGTTTAGATAAGACTAATTTTAAAAACAAGCTATCTTTTACCTATCTCAACCAAAATCTGGGAATCATTAGCGATGAAGAATTAGAAGCATCATTAGCAACTAACAGAAACGATCGCAATATGCAGTTGCCATTTCAAGAAGTAAAAGATTATTTGATTTCTTACACGCAGGAGAGCTTTCACGAAAAGTTTCAAACATATTTTCATATCTCACATCACTTTAACGATCGCAGCGAAATAGAAGAAAGTTTTGATTCAGTCGACCTTGGAATTAACCAAAATCACAGCTTTATTTCTGGTAGAATATCTTTAACTCCAAAACAGAATTTTAAATACACCTTCGGATTTCAGTCAAGTTTTATTAAAACACTCAATAAAAATTCGGCTCAAGAAATATTAATCCCCGATGCAAATACCTTTGATATCGGTGCCTATTATCTAGGGAGCAAACAATTTGATAAGCTATATCTTCAAGCTGGAATTAGATTTGATTACCGAAAGGTAACGGCTCTTGCCGACAGACCTTTACTCGTTAATTATGGATTTGTTTTAGCAGGTAGTCCTGAAAACAGACAGCTAAGTTCAGATTTTGGAGGACTTACCGGGTCTTTTGGTGCAACTTATGATATATCTAAATTTCAAAACATCAAGGTAAATCTATCCTCAGGATTTAGAGCGCCAGATTTGGCTGAGTTATTTTCAAACGGACCACACCCGGGAACCAACAGATTTGAGGTAGGGAATGCCAACTTTGAACGTGAACAAAGTTTTCAAACAGATATTAGTTATGCATTAAAACTTGCGAGATTTACATTAGGAGCCTCGGCATACTTCAATACCATTTCAAATTATATTTTCTTTATTAATACAGGTGAAACGAGACCTGAGGACGGCTTACAAATCTGGGAATTTCAACAAGAAAATGCGCAGCTTTACGGTACAGAACTGTCTATTCATTATAAGTTTAATGAGGATATTTCAATCAACTCAACCGCAGCCTTGGTGCGCGGCACTTTGAGTAAATCTGACGAAAATCTGACCTTCATCCCTGCCGATAATTATAGTTTGGGTTTAAATTATAGGCCTAAATTTATAAAATCAACTCAAATTGAAACCACACTCACCCATTTTTCAAAACAAAACAGACCGGGATTTAATGAAATTGAAACACCTGCTTATACTTTATTAAACCTAGGTATAACAAAAGATTTTAGTTGGGGCAACAAAAACCTAACAGCCAGTATTTCAGGTAACAATTTATTAAATACAACTTATGTAAATCACTTATCCATATTAAGAGCGTTTGAAATTCCGAATCCAGGAAGGTCTATTTTAACGATGTTACGATTTGGTTTTTAGGATGATTTAAACAATCGTTGGTCTAACAAAAATGGAAGTTGGGCAGCAATTTTAATCAGCTTAAATTGTGAATTGTAAGGATTAATTATATAATTAAAATCTCCTTGAACCACAGCCGAAGGTACTTTCATCACAGCAAATTGATTATCCCGAATAAATTGATCTCCTAAAAACTGCGTTTCAGGATGGTGCGGAAATGCATTCCAGTTTTTAGATAATTCTTTTGGTGTTAATTCTAAAATTAAAACCTTGTCTGTAATTAAAATTTCTAGCAATATGAAATCATTTGGCAAAGTAGCTAAAGTTAAATGAACTGCTACCTCAGCCATAGCAAGTGCCCGACTTTCAGAAGTGTAAATCATCTCAACCCCTTTTGAGTTCCAACGGTTACCAATTAATGCGGCACCCTTACCTGACAATTCGTGGGCATATTTCTTTCTGGATAACCTATAAACAATCATTAGGCAAAAATACCGTGGTCTATTCGGTGAAGTTCGGCGAGTACCATCTCCTTTCCATAGGAATCTTTAAGTAATTCAATAGGCAACATGTTACCAAGCGCATAACTCGGTGTGTTGAGCCAAAGTTTAAATTTGGAACTATCTCCAAAAACTAGATTTCCTAGTAATGACACCTCAGCTATTTCAATAATTTTTTCGGAATGAATGGGTTTGAACAAAAAATCTATCTCTTGTTTGTAACGCTGTAATGATTTGGTGGATACGCTTAGAATTTCGGCCCAATCATCATCGGAAAATGGCGTGATGTTTTTTATTTCGTTGAAAAGCGTAAACGGAATGCCCATTCTAATGGCTTTGATAAGCATTAATTTATCGTCGAGTAAATCCTGTAAACCAAAACTTTTGGCAACGTCGAACTGAGTGAAAGTATTGGCATAAACAGCCACTGCTTCATTTACCGAATTGATATGAGTTTCAGAGTTATCCACTTTTAACTGTTTGTCCTCAAATATACGACATTTGTCCAAATTAAAAAAATTACTTAAAATTTAACTCCTTCTGTAACTGCTCATAGGCTTCCTGAACTTTTCTAAACTTGTCTTCTGCGCCTTTTCGGTAAGCTTCATCCATATGCTGCAGTTTATCAGGATGGTATTTTTTAGCCATTGTACGATAAGCCGACTTAATTTCGGCTGCAGTGGCGCCTTTGTCAATTTCAAGAATTTTATAGGCACTATCTGGATTTTTGAAAAACATGGCTTTTATACTTTCAAAATCGCGCAATCCAATAGAGAGATAATTAGCAATTTCCTTTATCTTCTCAACCTCTGGTTGCGACACCAAACCATCGGCTTGCGCGATACTAAATAGAAAATGAATGATTTGTAAACGCGACTCATAGCGGGTTCTAATTCGTAAAAATTCACAAATTTTAAGGGCTGATATTTCACGATTTTTCACAACCTCATTAAAGGTTCTAAATGTGGCATTGGCATGGTCTTTACCATAGGCCTGAACGAAGTAATTTTGAACAAATCGCATTTCTTGTTCGCTTACATTGCCATCGGCTTTGATAACAATAGATGCTAGCGACAATAAATTAAGTTCAAAATCGGCAGGTGAAACCTTAGCGTTACCAGTAAAGGGATTTTGCCTGTTTTTTTGAAATCCTTCCAATAAACTTCCCAACAAAAAACCAATGATAGCACCAGGAAATCTAAAAAATATAAACCCAATAATAACAGCAATCCAACGAATCAAAATAAAATGTATTTAATTAAAAAGAAATGCAAAGGTAACCATATCAATGTAATTATTTTAAGCGGTTAGTTTTGTTCCTTCAAAAATTAATAATCAAACAAACTTCAAAATTTAATAGTTAATCTCATTATAATTTAAGCCTAAATAGTATCAAGTTTTGTAACTTTGCGACTTAATTTTCACATAAATACAAGATATATGTATCCACCAGAATTAGTAAAACCAATGCGCGAAGATTTAACTAGCGTGGGTTTTGAAGAATTACATTCCGCCGATGCTGTAAATCAGGCATTATCAAAAAAAGGTACTACTTTGGTTGTAGTGAATTCGGTTTGCGGTTGCGCCGCTGCCAACGCTAGACCAGGTGCGCGTATAAGTTTACAAAACTCGAAGAAACCAGATAATTTAGTGACCGTTTTTGCGGGTGTAGACCGCGAAGCAACCGACGTTGCTAGAGCACATATGGTACCATTCCCTCCAAGTTCGCCAAGTATGGCTTTGTTTAAAGATGGTGAATTGGTTCATATGTTGGAAAGACATCACATTGAAGGCCGTCCAGCAGAAATGATTGCTGAAAATTTAGTTGATGCTTACAATCAACACTGTTAAATAGAAATAATTTCGCAAATGAAAGCCACGCCCAAAGCGTGGTTTTTTTAATTTAGCACCATGCAAAAACTCATTTCATACGTTTTAACACCAGTATATTTAGTTTGCTTTGGTTTAACATTGGTAATATTCCATCCAATTCAGTGGTTTTGTTTAAATGTGTTTGGTTACAAGGCTCACAAGCTAAGTGTAGATTGGCTTCAGTTTTTTATTATGCGATGTTTAAATATTTTGGGCACAAGGTTCTCATTTGAAAATAATTTTACTATTGATAACAACCAACCCCTAATTATAGTTGCGAACCATCAAAGCATGTACGACATCCCACCTTTAATTTGGTATATGCGAAAACATCACCCTAAATTTATAAGCAAGGTTGAATTAGGCAAAGGCATCCCAAGTGTTTCTTTCAATTTGCGTCATGGCGGTTCGGTTTTAATAGACCGAAAAAAACCGCAGCAAGCTGTTAGTGCCATCAAAAACTTTGCAACCTATATTGAAACCACTAAACGGGCCGCTGTTATTTTTCCTGAAGGAACACGTGGCCGAAATGGGGTACCAAAACCCTTTCAAAAAAAAGGACTTCTAACGCTTTTTGCACACATATCAAGTGCGACTGTGGTGCCTATCACCATTAATAATTCGTGGAAAACATTGCGATTTGGAAAATTTCCAATGGGACTTGGCGCACACATTAAATTTAAAGTTCACCAACCTAAAAAGCTTTCAGATTATTCCAATCATGAAGAATTAATCACTATTATTGAAACCGAAATAACTTCAGCAATAACCAATGAATGATACTGAAATACTAAAAGCCACTAAGACCTACGTAAAATCGGTTTTAACAAATGCCGAAGGTGGTCATGATTGGTTTCACACCTTAAGGGTGTTTAATAATTCTATGCTTATCGCTGAAAAAGAGCCAGTTGACTTGCTTATTGTACAGCTTGGTGCTTTACTTCATGATATTGCTGATAGTAAATTTTACGATGGTAATGAAACAATTGGGCCAAACATGGCAAGACAATTTTTATTTAAGCACAATTTAGACAGCAGTGTTATTGAACATGTAGTAAACATTATTAAACACATGTCGTTTAAAAATAGTCTTGATAATGGTCAAACTTTTAACTCAATGGAACTTCAGGTGGTTCAAGATGCTGATAGGTTAGATGCCATCGGTGCTATTGGGATTGCACGTGCTTTTAATTATGGGGGTTTTAAAAATAGAGGCTTATTTGATCCTAGCATTAAACCAAATCTTAAAATGACCAAAGCCGAATACAAATCCTCAACGGCGCCAACAATTAATCACTTTTACGAAAAGTTATTGCTTCTTAAAGATAAAATGAATACGCCAACAGGAAAACGCATTGCGCAACAACGTCATAAGTATATGGAGCAATATCTCGAGCAGTTTTATGCAGAATGGGATGGCGAAAGGTAGAGGGTATTAACTTTCTTTAGCCACTTCTAAGGCAGTCATTTTGTATTCCAGAATCGCCATTTCTTCACCAAAATGAATAATCTCATCTGCTGTTAAATTGTTTCTGCTGTTCACAGTATTCAGTATTTCTGCACCCTTTTTGGTATAGTATTCCAGTGCAATTTCAATTTTATTTTTCTTCGCCATAGCTTAATTTGTGTGTTATTGTACAATCATTTTTAATTCGCCTCTGTATTTAGAGGCGCTTTTGCCTGTAAACTCTTTAAACAACTTGTTGAAATGTGAAAAATTATTGAATCCACATTCAAAACAAACATCTGTGATACTCATTTTACTTTCTGACAATAATTTAGTTGCATGCACTACTCTATATTCATTAACCAATTTGGTAAATGTTTTGCCAGTAACCTTTTTAAAATAGCGACAAAAAGCTGGGACAGTCATACTAACCTTATCGGCGATCTCGTCTAAACTGATATGCGATTTAAAATTGGCGTTTACGTGTTTAAATATAATGTCAATCTTGGCGCTGTCTTGCGGCTCTGTTTCAAAGGCGAATCCATCAGCATTTAATATGGTATAATCTTCGGCTTTTGATAGGTCGTGAAGTACTTCTAACAATATGAGGATTTTTTTAAAGCCTTCTTTTTCAGCTAATTTTTCAATTTTTTTTCCTAATTTTTGTTTGGTTTTTACACCGAATAGAATACCATTTTTTGAGCGTTCAAACAATTTCTTAATAGAGCCCATTTCAGGAATGTCGAAGAAATGTTCCCCTAAAAATTCAGGCTTGAACTGTACCAAAGTTTCAGAACCATTAATTGTTAAACGATCGGTAAAACCATTATGTGGCAAATTAGCGCCAATAAGCAATAATTGACTATTGTTAAAATACGATAAATGACTTCCTATATGTCTTTTGCCTTGGCCTTTGTTAACATACACCAATTCAACCTCTGGATGAAAATGCCAAAATGGTTTGTTTTCACCAATATAAGCCTCATGTTTTTTAACTCTTAAGGAGCTTCCAAACTCTGGGCTAATCTTTTCTAATATAGGTTTTCTCGCTGTCATATCTTATACAAATTTACGGCTAAATAGAGGGAAAAACTATAATGAATTACCGTAATTATGTGCTATTTTAACTTTCATATCAAATATTTATTATCTCTTGGTTAATTATGTACATATACATGCCAATATGCATGTTTTTCAACAGATAATCCTAGGTTAAATTTGTATCAAAAATTAGTAACAATTCAAAAAAATTAAAAACAATGAAAACAATGATAAAAAAACTTTTAATCGTCGCGGTAATGTTTGGAACCTTATCTAGCTACACAAATAATGTATTAGTTGATTATAAAATCACTAATAATGACATGAACAACATTTCGGTTGTAATTAAAGATGCATCGGGTACTGTGGTTCAACTTAGCACCGTAAACTACAAGGGCGATGCTAAAGCGCTATTTGATTATACACAATTAAAAAACGGCTTATACACCTTGGAAATTGATACAAAATTCCAAATTGAAATAACCTTTTTCGAAGTTACAGTGCAAGGTGTTGCGTTTTTTGACAAAGACGCTCAAACCATTTACAAACCTGTATTTAAAAAAGAAGATGCAAAAATTTTAATTTCAAAAATTGGTTTAGATTCCAATGAAATGAAGGTTGAACTTTATTACGAAAATGAGCTGATTCATTCGGAAATAGTGTCATCTGAAAATCCTATTTTAAAACGAGCCTATAGATTAGATAGAACCGAAAAAGGTGATTACGCTGCAGTAATGACTTCTAATGGCAGAGTTTATACCGAAAAATTTAAATTATAGTTTCTGTTTATATTAGTTATCTATTAGTGAAAAAAGTGAGCTTTCGGGCTCACTTTTTTGTTTAAACATTATAAGAATCGGGGTTTTATTTACCTGGAAAGTCAGCTTTGCGTTTTTCTAAAAATGCGGATGTGCCTTCTTTAAAATCTTCTGTGCCAAAACTATCGCCGAACGCTGTTATTTCAGCTTTGTATCCATCCACACCATCCTTAAAGCCGGCATTTACGGCTTTAATGGCAGCCGCAATCGCGACCGATGAATTGCGCATTATTTTGCTGGCAATTCCGTTGCAAAATGGCAATAACTCTTCGGTAGTAGTGATATGATTGACCAATCCATAACTTAAAGCTTGGTTGGCGTCTATCATGCCTGCAGTCATAATTAATTCCATAGCACGTCCTTTTCCTACTAATTGTGGAAGTCGTTGGGTACCACCATAACCAGGAATGACTCCTAAGGACACTTCGGGTAATCCCATTTTCGCATTGTTGCTGGCAACTCTGAAATGACAAGCCATTGCCAATTCTAATCCTCCACCAAGCGCAAAACCATTAACTGCAGCAATAACCGGTGTAGATAAATTTTCAACAAAATCGAATAATAATTCTTGACCTTTTGCAGCTAATTTTCCACCGTTTTCAATACTGAAATCTGCAAATTCGCTAATGTCTGCGCCTGCTACAAAAGCTTTTTCACCGCTACCTGTAATAATAATAACCTTTACTCTTTTATCACTATCAGCCGCCTTAAATGCTTCATGTAATTCCCCAATTGTAGCTTTATTGAGTGCATTTAATTTATTAGGTCTGTTTATGGTAATGGTTGTGATTCCATTTTCATGTTGCGATAATATGTTGTTATAACTCATAATTTTATTTTAATTTTAATTTTTTTAATTAAACTTTTGGGAATGTTACCTTAAAAATAGTACCCCGACCAGGATTGGAAGTGAAAGAAATTGTGCCATTATAAGTTTCCACAATATTTTTAACCATAGCCAATCCCAGTCCCATTCCGCTTGATTTGGTGGTAAACTTAGGTTCAAATACTTTTGTTTTGTGCGCTTCGGCAATACCTATACCGTTGTCTGATATAGAGATAATTACGTTGGTCTCATCTTTTGTAATATCTACTACAATACGTTTGTTTTCTTGGTCTTCCGGGATTGCTTGAATACCATTTTTAACCAAATTAGTTACCACTCTAATGAGTTGGGTTCTGTCAAATTTAGCTATGATCTTGTCTTGTTCAGAAATAAATGAGATATAATCTTCATTAAAAATATCTAAAGCGAGTTTTGTAATTGCCACCACATTTAAGGTTTCGTTTTGTTGTGCTGGCATTTTTGCAAAGGTTGAAAAAGCGGAGGCTATGGAACTCATGGTATCAATTTGCTGAATGAGCGTTTTAGAAAATTCGCTTAGTTTTAGCTCAATATTTTCGTCTTTAGGATCAAACTTGCGCTCAAAACTTTGAATGCTCAATCGCATAGGAGTTAAGGGGTTTTTAATTTCATGTGCCACTTGCTTTGCCATTTCTCGCCATGCTTGTTCTCTTTCGCTGGTGGCTAGTTTTACAGCACTTTCTTCCAATTCGTCAATCATACTATTATAGGCAGTAACCAAGCGTTTCTATTTCTTGACTGGTATCTTGAATATCAATTTTTTCATTGCGATGTTCAAGCCGGGTTTTAGCCATTTTATCGCTGACTGTTTTTAGTGATTTTGTGATATATCTCGACAAAATAAAAGCAAAAGCAATGGCCACCACTATCATAATAGAATAGGCATAGCTTAAACGAAGAAGGAATTCATATAGCTCTTTGTTCAAAAATTCATCATTTTCTAGATACGGTAGATTTAAAATAGCTAAAGGTTTAAATTTATTATCTGTAATAAATGAATAGGATGATTGATAAGCTATCTTATTGCTAATGGTTTTATTCACAAATCGATGTTGGAAGCTTTGAGAAACGGCATTCAACACTTCAGGATCAAGACACCTCACTATGGAATCCATAGCAAATGCACCTCTAGAACTGATAAGTAAATCGCCTTCTAAATCATAAAGGTTAATTTGCATACCGTGTATTTCAGCAATTTCAAATATTTTTTCCTTGAAAATTCTTGGAATGTTTTGTGTGGTTATTTCGTAAGTTGTCTGTCGGTCGCGCAAAACAAAATTGATATGCTCGGTAATGGCAGTTTCTTTTCTTTCTAAACGTTCGCGGTGGTAGTCTTGAGCTTCTTCGTTGTATTGATAAATAGTCACCAAGGCAATAAGAATGGAGGCTAGTAAAACCAACGTTATCATTCCTATAAATATTCTAAGCCTAAGCGATACTTTTTTTAATTTCATACATTTTACCGTTACAAACAATACTATTACTAAACACTTTGAGAGGTGTCAAGTATTATGCCAGCCTCAAGCCTTTGGGTTTTTAGCCCTAATACTTTTATAAACTTTAAATCCTAACATAATTAGTAGGGCTAAAACTACTAATCCAATTACTCCAAAAATCCAGTTGATGGCATTTTTTAAAAGTGCCAAAAATATCACAGCAAATAAAATAAAAGTAGCGCCCTCGTTCCACAAGCGCATAAATGAAGAGGTTTTTTTCACCACATCTTTTTGCAATTGGTTAAAGTAAACATGAGTTTGATAGTGATAAATAAAAAGCAACAAAACAAATGCCAACTTGACGTGCATCCACGGTTGCTGCAACAAATCTGGTCGTAAGATTAGTAACCAAACTGCAAAAAGTGTTGCCAAGACTGCAGATGGCCAAGTAATAATATACCACAAGCGTTTTGCCATCAGTTTTAATTGTTCGCCTAGTATTTCTTTTTCGGGGGAAGCTTTATAGAACGCTTCAATTTGGTAAACAAAGAGCCTTGGAATATAAAAAAGTCCAGCAAACCAGGTTACTATAAATATGAGGTGTAATGCTTTGATATAGTTGTAATATGCCATTTTAATCTACAAACAAATAATTAAGATTTTTACTGTTGAATAATTGGTTGAAAGTCTTGATTTCTTCAGAAATTAATTGATTAAATTTCAATAGTTCTTCGTTAATTTGAGCTGCAAGCTCATTTTTAACGGCTACATCCTGATTTGTTGGTGCAAAATCTCCGAGACTGACTAAAGCATTTAAATGTCCTAATTTATTGGTGAGTCTAATGGGAAAATTTAACGGGTCTTGATTACTACGGTTTTTGGTTTGATACAAGGCTTCTTCTATTTCGGTAAACTGCTTTTGTAATTCTTTGGCTTTTTCAACCAAGTCTTTCACCTCTTCATTGTCTTTGTATTGCTTTTGAAAAGCCACTAATTGCTCATTAATGTTCCTGATTTTTTTGATGGATTGATGGGCGCTGTCCATGGTTTTATTAACGTCTTCAATAAAACTGAATTGCACTTTCATATCGTCGAGTGTGCTTTCAGCTCTTGGGTCTGCCAAGATTTTGAAAGGTTGCTCAATAAGTTTTCCGTTTACATTTAATTCAACTTTATAATCTCCAGGAATGGCTTTGGGCCCGTTTAAACTTGCCCACCATAAAATCATGCCTGGCAGCCTTTCGGCGCCGTCATATTGCATATTCCAAACAAATAGGTTGGACCCCGTTTTTATTTCTAATTTTTCGTTGTCTTTACCTTTGCTGCTGAATGCTTTAATTAGTTTTCCATTAGCTTCTTTATAGCTTAAAACAACCTCATCCTCGTCTTTCAAATCCTTTAAATAAAAATAAGTCATTACACCATTAGGATGGTTGGTGCCTTGAGTTAAGCTACCAGTTCTACTGCCACCACGCATGCGATAGGTGTCTTTAGGTGCTAGTAATAAATGATCTGAGTTTTTAGCATTATACAATTGCTGAATCACTGATAAATCATCAATAATATACAATCCCCGACCTTGGGTCGCCACAACCAAATTATTGTCTTTGATCGTTAAATCTGTAACAGGAACAATGGGTAAATTAAGCTGAAGTGACTTCCAGTTTTTACCATCATCATAGGAGATATACATGCCAGTTTCGGTACCTGCGTAAAGCAAACCACGTTGTTTTTGATCTTCGCGCATCACTCTGGTAAAATGCTCGGCATTAATACCGTTGGTAATTTTAGTCCAAGTTTTTCCGTAATTCGTGGTTTTATAGATATAAGGAGAAAAGTCTCCTAACTTATAGCGTGTGCCAACTACATAGCAGGTTCCTTCGTCGTATATACTTGGTTCTATACTATTAAACATCATCCACTGCGGCATTCCTTTAGGCGTTACGTTCTCCCAGTTTTTTCCACCATCCTTGGTAATATGTAACAAACCATCGTCGCTGCCAACCCAAAGCAAGCCTTCTTTTAAAGGCGATTCTTCAGCTGCAAAAATGGTACAATAATATTCTACCGAGGTATTGTCTTTTGTTATTGGGCCACCAGAAGATTTCATCTTTTCGGGATCGTTTGTGGTTAAGTCGGGACTGATTATTTCCCAAGACTGGCCTTCGTTTTCAGAAACATGTACGTGTTGCGAAAAGGTATATAATTTATTAGGGTTGTGCCTAGAAAACTTGATGGGAAAATTCCACTGAAATCTGTATTTCGTACCTTCTGCACCATGCCCCATTGGGTTGTCTGGCCAAACGTTAACAGCTCTAACGGTTCCTGTTTTGTGGTTAACTCGGGTTAAGAATCCGCCGTAGCTTCCGCCAAAAACCACCTCGTTATCTAACGGACTCACCGCAATATGTGCCGATTCACCTCCTGCTGTTTCTTCCCAATCATCTTCCCCAATGGCGTAACCGTCCGTTCTATGCGGAATTCTTAATGTCGAATTATCTTGTTGCGCCACGTAAATTCTATAAGGAAAATGATTATCGGTAGTTACACGATAAAACTGTGCTGTTGGCTGATTGTAGTAGGTGCTCCAAGTTTCTCCGCCATCATAGGTTACCTGCGCACCGCCATCGTCGGCAATTATCATTCTGTTTGGATCTTCAGGCGCTATCCATAAATCGTGGTGATCACCGTGTGGGGCATTGTAACGGTCAAAAGATTTTCCGCCATCGGTACTTTTGTGATAGGATACATTAAGCACATATACCACATCCACATCTTTAGTGTCTGCATAAACCCTAGTGTAATACCATGCACGCTGTCTTAAACTTCTATCGCTATTTACCAAAGTCCAACTATCGCCACCATCGTTACTTTGGTAGAGACCGCCTTTCTCTTTGTTTTCAACCATTGCATAAAGACGCTCATTATTAACTGGTGAAACCGTAATCCCAATAATGCCCAATGTATCAGTTGGGAAGCCTTTGTTTTTAGAAATCTCTTTCCAAGTTTCACCGTTATCAGTACTTTTCCATAAGGCCGAACCATCGCCCCCTGAAATTAAACTGTAAGGCGTACGTTGCAAATGCCATGTTGATGCATAAATAATTCTGGGATTGGTTGGGTCTAAAATCAAATCAACTACACCCGCCTGCGGGTGCGAAAACAATATTTTACTCCATGATTTTCCCCCATCGGTGCTTTTGTAGAGCCCGCGATCTTCAGTTGGTTTGTAAATGTCTCCTAATACACCAGCGAAAACAATATCAGGATTCTGAGGGTGAATGGCTATGCGGGGAATATGCCTTGTTTTTTCAAGGCCAGAGGATTGCCACGTTTTACCTGCATCAACACTCTTCCACATGCCGTAACCAGATGATACATTTCCTCTAACTGTTTTTTCGCCACCGCCAACATAAATTACGTTGGGGTCACTTTTGGCTACAGCAATTGCACCGATACTTCCTCCAAAATAACCATCGGAAATACTTTCCAAGGTTCGGCCACCGTTGGTGGTTTTAAAAATACCTCCACCGGTCGCTCCGAAATAAAATAAATTGGGTTTGTTTGGCACCCCAGTAACAGCGGCACTTCTTCCGCCACGATGCGGACCGATAAATCTATATTCTAAAGCTTCAAAAAGTTCTGGATTAATATCTTGCGCAGATGTGTTTGAAGCAAAAAAACAGCAAAGCAAGAATGCCAATGAAAGTTTGAAAAATCTCATTATTTTTAGTTTTAGTTAGTCTTGCTATAAAATTAAGCATTTACAGCAATTATTTATGAATCGACATTTAATTTAAGTCGTACTTCTCTATTAATAAAATAGGCTGTTAGTATGGTTGAAAGAAAATCGGCTAGCGCAAAAGAAATCCAAACTCCAAATTCCCCATAAAAAAAAGGTAAAATCAAAACCAATGGCAAAAAGAAAAATCCTTGACGGGATAAAGTAAGTAGCAACGCTGGAACAGCCTTACCAATCGCCTGAAAATAAGCTGAGCCTATCAGTTGAATGGACACAATGGGCACTGCTAAAAACACCCATTTCATAGCATAAACTGTTTGGTTAATCACTATTTGATCTTTGGTAAAAACACTTACAATTGACTCGGTAAAAACCATTAGAAATATAAAAATAACCACTGCTAAACCAGACGCATATATGATAGATGTGTTGATAGTTTCCTTAACACGACTAAAGTTTCTAGCACCATAATTATACCCAGCGATGGGCAAAAATCCTTGGGTAATACCCAAAACAGGAAACAAGGCAAACATCATTATTCTGGCAATAATTCCGAAGACAGCAACACTAGATTCGCCTCCTATATTGAACAAAATGTTATTCATAAACAAATAAATCACACTAACCACTGCTTGCCTAGCCAGTGTTACACTGCCTAAAGAGGCTATTTCTGAGGTGATTTTTTTACTTAGGTTGAAATGACTAAGATTGATGTGAAGCTCAGAATTTTTCGATAGGAAAAACCATAATATATAACCAAAACAAAGTAAATACGAAATAGTTGTAGCCCATGCCGCGCCGGCCATTCCAAAGTCAAAAACATATATAAAAATATAATCTAGAATGAGGTTTCCAACCGACGGAATAATCATGGCAATCATGGCAAATTTTGGTTTGCCTTCGGCCCTAATCACATTATTGCCCATCATACAGAGGGCTAGAAAAGGTACGCCATAAAGTACAATGGTATAATAAGTTTTAGCAGGTTCATAGATACCGCCTTTACCTCCAAACCTTGGAATAATTTGATCGACAAATGCCAAACCTATTACCACCAAAATGATAGTTAACAGTAGCGTTAAGCTCAACTGATTTCCAAATGATTTAAGTGCTTTTTCTTTATCACCAGCGCCAAGTGCACGAGAGATAATAGAAGACCCACCAATACCAATGGCCATCCCTAAAGCTGCAATAAAAAACGATACCGGCAATACCACATTAATCGCTGCAATAGCAATTGAACCAATCCAATTACCAACAAATATTGTGTCGACAATAATATTGAGCGACATTACCAAAATACCAATAGAGGCTGGCACTGCCTGTTTTATTAGCAATGAACCAATGGATTGGGTACCTAAATCGTCCGCTGAAACTTTTGCCATTAAGCAGTAACTAAATCGGCTTCAACCCAGTTATGTATCCATTTTGAGAGTAGTGCCACCCAGTTTTTGTCATCATTTAAACAGGCAACCGTGGTGAAATTTTTACCACCAACTTCATGAAATATTTCTTCGCCTTCCATGGCAATTTCTTCAAGAGTTTCAAGACAATCACTCACGAACGCAGGTGTAACAATGGCCATGTTCTTGAGACCGTTTTTACCTAATTTTTCAATAGTTCTATCAGTATAAGGTTGTAGCCATGGGTCAAATCCAAGTCTGGATTGAAAGGAAGTAGAATAAGTACCTTCTTTTAAATTTAAATACTCGCCTACCAATCTGGTGACTTCCACGCATTGATGTTTGTAGCAAAATTCATGCGCTTTAGAAGGTGTTTTACAACAGATACCACCACCAGATAAGCTCGGATTACAGTGCGATTTGGTGACATCACTTTTTCTAATATGACGCTCGGGCACACCGTGATACGAGAACAATAAATGCTCGTAATCCTTACCTTCTAACTGCTTTTTAATAGACTCCGCAAGCACCTTTATATAATCAGGGTTGTTATAGAACGGCTTAAAATTGGTTATTTTTAAATTGGGGAAATGTTCTTTTTGAATCTCATCTGCTAAAACCACAATAGTCTCGGTGGTTGCCATGGCATACTGTGGATATAAAGGAATTAATAACACTTCCTCCACACCTTTATCCACCAATTCTTTTAAACCATCTTTTATGGTCATACTACCGTAACGCATGGCCAAGGCCACGGGCACCTCAACCTGTTCTTGTATTTTATGTTGAAGTTTTTCGGACAATACGATTAATGGCGAACCTTCTTCCCACCAAATTTTTTGGTAAGCTTTGGCCGAGGCTTTTGGCCTAGTATTTAAAATAATGCCTTTAACCAAGAGCGTTCTTGCCCATAGTGGCACGTCTATGACGCGTTCATCCATTAAAAATTCACCCAAATATTTCTTTACATCTTTGGGATTTGGGCTATCGGGTGAGCCCAGATTTACTAGTAAAATTCCTTTTTTCATTTTTTCTTATTGCAATTTTTCTCTTTAATTTTTTAATGCTGAAATCACATCTTCTGGAATAATTGTTTTAGCCAATGTTCCCATATTGTTATCATCATTTAAAAACTTCCAGCCAGTAAATTCAGGACTGCTCACGGCATACATATTAGTTACGGACTTCACCGAAACCGAAGCTTCGTCGTAATTTATCGTTGTGCTATCTTTGCCAAACTGAGCCTCCATGGCTGTTTTAAAATAATCTAGCATTTCCTTCCGTTTATCCAGTGGCTTTTCAGCTTCCGTTAAAAAAATCATTTTAAAGCTACTATCGTAATTTACAAGTGCGTATTTGGTATCATCACGTTTAACGGTGTTCGAAATGCTATTAATTTTGGCCGATAGATATTCAACCTTCATGTTAGAGTTGTTAAGCATTTGTTCCATACTTGCCTTTATTTGACTTCTACTAATGGTCTCGAAAAGCTGAGGCAGCATGGCGTCTAAAATTTTATCAATATCATTATTTTGAACATACACCATATAAATGTCTGCCCATTTTTGGATAGATTCTTTGTCGGTTTGGGCCACTGAGCCCAATGAAATCAAAAGTGCAAATAAAGTAATATGTAGTGCTTTCATTTTTTTAATTTGATTGAATGTATTTTTTTGGCGTAACACCATATTTCTTTTTAAACGCTGTAATAAAATGACTTGCCGTGCTATACCCGACTTTTAAACCTACTTCATTTACGTTAAAATGACCAGAGTCTAGTAATTTTCGTGCCACTTCTAACTTGTAATCTAGCAAAAAGCTAAATACCGAATCGCCATAAATTTGCTTAAATCCTTCTTTTAATTTCTTTAAGCTCAAACCTATTTCATCTGCAATTTCTTGCAAAGTTGGTGGCTCGGCCATGCGCGCAATCACAATTTCTTTGGCTTGTCTGATTTTGGTCACGTTAGACTCATCAACCAAAAAAGGACATTGTTCTATATCGGTATCTTCACTGCGATTAAAATATAAACTCAACAATTCATATGCCTTGGCTCTAAAATAAAGCGATCTTACTGAGCTATTCAAATTGTAATTCATCATTTGATTAAGCACAATAAACATGGAAGGCGATATAATGCGATCTTTGTAGTATTTTTTGTTTTTATTCTCTTCGCTTAAAAAAGTAATATAATTGGCTTCATTAGAGAACAGTCCATGAAATTTTTTGATGGAAATTAAAATTGAAATAATCCAACTATTCGCGCTTGCATTCAAGTGAATTGGTAAATCACGTTCAGGATTATATAACAGCAATGCGTTTTCTTCCTTTAAATCAAACACATAATTACCATCATTAAAAAGAAATGAACAGTGACCTTTAACAGCAAAATGAAATTGTATAAAATCTTGACTAATCAGCCGTTTTATTTCAGTAGTTTCCTGAAGGTCATTTTTAAAATAAAGCACTAAAAAACCTTCGTCAATCGTTACTTCTTCGAATGAACTTTTAGCGATATTTTTTGATATTAGCAATTTCTTTTATTTAATTGTTTTATTTAGATTCGTTCTAAACAACTCGCGTTGTATTGGCTTAATTCACTGCAAAAATATGATATTTATCAGTTTTAAATGTGAATATTACCTAAAATTCTTCTAGCGTTACAAAAAGTTCTTTTAGCGTTACTTTATAATTTATATCGCTCTTACTTTTGCTCAGTTAATTCCCAAGTCAGGTAACAGAGCGAATGCAACATTATAAGAGTAAATTTTTTTATGCCATAGGCTTAAGCTACAAAAAAGCCGATGCAGAAGTTCGTGGACTGTTTAGTCTAAACGATGACGCAAAGAAGCAGCTATTAATGGACGCTAAAAATGCTGATATTGAAAGCCTTATTGTTGTTTCAACATGCAATCGAACCGAACTTTACGGCTTTGCTGAGCATCCTTACCAGTTAATTCATTTGCTTTGTAATAATACCAACGGTACAGTAGAATCTTTTCAAGAAGTGGCCTATATTTATAAAAATAAAGAAGCTATTTCTCATTTGTTTAAAGTAGGTTCTGGATTGGATAGCCAAATTTTAGGCGATTTCGAAATTATTAGTCAGCTCAAATCCGGTGCAAGGCTGTCAAAATCTTTTGGATTACTTAATTCTTATCTTGAAAGATTGGTTAATTGCGTAATTCAAGCTAGTAAACGCATTAAAACAGAAACTGAATTATCATCAGGAGCAACTTCGGTATCTTTCGCCTCTGTTCAGTACATTATGAATAACATAAATGCTGTTTCTGAAAAAAACATATTGCTTTTTGGTACTGGTAAAATTGGCCGAAACACCTGTGAAAATTTGGTTAAACATACCAAAAATTCACATATTACTATTATAAATCGCACCAAAACTAAAGCAGAGGAAATTGCAGGAAAGTTTAATGTAATTGTGAGAGATTTTTCAGATCTAGAAACCGAAGTTAATCAAGCCGACATTTTGATCGTAGCTACAGGTGCCAAGCAGCCCACTATCGAAAAATCTATGCTAAGTGCCGGAAAACCCTTACTTATTTTAGATTTATCCATTCCGAAAAATGTTAAAATAGACGTTCAGGATTTATCGAACGTGAAATTGGTGCATCTAGACGATTTGGCAAAAATTACGGATGATACTTTAGAAAAACGCAAAGTTTTTATACCAATTGCCGAAACCATCATAGAGGACATCAAAACAGAATTTTTAACATGGTTAGATACGCGCAAATTTGCGCCAACAATTCAAGCCATAAAGCTTAAATTAAACGATTTAAAAAATTCTGAAATCAGTAATCAACGTAAAAAACTATCTGATTTTAATGAAGTTCAAGCCGAGTTAATCAGCAATAATATTATTCAAAAAATTACCAATCACTTCGCATTTCACCTTAAAGAAGACTCCGATTCTTCAGACGAAAGTGTTGAACTTATCAAAAAAATATTCCAGCTAGAAAATATCCAAAATGTCTAAACCAATTAGAATTGGCACCCGCGATAGCGAATTAGCTTTGTGGCAAGCCAAAACTGTACAACAACAATTAGAACATCTTGGCCATAAAACTGTAATTGTTCCTGTAAAATCCACCGGTGATTTAGTACTTAACAAGCCGCTTTACGAAATGGGAATTACAGGCATTTTTACTAAAACCTTAGATGTTGCAATGCTTAACGGTGATATTGATATTGCTGTACATTCCTTAAAAGATGTGCCAACTGCCTTGCCAGTGGGCATTGTTCAAGGTGCTGTTTTAAAACGCGGCAATACCAGAGATATGTTGGTTTTTAAAAATAACGAAGAGTTTTTGTCTCAGCAAAACGCCATTATAGCCACAGGAAGTTTGCGCCGTCGTGCCCAATGGCTCAATCAATTTCCGACACACACCATTGTTGACTTAAGAGGCAATGTAAATTTAAGGCTTCAAAAACTTGAGGAGAACCAAGATTGGAATGCTGCTATTTTTGCTGCTGCAGGCCTAGGTAGATTAGGAATTAAACCTGAAAACTCCTTTAACCTTGATTGGATGATTCCCGCGCCAGCACAAGGTGCAGTTATGATTGCTGCACTGGAAAATGACGAAGAAACAAGAACGATTTTAAGTGAAATTAACGACGAACACACACAAATTTGTACCCAGATAGAACGCGAATTTTTAAGGCTACTTGAAGGCGGTTGTTCGGCTCCAATTGGCGCTATTGCCTTTGTAAAAGACGATGAAATATTTTTTAAAGGGGTTTTATTAAGTTTAGATGGTAGTAAAAAACTTGAGGTTCAGCGTTCTGAAAAAATAGGTAGCCATTACAATATGGCCGAATATTGCGCCAATTTCATTATTGAGCGCGGCGGAAAACGGCTTATGGATACCATCAAAAATTCCGATCGCAAGATTGATGTGTTTTCTACAAAATCGCTTACCGAACAACAATTAAGAATGTTCAACGATGGTCTAAAGGTGGAAAGTGACGACGCTATTAAAATTAGTTTAAATAGAATTTCACCAATTCTTTTAAAATCAACTCTCAAAAACGTTGTCATTACAAGTCAAAATGCGGTTGAAGCCATTCTTAAAAGTGTTGATGCAACAGAGCTTCAATTTAAAAACATCTATTGTGTAGGAAGACGCACCAAGCGTTTGATTGCTCAAAAAATCGGACCAGTAACATTTGCGGCAAATAGTGCGAAAGCTCTAGCCGAACATTTGGTGGAGTTCATAGAAGGCACTGAGGTTACTTATTTCTGTAGTAATATAAGGCTAGACGAATTGCCGTCAATTTTAAACGAAAACAATATTGAAGTAACCGAAATAGAGGCCTATCAAACTAAATTAGATGCTTCTAAAATTCATACTGACGCGAAAGCGGTTATGTTTTTTAGTCCTTCAGCCGTAGAAAGTTTTCTCAAACAAAACAAAGCCAATGGCATTGCTTTTTGCATAGGTGATACCACAGCTACCGAAGCGCAAAAGTATTTTAAAGAAATACAGGTTGCAAAAATCCCCACTGTTGAAAGTTTAATTGAGTTGGTAAACCATCATTTATAGCCATAAATTAAAAAAGTCTATGAAGAACGATTTATACATAAGAGCTTTAAAAGGAGAAATTGTTGAGCGTCCACCAGTTTGGATGATGCGTCAGGCAGGCCGATACTTACCAGAATTTCAAGAGATAAAAGCCAAATACGATTTTTTTACCCGTTGCCAAACACCTGAACTAGCGAGCGAAATTACGGTTCAGCCAATTCGGCGATACGGTATGGATGCGGCCATCTTATTTAGCGATATTTTGGTTATTCCGCAAGCGATGAATATTGAAGTGCAGATGAAGCCAAATTTCGGACCTTATCTCCCTAAACCTATCCGTAGCCAAAAAGACGTAGATAATGTAATTGTTCCAGATGTAAGCGTGGCCTTAGATTACGTAATGCAAGCCATAAAAGCAACAAAAGAATTGCTTAATGATGAAGTGCCATTAATTGGTTTTGCAGGTTCGCCATGGACGATTTTATGTTATTGCGTCCAAGGCCAAGGCAGTAAAAATTTCGATATTGCCAAAGAGTTTTGTTTTACTAATCCTTTCGCTGCACATCAATTACTTCAAAAAATAACCGATACAACCATTGCCTATTTAAAAGCTAAGGTAAAGGCAGGTGTTGACGCTGTACAGATTTTTGATTCTTGGGGCGGTATGCTATCGCCGACTGATTATCAAGAATTTTCATGGCAATACATCAATCAAATTATTGAAGCATTAAAAGATGAAACTTATGTTGTAGCTTTTGGAAAAGGCTGCTGGTTTGCCCTGCCAGAAATGGCGCGCTCCAATGCTTCGGCTATCGGTATTGACTGGACTTGCTCGGCGAGAAACGCTAGATATTTAACTGGCGGTAATGTCACCTTACAAGGTAATTTTGATCCAGCGCGATTATTTTCGCCACCGGCCGACATCAAAAAAATGGTAACCCAAATGATTAATGAATTTGGAAAAGACAAGTACATCGTAAATCTGGGTCACGGTATTTTACCAAATATCCCGCTTGATAATGCCAAAGCATTTATTGATGCGGTGAAAGAATACAAATAAATCCATTATGGCAGTTTGGAACCGCATTAAAAGTTTAAGTTTTAAGCAACTTTTTCTGTTAGTGAAGACGTTCGCTTTAAAACCTCAATACTTTTTTCCAACCCATCGCGCTACTTTACAAACACTTCAAATTTGCAATCGTCTTTATGGCAAAAAGCATCATAAAAACAATATCACTAACGCATTTAGACATGCCTTATGGAATATTTTGATAGCCTTCCATTGTTATAAAAAGAATAAATCAATCGAAACATCAGTAAATTGGGCAAAGAAAACAACCGATTTACACGAGAAATTAGCTCCAAACAATCAAATTGAAATGTTGATGGATTTACATAACAATGCCATTGGCAGATTTCTTTTTACTGAACATAATTTACATGAGTACAACAAAGAAGCCATTATTGCTATTTTAAAGGAAAAAATGAAAACTGCAGCCCTAATTACAAGCATTTCAGAAATAAAATATTTTAAAAACGAATTTGTGTATCTTGAAGAGCTTTAAACAGTTTTACCAAATGCAATGAAAGAACAGTTTTATCAATATATTCAAAAATTACAAGATCAAATTTGCGCAGCGCTTGAACAATGCGATGGTGAAGCAAAATTCAAAGAAGATCTTTGGCAACGTGCAGAAGGCGGCGGCGGACGCACCAGAGTGATTGAAAATGGTGCTGTTTTTGAAAAAGGTGGTGTTAATATATCTGCAGTTCACGGCGCTTTACCAGAAGCAATGCAAACTTATTTTGGCGTTAATAATGCCAATTTTTATGCCTGTGGAATTAGTCTTGTAATTCACCCTAAGAACCCGATGGTTCATACGGTGCATGCTAATTGGCGCTACTTCGAAATGTACAACCAGCAAGGTAAGGTTGTAGACCAATGGTTTGGTGGTGGTCAAGATTTAACACCCTATTATTTATTTGAAGAAGATGCCAAACATTTTCATCAAACTTGTAAAACTGCTTGCGATAAGCACGACCCTAATTTTTATTCAGAATTTAAACAAAAGTGTGATAGCTATTTCTGGAATTCACACCGAAATGAAGCGCGTGGTGTTGGTGGTTTGTTTTTTGATTACTGCAAAGCATCGGATAATTTTTCAATGCAAGATTGGTACAATTTTGTAACCGAAGTTGGCAACAGTTTTTTAGAAGCGTATATCCCAATAGTTGAAAAAAGAAAACCTATAAGTTATACCAAAGAACAACGCAACTGGCAAGAAATAAGACGTGGACGCTATGTAGAATTCAATTTAGTACACGATAAAGGCACCTTATTTGGTTTAAAAACCAACGGCCGTATTGAAAGTATTTTAATGAGTTTGCCACCGCATGTGCAGTGGGTTTACGACCATCAACCCGAACCCGGAAGTGAAGAAGAAAAATTGTTGAAGGCTTTAAAAAATCCCGTAGATTGGCTCGAGTTATAACACAAAGTCAAACAGAGTTTTCAGATTAAAACCCGCAATTCATAAATTAAAGAAATTGAATTATGTACCCATTAAGAAGAAATAGAAGATTAAGAACTAACGAAAGCATCAGAAGTTTGGTGAGAGAAACCATCATTACGCCTAACGACTTTTTAGTACCACTATTTGTGGTAGAAGGAAAAGGTGTGAAAGAAGAAATCGCTTCCATGCCCAATTACTACAGATTAAGTTTAGACAATCTTAGCAAAGAAGTAAAAGAACTTTGGAATTTAGGTTTAAAATCGGTTTTGTTATTTGTTAAAGTTGACGACAAACTAAAAGATAATAGTGGCACAGAAGCTCTAAATCCAAACGGGCTCATGCAGCGCGCCATTAAAACCGTTAAAGATGCTTGTCCTAAGATGATTGTGATGACTGACGTGGCGCTCGACCCGTTTTCTATTTACGGACATGATGGTATTATTCACAACGGACAAATTTTGAACGATGAGACTACTTCGGTATTAGCTGAAATGTCTTTGTCTCACGCCAAATCAGGTGCCGATTTTGTGGCACCAAGCGATATGATGGACGGTCGTATTTTTGAAATACGAACCCTGTTAGAAGACGAAGGATTTCTCAACACCGGCATTATGAGCTATAGCGCTAAGTATGCCTCAGCGTTTTACGGACCTTTTCGCGATGCATTAGACTCCGCTCCTGTAAATATTCAAGATATTCCAAAGAATAAAAAAACCTATCAAATGGATTACGCCAATCGCAATGAAGCCATCCGAGAAACACTTATGGATATAGATGAAGGCGCCGATATTGTTATGGTAAAACCAGGCTTGTGTTATTTAGACATCGTTAGAGATATTGTCGATGCCGTTAATGTACCAGTAGCGGTGTATCAAGTTTCAGGCGAATATGCCATGTTAAAAGCCGCGGCCGAAAAAGGTTGGCTAGACCATGATGCAGTGATGATGGAACAGGTTACGGCCATCAAACGCGCAGGCGCCAGTATCATTGCCAGTTATTTTGCGAAAGATGTGATTAAACTTTTGAATCACTAATTGTTATATCTTTACCGTCAAATCTAATTATTAAATGGGACTCTTAATTTTCTATGCAGTTATTGCCATATTTTTTTCCTTTATATGTAGTATTCTCGAAGCTGTATTGCTCAGCTTAACGCCGACCTTTCTAAAAATCAAAAAGCAAGAAGGCAAGGTTTATGCTGAAGTTCTTGAAAACTTTAAAAAAGATGTCGATCAGCCACTTATAGCTATTCTCACCTTAAACACGATTGCTCATACGGTTGGCGCTATTTTAGTTGGTGTTCAGGCCAAAGTGGCTTATGCTGAAATTTATGGGACTACTACACACAGCTATTTTGGTGTGAATTTCACCGAAGAATTAATGGTAGGTGTTGTTTCAACCATCATGACCATTTTAATTTTGGTTGCTTCAGAAATTATCCCAAAAACAATCGGTGCAACCTATTGGAAAAGTCTTGGCAATTTTACTGCTATCAGTTTAAACATTCTCATTTTTCCGTTAAAATATACTGGCATACTTTGGCTCTTAAGATTAACAACGCGACTTATCGGTGGTAAAGGCCATGGAAGTATTTTGAGCAGAGAAGGATTTGTAGCAATGACGGAAATCGCACATCAAGAAGGTGTTTTTGAAGAAAATGAAAGTAAAGTCATTAAAAACCTTTTAAACTTTAAAAAGGTGCGCGCCAAGGATATCATGACGCCAAGAACAGTAATGAAAATTGAAAATGAAAACATGACGGTTTCAGATTTTTTTAAAGCCAATTCCAATATCCGTTTTTCTAGAATTCCATTATATTCAATTGAACAGGATAATATTGTTGGCTTAGTCTTAAAAGATGAAGTCTTTAAGGAAATGGCATTAGACAACGACCAAAAACCACTGTCAGAATTAAAGCGCGATATTATTGTGGTTAACAGAAGCTTACCAATTCCTGAATTATTTGAAAAACTTATCTCTGGGAAAAACCACATGGCCTTGGTTGTTGATGAATATGGCTCGATAAATGGCATTGTTACCATGGAAGATGTTATTGAAACGCTTCTTGGACTAGAAATCATGGATGAGAGCGACAATATTTCCGATTTACAAAGTTTAGCTCGAAAAAACTGGGAAGACCGCGCCAAACGCCTAGGTATTATAAATGAAAACAACTAAGTTTTATTGCAAGAATGCATCATCCATACACCAATTGGCTACACTAAAATAACTGCTGATATTGATGGTATTGCGAGCATTTCAATTCTAAATTCTGAAGAAACTATTACCGCTATTGTTCCGGAGTTGTTAAAAGATTGTGTTTACCAACTTCAAGAGTATTTTGAAGGCAAACGAGAAGAATTTCACCTAAGATTAAATCCACAAGGGACCGATTTTCAGAAAACAGTATGGAAAGCATTGCAAAACATACCACACGGAACCCGTATATCTTACCTTGAACTTTCCAAAAAATTAGGCGATATTAAGGCTGTAAGAGCCGTGGCTAACGCCAATGGCAAAAATCCAATTTGGATAGTAATCCCATGTCACAGAGTTATTGGAAGCGACGGCAGTCTTACCGGCTATGCTGGTGGTTTGGCAATAAAGCAATGGTTGCTCAACCATGAAAATCCGCTTAAGCAACAATCGTTATTTTAAGCTATTCGGTTCAATTTTACTATCTATGAAATTAATTTTATATATTTAAGTTATTAAATATCATCTATGAAATTTCTGAAAAAACTCTTATTGGCAATTCTTTCAATCTTTGCTATTTTAATTGCGGTACTTTACATTACAGACACCGATTACCTCATCAAAGCAGTTAGAACCATTTACTTAAAAGGTCATTCAACCGCTTACCTAGAAGATTATAAACATTTTGATAACGCTATTGTAGGAAATGGAAATTCACAACCTTGGCCAAATCATACAGACTATAATACGGTAGAGGAAACAGACGCATTAAAAGACATTAATGAATCTAACGGAACAGTGGCTTACGTCATTATTAAAAATGACAGCATTTGGTTTGAAAACTACTACGATGGATTTGGCGAAAACTCGAAAACCAATTCATTTTCCATAGCAAAAAGTTATGTTTCTGCGTTGTTAGGAAAAGCAATCATGGATGGTTATATCAAGAATTTGGATCAGCCTGTTTGCGACTTTATCCCAGAATATTGCGACGGAAAAGCAGCCAAAATGACTGTCGGCGATTTGTCGAGTATGGCATCAGGCACTAATTGGGATGAACGTTACTACTCGCCACTATCTATTACCACAAGAGCTTACTTTGATGATGATTTAACAAAAGTGGTAACAGGATTGAAAGTTGTGAAAGAACCTGGAACAAGGTATAAATATGCCAGTGGTGACACCCAAATGTTAGCCATTGTTATAGAACGCGCTACTGGTAAAAAACTCTATAATTATCTAGAAGAAAGTTTTTGGAAACCACTTGGCTCTGAAAATGAAACATTATGGCAGGTTGACAGTGAAGGCCACGACCTAGTAAAAGCCTACTGCTGTATAGCGAGCAATGCCAAAGATTTTGCGCGTTTTGGAAAACTATACAAAGACCACGGAAAGTGGAATGGCAAGCAACTACTCGACTCTGCCTTTATTGCGAAATCCATAACGCCACGTTTTACCGAAAGTCCGGAATACGGATACGGTTGGTGGTTGAAAAGCGCAGGCGATAAAAACTTTTTTATGATGCGCGGTCATTTGGGTCAGTACGTAATTGTAGAACCAGAAGATAACGTCATTATTGTTAGACTTGGCCATTCAAAAGGCGATGGTGATGCCATTGCAACCTTTACTGAAGATATTTCGACTTATATAGAAGAAGCCTATAAAATGCTGTCGCCATGATTAAAAAGTTAGCACTTGAAAACATTCTATTTCTGGACATAGAAACGGTTCCTGAGCAACACGTATTTTCAGAACTAACAGAAGCAAAACAAGATTTATGGGAACAAAAATCACAATATCAAAGAAGTGAAATTTCCGCTGAAGAATTTTATGAACGCGCCGGTATTTGGGCCGAATTTGGTAAAATCGTTTGTATATCCGTAGGTTACTTTAAATTTCAAGGTGATATTAGACAATTTAGAGTAACTTCATTTTATGGTGATGAAATAAGGATTTTAAAAGACTTTAAAAACCTTTTGATTTCGCACTTTAGTCAAGCCAAACATTTACTTTGCGCCCATAACGGTAAGGAATTCGATTTTCCTTATATCGCGAGAAGAATGATCATTAACAATATAGAATTGCCTTATAAACTAAATTTGTTTGGAAAAAAACCTTGGGAAGTGCCGCATTTAGATACCTTAGAATTATGGAAATTTGGCGATTACAAAAACTATACGTCTTTAAAATTACTCACCAACATACTTGGCATACCATCACCAAAGGACGATATTGACGGCAGTCAAGTTTACAAAGTTTATTACGAAGAAAATGGCTTAGATAGAATAGTAACTTATTGCGAGAAAGATACCATTGCCGTGGCACAAGTGTTTTTGAGATTACGCGGTGAAACTATCTTGAACGAAAACGAAATTATACATATATAAAAAAAGGCCTGATGTATGATCAGACCTTTTCTATATTTAATTTAACTTGATTCTATTGCTTCACAAATCTTTTGGTTAAAGATTCATTTTCAGAAACAACTTCCAGCAAATATACGCCAGCTTCTAGCATCGCAACTTGTAGGATATTGCTGTATGCCTGTTTGATTACTAACTGTCCAAGAGCATTGTAAACTCTAATTTCGGTAGCTTCCATTCCATTTAGCTTGATGTTTAATTCAGAATTGCTCACTGGATTTGGGTATAACATAAGGCTGCTATCTCCTTTTGCTTCGGAAGCTGTGTCAACCAAATCTCCTTTAGCTGCGTTTACTATAAAAACGGTATAGTCTTCTACCTCACCAGCGTTAAAAATCTCGCAAGAACTTGCATTTGAATTAAATTTCATCGAAACTCTCATTCGTGTTGATCCATTTAAAGCAAATTGTGGTACTGTGAAATTCCGGCTTACCGATGATTGATTTGTTCTTCCTATTTCTAAAACAAGCTCCCCGGGACCATCAAAACTTCCGTCTTGATTGTAGTCAATCCAAACATTGTATGCTTCTCTTCTTTTTGTGTTAGTTCTTCCAGGAGTTATGACAATAGAATTGGTGGAACCAATCACTAAATTTGTTGATATATTGGTGAAATCAACATATCCACCGTTATTACCAGATAAATTATTTATGCTTCCTAATTGTAAGCGTTCTATCCATTCGCTGCTAGAATTTGAACTGAATGATTGACAATAAGTGATTTGAAGTTCCAGAGTAGTAATGGCGACTATATTACTTTGCAAGGAACTATTTCCCGCTGCATCAAAAGCAATAACATAAAACTCATAGGTTGTGCTTGGAGTAAGTCCGGTTATTTGTACAGCATTAATGCTTGTAGAACCTAATAAGATGCCATCGATATAAACTTCATATGCAAGTACGCCAACGTTATCAGTGGAAGCGATCCAGCTTAAATCAGTTGTTGTTTCTGTGGTATTTGAAGCGGTTAAATTAGCTGGTGCAGCAGGTGCCTCTGTATCTGGTGGAGACAAAGTAGTTACGTTAACGGTATTGCTATTGCTTGAAACATTTCCAGAAGCATCTTTCGCTCTTACAAAAAACGAATAACTGGAACTCGGATTTAATCCTGTAACTTGATAAAAGGTAGTTGAAACTGAGGCTATCAAAACACCTCCTTGATAAACATCGTATCCTGTAACGCCAACATTGTCGGTTGAAGCAGTCCAACTTAAATCGGTTGTGGTTTGAGTGGTATTAGACGCCGTTAAGTTGGCAGGTGCGGTTGGTGCCTGTGTATCTAAAGTTGTTACAAGAACAGTATTGCTAAAATCAGATTGATTTCCAGCAGCATCTCTAGCTCTTACAGTAAAAGAATAGTTGGTGCTTGCACTTAATCCAGTTACCTGATAGTTTGTAGAGGATACCGAAGCTATTAAAGCACCATCTTGAAATACATCGTAAGCAACCACGCCAATATTATCGGTAGCAGCATTCCAACTCAAATCTGTTGTGCTTTGTGTTGTATTTGTTGCTGTTAAATTTGTAGGCGGCGTAGGAGCCTCTGTGTCCGGCGGCGTTAATGTCGTTACATTAGCTGTATTACTATTGTTTGAAATATTACCTGCGGCATCTTTTGCTCTTACAAAAAACAAATAATTAGTGTTTGGATTTAGGCCTGTAACCTGATAATTAGTTGTGGTTACTGAGGCTATCAAAATTCCTCCTTGATAAACATCATAACCAGTAACTCCTACATTATCGGTTGAATGGTTCCAAGCTAAATCGGTTGTAGTTTGCGTAGTGTTTGATGCCGTTAAGTTAGTGGGTGCCGTAGGCGCTTCAATATCAGGACCAGAACCTTCAATTATTACAGTGTAATCTTCAACTTCTCCCCAAGTAAAGCTTTCGCAAGCTGTTGGGATAGCATTGTATTTCATAGAAACGCGCATTCTCGTTGCACCTTCAGCAGCACCTTCCGGAATTGTAAAACTTCCAGACACTGGTGACTGATTGCTTGCTGCCCTAGTGAAAACTTGTTCGCCTGCATCGTCAAAATCGCCATCCTTATTAAAATCAATCCAAACCGCATAACCTTCATTATAAACGGTTCCTGTCCAAACAGGTGTAACAGAAATGGTATAGGATGTTCCTTTGGTTAAGGCTGTTGAAATATTTGTAAAATCGGAATAAAACTGGCCACCAGACGTATTATTGATAGTGTTGAGCTGAACGTTTCCAATGTATTCATCATTAACGTTGCTGCTTTGAGATGCACAGTAATTTAACTGTACTTCAAGTGTGGTAAAAATAACACTACTGCTATATTCAGATACATCATTATTGGGGCATTTACTACTTACTTGTGCTTCGTATTCAGTTGAGGTTTGTAGGCCAGTTATTTCAGTTGATACGCCTACAACATTTTCAATAGTATTCCATGTTGAACTTCCTGTTGGTCTGTATCGAACATCATAAGTTGCGCCTGGTAATGCCGTCCAACTTACAGTTGCATTTGCCGAACCTATATTAGAAACTACTACATCTTGCGGAATAGCAACATTGCATTCTACCTCACCTTCGATTGTAAAATTGGCATTAGAAATATCGAAAAAGATATGATTTGAACCCTTAACCATGACTCGATTTTGAGTCCCAATATTATTTGGAACCAGAACAGACGCCGAACCATTATTGGAAACACCTGTTGCAAGTGCTATGGGATAAGTATCTCCACCATCGGTTGACAGAAAAATATCCACTGTTGAAGCATTTACACCATTTCCAGTGGTTCCAGCAACATTCCAAGTAACACTTTGCGTGCTGCCAACTGTCCAAATAAGATTGGTATTTGGGGTGGTTACAACAAATGGTCAAGCCGAAGTAGTTACTGAAACAATCATATCATCGCTCTTGTTGGTAGCACTTCCGGGTCGGTTGTCTCTAACTGTTAAGCGGAAATTCATATTTCTGTTCACATTTGGTACTGCCTCCCATTTCCATGATGTTGCGCCCGTTTTTACAGTTTCCAATCTTGGAAAATACCTGTTACTATCAACAGTTGGATTATACGATCTAAATGCAACACCAGAGGTGCTATTAGGACTTGGTAAAGTAGTTGCCGCGGCATTTTGATCAAACTGTTCCCAACAAAACGTAAGAACATCTTGCGCATCTGCATCGGTTGCTATGCCATTTAAAACAAAAGGGGTCGCTCTTGGAATGGTATAATTAGCCCCGGCTTCTACCACTGGCACAGCATTGCCAGTATTGGTATTGGTTTGGCAGCTTCTATTCTTTATGTAATTTGTAACCTGTTGAATTGATACCGCATGAAAATAAGGATCAGAATTAGGCTGTACATCGGTATTAACACCTGTTATTCCTGCGTAGCCCATAATGGTGCTTCCGCTTCCAGGTTCCATTTGCGCTCCAGTGCCTTCACTGCCATTAAAAGTCCAGGTATGATTGGCACCAAACTGATGGCCAAGTTCATGAGCTACATAATCTACATCAAATGGGTCGCCTTCAGGCGTTGTGCGTGAAGTCCATCCTCTACCTTTCTGCCCGTTCACACAAACACAACCGATGCAACCTGCATTACCGTTGTTTTGTGCGTTGGCAAATAAATGTCCTACATCATAATTGGCTTCGCCTATTACATTTGTTAATGTAGACTGAAGCTGATTATTGTAGTTAGCAGACGTTGTATAAGGATCTGTGCTTGGATTGGTGTAAATTACTAAGTCGTTGTTAGCTATTAACTGAAGTGTCACATTAAAATCGTTTTCAAAAATACCATTAACACGCGTCATTGTAGTGTTGATTGCCGCTAAGGCCAACGCCTTAGTGCCACCGTGATATTGTGTGTATTCGCCTGTTGTAGAAACCGCAAGTCTATAAGTTCTTAACAGAGAATCGTCGGCATTTCTTAAAGCATAGCCTCCATAATCGTCGTTATTTTGCATGGCGGCTGTAACTTCGCACTCAAAATCTCTATCGCGTGCGCTGCTTTGGTCTCTGGTAAAAACTACATAGGCCGACAAATCCGTTGCATAGGGCTCAATAAATGTCATTGACTTGTTGGGCTCTTTAAGCATGGTATGAATTCCTTTGGGAGACACACTAAATCTTATGATAGCCGCAGGATTTGTAATTCCTTTCCCTACATAAGACCTAATATTTGGAAATCTGGCCTGTAAATCGGGATGCATCGTAGAAGCTTCATAAACATTGAAAAATTCCATTTTACCTTCAGCGTTAGGAAAACCAACGGTAGCGCCACTAATTCTACCAAGCTCGCTTCGCTTAGGTGCGTTGACTAATTCTGCAGCGATGGCATCAAAATTTACACTAAAAAGTTGTTGAGAATTTAGATCCTGTAAGTGTTGTTTTACAGCGTAATTTTTTGAAGGGCTTTGTTTTGCCCAATAAGATTTGTTTTGTGAAAAAACAAATACTGTTGTCATCATAAAGATGAGTGCAGATAATTTTAATTTCATATTTTAGAGGAATAAATTGTTAATAGGTTGTTAAAGTAAACATTATTGCTTTTTAGCACGCTAGATCCCAAAAAAAGATATTAACAGTTTAAAATGAATAACTAAGAATTCTCTTTTTTGAATATGACACCAATACTAGCATGAACTCATCACCAAGCCTATTAAATATTCAAAATCTGTCTGTTTCGTTTTTCAACGAAGGTGCTGAAAACCTAATTTTAAAAGATATTACTTTTCAACTTAATGAAAATGAAATATTAGGAATTGTTGGCGAATCTGGTTCGGGAAAATCTGTGACCGCATTATCCATAATGGGTTTATTGCCAAAACGCATTGCTAAAATTACCTCTGGGAGTATTTTTTATAAAAACACAAGTTTAGTTAAATTAAGCACCGAACAGTTTCAATCCCTACGAGGCAATGAAATCGCTATGATTTTCCAAGAGCCCATGAGTTCTTTAAATCCTTCTATGACTTGTGGTAAGCAAGTAATTGAAATACTTTTACAGCATTTAAAGATTTCCGAAAAAGAAGCCAAGGTCGAAGTGCTCAACCTTTTTGAAAAAGTTAAACTCCCAAACCCAGAAAGACTTTACAAAGCCTATCCACATGAAATTTCTGGAGGTCAAAAGCAACGGGTTATGATTGCAATGGCCATAGCTTGCAAACCCAAAATACTTATTGCAGATGAACCTACAACAGCTCTGGATGTAACTGTACAAGCTGAAATAATAAGCTTGCTGAAATCGTTACAATCAGAATATAATATGAGTGTGATGTTTATTACGCACGATTTATCATTGGTGTCGGAAATTGCCGATAGAGTTATGGTGATGTATCAAGGAAGCATCGTAGAACAAGGCGATGTAAACGCCATTTTTAAATCGGCAAAACACAGCTATACGAAAGCCCTAATTGCATCAAGGCCGACTACCAAAACAAGACTGAAAGTTTTACCAACTATTAAGGATGTGTTGAATAATGCTCTTAAAACTGAAATTATAAGTCCCGCAGAGCGTCAACTTCAACATGAAAAGATATATTCCGTACCACCGATTTTAGAAGTAAAAAATGTGTCTAAAATTTACTTTGGAAAAGCCTCGTTATTTAAAAATCCGGAACAAATTAAAGCAGTCGATGATGTTAGCTTTAAAGTTTATGAAGGCGAAACACTTGGATTGGTTGGTGAGTCTGGATGTGGTAAATCTACATTGGGCAATGTTATCTTACAGCTAGACAAAGCTACTTCTGGCTCTGTGTTTTATAAAGGTGAAGATATAACCAAGTTAAAACGAAATGCCGTAAGACAACTTAGAAAAGATATTCAAATTATATTTCAAGACCCATTTGCTTCTTTAAACCCAAGGATCAATGTAGGCGAAGCTATATTAGAACCAATGGCGGTTCACGGTATTGGAAGTTGTAAAAAAGACAGAAGAGAAAAGGTCATTTCTCTTTTAGAACGCGTAGGACTGAATGCAAGTGATTTTAATAAATATCCCCATCAATTTTCTGGCGGGCAGCGCCAGCGTGTTGGGATTGCCAGAGCAATCGCACTAAATCCAAAACTTATTATATGCGACGAATCGGTTTCTGCACTAGATATTTCAGTACAGGCGCAGGTACTCAACTTACTTAATGAGTTAAAAGAAAAATTTAACTTCACCTACATTTTTATTTCCCACGATTTGGCTGTGGTGAAATATATGTCGGATCAGTTAATTGTAATGAACCAGGGTAGGATTGAAATGATTGGTGAGGCAGATTACATTTACAATCATCCAAACACCCTTTATACCAAAAAATTAATTCATGCTATACCCAAAGGTTTATAGCATGAATACTTTTTTGGCTAGATGAGCAATGTCTTTAATTAAACGGACGCTTTTCTGCAAGCTGTTTATAATTGCTGCATCCGTAGAGTAGGTTTTTAGTAGATTTGGGGCTTTGTTCATAAGTAATAAAGTTATGATAGATTTGGGGTCAATTCATAAATTAAGTTCATGATAGATTTGGTTTTCAATACTATGATTTGGGATTGCTAATATAAAGCAACTTTTTAATGCAATCAGTTAAAAGCATAATTAATCGATATAGTGCGCTATATTTTAACATTTATAGCTTATAACGCAGTTTTTTCTTACAAAAAAATCGCCAATAGGCGATTAAATATTGAAGTAACAGTTGTTTTTAAATATCCATTTCTGGAATATCACGTTCTATAATTAACTTACCTTCCGTAGCCTGTTTAATAGTTTCAACACTAACTCCTGGAGCGCGTTCCAATAGTTTAAATCCTTCTGGAGTAACTTCCAGCACCGCCAAATCGGTTACTATCTTCTTGACACAACCGACACCGGTCAAGGGTAATGAACATTTCTTTAATAATTTTGAATCTCCGTTTTTATTGGTATGGGTCATCGCTACAATAATATTTTCGGCACTAGCAACAAGATCCATTGCCCCACCCATACCTTTCACCATATAACCTGGGATTTTCCAATTGGCTATATCGCCATTTTCGGCTACTTCCATAGCACCTAAAATAGTAAGGTGAACGTGTTGGCCTCTTATCATTGAAAAACTCATAGCTGAATCAAAAAATGAAGCGCCTGGTAACGCAGTAATGGTTTGCTTACCGGCATTAATCAAATCCGGATCTTCTTCTCCTTCAAAAGGAAATGGTCCCATTCCTAAAACGCCATTTTCACTTTGAAATTCAACCTCGATATCCTCACGAACAAAGTTAGCTACCAAGGTTGGAATACCAATACCAAGATTGACGTAATATCCGTTTTTTACTTCTTTTGCGATGCGCTTTGCGATACCATTTTTATCTAGTGCCATTTTGGGTATTAAGTTATTTGGTTATTGACTTATTTATCAAAATCATCGGAGCCAAATTATTTTTATTTATTTTAACTCACGATTTGAAGTTTGGTCCCGACAATTGTCAGTATAAAATTTGCAAATTATTTTTTTCTTACAGTTCGTTGTTCGATGCGTTTTTCATAGTTAGATCCTTGAAATATCCTGTGCACAAAAATACCTGGAATGTGAATTTGATTGGGATCAAGGCTACCAACTGGCAATAATTCTTCAACCTCGGCTACTGTTATTTTTGCCGCGCCACACATGTTGGGATTAAAGTTTCTTGCAGTACCTTTAAAAATTAAGTTTCCAGCTTCGTCACCTTTCCATGCTTTAACAAAAGCAAAGTCGGCCTTAAATGCGTGTTCTAAAACGTACATTTTTCCGTTAAATTCTCTGGTTTCTTTGCCTTCTGCTACTTCGGTACCATAACCTGCTGGTGTATAAAATGCAGGAAAACCTGATTGTGCAGCACGACATCGTTCCGCTAAGGTTCCTTGCGGAATTAATTCAACTTCCAATTCGCCACTTAACATTTGTCTTTCAAATTCGGCATTTTCACCAACATAAGACGACACCATTTTTTTTATCTGACGTTTATGCAACAATAACCCCAAACCAAAACCATCCACGCCTGCATTGTTTGAAATACAGGTTAATCCTTTTACATTTAATTTGACTAATTGTGAAATACTGTTTTCAGGAATACCGCTCAAACCAAAGCCCCCCAGCATAAGGGTCATACCATCTTCTACGCCTGATAATGCCGCTTCTACACTGGCTACTTTTTTGTTTATCATAGTTTGTGATTTATAGTGTGAATTTACAAAATATGCTCATGAAAACATAGAAATAACACCAAGAAATCCTTTGAAAATTATTTGTAATTAGAAGTCTATAATGTTATCCAAATCGTCTTCCTCGTCTGTAAAAGTATTCGGGTTTGGTAATTCATTACAGTTAACTCTTATAGACAAATCCGCTGGTGCTTCAAACTCATCTTTAGAAATTCCAAGACTTTCATCGGCATAACAACTTCTCATAAACAAAGCCCAAATTGGCAATGCCATTGTTGCTCCCTGACCATAGTCAATTCTTTTAAAGTGTACCGAGCGGTCTTCAGCACCAACCCAAACACCAGTCACTAAATTAGGGACCATCCCCATAAACCAGCCGTCGCTTTGATTTTGTGTGGTTCCAGTTTTACCAGCAATTGGATTATCAAATTCGTAAGGATACCCTGTTACAACTTCTTTATACAGCGGCGTGTTAACGGCCCAATTGTGGCGGAGTCTTTGCCCAGAACCAAACTGTGTAACCCCTTCTAATAAATTTACGGTAACGTAGGCAATTTCTTCACTTAACACATCTTTAGTTTCTGGAGCTACTTGATACAGAACGGTGCCATTTTTGTCTTCAATACGCGTTACCATTACTGGGGTATTGTATATGCCTTTGTTGGCAAAGGTTGAATAGGCAGCAACCATTTCGTATACACTTAAATCTGGTGTGCCTAAAGCAATTGCAGGAACAGGATCAATTTTTTGCTCTACGCCTAATTTTTTTGCCATATCCACCACCAACTGCGGACCGATTTGATTCATTAATCGCGCTGTTATGGTATTGGTTGAATTTGCTAAGGCAGATTTAAGTGTTTGAAAGCCGTCGTACTTCCCATCTGAATTTCTAGTTGTCCACGGTTCTGGGTTTCCAAATCTTCCAGCTTCAATGGTAATGGGCGTCCGTGGTAAAGAATCGCAAGGCGATAAATGTAGCTCATCCATGGCTGCTGCATAGACAAAAGGTTTAAAGGTTGAACCTACTTGTCGCTTACCTTGCTTTACATGGTCGTATTGAAAATGTCGGTAATTCATGCCGCCAACCCAAGCTTTTACATGTCCTGTTTGTGGATCCATTGCCATCATTCCTGGATGTAAAAATGATTTGTAATACAACATCGAATCAATTGGTTTCATTATGGTATCAATCTCACCTTTCCATGAAAATATTTCCATTTGAACTGGCTTGTCAAACGATGCGATAATTTCTTCCTCTGTTTTTCCTAAGTCATATTTCATATGCCTCCAACGCTCACTTTGACGCATGCTGCGTTTTAGAAGTGACTCAATTTCTACCTGTTTTAAATCTAAAAAAGGTTTAGTTGGGTTGCGTTCTTTAGTGTTTTGATTGTCAAATTCTGCCTGAAGTTTTGGCATGTGTTGCTGCACGGCATCTTCAGCGTATTGCTGCATTCGTGAATCTAACGTGGTGTAAATCTTAAGCCCGTCGTTGTATAAACTATACTTAGAGCCATCAGGTTTAGGATTGTCTTTAATCCACTGTTTCATAAAATCGGAGAGATAGGCCCTAAAATAAGTTGCCAAGCCTTCGCGATGTGATTCTGGTGAATAATTTAGATCTAATTCTGTTAGCTTTAGTGAATCTTTTACGTTTTCATCTATATAGCCATATTTGAACATCTGCTCAAGCACCACATTACGTCTGTTTTTTGTGCCTTTGGGATTTCTGTGTGGCCTAGGATTATATAACGAAGAGTTCTTAAACATCCCAACTAGCATGGCAGATTCTTTAACATCTAACTCCATTGGTTCTTTGCCAAAATATATTTTAGCGGCTGAGCGTATGCCATCTGCGTTGTTTCCAAAATCGTAAATATTGAAATACATAGCAATGATTTCCTCTTTGGTGTATTGACGCTCTAAACGAGTAGCAATGACCCATTCTTTTATTTTTTGAGTATATTTATCAAACTTCTTAGATCTAACTCCGATAAATAATTGTCTTGCCAATTGTTGTGAAATTGTACTTGCACCGCCTTTAGAGCCCATGTACACAACGGCCCGCATGGTACCAATAGCATCAATACCAGCGTGTTTATAATATCGCGCGTCTTCAGTGGCGATTAAGGCGTCAATTAAATGAGTCGGCAACTCATTGTAATCAACTGGCGTTCGGTTATCATCAAAATAGTATTTACCTAAGGTTTTACCGTCTGCCGATAAAATTTCTGTAGCCAAATTAGTTTTAGGGTTTTCGAGGACAGTGTAATCTGGCATTTCCCCAAGCAAGCCCCAAGAAGCTAATAGAAAAATAAGTGCTATACTAGTTAAAATACCTAAAAATCCAATCCAAAACCAGCGAACGTAACGCCCAAAATCAGATGCTTTTGTAGCTGTTGTCTTTTTTTTAGTTGCCATTGTTTTTCGTATTTAACGCTTCTATTCTAAAACCAATATCTGTTATTCCTTCTAATTGCTTTATGCCTTCAACATCACCATTTTTTCTCATAGCATGTTTTAAACTTAATTGATAATTCCCTAATTCTTCAAAAACAAAAGGTTCATTAAATCCTTTGTACCACAATTTATTTTCTTTTAAATCGGAAAAACCAGTACCTAGAAACTCGCCATTTGGCTTAGCCATTTGGTATTCTAAGGTATCAACTAAAGTCTTGCCATTTGGATAATTTAACTCCGCAATAAGAAAAAGATTGCTATATCGATAATCCTTATTGTTTCTTAAATTGATAAATAAGGCGTAATTATTTATGGAATCTGGCGCTGTAAAATTAAATTGGACTGCCTTGTCATGTTCCCAAAATTTTTCTACGGTTTCATAAGTATCAATTACATAATTGGTGTCACAGGATAACACAAAAAAATAAAAAAATAAAAAGATATAGCTAACTTTTTTTAGCATTGTTTTGTGGCTTTCTTTTTCGGTTATTAGAGTTCCTATTATTACGTTTACGAGACGGTTTTGGACTATCAAACCGTGTTAAACTGTCTTGCCCTACTACATTTTCAAAAGCAACTTTTGTTTCCTCTATAAGCTCAACAGCATATTCTTCAAGGCTTGCAGCTTTTTGTTTTTTCTTATTTAAATCTATGATAACATTGGCTTGAGCCGCTGTTAATTTATGCCAATTCATCCATTCGCCTTCGTAAGCGTACCAAAGTACGCCTTTAAAAATATCGATTTTTTGACAAGCACCTACACCCTTTTCGGTGTATAATTTTACCTCTGTTTTAGGGAATTCTTTCAATGCATCTAAATAAGAATCCAACTCATAATTTAAACAGCACTTTAATTTTCCACATTGGCCCGCAAGTTTTAAAGGATTAAGGGATAATTGCTGATACCTGGCAGCCGAAGTGCTAACTGATCTAAAATCGGTTAACCAAGTGGAGCAACACAATTCTCTTCCGCAAGAACCAATGCCACCAAGGCGCGCGGCTTCTTGACGAAAACCCACTTGTTTCATTTCGATTCTGGTTTTAAACTCACGTGCAAATAACTTGATAAGTTCTCTAAAATCCACACGATCTTCAGCGGTGTAGTAAAACGTCGCTTTGCTCGCATCTCCCTGAAATTCAATGTCTGATATTTTCATTTGAAGCTTTAAATCGATAGCAAACTGCCTGGCTTTCACCTTCATTGGTTCTTCGCGCTCTCTAGCTTCTTTCCAAATATCTATATCACGTTGCGAGGCTTTACGATAAATTTTAAGGACGTTTTCGCGATCGTCAATATCTACATTTTTACGCTTCATTTGAATACGAACCAATTCACCTGTTAGCGTTACCATACCGATATCATGGCCCGATTTTGCTTGCGTGGCGACAACGTCGCCTATACTTAAAGTTAAGTTTTCGGTATTTAGAAAATATTGTTTGCGTCCGTTTTTAAAGCGGACTTCAACTGCATTAAAGGGCGTTTCGCCATCAGGTAAGGACATATTTGAAAGCCAATCAAAAACGGTAAGTTTGTTGCAGCTATCAGTGCCACAAGTACCATTGTTTTTGCAACCCTTTGGCTGTCCATCTTTTCCGGTTGAACAACTGTTACAACTCATAAATTTTATATATTATTTTCTTGATAAATGTGAGAAAACATTCTTCAAAAAGGGGATTCATATTTATTAATTAGCTAAGATAAAATTATTTATTCAGTTAATTGAATTTCTATGAATTTATAACAAACTTAATAGAAATGTTATTGCTTTTGTGTTGTAAAGTTTTCAAAAATGTTTCGTAAGTCTTTTTTAAAATGTAAGTGATCCGCCCTTCCTTTTTTGAAAATATCGTTACTATTTCCTTGACCTTTGCGCAGTGCTTTTTGTTCTTCAAAAGGCAATCGGTTTATCTCCATGCAATTCGTTGAACAGCAGTTTTCCATTATTCCTTTGCATTCATCGCATTGTATGAATAGTAAATGACAAGCTTCATTGGCACAATTTACATGCGTGTCGGCAGGTTTGCCACACTGATGGCAATTGGCAATTATATCGTCTGAAATTTTTTCAGAACGACGTTCATCAAACACAAAATTCTTACCAATAAACTTGTTTTCAAGGCCTTTTTCTTGAACTTCGTGAACATAATTGATAATCCCGCCTTCTAATTGAAACACATTTTTAAAGCCTTTATGCTTGTAATATGCGCTAGCCTTTTCGCATCTAATGCCACCAGTGCAATACATCACAAGATTTTTGTCGGCTTTAAAATCTTTTAAATCTTCTTCAATTATTGGTAGTGACTCTCTAAAGGTATCTACATCGGGTACCACCGCATTTTTAAAATGGCCGATTTCGCTTTCATAATGGTTGCGCATATCAACCAAGACTGTGTTAGGATCGTCTATAAGCTCATTAAACTTTTCGGCATTAACGTGTTGTCCCTTGTTGGTAACATCAAATGTGTGGTCATTAAGCCCATCCGCCAAAATTTTATCGCGTACTTTAACTTTTAATTTTAAAAACGAAAAATTATCGTGCTCAACAGCAATATTTAGTCTTACATTTTCAAGAAATAAAATACTGTCTAAATGCTGTTTAAAAGCTTCAAAATTATCTGCAGGAATGGATAGTTGGGCATTAATACCTTCGTTCGCGATATGAATTCTACCTAAAACATCTAGTTCGTTCCAAGCTAAAAACATGTGGTTTCTGAATAATTCAGGATTGCCAATTTTGGCATATTTGTAAAAAGAGATAGTCAAACGGTCTTTTCCAGCTTGTTCTATTAGTGCTGCTCTCTCTTTTTTACTTAAGTTATTGTACAGTTGCATGCTATACTAATTTATTAAGGTTAGAGATTTTTAATATACAAAAGTACTGCTTTTGCCAATAATGAACAATCAAAAAGCGCTTTGGAAATACTCCAAAGCGCTTTTTTTAGACTAACTCGTTATTTAATTTTTCAAATTTGTTTAATTTCAAAAACTTCAAACGAGCTAACCACCGTCGGCTTTACAACTGCTATTGACCATAACTGCAATTGTAGCGCCGAAATTTGTTAAAATAATTTTACTTAAAAATTTCATTTGTTCATCATTGCTTTTTAAAACATTTGAAATGCGTTGCAACCAATTATTATGGTATTAACTAGCGGTCACCATGAAGCTCTTAAATATTTATCAATCACCACAAAAAATAAATACTTAGAACTTGATATTTAAAAGGTAATAATTCTTTTTCATAGCAAAATCTTCCCTTTATGTTTATTAGATACAAAAACTGTAAAAAGGTTGCGTGATAAAATTGTAATATGCTAAAAGATGTAGTAATTTAGCAGTCATATCAATTAATAAAAGTGTGAACATGAGTAGTGAAAAAGAAGCAAAATTAAAAGCGTTAAAGTTAACGTTAGATAAGTTAGATAAGGCCTACGGAAAAGGCACGGTTATGAAAATGAGTGACATGGCTGTTGTAGATGTTGAAGTGATTCCGTCAGGATCCTTAGGTTTAGATATTGCGCTTGGTGTAGGCGGTTACCCAAGAGGTCGTGTAATAGAAATTTACGGACCAGAATCTTCAGGAAAAACAACGTTAACCTTACACGCTATTGCCGAAGCGCAAAAAGCAGGAGGTATCGCTGCTTTTATTGATGCAGAACATGCCTTTGATAGAACTTACGCTGGAAAACTAGGTGTGGATTTAGAAAATTTAATTATCTCACAACCTGATAATGGTGAACAAGCTTTAGAAATAGCTGAAAATCTAGTGCGTTCTGGCGCCATTGATATTGTTGTTATTGATTCGGTAGCAGCCTTAACGCCTAAAAGTGAAATAGAAGGCGAAATGGGCGATTCAAAAATGGGGCTGCATGCAAGATTAATGTCACAAGCTTTAAGAAAACTTACTGCGACCATCAGCAAAACGAATTGCACGATGATTTTCATCAACCAGCTTAGAGAGAAAATTGGTGTTATGTTTGGTAATCCAGAAACCACGACTGGCGGAAACGCTTTAAAATTTTACGCATCTATCAGATTAGATATCAGACGTTCTACCCAAATAAAGGACAACAATTCTAACGTTACTGGTAACAAAACCAAAGTAAAAGTGGTGAAAAACAAAGTAGCTCCACCATTTAAAGTTGCTGAGTTTGATATTATGTATGGCGAAGGGATTTCTAAAGTTGGTGAAATTTTAGATTTAGCGGTTGAATTAGAAATCATTAAAAAAAGTGGCTCATGGTTTAGCTATGAGGACACAAAACTTGGCCAAGGTAGAGACGCTGTAAAAGATTTGATTAAGGACAATCTAGAACTTATGGATGAAATTGAAGCTAAAGTTCGCGCCGAAATAAACGAACAAACAAACGCTTAAAACCAATCAAAATCCTGAAATATTTCAGGATTTTGATTTTTTAACGCAACCTTTATAGACTTTCTACATCTAAAGAATAAAAACGATTATAATGAAAAAAATTTTATTGTTAATAACAATAGGTTTTGTGCTTAGTTCATGCAGTATAGATGACAATAACACTTCAAATTATTCTTTTGAAATTTTACCAGTGGAAACCTTTGAGTTACCTGAAGAATTTGTGACGGGCGAAACCTATACCATTACAGTTGGCTATACCAAGCCAAATCCATGTTATGCATTTAATGATTTTTATTTTTTGTCAAATTCTAACGAACGTACGATAGCCGTAATTAATTCAATTAACAACAACTTAAATTGCTCAGCTGAGGCTACTGAAGATGAGGCTACTTTCAACTTTTTTGTCAATGGTTATTTTGACCACTATGTTTTTAAATTTTGGCAAGGAACCGATGATGGGGGTAACGACACGTACATAATCGTTGAAGTGCCAGTTGTTGAATAAAACTAAAATATAACTAATATCAATGAAATGTGAGTTTAGACCAACTCATAGAAAATTGCAAAAAAAATGATGCTAAAGCACAGAGCCAGTTATATAAACTCTACTCGGGTAAACTATTTTCACTCTGCCTTAAGTATTCAAATGATTATGCAGCGGCTGAAGACACGCTACACGATGCATTCATAACAATATTTAAAAAAATTGAACAGTATAAGCACAAAGGTTCTTTTGAAGGTTGGATGAAACGTATTGCCATCAACACGGCATTACAAAAATATAGAAGTGTTGGTGTTTTTGATATTATTAATGACGACCAGATTGAAGAAGTTACTGTAGAAGTTGATAACGATGATATTCATATTGACTTCTTGTTGAAGATAATTCAAGAACTTCCAGATAGGTATCGATTGGTTTTCAATCTATACGCTTTAGATGGATATTCGCACAGTGAAATAGCTGAGATGCTCAACATAAATATAGGCACCTCTAAGTCTAACCTAGCAAGGGCGCGGTTAATTTTAAAAGAAAAAATTGAAAACAACAACATGAGAGTCAACTCTCAAAATGTTTAAATGAAAGAGAAGAAAAACATAGATAGAATTTTTCAGGAAAAGCTGAAAAATTTTGAAGTATATCCTAAACCACATGTGTGGGATGGGATTCAAGCTGACCTACAAAGCGACAAGAAGGACCGCAAAATAATTCCATTCTGGTGGAAATTGGGAGGTATGGCTGCTGCTTTAGTGCTTATGTTAGGTATTGGTTACGGTGTTTTTAATGCTAACCAATCTCAAAATAACTCTGTATTAAATCAAAATGAAACAATTTTAGATTCAACTAAAAACGTTCCATCCCATTCAAAAACACAGGAAAGCGAACTTGTTTTTGAAGATCAAAATTCCGATAACAATGAATCTTCAATAGAAACTAATCAGCAGATTACTCATAGTTCAACCATCCCTAAAAACAACGATTCAGCTAAGGATGCTGTAAAATCAATAATTGACAATAAAAATATAAAGTTGACAAACGATAGCTATCCTGAAAAGGCAAGTGCTCTTGCCAAAACCAATCAGGCTAAGGATAAAACATTGAAGGCGGAAAAATCCTCATTTATTATTGGTAAAGAAATTATTCAAGATAACAATTCTACTATTGCCTCTGAAACTAATGAAAAAAGAAATAAAGACGAAGAAGGTAAATTGGTAACAAATCTAGAAAACACAACTTTAAAAGTGGCTGGTGAAACCGAATTAATAAGTAAAACTGAAAAGGAAGAGACTTTACTAAAAGAAACCTCAGCCACTGAAAAAACCATAGAAGAAGCCATTGCTGAAGCTGAAGACATTATTAATGAAGAAGAAAAAGAAGTATTAAACAGGTGGCGCATTTCGCCAAATGTGGCGCCTGTTTATTTTAATTCTTTAGGTGAAGGTTCAAATATCCATAGCCAGTTTAACGAAAACAATAAAAGCTCCGATATTAACATGAGCTACGGAATTGCTACCAGCTACGCCATCAACAAAAAATTAAGAGTACGTACAGGAATTAGCACGGTTGGTTTTGATTATCGAACCAACGGTATCATAACTTCCGATGCTAGTGCAAGAAGTTCAAATAATGCCAGTAATATTTCTAACATTAAGTTTAACCAAAATGTTACTGCCACCAACTATATCAGCAATAGGGTAATTTCCTTATCAAATGCCCCAGATATTGTAAAAACAGCCGATTTAAGTTCTCTTGAACAACAATTTGGATTTATAGAAGTGCCTTTAGAATTAGAATACAGTTTGGTGGATAAAACGTTTGGTCTTAATGTGATTGGCGGATTTAGTACATTTTTTCTTAACAACAATAACATATTCGAAATTCAGAACGGCAACGGCACTTTAATTGGAGAAGCAAACAACATTAACGATGTTAGCTACAGTGCTAATTTTGGATTGGGCATGTTTTACAATTTTTCGAAATCATTTCAATTTAATCTCGAACCCATGTTCAAGTATCAAATAAATACATTCAGCAATACGTTTGGCGATTTTCAGCCGTTTTTTGTGGGTGTATATACAGGCTTAAGTTTTAAGTTTTAGGTTTTTTTTTGGTTGGTTAGATTAGTTATTGCTCAATAAGCAATGATGAGAAAAGAGCTACTTCGTGCCAGAGGCAGCTTTTTTTGTATCTGAAACTAAGGTATTGTGAATAATATCCCAAGCTTGATGTTTAATTTTTTTTGTGTCTGCAATAGTCGATCGTTCGGTGGTTATAAAAGAATGCACACATGCCCGCATACGACCAGGACCACCGCTAAAAAAGGTATAAGAAAATCGTTTTTTGTTATCAAAAAACGTTATTGGCACCACTGGTATTTTGTGATTGATTGCCAATCTAAAAGCACCATCTTTAAATTCATCGAGCACAATATGCTCTTCAGGAACACCGCCTTCTGGAAAAATGCAAATACTCAACCCTTGTTTTAAACGACGTTGTGCTCTTAAAAAAACGGCTTGCCGACTTTTAGCACTGTTTCTATCTACCAAAATGCAAGTGCGCTTGTAGAAAAAACCAAATAAAGGAATTTTAGCCAGTTCTTGCTTGCCAACGAACACAAAGGGGTTTTTTACGCTAACCAGCATTAGCATGATATCCGTCATAGACGTATGATTGGCAACAAACATATAGCTCTTATGGGGTTGAGGTTTTTGTTGATGTGTGATTTTCACCCTAAAAACCATTCCTATTAAAATAAACCGAGCCCAAAATTGCGCCAATTTAAAAAAATAAGGGTACCACTTTTCCTTTGAAATAGAGATAATTAAAAACGGAAATAGAAAAATTATTGGCAATGCCACCAATATGTAAAACCAAATACGATAGATAATCCAAAAAGGGTATTTAAATAGCTTCATTGCGGTGTAAAAATAGCATTTAATAAATATGTTTTACATTTAGAGTACAATTTTAAACTTAAACAATCATGGGATTACTGTATTCATTATTAATTGGAGCGATTGCCGGCTGGTTAGCAGGTAGTTTAATGAGAGGCGGCGGATTTGGACTGCTCATCAACATTATTTTAGGAATTATCGGCGGTGTTATTGGTAACTGGCTGTTTAACTATTTTGGAATTCATATTTCCGACGGATTTATCGGAGATGTTGTTACCGGAGCCATTGGCGCCATTGTACTTTTATTGATAGCCGGTTTATTTAAACGATAAACTAATAAAACATTCTAAAGAAAAGGTGACCTAAACAGTCACTTTTTTTTGTTCTTAACTATGGTTACATTTGTGGCTTGTTAAACTTAATAGATTCCCGCTTTCGCGGGAAGTGAACATGGCAAGAATACTCACAGGCATACAAAGCACCGGCACGCCACATCTAGGTAATATTTTAGGCGCGATCATTCCAGCAATTAAACTGTCGGAAAACATAAACAATGAATCGTTTTTATTTATAGCAGATTTACATTCGCTTACCCAGATAAAAGATGCTCAAACGCTTAGGCAAAACACCTATTCTACGGCCGCTGCCTGGTTGGCATTTGGCTTGAACCCTGAAAAAACAGTGTTTTACAGACAAAGTGATGTGCCTCAAGTTACGGAGCTATCGTGGTACTTAAGTTGCTTTTTTCCGTATCAAAGACTCACCTTGGCACATAGTTTTAAGGATAAAGCTGATAGGTTAGAAGATGTCAATTCTGGATTGTTTAGCTACCCGATGCTGATGGCGGCTGACATTTTATTATACGATGCTGAAATTGTGCCTGTTGGTAAAGACCAGCAACAGCACATTGAGATGACTCGCGATGTAGCATCCCGATTTCACTCCCGTATGAATGCAGAGGTTTTTGTGCTACCCGAGGCTGACACACAAAAAGACACCATGCTTATTTCTGGTACTGATGGTGAGAAAATGAGCAAAAGTAAAGGTAACATCATCGACATTTTTCTACCGGAAAAGCAGTTGCGCAAACAAATTATGAGCATTCAAACCGATAGTACACCTTTAGAAGCACCTAAAGATTGGAATGCCTGTAATTGCTTTGCAATTTATAGCTTACTAGCCGACAAAACCGATGTAACCACCATGAAAGCCAACTATGAAAAAGGTGGTTATGGCTATGGCCATGCCAAACAGGCCTTGTTTGAGTTAATTTTGGAAAAATTCGCCAAACCAAGAGAAGCCTACAACTATTACATCAATAATACCGATGCTATTGATGCAGTGTTAACATCTGGCGCTGAAAAAGCTTCTAAGGTTGCTAATGAGGTTTTGGGTAGGGTGAGAACAGTATTGGGATATTAAATCACCTCAAACAACTTCCCCGGCAGCGGTCTTATAACACCTTTTAATTCCATATTCAATAAAATGCCGGCAATTTTAAAAGTAGGCATATTGCATTTTAAGGCAACCACATCTAACATTTCTTTACCATTGTCCTTTAAGAAGTTATAGACAATTTTTTCTTCGGAATCCAATTCAACAAACAACTGTTTTTGAACGGCTGGTTTTTGGTCTTCTTCCAGTTTCCAATTCAGCATAAACGGTATATCCATAGGGGTCGACAACAAGTGCGCTTTTTGAAATTTTATCAAATTGTTGCAGCCTATACTCATACTATCGGTTATTCTTCCTGGCACTGCAAAAACATCTCTATTATAACTATTGGCGATATCGGCCGTTACCAAACTACCACCTTTTTCAGCCGATTCAATCACTATTGTGGCTTCGCTTAAACCGGCAATTATACGATTGCGCTTTAAAAAGTTGTTGCGGTCAAACACATCACTGCTCCAAAAATCGGTGAAAAATCCACCGTTGGCTTCAATGTCTTTCATATATCTTTTGTGAGCCTTTGGGTAAATCTGGTTTAAACCATGCGCCAAGCAGCCTATGTTTTGCAAATTGTGTTTAACCGCAGCTTTTTGTGCTGTAATATCGGTACCATAAGCAAACCCAGAGACAATAACCGGGTTAAATGGCGCTAATTCTTCAACTAATTTTTCGCAAAAAGCACTTCCGTGAACCGTAATTTTTCTGGTACCAACAATACTGATGATGCGTTGTTTTTTAAGATTGATGTTCCCTGTTTGAAATAATAATATTGGACTGTCAATACAGTGTTTTAATTTTTCAGGGTAATCGGAGTCGGTAAAATAATGACAAACAATGTGGTTGTTTTCTATAAATTTAAGCTCTTCTTCAGCGGCTTTTAAATGTTGTGATTCTTTAAGTGTGTTAATTACAGTAGTGCCAATACCATCAATTTTTAGCAACTTATGCTTACGTTCTTTCCAAACGGTTTCGGCATCGCCGCAATGATTAATCAATTTCTTTGCAGTAATACCGCCAATGTTTGGCACATGTTGTAAAGCGAGAGTATAAAGTAATTGTTCTTTAGTCATTTAAAAAATTAAAAACTATTACAAGAACGCAAATTTTGCGTTGTTAATAACTATAACAGCCTAAATATAATTCAAATTCAAAAAATTTTAACTTTGTTTTATGCGATTAGATAATTTTATAAGCGATTTACTTTACCGTTACGACTGCGTAACCATTCCAGAACTGGGCGCTTTTGTCACCAACAAGGTTTCGGCGAAATTACACAGTGGTACCAATTCATTTTATCCGCCGAAAAAAGTACTCACTTTTAATGAGCAGATTAAAAATAACGATGGCTTACTTGCCAACTATTTAGCTGAGGTTGAAAAAATCCCCTATGAAGTTGCTGCTCATAAAATTGAAAAGCAGGTAAAGGAAATTAAATCATTTTTAACCCAAGGTGAAGTGATTGTTTTTCAACACATAGGTGAATTAAAATTGAATAGCGAAGGCCGCATTTTGTTTGAACCATCCCAACAAATCAACTACCTTACCGATGCCTTTGGTTTGGCGCAATTTACAAGTACGGATATTAAACGTGAGGTTTATAAAGCTGAAGTTGAAGCTCTCGAAAATGTCATCCCGATTGCTGTTAGCACTGAAAAACGACGCTCAAGATCGTATTTAAAATATGCTGCCATTGCCGTTTTAGGACTGGCGATTGCCGGTGCTGTTTATACCAATCAATATGTAAATACTATTGAAGAGCACAATATTGCGGCGCAAGAACAAGCTCATGAGCATGTAGATAAAAAAGTTCAAGAAGCGACTTTTGTTATTTCAAATCCGTTACCTGTTGCTACCTTAACACTCAACAAACAAAGTGGTAATTATCATATTGTGGCGGGTGCGTTTAGGGTTGAAGAAAACTCCGACAAAAAAGTACAACAACTTATAGAAGCTGGTTTTAAAGCTAGAAAAATTGGGGTTAACAAATACGGACTACACGAAGTAGTTTACGGCAGTTACAGCGACCGCATTGAAGCTTTAAACACATTGAGAAGCATTAGAGCTACTCATAATAAGGAAGCTTGGTTGTTGGTGAAGCAGTTGGATTGATTTCAATTTTAGCCGTACCTTTGAATGGTATAATTCATATTTAAACCCATGCAACCCAATACAGCCCAAAACTCATTAACTATCATGACCGATTTGGTTTTACCCAGTGAAACCAACCCTATTAACAACCTTTTTGGTGGCGAATTGTTGGCGCGTATGGATCGCGCTGCCAGTATTGCCGCACGCAGGCACTCCCGCCGTATTGTGGTAACGGCTTCGGTTAATCATGTGGCTTTTAATCGTGCTATTCCGTTGGGTAGTGTGGTAACTGTGGAAGCTAAGGTATCGCGCGCTTTTAAAACCTCGATGGAAGTGTTTTTGGATGTTTGGATTGAAGACCGCGAATCAGGCAGCAAAGACAAAGCCAACGAAGCTATTTATACGTTTGTAGCCGTTGATGAAACTGGGCGACCTGTTGCCGTACCTGATTTAATCCCCGAAACAGATTTAGAAAAAGAACGCTATAACGCCGCCTTACGTCGTAAACAATTGGCATTGGTTTTGGCTGGCAAAATGAAACCACACGATGCTACCGAATTAAAAGCCTTATTTATTTAAGAAGGTTTTTAAGCCTATTTAGCCAACCACACTTCAGGATTTTCAGTTTGGTCTTCTTTGTATATAGAAAACCGTAACATAGTTTCGCCGTTAATATCAGTAAACACTTCGCCAATGTTCTGTCCTGTAAAAACCTTATCGCCTTTTTTTACCAATACTTTCGATAAATTGGTATAAATGGAAATGTAGTTACCGTGTTTGATATACACCGACGGATTGCTAAATTTAATCAATTGCACCGCAAATACTTCGCCTTCAAATACTGCTTTTACCTGTGCGTTTTGTTCAGTGGCAATTCTAATGCCGTTGCTTTTAATTGTAACCGTATTGTCTATCAGCGAACGTTGTGTGCCGTATCGCATTTTAATAACACCGCGCTCAACCGGCCAAGGTAATTTACCCTTATTGGCGACGAAATTCGCTGCCAAAGCCTTACCGGCTGGCGTTAGTACAAATTTTCCCGTATTGGTAGTGTTACCAGATGCTTTGTTAGAGCTTGCGATGGCTTCTCTAATTAGTTTTTTGATTTCAGCATCTATACGGTCAATTTCTTGTTGCTTGGTTTTGATTTGTGTGGCAAATTGCTTAAGCTCACTTTTAATACTGGCCATTAAAGTATTTTGCGATTTTAAATCGGATTCTAAATCGGCTTTAGCTTTGCGGTTTTCTTCAATAAGTTTTTGCTTGTCTTCCTTTTGTTTAGAAAGGGTTAAGTTTAACACTTGGAGTGTTTCGGTTTTTTGCTTAATGGCTTCACCTTGTTGTTTTTGATAATCGGCGTATTGCTGAATATATTGTAATCGTTTATAGGCTTGTTTAAAATCGTCGGAAGAGAGTAGAAACATAATCCTACTTTGCTGCGATTTGCTTTTATAGGATTTCACAATCATACCCGCATAATCTTCCTTTAGCTGTTTGAGTTGTTCTCTAAGGTTTGAAATTTGATTTTGGTTATCGTTAATTTCTCTAGTGAGTAAATTAGCTTGCTCATTGGTGATTTTTATAAGATTTTGCCTTACACGGATTTTATAGTTAAGGTCTTCAACCATGTTTAAAACCGACTTTTCTTTTTTCTTATTTGAAAACAACAAACTGTTAATTTGCGTTATTTCCTTTTGAAGTTGAATGCGCTGGGTTTCGAGCGCTTTTTGTTTATCGCTTTGTCCGAACACAAAGGTTTGAAACAATAATACCACTACTAAAATACGATACACTTTCACAATCATTTTAAAACAATTTCTTTGTAACCGCTGGGAATTCTAAATGGAAAACGCAATGCTTCATTCAAACTTATAGATTTCATTTCCAATTTAATAAAAACCGATTCGTTATCTTCAGTAGCAATGATGTCTATTTGCTCAGGAAATAATTTATTGTTCACCTTTTGAAAGCTTTTGTAATTCGTCATTAGCTGTCTGTTCTCACGTGGCTGCGATATTGAAAATCCATCCATTTTAAAATGTGAAGGATTAAACAATACCAATAAATTATATAATGTCTTCTGCTGTTTTGGCTGTAGCCCATAAGAATTTACCGAATTTGCCAGGTTGTAAGTTCCTTTATTTAAATCTACAATAGATTCGCCCAAAAGTAAACTTTGCAACTGGAAAAAATCGAGTTCGGTGCCTAAAAAATCACTCAATATTGAATAGTCACCAGCAAAATATTGGTTGTTTATTTTATCGTAAAACTGCACTTTTTCAGGGGTGATAATCGCTCTAGCCAATCCCAATGTTGCGCTCAACCAAATGGTTTCGTCCTTCTCTATTCGTAATGTTAAGTTAAAGCTTTGTGACTTTTCACCTTCAGAATATTCTAAATTCAACCTGGACTGAAAGGTTTTAAAATCGGTATTGCTTTTCTCAACCGCACGTATTAATTGCCTTGCAGAAATATTATCATTCACCTCACCATTGCTTACAAACGTTTTACTGCTTTTACATGACATTGCACATAATAACACGCAAAGCGTTGCGATTCTAAAAATGGAAATTCTGTTAAGCATACAAGTTATTGGGCTTTTATGATGGCAGCTGCCTTTTCAGCAAACGTTTTGCTTTTGGTAATATTATCTTTAAGTTGATACGAAATACTTAGCTGTTGGTAAAAATCGGCCTCCATTTTTTTATCGTCGATTAAAAAATCTAAGCCCATTTCTAAATTCTCAATGGCTTTATCAGGATTTTTTAAGTTGTTTTGCGCAACACCATTTAATAAATACAATAATGGTTGCGCCGGAAATAAACTAATGGCTTGCGCGCTTTCTTTCGCAGCATTATCGTATAACTGTAAATCTAATTGCAACAATAAACTGTTTTTAATTAAGGTGAAATCTGTTGGGTTTTGCTGAAGTGCCTTTTGGTAGCTTTCTAATGCTTTTTGTTTATCGCCCGACTGAAGGTAGTAACTGGCTACTTCACTCAAGGATTCTGAACTTTGATCACTGCTAATTAGCGAGGTTAAAGCGATTAATTTCTTTTCGTATTGCGGATTATTGCCTGCGAAATTCACTAAATTTTGAAGGATTTTTGTTTTGTCATTGTTATTAACCTCAGCGCTAATCAGGGCTTTTTCAGCCGATTTAAACGCGCCTTCCGCCTGATTGTTCTGTAAATAAAACTCATATAGGGCTACATGTACCAGCTCCGATTCGGGAATTTCTTTTAGTAGATTTTGAGCGGTTTCAAAAGCTTTTTCCTGATTGCCGTTTTGTTGGTAACTGTAAATTAAGGCCAAATAATTGCTTTCGTTTTTTGGATTGCTTTTGATGCGATGTTGTAAATCCGTTATCTGACTGTCATCGCCAGCGGTTTGTTTGTAAATTTCGTTTCGCATGTTGTTGCGCACAGGTGACGAACCCAAATTTTTATCAAGTTCATCCAATAACTTTAAAGCGTCGTCAAATTGTTTTTGTCTTATGTATAAGGTTGCTAAATCTTGTTTGTAATCGGGATGCACTTCTACTAGTTTCTTAACCGTTTCGATAGCCTTCGGAATGTTGTTTTGCTGTGTATAAACTTCGTAAAGTTGGTCTAACAGCCATTCGTTTTGTGGTGTGATTTTTAGCCCTTTTAGCAAAGCTTCTTCCGCAAGATTAAATTGCTCTAACTGACTGTAATTTTTACCTAATTCTAAATAAATAACGGCTTCTTCTTTATTGAGTTCCTCACATTTTAGCAAAGCGTCTATGGCGCGCTGATAATTTTCTATGCCCTTTTGTTTCAGCGCTTCAAAAAACAGTTCTTGAAACTTATCTTCAACATTTCCCAAGTCATCATCTGGTTTTTTGTTGAAATCAATTTGCGCATAGATATCTGATGGATTAAAAATTAATCCCAATAAAAAGATAATAACCAATGCTGATTGTCTCACGAACATAATGCTAATTGTACTGTAATAACGCTAGGTATCAATAGTTATTCCAAAATATGTAAAAAATTCAAACTCATTCAAAAACTTACTCTAATACTGAATAATCGCCGATACTAATGCTTTTAAACTCACCATCAAAATGAACGTTATTACCTATCATTGCTTGGTCTAATTTAGCGTTTATAATCTTGGTATTGTTTTGTATTAAGCTATTTTTAACGCTGGTGTTTTCTAAATTACAATTGTTACCAATAGATACGTAAGGGCCAATAATACAATCTTTTAAAACTACATTTTCACCAATAAAGCAGGGTTCCAGAATGGTTGTATTAAATTGATTTATAGAATTTGATATTAAAACCTCTTGGTTGTCTTCTTTTAGAAAGCCTAACATTTTGCTATTGGTTTCGATGGTAACGGCTTTGTTACCGCAATCCATCCATTCATCAACAGTTCCTGTTTTAAAAATGCGTCCTTCGGCCATCATGCGTTTAATGCCATCGTTAATTTGATACTCGCCACCATTGGTGATGTTTTCGTCTAAAACTTCTTGAAGTTTTTCTTTTAAAATAGCAACATCTTTAAAGTAATAGATGCCAATCACCGCTTGGTTAGACACAAAGCTGCTTGGTTTTTCTACTAATTCAACAATGTGTTGTTGGTCATTCAATTTCACCACACCGAATGCCTCGGGATTTTCAACTTCTTTAGTCCAAATTACCGCATCAGCTTCTGGATCAAGGTTAAAGGTAGCACGAATTAACGTGTCGGCATAGGCGATAACCGCTGGTCCTGAAAGTGATGGTTTGGCACACATAATAGCGTGCCCAGTGCCTAAAGGTTGGTCTTGGCGATAAATACTGGCTTTGGCACCGAGCGATTGGGCTAGCTCGGTTAAACTATTTACCACATCATCTCCAAAAAATGCAGGATCGCCCAAAACAAAGGCTATTTCTTCAATGGGTTGATTGAGCACTTTGGCAATGTCCTTCACCAAGCGGTGCACAATGGGTTGCCCAGCTACCGGTATTAGCGGTTTGGGAGTGGTTAAGGTGTGCGGTCTTAATCTGGAGCCGCGTCCGGCCATGGGTACTATTATTTTCATACAAATGCCTGCGAAAGCAGGTACCTTTTAAAGGTTATACATCATACCTGCGAAAGCAGGTATCTCTTTCTCTATTTATTCTAAGTTTTCAAATATAACTTTCTCAAACTTATTTTAATTTCTCGTTAGCTGATTAAACATGTCATTTTTGCGAACGAGATTCCTGCTTTTACAGGAATTTAGGTTCCAGTTCATGCTTAAATCCATCCAACTCGCATTCATTTCTTCAATCAATTGTATTTTCCAATTTCGCTTCCATTTTTTAAACTGTATTTCTCTTAAAGCTGCCTCTGCTCCCTTGTTAAACTCCTCGAAATAGACAAGCTTATTACAGTTGTATTTTGCCGTAAACGACTTTGGATATAATTTTAACTTATGTTCTTTTACTCTTTCTTCAATGTTGTCTGTAACGCCAATATATAAAACGCCATTTGTTTTGTTTGTCATGATGTAAACGTACCAGAGGTTCATTGGTTCTTTGAAATGAGTTATTTTGTTGGATCTTCAATTCCGTAATTCTATCCATTTTGTTGACGAGATTCCTGCTTTCGCAGGAATTTAATGTAAACCAGTACTCCCAAACCCTCCTTCACCTCTAGAAGTTTCTGAAAGCGTTTCTACTTCAATCCATTCGGCGCGCTCATGTTTAGCGATAACCATTTGTGCAATACGTTCACCATTTTCTATGGTGAAAGACTCGTTGGACAAATTTACAAGAATTACCCCAACTTCGCCACGATAGTCGGCATCGATTGTTCCAGGTGCGTTTAATACTGTGATGCCCTTTTTAGCGGCTAGTCCGCTACGTGGTCGTACTTGCGCTTCGTAACCAATTGGTAATTCTATAAACAAACCTGTTTTGACAATCGTTCGCTCTAAAGGTTGTAAGGTGATTGATTCGTCTATAAAAGCACGTAAATCCATACCGGCTGAGGCCTCAGTTTCGTAATTTGGGATGGGATGATTGGATTTATTGATGAGTTTTATGTTCATATTTTTAATACTTATCGTTTAAGAATTTGACGAATGACGGTTTTTTCAGAATAAATTACAATGCTCAAAAATACAATTAACATGGCAATTCCTAAAATGTAATTAGCTCGGTATAAATAAAAAGAGGTGAAAGACAACCCAATTGACAATGCCAAATACAAACCAATTTTCTTTAAATTATATGGAATGGGATAGTATTTCCTTCCGAAGTAATAAGACAGAACCATCATTAATGCATAAGCCGAAAGTGTTGCAATGGCCGAACCTCTGTAGCTCATAATTGGAATTAACCAAAAGTTCAATGCAAGAGTTACCAAAGCGCCAACAACCGAAATATAGGCGCCAAATTTGGTTCGGTCGGTAATTTTGTACCATACAGATAGGTTGTGATAAATCCCTAGACAAAAGTTTGCTAAAAGAATAAACGGTACAATCCACATGGCTTCCCAATAGGCTTCACTTCTTATGATGATGGGTTTTAAAACATCCGCAAAAACTACAACCGACAACAAAATAACAGCGCCAAAAGCGACAAATAACTCCAAAATTTTAGCATAATTTTTCTGCGGATTTTGAGTGTTGGCATGGCTAAAGAAAAAGGGTTCAATGCCCAATCTGTAAGCCGTTGCGAATAGCGTCATAAACAGTGCTAACTTATAACACGCGGAGTACATTCCGATTTCGGTTTTGGCAATATCTGCAGGTAATAAATAATCGAGCAAAATTCTGTCGAAAGTCTCATTTATAGAAAACGCTACCCCTGCAATAAGTACGGGAATGGCATACTTCATCATTTGTTTCCACAAGTTGGTGCTAAAGCTAAACTTCAGTTTTAAATAAAAGGGTAACATTAATAATAAAGTCACTAAACTTGCAATGAGGTTGGCGATGAAGATATAATTGACTTCAAAATTGGGTTTATAAATAGCTCGAAAAAACCCAGAATTGGCAGCTAAATCTTCCAACATTAATAAGAAGAACACGTTTAATCCAATATTGATAGCAACGTTTAAAATTTTGATAACTGCATATTTCATAGGTTGCTGTGTGGCGCGTAACCATGCAAATGGAATGATGACCATTGCGTCTAGCAGTAAAATCCAAATCACCAAATTAATGTAGCTCACATCAAGATTGATGAAATTGGCAATGGCATTTTGAAAAAATAATCCAATTATTACAAAACCGAAAGTAGATAGCATCAAAGAAATAGTACTAGTGCTAATCACTGTAGCTTTGTTGGATTCTTTATTGTAAAATCTAAAAAAGGCGGTTTCCATGCCGTAAGCCAAAACCACATTGAATAAAACAAAATAAGAGAAAATAATAGTGACTTTACCGTATTCTGCCACAGAGGCTAAAACACCTTCTGTGGTATATAATGGTACTAGCAAAAAACTGAGCATACGCGGCAAAACAGTTGCCAAACCATAAATTGCCGTTTGTTTAAAAAGTGATTTAAGTGCGCCCAAGCTTACTTTTATTGTTTGCTAAAAGTAGTTATTCTAATAGAGTTTAGCAAAGCAAAATGTGCTTAGGTTTTTCTGGATGTTGACTTGAAAACATTAACTGAAAACTCTCGGATTTTTAAAAAATCGAAAAATGAAGTGTTGACAATGATTTGTTCTGTTACCAAACCCTTTCGGTTCGGATATTAACCAGGGTGAAACCCTGAAAGTGTTAGCTATAGATATCATAGACCAACTCACTGCGCAACAATAAAAACCCCAACTCGTGAAAGCTAGGTTTATAAAATAATAATGTAGCTAATTTTTTGTAGCCTGTAGCTCAATTTTTCAAAAACTCTAGCACCTAGAATATTAAAGTTTTAATTACAATTCATCCGCAGTTTGTAAGTATATCAAGTGCTCAAAGCATATTTTTTGCAAACGCTGAAAATATTCTTCAAAGAAAATCTTCAAAATGTTTGTAATTAATTCATATATATATATATATTTACGGTGTAAATCCCTCTTGCCGTTAGTTATAGAAGACCTAATTTATCTAGGCATTTACACCTGTTGCAACATAACTGGCGTCAGTTTTTTTATTACAATTCTAAAACTTCTAATTAAAACTTCTAGCAAAACTTCTAAATGTATTGGTTTAACAACTAAGTAAATCTTAGTTATAACAAGTTTTAGAAATGCAGAAAAAAGAATACCGTAGAAATATTTTCTACACGGTTTCTCTTGTATTTACGCTTTTGTTTTTAAATTTAGGTTGCCAACGTGAAGACTTAAATGGTCCGTTAGCTTCAACATACAGCATAAAAACAGTGAGCAAGTCGGATGCCTTTACTTATTTAAATTCCCAGTGGGTGACGGCGAGAAACAGCAACGAATCGTATATAACTCAAATGGGAGATAGTATTATTTACGATCCATTGATAAACTCAGACGAATTAATAGCAACGCTTACAGTTAGTACTATACACGACAAAGCTTACAGTCGTGTATTGCTATTAGAGATAAACGACAGCTTACAAAGTATTGTGTTTAGCATGTACTCAAGTAATGATTTTTCTAGCGAAAATTTTAGTGGTAGTGCGCTTGTAATCAATTTGCAGGGCAATGTAATGGGTGGGTTTAAAGTTGAAAATGGTTTGTATGTGTCGCAATATGTGTTTCCAGAAAATTTTGATTTATACCAAACGGCTTCAAGAAGCACAGGAGGCGATGATTACGTATGGGATGATGGCTCACTAGATGAAATTGTGATTACCACGCAATCCAGTAATATAAGAATTATGTACGTTTACTATCCACATCTTATAAATACCGACACCAATCCTGAGAGTACAGCAGAAGAACCAACTTGGACATCTGGTGGTGGTAGTTCTGGTCAAAGTACCAATGTCTGTCCTCCGGGCTACGTAAAAGATGATAATAATAACTGTGTGCAGCAATGTCCTGTGGGTCAAGAACTGAATAGCCAAGGACAATGCGTGGCAAAATGTGATGATGGTTTTGTAAGAGATATACAGGGCAATTGTGTTAAAAAGCCTTGTGAGGGTGATCCAGTTTCAAACCCTGAAATAGCACCGCAAACCAACTCTGGAATTCGTGGTGGTATGTTTGGATATACAAGAAAAGACAAAAACAAAAATCCATTTTTGCACAATGGTTTAGATATCAAAAATCCATATGGAGCACCCATTTTTGCAATGTATTCAGGAAATGCAATAGTACAAGACCAAAGAGATAAAAATGGTAATCTAATTGGAGCTGGACATTACGTTGAAATACATTCTCAAATAAATGGGCAAAATGTTACATTAATGTATTTTCACATGCAAGATGAAAACCGACTTAATGGTGAAATAAATGCTGGGGATATTATTGGTTATCAAGGATATTCAGGCAATTTAGGAAGCGCTATAAGAAGAGGTCTAGCTATATCCCATGTACATATAAAAGCTAAAAAAAATGGTCAAACAGTTGATCCTCTTGAATTTTTAGCGACTACTATAGACCCAGAAACAGGACAAATATTAAATAATTGTAATAATTAATATCATGAAATCAAATTACATCACATTTTTGTTAATAGGAATCGTGTTTTGCTGTAAATCACAAACGATAAACTATCTTAGTGAGTCACAATTTTCGAATAATATTAAGATAAACAATCTTAGTTTAAATGAAATTGATAATCCTCAACCTCAAAAATCAACTGTCGAAAGCTATTTTGGTTGTGATCTTGAAGAGAAACTAACCACTAGCCCTAATTTGAGTAAAGAATATTGGAATGATCAATTTGGAATATACTTGCGATATGAGGATAATTCAGATACAGGAAATGAATATAAATTAATCAATTTAAAAATCAGTGGAAACAATTTTCCTTTAGAAATTAATAGCACCACTTATTTTATAGGTGATGACATCAATTTCTTAAATAATTATAGTGTTAATTTCGCAAGTAAAAGTTATTTATTCTCAATTCAAGAGACTTCAGCAATAGTTGAAATTTACTTTTATGAATTAAATAATAAAACATGGCTTTTTGAGTATAATTTGTATAATTGAGTCCTTAGTAATAAATAAGTTAAAGTCAGTTTTAATGGTTGCTGTTAATCAAATTATTTCAGATGAAAACTGTAATTAGAATAATAACTAAAGTTACCCATGGACTTTTAATAATTTCTTTTTTAGGATATTCTCAATCGAACATTAACATTATTCAAGAAGAGGTATTCATGAATGTTAAGTTTAAAGATGTCTATTTAACAGACATTATCAATACTAACGGAAACGTTGAGCAGATAACCTCTTTATTTTCCTATACTAGCCCCTCTAACATAGAAATTGAAAGTTACGGAGAAGATATAGGCATGCAAGAGCGTGTATTTAATTTCGAAAACGGAATGATGATAGCTTTTACTTGGGAAATTATAGGGCAAGATCCAGAAGTGGTTCGACTAGAAAGTAATTCAATTACAATTAATGGTACAACCCTAAATTTAGGAGATTCCATTGATTTACTTTCAAATAATTATCTATTAAGGACATCAGGCAACGGATTAAACTCGATGGTTATTGAGAAAGATGGTGCGCCTTGTTGTCCTATTGCTATACGTCTTAACAGTTTTAATAGAATTTATAAGATCACTTATTATGTTGTTCCATAAGTTTTATTCTTAATTATAGCTGAAAGTTAAACTGCTTTAATCAAATTAAGAGCAAATGTGATGATGGTTTTGTAAGAGACATACAAGGCAATTGTGTGAAAAAGCCTTGTGAGGGTGATCCAGTTTCAACCCCTGAAATAGCATCTTCTGGAGCATCTGGCAAACGCGGAGGCACTTTTGGCTGTACAAGAGTCGACTCTCGTAAAAGTTGTGAAGGTAGGGCTGGCGAAAAAAAGCATGACGGATTAGATGTAAAAGTTGAGCCTAATAGTTATTTGTTTTCAATGTATACAGGAACTGTTACTAATATTAGAAATTCTTTTGAACCTGGAGAATACAAAAAAGATTCTTACGGAAATTTTATTACCATTACTTCTACGATTAACGGTACAACCTATAGTATAAAATATAATCATCTTAACAATGTAAATGTTGAAGTAGGTCAGACTGTAACCGTAGGTGAAATTTTAGGGCTAACTGGAAATACGGGTAATGCAGCTGCTAGAGGAGTTGTACCGCATATTCAGATTTACAATTCCAACTTCTCTCAAAGTTTGAATCCTGAAGATTTTTTAAATACAAAATTTGATGAAAACCAAAACCCCATAAAAAATGACTGCAATTAATAAAAAAATCGGAACTTCTTTAATCATTTGTTACTTTACCGTTTTAGGATGTGTCGCACAAATTGATGTAATTGGCAAAGACTATATTACAGTGAATCAAAATAATGTTTTAGGTATGAACATAGAAAGTTTCACTTCTTTGTTTGGAACTCCGTCATCATCACGTAATGATTATTTAGAAATGTCTGAAAAAACCACTTTAATTTATGAATATAATGGTGGTACATTTTGGTTCGTTGATAATTCCTTATATTCCTTTCGTATTTATGGCAGTGAATTCAGTGTTTTTAACATTAATATTACTGTAAACCAAAACATAAATACCACTGAATTGCTCTTTCCAATAAGTTTTCAAAATAAATCAAATAATTCATTATTGGTTAATATTCAAGAACACGACAGTTACGTTATAATTGAATTCAACGATTTCAACTTGATAACTTCTATAGAAATAAACAGTTATTAGCTGGTAAGAAATCAAATGACGTTAATTAGTTTAATTTCAATAAAAAACAATGTTTATAAAAACTAAACTATTTATTCTATTTCTTTTGAGTGTTACATTTTTCAACTGTAAGGCTCAAATAGTGCCTGTTGAAAATTTAATTCAATATAGAAGTTCAGAAAGCGGCTTGCCCGAAGGCACTACCTATGTTAAAGATGTTAATAATTTATTAGACAAATATGTTGGTCCCTGGTCAGGAATATACGCTAATAAACAATATGAATTTTATATTATAAAAACCACCAAACAAAGTAGTACAGGTTCAGGAATTTTGTACGATAAACTTTATCTATATTACAAAATAACTCAAAATGGTGAAATTATAGAAGACACGACCAGTTTAATGCCCAACTATCAAAACAATACAGGTGGTTTAATTCAGCAAGTGCCAGATTTTATGCTTGCTACCGGTGATTTGTTGATGAATAGAACTTACACTTTTAACTATAATGGTCGCGAAGCAGATTGCGGGCAGTCTGGTACTATTTACATTTCGGTAGGTTGGGATAATAATCCTAACAAAATGAAATTGTATCTGTTTCCAAGTGGAGAAATTTTATATGAAGCTCAAGACTGCACAGAGGCAGCGACTCACATTTTGCCATTGGAGCAAACTGCCTTTTATCGGCAGTAAGATTAATTACTCCAAATGCAAAAACCCTAAAAATTGATTTTTCAGGGTTTTTTGTTTTAACAAGCCTTTCAACTCAATGTTTTTATTGTGCCCTCGATTATGCTTTCTAAAGATAAAAAAGGATTATTAAGGTTAAAATTTTGAACGGAGCATCCATTTCACTCCCAATAGGAATCGAAATAGAACCCTGAAAGGGTTAACTTGGTATTAAATTAAAGCCCAAATAAAAAAGCAACAAAAAACCCAACTCACAAAAGTTAGGTTTAAAATTATTAAAAAACAGACTTCGACTAATTGTTCAACGCTTCAGCGCCACCAACAATTTCCAAGATTTCGTTAGTAATGGCAGCTTGTCTAGCTTTGTTGTAAGTAAGTTTTAATTGATCTCTCAATTCAGTAGCATTATCAGTTGCTTTATGCATGGCCGTCATACGTGCGCCATGTTCACTAGCAAAAGAATCTCTAATGGCTTTGTATAGCTGTGTTTTTAATGACTTCGGAATTAAGGCTTCAACGATTTCTAATTTTGAAGGTTCAAATATGTAATCGAGATTTGCATTTGCCTCACCTTCAGCCGGAACTATTGGTAAAAACTGCTCAGTCATGATTTCTTGGGTTGCCGCATTTTTGAACTTGTTGTAAACCAAAATAATCTTATCAGCTTTTGCTTCCACAAAGGTATTCATTAATGTTTCCGCAATTTCAGCCACATTATCGAAAGTTAAGTCATCGTAAACCTCACTGTTGTTCGCAATTACTTTGCCCGACTTTTTAAAAGCATCATTGGCCTTTTTACCAATGGTAACAATGCTGACTTCTTTACCTTTAAACTCGTTATTAATTAAGCTAGAAGTTGCTTTAATTATATTAGAGTTAAACGCACCACACAAACCTCTATTAGAAGTAATGGCGACAAGTAACACTTTTTGAACTTCTCGTTGTTGGGCAAAAGCGCTTCCTGAATCGGAATCTAAAGTAGCACTTAGGCTTTGCAATAATTCGGTGAGTTTATCGGCGTAAGGACGCATGGCTGTAATGGCATCTTGCGCCTTTTTCAACTTTGCAGCAGAAACCATTTTCATAGCGCTGGTTATCTGCATGGTTGAAGATACCGAGGTAATTCTGTTACGTATTTCTTTTAAATTGGCCATAATTATAGTTATGAGTGTTGAGTGCTGAGTTGTGAGTTTTTAATAATAGATACTAAAATTCGAATTAACTCTTCGCACTTTTCAATCAAATTTTGAGGTACATTTGCTCGGGTTGCTCTCAAAAGTTCTAACCAGTACATAGTCTCGTCAGCTTCCTTTAACGCTATTCCAAACTTATTTTTAAAATCTTTTTTACTAACGCCTCGCTGAGCTTCCCTAGAGTTGGCGCCGATACTGGTGCCGCTTCTTAACAACTGTGAAGCCAATTCAAAATCATTATTGGCTTTTAAAACATCACAATAATGAATAATTTCAACAGCAAAATCGAAACTTTTATTTCTTATTGGACTATCTTTCATAATTTAAAATCAGTTGAACTCTGAACTCTGAACTCTGAACTCTGAACTCTGAACTCTGAACTCTAAACTTATATCTTATACTTATCCGACAATTCTTTAGCTACCGAAGTTAAAGTATCAGTGATTTCGTCAGTCAGCTTCCCAGCTTTTAAATCGGCTAAAACATTGCTGTGTTTTGCTCTTAAGAATTCTAAATAATTAATCTCGAATTCCTTCACTTTATTAACTGGTACACTTCTGAGTAAGTTTTTTGTACCAGCATAGATAATCGCAATTTGATCTTCCACAGTAAACGGGTTACTCTCTGCTTGCTTTAAAATTTCAACATTTCGTCTCCCTTTTTCAATAACATTAAGTGTAACAGCATCTAAATCTGAACCAAATTTAGCAAATGCTTCTAGTTCACGAAACTGTGCCTGATCTAACTTTAAAGTACCGGCAACTTTTTTCATTGATTTAATTTGCGCATTACCACCAACACGCGATACCGAAATACCAACATTAATAGCAGGACGCACCCCAGAGTTAAATAAATCACCATCTAAGAAAATCTGACCATCCGTAATAGAAATTACATTGGTTGGAATGTAAGCGGAAACGTCACCTGCCTGAGTTTCAATAATTGGTAAGGCTGTAAGTGATCCACCACCTTTAACTATAGGCTTTAAAACATCCGGCAAATCATTCATGTTTTTTGCAATCTCGTCGTTATTAATGATTTTCGCTGAACGCTCTAATAAACGTGAATGTAAGTAGAAAACGTCTCCTGGGTAGGCTTCACGACCTGGTGGGCGACGCAATAAAAGGGATACCTCACGGTATGCAACTGCTTGCTTAGATAAATCGTCGTATACAATTAAAGCTGGACGACCAGTGTCTCTAAAGTATTCGCCAATAGCGGCACCAGCCATAGGTGCGTAAACTTGCATTGGAGCTGGATCTGATGCATTCGCCGCAACAATCGTTGTGTAGGCTAAAGCACCTTTGTCTTCTAAGGTTTTGGCTATGTTTGCCACTGTTGAGGCTTTTTGCCCAATGGCTACATAAATACAGTATACTGGTTTTCCAGCGTCGTAAAATTCCTTCTGATTTAAAATAGTATCTATACAAACCGTTGTTTTACCAGTTTGGCGGTCGCCAATTACCAACTCACGTTGTCCACGACCTACAGGAATCATCGCATCAATAGATTTAATACCTGTTTGAAGAGGCTCAGTTACTGGCTCACGAAAAATAACACCTGGAGCTTTGCGCTCTAGTGGCATTTCGTAAGTGGTACCTTCAATAGCACCTTTACCGTCAATTGGGCTTCCTAGGGTATCTACAACACGGCCAACAATGCCTTCACCAACCTTTATAGAGGCAATTCTATTGGTTCGTTTAACCGTTGAACCTTCTTTAATTAGTTTTGAGTGACCTAACAATACAATACCCACATTGTCTTCTTCTAGGTTAAGTACGATGCCTTCTAAACCGCCTTCAAATTCGACTAATTCGCCGTATTGTGCGTTTGAAAGTCCGTAAGCTCTAACGATACCATCACCAACGGTTAGTACAGTTCCCACTTCGTCTAACGAAGCGCTAGATTCAAAACCTGAAAGTTGTTGTTTTAAAATTGCTGAAATTTCAGCTGGTTTTACTTCTGCCATCTTAATTTATTTATGTAGATAACTATTATTTTAATTTAATGTCAATTCTCTTTTTAGCTTGGTAAGCTGATTTGCAACACTGGCATTGTATTCTACATCACCAACCCGCAAAACGAAACCACCGATGATGTTTTCGTCAATTATATTTTCAATGATCACCTTGTTAGGCGTTAATGATTTTACTTTGGCAAGTACTTTGGCTTCGAGTTCAGGTGTTAAGGCGGTTGCCGTAGTAACTGTAACTTGTTCTCTGCCGATCTGAGTATTGTATTGCTTATTGTAAGCTACCGCAATTTGAAATAAAATGGGAATACGATTGTTGGTCAGCAACAAATCAAATAAATTGGAGGTTAATGCATTTACATCTTTGAAAATAAGACCAAGCACCGAATTTTTATCTGTTGCATTTACCACAGGACTTAACAGTGTTTCGTTCAAGTCGTGACTCGTTTCAATGGTAGCGGCAATAAGCGTCATATCACTATTAACTACTTCTGCCAAACCTTTGTCTGAAGCTAACGATAAAAGTGCTTTTGCATAACGCGCTGCTGCTCTTGTTCCTGCCATGATTTAATTAATTTAATTTAGCGTCGCCCAACATAGACTCAACTAAGGACATTTGTTTGTCTTTATTCGCCAATTCACCGCGAACCACTTTTTCTGCAATCTCTATCGATAAATCAGCTACCTGGCTTTTTAATTCTGCCATAGCTGCTTTTTTCTCGCTGATAATGGCGGCTTGAGCTTGTGCAATCATATTATTTGCCTGTACTTGCGCTTCTTCTTTTGCGTCGGCAATAAGCTTGTTTTTTATCTCTCTTGCTTCTTTAAGCATGGTTTCGCGCTCGGCACGGGCTTCTTTCAAAATGCGCTCGTTATCTGCTTGAAGGTTTTCCATCTCTTTGCGGGCATTTTCAGCAGAAGCTAAAGCGGTTTTAATGCCTTCTTCTCTTTCGCTAACAGCGCCAAGAATGGGTTTCCAAGCAAACTTTCTAAGTATAAAAAGCAATACCAAAAAGGTAATTACCGTCCAAAATACCAATCCGAGCCCAGGGGTTACTAAATCCATTTCTGTATATTTTTAATCAATTAAATTTTATTAAAACACAGAAGCAACCAACCGTTACTTCTGTGTTTAATTTGGATAATTATCCTTGTAATAAGGCCACAACCACACCAAATAATGCAACCGCCTCAACGAAGGCTGCAAGAATAAGCGCAGAAGTTTGAATCTTCCCTTGGATTTCAGGCTGACGAGCCATAGCGTCCATTGCTGAACCACCAATACGTCCGATACCCATTCCAGCTCCAATAGCTGCTAAACCAGCTCCAATAGCTGCAATTCCAGTAATAGTCATAATGTAAAATTTAAATTAATTAATGATGCTCTTCTTCTGTTGCCATTCCAAAATAAAGGGCTGACAATATTGTAAATATATAGGCTTGAATTGCGGTTACCACAATTTCAATAATAGTTATAAAAAGTGAAAATAAAACCGAAATAGGAGACACCCATACGGTTTCAAAAATAAAAATCAAAGACATTAATGCCAGAACGATAATATGCCCTGCCGTGATGTTAGCAAACAAACGAATCATTAGCGAGACAGGCTTCACGAACATTCCAACAATTTCTATTGGCATCAAAAATATTTTCATAGGTACTGGTACTCCTGGCATCCAGAAAATGTGTTTCCAATAATTTTTGTTGCCGCTAAAGGTAGTAATCACGAAAGTGAATAAGGCCATTGTCATGGTAAAAGCAATATTGCCACTCAAGTTTGCACCATTAAAAATTGGTATCAATCCAAAAATATTGTTAATCCAAATAAAGAAAAATATAGTTAACAGGTAAGGCATAAATCGTTTGTACTTATGCTCACCAATCATAGGTTTAGCAATATCATCTCTAACGAACAATACCAAAGGCTCTACAAAACCGGCAATACCTTTTGGTAACTTGCTGTCGTTATTGTTGTATTTTCTTGCCGCTGTAATAAATATTAAAAGCAGCACCAACACAGAGAACCACATCATAAAGACGTTTCTGGTTATAGAAAAGTCTAATGGTTTCTCGGCATTTAATGGGTGGTGTTCTTCATCAAATTGCAAGGCCAATTCACCTTCATTTAATTGGTATATTTTTTCATGAAAATTAACGAACTTTTTTCCATCCTTTTCAACAACAACATTGCCGTCGTAATCATGATGAAATTCTGAAGACATAAAGGTTACTAAACCATTATCTGTCCATAAAATAATTGGTAGCGGAATGGTGATGTGTGTTTCGTTTTCTTTTCCTTCGTTCAGGGTGAGAATATGCATTCCGTAGGCATCTTTAACGTGATGCATGATCATCTCTTTGGGATCAAACCGTTCGCCCGAGTTTTCATCTTTGGTTTCACTCGCCATGACAGCCACTGAAAAAGCAGAAAAAAATGTCAGTAATAAGAAATGCTTTAAGGTGTTTAACGCCATTATATTTTGATTAAAAATACCTTGTTTTAAATTCGCTGCAAATGTACATACATAAAATGAATTGGCAAACAATAATTTTCGCATTGTTTTTGACACATAAAAAGAGCTCGTCTTGGGCATGAATTCTACTTTTTTTGTAAAAATTTGGTGACGTAAAATACTTCTAAAAATAAATAGATAAAATAAGGAATAAAGAAATTAAAAACGTCTGGCTGTTTCTTAACAAAATCTGAAAGCAATAAGGGTAATAAAAAAACGATGGCTAGTATCATTTTGATTAAGGTAATACCCATAAACAAAGTGAAAATTTCAGTTTTGCCATTAGAATATCTGTAGTTAATAATGGTATAAATAACTATTGCAACCAAAATATGAAATGTGTAAATATGCCAAAGTGGGAAAAATAAAACAACCGAACTGGCAAAATAATACAGTATATATTGGTGAATCGCAAAAAGCAAAACTGAAATGGATATTATTTGAAGCAGAAAGCTTAACTGGCGTTTTTTAAAATCGGGATTCATTTTGAATTTTATTGAAGTATTTTTTCGGTAGCAATATTACGGCTAACAAGCATATAATAACAGCCTTTCAACAAATAAAATCAAATGAATTTTAAAAGCATGTTCTGACCATTATTACAGTTGTCTAGTTTAAAATTCAGCTATTAATATTAAGCTGTTTTTTCTGAACCTGAATTGATTAATTGCTTTGAAGACTCATTGTTTAAAGCCTTAACAGCGCCCTTCATACTGCAAGTTGCGTTAAAAGTTGCGCCTGGGTCTACCGCAAGTTTGCTAACGATAACTTCACCTTCAATATGCGCGGTGGATTTTAACGAAAGTGTCCCCGAAAGGATTAGCTTTCCTGAAAATTTACCTTCAAAGTCTGCTGTATCGCCTTCCAAAGTGCCTTTTATAAATCCGCTTTTTCCTACTACAATTTTACCATTTGTTTTGATATTACCATCAATTTTACCATCTATTCTAAATGGTCCTTCGCTAACGATATCACCGATTATTGTGGTTCCTTCAGCAATTATGTTTTGTTGTGTGGTTACTTCCATGGCTGTTGGTTTTTTTGAATTAGAGGAAAACATGTATTAAAATCTTATAATTATGGTAATTCTAAATAAGCATTTAGGTTTTTATGCCGCTGCACAATAGCATAGTTATCTGAAGAAATAGCAAAATAAGGTTTGGTGATTTTCTGCTTTTCTTTTTTATCGTCATTTAAAATTTGTGCAAACCCTTTAGCGCCATTTATACTTTTTAAACCATGAACTACCACAAAGGTAGTATTTCTATTATAAACGTCTTTTGAGGTGGTAAGATTGAAGTAATTGACCCCTGCAACCTTTTTGTCTAACAAAGCTATAAAATCTTCAATCTCTTGTTCGGCTGTATTTTCAAATTGATATACCACGTAAAAATTAGTGGCTTCTTCTTCGTTTTTCCACTCCTTTTTTTCAAGTATGGGAATGGCTGTTTGCATAAGTTCGGCAGCACGTTTACCCTCTTCGGTATTTGGATAATTAAGTGCCACATAATTAACCCCTTCTTTATAAGCTTCAAAACCTTCTAAGCGGCCTTTTGCCGCGGATTTTAGAATTTCAAATTTAGGCACCATATCGCCACCATCAAAGTCAAAAGTTGCCTTGTCACACTTGGTAATTACCTCAGCGTATTTTTGGTTGTTAAACAAGATGTATAAATTTTCATAAACATTCTCTGGACTATTTTCGTCTAAGCCTAATGCAGCACGCGGATTTCTTAATAATTCCGCATACCTAGAATCTGGGTATTTAAGCAAAATATCGGCCTTTGCAATAGCAGCTTCATCAGTTAAATTAAGCTCTTCGTAAATTTTGAACAGGTTATACTTTGCTGGTAAGACTAAACGTTCCTCTGGATTATTTTTAAGTAATTGTTGAAGTTTATCTTTAGCAAGCATATTTTCTTTAAACTTTTCCTTATAAATAATACCTAGTTGGTAGTAGGCAAAATTGCGGTCTTTGGCAATGCTGTCTATTTCTCTTTCTTCTGAAGGGATTTTAGATAGGTAAAAATTTACATCGTAACGCTCTTCTTCAGTGGCACTAGCGGCAAGTTCGTCTTCAGCTGAAACGCTACTAGTTGCGCTGCCGCCTTTAGTTGACAAGCGCCAATTGTCCTGTAAACTTCGCTCTCCCCAAATTTTTAAAAATTCGTTTTTTCCGAAGGCAACCGAAGTTTGGTTATAGAAATAAAAGCTGCTTTCTTGTTGTCCTGTATCCATAGCTGCCCTGCCTTGTGGTGCACCAGCTATAGATTGTGTGATTCCTGTGTTATCGCGTTTGGCTGCTTCTTGGTCCTTTTTTAAGGCTTCATCTTTTAACTTGATTTTTTCAACCATTTCGGTGAATAAAGCAAGTCTATCAGCTTCCGAAAGCGACACGAGATTCAAAATACTATCGTTGCGTTGGGCGATGTCTTCATAAAAAATCACATCCTCTAAATTGTCTCTCTTGCGTTTAAAAAGTCTGTGAATTCTTGTATTGGGTTCATAATTTGCCAAGGTGCTATCGTAATAAGCGCCGGCTATTTTGTATTGCGAGCGATCAAAATTCATATCGCCTAGTATACTGTAATCTAAAGCTTTTAATTGTTGTTCGGTAGTGGGTGATCGTAAGGATTTGTTATAATACACTTCCGCTACCGAATCAGATTCAATTTTTTGATAATACTGAGCAATTTGATAATATATTTTACCAAGAAACGGACGGTTTTCTCGATTTTCTTCAATTTCTTCAATATATTCCTGAAATTCTAAACGGTTATAACTGCCCAAATCGGTAAGTCGGATTTTAGATAAATGAGCGTTGATATAAAATGGTCTTGGAATTTTCCGATGCATTTCTATGATTTTGTCATAGGTAACATTGGCACTATCTATTTGCTCAAAATCCTCATATAACTGAGCCGAAATGTAATAATAACGAGCCCTTTCGTTGTGACTTTTTGTATTACCGAGTGCAATTTTTAACTGTTCTAAAGCCAGTTCTTTGGCGTCCATATTCATGTAGGCCTGAGCCATAATGGCGGTGGCGTCTGCTAGATCTTGTTGGCTTAGTGGCTCTTCATCAATTAATTGCTTTAGGTTTTTAATAGCAAGTTCGTTATTGTCTAACCTAATATTAGTTTTTTCACGCCATACTTTGGCTGTATTAATTTTATCGCTGGTTGGATATTTAAAAAGAATATAATTGAACGCTTCTAGCGCCGGAATAAAACGCTGATCGTAATATCTGGCTTGTCCCAAGAGCAAATAAGCTTCATCAATTTGCGGGTTTTTTTCTTTGCCTTTAATTACCATATCGTGAGTCTGCACGGCTTTAATGGCTTTTTCTTCGGCGCGTTCAAAATCGGCGTTTTTAGATTCGCCTGGTTTTTGAATTTCGTCGGTAACTTGCATACGTTCTACTGGTAAAATCTCCCAGAAGTTTTCGGAATAGGCATCATTTACACCTTCAATACCTGATTCTAAGGCAATGTTTCCGTTGTAGAGCACATTGTATTTCGTGCCCATAGCATGGAAATTACGGTTGAGCCACTTGTCTTTTTTACGAGAACAACTTTGCACCGCAAGAATAAGAGCCAAACAGCACAATATAAGTTTTATTGATGCTTTCAATGTAGATTTAATTGGTGTTTATATAACTAAAAGTAACCTGTTTTAGTATGTTTTGCTGTAAAAATAAGCATCTTTTTCAATTATGGCTTGAAAAATTAAATTTACAGTTTAACATTTACACCTCGAATCATTAAAAAATGACCAAAAGACTATTCGACTTCAACAGACGAAGTTCCGGAAAAATGGGCTTCCAATTCTTTAAGCGTTGCTTCGTTTGTTTTTAAATCTTTAACGACTTCTCCCTTTTCAAGTACCACGATACGCTCGCAAACATCGGTAACATGCATTAGGTCGTGACTAGACACTAAAACGGTTACACCGCGTGTTTGCGCTAAATCTTTGATGATGCCTTTCAACCTAATTTGCGTTGTTGGATCTAGATTGGCAAACGGTTCATCTAAAACAATTACTTCTGGATTGCCAATAAGTGCTGCTACAATGCCTGCTTTTTTCTGATTTCCTTTACTTAAGTCGCGTAAATATTTTTTCTGATTTAAAATTTCACCATGGAAAAAATCTTCAAATTGTGATACTAAGGCATCAACATCGGCTTTATTTTGCCCTCGTAATTCACCTATAAAGTAGAAATACTCTTCGGGAGTTAAGTATCCAATTAAAAAGCTTTCATCTATAAATGCCGAAGTAAATGGTTTCCAATCTTCACTTTCCGAAACCACAATTTCGTTAGAGACAATACTGCCAGTTGTGGGTTTTATCAAATCTAAAAGCAGTGAAAAATAAGTGGTTTTTCCAGCGCCATTGTTACCAACCAGACCAAAGCTTTGGCCCTTAGGGATTTCTAATTGGTCTATTTTTAAAACGGTTATACCGTTATATGATTTTGATAGGTTTGTGGTTGAAATCATAGTTTGTGGTTTTAATTATCTTGACTAAATGCGTTGATCATAACGTGTTTTGAATTGATGTAACGCTGGGTGATACGCTTCATCAATTTTTTGTGAAATACTAAGCCTAAAACCCCCAATAAAATTAGCACGGCAATACCAGCTTCAAAATTAATCAGCAAATAAAAAAGTGCAAATATCAGCACGGGCAGTATCATTAACGGAATGCCAATAATCCACTGTACGGCGCCAGTGCCTTGATAATTGAAGGCTGCGCGTTGATTGAGGTCTATTTTTTTTCGGTTAAAAGAACCCCCATAAAGCATCACATGTGTGTTCACACCAATATTGTAAATAGCAGCCGCAAAATGAGCTACTAAAATTTTCCAACCAAAAAATACATAGGGAATGCTCAAAACAAACATAACGATGACACTCAAAGACATAAGCACAAACTTAGAGCGTAGGTACTGCTCGTATTTTATATTCTGACTCATCAGCAATTTGTAATATCCGCTGTCCCAAGCTGGAATAAACTGTCCGAAATTGATTAAAAATATTCCCGTAACAAAAATGCCTATAAAGGGAAAAATGTAAACCATGTCTGCATACATAGGTTGTGGATAAAAGAACAAACCGTACAAAAGCCCAACCACCATTAATAAAGCAGAAGACTTGGTGCGTTTGTTTCGCCAAATAAGTTTTAAATCGAGCTGCATAAAAGGTGCAATGTCTCCAAAGCGCTCAGTCCATGCTAAGTTTGCGGCATTAACTTCTTGCACTTTTGATTTTAATGAACTATCTAAATACAGTTTTTGTCTTAGGATTTTAAAATTGAAGTTATATACCAATATCAAACAAGCCAATAACACTAAAATAAAAATTGGATTGTTGGATAAATAGATAATCCCGCTTCCTACAATAGATGTAAAGGATATGATGTTGAAATAATTGAGGCCGAACAACAACGTTAATAGGCCAACTATTGGCAAAAATGATAATTCCGATTCAGTTGAATAGCTTTCTATAATAAAATTGATGAAGTTTATAGTTAACGAAATTAATAGTAATATTACTATCCAAGCTAAAGCTAAACTACCCGAATAACCTTCTACCATCAACATAATACCGCAGGGAATGGTTGCAAATAAGGGCAAAATATTAAAAAACGACAACGCCGACTTCCCTAAAACGTAATGTACCACTTTAGAGCGTTTTACATTTAAAGTAAGTAAGGGTTTAACCGACATAACTGGCAGTTTTTGAAAGAAAAATCTAATAAATAATTCGGCGAGAATCCAATAAAACAGATAACTGTTTAGCACAACGAACACCTCTTGCTCTGGCGCAAATTTTATTAGCAGTGGCACTACTGAAAACCCTAGAACCAAAAATGTGAGCATAAAATACAAAGCAAAAAACACCAAAACAATGTTTAATGCCATACTTTTTTGCCAATGTGAAGATCTGAAAAACTGTTTCCACTCGAGGTTTAAAAAATGCTTAATGGTCATACTTGTAGAATTATTGACATTAAAAACAACTATTGGTATACTTGTAGTAAAAAATGTTACAAAAGCATAGATTTATAATGTGGATGCTGTTGAATAATTTTCTGGAGAAGTTTTTCAGGGACAACTTTTATGCTAACAAACAGAGTGATGCTCAAGAAAACTATTAAAGCGGCAATTGTAAATTGATAAAAGGGATTTTCCAAAAACATAAAATCACTGTTGTGAATAATTGCAAAAGAAATGGGATATATTAAAAATGCATTTGCAATTTGCAGCAAATCACCTAAACCTAATAAGGTTTTGTTTATAAGAAGTTTTTTGCCTGTTTGTTTTACTGTTTTTTTATTTTTTCGAGACTTAATGAATAAATAACGAATTAAAATAAATTGAAAACCAATCAGAAAGCCAATTATAATGAACATTTTAAAATTAAAATCAGAAACATATAAAATCTGCCATAATGCCAAGACCAAAACAATAGTCAATAAGATTTTAGGAAGTTTAAAATACGCTCTAAAACTCTGCCACACCAATCGCCTATAATGCTTGTTCAAAACGTTGGTTTTTTCCGCTACCACTTCAGAAAAACCAAGCACTCCAAATTTTTTAAACTCATTATTTAAAGCGGATTCAAAACTCAATTCCGGATTTAGACCAATTTGATGTTCAATACCATTGGCCAAATGATCTACCAACTCGGTTTGTACATCATACCATTCCACGTAATGTTGTTCAGTAAATTTATAAAGCTGCTGTATTTGATTTTCGGTAAGTTCAACCATGCTAAGTGATGATTTTGTAGTGTTGCTTGTAATTTCTAACCAATCTAACTGTAACCATTAATATACTAAACATTATTAGCAATCCAGAGTTAATAAACAAAACCATAAACAACCGATCTAACTTTTCAAATATATTTTTAGACATCATAGAAACTAGGTGAAACACATGAAAACACATAAAATACATGAATCCCATGCGTTCAATTGCCGAAAATCGATCCAGTTTTAGAATTCTGAGATAACCAAAATAGGTTGCGCCAAGAATTAAAAAACTCATTATGGGTAAAATTGAAAACCATTGATGCAGGTTTTGTTGATGCAAGTTACTTGCAAGTTCATAAAACGACAGAAATGAAATCACAAAAAAAACAAAGCTTTGCCATGACAACATCGTTCTAAATACAAGCTTTAATAATTTCTTGTCTGTTGCCTTTATAAACTGTTTGTTGTTTTTTAAAAGTGCGGCTTTATTTGCCAGCATATAATCCTTAAAAATATCGTAGAAATTGCGAGTATCTCCAGCATTAATTTCCGACTCTATATCGGAAGCGACGTGGTCTACCATTTCCATTCTAATATCGGCAAAACTTACTTCAGAATTTTCCAAATAGGTATCAATAAACTTTATTTCAGCAGGATTCAACTTCATCATATTTTAGGCCAATTTAGGGTTTAAAAGTGCCTGCATAGTATTTATATAATCGGCTAAAGCTTCCATTTTGTTAACCGTTTCTTTAGTGCCGCTTTGAGTGAGTTTGTAGTATTTTCGCATGCGGTTGTCAACTTTTACCACCTCAACATCTAACAACCCTTCTGCTTCGAGTTTGTGCAATGCTGGATACAAAGCGCCTTCTGTAATGTTTAACTCACCTTTTGTTAAGGCTTTTACTTTCTGCGTAATTTCATAACCGTACATTTTATCATGCTGACTTAACAGCTTTAAAATGATGGTGTTTAAGCTTCCTCTATATAATTTTGAATTACTCATAACAAAAACAAATATACATAATTTTCTTATGCATATAAGTCTTAAGTAAAATTTAAGTTTTTATTTATCTAAATAAAACAATAGCTTCCTTATTTTTGCAGTAAAACTTTGCTATGCCACAATTTTACACCTTAAAAATTCAAGCAATTGATCGCCTTACAAGTAAATCTGTAAAATTAACTTTTGAAATCCCCGAAGCATTAAAACAAGAGTTTTCCTTTAAAGCTGGTCAATATATCACCCTTAAAACAACCATCAATGGTAACGAATTACGACGCGATTATTCCATCTGTTCGTCTGTTGGAAGTGGTGATTTAAGTATTTCGGTTAAGGCAATTGAAAACGGCACCTTTTCAAATTATGCAAATACAAAAATGCAAGTTGGTGAATCAATCGAGGTTATGCCGCCCAATGGCCGTTTTACCTTTGAACCACATCCTGATAAAACCAGAACCATTGCCGCTTTCGCCGCTGGCAGTGGCATCACACCAATTTTGAGTATTGCCAAAACCCTATTAGAAGATGAGCCTTTTAGCAATTTTATATTGGTATTTGGCAACAAAACTCCTGAAGAAACGATGTTTTTTGAACACCTTCAGCAATTGAAATCGAAATACGGCAATAGGCTTCACATTCAATATGTGTACAGCACAGCAAGGGCAGAAAATGCCTTGTTTGGACGTATTGAAAAAAGCACAGTCAACCTCATCGTTAAAAACAGATACAAAGATGTATCTATTGAATCCTTTTACCTCTGTGGACCAGAGGAAATGATTGAAACCGTGAAATCGGTTTTGATTGAAAACAATATCAAGCCCAAACAAATTTTGTTTGAACTGTTTACTGCGTCCACCACTGCAGAAACATCTGTTAAGGAAGGTGTAGAAGGTGAGACCAAAATAAAAATTCTGGTAGACGATGACGAGACTGAATTTACAATGTCGCAATCTCAAACTATTTTAGAAGCTGCCTTAAAACAAAACATAGATGCGCCTTATTCCTGTCAAGGTGGTGTTTGCAGTAGTTGTGTGGCGCGCATTACTGAAGGAACCGCTATAATGAGACAAAACAACATTTTAACCGAAAGTGAAGTCGCCGAAGGTTTGATACTCACGTGTCAAGCACAACCGACAAGTCCTGTTGTTTTTGTGGATTATGATGATATTTAATGGTTTATAAGTAGGTTCGCTTTTTCAACAATTGTTGCAACAGAAATCGAAGCTGTCGCATATTCATAACCTTTCGGAAATTTATTGCCATACACTGAAGTCGGAATTTTTGGATATAAAGTTCTGTCTGCCAGTAAAGCATTTCCAATATCTTGATTAAATGGAAAAAAGCCAGTAAACGGATGTGTTACACCCCACAAAGTCAATACCTTTACGCCAAGCATTGCTGCGATATGTGCGTTTCCAGAATCCATCGCGATCATTAACTTGCAATTCGAAATCACATCCATTTCTTCGGAAAGTGACAGTTTCCCAGCTAAATTGGTAACCTTTTCAAATTTCTGTTCAATCGAGTTTAAGAGTGCTATTTCTCTTTTTCCACCACCAAATAGTAAAACTGCATAGTTTTTTGTTAGTTCCGATATCACCTCTTCCATTAGACCCAATGGATAACTTTTGCTTTCAAAAGCCGCAAATGGCGCAATGGCTATCCAGTCTTTTTTTTCTGAACTAACCAGTGCTTTTATAGATGGATTTAAATCGGCAGGTTTTGGAAAAACAGGATTTGTCAAATCCACATGAAAACCCAATTGGCTGAAAACATCAGCATAGCGTTGGTGCGTAGTTTTAAGTTGTTGGAAATTTTCACCACTTGTAAGTGCTTTTTTTTCTGCGCGGCCTTTATTGATTTGCACACATTGAAATCCTGATAAAAACACCTTCAAAATTTTGCTGCGCAACACATTATGACAGTCTGCTACAGCATCAATATGCAGTTTTTTTATTTCTTTAGAAAGTTTTAAAAGTCCCAACACACCTTTGTGTCTTCCTTTTAAATCAGCATTAATGATACTGATATTTTCGATATTTCTGAAGAATGGTGCAAAAAAACCTTTGGTGAGTAACGTAATTTTTAAATCCGGATGCTGTAATCGCAAAGCGCTTAACACTGGTGCCAACATGGCCACATCGCCCATGGCCGACAATCTAATTACCAGAATGTGCTTTGGTTTGGACATTGCAACTTAATTGATGTGATCCCTGCTTCCGCAGCAATTATTTCTGAGAACGCAATACTGGATTTAGGTCCTCGTCGTTGTACATTTTCATTTGCTTGTAAACTTTCATGTACTTATCTCCGTTTTTAATATCTTCTAATAACGTGTCTATTGCGGTCGATAAATCAGTGCGTTGTTCCAATAAAATATTTAATTTTTGATTACAAGCCGATCTGTGCGCTTCAGAAGCGTCAAGACGCGTGGCTTCTTGATCCATGTGAAATACCTTCAAGGCTAGAATAGACAACCGGTCTATACCCCAAGCGGGACTTTCGGTGTTAATGGTAGCATTTTCTTTTGGTTTTACACCGGTATATAGACTTAGAAAATAACTGTCAATATATTCCACCATATCGGTTCTGTCTTGGTTTGAAGCGTCGATTTGTCGTTTCAATTTTAGAGCCGCCACTGGATCTATATTAGGATTCCGAATTATATCTTCATAGTGCCATTGTACCGTATCTATCCAACATTTTCTGTATAGTAAATGCTCCAGCAAATGTGTTTTATCATCGTAAATGTTGGTGAAAGGTTGGTCTACGCTGTCTTTAATATGATAGGTTTTAATAACGTCTTGAAATATGGAATTGGCTTTAGTAGAAAACATAATGATAAGGTTTAAAATGCAAATATACTTGTAAATAGTTAAATTTACGATTCATTTAAGTCTAGCCTTATGCAAACACATAACATTTCTGAACAGAATTCCATTCTAAATACTTTTATTGCTGAAATTAGATCTGTAACGCTACAAAAAGACCGCATGCGCTTTAGACGTAATATTGAACGCATTGGGGAAATATTGGGTTATGAAATGAGTAAAGTACTAAATTATGCGCCTTCAGCAATTGAAACACCATTGGGTATTTGCCAAATGGAACAGCCGCAAAACGAGATAGTATTGTGTTCCATTTTACGCGCTGGCGTGCCATTGCATCACGGATTGCTGAATTATTTTGACCATGCCGAAAATGCCTTTATTTCAGCCTATAGGCAACACCAAAAGCAGCCCGAAAGTTTCGAGATTATGGTTGAGTATCTGGCCTGCCCGAATCTTGAAGGTAAAACACTTATTTTGGCTGACCCAATGTTGGCAACTGGACAATCGTTAGTGGCAACTTTTGAAGCTTTAATGCCATTTGGTAAACCAAAGGAAGTGCATCTGGTTTGTGCCATAGGCGCACAACAAGGCATCGATTATATTGCAAAATATTTTGACTCTAATACGCATTTGTGGATAGCAGCGGTAGATAAAGATCTAAACGATAAAGGTTATATTATACCTGGATTAGGTGATGCTGGCGATCTTGCTTATGGCGAGAAACTACAGCAATAAGGCTAAAAATGGCACTACTAAAAATACAAGAATCAAAGATTCCTTAAACCATTTTTCGGTTATTTCCTCCAAGTAGTTGGTAATAATTATGGCGAAAGGCGTGAAGAAAAACAGCCATTCGCCTCCATTTTTATTAGGAACTAAAATGGTAAGTAAAATCGCAATTATTGAGGTTATAAAAATTAAATAAAACGGCGCTTTTAAATTTCGGGATATTTGACTAATTTTTCCGAAGTAAAAAAACAATCCCCAAACATAATAGGCCAACATAAGCGATAAAGCAAACATAGTGCGTTTACTTCCAATTCCGGAAAAATTGAAACTGAAAAAAAGTTTGTTTTCAAAATAAGAAATCACATCCATATTAAAAATCAATGCGTAGCAAGTAAACAAAATAAGTACCGTAGTAACGGCTATTAAAGGAATTAACCAATACTTCGGTATGTTAATTTTAAATAATAAAAGTGCCGCAAACACCAATGCTATAAACAAAATGGCCCAAAAATAAAACAAACTTGCAACGCAAATCCAAAAAGAAGCGTCGAAAAGTTTTTTCATAATTTGTTTTTGAGATCTTAAACTTACCAATCGTCTAATAGCGAGCAACAAAAAAACATTAGCCACCAAAATATCCGAGTTCAATAATGACTTTGGAATGGCAATTACACACGATGCAAAAAACAATAATTTATAGCTATTTTTCTTGGTGAGTTTGTTTCGACTTGCTAAAAAATCCAGTACAAATAAGGTGAATAAACTAAGGCCTAATAACACTATTTGTTTACCATACCAGTTGAGTGAGTTGCTGTTTTCTGAAAAATACGGCATTTTAACCAACACAAATACCAAGGTTAACAAGGTGCAAATTATTGCTAGGTGAATAGGTTTAGATTTACTAAAAAAACTTGATAACATGTTTAATGTTTGTATATTTGCTTCACAAATTTAAATATAAAAAGATGAAGGATTTCTTTTATGCTATTCAAGATTTATTTATAAACGTTTTGTTTGCTCCTTTTGATGCGCTTAGAGCTTTAGAACTTGAAAGTTGGTGGGCAGCCAATGCAGCAACCTGGATGTTTATACTTATCGGATTGTCGTTTTTTATGTTTTGGATGAGACAGTTGAAAATTTTCAATAAAACTGAAGCGGAAAATAAAAGTATTTCAGCACATTCTTTTCTATAAATCGAATCCAATATCTTTTCTAAAATACATCTTATCGAAGCACAATTTTGAAATGCTTTGGTAAGATTTTTTTATGGCTTCTTCATAAGTATCTCCATAACTAGTAATTGCCATAACGCGGCCACCAGTAGTTAGAACTTTCCCATCTATAAGATTGGCACCCGCATGAAACACAATAGAATCTTCTATGGCATTAATACCTTTAATTTCTTTGCCTTTTTCGTAGGCTTCAGGATAACCACCAGAAACAAGCATAACGGTAGTAGCTGCACGACGGTCAATTTCAATATCAATTTTATCTAGAGTTTGTTGGTGAATAGCTTGAAATATATCTACCATATCATTTTTTAGTCTAGGTAACACAACCTCGGTTTCTGGATCGCCCATGCGCACGTTGTATTCAATTACCTTGGGCTCATTTTCAACATTTATCAAACCAATAAATATGAACCCTTTATAAGGCAGATTGTCTTGTTTTAGACCTTCTACCGTTGGTTTAACAATACGTTCTTCTATTTTTTGCATTAAAATAATGTCGGCAAACGGCACCGGAGAAACAGCACCCATACCGCCAGTGTTTAAACCGGTGTCACCTTCGCCAATGCGTTTGTAATCTTTTGCAGTTGGTAATATTTTATAGTTTTCACCATCGGTTAGCACAAAACAACTCAGCTCAATTCCATCTAAAAACTCCTCAATTACTACTTTGCTACTTGCTTCACCAAATTTGGCATCGAGAAGCATTTTTTTTAGCTCTGATTTGGCTTCGTTTAAATCGTTTAAAATCAATACTCCTTTGCCAGCCGCTAATCCATCGGCTTTTAAAACGTAAGGCGGACTTAAAGTTTCTAAAAAGGCATAACCTTCTTCAATATTGTTTTTGTGAAATGCTTGGTAGGCTGCAGTTGGAATATTGTGGCGCATCATAAAAGCCTTTGCAAATTCTTTGCTTCCTTCTAATTGGGCTGCGGCTTTTTCTGGACCAATAACGGCCACGTTTTTAAGTTGGTGGTCTTTCAGAAAAAAATCGTGAATTCCCAAAACCAAAGGGTCTTCTGGACCTACAATTACCATGTCAATATCTTGATCTACAACCAAGCTTTTAATAGCTTCAAAATCGGTAACACTAATATTTATATTTTCGGCTATGGCTGATGTGCCGGAGTTTCCTGGAGCTACAAATAGCTTTGTGCAGCGATTACTTTGATTAATTTTCCATGCAAAAGCGTGTTCTCTTCCACCAGAACCGAGAATTAAAATGCGCATAATTTTTGTTGTTTCAGCAAAAATAATTGCTTTTAGGCTTAAAATATAATTAATTTACCAAAACATTGATAAAGCCAACAAGTCTTGAAATTATTTGATTTAACACTTCAATTAAAAGGTTTTCCTATAAAAAAGGCACGACGGTATTTGCAAAGCATTAATGCAAAAGCCGAAGACGACTTCGGTGATTTCGTAAATCAACAAAAACAGGACATATTAGATTTCCACTTAAAACATAACCAATTTTACATTCAATTTACAAACGGGAAAAACAATTTTGATAGGTGGCAAGATATTCCTGTAATGACAAAAGCAGATTTGCAGCAACCCTTACAATACCGATTGAGTACAGGTTACAAATCATTAAATTGCTACGTTAATAAAACGTCTGGCTCTTCAGGAAATCCGTTTATTTTTGCTAAAGACAAATTTTGTCATGCTTTAACTTGGGCCGTTATCCAGCAGCGATTTAGTTGGTATGGCATTGATTTTAACAGCTCCATACAAGCCAGATTTTATGGTATTCCTTTAGATGTTGTTGGCTTTACGAAGGAGAAAATTAAAGATGCTTTAAGCGGTCGACAACGATTTTCGGTATTCGACTTAAGTGACGAAGCCTTTACCAAACATCTTAAAAAATTTAGAACCACCTCTTTTGATTATATAAATGGCTACACTAGTGCTATAGTGCAATTTGCCAAATTTCTTGAGCGTGGTAAATTTCACCTTAAAACCATTTGCCCGAGCTTAAAAGCTTGTGTTGTAACTTCAGAAATGCTATTTGAAGACGATAAAAAACTTATGGAGAAAGTATTCGGCATTCCTGTAATAAACGAATACGGCGCATCGGAATTGGATTTAATAGCTTTTGAAAACCCAAACAAGCAATGGCAAATTAACAGCGAAACGTTACATGTCGAAATTTTAGACGAAAACGATAATTTACTGCCAAATGGCCAGGAAGGAAGAATCGTTATCACGTCCTTATTCAACAAAGCGCATCCCTTTATACGCTACGATATTGGAGACATTGGGGTGCTTTCAGTAGAAGGTAGCCTTAAAAAACCAATACTTAAAAAACTTACAGGACGAACCAATGATGTTGCCGTTTTACCAAGCGGTAAAAAAGCTGCTGGATTAACTTTTTATTACATCACCAAAAGTATAATTGAAGATGATGGCAATGTAAAAGAATTCGTGATTGAGCAATTTCAAAAAGACACTTTCAAAATCACCTACACTTGCCTGCAGCCACTTGAAGCTCCCCAAGAAGAAAAAATTAAAACTGCAATGGAACGCTATTTAGAACCTGGTTTGGTAATTTTGTTTGAACAAACCACAAGCTTAAACCGAAGCAACCGTGGAAAATTGAAACAATTTTCATGTGTTTATAATTATTGATTTTTAACGGTCACATGGAACATCCAAATAATCATTTACTTTTGTTTTTAAGTTGAACATGGATGTTTCATCACACCTTAAAACTACCTCATGAAAATCACCATCATAGCGGGCGCAAGACCCAATTTTATGAAAATTGCACCCATCATTCATGCCATTCAAGCAAAGCAGAATGATGGTTTTAATATTCAATACCGACTTATTCACACTGGTCAACACTACGATAAAAATTTAAGCGGACACTTCTTTCAAGAATTAAATATCCCACATCCCAACGCTAATTTTGAGGTGAAAAGTGGCACACAAGCTGAACAAACTGCCGCAATCATGATAGCCTTTGAAAAGGAGCTAAAACTAAACCCTTGCGATTTAGTTTTGGTTGTTGGCGATGTAACTTCAACCATGGCCTGCGCTATTGTGGCAAAAAAAGCAGGAATTGATGTGGCACATGTTGAAGCAGGCATCCGTTCAGGAGATATGAGAATGCCAGAGGAAATTAATAGAATTGTAACCGATAGTTTAACCGATTTATTTTTTACCACCTCTAAACATGCCAATCATAATCTTCAAAAACTAGGTGCTGATGATAGTAAGGTATTTTTCGTAGGTAATGTAATGATTGATACGTTGCGCGCCAACGAAAAACGTTTTCAACAACCAGCAATTTGGAACAATTTAAGCCTTGCAGAAAAAGGCTATTTGGTATTAACGCTGCATAGGCCGAGTAATGTAGATGAAACTGAAAAACTAAATATTTTAATTGAGCAAATTGTAAAATCAAGTGCAACCCTTCCAATAATTTTTCCTGTACATCCCAGAACTAAAAAAATGATGGAGCAATTACAAATAAGGTTCAAAAAGCTTCATTTAGTGGAACCTATGGGCTATTTAGAGTTTAATTATTTAGTGAAACATGCACTTGCTGTGCTGACCGATTCAGGTGGCATTACCGAAGAAACAACCGTTATGAATGTGCCGTGTATGACCTTGCGCGAAAACACCGAGCGCCCCGAAACTTGTTTTGTAGGAACCAATGTTTTAGTTGGCACTGACGCGAATCAGCTAAAAAATGCCTTCAACAAATTATTCTCGGGTCAATGGCAAGAGGGTAAAATCCCAGATTTTTGGGACGGAAAGGCTTCGGAAAGAATTGTAAATTGCTTAATTGATTTATATAAATTGTAAGCCCATTTGAAACCTGTTTTAATAATTACACACTACTATCCGCCCGAAACTGGGGCTGCCGCCAACCGAATTTGTCATTTGGCCGAAGGTTTAGCTCAAAATGATTTTAAAGTATCCGTAGCCACGCCATTACCCAATTATCCAACGGGGAAAATATTTGAAGCTTATAAAGGTAAAAACAACACCAAAAAGGTTGAAAATGGTGTCGAGATAAACCGCTTGTGGATGTATCCAAGCAACTCAAAAAATAAGTTCGTGAGACTCTTTTCTATGCTTTCTTACAGTATGAGTTTGATCTGGTTTTTTATTACAACAAAAATTCCAATAACAGTTATTGTACAATCGCCACCGTTAATAGTGGCCTTTACCTGTATGCTTTTTTTAAGGAAAAAGAATCGAAAATTAATTTTAAATGTGAGTGATTTGTGGCCATTAGCCGGATTAGAATTACAGGCGATAAAAAAAGGTTTGGTTTATACTATTTTAGAAAAAATAGAACACTATAACTATCGCAATGCCGATTTAATACTTGGTCAGAGTGAAGAAATCATTCAGCATGTAAAAGGTATTGTTCCTGAAAAAGCCTGCTTTCTTTACCGCAACTTTCCTTTTTTTAAAGTACCTGCCCTACCCAAAGAGTCTAATCATCTTGAAAGAAAAATTAAATTGGTATATGCGGGGTTGCTAGGGGTGGCACAAGGTATTTTAAAGTTGTGTGAACACATTGATACTAGCAATATTGAATTTCATATTTATGGCACGGGACAAGAGGCAAGTTCAATAACAATGTATTTAAAACACACTGCCAAAAAGGATATTTTTTACCACGGCCATTTATCCCGTAATGAATTACACCAAGAGCTATTAAAATACGACCTTACTGTTGTGCCTTTATTGAACAGAATTTATGGCAGTGTTCCTTCAAAAATATTTGAATACTCAAAACTTGGTCTACCCATTCTGTATTTTGGCGGTGGTGAAGGTGAGGAGATTATAAACCGTTTTGAATTGGGCTGGGTTGCCGAAGCAGGTAATTATGATGCTTTCAATTCTAAAATAAACAGGCTTACATTACCGATGTTAGACCTAGAGATGAAACAAAAATTGCATGAAACAAGCAACTTGCATTTCGACTTTAATAAACAACTAGCACAATTAATAAAAATTGTTTAATAGGCTTTTTCTTCGCCTTTGACTATGTTTAAAAAGGTTCTGAAAATTATTTTTAAATCTAATAAAATAGACCAGTTTTCGATATAAAATATATCGTAACGAACTCTGCCTATAATATCTTTATCGCTTTCAACTTCTCCCCTATAACCGCTAATTTGTGCTAAACCTGTAATGCCCGGCTTAACAAAATGGCGTACCATAAATTTATCGATGCGCTTCGCATACATATTAGCATGACTTACCATATGTGGCCTTGGGCCAACTACCGACATATCACCAAACAAAACATTAAAAAACTGAGGTAGCTCATCAATGCTTGTTTTACGAATAAATTTTCCAACCTTAGTAATCCTTTGATCGTCTCTTGTTGCTTGGTGTAAATTAGCTGACTTATTGGGTGTCATAGATCTAAATTTATAACAGTCAAACTCCTTGTAATTAAAACCATTTCTAGCTTGTTTGAAAAATACAGGGCCGCGAGATTCCAATTTTATAAGAAACGCAATAATAGGGGTGAGCCATGACAGTACGAATACAATAACGATACTAGAGAAAAAGACATCAAAACTACGTTTGATTAATTGATTAATTGGTTCCTCCAAGGAAATATTTCTCATAGACAAAATTGGAATGTAATCGTAATATTCGTATTTAAGTTTTTTACTGTATATCTCTTTATTATCCGGAAGGAATTTTAGAATTTTCAAATTATTATCTGCGAAATCGATTATGTCGTTTATTTGATTGTTAGATAGTTCTGAAATTGAACAGTAGATTTCATCAACACCATTATCTAATATAAATCGAAAACACTGTTGAAATTCTGCATCACTAATTTTACGAACATCAAAGGTTTTTTGATGGGCGTAGCCATATTCTTGTTTTTGTTTGAAGAATTTCTCAAGAGCCAAAGTTTTTTTATTTGAACCGAAAATAACGGTTTTTCTATAGTTCCCGCCGAACTCAGTACGATACTTTTGAAGTAAATAATAGATTGAAAATTTAAAAAGTGATATAAATAAAAAAACTGACAATGCGTATTTTAAAACTGCTATAGGTGGTAATTCATATTCATTAAAAAAGCCCGAAAACGCATATACAATTAATAGAAAAAGTACAAATTGTTTTAAAACAAGGGACAAAATGTGGACTTCTCGCGTATATCGATAAACTTCATAAAATTGAGATCCAAGAGATAAGATAACCCATGAAAAAGATATGAAAACTACAAAAATAAAAAAATTTAATTCATCAAATAAAAATTCGTGAGCTAAAATGTTGATTATCAGTAAATCAATTCCATACGAAATTGGCCTTAAAAATCCAGAATATCTGCCGTGTTTGAACAAGCTCACGATTATTATTTAAAATATCTAATTAATTAGTTGAGTTAAGTTTTTTTGCTGATTCATTGAAAGGGTTAAAGGTTTAATTGTATCAGCTAGTCGAAGATAAACATTTCAATGAATTTTACAATGATTGTGTAATTTGATCTTTAATAATTTCAATAAAACTAAAAACTTCATACTGTTTATAGTTTGGAAAATCTTAAAGGCAGCCATAATATTAAACAACGAATATAGTCTTTAATTAATCTTAAAACATAAAGTGAAATTTGTCATTCTAGGTAAATAGGAACAATAATAATTACTATTCTAATTTAACATTAAAGACTGGTATTATTCCCTATTACGACCACTGCCAATCTTGTAGCAACTAAAGCCAATTGTTTCTAGTGCTTCCACGTCAACAATACCTCTGCCGTCAAAAACAAAAGCCGGTTTATACATGTTGTCGTAAATACGTTTCCAATCGTAATTTTTAAACTCGTCCCATTCGGTTAATATGGCAATAGCGTGTGCGTCTTTAGATGCTTTATAAGGATCATTTTGAACTTTCAGCAAATTTCTATTCTGGTCTTCACTACGAGAATTTAAATATTCTAAATCTGCATAAATACGCTCCTCCGCAACCTTAGGGTCGTAAACAGAGATGTTTGCTTGTTCATTTAGAAGATTATCAGCAACTTTAATGGCAGCGGACTCTCTGGTGTCATTAGTGTCTTTTTTAAAGGCCCAACCAAAAAATGCAATCTTTTTACCTGCAACCGTATTATAAAGCGTACTAACAATATTATCTGAAAAACGCTGCTTTTGATGTTCATTCATTAATACCACTTGCTCCCAATAATCAGCAACCTCATCGAGGCCATATGTTTTAGCAATATAAACAAGATTGAGAATGTCCTTTTGAAAACAAGAGCCACCAAACCCAACAGAGGCTTTTAAGAATTTAGAACCAATTCTACTATCCATACCAATGGCCTTTGACACTTCAGCGACGTCAGCACCTGTTTTCTCGCATAGTTCGGAGATGGCGTTTATAGAAGAAACGCGTTGCGCTAAAAATGCATTGGCGGTAAGCTTCGACAATTCTGAAGACCAAACATTAGTGGTTAAAATACGCTCTCTTGGAACCCAATTGGCATAAATATTCATTAATGCCTCCATTGCCTCTTGACCTTCTTTACTTGAGTCGCCACCAATCAAGACGCGATCTGGTGATAATAAATCTGAAATTGCGGTTCCTTCAGCAAGAAACTCAGGATTTGATAAAATTTGAAAAGCCACACCGTTTCCTGTGTTATCTAAAATGTTTTTTATAGCCGAAGCTGTTCTTACAGGTAGCGTTGATTTTTCAACAACAATTTTGTTGTGTTTAGAAACCTTTGCTATTTGACGCGCACAAAGTTCAATATACTTTAAATCGGCCGCCATACCTTTTCCCTTTCCATAGGTTTTAGTTGGCGTATTTACAGATATAAATATCATTTCGGCATCGTTAATTGATTGCTCAACGTCTGTTGAAAAAAAGAGGTTTTTATCCCTTCGTTCTTCAACAATCTTATCTAATCCGGGTTCAAAAACAGGGAGTTTGGTTAAGTCTTTATCATTCCAAGCGTCAATTCTCGCTTGATTTATATCTACAACCGTCACCTTTATATGTGGACATTTTTGAGCTATTACAGCCATTGTTGGACCACCAACGTAACCTGCCCCAATGCAGCATATTGATTTAATTTTCATTTGTTTAATTTTACAGTCAGTAAAGTTAATACAAATATCAGCTTCAGCAAGCAGATAAAGTTAAAAGCAAATTAGCGCTTAAATTTCTCTTTAAAAACCAAAAGTAAAAATTTTGTGTTTCCTACAAGATAACGTTTCCACATTCGTTTTGGTTCTTGTAAGAATCTATAGAACCATTCTAGCCCTGATTTTTGCATCCATAGTGGAGCGCGTTTTACCTTACCTGCTACTACATCAAAGCTACCGCCAACACCCATAATAAAATTAACTTTCTTTAAAATTAATTTGTTTTCATATAAAAAGTGTTCTTTGGTAGGAGAACTTATCGCGACAAAAAGAATGTTAGCCCCGCTGTTTGATATTTGATTGGCTATTTCTTGTTCTTGAGATTTAACAAAATATCCATTGCGGTAACCTGCAATTATACTCGGCGAATATTGGTTTGAATAGATTTCAACAACCTTTTTTACAATCTCCTCCTTCGCTCCAAAAAAGAAAATTTTATATTTATTTTTATAAGCCAATTCTACCAAATTAACCATAAGATCTATTCCTGCTACACGTTCTTTTAAAGGTTTGCCAAGAATTCTTGAGGCCCAGACAACGGATTGGCCGTCTGCATTAATTAAATCGGACTCATTCACGCTTTTTCGAAGCTGCAAATCGGTTTGTATAGCCACAATTTTGCCTGCATTTACAACAACATGATGAATCTGATTACCTTGATTGATATTTTGTTCAATTAAATGAAGTGTTTCTTGAATGTTATAATTATCAATAACTGTATTAAGTATAGCTAATCTATTCATCTTTATTAAATTCTAAAAAATAATAGCTTAATCCATAAAACATCCAAGCTTGAGCCCATCTTATGTAAGGGATTCTTGAAGACATTATTTTACGTTTCTGATATATAAAATAACCTTGTTTTGTTTGCATGTTGGCTATGGTCCAATTTAAGACTTTATCAACTAATTCTATATTTGCTTCTAAATTATCATTTTTAAAGAGTGTAACTAGAAGTTGAGCTGGGGCATGAATATCAACTGGATAAGTCTGATTATTGTAATATTTTGATTCGCCTTCGGATGTAAAAAATGTTGCCAAATAATAATCCATTCCTTTTTTAAGATGATTTGAAAAGCTGTAATCCTTACTAATTTCTTGATAAATTTTAATACACTCTAAGTTGTAACCTGTATGAAAATTATCAATCCACTGATGAAAAGGTAATGTGCCATATGCCCAAGATCCATCTGAGTTTTGTTTTTTACAGACATAAGACACAATCTTTTTGGCTTGTGTTAAAAGTTGTACTTTGCCTGTGTATTTATATATTAACGATAAAAGTTTTGCGCCAAGAAGACCCGCATTAAAAACTTGTGTTGTATCTAAAGGCGAGTAAGATAGCGTAAAATCATTATCGGAGTCATAAGATTTATTTAGATCCTTTAAAACAAAGTCGGCAGTACTTATGGCTGTATCTAAATAAGTTTGATTTTTAGTTATTTCATATGCTTGTAGTAGTGCTTCAGCAATGAATGATGTAGCCACTACTGTTGGTGTGTATTTTGGTTGAAAAAAGGCACGTGCTTGCCAATCGAAATTATAGCCCCAACATGCCCCTGAATATCCTTTGGTTTTTAGTTTAATAATTTCGTTGCCTAAAGTGTTGATTTTATCTAAATAATCTTGCTTTTTTTCAATTTTATAAAGATTACAATAACCTATTAAAAATAATCCTAAACCTTTAGGGTTATAATCTTTTTTTACGCCAACAATTGTTCTGAGATTAATGGGATTTCTCTTAAAGAGTTGAATCCAGGCTAAGCGAATAAATCTTGATTTTCCTAAGGGTGTTTTTTGAATAATCCAGCTATTTAAACCGTCGTATGGATCCCAACCTTTAAATTTTTCTTTTTCGCAGTGATTTTTAGCCTTGAAAGGCTTTGTTTTTTGTTCAATTTTTTAATTTAATTTAATGAAGAATCCAATAACAAAAACTTCCCGTTACTTTTTTATGTAATTCTTTAACCTCTACAATGTTTATTGTTGAATCTGGTGCCATTCGTTGTTGAAAATGATTAAGAAACCTGCTTTTTATTGCGTCGTTAAATCGATTGTTAGGCACTAAATTGACAATAAGTTTTCCCTTTTCTTTTTGAATATATTGCAATCCATTAATATAATTGTAAAGTTCATCATGTAGATTTAACGCTGTTGGTGTGACAAACGAGCCATCACTGTTGTAAATTTTCATTTCTTGCCATCGTCCTTGTATTCCATTTAAAAGTCTTGGTTTTCCATCTTCATATTGCAAATATGAACTATAATCTCCTGTTTTATATCTAATTAAAGGCATCCCAAAATTATCAAAAGAAGTTCCTGTTATTTCACCCAATTTCCCAACTTCTATTATAACATTATTGTTTTCATCAAGCAATTCTAAATATCCATACTCTTCAATAACTTGATAGGTGTTATTTCCTTTAAAATCAACTGCAAGAATGAGCTTTTCGCTATGACCATATACAGATAATATCGGGAGGTTAAGTTGGTTTATCAATAGCTGTCTTTGGTGTTCCAAAAATATTTCTGAACTTAAAAATACTCCTTTTATAAATTTAACATTTAAATTTTTCTTATTAAGAAATAGAAAAAAATTATAAATGGAAGATGGATACCCTTGTAAGTATTTAATTTTAAATTTTAATAAGGTCTGATAAACGATTTTATAGTATGCATCATTGTTTCTGAAGCCATCAAAAAGCACTTCTTTGTTATTGGATTTATTTTATATGTTCTATTATCTTTGATTCTTTCATTTCTAATAACCCCTCTAAGTTGTTGATTATACCCTAAAGTTGACCAAATTTTATGATAAAAGGCATATTCCTTTTTATATCTTTTTTTAGGAACATAAAATTTTGCTGGAGCACCAGACGTACCACCTGTAGTCACTAAATCATAGTCCTTTAAACTATATATTCTTCTGAAACCAACTCTTTAAAATTCTTTAGAATAGTTGCTCTATTTATAGGGACAAACGTTTTTTCGAATTCTGAAAGATTATCTATTTTTTTAATGTTTTTATAATAAGGGGTGATCATTGCAGATTTATTTGCAAAATTTAAAAGTGATTTTACTTCTTGGTTTAATTGGAAGTTCAGCTTTTTGAAATGCCAAGAATACTCTTTTCCAAATAAAAAATGAAATGAAGGCGATATCTTTAATAATGCTAAGGCCAACTTTTCATTATTCATTATCTTCTTGTTCAGATAGCCTATTATATCTTTTAAATTAAGCATTTAAATGATTTTTTTAATGATTTTTGCGGGTACTCCGACAACAGTGCAATTACTAGGGATATCCTTTATGACTACAGCGTTTGCTCCTATAACCACATTGTTTCCTATTTTAATTGGGCCTAAAATTTTTGCTCCAGTACCAATATATACATTGTCTCCGATAACTGGAACATCAAATAAACCAGACCTTCCTCCAACTGTCACATTTGATCCTATTATGCAATTTTTGCCCATAATTGTTCTTTTGTGTAATACTACACCAATACCACTATAGGCGAAATAGGTTCCTTTACCTAACTTACATTCATAAGGTATGCTCGAGTTATAAATCAAAAAACAGAACAATTTAAAGATTTTTGGCAAAATTGGTATTTTCCAATTATATAATTGATGTGAAATTTTATAAAAATATAGGCATTAACCATTTTAAAATGTTTTAGTTAAAAAAGAATATTAATGGCCTCTTTAAATAAATGAAATTAATTAAACTAATAATCGATTATATACTTTTTTCAAGTTGATTCATAATTATTCCACTTGATAATTTTTCAATATATAATTCTTTTTGCAGCCATACCCATTCGTATTCTCTCCTTGGGATTTTGGATCATATATTGTATTGCGCTTTTAATCTCTTCTATATTTCCTGGTTCTACAAAATAAATGTTTTCCATATGAGTAAAAAATTCTGGAATAGCACCTACTGGAGTTGTAATAATAGGCATTCCAGCACAGGCAGCTTCAATTATTACCAACGGAAAGTTTTCGTTATGTGAAGGAAATAAAAACACTTCATTTTGGGTGAAGTAATTCACCTTATCCTGTAAATTTAATTTCTCGGATAGAACAATATTTACTTTAGAGGATAATTGGTTTTGGGAAATTAAATTAGTGATTTTCACGATATCATTTTTACGGTTCAGATCCAATTGCATCAATTAAAAATCCGTCATTGATTGATTTAACCACTTCAATTATGTCATAAAACCCCTTTCTTTCTCCTAAAGAACCAATGAACAAAAAATTCCCATTTCTTTTTACCCTTTTTGCTTTATCAACTAATTCAACATATTTATTGTCTATTGATTATTTACCACGGTAACCAATGTGTCCACTTTTATTTTTTCTAAAAATCCTTTCCAGTAATCGCTAGCAACCAATATGGCATCCAAATTATTAAATAATTTAAATGATACCATCTTCCTATTGCCCTTCAGGTTATTCATAAAAACATCAAAAGATCCACCATGTAAATGACCAACAGCTCTTTTGGCCCCTAAAAGTTTTGCCGTATTTAAAAACATAAGACTCTTTTCAAAATTCCAATTTGAAGTAATTGCATAATGAACTATGGTTGGTCTATGATAAAGTAATTGTACTACAAACACAAAGTATTGTTTAATGAAATAGAATATATTAATCACATTAAAACTTGAGACATTAGACTTTCCGTATTTTCTAACAACATTAATTGGAATAAATTTATACTTATCAGATAGGCCATTTACAAAAGCTCTGTTTAAAGTTGGTATTGAACCAATGTCCTTATTGTTTAATGGTCCTATTAATATTTTTTGTTTCATTTAAACTTGGTTAGGTTTCTTAATGAGTTCTTGAAGCCCTTGTATAAAAGAAAATTTTGGTTGCCATCCTAAACGGTCTTTAATTTTACCACAGTCACCCGTCATATCCCATACCTCGTTTTCTCGATATGGAATGGCTCCAAAATTAATATTAGATTCACTTTTAAAATGTCCCTTAATTTCTAGTGCAAGCTCTTTAATTGATTTTCCGTTTCCAGAACACACATTAAAAACATTATTATATGCTTTTGGAGAATTTGCTAAAATCATTGCCTCCAGAACATCGTTCAAATAAATAAAATCCCTTTTTTGTTTACCTTCGGTCATATCAAAATCTTCATTGTTTAATAATTTTTCCAATAATTGAGGTATGAAAAAGGATTTGGGCATATTTTTCCCAAAGAAGTTAAAAAGCCTTAGAATCGTAAAGGGTTTCGAATAAATTTCAGAATACGTTTTTAATGCCACTTCCGCGCAATACTTTGATAAGGAATAAGGTGAAGCAGGCACGAAACTATCCTCTTCCCTAAATGGCGTTTTTACTATTTCTCCGCCATAAACCTCGCTTGTGCTTATTAAAATAAAGGATTCATATGGAACTAATTTCAATGCATTGAGTAAATTAATTGTTCCCGTTAAATTTGTTTCAATCAAGTTATTTGTCTCGTTAAAGTCTCTAGTCCTATTTAATGATGCCGCAAGATGATATATGACATCTGGTTGTATTTGGGTAATTAAATTATTTAATTGCCTTTGGTTATTTAAATTAATTTGAAAATTAGTAATGCTGGAATTTAAATGATCAGCTTGAATATCAATTGAATATACTTTGGCTTTTAATTTTATTAATTTCTTAATAAAATTTCTGCCTAGGTAACCATTCCCACCGGTAACAAGGATTTTTTACCTCTAATTTTATTTTGTCCATATTAAAGATTTAATCTTTGCAGATTCAATAAAATCTTCTAGATCATCGTCAGTATTTAAAACTTGGTTTTCGTAAAATTTCTATACCATTTTATTGTTTTTTCTATGGATTGATTTAAATCCCAAATTGGTAACCATTTTAAAACTTTTATGGCCTTCGAACAGTCTAACATTAATAAATTAGCCTCGTGATAATCTTGATTGTCCTTATGAGTTTTGTGCTTAATTTTATTCCAAAGTTGTGTTGATTTTGAAATTACAGTTTCAACTGAAACATTGTTATCCATTTCAGGTCCAAAGTTCCAGCCTTGAGCATACTCATTGTACCCTTCAAGTAGTCTCCATCCCAACATTAAATATCCGCTTAAAGGTTCTAAAACATGTTGCCATGGCCTAGTTGCAAAAGGGTTTCTGATACTAACCACTTCATTGTTTCCAACTGCTCTAACCATATCTGGAAATAATCTATCTTCAGCCCAATCTCCTCCACCAATAACATTTCCTGCTCTAGCGCTTGCCAACAATTTTTCACCTTGATTAAAAAACGATTTTTGATACGATGATGTCAATAATTCAGAACAGCCTTTGGATGCGCTATAGGGATCATAACCTCCCATGGGATCATTTTCACGATAGCCCCAAATCCATTCTTTGTTTTCATAACATTTATCGCTCGTAATATTTAATATGGCCTTTACTGATTTCGTTTTTCTGCTTATTTCAAAAACATTCGCTGTTCCAATTACATTTGTCTGAAAGGTTTCAATTGGATTTTCATAGGAATATCTTACTAGGGACTGGGCTGCTAAATGAAAAATAATTTCTGGTTTATATTTGTTAAATACCTCTTGTAGATTAGTAGTGTCATTAATGTCACCCCTTATTGAAATATAGGATTGATCGAGTAAATTATAATGGTTAGGTTGGGTTATTGGTTCTAATGAATAGCCAATTACATTAGCCTCCATTTTAATTAACCAATATACTAGCCAAGACCCTTTAAACCCTGTATCTCCAGTAACTAGGCAGGTTTTGTTTTTATAAATTCCCCCAAACAACTTATTCGCTACCAAGTTTTCCATTTTGCTTCATTGTTTTCCCAAAGTTCATTTAAAAATTTATTGTCTCTTAATGTGTCCATTGGCTTCCAAAAGCCATGATGTTTATAAGAAAATAATTCACCGTCTTTAGCTAAATTTTCTAATGGAGCCTTTTCAAAAACTGTAGCGTCCCCTTCATTTATATACTCTAAAACTTTCGGTTCGCATACAAAAAAACCCCCATTGATCCAGGTTCCATCCCCTTTCGGTTTTTCATGAAACGTTTCAACTTGTTGGTCACCGGTTATTTTCAATGACCCAAATCTCCCTTCTGGTTGAACCGCTGTCATGGTGATCGATTTACCGTGTTTTTCGTGCGCCTCCATTAGAGCATTAATATCTACATTAGATACACCATCTCCATAGGTAAGCATGAATCTTTCACCTTTTACTAGATCTTCAACACGTTTAATCCTGCCGCCGGTCATAGTATGTAACCCTGTATCAATTAAGGTTACTTTCCAAGGCTCCGCTGTATTGTTCAATATCTCTATGTTATTATTTTTCATATCAATAGTTACATCGCTCTGGTGCAAATAATAATTAGCAAAATATTCTTTAATTACATATCCTTTGTAGCCAAGTAATATTACAAATTCATTAAACCCAAATTTTGAATAGGATTTCATAATATGCCAAAGAATTGGTTTATTCCCTATTGGAATCATTGGTTTTGGAATGTTTTGCGTTTCTTCGCTTAGTCTAGTTCCAAAGCCTCCTGCCAGAATCAATACTTTCATTTTGCTTGTTTTTTATTTCAATATAAATATATGCCAACACGATAAATAAAACATATCCGGCTAAAGGTCTTGTGATTATACCATTACTTATCATGCTTGTGAAAAAACACCCAATAACTATTGATATAAATATAATATTCAATCGTGGTAACAAAAATACTAACTTATAGAAAAGATATATCAACATAAACATGTAAAGTATACCGTTTTCAACTAAAAATGTAAATAAATCATTGTGTGCACCCTTTTTATCCCACCACCAAACTTCGGTAACTATCAAATCGGATTCATAGCCTCTTCCAAAAAGCCATTCAGTCAAATTATAAGTTGATAATTGCTTTATTTTTTCAACATACATTGAAGTTCTTCCTGAAGAGAATTCATTTAAGTCGAATTCTGTCTTTAAAAGGAACAATAATAATATAATAAATGGTGCTAATACTAAGGCCTTAATAACAAAAACCTTAAAAACATTGGAATTCAAAAAAAGAACAGTAATGACGAATATTAAGTACATCATTATTGTCGTCCTAACATTATATCCAAAATATAGAAAAAGTATAGATAGGAATATGAATCCAATTAAAATTTTAGAATTATTCTTTTTATACAATAAATAAACAATACCAATGAAAACGGAAACCAATACATAATTATGTGTGTGAATTCCATCAAAATAAATGGGTAGATAGTTTTCCATTCTATTAAAACTTGGAGCAAAAAACAAAAGGGCTATTATAGTTAAACATACGCACAATATCAGTATGTTTTTCATATAGGGTTTCACACAGTTATTTGTCTTATTATTATAAATAACTAGGGAGCAAAATAGATATATGGGTGAAAATATTTTAAATGAATAATTTAAAGAATCTATTATAGAAACATCATTTATAATTCCTGTAATAATATTTAAAAAAAACATAACTAATGATATTATAATCAGCACTTTAGTCCTGCCAGCATAGATAAAATATCTAAAAACAAAGTAAAAAGATATTGGGAGTAATATGTATTCTATTTTTTTGGAAAAATCTTCATTTAATCCCAGGAAATTAAATCTTTCTACATTAGGGATTAAACCTTTTTGAAAATAAGTTAATTTTACTGATAAATAGGAAAAAATGAGTTTTGTCCATATTAATATAAAAATTGATTTGAGATATAGATTAAATATGTTAACCTTCATTTTTGTTTAATAGAAATATGGTTGGGCGTTATACATTTCAATTATTTGGTTCTCACTTATAACATTTCTATAGATTTTTAACCCGTTTATGTAGCCATAGAATGGGTGCACAATATTATTGATTTCCTTTGTGCTTCCAATCATGATATTGTCGAATATAAGATCGTTTTGTTTAATGTTTTTAAAGGATGCATATAGTTCTGAATTTACATATATGTTAATCGTGGTTTTATCAACATTAATTGAAACAAAATAGAATGTATTAGTGTCAAGGGGGTAAGAGTCGAAGAATTCTTTTGACTCCTGATTAATTCGATCGTAACCCTCTGCCCATAATACCTGTTCTCCGAAAACACAAGTAATTCTTCTTGCTGCTAAATAAATATAAAAAGGTACTCGAGTGGGTGAGGAATACCTGTCTACTAATGAAATCAAGGCTTGAGGTTTAGAACCGACTTCGCTAAATGTATTATATGAGAAACTTATATTAAAACCATTTTTTAAATCTAAATTAGAAAAAGGTATTTTGATATACGATTCTTTGTCCAAATCTTCATTAAATCGGGTGCCTTTTTCGTTAAAGGTTACATTAACGTAATCGGCCTCTTCAATTTTTTTAGAATTCAAAAACTCTTCAAAAACAATATATTTATCTAAATCAATCTCATGTGATTCTTTGGTGTTTTCCAATGTGTCATTAGAGGAGTTTTTATCCTGTTGCTTTTCACTGTTTTTACAAGAAATAGATGCTAAAGCTATCAAAATTAATAAAGCAATTTTTTTCATGTCAAGTTAGTTTCTGTTTTTGATTTAATTCTGAATGATTCAATATAATACTCAAAATTACAGCCACCAATAAATACAACGGAAGGAAAATAAAAAAGTTCCCCCTTAAAAAATTATTATTCCAATACCTACTAACATAACCTTTACCCTATTGGAATATATCACAGGGAATATCTTTCTAATAAAGATAAGAAACAAGAAGGAGCCAATTACCCCAAATGTAATAAATAGATCCATTAAAAAAATTTCGGTTGTTTTATAAATAAAAGGAAGCCCCCCAAACATATAATTAAAAAAGTTATATTTCTCTCCAATTGTATAAATCGCGTTAGCAGTTAATACATCTCTATAGGAAAATATCGCGGATAACAATCCGTCCTTTATAAATACATTATTTAGCGTTGTGTTTTGGGTCAAAACTAGCCATAAAAATGAATACACAAAAGCAACGGCCAATAGAATCAGCAAAAAATAATGTTTGGCCTTTAAAAACCCAACTTGTTTTTTAAATAAATTGAATGCCGTAAGTAGGGCAATAAAAAATAAATACACATATAATGACTTACTTCCCACTAATAAAGAAGACATAATGACTAATCCAAAAACAAAAACATTTTTTTTTGAAAAAGGTAAATTAGCAAATAATAAAATTGAAAACAGATAAAAATATGAGGCTTCTGAAGTCCCTTTGAATATCCCATTAAAACCAAATCGAGATAAATATGTTTTAAACAATTCAATTTCATATAAAAGGCCAATGAGTATAAAAAGAAAATTCAAAATAATAATAAATGTTAACGTTTTTAATAAAAGGGCAACATCTAAAAACTTATAGAATGAAAAGAAGAAATAAAACACAAATAATCCAAATAAATATTGTGCCTGTGTATAACTGGAGTAAAATATTCTATTTGAGTCGGTGTTCGCATATCCCAAAATTATAACCATTATAAGTCCCGCAATGACCATAAAGTAACCTTTTTTTATTTTCTTGAAATTAATAACTGAAATAACTAAAAAGGCAAGAGCAATGATAACTTTTGAAATAACCGTAAACTTAAATGTTTGAATGCCATTAATTGAAATATACTTATAATGTAAGTCTGACATTAGTATAAGAACTAAAAAAATAGGGGATAAAATTGAAGTAATTCTTACAGCTTTCATTTTAGGTTATTTTGAAAAACTTCGTAATATTAAATACCTGGTTGCCAAAGAAATGAAACTTGCAATTGCAACTCCTAAAACTTCAAATACTTTAAATAAAAGATAACTAAAGATTAGATTTAAGGTAAGGATTGAAATATTAATATATAAATTCAAATTAAATTTTTCTTAATTAAAATAATCGCCCCAAGGGAAACAGATTGTGCTTGAAAAAATTTAGCTCCTAAAATCACAAAAAAGATTAAAATAGTATCCTTGTAATTTATATAAAAGTTATTTATAAGCAGTAAATAAAATGTTATAATTGGAAGCGAAAATAAAGATACAAATTTTAAAATTTTAAGGTTAATTGTTTTAATGTTGTCTACTTTTTTTATTAATTCAATATCAACTTGAACCATTGTAAGAGGGATTAAAATTAATAAATTACAGAGGTTTAAAACAAAGCTGTAATCGGCGATGTCAGCATTCGGCTTATCTGATATTAACTTAATAATCATAATATCAGTATATAAAAACATGATATTAACGAAATTACTTGCTACCAATGTTAATGAGCTCAACAATAGTTTTTAAATAAAGAAAAGTATTTTAATAATAATCGGTAACCAATATTTTGTCCCATAAAAAGCTTGATTGAAAAAATTAATGCTAATGGGAAAATGAAATAATTAACATTTACAAATGATAGATTTGGTTTATCGGAAAATTGAAGCAATAAAAAAATGCCTAAATAAAAAACACAAGAAACACTTGATTTATATATGGCTGCAATATTACTCCCACTCTTGGTAATAAAAAACACAGGCATAATACCATTGTTAAAAAAAATAGCATGGAATAAGATAGGAACCAATAAAAACTCATAATTAAAAAAGTAAAGTATTGGAGTAATAATTATTCCCAATAAAAAGATATAAACAAATGATAAAAACGTAAAGTGGGTTTTACTGTTGTCACTTTTAGTATAAGTTAGCAGTAAACTTGGTAATCCAAACGCTAACGCAACTGCAAATAATTCAATTATTTTTTTGTAAAATTCTAATTCGCCATAGTCTTCTTTTGATAAATAGAACGCCGCATAAAATAAAACAAAATATTCAAGTCCTCTACTTACTATGACAGATAATGCATAAGCAGCATATTTTTTATGGTTGTTTATAAACTCAATCATCCATTGTTGTCTTTATAATGGTTTCCTTGTTAAAGCTAATTATTAACCCAATCATTAGAGACATGTAAACCACACCCCAAGACCGTTCAAAAATAGACTCGGTTAAACATGCTAAGAAAACCCCTGTAATTAAAAACCCTAAAAAAAATTGCTTGTTTTTATAAACCATATGAAATAAAGTCCCAAAAAACAGCAGATAAGCAATGGCGCCAATGATCCCGAAAGTACTTAAATATTCCATAAATTGATTGTGGGCATTATAGTCTTCATTATATGCCACCATATCTCTGTTTCTCTTAAAAATTTCTCTTCTATGTTTGCTTTCTGCGGCTGTTCCGTAGCCAATTATAGGGCTTTGTTTAAATATTTCATAAGAGGCCGATAATCTATCAAAACGATCGTCCTTTTTACTGAACTGGGTTTTCTTTTCAAATAAATTTAAGTTGTAAATAAGTCTATCTCTTAAATAATTATGTGGTGTGTTGTAGGCATATGCCATAACTAAAGTAATTACAATGGTAAGCCCTGATAATAATACCCAGTGCTTATTATAAATTAAATAGATCACACTTGATACAATAAAATAAAATATAGCAAATCTCGAAAGTAAGTGAACCATAAAAGCAAACAACACCATAACAATAATACTGTTAACTATTTTCATGTTTTTTTTATAGTTGCGGAATTCTATCGCTATAAAACCTATTGCTGTATAAATAAAAATAGACAAATATGCAGGATGCATATCTAAACACCTTAATAAGTTGTGATTAGAATAAAGTGGTCCAAACAAATCCTTAAATGGTTTTCCTTCGCTAAGGAGTGATTGAATAGAAAAAAACCAGCTCCAAATAACCACAAATAAACAACCAAAAATTAGAACATAACCCATTTTTTTGTAGTTATCAACAAAAACCTTAGGGCTTAAAACGGATATAATCGGTATCAGCAAAAGGGCAAATGCCCTTACTGTATAATCTATTCCGCGGGACAATTCATCAGTATATAAAAGCCCAATGATATTTAAGATAAAAGGAATGCATGTTAAAAACAACACGGTTTTGTTTTTAGTGATATTTTTTAAGGCTACCTTGGGTGTCAAAAAAGCAGCAACTAAACTTGTAAAAATGAATATTAATAGGAAAATGTTGTTTAAATTAATGTGAATTGGTAAAAAGAAGATAGCTCCAAACAGCGATATTCTTTGGATTTGTTCTAAATATTTAATTTTTATAAACTGATGATACATAAATTAAATGAGCTATTATGTCTATCGAAATCAATCTAGTTTAAAGCACCACAAAAATCTAATACCTCCTTTTCTGAAGGAACATTCAATTTTCTAAACTCTTTATGCGCTACCAAAAATACAATAATGTCTGCCTTATCTGCTGCCGTTTTATAATCTGTTAATTTAAATACGTTGTGAGATTTGATGTTTGGTTCAACAATATAGTATTCTTCGTTATTTGCGTTCTGCAACACTTTTTGAACTATATATTTTGCCGGCGACTCTCTTAAATCGTCGATATTGGGTTTAAAAGCTAACCCCATAAGAGCAATAGATGGTTTGCGACCATACTCCAATTCAAATTGTAGTTTTGCTGTTTGTACCTTTTCTGCACACCAAAAGGATTTATAATTATTAATCTCTCTTGCTGCACCAATAATTTTCGATTCCATAGGATAGTCAGCTACAATAAAGTATGGGTCAACGGCTATACAGTGTCCGCCAACTCCGCATCCGGGTTGTAAAATATTTACTCTCGGATGTTTGTTAGCTAAATCGATAAGCTCCCAAACATTGATTTCTGCTTTATCACAAATTAAAGATAATTCATTTGCAAAGGCTATTTGAACATCTCGTGATGAGTTTTCAACTAATTTACACATTTCAGCCGTTCGCGCATTGGTTTTATGCAAATCGCCTTTTATAAACTGCTTATAAAATTCAACGGCTTTATCCGTTGATTTTTCGTCAATACCACCAATAACTCTATCGTTATGCACCAATTCATACATCACGTTTCCTGGTAGCACACGTTCAGGACAATAGGCTATATTTAGTTTGTCTTTTAGGTCTGTGCGTTCTGAATAAATGAATTGCATCATTTTCTCGGTTGTTCCAATTGGAGAGGTCGATTCTATAATGTATAAATCATCGGGCTTTAAAAATGGAATAATGGCTTTTGTAGCCGCTTCTACAAAGGAAATATCTGGCTCGTTCTTAGCTTTAAATGGCGTTGGCACTACTATAATATATACATTAGCCTCCGTTGGTTTCGTATCTGCTTTTAAAAATCCGTTAGCCACTGCTTTAGCCACCGCAGCATCAAGCTCCGGTTCGATGATGTGAATTTTTCCCGCATTAATGGTATCAACAACATTTTGGTTGATATCAACACCATGAACATAGGTATTATTTTTAGCAATTAAAGCTGCTGTTGGTAATCCTATATAACCTAAGCCCATCATGACTACTTCGGGTTTTGTATTCATACTTATAAATTTGATATAAACTCAACTATTTTAGAACATGCGGTTCCATCTCCATATGGATTGTGTAACATGCTCATGCTGTTGTAAAACTCTGTATTATTTAACAATCTATCTGTTTCTGAAACAATTTTTTTACAATTAGTTCCTACTAATAAAACCGTTCCTGCATCAACTGCTTCAGGACGCTCTGTAGTGTCTCTCATAACTAACACAGGTTTTCCAAGGCTTGGTGCTTCTTCTTGTATACCACCGCTGTCGGTTATTATTATATAGGAACGACTCATCAACCAAACAAAAGCGGGATATGAAATAGGGTTAATTAAATGAATGTTTGATGTATCCTTTAGGATTTCGTAAACAGGTTTTTGTACATTCGGGTTTAAATGCACCGGATAAATTATTTGTATATCTTCATGGTTTGAAGTAATTTGTTTTAAGGCATTACAAATGTTAATAAATCCTTGTCCATGGCTTTCTCTTCTGTGTCCAGTAACCAAAACAAGTCGTTTACCCTTGCTTAAAAATTTCTTAACTAGTTCAATTTCTTGATTGTAAAAACTGGAAGAACTCACCTTTTCTGTGCTATATTTAAGTGCATCAATAACAGTATTTCCAGTAACGAGAATGCTGTCGGGATTAATATTCTCTTTTATCAGGTTATTTTTAGATGATTCTGTTGGTGAAAAATGATAATCTGCTATGCTTCCCGTAACACTTCTATTGATTTCCTCAGGAAATGGGGAGCGTTTATTAAAAGTTCTTAGCCCGGCTTCTACATGACATACCTTTGCCCCAGAATAAAAGGCGGCAATGCTTGTGGCCATAGTGGTTGTGGTGTCGCCATGTACAAAAACAAAATCGGGATTAAATTCTTCCAAAATAGGTTTTAAGCCCGTTATAATATCAGCAGTAAGTGAATATAAGTTCTGGTTGGGCTTCATTAGATCCATATCGTAATCTGGAACTATTTCAAAAAAATCCAGAACTTGATCCAACATCTCCCGATGTTGAGCGGTAATACAAACCTTTGTTTGAAATTTATCTTGATCTCTTTGAAATTCTTTTACAAGCGGTGCCATCTTTATTGCTTCAGGCCGTGTTCCAAAAATGATAAGATTTTTAACTTTCTTCATTAAAAATACCAGTTATAGAGCCTTGAAACACCTTCACGTAAGTTAAGGCTGTGCCTCCACCCCAATTGGTTCAATTTAGATACATCTGTTAACTTTCGCATCGTCCCATCGGGTTTATCTGTGTTAAAAACAAGCTGGCCTTTAAAACCAACAATGTTTTTTATCATTTCTGCCAGTTCTTTGATAGAAATGTCTTCACCCGTCCCTATATTAATATGCGTGTTTCTAATCTCATCCCCACTGCCTTCGTCATATCCCCTAGGGGAAGAGTTTATTATGTCTTTAAAATCTCTGTTTTCCATTAAAAAGACACAAGCATCGGCCATGTCTTCAGACCATAAAAATTCTCTTTTCGGGTTACCACTGCCCCAAACCTCAACACTGTTGGCCGTTACTCCAAACTTTGAGAGGTAATGTGTAGTTTCTTCCATGTTTTTGAAGCCTAAATTTTTTAAAACTTTTTCTGTTTTATTTTCGCTTAGCAATTTCGCGAGGTGAATTTTTCTGAGAAGTGCCGGTAATACATGAGATTTCTCTAAATCAAAATTATCGTTAGGGCCATAAAGATTGGTTGGCATTACCGATATGAAGTTGGTACCGTATTGTAGATTATAACTTTCGCACATTTTAATGCCGGCTATTTTAGCAATGGCATAAGGTTCGTTGGTATACTCAAGTGTATTGGTTAATAGATACTCTTCTGTTATGGGTTGGGGACAATCCTTAGGATAGATACAAGTACTCCCTAAGAAAAGTAGCTTTTTAACTCCATTTACATAGCTTTGATGAATAACATTATTTTGAATCATCAAATTTTCATAAATAAAATCTGCTCTGTAAGTGTTATTAGCAACGATTCCTCCTACTTTGGCTGCGGCTAAAAAAACGTATTCTGGATTTTCAGATGAGAAGAATTCCTGAACGGCCACTTGATTACTCAAATCCAATTCATAGCTAGTTCTACCAATGATATTGGTGTAGCCTTTACTTTGAAGCGTTTTTAAAATAGCGCTTCCTACCAATCCGCGGTGACCGGCCACATAGATTTTTGAATCTTTGTTCATCACAAATATTTATTCGAAATAATTTTTAATCTTGTACCCGCCTTCTTGTAAGTACTGCTGCTTTTCCATTAATTTTAAATCACTGGTCATCATATCTTCAATGAGATTTTCCAGATTGTATTTTGGTATCCATCCCAATTTTTCTTTAGCTTTTGTGGCGTCTCCAATTAGTAAATCTACTTCGGTCGGCCTGTAATATTTTGGATCTACTGCTACTACTTCTTTTCCAATTTCTAACTGGTATAATGGATTGTTACATGACTTAACATATCCCTTTTCATTTTCGTTTTCACCTTTAAAATCCAATTCCACACCAATATGCGCAAAGCTCATTTTAACAAAGTCGCGCACTGAGGTTGTTTTTCCTGTGGCGATTACCCAATCTTCGGGCTGGTCTGCTTGTAAAATCATCCACATCATCCTTATATAATCTTTGGCATGACCCCAATCTCGTTTGGCATCTAAATTTCCTAAATAAAATTTATCTTGCAAGCCTAAGGCTATTTTCGACGTGGCTCTGGTTATTTTTCTTGTCACAAAGGTCTCTCCTCTAATTGGCGATTCGTGATTGAAAAGTATGCCGTTACATGCGTAAATTCCGTAAGCTTCTCTATAATTAACTGTGATCCAATAAGCGTACATTTTGGCAACTGCATAAGGACTTCTTGGGTAAAATGGTGTAGTTTCGGATTGTGGAATCTCTTGTACTTTACCGTAAAGCTCCGATGTTGATGCTTGGTAAATACGTGTTTTATTTTCTAAGCCTAACAATCTTATAGCTTCTAAAATACGTAAAGTGCCTAAGGCATCGCAGTTGGCAGTATACTCGGGCATTTCAAAAGATACTTGCACATGGCTCATAGCCGCCAAATTGTATACTTCGTCAGGCTGAACTTCTTGAATAATTCTTGTTAAATTTGTGCTATCTGTTAAATCACCATAATGTAAAAAAAAGTTTTGGTTATCAATATGCGGGTCTTGATACAGATGATCTATCCTGTCGGTATTAAACATAGATGACCTTCTTTTTATTCCATGTACTAAATAGTCCTTTTTTAACAAAAATTCACTTAAATAAGCGCCATCTTGTCCTGTTACTCCCGTAATAAGTGCTATCTTTTTTTGCATTTTTTTGTTTTTTATATCGTAAATTACAAATGTATTGTTTTTAAACCTTAAACCAAGGGTTAGCAATTAATTAAATGACTTAAAATATCACAATGTATAATTGATTAAACACCTTTTTACACCATCTTCCCACTTGCCTAAATCATAACCCAGACTTTTAATTTTTTCATTACTTAAAACACTGTTTTTTGGTCTTTTAGCCAAAGAACGATAGGTTTCCACAGGTTTTATATGATTACTTTTAAAATAACTAGCAATATATAAAGCAAATCCATACCATGAGGTTTGTCCTATCGGAGCGAAGTGATAAATACCAAATTGGTCGTTTTTTGTTTTAATTAGGAAATAAATAAAGTTCGCCAAATCGTCACAGTTGGTCGGAGTTCCTATTTGAGTATTAACAATATTCATTGTCTCACCATTCTGGATTTTTTTTATGACTGTCTTAAAAAAATTGTGCCCATATTTAGAGTATAGCCAAGAAGAACGAACAATAAAATAATTACTTAACGTACTGATTACAGCGATTTCGCCTTCAAGTTTTGATTTACCATAAACATTTAGGGGATTTGGTTGGTTGGTTTCTTTGTACGGCTTGCTGCTTTTTCCATCAAAAACATAGTCGGTAGAAATGTGTAAAAGTACAACATTAGTATTTTGACATGCTATAGAGAGGTTTCTAACCGCTTCAGCATTTATTTCAAATGCTTCCTCAACTTTTGTTTCTGCAAGTTCAACATTTGTGAAGGCAGCACAATTAACGCAATAGTCTAATTGATTCGATTTGAAGAAGTCTTTAACTTTATCATGGTTTGAAATATCTAATTCAGCTTTGTTCTTGAAAATAAAATTAATTTGATCTCCATTCTTATAAAAAAGCTCTTTTATTGTAAGTGCTAATTGCCCATTGGCTCCAGTTACCAAAACATTAATCATTTTGGAGGTAAATTTTTAGAGTTGGTAATAACTGGTCCTTTTCAGAAATTATCAATTTATTTTCGGGAAAACCCCATTTAATTGCCAAGTCGTTGTCATTGTATATAATACCTCTTTCAGAATCTTTATGGTAATAGTTGTCGCATTTATAGCTACAAATTGTGTCGTCTTCCAACACCAAAAATCCGTGCGCAAATCCTCGGGGAATTAATAACTGCTTTTTATTCGATTCAGATAAAACAATAGAAAAATATTGAAGATAGGTTTCAGAGTTTTGGCGCAAATCTACACACACATCTAAAACACTACCTTTAATTACTCTAACTAATTTAGCTTGTTCATAATTTCCAACCTGAAAATGAAGACCTCTTAACACGCCTTGAGCAGACTGTGATTGATTGTCTTGAACAAAATTAATATCCAGCCCTGTGTGTTGTTTAAATGATTGCTCATTGTAACTTTCATAAAAATAACCTCGGTTATCCTCAAAAACTTTTGGTATAACCACTAAACAGTCGTTTAAATTTGTCTTTTCTATTGTCATTTATTTCAAACTTAACAAATAATTTCCATAGCCACTTTTAAGAAGCGGTTCCGCTAATTTGTGTAACTGATCACGATCAATAAACCCTGTTTTAAAAGCCGCTTCTTCTATTGAGCCAATTTTCAAACCTTGCCGTTCTTCTATTACTTGAACAAAATTAGTGGCCTGCACCAACGATTTAAAAGTTCCTGTATCTAACCAAGCGGTTCCTCTATCTAAAACGCTTACTAAAAGTTTTCCGTTTTCAAGATAATATTTATTAATATCCGTAATCTCTAATTCTCCACGATGACTAGGCTTAATACTTTTAGCAATGGCTACTACTTCATTATCGTAAAAATAGATACCAGGAACAGCATAGTTTGATTTTGGTTTTTCAGGCTTTTCTTCGATTGAAATAGCCTTTCCTTCTTCGTTAAACTCAACAACACCATAGCGCTCTGGATCTTGCACATGATAGGCATAAATGATACCGCCGTCCGGATTGTTGTTGGATTGTAAAAGAGTGGATAGGCCAGACCCGTAAAAAATATTATCCCCTAAGATAAGTGCTACTTTATCCTTTCCAATAAAATCCTCACCGATTAAAAAAGCTTCTGCTAAACCGTTAGGATGTTGTTGAGATGCATAATGAAATTCACAGCCTAACTGACTTCCATCGCCTAATAATTTTTGAAATAATGACAAATCTTGGGGTGTAGATATGATTAAAATCTCTCTAATACCAGCCGATATCAAGGTGGAAATCGGGTAATATATCATAGGCTTATCGTAAACTGGCATCAATTGTTTACTCACTGCAATTGTTAATGGGTGTAGTCTGGTTCCTGATCCTCCTGCTAAAACAATTCCTTTCATCTGTTCTTTTTAATAATTTTTAAATGGGGGCAGATAGATTACCCTTCAAATATACCTTCTGGTTTGGTAAATCTACCAATTAGCATTTCATTCTTTGTTATATTTATTAAGATACCAACGTATGGTTTTTTTAATACCAGATTCAAAGTTTTCCTGAGCTTTCCACCCTAATTCGCTTTCAATTTTTGAAGCATCTATGGCGTATCTAAAATCGTGGCCTGGTCTATCAGTAACAAATGTTATAAGCTTTTTATAGGACTTTTCATATGGAATCATCTCATCCAACACATCGCAAATTTTATGGGCTATATAAATATTATCTCTTTCATTTTTACCGCCTATATTATAGGTTTCGCCAGATTTGCCGTTCAAAAAAGCCAACTCAATGCCCCTACAATGGTCTGAAACATATAACCAATCTCGAATATTTTTCCCATCTCCATAAATTGGGATAGACTCATTATTGATGGCCTTTCTTATAATGGTTGGGATGAGCTTTTCATCGTGTTGTCTTGGCCCGTAATTATTAGAACAATTGGTGGTTACTACATTCATTCCGTAAGTATGGAAATAACTTCTAACCACAAAATCTGATGACGCTTTTGATGCACTGTATGGACTGTTGGGGGCATAAGGCGTGGATTCCGTGAACAAGCCTGTGTCGCCTAAAGTTCCATAAACCTCATCGGTACTGATGTGTAAAAACCTGTTATTTTCACATCCAATATTGAATTGATGTGGTGCAGACATCCAATAATTTCTTGCAACATCGATCAAAGTAAAAGTACCAAATACGTTGGTTTGAATAAATGCATCTGGATTATTGATAGAATTATCAACATGCGACTCTGCCGCAAAATGGATTACACCATCAATTTTATAACTCTTAAATAGTTCCTCAACCAAATTTCTATCGCAGATATCGCCTTTAACAAATTGATAATTTGGAAAATCCTCAATGTCTTCTAAATTAGAAAGCTCACCTGCATAAGTGAGCTTGTCTAAATTTATGAGTTTAATATTTGGATGCTTTTTAAGAAATTCAATTATAAAATTTGATCCTATAAACCCTGCGCCTCCGGTTATTAAAATAGATTTAGGCTTCATAGTTTTTGATAAAAATAAATATATTGTAGAATAAAAATGATATAATCATTATCGCTAATGCCGTCAATGGTAAAATAACTATGTTGTTTTTTAAAAATCCTGTTTCTAAGTTTCCTTCTTCTTCAAAACCGGCAATTATATCATAAAAAACACTTTCTTCAATTAATTCTTCGTCTAACGTTCTGATGGCTCTTCTCACTTTTAGTTCTTCCTGAAACAAGTCATACTCTCTGGTTTCGGTTCTTTCTAACTGCATTGGAAACGCGCCTCCACTACCCAGTTTAAAGGCTCCGTTTTCGGCTTCGCTTTTCTTTAACTCCAAATAAATGCGCTGAAGACTATCTAATCTTGCAAGTTCTTTATTGTAAGATTCTTTCTTTATTTGAATTGTTGAATCTCTAATTTTTTTTAATTTTTTAGAGTAAGGGTTTTCAAAGGTTTTGGTAAAACCGTTTTCTAATCTCGGGAAAATATTATTATCTTTTGATCTTGCTTTAACAGCAAAAATGGATCCTGATAAAATATCTCTGTTCTTTAAATAATCCTCAAAGCTAACAACCGAGGTGAGGGAGGTATCAATGGTTTTTATATAATCATTATATTCTAGCAGAATAGTATTTGAGGTTTCCAGCCCTGCATTTAACTCAAAGTTGATTAACGAAGCTGCGTGAGCAGAATCAATCTCAAAGATTTTCGATAATTCATTAATCTTTTGGGTCTTTATTAAAGCATTAAAATAATTAATGTTGTTTGATAACTTATACTTGGACTCAAAATGAGGCTGAACAAGCATTTCAGAATAATAAACCGGTGTTTTAGATTTGTCTAAGAAAAATCCAAGAATCACGGATATTAGAATGACAGCAGATATTAATTTAATATTTTCTACAAAAGGTTTTAAGGCTAAAATTAAAAGTTTAAAAAGCCCTTTAAAAATACCTGCAATGAAATTGAAAAACTTCTCAAACATTCTACCTATGGCATTGAACAATTGGCCCAAATCTATCTCTTCATTATTAGTAGGTTGTATGGGCTTGTTATTGGATTCAGTAGGTAATTTATCACTCATAATTAAGTTAGTTAAGTATTTGTTCTATAATTTTTCGGGTTATTACATAGGTTGGTTTTACACCGGTTGTGCCCAAGCCTCCAGAGGCTAAGGTGCTTCCTGTTTCTAAGGGGTTATCACTGGCATAATAGGCGTAACGCACTTTTACGTTTTCATTGATGCTACCTCTAATTTTTGATGCTGACTGTATGGCCTTTTGGTAATGCACACCCTCCATTTCTAGGCCTATCACGTTCCAAGTAGAATCTTTAAAAAACTTTAAAATATCTTTGTTTTGTAATGACGTGCCTAAAACGGTTACCATAGTGCCTTCGTAAATATCTACATCACATGCTTCAAGATCGTTTTTAGATAATTCGTTTTTAAATGGGTAATTATCTGCCGTACCTTCAAATATATGCGCCGAAGGAATCATTACATCGCCTTTTTTACCATCTAAAATCCCAGCTTTTCCCATAATTGAAATAGATTCTACGTTGAGATATACTTTTTCTCCATTAGCTTTTACAGGCTTTAATAACTCATCAATAGTTTCATAAGCTTGTTCACCAAAAGCATAGTCCATAACAACAATAACTGGTTGTTGTTCGCTTATTAATTTTGGGTCAACCTTTATATCCAATTTACTTGTGTCAATTTTAGGAATATCAAATATTTGAACGTCGATATTGGTCCCCGAAGCATCGGGGATAAACGTCATTCCTTTCTGCAACGCTTCTTTCTTTACTTTATTGCGTAAGGATTCGTTTTCTTCATTACTCAATGTTTCGTATAGTTCAAAATTCTGTTGTTTTGGCAAGGTTGTTTTAAGAGCATTTGGCGCAAACAAGGTATTCATTACACTGTGCATATTGGCACTAATTATATGAATTGGTCGCTTTAATAAGTTCTGCTTTTTTAAAATACTTTTGATGTTATCAGCCCAAATTTCACCGTGTATATGATGCCCTAGCCGTTCTCGTAAAACTGGACTGAAGGTGACCGTTCTTTTTTGATCGTATACCAATTCGTCAATTGCCAATTTACCAAGCCAGTAAATAATTTCTAAAAATCTTTCTGGCTTAGTTTTAGTAGCAAACTGTGTGTGACTTTGCTTTAACTCGCTAAAAGTTCGGCCTAAAATATTACCGGTATGCGTAAGTGCTATTTCGCGCTCTTGTAAGCTCAATTTTTTGCCAGATTTTACAGCTTCTTCTAACTTAATCCAATCTCGTGTGGTTGAGCCTTCATCTGAAATTACAACCTTTTTAGCAATTTTATGCGATTCAATGAATAAAAATGTGAGATGCGTAAGTATGTCATAAATTTCCGATCTGCCTCTGGTGATTTCAATGTTCATTTGTTCGCTATCAATTCTATAGCAATTTCGCCTTCTCTTTGGTGGAATTATGGCTTTAAAATGCGAATTGGAATAACCTTCATCACTCGTGAGGTTTATAAATCTGCATTCTTCAATGCCCTCAGGAAGCCGATCAACCACATAAAGTAAACCGTCAAGTTCTGTTTTTTCTTCAGCAATGGTACCGTAAATTTCTGGCCTGAGTAACAAAAGTGATTCTCTTAAAGCATCACCTGAAACACCCATAGGTTTGTAAAAACCACGATTGAACAAATGACGCATCGTTATGTACATGCGTTCTATGGCATTTGTACTTTCCTGTGCTCTAGTTCTTCCGCTGGTTGGTTGCTTAGTCATTTATAATATTTAGCGTGCAAATATACATTTATTTGGTTAATTGTAAACGATATAAAGCGTCGGCAATGTTACGATCGTTGGACAACCTGGGGAGTTTGTTTTGTCCGCCTAATTTTCCAACAGACTTCATATAATCCTGAAATCCGTTTCGCTTAATGATGGTTAGTTTTAACTTGGTTAACACCTTGCCCACAATTAAATCTTTATAATAACTATTTTGCTCTTGAAGCGAATGGTCTAAATCGGTAATAAATACATCGATATTACTTGGTGTCTTTTCAAATTCAACAAACCATTCGTGATAAGGTAATCCCACATCTGGATTTATTTGTGGCGCCACCGTAAACTCGGAAATTTGAACATTATGGCGCTCTGAAGCTTCTTGAATAGCCTGTTCTACTTCTTTGCCTATCACGTGCTCTCCAAATGCAGAAATAAAATGTTTGATTCTTCCCGATACGATTATGCGATAAGGCTTTAAACTCGTAAATTGAATCGTATCGCCTACATTATAAGCCCACAAACCTGCATTGCTTGAAATAATCATTACGTAGTTTACATTCAACTCCACCTCCGAAATGGTGAGTCGTTTTGGCGCTTCTGAATAAAATTCGTCAGCCTTGATAAACTCGTAAAAAATGCCAGAATTTAGCAACAATAACATTCCTTTTTCAGACTGTTTGTCTTGATAAGCAAAAAAACCTTCACTAGCAGGAAACAATTCTATACTATCAACATTACGGCCGATTAATTTTTGGAACTTAGCTTTATAAGGTTCAAAGTTAACACCGCCAAAAATGAACAATTCAAAATTTTTAAATATCTCGCCAACTGGTTTTTGCTGGCGCTCTATCAGCTTTTCAAAATACATCTGAATCCAAGAAGGAATGCCAGAAATAACGGTCATGTTTTCATTAATAGTCTCGTCTACAATGGCCGACACCTTCATTTCCCAATCTTCTATACAATTTGTTTTCAACGATGGAAGCCTGTTTTTTTGAAGATATTTTGGTACATAATGCGCAACAATACCTGACAACCTGCCTAATTGAATGCCATTTTTAGTTTCTAGAATTGGACTGCCTTGCAGAAAAATCATCTTACCATTAATAAATCTTGTGTTGCCCGTTTCATTAACGTAATGAAGTATGGCGTCACGGGCCGCATTAATATGAAATGGCATGCTATCTTTGGTGATAGGAATGTATTTAGCACCAGAAGTAGTGCCCGATGTTTTGGCAAAATATTTAGGCTTACCCTTCCACAGAATATCTTGTGATCCCGCTACAGCCTTATCAATATAGGGTTTTAAATCTTCATAATCTCTCACGGGAACGCGATTCGCAAAATCTTCAAAATTATGGATGTCCTCAAAATGATGATCAGTACCAAATTTGGTGTTAACGGCAGATTTAATAAGGGATTTAAAAACCTTCTCTTGCGTTTTAAGGGGATTATTCGACCATTGCTGAGTTTTGCTTACTATGTATTTAGCAAAAGGTTTTGCTAATAAAGACTTGAGTGTACTCATTTATTCGAAATCGATGAAATTAGTTGGATTTACTGGATAACCTTTGCTCCAAAGCTCAAAATGTAAATGGGGTCCAGTACTATATTCGCCTGTGCTTCCTGCCAGCGCAATTACTTCACCAGCTTTCACTAAGTCACCTTGCGTTTTACTTATTGAAGCATTGTGTTTGTATACAGATAGTAATTCTTGTCTGTGTTCTATAATTATAACATACCCGGTTTCGGCGGTCCATTCTGCAAAAATTACGGTCCCATCGGCTGTTGCCTTAACTGGTGTATCTTTAGGAACCACAATGTCTACTGCATAATGCTTGTCTTCTATACTATAGGGTGAGGAAATTTTTCCGTTTGCTGGCGGAAACAACACAAAGTTTGAAGTGATGGCTTCGGTTTCAAAAATATTAAATTTATCTTCTTTACTCACTTTTTCTCTAAGCAAAGAATCTTCTCGACTTCTTAATACCATTTCGGTAAGTTCGTCTTTTCTTACAGCATCCATGATGGAATCTTTATTAAAATTTACAGCGGCAACATCGCCCGTCAATACTTTTTTGATTGACGCATAGTATTGCTCGTTCAAAGTAATAACACGATATAAAGAGTCTGTTTTATAATTGAGCTCTAGGGCTTGTCTTTTAAGTGCAGTTGACGAATATCCAGGGATAAATTCTCTTAAAGTGGTAAACGCGATTAATAAAGTGGTTAAAACAACTAATATAATGGCCGAAAGCGAAACCAAAACAAATACATTGAGTCGCGTGAGCTTGATAGCAAAACGCTCTTCAAAAGTGTCCTCGTTAAGTATTACCAAACGGTACTTTGAGAACAGTTTTTTAATAAATCGCTTTTTTTCTTTGCCTTCTGCCATAGTTGTACAAAATTAATTAAAATAAACGCCGAATAATAGCAATGCAAAAGTTTAGTTGAAAACGTTTAGATTCAACTATAATTGTTAACTTTGCAGCAATAAATTTTATAAAAGATGATAGCATCAAGCATATTTTTAGCGTTTGGAGTTTGGCAAGTCGTGTTGATTGTTGTAGCCGTTTTATTATTATTTGGTGGAAAGAAAATTCCGGAATTAATGCGAGGCTTAGGCAGTGGCATTAAGGAGTTTAAAGATGCCAGCAAAGAAGACAAAGACGCATCTAAATCGGATGCGAAAAAATAATTAAACTTAACTATTTTTAAAAAGACCAACTTAAATAAAAAGTTGGTCTTTTTTTATTTAAACTTTATTGATTCTAAAATGGCTTCGATTTCGTGAACGTAATCTCGCTTTTGTACCGAGGGTGCATAAACATAGCCTTCGGCAATTAGGTAACGATTGTTAGCCTTGTCTTCAATGGCGTAATTAACAAATGGTCCACCCATGAAATCGTTTTCCATTCGCCAAATGCCTTTGGTTATTATAGCCGGTTTATTATTTATAGTTGCTTTAAATACATAGGGTGAAAAAGCCGTTTCTGTATTCATATAAGCTGTAGGTTTTTCACCTTCGATATATTTTTGTCCAAAAGCATTTCTAATGTTTATAATATCTACAACAGCACTATCGCCTTGGCGGATACGTTCTAAAGGCACTTGATACAGCATGATATCTAAGGTGCCAGTTGTCAAAGTTTTTCTAATCCAGAAAAAATTATCTTCATTTTTCGCATACCTATATACCGAAGGAAAATTTAAAGATACACCCAGCTGTTGCTCAATTTCGGTGGTTTCTTTAAGTGAAATGCCTATGCGTCCTTGCTTTTCAACTAATTCTTGTTTTTTAAAAGCATCCACTATTGTACTAGCACTGGTCTGCAATTGGTCTAAAATTTCAGCTTCATTTTTGCCTCCTACAATAACCACTGTTTGAGGTTTCGCAAATAAATTGTACTCAACAACTGTTTGAGGATTTTTTCCAACCTCAATTTTTAATACCAATCTGTTCTTTGCTGCAAAACCACTAAACACCTCTGGTGGTAATTGATTGATTGAAAACATTGGTTCGTCTTGGGGTAATCCCTCATAAGGCGCAGCGAGTATGTCTCGTATAGCGTCACCTATGCTGCCTTCCCAATAATCATTAGACGTAACTACATTTAAATGGTTGATGTTTCCTGATGATGCTGAAACTGTTTTTTTGCCAGAATCGCCTTCTTCACAAGCAAAAAAAAGAAAAATAGACATACATGCAATTAAATATTTGGCCATAAACTGATTGATTTATAAATTTATTGCGATACCGCAAGAACCGTACCTATTTTAAGGCTGTTTCCTGTCATTTTGTTCCATTGTTTTATATTCTCGACCGAAACCCCTGGAAATTTCTGGGCAATACTCCAAAGTGAATCACCTTGACTAACAGTGTAGGTTTTCTTTCCCGCAGTGTTAGTTACAGTTGATGTATTGCTAGAGGTTGGTGCTGGTTTTGAAGCTGATGGTGTACCTCGCGGATAAATAGTAAGCCGCTGTCCAACTCTTAAATTATTATTTCTCAAACCATTCCATTGTTTTATTTGGTTAACACCAACGCTGTATTGCCTCGCAATTTTACCTAAATAATCACCACTTTTTACGCGATAAGTTACCTTAGTATCATTGTCGAAAAATTGCGGCAATGGTTTTTCTCTTTTTTCAAATTGCTCTTTCGCATAAGCATAAATAGCATCTTCGTTAGCTACAAAAACCCCCAAAGCTTCTAAAGGTAGTTCCAAAGTATAAATTTTACCTTCAACTTTTGGAATAATATCTAATTTATAGGAAGGGTTTAAAAACTGAATGGTTTCAATATTAAGTCCAGTAACTTCTGCAATATGATCAAAAGAAATCATTTGTTTCACATGAACCGTATCGGTTTGAAAGAAGTTAAACTCTGGCTTATTAGGCTTAAAACCGTGCTCTTCGGCGTATTCAAACACATACATAGTGGCGAGAAAAGCAGGAAGATAACCCGCGGTTTCTCTTGGTAAATTGTGTCTGATATTCCAGTAATTTTCATAACCACCTGAGCGTCGGATGGCTTTGGTTACATTTCCAGGTCCCGAATTGTAAGCCGCAAGTGCCAAATCCCAATCTCCAAAAATTTCGTAAAGTTTGGAAAGGTATTTCGCTGCTGCCTCGGTTGATTTAATAGGGTCGCTGCGTTCGTCAACATAACTGCTCACATCTAAATTGTACATTTTCCCAGTAGTAAACATAAATTGCCACAAACCAGTGGCGCCAACTCTTGATTTTGCCTTAGGTTTTAAAGCCGATTCTACTATGGCTAAATATTTTATTTCAAGCGGTATATCGTGTTTATCAAGTTCTGTTTCAAATAATGGAAAATAAAAGTGACTTAAACCCATTAAATTCTGAAGCGAATTGCGTCTTGTTTTTAAAAATCGCTTGATAACCGACTCTAATGAAGGATTGTACTCTACATTAAACGGTGTTCTTGCATTAAGGCGCGCAAGTCTTGCCTTTAAAGTGTCGGTTGACAATTCTGGATACTCAACTTCTTCATAATTTAATTGACTCACATCGTTGTAAATAGAGTCAAATGCTTCTAAACTGTAAAGTTCCTTAAACCAAAACTCATCTAAAGCCAACGACAGAGAGTCGTCTTTAAAACTTCTAATATCTATAGAATCTTTAATAGATGGAATACGCTTGTCAACCTTTAACTTGCCGTCTATAATAGTGTCTCGTCTTTGAGCGTTACCGTCCGTTTGAGAATGGGCAAAACAAGTAAAAAGTAAAAACAAGGCAATACATTGGGGCAAACGTTTCATGATGAATAATTTTATATAACAACGCTCCAAAACGGAACATTATTAACTCAAATATAATATTTATTCTAAAATAGCCGCAATTCCTGGTAAAGTTCTGCCTTCTAAGCTTTCTAACATAGCGCCACCACCAGTGCTCACGTAACTCACTTTCTTTTCAAAACCAAATTGCTTAACCGCGGCCACCGAATCTCCGCCGCCAACTAGAGAAAAGGCGCCGTTTTTAGTAGCATTGGCAATTGAATTACCTAGCGCGATGGTTCCTTTTGCAAAGTTGGACATTTCAAAAACACCTAAAGGACCATTCCATAAAATAGTTTTACAGTGATTAACAACCGTATCAAAGTTTTTTAAAGATTTTGGACCGGCGTCTAAACCCTGCCAGCCGTCAGGAATTTTGGTTACATCTACAACCTGTGTTTCTGCTGTATTTGAAAAGCTATTGGCCGCAACTACATCTACTGGAAGATGTATTTCTACATTTTGTGCTTTGGCCTTCTCTAAAATTTCCAAAGCCAAATCCATTTTATCGTCTTCACAAATTGAATCGCCTATACTTCCACCTTGTGCTTTAATAAACGTAAAGGTCATACCTCCACCAATGATCAAATGGTCAACTTTACTTAATATATTTTCTATCACGGTTATTTTTGAAGACACTTTCGCACCGCCCAAAACTGCTAAAACTGGTTTTTCACTATTATTTAAAACTTTATCAATACTTTTAATTTCTTGAGCAAGTAATATTCCAAAGCATCTATTGTTTGGGAAAAACTTTGCCACAATAGTTGTTGAAGCATGTGCCCGGTGAGCAGTTCCAAACGCATCGTTTACATAAATATCTCCTAGTTTAGATAATTTTTCAGCAAACGCTTCGTCGCCCTTTTCTTCTTCTGGATAAAACCTTAAATTTTCTAATAGCAACACGGAGCCCGGTTTTAAATTAGCGGCGGCAGATTCAGCCTCTGGCCCAATACAGTCGGAAACAAAATTTACTTTAATACCAATTTGAAACTCTAATTCTTTTAAAATATGTCTTAAAGAAAACTCATCTTGTACGCCTTTTGGTCTGCCTAGATGAGACATTAAAACGCAGCTTCCACCATCTTCTAAAATTTTTACTATAGTTGGTTTAGCCGCTGAAATTCTTGTGGCGTCGGTAACCTCAAATTTATCGTTTAGAGGCACGTTAAAATCTACTCTAATTAATGCCTTTTTTCCCTTAAAATTAAAATCGTGTATTGTTGTCATTTTCCATAATTTAAAACACAAATATAAGTGTTTCATCATTATTATAACAGCCGATTTCTGTTATCTTTGTGTCATGTTGTTTTCAGATATTCTAGGGCAAACTCACCTAAAAAATCACCTTACCACCAGCGCTAACTATGGCAGAATCCCTCATGCACAATTGTTTGTAGGTAAAGAAGGTGTTGGCACATTGGCAATGGCCATTGCCTACGCACAATATGTAATTTGCAATAATGTTGAAGGCGAAAATAATTCAGATAATAACAGTTGTAATTTAAAATTTAAACAATTTTCGCATCCCGATTTACATTTCGCTTTTCCTGTTACCACCACAACTGCCGTAAAAAGCCATCCTGTTTCAAATAATTTTATGACCGAATGGCGCGAGTTATTGACTGAACAGCCATATGGGAATTTATTTGATTGGTACAAAAAAATTGGGGTAGATAACAAGCAAGGTCAAATCGGGGTAGATGAAGCTCATGACATTGTTAAAAAACTGTCTCTTAAATCCTATGAAGGTGGTTATAAATTCATGATTATTTGGATGGCTGAGAAAATGAACTCGGCCAGCGCCAATAAACTCCTGAAGCTTATTGAAGAACCACCCGAAAAAACGGTTTTTATTTTAATCGCTGAAGAAGAAGAGCAGATTCTTGGCACCATCCAATCGCGTTGTCAAGTGTTGCATTTTCCACCACTGTCTAATGAGGTTATTGAAGAAGGTTTGGTAAAACAGTTTAATATTGACAAACGTGTTGCCGCCAATATCGCTCATCAAGCAAATGGAAATTACAACAAGGCGTGCGACCTGGTCTATCAAGATAGCGAAGATTTGCAATTTGAAAACTGGTTTGTGTTTTGGGTAAGAAGTGCATTTAGAGCAAAAGGAAACAAAAGTGCTATACACGATTTAATCAGCTGGAGTGAAGAGATTTCAAAAACTGGACGCGAAACTCAAAAACAATTTTTGCAGTTTTGCATCGAATTATTTAGACAGGCATTAATGTTAAATTATAACACAGGTCCGCTTGTATATATCGAAACAAAATCTGAAGGTTTTAAACTTGAGAACTTTGCGCCTTTCGTCAACCAAGATAATATATTAGACATAATAGAAGAACTTGAAAGCGCCATGTATTATATTGAACGCAATGGAAATTCTAAAATTATTTTAACAGATTTATCTATCAAACTCACCAGGTTACTGCATAAAAAAAGCCAGGCAAATGCCTGACTTTTAAATTATTGTGATGTATTTAGCTAATTTTTTTCTTCGTAAGCTTTATTTAAAGCCTCAGTGATGGTTTCTGTAAGGTCGGATGATTCTTCACCATACATAACGCTACCTGCATCATTACCGCCTAAAATATAAGTATAGCTATTTTTCTCACCATATTCTTTCACAAAAGACTTCACTTTAGAAATTACAGAATCAATTTCTGTTTGAAATGCCTTTTCCAATTCTTGTTGCTCAACTTGAAATTGCTGCTGTAGTCCTTGTTGCTTTTGACCCAATTGTTGGTACACTTCTTGAAGCTGAGTTTGGCTCATGGATTTTTCTTTAGATTGAAACTCCATGACCTCAGCCTGAAAACGCTGGCTAACACTATCCATTTTTTTTGTGAACTTTGTGTTTAAACCCTCGTACTTGGTTTCTAAATCAATTTTCATTTGATAATTGTTTATCAAATCACCATTGTTTACAAAACCAATTTTTTTTTCTTGTTGACAAGCGGTTAACAATAAAAGTCCAACCGCTACTACTAAAATATGTTTCATGAATTTATTTTTAAATTTCTGCAAATGTATAAAAGTTGATTTGTTTTACAACTTTTTATATTAATTGATAAAATTAATTATAATAACAATTGCCATAAATAACAATTATTAAAGTTTGGCTAATACAAGCCGTGCCTCTTGACTAAAATAATATTTCGAACCATCTAGATGTTTTAGGGGATGAAAGCCGCTTATAGGGCTTTATTTTGATTTTTTACAATATAGATAAGCGAAGAATACTCTCCTGAACGCATTGCCTTGAAATTTGAAGTTAACCCAACCCAAAAAGCTTTTAAATAATTATAATGACCAGACTTATATTTTTCTGAGAGGAGACTAACATAAAACGCATCAAAATACATAGGCTTCATTTGAACAACCTTCATTTGATAAGACTGAAATAATTTTGATATGGACTTTTTAGAAAAATGCCAAAGATGCCTAGGAACATCATAGGCGGCCCAAAATGAATTGTAAACTTGAGCATCGTAACTTTTATAATTTGGAACCGCAATTATAATCGCACCATTAGGCTTTAGCAAGCGCTTTAAAGTTGATAATTGTTGGTCTAAATTTGGCAAATGCTCTAACACATGCCAAAGCGTAATAACATCGAACGAGTTATCTTTTAGTTGATCTAATTTTTCTAGATCAAACACCGAATTGTTAGTCTTCACATTCGCTATTGTTCGCGCTTGTTCATTTGGTTCAATTCCTAAGACTTGCCAACTTTTATCAGAGGCGGTTTTTAAAAAATCGCCAGTACCACAACCGATATCTAAAAGTAAATTAGAATCGGTATGGAGCGCATTGATCAAATTCACCTTTTGACGAAGGGCAATGCTTTTAATAAAATGATATAGCTTTTCTAAGGTATTGCGTTTGGCATCGGTATGTGAAATATAGTCATCACTTTTATAATACGCCGACAATTCATCTTCTCTTGGTTGTGGCGTTGTTTTGAAATATTCAAATTCGTCATCAAAAACCAACATAAAATCTTCGCCAGAAACGGAGAAATCTTTTACTTTAAATAAAGGTAAATTTGAATTATTATCAGACATAATTTTTCTTAGGAACAAAAATGTTCCACGTGGAACTTATTTAATTATCTTCCCATGTAAACCAAAAGAACGGAGACGTCATTTGGCGATACACCGCTAATTCTAGATGCTTGCGAAACTGTTGCCGGACGTATTTTATTAAGCTTTTCTCTTGCTTCCATGCTCATAGATTTGATTTTAGAATAATCAAAATTGCTTGGTATTTTCATGTCTTCAAGCCTATTAAGTTTATCCGCATTATTCTTTTCTTTTTCGATATAACCAGCATATTTAACTTGTATTTCGGCTTGCTCAATAACCTCATCATCCAGTTTATGCTCCAATACATAATCCCTTACCGAATCAATTTTCACCATGTCTTCAAAACCGATATTTGGACGTGCGAAAATTTTAAACATTTTATCAGACTGCTGCATGGGTGAAGATTCATTGTCCGAAAGGATAGGATTAATTTCCTCTGGTTTAACACTGGTATCTTTAAAAAACTGAACGAAACTAGCTGAAGCATCTTGCTTTTCTTCCATGCGTCTTAAACGCTTTTCCGAGGCCAAACCAAGCTCAAATCCTTTAGGGGTTAATCTAAAATCTGCATTATCCTGACGTAATAAGGTTCTGTATTCAGCACGAGAAGTAAACATTCGGTAAGGTTCTTCGGTGCCTTTTGTGATTAAATCATCAATTAACACCCCGATATAAGCTTCGTTTCGTTTTAAGACAAATGGCTGCTTCTCCTTTACTTTTAAAGCTGCATTTATTCCAGCCATCAAACCTTGAGAAGCGGCTTCTTCATAACCTGTAGTGCCATTGATTTGTCCTGCAAAATATAATCCAGAGATTAATTTGGTCTCTAACGTATGCATTAATTGTGTGGGCGGAAAATAATCATATTCAATAGCGTAACCAGGTCTGAAAAATTTTACCTTTTCAAAACCGCTAACCGATTTCAACGCTTTAAATTGAACATCCTCTGGCAAAGAGGTTGAAAAACCATTTACATAAACCTCTACTGTATTCCAACCTTCGGGTTCCACAAATAGTTGATGGCGCTCCTTATCGGCAAACCGGTTAATTTTATCTTCTATGGACGGACAATATCGCGGACCTAAGCTCTTGATACGACCATTAAACATGGGCGACCTATCAAAACCTTCGCGAAGTAAATCATGAACTTCCAAATTGGTGTAAGTCATATAACATGAACGCTGCTCCTTTAAAGGCTTCGTGCTGTCTAAATAAGAAAACTTAGCGGGGTGGTCATCTCCTTTTTGTTCGTCCATTTTTGAATAATCCAACGAACGACCATCCACTCGTGGTGGCGTACCCGTCTTCATTCTTCCTGAATCAAATCCTATATCAACCAGTTGCTCTGTTATTCCAGTGGCTGCTTTTTCACCTGCTCTGCCTCCTCCAAAATTTTTATCTCCAATATGAATAAGGCCATTTAAAAAAGTACCATTAGTAAGCACCACAGTTTTGGCTTTTATTTCCATTCCTAAGGAGGTTTTAACGCCTACTACTTTATCTTTTTCAACCAACAAAGCGTTTACCATATCTTGATAAAAATCTAGATTTTGAGTGCGCTCTAACATCAATCGCCAGTCTTCGGCGAAACGCATTCTGTCACTTTGCACTCTCGGGCTCCACATAGCAGGACCCTTGCTTTTGTTAAGCATTTTAAACTGTATTGCAGATGTGTCACTGACTATACCGCTATAGCCGCCAAGTGCATCAATTTCTCTAACAATTTGTCCTTTCGCAATGCCTCCCATAGCGGGGTTACATGACATTTGGGCAATATTTTGTAAATTCATAGTAATAAGCAGGGTTGAACAGCCCATGTTAGCGGCTGCGGCTGCGGCTTCACTTCCTGCATGACCCGCACCTACTACTATAACATCATATGTGTCTTGAAATAAACTCATTTAAATTGTTTCACGTGGAACATTTCCGATTGCAAATATACATCGAAACCAATAATCTATACCATTTTGGAGAGATAGTAATTTTCCTTTGAACGCATAACTTCAGTATCATTTGCTCCCTTATCTTTATACCCACAGAGATGAAGTATGCCGTGAATCATAACGCGACTTAACTCCTCATTAAAGTTTGATTCAAAATCTTTGGCGTTATCAGCAACTCGTTCTACAGAAATATAAATATCCGAATGTAAGATGTTTCCTATGCTGTTATCAAAGGTTATAATATCCGTTAGGGTGTCGTGTTGTAAAAATTCAATATTTAATTTGTGTAAATAATCGTCATCAACAAAAATAAAATTAAGCTCTCCCTCTGTTTTTACCTCCTCAATAATAGCGTTGATAATCCATTCTGAAACTGTCTTCTCGTCCCCTAATTTAAAATCCGTTTCGTAATAAAAATTAATCATTTCTTTTAAAATAATCTTGAACACGTTTTTTATAAAATTCGCGCAAAGGTAATGCTTCTCGATTTAGGATTTCTGTCGTGTTAAAATATTCTTTAGCCTTTGGAATCTGATTGGTGTTTGTATTATTAACATTGGTGCGATTGGTTTCCGACTCCCGTTTGGTGTCCTGACCTTGTTGGAAGGTTGCGTTCTCTAATTTCAACAATTCATACTGCAATGCCCTCATCTTTTGAAGGGTTTGATTGGTAAAGCCTTTGTTGATCAAATCCAATTCAACCTCTTCCATTTTCTTGATTAAATCACCTACCTGACCCGAGCCTTCTTCCTTGCCAATTTTATCTTGCAGCGCCTGGCGTAATTTTTGTTGCTGTTGATAAATTTGGTACAGCTCTCCGTTTAATTCTTCGTTGCCTTGACCTTCACCTTCTCCTTGGGTGTCGCCATCTTGACCTTCCCCTTGTTCTTCACCCTCATTACCTTCTTCGCCTTCTTTTCCTTCTTCACCATCCTTTGGTTTACCATCCTCACTCTTTTTAAGACCCTCTTCCATCATTTTATTCAGTTCTTCCTGACTCATAATAATATCAGGCAAGGGGTCGCCGCTCTCCTTGCCAGAACCCTTTCCAGAAGCATTGATTTGAGATTCCATATTGTCTAATACATCACTCAAAAAATTTGCTAAGCTATTGGCTGCGGTAATTGTATATTGCTGGGAAGCAATGCCTTGATAAAGCTGATTCTCACTTAAAGCATCCAGGGCTTTATCTATATTAAAGAAAACATCGGTAATTTGCTTGTTAACTTCTTCTGACAGCGTAGGTTGCCTCAAAGACAAAGAAAATAAACTATCATCTACATGCTCAAAATATTCTCTTAGATTTTTTTGATTCACTACAAATTGACCATAATTACTGTGGTTAATTTCGATTCTTCTGAACTGATCCATCAAACCCTCTTGATCAAATGAGAATAATATAAGATTATCTAGAATCTGTCGCAACGCTGCCGCGTCCTCCGACATTTGTTCGCCGCCTGCCATCTGCATAGATTGCGCCATTTTTTGCGCCATTTGTTTCATTTTTTTCGCTGCTTTCTTTTGCTGCTCTTTAGCTTTGTCTTGCTTTTCTTTGGCACCTTCATTATCACCCTTGTCTTGCTGCTCTTGCTTTTCTTCTAAGGCTTCTTTTGCCTCTTCTTGTTCCTGTTTAATGCTCTCTTCGGTTGGAATATCTTGCTCAATCGGCATTGGCTTTTCTAACGCCTCATTTTCCTTTTGAAGTTCTTCCATTTGCTTTTGAAATTCTTCGAATTCCTTATTGAGTTCTTCTTGCTTTTCGGCTGTGTTTTCTTCTATTGATTTTTCGGATAAATCTTCTTGCTTTTCAGAAAGTCTTTCCAAATCTTTAGCTAGTTTTTCTTGTTTCTTGGCCACATAAAAACGCTTGGTAAGTTCTAAAAGCTGTTTTAAACTGCGTTTTTTATTCTGATTTTGTTTCGCTAATTCTTCTAATTTTTGAGTAAACTCTTCTTTATTGATTTTATCTTGTAGTTTTTCTAACGCTTCAAGCAACTTTTCATCTTGCTTAAGTTTACTTTCATTTTCCTTTAAACGCTCTTTTAAAGCTTCTTTAAATTCATCTGTTTCCGGATTCTCCTTTTGAAACTCTTCTAAATTTTCTTGCAACTTTTCGTTGAAGTTTTGCATCATTTCTTCTTGTTGCTTTTGCCGTTTTAAAAACTCCTCTAGTTTTTTTTTATCATTAAAATTGAGCTGCTCCTTTTCAATTTGAGTTTTGGTCAGTTCTTCAAGCTTTTTGTCTTGTTCTTCTAGCTTTTCAAAAGATTTATTGAGGTCTTTTATGGTTTCGTTTTGCTGTTCTAGCTGCTTGTTTTCTTCTTCGTCTTGGGTGCGTTTTCTGTAGCTAAAAATGCTGCTTTTGGAACTTTTGAAGTTGTTAACGGCATCGTTGTCGAATACTTCAAAATACAAATCGTAACTAATGCCCGCTTCTATATTCAATTGATTTGGAAAGGCACTTACAAACTCATCAAATGTCGATTTAGAAATGGCAATAGATTCTGTCTTCTTCCGCGTCTCTTCGCCAGAAGGATAATACACCAATTGTAATTTCCTCAAACCGTAATCGTCACTAACTTGGCCATAAAAATATAGGCTTTGCTGATCGATGGTGTCGGTTTCAACTTTCAGATTTAATTCGGGATACGCATCGCGAATTATCTTGATATTAAACGCCAAGCTTTCGTGATTCCTTAACGCTTCATTGCTAATATTAATACTGTAATTAAAATTATTAAAGAGACGTTTTTCCGCCGAAAAGTCATCTTCTTTGTTTTGTGAAAATGTAATGGAATCCCCGGCGTAAATGTGAATAGCATCAGTAGCTCTCGTTTTCATCTTCCAGGTAACCTTAGTCCCTTCTGGAACAACAGCATTTCCAGTGCTTTTTAATGTTTCGTCTTGTTTGTTAGTATGCGGTGGATAATCCAGGACCATCTCAAAAGACATAAGTTTTGGTACATTAATCACGGTAAGCACATAGGGTTTCGAAATCACCCCGTTGGCTGTAAAATTAAACTCGGTATTGCCTTTTGGTTGTGTGAATGTATATTCGTACTCACCTACAGCCCGCTGTTTCAGAAAATATGAATTACCTTCAAAATGTATTTGAGCATTTTCCGGCAACACATCGCCAACTGTTGAAACTATAAGCCGAAACGGTTTACCTTCCAAAGCGTTTAGATCATTATTCAAAACAAAAAACTGAAATGGCGCAGGCGGCTCATAAGCAGTTTTATAATTTACCACACGCTCATAACCATCGCTAAACCAATTAATTTTACCAGTTGCTATTGATATAAGTATAATGATGACTGGAACGGCGGCATATTTTAAATATTTTTTATTGGTGGCAAAGTTTACTGCAAGCTTAAATGGAACTGGTGATAATTCAGCCGATTTTTGATCTATCCCAGCTAGAAGCAATTCGCTTTGCTGCGTCTGCTGCTTTAGTTGAAGTACATTGAGCAACTTATCATTGACCTCAGGAAAGTGATTACCAATGATTTTTGAGGCTTCGTGGTAATCTATGCCTTTTTGTAATTTAAAAAGTTTTAATAATGGCCACACTATAAATTTAGCCAACAAAGCTGTTTCTACCAACACAAACAACCAGAACAATATGGTTCTAAGTGTTGTGTTGAGCCATAGCAAATATTCAACCATCAAGGTAAAAAACAAATACAATAGACCAATTGAGAAAAACAATATGATTCCTTTCAACAATTCATTCGTGTAAAAACGCCGGATAAACTGCTCAAGTTTTGTTTGTATTATGGTGAAATTGCTCAAGCCTTTAAATATTTCTTAATACTCAATATATAAATTACTAAACTACAATTTTATTTTTAGAGCTAAATGCTTAACTTTGGTAAGATTCTGTTAATTTCGAAGAACTGAATAGATAATAAGTTTTAAGAAGGAATACAATGCCCGTCCAACTCCTTAATTGGCCATCAATCTTATGAAAGATTTAAAATATTTAGCAGCTTTTTCTATCCCTTTGGTGTGCTTCATAGGGCTACAGTTTCAAAACTACTGGGTGTTTGCAACCCCTGTTTACGCTTTCGTATTTATTCCTGTTCTGGAATTATTACTCCCGATTGATAATGATAATTTATCGCCAACAGCCGCTAATCATAAACTCAAAAACAAAATATTTGATTGGTTGCTTTACCTAAATATTCCGGTTGTTTTTGGTTTGCTGTACTACAATTTTGTTGTGGTAAGCAAAAATAATCTAGAACTATATGAACTCATTGGACTCATGTTTTCTTTTGGAATTGTGCTTGGCGTAAACGGGATTAATGTCGCCCACGAACTAGGTCACAGACAACAGTCACCTGAGCGTTTTTTAGGAAAGTTATTGTTGCTACCATCACACTACATGCACTTTTACATAGAACACAACTATGGCCATCATTTACACGCCGCAACCCCCGAAGATCCTGCCACAGCAAAATACAATCAAAGTGTTTATAGCTTTTGGTTTACCTCTAGTTTTAGACAATATTTTAGTGCTTGGCGTATTCAACTTAAATTATTGCGAAATAAACAGCAAGGTTTCTTTTCGCTTTATAACGATATGTTATGGTATGCCCTTTTTCAGATTAGCTATCTCGCTACTGTTTTAGTTTGGTTTGGACCAATAGCGCTATTATTTGCTTTTTTTGTCGGAATCGGAGGCTTTATTCTTCTCGAAACTGTTAATTATATTGAACATTATGGGCTGATTCGTCTTAAAAAAGAATCGGGAAGATACGAGCGCGTGCGTGAAATTCACTCATGGAATTCTAACCATGTGGTTGGCCGAATTGTGTTGTACGAACTTACCAGACATAGCGACCACCATTATAAATCTTCTAAAAAATATCAAATATTAGATTGCCATGATGTGAGCCCGCAAATGCCTTTTGGCTATCCTACCTCTATGGTTATGGCGCTTTTTCCGCCCGTGTGGTTTGGTATAATGAATAAGCGCATTCCCAAGGAAATGATATCATAAATCTCCTCTAAATATAAGTTTAGGTAAGGCTTACTTATTATCTTTGCAACTCAAAATATAAATCAAAAAATGACCAAAGCTGTTAGAGTGCGTTTTGCACCAAGTCCAACTGGACCTTTACATATTGGCGGTGTTCGCACGGCGCTTTTCAACTATTTATTTGCAAAAAAACACAACGGCACGTTTATACTCCGAATTGAAGATACCGACCAAACCAGATTTGTTCCGGGTGCAGAACAATACATCATCGAGGCCTTAAACTGGTGCGGTATTACCATAGACGAAGGACCACAGCAAGACGGTAAATTTGGGCCATACAAGCAAAGCGAACGCAAACAAATCTATCGCCAGTATGCCGAAGAATTAGTATCAAAAGGAAAAGCTTATTACGCATTTGACACAGCCGAGGCACTTGATGAACACAGAAAGCAGCACGAAGCTCAAGGAAAAACCTTTATCTACAATTGGCACAATCGCGAAAAAGGAAAACTAGCCAATTCCCTAGTATTAGAAAAAGAAGTGGTAGAAGCTAAGATTAACACAGGTGACGATTATGTGATTCGTTTTAAATCTCCAAAAGACCAAACACTTCATCTTAAAGATATAATTAGAGGCGATATTCAAATAGACTCTAATATTTTAGACGATAAAGTACTTTTTAAAAGTGATGGCATGCCAACCTATCACTTGGCCAATATTGTAGACGACCATTTAATGGAAATCACCCACGTAATTCGTGGCGAAGAATGGTTACCATCCTTAGCTTTGCACTACCAGTTGTATGATGCTTTTGGTTGGTTGGCTCCAGAGTTTGCGCATTTACCGCTTATTTTAAAACCTACAGGAAAAGGTAAGCTCAGCAAACGAGATGGCGATAAAATGGGATTCCCTGTGTTTCCTTTAGAATGGGAAGACAAACAAAACGGTACCATAGCCTCAGGATATAGAGAAGCCGGCTTCTTTTCCGAAGCGGTCGTTAATTTTCTTTCGCTTTTGGGTTGGAACCCAGGTACAGAGCAGGAAATTTTTAGCATGGACCAACTAATTGACAGTTTCGACTTAGAACGCGTTCACAAATCTGGCGCGCGTTTTGATCCCGACAAAACAAAATGGTTTAACCACCATTATATGCAGCAACAATCAAATGAATCGTTAGCTTTAACATTTAAGCAAAAAACCGAAGCTTTAGCAGCGGTTAATTTAAGTCAAATCGTTCAAGTAGTTGGGCTTATTAAAGAACGTGCCACCTTTATATCAGATTTTTGGGACTTAAGTCATTTCTTTTTTCAAGCACCCAAATCCTACGACGAAGCTGCCCTGAAAAAAGCAGTTAAAGACGATACGAAAGCCGTCATGGGACAACTGGTTGACGTGATCTTTAAAATTGATGATAGCAGTGCTGAAAATTACCAAAATACCATAAAAGAATGGATTACAAGTAAAGGTATTGGGTTTGGTAAAATAATGATGCCCATGAGGCTAAGTCTAGTTGGATCGTTGCAAGGACCTGATGTGTTTCAAATTGCTTTTATGATAGGAAAAGCCGAAACGCTCTCAAGACTACAACGTTTTACGGCTTCTATTTAAAATAAAAACAAAGCGCTAAACGCAAGCATAGACTGATTGCCCTTAAACTCTCCGGAAGTATTACCCGCAACATTTAGTTGCTGATCGTTTAGTTTATTGAGAATATTTGTAAACCCATAAATATAATGGGCGCGCAACCTAAAATTATCAAAGCCTGCGGTTATGCCCACAACACCGTTGACATTAAACTGAGAGATTTCAGTAAGATCTCCCGCTAACAAATTATTATAACCGTTTATAATATAGTTTTCTTTCGTCTCATCTTTTTGCTCCAATTCGCTATTGTATTGTAGCATCGGACCCAAGTCTAATGTTAAATATCTATTGGCTAATTTTAAATGCATCAACAGGCCTATTTGTGCGGTAAGCATTTTGTATTCGACAAATTCCGAATCTAATAAACCCGTTGGTGAGGCACCTATCTCTAAGTTGTTTTCCGAAAGTTGTATTACATAACTCACATTATACCATTTATGAGGGATATCAACATTGGCCGACAAGCCACCCATCCAACCAGTGCTGGCTTTTGTGGTGAAATTATCAGTAATAATGTCAAATTGGGTTAAGCCTCCCTGAATTCCAAAACCATTTTGAATTGCATATCTCTTGTGTTGGGCATCCATTTTTGTAGCAAACCCTAAACACATTGCTACTAATAAAAAGCAACTTATATTTCTCATTATTTTTTCTTTGGTTTGGTTAAATATAACGTAAATTAGTAATCCGTAAATTTTTCACTTAAAATATTTTTGAACTATGAATTTCTACTTATTTCCCATCATTTTTTTTGTTGCCCTAGTTATACTTATATCTGCATTTTTTGTAGTAAAGGAACAAACTGCTGCCATTATTGAACGCTTTGGAAAGTTTCATAGTATACGTCAATCCGGATTGAAAATGAAAATCCCCTTAGTGGACAGGGTTTCTGGACGCTTAAGTTTAAAAATACAGCAGCTTGATGTGCTGGTAGAAACTAAAACTTTAGACGATGTGTTTGTGAAATTAAAGGTGTCTGTGCAGTACATGGTGATTCGCGAAAAAGTTTACGACGCCTTTTACCGGTTAGATTATCCACATGAGCAAATTACCAGTTTTGTATTTGATGTGATTCGCGCCGAAGTGCCAAAAATGAAATTAGATGATGTGTTTGTGAAAAAAGATGATATTGCCAATGCGGTAAAATCTGAACTTAACGATTACATGACCGATTACGGTTTTGATATTATAAAAACCCTAGTAACCGATATTGATCCCGATGCACAAGTTAAATCTGCCATGAACCGTATTAATGCCTCCGAACGAGAAAAAATTGCTGCACAATACGAAGGTGATGCCCAGCGTATTTTAATAGTTGAAAAGGCCAAAGCCGAAGCCGAAAGCAAACGATTACAGGGACAAGGTATTGCAGACCAACGGCGCGAAATTGCTAGAGGATTAGAAGAATCCGTCGAAGTTTTAAATCGGGTTGGTATCAATTCTCAAGAAGCCTCTGCCCTAATTGTGGTAACCCAACATTACGACACCTTACAATCCTTAGGTGAAGAAACCAACAGTAACTTAATTTTGTTGCCTAACTCGCCTCAAACAGGAAGCGATATGCTCAATAATATGGTAGCCAGCTTTACGGCCAGTAACCAAATTGGAGAAGCCATGAAACGCCAAGAACGCGAACAGGAAGCCAAAAATAAAAACAACAATAAATAAACTGAAAAGCCTTCAAATAATGAAGGCTTTTTTATTGACATTTAAAATTTGGCTGATGCTTCATTTAGCAGCGGATTACCGTCTATCTTACAATTATTAATAAATGTAATGATGTCTTCATTGCGATCTAGACCGTTTTCTAGTAAAACACCAAGCGCTAGCATTGTGGCTATTCTGGTACCAACTTTCTTAGGAGCAGTGTTAAACAAGGGTTGTAAATCAGCGTAGTTTACTTTTTTAGCTAATTCAAAAATTTCAGTTTTAGATTTTAATTGTTTATCAGCCGGCAAGTTTGTATATTTTTTTCCAAGTTGTTTTATAACTTCTATTGCTGGGCGTTCTGGCTGTTGCGATGCTTGTCTTTGTGAATTTTGTGTTTGATCTTTAGCTTCCTCTTGTTTTGCCCAAGTGTCGCGCAAACCAACCGTTTTGTTGAATACGAGATTTTCGGCTGTACTATCGTTGTCTACATTAAAATAACCCAGGCGCTGAAATTGAAACCTATCGCCTACTTCGGCCTCTTTAAGGCTTGGCTCTACATAAGCTTGAATTATTTTTAACGAATTTGGATTTACAAATTCTAAAAAATCTTTATCGGGATGGGCATCAGGCGCTTCGTCCAAAAACAATCGATCGTATTCTCTAACCTCAACTTTAATAGCGTGTTCAACAGAAACCCAGTGCAAAGTACCTTTTACTTTTCTAAGACTCGATTCTGTACCACTGCCACTTAAACTTTCGGCATCGTACGAGCAATGTATTTCAACTAGATTGCCATTAGAATCTTTCACTACCGATTCGCCCTTAATAATGTAGGCGTTTTTGAGTCTTACTTCCTTTCCTAAACTAAGTCTGAAGTATTTATTATTAGCTTGCTCTTTAAAATCGTCTTGCTCAATATATAATATTTTTGAAAACGGAACTTTTCGAAAGCCTGCTGATTCGTCTTCTTGATTATTCTCCGCTTCAAGCCATTCAACTTTATCAACAGGATAATTTTCAATAACTAATTTTACAGGATCTAAAACAGCCATCACCCTTGGCGCTGTTTTATTTAAATCTTCACGGATACAAAACTCTAACAACGAAACATCAATAATGTTATCACGTTTGGCCACACCAACCTTATCTATAAATTGCTTGATAGATTCTGGCGTATAACCGCGTCTACGCAAGCCAGAAATAGTTGGCATGCGCGGGTCGTCCCAGCCATTCACAATACCGTCCTCAACCAATTTAAGCAGTTTTCGCTTGCTCATAATGGTGTAACTAAGGTTTAAACGGGCAAACTCACGCTGTTTGGGCAACATTGGAAGCGCTTCGGATTGGTATGGATACACTTGCTCTTTAAACCAATCGTAAAGCTCCCTATGGGGTTTAAATTCCAAGGAACACAAGGAGTGTGAGATTTGTTCTATATAATCGCTTTCGCCATGCGTCCAGTCGTACATAGGATAAATACACCAATCGTTTCCGGTGCGGTGGTGGTGCTTTTTTAAAATGCGGTACATAATGGGGTCGCGCATAAGCATATTTGGGTGCTGCATGTCTATTTTGGCTCGCAAAACATGGGATCCTTCATCAAACTCGCCGTTTTTCATGCGCTCAAACAAGTCAAGGTTTTCAGCAATAGTTCGGTTTCTATAAGGGCCATCAACACCTGGTTCGGTTGGGGTGCCTTTTTGTTCAGCCATAGCCTCACTGCTTTGCGAATCTACATAAGCTTTATCTTCTTTTATCAATAAAACAGCCCAGTCATACAATTGCTGAAAATAATCGGAAGAATACAATTCATTAGCCCATTGATAGCCCAACCATGCAACATCGCGTTTTATGGCATCAACGTATTCTTGTTCTTCTTTAGCTGGATTGGTATCGTCAAATCTCAGATTAACTGGCGCATTGTATTTTTCTCCCAAACCAAAACTAATACCAATAGCCTTGGTATGACCAATATGTAAATAACCATTGGGTTCTGGTGGAAAACGAAACCGTAACTTTGATTTCGGCAATCCGTTTTGTAAATCTTCTTCTATAATGTGCTCAATAAAATTGAGTGGTTTTTGCGCTTCCAACATAGATAATACCTTTTATAAATCAGCATTTAGTGTGCAAAATTAGGTAATTTTGTGCTTTAAATTTAAGTTATGGGAATAATAAAAGTTGAAAACATTCGACTCTTTGCGCATCATGGTTGTTTACCTCAAGAAACATTAATTGGTTGTGATTACAGAGTGGATTTAAAGGTAAAAGCAGATTTGTTGCCGTCTTCATTAAGCGATGAATTAATCGACACTGTAGATTACGTATTGCTTAATGCCATTGTAAAAGATGAAATGAATAAACCCTCCAAACTTTTAGAAACCGTAGCAAAGCGAATAATTAATAGTATCTTCACTCAAGATGAGCGTGTTAATAAAGTAAGTGTGAGTGTGAGTAAAATCAATCCGCCTATTGGTGGTGATGTAGAGAAAGTAACGATTATATTAACCGAAAAGCGAAAAAATTCAGACTAAGTAGTGTTAACTGCATATTTTTTATACTTTTGCAACATAACTTAAGATACCTGCTTTTGCGGGTATTGTGGCATCATGGCCGAGTGGCTAGGCTCAGCTCTGCAAAAGCTGCTACAGCGGTTCGAATCCGCTTGATGCCTCAAAAATTAATCCCCGTTAAGTCGGGGGTTTTTATTTCTAATTTTTTTGAAAAATTAATTAAATACTAGCGCTGCAAAAGCTGCTACAACGGCGACTTAGTCCCGACTTTAGTTGGGATCGAATCCGCTTGATGCCTCAAAAATTAATCCCCGTTAAGTCGGGGGTTTTTATTTCTAATTTTTTTGAAAAATTAATTAAATACTAGCGCTGCAAAAGCTGCTACAACGGCGAATTAGTTCCGACTTTAGTTGGGATCGAATCCGATTGATGCCTATAAATTAAAACCCGTCAAACTGAGCGCTTTTTATTTGTGAATTTTTTTGAAAAATTAATTAAATATTGGCGTTATTACTTCTCGATGATTCGCGGAGAATGTTAGACACGGATTACACAAATTTACACGGATGAATTTTCTAATAGCGCAATAATTTGTCATCTTATCTTTGATAATCAGTGAAATCCGTGTCTTAAAATAGTGTAGCCCGTATGAACAATCACAAAAACTCTGCCTACCCGTTGGTATTACAATTAACAAATACTACGTTTGATGCTCCGGTGGTCTTATGGTTTCAATGCGCTGCTTATTTTTTTGATAGGCATCTGGGAATAATCCTTGCACCAATAACAATACTCCAAAGCCTAAAATAACCAAAGCAATAATTTTTTTGGTTTTAAATATAAGTCTGGGTGTAAGCTTGTTTTTAAGACGTTTTGCGGCCGCAATTTTAAATAAATCTACTATAAAGTAAGTAACCAGCATTGTTATTACAAATACCGGAACCCCATTGTCGCTTGTAGTAATTGAGCTTCCTATAACTATAAAGCCCAACCAACCTAATAACACACCTATATTGATAAAATTTAGTAAAAACCCTTTTATAAATAACTTTGCGTAGTCTTTTTGGATGGTAACTTTTCTATATTCTCGTACAATTAATTTAAACGAATTGGAGGTTTTTATAAAAGAAATAAAACCATAGACTATTAATAATACACCACCAAACACCAGAAAATTTGGGTCGTCCTTTACTTTTTCAATCAAATTATTAGTGCTGTAAAAAGCAATTGCAATAAAGAAAATATCCGCTAAAATAACACCAAAATCAAAGATTAAAGCACTTTTAAAGCCTTTAGTGGCGCTGGTTTCGAGCAGCACAAAAAAAACTGGACCTACTGTAAATGCTAAAATTATTCCGAATGGAATGGCAGATAAAATATCATCTATCATTAAAAAGCTGGTTTCTGCAAATTTAGCAAACTCTTACAAATATTACATACGCTTTAGGCTACCGCCTAATGCAATATTTTCAGTAATGGTTTGCGGATTGCCATAAACGTAAACATTGCCTCCAACTCTTATCCTTGCATCTACGGTTTGCGAGGCTCTCACATTAGCTTCTCCTGCAGCTTTAATACTTACTGTGGTGATAGTGGTGTTTAAACTTTCACCATTGTAAATACCACCTGTATAAATGGAAATATCTTGGGTATTGGATTCGCCTCTGGTTTCAATAATACCGCCAGTAACCGCGCGAATTTTTAAATAATCAACTTCTATATGGGCATCTATAGTGGCGCCTTCTTGAGTGCGAAGCTCTATCTTATCTTGTTTTATTAAATTATTAGCAGTAATTATCGAACCTTCGTTAGCGTCTATCACTTCAATATTGGTATAATACACGTTGACTTCAATATCGGAACCTTTAAATAATTTTTTAAGAGTCATTCTAATCTTTAGAGTTTTTCCGGTTTGAACAATACTAACGTCCTCTGGATTTGTGCCGGTAATAACTACTTTATTCTCGCTGGAAGGAATTAAATTCACTTCAATTAAATCAAATGTTTTAAGAGTGCTAAATTCATTTACCACCTTCTCTGTGCTTTGTTGGGCGGCAATATTCATAACCGACAACATTACCATGAAAAAAAATCCCTTTTTTATAATGTTATTCTGTACTTTCATGTTTTCCAATTAATTCAAAATCTAAGTGTTTTTTTACCAAATCTGCTTGTTTTACTTTTACAACGATTTCATCACCTAATTGGTACATATTTTTTGTTTTTCTTCCAATTACGGCATATTCTTTTTCGTCAAAAATATAATGATCGTCTTTTAAATCCTGAAGTCTGACCATACCTTCGCATTTATTGGATATAATTTCAACATAAATTCCCCAATCGGTAACACCCGAAATAACACCTACAAAATTTTCATCCTTGTGATCTTGCATGAATTTAATCTGCATATATTTTATAGAGTCACGCTCAGCTTTGGTAGCCAAGTATTCCATATTACTGGAGTGTTGGCATTTATCTTCGTACACCTCTTGATTGGCTGTTTTACCACCGTCTAAATAGTGTTGCAGCAGTCGGTGCGTCATAACATCCGGATAACGTCTTATTGGTGATGTAAAATGACTGTAATAATCAAAAGCCAAACCATAATGACCAATATTTTCAGTACTGTATTCGGCTTTACTCATCGTACGAATGGTGAGCGTATCAACTAAATTTTGCTCTTTGCTACCAACAACGGCACTTAATAAGGCATTTAAAGATTTCGAAATCGTATGTCGATCTTGTAAATTAATTTTATGACCAAAACGTCCTATAATATTTTGAAGTGCTGCTAATTTACTTTCATCTGGTTCGTCGTGAATCCTATAAATAAATGTTTTTGTGGGTTTTTGTTTACCTATGAATTCAGCTACTTTTCTATTGGCTAACAACATGAATTCTTCTATTAACTTATTAGACTCTTTACTGGATTTGGCATAAATACCAACAGGGTTATTATCTTGATCTAAATTAAATTTTACTTCAAGTTTATCAAAAGAAATGGCACCAGAGGCCATGCGCTTACTCCGCATTTTTATTGCTAAATTATTTAAGATTAAAACTGCTTGAGCAATTTCTGGATTGGTATCATAAGATTTATTTGTTAAGGAAACAGATTCTGGAATGGTGGCATTAATACCAGCTAAATTTAGTACATCACTATTAGGATTGCTTTCAATAATTGCCTGTGCTTCTTCATAAGAAAAACGCGCGTCACTATAAGTAACAGTGCGACCAAACCATTGTTTAGTAACTTCAGCTTTTTGATTTAAATTAAATATGGCTGAAAAGGTATATTTTTCTTCATGCGGTCTCAATGAACACGCATTATTTGACAATACTTCGGGAAGCATTGGTACAACTCTATCTACTAAATATATAGACGTAGCACGCTCGTAAGCTTCATCATCTAAAATAGTATTGGGCTGCACATAATGCGAAACATCTGCAATATGAATTCCTATTTCATATTGCCCGTTATCTAGTATTTTGAAAGATAAGGCATCGTCAAAATCCTTTGCATCATGTGGATCAATGGTAAAGGTTAAAGTATCGCGTAAATCCAGACGTTTTTTGGTTTCCTCTGTAGTAATTGAGGTATCAATTTTATTAGCAAATGCTTCAACATCTTCTGGAAAATCTGCTGGTAATCCGTATTCGGCTAGAATAGAATGTATTTCAGTATTGTGTTCGCCAGGTTTTCCAAGCACTTTAATTACTTTACCGTGTGGAGAATCTGCCTTGTCTGGCCAGTCTTCTAATAACACTAAAACTTTATCACCGTCTTCTGCTTTGTTTGTTTTATTAATAGGCACAAAAATATCTTTATGCATTTTGTTGCTATCGGCAATAACAAAGGAAAAATTTTTCTGTAGTTGTATAACACCTACATATTCATTTTTTGCTCGTTTTATAATTTGAATGATTTCGCCTTCTAGCTTACCACTTTTACGTCGTTTGTACAGATAAAATTCAACAGTATCTCCATCTAATGCTTTGTTTATATTATTAGAAGCCACGTAAACATCATCTTCAAATTCATCAGTAATTATATAACCACTGCCTCTGGCCGCCATATCTAAAACACCAGTATAATACTCTGTGTTAATAACAGCCTTAAATTTGCCACGTTCAACCTCTTCTATTTCTTGCTTTGCTAAAAGTTTTTGAAGATTTTTAATAATTTGATTCCTACTGCTTGCATCGTTTACGTCAATGATAGCTGCAATTTGCTTGTAATTAAATGTTTTATTTTTTTCCTTTTTTAGGATACTTAATATAGTGGAAGATAAATTTTGTAGGTTATTGGAAGATTTGTTTTTTTTCTTTCTACTCATTGTATTTCAATTGTTATTATTACAAAATTACGGTTAATAAAATGAACCTAATTGCTAGTAGAAAAACTTTATCCACATTTAATACTATAATAATCATTTATTTTTTAAAATTTAAATTAAAAATGTTGGTTATGATAGCTTGTTAATAGTGCGCATAACTTTTCTATTGTTTGCTTTGATGGTATTAAATTTACATTCTATTAATATTTAGTTAACATTAAAGACTAGTTCTAACCTGTTAAATTATAGCTTATTTATAAATACTATTAACAACTGTTTATAACGTGAATTTAATCTATTTTGATTATAAGTTTTTTAGAATTTAATGTTCATCACCACCTTTAATTGTCTGATAAATTACTTAAATTTTTAGGCTAACTTTTTTGGTAGTTCAATACTAATTTTGGTTTGTAATTTTTAATGAAATAAAAAAATTTTAATGTTAGAAAATAGCCAACACTTATCAACAACCTATTAAAATGTTATGAACCTATTCTAAAGCTTTGCTATTTTGTTACCTTTGTTTATACTTCAACTAAATTCAAATTTATGACTATCGCAATAGGAAATGACCACGCTGGGACCGATTATAAAAACGCTGTAATAGCACATCTTGAATCTAAAGAAATTAAAGTAACTAATTATGGAACCAATACTAATAATAGTGTTGATTATCCAGATTTTGTACATCCTGTAGCTAGCGATGTTGCTACTAATAAAGTAGACTTTGGAATTATTATCTGTGGTAGTGGTAATGGTGCTAATATGACTGCTAATAAATACCAAGAAGTCCGTTCAGCGTTATGTTGGACTAAAGAAATTGCAGCACTTGCTAGGCAACATAACGATGCTAATATTTTAAGCATTCCGGCAAGATTTACAGCCTTAGAACAAGCTATAGAAATGGTTGATGTTTTTTTAAATACAGCTTTTGAAGGTGGTCGTCATGCCAACCGTGTGGCAAAAATTCCAGTGTGCTAAATCCATGTCACATTCACATAGCCACCAACATCACAACGTAAGGGAGCGAAACCTTTTAATTGCTATATTTTTAAATATAGGGATTACTGCAGCGCAAGTTGTTGGTGGATTTGTTTCAGGAAGTTTAGCTTTGTTAAGCGATGCACTTCACAACTTTAGCGATGTAGTATCTTTAGTTATTAGTTTTTTAGCTTCAAAATTATCTAAAAGAAAGGCCTCAACCCATAAAACATTTGGTTATAAACGCGCTGAAATTTTAGCGGCTTTTATTAACGCATCTACCCTGGTTATTGTGGCTGTTTTGTTGATTATTGAGTCTATTAAACGTTTTCAAAATCCTCAAGTAATAGACTCTAGCCTCGTTATTTGGTTGTCGCTTTTAGCCATTGCTTTTAATGGGTTTAGTGTATTGCTACTTAAAAAAAGTGCCGCGCATAATTTAAACATGAAATCAGCTTATTTACATTTATTAACAGACATGTTAGCAAGTGTTGCCGTGTTTATTGGTGGATTGCTAATGAAATTCTATCAGCTGTATTTTGTTGATAGCATACTAACCTTAGCAATTGCCTTATATTTAATTTATGTGGGATATGATTTGCTGAAAAATTCAACAAGAATATTGATGTTATTTACACCTGCTCACATAAATATAGAAAGCATTGTTAATCGCGTTAATACCATTGAAAATGTTAAAAAGCTTCATCATGTACACGTCTGGTCTTTAAACGATGATGAACTGCATTTGGAAGCGCATTTAGATTTAAAAGACAACATTTCGATAGAAAATTTCAATATCATTTTACTACAAATTGAAGCCATGTTGACGAAGGAATTTAATATAAATCACATCACCATACAACCCGAATTTAACAAAGCAGATTCAAAAGAAATTATTGTTCAAGATTAGTAAAAAAGCAAAATGAAAATTCAAATTAAAGCCTTTAACCATTTATCGCTTCAAGAACTATATGCAATTTTACAATTACGTAGTGAAATATTTGTGGTGGAACAAGATTGTGTGTATCAAGATTTAGATGGAAAAGATGAAAAAGCATTTCATGTATTAGGGTTTAAAAAAAACAGGTTAGTAGCTTACACTAGAATTTTTGAACCTGGTTATTATTTTGATAAAGCCAGCATTGGTAGGGTTGTTGTAAGGGTAAGTGAACGTAAATATGGTTATGGTTACGAAATAATGACAGCCTCTATTCAAGCGATTCAAATTCATTACCGAACTTCTAATATTCGTATATCAGCACAGTGCTATTTGAAAAGATTTTATAATAATCTAAATTTTGTAGAAGACGGTGAAGCCTATTTAGAGGATGGTATTCCGCATATTTCTATGCTTTATAAACCTTAATTATCTTCAACTACATGAGTTATTAAAATTTCAACACGACGGTCATACTTAGCTTCACCACCAAGTGGATATTTGCGTCGCATACCAACATATTTCATCCGTCTTGGATTCACACCTTTTTTAACTAAAAAATCATAAACATATTGAGCTCTAGCTACCGACAGATTTACTTTATTAGTCTTTCTATCTAGGGCATCGCGAGTATTTTGGGTGCAACATACGTGTCCTTGAATGGTAAAATACAAATCCTTTCGCTCCACAAGTGCTTCAGCAATATCATCCAAAACTTTTCTGGATTCTGGTAGTAAATAACTGTAACCAGTTTTAAACAAAAGGTTTTCAATCAGTATTTTATCACCTGGTTTAAGATTGCCTCTCAGGATGTCTTTAGTCTCCAATTTTTTTGGAGTAGCTTCAGCAATTTCCAATACCTTTTCCATTATTGGAGTAACGATGATTTCAACTTTACGGTTTAAACCTCTTATTTTGTGAATATCGTCTTCAGCAATTAGTTTGAGTAATATTTTACCCTTTCCATCTACATTGGTAATTAAGTTTTCATCAAATTCATTATCAGAAAACACTGATTTTATAGCATCTGCCCGTTGTTGAGAAAGCTTAATATTATAGCTTTCACTACCGCGATCATCGGTAAAACCATAAATGGAAATTTTTTCAATCCCCAGATCTTCAAGTTGCGATAAAAATAATAATAGTCGGCTGAGTTCAGTTGAAGGGATATCAAATTTGTCCGTATCAAAATATACCTCGTGCGTCAGTTTCTGTTGTGAAAATGAATAACTTGCAACAAGTAATAAGATGATTAAAAAATGTTTCAACTTTAATAGATTTATGCAAAGGGTAATTAAAGATATAAAATTTAATTACAATTAAGGTTTTAAATACTTGTTATAGTTATTCAGGTCGCTTAAAATTGCTTTTGATTTGCTTACTTCAGGGTTATTTGAGGTATAAAACTCATACAAACCTTCTTTGTAAAAATACCGCGTAATAATTTCATCGGTTAATAGCGACATTAGCTGGGCTTTATTAGTGTCTAAAGCCGAATTTTTATAAGACTGAATATCATTTAACAGGTTTTGGTAACTAGCATTTATGGCAACATCTAGTTGCTCTTCTTTAGCTTGTTGAATTGCCTTGTTAAACACCTTTTCTGTTTCCGTTTTAAACTCAAAATTACGAGTAGAAAGATAATTTTTAAAATCGTTGTAATCTTTATCACTTAGCTTGAAATCAGACAAGCTTTCAACCTTGTTATTGTAAAAATATTGAGTTGCAAAATTGAAAATATAATCGTTTTCTAAGATTGCTTTTGAAATAGGGGTCAATGCCGATTCCGATAATTTTTCGTCAGGGTCAACGCCACCACCGTCGTAAACAGTACGCCCGTTTTTGGTTTTAAAGGCCGTGAATTGTTCTTGCTTTAGTTTGGTGGCATTACCTTTTTCGTCCTTATTCCAGTAATCTAAAGCCTGAATACATCTTCCCGAAGGCGTGTAATAGCGCGAAATAGTGATCTTCATCTGGGTGCCATAACTCAAAGGTTTAGGGCGCTGTACCAATCCTTTTCCAAAACTTCTGGAACCCACAACCACACCGCGGTCTAAATCCTGTAAGGCTCCAGAAACAATTTCACTGGCCGATGCACTGCGATCATCAATTATTACAACTACTGGAATTTCGGTGTCAAAAGCCTCTTTTTGTGTAAAATAAGTTTGATTGTACTTCTTTATTTTAGATTTTGTGGTAACCACTAATTGATTTTGAGGCACAAAAATATTTACGATATTGACCGCTTCGCGCAGCAACCCGCCTGGATTTCCTCTGAGGTCTAATATCACTTTTTCGGCGCCTTGATTTTTTAAATCTCGTAAAGCACTTATGGTTTCGGCAGAAGCCTTTTCATTAAACTTTCGCAACACTATATAAGCGATGTTGCCATCAATTAAACTGTAATGGGTTACTGCGCTACTTTCGGTACCAGCCCGCGTTAAAGTAGCCGTTTCTGTTTTGCCTTGTCTTTGGTAGGTAACATTTACAGATGATCCAGCAGCGCCTTCTAATAAATTGCCCGCATCATCATTAAAGTCGGCTACCACTATATTGTCTACTTTAATAATTTCATCTCCAGCCTTTAAACCTGCTTTGTCTGCAGGTAAATCCTTAAATGGTTCAACGATAATCAGCTTATCTTTTTTCGTTTTTACAGTCGCACCAATACCCGTAAAATCGTTTGTTTGATTGATACGCGCTGCTTGAACATCTTGTTCGTTATAAAACTGTGTATACGGATCCAAATCATTCAACATACTTTTAATAGCCGTATCCATTAAATCTGCCGGATTGGTATCGTCAACATAATTCATGTTGATTTCTTTATAAAGGGCGGTGAAGATTTCAATTTGTTTGGCAACCTCAAAAAAGTTACTTCTAAAGGCGGTTCCTGTTAATAAAACTATGGCCAATAAAATTGGTATGTAGAATTGTTTTTTCATTTTTTGAGAATTCATTAATTGTGGTTCTAACAAAAATACACAATCACCGTCTTTTTAATCGTTTATTAACTATTGTTGTTGAAAAACCTACAAAACATTAAGCCGTTTTCTTCAAAAAAAGTTCAAATAAACGTTTCATTTTTGAATTAACCACTTCAAAAGCTGTGCTTTCTTTTCCAATATACAATATCATAAACGCGTAACAATTTGAAGTATTGTTAAAATACTGTGCTTTATTAAGCCGGTAAGCTTCGCGCAATAAGCGTTTTATTCTAATTCTATCCACCGCTTTTTTAAACTGGCGTTTTGGCACGCTTACACCTGTTTTTATTTGAGCACCATCAGTAAATTCGGTTTTTAAATAAACAAGGCGTAAAGGATAAGCGGAAACCGATTTACCTTCATCAAACAGCTGCCCGATGAGCTTTTTGCTTTTAAGTTTTTCTATTTTTTTGTACGTGGCGTCCATAACATTTGGTGTGGTAAAAGTAGCAAATACTAACTGTAATTAATATCTATCTTTTCTGTATGACTAAGGTCATATTTTTAAATCGTCGTTTTAATTAAATTAACAGTCTAATAATCTGCATTCTATTTATTATGGGAAATCTAGAGGTGTCAAAACTAAATAAGAAAAAAGATAAAGCGCATTACATCCATCAATTGATAAAAGATTTGGAGGCTTTAGATATGATGATCGAACAGGATTTAATTGAAAAATCACCTATCAGAATAGGTGCAGAGCAGGAATTTTGTTTGGTAGACAACGAGTTTATGCCTAAAAACAATTCACTTGAAGTTTTAGAAACCATAAACGACAATCATTTTACCACCGAAATTGGCGAGTATAATTTAGAAATAAATTCGGATCCGTTACTGCTGGAAACCGATTGTTTTTCAAGACTACACAACCAGCTAAAGTATTTGTTGGATAAAGCAAAAGTAGCCGCCGCAAAACACGATACCAAGATATGCCTTACTGGGATTTTACCAACACTTCGAATACCGCATATTTCAGAAAATTACATGACTAAAATTAAGCGATATCAGGCCTTAAATGAAGCGATTAAAGAGTCCCGCGGACAAGATTTTTATATACATATAAAAGGCGTAGACGAGCTTAATTTTTTGAGCGAATCAGTGATGCTCGAAGCTTGTAATACCAGTTTTCAAACGCATCTACAGGTAAGCCCTGATAATTTTATAAACACCTACAACTGGGCGCAAGCTATATCCGGACCAGTGTTGAGCGCATGCACCAATTCGCCATTATTGTTCGGTAAAGAGCTTTGGGCCGAAACCAGAATCGCACTGTTTAATCAAAGTGTTGATACGCGCGCAAATTCCTTTGTTTTAAACGAAAAACAATCACGTGTGAGTTTTGGCTCGCATTGGGAACAAGGCAGCATTTCATCTATTTTTAAGGATAATATATCTAAATTCAGGAGCTTGCTAACTTCCGATTTTGAAGACGATAGCGTCAGTATTTTAAACCGTGGCGAAATCCCAAAATTAAAAGCTTTAAATCTTCATAATGGTACCGTTTACCGTTGGAATCGAATTTGTTATGGCGTTGGTGACGGAAAACCACACCTTAGAATTGAATGTCGGTATTTACCTTCCGGACCAACCCTATCCGACGAAATTGCCAATATGATGTTTTGGGTGGGCGTGGTGATTGGTCAAACTAAAGCCTATGAAGATATCCATACTAAAATGGATTTTAAAGATGTGCGTTCTAATTTTTACAAGGCTTGTAGAAGTGGTATGCAAACCATTTTTACTTGGAATGGTAAAGATATCAGTGCCAAAGAATTGGTTTTAGATGAATTAATTCCGATGGCGTATCGCGGACTTTACAAAATCGGAATTATTCCTAAAGATGCCGAGCACTACCTGTCTATTATTGAAAATCGCGTGAAGTCGTGGAATGGGGCTGAATGGATGGTGAAAAGTTACCGAAATCTTCAAAAAACCAAACAGCCTTTTGAGGCACTTCAGGTTATGACTTCTTATATGTATGAAAAGCAAGAACACGACTTTCCGGTAGCAAGTTGGAGTTTATTAGAAGAAGGCATGTCTTCGCATTTTGATATTAAGCGGATTGTGAAGCATAATATGAATACCAAGATTTATTCAGTGGACGAAAAGGACAGTTTAGAATTGGTTTTGCACATGATGAAATGGAACAATATCCATCATATGCCAGTAATAAATATCAAAAAGGAAATTATAGGTATTTTAAGCTGGAAAGATATTGAAGATTGTCACCAAGACGAACTTTTGGTAAACCAAACCGTCAAAGATGTTATGAAAAAGGCACTTATAACCATCGAGCCCGACCGACCAATTAAAGAAGCAAAAATGTTAATGGAAAAACACAAAATACATTGTTTACCAGTAATATATAAAAATGAATTGGTAGGGATTTTAACCAGTAATGATATACTAAATGTATGACAGACCTATTAACCAAAAATAGCGATCAAGCAGTTTGCTACAAACGAATTATTAAAACCATTAACGGTAAATTATCTGGTCCAGTAGTGGTGTTTTTTGGTGGTATTCACGGCAATGAAAAGGCCGGAAATATTGCCATTAATAAGGTTTTGAATAATTTAAATGAAGACAAGATTAATGGAACTATTTATGGTATATCAGGCAATATAAAGGCTTTAAAAGCCAATAAAAGATTTATTGATAATGATCTAAACCGACTTTGGACAAAAACCCAAATAAAGAATTTGTTTCAAAATCCAAACCTCAAAAACGAAAGTGTTGAGCAATTAGAAATTTACGAGTTGTTACAAAATATTATTGCATTTCACCAAGGGCCGTTTTACTTTATAGATTTTCACACAACCTCTAGCAAGACCATTCCATTTATAACAATTAATGACGCTTTGATAAATAGAAAATTCTCTAGTTTTTTTCCAGTTCCAAAAGTTTTAGGAATTGAAGAATATCTTTCTGGACCGCTATTGAGTTATATAAACGAGCTTGGCTACGTATCTTTGGGGTTTGAATCAGGTCAGCATACCGATAAGGTTTCTATTGCTAATAGTGTTGCTTTTATATACTTAACACTGGTGTATACATTGGCATTAAATGTTGATGATCTAAAAGATTTTAGCAACTATGTGCATCAATTAAAAACTGCTGCCCAACACAATAAAACCACCTACGAAGTAACTTACCGACACAAAATTGAAGACGGTGAAATTTTTAAGATGAAACCTGGTTTTAAAAGTTTTGAACTAGTAGATAAACACACTGAAATTGCTATTTCCAACCAAAAAACAATTAAACTCAACAATAAAGAAACTTTGTTTATGCCGCTTTACCAAGAGATTGGTGAAGACGGTTATTATCTAATTAAACCAATTTCGGCATTTATTTTGAGGTGTTCTGCAGCATTGCGCAGGTTTAAATTTGATAATTTATTGGTCTGCTTACCAGGCGTATCATGGTTTGATAAACCGAATGGCGTAATCTTAGTAAACTTAAAAACAGCTAAGTTTTTAGCCAAGAAATTGTTTCATTTATTAGGATACAGAAGCCGACAAATCAGTGAAAATCACCTAAAATTAACCAACCGAGAACGCGTTAGTAAAAAGAATATGTATAAAGACTTAATTTGGTATAAATTTCGCGCTTAGATGCTTTTAATATTATTGGTTTTATCTACATCTGCCATACCGTTTTTAGGATCAATTTCTACCGACTCTACAGCTTTCGCAGCCTCAAAGGTATAGGTAGGATAAGCCCAGGCCCAATCTTTTACAATGGTTGCTGAAGTCGGTTTAACGCCGCGAATCATTCGCAATGGAATGTAGAAATCTTCAGTAGTGCCATCAACATACCTAACAGAAACATCTAACGGCATAGGCATAAGTCCAATGCGTTCCAAGGTAATTTTGGTATTATCAATTTCTGAAACACCATAATCAATGATGTTGGTGGTTTGCCCAAAATCAATTAAATACCATCCCAACTGCATTCCAGAAACTTTTTCGGCAGTTCTTATCAAATCATTGGGAGTGGGATGCTTAAAGGCAAAGTCTCTATAGTATTTTTTAATGGTTTTCTCAAGATTTATTTTACCCATAATATAACCCAACTGTGCCAAAAACACAGCACCTTTACTGTAAGCGGCAGCACCATAAGCAGCATTGTATTCGTATCTATCGGCGTGTGTAGTGAGTGGTTGTTCTTTACCTGAAAGCGCTAAACTTATATAACCACGATAGGAGCCCGCTTGTGGATTTTCTCTGTTTTGATCCATAACTGCGTCCATCGCCAAATTGCTGATGTAAGAGGTAAAACCTTCGTCCATCCATTCATGTTTAGACTCGTTAGTAGCCAATAAAAACTGAAACCATGTGTGTGCCAATTCGTGAGCTGTCACGCCAACCAAACTTCCAAAATTACGTTCACCAGTAATAAGAGTGCACATGGCATATTCCATACCACCATCACCACCTTGAATTACAGAATATTGTTCGTAAGGATAACCACCAATATTGTCACTAAAATACTGCATAAGCGACACGGTTTTAGGCTGTAACTTTTTCCAATTATCGAGATACTCAGGTGCCAAGTCTTTTTTGTAGTAAAAATGGAGCGTTGGTCCGTTTGGCACAGAAACAGAATCGTGTATAAAATCAGGATCGGCAGCCCAAGTAAAATCATGTACTTTAGGCGCAATATAATGAAGCGTCTTCTTGCCGTTTTCTGCTGCAGTTTCACTTTGAAGATATCCTGTACCGCCAACCACATAATTTTTATCGATAGTTAGTTTAACATCAAAATCACCCCAAACACCATGAAATTCTCTAGCGATGTAAGGATCGGCATGCCAACCTTCAAAGTCGTATTCTGCCATTTTAGGATACCACTGCGTCATAGATAAAGCCACGCCTTCTGAACTGTTTCTCCCTGTACGTCTTACCTGAACAGGTACTTGAGCATCAAAATTCATATTAAAATTAACACTTTCTCTAGGCAATATAACTTGGTTTAAATCAACTTCTAAAATGGTACCAACAGTTTTATAAGATAATGAGGTGCCGTTTTGTGTTAAGCTATTTACCTTGATGTAACCAATTTCGTCAGGCTTTAATTTTGAAATTCTATCGCCTACACGTCTGTCTGGATCTGCAATGGTTCTGGATCGTACATCCATTTCACTGCCTGGCTGAAAAGCATTTAAATGTAAGTGGTAGAATACACGTTTTAAGGTGTCAGGTGAATTATTGGTGTAAACCAGCGCTTGCGTTCCTTTGTATTGAAAATTGTTGATATTTATATCAATCTCCATTTTGTAATCAACATGTTGTTGCCAATAACCAGGTTGAGAATTTTGCTGATTGAAGGCGTTTTGTTTTTTAATATAAGTTGAATTGCTGGTTGCTACTATTGTATTTCCAAAAGAAAGCAGTGTTAATAACAAGAAGAATATGGAGAGGTTTAATTTCATCTTTTTATATTTATTTCAATTTTTTTTTTGATGGAATTCGCCAAGAATATTTTCGGTTGATAGCAACTAAATTGTTATGGCTCATTTCATAATATTTTTTAAAAACTAATTAGAGCTATTTGCCATCTGTGAGGCTAATATAAACGCATTGTAAGCACTTACCATTTTACCGGTTTTAGATAAATCAGCAAACGGACGCACATCACTAGTTTCGCCACCCACAACTACTTTAGTATTTAATGCCAATCCAGATTGAAGGATGGCTTCTTTTACCTGTGCAGCCGATAAACTTGGGTAGTATGAACGAATCAAAGCAGCAATTCCTGCCACGCCTGGCGCAGCCATAGATGTTCCACCTTGAAATTCGTATTCGTTTTCTGGCATGGTTGAATAAATTTGATCGCCAGGCGCAAAAATGTCAACGTTTATTTTTCCGTAATTTGAAAACCCTGAAACCATATTAGAGCCGTATTTTGAACTTAAGGAGCCTACAGTGATAACGGTATTGGTGATTTCCGGACCATTATTTATAGCATCATTTGGAAAATTGTAGTTACTGTCTAGGTCTTTGGCATCGTTGCCTGCAGCGTGTACAAATAACACATCATTATCGCCTGCATATTTTAACGCATCCATTACCCAATCGCTGTGAGGTGAGTAAGATTTACCAAAACTAGCGTTTATTATTTTTGCGCCGTTATCAACAGCATATCTTATAGCTAGCGCAATATCTTTATCGTACTCATCACCATTCGGAACGGCTCTAATGGCCATAATTTCAACATTGTTGGCAACACCATTAGCGCCTAAATTATTGTTTCTTACCGCTGCTATAATTCCTGCTACATGCGTGCCGTGGCTTTCAGCTTTTTTAACTGGTTTTACATTGCTATTTCCGTAATTAGTGTCACCAAGGTCATTAATGTCATCACCAGTGGTTCTACCTTTAAAATCTTTATTTAGATTGTAATTTAAACGTTCGTTTATTTGAGTTAAGCCATCATTTAGTTCCTTTTTAAAGGCACTCAATGATGCCATGTCTAGGCTGTAAACATATTTTGCTAGACCTATTGCCTGCATTAACGCTTGGTCTTCAGTTTTTATGGCGTTTACCTCTTCTTTGGTGTAGTCGTCTTTTTCAAAGTGTGCTTTAAGTGTTTCATCGGCATTATTTACTTGAAGAGCAATTTGGTCATACTGGGTTTTATAACCCATATACTTGTTGTATTCTTCTTCATATTCTTTAAGTGCTTCGGCGTATCTTGGGTCTGAGGTATCGCCACTTACAATGAGTCGTACAAATTCTAATTGCTCGTTATAGGCATCCCCTAAAAAGTTCCAACCATGAATATCGTCAACATAACCATTGCCGTCATCATCTTTTCCGTTGTTAGGTATTTCTTTTTTATTAGTCCAAATAACGTCTTGTAAGTCTTCATGGTCAATATCAATACCGGAATCTATTACAGCAACAATAACTTTTTTTCCTTTTCTGTTTTTTATGAGTTCTGTGTAGGTTTTTTCAACACTCATGCCAGGAATGGTATCCTTCACCAAATCTTTATGGCCCCAGTTTTGTTTTTCGCTTTCCGTCAGGGCCGAAACTTTTAATGGCGAACTGTCAATGTTCTCGATTGGCGTTGAAATAATAGTTCCAGTGGCGCCACAGCCAAGTAATAACCCAGCAACAACTAGGCTTAAAAATAAATGTTTTAGGTTTTTCATTTTGAAAAAATAAGAATTAAGAATTTAGGTTAAATAGTTCGTTACATGTAAAAACTTGGTTGAGTCTCACACCTTTTTCGGTGTGTTGGACGGTGATGATTTGATTATGCGCATCATGCTCCAAAAATAAGTAGAAATTTTTATCTGCCGCCATATTTAAAAAACGTTCTTTTTCATTTAAGGTAATCAAAGGTCTTGTATCGTAACCCATCACGAATGGCAATGGTAAATGACCAGCGGTAGGCAACAAATCAGCCATAAAACAGATGGTTTTATCTTGATACCTGATCATGGGTATCATTTGTTTATCGGTATGTCCATCGGCAAAAAAGATATCAAAATTTAAATCACTGTTTTTTACAATATCCTTTTCAGGAAGTTTGGTAAACATAAGCTGACCGCTTTCTTCCATTGGTAAAATATTTTCTTTTAAAAACGAAGCAACTTCCCTTCTATTGGGTTGTGTTGCCCACTGCCAGTGATCTTTATTGCTCCAAAAATTGGCATTCTTAAACGCAGGTTCGTAACCGGTTTTGTCTTTATTAAATTGAACACTGCCACCGCAATGGTCAAAATGCAAATGGGTTAAAAATACATCGGTAACATCATCGCGATTAAAACCATAAGTCGCAAGGGATGTATCTATAGAATCATCGCCCCACAGGTAGTAGTAACTGAAGAATTTTTCTGATTGTTTGTAGCCCATACCAGTGTCTATCAAAGTGAGCCGATTGCCATCTTCAATTAAAAGGCAACGGGCAGCAATATCAATCATGTTATGACTATCGGCAGGATTGGTTTTTTGCCAAAGCGATTTCGGAACCACACCAAACATAGCACCGCCGTCTAATTTAAAGTTTCCTGTGTTTATGGGATATAAGGTCATTGTAAATAAATATAAACCACAAAGTAACAAAACCTGATTAATTTTATAGAAAACCAGTGTTTTATTTAATTGGATTTAACATTTATCTCTAGGAATGTTTTTACAGTTAATCAAAAAATTATGATTTCGTAAATATTAAACTGATTTAGGGTTGTGTTGCGGATCTCTCCAAAAACTTTCCGATTTACTTCGGTCGTCTAAATTGATTAACTCTAACTGAATGTTTTTGGTTTTAGCATTTATTTTAAAGCCATCAATAATATCGTAAATATCAGGATGAATAAATTTTGCCTCACTACCATCAATAGTGACAGATTTATTCTCTGGAATATGATCTAAAAACAACATAATATCGGCTTTATTTAAGAAGGATGTTTCTTGAGCAAGTTTCACAATAATATGATCTTTATCATCACGTGTTATCTTATCATAGAGATAAGCGTTTTTGTAATTATCTCTTAAAATAAAGAATACCGCAACAGTCCCGCCTATTAGGATTCCCGAAATAAGATCTGTAAACATTACAACTAAAATGGTAATAATAAACGGAAGAAATTGTTTCTTTCCTTGTTTGTAAACACTTTTGTAAATAGAAAAACTTGTAAGTTTCGAACCAACCACAAATAACACAGCCGCAAGCGCAGCTAATGGAATTTTGTTAAGTATAAACGGTATTAAGGCCACACACAACAACATTACAACGCCGTGGGTTATGGTAGCTGTTTTTGTGCGTCCACCAGCATCTACGTTTGCCGAAGTTCTAACAATTACAGCGGTTATAGGCAAACCCCCAACAAGTCCCGCAACAATATTACCAATACCTTGTGCTTTTAACTCTCTATTGGTTGAGGTTCTTCTTTTATAAGGATCTAACTTATCACCGGCTTCTGTACTCAAAAGCGATTCTAAACTCGCAATAAACATGATACTTAAGGCGATACCGTAAATTTCAAAATTGGCCAATTGGCCAAAGTCAGGGAAGCTAAAAAAGCTAAAAAATTCAGAAGCGTTGGTGGCAACGGGCAATTCAACAAGATGCCCTTCACCCAATGCAAATTCGGGGTAAGATGCCACAAATACTTCGTTCAATAAAATACTTACCACAACAGCCGCTAGTGCAGAAGGGAAATACTTAAAAAACAACATTTTTTTAAAGACAGGACGTTCCCATAATAGAATGAGTATCAAAGACACTATTGTAACAATTACCGCCCCCCAATTAATATAACCAAATATTTTTGCTATTTCCGAAAAAGTATTGCCGCCATCTATATTCCAAAAGGACTCAGTGCCTTGAAAAGCACCATCAACACCAAAGGCATGTGGTATTTGTTTCAGTATCAGTATAAGTCCAATAGAAGCCAAAATACCTTTAATCATAGCATTTGGAAAGAAATAAGCAATAGTTCCAGCTTTTAAATATCCCAGTATTATTTGAAACACACCCGCGACAACAATTGCAATCAGAACCGCATCAAAGCTTCCTAAAGTCTGAATAGCAGTCAAGATCACCAAAGCAACACTAGCAGCCGGACCACTAACATTCACACTTGAATTACTTAAAAAACCTACAACGATACCGCCAATGATACCTGCAATAATTCCAGAAAATAAGGGCGCTCCAGAGGCCATTGAAATACCCAAACAAAGTGGTAATGCAATTAAAAAAACAACGAAGCCAGAAATAGCGTCGGTTGCGAAGTGTTTTTTGTGCATCTCTATTTTACCCATGTTGATTTTTTTTAAGAAGGTGCAAAACTAGTGATAAATCGAAGAGTAGCGGCCCAATTGAATGCTAAATAATTGTAAACTCATGAACTGCACTTTGGTCAAAACCACCATCTGTGAAAATCCGTGTCTAAAAATGAATAAAGCCATCTATTCAATTATTTTGCATAGTTGCTTACTCTTTAGATACCAGGGAAAAGGCAACAATCACATCTTAAAACCAAAACAACTTAAATCTGCGCAAATCCGTGAAATCCGTGTCTAAAAATAAATAAAGCCATCCGTGATATCAGATTGACAGGCTACTTTTTGCCTATCCTTTTTGGATCGGAAATGGCAAAAAAATCTTTGTTTCCTGAACTCATGTCCCATTAGGGACATCATATTGGTAGCAAAATTACAATGGTTGCCTAATGTGCCTTTAGGTACATTCTATAAATTCCCTCAAAACATAATTTGAATAGATCATCTTAAAACCAAAACAATTGAAATCTGCGCAAATCTGTGCAATCCGCGTCTAAAAATAAATAAAGCCATCCGTGATATCAGATTGACAGGCTACTTTTTGCCTATCCTTTTTGGATCGGAAATGGCAAAAAAATCTTTGTTTCCTAAACTCATGTCCCATTAGGGACATCATATTGGTAGCAAAATTACAATGGTTGCCTAATGTGCCTTTAGGTACATTCTATAAATTCCCTCAAAACATAATTTGAATAGATCATCTTAAAACCAAAACAATTGAAATCTGTGAAAATCTGTGAAATTCGTGTCTAAAAAGCAATAAAGGGCTTATAGTTAAATTATGAGTGAAGGCTTTTTTATTAAGAGATTCCTTTTTGCAAAGGAATTTGTTAATCGTTAAGCTTCAACACAGCCATAAAAGCTTGCTGTGGAATCTCCACATTACCAACTTGTTGCATAAATTCCTGCGAAAGCAGGAATCTCATCAATCGAACCATTGATTACGAACGGGGACTTATAACCCAAAATTAAATGGTAAATGGAATTAAAGCTTGTGCAATAAAGGCATATATATAAGATAAAATAAAAATGTTTTTTGGCCTTAGCTCAGGACTATTTTCACAAGTCTGAGATTCCTTTTTTCAATGGAATTTGTTAATCATTCAGCTTCAAAACGGCCATAAAAGCCTGCTGAGGGATTTCTACATTACCAACTTGTCGCATAAATTCCTGCGAAAGCAGGAATCTCATCAATCGAACCATTGATTACGAACGGGGACTTATAACCCAAAATTAAATGGTAAATGGAATTAAAGCTTGTGCAATAAAGGCATGTATATAAGATAAAATAAAAATGTTTTTTGGCCTTAGCTCAGGACTACTTTCACAAGTCTGAGATTCCTTTTTGCAAAGGAATTTGTTAATCATTCAGCTTCAAAACCGCCATAAAAGCCTGCTGAGGGATTTCTACATTACCTACCTGACGCATGCGCTTTTTACCTTTCTTCTGTTTTTCAAGAAGCTTGCGTTTACGTGAAATATCACCACCATAACACTTAGCGGTTACATCCTTACGAAGTGCTTTTATAGTTTCTCGCGAAATAATTTTAGCGCCAATTGCAGCCTGAATCGGAATATCAAACTGTTGTCTTGGAATAAGTTCCTTCAACTTTTCACACATTTTTTTACCAATATGATAAGCATTATCAGCATGAATTAAAGCCGAAAGCGCATCCACCGTTTGACCATTCAGCAAAATATCAACACGTACCAATTTCGAGGCACGCATGCCTATAGGTGAATAATCAAAAGAAGCATAGCCCTTAGAAACGGTTTTTAACCGATCATAAAAATCAAACACAATTTCCGCAAGTGGCATATCAAAATTGAGCTCAACGCGCTCAGGAGTTAAGTAAGTTTGATTGGTGATTTGCCCACGTTTGTCAATACACAAACTCATAACATTACCAACAAAATCAGCCTTGGTAATAATGGATGCTTTTATATAAGGTTCTTCAACACGGTTTAAGGTTGATGGCTCTGGTAAATCGGTTGGGTTGTTTACAATAAGCGCTTCATCGGGCGACTTATTGGTAAAAGCGTGATACGATACGTTAGGCACGGTGGTGATTACCGTCATATCAAATTCGCGTTCCAAACGCTCCTGAATGATTTCCATATGCAGCATACCCAAAAATCCACAGCGAAACCCAAAGCCTAAAGCCGCCGAACTTTCTGGCGTAAACACCAAAGAGGCATCGTTGAGCTGTAACTTTTCCATGGAGTTTCTTAGCTCTTCGTAATCTTCAGTATCTACTGGATAAATACCCGCAAAAACCATCGGTTTAACATCTTCAAAACCAGCTACAGCTTTGGTGGTAGGGTTTTTCGCATCGGTGATGGTGTCGCCAACCTTCACCTCTTTGGCTTCTTTGATGCCGGTAATAAGGTACCCAACGTCACCAGCTTTTATTTCGTTTCTAGGAAATTGTTTTAAGCGTAAAGTTCCAACTTCATCAGCGTTATACGTATTTCCAGTAGCGATAAATTTGATAAGCTGATTTTTTTTGATGCTGCCATTTAAAACTCTAAAATAGGTTTCAACACCGCGAAATGGATTGTAAACCGAATCAAAAATTAAGGCCTGCAAAGGTTCATCTACATTACCGCTTGGTGGCGGTATCCGTTCAATAATGGCAGCTAATATTTCGTTGATACCCAAACCGGTTTTAGCACTGGCAGGAATAACATCTTCATGTTTACAACCAAGTAAATCTACAATGTCATCAGTAACTTCTTCTGGACTTGCACTTGGCAAATCGACTTTATTAAGCACTGGAATAATTTCCAAATCGTTTTCTAAAGCCAAGTATAAGTTTGAAATGGTTTGCGCTTGAATACTTTGTGCCGCATCTACAATCAATAAAGCACCTTCGCAAGCCGCAATAGATCGCGAAACCTCGTAACTAAAATCTACGTGCCCAGGCGTGTCAATTAAGTTAAGCACATATTTTTCGCCCTTGTATTCATAATCCATCTGGATGGCATGCGATTTTATAGTAATCCCACGTTCGCGCTCCAAATCCATATTATCTAATAATTGCTCTTGCTTTTCTCTATCTGTAACCGATCCAGTAGCATCTAAAAGCCTGTCTGCCAAAGTACTCTTTCCGTGGTCTATATGAGCAATAATACAAAAGTTTCTAATGTGCTTCATTTATCTTTTTCTTGATAACATGCCAGTTAAGGCTGGCAATTTTTTTGGCTGTAAAGATACATAATCCGCCACAATAACAAGAAGTCAAAATCAACACATAAAATTAACAGCAACGGGAGTAACATATTCAAAAACAATTAGCTCTAACTTCATAATAATAAGGTTATTTAATCGAATGTGCGGAAAAACCGTAACATTAAGTTAAAAACTATTTATATATTGCAACCCAACTCACTACTTGCTATTTCGCTTATGCGTTTATTTTTATTGTTGCTTTTGGTTATACCAGCTATTACTGTCGCACAAAACGTTAGTGTTTCAGGTATTGTGGTTGATGCCACTAATCAACCCATATCCTTTTCAAATGTAGTACTTGTTAGACAAGCGGACTCCACCATTGTAAAAGGTACCAGCACCGATGATTTGGGCTATTTTCAACTTACTAATGTTTTAAAAGGGAAGTATACTGTCAGCATAAGTTTTATTGGCTACACCACGCAAAGGATTCCTGTAGATTTAGAGGCTGACGCCGACCTCGGTAATATTGCACTTACCGAAGACGCCGAAATACTTTCCGAAATAAATATTACCGCAACAAGACCTACCATCAACCGCGCACCAGACCGATTAACTTTTAATGTTGAAAATACCGCACTCATTGAAGGAAGCATCCTTCAGGTGCTTAAAAGCACACCTGGCGTATTGGTGTCCGACGGGAATATTATGGTAAAAAGTAGTACGCCAATAGTGTACATTAACGATAGGAAAGTACAATTATCACAAGCCGAACTTACAGAGCTGTTGGAAAGTTCTTCTGCAAATAGCATAAAATCGGTAGAGGTTATCACCAATCCATCTGCTCGCTATGATGCCGATAGTGGTGTGGTGCTAAACATTGTAATGGGTAAAAACCTCATTACGGGATACCGAGGTTCTGTATTTAACAACTACACCCAAGGGGTATTTCCTAGGTATAATGTGGGCACGAGTCATTTCTTTAAAAACGAAAAATTTAATCTGAATCTGAACTACAGCTATAACGGCAATAAAATTAACCGAGATAACGACGACACAGTTAATTTTTTAGATAACAGCAATCAAGTTGAAGAGACATGGCGCTCACTCGTAAACAGAAACACCTGGTCCGAAACCCACAATCTAAACCTCAATTTCGACTATTATTTAAGCGATAAAACCACACTTAGTGTAACCTCTTCCGGCGTTTATATGCCTTATTTTAAATACAGAATCAACAACCAAACCGCTATCGTCGATAGTAACGATGCTTTTTTAGGCCGTTTCACCGCCGATAATCTATCTCGTGATGACAAACACAATATCGGAACCGATTTAGACTTGGTGCACCGATTCGAAAAAGGCAGTAAATTGTCCTTCAATGCGCATTTTACTACCTATGATTATACACGAAATCAAAATGTAGAATCGGAGTTTTTCAATAATTTGAATAATTTAGACCGTACTTCCGAGTTTAGAACCAACGCTAATCAAGGCACACAAATTTATACCTCACAATTAGATTTTAGCTTGCCGCTTAGCGAAACCGCTTCGTTTGAAACGGGCGCCAAGTTTTCTAATGTGCAAACCGATAGCGATTTGTCGCAGTTCGATATCGACACGAATTCAGGTGATGAACAATTCGATCCGCAAAATTCCAATGTATTCGACTACGACGAAAAAGTATTTGCAGCTTATGCCAATTACAGTAAAAGTTGGGAAAAATGGAATCTAAACTTCGGAATGCGCGTAGAACAAACCAATATTGAAGGCATTTCAGATTTTGGCGCCGTTAGAAACACACAAGATTATTTAGAATGGTTTCCAAATGCGAGTATTCAGTATGACGTTTCTGATAACTTTAGTGTGTACAGTAATTTCAAACGAAGTCTGCAACGACCAGATTTCACCAACTTAAACCCTTTTACATTTTTCCTTAACGAAAATTATGTAGTAACGGGAAATCCTAATCTTTTGCCGTCCTTTAAAAACCATTTTGTAATTGGCACCACACTTTTTAAACTGTTTACCGTTGAAGCTTATTATATTAAATACGACGGTAACATTGTTGAATTACCACGACAGGATAATGCCACCAATATTATTTCGTATGTGCCAGTAAATCTAGATAAAACAGTAGATTTTGGCTTTGACTTTATAACCTATTTCAATGCAACCGACCGATGGAATATCTATTTTGTCACCTCGTTTTTTAACATGCAAGAATCCACCAATTTTGGAGACGGATTTGTAGATTTAAATCAGTGGTCAAACTATTCGGTATTAAGTAACGACTTTACTTTTTTAAAGGATAACAGTTTGTCTGCCAGTTTGAGTTTAGCGTTAATCACGAGAAACCTTCAAGGTTTATTGTTGGTTGAAGAGCGCTTGATTTCAACTTTTAGCATTTCAAAAACACTTTTTGATAAAAAAGCCGTCTTATCTTTAAGCGTTGAAGATTTGTTTAACTATCAAGACTTTGATTCCAATACAAGATACCTAAACCAATTCAGTTCTAATTTTACCGATATCGATAATAGAACCATTATGCTTGGTTTTAGATATAAATTCGGTAACACCAAGCTTGAAACCAACGAACGCAGTTTATCGAGAGACGAAAGACAGCGATTAAAGGTTGAAGACTAATCCTGCCATTCTGCTATAAACATGTTGGTATCACGAGTTCCGCCATTGTTTCGGTTAGACGAAAATACTAAATATTTCCCATCATTTGAAAACACCGGAAAAGCATCGAAAGTTTTGCTATGCGTTACACGCTTTAAATTCTTGCCATCAACATCAATCATATAGAGGTTAAACGGAAAACCCATTTCAGCCTCAAAATTTGATGAGAACAAAACCTTTTCGCCCGAAGGATGAAAAAACGGACTCCAATTGGCATTACCCAAAAAGTGAGTTGTTTTAAATCGCTGCCATCGGCGTTGCAAATGTAAAGCTCCATATCGGTGGGTTCAACCAAACCATTTGCCAATAAATCTTTATACTTTTTAATCTCTGCTTCTGTTTTTGGTCGTGAAGAACGGAAGATAATTTTACTACCATCAGGCGAAAAAAAGGCGCCACCGTCATAACCTAGCTCGTTGGTGATTTGCTTCACATCGCTGCCGTCAATGTTCATGGTATACAATTCTAAATCGCCACTTCTGGTGGAGGTAAATACAATCTTATCGCCTTTAGGGGAAACGGTCGGTTCGGCGTCGTAGCCAACTTCATTGGTTAATTGCTTCACGATATTACCATCTAAATCGGCCATAAAAATATCGTAAGTATCGTAAATGGGCCATACATAATTGCCGTTTTCCCGAAACGGAACTTCAGGGCATAATTCGCCACCTAAATGGGTAGATGCATAAATAATATGCTTGTTATCGGGTAAAAAATAAGCACAAGTTGTTCTGCCCAAACCAGTGCTAACCATCGGTGGTTGACTATCTTCAAAAGTGTCGTTCACATTCATAACAAACATCTGGTCGCAGTCAACACCCCATTTTTTGTGGTTGGATTGAAATACCAATTGCTGGTCATCAAAACTCCAATAGGCTTCAGCGTTATCGCCGCCAAAAGTAACCTGTCTTAAAGATTTAAAATGAACTTCTTCTGGAAATATTAATGGGTTTTCTGAGCTTATTTCAGCTGCTGTTGTTGAAGATACTGTTTCTTTTTCTTTTGAGGTTGTGTTGTTGCAAGAATAAAAGACAAGGCCGCAAATAAGCCCATATATAGCAATTTTGTTCATGAATTGGTGATTATAAAATGGTAATAATTAGCTAATTTTGCACAAAAATAAATATTAAAGTCATGAGAGCCATTCTAATTATCATTTTTTTAATTTCTGTACTTAGCTGCAGTCAAACATTGCAATATGAAAACCAAATTGAAACCGATGTGGCTTACCTTGCCGATGATAAACTAGAAGGCCGACAAACAGGTACCGAAGGCGAAGTAAAAGCCGCCGAATTTATTGCCTCAAGATTTGAAAAAATAGGTCTCGAACCCAAAGGAACCGATGGGTTTTTACAACCTTTTTCCTTTAAACCCAAAACAGACCCGCACAAAGAAGTAGAATTTACCACTAACGAAGATGGCAGCATAACTGGCCGAAATGTCTTGGGCTTTATAAATAACAATGCCGAAAAAACTATTGTCATCGGTGCGCATTACGACCACTTAGGCTATGGCGGTGAAGGTTCTTTGTACCGCGGCGATGATAAAGCCATTCATAACGGTGCCGACGATAATGCCAGTGGTGTGGCTGTCTTACTAGATTTAGCAGCGCGAATCAAAACCAATGCAACCAATACACTTAACAATAATAACTATTTGTTCATGGCATTTTCAGGTGAAGAAATGGGTTTGTTAGGCTCTAATTACTTCGTAAAAAATGCAACAGTCGATACCAAAAACATCAACTATATGATTAATATGGATATGGTAGGCAGACTAAAAGCCGATTCAACATTGGCTGTTTATGGCACAGGCACTTCACCTATATTTAAACAAGTAATCCAGGCACATAACGACCATTTCCGAATTGTTGAAAATGAAAGTGGTGTTGGACCTTCTGATCATACATCATTCTATCTAGCCGATATTCCAGTCCTGCATTTTTTTACGGGCCAACATGAAGATTACCACAAACCATCCGACGATTCTGATAAGCTTAACTACCAAGGAATGAAACTAATTTCAGACTATATTTTTGAAATTATGTCAGACCTAGATGATAACGGAGCCCTAGCCTTTAGAACCACCAAAAACGAAAGTGAAGAAACGCCGCGTTTTAAAGTTGGATTAGGAGTCGTTCCTGATTATTTATACGACGGTGAAGGTATGCGCATCGATGGCACCCGCGAAGACACGCCCGCCTTTAACGCTGGTTTACAAAAAGGTGATATCGTGGTAAAACTAGGCGACAGTACCATTACAGATATGATGAGTTATATGCGTGCGCTATCAGTTTTTGACAAAGGCGATAAATCTACTGTTGTGGTGAAAAGAAATGACGAGAATATTATTGCTGAATTGCAATTTTGAACGTAACTTTTAATCTTTTTCAACCGTAAAAAGTGACCTGAACCGGAATTGGCGCCGAAATGATAGTATCATTTGATACCATGAAAACCGTTTTATAATTTAAAAAAACAACTAGGATTACCGATCAACCCTTTCAGTCCCGATAGGAATCGGGATTAACCCCTGAAAGGGTTCAATCACTTTAAAACAAACGAATTTGGTTCGCCATCAATTGAAGCCATTTTTTTAAAACTTTGGCATTATAGTGAAATCACCTAACTTTGCAAAAAAATTGTCCAATTGGTAAAAATTGCCGACATAGAATTACCGTTATTCCCATTGCTTCTAGCGCCAATGGAAGACGTATCTGATCCGCCGTTTCGCGCCCTGTGCAAAGAACAAGGCGCCGATGTGGTCTACACCGAATTTATTAGTAGCGAAGGTCTTATTCGTGACGCAGCCAAAAGTGTCATGAAACTCGATATTTACGAAAAGGAACGACCTGTAGGTATCCAAATTTTTGGTGCCGAAATGGATAGCATGCTACAAACGGTAGATATCGTTGAGAAATCCAATCCTGATATCATCGACATCAATTTTGGATGTCCGGTTAAAAAAGTAGTGTGCAAAGGGGCTGGTGCTGGTATTCTAAAAGATATCGATTTAATGGTGAAGCTTACTGAAGCCATGGTGAAACGTACCAAACTACCCATAACAGTAAAAACCCGCTTGGGCTGGGACCACAACTCCATTAAAATTATGGAAGTGGCCGAAAGACTGCAGGATGTTGGCTGTAAAGCCATTTCTATTCACGGTCGCACCCGTGCTCAGATGTATAAAGGCGATGCCGATTGGGCGCCAATCGCACAAGTAAAAAACAATCCCCGAATGCACATTCCCATATTTGGAAATGGCGATGTCAACACACCGGAGCGAGCCGTTGAAATGCGAGACCGTTACGGTTTGGATGGCGCAATGATTGGCAGAGCAAGTATCGGAAACCCGTGGTTTTTTAAACAAGTAAAACATTTCTTTCAAACAGGAACCCACATGGCACCAGTAAGTTTGGAAGAACGCGTGGAAGCCGCCCGACGCCATCTACAAATGTCCATCGATTGGAAAGGCGAAAAACTGGGTGTTTTTGAAACCAGACGCCATTATACCAACTATTTTAAAGGCATTCCAAATTTTAAAGAGTACCGCACCAAAATGGTAACCTGCGATGATGCAGCCGATGTGTTTAAAGCCTTTGATGAGGTGTTAGAAGTATTCGCGGGCTATGAATTTGCCCACTAAATTAGTTAGGTAGCAGCATACTTTTATTGATTCGCGCAGAAGCTATTTTAGAAGCTGCCACTCCTAAAACAGTGATGGTTGCAAACACAACAAAAACATTAAACCACCTAATTTCTACAGGGTAGGGCAGAGAAGCTGTAATCATTAGCAAGCTAAATTTTAACTGGAGCAATACAATAACGACTCCTAAAAACAAACCTACAACGCCACTTACCATAGTCATCAAACTTCCTTGAATAAAAAATATTTTTCTAATATCCTTGGCCGAAGCACCTAAATTAAACAAGGTGTTCAACGACCGTTTTTTATCTAAAATCATCATGATAATCGCACCAATCACATTAAAAAGCGCAATAATTATCACCAAAGTAAATATGAGATAAACCGCTAAGTTTTCGGTATTAAGCATTTTGTAGAGCGCATCGTTCAGCTGGGCTCTGTTTTTAACAACTACTGGTTCGGGAAATAACGACTTCAATTCATTGATGACGGTCGCTTCACTTGCGCCGTTTTCCATCTTAATTTCCAAAGACGAAATAACATCATCAGGATAATTTAAAAGAATTTTGGCAGCATTGATATCAGCATAAATATATTTTTGATTCAACTCTTCATTAATATCAAACAATCCTACATTAACGGCATTAATAGAGTTAAAAACATTTTTTACGGAAGAAATCTGACCAGTACCGGGTTTGGGCACATAAATTTGAAGTGTTCTACCAAAATCCAAAACCCCAAACGACAACTCGTTCGAAATACCCCAACCAGAAACCACTTGAAAGCTATCTTCCATAAACCAACTGCCTTGGGCAATCATACTGTCGATGGCGGTAACACGTCTGAAATTAGTATCAACACCCTTGATGGAAGCCAAAAGATTTTTATCGTCTAAAGACACCACAATACGTTCTTCAATAACTGTTGAAATGGCCGAAACACCTTCCACCGATGCAATAGAAGCCAATAATGTGGAGTCAACAGCAAGTGTTTTACCGCTGGCCGGCAGCACTTTTAAATCAGGATCTACAAAAGATGAAAACCCCAAACTAAACGTTTTAAGTCCGGCAAAACCGGAAAGTACAATAAATAAAGCAGCAGAGGCAATTACAATACCAGCCGAAGCAATGATGGTCATAATATTAATAGCATTGGTGCTGCTTTTAGACAGCAAGTACCGCTTCGCTATATAAAAGGAAACATTCAATTACGACTTTTTGCGTTTATCTAATAAATCAGGTTTTTCCAAAGGATTGTCTTCGCCCTTTAAAGACTTTTCGATATTGTCGATATACTCCAAGCTATCGTCAATAAAAAACTCTAGTTGTGGCATTCTGCGTAATTGATGACGGGTGCGTTGCGCCAATTCGTGACGGATAGCAGGTTTGTTAGAGCGGATACCTTCTAAAAGTTCTTTGGCACCAGCATTAGGAAAAATACTTAAATACACTTTCGCAATCGACAAATCAACCGTAACATTCACCTTGCTCACCGAAATAATAACGCCTCTCATGCCGCCCGAGCTAGCGGCACCTTGTAATACGTCAACAAGATCTTGTTGTAAAACGCCGGCTATTTTTTTTTGTCTATTGCTTTCCATGATGCAAAATTAAGCTTTTATCCAAAATCTTAACGATTTTTGTACCTTTAAGTAAAAATTAAGTACATGTTAAAAATTGAACATATAGGAATTGCTGTAAAGGATCTCAACCAGTCTAACGCATTATTTGCCAAGTTATTTGGCGAAGCGCACTATAAAATCGAAGCCGTAGAAAGTGAAGGTGTAAAAACCTCATTTTTTAAAGTCGGACAAAACAAAATTGAACTCCTAGAAGCCACCAACAGCAACAGTCCCATAGCCAAATTCATAGAGAAAAAGGGCGAAGGCATTCACCACATTGCTTTTGATGTCGCAGATATACATACTGAAAAAGAGCGACTTAAAGCCGAAGGCTTTGTGGTATTAAACGAAACACCCAAAAAAGGCGCAGATAACAAATGGGTGGTGTTTTTGCATCCAAAAGGCACCAATGGTGTACTGGTAGAATTGTGCCAAGAGATAAAAGATTAAAAAAGTTTGCGGTATTAGCAACTTAATTATAAATTTGCCAACGCTTCAAAAATTAATATTTAGAAGAGGTCCTATAGCTCAGTTGGTTAGAGCACCTGACTCATAATCAGGTGGTCCCTGGTTCGAGCCCAAGTGGGACCACAAATGTTTAACAAGCCTTTCAATAAAATGAAAGGCTTTGTTGTTTGAAAAATGTTTCGTCTTGGCTGGGATTGTACCAGACAGGTCTTGACCTACCCCACAAACACAAAACGAATTAGCCGCCCCTTAAAACAACATTTTCGTAAAAATAAGAAAATATATAAATACTTATTTGTACATTTGAGTCATAATAAGCAATATTATGAGTTTTGATACCGTTATTCCAACAGCTAAAAGAATTGAGCGCCTACAATATGAAAACCCTTGGTGGACCACTGGTAACGTCCAGCAAGTTTATCGAGATATGTCCAAACGCTTGTATTTTAACTTGTTTTATCCATTCGTAAAAGAAACAGATATTAAACGCGCGGTGGTGCTTATGGGGCCACGTAGGGTAGGTAAAACGGTCATGATGTTTCACAGCATTCAAGAGCTCATTAAAGAACACATCTCACCACAAAAATCTTTTTATAGGTATAGATAATCCTATTTACATGCACTTAAGTCTTGAAGATATTTTGTTATTAGCAGAAGAAGCTGTGCAAGTAGATAGTCTTGAGGGTTGTTTTGTTTTTTTGACGAAATCCAGTATCTAAAAGATTGGGAGCGCCACCTTAAAGTATTGGTAGATAGGCATCCAAAAACCAAGTTTGTGGTATCTGGGTCGGCTGCTGCTGCTTTGCGATTACAAAGTACAGAAAGTGGTGCTGGCAGATTTACCGATTTTATGTTGCCACCACTCACCTTTCATGAATACATACATTTAAAAGGCTTGGGGCATTTGGTGCAGGCCAAAACCATAGTTTACAACGGAAAGCAAATTCCTTTTTTTACAACCCACGATAACAAAGCATTTAACAAAGAGTTTTTTCACTACCTCAACTTTGGTGGCTACCCAGAAGTGGTATTATCCGAAAAAATACAAAGCGATATGGGTCGCTATGTCAAAAGCGATATTGTAGATAAAGTATTGCTGAGAGACTTACCCAGTTTATACGGTATAAAAAGACGTGCAAGAACTAAACAGCTTTTTTACCTATGTGGCATACTAATACAGCCAATGAATTTTCATTCGAAAAATTATCTAAAGACAGTGGCATTGCAAAAGAAATCATTAAAAAATACTTAGAATATCTTGAAGCGGCATTTTTAATTAAAGTCATTCATAAGGTAAATGATACGGCCAAAAAATTTAAAAGAATAACGAGTTTTAAAGTCTATTTAACCAATCCTTCTTTACGAACCGCTTTATTTTCACCCATTACAGAAACCGATCACGAAATGGGCAATATGGTGGAAACAGCCATTTTTTCGCAATGGATGCATCGAGAGCAGCTCGATTTAAAATATGCCCGTTGGAAAATGGGACGCTCAGAAGGCGAGGTTGATATTGTACTGCTAGACAATAAACTATTTAAACCCCAATGGTGCGTAGAAATAAAATGGACTAACCGTTATTTTGAAAAACCACAAGAATTAAAAAGCTTACTACATTTTTGCAAACAAAATAGGTTTAGCGCGAGTCTTGTTACAACCATTGATGTTTTAGGCAATAAAACCATTGAAGAAATCAATCTAACCTATGTTCCTGCTGCGGTTTATGCTTACAACATAGGGGTAAATACACTCGAGTTAAAATCCAATTGGTGAATAGAATCAACCGAAATGTTACAGAAATTGCTTTAATGCATCAAATGGTAAAACTGCCCGGAAAAACCCAGTAAAGTAAAAATTTAACCGTTTTACGGAATCCCGTAAAACCATTAACAAAAAATCATTTATATTTATCTAATAAGTTGAGCCATCACAATTTGGTAATGAGGTTTTCAAAAGCAACGCGTTGGAAAATTTCAATTTAGACAGTGAAATCAGCGATGTTGTTTCTCAGGTCTCGGTTTTGTTTGCTAAATTAGTTGCTCAAACCACGACTTTGCGCATATACTACTACGTTATGCCTCATTGTGCTAAAGTGAGGACACGCCAATAAAAAATGAAAATGAAAATGAAATTAAAGTTATAGCGCAATTATGGTAGCAAAAAGAAATCATATACGAGTATTTGTAGCTTCTACGGTATACAATTTTGAGTACCAACTAAAACAGATTTATGAGTTGCTCGATAGTTACGGTTATGATGTATTGATGTCGCACAAGGGAACTATTTTGCTGGATAGTTTACAATCTAATTTAAAAAACTGTACGGATGGTGTTGAAGAATGTGATGTATTTGTAGGTTTTATTAGACCTGATTACGGTTCAGGGGTTTTAGATAGAGGTGGTAAATCAATCACACATTTCGAATTTGAAACTGCTTTTGCACGAAATATACCAAGGTTCGTATTAGCAGATTATCGAGTTGAATTTACAAGAGCACTTTTTAAAGACTCATTTGTGATTGAAGATATGACGTCAAAAAAGATTGATTTTGACAAAATATCATTTGAAGACAATGGTGTAATGGATACCAGATGCATCAGAATGTATAATGATGCTATCAAAGACAAGGAAAGACCTGCATCAAAACGAACCGGAAATTGGGTTCAGCCTTACATCGGCTACGATGATATCAAGATGCATCTTGAAAGTCAGTTTAAATACCCTGAACGCATTCAAAAATTAATTGACAAGTCTAAAGGAATAGTAATATGAGTGCAAAATCGTTTATAAAAGAACTCATCAACCAACAAGAGCATTCTTCTCTTGAATTTAAAACAGGGTGGAACGAAGAAGCTATTTTGAAAACCATTTGTGCATTTTTAAATACAGAAGGTGGTTGGATTATTGTAGGTCACAGCCAAAAAGAAGTTGTTGGGTTGCCAAACATTTCTGAACATAACGTAATCGAACTGAAACAAAATGCTTTAGACAATATTTTTCCGCAACCACTAGTTTATGTACAATTAGAAACAATCGATGAAAAATCTGTTGTTTTACTCAATGTATTGAAAGGTTCTAGACAACCTTATTCCTATTTGAAAAAGTATTTTATTCGCAGGGGTAGTCAAACAGTAGAAGCTGGCCCAGATGATGTGAGTTTGATTTTAAGATCATCTAATCAATATACTTCTAGTTGGGAAAAGCTTACCACTGTTGATGCTCAATATACTGATTTGAGCGAAAGTGAAATTATTTCTACAATTAATGCTGCCAATAATCTTGGGAAAACAAAATCATTACCCGATTTTCCAAAAGAATTTTTGAGTTACTTCCAGTTAATTGACTACACCGCAGTAAAAAACAGTGCAGTCATTCTTTATGGAAATGAACCTACAAAATTTTTACCCAATGTCGCATACGTATTACAAATATGCCTGAAGGAGTTACTGGAGATAGGTTCAGCGATATTGAAATAATTGAAGATAATCTTTTTGTGTCTTTTGATAAGGTGATGAATTATTTCAAGAAGAACAACCCGATTATAAGTGAGTTTCATCAAAATAGTCCATTAAGAACTGACCGTGAAAAATATCCATTTGCAGCCTTAGATGAAGCTATTGTCAATGCCATGGTTCACCGAGATTATGGAGATATGTCGGGTGAAATAACAATCAATATTCATAAAGACAAAATCGAAATTATTAATTCAGGTGAGATACCTTCTGATATAATTACGAAGAAAAATAAAATTGAATCACATCATTCAGTTTTGAGAAATCCCACTATTGCTCATATGTTTTTCCTGAGAGGAAAAATGGAGAAATTAGGACGTGGGCTTTCTCTTATTAAAAAACAATTTGATGAATTGGGTTTAAAATCACCGGAATGGACATTTCAAAGTGGATATACCAAACTTACTCTTTATGGCGTAAAAGAAGAAATAAAAATAAATGAACGTATGATCCATTTTCTTTCTGAAATGAATCCTGATAACGCTTATTCTAGTGAAGATTATATGGAGTTTTTATGGGTGACATTAAAGAAAGAACTGCTAGAATGGATCTTCAAAAACTTACAGAAGGTGGTTGGCTTAAAAGTTAGGAGATGGTCCTCAAACTAAGTATTCTAAAACGAATAAAAAATTGCCGGATATTGCCGGATAAAAAGCCAATAATGCTGTATGTTCTGAAATACAAGGATTTATAAAACATGAAGTTCAATATGTTTTGCCGAGTTTTGCCGGATAGTATTAGCTTCACAAAGAAAGAATTCCTGCCGGATTTTGCCGGATGGTAGAACCATAGCACAAAATACAACTTGTTTGTCAAGCAAATACAAAATTATGATTTGCCGGTTATTGCCAGATAATAAAAAACAAGAAACACAAAATGAGCTTACAATAAAACATGACCTAAAAACGCGAAGAAGGTATAACAAGAAATTGGCAAAAAAGCGGTTTCAGCAATTAAATTAAATTTTTAATTGTTATCGCGTTCAGTGCTAACCGACATTTTAATCCTTAATAAGACAATTATTTCTCACCCCTCAAAAACCTCCCGCAAACAACTCTGCATTAACTGCTCACTCTGTTCCTGGCTTTGTTGTACCTGTTGCTCTAGGGCATCACATAAAACCATTAAAGCATTTACTTTTTGGACGATGGCTTTTTGTTCTTGTAATGGTGGGAGTGAAATCGCTAATTCCGTAATATCTCCCATTTTCATATTTGGTTGTTGGCTTTTACCATCAAACTTTGCCTTATAGTATTTTAAAACTTTTGGAGATTGAATAAATGAAAATATATAAGGATGATACATTTCTTCACTCATTGATCTTATTGAAGCAACACGTTGATTCAATAAAGAGTTGTGATAACTTGTTGGACATACAGATATTTTCAAACCATCCTTAATATAGGGTCTAGTTAATGCCAATATTAAATCTCCTTCCTTTATTAAATAACTTGGATACAACTCAATAAAGCTTTTAGGTAGATAATCATTTGTCTCAACAAAATCTCGTACACCCGCATTTGTAATTTTTATGCATTTTACTCCACCAGTTTCATTAAAATCACCACTTTTAAAACTAGCTCCTGCAATTATATCTGTAACTTCACCAACTCTACACCAAACCCAACAATCAGGTAATTCATAAGGAATTTCCTCATTGGTAATTTGTGGCAATGGTTTTTCCTTTTTTATTTTTTTGTCTTTGATGAGTTGGTCTTTCTCTTTTTGGATACGTTTTAATAAAATGGAAGCATCCTCAATATCCGGATTGTTAGCCCGCCAATCTGCTGTTAGCTTTCCTTGAACGGCTAATTGTAAAACGGTTTCCCGCAACTTTTTAATGTTAGCGGTTTCATTAAAGAAACTATTAAAATGTTCTTGTAAAAAATCCCATTCTTTTTTTGCATTCTTTGTGGTGAGTTGGCTTAATGCAGAAGCGACAAACTTTTCTTTTAAAGTAATACGCTCAACCGATAATTGCTCTAGTTGCTCCACTTCTTTAAACAAGGTTTCTACAACGTCTACAATTGCTTTTTGTTCTTCTAGTGGGGGAAGTCCAATCGCTTCTTGTAATAAATTTTTTGTGTCTAAATGTGGAATTGCAGCTCCAATCATATTAGTATTTGCTCTTTGATAATCTTGTAAAAAAATTATTTTTATGTATTGTTTAATAAAAGGAGGTGTCTCTATAATAGCTAAAGTTGAACCAACAATACCTTCTTTACCTTCTAATACTAATCCACTTCTTGACCCATCACAAACAACTAAAATATCTTCACTTGTACATCTAGGCGCATTTTCATCATTACTATATCTCCTTACATTCCCTCTGTCAAGTGCCTCAATATCTTGATAGGCATATTTTTTTACTGTTTCAGATAAATCCTTAGGGTTTCTTCCTTTTTGTAAACTAAATAATTCAAAATTTCTGACTTGCACCCATCCATTCGGTAAATCGAGAGTAACATCATTCTCGATTTTAAGTTTTTTAACTCTTCGATTATTTAATCTTAGCTTATTTTCATTAAACTCTTTTATCCTTTTAATCAGGTCAACAGAAGATGGAACAGACGGATTCTCTTTTCTCCAAACATTTGTCAGTTTTCCTTGTACAGCCAGTTGTAAGATTAAACCTTTCAACTCAATCGCATTTTTTGGTCGAATGGTTAGTTCTTTAAAATGTTTTAGTAATTGCATAGATTGGGATTTCTTCCCGATAGCTATCGGGATTCGCAGGAATTTATTTATTTTAAAGCTTCGGTTAATACATGTACAATCTCCTCTTGTATGGAAGTGATTTTCTTTTCGGTTGCTCTAAATTTTTCCAATAATACTTCCGGGCTTGCTAAATCATCAATTTCTTGATGCGGGTTTTTAATGTCCAAATTATAGCCTCGCTTTTTAATCTCTTCGATAGAGACTTTCCAGGCTTGTGTATTTTCTTCCCGCTTGTGCCACCAGGCTTTTTCTAAATCAAACTCTTTGATGTGGATGGGTTTTCCTTTGTTATAACTCTTTACACCTTCGGGGTATGGGTGTTCATAATACCAAACTTCTTTGGTGGGTATTCCTTTTTCAAAAAACAACAAGTTGGTTTTAATACCGGTATAGGGGTTAAATACGCCATTGGGCAAACGCACGATGGTGTGTAAATTACAACGCTCTAACAGTTCTTCTTTCAACCGTGTTTTCATGCCTTCGCCAAACAAAGTGCCATCGGGTAAGACGATGGCACAACGTCCATTTGTTTTAAGCAACTTAATAATTAAGGCCAGGAATAAGTCGGCAGTTTCTTTGGTTCTAAACTTTTGCGGGAAGTTGGTTTCGGTGCCATCTTCTTCCACACCTCCAAAAGGGGGATTGGTTACAATTATATCCAGCTTGTCTTTGGCGCCCCAATCTGCATACGGTTTGCTCAATAAATTATCCCTGCGTACAGCCGGCAAATCAAAACCATGCAACATCAAATTAGTGGTACACAGTAAATGGGGCAACGGTTTTTTCTCGATACCTCTAATAGAGGTTTGCATGACATCCCGGTCTTTAGGTGTTTTTACCTGTTCGCGTAAGTGATCTATGGTACAAGTCAAAAAACCACCGGTCCCGCAAGCAGGATCGAGCACAGATTCCCCCAATTGTGGGTTGATCATGTCCACCATAAATTGCGTAACCGCCCTTGGGGTGTAATACTCCCCCGAAGAACCTGCAGATTGCAGCTCTTTTAAAATGGTTTCGTAAATATCATTAAACAGATGCCGCTCTGTAGTGCTGTTAAAATCTATTTGATCAATCACGTTAATAACCTGACGAAATAAGGTTCCGTTTTTCATGTAGTTATAAGTATCCTCAAACACAGACCTGATAATGGTTGCTTGCGGACTTATGGTACTATCCAGTTCCTTGAGTGCGGGAAATAATTCGGTATCAATAAATTCCATTAAAGCATCACCGGTTAGGCCTTCATCATCTGCTGCCCAGTTTTGCCATTTGAGATGCTCAGGAATTGGAGAGACATAATTATCAATCGTGATGCCCCATTCTTCTTCCTTGTCGGCAAATATTTTCATAAACAGCATCCATACCATCTGTGAGATGCGCTGTGCATCTCCATCTACGCCTGTATCCTTGCGCATGATGTCGCGTATGCCTTTTATGTTGGTTGTTATGTTGCTCATTTGGTTTTTTTATTCTTTAAAATTCGAAGAAATACATGTCCTCTGGTTGTTATTTTATATTGTTGTTTGAAGCTTTTAGGCTTATCAGGTATGGTCCATGCTATTAATTGATCTTCCCTAAGCTTATTGATTACTTGATATAGTTGTCCTGAAATATTCTTTTGTCCCAAAACCATCGCTATATCTTTGGCTGAGCTTGTTTTTGAAGCTGCAATTTGTAACACTTTACTGTATAAAGACTCCTGCTGCAACTCCTGCTGTAACTCTAGCTGTTGCTTATAATTTGACTTAACAAATGAGACTCTGAATGCTATTCCAGGTTCTTTCCAAGCCAATTGAATTGCTGAATGCGAATGTAAATCATATATTTTAGTCTGAATACTCACTTAAGCAATATTATATATTTCATTTTCTAACTCCTTAACTGCTTGTTCAAAGTCCTTTTGCTTTCCGAAGGCTCTCACCAACTCAACCGGAGATCCCATTTCGTTTAAAGGCTTTACTTTAAGTACAGAACCTTGCTCAATAGAAACAATACCTTCTTGCTCATATTTATCCAGTAACCCGTTCAACACTTTTTGAGCTGTCTCACTGTATTTGCCAAAGTAATTGCGCTTGCGTACATTATTGGCGCGCTCTTGTCGTGTTAAAGGCGGTTGGTCAAAAGCGATGTGGCAGATCAAATCAAAATCGTCTAAATCTAAACCCACATCTTCCCGCAGGGCTTCCAGCAACACACCGTGTTCTGCCAATTCTTTAATAAGTTCTTCCTTCTTTTCTGAGGCAGTCCATCTTTGGATAAAATCATCAAGCGATGTAAACTCCTTTTCGATATTTTTCTTGGAATAATCTTTTAAAGATTCTGTAATCAATTTGCCGTCTTTACCGTAATACTGCACGCGTTCATTGGCGATGGTTACGGGTACGTTGTTCACATAATATTTTTTGATGTCCTCATCTTCACCGTCAATAGTAATATTTGGCGGAAAATAGGGTGGTGGATCATTGGGTTGAGGCTCTCTGTTAGTTCCACTGTTCGGAATAGTGTCTGGCGGTACTACTGGTTCATCCGGAGCTGGCTCGTAGATTTGCACGGGATCTCCGTCAAAATCAGGTCTTGCAAAAATATTGGTTGCCTTTCTAAAATCCATGATGGTAAAATAGACTTTTCCTTCAGCTTCTCTGATGCGTGTGCCGCGACCAATAATTTGCTTAAACTCTGTGACAGAATTTATATTGGATTCCAAAACAATGAACTTTACCATTTTGGTGTCAATTCCAGTGGTCAACATTTTAGAGGTTGTTGCTATCACTGGAAACCGTTCTTCTACGTCTGTGAAATTATCGAGTTCCTGCTTACCCACTTCATCATCACCAGTAATTTTTACGCAATAATTCCAGTGTTTAGATACTAGGTCGGCATTTTCATTAATCAAAGCTTGTCGCATTCTATTGGCGTGGTCAATATCGGTACAGAATACGATTGTCTTTGCAAATCGATCTGTGGCTTTTAGGTATTCAGTTATTTTCTTTGCGACCACTTCAGTGCGTTCATCAATGGCTAGGGTTCGGTCATAATCTTTTAAATTATAAATGCGGTCTTTTACTTCGTTGCCGTATTTATCAAGTAAACCAGCTGTTGGTCGCCAACCGTCATCCACGCTAGTGGTGATTCTTACCACTTTATAAGGCGCTAAAAATCCGTCATCAATACCTTGTTTTAGAGAGTAGGTATAAACAGCCTCGCCATAATAATCCATATTAGAAACATCTTTGGTTTCTTTGGGTGTTGCAGTCATACCAATATGGGTGGCAGATTCAAAATAGTCCAACACTTCTCTCCAGGCTGATGCCTCTGATGCGCTTCCTCTGTGACACTCATCTATAACCACTAAATCAAAAAAGTCTTTACTAAATTCTTTATAGGCATTTTTCTCTTCATCATTACTAGTTAATCCTTGATAAAGGGCGAAGTATATTTGATATGATTTGTCAATTTTCCTGTTTTTAATAATGTGCATGATATCATTGCCAAATGGCGAGAAGTCACCGTTTTTGGTTTGAGTAAGCAAGCGCATTTCTATCGGCTAGGAAAAGAATGCGCTTTTTGATGCCGTTTTTCCATAGTCTCCAAATAATATTAAAAGCGGTGTAGGTTTTACCAGTTCCTGTAGCCATGACTAAGAGTATTCGGCTTTGACCTTTTGCAATAGCTTCAACCGTTCTATTAATGGCGTTTTGTTGGTAGTACCTTGGCGCCATTCCAGAATTATCCGAGTAGTAATCTTGCGTGACAATCTGTTGAACCTTTGGATCTTCTAAGGCCTTGTTTTTGCTGTATTTTTCCCATAAGGTTTCTGGTGAAGGAAAAGCATCTAAAGAAATCTCTTTTTCTAATGGGCCGCCAGTCGAAGTTTTATCGTGAAAAACAAACGAATCTCCATTAGAGGTAAATGCAAATGGTATCTGTAAAATTTCAGAATAATCTAAGGCTTGTTGCATCCCATCTCCCACATTGTGTTTGTTATCTTTGGCTTCGATAATGGCAATGGGCATGTTGGGTTTATAGTATAATATGTAATCGGCTCGTTTGCTTTTTCCCCGTGTGTGTAATTTTCCTTGAACGATAATGCGTCCATCCGTAAAAGACACTTCTTCTCGCACTTGCTTTTGCATATGCCATCCAGCTTTTTGAAGAGCGGGGTTTATAAATTTAGAGCAGATGTCTCTTTCTGACAAGTCTTTTTTGTTCATAGACAATGATTAACCTTCAAATAAAAAAATATAAATCCATATTGCTGCGGAATACCACGTTTGGAATAAATTTTAAAGGGATTCATCAAATATACCCTATTTTAAATAAATGTTCCAAACAAATATAGGTGTTGGAAATGAGTATATTTTACGGGATTCCGTAAAATTGTGGAATATTATGGCATCTTGTAATTATACCATACGGACTCGACTCGACCTGTCCCATAAAAACAATAACATTCGCCGTCCAAACCTAGAGGCCATAATAAGGGTCAGTCAATTTATTCAATATATGGGTAATTTTATATACAGGTAAAGCCCATCAAATCCCCACCAAAGGCATGGTTAATGCATGGTTAATGTATGGCACAGTGACAGATTTAGATAATTTGTAAGAAAGAATCAAGAATTTCATTTATTCATTTGTAAGAGTCTCATTTTTTAATGAATCATTTATCTTTAAGTTTTACCTTGCGCACCATGACCTTTTGTCGATACCAATCTTAACCAATCACAGAGCATTCCTCACAAAATACTTATTGCCAAACATATAAACCTTTATATTGCTTAGCCTGTCGCTAATTTTTATAAGATTTTTTTGTTGTGCCATAGTAAAGCTAGATAAATGAATAATAGCGAGTTAACTTATAAGTATAGCGTAGGTATAACGTATATATAGCGTAAGTATAGCGTATTAAACCTATGGAAGCCTTATGCTTTACCTATGGCAAGCCTTTGGCAGCTATCGTTAAGAGTGGTTCGTCAGGTTAAAACCAATCCCACTTAATTTTTGTATAAATAAGAATAAATATGAAATTTTGAAGTATGGTTGTTAATGGTTAGAATCTAAAACAGCACCACAAATCAAGAATATTTAGAAGAAATACCCCGTGTTACAACCTGTATTATAATAATTTATGCATCTAATCGTTGTTAACTATTAATTAAACTAAATTATATTTTGGCATCGCTTATAAAAGTATATATTTGCTGACAGTATTTTAATTGTTATTGAAAATACACAAAGTAATCCCTCTAAATGTTAACAAAAAACGCCGTTAATCGACAATAAATGCTTTTTGTGGAGACAAATGTTATAAATAATTTTGATAATGCGCTTTTTTTAATACATTTACGCTCCCAAAACAGATGAGATTACATCATAAAAAAATAACTGTCTCGCTTCTACTGTGTTTATACCCAGTGGTGTCACTATTGGCACAAGCCACACCGCCACCGCCGGTACCACCACCACCACCAGGTTTGCCAATTGACGACTATATCCCTGTTATGATAATAGTTGCAATGTTAATAGGTGTATACTTTTAAGAAAAAGCAAAATCCAAAAAATGTCTTAGTTGAGTGTACTAAGCTTTTGAATATACTTTCCAATCATATCAAATTCCAAATTAACCACAGTGCCTTCTTTAAAAGTTTTAAAATTGGTATGCTCAAAAGTATAAGGAATTATAGCCACGCTAAAGCTGTTAACACCAGAGTCTACAACGGTTAAACTTACCCCATTCACGGTAATAGAACCTTTTTCTATGGTGATGTTTTTAGGAGTAGCGTCATAAGTAAAGGTGTATTTCCAACTGCCATTTAAATCTTCGACCTTAGTGCAAACAGCTGTTTGATCAACATGTCCTTGTACAATATGACCGTCAAGTCGGTCACCAATTTTCATGGCCCGCTCCAAATTGATCAAATCATTAATTTTTAAACGACCAATATTGCTCTTTTGAAGTGTTTCATCGATAGCTGTTACAACATAGCTGCTGTCAGTTTTAGAAACCACTGTTAAACAAACACCATTATGCGCCAAACTTTGATCTATTTTTAATTCAGATGCTAAAGGGCTATTTACAGTAATATGCAAATTCCCGCCTTCTTTTTCTAAATTAGAAACGACGCCTAGTTGTTCAATTATTCCAGTAAACATTTGTAATATAATTTGGTTAAATTTGTAATTGCAAAAATACGTACAAATCACAGTAATTTAATGAGAAAAGAACATAAAATACGCGTCGGAATTTCAATAGGCGACCTTAACGGCATTGGTCCTGAAATCATTATAAAAGCCCTTGAAGACAAGCGTATGATGGATTTTTATACGCCAGTTATTTTTGCTTCTATTAAAACCATGTCATTTTTTAAAAACCACCTCCAAAGTGATATTAATTTTCACGGAGTAGACCATTTCAATCAAATTATTGATAGCCGGGTTAATGTGTACAATGTTTGGAAAGAGCAAGTAGAAATTAATTTTGGAGAGGAAAGCAAAACCATTGGTGGGTATGCCATCAAATCGCTGGAAAGAGCCGTGGCAGCACTAAAAAACGATGAGATAGACGTGTTGGTTACCGCACCAATCAATAAGCACAATATCCAGTCAGAATCCTTCAAGTTTCCTGGTCATACCGACTATATCGCGAAAGAACTGAATGGGAAAAGCCTGATGTTTATGGTAACCGATAACCTTAAAGTAGGATTGTTAACAGACCATGTGCCTGTTAAGGATGTAAGTTCAGCAATTACCGTTGAACTGATTGAAGAAAAAATAAATATCATTTATAACTCTCTTATCAAAGACTTTAAAACAAGTCGACCCAAAATTGCCGTTTTGGGGATCAACCCACACGCTGGCGATAATGGTGTTATTGGCAATGAAGATGATAATTTGCTAAGACCAGTGCTTCATAAATTTCAAGAAAAAGGAATGTTAGTGTATGGCCCATACGCTGCCGACAGCTTTTTTGGCTCTAATAATTATAAAAATTTCGATGCCGTAGTGGCAACCTATCACGATCAAGGGCTTATTCCTTTTAAAACCATTTCCTTTGGCGAAGGTGTTAACTACACAGCTGGATTGAATAAAGTTAGAACCTCACCCGATCACGGAACAGCCTATGAAATAGCAGGTAAGAATATCGCTGACGATTCTTCATTTAAACAGGCAATTTTCACAGCACTCAAGATTTTTAAAAACAGAACGGAACACGAAAAACTCTCAAAAAACCCCTTAAAAACCCCAAAAAAATAGTTATAAACATTTTTTGTTTATAACATGATGCTCTAAAATAAAATTTATATATTTGCAGGCTCAAAATGAGTGCGCGTATGAAGGCTTTGAAAGATTATGATATCCAGTTTGTGGGATTAAAATTAGGAAAGCACAATTTTGATTACGACATTAAAAAAGCGTTCTTTGATTGTTTTGATTATGAAGATTTTAACGGAGTAAACGTTAAAGTAAACCTGATATTTGAAAAGAAAACAACGCTTTTAGAGTTGCATTTCGAAATAGAAGGAACCGTGAATGTCAATTGTGACTTAACCGATGAACCCTACAACCAACCCATAGACGGAAGCCTTGATTTGGTGGTAAAGTTCGGACAAGAATTAAATGACGAACACGACTCTATACTAATTATTCCGCATGGTGAATACGAAATTAATGTAGCGCAATACATATACGAACTTATAATTTTATCAGTTCCTTTAAAGCGCGTTCATCCCGGAGTAGAAGACGGAACCCTAAAAAGCGAGGTCTTAACGAAGTTAGAAGAACTGAGTCCAAAGCAAGAAGAAAATAAAAATAATACCGACGAGATCGATCCTCGTTGGGACAAATTAAAAAATTTATTAACAGATAAATAGTATTTAAAAATGGCACATCCTAAGAGAAAAATCTCGAAAACAAGAAGAGACAAAAGAAGAACACATTACAAAGCTTCAGTGCCTCAAATAGCAACTTGCCCAACAACCGGAGAGCCTCATTTATATCATAGAGCACACTGGCATGAAGGTAAATTATATTACAGAGGCCAAGTGTTGATTGATAATTCAACAAAAGAAGAAAATTTAGCATAATTATTATGCACGCATACATAAAGCGCTCGTATACGAGCGTTTTTTTTATGATTAATTTTTAAGTCTTCTAAAAACAACCTATTTTGCAACGAATTTGGACCAAAACGATAAAAAATATCCTTTTTTTATTAGAATTTGGTCTTTTTTAGCCAAATTTTGAGAATCTAAAAAATCATAATGGGTAATATTAAAGCCGCTATAACCGCCGTCGGTTCCTATGTGCCAGATTTTGTTTTATCAAATATGGTATTAGAAACAATGGTGGATACCAACGACGAGTGGATCACATCACGCACAGGTATTAAAGAGCGAAGAATCTTAAAAATTCCTGGCGAAGGCACTTCTTATCTTGCCATAAAAGCTGCTCAGCAGCTCATATCAAAACAAAACCTTAACCCGCTTGAAATTGACTTAGTCATTGTAGCTACAGCAACTCCTGATATGCCAGTAGCCTCAACAGCTGTTTATGTGGCAACCCAAATAGGCGCAACAAACGCATTTGCATACGATTTACAAGCAGCTTGTTCAAGTTTTTTATACGGCATGTCTACGGCATCTGCCTATATCGAGTCGGGACGCTATAACAAAGTACTATTGATAGGTGCCGATAAAATGTCTTCTATTATTGATTATGAAGACCGTACAACCTGTATCATTTTTGGTGATGGCGCTGGCGCAGTACTGTTTGAGCCAAATTTAGAAGGATTAGGCTTGCAAGATGAATACCTGCGAAGCGACGGAAACGGAAGAGCCCATTTAAAAATTGACGCAGGTGGATCTATTTTACCACCAAGCATAGAAACAGTTACTAATAAACAACACTATGTGTTTCAAGACGGGAAAACCGTATTTAAATTTGCCGTCTCAAACATGGCCGACGTTTGTGAGAAAATATTGGTACGTAATAATCTAACTAATGAAGATGTAGATTGGCTCGTGCCGCACCAAGCCAATATGCGTATCATAGATGCCGCGGCGAGTAGAATGAAACTTGAAGACAGTAAAGTCCTAAAAAATATTCAAAAATACGGCAATACCACATCGGCAACATTACCTTTACTATTATCAGAATTTGAATCTCAATTTAAAAAAGGCGATAACCTCATATTTGCTGCCTTTGGCGGTGGGTTTACCTGGGGTTCGGTGTATTTAAAATGGGCATATAACTAATAAACTAACTAACTAAACAATTGTATATATGGATTTAAAGGACATTCAAAATCTTATCAAATTTGTAGCCAAGTCTGGCGCAAACGAAGTTCGATTAGAAATGGATGATGTAAAAATCACCATTAAAACAGGTAGCGATTATAAGGGCGAACCCGCCACCATGATTCAGCACGTACCAATGAGCCAAGCCATGCCGCAAATTCAGCAGCAGCCAGCTCCCAATGCAGCGAGTGGCACACCATCTTCAAATGTTGAGGCTACTGAAAACAGCAAATACATAACAGTTAAATCTCCAATTATTGGAACCTTCTACAGAAAACCATCGCCCGACAAACCTGTGTTTATTGAAGTTGGAAGTGATATAAAAGAAGGCGATGTGCTTTGCGTAATCGAAGCTATGAAACTCTTTAATGAAATTGAATCGGAAATTTCGGGTAAAATCGTTAAGATTTTAGTTGATGATTCTTCACCAGTAGAATTTGATCAACCATTATTTTTAGTTGATCCGTCATAACAATTGATTCCCAAGTATCCGGCCAACGGACAAATCCCAAAATCCAAGGGTTGGAATTTGGTACTTGGAATTTGAAATTTTTAATTTTAAAAAGTTATGTTTAAAAAAATATTAATTGCCAATAGAGGTGAAATAGCACTCCGAGTTATCAGAACATGTAAAGAAATGGGTATTCAAACGGTTGCGGTATATTCTACGGCCGACGCTGAAAGCTTACACGTTAAATTTGCCGATGAAGCTGTATGTATTGGTCCACCAGCAAGTAGCGAATCCTATCTTAAAATGGCAAATATCATTGCCGCTGCCGAAATTACCAATGCCGATGCCATTCATCCCGGTTATGGTTTTCTCTCAGAAAATGCGAAGTTTTCAAAAATTTGTGCTGAGCATGGTATTAAATTTATTGGTGCTTCTGAAGAAATGATTGCAAAAATGGGTGATAAGGCAACCGCCAAAGCCACTATGAAAGCCGCTGGCGTACCCTGTGTACCAGGGAGCGACGGCATTATTGAAGATTTTGAAGACTGTCAAAAAGTAGCCAAAGAAACAGGATACCCCGTTATGCTAAAAGCTACGGCTGGTGGTGGCGGAAAAGGGATGAGAGCCGTTTGGAAACCAGAGGATTTAAAAGCCGCATGGGATTCTGCACGACAAGAATCAAAAGCAGCTTTCGGTAATGATGCCATGTACATGGAAAAACTTATTGAAGAGCCCAGACATATCGAAATTCAAATTGTAGGCGATTCAACTGGAAGGGCGTGTCATTTATCTGAAAGAGACTGCTCAATTCAACGACGTCACCAAAAACTAACCGAAGAAGTCCCTTCGCCTTTTATGACGGACGAACTTCGAGATAAAATGGGTAAAGCCGCTGTTAAGGCAGCAGAATTTATCAAATACGAAGGTGCAGGAACAGTAGAATTTTTGGTAGACAAACACCGAAATTTCTACTTTATGGAAATGAATACGCGTATCCAAGTAGAACATCCAATCACAGAACAAGTGATAGATTTTGATTTGATAAGAGAACAAATATTAGTAGCAGCAGGCGTTCCAATCTCAGGAAAAAACTATACCCCAAACCTGCATTCAATAGAATGCCGAATTAATGCCGAAGACCCGTTTAACGATTTCAGACCATCACCAGGAAAAATAACAACCTTGCACGCTCCAGGGGGGCACGGTGTGAGATTAGACACGCATGTATATGCCGGTTACAGCATTCCGCCAAATTACGATTCTATGATTGCCAAACTCATCACAACCGCACAAACCAGAGAAGAAGCAATCAATAAAATGAAACGGGCCTTAGATGAATTTGTTATTGAAGGCATAAAAACCACCATCCCTTTCCATAGACAATTGATGGACGACCCAAATTATCGCGCCGGAAATTATACCACCAAGTTTATGGAGGATTTTAAACTAAAAGACGTTAAAGAAGATTAAATTTGACCCTAAGTGAAAACTTAGGGTTTTTTACTTTCATTATATTTTAACGTATCAGACTGTCAAAAACTCACAAAAGTCGCATTTTAATTGCATAATTGTGGGTTTGAACTTAACTTTAGCAAAAATTTTTATATGAATAAGAAGATTACCTTTTTAACAGGAATGCTATTGCTTTCTGTTTTATTTGTCTCTAAGGCATTTACGCAAAACAACACTATTTTTTGGACGGCAGTTGATGCCGCTACCATTTCAACTGCTGATTTGGAAAATAGAATTGACAAACCTAAAACTGAAGTTTTTTTCAAATTAGATCTTAACGCTTTTAAAAATGCTTTAGAAAACGCACCCAACAGAAAAGATAATCTTTTAAACTCTAATGTGGTTATTAGCATTCCAAATGCCCAAGGAAAATTAGAAAAGTATCAGGTTTTTATGGCCTCTGTTTTAGATGAAGAACTCCAGAACAGCTATCCTGAGCTGGGATCATTTATAGGGAAAAGCATCTCGAATCCTTCTAAAATAGTAAGATTCAGCGTTTCAAACCAAGGGATAAAGTCTATTACCTTGAATGATGTTAATGGGACTGAGTATATTGAACAAATAAATAATAACCAACAAATATATTCTGTTTTTTACAGACGTGATTTAACAGAAACTTCCGAACAATTTGGTTGCGATGTTATTGATGGATTTGCAGATGAAACAAACCTTGATAGTTCTGTTTTTTTAAGAAATGCAGATGATGGAAATTTAAGAACATTTAGATTAGCTGTTGCAACCACATTACCTTTTTCCACATATTATATTAACAAGGCGGGAGTTTCACAAGGTTCAACTGCGCAAAAAAGAGCTGCTGTTATAGCAGCCATAAATGACATTATGACAAGAGTTAATGCTGTTTTTGAAAACGAACTTTCATTAACGATGGTTTTAATTCCAAACAATTCGCTAATAATTTCTGTTACAAATAATTCATTAACATCAAATAATAACGGAATCCTCTTAGATGAAAGCACTGGATTTATAAATTCAGGTGTAGGCGAGTTTAATTATGATATTGGACATATGTTATCGACTAATGGCGGAGGCGTAGCATACGTTTCTCAAGTTTGTCAATCTTTAAAAGGCGGTGGTGTGTCAGGATCTCCTTCGCCAGAAGGTGCAAATTTTGAGGCAACAATAATGCACGAAATGGGCCATCAATACGGTTCTAGGCACACTTTCAATGGGAACACTGGAGGTTGCACGGCAAATATAAGTCCCACCTCTGCTTATGAGCCAGGAAGCGGATCAACGATTATGGCTTATCCTGGACTATGTGGTGCACAAAATGTGCAGACAACTACTGATTTATACTTTCATCAAAAAAGTCTAGATGCCATGTGGCTAAATATAACACAAGGAAATTCTCAATGTGCTACAATAACCAGTACCGGTAATAGTGCTCCTGAAGTACAATTGGAGAGCTCGTCTTATGTTATTCCGATTGGAACACCTTACAAGCTGGACGCCTCTGCAACCGATTTAGATAATGAATCAGCGTTAACATATTCTTGGGAACAATACGACCTTGGTCCATCTGGAGTCCCGAGTCTAACAACCGCCTCTGGACCGCTTGTTAGGTCTCGCCTTCCTTCTACCAACTCATTTAGATATATTCCAATTTTATCTGATGTGGTTTCAAGTGGAGGACTTACTTCTCAATGGGAAGTATTGGTATTGGTTGAAAGACCTATTAATTACAGAATAACCGTTCGAGATAACGATACTAGAGGGTCTCAACTTGCGGTAGGGAGTCTCTCTTTACAAACTCGAAATGCTGGAGGTATATTTAGAGTAACTTCTCAAAACACCAATGGGATAGTGTACGACGGCGGTACAAGCCAGTCCGTGGTATGGGATGTCGCAGGCACCACAGGATCTGGAATTAATACTTCAAATGTGAATATTTTATTGTCAATTGATGGTGGAGAGACTTTTGATATTGTGCTCGCGGGCAATACTCCAAATGATGGAACCCAGACCGTAGCACTTCCTAATGTGGATGCAGAACAATGTCGAATTATGGTAGAGGCTGTTGATAATATATTTTTTAATATCAACACAAGAAACTTTCAAATTCAAGAGCAATTAAGTGTAAATGACGAAGAACTTGCATCTAATCTCAAAATTTATCCAAATCCGAATAACGGCACATTTAATGTTGACATAGCGTCTACCTCAGGCGAAAATATACTTGTTAAACTCTATGATTTAAGAGGAAGAATACTCTTTTCAGATTTGTTAGAAAACAATGGAGAAATTCAAACAACCATATCTGTTAACAACCTAAATTCAGGTGTCTACCTATTAAATGTCGTAGAAGGAAACCGCATGGCAACTAAAAAAATAATTATTGAATAATACCTTATTTAAATATTGAATTTCAAAATTATTAAAGACTTTTACTTGAGAATTTTACCCTTTGAAAGATCATAAATGAGTTTAAATCTGATTTATGCGATTAATTTTTACATTTCTGCTTTGACGAGCAGTCACTTTAGGATAAATCGTTGTATACCATAAGCTAAAGAGTTTAACCTTAACCACCTTTTTATAAATTATTTACTCAATATGAAAAACGTTACTTTAAAAATTATTTTCGGAATTATATTTATTTTGATGTCAATCAATTTATTTTCACAAGAACGGACCTGTGGAATGGAAGAATATATGCAAGAAGTGCTGCAGGATCCAGTTTATGCAAAAGAATATCAAGAAAGCCAAAGAAATTTTAATAAAAAACTTCAGGAATATTCGTCTCAACAGGATTTAAATCTTCGCAACCAAGTCATAGAAATTCCTGTAGCAGTTCATTTTCCTAGTGCCAATGAGACGGATAGAGCATGTTTGGAAGCATTAGCACAAAACCAAATTAACATATTAAACGCAGATTTTACAGCAACTAATTCAGATATTTCAACTTGGAATAATTCTGTAAATTTTTTCTTTCCAGGAACAGCCGCTGGTGCTGCTAATATATCTTTTTGTTTGGCTACGTCTAACCATCCTCCCGGACTAGATTCAGAGTTAATAGAAGGGAATCCTGCCATAACTATTGGCTATAATTTTGGGAATGGAGGTAGCCGAGATAGTAATTGGGCGGGCTATTTAAATTTTGTAGTTAGAGACCTGAGTGTTTTGGGTTTCTCACCGCTAGGCGGGAATATTGCTTTAGGAGATGCAGTAACAATTGACAGAAACGCTTTTGGTTCATCAGCAGCACCTGGTTGCTCAGGCTCTGGTGTATTTCCGAGCGCGCCTTACAATTTAGGACGTACCACTACCCACGAATTAGGTCACTTCTTTAATTTAAGACACACTTTTAATGGTGACGGTAACGGTGTTTGTGGTAGCGGTGGCGATTTAATCGCAGACACCCCAGAGGTAGCGAATAGTACCTATGGTTGTCCATCACCAATAGCCGTAGCTTCTTGTGTAACCGGTCAACCTGCGCTTACAATGAATTATATGGATTACGTCAACGACGCTTGCATGTATATGTTTAGTGTGGGTCAAATAAATGTATCAGAGGCGTGGATCGCCGCTAATTTGCAACCATTTTTTAGACCAAATGCTTGTCAACCAGTAGAACCAGGATTTATAATTGCATCCGACGACACTTCAATTTTTAACTGTCCAACAACTAGTAATGAGGCTGAATTTAGTTTCACTTATACACCAGTTTCTGGTTTTGATGAAACGACAACATTTAGTGCTACTGGTTTACCGTCTGGAGCCTCAGTTAATTTTAGTCCCATATCGTTAAGCACAGCTGGCAACGTAACTATGACAATTGGAAATTTAGAATCTGTTCTCGGGGGAATTGATAACATTACCATCACAGGAACTGCACCAACGGTTACAGAAACATTAAATGTTGTTTTAAACAATGTTTGTACAGAAGTCATTTGTGATCCTTATGCTTCGGCAGAGAATTTAGGTTTAGTAGTTCCTGATCCGTCAGGAGGCTTCGCTGGATCGGTGACAGACCTAATAACTATTAGCGAATCGGTAATTATTGAGAGCATAACATTGAACGTAGATATAAGTCATACTTGGATAAGTGACCTTGGAATTTATATTATACCACCAGGAGCCACAACATTTCCAGATGACGCTATTAGACTATGGGATAATCAATGTGGTGTAAGTGTTGCCCCAGGATATCAAAATCTTTCAATTACATTTGATGACTTAGGAGCTAATTTTCCTGGGACGGGCGGCTGTAGTAATAACTTTACTGGAGTATATAGTCCAGATCAGCCATTGAACATTCTTTCAGGAACCGATGCCCAAGGCGTCTGGGAATTAGTTGTTTTCGATTTTTTTGCCGGGGACACAGGAACTTTAAATAATTGGTCTATTGAAATTTGTTCTCGCCAACCTTTAAATGTTTCACAATTTGACCTCAACAACCTTTCTCTGTTTCCAAACCCTAATAACGGCACCTTCAATGTTAGTTTTATGCCACAAAGTGAAAAAGTAACCATCGATGTTTACGACATAAGAGGTAGAGCGATTCTTAGTAAAACTTACCAATCCAATGGAAGATTTGAGGATACACTTACTTTAGACAATGCCCAATCGGGAATGTATTTATTAAGTATTACCGATGGTAATCAAAAAGTAACTAAAAAAATAATCGTAGATTAATAAAATTCTTCTAACTTAAAGCTCCCATTATAGGGAGCTTTTTTTGTTTATGAATCTATCATATTGGGAAATAAAATCATGGTTACATAATATCCATTTTACCATAGTCGGCAGTGGTATTGTGGGATTGAGTTGTGCAATCAACCTCAAGAAGCGCTTTCCAAAAGCTAATATATTAATCCTCGAAAAAGGCTATTTACCACAAGGCGCTAGTACAAAAAATGCCGGTTTTGCTTGCTTCGGAAGTTTAAGCGAAATCATCGATGATTTAAATCACCACAGTGAAACAGAAGTGGTTGAAATGGTCAAAAACCGACAAAGTGGCTTGCAATTACTACGGCAAACTTTAGGCGATAAACAACTAAATTATAAACATTTTGGTGGTTATGAGTTGTTCTTAAATCAAGATAATGAACTTTATGATAATTGTGTGGGCCAAATAAATTTCGTAAACCAATTGTTGGCTCCGATTTTTAATAACCAAGTTTTTAGTATTACGGATAATAAGTTTAAGTTCAACAAAATAATGCCAAATTACTGTTTCAATAAATTTGAAGCCCAAATAGATACAGGTAAGATGATGCAAGCACTTCTGTTAAAAGCGTTAAAGAGCGGTATCAAAATTTTGAATACAGTTTCGGTTGAAAATTTCAAGGATAATGTTTCAGGCGTTCAAATAAAAACCAACCATTTTGAATTTTCAAGTTCTAAATTATTAATAGCCACTAATGGTTTTGCAAGTCAATTGTTACATGAACAAGTGCAACCAGCACGCGCGCAAGTGCTCATAACCAAACCAATTAAAAACTTACATATCAAAGGCACTTTCCATCTCGATAAAGGCTACTATTACTTTAGAAACATCGACAACAGAATTTTATTTGGCGGTGGAAGAAATCTTGATTTCAAAACCGAAAACACTACCGAATTTGGTCAAACTATATTAGTCCAAAACACTTTAGAAACATACCTAAAAGAAGTTATTTTACCCAATTCAACTTGTGAAATAGACCATCGCTGGAGCGGCATTATGGGTGTTGGAGTTCAAAAACGTCCTATCGTAAAACAAATTTCAAACAATGTGTTTTGCGGCGTAAGATTAGGCGGAATGGGAATCGCCATTGGCAGTAATGTTGGGAAGGCATTATCAGATTTGGTTGAATAATGGAAACGCAAAAACCGACATATAAGGTCATTATAATCGGTGGCGGCTTAGCCGGTTTAACCAGCGCCATTCATTTATCCATGCTTAATATTGAGGTTCTATTAATTGAAAAAAATAACTACCCTAAACATAAAGTTTGTGGTGAATATATTTCTAATGAAGTACTACCGTATTTGAAAAGTTTAGGCTTTAACCCATTCGATTTTGGGGCGAAACGCATTGACGATTTTGAACTAACCACAAGCGCCAATAAGTCTATCAAATCAAAGCTTCCGCTCGGTGGTTTTGGCATAAGTCGTTATGAATTAGACTTTCAACTATTTAAATTGGCGCAGCGCAAAGGTGTTGAAGTAGTTCATGACGCTGTAATTGATGTCAGTTTCAATAGCAATCTGTTCACAGTAAAAACAAAAAACGGGCAAACCTTTCATTCAGAAATAGTTATTGGTTCCTACGGAAAACGCGCAAATTTGGATATAAGTTTAGAGCGCCCTTTTATTAAAGAATCCTCACCTTATCTAGCTGTAAAAACACATGTAATAACAGATTTTCCTGCTAATAAAGTGGCTTTGCACAATTTTAAAGGTGGTTATTGCGGGGTGTCAATGGTCGAGGGAAATACCACAAATCTATGTTACATCACTAATTATAAAAGCTTTAAAAAATTTAAAAACATTATAGAATTTCAAGAAAAAGTAGTCTTTCAAAACTCAGCGCTTCATACCATTTTTCAAAACTCGGTTTCGCAATTTGATCAACCTTTAAGCATTAGTCAAATTTCTTTTAAAATTAAAAATCCAGTCGAAAATCATATAATCATGTGTGGTGACACGGCTGGCATGATTCACCCCCTATGTGGTAACGGTATGGCCATGGCAATTAGAAGCGCACAATTGGCATCTGAGACAATAATTGACTATCTTCATAAAAAAATTCCGAATAGAAATGAAATGGAACAACACTATGCCAACCAATGGAATACAACTTTTAAATCGAGACTAAAAACAGGACGCACCATTGCTTATCTATTCAGGCAAGAATGGCTGGCTCCAATTGTTTTGAACCTGTTGTATCTATTTCCATCGCTAATTTCAAAAATAATTAAACGGACGCATGGCGCGCCAATGAAAGGAGTTAAATAGAATGCCCATTAATACAACCTACAGAAGCAGTGAACAAGAACTTATGGACGATTTCACCATGCAAGGTGAATTGCTTCGTGATACGCTTGATAAGTTAGGAAATATTAATAAATGGCTTGGCGGTAATAGCATCACTTTAAATGGTGTTGAAAAACTTTTGAAAGAAAAAGACAAAAGCCGAACTTACACTATTGTTGACCTAGGCTGTGGTCATGGCGATATTTTACGATTGATCGCAAAATGGGGAAGAAGGCATAATTTCAAATTGAAACTTATCGGGATAGATGCCAATACATATGCCATAGAGTACGCCAATGAATTATCTAGCGAGTTTCCAGAGCTGCATTTCAAAGTATCGGATGTGTTTTCTGAAGATTTTGAAAAAATCAACTGCGACATCATTTTATCGACCTTGTTTCTTCACCATTTTAAAGATGAAGATATTGTGCAATTGCTAAACACTTTTTCAAAAAATGCCAGATTAGGAATTGTTGTAAACGACTTACAACGAAGCAAACTGGCTTATTTTCTATTTCAGTGTTTGGGATTGGTAATTACAAACCACATGATAAAGCAAGACGGCTTAATTTCTATTAAAAGAGCCTTTAAAAAAAATGAACTTATAAAATTTTCCGAACAACTCAACTTAAATTACAACATCCGATGGCAATGGGCGTTTCGTTATCAGTGGGTTATAACAACTTAAAATGGCAGTAAAAATAACAGCAGTGTCTAAACAACTTCCTCAATATACACGATATACTAAGGATATTTTGCCTTATGTTGAAAGTTGGCTGGCAGGTCAAGAAGAACGTTTTAAACGAAAAGTTCTAAAAATATTCGAAAATGCCGCTGTCGATAAGCGATATGCCATCATGGATGCTGAAGAAGTATTTTTAAAAACTTCTTTTGAAGAAAAAAACGATATTTATATTAGAGAATCGATCAAATTGGCACGTGCAGCATTAAAAAAAGTCTTATTAAAAGCGCAATTGCAACCCATCGATATAGACTATATTATAACAGTGAGCTGCACGGGAATTATGATTCCATCCTTAGACGCTTATTTGATAAACGATCTACAAATGCGGCAAGATGTAATGCGTTTACCAGTTACCGAAATGGGTTGTGCAGCCGGTGTTTCCGCAATGATTTATGCGCACAACTTTCTAAAATCTAACCCCAATAAACGCGCCGCCATTATTGCAGTTGAGTCACCAACATCAACCTTTCAGCTAGATGATTTTTCTATGGTTAACATTGTAAGTGCTGCAATTTTTGGTGATGGTTGTGCGGCGGCTATTATGTCTTCTTATGAAAATGAATCTGGCCCAGAAATTATTGACGAAGCGATGTATCATTTTTACGACGAAACCCACATGATGGGTTTTAAACTTCGGAATTCTGGATTGCAAATGGTTTTAGACCAATCGGTTCCAGAAACTATTGCAGCGCATTTTCCGAATATAATTAATCCATTTTTAGAGCGTAACCAGCTAAGCATTCAAGATATTAATCACCTTATTTTTCATCCTGGTGGGAAAAAAATAGTACAAACCGTTGAAGACCTTTTTGGCTCACTCGGAAAAAACATAGACGACACCAAAGAAGTTTTAAAGCAATACGGCAATATGAGCAGTGCAACAGTGTTGTATGTTTTAGAGCGTTTTATAGATAGAAATTTGCCATCAGGCGATTTAGGACTCATGCTGAGTTTTGGTCCCGGATTTTCGGCACAACGCATATTATTAAAATGGTAAAGGAATTTGGTAATAAAAACTATTGGGCCCTCATTTTAGGAGGCTCGAGTGGCTTGGGGTTGGCAACAGCGCAAAAGTTGGCCAATCACGGCATGAATATTTGTGTGATTTACAGAGCACCGAGAGTTCATGAAGCGCAAATTCAAAATGAATTTAAGGATATAACGCAAAACGGGGTTGAATTTTTAGCTTTCAATGTAGATGCCTTAAGTCCAGTAAAAAGAAATGAAGTGATTAAAACACTTCAAACAAAATTTAAGGAAAACGGCAGCATCAAGGTATTAGTTCACAGTATTGCTAAAGGAAATTTAAAACCCATGGTTGATGTTAATAATTTAACCTTGAACAATCAAGATTTTTTGTTAACCATAAATGCCATGGCAATTAGTTTATACGATTGGACCCAAGCAATATTAGAAGCCAAGTTGTTTTGTGAAGACGCACGCGTGATTAGTTTTACAAGTGAAGGAAATTCAAAAGCGTGGAGAGGTTATGCCGCTGTTTCAGCTGCAAAAACAACCTTAGAAGCGATCACTCGAAACATTGCTTTAGAAATGGCACCTTTTGGAATAAAAGCAAACTGCGTACAAGCAGGTGTTACCGATACAGCGTCTTTTCGCGGCATTCCGGGACATGAACATCTTAAAGAAATGGCATTGAAAAGAAACCCTTCTCATAAATTAACCAGTCCACAAGATGTCGCCAACGTAGTGTATTTATTAACCAAAGACGAAGCCTCATGGATTAACGGCAGTATAATTACTGTTGATGGCGGAGAACATTTAAGATAGAGATGACAGGAATACAAATCATAGCGCTTTTGCCTTATAAGTCACCATTCTTATTTGTGGATGCTATAGAAACTATTTCTGGAAACGCAGTAAAAGGGCATTATACATTTAAAGAAACCGAATATTTTTACGAAGGTCATTTTAAAAACCAACCTGTTACACCTGGTGTTATCCTTACCGAATGTATGGCACAAATTGGCGTGGTTTGTTTGGGGATTTATCTTTTTAAAGATGAAAATTTAGAAAATCAGAATATACAAGTGGCATTAACATCACATCAAATAGATTTTTATTTACCAGTGTTGCCAAAAGAGAAAATAACCGTCATTTCCGAGAAGGAATATTTCAGATTCAACAAATTAAAATGTCGTGTAAAAATGTTGAATGAACAAAATGAACTAGTTTGCAAAGGCAGTATTTCAGGAATGATCAAACCACCAAGTTATGACTAATCGCGTTGTTATTACGGGTCTTGGTGTTGTTGCTCCCAATGCGGTTGGAGTAGAGAATTTTACCGAAGCTCTGCGACTTGGAATTTCGGGAATTGAATTTTACCAAGAATTAAAAGACTTAAATTTTTCTTGTCAAATTGGTGGAATTCCAACAATTTCCGAAGATTTAAAATCACAATATTTTTCTGAATTGCAACTTCGAGGCTTTAATAGTTCTGGAATTTTATACGGTTGCATCGCAGGGATTGATGCCTGGAAAAATGCTGGGTTTTCAGTAAGCGACGACAGTGAATTAGATATTGATACAGGATTAATATTTGGCACTGGAACTTCAGGAGTTGAAAAATTTAGAGAAGCTATTTATAAATTAGACGACAAGCAAGTGAGACGCTTGGGCAGTACCGTTGTGGTGCAAACTATGGCAAGTGGCGTAAGTGCCTATTTAAGTGGGATTTTGGGTTTGGGTAATCAGGTAACTACCAATTCATCAGCTTGTAGTACCGGTACAGAAGCTATTTTATTGGGATACGATCGCATAAAATCAGGAAATGCCAAACGCATGCTTGTTGGCAGTTGTAGCGATCACGGACCTTATGTTTGGGGTGGTTTTGACGCCATGCGCGTTTGTACCTATAAACACAATGAAACGCCTGAACAAGGTTCACGACCAATGAGTGCTTTGGCTTCTGGTTTCGTTCCCGGGAGTGGCGCAGGTGCTTTGTTGTTAGAATCTTTAGACAGCGCTTTAGAAAGAAATGCTACCATTTATGCTGAAGTTTTGGGTGGGGAAGTTAATTCCGGTGGACAGCGCAACGGTGGTACATTAACCGCGCCAAATCCTGAAGCGGTGCAGCGTTGTATTAAACAAGCAATAAAAAATTCTGGTTTAAACACAAACGATATTCAAGTAATAAATGGTCATTTAACCGCGACATCCAAAGACGCTTTAGAAATTGAAAATTGGAGTAAAGCATTAAATAGAGCAGGAAGCGATTTTCCTTTTATCAATGCTACAAAATCTATGATTGGACATTGTTTAGCGGCTGCAGGAGCCATAGAATCGGTTGCTAGTGTTTTACAACTGTACCATAAATTTGTAGCAGCAAATTTAAATTGTGAAGATTTACATCCAGAAATTACAAGCATTGTTGCTAAAGAAAAAATTCCAACTAACAGTTTCAGTTTCAACTTCGACATTCTTGCCAAAGCTAGTTTTGGGTTTGGTGATGTAAACGCATGTATTTTATTTAAGCGTTTTAAAGTGTAACTTTATACTCAAAATCAAACCATGGAAAAGAACGCATTAATTGCCCAATTAAAAACGATAGTCGCGCCTTATATTCAGGACGAACAAGCTTTTCAGAATTTAACCGAAAGCACGGACTTTGTCAAAGATCTAAAAATAAATTCGGCCAATTTGGTGGATATCATTTTAGATATAGAAGATGCTTTTGACATAAGATTAGAAAATGAAGATATGGAGCAAATGCTCACCGTAAAATCGGCAATGAACATCGTAACTGCTAAGTTAGATGCCAAATGATTGGTAATGATATCGTTTCATTAGACTTCGCCAAAAACTCCAAAAATTGGGGAAATCAGCGATTTTTAGACAAATTATTCACGAAAACGGAGCAAAAAGTCATAAAATTAGCTCAAAATCCATTTGTTGAAATTTGGAAACTCTGGAGCTTAAAAGAAAGTGCCTATAAATTACATGTGCAGCGTTTCAACAAAATATTTTATGCGCCAATTCAATTTGAATGTAATTTTTTTAAGGATAAAGTAACAGTATCTTATGAAGACTTCTTGTGCAATACCAAAACACTTCAGAACGAAAATTTTGTTTTTTCACTAGCCTTCCAAGAAACTGTTGAAATCTATTCGGACTGTTTTAAACTTCAACATAGTAATTATAAATATCAAAGCGCAACTACTTCACAGGAATTAAAAAAAGCAGTATCAAAATATTTTGATATCGCGGTAAGCCAACTCAAGGTTTGCAAATCGGAAACAGGCATTCCAAAGATTTATTGTAACAATCAAGTCTTACCTATTGATATTTCATTATCGCATCATGGTTATTATGGGGCATTTTCATTAGTTTTTAAATAAATTCATCTTTTTTTCGCGTGAATCGGCTCCAACATATCATTTCATTTTTACTCAAAATTAAATGGGTTGTAATAATCACGCTATTTATATTGTCAGTTTTATCAGGTTTTCAAACTGTAAAAATCTTCGCGTCGATAATAGTTTATCCATTTGGTTTTTAGAAGACAATCCAAGTTATAAAGCTTATATCGATTACCAAGAACAGTTTGGCTCGGATGAGATTTTTATTGCGATGCTAAATGTGGAAAATGCTTTAGATAGCATTCACATCAACAAATTGCGGCAACTACATCAAGAAATTGATAGTTTATGGTTTGTAAAAACGTCCTTTAGTTTAGCAACAGCCGAGTATCCTATATATAACAATGAGCGTTTAATTTTTGATCAACTGTATAATTCAAAACGGAGTGAGAAAGGATTAAAAAGTTTATTCAGCAAACTTCCAAATATTTCTAATCAGTTGGTAACAGATGACTTTAAACATTTATTTGTATATGTTCAGTTAAATCCAACGCCTGATATAGAAGGCGATAGAGCCATTATTCTACCTGAAATCGAAACCTACCTCACAAAGTATTTTCCTGATGCTTATAGTTTAACGGGCGCACCAGTACTTAACGAAGCTTATAGCCGAGGGATATACAAAGAAAGTTTGGTGTTTGGGATTTTAACCATTTTGGTAATTGCAATCATGTTATTGTTTTTGCTTCCAGACCGGAAGTATTTGTTAATGTCACTGTGCGCTGTGGCAATTCCTATTACATTGTTATTCGGAATTATCACGTCGTTTGGTTTTGCGCTTAACATGATATCAATGCTAATACCAACTATTTTATTGGTTTACAGTGTGAGCGACGCGGTTCATATCATAAATATTTATCACAAAGAAGGTTTGCTGCGACCAGAAATGCCCGGATTTAAACTACTAAGTTTATCGATAAGAAAGAGTTTCACGCCTTGTTTTTACACTACACTAACTACCATTGTGGGATATTTTGCGCTGTATCTTTCACCCTTGCCTGCCTTTAAAAACATGGGTCTTTTAACCTGTGCAGGTTTGCTTTTAAGTTTTGTTTTGGTGTACGTGATTCTGATTATTGGCCTAAGTTTTTATGCAATCAATTTTGAAACTTCTAAACCTATTATACGTTTTAAAGTATTTAATTCGGAAGCTATTATTGTTGGATTAAATCGATTTACATCAAATTTTAAAAATAGTATTATCATGTTTTCCAGCTCCTTGATAGTTATTGGAGGCATTGCCATCACGAAGATTAAAATAGACACCGATTCTTTAAATTTATTAGCTGAAGGAAACGCCAAACAAGATTTACGTTTGATTGAATCGAAGTTAAATGGCAGCTCTAGATTACAGATTAATATAACAACCACGAGCAATAATTCTATCTTAACAAAAGACTTTATTAATTCCTTAGAAGTTTTTGAAAACAAATTGCAATCTAATGGATTGTTGGCGTTACCAGTTTCGGTGTTGTCCTTGAAGTCCTTTTTGGAGCAAAGAACACCAATGCTGTTTCAGTCTAATTTTGACCAGGAAAAGCTAAAAGGAATGCTCGCCGAAACCAATCAAACAGGCGAATCTTTTTTCACCCTTTTTTCGGAAGATTTTGAAACTGCTGGTGTCACGGTAAACGTTAAGGAGCTAAAAACATCTGAGTTGGAAAAGCTTATATCTGATATTTCAAAAGATTTTGAATCCTCTTTCAATACAAATGATTATAGTTTGGATATTCAAGGGTTTTCGGTGGTGTTTGCACAACTAAATTCTTTCATATTAGAAACACAATTCAAATCGTTTTTTGCGGCATTTTTTGTAGCATTTATAGCCATATGGATTTTTATAAAAAGTTTTAAAACAACTATCTTAGTGATTATTCCTAACCTGTTGCCCTTACTTATGCTAGCGATTGTGATGTTTCTTTTTGATATTCCGTTAGATGTTTCAACAGCAATGATTACGCCCATAATGTTGGGAATTTCTATGGATGACACCATTCATCTTATTTACAAATACAAACGAACCAAGGCCATAAAAGGCAGTGCCGAACTACGCATTAACAAGGCGGTGCATTATACAGGTGGCGCATTGTTTTCTACAACTATTGCTTTAGTCGCTGGGTTTTTAATCATAAGTACCAGTGCGGTTCCCTCAGTAAGTGATTTTGGATTGCTTTGCTCAGTAACCGTTGCTATGGCGTTGATTACAGATATTCTCTTTTTGCCTGCTTTATTGAAGAAATTGGATAAGTAATTATTGGGAAATGTTGAAGTAAATCGTTTTACCAGTTTCAATTTTTGCAAAATGTTCTAGAAAAAGATTTTCAGAGTTAAAGTGGGCTTCAATTAAATAATTTCTCCCGTTAAAATAGCAGTTTTTTACCGTTGCCTCGAACTCTGATTTATCTACAATTTTAAGTTGGTATGCATACACAATCCCAAAGGGATCAATTTGGTTAAATTCACCAAAAAAAGCAGCAATTAATGGTGCTTTTGGGTGTTGATAAAGTGTTTCAACTAAGTCGTTCGCAATTATTTTAGATTGGTGTAAAACTAAGACCCTATCGGCATGACCTAAAACATCTTCTTTATCGTGGGTAGCCACCAAGCAACTAATTTTTTTTTCTTTTAAAAACCCAAATAGCTTTCTTCGTAAGGATTGTTTTTTAAAATTATCAATATTGCTAAATGGTTCATCTAATAGTAAAATTTCTGGTTGTTTAGCAAGTGCTTGCGCCAGAGCAACTCGTTGTTTTTGTCCGCCGCTTAATAGTTTTACTTTGGTGTTTGTGAATTCCTCAAGCTCTACAACTTTAATGAGTTCTTCGGTGCGTTGTTGTTTTTCTTCAGGGTAAAAATTGGATAAGTATTTCCCGATATTTTCACTCACCGTTGTGAAAGGCATTAAATCAAATTCTTGGCTAACGTATTTGATGAATTCATATCCAACCACCAGATTGAATTTCGGACCTAAAATCTGGGTATCTTTCCAGAAAAGTTCACCTTCGGTCAAATCAAAAATGCCGTAGATTAGCTTAAGTAAAGTACTTTTTCCCGAGCCGCTCTCTCCAATTAATGCTACATTTTCTCCTGATTTTATTTCAAAACTTACATTTGAAATAACCGGTACTTTCGTGTAAGAAAAGCTAATGTTTTGTACTTTGAGCATGATGCAAAAATACCATAAAAAAACCGCTCTGATATTGCTATTAAAGCGATTTTAGTCTTTCTTAATATTTATAAAAATTAACCTTTTACTTTTTCAGTTGTTTTATTTGGCAAAGCTTCAAAACCCATATTGTAAAGTGTGAATGCAAAAATATCAGCTGCTTGTTCAATGGTTTTACTTACCGGAGTTCCTGCGCCGTGACCTGCATCGGTTTCAATTCTAATAAGCGTTGGATTATTACCAGATTGTTTAGATTGTAACTCAGCGGCAAATTTAAAACTGTGTGCTGGCACAACACGGTCATCATGATCACTGGTAGTTATGAGTGTAGCGGGGTAGGCCGTGCCTTCTTTCACATTGTGAATAGGAGAATAACCCTTGAGATATTCGAACATTTCTTTGCTATCTTCGACAGTGCCATAATCGTAAGCCCAGCCAGCACCTGCCGTGAAAGTGTGGTATCGTAGCATATCTAAAACACCAACTGCTGGAAGGGCCACTTTCATTAAGTCTGGACGTTGTGTCATGGCCGCACCAACTAATAGTCCACCATTGGAGCCACCTCGAACCGCCAGATAATCTGGAGAGGTGTATTTGTGTTCAATTAAATATTCGGCTGCAGCAATAAAATCGTCAAAAACATTTTGCTTTTTCATTTTTGTACCAGCATCATGCCAAGATTTTCCGTATTCGCCACCACCACGCAAATTGGGTACTGCATAAATACCACCTTGTTCAAGCCAAACTGTGTTAGCTGTGCTAAAAGAAGGCGTTAAACTTATGTTGAAGCCACCATAACCATAAAGCATGGTGGGATTTTTGCCATTGAGCTCTACGTCCTTTTTATGAGTAATAATCATAGGCACTTTTGTTCCGTCTTTTGAAGTGTAAAAAACCTGTTTGCTTTCATAGGCATCAGAATCAAAATCAATGTTTGATTTTTGATACAACGCAGATTCACCGGTTTCAATATTATATTTATAAATGTTTCCAGGGGTCACATAATTTGTAAAAGTATAATAAAGCTCTTTTTCTTCTTTTTTAGTGCCGAAACCTCCAACGGTGCCAATTCCTGGAAGTTCAACTTCTCTTATTAGTTTTCCAGTGTAGTCGTATTGTAAAACCTTAGAGATCGCATTAACCATATAGGAAGCGAAAATATAATTTCCGCCTGTTGAAACATTTAAAACATTTTCTGTTTCAGGAATTAAATCCACCCAGTTTTCGGGTGCTGGATTAGAGACGTCAACAGTTACAACGCGCTTGTTTGGTGCATTTAAGTTGGTTTCTAAGTATAGGGTTGTCCCAACGTTATCGATAATATTGGTGTCGCTATCGGTGTGATTTAAAATTTCAATAAAATCAGAATTAATAGTATTTAAATCTTTTATGAATAGCTTGTTGCCAGAAGTTGAAACTCTAGGTGACACTACCAAATAGCTGTTATCATCGGTAACACCGCAATAAATATATCGGTGTTTCTCGTCAGGGGTTCCGCCAAATATTAACTGATCTTGAGCTTGTTTGGTTCCAAGTTTATGATAGTATACTTTGTGCTGATCTGTTTTAGCTGAAAGTTCACTTCCTTTTGGCTTATCGTAACTTGAGTAATAAAAGCCTTCGTTTTTCAACCAAGACATGCCGCTAAACTTGACATCGACAAGGGTGTCTTCTATAATTTCTTTAGTTTCAACATCAAGAATGATGATTTTTCGCCAATCACTGCCGCCTTCTGAAATGGCATACGCTAGAATTTTACCATCCTCAGAAAAACTCAAACCTCCAAGTGAGGTTGTACCATCTTCATTAAAGGTATTGGGGTCTAAAAAGACCTCTGCGTTTTCTGATGGTTGATCAGTTTTGTGACGATAAATCACTGACTGATTTTGTAACCCATTATTTTTATAAAAATAAGTGTAGTCACTTTCTTTAAACGGGGCTCCAATACGCTCATAATTCCAAATGTTGGATAATCTGTTTTTAAGTTCATTTCGGTATGGTATAGAATCTAAAAAACCAAAAGTTACCTGGTTTTGCGCTTTTACCCATGCTCTAGTTTCACTGCTTCGGTCGTCTTCTAGCCACCTATAGGGGTCTCTTACTTCAGCGCCAAAATAAGTGTCAATGGTATCTACAGTTGCGGTTTCAGGGTAATTCACGGTTGCTATTGTTTTTTCAGAAGCCTTTTCGCAGCCAAATGATAAGGCTGAAAAAATGGCAAGGTTTATTAAAGTTTTCATGATGGAGATTTTACGTAATTGTAAAAATAAAAAAAAGCCTTCACGTTTGGTGCGAAGGCTTTGTTAATTTGTTTTGCAGGGTTTATTGTTTTATAAACCTTTGGGTTTGAGTTTTTCCTTCCGAAGTGACACTTAAAAAATAAATGCCGTTGGCAATATTTGAAACATCAATTTTATTTGCGCTCAACTGCGCATTCAAAATCAATTTACCACTTAGGTCAATAACAGAATAATTCCCGTTATAAAGTAAATTGTTAAAGTTCAAATTAAGATAATCTTTGGTTGGATTAGGATATAGGATTAAATTATCGACAAGAGTGTCTTCAACCGAGAGCGTAAACGACGCTTCTTCGACAATGTGGTGTGTGTTGATATCTGGATCATTAATTTGATCTACAATACCAGAAGGCCATTTTATCTTGATATAGTTGATACTAGTAGCCTGGCCAATTCCGAAATGGGTGTTTAAACTTCCCATAAACTTAAAGCCTTCCCCACTTCTAACATCTCTTATTTGGATTTTTTCATTAATTCCTGAACCAGTACTTATTTCAACTCTTGCGCCAATACCGTTACGGTTACTTAGACCGTTTGTTTCGTAACCTTTACCAACGGTTGTTATTTTAACCCAATTATTATCGTTACCATTATTTCTAAAGTACGCTCCGCTATATACATCTAGAAAGCCATCGTTGTTGGCATCACCAACTCCACCAACTGAGGGCATGGAGGCATTGAAATAGTTAAATGTTAGATCTCCATTGCCAAAATAAATTCCTCCACTAAACAAAATATCAACGTTGCCATCATTATCAAAATCGGCTGCTATATTTTCAATACTGGTTAAACCTAAATCAAAACCAGCTCCAGAAGTAAAATCGGTGAACGTTCCATCACCGTTGTTGCGCATTAATTTTGATGGCCCATCCGATAATGAACTCGCTCCCACAAAAACATCCATATAGCCATCATTGTCAAAATCCGCCCATGCTCCAGACCAAGTTTGCATTGGGTCTCTTAAATTTACTCCTGGATTCCCACCAACTTCTTCATATTCGTACTTGCCTTGAGCGTTCATGCCTTTGTTTCGCCAAAGTTCGTTAATTTTTGCAGAAACTTCTCCGCCACGACATTTAGCGATAAACATGTCTAATAAACCATCGTTGTTGTAATCAATCCAAATAGTACCATAATTACCACCGGAAGAAAGGTTACCCAATCCAGAAGGAACACCGTTAGGATTAGGGCCTTGAAAAAACTGTAAATTATCGCTGCCATCATTTAAGTAATATACATTGGGCTCTACATCGTGGCATACAAATGCATCTAAATCGCCGTCATTATTAATATCTACAAAATGAGACCGCTGTGAAAAGACATATTCAGGACCAGAAATTTCTGTATAAGCCGCGCCATTTGAACTTGCCTTCATAAAAGTAACACCGCTATTCCCACCATACAACAAATCATTATAACCATTTGCGTCCCAATCGCCTGCTGCCAAGCTCCATGTTGGTAAATAGCGAACCGTGGTAGGCTGAGGGTCACCTTCATTATCTGGAGGTCTAAATGTTATATCAGTTATAGATTGGTAATTGAAACCACCTGCTGCTAACTGATAGCTTATGTTTACTGATGAAGATTGAATTGTTATTATGTCATCTAAAAAGTCTCCATTCATATCTACTAGTCCCCTTGAACTACTGCCAGTTGGATTAGCAACACTTTGGGTGGTGAATGTAACCGGTGTAACCGGTGGTGGTGGCGGTATAGGGCCTTCAGAAAGTATAAAATCAAAGGGATTGCTGTTTTGCCATCTATTATCCCACACAATATAATAGGTGTTTCCTTGAAAAACGTTGAGGGTGGCAACTGCTAAAAATTGGTTGCCCCCATCGTCATCACCACCGGCACAGCTTAGGCTGCCACAGGTACCTGTTAAAACATGAACCCTTGGGTCGCGCCCGGTGTTTTGAGGCAAATCGGTGTTAATAATCAACTGATAATCGCCATCTGGCACATATCTATACCACAAACCATCACCAATTGACTGTGCTGTTTCGGAGCAATTGGAAGGAGAAGGATCTCCAAAAAAAGGGTTTACAGTGTATAAAACATCGGCTACAATTGGGGTGTCAGTTGCTGCGTCGTTACAGGTATTGGATTGACCAACACCATACTGAATAGTTAGGACAGATAAAAGTGAAAGTAAAATGTGTTTCATTGTATGAATTGAAAAATCGTTATTCGCAAATTGTTTCTAAACTATTAATCCATGCCTCAATTAATGCAACACCTTCGTCATGTTTAACGGATCTTGAAATTAAGGGCATCATTGTCGCTCCATCAATTGAGTTTAATCGGTACCAAAGCACGGATCTATCATTTCTTCTAGGAGAAATAATGTGCGTCAACGCGTTATTAATATTTTCTTCTGGTGCTATGCAAATGCCTGAATTTGCAGCGTTTTCTGTATCTGAAAAAGAAAGCCTTATCGGCCGGTAATCGCAGTGAGCTTCGTCTGTGTGGCAGTGGGCACAATTGATGTCTAAGTACGAGCGCGCTCTTAATTCTAATGATTCGTCTTCATCTTCCCAATCGACTACTGTATTGATATTTGATGGGATGTTATTATTAAGATAACCCACATCAACCCATTTTTGTAATTGATTTTTTGGTCCGTCGGTATAATTAAAAAGTTTGTTTAAATTTTGTGGCTTTGGACCAATTGGTATGGCTGATTCGTTCGCTGATTTGTGACAGATGCGGCATTCCGTTTCTGATGGAACTCTGTAATTAATTTCGAAAGGGTTGTTGTCTTTTTCGATAGAGACATTAACAAAACTGCCATTATTATCTAAAAAAGCTTCAGTTTGGTCTTCATTCCATTTGTAATTGGCAAAAATATACGCGTCATTTTTTTTAATAATAAGTCGTGTTTCTATGATTTGCGTAGTTAGATTTGGTAGAACATTGTCATAATAAAACGTTTTTATAATAACAGAACCAGAAGGGAAATCGACAATAGCGTCGTCTGTTGTGAAGGTAGCTTTTGCATCATTTGGCATCCAAATAAAACGCTTTTTTTTGGCGTAGTCTGAAAACAAAGGCGTAATTAAATCGTATGGCAACACACCGTAAACTGGCGATTGTTCTACAATAGCTCCGTCAAAGAAGTTATAAGCAGACAATGTAGAATAGGGAACAGCGTCTAAATCAAAAACCACGGGAGAAATCTGTGGTTCCTCAACCACCTCAACAGGCACATAGTTTTCTTCTTCGCTACAGCTTAGAAGACCGATAATGAATAAAAAAAATGTTATTGTACGAATAGGTTTCATCGCTTACAGTAAAATTTGGATGTCGAAAGTAACAATTATTTTGCTTTAAACAATAAATAATTAGTTGAACAACACTTTTTTACCGCTCAATAGAAAACCCAAACGGATGGGATGTTTTCTTTACAACTGTAATTCGATTACACCAATTGGTGCTTTACCAAATATTCGGCAATTTGTACGGCATTGGTAGCAGCTCCTTTTCTTAAATTGTCGCTCACAATCCAACAGTTTAAACCATTAGTTGTACTTTCATCCCTTCTTATACGACCCACAAAAACATCATCTTTACCATGTGCAAATATTGGCATTGGATATGTATTTGTATCGGTGTTGTCTTGAAGTACTACGCCTTGAGTTTCGCTGAGTAAAGCTCTAATATCACTTAAGTTAAATTCGTTTTCGAATTCTATATTTACAGATTCACTATGGCCGCCAGAAGTTGGAATCCGAACAGCGGTGGCAGTTATCCCAATAGATGCATCGTCAAGAATTTTCCTAGTTTCCTTTACCAATTTCATTTCTTCTTTGGTATAGCCGTTTTCTTCAAAAACGTCACAATGAGGCAAAGCATTTCTATGAATTGGATAGGGATAGGCCATCTCGCCTTTCACACCATTCATTTCGTTTTCCAGCTGTTTAACAGCCTTAACACCAGTGCCAGAAACGGATTGATAGGTAGAAATAACCAATCGTTTAATTTTATATTTTTTGTGCAATGGCGCCAGTACCATAACCATTTGTATGGTAGAGCAGTTGGGGTTGGCAATAATTTTATCGGCTCGTGTGAGTAAATGGGCATTGATTTCAGGAACAATTAATTTTTTACCTTCAACCATTCTCCATGCTGATGAATTGTCTATAACTGTGGTACCAACTGATTCAAATTTTGGAGCCCATTCCAAAGAAGTTTCACCACCAGCTGAAAACAATGCAATGTTTGGTTTTAGAGCAACCGCATCGGCTAAACCAACTATCTTAAAGAATTTGCCCTTAAATTCAATTTGTTTACCTATACTTTTTTCTGAAGCTACAGGTATGAGCTCATCTATTTGAAAATTTCTTGACTCGAGTACCTTTAACATTACTTCACCAACCATTCCGGTGGCACCAACTACTGCTACTTTCATATTGTATGATTTTTTGCAAAAGTACTTATTAATTTAATTGAAGGCATAAAAAAAACGGCCACTTTCTTTTTAAAAATGGCCGTTTAAGTTGAGAATATCGAAAATCTATTTTTTCAATAAGTCTCGAATTTCAGAAAGTAATTCTTCTTGACTAGGACCTTTTGGTGCCTCTGGTGCGGGTTCTTCTTTCTTTTTCATTCGGTTGATGCCTTTGATTACCAAAAACATCACAAATGCTACAATAACGAAATCAATAACGTTGGTTAAAAAATCTCCATATAAAACAGAAACTTCTCCAATAATTTCTCCAGCGTCATTAGCAACTCCCTCTTTAATAGTGTACTTTAAATCCTTAAAGTCCGAATTAAATATTAATCCTATTAAGGGAGAAACAATACCGCCAGTAAATGAGGCAACTACCTTGTTAAAAGCCGCTCCCATAACAAAAGCAACAGCAATGTCAACGAGATTACCTTTCATGGCAAACTCTTTAAATTCTTTAAGCATAATCATTAATTTTAGTTAGTAATGGATGATGCAAAATAGTAAAAAATGTTGAATTCTCAGATTTTACTTACGCTAATTATTTTAAATATACGCGTTTAACTCTTTGCGATATGGAAGTAAGTATTTCGTACGAAATAGTATTGGCCGATTTGGCTAAATCGTTCGCGGTATGACGAGCATCAAAAATAATAACTTCTTCACCTTCAGTGCATTCAATATTTGTCACATTCACCATGATCATATCCATGCACACATTACCTATGATGGGCGCTTTTTGTTTATTTATAGATACATAACCATTGCCTTTGCCGTAATTTCTGTTTAAACCATCGGCGTGGCCAATTGGTATTGTGGCTGTTTTGGTCATTTCTTTAGCGGTAAATGCACGGTTATAGCCAACACTGTCTCCTTTTTTGACAGTGTGAATTTGAGATATAATAGATTTTAAACTTGCAATCGGAATGAAATTTTTATCCTCAATGGGAGAATTGCCAAAACCGTAAAGACCGATGCCGCATCTTACCATATCAAAATGAGCTTCTGGAAAATTTAAAACTCCAGAAGTGTTACACATATGAAGCCAAGGCTGGTATCCAATTTGACTGGTTATTTCTTTGGTAATATTTTTAAAACGCACAATTTGTTGTTTTGTGAAGGCAATTTCATCAAGGTCTTCACTGGCTGCCATATGTGAGAATAGCGATTTTGCTTTAATGGCATCGGTTTTTTTTAACTGCATAGTTATAGCTCCAACATCGCTAAAATCAAAACCTAGTCTGTTGAGCCCTGTATTAAATTTGATATGCACCGGATATTGTCTTTGCCCACCTTTTTCTGCAATCGTGATGAATTCATTTAAGACATTCATGCTGTATAAACTAGGCTCGAGACAACGGTCAATAAGTGTTTTAAAATTTACAGGTTGTGGATGAAGCACCAAAATGGGCAAGCTAACACCTGAATCCCTCAACGCAACGCCTTCTTTAGCATATGCAACGGCAAGATAATCAGCACCAATATTTTCTAGGTATTTGCCAACTTCAATAGCGTCACTACCGTAGGCAAACGCTTTTACCACGGCCAAAAATTTAGTTTCTGGCCTTAATTTAGATTTGAGGTAATTGAAGTTATGCGTTAATGCCTTTAGATCAATTTCTAAAACAGTTTCTTCAGCTTTAGCCATTGTTGTTTTTTTGTTTGGAAGACACTTCTTCGGGATCGTTTACTTTCAGGTTTCTTAGTTTATCGCGTTGCATAGATTTATAGTAAGCAGCTCTACTTAAGGGTTCATATTCATCTACTTCTCCTAATAAAACTAATTCTTCACTTCGGGTCTTTCTATAACTGTATTGTGCAAGATTGCCGGTTCTAGTACAAATGGCATGTACTTTGGTAACATATTCGGCAGTTGCCATTAGGTAAGGCATTGGCCCAAAGGGATTACCTTTAAAATCCATGTCTAAGCCTGCTACAATTACCCTTACGCCTTTGTTGGCAAGGTCGTTGCATACACGTACAATTTCGTCATCAAAAAATTGGGCTTCATCTATACCTACAACGTCGCATCCGTCCGCCAAAATGGGAATATTAGCGGCGGCAGGAACAGGGGTTGATCTAATTTCATTCGAATCGTGAGATACTACTTTATCGTCGTCATAACGCACATCAATAGTAGGTTTGAAAATTTCAACTTTTTGCCTGGCAAATTGCGCACGCCTTAGCCTGCGAATCAATTCTTCGGTCTTGCCAGAGAACATTGAGCCGCAAATGACTTCAATCCATCCAAATTGTTCTTTATGATTTACTGTATTTTCGAGAAACATTTTGTAATTTTAACACTAAATAGTCGCCTTTTTTCGTTTGCTTAAAGGTGGTATAAAAATAGTAAATATCAAAAGTTTAAATTAAAAAGATGAAAAAGAAATTAGAATCAGAATTAATGAGCATTGCACATCGGATTCTAAAATTAAAGGGTAAGGAAGATGTTGTAAAACTGCACAGCGAAACTGCACAGCTTTTAGAAAAACTATCTGTCTTAAAATTTGCTCATGAAAATTTTGAAGGCGATATGCCAACAATTGGTGGCGATTCCTCATTTTTCGAAATGTTAGATACCGCCTTCAACAATAAAATTAGTGACACCATAGAGCGAGAGGATAAAATCTATATAAATTTAGATGAGGTAGAAGATGATGGTATTATGGAGCCAGTGATGGAAAAAATAAAGGATATAGTTTCTCAAATGCCTCATGAATCACAGCAAGTAGATGCTTTTTTTGGAAACCAGCATACCAGAATTAAAAACGATTTTGAAGAAATAACCGCTGGTTTTGAAGAGATGCCAGTTTTTGAGCCAGTTTCAAACACCAACGAGCAAATCAAAAAATCGTTGAACCAGCAATTAAAATCAAAAGCTTTACAAATAGGTTTAAACGATAAAATTGCTTTTATTAAGCATTTGTTTGATGGTAAGAATGGTGATTACGACCGCGTGGTTTCCCAACTTAACACATCAACTTCATATGTAGAAGCCAAATCATTTATACAAGAAATGGTAAAGCCAGATTACAATCAATGGAAAGGCAAGGAAGATTACGAAGAACGATTTATGCTTATAATTGAATCTAAATTTAATTAATCTCGGTGTTTGCTCACAAAAAAGTGAGCACCGCGCTTTCGCTACTCGCTTGCTCCCAACTTAGTTGGGAGCAGAGCTCAAACACACCGCTCAATCACTAACACATGAGTAAACTTTACCTTGTTCCAACTCCAATTGGAAATTTAAAAGACATGACCTATAGAGCCGTTGAGGTTTTAAAATCTGTCGATTTAATTTTAGCCGAAGATACACGAACCTCCGGAAAGTTGCTGAAACATTACGAGATTTCAAGTTCGTTGCAATCGCACCACATGCACAACGAACACAAAACTGTTGAAGGCCTTATAAATAAACTAAAAAGCGGAATAACAATCGCGCTTATTAGCGACGCTGGTACTCCTGCAATTTCTGACCCTGGGTTTTTACTTAGTCGCGCTTGCATAGAAAACAACATCGACATTGAATGCTTGCCTGGAGCCACAGCCTTTGTTCCAGCTTTGGTAAATAGTGGTTTGCCTAACGATAAATTTGTATTTGAAGGATTTTTACCAGTTAAAAAGGGCAGACAAACACGTCTGCAGTTCCTTGCTGAAGAAATGCGTACCATGATATTTTATGAAAGTCCACATAAATTACTTAAAACCTTAGCCCATTTTTGCGAATATTTTGGCGAAGATCGTCAAGTCACCGTATCCAGAGAACTTACGAAACTTTATGAAGAAACCATTCGCGGTACTGCCCAAGAGGTTTTAAATTTTTACTCCAAAAAACCACCAAAAGGTGAAATCGTTATTGTGGTGGCAGGAAAGAAGTAAATATTGTTCTACGCTTATTAATGCTTACCTTTTTCCCATCCATTTTTTCCTAAGATTTTTACACCACTATCAATAGCGTCTTCTTCAAGTGTGGTTCCCATACTATCATTCCAGCGGTTTAAAAAACCAAATAAAGAAATAACACCCAACATTTCAACAATTTCCCCTTCGTTCCAGTATTTGTAAAGTTCACTTTTAATGGTTTCGTTTACGGCATTAGGTATTTGACTAGCGGCCAAGCTAAAATCTAATGCAGCACGTTCAGCTTCTGAAAAAGCCGGATGTGTTTTATAGTCCCAAATATTATCGAGTTGGTCTTGTTCGGCGCAATAACGCTCAGCAGCTCTTACGGCGTGCGCTTGGCAATATCTGCAGCCTGAAGCGTTGCTGCTTACCCACGCCATCATACGTTTTAAAGATGAAGTTACGCGACCTTCGTTGGTCATGACAGCCATGTTTAAATTTATAAATGCCTTTGAAATAGCAGGTCTGTGCTGCATGGTAAGCACAGAATTGGGGCAAAATCCTAGCGTTTCATTAAAGAATTCTGCAAGCGACTTTGTTTCTAAATCGTGATCCGGAGATAGTGGTGTTACAAGTGGCATATTTTGGTTTTTATTGGTATTTTTGAAGTAACAAGAAACAAAAAAATATTCAATTATGTCACACATTGTTACCACAGAATGGAAAGGCAATTTGCAATTTGAATCCGATAACCCAAGCGGCCAAACAATTTTAATTGACACTTCGCCTGAACACGGCGGGAACAATGACGGCTTAAGACCCAAAGCCATGATGTTATCGGCACTTGCTGGTTGCTCTGGTTTGGATGTGGTTTCTGTTTTAGAAAAAATGAAAGCTTCAGTTTCAGATTTCAAAATGATAACTAAAGGCGAACTTACCGATGAACACCCCATGTATTATCACACTGTTTCAGTTGAGTATCATTTTTACGGAAAAAATTTAGAACCAGCTAAAATAGAAAAAGCAGTAAATTTATCTGTAGAAAAATATTGCGGTGTTATGGAAATGTTTAGAAAGTTTGCAACCGTAAATACATCAATTCATTATCACATCAATTAATTATCCAATTGTTTGGAGTTTAGATTTTTAAACTTTAAACTTATTTCCTTTAGAAATTATGCGTTGGACGCTAAAGCCAATACCAGAACAACATAAAATTGAAGCCTTGCAAAAGACACTTCAGGTCAATGATATTATTGCAAAATTATTGATTCAACGCGGTATTGAAACTTATGATGATGCCAAAAAGTTTTTCAGACCAAGCCTGGACGATTTACACGACCCATATTTAATGAAAGATATGGACAAGGCTGTTGCACGCATTGAAAAAGCCTTAACAAATAATGAAAATATTTTGGTTTATGGTGATTATGATGTTGATGGTACCACCTCTGTTGCGCTAATGGCGTCTTATTTAAAAACCCGAACAAATCATGTAGCAACATACATTCCCGACAGGTACGACGAAGGTTATGGCATTTCGTTTAAAGGAATAGATTTTGCGCATGACAACGACATATCGCTGATTATTGCTTTAGATTGTGGCATTAAAGCGATCGAAAAAGTAGCTTATGCCACAGAAAAGCAAATTGATTTTATAATCTGTGATCACCACAGGCCTAGTAGTGAAATTCCAAAAGCCATCGCCGTTTTAGACCCCAAGCGCGACGATTGTGAATATCCCTTTAAAGAACTGTGTGGCTGTGGCGTTGGTTTTAAACTCATTCAAGCTTTGTCTCAAAACGAAGGTAAAACGATTGATGATTTAATAGAATATTTAGATTTAGTGGCCACAGCAATTGGAGCCGATATCGTACCTATTACGGGAGAAAACCGAACGCTGGCCTATTTTGGATTACATGTTATCAACACCAATCCAAGAGCTGGTTTTAAAGCCATTATTCACCAGCAAAAAAAGCAGGAATTAAATATAACGGATGTGGTTTTTATCATCGCACCGCGCATCAATGCCGCTGGCAGAATGAAACATGGCAATTATGCAGTAACACTTTTAACGGAATCTAATTTTGAATTGGCGCTTCAATTCGCTTCCGAAATAGAGCAATTCAATACCGATAGAAAAGAAGCCGACCAGCAAATCACGCTCGAAGCCTTGTTGCAAATTGAAACCAATAAAGAAGAAAACAGATGTACCACTGTGGTTTACAATGAAAGTTGGCACAAAGGGGTGATAGGTATAGTGGCATCTCGACTTATAGATACTTATTATCGACCGACTTTGGTTTTTACCAAAAGCGGCGATAAACTGTCAGCTTCTGCACGATCCGTCAGTGGCTTCGATGTTTACAATGCTTTAGAGGCTTGCGCCGACCACATTGAACAATTCGGTGGCCATAAATATGCCGCAGGATTAACTTTAAAAGAAGAAAATTACGAGGCATTTAAACAAGCCTTTGAAGATGAAGTTACTAAAAGCATTACCAGTAGTTTACTTACACGAGAAATTAAAATCGATCTAAAAATTGAGTTGCGTGACATAAATGACAAACTAATGCGCATTTTAAAACAATTCGCTCCTTTTGGACCCGGTAACATGACCCCAGTTTTTATGACCGAAAACCTTAAAGATACCGGCTACGGAAAATGTGTAGGTGAAGACGATAAACATCTACGAATAACAGTTTCACAAGCAAATGCCGAAAGAATTGTTGCCATCGGATTTAATTTAGGCCATAAATATGAATTGGTGGCGAATCGCGAACCCTTTAGCGCAGTTTATTCCATAGATGAAAACGAATGGAATGGCAATGTGAGTTTACAACTTAAGCTAAAGGATATTGAATATGTTTTATAAAAAGTTGATTTATTTTTAGTCAATAATACACCGCGAAACGAGTTGCTTAGATTAAATTTGGCAAAATTTAAAAAGTCCAATAAAACTGAATGAGTAATAAAAAAGACCCTTATGCCGCGCTGCGCATCAAGGAATTCAACATTTTTTTATTGGTGCGTTTTGCACTGGTTTTTGCTTGGAGCATGCAATTTATTGTAATTGAATGGCAAGTTTACTCCATCACTAAAGATCCGCTATCCTTAGGTTTAATTGGACTCATGGAAATCATTCCAGCCTTGTCAATGGCGCTTTTTGCTGGACATATTGTTGATCAGAAGGAAAAGCGCAACTTATTACTGTTATGCATAGGCGCCTTTTCGTTAATTAGTTTGGGTCTGTTTTTGCTTACATGGCCAGAAGTTGTTGGCACTTGGGAAACTAATCACATTTTGTATTGTATTTATGCGCTGGTGTTTTTTGGAGGATTTGTAAGATCGTTTTTTGGCCCTACTATATTTTCATTAGTTGCACTTATTGTTCCGAAGAAAATTTATCCAAATGCAGCTACCTGGAGCAGCTCTACTTGGCAAATGGCCAACGTGCTCGGACCTGCAACAGCTGGAATTTTCATTAACTGGATTGGTGTACATTGGACGCTTTCTGTAGTATTTGGATTAGTAGTCTTGGCATTTTTAACACTCTTCAAAATAAACAGAAAACCAATTTTGAATCCGAAAATAGGTGAGCCAGTTATGCAAAGCCTTAAAGAAGGTTTAAATTTTGTATTTAAAACAAAGGCTATTTTAGGGGCAATTACCTTGGATATGGTAGCGGTTTTATTTGGTGGGGCAGTCGCTCTATTACCTATTTATGCACAGGATATTTTGGAAGTTGGTCCTGAAGGCTTTGGTGTTTTAAGGGCCGCACCAGCGGTAGGGGCATTTTTAACCATGCTCGCCACGGCTTACTTACCAATTAGTAAAAATGCCGGACTCAAACTCTTGGCAGCTGTTTTCGGTTTTGGTGTTTGTATTATTATTTTCGGCGTTTCCACCATATTTTGGGTATCGGTTGTTGCACTATTTTTAAGTGGTGTTACGGATGGTGTTTCGATGGTGATCAGACAAACCATTCTTCAACTTAAAACACCAGACCATATGCGAGGCCGAGTGTCTTCTGTAAACTCAATGTTTGTTGGTTCCTCTAATGAATTGGGCGCTTTTGAAAGTGGTCTAACAGCTAAATTAATGGGAACTGTTACAGCAGTTGTGTTTGGCGGCACCATGACTCTAATTACAGCTGTGAGTACGGCATTTTTCTCTCCATCATTTAGAAGATTGGATTTAAGAAAAGACTTGGAAGAACACGAAAATTCTAACTAAAATTGTTTTAGTTGAAATTCTTTTCCATCAAAAAAACCGTAGGTATAATGACTAATCCAATCGCCTAGGTTGAAGTATCTGGAGTTTGAGTTTAATTCAATTTCTAATGGTAAATGCCGATGACCAAACACAAAAAAATCGTAGTGCCTAGTGTCTAATTTGCGTTTTGAGTATTGTACCAACCATTCGTGGTCGTTTCCTAAAAACTTGGCATCTTCATCGCCTGAAATCAGTTTATTTTTTACTGAAAAATAATGACCCAATCGCATGCCAATATCGGGATGCAACCATCTAAATAACCATTTAGAAGATGGATTGGTAAACACTTTTTTCATACGTTTGTAGCCTTTGTCACCAGGGCCTAAACCATCACCATGGCCAATAAAAAAGGTTTTCTCATTAAAACTAAATTCCCTGGGTTGGTGAAATACGGGAATATTAAGTTCTTCTTCAAAATAGCCATTCATCCATAAATCGTGGTTACCAACAAAGTAATAGATTGGGATTCCAGAATCACTAATTTCTGCAAGTTTTCCTAAAGTTCTAGTGAAACCTTTTGGAACAACGGTTTTGTATTCAAACCAAAAATCAAACAAATCGCCCAATAGAAAAATAGCCGCAGCATCGTCTTTTATGCTGTCCAACCAAGCCACAAATTTTTTTTCACGCGGAAATGAAGCATGTTTGGTTGGAGCACCCAGATGATTGTCTGATGCAAAATATATTTTCTTTCCTTCGGGGATATTCATAAGGTAAATATAATGAAAGTTTGCGTTAAGGATTGAACGGTTTGTTTGAGCTCTTTTTATTTGGTTATAAATAAATAGAAAAGCGAGTAGTGAAAGCCTGACCCCAAAATAATTGAGGTAACGCCCTAATTATCGTTTGCATACCATTCGGCAAAGCTGGTTTCAGTTTCTTGTAATTTTAACGAGTGTAAGCTGATGTGGTCTGGCAAACGACTCTTAATTTTTTCTGCAAAATCTATCACCATCATTTCGCTGGTAGGCTGATAATCGGCCAAAATAACATTATGTCCACGACTTTTTAGTTCATTAGCCAGGTCGATATGGGGTGTGTTTTTATTAAATACAGTTGCGTGGTCAAATACATCAACCACCTCTTCTTTTACAATTTTTTTAAGGTCGCCAAAGTCAATTACCATACCAAATTTCACATTATTTTGGTCAGAAATCGGCGTTCCAATTACGGTAACAGACAGTTTATAGCTGTGTCCGTGTACATTTTTGCACTTTCCGTCATAACCATATAAGGCATGGCCTGTTTCGAAAGAAAATTGTTTTGTAATTCTAATATTACTCATCAAATAAATTTTACGCGATTATCGGAAATTAAATCCTTCGAGATTTGCCTCGAATCTAATGTTTATTCTTTAAAATATCTCGTGGAATTGCCCCGAGATAGATTATTTCGCAAAGGTATTCATTTTGTTTAACGAAATGGTTTTTAGATTACATTTGGTTACTTTTTATACTTAGTATTTTTATACCAAGCCGGTGCTATGGATGCCATTTTTGAACATATAGACTTCAATGAAAATCCGCTTTTTGAGCGCATTATTACCGATATTTCAATTCAGCAATTCAGTATTATAGACAATTTTTTTACAGATGATGAGGTTGAGGTTTTGCGTCAGTCCTTATTGCAAAAGTATGACGATGATGCATTTAAAAAAGCAGCTATTGGCAATAAACTCAATGAAACAATTGAAAAATCGATTCGTGGCGACGTTATTCTTTGGATGGATGAAACCAAAGCAGATGATGCTGAGCAATTATTTTTTAATAAGATCAACCAGTTGGTTAATTATCTTAATAAAACCTGTTTTTTAGGAATTTTGCATAAAGAATTCCATTATGCCATTTATCCAATAGGCACTTTTTATAAAAGACATATTGATACTTTTCAAAATGACGATAGACGTAAATTGTCGTTTGTATGTTATTTAAACGAGGACGGTTGGGCTGCAGAAAATGGCGGTGAGTTATGCTTGTATTTAAATGAAAACAATCAGGAAGTTGAGAAAAATATTTATCCCTTACCTGGTAGAGTTGTTATTTTTGAAAGTCAGAGCATCGAGCATGAAGTAAAAACAGTTCATAGTCAAAGACTCAGCGTAACAGGCTGGTTAAAAACAAGATAGATTAGCGTTTTTTGTTTTTGTTGTATACATAAACAATTACTAATACTACTGCTAATACTAAAAATAAGCCATTACCGCCCAAAAAACTTAGTACATCCATATTACTTTTCTTTATTTCTGTTTTTATTGTAGCTATAAATTAAATAAGCAATAACAATTAAAACCACAAAAGGAAGCATCGAACCTATGAAGATGCCAATTTCATAACTGCTATCTGGAGCGTTTTGTATTTTTTCTTCAATAGAATCTTGTAATATGGTTGTGCTCATTATAAACTTCGGTTTAAGTGGATTCAAAATTAACTGTTTTCGGCTAATGGCTTAAATGTTTGGTTAAATTTTATAATTAATGGAATGCCGCGTGCCACAATCCACAATGTGAATGCCGTAAACACGGCAACCAATTTAAAATCGTAATAATCCATAATAAAAAGTGTAGGCACAAATACAAATAAAGTTGAAATTAATAGTAAGTTTCGGAGGTATTTCATGCGGCCAAGCCCTTTAAAAACGCCGTCAAAAATAAACGCTAAAGCACACAAAGGCTGCATGGCTAATACCAGCCAAAAAACCTTATAAAATTCGATTAACACTAAGGGCTCTTTGGTAAATATAGAACCAATGAAGTTGTAGAAAACATATCCAGCTAGAGCCAAGCCAATTCCTACTAAAATACCGTAAACAATAAGTTTTTTGCTTAAGGCTAGTAATTCTTTGTACCGTTTTGCACCATATAACTTCCCTGACAAAATATTACCAGCACTTGCATAACCATCAATAAAAAAAGCACCAAAAAACCAAAGATTAATGGCTATGGTATAGGCAGCAATATAATTTTTACCATATCCAGTTGAAAAAGCACTTGCTAAATACAGTGCCAAATTAAGCGCTAAAGTTCTTATGAATAAATTGGCAATCATCAACGTAAATCGCTTCATTTCTTTATTAATTGGCAAGGTAAACCGAAGCGGTATATCCGTTTTTCTGAGCAGAAAAATTCCTGACAAAACAGCCATTATAAACTGTGCAATTACACTCGCATAAGCAGCGCCTTCAATATGCATTGCTGGGATGATATCTTTTACTCCATACACCAAAACAAAGTCTAAAATAATATTCAAACTCGCACCAACAAGGGCGACAACCATCGGGTAATAGGTGTTTTGAAGTCCTCTAAAAGCGCCAAAAACGGCAATAGTAAATAAGGTGAAAGGAAAACCGAACACTCGTATCTGGTAATAAGTTACACTAAAATCTAAAATTAAATCAGAAGCATTGTAGAGTTTAAATATCTCTTTGGCGAATGGGTAAGTAGCTAATATAATTAGAATACTTAGCGAAGTAATTAAATAAATAGCTTGAGCAGGCAGGTTTTTTACGTGGTCTAACTCATCGGCTCCTAAATATTGAGACACGATAGATGAAATTGCACTCCTGGTTTGACCCAAAACCCAAATAAGCATTGAAATAAAGGCACCAACTATGCCAACAGCGGCCAAAGATTCGGTTGCATTAAAATCCATATTTCCAACTACGGCGGTATCGGTAATTGAGAGAATGGGTTCTGAAATACCGGCAATTAAGGCTGGAACAGCAAGTTTGTTAATGGCTTTAAAAGAAATATCAGTACTCACAGTAATAATTGATAGCAGTAAAAGGGAAATTCACTTTGTTTAGGAAAGAAAATTTCGCCGAGTCTTTTATAGCCGCGAAGTTCGTAAAACTTTTGATTTCTAGTGTTTTTTGAAAAGGTATCTAACCTTACAGAGTGATACTTATTATTTTTGGCATAGTTTTCGGCAAAATTCATCAGTTCTTGCGCAAATCCATTGCCTTGAAATTTGGGATCAATAGCCAAGCGGTGTACATAAATGGCATTATTATTAGTCTCTAACCATTCAACATTACTGTAGCACGAAGACATTTTAGGTGTTATTGCCATACAACCAACAATACTTTTATGTCTCTCGATAATGTATAATTCATCATTGTTGAAGTCATTTTCAAAAACAGCTTTACTTGGGTAATAGCTATTCCATTGGTAAATACCTTGTTCTTCCATGTGGCGGGCGCAAGCTTGCGTAATTTTGATAATATTATCAATATCTTTAAAAGATGCTTTTTTAATCATTTAGTTTGGTTATTTTTGTGCCGAAAATTGCTGTGAAAATAGAAAAATTATACTACTTTCGATCTCGTTTTCAAAATGAAAATCATATGGGGATGTAGCTCAGTTGGCTAGAGCGCTTGACTGGCAGTCAAGAGGTCGTCGGTTCGAGCCCGATCTTCTCCACATTAATAACAAAGACCTTCAATCTTTTTGAGGGTCTTTGTTTTTTATTTCCTAGTCGGGCGAGAAGCCTGCCTGTAGATTGACAGGTGGATACTGAGCGGAACTAAAGGGAGCCCAATCTTCTCTATAGCCTTTAATTTGAGCATAATTATTGATGGTTCCTATGGCTTTGCATTAATAAATGCTGGCTTACAGTTACAATTTGAAAATAAGTTATATACCCGAACATTTAATTACTAAAGATAAACTAATAATTGCCGTAACGGCCGCCGCTACTGAGAAAGCCAGACAAAAAGTATTCGATTGAGGAATGTCGGATTACATGACAAAACCAGTCAAAAAAGAGCTACTTATTGAAAAGATAACCAAATTAAGCGACGCCAATTTAAAAATGGTCTAAGTTTCTTTTTCTATAAAGTCGATGGCTGGATTAAAGATCTCAAGTATTAAATATTTAAGTGATTTATAATAATTTAATAAGGTATCCTCAGTTATCAACACGTCTTTGTTGGCGTAACTACCATTTTTATCTTTTTTGGAAAAATTTAAAACATAGTCACCTTGTAAATTTTTAAATGAAATAATGCCAGCAGTCAATGGAAGCATAATTTCTTTGTTTTGATGAAGCATAAAAGCATAGCTTAAAAGCTGAAATGACTTGCTATATTTTTTGTAATCGGAAGTTAAATCTTCCCAGTTAATAATTTCAACATCGCGTTGTTCAACTTTACCGCTTTTGTAATCAATTATTCGGAGTGTTCCGTCGTGATTATCTATCCTATCTACGATACCATTGATAAAGACTGGAAAATCTAATTCGGGAATGTCTATTTTAACACGCACTTTTTGTTCTAATGCAATAATTTTTATGGTATGATTGCTCTTTAAGGTTTCTAGTTCTTTTTGCAAAAAGTTAAATACATAGCGTTTAGCAACTTCAAATATTATTAGATTTTTACCTTTAGTAAAATCGCCTAAACGGTAGTAGTATTTAAAATGGCCAAAGACCGCATCATCCACCATTTTAATCATGTTTTCTAAGTGGGAAGTTTCAAGATATATCCCGACATACGGTTGGTAGAAATCTTCTAAAGTTTTGTGAATTACGTTGCCAAGCGTGTTTGCCGCCACCGTTTCTTCAACCTCTTCAGTTTCTCTAATATTCAATACTTTTGAGTAATAAAAGTCAATCGGATTTCGAATATAATTGGTTAATGACGAAGGTGAAAATCCTTTTTCTGCTAATAATTTTAAATCAGTTATCAAACTGGCCGATTTTTTAATTCTTTTAAGTTCACGAACATCAAGGTCTGTTTTGGGAATGGACACTAAGTTTTCAATGTTGTGAATATTTTCTATTTGAAGTTGCTTAATAAATCTACTCGGCTCGCCGCCAATAAGTACATCGGCTTCAGTATTATAAAGTATATAAACTTTTTTAGCGCGCTGTAGTAATCGGTAGAAGTGATAGGCATAAATTGCATCTTTTTCTTTATAAGTTGGTAAGCCATTTTCGATTTTAACATCAAACGGAATAAATGAGTTATGCTGTTTCCCTGCTGGTAATATACCTTCGTTTACTCCAGAAATAATGACAGTTTCAAAGTCTAATAATCTTGATTCTAACACGCCCATAATTTGTAGACCGCGAAGTGGTTCGCCACGAAAATCGATGGTTTCACTTTTTAAAAGTTCTTTATACAAGCCAAAAAGGGTTCGTATGTTTCCTACATAAGTGTTTTTACTAATGCGTTTTTTTAGTTCGTTAAATAGGGTGTAAAATTTATAAGCATTAGATAGTTCTAGTAGGTGTTGATTCTTATTGCTACTTAAACTATTTTTGAGTTGAACAATGAGTTGAATGCAATTATTGAGCGCCGTATTTGGGTTATCTTCCCAAGAGGCAAATAAAGTATTAACCAGTATTTTGCTCTCGCTTAAACCGCCATTTAAATGTTCAAAATCAATAAAGGTCGTGTTGTTGGTATTGATGCCATGAATATAAGTGTTCTTCTCAATCATGGCACTTTTTGAATAAAGAGATATAATTGCCGAATGGTTTAATAGTGCAATAACTTCTTTGTAATAATATTTTTTTGGTTTGGTTTGATGTTGGTTGAATAGAAGCTCGAAAAACGAACTTATGCTTACGCTTTTTAGAGGTAAGCCCATAGTTATATTGATATGCTCAATGTTGGCCGGAATGGAATTAAGAATAGGGGTTAACTGATTCTCGTCGCCTAGTACAACGGCAGTATTACTTAAGTCGCCATTATTAAGTTTAAATTCATCTTTTAAAATAGCACCAATTTGTTTTACTTGTCCAACATTTTTTATAGCACCAATAATTTTTAAATCTTTTTTCTTGGAGTAATTGTTTGAAAACCAATTAAACGCATTCGATTTGTAAAAGGGCCATTTTTGATAATAGCTGCGCATAAACAAACCCACATCGTGAAGTGGATTATTAAAAAAATGCACATCGAGATCCCAGAATATATCAGCGCGATTTTGGTTAATTAGCTCTTGAAATACCACTTCCTCAGCCTTATTTAAGGCGTTAAAACCAACAAATATATGTGTCTTGTTATTCGACGCTAAATAGCCTTCTAAATTGTTTATGGCTTCTCTATACTGAAGTCCTTGATGGCCTTTGTTTTCGCTCAATAATTTAGAATTGAAACTATGGTAATATGCCTTTAATCGTTTCCAAAAGGATAAGTATCTGGCTGTGTTTTCAGTTTGATTGTGGTCTAATGACCAATGATCAATATCTTTTATGGCGCTTAAATAGTCAAAAATGTGAGATGGTTCAATTAAATATCTGTCAATCTCAATGAAATCATTGATAAGAAGTTGTGCCCAAGAGGAAAATATATCGAAGGATTCAATTTGGTCTTTGGGTGTTAACTCTAAATAAACTTCGTAAAAAACGAATAATGCTTCAATATTATCGACAGGATGAAGTAGTGAAAGTTCGCCAAAGAATGCTTCTGATGATAGAATTTCGGGCGCAAAAAAGGTTTTATTGAGTTGAAGTGACAGTTCCTTTTTAAGAAATAGTCCTGCGCGCTTATTGGGTAAAATAAAAATGGTTTCGTTGAAATCAATATCTTTTTTAATCAGATGCGTTACAACTTCGGCAATGAATGTCTTCATTGTATAAAAATAAAAAACGCTCCGACAATCGGAGCGTTTTTTTATTTATTATTTACTAATAATTTAAATTGTTATTAGTTCATTAAATTAATTTCAACACGTCTGTTAACAGATCTTCCTGTTTTAGTGTTATTAGAAGCTATTGGCTTACCTTCTCCAAATCCTTCAGAACTCAATCTACTTGAGCCAACACCGTTTTCAATTAAGTATTGCATAACTGAAGCAGCTCTTTCTTTAGACAATTTAAGATTATTAGCCTCACTACCAACACTATCAGTGTGTCCTTCAATTCTAAATTTAGCAGTTGGGTATTCATTTATAATTGCAACAATGTCATTAAGTACTTTTTCAGATTCTTTTTGGATGGAAGATTTTCCGGTATCGAAAAGAATTGTTTTTGCGTACTCATTAAGTGTTTTCTTAACCTCTTCAGTTACTTCTGGGCAACCATTATTAGATGCAGGTCCAGCATCGTCAGGACATTGATCATCTTTATCAAGCACACCATCTCCATCTCTATCTGGCCAAGGACAACCATTGTTTTCTTTTGGACCAGCTTCGTTTGGACAGTTGTCATCGCCATCAGCAATACCATCACCATCAGCATCAGGACAACCATCTAAAGATTTTAGACCAGCTTCAGTTGGACATTTATCATCTTTATCTGGAACACCATCACCGTCAGTATCAGGACAACCATTAAATTCAGCTAATCCTGCTTCATATGGACATGCATCCTCAGCATCTGTAATTCCATCACCATCCGAATCAGGACAACCATTGAATTGAGCTAAACCAGGCACTTCTGGGCAAGCATCTTCATGGTCGTAAATACCATCACCATCGGTGTCTTTACCACCGAATTTAAATATAATACTAGCTGAGTGTTGAAAATGTTTTGGTAAATAATCTTCAAAAACATGCTTATATGTTGACTGTAAATTCAATCCTACAAATTCATTAAACCAAAATTTAACACCAACGGAGCCATTTAAAGTACCAGCACCGATTTCATCTAACCAAGAATATCCACCTCCAACACCTAAGTAAGGCTCAAATGTGTTTGATTTGATTAATTCCATGAAGCTATATGAAACCATCCCATCTATTCCAAAATAAGATAAATCATCAACTACATTAACCGACTCTTCACCATTTATCGGATTAATAACATCTCCAAATTTACTGATAGTATTAAATGAACCAGCCGCAGTGAAAGTAAATCCATCACCAACATAACGGCTAACAGATAAAAACGACGGCGCTGGTAACACGTTCCAGTGATCGTTGAAGTTGAAATATTCATCAAAAAAAGCTCCTTGTGGAGTAGGTTCTCCAACAGGATAAGGGTCAACGGCATTAGTTCCAATTGCGAAAGCCCATGGGTTGTTTTTATCCTGAGCATTAGCTATGCTGAAGCTCAATAAAAATAACATAGCGAACAATAATTTGCTAAGATGTTTCATATTCAAATAATTTAATTTTTAAGTGTTAATTGTAAGCAAAAGTAAGATGTTAAAATATATTAACAAAGACAAATATATAAAAATATTGAATAAACACTACAAAATAAGGAGTTTGTAGTGTTTTTATATAATTTCCAGTGCCTTTCCCACCTTAATAAACGCACTTATTGCCTTGTCTAAGTGGTCTTTTGTATGTGCGGCAGAAAGTTGAACACGTATTCTAGCTTTATCCTTTGGAACTACAGGAAAAAAGAAGCCTATCACGTAAATACCTTCATTTAACAACATATTGGCCATGGTTTGTGAAAGTTTAGCATCGTAAAGCATCACTGGAACAATAGCAGAATCTCCATCTATAATGTCGAAACCGGCCGACTTTAATCTTTTTTTAAAGTAATTAGTGTTCCACTCCAATTGGTCTCTTAATTCAGTATTTTCAGCAAGCATCTCGAACACCTTTATAGAAGCGCCTACAATTGCGGGTGCTAGAGAATTTGAAAACAAATATGGTCTTGAACGTTGTCGTAATATTTCAATAATTTCTCTTTTAGCCGTTGTGTAGCCACCCATAGCTCCTCCCATAGCTTTGCCTAGTGTACCAGTTATTATATCTACCCGATTCATAACACCCTTTTCTTCAAGTGTGCCTCGGCCTGTTTTGCCTATAAATCCAGTTGCATGACATTCGTCAATCATTACCAAAGCACCATACTTATCTGCTAAATCGCATATTTTATCTAAAGGAGCCACCAAACCATCCATCGAGAACACACCATCCGTAACTATTATTTTAAATCTTGCATTGCTCGCGTTGGCTGCAATTAGTTGGGCTTCCAAATCTGCCATGTCGCTGTTTTTATAACGAAACCTGGCAGCTTTACACAACCTTACGCCATCAATAATCGATGCGTGATTTAAGGAGTCTGAAATAATAGCATCTTCTGGACCTAAAAGCGGTTCAAAAACACCGCCATTGGCATCAAATGCCGCTGCGTATAAAATGGTATCTTCTGTGCCATAAAATTCGGCTATTTTTTGTTCCAAAGTTTTATGAATGTCTTGCGTACCACAGATAAATCGTACCGATGACATCCCAAAACCATGGGTATCCATAACGTCTTTTGCCGCTTGTATAACTTCAGGATGAGAAGATAAACCAAGGTAATTATTAGAACAAAAATTAAGCACTGTCTGACCTGTGCTTAAAGTTATTTCAGCACCTTGTGCCGAAGTAATAATGCGTTCTTGTTTGTATAAACCATCATTTTTGATGGTTTCTAATTCGTCTTGTAAATGTTGTTTTAGGCTTCCGTACATATGGATTTATTAAATTATTTTAGGGATTTAAAATAGATTACAAAGATAATAATACTACATAAAACCTTTACAAGGCTTAGCGCTTTATTATAATTTAAAACTCAATTACCTCAACTTTCTCGTTCACATAAATTAATAGTTTTGATGTGATTGCTATTCCTATATCTTTTAGTGCCAAGCTGTAATCATTTAATTGATTTTTATGCTTATCGCTTTTGCTTCCTGTTTTGTAATCTATAAGAATGGCTTCGTTATTGGGTAAAATGACGATTCTATCCGGTCTTAATATTTTAGCGTCTGCCGTAATTATTTCCTTTTCGTTGTATATAATGTTATTAACATGAAAATAGTGATGTAACTGTTGGTGAAAAACTATAGAATCTATGGTTTGCTTTAAAACTTCAAGTTGGCTAGGTTCGATTGAACCAGAGCTTTCAAATGCTTCTAAAACCGTCTCAATATCTTCCGAGGTTTTAATTTTGGACATTAATTCGTGAATTAGATTTCCCTTTTCAATCGCATTTTTAATGTTGGTATCCCACAAAAATGAAGCATTATCAACAATACTTAGATTAAGTTCGTTCCGGCTAGTACTTATGAATTCTGGTTGTAGATTAGTGGTTGTAGATTTCTTCTGATTTTTCGGGCAGGGATGTGCTCCAAACGAATAGCTTAATTTACCCTCTTGCCATAAACCTTCAGATTCCAAATAACCCATAAAATAACCGGCATAATTGGCAGCGCCTTTTTTTAATTTTGAAATGACATATAATTCCCCAACAGCACGAGTTAAAGCTACATAAAGAACATTAAGGCCATCCAAAGCCTGTTGATCTCGATGCTGATTGTATAAAATTTCACCAATGTCACCAAAGTCTTTTAATTCTGAATTTAAGTTCAGATAAGCATAGTCAAAACCATTAAAATCGTCAGTCTTTATGGGAAACCAAACTTTTTCGCCCATGGTTTTATGAACATCGTTGTCGGCAAATGGATAAATCACAATTTCAAATTCTAAACCCTTAGCTTTATGAACGGTCATGACCTTAACAGCTTCTTGACCTTCGGGTGACGCAATTGAGAGTATGTCTTTTTTGGCTTCAAAATATTCTAAAAATTTCGACATATGAGCATTTTGCTTCTGCGAAAAAGTTAAAATTTCATCTAGCAGAAACTGTAAGTAAGCATTAGAGCCTTTTATTAATTTGAATGTTTTAATCAATAGCTCAACTAATTCGTAAAGTGGAAGATATATAAAATCGGCACTGTTAATGTGAAAACCGAAGTCACTTAAACCTTTCATAAATGCTTCCTGTGATTTTGATAGAAATAATTTATAAAATGGATGTGGATCACCCATTTTTAAAGTATTTGCAAGATATTCTAATACCTCAATTTTGGCTTCATAATTATCTGGATTAGTTATCTGGGTTATAAAGTTAATCACGAAGCAAACTTCTGGGGAGTTTTTTAATAATAAGCTTTCTGATGACACCACGGGAATGCCTTGCAGGTTTAAATATTCCGAAACCATGACAGCTTCTTTATTTTTTCTCACTAAAACACAAATGTCAGACAAGCGATGTTTTCTATCAATACAATCTTGAATTTTAGCATAGGTTTGTTGCACGTACATTTCATTTCCGTCTTCATCAGTAGCAGGATCTATGAATGAAATTTCTACATAACCATCATTATCCGAATGACTTTTTTGATAGGAATTCTGATATAGTTTTGCATATACGGGATGGGCCAAAGCAGTTTCAGAAAGACCTTTAAAAAAGGAATTATTAAAATCAACTATGGTTTTATGACTTCGATAATTTATGGGAAGTTGCTCAACATTAACAGACAATTGAAATGGATTTATGCTTTTGTTATACAAGTCAATAAACTGTTCAGCCTTGCCGCCGCGCCACCGGTAAATAGCTTGTTTTGCATCGCCTACCAAAAGAAGCGATCCCTTTTCTCCAGTTTTTTCTTGCGATAATGCATTGTCTATTAATGGGATTAAATTTTCCCATTGCAGCACCGAGGTATCTTGAAATTCATCAATACAATAATGCAGGAACTTTTCGCCTAAACGTTCGTATATATAGGGTGTTGGTTGGTTTTTTACTTCGTTATGAATAATGCCGTTAAATTCAGAAATCAGCATTTTATTTTGAACTTCTTTTAGGCAATTAAGCTCACTGTTTATGGCATTTAGAACCGATAGTGGCGTAATATTTTTGTAAATCGCATTTAAAAATTTATGAACTATAATTTTTTCTTTGGAATCGTTAAACAACTGTGCAATTGTAGGCTGAAGGCCGCCAAGAACAGACTTGATATTGTTATCTGTTTTTTGTGGATACAAGGCATCGGTCGCGATTTTGGTTTGCCATTGAGTATCAAAGCTAACAGGAAAGTCGCTTTTCGATATTTTTTCGAAGTATTTCGGAATACTGCCTCTTGTAAAACTATTAATGGGAATATTGTTGTTTTCAATTAAAGCAAAAAAGGAATCGGCAACAGCCACAATCGATTTTTCTAAGGATTTCTTTTGTTGAATAAGTTGGGTTTTTAAAGCGCCAAAATCTATGAGTGTTTTATCCTCAATATGCTTAATGTACGGAATGTCATTTTCTGTAGTAAGTAACTCTGCAATGCGATAAAAGTCTAGAGAAACGTCGTAGCTTTTGTCTTCATCAGCCTTTTCAAGTGCAAAATTCACCAATGTTTTTGTGAGTAAATCGTTATCGCCAGCTTTTGCAATAAGACTATCAACAGCTTCAATAAGCATGGATTTTTGATCTAATTCAACCTCAAAATTCACCGACAATTTTAAATCATGTGCAAAAGTCCTGATAATTCTATGGTTAAATTTGTCTATGGTTGATACTTCAAAAGCCGTATAGTTATGGATAATTTGTTGCAATAGTAATTTTGATTTTGTGTGAAGTGACTCTATGGACATATTGAGTTCATCGCACAACACGGTACCCATATCATTAGGCGCTTTTAATATTTCTGAATCTGCAAATTCTATAAGATGTTTAAAAATTCGTTCTTTCATTTCCCCAACCGCCTTATTGGTGAAGGTAAGCGCTAAAATATGTTTAAATGGAAGCGGTTTTTGTGATTGAAATAATAATTTTAAATAGTGCTTAACCAAAGTGAAGGTTTTACCACTTCCAGCTGAAGCATTGTAGATATAAAACTCAGACTTTTGATGCATGTATTTTTTTGTTACAATATAAAAACAATCAATGATTTGATAACTATTTATTATTTTTAATTGCCATTGGTATTGACTAAATTTGTAACTTATCGAATATTAATTAAAAAACAATAAAATTATGTCATTTGAATTACCAAAATTAAAATATGCATACGACGCATTAGAACCACATATTGATGCGCGCACGATGGAAATACACCATTCTAAGCATCATGCAGGTTATACTAATAATTTGAATAATGCTATTTCTGGAACCAATCTTGAAGGAAAATCTATTGAAGATATTTTGACCAATTTAGATATGTCAAACAGTGCTGTTAGAAATAATGGCGGCGGATTTTACAATCATTCTCTATTCTGGGAAATTATGAATCCTGAAGGAAAAGGCAGATTGTCTGGCGAACTTAAAGATGCAATTGAAGCTGCTTACAGCTCATTTGATGATTTTAAAAGTAAATTTTCAAAAGCAGCAGCTACTCAGTTTGGTTCAGGTTGGGCTTGGTTATGCGTGCACAAAGGCGGAAAAGTTGAGGTGTGTTCATCACCAAATCAAGATAACCCATTAATGCCTGGTGTTGGTTGTGGTGGAATTCCTATTCTTGGATTAGATGTTTGGGAACATGCATACTACTTAAACTATCAAAACAGAAGGCCAGATTACATTGAAGCATTTTTTAATGTGATTAACTGGAATGAGGTTGAAAGACGTTACGATGCGGCTAAATAGTTTAACTGTAATTTAAAATTGTAAAAGCGGACTTTTTTGGTTCGCTTTTTTTATGCCATCATGTATTGCAAATAATGGGTTCTGCTATGTTGTTAAGAGATTCCTGCTTTCGCAGGTATTTTAAATGAAAAAAGGTGAACGAGTGTTCACCTTTTTTGCCCCAAATCTACCATAAACTTAACCTACTTATGTTATGGTGAGTCAAATATAGGTTGAGTATTTTTTAATGCTTAAATATTTTGGATGAACGGCTTAGAAATTAGTCCAAAAGGGGAAAAGGTTAAAATAAAGGGTTAATTGGTAAATTATCAACAGGATTCTTTGGACTTATCTTCAAATGGGCTTTAATAAAAAAAGGTGAACGAGTGTTCACCTTTTTTTGCCCCAAATCTACCATGAACTTAACCTACTTATGTTATGGTGATACTAAAGTAATTTTAATTTAAGAAGAAGTATTAAATATTAGACGAAATGCATTTTTTTAAGTTAAAACACACATTTTTTCGGATAAAGTACGCGATTTAAGTATTTTAGCTAGTAAGCTCGTTCTTTGTTTCCTTCATAAAAATTAATAAACGCTTTGTTTACTACTCGGTTTCCTCCAACCGTTGGATAATTACCAGTAAAATACCAATCGCCTAGGTTATTCGGACAAGCTAAATGTAAATTTTCAACCGATTGAAATATGGTTTTTACTTCAGCTTTTATATCATCATCGCATATAAGTTCTGATATTTTATCAGAAATTTCTTCGTCAGAAAATTCACTGTATAAATCTTTTACGAAGTTTTTGACAACACTATCTTCGAGTTCGGTTTGAGCTTTGCACTTGTGATAAACTTCGTCTATAAGTTGATATTTGTCCTTTTCTTTAAGAAGTTCAAGCATGGCTCTAAAGGCAATTAAGCTGTCGAGATTGGCCATATCTATGCCATAACAATCAGGATATCTAATTTGCGGGGCAGACGATACCACCACTATTTTTTTAGGATGCAGCCTATCCAGCATTTTGATAATACTTTTTTTAAGTGTAGTGCCTCTTACAATACTATCATCAATAATTACCAAATTATCGGTTGGTTTGATAACACCGTAGGTGACATCATAAACGTGGGCAACTAAATCATCACGACTGCTATCTTCCGTTATAAAGGTGCGAAGTTTAGCATCCTTAATGGCAATTTTTTCGATACGAGGTCTTTCGCTTAAAATAGAGGTTACTTTTTCTTCAGAAAGGGCACGTTTTCCTTTAAGTATTGCTTTTGTTTTTTGGGCATTCAGAAAATCCTCAACCGATTCTATCATACCATAAAAGGATGTTTCAGCCGTATTCGGTATATATGAAAACACCGTATTTTTTGTGTCGTCATTAATGGCTTCAAGCACTTTGGGCATTAAAAGGCTTCCTAATTTTTTACGTTCTTGATAAATTTCAGCATCACTTCCACGGGAAAAATAGATGCGTTCAAACGAACAAGCTTTGCGTTCTAATGGTTTGAGGACTTGATGAATTTTTGTCTTACCAGATTTTTTGGTAATAATTGCATGTCCGGGAGGTAATTCGTGAACATCTTCGAAAGGAACGTTAAATACAGTTTGAATAACTGGACGCTCAGAAGCTACCACAACAATTTCATCATCTTGATAATAAAATGCAGGCCTAATTCCTGCGGGATCTCGAAGCACAAAAGAATCGCCATGACCAATTAAACCTGCCATGGCATAGCCGCCATCCCAGTTTTTAGAAGACCTTTTTAGAATTTTTGCAATATTTAGCCGCTTGGCTATTAAGGGCGAACATTCGTTTTTACCGTAACCTTCATTTTTTAGATCTTTGTAAATTTTAGCAACAGCATCATCTAAAAAATGCCCTATTTTTTCCATGATGGTAATGGTATCTGCTTTTTCCTTTGGATGCTGTCCTAAATCTACAAGATTGTTGAATAATTCACTTACATTGGTCATATTAAAATTACCAGCCACAATTAAATTACGATGCATCCAATTGTTTTGCCTAATAAAAGGGTGTACACTTTCTACACTGTTTTTACCAAAAGTACCATAACGCACATGCCCCAAAAGGACTTCTCCTATATACGGAATATAACGTTTTTGCGCAGCTACGTCGTTTAGGTACTCAGGATGGTTTTGAAATTCTTGACTAATACGCTGGTTAATTTGTGAAAACACATCTTGAATGGGTTGTTGCGCTACAGAGCGCACGCGACTAATGTAGCGCTCGCCAGGTCTTGTATTTAATTTAATGCTTGCAAATCCAGCACCATCTTGACCGCGGTTATGCTGCTTTTCCATCATTAAATACATTTTATTAACACCGTAAAATGCACTACCGTATTTTTGTTTGTAGAATTCTAAAGGTTTTAAAAGTCTGATAAGAGCAATGCCACATTCGTGTTTTAATTCGTCACTCATGATGTGAATAAATAATTGTTAGGTTTCGCAAAATTAGTATCAATAAAAAACGCGCTCCAAATTGAGCGCGCGCCTATTTATGTTAATGCAATATCAAATTGCGTTAAGTTCTTGAATTGTTTTAATCGTTTATAAATTTCATCTTGAGAAAGTTGAATCATTCGCTCCGTGCCAAATTTTTCAACACAAAAAGAAGCGAGTGTAGATCCATAGATAATGGCATTTTTCATGTTCTCAAACGAAATATCATTGGTGTTCGCTAAATAACCAATAAAACCGCCGGCAAAAGTATCTCCTGCGCCAGTTGGATCAAAAACTTCCTCTAATGGTAATGCTGGTGCGAAAAACACATTTTCCTTATGAAATAACAAGGCACCGTGTTCTCCTTTTTTAATGACCACATATTTTGGTCCCATTTCGTGAATTTTTCTCGCAGCTACCACCAATGAATATTCGCCACTCAGCTGTCTAGCTTCTTCGTCATTTATGGTAATAACATCAACTTTACCTATCACTTTTTTTAAATCTTCTAAAGCGCAATCCATCCAAAAATTCATAGTATCTAAAACTACTAATTTTGGTTTTTGTTGCATTTGCTCCAACACACTTAATTGCACCAAAGGATGTAAGTTGCCTAACATTACGAATTCGGCATTCTTGAAACTATCGGGAACCGAAGGATTAAAATCCGCCAAGACATTTAATTCGGTAGCAAGTGTGTCACGAGAATTCATATCGTTGTGATATTTGCCGCTCCAAAAAAAGGTTTTTCCTTCTTTAATAATTTCAATACCATCAATATTGATATTTTTATTAGAAAGTAAGTCTAAATATTCTTGTGGAAAATCACCTCCAACTACAGATACTGCCGCCAATTCAATGTTAAAATGAGATGCGGCTAAACCTATAAAAGTAGCGGCGCCACCAAGGATTTTATCAGTTTTCCCGAATGGGGTTTCTATGGCATCGAATGCAACGGTGCCAACAATGACTAGTTTGCTCAAAGTATTTTAAATTTGTCGCAAAATTACATAAAATTTATGCCTTAAAAAAGTGAATAATTTTAGAAGATTGACGACTGTTATTTCCTCCCGAAATCAGCAGGAATTTCTCCCCAAGCTTTCGTTTCCCACTTGGCAATTGGGGTGTTGTAAGAATTCGTTTTTAACCAATGGATGGCGCGTTCAACCAAATCAAAAAGCTTTTCGTTTTTGGTATTGCGTTCTAACTTGGTATTACAGGTTTTCTTTTTCACCCAACTAATAGCTGTTCTGGAATCGGTGTAAATAACACGGTCACTATTCTGTTGTTTTAAATAGGCCAAGCCATGTACAATGGCCAAAAATTCGCCTATATTATTGGTGCCTTGTTCAAAAGGTCCTTGAATAAAAAGTTGTTGTTTCGTTTTTGTATCCACACCGCGATATTCCATCACACCAGGATTACCGCTTGAAGCCGCGTCTACTGAAATAGAATTAAAATTTGGTTGCCCAATTCTGTCAAGTTGCAATTGACTTAACTCGCTTTTAAATGCTCCTTTTTTAGAGATGAAATCGTAGTAATTTCCTTTTAGAGCTTGTTTGGCAGCTTCAAACGTATCGAATGATTTATACTGAGCACCTTCAAAATTATTAATTTGCGCCTTGCAATCATCCCAGGATTCAAATACACCTGTGTGATGCCCCTTCCAAACGGTGTAATATTTCTTCTTTTTTTTGGACACGAATTGATTAAATTTATGATGGTTAAATCTTTGTCATAATGTATAGGCAGGTTTCAAATTTCAATATGCACTAGCTTTTATTGGGTTTTTTAATTTGAAACTTCAGATCCTAATAACTGTTCCACGACTTTTGGGAAATGCTGCATTTCTAATTCGTGAATTTTAGCGGCAATATCTTCGGGCGTATCTTTAATATTTACAGAACACTTGGCCTGGAAGATAATAGCACCTTCATCATAATGCTCATTTACATAATGAATGCTTATACCCGTTTCGGATTCTTTATTTGCTACTACAGCTTGATGAACATGCATTCCATACATACCTTTTCCGCCGTATTTTGGTAAAAGAGCAGGATGTATATTTATTATTTTATTTTGAAAAAGTATAACTAACTTGTCGGGGAATTTCCATAAAAACCCAGCTAGCACAATAAGATCGGGTTTAAGGGCAATTACTAAATTTTCTACATGATTAGTGGTGTAAAAACTTGTTTTATTAAATGATAAGGCACTTACATTTAATTTTTTACACCGGTCTAGAACTTTGGCATGGGGATTGTTCGTGAGCACCGCAACAACATTTATATTTTGAGTGCTGTTGAAATATGTAATTAAATTTTCAGCATTAGAACCAGAACCAGAAGCAAAAATTACAATTCGTTTCATGAACACCTGAGAAATTATGGATTTGTTAAACAAAAAAAAGAATAATTATTAACAATTAGATGGTAATTTATAAATACTTAAATTTAATTTAATTAAATTACACTTACATTTTTAAAGCAAAAGTGATTAATACAAATAAGTTTTTTATTTTTGCCCTCTAATTAAACCTTAAAAAAATTAAAAGTTATGTCAGACATTGCATCAAGAGTAAAAGCGATTATCGTAGACAAATTAGGCGTTGACGAAAATGAAGTAGTAACAGAAGCTAGCTTCACCAACGACTTAGGTGCGGATTCATTAGACACTGTAGAGCTAATTATGGAATTTGAAAAAGAATTTGATATCCAAATTCCAGACGATCAAGCCGAAAATATCGCAACAGTGGGTCAGGCTATCTCCTATATAGAAGCAGCAAAATAAGAATTATTTCATGGAATTAAGGCGAGTTGTAGTAACCGGATTAGGTGCTTTAACACCCATTGGCAATAACATTCCCGAATACTGGGAAGCGCTTGTTAGTGGAAAAAGTGGCGCGGCTCCTATTACCTATTTTGATACTGAAAAGTTCAAAACCAAATTCGCTTGTGAACTTAAAAATTTCGAAGCCACCGATTTTCTAGATAGAAAAGAAGCCCGAAAAATGGATAGGTTTACCCAGTATGCTATGGTAGCTTCTGATGAGGCAATCGCAGATTCAAAACTTGATTTAGAGTCCATAAACAAATTACGCGTTGGCGTTATTTGGGGTGCTGGCATAGGCGGACTTGAAACTTTTCAAGATGAGGTTTTAAACTTTGCAGCTGGTGACGGCACCCCAAGATTTAACCCATTTTTCATTCCAAAAATGATAGCGGATATCGCGCCAGGAAACATTTCCATCAAACATGGCTTTATGGGTCCAAATTATACCACGGTTTCCGCTTGCGCATCTTCAGCAAATGCTATGATTGATGCTCTTAATTATATACGTTTAGGACATTGTGATATTATAGTTACTGGAGGAAGTGAAGCTGCAGTAACTATTGCTGGTATGGGTGGTTTTAATGCAATGCATGCTTTATCTACTAGAAACGAATCACCAGAAACAGCATCCAGACCGTTTGATGCTACAAGAGATGGTTTTGTTTTAGGAGAAGGCGCTGGTGCCATAATTTTAGAAGATTATGAACACGCCAAAGCTAGAGGTGCAAAAATTTATGCGGAAGTGCTTGGCGGTGGAATGTCGTCAGACGCTTATCATATGACAGCGCCGCATCCAGAAGGAATTGGTGTAATTGCTGTAATGCGAAATTGCTTAGAAAATGCAAACTTAAAGGCAGAAGACGTAGATCATATTAATACACATGGCACTTCAACGCCTTTAGGAGATGTAGCCGAGTTAAAAGCTATAAAACAAGTTTTTGGTAGCCATGCAAAAAATATTAATATAAATTCTACCAAATCCATGACCGGGCATTTACTTGGTGCAGCAGGTGCTATAGAAGCTATTGCCTCTATACTTGCAATGGAACACGGCATCGTGCCGCCAACCATTAATCATGAAGTGATTGATGAAAACATCGATTCTGAACTCAATCTTACCTTGAATAAAGCTCAAAAGCGAGTGGTTAAAGTCGCCATGAGCAATACATTTGGCTTTGGAGGTCATAACGCTTGTGTGCTTTTCAAAAAATTAGACTAATCTATTGAATGAATTTCATTCGTAACATATTAAATTCCCGTTCCAAAGGCAACGGGAATTTTTTTTTACAACTCGAAAAAGTAATAGGATTTAAAATAAATGATAAAACTTTGTATGTGAAAGCATTTACCCATCGTTCCATGAACTTAAGGGATGAAAAGGGAAATGCAATAAATTATGAGCGTTTAGAATTTGTTGGAGATGCCATGCTTGGTGCTGTTATTGCCTCTTACCTCTATGGCGAAGCACCACAAGGAGACGAAGGTTACCTTACTAAAATGAGGTCAAAAATTGTGAGTCGCGAACATTTAAATGAATTAGGGAAGGAGCTAAACCTAATTAATTTTGTTGAAAGTAAAATACCAAAGTCCAATTTCGGAAACAATATTCACGGTAATTTGTTTGAATCTCTGGTGGGCGCTATTTTTTTAGACCGCGGGTATCAGTATTGCGAAAGATTTGTTTATGATAAGATTATAAATCCACACGTGGATATTGAAACCTTAGAAGGACGCGTTATTAGTTATAAAAGCTTGCTTATTGAATGGTGTCAAAAAGAAAAAAAGACTTTTGATTATGATGTGTACGAAGATACTGGCAATGACAATTTAAAACATTTTTCTGTTAAACTATCTATCAATGGTAAAGTGGTTACCAAAGCAAGAGCGACTTCAAAAAAGAAAGCAGAAGAAAAAGCCTCTAAAAGAGCTTTTTTTGTTTTTCAAAATCAAATGTCGCGCACATAACAGTATATCATAATTAGCACCTAAACTATAACGTTTTCGTAGAAAAAGCTTGTTACAATCCGATATATTTACACTAGTATAACCCTATTATACTATCTTTACGACGCTTAATGATGATATTATGGCATTGCACAAACTCATTGTTGATGACTTTTACGACACAGATTTCTCTCTTATAGCGATCCATTGTCAAGTAGAGGATTATAGAATATCCTATTTACTCAACAAACATCTTGACATTAATTTAATGCGAAAGGGAAAAGATCTCGACTTTAACTATTTTATGGCTTCCTATCCAATTTTTGAATATGATTGCGAAGCGAGTTGCACCAAATGGCATTTAATAAGTAACGTATGTGTAACAGAAGTTGAAGGGTTACAAAGTTCAGGATCATTGTTTGAACTGGAGCAAAAAACTATAAAAACACATTATTTAGTGCCAGAAAAAAAGAAAGTCAATTATTTTTTAAAAATTGAAAATGGAGATCAAGTTTTTAACGAACAATTAATCATTCAAAATATATTAAAAATCCCACAAGTTATTGCGTCTTATTCAGTGAATGCAGACGAACTTAAATCAAAAAACCACCTAATTTTTTAATTAATGTTACAACAGAAAAAAACCAAAATAGTTGCCACGCTTGGACCTGCAACCAGCACAAAAGAAGTGCTTAAAGCGATGTTAGAAGCAGGAACCAACGTTTTTAGAATTAATTTTTCGCATGCCGATTACAGCGATGTTCTTGAGAGAATAACGATGATTAGAGAACTCAATGATGAGTTTGGTTATAATGCCGCGATTTTAGCCGATTTACAAGGCCCAAAATTACGTGTCGGCGTTATGAAGGAAGATGTAGTTGTGAATGAAGGCGATGAAATTATATTCGCTACAGGCGAACGATTTGAAGGCACAAAGGATCGTGTTTACATGACCTACGCAACGTTCCCGCAAGATTGCAAACCAGGTGAGCGCGTTTTACTAGATGATGGCAAACTTATTTTTGAAGTAGTATCGTCAGATAATAAAACAGAAGTTCTAGCTAAAGTAATTCAAGGGGGTCCTTTAAAATCTAAAAAAGGAGTCAATCTTCCTAATACCAATATATCGCAGCCAGCTTTAACCGAGAAAGACATTGAAGATGCACTGTTCGCCATAAAACATAAAGTTGACTGGATTGCACTTTCTTTTGTACGTCATGCGGAAGATTTAATGCAACTGGAGGAATTAATTAGAAATAACAGCGAATACAAAATTCCCATCATTGCGAAAATTGAAAAGCCAGAAGCAGTTGCCAATATCGATAAAATTGTGGCTTACTGCGACGGCCTGATGGTAGCTCGAGGCGATTTAGGAGTTGAAGTACCTGCAGAAGAAGTACCGTTAATTCAGAAACAATTAGTATTAAGAGCCAAAAGAGCAAGAATTCCTGTCATTATAGCCACGCAAATGATGGAAACGATGATAAGTAGTTTAACCCCAACCAGAGCAGAAGTGAATGACGTTGCCAACTCCGTTATGGATGGGGCAGATGCTGTGATGCTTTCTGGGGAAACTTCGGTAGGAAGCTATCCAGTACAAGTAATCAAACAAATGGCAAATATTATAAGAAGTGTTGAAGATTCTAACTTAATTCAGGTACCTCAATCACCACCGCACATAAGAACGAAACGCTATATCACAAAATCCATCTGTTACCACGCTGCTAACATGGCAAATGAAATCAAGGCTAAAGCTATTTCAACCTTGACCAATAGTGGCTATACGGCTTTTCAAATTTCGGCTTGGCGCCCTACGGCGCATATCTTAGTTTTTACTTCTAATAAGCGTATTCTAACACAGTTGAGTTTACTTTGGGGTGTTCACGCCTTTTATTACGATAAGTTCGTTAGCACCGATGAAACTATTGAAGATGTAAATGCAATTGCTTGTAAAAAAGGTTATCTTGAAGTTGGAGATATGCTTATAAGTCTTGCCGCTATGCCTATTCAAGAGAAAGGAATGGTAAATACCTTGCGCGTTAGTGAAATTACTAGTTGTAGTTTTTAGAAGTGTTAAAAATCTAGGCTTAGTTGCGCACTAACAGTTTCATCAGTTGGTTTGTTTTCATTTAGAGTATTGAGATTAGAAACAGAAATACCCAGTAAGCGCACCGAATTATTGATATCATCGGCAAGTAATAAGTCTTCAACTATTGAAAAGATTTGGGACGTACTGTTGATAAATTTAGTAGTGGTTTTACTTCTGGTTTGAACTGTAAAATCGCTATATTTTATTTTAAGGGTGATGGTTCTCCCAGAAAGGTCGCTTTTAGCTAAACGCTGAGAGACTTCATTTGAGATGGACTTCAGTTTGTCTAGCATAAAGATTTCTGAAGTTAAGTTTTGTGAAAATGTGTGTTCTGCTGCTAAAGACTTCCTAAGTCTGTTTGGTTTAACTTCGTTGTAATCAATGCCGCGGGAAAGGTCAAAAAAACGTTTTCCCGATTTCCCGAAATGTTCTTCTAAAAAGGGGAGCAATTGACGTTTTAAATCTTTACCAGTAAAAATGCCTAGTTGGTACATGCGCTCTGCTGTTACCTTTCCGATGCCGTGAAATTTTCTTATATCTAAATTTTCAATAAATACAGGCACTTCTTCTGGGTTCACTGTTTTTTGGCCGTTAGGCTTGTTGTAATCACTTGCAATCTTAGCTACAAATTTATTGATTGAAATTCCTGCCGAAGCAGTAAGTTGCAAACTGTCAAATATTTGGTTTCTTATCTCGGTCGCAACGAGTGTCGCACTTGGGTTGCCTTTTTTGTTTTCAGTTACATCGAGATAAGCTTCGTCTAATGATAAAGGTTCTACCAAATCGGTAAATTGATAAAATATCGACTGTATCTTTTTAGAGATGGTTTTATACCTATCAAATCGGGGTTTTACAAAAATTAAGTTAGGGCAAAGCCTCTTGGCTTGAACACCGCTCATGGCGCTTCTTACGCCAAATTTCCTCGCTTCATAGCTAGCAGCTGCCACAACACCGCGCTGCTCACTTCCGCCAACGGCAATGGGTTTATGTTTGAGCTCAGGAAAATCTAATTGCTCTACCGACGCATAAAAGGCATCCATATCAATGTGAATAATTTTTCTATGCAAATTAGCGTCTGTCATTGTACAAATTTATAATATCTTTAGACTAAATATTTGACTTTATGAATAAAACAGCAATCATTTTAGGGGCAACAGGTTTAACAGGAAGTTTACTTCTTGAGAATTTATTGAACAATGACGCATATGCAAAAGTGATTGTCTTTTCCCGCTCAAAAACTGAAATTAGCCACCCTAAATTAGATGTCGTAATCACAGATTTGCTTAAGCTTTCTGAGCATAGGGATGATTTTAAAGCGCAGGTAGTATTTTGCTGTATTGGATCAACTAAATCTAAAACACCCGACGAAAGTGTATATAAAAGCATAGATTATGGCATTCCTGTATCGGCTGCTACATTGTGTAAGCTGAATAATATTCCAACTTTTATTGTGGTGTCTTCATTGGGGTCAAATCCCAAAAGCAATTTGTTTTACAATAGAATAAAAGGTGAAATGGAACGCGATGTTTTAAACTTAAATATTGAAAACACTTTCATTTTACAACCATCATTAATAGATGGAAGTAGAAATGAACGTCGCATTTTTGAGTGGCTATGGCAAAAAGCAATGCGTTTGATTAATATAGTGTTGATTGGCAACTTGAGAAAATACCAGTCAATTAAAGCTGAGACAATCTCTGAGGCGATGGTTATTTTAGATTTAAATGGCTACAAAAATCAAATTATTGAAAGTCATCATATAAAAGAATTGGTAAATAATGCTTGAAATAGAACGTAAATTTTTAGTACACTCTTTAGATTTTCTTGATGAAGCATCAAATTCCATGCACATTGTTCAAGGTTTTTTGAATACACATCCCGAGCGAACGGTTAGAATACGAATAAAGGGCGAAAAAGGTTTTATTACAGTTAAAGGAATCTCGAATAGCTCGGGAACCTCAAGGGTTGAATGGGAAAAGGAAATTGCTGTTGAAGAGGCGGAAATGCTATTAAAACTTTGTGAACCAGGAATTATCGCCAAAATAAGACATGAAGTAACGGTCGGGAATCATATTTTCGAGATAGATGTATTTGAAGGAGATAATAAAGGACTGGTCGTTGCTGAAATTGAATTAGGCTCAGAGAACGAGTTTTTTGAAAGGCCAAAATGGCTGGGAAAAGAAGTTACAGGAAATATAAAATACTATAATTCACAACTCAGTAAAAATCCTTTTAAGTTGTGGGAATAAAATAGTAATTAAATTCAAAATTCAAATATAGTACTCCTAAATTATTATGTTTTAAAGGATCAAATTCCCAATAAAAAAACCGCTATCTTGGTGCATGGGACAGCGGTTTTTAACTAAATCTAAATTGACAACGTAGATTATAGCTTAATAAATTTATAATTTTTAGTGACGGAACCTATCGAAACTTTCATTAGGTAAGCACCAGAAGCTAAACTTGAAACATCGATGTTATTGTTAGATAAATTAACATTAGCGGTCGTGACTTTTTTACCCAAGATGCTGTAAATACTAATATTGTCTACACTTTGGTTCGCTCTAAATTCAATTCTTTCTTTAGTAGGATTAGGATAAAATGTAAAGGAGTTTAAATTATTATCAGAAACACTAAGTGTTTTATTTACCGAAAAGTTCCATTGGGTACCTTCGGCCGTTGAGCAACTAACAGCTTCGTTAGAATCTATTTTAATGAACATTTTACCGGCTGTACCGGCAAACTGTAATCCGGCCAAATCACCATCGTTATTGCCTTGGTATATAATTGGTGCATTATCATCTTCACCATCATAAATGGTAATCGTATCGCAACAATTTTCAATCGTTCCTTGGTTGAAATTTATATTTAATGGACTGCCATCGACTGAATCTAGTACCCAACAGGTGTTGTCCCTATTGTCGTAACAATGTGTAATAGTTTCGGCACTATTAACATCATCAATAACTATAATTTGTCTGTTTTGAGTTATGGATATATTATCCATGTAAACAAAAAAATCACCACTTTCCCACGCTATAAATAAACGAACCATGAAATTGGAACCTTCTGGAACTAATGCACCGTCTACAATGTAAATTTTGGTTGCACATTGCACTGATGGTTGGTGATTGCTATCATCTATAGATGCGATATCGTTCCACGAATTACCGTTATTAGTAGAAAATTGAATGCTAATATTGCCCCAACCAGGCTGCGTAGCATTTAGAAAGCCCCAGTTTATAAGCTTATAGTCAAAGCTGATTCTAATATCAGTACCGTCGGACTGTCCCACGAAATTTGGTGAAATTAATTCACCAGTTGTAGAAATATTAGCCAAATTATCTCTTATAGAAGTGCCGTCGCAAGGTCTGCTGAAGGAGTCAAAAAAGAAGCCATTAGTGGTCCATCCTACTTGAGAAATATTTGTATAGTTTTCAAAGTCTTCAAAATGGGATATTTGAGCATTAAGTTGAAGTATACCTATAAACATAGATAATAGTAGTGTAATTGTTTTCATCAGATTTGGGGTTTAATGAATTTTTACAATGCTAAAGTATTAAAAAAAATATACTGAATCTTCAAAATACATAAAAATTCGATGAAATGCACAAATAATTTTCTTGGTGAAAGTGTAAAAAATGGATTTAACGACACATAATTTATTTAAAATCAATTATATAAATCATAAATAGTGAGCAAGGTTAAAATAATTGTTCATTATATATTATAGGAAAAATCTGTCAGAATTATATTGAAGCTAGTAAGCGTAACAAATTTTTTAATTTTTTTAATAAAGAAAAGCCACTTCATTTCTGAAGTGGCTTTTCTTTATTAAAAGTATATAATGCTTAATCTTTTGGGTTACCGTTAGTAATGTTAAATTCCGATCTTCGGTTGGTTTGATGATCTTCTTCAGAACAATTAGCACCACAATTAACTTTTAAGGCGCCTTCACCTTTACCTATTCCTGAAATTCTATCTTCAGCAATACCTTTTGAAATCACGTATTGAACAGTGGATTGTGCACGTCTATCTGAAAGTTTTTCGTTATAGGCATCAGATCCTCTACTATCAGTGTGAGATTCAACATAAATAACCATTTCCGGATATTTGTTCATAATCTGAACTAATTTGTCCAACTCAAATGCAGCTTTTTCTGTAATATTTGATTTATCAAAATCAAAGTAAATTGGTTCTAATACTATTTTATCGAATGCGATTAAATCATCAATCGGTAATAAACTAATGGTTAGCGCTAATTCTTCCTCACTAGATGAAGGAACCGTAATTCTTTTACCTGAATAACCGTCGGCAATTGCGTCAATATCATTGGCAGTTTCACATTCAATTAAGTATTCAGTAAAACCCTCGGCATTGGTTTCTTTAGATAACACTTTAATGCCTTGTCCGTCAAATAACGATACAACAGCGCCAGGGATTGGATTACCGGTTTCATCGTCAACAACGGTAACCAATACCAAAACATCACATAGTGGTTGTATTTTTTTAATGGCGTAAATATCATCGCTACCTTGACCACCTTCGCGATTAGAAGACACAAAACCTGTTTCGGCTTCTTCATCAATTGTAAATGCAAAATCATCACCGTTACTATTTACAGGAATTCCAACATTTCTAACGTTGGTCATTCTGCCATCTATTTCCCTAGTGTAGAAAACATCCAAACCACCAAGACCTAAATGACCAGTAGATGAAAAGTATAAAGTGCCATTGCTACTTATAAATGGGAACATTTCCTGACCTTCAGTATTTACCTTCTGACCCATATTAATGGGAGTTCCTATCGTGCCATCATCGTTAATTGTTGCCTTATAAATATCGAAATTGCCATAACCTCCAGGCATATCAGACGCAAAATAGAGCGTTTTACCATCAGGACTAACCGAAGGATTTTTAACAGAATAATTTTCGCTGTTAATGTTTAAAGCTTCAACTCTATCCCAATCAGAACCTAATTTGGTAGCTCTGAATAAATGAATAACTCCTGCCTTATTTTTTGTGATAGAATCTTTAACATAAATTTTCTCAAAAAAGCTTTCTCTACCAAAATACATGGCTTTACCATCTGGAGAAAAAGACACCAAACCTTCGTGGTATTTCGTGTTGATTTTATCATTCATTTTGGTAGCTTCTTGATAACTACCATCGCTGTTTATACTGGCACTGTAGATATCTAAGAAAGGCTCTTTGTTCCAACCATAATTACGTCGGTCTTGGTTTCTGGCAGTAGAGAAGTATAATTTTCCGTCATTCAATGTACCACCAAAATCAGAAGATTCTGAATTGATATCTAAATTTTGAACGTTGAATTTTTTGCCGCGTTCTAAAATTTTAGGCAAATAATCGGGATTTTCTCTAAAAGCAATGGCGCGCGTATCTCCGGGACGCATGCTTGCAAATTTGCCCATTTGTTGGTTAGATTGCTCGTACTTTCCATTGGCTTTTAGCATTTGAGCATATTTGTAAACCAATTCAGGGTTTTCGGAGTTGTTCAATGCTTTGGCATACCAGCGCTCAGCTTCAACAGTGTTAAAAACGTTGTAATAGCACTCTGCTAGTTGGCTGTAAACATAGGTGTCACCTTTTCCGCTTTCTATTAGTTTATTGTACTGTTTAGCTGCTTCAACAAATTGCAAACGTTCAAAGAGTTTATCAGCTTTTCTGGTAGTATTGTTTTGAGCTGTTAAACTCAACCCACATATTAGGGCTAAAAGTAAAAGTATGGTATTAATTTTTTTCATGATTGTTTTAGCTTAACAGGTTAGAAGAATCTAGGTGAACGAGATACTTTTTTCGGGAAATTTAAATCGAACAGTAACATTACTTCGTGTGAAGCAGGAGCATACCTTCTTATATCTGAAGTCACGGCATCGTAAGCGTAGCCGATTCTAACATCAGGAGAAATTGCGAAATTAATCAAACCAGAAAACGAATCATCTAGTCTGTAAGAAGCGCCAAGCTCTAACTTTTCAAAGAATAAGAAGTTGGCATTCACGTCAAAGGAAGTAGGTGCATCAAACGCAGATTTAACCAAGAAAGAAGGTTTAAATTTAGTATTCGGACTTAACTGAAATACATATCCACCAGTCACGAAATAATGTGCTACTTCGGTACCAAACTCAGTTCCATTGGCATCAAGTTTAACCGAACTAATAATGTTCGGTACAGAAACTGAGAAATAATAATTATCAGTGTAATAAAATACACCAGCACCGATATTTGGAGTAACGCCAGTAACATTATTAAAAAACGGATCTCCTGGATCAATTAAATCTAAATCTCCCAATCCGCGATCGTGAAAAGTAGCACCAGCTTTAATACCAAAAGCTATTTTGTGAGGGCCACCAAGTTGCAAGGTATACGAAAAGTCTGCATAGGCATTAGTTTCGTTTATCGGACCAATTTGATCGGAAATGATTGAAAGACCAACGCCTACTTTTTCACCGACAGGCATATGACCAAAAAACGTCCCAGTTTTAGGCGCACCACTAATACCTGTCCATTGAGTTCTGTAGAGCGCTCCAAAAGAAAGGCCATCTCTAGAACCTGCATAGGCAGGATTTAAAACATTCATATTATACATGTATTGCGTATACTGAGGGTCTTGCTGGCTGAAAGCTTCAGAAGCAAGAAGCAATACAAAAATGATATATAATTTTTTCATTATTAATAAATTGAGTTAGTTAGTTAATTATCGGCTAATGTATACCCAAGCGCTTCGTTTTTTTGCGCCACCTTCATAAATCATTGTATAGAAGTAGGTGCCTACTGGTAGTTCTTCACCTTTATTTGTTTGTCCAAACCATTCATTTTGATAGTCGTCTTTGGAATACACTAAGGTACCGTTTCTATTAAAAATTTCTAGTCGGGTAACATCGTAACTGCTTAAATCAAATGTATCATTTAACCCGTCATCATTTGGTGAAATCCCTTCTGGAATAACGCAAGTTTCAAGTTCAATTACAGTTTCGCTTATTACAAACTCGCAACCGGTATTATTAAAGGTGATAAAGGCAGTGTAAGTTCCAGCGACCAAAACAGGGATAGATAAGCCTGAGCCTTCGTTAAAAGGAGCATTGTCTAATTCCCACTCAACCGTTACGTCGGCTCCAGAATAACCATCTGGAACTAACGAAATTTCAATAGGCACAGTTGCATTCGGACAAACTTCATAATCAACGGTGTCATTGTTAAAGCTTGCGGAAGGAATATCGCTCACAATTAAATCAAAATCTGTGATTGAATAACAATCTACGGCCACGTTGCTTTCAACTCTTGCAAAAATAGTTTGTGGTGTTGCGATATTTGTATATGGTGAAGTTAATGCACTAACTCCTGCGTCTGCATCCGCTTCATTGAGATAATAAGTGACATTAAATATAGAACCATCCTGACCATCTAAAATAGCTGGACTGTGAGACTCTAAATCAAACATCTCTATGCCGTCACGAGACATATCATCACATACTTCAAAATCAACACTAGTTGCGGTTGGAGTAGGACCCGAAATAATTAATTCAAACTGCGTAATTGCTCTACAGCCAAGGAAATTATCTAATGCCGCATCAACATCTTCTACTCTTACAAAGATAGTTTGTCCAGCGCTGTCAAATGGTGAACTAACTGCGTTTATATTTTGATTTGCGTCGGCCAAAGAGGTGTAGAATGTTACATTAAATAATGCAGGATCTTGACCGTCTAAAATTGCTGGGATCTGGGAATTTAAATCAAAATCCTCAATTCCGTTGCTGCCAGGTTCTTCGCAAGTAATGATATCTGCTGGCTGGGTAGCAAATGCTTCGCGGTATATACGAATTTCAACAATTTGTGAGAATGCATCTGTATCACACTGCGCATCAAATGCTTGCACTTGGTAGTTGTCAGACTCGGTTACTGTTAATGTTGAGCCAGTTTCTCCTTCCATTACGAAACCATCCTTGTACCAAATATAACTATCTGCAAATGGTGAATTTGCAATTATGGTAACAGTTTCAATGCCGCAAACTTCAGCAACTTCTGGGGTAGAGGGATCGCCGTCAGTATCAATAAAAACAACCTCCTCGCTTTCTATAACGGCTTCAATCTCTGCAGTAATTGTACCAGCATTACCAGTGCCTGCATTGGTTTGAGAGATACTAATAGTACCTGGTTGACCATTAAAGTTAGTTACTAATAAAATATATATTTCACCAGTTTGAGCATTGTTAATGGTGGCATTTTCAACAGTGTCTATGGCGTAACTACAGTCAATAATATTTCCAAAGGGGTAAAAGTTAGGGTTTCCAAAAAACCCAGTATTGCTTGGGCAGTCATCTGGTAAGGGACATCCAGAATCTAGACCTTCACAAACATCTTCAAGACTACTAAACGGACCCCAAAGCACAAAATCTACATCAATACCAGTACCGGCTTCATTGGTTTGAGCAATTTGCAGTTGAACCAAACCAGGTTCTCCAATTTGTATGATATTCCAAGTTGGGTTTGGAGCTGTATTTAAACAAGCTATTTGACCGGTGTTTGGGATGCCAATAATATTAGAAGTCACCAAAGCTTCACCGTCTGTACAAAAGTTTACGGCATTATCGCAGATAATATTGCTTGGTGCTCGTCTAATACATAAATCAAATGAACTAGTTTCGGCTACGCTTCCGAAAGAGAAAACTCTTAGATAATAAGTGTTGCCAACAACTAATTCAGGTGTTACGCTTGAGGTATTTGGAGAGCAATAGAGTTCTGTTAAATTACCACAATTTCCTTCGTATAGTGCATGATCTAGATTAGTAGTACCACCCGTTATATTGAGAATTGAAATTATTTGAACGTCATTTTCAGCAACGAACTCAAACCAAACGTCATCGTTAGGATTTCCTGCACAACTACCTGCTGGTATTCCTGAAGGCGTGGCAGCTAAAATGGTTCCTGAAGTAATTACATCACAAGCATCGCCAGTATTTACAATGGCAGTAGTTGCGCCATCACAATTATCATTGTCAGGTGGACAAGCCAATAATTGAATTGGAGCGCTATTAATGACACAATTAACGTCTTGGTCGTTACTAATGGTAAAAATGATATCGGTTAAAAAAGGATAAGGTCCAAATTGTGTTATTCCTGCTTCTGATACAGACACAGGTGTTGAACCTTGGTTATCTGAAATAGTCACAGATTCCGCATCACCTAAACTTGTGACGTTAACATCTACAAGGAACTGATCACCATTGTCACAATCATCAACAACCTGGTAAGTAGCTTGTGGATTGATGCAAGTGGCGCAGCTCACTGTGTAATTGATGCCTAAATTAAGTGGCGCACCAGACGATGCACAACTAACGCTTCCATCAGAATCTATAGCGAAAAATATGGTATCTCCAATTGATTGAAAGGTTAATCCTGAAATATTGCCAGCATTACCATATGGGTTTGCGGCGTTTAAATTGGTTATTCCATCTGAATCTAAGATTATTAATTCATCAAAATTATTCTCAACATTTCCCGAATTAATAATTAAGTTCAATGGTGACCCATCAGAACTGGTGTAAGAAAAAACATTAGAGTCGTTATTTTCATAGCAATAAAATGCATTAATAGGTCCAGAAGAGCAGTCTACAGTGTTGTCAATACAAAATTCCTGAGATAATGTGTTACTGTTTATGACACAGTTTGCGTCATCGTCGTTCGCCACACTAATAATTACATCGGTTAAATTAGCATACGGACCAAAGGTTAAAGTACCAGCTGTACTTGTAAATTGAGGGTCGCTACCTTGGTTATCCGTCAAGGTTAATCCTGTAGCTGAACCTATATCGGTTACCTCGGCTTCAACAAAAAATTGAGGGGCATTTAAACAATCGCTAACTACTTCAAAATTTGCGACTGGGTTTACACAAGTGGCACAAGCAACGGTGTATTCAATACCTGTATTCATTGGGGCGCTTCCACTATCACAACTAAACAGACCATCGGCTTGAACCCAAAATGAGATTGAATCACCAGATGATTGAAAAGTTAAACCTCCAACGTTGCCAGCTGCACCATAGGGCGTCGCTGCATTTAAATTGGTAACACCATCCGAGTCAAGAATAATTAGTTCATCCCATGTGTTTTCTACAAATCCAGAAACAATAGTTAAGTTCAACGGTGATCCATCCGAACTTGTGTAGGTAAATACATTAGTGTCGCTATTCACATAACAATAAGATTCGTTTAAAGGACCAACTGTACAATCTACAGTAGCTTCTAAACAAAAGGGTTGAGTAATACTTGAACTATTAAGTGTACAATTAGCATCATTATCATTTGTGATAGTTATTATTACATCCGTAGCATTAGGATATGGACCAAAAGTAAATAGGCCAATTGCATTTGCGACTTGTGGCGTACTACCCTGGTTGTCTGTTAATGACAAAGACGTTGCCGTTCCTAAACTTGTAACGTCCACTTCAACAAAAAACTGCGGTTCATTTAAGCAGTCGCTTACAAGTTGGAAGCTTGCAGTTGGATTTTCGCAAGTGGCACAGGTTACTGTATAATCAATCCCTGATGGTAAATTCCCTGTAGTTGCAGATTCACAGCTTACACTGCCATCTGATTGCACTGAAAACGAAAGCGTATCTCCAGAAGATTGAAAAGTTAAACCACCAATATTTCCAGCAGTACCGTATGGCGTAGCTGCATTTAAATTCGTAACACCATCTGAATCGAGAATAATGAGTTCGTCCCAAGTGTTTTCTACAAATCCGGAATTTATGGTTAAATTCAGTTGCGAACCATCCGTGCTAGTGTAAACAAAAACATTAGTGTCATTGTTTCCATAGCAATAAGTGACATTAACTGGACCAGCACTGCAATCAATTGGTAAAGACGGGTCAAGTTTAGTGGTAAACGATTGTTCAATGCATGTGTCAGTAGTGGTTCCTATATTATTATAAGAGGTGATGGTCACATAATAGCTTGTTGAATATTCTAATTCACCCAAAGCATATTTAGTTACATTACCAACATCTAAATTATTTATAATTTCTGTTCCTCCAGAGGTTGTTCCTACTGATAAAAAATAACCTGTAGGTATTCCTGTTGCTGCCGACCAACTGATATTGCCATTAATTTCAGCATCCGTTGCTCCATTGGCTGGATTGGTTAAAACAGAATCACAAGAAGGTGGGTTATTTGCAATTTGCGAAGCCTCAATATTATCTAAATATAAATACCAATCTCCAGTAACCCAGTTAGAAAGTACACGAAGTTGAAAATCTACCCCATTTGGCAAATCAGCTGTAGCAATAGTGTAATTTATAGTTGCGCACTGATCTGATGTGACATGATTATCATCGTTAATTATTGCAACACTTATCCAATCTCCACCAGCATTTGTGCTATATTGAATTTCAAAATTTCCCCATCCAGGACCTGTTGCTCCAAGCCCCGAGAAATTAATCACTTTATAATCTAAGGATAATGATAAATCAGTGGCATTTGACTGACCTACAATATTTGGTGATGTAATTGTACCAGAAGTAGAAAAAGACCAAAGATTATCTCGTCGTGATGTTGTACCACTGCAAGGGACAGTAGTAGTATTTGAGAAATCTGTAGAAACCCAACCAGGGGCGCCGCTTTCGAAATTTTCTACAATCGAAATTTGAGCATTACTATACCAGCCAAAGCACATAAATAGTAACGCCATTAGAAAAGTAATTTTTTTCATTTGATATAAATAGTTTAGTTTGTAGAATGCTTAATTATTAAGAACAAGCAGTTTAGCATCCTTAAAAACTTGATCGAAAAAATATTAATAAAAGTAAGACAATTTCGGTTAGTTCTTAAAGAGTTCCGAAGATAAAAAAAATGATAATTAACGCTATGTTAACAGTGTTATAATAGATAAAATACAGGAATTATCGACTAAAGGCGGTTATATAAAAATAGACCTACAAAATTTACTTTTTACAATCGTCAAAAGAACCATTTGCCGATAAAAAGGATATAAATAGTCTCTTTTTAATAACTACTAAATGCGTAACTTTGAGCTTTAATTATTTCTATGTTAGAAAAGAAAGACATCACTTTAGAAAAAGTGGTTTTGGTTGGTATTATAAATCAAATACAAGACGAAGCTAAGTCTAAAGAATATCTAGACGAATTGGAATTTTTAACCTTCACGGCTGGTGGAGAAGTGATAAAAAGATACGTTCAAAAAATGGATATGCCGAATCCTAAAACTTTTATAGGAACTGGCAAAATGGAAGAGGTTAAGCAATTCGTTATCGATAATGAAATTGGTACCGTTATTTTCGATGACGAGTTATCGCCTGCCCAAGAACGCAACATTAGTAAAATTCTAAACTGCAAAATTTTAGACCGAACCAATTTAATTTTAGACATTTTCGCACAACGAGCTCAAACCAGTTATGCACGTACACAAGTTGAACTCGCCCAATGCGAATATTTATTACCACGACTAAAAGGAATGTGGACACACCTTGAGCGACAAAAAGGTGGTATAGGTATGCGTGGTCCAGGAGAAACAGAAATTGAAACGGATAGACGAATTGTTAGAGATAAAATTGCACTCCTAAAAGAAAAAATAAAAACCATCGACAAGCAAATGGCCGTGCAACGTGGCAATCGCGGGCAGTTAGTTAGAGTAGCTTTGGTTGGTTATACCAACGTGGGTAAATCAACTTTAATGAACGTCATAAGTAAGAGTGATGTATTTGCTGAAAACAAATTATTTGCCACGCTAGATACTACAGTCCGAAAGGTCGTTATTGGAAACTTACCTTTTTTAGTGAGCGATACCGTTGGGTTTATAAGAAAATTGCCAACACAACTTATAGAATCTTTTAAAAGCACCTTAGATGAAGTAAGAGAAGCAGATTTGTTGCTTCATGTGGTTGATATTTCACACTCCAATTTTGAAGAGCATATCGATTCTGTTAATAAAATCTTATCTGAAATTGACAGCAAAGATAAACCAACTATTATGGTTTTTAATAAAATAGATGCTTATCAACCAGAGAATTACAATCCTGAGGATTTACAAATTGAAAGAACAACTGCACACTACAGTTTAAAAGAGTGGCAAAAAACATGGATGAATCGTACGGAGAATAATGCTTTATTCATTTCCGCTTTAAACAAAGAAAACCTGGAAGAATTTAGAAAACGTATTTATGATGAAGTACGCGCCATTCATGTGCAACGATTTCCATATAACAGTTTTTTATATCCAGATATTGAAGAGATTGATGTATAAAAAAAGCCTCATTTGAGGCTTTTTTTATGTTATGCTTAGTTTTAAAACTTGTAGCTCAAACCCAAAGTCCAAAAGGTTTGAAGATCGTTATCAATATTATCAAAAGTTGCGTTGGCGTTCTCTAACACATTTATTTCATAGTTCAAGGCTTCTTGTTTACTATCTCTCAAACCGAAATCAAAACCGACCCCAAAATTTTTCCATAATGTATATGAAAATGAATTGGTCCAGGTTAAGTTTGAAAGATCAGCGCTTTTATAACTCTGAAACATGGATAAGTTAGTTTTAAAATTCACCGCACCAATCGATCTTGTATAATCTGCCATTATTTTAGCACCCAACGACGATTCGAAAATATCACCTGAATTGCTGAAAACAAAATTGTAGTTTAAAGGATGAACCACCACAATTAAATTGTCGATTGGCGTCCAAGTAAAACCAACACCTAGGTCTAAATAACCAGGATCATTAAAATTATTTAATATGGTGGTACGATATTCCATCAAAGCAGAAGCCGCAATCTTACTTGTAATGTTTCTACCATATAATGAAGTGATATTGAAAACATCTGTGGTTGGTTCAAAGCTACCACTGTCGTTTGGATTATCCTTATCATCTAGTTTTACCCAGTTTAAATTGGTAGTCATGGCATTTCTCCAGAAAAATTTATCTTCAATTAAATTAGCGTAAGCATTAAAGGTAAATCCAATATTACCCGATGCATTATTAGGAGTTCCTTGGGCGTACCAATTGCTAAATTCTGAAATGCTGCCGCCAATAGTTCCAAAAGCACCAATGCGCCAACCTGGCATAGCATCTATTTGCGCCTGAATAGCATCTACTCTCGTTTGGATGGCCGCAACAGAATCCTTTTTTTCTTGTTGAAGTGCTTTTAATTCATCTAAAGTTTGGGCATAACTCATGCTAAAACAAGCAAAAGTCATCAATAAAATAAGTTTTTTCATGGTTTATCAAGTTTAATGTCAAATATTTGGCAAAAATACTATAAGTTTGAAAAAAACCAATTTTTATTTTATTTTCTTTTGAATAATGGCACCGCCGAACATGCTTCGCCGTACATAATGGACTTTGCAACAGGTATTAGTTGTTGTGACAGCATAATGTAAGCACTTAATGGAACAGGTTTTTTAGAGCAGCCTTTGATGATGACAGGTACGTTTTCGAACTCTGAAACGTCTAATGTTTTAATAAGGTCTTGATATAAAGAGGTTTCCAGTTGTTCCAGATTTCCAACAATCGTTTGTTTGGCATGGGGTTGTAAATGAACTGAGATAAGCATGAAAGCCCAATCCGGAATAATAGCATCGTTGGAGCAATGCAAGGCTACAAAACAATCTTGATATTTTGACCAATCGTGATTTGCGACGGCCAATCTAAATTCTTTTTCCTTGAGCACAAATTCTTCGTGTAGCCATGATTTTAAATCGATTAAAATACGTTGACCTTTAGGATAAAATTCTTCTAAATCAACTACTTTTAGTTTGCTACTGGCAATTCTATTTATTATTTCTTCAGCCATAATATTACAGCATGCCCAATTCTAATTTTGCTTCTTCACTCATCAAATCTTGCGACCAAGGCGGATCGAATGTAATTTCAACTTCTGAAGATTTTACCTCGTTGATAGATTTTACTTTTTCTTCAACTTCCAATGGTAAGGTTTCGGCAACTGGACAATTTGGTGATGTTAAGGTCATTAGTATTTTTACGTCGTAGTCTTCATTTACAAATACGTCGTAAATTAATCCTAATTCGTAAATATCTACAGGGATTTCAGGGTCATAAATAGTTTTTAAAACTTTTACTATTTTTTCTCCTAATGCGTTGGTATCTATTGCTGTTTCACTCATGATTAATTAATTTGTGTTTGATATGCAATGGCATATAGTTTTAGTTGCTTTATCATACTTACCAATCCGTTGGCGCGTGTTGGCGATAAATGCTCTTTTAAGCCAATTTCGTCAATAAAGTTGGTATTGGCATCAATGATTTCGGATGGATGGTGATTTGAAAATGCACGAATTAAAATGGCAATGATGCCTTTGGTAATTATGGCATCGCTATCGGCGGTGAAAACTAGTTTGTCGTCGTTCATTTCGGCATGCACCCAAACCTTACTTTGGCATCCTTTGATAATGTTATCGTCAGTTTTGTATTTTTCCTGAATTAACGGAAGGGACTTGCCGAGCTCTATCATATATTCATAGCGCTGCATCCAATCGTCAAACATTGAGAACTCATCTATAATTTCATTTTGTATACTTTCAATAGTCATAGTTGATATTTTTGCAAAGTTACAATATATCTTAGTGCTCCAAATGGTTTTCGTGAATGCTTAACATCTTATTTACTAGAGATTTTATTTCCTGTGGCGGAAAACCTTCATCAAATGATGGTGTTGTATATGTTAGTTTTTCGGTGGTTACGCTTAATGTGCAATGTGGCGCGGCATCATAAAGCCGCTTATCGGTTGGTGCTTTTAAATTTTCTAAAGATTTTACATCAATCAGATTGACGATTGTGACCAATTCATTCCATTCGTTTTGACTGATAGCAAGTGTGTCAATTTTTTCCCTGTTGATATCATTAGAGAAAATGAGTTTAGAATTTTCAAATGAAATGGACTTAAAATAACCCCGTGAAAAAGCTTCATAATTAATTTTTAAATCTTTAGAAATTGCATCGCTAGAAGACTTTGAGTGTGCACTGTTCTGTTTGCAATCTTTTGTGCTGATGAGGATTAATATTATGCTTAGTATAATTTTCATTGAATTAGTTTATTCTTTTCGTTCAATATTTGAGGCCTTTAAAATTACATTTCCATCGGCGTCTTCAAGCAATAATACGTTTTCTGCTATTTTATAGGAAGCAGTTTTATTCAAAACAGCTAGCATTTGGACTTCTAAACCATTATCATCGCATGCCATTTTCGTTAATCCGATATTTTGAAAAGACAGTTTATTCTTGTCGGTAATGACTTTGCCAAAAAAACGATTGCAACCTGTACTGCCACTAACTTGATTTAACTCGGAAGACAAACTCAATAGCGGATCGCGTTTAAAATCGCCTTTAAAATCAACAATTCCTGCCACAAGCCAAGAACCATCTTCTAGTGCTATCGGTGTCGGTTTTTTCTCTAATATTTCAACAAGGCTGTATTTATAGTTAGAAGCATCGGCTGGTGGATTTTTAACGTCTGTGCGTTTCACTTTTATGATATAATCGGTCCTTTTATCATGTTGGAATCCTTCAATGTCATCGTAAAAATTGATATAGTCTTCTTCTAAACTGTATTTAATTTGAAGACATTGTTGTTGAATCACACCAGTGCAGGTAATCGTCTTGCCACTTACGTATATGGTTTCATTAACATCCTTGTTACAAGATAGAAATAAAAAAAGCAGACAAAAAGAGACACGGTATAGTTTCATGATTTTTTATTTAAGTGATATACAAAAATACAATAAGCAACCGAAAAAGAGCGATTACTTAAAAATGAAATTAAGAGCTACGAAAGCATTGCCACAGCCCGTTTAAGAGCTTCAACAAAAACATCTATTTCTTCTTTGGTGTTGTAAAACGAGAATGATGCGCGTACCGTACCTGGAATGTTATAAAAGTCCATTATGGGTTGTGTGCAGTGATGACCAGTACGGACTGCAATACCAAGTTTATCTAAAATAGTTCCAATATCGTATGGATGAATGTCGCCTACATTAAATGATATAACGGAAGTTTTATTTTTTGCCGTTCCGTAAATTTTTAAACCATCAATGCTTAATAGTTTTTTGGTGGCGTAAACTAGTAATTCCTGTTCGTATTTAGCAATGTTTTCAAAGCCAATACTATTCATATAATCTAACGCCATTCCAAAAGCAATGCCTCCTGAAATATTTGGAGTACCTGCCTCAAATTTATGCGGCAAGCCCGCGTACGTAGTTTTTTCAAAAGTAACTTCTGCAATCATTTCACCTCCACCTTGATATGGCGGTAATTTATTGAGCCATTCTTCTTTACCATAGAGCATTCCAATGCCGGTTGGACCACATATCTTATGAGCGCCACAAACGTAAAAATCGGCATCTAAGTCCTGAACGTCTGGTTTTAAATGTGGACAGGCTTGCGCGCCATCAATTAATACTGCTGCGCCAACTTCATGACTTTTTGCAATAATATATTTGATAGGAATAATACTGCCCAAGGCATTCGAAATATGTGTAACTGCAACTAATTTGGGTTGTTTTTTAAGAAGTTCTTCAAATTCAGAAAGAATTAATTCTCCATCAGTATTCATAGGAATAACCTCTAAAATAGCCCCAGTGCGTTCGCAAAGCATTTGCCATGGTACGATATTGCTGTGATGCTCGACAGCTGAAACCAAAATAACCTCACCTTTATTAATTAAAGAAGTGAAGCTGCTGGCTATCATATTAATACCATGTGTAGTTCCGGACGTGAAAATAATTTCGTGAGGATGTTTGGCATTGAAATGATGTTGAATTTTTCGTCTTGAAGCTTCATAAGCTTCAGTTGCTTCTTGACTTAAAGTATGTACCCCACGATGAATATTGGCATTGTAATGTTGATAATAGTCAACAATAGCATCAATTACTACTTGCGGGGTTTGCGAAGTAGCAGCATTATCGAAATATATTAATGGCTTTCCATTGACCTCGCGAGATAAAATAGGAAAATCATTTCTTATAGATTTAATATTGAAGTTACTATATGTTGAAGTTTGTGTTTGCATTACAAGTCAAATCCAAGATTTACGTTTAGTTTTTGGGCGATGAGTTTTGTGATGCGTTGTTTGACTTCAGGGATTTTAACCGAACTTAAAATATCGTTGCTAAAAGCATACATTAGAAGTGCGCGTGCTTCTTTTTTCGGAATACCGCGCGATTGCAGATAAAACATAGCACTTTCGTCTAGCTGTCCAATGGTGCAACCATGTGAACATTTTACATCATCGGCAAAAATCTCAAGTTGTGGTTTCGTGTTCATGGTAGCTTTATCACTAACCAATAAATTGTTATTTGCTTGAAAGGCGTTTGTTTTTTGCGCTTCTTTTTCAACCACAATTTTACCGTTAAATACACCAATAGCACTGTCGCCGATGATGCTTTTATAGTCTTGATGGCTTTCGCAATTTGGTTCTATATGATGGACCAAGGTATTGTGATCTACATGTTGTTTTTCACCAATAATAGTAACGCCTTTTAGATTGGAATTAATACGTTGGCCGTTCTGGTAAAAGTTTAGATTATTTCTGGTTAATTTACCTCCAAATGAAAATGTATGCACCGAAGCAACGCTTTCTTGTTTTTGGTTGATATAGGTGTTATCAATCAACGAAGCCGTTTGCTTGTCGTTTTGAACCTTGTAATAATCAATAATGGCGCGTTTGTTAGTGAAAATTTCAGTAACACAGTTGGTTAGAACTGGATTGTCTGTTAGACTTTGGTGACGTTCAATAATCTCCAAATGCGAATTTTCGTCTACTATAATCAAATTTCTCGGCTGCAACATTAAACCAGTTTCAGTACCTGTTGCGAAATGTAAAATTTGAATTGGTTTTTCAACTACCTTATTTTTTGGGATATGAATGTAGGCACCTTCTTGAGAAAATGCTGTATTTAAGGCTGAAAGACCTTCGTTTCTGGCAGCTTTATTAAAATACTTGTCAATTACCATTCGGTATTTGGGTTTGTTTAGAGCTGCTGACATGAGGCAAACATCAATACCATCATGTGTGGTTTGCGACAAATAAGACGAATATTTACCGTCTACAAAAACAATTTTATAACTGTCAATATCGTGAATAAAATACTGTTTTATATCGGCGTACTCAAGTCTTGGTTCTCCTTTTGGGAAAACACTGTAATCGTGCTTTAACACACTGTAGAGTGATGTGTATTTCCAGGCTTCCAGTTTTTTGGTAGGAAATCCATCATCTTCAAACTTTTTTATTGCTTCTACTCTTAAATCATGTACGTTTGAATCGATGTCTACACTAGATTCAAAGGCCATAAATGAGGCGAGAAGTTTGTCTTTTAATTCCATTTTAATCTTGTTTTGTGTGGATTATAAGGTTATAATTACACAGTTGCTTCGTCTTTAATCCAGTCGTAACCTTTGGCTTCAAGTTCTTTGGCTAAATTTTTATCACCTGATTTTACAATTTTTCCATCGTGAAGTACATGAACAAAATCTGGCACGATATAATCGAGTAAACGCTGGTAGTGCGTGATTACAATCACTGCGTTGTCTTTAGACTTTAGTTTGTTAACGCCGCTGGCAACAATACGCAAAGCATCAATATCTAATCCGGAATCAGTTTCGTCAAGAATGGCTAATTTAGGCTCTAACATGGCCAATTGGAAAATTTCATTTCGTTTTTTTTCACCACCAGAAAAGCCTTCGTTAAGCGAGCGCGACAAAAATTTACGATCAATTTCTAGCATTTCAGCTTTCTCTTTAATCATCTTTAGCATTTCGTTAGCGGGCATATCACCTAAGCCTTTAGATTTGCGTGTTTCGTTGATGGCTGTTTTAATGAAATTGGTTACAGAGACACCTGGAATTTCAACTGGATATTGAAAACTTAGAAAAATTCCCTTGTGGGCACGCTCTTCTGGATCTAATTCTTGAATATCTTCATTTTCAAAAAGCATCTCTCCTTTGGTAACTTCAAACTCGTCTTTGCCAGCAATTACGGAAGCTAAGGTGCTTTTTCCTGAACCATTTGGCCCCATAATAGCATGAACTTCACCTGGTTTAACATTTAGATTAATGCCTTTTAAAATGCCTTTGCCGTCAATGCTAGCGTGTAAATTTTGTATATGTAACATGTTTAATTTCCTAATTTAATAACGTCGTTTGTATTTTCTTCTGGTTTTTCAACCTTTATAATTTCTTTAATTTCAACTCTATAAGGCCAACCTTCTTCGTCTTCTGGTTTTTCAAATTTTCTAACTCTTACGGTTACAGGAACCATATCGGTATTTGCAATTTTATAAGGTTTAACTTGTTGCTCTAATGCTTTCATTTGATCGTCGATCACTACACCATAAATATCGTTGGTAGTTTTAAGTACAGCAGCATTATCAATAAAAATAAAATCACCTTTCATTGTAATAAGACCGTCATCTTGACTGTAAGATTTTGATCCAGATTCATTTTTATCAGTGCTATTTTTACAACTTACAATGCTTAAAAAGAAAAACACCAAGAGGATTAATTGCTTCATAATATAATATTTAACCTACGGAACCTTCCAAACTTATTTCTAAAAGTTTCTGCGCTTCAACAGCAAATTCCATAGGAAGTTTGTTAAGTACTTCTTTGCTAAAACCATTTACAATAAGCGCAATAGCTTTTTCTGTGTTAATACCACGTTGGTTACAATAAAAGATTTGATCTTCACCAATTTTACTAGTGGTGGCTTCATGTTCAATTTTAGCCGTTTTATTTTTGGCTTCTATATATGGAAAGGTGTGTGCTCCGCACGCATTGCCCATAAGTAAACTATCGCATTGCGAAAAATTTCGAGCATTATCAGCTCTTGGGCTAATGTGCACCAATCCGCGATAACTGTTTTGAGATTTCCCGGCAGAAATACCTTTCGAAATGATGGTCGACTTGGTGTTTTTTCCTAAGTGAATCATTTTGGTTCCAGTATCAGCCTGTTGGTAATTATTGGTAACGGCTATGGAATAAAATTCGCCAACAGAATTATCGCCTTTTAATATACATGAAGGATATTTCCAAGTAATAGCACTTCCAGTTTCTACCTGAGTCCAAGAAATTTTGGCATTGGTTTCGCACAAGCCGCGTTTGGTTACAAAATTATAAACACCACCTTTTCCTTCGCTATTACCAGGATACCAATTTTGAACGGTTGAGTATTTAATTTCGGAATCGTCTAAGGCGATCAATTCAACAACCGCAGCATGCAGCTGATTTTCGTCTCTGCTTGGTGCGGTGCAGCCTTCAAGATAGCTAACATAGCTGCCTTTATCGGCTATAACTAGCGTGCGTTCAAATTGACCGGTGCCAGCTTGATTAATTCGAAAATAGGTTGAAAGCTCCATGGGACATCGCACGCCTTTAGGAATGTAGCAAAAACTGCCATCACTAAAAACGGCACTGTTAAGCGCTGCATAAAAATTGTCTTTTTGCGGAACGACCGAGCCAATATATTTTTTGACCAACTCCGGATGTTCTTTTATAGCCTCGCTTATGGAACAAAATATAATACCTTTTTCGGCTAATGTTTTTTTAAACGAGGTGGCAACAGAAACGGAATCAATAACCACATCCATGGCTACACCGGATAATTTTTTTTGCTCGTCTATCGAAATTCCAAGTTTTTTGAAAGTTGCCAAAAGCTCTGGATCAACTTCGTCTAAACTGTCGTATTTTGGTTTGCTGCTCGGCGCAGAATAATAGGATATTGCTTGGAAATCTGGTTTTTTATAATGAATGTTAGCCCATTCGGGCTCCACCATTTCTTTCCAATTTTTGAAGGCATCTAAACGCCATTCCGTCATCCATTCGGGCTCTTCTTTTTTTAAAGAAATCGCTCTAACGATATCTTCATTTAAACCTATAGGGAATGTATCTGATGCAATGTCGGTATAAAAACCGTATTCATATTCTTTGGTTTTTAACTCTTCTCTTAAATCGTCTTCTGTATATTTATTCATAGTAATTTTATAAGGAGAAAGATTCGCCACATCCGCAAGTACGGTTGGCATTTGGATTGTTAAACACAAATCCTGAACCGTTTAAGCCACCAGAATATTCAAGCGTGGTGCCAATTAAGTAAAGAAAACTTTTCTTATCTACAATAATGCGAACGCCATTATCTTCAAACAGCTTATCTTCATCTTGTGATTTATTGTCAAATTTTAAATCATAAGACAAGCCAGAGCAACCGCCGCTTTTAACACCAACTCTAACAAAATCAGTCTGCGGGTTAAAGCCATCTTCCTCCATGAGTTCAACAACTTTGCGTTTTGCTATTTCAGAAACTTTAATCATAAATCTTAAAATAGATTGGTTCTAAATAATATGCAAATATACGATATATATAGACTTTTTCCATAAGATGTAACATTAAATTAGCATATATGGGAATAAGAAAAAGTTATGCCTTAGGGCAATAGAAAAGGCAAATAAAATAACAATATCAATTAGATATTATGTGGATATTGAATCAAATGTGGGTTTTCGTCTTAGAATGAATAAATGTCTTAACAATTTTTGAATGTTTAAATTTGAAGCAAAGCTGTCATTTAAATCATTGTAGAACTCTTCGTTTGTTTTATGACCACAGCAACTGCATAAAATTACAGCTTCTGATGCATTGGTTTTGACCTTGAAAAAATTATGGCCAAAAATAGCACACGGCGCACTGTTGTGTGACGGTAGTTTCATAGGTTATTTTAGATTTAGGGATGGGAAAAGTACAAAATGAATCGCATGATTTAGGTGAAATACCAATATTTTCGACGAAATACATAAAAAATTAATATCCAAGAATTATAGTTTTAATGATCCTTCATAACAGAATAATTTTAAAGTGGTTATTTTTGCAATATGATAGAAGATAAAAACAATGCAAGAACACCTTTGGGCGAACTGGGAGAATTTACACTTATAAACCATTTAACCAGGGACTTTTCAAATAAGCGAAATACAACCATTAAAGGAGTAGGGGACGACGCAGCTATAATTGATCCAAACAATGAACAGGTTGTTTTGACTACGGATATGTTGATTGAAGGAGTTCATTTTGACTTGAGCTATATGCCTCTTAAACATCTAGGTTATAAGGCTGTTGTTGTTAATCTGTCTGATGTTTGCGCGATGAATGCGATACCTACACAGGTAACAGTTTCTATTGCTGTTTCTAATAGATTTTCTGTGGAAGCTTTAGAAGATTTCTATGCTGGAATTAAAACAGCTTGTGATATTTATGATGTGGATTTGGTAGGTGGTGATACCACAAGTTCTGTAACTGGATTGGTTATTTCTGTTACGGCTATTGGTACAGTAAAGTCAGAAAATATAGTTTATCGAAACGGTGCTAAGCCAAATGATTTATTGGTAGTTTCAGGTGACATTGGTGGCGCATACATGGGCTTGCAAGTTTTAGAACGCGAGAAAGAGGTTTTTAAAGTCAATCCGAATAACCAGCCAGATCTATCAATGTATTCCTATATTATTGAAAGGCAATTAAAACCAGAAGCTAGAAAAGATATCATCGAACTATTAGAGAAACTAGAGGTCAAGCCAACTTCTATGATTGATATTAGTGACGGACTATCTTCTGAAATTATTCATTTGTGTAAGCAAAGCGAAGTTGGTGTTGAATTATATGAAAATAAAATTCCACTAGATCCACAAGTAATATCGGTATGCGAAGAGTTTGATTTAGATAGCACGACCATCGCTTTAAGTGGCGGCGAGGATTACGAACTTTTGATGACAATTTCGCAACAAGACTACGATAAAATTAAAGGTAACCCTAACTTAACAGTTATTGGTTTTATTTCGGAAGCAGCCGTAGGAATGCATTTAATTACCAGAGCCGAAACAAAAGTTGAGTTAATTGCTAGGGGTTGGAAATCGTTTTAGATCAATTACTTAATGAGACTTTTTTTAATTTTTTAATCTGGTACATCCGCTCAAGCGTTTGGTTAATTTCTTTGCGCTTATCACTGAGCTGAATTATTTTTCCGTTACTTGAAGTGGTTGCCTGCTTTCGGCAGTTTTTACATTTGTATTCTTTAACATGATGTGTAACGTGTTTTGTAAGAACAAAATGATGGCCGTAAAGGGCACAGTTGAGATGTTTCATTACTTTAAATTTGCTATTAATAGAGGTCTTTAAAGATATGAAATCCAGTTGTTACGCAATATTTCTTAGCTCATAAATCGATGAAGTGAACGATTTTTCCTTCAAGCGCATTCTTCTACTGTTGTAAACACGTTCTAAAATGCGATTTATTTCTCGATATTTGGGTGTTAAGGCTGTTAAATTTCCTTTGCTATCGGTTGTTAATTGATGATTGCAACACTTACAAGTGTACTCTTTTACATGAGATGTTACATTTTTGCTTACCTCATATCTATGACCAATAAGGTCACAAACAAATTTTAATGCGTTTTGTTGAGAAGTAGGTTTTTTCATGTTCGGGGATTTTAAGAATGCTTAAATTTAGTAAAAAACCCACAATTAAACGTCAAAAAGCTATAAATTTTCGATGAAAGAATTAATTATGTAGGATAAATTTGTAAAATTTTCCACATGACTCATGTGGCCACCCTTGAGTTCATGAAATTCAATATTGAAATATGGTTTTAATTGTGAAAGGTATTCTTGATCAATAACGGTGTCATAGGTACCTGTTGCAACAAGGGTTTTAATTTTACTATTTGCTATCACATGTTTTAAATCGCTTCTTACTTTCATGCCTTCCAATGCAGCAATAATTCCTTGAATACTGGTTTTGAGTGCTTGATTTTGAATGTTATTAATTGCTATTGCTAATTTTTTATGGTTTTCGTTCCAAAATAACTGTTTGATAGATTCAGCTATAAAGGATTTTCTGTGTTTTTTAACTGCAGCGATAGCTCTGGTCCTGTTTTGTTTCTTTTCTTCTGAATCTGCCGATGTAGTTGAATTAAGCAGTCCAAGACCAATAATACTTTTCGGAAACTTGTTGGCCAAAGCCAAACTTACATAACCACCCATAGAATGGCCAAAAATCACGTAACGTCGCAATTTAAAATGATCTAAAACCGCTTTAACGGCTTCAGCCATGTCGTCCATTGTATGCACATACGCTAACGAATCTGTTCTACCATGTCCCAGTAAATCTATACATATAATTCGGTACGAAGGTTTTATTGTTGATGTGAGTGTTTCCCACATTTCAAGATTTTCTAGAAATCCATGTAAAAAAACCAAAGCACGTCCTTTTCCACTTTCTGTATAATGAATAGAAATCCCTTTGTATTTGATGAATTCAGAAATCATGGTAAAATTGATTAAGAATTCATAATGTCTTCAATTTCGTCAACTTCAATTGGAATGTTTCTCATAAGGTTAAATGGTTCACCCGACGGCTGTACAACCAAGTCGTCTTCTAATCGTACACCAAAGCCTTCCTCAGGAATGTAAATACCAGGCTCTACTGTAAACACCATATTTGCCTTGATTGGTAAATGTAACAATCCATAGTCATGGGTGTCTAAACCAATATGATGGCTCGTGCCATGCATGAAATATTTTTTGTAAGCTGGCCAGTCAGGACTTTCATTTTGCACTTCTGCTTTGTCAAGCAAACCCAATCCAAGCAATTCGGAAGTCATTAATTTCCCAACTTCAGCATGATACGATTCCCAATAAGCACCAGGAACCAAAAGTTTGCTAGCTTCATTTTTTACTCTATTTACAGCATTGTATACTTCTTTTTGCCGTTTAGTAAATTTCCCAGAAACTGGAATTGTTCTAGTCATATCCGAGCTGTAATTGGCATACTCAGCACCGACATCAAGCAGTATTAAATCACCTGCTTTGCATTGATTGTTGTTTTGAATATAATGCAATACATTCGCATTATTGCCAGATGCAATAATAGGAGTGTAAGCAAACCCTTTGGAGCGATTGCGCAAAAATTCGTGCATAAATTCCGCTTCAATTTCGTATTCCCAAACATTTGGTTTTACGAAATTTAAAATGCGTCGAAAACCTTTTTCGGTAATGTCACAGGCTTGTTGCATCAAATCAATTTCTACGGCATCTTTAACGGATCTTAATTTTTGTAAAATGGGATTACTCTTTGCAACTTGATGTGCGGGATATTTATTTTTTAACCATTTGGTAAAGCGATCTTCTCGAGTTTCGGTTTCTACATTGGCTCTGTAGTGTTCATTGGTGTTAATATAAACAGTTTCGCATTGCGTCATGAGCTCGAAAAGAATTTTTTCTAAATCTTGAAGCCAATACACTGTTGTTACCCCCGAAGTCTCAAAGGCCTTTTCTTTAGTGAGTTTTTCGCCTTCCCAAACCGCAATATGCGCGTTGGTTTCTTTAAGGAATAAAATTTCGCGATGTTTTTCTTTCGGACAGTCAGGAAATAAAACCAATATACTTTCTTCTTGATCCACACCACTCAAGTAAAAAATATCGCGATGTTGTTGAAAAGGCATGGTGCTGTCAGCACCGATAGGGTAAATATCGTTTGAATTAAAAATAGCCAAGCTTTTAGGCGTCATTTCAGAAGCAAAATTTTGGCGGGTTTTTATAAATAGTGAATTGTTGATAGCTGTGTATTTCATGTTATGAATAATTTATTGTAAAAATAATTAGAATTAAAGGGATGTCAAAGCAATTCGTCAGGATTCAATTTTTAACATTACCTTAGTTTTGGCCTAAACAAAGAAATGCGTAATTTCATGCTATTAAAACCATCCCACATGAAACGCATTTTATTAGTCCTCTTTTTAAACTTTTTACTTCTAAATTTTCATTTTTCTCAACCAGCACCAACAGATGCAAAAGACCTTGTAAATGCCTTAAAATCTCTCGAAGATTTACAAAACAATTCATTGGTAAAACAAGTTGAATTTAAAAATATAGGCCCAACCATTATGAGTGGTCGCGTTACAGATTTAGCTGTAAACCCCGATAATCCTTCAGAATTCTATGCGGCCTATGCCTCAGGAGGTCTTTGGCATACCACCAATAACGGCACCAGTTTCACACCAATATTAGACAATAGCAATACCCAAAACGTCGGCGATATCGCTGTGCATTGGCCAAGCAGAACAATATGGGTTGGCACAGGAGAAAATAATGCTTCCCGTTCATCTTACGCAGGTATCGGGCTTTTAAAATCGACAGACAATGGAGAAAATTGGCAATATATGGGATTGCCCGATTCGCATCATATAGGCCGAATTCTTATCAACCCAAGCGACGCAAATGAAGTGGTTGTTGGCGTTACCGGTCATTTATACTCACCTAATAAAGAACGTGGCATTTATAAAACCTCCGACGGCGGAAAAAATTGGAAACAAACCTTATTTGTTGATGATGTTAGCGGTATCATTGATATGCAACACAGTCCAGATAATTTTAATGTCATGTTTGCAACGGCTTGGACTAAAGACCGCAAGGCATGGAATTTTGAGGGCAGTGGCAATAATTCGGCTATTTTTAAAAGTACCGATGCCGGAAATTCTTGGTCTAAAATCTCCACGTCCGAAAGTGGATTTCCAACCGGTAACGGCGTTGGAAGAATTGGCCTAGCGGTTTATAATGACAACGTAATTTATGCAATTCATGACAATCAATTTCGCAGACCTTCAACTACACCAAAAAAGGAAAATGACGAACTAACCAAAGATGATTTTAAAACCATTTCTGTAGAGGCATTTTTGAAACTCGATGATAAGCAATTAAATAACTATTTAAAATCGAATGGTTTTCAAGAAAAGTATAGAGCAGAAAATGTAAAACATTTGGTGCGAAACGGAAACGTTAAACCGGTTGACTTGTCTAAATACCTAGAAGACGCCAACTCATTGTTATTTGACACCGAAGTTATTGGTGCCGAAGTTTACAAAAGTACCGACGGTGGAAAGACTTGGCGCAAAACACACACCGATTATTTAGATGGTATTTATTATAGTTATGGTTATTACTTCGGTCATATTTACGTGTCTCCAGCCAATCAAGATCATATTTATATATACGGAGTTCCCATTTTAAAATCTAAAGATGGCGGTAAGTCTTTTGAAAGCATGGATGCGGAAAATGTGCATGTCGATCATCATGCGCTTTGGATAAATCCTAAAAATCCAAATCATATCATAAACGGTAACGATGGCGGCGTAAATATAACTTATGATGACGGTAAGAATTGGATTAAAAACAATTCAGAAGCTGTTGGGCAATTTTATTATATAAATATTGACAATCAAAAACCATATCAAGTTTATGGAGGTTTACAAGACAACGGCGTTTGGGTTGGACCACATAATGCAAGAAATGATTTTAGATGGCAACAAACAGGTGAGTATCCTTGGAAATCGATTATGGGTGGTGATGGAATGCAGGTTCAAATTGATGAAAGAAATCCATCCATAGTTTATACTGGATTTCAGTTTGGAAACTATTTCAGATTAGATCGTGATAAAGGCACACAAACTTACATTCAACCTAAACATGAATTGGGCGAGAATCCTTATCGATTTAACTGGCAAACCCCAATTCTGTTGTCAAAACACAATCAAGATATTCTGTATTTCGGTGGCAATAAATTAATGCGTTCCATGAATCAAGGTAACAACTGGGAAGCTATAAGCCCCGATTTAACAAAAGGTGGACAAAAAGGAAATGTGGCCTATGGCACCATCACAAGTATCAGCGAAAGTCCGTTTAAATTTGGACTCATTTATACAGGTAGCGATGATGGATTGGTTTATAGTACCAAAAACTCAGGAAGCTCATGGGATTTAATCACAAAAAACTTACCTAAGGATTTATGGGTGAGTCGTGTTATTGCCTCTCAACATAAAAAAGAACGCGTATTTGTAACTTTGAACGGTTACCGCTGGGATGATTTTGAAACCTATGTTTATATAAGCGATGATTATGGCGCAACTTGGAAATCAATCTCGAGCAACATTGCAACATCACCAGTTAACGTGATAAAGGAAGACCCAGTAAATGCCGATATACTTTATTTAGGAACCGATAATGCCGCCTATGTGTCTTTGAACCTTGGCGAAAGTTGGGAGCTTTTTTCCAAAGGTATCCCTAAAGTAGCTGTGCACGATTTGGTGATACAACCAGAAGCAAAACACTTACTTTTAGGAACGCACGGTCGCAGTATTTACAAAGCCGATATAGCGAAAATTCAAAATTACAACAGCAATTTTTTAAGTACATCAACCACAATTTTCGAACTGGAAACGGTTCGGTTTTCGCCAGCGTTGGGGCAGCAAGCGCCATGCTTGGTCTGATGCATTTGAACCCGAAATAAAGGTGGGGTTTTTCAGTAATACCAAGGAAATCAAAAGTATTTCAGTAATGGCTGAAGATGGCACTATTTTAAAAACAGAAACTTTTGATGCAGCTAAAGGATTTAATTATTGGACTTACAATTTATCAGTCAACCAAAATGCTGAAAAATTAGAATTAAAACCTGCAGCCAACTCAACTGTTTATCTGCCGCAAGGAAAGTACAGAATTCAAATAGGCGATTCAAAAACCAGCTTCGAAGTGAAATAAACGAAAGCAAGGCTAAGTTTCTGAAACTTGCATTGTTTTTATCAATTATAAATAAATAATAAAAATAAAGTCTTATTGTGAAAAATTACTTTGAGACGTATCTTTGTCAACAAATAATTAAATAATAGAACCCGATGAGTGGAATTTTGAATTCAACAGTAGGTAGAAAATTCGCCATGGCAATTTCTGCCTTTTTTCTAATGGTGTTTTTACTTCAACATTTTGCGATAAATATTACTTCAACCTTTAGTTCACAAACCTTTAATGAAATTTCGCATTTCATGGGGACAAATCCGTTGGTTCAGTACGCTTTACAGCCAGTTTTAATTTTTGGAGTTATTTTTCACTTTGTCATGGGATTTGTTTTGGAATATAGAAACAATAAAGCAAGACCAGTAAAATATGCCGTAAACAGCGGCAATGACAATTCAACTTGGGTTTCAAGAAACATGTTGTTAAGTGGTTTGGTAATCTTAGCTTTTATGGTACTGCATTTTATCGATTTTTGGATTCCTGAAATCAATACCAAATACGTTCAAGGTGATATGAGCGGTTTATTATCCGATGGTGAAGGTTATCGCTATTACGAAGAATTGGTTCATAAATTTGAAAGCCCTATAAGAACAGCGGCATACAGCATAGCTTTTATTTTATTGTCTATGCATTTAGTTCACGGATTTAATTCGGCCTTTCAGTCGGTTGGAGCCAATAACAAATATACAAGAGGTTTAAAAGGCTTCGGAAAATTATACGCCATCGGAATTCCACTTGGATTCATTTTCATTGCACTTTTCCACCATTTTAATCATTAAAAACAGCATTATGTCAATATTAGATTCAAAAGTACCTGAAGGACCACTTGCTGAAAAGTGGAAAAATCATAAAAGCAATATCAACCTTGTAAGTCCGGCAAATAAGCGTAACATCGATATCATAGTCGTTGGAACTGGTTTGGCTGGCGGTTCAGCTGCGGCAACCTTGGCAGAGCTAGGGTATAACGTAAAAGCATTTTGCTTTCAAGATTCTGCTAGACGTGCGCACTCCATTGCAGCCCAAGGTGGCATTAATGCCGCTAAAAATTATCAAGGCGACGGCGATTCAACTTACCGATTATTTTACGATACCGTTAAAGGTGGCGACTACCGTTCACGCGAATCAAACGTACATCGTTTGGCTGAGGTGTCTACCAATATTATTGACCAATGTGTGGCTCAAGGAGTTCCTTTTGCAAGAGAATACGGCGGTTTGCTAGATAATCGTTCGTTTGGAGGTGTATTGGTTTCAAGAACTTTCTATGCCAAAGGACAAACGGGTCAGCAATTATTATTAGGCGCGTATTCTGCTATGAACCGTCAAATTGGTCGTGGTAAAATCAAAATGTATGCACGCCACGAAATGCTAGATGTGGTGATTGTAGATGGAAAAGCACGTGGCATCATTGCTAGAAATTTAGTAACCGGCGAAATTGAACGTCATTCAGCCCACGCAGTTGTACTGGGAACTGGTGGTTACGGAAATGCGTTTTACCTATCCACTTACGCCATGGGAAGCAATGTAACGGCTGCTTGGAAAGCTCATAAACGAGGTGCCTTTTTTGCCAACCCTTGCTTTACGCAAATTCACCCAACTTGTATTCCAGTTTCTGGCGATCACCAGTCTAAATTAACTTTGATGTCTGAATCTCTTAGAAATGACGGCCGTATTTGGGTCCCTAAGACTATGGAAGATGCAAAAGCAATTAGAGAAGGCAAATTAAAACCAGTCGATTTACCAGAAGATAAAAGAGATTATTATCTAGAAAGAAGATATCCTGCTTTTGGAAATTTAGTGCCAAGAGACGTAGCCTCGAGAGCAGCGAAAGAACGTTGCGATTCTGGTTATGGCGTGAATAAAACAGGCGAAGCTGTATTTTTAGATTTTGCCGCGGCAATTCAACGTTACGGAAAAGAACAAGCCCACGTTAAAGGTTTAGACGAAAACGATTTAACCTTAGTTACCAAACTAGGAAAAGAGGTCGTTGCGAGTAAATATGGGAACTTATTCCAGATGTATGAAAAAATTGTAGACCAAAACCCATACGAAACACCAATGATGATTTACCCTGCGGTGCATTACACCATGGGCGGACTTTGGGTAGATTATAATTTGATGACCACTGTTCCAGGCTTATATGCCATTGGTGAAGCTAACTTCTCCGATCACGGCGCAAACCGTTTGGGCGCTTCTGCCTTAATGCAAGGTTTGGCAGATGGTTATTTTGTATTGCCTTATACCATTGGAGATTACTTATCTAATGATATTAGAACAGGAAAAATTCCAACAGATTCGCCAGAATTTGAGGCATCAGAAACCTATGTTCGCGAAAACCTCAATAAATTAATTAACAACAAAGGCACTAAGTCTGTAGATTATTTCCATAAGAAATTAGGTAAAATCATGTGGAACAAATGCGGTATGGCGCGCAATAGAGCGCATTTACAAGAAGCGATTGAAGAAATTAAACAAGTAAGAGAAGAATTCTGGAAGGACGTTTTTGTACCAGGAGCCGAAAATGAATATAACGAAGAATTAGCGAAAGCTGGTCGTGTAGCCGATTTCTTAGAATTAGGTGAACTATTCGCCAAAGACGCTTTAGAAAGAGAAGAATCTTGTGGTGGACATTTTAGAGAAGAACACCAAACAGAAAATGGAGAAGCCTTAAGAAGACCAGAGTATCAGTATGTGTCCGCTTGGGAATACAAAGGCCAACCTAGCCAAGCGATACACCATAAAGAAGACTTAGTTTACGAAAATATAGAAGTAAAAGAAAGAAGCTATAAATAATTATTGAGTTATTAGGTTATTGAGTTATTTGACAATTAAATAATTGAAAAACAAATATAGATGGCAGGTTTTAAATCACTTGAAGATTTGCAGTGTTGGAAAGAAGCACGTAAACTCAGAGTATTTGTAAGTAAACAACTTATAGCAAAATTTCCTGACAACGAAAAGTATAACTTAACAAGTCAAATTCGAAACTCGTCACGTTCTGTTGGTAACAATATAGCCGAAGGATTTGGGAGATTTCATTATCAGGAAAATATACAGTTTTGTAGAATAGGTAGAGGTTCCTTGTTTGAAACGTTAGACCATGGTATCAACGCCTTAGATGAAGGTTATATCAAAGAGGACATACTTAATGAATTAAGAAATCATCACGATAAAACACTTTAAGTTTTGAATGGTTATATTAAATATTTAAATGAACAGAAAAACACATAGTTACGGATTTTGGTAATAATCAATAACCAATAACTTAGTGATTAAAAAAAAAGCTATGAATTTAACATTAAAAATCTGGCGCCAAAAAAACGCTAGTGAAAAAGGAAAAATGGTTACGTATGATATAAAAGAGGTGTCGCCAGATATGTCATTTCTTGAAATGTTAGACGTACTTAACCAAGATTTAATTGAAAAAGAACAAGAGCCGGTTGCTTTCGACCATGATTGTCGCGAAGGAATTTGCGGAAGTTGTTCCATGTTCGTGAACGGTAGAGCACACGGCCCAGATTCTAGAATCACCGTTTGCCAATTGCACATGCGAAGCTTTAAGGACGGCGATACCATACATATTGAACCATGGCGCGCGACTGCGTTTCCAGTAATTAAAGACTTGATTGTTGACCGTTCTTCTTTCGATCGCATTCAGCAAGCTGGCGGATTTATTTCGGTTAATACCTCTGGAAACACCATCGATGCCAACGCAATTCCTATAGACAAACACGATGCCGACAAAGCATTTGATGCCGCAACTTGTATTGGTTGTGGCGCTTGTGTAGCGAGTTGTAAAAACTCTAGCGCCATGTTATTTGTTGCGGCTAAAGTTTCGCAATATGCGTTGCTACCGCAAGGAAAAGTAGAAGCCACAGACCGCGTGTTAAACATGGTGAAACAAATGGACGCCGAAGGTTTTGGTAACTGTACCAATACTGGCGCTTGCGAAGTGGAGTGTCCAAAAGGAATTTCACTAGAAAATATCGCACGTATGAATAGAGAATATTTAGCGGCTAGTTTTAAAGGCTAATACGCTCATTAAAATCATTTATCATAAAAAATCCCAAGGTGTCATTGGGATTTTTTATTTTACACCCATAAATTCTAAATAAATTTGCAGCCAGCATTAACCTATTATCAAGAACGCTTAAACGCGTTTCAGAATCAAATTAAAACACTAACTACTAAATTAAATACGCTTAGTGTTTTGCGAATCGTGGTATTTTTAGCAACCATAACAGGTGTTTATTTTTTAAATAACAATTGGTTAATTACATCTGTTATTTTGGTGATTGGCATGGGGCTTTTCTTGTGGTTACTGTCCAAATATACAGATTTCAAACATCAAAAGCGATTTGTAAAATTATTATTTAAAATCAATCAAGAAGAAATTGAAATCGCAAACGGAATCTATAAAAAAAGAGCTGATGGCTTACAGTATTTAAATCCTGAACATCCCTATAGCTTAGATATTGACCTCTTTGGAAAGGGGTCATTTTTTCAATACATCAACCGAACGGCTACCCAAGAAGGTGAAACATTGCTAGCGCATCTATTGCTAGAGAACAGCATCGAAAATATTCCAAATAAACAAGCAGCTATCAATGAATTAGCTCAACAACATTCCTGGCGACAAGAATATTCTGCCACTGCTAAAATGATTGATACCGAACACAACAGTGCCGAGGTTTTAAAATGGCTTCAAACTTACCGCAGTCAATTTAGTAAAACACATTTAAAACTTTCCGCCTTATTCAGTGCAGCTTCTCTGGTGGTAATTGCCGTGGTGGCGGCACAAGGCTTAAGTTTAATGTTTTTAGGTTATTGGCTTTTATTTGGCTTGGCAATTTCAGCATTGTATTTAAAAAAAGTGAATCAGTTATCGGCACAAAGCAGTAAAGCCAAAGACGTGCTAAAATCCTATGCGAGTTTGCTCGATAAGATTGAAACGGCAGACTTTAAATCGTCAATTTTAGCCGAAAAACAACGACAAATTACTGATAACGGAATCAAAGCTTCAACTGTATTATTACAATTTTCAAAATTTATAGACCGCCTAGACAATCGGAATAATATCATTTGGGCATTTTTGGCTAATGGGTTTTTTCTGGTAGATTTAAGACAAAGTTACCGCATTGAAAAATGGATATCTAATCACGGTCACTTGGCAGAAACATGGTTTAGCACCATTTCTTTTTTCGATGCTTATAATACATTTGGCACCTATACATTTAACCATCCAGATTCGGTATTTCCAAACATTAGTGCAAACAGTTCGGCCATTTCAGCAATGGCTTTGGCACATCCTTTAATTGAACGCGATAAACGCATTCCAAGTGATGTGAACATTAACAACCAAGAATTCTTTATAGTTACCGGAGCCAATATGGCGGGCAAAAGTACGTTTTTAAGAACCATTGGTTTGCATATTGTTATGGCAAATGTAGGATTGCCGGTATGTGCCGCGAAAAGCACGTATAACCCAGTAAAGCTTATAACTAGTATGCGCACGACCGACTCGTTAGCCGATGAAAGTTCCTACTTCTTCTCGGAGCTTACCCGACTTAAGTTTGTAGTTGATATGCTTGCCACAACACCACATTTTGTGATTTTAGATGAAATTTTAAAAGGCACCAACAGCACCGATAAAGCCATTGGCTCACGCAAATTTGTTGAAAAACTGATCACCTTAAACGCTACAGGCATCATCGCCACCCACGATTTAAGCTTATGCGAAATAGAAGCCAACCAAACCGCCGTAAAAAACTATTATTTTGATGCGGAAATTAAAAACGATGAATTATTTTTCGATTACAAATTAAAGCTAGGAATTTGCCAAAACATGAATGCCAGTTTCTTATTGAAAAAGATGCGGATTGTGGAGTAGGTTGGTTTAGATCATAATTTAAACATCACTTTTGATATTTTACCACAAAGCAAAAAATTCACACCTTTTAAAAAAACTTGGTGTCCTTAGTGTAAAACTTAGTGCCCTTAGTGGTTAATATAATTCACCACTAAAAAGCTAACGTCAAAAAACGTTGTAAACATAACTCCATAAAAAAATCCCCTTTCAAATTTGAAAGAGGATTGATTATTAATTGTATAATTTCAAATTAAGGAATCGCAACAATGCAATCTTGATAAGTTTTTACATTGCTATTTAAAATAGCCAAACCTTCTGCTCTGTTTGTATATGGATCCATTTTTACTTGGTCTCCATTGGGCATATGCATCACGTACAATCCGTCTTCTATAGAAGCTAACTTGATAATTTCACCATTTTGTTTTACTGCATTCCACGATTTTTCGTGCGGCTTGTAAATTAGGTCCATTTTTTGACCTTTGTCTTTTCCGTCAATAACGGTAACTTGAATACGGTTTTTGGTAGCAATCATCTCAAAGATATTACCATCTTTTTCAAGGATTTGTTTTTCCATTTCGCCTTCTTGCATCGCAATAGGGTTAGTACCCGACCAGAACTCGATGACATTAAAAATGATAACATCGCCCACAAAAAACAATCCATAAACTGGTATAATATTCAATACCCAGAATATGACGTTGTCCAAAAATTTACTATCAGTCAATCCATCGTTCCAATCTCTTAAATTGTTAAACGCACTAAACGAGCCTAAACAGCTGTTAAACATAATGGTACTTGATAGGCAGACGCACATGATAAGTTTTTTCATAATGTTAGATTTTAAGTTATGTATCGAATTTACAAAAAATAACAATAAAAAAATCCCCTTTCAAATTTGAAAGAGGATTTTTATAAACTTCAACAAAATGGTTACTAGGCCGTAAACGGCTCAATAGAAACGTATGATTTGTTGTCTTTCTTTTTTGCAAATTTTACAATACCGTCTACTTTAGCGTGTAAAGTATGGTCTTTGCCTTGGTAAACATTTTCACCTGGATGGTGTGTGTTACCTCTTTGTCTTATGATAATGTTCCCAGCTACAGCAGCTTGACCACCAAAAATTTTCACACCTAAGCGTTTCGATTCTGATTCTCTACCGTTTTTAGAACTACCAACTCCTTTTTTATGAGCCATTGTCTTAAGGTTTTATAAGTTATACTTAGGGGTATTATTTTTCGATACCACCGTCTAATTTGTCTTGTAATGCTGTTAATTCATCCCACTTGCCATCGGCAGCTAAGGCAGCTTGTGTTGGCCAGGTATCCGTAACAATATGCGACAATCTTGAACTGGCATCAGTTAAAATAGTGCTTAATTGTTCTGGAGTTGCTTTTGCTACTTTGGCAAAAGTGTCAAGTCCTGCATTTACTAAAGCTTCTGCTGCTTTTGGTCCAGCACCTTCAATTTTCTTTAAATCATCGGCCTTCGCAGCTGATTTTTTTGAAGTCGCTTTTGGTGCTTCAGCTTTTTCAGCCTTTGGAGCTTCTTTTTTTGGTGCTGCTTTTTCAGTTTTAGCTTTGGTAGCTCCACTGGCAACAATGCTTTCAATTACAATCTCAGTTAAGGCTTGTCTGTGACCGTTTTTAACACGGTAACCTTTACGTCTTTTCTTTTTGAAAACAATCACCTTATCTCCTTTAAGGTGTTTTAAGACTTTGGCTCCTACTTGAGCGCCGTCTATAGCTGGGGCGCCAACAGTTATGTCGCTACCGTTGCCAATTAAAAGTACATTATCAAACGATACTGAATTACCTTCTTCTGTGGCCAAACGATGAACAAAAACTTTTTGGTCTTTTGCAACTTTAAATTGCTGCCCTGCTATCTCTACAATTGCGTACATAGCGTAACGTTTTTATTAATGGTTATTTGTTTTGCGCTTTGTTTATTCCAAAGCGGGTGCAAATATACTCCTAATTCGTTAATTTACAAATCTTATTTTTTGTTTTCAGGCAAGTTCCAGCTATTCTTGAAATATTGCATACATGTTAAAGTAATCACCAAGGTGGTAGCAAACCCCATAATAGCAACAACTACAGTTATTAAGCCTGGATGAACGTTCTTATTCCCACTAAAAAAATCTAATAACTGACCGTTAAAATCTGGATTGATTTCGGTGGAATAAAGCAAGAAAAATATTGTAAAAATTATAGTACTTACAACACCTGTAATAACGCCAGTTGTAAATCCTTTGCTGTATGTGAAGTTTTCACCTTGTTCATATTTAAAGAATCGAATCGCTTCAAATATTCCAAAGCCAACAATAACGCCGTTAAAGACACTAAATAAAGGTTTTATATGCAAGTTGAATAAGCTTAACAATAAAAAGTAGCCAATTAATGAACCGCTTATCGCGATTCCAAATCTAAAAGGAAGAATAATTTTTTTCATGAGTTTTTGGTTGTTTTCTAACTAAATTGATACTTAGTTTTAAAGATTCATTTTTAAGAATTGTCAAAAGATACTAAAAATGAAATAATTATTGAATATTTTAATACCATTTTCACACTTTATATGCTGTAAATCGCAATTCAATTTATTATCTTTGAAATTGTTGTAACAATTTTTGAATATGTTACACTAATCCAATGTTAACTTAAAAACTTTAAACAAACTCATTATGAGAAAATATGTTATTGCACTGAGCTTTTTGGCCCTGATGAGCACTTTAAGCTTCGCCCAAAAGGTAGATTTTGAATTGTACACTTTAGGCAACGGGATGGATGTTATTTTACATCAAGACAACACGGCGCCAGTTGTAATTACAGCTGTTATGTATCATGTTGGTGCTAAAGATGAACAGCCTGACCGCACTGGTATGGCCCACTTTTTTGAACATTTGTTGTTTGAAGGAACCCAAAATATTGAACGTGGTGAATGGTTTAAAATCGTTTCGTCAAACGGTGGTTCTAACAATGCCAACACTACCGATGATAGAACCTATTACTACGAAATATTTCCTTCAAATAACGTAGAACTTGGTTTATGGATGGAGTCGGAAAGATTACTGCACCCAATTATCAATCAAGTAGGTGTAGATACTCAAAATGAAGTAGTAAAAGAGGAAAAGAGATTACGTGTGGATAACCAACCATACGGAAGTATTCTAGCTGAAATTAAAAAGCTAATTTTCAAAAAGCATCCTTATAAAGGTACCACAATTGGTGAAATGGAACATTTAGATGCGGCCACTCTTGACGAATTTAAAGCCTTTAATAAAAAGTTTTATTCACCTAACAATGCTGCTTTAGTAGTAGCAGGTGATATTGATATAGCTGAGGTAAAGAAAATGATCGACAAATACTTTGGTCCAATACCAAGAGGAGAAGAATTGGTGAGAACCAAAATCGAAGAAGACCCAATTACCGAAACTATTAAAGGGACAGCATACGATGCCAATATTCAAATCCCAGCGATGATTGCTGCATACAGAACGCCTGGCCAAAAAGAAAGAGATTCTTATGTTTTAAACATGATATCTTCTTATTTAAGTGGCGGAAAAAGTTCGGTACTTTACAAAAACTAGTAGATGAGCAAAAGCAAGCTTTGGCTGTTCAAGCAGTTAACATCAGTCAGGAACATTACGGTACCTATGCTTTGTTCGCAATACCTTTAGGGGACGTCGAATTATCTACTTTGTTAGCCGAAATAGACGAAGAAGTTGAAAAATTAAAAACAGATTTAATCTCTGAACGCGACTTTCAAAAAATCCAAAATCAGTTCGAAAATAATTTTGTGAGTTCAAATTCTAGTATTGCAGGTATTGCTGGGTCATTAGCAACTTATCATATGTTATACGGCGATATCAATTTAATTAATAACGAACTGGATATCTACACTTCTATCACTCGTGAAGAAATGAGAGAAGTAGCAAGAAAATATCTCAACAAAAACCAAAGAGTTGAGCTAGAATATTTACCTAAGAAAGACGAGCAATAAAATTGAAAAATATAAAAATGAATAAAATGAAAACTAAAATAGTTAGTCTAATTGTACTGTTTTTAATGTCGGTTGGTGTGAATGCACAAGTTGACCGATCAAAACAACCAACACCAGGTCCAGCGCCAAAAATTTCTATAGACAAACCATCAGAGTTCAAACTCAATAACGGCCTTACTGTGATGGTAGTTGAAAACACGAAATTACCACGTGTATCGTATTCATTAACCTTAGACAATGGTCCTATAAAAGAAGGCGACAAAGCGGGATTAACAAGTCTTTTAGGTTCCATGTTAGGAAACGGTACTACAACAATACCTAAAGATGAGTTTAACGAAGAAATTGACTTCCTAGGAGCTACCTTGTTTTACGGATCTTCAAGTGCTTTTGCAAGTTCTCTATCTAAATATGCCGACAGAATAGTTGAATTAATGGCCGATGCAGCTATTAATCCCTTGCTAACTGAGGAAGAATTTGAAAAGGAAAAAGAAAAACTTATAGAGAATTTAAAGTCTGAAGCCAAAAGTGTTGATGCTATTGCAGGAAGAGTTGGTAGCGCACTGGCCTACGGGAAAGACCATCCTTATGGTGAATTTATCACTGAAGAAACCATTAATAATGTAACTTTTCAAGATGTAGTAAACTTCCACAAAACTTACTATGTACCTAATAAAGCGTATATGGTAGTGGTTGGAGACATTACTGTTGATCAAGTTAAAGAACAAATGAACACTCATTTTAATGCGTGGCCAAAATCTTTAGAATTTGAAAGTTTTGTAAGTACGCCAGCAGGGAATGTTCAATTCACACAAATTAACTTTGTAGATATGCCCAATGCGGTTCAGTCCAATATTACATTAACGAGTAATGTAGATTTAGAAATGGGCGATAAGGATTACCACGCTGTGTTAATCGCAAATAAAATTTTAGGTGGCGGTTTTGAAAGTTATTTAAATATGAATTTGCGCGAAGAGCATGGCTATACCTACGGTGCACGTTCAAGTGTTAGCGCTTCAAGATTTGGTGCTTCAAGATTTACAGCGAGCACCGCCGTAAGAAATGCGGTAACCGATAGCGCAGTAGTTGAAACTTTAAAAGAAATCAAGCGTATTAAAAACGAACCTGTGGATGCTGAAGCAATCACAAACGCTAAAGCAAAATATGTTGGTGATTTTGTATTGGCTTTAGAAAGACCACAAACAATTGCGAGTTATGCCTTAAACATCAAACTTAACAATTTACCAGACGATTTCTACGAAACGTATCTTGCAAAAATTAACGCGGTTACTTCCGATGATGTTACCCGTGTTGCTAATAAATATTTTACTGAAGACAAAGCCCGTGTGGTGGTAGTTGGTAAAGGAAGTGATGTATTAGAAAATTTGGAAAAAACAGGTATCCCAGTTCGATATTTTGATACCTATGCCAACCCAACTGAAAAGCCTAAACAAGCTGAAGTTGCAGAAGGTGTAACAGCAGAATCAGTTTTAAACAAATACTTAGAAGCCATAGGAGGCAAAGAAAAACTAAACGGCGTCACCTCACTAATTTTAAAATACGAAGCGAGCGCTATGGGTGCAACCATTGTTAATGAAGAGAAAAAAGTAGATGGTAAACTAGCTCAAAATGTATATATGAATGGGTCGCCAATGATGGCTGTAGTAGTGACACAAGAAGAAGGTTTTATGCGTCAAGGTGGCGGAAAAAGTCCACTACCTGAAGACATGGTGAACGACATGAAAACAGCAGCCGGATTGTTTGTAGAACAAACTATTTTAAAAGCTGGTACTGCAAAACTTGCAGGTACTGAGCAAATAGATGGTAAAGATGCCTATGTTATTGAAGTGGCTGGAGATGTTGTTGCTTATAAACTGTACTACGATGTAGAAACAGGATTAAAGGTAAAAGAATCACAAATCATTACCATGCAAGGGCAATCTCAAGTTCAAGAAGCTATTCTTAAAGAGTACCAAGAATATGAAGGAATCAAATTCCCTAGTATTAAAGAAGCTGAACAAATGGGACAAAAAATTATTTCAAAATTAATTGAAGTAATCATTAACAAAGATGTTACATCTGCGGATTTCGATTAATTAGAATAGTCTATATTTTATTTAAAAACCGAAGCTTAGTCTTCGGTTTTTTTTTTTGAAATAATGTAAGCCTTGGCTAGGTATTTTAAAAAGGGTGATTTAAAGGAAGGTTTATGCCACGGAAATTGTAGAACAACAAATGTGCAATATGTTCGTTTAACTTCAATATTTACAAGGAGATATTTCTTATTTTTGCATCATAACTTAAATCAAATTAAGACTCAAATATTTTAAAGATGAAAAGAATCCAGTTATTATGTTCCGTATTAGTTGTAGCAGGAATTTTTATGGCTTGCAAGAACGAAACAACACCAGAAATCAAAACAGTTGAAACTGTAGCCGAAACTGCAAATGTTGATGCCACAGCCAAATATGCCAAAGTAGAATTTGGTATCGACGGTATGACCTGCGCCATGGGATGCGCCAAAACCATTGAAAAGCAAATGGCAAAAATGGAGGGTGTTAAATCGGCCGTGGTAGATTTTGAAAAAGAATTGGCTATGGTAGAGTATGACGAAAACAAACTTACACCACAATCTTTAGAAGAAGCCGTTGCAAAAGTGAGCGACACTTACAAGGTAAGAGATGTAAAAATGATCACCGACGACAATGCAAAATCAGCTTGTAAAGAAGATTGCAATAAGGCATGCTGTAAAGATATGACCAAGGAAGAAAAAATGGCTTGTGCTGAAGCCTGCAACAAACCGTGTTGCGCCAGCAAAGCTTAATTATTTAAGTGTTTTTAAATAAAATGCGTTGTTGCTTAGGTAATAACGCATTTTTTATACCAACTTATTCCAAAATAGTACTGACAAGAAAATAAGCACTACAGGAATTAGCCATAGCACATAAATATTATGATTGGATGATTTTTTACTTTTAGCTTTTAGTGTATTTCGTTTGCGACCGCTGTAATGCATCCAGTTTCTAAAGTATATAAATACGGCGCCAAATATCAAAACAAATACTATTTTATCAGTTGATAGTACCGACAAGGACATCTGTTTTCCAAAAGCAATAAAAAATATAGCCAATAAAACCAACAGAAAAAATTGTAGCACAGAAACGTAAACTACAGCAACCGTATTAGCTTTTTGCTTTAATCTTGGTTTGTAAAAATTAAAAACATTGAAATATAAATTATCAAACATAGACTGCAAATAAAGTTGAATTAAACAAAAAAACCGACTTTACAGCCGGTTTTTTTATGGGATTTATATAATTAATTACCAGTCACACGCACATTGGTAATATGATATCTAGTAGTTGCAGATGGATCAGATCCTTCATAGAAGAAACCAACATGAGCCGTGCCATCAACACAAGAAACATTTATCGGCCCAACAGTTGTAAACGATGATGCAAATCCACCAGAAGGTCCAGATGGAATAACAGCATCTAGCAATTGCCAGGTGGCAGTTTCAGGATCGCCAGTAAAATCTGTTGAAATATAAACCGTTAAAATGGTACCATTATCAAAATTAGCCTGAACATCAAAACTTAATTCTTCTCCAGTGGTCGTATCCATATCAATTCCTGGAGATACTAACCATACATTTATTTCGCTAGCTCCGGCGTTAAAGCCTGATACTTGAGCGTATTTGGTTCCCGAAAAACTTCCAATTGTAAATCTTGTAGATCCTCCGCTAACATTTACATTGGTCCATCCAGCAGCTTCGGCCGCGGCCATATTGGCGTAAGGCTGAAAATTTTCAAGATAAAAAACAGAACCACCACCAGAAGGCGTAGTACATTCAAAGAAATCTGGGTCGCAGCGTTCATCACTGTCAAGATTAATGGTTTCAGGCGTACTAACGGTTACATTAAAGTCGTCCCCAAAAAAGTCTTTTGTAAGAATTGCATCTATATTACCTCTTCCCGTGGGAAGTCTCAAACTTTTAAAATCAGCAAATGTACTGGTCTTTAATAAAACAGAACCACTTGTAGCACAGCTTTCTATTGGACGGTTACCATCAAATTGATCACCACTCTCTGAAGCAAAAGTTTTAGGCGGTGTACTTAAGGCATCAAAGCGGTTAAACTGCACGTCCTGAAGTCTAATCAAAAGATTGGTTTTATCATCAGTAAAATCACTAATGTCCATTACTAAAGGCACTATAGTTTGTACTTCGGCAGAACGTAAAATAACTTTTTCTTCGTCAGACTGTGCAATACGCCCTACACGGTTACCATCTAGTTTTCCTAAAGCTAAAACACCATTTCTAATACCAACAGTTAAGTCGTTCAGTTTCACATAAATTTTGCGACCAACTTCATATCTTATATATAATGGATTGACATCTATTGAAATTTTCAATCCGATGGTTGGATTTTCAAAATTGTCTTGAACCACTAGTTCTTTAAAGAAGTTTCCGCCTTCATCCGAAGACACAACATAAGCTTCCATATATTGATCTACGCCTTCAACATCATAAGTGAATACTGTACTTTCGTCATTATAATTTAACGTATTGCCATCTTGGGCCTGTGCCAATTCTCCAGCAACTGAAGATAACGGAACTATTTGAGAGCCTTCTAAATTTGGTTCTTGAATACTCAGGTTAGGCGTATTGAAATCATCGTCTTCAACGCAACTTGTTAAAACTACCAGTCCGAAAACTAAAAGCAGAATATTTTTTAATTTAATTGTTTTCATGAGTTTGTATTTAATTTTATTCACCATTTTTTTTTAGAATCGCACATAGGCGTTTAAGTAATAAGTTGTTCCGTTGCCGTAAAAATATCTCGGACCAAATAAGGGGCCGTTCTCCCTAGAATTATCTTCTAGTACTCTGTTATAGTTAGCATTTCGAGACTGTTCAAAGCCACCAGTTTTAAATTGTTGGTTAAAAACATTGTTGATGGTTGCGAAAAATCCGATAAAATAATCACCTACTTTCCAGGATTTACCACCGATAACATTTACCAACATGTAGTCGTCAAACTGTTCTTGTTTTAACAATTGCCTAGCAATTTCTGCATCGTACTGACTATTTGGATTACCGTCGAAATCTAAACTAAAATTAGCCGATCTCGCTAAATTACTAATGCTTAAGTAAGCATTGGAAAAGTGGTTGGCAGTCACTCCAAAATTCCAGAAATCTGGATCTCTATATTCAAAACCCAATTGAACTGCGCGTTCTGGGCCACCCGCTACATGGAAGTTTTTGAGCTGAGTAGTGCCATCTCCAAAAGTTAAAGGGCCATCAAAATCAACACTCGTTAAATATAAGTTGGGATCATTTGTAAAAATATATTGACCGATAGAGCCTGCCGCCTTCAGTTTTATGGTCGGAGTTACTTGTGCGTCAATCCCAAATTCAACGCCTACATTTCGTCTTTCAATATTGGTTGTGATTTCTTGCACAAAGGCATCGGCGTTATTTAGTAATAAACCAGATAATCCTTGGGTAAAATAAAATCCGATGTTTGAGCCATTTTGAAATCCTGCATAAAAAGCGGTCAATCTAGCATTTACAAGTGGACTTCTATAAATATAACTTAAATCTAAAGATTGAATAGTCTCACTTTCAAGACCAATGACTGTCGCATTGGTTTGTCTAGCATTGCTAAACGAGTTTCTAATACCTGGTGCTTTGGTAAAATAACTAGCATTAACATCTACCAAATGGCGACCTGTAATTTTATAGGTCAAGCCACCTTTAACACCGTAGTTAGTGAAGTCCAATTGGTCACTTTCGCCGAATGAGCCATTATTACCACCACCTCTAAAAAATCCGTTTTCGTATAAACCAACGCGTTGGTATGTGGTATTAGAAACATGAGCACCCACATAAAAATCAACTTTGTTGTAATTAAATTGTGCTTGTGCGAAAGCACTCACCACTTCGGCATTCATTTCGTAGTTGTATTTGTAACGCTCGCCTTCTTGAACAATTCGGTTTCTGTTTCTAACATCACTTTGCGCAAGATTAGCAGCAATTTCATCACTAATAGTATTGTCGTTTTCATCTGCGAAGAAATCCACATCTAGATAGCCGGTACCACCTAATAAATCATTCATCCGGGCATAGTTTTCACTGCGAAGTACACGGTAATTTAAAGAGCCATTTAATCGTATACGCTCGTTTATTTCGTGATCAAGAATGGTATTGATGGTAAACTGATTATCGTCAATTACATCTTCTTGTATAGCATACAAAGAATTTCCTCCTCCGTTTCTCAAAATGCCATTTGCTTCATAAAGTCTTCGCCAATCTAACTGACCATCATTTATAAACTCTTGTTGTGCTAGATAAGCTAATTGAAAGTTTGCAGGCGTTGGATTTTCAAAGCGCAAATGGTAACTCGGCAAGTTTTGGTAATATAGCGGGTCAGGATTTCTGGCGCCACCTAAAAAGGCTTCTTGTCCGTTAAACTCTACAAGTCTTGTACCGCCATTGTCTATCCTTGAATTGGCAATTTCACCAAACTGATAAGCAACGTTGGTATTAAGTCTGGTTTTACTTGAAATCGTCCAATAATGGTTAAGCATAAAAATGGGCTCTTCAATTTCACGCGTTCTGGAGTTTCTTAACTTACCGTCTATCTCACCCCAAAAAGGGTTATACTCTCTGCCTTTTAAATTAAAAATTTCTTCGGTAATAGCAGTGGAACGTCCTCTGCGGTTTTGAGCATAAATACCCGTAAAATTAATGCTGTGTTTGTCGTTAATTTTCTTTTCAACAGCTGCAAAAAAGGAATTGGCATCGTATAAAGTTCCTTCTACGAAACCTTCATCACCAAAACGTCTTGAGACCAAAAGAGAATAAGCCCAACCATTACTCAGTAGTCCTGAGCTGTAGCTTCCCATGACTCTACCTTGGTATGATCTGTTTGCCGAGGCATAGGAAATTCTGCCGCCTTTGCGGTAACTCGACGCGCGCATCATAATATTATTGGTGCCTGCAAGGTCCCCAAAATTATAGTCACTAGCGGTCATACCCGGCGTAAATTCTTGATTTCTTTGAACGTCGTTTAGTCCGCCCCAATTACCCCATTGTGGTCTACCATCAAACTGTTTGTTCATTTCAATACCGTTAATGAGTACCTTTCCGTTGGCGTTGTCCAAACCTCTTGGTCTAAAAAACGTGGCACTAAAATCAAAGGCGGCAGCATTTAAAAATACATCGCGAGAAGATTGTAGCAAACCAGAAATATTATCTACCAAGCCATTGTCATCGCCTAATAAATTATCATCCGAAATAGAAATGATAAATAAATCAGTTTTGTCACTAGCATCATAGTCGAGTGTAATGCCTTCTAGATCGATAGTGCTGCCTTCGTTTACAACAATAGGAAATCTTTTGGTCCCATAATCTGGCATTTCCACTTTTAAAATTTGTTCTCCTAAAGGTATATTTTCAGTAAAACTGAATTCACCTAAGGCGTTGGTTTTGGTTGTTAGTTGTGTTCCTTCAATTGTAATGGTTGCATCCGGAATGGGTTCAGCTGTTGTAGCATCTACAACACTACCTTTTATGGTAGTTGATTGCGCAAATGCTGAGACAGTTAAGCACATTCCAAACAGTAGTAGTAAAAACTTTTTTTTCATCTGGTCAAATTTATTGTTTTTTCACGGTCAGATGCAATGAGCAATAAAAAATTTCGGTAAGTACCAGGATAATTGTATTGGCTCATTTCATGCTTAAGTTAAAGTTAGTTGTTGGTGTGCATTAAATAATCGTTATTTAAGCGTTCAAATTTACATTATTTATCAGAATTACATACTTTTGGTCTATAATTTGTAAAGAAGCTAACAATAACATAATATTAACAACACAAGTCACACTTCTTTAGATAACTAGAGAAATCATAAAATATATTGCAAAGTTCAACCGTAATAATTATTTAAAAAAATATTAATTTAAATGAAATCAACCCACATCCTATTTACCCTTTTAATGCTTTTTTTTGTAAGCGCTGGAATGAGTCAAGAAAAAAAATTTAAAATTCATACTGTTGCGTTTTACAACTTAGAAAATCTTTTTGATACCATTAATGATCCCACAATTAATGATGAAGCATCGCCTATAATGGAGGCGAGTGAAGGCATAAGGGGCGATATGTATAAAAACAAATTAACAAATATGGCCAAGGTGGTTTCTGAAATAGGAGCTGATCTATCTAACAATAGCCCTGCAATCATTGGTGTTGCGGAAATTGAAAACCGACAAGTACTTCACGATTTATTAAACGATCCTGCTTTGATAGATAAAGATTATGGGATTGTACATTACGACTCACCAGACCGACGTGGGATTGATGTAGCCTTGCTGTATCAAAAACGATTGTTTAAACCCTTAACGACGAGCAATCACGAGTTAGTGATTTTTGATAATGTTTCTAGAGAACGTCGTTACACACGTGACCAATTATTAGTAAGTGGGCAGTTGGACGGTGATTTAATTCACATAATTGTTAACCACTGGCCATCACGAAGTGGCGGTGAGTCAAAAAGCAGACCTGGACGTATTGCCGCGGCAAAATTAAATAGAAAAATTGCAGACTCGCTTTTTGCCATCGATCCTTATGCTAAAATTATTACTATGGGGGATTTTAATGACAACCCCGATAACGAAAGTATAAAAAGCGTTTTAGGTACCGAAGATGATAGAGACAAAGTATTGTTAAAAGGTTTTTACAATCCCTTTGAAAAAATGTACAAAAGCGGATTAGGGACTAATGCCTATAGAGATTCTTGGAGCTTATTTGACCAAGTTATCATCAGTAAAAGTTTAACGGATAGAGATTACAGTTCTTACAGATATTATAATTCGGGGATTTTTAATAGACGCTACCTCACCAACAAACGCGGACGCTGGAAAGGCTATCCTTTTAGAAGTTTTGCAGATGGTGGATTTACTGGTGGATATTCAGACCATTTTCCGGCTTATATCTATTTAATAAAAGAAGTTAAAGATATAGAATAGCTTAAGCCAACCATGTTTGCCATGGAATTTTGGCAATCACCAAAATAAAGGCCAAAGTAAAAAACATGGCTAACATTTTAAATTTAGGTTTAGAGGTTAGCTTTTTTTTGTGCTTTGAATAGCCAATAGTAATAAGTGCAATGGCGATAATCATGGTGGTAGGATGCTCAATAATTTTATCCCTTAAATCGGCATTTTTCATAACCACTCCCATTCCAGATTCTTTAACAATACTTATATAATCAGCGGCAAAAAAGAGAATAATTCCAATAATAAGTTGAATGTGAGAAACTATTAAGGTGAATAACGAAATTCTAAAGTCGAACGCAGTAAATTCCTTGTTTCCAAAAAACTTATACAAGGCATTAATAGTGGCTACGGCCAAAATTATAAATACCAAATAGGCCCAGTAAGAATGAAGTAGTTGTAAGGTTGCGTACATGATTTAAGTTTTAAAAAGTTTGTTGTTTTTTGTAATGTTTTGACAATCCGTTAAGCATTTCGGCGACAATGGTTTCTAAATCGTATTGATGCTGCCATCCCCAGTCTTTTCGGGCAATGGTATCCTCAATAGAGTTTGGCCAACTCTCAGCGATTTGCTGTCTAAAATCTGGATTGTAATTAATGCTAAAGTTAGGAATATGTTTTGAAATAACCGCAGCTAATTCTGAAGGACTAAAACTAACTGCCGATAAATTATAAGACGAACGAATGCTTAAATTGTCGCCATCGGTATGCATCAATTTAATGGTGGCAGCAACTGCGTCATCCATATACATCATAGGCAAGGTGCAATTGGCATCTAAAAAGCAATTGTAATGCTTATCTGTAATAGCTTTATGAAAAATATCTATGGCGTAATCTGTAGTACCGCCTCCAGGTAAGGTTTTATAGCTAATAATGCCTGGGTAGCGCAGACTACGCACATCTACATTGTATTTTTTATGGTAGTATTCACACCAACGCTCACCAACTTGCTTACTAATTCCATAAACCGTGGTCGGTTCCATGATGGTGTGTTGAGGTGTGTTTTGTTTTGGGGTTGAAGGTCCAAAAACAGCAATGCTCGAAGGCCAAAACACTTTTTTTATGACGCCATCTTTAGCCAAATTTAAAACGTGAAACAACGATTCCATATTTAAATCCCAAGCCTGTTTTGGAGCTTTTTCGGCAGTAGCGCTTAACATTGCAGCTAGCAGATAGATGGTGTCTACTTGATATTTTTCAACGCAGTCTTTAATTTGATTAAAATTCGTAGCATCTATAATCTCAAACGGCCCAGCCTCTACTAAACTTTGGTTAAGGGTATTAATATCACTAGCAATAACGTTTTCTATACCATATAAACTGCGAAGCGCACTGCATAATTCACTCCCAATTTGTCCAGCGGCACCGATAATTAAAATTCTTTCTGTCATATCAATTACTTCGAAAGTTTAGAAGGTCAAAAATAACAACATTTTATCAGCTTAGCTTCTAAATTCTTATTAATATTTTTTAGGTATTTCAGCAAAATCAACTGTAAATAGGATGTATAATAAAATTGGGTTTGATTAGTTTATAATAATCATAACAATGCGAATTCATTATATTTACAATCGAATTTTACAAGTACTTAATTTAAAAAATTTATGAAGCTTCTCCAATATATAATCCTAATTGCAATGGTTTGTTCGTGCCAAAACAATAACAACCCAGAAGAAATTAAAGACACAGAAATTAACGCCGCGTCTAATGACATCTCAGCAAAAGACATAAATAATTTAAAATATACCGATTACATTCTAGATACGGAAGCAAAAAAAATACTTATCGATTGGCAAAGGTTTCAGGAATTAAACCTTCAATTGGGATATTTAAAACAAGGCGATTTAAGTTTTTTTAAAAATCAACAAGAGGAAGTTAAAACACTTTTTGATTCGTTAAAAGTGAAAGTCCCCGAGCCAATAAACATAAAACCAATTATATCAAGAATAACAGTTTTAGAAACCAAATCGTTAAAACTGCATACCAATCTCACTTTATCTAATGTAGAAAAGGCAACAAAACTTGCTTCCATTAAGGAAGTGCTTGTTGCCCATTCTAATTTAATTCTTCAAATAAATAAGAAGATAGAATACGATGCTAATGTTTATGAGCGTCCTAACTAATTAGTTTTTACTTTTCTTGTTTCTAAAGCTTCTCGGCTTATTTTGGCCATGTTAAAGTTAGGGTCAATTTCTAAAGCTTCATTCATCAATTTTAACGAAGCACCTAAATTCGCCTCTTGATTTTCATTAAAAATCACCAATCCTTTAAGATATAGAAATGCAGCTTTTAAGGACGTTTGGTAGGGTTGTTGCTTTTCGTAAAAGGCACGCATCATGTCATCTTTAACATTAGCAATGCCGTATTCGATATTTTTCTTAGCACCTTCTAAATCCTTCAGTTGAATTTTTAAATCTGCCATTTCGTAGGCTAGATAAGGATTTGGTTCTCTTTTATATAATTCTTCGTAAAACACCAATGCCTTTTCACCTTGATTCAAAGCTTTTAGCGCAATGGCTTTTACCTCAACGCTGATATCGGAATCGGTAGGGATGTATTCAATCCCTAAAGTATTCAATGCTTCTAAATTTCTTCCTTCCGACACATAAAGATATGCTAAAGTATCGCGTCTGGCTTGTGATGGTTCTAAGGCTTCTAAATGCGTCATGGCATTTACAATCCCTTGAACATCACCTCGAGCTTTCATTAACTCGTAATAAGTTTCGAAGTGTTTTTTAAGTTCTTGGTTCGTTTGCGCATTGGCAGATAAGCCAATGAATGCGATTGCAATACAAAAAAAATGTTTCATCTATTATTTTTTAATGGGTTGTATAATATTGTTTAGGTGCCAAAACTAAAAAAATTAATGGTATTAATCCTTAATATGGTACTAATTTCTATAACGGTTCGCCAATGTTATAGTTCAATTTCTGTACCAGTTTTTCTGAATCAATTATTTTTCCCACACTTTTTTCTTGCATATTAAAGCTTGGAGGTGTTATATTGAAATTATTACAGGCTTTGGTATAATAATCTATTTTGCTAGGATGCAAACTGTTGGCAGCATTAAAGGTCTCATTAAAAACCCCTTGTGTAATGATGCGTTTGCTAATATTAATACAGTCTTTTAAGTGAATTAAATTTATGGGCGCCATTGGGTTTGATATATTTTTCTTGCCAGACAAACTATAAGCCGGGTGGCGGTCATTACCAATTAGTCCGCTAAATCTCAAAATTGTTGTTGAAAAACTGGAGTTATTTTGAAATTCTAGTTCTGTTTTTATGAGTTGTTGCGCAGCGTAATTTTCAGCATTGGGCTTGGTGTTATTCGAAATAATAGGAAAAGCCTCCTCGTCTTCAAAAACTGAAGTTGAACTTATATACAAGACCTGCTTCACGCCTGCGTTTGCGAGAAAAGGCACAAGTTGCGCCATTTGTTTGGTATAGTTTTTATCGGGTTGTCGCCTTAAACCAGGAGGAACATTAATAACAGCAACATCAACGTTATGCAAAACTTCTGTTATGGATTTTGAAATGGTGTTTTCAGATAATTCTAAGACAAACGGATTAATTTTTGAATTACTCAGCATCTCAACTTTTTCCTTTGAAGTGGTTGTACCATTCACCAAATAGCCTTCTTCAAGTAATAATTTTGCTAAAGGAAAACCATACCAGCCACAACCAATTATTGCTATTGTTTTAGTCAATTGTTAATGTTTTTTTGATGATAATGGCATCGTTAAGGATAAATGGTTTTGGAATCATCCAATTCTCACGTTTTTTAAGCTTGAATAATTTATTGGTTAATAGGTCAAAAGATGATTCATAAATGTCAATAATTGTTTCTTGATTAGCGGGGATACTAAATTCTAACTCTAGATATTTATCGTCACTAACCAAATACGTTACCAATCGTTCCCCTTTTCTGTTTTGGAAGGCTGCTTCGTCCTTTTTAGCTTTTAGCGGTACACCATTCAATCTAAAATTGATAAACTTACTGCTTGTATCCGCAAATAATTCATATCTATTAACAGATCGTTGTGGTGATAAAAAATATTTCAAGTGGCGTTGGTCTCCAATAATAGTGTCTGAGATTTTATTTAATAGTGGAACGGCTAAATCTTTTATATTGGTGGATTTGCCAAAAGCAAAGGCCGATCCGTATTTGCTGTTTATAATCGTATTGTCAGAACTTTCATCAGGAGTATTGGTTAAATAATGACTGGTCCATGGATCCATCATAGTATCGTAAGTTAACCACTGTGCTTCATTTTTATTGGAATCAAATAAATAGACAAGGCTATTTGGTTTGGGATTATTGTCATCAAATTTTGAATTGCTGTGGGCTATTAAAAAGAAAACAGCGGAGGTAACGAGAAATAAAAACCCCCAATTACGCGTGTTTTTTATAAAGCCAAAAACGCTTATAGTTAATCCAAAAAGTAAACTGATGAGTATTGCCGAAGCAACTAGTAAATTCAGTCCAAGACCCACAGGAAACATCTGTATTAAAGGAGCTGTAATTAAAATAGCGGGAAAGCAAAGTAAGCTTAATAAGAGCATATTTGGCTGTCGTTGACTAATAAATACCGCTAAGGTAATAAGACCAAAAATCACTGGAATGATAAAAAAAGAGGCGCCTTGTAATTCAAATGCCACATATACCGAAAGCAACATCCAAAATAGTATCGGTGCTACCAACAAACTTCCGGTGTTTCTTGGTTTATAAAACTTGCTATACACCAGAAGTGCAATCGCCAAGCTTAGCATTGAAAAAGCCCAAATATAGGTATGACCATTATAGGTAAAGCCTTGAAGCATTTCATTATATTCAGGATAAAAACCTAATAACATTTGCCATCCAAAATAAGCAAGTGCTCCGGTAATCATTATTGTTAAGGTAATTGGAGCAAAGCCACGAATAATCTCGTTGGTGCTTAATCTATGTTTTTTGATTCCGATATAAAGTAGCAGAAAAAAAACCAAAACAGAAACGATTAGCATTGGCAAAATCCACCCATTAGAATAATGTATCATTTTAAATATCGGCACATTAAAATACACATGATCTTCAAAAGTTATTGGCTGATTTAAATCGGCGTCTGCAAAATAATTCAGCAATGGCATGAGGTACGAACCTTGATGTTCGAGACTGTTTTTGTCTAAGCGTTGGTAATTATCTAAAACGGTGTGATAATCGTAATGATCATCGATAAAGGCAAAATTAAAACCGTCAATATTGGCGTCTTCCCTAAATCTGGTTAAATCGGTATCATTTGGCAGCATTTTGTAAATGCTATAAGCTAAAGAATTAGCAACAGGAAAGTCAGGATTGGCTTTGGTAAATCCTTCAATTAAATTTTTGTTACCGTTATTAGTTTCAATTAGCATATAACTAGGGCCACCACTTCCGCGTGCTTCAAAATTAAGTACCAAACCGAGATCAGCAGACCAAGCATGTTTGTTAACAAAAATGTTAGCACCATGTAATCCAGTTTCTTCAGCATCAGAAATAAGTACTACAATATCGTTATTGGGTGTTTTACCAGATTTCAAATAGGCTCTTAAGCCTTCCAAAATTGTAACAACGCCCGATCCAGCATCACTCGCGCCTAACGACGAATGTGGATTGCTGTCGTAGTGCGACATTAACAGCAAAGCTTTGCTGTTATTTTTTCCTCTAATTCTGCCAACAATGTTTTGGACTTTGGTAACATTTCTTACTTTAGGGCTATAACTATAACCTTCTTGTCTGTGCGTTTCAAAGCCTAAGGATTCTAGCTCTTTTTTAATATAGTCTCTAACTTCGATATGAGCTTCTGTTCCGGGATAATGTGGTTTTTCGCTAATTTTTTTGAGATGAACGAGTGCACGTTCGGTTGAAAATTCTGTTTCAGGAGTATTTAAGTCTGAAATTTTTGATGGCATTAAGGAGGAGAAACTCCAATAGATTGCCAAAACAAGAAGCAGTACGGCAATTAGTTTTTTGATCATTTTAAGATGGTGTTGGTTGTGTAATAAAAGTACAAAAAACTTTTTGCATTTGTTAATATTTAGGAAGATTGAACATTTTTGCTTAAATTTAAAAACACTTAAATCAAAATAATCATGGGAATAAAAAGTTTTCAAGGCGCCAGAAAGAATCAAGATTCAACGTCGGCAGTGCCTCTAAAAGTGAAAGATTATATGTCTCGCGATCTTATTGTTTTTAAACCCGATCATTCAATAGAGCAGGTAATTCAAACTTTAATAAAGAATAAAATCTCTGGCGGTCCTGTCGTTAATGATAACTATGAACTAGTAGGTGTTATATCTGAAGGCGATTGCTTAAAACAAATAAGTGAAAGTAGATATTATAACATGCCCATTCATCAAGATATAGTAGAGACCCGGATGATACGAGATGTGGAAACTATTGATGGCAACATGAACATCTTTGATGCAGCCAACAAATTTTTGGATGCTAAAAGACGACGATTTCCTATAGTGGAAGATGGAAAACTAGTAGGGCAAATAAGTCAGAAGGATGTTTTAAAAGCTGCATTACAGCTTAAAGGTGAAAATTGGAACAGCCTCACCAAATAAACTTATTTTAAGAATCTCGTTTTACCAGTGCGAAATAATCGCCTTCAAGTGGTAAGTAACCTTGATCGTACACAAAATAGTAAACCGTGCCAGCTTTTGTGGTGTAAATACTGGTGAAATAATTAAAATTAAAACCTTTTTCAGTCAATTTAGAACGGCTAACTTTAGTTTTTTGCTCAGGGTTGAGTTGTTCTAATATCCGATAGTTTTTTCGCAGCCAATTATTGGTATTGCGAACTATGTTTTTGTGGTCTTTATTTACCTTATTATTATAGCTGTTTCGGCAGGCGTCATCGCAAAACTTTTTGTCAGTCCGGCCAACAATTTTCTCACCACATTCTAAACAGTTTTTTTGCATGCTCCTAACTGAATTAAAGACTCACTAGCCATAAAAATTAACTATGATTTGGTTTAGAGGCATTTAAATATACAAAAAAATTGGAGAAGTGTAATAGATTTTTGCTTGTTGTGAATTTTTAAGAACGCTACAATGTGTGTTTTGACCCACTTATGATTTTTGAAATCAATCCTTTTTGATGGGTGAATTCGGATATTAAAATACCAGTGAGATGAATTACAATAAATGCTACCAAATAATATATAGATAACTTATGCCAATCTTCAATTTGCTTTCTGAGCGCTTTTGGACCATGTTCAATTATGAGTCCAGTTACTAATGATGCAACCACACAAACATAAAAAATGAGGTAGGTCCAGTTTTGAAATTTTTCTTTATTGGTTAAATTTTTCTGAAGTGGATTTTGAAATTTCATTTCGCCAAAAAACGGTAATGTAAAACGCAATGCAAATAATCCCACTAATACGTAACCTATATATACATGCCACTGCCACATAGGCTGTCTAATTTTTTTTGCCAGTATAATTAATTCATCTTGAGACAAAGATTGGTTGGTTTGACTAAGGTAATTACCTATAATATCGGCCATGTGGTTTTTATTCATCCAAGTTAATCTCAAAAAAATCGTTAAAAGCAAAAGCGTAAAAGCAATAGCGATAGACCAGTGTATAAATCGGTAGATTTTAGAGTAAGATTTTGTCGTATTCATGATTGTTTTTGATGACTTGTCCGATTGCTTGTTCAAAAGTTATATGGGCGTTTTTTAGTATAGAATAGGTTTCAAAGGTATTAAATTAAAGTAAAAATTTATGTCATTTATTTAAACTAGATTGGTGCTGTTTTTTATTAATAAATACTTCCTTTTTACATTATAAGCTCAAGATGTAAACAAAAAAGAAAAAATATTTTGCCGATTTTTAGACAATATAAAAGCAATGCCTGACTGACATCACAATTTTACATAAACCATAGATTTTATCTATAGCAAAAGACGTTGTTATATGTTTTCTTTTGGTAAATTTGTATTACCTGAAAAATGAAATTAAATCACCAAATTATGGATACGAATAACAATCACTCAAGTAAAACAAGCTATAACATTAATTCTGAGGCGAAATGCCCGGTTATGCATGGCTCAAACACGCAACTTGGCGCCGGTGGCACTAAAAATAAAGACTGGTGGCCAAACCAACTCAACTTAAACATTCTTCATCAGCATGCGCCAAAATCAAATCCACTCGGAGAAGATTTTAACTACGCTGAGGAATTTAAAAAATTAAATCTGGCAGAAGTAAAAGCCTATATCGAAGAAGTGCTAACGACTTCTCAAGATTGGTGGCCAGCAGATTACGGTCATTACGGTCCGTTCATGGTGCGTATGGCTTGGCATGCTGCTGGTACTTATAGAACTGGCGATGGTAGAGGTGGTGCCGGAACAGGTAATCAACGTTTTGCACCGTTAAACAGTTGGCCAGATAACGGAAATTTAGATAAAGCCAGAAGATTGCTTTGGCCAATCAAACAAAAATATGGTAACAAAATTTCATGGGCAGATTTGTTTGTGTTAACTGGTAATGTGGCGATGGAATCTATGGGCTTTAAAACTTTTGGATTCTCAGGTGGACGTGCAGACATTTTTCAACCAGAAGAAGATATTTATTGGGGTGCAGAAGACACATGGTTAGGCAACAGCCGTTACACAGGTGAGCGCAATTTAGAAAATCCGCTTGCCGCTGTGCAAATGGGTTTAATTTATGTGAATCCAGAAGGACCAGATGGCAATCCAGATCCATTAGCTTCCGCAAAAGATATACGTGAAACCTTTGCCCGTATGGCAATGAATGATTACGAAACGGTTGCTTTAACTGCTGGTGGACATACCTTTGGTAAAGCTCATGGTGCTGGAGATGCGGCACTTCTAGGCCCCGAACCAGAAGGAGCAGCTATTGAAGAAATGGGTTTTGGTTGGAAAAGTAGTTTTAAAAGTGGTAAAGGAAGAGATGCCATAACCAGTGGTATAGAAGGTGCATGGACCCCTACGCCAACCACTTGGGATATGAGCTATTTTGATGTGTTGTTCGGATATGAATGGGAATTGACTAAAAGTCCAGCCGGTGCACAACAATGGCGCGCTAAGAATTTGGCAGAAGCTAATCATGCACCAGATGCAGAAGATGCATCATTAAAAGTAGGCATTATGATGACTACGGCAGATATGGCCATGAAAATGGATCCAGAATACCGCAAAATATCGGAGCATTTCCACAAAAATCCAGACGAATTTGCCGATGCTTTTGCACGCGCTTGGTTTAAATTAACCCATAGGGATATGGGACCAAAATCTCGCTACATTGGTCCAGAAGTACCAAAAGAAGACTTAATTTGGCAAGATCCAATTCCAGCGGTTGATCACGAATTGATTAACAGTGAAGACATTTCAAATCTTAAAGCAGTCATTTTAAATTTTGGGTTATCTGTTTCTGAATTGGTGTACACCGCTTGGTCATCGGCTTCAACCTTTAGAGGTTCCGATATGAAAGGTGGTGCTAATGGGGCACGTATTCGCCTAGCACCCCAAAAGGATTGGGAAGTAAACCAGCCTGCACAATTGGCAAAAGTTCTGAATGCTTTAGAAGAAATTCAAAAATCATTCAATGCTGCACACTCTGGAAAAAACAAAAAAGTATCGATAGCCGATTTAATTGTTTTAGGGGGTTGTGCAGCCATTGAAAAGGCAGCCAAAGACGCTGGCCATTCAGTAGAAGTGCCGTTTACACCAGGCAGAACAGATGCAACAGCGGAGCAAACCGATGCAGATTCATTCAACTGGCTAAAACCAGAAGCTGATGGTTTCCGTAATTACCGTCGTGCAGCCTTTACAGTGGCAGATGAGGAAATGCTAATCGATAAAGCGCAATTACTAACCTTGAGTGCTCCCGAAATGACTGTTTTAGTGGGAGGTTTAAGAGTTTTAGGTGCAAATTACAATGGATCAAAACACGGGGTGTTTACCAATCGTCTAGGCGTTTTATCCAACGATTTCTTTGTGAACTTAGTTGATATGGGTGTGGCTTGGGCTCCATCGCGAAAAGAAGCCGATGTGTTTGAAGCACACGACCGCAAAACAGGTGAAGTTAAAAGAACCGGTACCCGTGTTGATCTTGCATTTGGATCCAACTCTCAGTTACGCGCTATTGCAGAAGTGTACGCTCAAGACGACGCAAAGGAGAAATTTGTAAAAGATTTTATAAAAGCATGGAACAAAGTGATGAATTTAGACCGATTTGATTTGGCTTAATTCACATGATGGTTAATAGCAATAAAGCAACCTGGAAACGGGTTGCTTTTTTTTAGGCAATAACTTAGATTATATTGATTTAAGAAAAAAACTACCTATTGATAGTATTGAACAAACAACTAATAACACAAAACTCATAAAAGTAAATGGCAACATTTTTTTCTTAAATAAGAGTCGTATCCCAATAAACAGAAATACCACTTGAGCAATTAAAAACGGAATAGTTAATAGTTCCACTAAAACTCCTATTATTTTATAGGCCACTTCGAATTTGTAGACCGCATAAATCAACACAAAATAACCGACAATTATGAAATTGATAGTGGCGAGAATTTTATGATTGATTGTCATTTTTAGTTTCGATAATTGTTGTGCAAAAATTCATTCAAAATTGCGAATACAAGGTATAAATTTAAAGAGATTCAATTCGATAGTTTTATCAAAAATGTGCATCTGATTATAATTCTTTTATTTTTTTTAATTTTTATTTATAAGATATATTTAAAAGTTTAAGAGAGAGAATCAATGATTTATAAACTACATATAATACTTAAAACCAAAAAGATAAGACTTATATTAATTTTTACAGAGGTTTTAAATCCATCGCCGTATCAACTAAATTATCCATTTACAAACGTTTACAAACGAAACTAAATAGGTAACAACCGAATAAATTTTGGTGGCAGTTACATCTTTGCATCGTTGAATGAAGCCAACTGGTAGAAACAACAAAATGTATTAACTGTTTAACATTAAATTTTATTATTATGAACGCATTAAGAAACAAAGTACAGTTGATTGGAAGATTAGGACAAGATCCAGAAATTATCAGCTTTGCCGATGGCAACAAAATGGCTAAATTTAGTTTAGCAACCGATGACAGCTACAAAGACAAAAATGGCGTAAAAGTTGAGCGCACAGATTGGCACAATGTAGTGGTAAAAGGCGGATTGGTAACCATAGTAGAAAGCTATGTAAACAAAGGAAAAGAAATTGCTATTGAAGGCAAGTTAACCACCAGAAGTTATGAAACCAAAGAAGGTGAGAAACGCTACGTGACCGAGGTATTGTGCAACGAGCTTTTACTTTTAAGCAAATAAATATTTGCATTCTAAATAAAAAATCCCGACATTTTCTTAAATGTTGGGATTTTTTATTTCTAATATTCAAGTTTTTTGGAGCGTATCAGAAACCAATTAAAAAAATACTTAGGCCACTTTTCTCTGTAAATCGAAACACGGACATTTTTTACAACCTTTGGTTTCGCATTTTTTGTATTTTTTGCAGCAGTTGCTTTTCACGCAACCTAAATGTTCAACACCTAAAGTTATAAGCTTTTCTAAGCGCTTTTCTTTGAGTTTTTTTGCTTTCCTTTTACCCATTGAAGAATTACTGAAAGCACAAAGATAATTATTTTTAATTACTCTAAATAAACCTTAACATTTAAACCGGCGAACCGTCAGTCGCAGAACTAACAACCGTAAGCTGTTGTATGTCTCTGTCAAACAAGTATAAACCACCTTTATCGTCACCAATCATATTTATTTTATCCAAAATAGTTCTGGCAACCGCTTCTTCCTCGATTTGCTCAGCCACATACCATTGTAAAAAATTATGCGTGGCATAGTCTTTTTCCTGAAGTGTGATATGCACCAATTCGTTAATGCTGTTGGAGACAAAAACCTCATGTTCAAAAAGTTTTTCAAACATTTCTTTAAATGAACCGAAGGTTACATTTGGTGCGTTCAATTCCGAAATATGAGCATGACCGCCACGTTCATTTATAAATTTAACCAACTTCAACATGTGTTCGCGTTCTTCATTTGATTGATCGTACATAAACTTAGACACGCCTTCTAATCCTTTAACTTCAGCCCATACGGCCATAGCAAGATAGATTTGAGACGATTCGGCCTCAATTCTTATTTGATTATTTAATGCAGATTCTATTTTTTTTGATACCATACTATTTTCTTTTTTACAAAGATACAATTTGATTGGCTTTAAAAAAAGAGGTCTTGTGCCAGTCTAAATGTATTGGCGTGCGCATTTATAATTGTTTTAATATCGGGAGAATAGCCGCCACCCATAGAGCACATTACTGGTATTTTGGCATCTTTACACGTTTGTAAAACAAAGCGATCACGTTCTGCACAGCCTTGAATAGTACAACTAAGTTTACCCAACTTGTCGGTTGCTAAAATATCAACGCCACACAAATAGTAAATAAATTCTGGTTGATGGTCTTCAATAAGTTTAGGCAAAGTCTTTTTTAAGGTATTTAAATAGGTTTTATCGTCTGTTCCGTTAGGCAAGGCAATATCCAAATCAGATTGTTCTTTTTTGAATGGATAATTACCAGCACCGTGCATGGAAAAGGTAAATACATCACTGTCGTGACTAAATATTTCTGCCGTGCCGTTGCCTTGGTGCACATCTAAATCGACAATTAAAATCTTTTTAATATTGTAATGCGCTTGTATATAACGCGCACCAATAGCTTGGTCGTTATACAAACAGAAGGCTTCACCGCGATCGGAATAGGCGTGATGCGTTCCGCCTGCAATATTCATGGCAATACCGTATTTTAAGGCGAATTCACTGGCTTTTATGGTACCATCGGTTATGATTAGTTCCCGCTTCACCAATGCTTTAGATAAGGGAAATCCAATTTTCCGGGCTGCTTTTTTATCTAAGGTTAAATTATTTAAATCGTCAATGTAGGCTTGTGTATGAACCGCTTTAACTAAGGAATCGTCAGCAACTTCAGGGTTAAAGAAATTATGAGCATCACAAGTGCCTTCGTATAAAAGTTGGGTTGGTAGTAGTTCATATTTTTGCATTGGAAATCGATGGCCTTCAGGTAATGGATGCGCGTAAATAGGATGGTGTGCAATTTTTAACATGCCCTAATCCAATGCGATATTTTTTACTGTTGAAATGAGTTGATTACCATTGGTAACACCTTCAATGTACAAATTAATAGCGGAAGAACCCGTGTTGGGAACTTGGAATTCTATAAATTCTCGACCATCAGGTTTTAAGTTGCTAAACCATCCTAAAACTCCCACTTCATTAAAAAATGAAGTGTTGTAGAATTTATAAATCGGAGTATAAAATTTCTTCTCTTTTGCAAATGTCAAAGGAAATGGTTGCCTAAAAATCCCAGTGGGATTATTAGAATCTTGATCTAAAATAGTTGGATCGGTATAAATTTTTATAAAACCAGCACTGCCCCTAAGGCCACCACCGCCACTTCCTATGAAATCAGACTCTACAACGTCAATAATGGTCATATTTGTATTAGATAAAACATTTAAATCCGCCAGAAGGGCATTGTCCAAGTATACTAAAGGAATATTTGCGCCTCTTCTTATTCGCGGATTTCTTATTGTATAGCTTCCAGGAAGTTCCTGTACTAGCCAACCTAATCGGTTTAAGTAATCTGAAAGGCGTATGTTGGTCGACCGGTCAGTTTCATTTACCACATTAACTCTGCTGTTTACAGCTTTTTTATTCAACCTCTCATATCTACTGGAACCCTTACTACCTTGTAATACTACTTCATCAAGCATAATTGCATTTCCCCATGACTGTGCTGCAATATTGTTGCCTCCTAAATAGTTTTGGTTAATAAGGTTTGTAGTTATTGTGTTTGTTGTTTTCGAGAATTTAGGGATAATAGATGGATAAAATCTTAAATAAAGCCCTGGTGAATCTGTTTTACCTCTTTTTTTCATGAAGCTGGATTTAAAACTTTCACCTTCAAGTGGCACTAAATTTCTTAGATAGAACTGGGATTGATTCCGTTTTACATCAAAAATTTCGGTGTTGTTGTTTTGTAATGGATATACAAGATATGTACCTTCTTTTTCCTTATCATTTACAGTTGCAACTACATCTACACCGCGTTCAAAATCGTGAGATAGTAATGACGCACCTTTAAAAATATTTTTCCAATTATAGCTACTCCAACCCTGAGATAGCAGGAGCAAATCCAGGTTATAATTGGTTCTTCGGTTAATGTTGCTGAAATAGTATGCGCCATTCTCAATGACACCTTTTACATATGGTTGGAGATATACAGACGAGAATATATTATTATGATGTTTATAAGAAATTGTTTTTGAAGGCAATACCGAAACACTTAAACTATTAAAGGAATCCGCAACTAAATCGTTTATTTTAAGTCGTATAAGAAGAGAATCTGGTTTTTTTAATACTTTTGCAGTCAAGTCATCACCCATAAAAACCCCTACGTAATTAAAAAATAAGCGTTCTAAGATTGGATTATTGTTTTCATCAAATAGAGTGAAAATATTGATGCCAGAAAAGAGGCTAGAAAAGTTTAAGGCAATGCTTACTTCTAACTGATTGTCTAATTGTAATGGAATTATTTTTAGCTCATTACCGTTGTGAACTGAAAGGTTAAAGGTTTTATTGCCAAAAATATTGAGACCTTGGTTATTAGTTTTGAAATTCAGAATTACTTTATCTTGAATTTCATTTAATGTTAAAGCAAGCCCTGTTGGTTTAATATCATCGATTTTAAGTTGATGATTGACTTCATTTGCTTTTAAATTTATAATATATAATTCTCCTGTAATAGGTTTAAATACAGTTTTTCCAATACCAAATTCATTAAGTTTTATTTCAGAAATAAGATTGTTTTGAGAATCCAATAATTGCGCGTTAACATTGGCTACTCCTTCACCATTTTTATTTTTTGCAATTATCGCAACGGTATTAAAAACATCGGCAACTAAATGCCCGCCTTCAGGTAAGAATTGCAAATCAATTTCATCGGCATCAATAACTTTGCGTAATTTATTTTTATCATCAGCATAAATAATATTGAATGTCTGCTCAAAATGATTTTGCTCATCAAAATTCAACATATAATTGGTAAAGGCTTTAAAAGTGTATGTGGTTTTTGTGAAAACGCTATCAATATTGAAAACATTACTAGCAACGCCGTTTTCTACTAAAACGAGTTTTTCTTTTATCACCCGGCCTTCGTCATCGGTTATATTGCAATATAGGTTTGAAGTCATTAATGACCGTTCCTTGGTAAATTTATCAAAAACATAGGCGCTAAATCCCAGCATTTCACCCTCAATGTAGATAGATTTATTAAGGTGAACATAGGCAACTTCTCGTGGAGCATCACTATAAGCTTCATAATCATCTATTAATTTTTCTTCGGATTGCTGAGCAGAACTAATTATTGAAAAATTAAAATAAAGAACAGCAAGTAATAAAATTTTCGTTTTTGAAATCATGCGCGATATTGAATGGGCTGAAAGACAATTCTTGAATTAAAGTTTAATTCAAAAACAATTCCATAATTAAGAATTATTCAATTTTTTAGTGAATATACAATTTAATCTTAAAAATATGAAAGTCAAACAGGTAATTACTAAAACTTTAATAAAAAAGGCGGCTATGCTTCTTATTTCAACAAGGCTTTAGTACTTTTAAGAAAATTTTTCAATATGTCGGTACAGCCAAAATTAGTGCGTTTTAATAAAAACGTACTTTCTAAATATCAAATTTACAACAGTATTTTTATGACCTTGCCTTTTGATGCGGTTACAAAAACAGGGGTTTTGTTGCCTTTGTTTCACGAAACTTGTGTGCGTGGTTTTAAAGCAGGAGACAACCCTACCACCATAGTAGATACTTTTTTTAAGAAGTATCAGGCGAGGCGAAACGAGCAAAGTCAAATAAATTTATTTTTTAGGCTTATTCAATATATTGAAAGGCAAGTGGTACTTTTTGATGCCATTGAAGACGCGTCATTTTCCATAGTAAACAACATGGAAGGTATTGGCACCTTGCGTAGTATTAAAGAAAAGGCCGTTTCTCAAAACAAAATGAAGGAATTGCGCAGCTATCTAGAAGCTTTTAAAGTACGTATTGTACTTACGGCGCATCCAACGCAATTTTATCCTGGTTCGGTATTGGGAATCATAACCGATTTATCCGAAGTGATAAAAACCGACAACCTGTCCGAAATAAATAATTTGTTGGCACAATTAGGAAAAACGCCATTTTTTATGGAACAAAAACCAACTCCTTACGATGAGGCAATTAACCTAATTTGGTATCTGCAAAATGTGTTTTATCATTCGTTTGGGAGTGTTTACGACTATATTCAGCAAAATATTTTTGACGATTTAGAAATTGAAAACAATATCATCAATATTGGTTTTTGGCCAGGTGGCGATAGGGATGGTAATCCTTTTGTAACCCCAGAAATTACTCTTAATGTCGCAAATAAATTAAAGGAAAGTATCATTAAAAATTATTTGGAAGACGTAAAACTTCTCAAAAGACGCCTTACCTTCAAAGGGGTGAAAAACCGAATAATGGACTTAAATGACAGGCTCTATAATACGTTTTTACAGAAGAATAAATCACCGCAAATCACCCTCGACTATTTAAAATCGGAACTACAAACCATTCGTCAGTTTTTAATAAATGAGCACCAATCACTCTATGTGCAAGAGGTAACAAGCCTAATTAATAAAGTTCATTTATTTGGATTTCATTTTTCAAGTTTAGACATTCGTCAAGATAGCCGTGTGCATGATAGTATGTTTAAAGCGCTGGTTAGTGAATGCATTGCTTCTGGAAGCACTGTTTTTCCGAAAGATTTTCTAAGTAAGACGGTAGCTGCACAACAAAAATATTTATCCGAAATCTCTGGAAATATCGAAGGAATTACTTTCAAAGACGAACAGGTAATAAATATAGTTCAAACTATAAAAGCCATCAAAACCATTCAATCAGATAATGGCGAAGTAGCCTGCAATCGTTACATCATTAGTAATAACCAAACTACCATGAACGTCTTGCAACTATTTGCAATGCTAAAAATTATTGCCTTTGAAGACGCATTAACAGTCGACATTGTGCCGCTTTTTGAAACCGTTGATGATTTAGAAGTTTCAGACGAGGTAATGGAGCAACTTTATAAAAATCCACAATACAAAGCACATTTAGCACAGCGTAATAATAAACAAACCATAATGCTTGGCTTTAGCGATGGCACAAAAGATGGGGGCTATCTCATGGCGAATTGGGCCATATTTAAAGCCAAAGAACGCTTAACAAAGATTTCAAAAAAGTATAAAATAGATGTGGTATTTTTCGATGGTCGTGGCGGACCACCAGCCCGTGGTGGTGGAAAAACGCACCAGTTTTATGCTTCTTTGGGTCCAACAATAGAAGATAAGGAAATTCAACTTACCATTCAAGGTCAAACCATCAGTTCTAATTTTGGCACTAAAGAATCGTCGCAATACAATATGGAACAATTGCTCAGTTCTGGAATTACAAACCGCTTAGACGAAACCAATCTTAAAATGTCGCGTCAGGACAAAGCAGTTATGAATAAATTAGCGGCCCTGAGTTATGAAACTTATGTAGATTTTAAAAATCACCCTAAATTCTTACCCTATCTGGAGCGCATGAGTACGCTAAAGTATTATGCTAAAACCAATATTGGAAGCCGACCTTCAAAACGAGGAAAATCTAGTGAGTTGGTCTTTGCCGACTTAAGAGCCATCCCTTTTGTGGGTAGTTGGAGTCAGCTTAAGCAAAACGTTCCCGGATTTTATGGCGTTGGAACGGCCTTAAAGTGGTATGATGAAAAAGGAGATTTTAAAAAAGTCAAACAACTTTATAAAAACTCTAGTTTTTTTAGAACGCTTATTGAAAACAGTATGATGTCGCTGTCAAAATCCTTTTTTGACCTCACTAAATATATGGCCGACGACGAAGAGTTTGGTGAATTTTGGAAGATTATATTTGAAGAATACACTACCACTAAACGCTTGATATTAAAACTCTCAGGCTATAGCGAACTTATGGAAAATGAACCAGCTGGAAAAGCATCTATTCAAGTACGTGAGTCTATAGTGTTGCCATTACTTACCATACAACAGTATGCCTTAAAGAAAATACAAGAACTACAAAAAATGCCACATCCAGATAAGGAAAAAATTGCAATTTTCGAGAAAATCGTAACGCGCTCGTTATTTGGAAATATAAACGCGAGTAGAAATTCGGCTTAAAAAAAAGCGACTGATGAAGCATCTTAACCAGTCGCTTTATATAGCATTATCTATAGTTTATTTTAAATACACTACCTCAAATTTTGCCAACGGTGCCATTCTTGCCTTGTTGAGTATAAGTGTCGTTTCGGTTGCATTATAATTATCGGTCATTTCTATGACTTTCATAAATTGTTGTTCGGTCTCCATAGCGGGACAGGCCATTAAGGTAGTTGCCATTTTCGAAAATTGAATTCTATTACCGGCTTGCAACTCGTAACTGCCATTAAAGGAATTACAGCCTCCATTGCCGTGAGCGCGTCTGTCTTTTGTTTTTAAAATTAAAAAGGCTTCTCGTTGGCCTTCTTTAGTTTCTACTGGACTACCGTTTAGCGCCACCAATTTCCAATATTTTTCAACAATATCAATACTGTCTTTTTTTAGGATGTAGGTGTCTGCTAAGTCACCAGTAATTCGCTGGCCTTCTTGGTCTAACATAAACAACTGGTTTTCGCCTACTTTAAATTGCAGCCTAATATTGTCGTTACCTGTTAAGTTTATATCAGATCCTGATTCGTCCCATTGAAAGGAACCTGCGCTTTCATAAATACTATCGCTCTTTCCTAAGTATTTTGTTTTGTGTATATAGCTGAGGTCTCGGTTTAAAATAAGGACAGTTTCGATACCTTCACAATCTGCACATGGAATAGTACCTTGATAAACGCCATCCCAATCTAAAGCATTTTGACTGGTATCGCCTGTTACAGGTATGTTCATTTCAGTAGATTCTGTTTCGGAATCTTGAGTCGTTTGCTTTTTATCGCTGTTACAGGAGTAGGTGCTTAATAATGCAATTATTATAAATGCGGAAAGGTTTTTAGATGTCATTGTGCGGCTATTTAAAATGATAGCTTAAATTTAATGAAATTGCCAAACTATTCAAAATAAAAAAGTTGCCTTTCTCCTTAGGTATAAAAAATAACGAGAAGTGTGATGATAAATACCTTAGCTAATTTTTAGCCCATTGGCAACGTCTTTGTCATCTGGATTGACAAAAACCAGTTTTCCTTGGGGATCTTCGGTCATTAAAATCATGCCCTGACTTTCAACACCACGCAAAGCTCTTGGTGCGAGATTGACTAAAACTGTCACGCGTTTTCCAATAATTTCTTCAGGCGTGAAACTTTCTGCAATTCCAGAAACGATGGTGCGCACATCAATACCAGTATCTACTTTTAACACCAATAATTTGTTCGCCTTAGGCATTTTTTCGGCTGCTATTATGGTGCCTACACGCATGTCTAGTTTTGCAAAATCATCAAACGTTATGGTTTCTTTTTGAGGTTCTACGGTGGTGGATTCTATCATTTTTTCGGCGTCGTTTGCTTTTTTACTGGCTAAAAGTTTATCTATTTGTTGTTCGATAGCATCGTCTTCAATTTTAGAAAATAATAATTCTGCTTTACCAATTTGGTGACCAGACGCTATTAATATGTCTTTTGTTGCAATGTCGTTCCATTGGCTTTCAGTGCTCCCAGATTTTCCTGATGTTTGCGAAGAATCACTCGAATCGATCGCTAATATTCCTTTGAGTTTAGCAGCGGTAAATGGTAAAAAAGGTTCACATAACACAGCAAGTGCGGCCGCAATTTGAAGCGCCACAAACATGATAGTTTTGGTGCGATCTTCATCTGTTTTTATAAGTTTCCAAGGTTCTTCGTCGGCTAAATATTTGTTGCCTAAACGCGCTAGATTCATGAATTCTTGGCTACCCTCTCTAAAACGGTAACGTTCAATTGAACTGGATATCACAGCTGGATAAGCTTTAACCGCTGCAAGGGTTTCTTGGTCCAATTCTGAATATTCTGAAGGCACTGGCACCGAACCGTCATAAAATTTATGGGTTAAAACCACAACACGGTTTATAAAGTTTCCGAAAATCGCGACGAGTTCACTGTTATTTCTGGCTTGAAAATCTTTCCATGTAAAATCATTATCCTTGGTTTCAGGTGCATTGGCTGTTAGGGCATAACGCAATACATCTTGTTGGTTCGGAAAATCTTCTAAATACTCGGGTAACCAAACGGCCCAGTTTTTAGAAGTGGATAGTTTTTGGCCTTCTAAATTTAAAAATTCGTTAGCAGGTACGTTATCGGGTAGGATAAACGAACCTTCAGCTTTTAACATCGATGGAAAAATAATACAGTGAAACACAATATTATCCTTCCCTATAAAGTGAACCAATTTGGTGTTTTTATCTTTCCAATACAATTCCCAGTCTTTACCTACACGGGCAGCCCATTCTTTAGTGGAAGAGATATAACCAATAGGCGCATCAAACCAAACATAGAGCACTTTTCCTTCGGCGCCATCAACAGGTACTGGAATTCCCCAATCTAGATCTCTGGTTACGGCACGCGGCCTTAAACCATCGTCAATCCAAGATTTTACCTGTCCGTAAACATTCGATTTCCAATCTTTTTTATGGGTTTTTAAAATCCAATCTTTTAAAAAATCTTCATATTGTTCTAAAGGTAAAAACCAGTGTTTGGTCTGCTTTAAGCTTGGCGTATTGCCTGTGATGGCCGATTTAGGATTGATTAAATCTGTGGCATTAAGGCTACTGCCGCACTTTTCACATTGATCACCATAAGCTTCTGGATTGCCGCATTTCGGACAAGTTCCAGTCACAAATCTATCGGCTAAAAATTGATTGGCATCAGCATCATAGAGTTGCTCGTTGGTTTCTTCTATAAATTTACCTTTATCGTAAAGCGTTTTAAAAAACTCAGAGGCAGTTTCGTGATGGATGTCCTCAGAGGTACGTGAATAATTATCAAATGAAATTCCAAAATCTTCAAAAGACTTTTTGATGATGGCGTGATATTTATCAACAATATCTTGAGGTGTAACGCCTTCCTTTTTAGCTTTGATGGTTATAGGAACACCGTGTTCATCACTACCACAAATAAACGCAACATCGTTATTGGTAAGCCTTAAATAACGGGCGTAAATATCAGCAGGCACATAAACACCAGCCAAATGCCCGATGTGAATGGGGCCGTTGGTATAGGGCAAAGCTGCTGTAATAGTGTAGCGTTCAGGAGTATTCATTGTTGGAATTATGCTTTAATTTTAAGTAACAAAAGTAAACATTTAAAAAGCCAATTAGAAAAAAAATGTACTTTTACCATATCATGAAAACCCTTTTTGAACGTTTAAATTAAACACCATAAATTCACCGACCTAAACAAATCAAAATCTATAACCTTTGAATTTTTATGTGGATCAAAAAATCCTTTTTATATTTCTTAATTTTAACCCAGTTTCTGAGTTTTAACACTTCAGTTCTGGCTCAAGATAAAATGCAAACTAACCAAATTAAATTGAAACAACCACCATATCTAAAAGCAGGCGATACGGTTGCTATTGTAGCACCGTCGGGCGTTTTAAATAACCGCACCATCGAAGTTGAACGCGCCATTGCACTCTTAAAAAGTTGGAATTTAAATGTGGTAGTCGGTAAACATGTGTTTAAAGGCAACAATCATTTTGCCGGAACCGATAGCGAACGTTGCGAAGATTTTCAAAATGCTTTAGACGATCCAAAAATAAAAGCCATTTGGTGCGCCCGTGGTGGTTACGGTACGGTGAGAATTTTAGATAAACTGGACTATTCAAAATTTAAAGAACAACCAAAATGGCTGATTGGTTACAGCGATATAACAGCTTTACACAATCAAGTTCACAATGTAGGATTTGAATCCATCCATGCCATAATGTGCACCAGTTTAATCGATAAAGAAAGCGAACTTGAACACAGCATCGCAACCATGAAAAAAGCCATTTTTGGCGTAGCTTTAAACTATACACTTAAAGGTTCAAAATACAACAAAGCAGGAACTGTGGCAGCGCCTTTGGTTGGGGGTAATTTAACCATGCTGCACACCATGTTAGGCTCTGAAACGAGCATTGACACCTCGGGTAAAATTTTATTTATTGAAGAAATAGGAGAGTATAAATACCACATCGACCGCATGCTGCAAAGTTTAAAACGCGCAGGCTATTTCTCAAATTGTAAAGGCGTAATAGTGGGCGATATGACTAAGATTAGGAAAAATACAACCCCATGGGGCACATCGATAGAGCAACTTATTTTAGATGCTTTGGCCGACTACGACTTCCCTATTGCTTTTAATATGCCTGCTGGTCACGAAAATGATAACCGTGCCATGATTTTAGGCAGAACCGTTGAATTGAAAGTTTCAGAATCCAAAACAGAATTAAGTTTTAAATAATTTGCTTACGCTCACTTATATAAAACAGGGCTGAGCCCAAAACATACATCAAAACATCTAGCCAATCACCTGTGTATCGGGTGTCGTATTTTGGCATGAGCCATTCAAAAAACCAAGCGTAATAGATAGTTAAAGAGACCAATGCAAATAGTGGAATTATTAATCGCTCGTCTTTTTTTAAAAATCGAAGTAGTGCCAAAATAATAGTCAACACTATGGGCATACACAGAAAATCGTAAAAATAAAAGCTGATCCAATTGGGAAGGTTGAGTTGAAATTGTTTTGCCCAATAGATGAGTATCGCCACCAAAAGCATCACTAAAAAATAAGGATTGGTCAAAGTTTTCATGCCGCTATCATAGTAAACAACCAAGCGATAAAAGTGCCAATCGCCATCACAGCTGCCCAGATAGAGTAGATAGCGTAGGCAACAATTCGAACCAGAAGAAATTTATGATTTTTGTATTTTTCAATCCATTGAAAACTTTTTTCGTCGTCTTGCTGTTCGTTGTGAGCGCGTTTTTGCTCCGACTTTTTAAACTCGATTTCGCGACGTTTTTTAAAATTAATTAGTGTATTGCAATTGGTGCAATAATCGACGTTTTCATTGTAAGTACCACAATTAGGGCATTTTATTCTTCTCACAGCTTTGCTTTTTGGCCAGTCTAGTTTCGTTTAAGCAAAGTTACCTAAATAATCTTTTTTAAGTATATTTATTATCAATAAGCGCATAAGTATGCAATATGGCACAACACAATCAACTCGGCAAAATAGGAGAAGACATGGCGGCAGATTATCTGGCGTCACATGGTTATGATATTCTTGAGCGTAATTACCGCTTTCAGAAAGCCGAAATAGATATCATCGTTAAAAAAGATAGTGTAATAGCTGTGGTTGAAGTGAAAACCCGTTCAACCTCAGATTTTGGCAGCCCTAAAGATTTTTTAAAACCTACACAAATCCAGCGCCTGGTGAAAGCCATAGACAATTACATTGTTGAAAACGATTTAGAAGAAGAAGTGCGATTCGATATTATTTCCATCCTAAAGGAGAACAACAAATATGTAATTGAGCATATTGAAGATGCCTATTATTTTTTTTAATTCCCACGCAAGTGGGAATCTATATTCATAAAAAGAATAGAATCAACACTGATTTTCCTGCGAAAGCAGGAATATTATCTGTAAAAATTCATTTGATCAATGTATTGCCAAACAGCATCCGAAAGCATGGGTCGAACATTCTTCCCTTTTTTAATATGCTGTCTTATAAATGTGGAGGATAATTCAATGATAGGCGCTTTAACGTGATGAATATTGGGGTGGTCATCAAATTGTGTTTCTACTTTGCCTTCCGATAATCTCGGGTAACAGTATATCTGGTGGTTCTCTAAAATTATTTCATAATTTTTCCACTTGTGAAAACTCTTTAAATTGTCTTCACCCATAATTAAAGAAAATTGATGTTTGGGATGTTTTTCCTTAAGATACGTCAGAGTATTGATGGTGTAATTGGGCTGCAATAAATTAAATTCTATATCGCAAGGTTTTAAATTATCGTAGCTTTTTGTGGCCAGATAAACCATCTCTAACCGTTGGTAATTATCAAGTATGGTTTGTTTTACCTTAAATGGACTTTTTGGCGTCACAACAAGCCAAATTTCGTCAAGTTTGCTGTGCTCAACAAGATGATTGGCAATAATTAAATGCCCAATATGAATGGGATTAAAGGTGCCAAAAAACAGTCCAATATTCATCTGCCTATGCTTTTATATAATTTGAAACCAATGTGAAGGCTTCTTCCAAAGCGTGTTCTAAAGTATCATTTACAATAATATGGTCAAAAAGTGGTGCAGTGGCAAGCTCTGCCGAAGCTTTGGCTATGCGCATATTTATTTTATCGGCACTTTCTGTTTGGCGTTTTTTAAGTCGGATTTTAAGCGCGTCTATACTGGGTGGTTTTACAAAAATAGCCATAGTTTCCTTTGGGAATTTTCTTTTAATCCGCAAACCGCCCGAAACATCAATATCGAAAATCACATGTTTTCCCTGCGCCCAAATGCGCTCCACCTCTGTTTTCAAAGTCCCGTAGAAATTATCGCGATACACCTCTTCCCATTCTAAAAATTCATCGTTTTTAATTTTCTTTTTAAAGGCGTCAAAACTCAAAAAATAATAATCTTTTCCGTCTTGTTCATTGCCGCGTTTTTCTCTGGAAGTTGCTGAAATAGAAAATTCTAAATTCAGTTCGCTTTGCGCCAACAAATGTCTTACGATGGTGGTTTTTCCTGAGCCGGATGGTGCCGAAAATACTATGAGTTTACCTTTTTTCATTATAACTGATAATCTTCAAATTCAGATATTTGTAATTTGGAATTTGATTTTACAACACATTCAGCAGTTGTTCCTTTATTTTCTCCAATTCATCTTTCATTTGCACCACTAATTTTTGCATCGGTGCGTGGTTAGATTTAGAGCCAATGGTATTGATTTCTCTACCAATTTCCTGTGCTATAAAGCCTAATTTCTTACCGTTTGAATCGTCCGAAACTAAGGCTTTTAGAAAATAATCAAGGTGATTTTCCAAACGCACTTTTTCTTCGGTGATGTCGTATTTTTCGATATAATAAACCAATTCTTGCTCGAAACGGTTTTCGTCAACCTTTTCTTTAAGTTCCGAAACGGCTTTGTCTAATCGTTCGCGAACACCAGAAATTCTATCCGGATCCATCACAATCACTTGTTCTAGAAGATTCGCAATATTTTTTATACGCGACTCAAATTCTTCATACAGCGTTTGGCCTTCATCGCTTCGGTACTCTAAAATATGTTGAATAGCGTCTTCTATACCAGCTTCTATGGTTTGCCATTCATTGTCGTCTATATCTTCACGTTCGGTGGTCACTACATCGGGTAACCTCATGGCGATGCTCAACAATTCGGCATCGTGACCAGTGACTACATCGTTCAACTGTTTGATGTAGGCCTTAACCACGGTTTGATTGATGCGCGTGGCAGTTTCTTCACCAGTTAATTCCATATACAATGAAAAGTCGATTTTGCCGCGAACCAATTCGTTGGCAATGCGTTTTCTAATATGTAATTCTTTTTCACGATACAGCGAAGGCATTCTGGTATTTAGATCTAAGCTTTTGCTATTTAACGATTTTATTTCTATCGAAATTTTTTTATTGGGAAGTTGTAATACGGTTTTACCAAAACCTGTCATAGATTGAATCATTGATAATGATTTTAATTTGAGTTGCAAAGGTAATTAAATCAAATGAAGGGCGCCGCGATTTTTTTGAAGCTGGTTTGTTATGCGTGCATAGCAATACTTCGTACCTTTGCAGTCCTTAATAAAAAGTGATATGTACCAAAAACAATTTGAAATTAGATGGAGTGATGTAGATGCCAATGCGCACTTGGCCAATTCGGCGTATACCAATTTTATGAGTCATGCGCGGATGTCTTTTTTTGACGATTATGGTTTTTCAATGACCGAAATAACAAAACAAAACCTCGGTCCTGTCGTGTTTTATGAACACATGTATTATTTTAAGGAATCGTTTTTAGGAACGCCAATAACGGTTACTATTGAAGTGGATGGTTTAAGTGAAGACGGTATGTTCTTCCAATTCAGTCATAATTTTTACAACGATAAGGGCATTCATTTGGCACACTGCGAAATGCTTGGTGCTTGGATAGATTTAAGAGAAAGAAGACTCACTGCGCTACCCGACGCTTTACTCGCTAAAGCACATCAATTTCCGAAGTCCGAGATTTATAAAACCCTTACCAAAGACGACACCAGGAAATACGGAAAAAAACCTCAAAATCTAAGTCTGTAATTTTGGCTTTTTAGTTACCAAATAAACGCCCGAAAAAATGAGAATGGCAGCAGTTATTTTAACTATGCCTATGGTATCAACACCCATTGCTACTGCAAAAATGGCGGCAATTACGGGTTGTAAGTAGATAAAAATACCCACGGTTGAGGCTCTTAAGGTTCGTAGCGCTAGTGGATTAAGTAAATAGGTTCCGAAAGTAGCACCCACAACTACAAATACAAGTGAACCAGTAGCATAAGTATCGAAGGAGTCCCAATCAATGACTTCTATTTGAAAATAGCTGAAGGGCAACACCAAAAAGGTTCCGAATAAAAACAACCATTTTATAAAGGTAAAGGGATGGTATTTTACCGTTAGTTTTTTTATCATAATAATGTAAATACTGTACGATACCACATTAATCATGATAAGCATATTGCCGAAAAACACATTGTCGCCAGCCCGCAGTGATTTGCCGTAAATACTAAGCACCAGGGCGCCAGCAAAGGCCAATATCACACCAACTATTTTTAATCGTGTTACTTTTTCTTTTAAATAATAACTGGAAAGTAAGAGAATGACAATAGGCGTAATAGACACGATCGCGGCAGCATGAATGGGTGTGGTAAGTTCCAAACCTCTTAAAAAAAAGAGCATATTGATAACCACTCCAAAAATAGATGCATAAAAAAACTTAAGATAATCTTTAACATCAATTTTTTCTTTGGGAAAGAATTCACCAACAATCCAAAACAATATGGTAGCACCAGACACTCTAAAAAATACAAGTGCCGACGATTGCATAAAACCGTCATTGATAAGCGATTTTGCAAAGGTGAAGTTTAAACCATAAAGCAGTTGCACCATAAATAAGGCTAAAAGCGCAAATGTTCTGCTAGTCATTCATTTTCTTTTTGGCTGCAGCTACAACTTTGCTGCTATTTCCAATAAAAATGTCTTGGTCTAAAACAATGACTGGTCTTTTTAAAAAGGTATAATGTTGTAACAGATAGTGCTTAAAATCGGCTTCTTTTAAATCGGCATTTTTAAGGTCCATTTCTGAATATAATTTAGCCCGCTTGCTAAATAAAGCTTCGTAACTGCCTGCCAGTTGTTCAAGTGCTTCCAACTGATTAACTGTAATAGGATGTTCTTTTACATCTTGTAGTTTAATGTTGGATGAAGGATTGAGTTCTTTTAAAATCCTCATGCAGGTATTGCAAGTTTTAAGATAGAATATATGGTTCATTAAATCAAGATTTCACAGTTTTTTGCGCTTGCAAAATTAAGAAAATCAAAAGTAAAACTTGACTTATTGATATTTTAAATAAGGTTCTAATTCTTTAAACGGAATTAAAAATTCGGTATAACCTTGAGCGTAGGAAGCTATTTCATATTTGTTGTAAAGCATGATCATTCCGCGTTCATTGAGCCCCATGTTTTCTGGAAGTTTAAAGTTTTCTCCAAAGAAATAATCCTTGATATTTTCGTCCTTTTTCATCACTTCACTTTCAAAATAGCGTTGAGCCAAATTCATAAAATCCGAATTAAGATTCAAAACTTCCTCCGGTGTGAGCAAAGCGCCGTTGGCATTATTAAAGTTGAAAAGCTTGATATAATCATTGCCGTGCGCGCCACCTGTGTATAGATAACTGCTAATAGCTATGGTTGTGATAAGCGGTGACGTATACAAAACCTCACCTTCAACACTGGCTTCCCATGCGGCTGCGCTCTCTGGAAAATCACGCCTAAACAGTGTGTATTCTTGGTCAAACTTTGATACAGCGTCAGAAACATCAACATCAGCTACACTGCCTTCTTCAAAGTTTAATGAATTTACAATATAACTAGAAATGGTATTATTGATGGTTTCGGCAGCTTCAGAATTGCCTTCAGCAACTGGATATTCAATTTCAACTTGCGACACTTCACTCATTGCCACGTAGGCAGTTTCGAATTTTAAACTGGATTCTTCTTTACAAGTGTAAAAGCAGGCAGCGGTTAGGAGTATTAAAACGAGTTTTTTCAAAGGTTTGTCAGGTTTGTTAAAGATTCATTAAAGATATTACATACATTTGAATTCAACGAATATCCATGTACATTTGTTGTGGCATTTTTTGAGCTATTTTTAATAATCTTGGATAAGATGACTAGCTCAAAACACTTTATACAAATCCCAATAATTTTTTAGATGAAATTTAATACAAAAACAATTCACGGCGGACAACATCACGACCCAGCATACGGCGCCGTAATGCAGCCCATTTATCAAACCACAACCTACGCACAATCTACGCCTGGAGGACACAAAGGATACGAATATTCAAGAACCCATAATCCAACTCGTAACGCCCTAGAAAACGCTTTTGCCAGTATAGAAAACGGCAAACATGGCTTGGCATTTGGTTCTGGACTTGCTGCGATAGACGCTGTTTTAAAATTGTTGCAACCAGGTGACGAGGTGGTTTCTACCAACGACTTATATGGTGGCACCTACAGATTATTCACAAAAATATATGAAAATTTTGGTATCAAGTTTCATTTTATTGGAATGGACAATGCCGATAAAATAAACGATTATATCACGCCAAATACTAAATTAATTTGGGTTGAAACACCAACCAACCCTATGATGAATGTTATTGACATCAAATCAATTTCGGCCATTGCAAAAGCCAATAATTTGTTGTTGGCAGTAGATAACACCTTCGCTACACCTTATTTACAGCAACCCTTAGAATTGGGTGCAGATATCGTGATGCATTCGGTTACTAAATATTTAAGTGGTCATAGTGATGTGGTTATGGGCGCGTTAATAGTTAAAGACAATGCCTTGGCCGAAAAGCTTTATTTTATTCAAAATGCTAGTGGTGCCATATGTGGTCCGCAAGATAGTTTTTTGGTGCTAAGAGGTTTAAAAACATTACACGTGCGTATGCAACGCCATTGCGAAAATGGTAAAGCCATTGCCGAGTATTTAAACAACCATCCAAAAATTGAAAAGGTGTACTGGCCAGGTTTAAAAGACCATCCAAACCACGACGTTGCCAAAGCGCAAATGAATGATTTTGGTGGTATGGTATCGTTTGTAACCAAAGGAAATAATTATAAAGAGGCTATCAAAATAGTTGAAAACTTAAAGTTATTCACTTTGGCCGAGTCTTTAGGTGGTGTTGAGTCGTTGGCCGGACATCCTGCAAGTATGACCCATGCCAGCATACCAAAAGAAGAACGCGAAAAAACAGGCGTTGTAGATTCTTTAATTAGATTAAGTGTTGGTATTGAAGATATTGATGACTTGATTGCAGATTTACAACAAGCTATTGGATAATGAAAACAGGCCTTAGAAATAAGGTCTTTTTTTTAGTCTAAGTAATAAATATAACCAAAGTTAAGCCACACCAACCAATCATTCGCTCTGTTGGAGTCTAACTGGTGGTTCAGTCCATCAATCCAGTTATTGCCAAAATACTGCCACCTTAAATCTAACATCAAATCTGATAAAATAGTGAGTTTGTAGCGAATACCAACACTTCCAACTACCGACCAAACAGTACCGCTTTCATCGCTAATTGAACCTGGCTCCCAAAAGGAATAAAAGTTATTAGGATTATTGATGTTGCCATCACCAAAGGTAGTAGCGGCTGATGGATTGTATGAAGTAAAATGGGCTCCTAAACTTATAAAAGGTGCAAAAGAATTCACACTTGAAGAAAATCGTCTAATACTTAAAGGGAAATACTCTAACTGCATGCCTACATCAAAATTATTAGCTTCACCAGAATGCGCTCTAAGTCTGTCAGCATTCACACTGGTTCTAGACTCATCTACCCACTTACCAAAATGATTTAATTTGGTTTTATTCCATGAAATTTCACTGCGCAACTTAAAGTGGTCATTAAAATAGGTGTCCGCAGAATAACAATTACAATCGGCTCTATACGAAAAGTTTATATAGTGAATAATACCTATACCAATACCTGTATTTCCAGCGTTGGTTTCTAAGTCATTTCTAACCCCAAAATCCGATTGAAAGGCAACAGGCCCAACGATAACACCAACCTCATGAGAGAACCCAAATTGGGCATGTGCAGACTGAATACCCAGTAGAATAGCAATTAAAAGGAATAACCTATTCAATTTTAATGTCATAAGGTTCATTTAAATGAGGCAATCATGGTAACAAATATATGAAAACTCGGTAAACCAAAAAATATTATAATTTAAATACAGATTAATTAAATATCAGCGATTATATTATTAAATTTTTAGTGAGATAAAGATTTATTGAGAATATAAAAAAATATACTGCTTAAATTTAAAGATAACCTATCTTTGTGCCGTTAAATTTAAAATCATTAAATTTCATGAAAGATCAAATAAAATCTTTTTTAGATATCGTAGCCCAAAGAAACAGCAACGAATCTGAATTTTTACAGGCAGTTGAAGAGGTTGCGGAAACCGTAATGCCATTTATAGAAAACAACGAAAAATATAAAAACAAGAAACTCCTTTTAAGAATGGTTGAGCCTGAAAGAGTTGTAACTTTCAGAGTGTGTTGGTTAGATGATAAAGGAGATATTCAAGTGAATAGAGGATACCGCATTCAAATGAATTCGGCCATTGGCCCCTATAAAGGTGGTATCCGTTTTCATCCAACAGTTACCCTTAGTGTGCTTAAATTTTTAGCCTTCGAGCAGGTGTTTAAAAACAGTTTAACCACCTTGCCAATGGGTGGTGGAAAAGGCGGTTCTGATTTTGACCCAAAGGGAAAATCAGATAACGAAATCATGAAATTCTGTCAAGCTTTTATGTCCGAATTATTCCGTCATATAGGAAACGACACCGATGTGCCTGCCGGAGATATCGGCGTTGGCGCAAGAGAAGTGGGCTATATGTTCGGGATGTATAAAAAATTGCGCAACGAGTTTACAGGAGTGTTTACAGGTAAAGGATTGTCTTTTGGCGGTTCACTAATTAGACCCGAAGCCACAGGTTACGGTAATGTGTATTTTGTACAAAACATGTTAAAAACCAAAAACGAAAGTTTAAAAGGTAAAACCATCCTTATTTCTGGTTCGGGTAACGTAGCACAATATTCAGCAGAAAAAGCTATCGAATTGGGAGCCAAAGTTATCACCATGTCCGATTCTTCTGGATATATTGTAGATTATGACGGCATAGATACCGATAAATTGGCCTTTATCATGAATCTGAAGAACGTAAAACGCGGTAGAATTAGCGAATATGTTGAAACCTACACCAATGCCAAATTTGTAGAAGGCAAAACGCCTTGGCATGAGAAATGTGACATCGCATTACCTTGCGCTACGCAAAACGAATTACTAGGCAACGATGCCAAAGCACTGTTGGCAAATGGCTGTATTTGTGTAAGCGAAGGCGCTAATATGCCTTCTACTAAAGAAGCCATCGAGGCCTTTCATGCAGCAAAAATATTCTTTGCACCAGGGAAAGCCTCTAATGCAGGTGGTGTAGCCACTTCTGGTTTAGAAATGACTCAAAATTCGATGCGTTACAATTGGACACGTGAAGAAGTAGATGCCAAGCTTAAAGACATCATGGCAAGTATTCATGAATCTTGTATGGCATACGGAACCGACGATGATGGTTATGTAGACTACGTGAAAGGTGCCAATATTGCGGGATTTGTAAAAGTGGCCGATGCTATGCTTGCACAAGGCGTGGTATAACCTAATTTTGAAAATAAATAAGGCCCTTGCTAATTTGTCAAGGGCTTTTTTATGCAATAACATATCATATTATCTTATAATTTCGTTAGATATAAATATCTTTGAATCTTAAATATTGAAATGAAAAATATTGTAGTTTCTGCATTGTTGTGTTTGATTTCCTTAGTGGCTGTGGCGCAAGACTTTTCGGTGTTGTGGGAGTCGCATTTTTCATATAATAACATTGTTGATATTACCGCTAGTGATACCAAAGTGTATGCGGCCTCCGAAAATGTGTTGTTTTCTTACGACTTATTAAGTAATGAAATTGAAACACTTACCACTGTTGAAGGATTATCTGGAGAATTTATTTCAGAAATCGAATTCAGTACCGAGTTTCAATCACTGCTCATAGGCTATACCAACGGGTTAATAGAAATTTATTCAGAAGTAGACAACACGGTGTTTCCAGTAGTGGATATTCTTGAAAAGGAAACAATCAATCCAAGTTTTAAACGGATTAATCATTTTAATGAACACCAAGGTCTTGTTTATATTGCAACAGGTTTCGGAATTGTAGTATATGATTTAGAACGCTTAGAATTTGGCGATACTTACCTCATAGGTATTGGAGGCAGTCAGATACCCGTTTTGCAAACAGCCGTTTTTAACGGGGCTATTTACGCCGCCTGTCAAAGTAACAATGCTATTAAGGTTGGCGATCTAGCAAACGCCAATCTAATTGATTTTCAGCAGTGGCAAACCATTTCAACGGGCAATTTTCTAACTATGAATTCAGTTGGGAACAGACTTTTTACAACCCGCAGTAACAACGCACTGTACGAAGTGGTCAACAATAATATCCAGCTACTCATAAATTTTACATCGGCGCCATTAGATAGTAATGTAAGCGACGGAAATTTAATTATTACACTTTTAAATCGCGTTATTGTTTTAGATGAAAACGCCACCGAAACACTTAGCATCTCAGCTATTCCCGAATTCAATACACCCTATTCAAGTGCGGTTTCCATTAATGGCAGTATTTTTTTAGGCACAAGAGATTTTGGTGTTTTGAGATTAGATAGCAATAATGGGGCCTTTATTCAACAAATTTTACCAAACGGTCCGCTTAGAAACGATCCGTTTAGAATCAATGCTTTTAACAATCAGGTGTGGGTAACTTATGGCGATTATACCGATGCCTTTAATTCTTTTCCTTTACGTTCCAGAGGGATGAGTTATAGGGTTGACGAGGAGTGGAAATCAATACCGTTTGATAGTCTTCTTACCGCCAGAAACCTAGCTTATATAGCACCCAATCCTTTTAATGCACAACAAGTATTTATCAGTTCATTTAAAGATGGAATATTAGAGTTTAACGACTTCCAACCAACCATTTTATACAACCAAACCAATAGCGATTTAGAAAGTCTAATTCTGCCAAATAATCCCAGTTTTATTGGTATTAGAGTCGCTGGATTAACTTTTGATAGAACAGGTAAACTATGGTCCGTAACAAGTAGAATTGATAGGGCCTTAAAATCGTATGATCCCGCTACAGGAAATTGGCAAAACTTTAGTTTTGGAGCCTTGATAGAAGATCCTTTAAATGGTGAAATTGGATTCGGGGATTTGGTAGTGGATAACAATGGCACCAAATGGACGGCCTCAAGACGAAACGGCGTGATAGCCTTTAACGAAACCATTAGTGGCACACAAATCCTTAAAATTGATGCTGCTTCTCAAAATATGCCCACACCCGCAACTACGGCGCTTGCTTTAGATAACAGAAACCAACTGTGGATTGGCACCGTTAATGGTTTACGAGTGCTATTTAATACCACTAATATTTTTAATACGCCAAATCCTTCAGTAAACAGCATCATTATAGACGAACGCGGCATCCCGCGCGAACTGCTCTTAGACGAATTAATTACCGACATTAAAGTAGATGGCTCAAACAATAAATGGGTGGGAACCTTAACGTCTGGAGCGTTTTACTTTTCGCCCAACGGTCAGCAGACCATTTTCCATTTTACCAAAGATAATTCCCCTTTACCATCCAATGTTATTACCGATATTGCCATTGACCAGAATAATGGCATTGTGTACTTCGCAACCGATCGTGGTATGGTGGCTTTTACCTCGGGTAGCTCAGCGCCAGAGGAAGAATTAACGAATGCCTTCGTCTACCCAAATCCGGTGCGGCCTGAGTACGATATTCTTGGCGCCAGCGATTTAAACGATATTAATAAAGGCGTGAAAATAAAAGGCCTCACCCAAAATGTCAATATTAAAATAACCGATGTTGAAGGCAATTTGGTAGCCGAAGCACAATCCAGAATAAACCTACGAAACTCATCAGCGCGTTATAATTTGGGCATAGATGGTGGCATCGCCATATGGAATGGGCGCAATTTAAACAACAATATTGTTGCTTCAGGGGTGTATCTCATTCTTATTTCGGATTTGGATACGCAAGAGTCTAAGGTGTTAAAAGTCCTAATTGTTCGAGGGAAATAACCGCGCTATGTTATCTGAAACGAAGGCCATTGTTTTATCAAAATTAAAATTAAACGACAACGATCTTATTATTAAATGTTTTACCGAGCAGCGTGGCATTGTGAGCTATCTCGTGAAAGGCGCTTTTAAAAGCAACAAGAAAAATCCAGTGATTGGCTACTATCAAGTTTTGTCGCAATTGATTTTAATTGATGATTTTAAACCCAACAGAAACCTACAGTATATAAAGGAGGTTAAATCGCTTTGTATTTACCAGACTTTACAGTCTGATATTTATAAAAGCACCTTGGTATTATTTTTATCTGAAGTGTTAGCGACTTGTTTAAAAGAAGAATCGAAAAATGAAGAATTGTTCAATTACCTCAGCAACAGCTTTCAATTTATAGACCACGAAGACGATATTGCCAACTTCCATTTGATGTTTTTACTCAGGTTGTCGCAATACCTGGGCTTTTATCCAGAACTAAAAAAGGAAAACTTTGATTATTTCGATCTTGAAAGCGGCTTATTTACCCACAGTAATACAGGCGTTTATGTCATTTCGGGGGAAAACGCAGCCCTGCTAAAACAGTTTTTAGAAACCAATTTTGAAGCCTATCACAGCATCAAATTATCGGCTGCCAAACGCCAGTCTTTTTTAAATATGCTATTGGTTTATTACGATTTACAACTCGGAAACTTTAAAAAGCCAAAATCTTTAGACGTGTTGCACCAAGTATTTCATTAAAAAAGCCTTTGAAGCGATGTTGTCGTCAAAGGCTTTTTTAATGTTTTATTATGTAATAGTTACAAGCGCTTAATGGCTTTCTTATTAATAGTTTGTCCGTTAGACAAGGTTACTTTGGCCACATAAGCCGCACTGCTCAATTGCGACAGGTTATAGGTTTCTAGGTTGCTAGCACCTTTTAATTGGTAAATGGTTCTCCCTTGTAAATCGATGATTTCAATAGTTTTAATTTGATGGTTTTCTGCAACGCTGAACTGTACATCGCCGTCAGAAAGTTCTATAATAGAGAGCGACTGTGGCGATAATAAAGCCTCACCAACACTCAAGCTTTCACGGTTGAACACTATATCAAAACGTTGTTTAAAGTCGCCCACTTCCGAAGTAAAGATATAATCGCTCTCCGATAAGTTGTGTACGATATTCTTCAACTTATCCTTAAGATAGATACTGTGGTTAGTCATAAAATCACCTTGCAGCTGCGCAATAGAAATGCTATATAAGGTAGCCACCTCAATAGAAGTCGAAAACCCTAAAGGAATCACTTCATCAGGATTTAAACTCATGGGGTTTTTACCTTGTATGGCGAAGGGTTTGTCGCTCTGTGCTATAATGGAGTACAAACTGGCGTAAGTACCGGTGGATAGATTTCGTGGGGCGTCGTAATACATACCATCGTCGTTATTGGTAGCGCCTGGCACATAGGCCACTAAAATTTGGTTAAACACGCCGTTGTCTGAGGTCAGGTTAAGCCAGAGTTTGTCTGGAACAACTACATTGTTACTTCTGTAAAAATTATTATTACTATTACCATCGGCCAACCTGATACTATTACTAAAAGTAACGGTACCATTGCCTGTTGCATTTACAAAAAACCCTTGACCAGATGGAATAAAGTTATTTGGCGGAAGTCCAACAGCACCGCCAGCCACATTACCGGAGCCCACATTAATGATGGCATAATCATTTCTATTAAAGTTGAGAACTTGGTTGCCAGGATTGATAGCTAATGGCGGCAAGGATTGTGACCATAGGTAAGCTGAACCTTCAATGGCGCCAGCATTTTGATTATGGAACTCCTCAAAGTCAATAGCCGAAGGATACGGATTACCTATGAAATTCCAATTATTACTTGCAATTGGATTAGCGGGATTTCTGTATACGGGCACATTTATAATACCATTGTTAAAAGCGCCATTAAAATTATTCTGATCTATTCTAGGGAATGGCCCTACATTAAAAGAAGTTACGGCATAGCCTAAACCAGGCGTTAATAATCCCGTGGCAATTTGCCAGTCGTTGCCAATATCATCAATATCATTGCCATCGATATCCACAAAATTTTGTGCCTCAAAATAAAATCTGCGATTGGCGGGCGATAATCCAAAGGCATTTTCTGCCGTTTCATTAACTACTGGCGAAGACCAATAGGTATAGTCATACCAATTTTGCTTAGGAGCTGTATCTTTATTAACTGATGAATTGCCACCATTTAATACAAACGTTCCCGCATCATTTCTTTGAACAAAGGCACCGCGAGTCTGAACAATTATATTACCATCTGTATTCACTGAGGCATCATTAATTACCTCGACAAAATAACCATCTCTAACATCCAAAATAGCATTTACAACCAAGTTGCACGCTGTAAAACTCGGTGTTGGTACAGCCGTAGTATAATTTGCATTTAAAATCGCCACCGTTCCTGCATTTGGCGCGCCATTGCTCCAGGCAGTGCCATTCCAAGTTGTTTGCTCAATCTCTATTCTAACGGCATCACTAGCTTGAGAGCACGTTGCGGTATTTTCACGTACTTCACAATAGTACTGGTAGTTGTTGAGGTTAAAAGTGTTGTTAATGATTAATTCGTTGGTACTAACACCCGAATAAACTGCATCGTCGCTTAAGGCGATCCAGTTGGTATCCCCTGGTGCCGCTGCGTACCATTGATAGGTTAAAGCATTACCGCTAGCAACACCTTCAGTAGCGGTTACTGTTATGGTAGCTTCTAAACAATTGGAGCTTGTTACCACTGGTGGTGTAGTACTTGGTGGGATGCCAAGTGAGAAATCGTAAACACCAATATTGCTGTAATCGTTATTTGTTAGGCAGGTGGTTGAACCAGTACCAGCCCAATCAATTACCTCCCAATCAGACAAATTAAAAGGAACCCTCGGTAGTGTGCCTGCCGTATTTAATCTTCTAAAATTAAAACCTCTATCACCAGTGATTATAGTGGCATTTATCCAGTTTTCATCTTCATAAACACCAAATTCATCCACAAGTTCACTAGCACCGTTTTTCACCAAACGAATCATGTCATGTTCATCATTAACCACATTTATGCCGGCTTGGGTTGTAGATTGGTCAGCAAAACTTCCATCGCCACCAAGGACAGAACAATTGGAAGGGCCCATTCCAATAGCCACAACGTAGGTGTTTAAATTTAATAGATTTACAGTATCTAAATTGAGCGTGTATTGCGGGGTATCTGAACCATTGTAGAATAATTGTAGAGCATAATCGCCAAGAGCCACATTGCCGCCCGTTGCATTAAAGATTTCAATGTAGGTTAAACCACCGAAGGTTGCATCGGTCACTTCGCTAATAAATAAATCGCTTGGCACACTACCTGCAGTTCCCTCACAACTTGTTATGGTATTATTCAAGACCGTGAAGCTGGCAGTGCCTTGGCAACCAATATTATTGGTGAACGCAGCAGTACCCGAACCAGCACCAGCAGGAATTTCAAACTCAAGTTGGGTAGTAGAAATGATGGTAACAGCTACCGGACTACCTTGATAGGTAAGTGTGGTGCTACCGCCAAAATTTTCACCAGTTAAAGTCACAATGGTACCTGTAGGACCACTGGATGGTGATAAGGTTGGACTACTTACGGCACAGATGCCAGTGCCTCTAATGTTGAACACATAACTCGGGGTGTCTGGATCATCACTTGCAACGGTTACTGTAGCGTTGCGCTGACCTCCTGCCAGAGGAGAAAATGAGATTTCCAATAAGGCAAAGGTGCTGGCAGCTATATTGAACGACGGCATTTGGGTGATGCTAAAATCTGCTGGATTAGCGCCGCCAATCGTAATACTCGCAATCGTTAAGGGTAAAGTACCTTCATTCGCTATTCTAAAAGTTTTATCTTGACTATTACCGATAGTTTGTGCTGCGAACAAGGTGTTATCTGTACCTATCGGAGTATTACTGCCATCACTTGAAATAGTTGGAAAAGTTCCAATATCGCCTCTTACTACAATATTTTGAACAGCACAAGGCGCAACAACCGTGTTTACCCCCGGTGAACCACCATTGCTAACTTCTGTCCAATTCCCATTACCTGTATCTGAATTATCGACTGTGGCATCAATAACATGTAAGGTGGATCCATTACCATCAGCGCCGTCTGCTTCAGAATAAGTGACCTCATCTGCCACAGAAACGCCATCGGAGGCTAAAAGTGTAATAGTTCTGCTAGTATTGGCTAAAACATTTGTGGTACCAATCGGGTTTGAAAAACTTGGCGTGAACGGACATTCAGGTGCTGGTGAAGAGGCCAAATAACCAATTCTTACCGTTATGCACGAAGTATCCGGGATATTAGCGCCTGCAGGAAAAGTAAATCGGGTAGTACCATTCACCTCAATTTGGTAGTTGGAAATATTTTGGGCACTTCCTGTGAGATTACAAATCTCAATCCATTCTAAATCATTAGCTCCGGGCGTATCATACATAATCTCAGTTATCACCACATCGGCAATCACTGTTCCTGATGCTGCTACATTTTGCGCTGCCGCCCCAGTACTTATTGCATTGATATTACCAGTATAATTTCCGTTAGTCAATCCGCCAGCAAGACGTGTATATATGGTGGTGTTAGCCACAGTTCCGCTAGTTGGCGTCAGCGTAACATTAGGCCCAAAACCACTACCCGAAGTTGTTGAAATCTCGAAATTAGCAGGCGTAGTTAAAGTAATGTTATTGGTTAAATTGGAGCCTGACACCGTAAAGGTTTGCTCTGCAGAAGGGCCGTTACCAGCTATGTAATCTAAGCCGGTTATGGATGCTGGAGAAATATTTATATTTGGTGAAGAAGTTGAATTTACATTGCCGTTGAAGGTAAAATCATTAACGCTGAAAGTGCCACCGGCTCCTGACGCACTCCATGCATATAAGCGAAAAGTTATGGGTCCAGTTATATTTTGATAAGTAGCATTAGACAAATCAATTGTTACCCCAGTTGCTGTAGGTGTACCAATATTTGCTGAATAACCATCAACACTACTTCTAAAGGCAAATGAGGTTGGTCCAGTTCCAGATGCTTGTCCCGTATAAACGAAACTTACAAAATCTATTTCAAAGCCAGTATTTGGCGTGATGGTGAATTCAAAATAAGCATTTAAATCAATTGTTACAGTATCCCAACCGTTGGCATTATAGCGATTATTGGCGTTGGTACCATTAATGCCTGCGCCTCGGCCTATACCACTGACAGTAATATTTGGATTTATAAGTTGACCCGTAGTATATGGATTGGCAGTGTTTGGATTTGTGCCAGTTATCGGATTAGTAAATATTGACTGCCCAAACCCCAAGGCACTTACAAAAAGCAATAAACAAAAAAGTAATTTTAATCTCATAAAAAACGCACAATTAATCAATCACAAGAAGTAGGTTACCTATTCGTGTTCAAAATTACTGCGTTTGGGGATTGCAAAGTTAAGTATTTTATTAACAAAATGTTATTATTTTTGTACATGCAACCATCAAAAACCCATACCATCGATGAAGCACAAAAAGCTTTGGAACATTATTGCGCATATCAGGAACGTTGCCACCAAGAAGTAAGGAAAAAATTGCAAAGTATGGGGATGATTCCCATAGCCATCGACACCATCATCAACCACCTTATTGAAGATAACTATCTCAACGAAACCCGTTTTGCCATGGCCTTTGCCCGTGGGAAGTTCCGCATCAAACAATGGGGCAAACAACGCATCACGCGCGAATTGAAAATGCGTGATATTTCAGCCTATAACATCAAGGCAGCCCTACAACAATTTTCCGATGTCGACTATCAAAAAACCCTCTATGCATTAGCCGAAAAACGCTGCGCCGCCATTAAAGAACCCAATTCTTTTAAAAAGAAAAAGAAACTAGCCGATTATTTGTTGTACCGCGGTTGGGAGTCGCATTTGGTGTATGAGCTGGTGCGGGAGTTGGTGGATGCATAGTTTTATCACCATGCTCTGCATTCTATGATAAAAAACAATTAAAAAGTGTTAAAGTTTAAGACACAAATTTATAGGTATTAACATATGGTGATTCTCTTTGAACCACTGCAAATACTCTACTCACAAGTTTACATCTTACATTATTTAAAACTAGCATTGCATTCTTCCCTTCTTTTCTTCTGATAGTAATCTCTTATCTGTGGGTCATATTTAATAGTTGTCATTGCACACATTTGTAATAGGGACTTCATTTTTTTATCAGCAATGTGATTGACTTTTGTCCGACCCTTGATACTTGAACCTGAAGTGTATTCAAAAGGCCCAATTCCACTGTAACAAGCAAACTTTCTCCAATTATTAAAAGCTGTAAACCCCCTTGTTGCGATAATTAAATAAGTAGTTGTTTGTACACCTATTCCAGGTATTGATTGTATGAGTTCTGCTTGTTTGTGTAACTTTTCATTTGACTTAATGATTACCTGGATTTTCTGTTCAATTTTATTGATTGAACTTTTAATGTTTTTAATTAAAGAAAGATTCAATGAGGCTATTTCTTTATAAATTTCTTTGTCAATAAAAGACTTACCCTCAGAAGTTGTTTCCATAATTAATAGGGATTTTAGCATCTTTTCTCTTTCAGTATAAAGTAACTTTAACTTTTGAATGTCCTTGTCTACCATCTCAGTCAGACATAGCTTTTCCAAGTTCTTTAAACTATAAACAGCTATATCTTTAGCATCTATCTTGTCTGATTTCCCTCTTGCCAAACCTTTGGACCTTTTTATTTCAATAGCTGGAACTATCCATAGATCAAGCTGCAAATCAAGTAAAGTGAACAATAAATGATTTGTGTAATACCCTGTATTCTCACAACAGAATAAAACCGATTTTGGATCGATTTCTTTTTTAATTAATTGTTTAATAAAGAGTTTGATGTCTCTTGCGGTGTTCTCAATCACAAAATGTTCAGATGTAAATGTAACCGGATTTAAGATACTGATATCCAATTTTAATTTTGAAACATCAATGCCAATGTTCAAAGAATAATTTTTCATAACTTTGGTTTTAGGATAAACAAAAAATGTTGAACTTCTTTAGAGCCTTTATTAGACCGCTATGTCTATCATTCTATTTGAAGCAATTCAACAGGATTCAAGGAGAAGGCAGAGGACTAATGCAGAGCATAGTTCTTAACTAGCGAAGTTTAAAGTTCACCTCTGCTTTCCTTTGAATAAAATTAATGTTTTTTATTGAATCCAAAGTAAAGGCGAAGTCTCCTGACTTCGCAGCAACGTTAAACTTTACCGTTAATACCAATCCAGGCAATTGGCGGGAGTGTTAAGTTATAATGTAT
>JAGYJF010000002.1:725000-738021 GCA_018402135.1 Flavobacteriaceae bacterium | reverse complement strand
GCCAATTCTTTTTAATTCCATTTTTATGCATGGTTATAACCCTATCTATCTCTGCATCCGATACCAGTAAATCCTCAGCATTCATCTCTTTTTCAATATCATCTTCAGAGACTTTTTGAGTAAATTTCCGAGGAGCTTCAGAAACTCCAATTAAGGATAATATTTTTTTTAAACCCAATGATGCCTTTTCTTGCAGTCCAAGAAATGTTAAAATGTCATGTATGGCTTTATCTGGATCATTCGCAAGATCTGCATATTGTCTACGTTGCCAACGCATTGGTAATTTACATTCTTCAATAAGTATTGGCACCATTTTCTTTTTTGTATTGATGGCGATAGAAACTTCATCCTGAACGTTTGGAGATTCAACCGATGTTGCCGATAAAATAAGCATGAATGTTTGAGATTTTTCCAAGGCTTCTTCAATAGCATTGTCCCAATTTTCACCGAGCCCAATTCCCAATTGATCTATCCATACATTGGCGCCTAAATTTTGTAATTCTTTGACAAGCCCTAAAGCAAACGGCCTATCGTTACTTGAATAACTAACAAAAATAGTACCTGAATCCATGACTTTATATTTAATTCGTTAGCATTAATTATTTGAGTGTTAAAGTAGTAATTATTTTAATATGATATTCTTTTTATAACAAAATAACTGGACCCTAAGGATACGCCAATCATTAAAGTCAACCTTTAGCGGACATTCTAATTTATCAATGACTGTAAATTGAGCTGTATCTAAAATACAAGTAGTAGATCAATCAATGTTGAGGTTTCAAATGACCATTGGTTAAAAGCTTTTTTTCGGTGCAAAATATTGTTTGAAAATTATCAAATTAGCTTAATAATTGTGTCTTTAAAAATTGAGTAAAATCATCATTATCTTTACTTGTTAAAGCTACATATCCAGCATAAGCATTTGTATGCATAGATATTTTTTCTCTTATGCCGATACCTTTAGATGCCTTTATATAAAATTCTTTAGCAGCTTCAAATTTGCCCAAATACATGTTTGCTTCTGCAACTGTAGCGAATTTCCATAGATCATCATCACAATGTTGAGTAGCTTCTAATGCTTGATTGGCATATTTTTTCATTTCTGATTTTCCGGTTTCTGGATCTGTTACAATACTTAAAAAAGCTAAGTTAATGGCATGATAATAAATTTGAGAATGAAGGTCATTTTCAACTGAGATTTGAAGAGCCTTATTGTAATATCCACGTGATAATTGACTTGATTTGTAAGAATAGGTTTTTAAATAATCACGTTTATGCCTACCGCCAATTATTCCCATTAAATCTGTATTATTTTGTGCAATAGGATGATTGTTTAAAATATTATAAACTTCATCCTTACGTTCCAAACCTTCTAAAGCAAAAATGAGTTGTGTTAAACCTCTTTTGTCAAGATCATCTTTTATGGGAAGAAGTTCTTTAACAACTGCATCATACTTCCCTAACGTTAAATTAATTTCTTCTTTATTGGTATATTGATTGAAAAATTTACTGTCAGTTAAGGTGTTTAAAATTAACGAATAAGCATCATCTTTTTCATTTTTTGGCTTTACCATCAATAAATGTCTTGCATCAACAAATTCTCTGTGTTCTTGAGCAAATGGTTTATGGCATGACTCTAGGGATACGTACTCATCTTCAGTAGATGCTGCTACTTTTAATTTAAATGGATAGGTGTTATTAAAGGTCTCGTCCCATTCTTTGCGCAAGGATTGAATGTACTTACCTTCGCTACTCAATTCACTATATTTTTTATTCCATTGCTTATCTAAAACCTCAGGAGCAATACCATTACTTGGTGTTCCGAACATGATTAAATGAGAAATCCTGTTTCTATTATTCTCATCTAAAAACAAAATGGCTTTTTGTGCAACTAAACCTCCTAAACTATGGGCCACAATGGCGATGCGATCATAATTTCTAAATTTGTTTTGAATGGATGTTTTTAAGAAACCAGCTATTTTATCAACATCGAGAATAGCTCCCCAAATATCTTTACCTAGCTTAGGTTGTACAATAGATGAATAGCCTAATGGTTTCATGGCCCAACCATCAAAATTTGAATCGGATTGCAGCATTGTTGGGATATTTCCAAACGTATCTTTAGATTCACCCGAAAAACCATGAATAAATAACAATAAATTATTGCCGGATGATCTTTCCCAAGTTTCAATATGCTCGCTTTTTGAAACAATAGATTCACTTTTTGAGGCTGGGTTAGCAAATTTTTTGGTAGAAATTTTAGGTTTGAGTTCTTCAGGAATATAGCATATCACAAAATCTGAACTCATCTGTAAATTAGCATAAGGCATTTGCATGTTCTCGCGCATCACCTGATTGATATCTGTTTTTTTCATTTCCAGAAATTTTTCTGGAGTTCTTTCAAACACATAATTGGCAGTTTCAACAGTTCTAACATATTCATCTACAAGAAAATGTTTTCGTTTTAAATGTTCTGCTTTAAAAGCTTCAATAAGACTTTCAGTAAAAATGCTACAAGTTCCTCTTGCCCAGGAACGCTCGTCACCTTGTGAAGACGCCATAATAACCATACCTTGTTCATCATCAATTTCTTGAGCTATTCCTTCTAAGGATTGAGCTTTTTTAATTGGTGCGTGATTTGCAACGGCTTGAGTAATAATCTCATCTTTATTATCGTCAAAAAAACCACCAGAGTGACAACAATCAAAAAGAATAAACATTCTTTTTGATTTCATCTGACTTAATTTTTCACGTAAATCTTTACCAAAAACCAAATTTTCAGAAGATGCTAAGTAAGGCAATAAATATGAGCGACCTTCGTAATAACCTCCATGACCTGAATAAAAAAGCAAAAAAGAGGCATTTTCATCCATTTTTTCTATATAGTTGTCTAGGGCTCCAACAATATTTTCCGTGGTAGCATCTTTATCTAACAGTAGTGTTATGTTCTCTTTCTTATATCCACATAATGATTCATTTGAAATAACATCATAGAAAGCTTTTGCATCTTTTAGAAAGATATCTGTTTTTTGGTCATTGTCGACACCTATAATTAAGGCGTAAGCATTTTCAAGTATTCTCATGATAAATTTAGATGGAAATATTATTAAATAATTTTTTCATTTGCGTTACTTGTTCATAATTTATCTTGGGAGAGTTTAGACCTAAAGTATTTAATTCTATTAATGTTTTTAACTTTAGTGCAGTATGTCTATCTATGAGGTTATTGTTTTCTAATTTGCTGGTTAATGCGAAGTTCGAAGTACTAGATGTATCTAAACTATTTTGTTGTGCTTTGTTTTTCAACTTTTGATTTATAGCATCCTGTAATACAATAAGTTCTTGATAAGGTGATGCGGCTTGACTTTTTTGTTGTATAATGTCTTTATTAGATTTTGGGATGATAGATCCTCCATCTTTTGGGATGATAGCTCCGCCTTGCTTAGGGGTAATAGTTATTCCTTCTTTTGGAATGAAATCTGAAGAGCCCATTCCAATTAATTTTGTTGCTTCTTGAAGTTTATCTTCAATAAAATTCATTTCAAAACCCTGAGTGCCTGCTTTTATCGAGCCGAGACTGCTTATAAGCTTGCTAAAATGTTTTCTAAAAAGAAGCAGACCGCCAAACACAGTTAATGGCCAGATAATAACCTCAAGCAGATTTATAATTTGATCAAATAAAATTTGCTCAGAAATAGATTTATTGGCTATGGCAGCAACTTTATTTGTCTTTTCAACTAATTCATACATAACTATAATCATAGCACTTTGTTTTTCCAATAATTCATAATACGGGTATTAAATTCAGAACTATTCTTGATAGTTCTAAAATGAGGGTCATTTTGAAATGTTGTTGGGGTATAGTTGAAACCTTGAACAACAGCTTTTAAAATTGACTCTAAGGCATTTTCTTTGTCGCCGATTGAGTTATAATATTGTGCCCAGCCATAATCAACAGCACCAAATTGGTAATCGGTTCGCAAGCTATCTAGCTTTTCAATATGTAATTTTGCGGCTTCAAAATTTCCATTTTTAAAGTAGCTTACAGCTAAATGCACTAAATATTCGATATTATCAGGCTCTTTTTCAAATAAAGTTTTATAAAGTTGTTGAGCCTCTAAATAATCGCCTTTGTAGTAATAAGTTTTAGCCAAATTTTCTTTAGTTGGGGGATTGTTATTTCGCGTAATTACTTTATTAAAATACTTATTGGCTTCGTCAGTTTGGTTGGCATTTATCAATTGAATACCTGTGAAAATATTTAGGTAATCAAAATCGTTTACAGGAGCAGTTAGTGCATAATTCGATAAGTAGGTATCTAGTTCAGCTAATTTTCCAGATTTAACATAAGCATTAATTAATGGCCGTTTTAAATAATTGGCCTCGATGATATGGGTAATAGGAACAAGGGTCTTTATAACTTCACTATATTTTCCTAATTCAACATCAGCAAGTCCTTTAAGATAATATCTAAATCCGCATCGCGAACAATTTTCTAATATCAATGAATCCATGCTAATTTCATTATATATCGCTTCAATATCTTCAGGTCGATTAACATATTGTAATGCTATTGTCATGGCTGTCATATTGGTCGATATATCTATTGTTGCCTTTTTATATTCTTTTTGGTGAGCCTGATAAGCTCTGTCGTTCTTACCTTTAATTATGGACTCATAAAACAACATGATATTTTCTTGTCTCGCAGTTAATTTTGATTTATTTGAAATCAAAATTCTAAGAGAATCAGCAATGTTATATCGACCTTTATTATAATAATAGGCTATTTTGTGAATTTTTGGTTCAAAGAAATTTGAGTCTAAAGCTATTGCCTTATTTAAAAATTCGAGGTGAAGTGAATCATTTGATAAATTATCTATAGCTTTTTGGTTGTATTGTAATGCTTCAAAATTTGGAGGTGATTTTTCATAATAATTGACATCATTTCCTTCGATAGTTAAATATCCAAGTATTTTTTGTTTGAGTGATTCAACACAATCTAGAGGTGAATTGGGATCACAAGAAATAGTTCCAAATGAAATTAAAGTTTTCTCAGTTAAACCATCTTTAATCGAGCCTTGAAGCAAAAGGACTCCTTTTTCTTTATAAAAATTCCCCGAAATTATTTTACCTGGCTTAAAGTAGCTTCTAAGTAATTTCGTTAAATCGACTGAACCAGCTTGAGATTTAACAATGCTTGCATAATCATTAACTAATTGAGGGCTTATAACTTGACCCACTTCTTTTTCAGTTATACCATGAATTATCCAATTAGCTGTTATTTTACCAATAATATTTAATTTGTCGTCATTGGTATTGTTAGTGAATTCCATAACAGCAATCCTACCATTACCATTACCCTTTAATTCATTTAATGAAAAATCATCTCCAATAGTATTATTAACAATAAGCGCTATAGAAGTGCCAGAAATTAGACTAACCACAAATAAGAAAGAAAAGTACATTTTTTGAAATGCACTTTTATTATAGGGTGTTGTAGGATCTTCGGTTTGCGCTATTTCATATTTAAGCAGCTTAAACTTCCATATACAATAAATATATATTGGAAATCCAATTAATAAAATGATAATAAGGTACGTGACACTTTTTTGAGGCATGCCTAAAGGTGCGGCAATGAGCGCTAAAACTTGTAGAATGACCCAACTAGAGACAATATAAATGGAAAGAATTTTAAATACTTCTTTTTTATGGCATTCTTGAATAAAGCCTTTTAACCTCATATTTAGTTGATTAGTAAAGTATGATATCCTTAAGTGACTAATTTACTTGCTAAAGCTACATTTTTTCACTAATATAGTAACTAATTAACTTTAAAAAATGTTGTCATGGCAAGCAAAAAACAATTAAACGAGAAAGAAAATATCATTCCAAAGGACAGTGGCTCAATAATTCCTAAGGATAGCGGTTCAATCATACCCAAGGATAGTGGCTCAATCATTCCAAAGGATAGTGGTTCAATCATACCCAAGGATAGTGGTTCAATCATACCCAAGGATAGTGGCTCAATCATTCCAAAGGATAGTGGCTCGATTATTCCGAAGGATAGCGGTTCAATTATTCCCAAGGATAGTGGTTCAATTATTCCCAAGGATAGTGGCTCAATCATTCCTAAGGATAGTGGTTCAATCACGCCAAAATAAAATTATTATAGCTGACTTTAAACTTATGATAACTTGCGCTAATTCAACAAGCAATAATAAAAGGCCAATTCAAATCTGAATTGGCCTTTTATTAGTTTGACTAGAGCATATACTACAACCGCAAGTTTGAAGTGTAAAATTCTCGCGTTTTTCATGCTAACGATAGGCGACTTTGTTTTAGCTTTATAATTATTACTAATTTTATTTATGTTTTCAGTATCATATAAATATTCATAATTTACAATTCGTAACCAAACCTTGGAATAGTTTAAAGTACCTAAATTTATTTTTAAGCCAATAGCAGTTAATACTTTTGCTACTTTTGAGATAAGGTATCTAATTCTTTGATGCACAATCTTCTTAATGAATTAGAGGCATCCCGTTTTTATCTTTAATGAATAACTAAGTCTAGAACGTAATATTGAAATAGAAAACGACAATAATTAAAAGATTAAACTTAATTTTCATTGGGATTAAAATTAAAGTAGAAATAACCCAACCATATAATATTCTATTCTAAAAAAAAATCCGACTCTGTTAAGAATCGGATTTTCTAAGCGAAATGTGGTTATTATTAGGCTAAAAGCCTTACTTAACTTTGTTAATTATTGCTTCAAAAGCTTCTGGGTGGTTCATAGCTAAATCGGCTAGAACCTTACGATTCAAGTCTACGTTGTTAGCTTTAAGTTTACCCATGAACTTTGAATAAGACATTCCATGTAGTCTTGCACCAGCGTTAATACGCATAATCCATAAAGCACGAAATGACCTCTTTTTATTTCTGCGGTCTCTGTACGAATACAACATCGCTTTGTCTACCGCATTTTTTGCTACTGTCCAAACGTTTTTACGTCTTCCGAAGTAGCCTTTAGCTTGCTTTAGAACCTTTTTTCTTCTGGCTCTTTTAGCAACCGAATTTACTGATCTTGGCATAATTTTAATTGTTTTTTGTAGTAGGCGGTTAATATTATTTTTTGTTTTAGATTAACGGTTTTATGCAAAACCCATCACTCATCACTCAAAACTCATAACTCTTTTACTGCCCAACTCCAGGGTTTATAAATTGTTTTAACCGGCTAAAAAGTTGTTACTTTAAACGTAACATCAATTTAACGTTACTTTCGTCAGCTGCATGAACTGTTGTATCATGCGTTAACGCAAGCTTGCGCTTTTTAGATTTTTTAGTCAATATATGACTCTTAAAAGCGTGCTTTCTCTTAATTTTACCAGTGCCAGTTAGTTTGAAACGTTTCTTAGCACTTGATTTAGTTTTCATTTTAGGCATTTCTCCTATTTATTTAATTTACGTTTCGCTTATTGTTTTCATCCATTAAAGCTAAATGCTTCTTTGGGCTTATTTTACTTTTTTAGGTGCAATGAACATGGTCATGCGCTTTCCTTCTAACTTAGGAAGTTGTTCTACCTTACCAACATCTTCAAGATCTTGAGCTAATCTCAATAATAATATCTGGCCTTGCTCTTTAAAAATGATTGAACGTCCTTTAAAAAACACGAAAGCTTTTAACTTTGCACCATCCTTAAGGAATTTCTCAGCATTTTTCTTCTTAAACTCGTAATCGTGATCATCGGTTTGAGGTCCAAATCTTATTTCTTTAATCACAACTTTAGTAGCTTTCGCTTTCAGTACTTTTTCCCGCTTTTTTTGCTCGTAAAGGAATTTTTTGTAATCCATTATTTTGCAAACCGGAGGTTTTGCATTTGGTGAAATTTCAACCAAATCCAATCCTTGTTCATCGGCAAGTTCCAATGCCTTTCTAATTGGATAAATACCAACTTCTATATTTTCTCCAACTAATCTTACTTCATCAACTCTAATTTTAGAGTTAATTCTGTGCGCATCTTCTTTGATTTCTCTACTTCCGCGAGTACCTCTTGTTCTACGTATTGCTATGACTTATATATTTAAATTAAACTTAAACTTCAAAAGTTTTTAAACTTCCTTTTACTTCTTGTGTAATGAGATTCGAAAATTCTTCAAGGCTTAATAATCCGAGATCTTCTCCTCCGTGCTTTCGCACAGATATCTTATTTTCTGTTTCTTCATTCTCACCAACGATTACAATATACGGTATTTTATTCATTTCGGCTTCGCGAATTTTCTTACCTACTGTTTCATTGCGATTATCTACGAGGGCGCGAATTTCGTCATTTTCCATCAAATTTAAAACTTTTTCAGCGTATTTTTCAAATTTCTCGCTAATTGAGATAATTATAGCTTGTTCAGGCACGAGCCACAATGGGAAATTTCCACCTGAATGTTCTAGTAATATGGCAATAAATCGCTCCATACTTCCAAAAGGTGCCCGGTGTATCATGACTGGACGGTGAAACTCGTTGTCACTACCTTTATAGGTCAAATCAAATCTTTCAGGAAGATTATAATCAACCTGGATAGTACCTAATTGCCAACTTCTGCCTAAAACGTCCTTCACCATAAAGTCAAGTTTCGGCCCGTAGAAAGCCGCTTCGCCTGTTTCAACCACAAAATTTAGATTTTTTTCCTTGGCTGCTTTTAAAATTGCTCGTTCTGCTTTTTCCCAGTTTTCGGCAGATCCGATGTATTTTTCTGGTTTTTCTGGGTCACGTAAAGACACTTGAGCTGTGAAATCTTCAAATCCTAAAGATCCAAAGACATATAGAACAAGATCAATTACATTTTTAAATTCTTGGTCTAACTGATCTGGTGTACAAAAAATGTGAGCATCATCTTGTGTGAAGCCTCTCACTCTCGTTAAACCATGTAATTCTCCACTTTGCTCATATCTATATACAGTACCAAATTCGGCGTAACGTTTTGGTAGTTCTTTATACGAAAAAGGACGACTGTTATAAATTTCACAATGGTGCGGACAATTCATTGGTTTTAATAGAAATTCTTCGCCTTCAGCTGGTGTTTTTATGGGCTGAAAACTATCTTCACCATATTTAGCATAATGGCCAGAGGTAACATATAGTTCTTTTTGTCCAATATGAGGTGTTACAACCATTTCGTAACCGGCCTTTTTTTGTGCTTTTTTCAGAAAATTCTCCAGACGTTCTCTAAGCGCGGCGCCTTTTGGTAACCATAAAGGTAAGCCTTGCCCAACCTTTTTTGAGAAAGTAAAGAGTTCGAGCTCTTTACCTAATTTTCTATGATCACGTTTTTTTGCTTCCTCTAAGAGTTCTAAATAAGTAGTTAAATCCTTTTGCTTAGGAAAGGAAATACCATAAACTCTGGTGAGCTGTTTGTTTTTTTCGTCACCTCGCCAGTAGGCGCCCGCAACACTCATTATTTTTACTGCTTTTATTAAACCAGTATTTGGTATATGTCCACCTCTGCATAAATCTGTAAAAGTTGAATGATCACAAAAAGTTATGGAGCCATCTTCAAGGTTACTGATTAACTCAACTTTATAGTCGTTATTCTGCTTTGTATAGTAATTTAAGGCCGCTGATTTACTGACGGATCTCATTGAGAATTCGTGTTTGCCCCTTGCAATTTCAAGCATCTTCGATTCAATCACAGCGAAATCCTTTTCTGATATGGTCTGTTCACCAAAATCAACATCATAATAAAAACCATTGTCAATTGCAGGGCCTATGGTAAGTTTTATATTGCCATATAGTTCTTCCAAAGCCTGGGCCAAGACATGTGCGGAAGAATGCCAAAAGGCCTTTTTGCCTTCCGCTTGTTCCCATGTATACAATGTTAGTGTTCCATTTTCTGTTAATGGAGTTGATACTTCTACTATTGTATTATTGTATTTAGCAGAAATAATATTGCGCGCAAGTCCTTCACTTATTGATTTGGCAACATCTAAAGGAGAGCTTCCAAGTTCAACTGATTTTATAGCACCATCCGGTAGGGTTATGTCAATCATAATATGATAATATTTTGGGTGTAAATATAATATGATTAATGTAGCTCTACAATATTAATCGTTTAGAAATATTACTACTTGTTAGTCCTAACAAATAAGGCTGATTAAATATAGCCATTTCAAAAATTCTTTATTTTATTTTAATTAAATTTTAGCACGCAAATATTTAATAAATAAGCAGTTGTGTGTTAAATAAAAAAACCTTCAAAAAAACACAAAAAAAGTTTTGTTGGAACAGAAAAAGGGTTTTATATTTGCACCCGCTAAGCGCAAGAGGGTTTAGTTAGGAATAGAAAAAAGTTCATTAACATATTGAATTGACAGCGTAAGATGGGGTACTTTCGGGTACTTCATTAAGAAAAAAAAGAATAGACCATTTTGAGTAAATTTTGGATTAAGATTTCCAAGAAGTTGTTAAATAGTATTTAAGATTTAACGATGAAGAGTTTGATCCTGGCTCAGGATGAACGCTAGCGGCAGGCCTAACACATGCAAGTCGAACGGTAACAGTCCCCAACTTGTTGGGGAGCTGACGAGTGGCGCACGGGTGCGTAACGCGTATACAATCTACCTTTTACAGGGGGATAGCCCAGAGAAATTTGGATTAATACCTCATAGTATTATTGAGTGGCATCATTTAATAATTAAAGATTTATCGGTAAGAGATGAGTATGCGTCCTATTAGTTAGTTGGAGTGGTAACGGCACCCCAAGACATCGATAGGTAGGGGCCCTGAGAGGGGGATCCCCCACACTGGTACTGAGACACGGACCAGACTCCTACGGGAGGCAGCAGTGAGGAATATTGGACAATGGGAGCAATCCTGATCCAGCCATGCCGCGTGCAGGAAGACTGCCCTATGGGTTGTAAACTGCTTTTGTACGGGAAGAACCGCACCCTCGTGAGGGTGTTTGACGGTACCGTAAGAATAAGGATCGGCTAACTCCGTGCCAGCAGCCGCGGTAATACGGAGGATCCAAGCGTTATCCGGAATCATTGGGTTTAAAGGGTCCGTAGGTGGAAAATTAAGTCAGAGGTGAAATCCTGCAGCTCAACTGTAGAATTGCCTTTGATACTGGTTATCTTGAGTCATTATGAAGTAGTTAGAATATGTAGTGTAGCGGTGAAATGCATAGATATTACATAGAATACCAATTGCGAAGGCAGATTACTAATAATGTACTGACACTGATGGACGAAAGCGTGGGTAGCGAACAGGATTAGATACCCTGGTAGTCCACGCCGTAAACGATGGTCACTAGCTGTTCGAATTTCGGTTTGAGTGGCTAAGCGAAAGTGATAAGTGACCCACCTGGGGAGTACGTTCGCAAGAATGAAACTCAAAGGAATTGACGGGGGCCCGCACAAGCGGTGGAGCATGTGGTTTAATTCGATGATACGCGAGGAACCTTACCAGGGCTTAAATGTAGATTGACAGGTTTAGAGATAGACTTTTCTTCGGACAATTTACAAGGTGCTGCATGGTTGTCGTCAGCTCGTGCCGTGAGGTGTCAGGTTAAGTCCTATAACGAGCGCAACCCCTGTTGTTAGTTGCCAGCGAGTCAAGTCGGGAACTCTAACAAGACTGCCAGTGCAAACTGTGAGGAAGGTGGGGATGACGTCAAATCATCACGGCCCTTACGTCCTGGGCTACACACGTGCTACAATGGTAGGGACAGAGAGCAGCCACCCCGCGAGGGGGAGCGAATCTATAAACCCTATCACAGTTCGGATCGGAGTCTGCAACTCGACTCCGTGAAGCTGGAATCGCTAGTAATCGCATATCAGCCATGATGCGGTGAATACGTTCCCGGGCCTTGTACACACCGCCCGTCAAGCCATGGAAGCTGGGAGTGCCTGAAGTCCGTCACCGCAAGGAGCGGCCTAGGGTAAAATCGGTAACTAGGGCTAAGTCGTAACAAGGTAGCCGTACCGGAAGGTGCGGCTGGAACACCTCCTTTCTAGAGAAAGACGACTTTAAGAGGTTTTAATAAAGAAAGAAAGGGATGATTTATTCTTTTTAGCTGTTAATTTATAATAATATCATAGATATGAGAAGTTAGATATGAGAGATTAGATGAGAGTTATTACATAGATGTAATGATATCTAAAATTTAGCATCTAATATTTAATATCTAAAACAGTCTCATAGCTCAGCTGGTTAGAGCGCTACACTGATAATGTAGAGGTCGGCAGTTCGAGTCTGCCTGAGACTACAAATTAAGTTTTGAGTTAGGAGTTCTGAGTTCAGAGTTTTTAGTTCGAGATTAAAGACGTTCATTAAAATAGTAAAGGAAATTTTAGAAGTTGGGATACCTATCCTTTTTGGAATTTGGAATTTTTAATTTTGAAATTTCATTTAAAAGTATGGGGGATTAGCTCAGCTGGCTAGAGCGCCTGCCTTGCACGCAGGAGGTCATCGGTTCGACTCCGATATTCTCCACCAAATACCCGCGAAGGCGGGTGTCTCTAAGGTTTAGCTGTTAATTTGATTAAGAGCATAACTAGAAGAGATCCCGTATCAAGTACGGGATAAAACGTTCATTGACATATTGAAAAAAGATACATAAAAAACAGTTAGCATTAGTTTAGACTAGTGCTAGCAAAAAAATAGTTAGTTATAGGTTTACGAGTCTATAATTAATTGTAACTCATTAAAGAAGCAAAAAGTACAATAAGCTAAATAAGGGCGTATGGGGAATGCCTAGGCTCTCAGAGGCGAAGAAGGACGTGATAAGCTGCGAAAAGCTGCGGGGATTGGCACATACAAATTGATCCGCAGATATCCGAATGGGGCAACCCGGCATATTGAAGATATGTCACCTAGCAATAGGAGTAAACCCGGAGAACTGAAACATCTAAGTACCCGGAGGAGAAGAAAACAAAAGTGATTCCGTAAGTAGCGGCGAGCGAACGCGGAGTAGCCCAAACCTGATATGTTACGGCATATTGGGGGTTGTAGGACTGCGTCATTGTTTG
>JAGYJF010000002.1:0-722500 GCA_018402135.1 Flavobacteriaceae bacterium | reverse complement strand
AATGTCATAGCCGAGTAGTACTAATAACCCATAGGCTTATTGTACGCTTGTTTTTTTATAGAGTATAAGTTTAAATGTTTTTTATGATTTTTTTCAATATGTCAACCTATACGGGGATAATTAAGATTGTCTTCCGAAAGATTTAAGGTGATTATTGCAATGGGGCTCACCTCTAACCATTCCGAACAGAGTAGTTAAGCCCATTAGCGCCGATGGTACTGCATTGTGGGAGAGTAGGTCATCGCCTTTTTTGAAAAGCCATTCATTTAATTATGAATGGCTTTTTTGTTTTATATACTTTCTGAATTGTAGATGTTTTAAGTTATATCATATTGCAACTAGAGCGATACGACTAATCCTAAAATAATAATATAGTAATATTCTCTATCTACCTGATAAAGTGAGACGTTTATAGAGGAGCAGTATTACTTCCCAAACATACTCTTCATAATGGTGTTCAAACCATAAAAAGCTGAAATGATAGCAGCTATGCAGATAACACTGCCAACGATTATGGTAAGTATAGACAGTTCGCTGTTTTTGTTTGCTATTCCTATGTAAAGAAGTGTAGGGCCTAAAAACATGAGCAGCAAGGTTAGTGCCATTATTTTAATTCCTTTGTAGAGTATTTCTTTATTGGTTCTGGGTTGTGTCATCTTTATAGGAAGTTATGGCAGCTCTTACGTTTTTGTGTTTTAATAGTAAGGTCTCCGCTGCTAGTTGCGAAAGATTTAATTCGTCCATAATCATTTTAGTGCCGCGTTCAACCAATTTGTTATTGCTTAATTGCATATCGACCATTTTGTTCCCTTTGATTCGGTTGAGCTTGATCATGACGGCAGTAGAAATCATATTTAAAATCATTTTTTGAGCAGTGCCTGCTTTCATTCTGGAGCTACCTGTAATAAATTCCGGTCCGACTACAACTTCAATTGGGAATTTTGCTAAAACTGACAAAGGACTTCCCACGTTGCAAGTGATACAGCCTGTTGTGATGTCGTGTTGATTACATTGTTCTAAGGCACCCAAGACATAGGGTGTAGTGCCCGAAGCAGCAATGCCAATAACAACATCTTTGGTAGAAATATTTTTTGCTTTAAGGTCTTCCCAACCTTGGCTAAGCGAATCTTCAGCAAACTCAACGGCATTTCTAATAGCCGTATCGCCACCTGCAATAAGTCCAATTACCAAATCTTTATCAACACCAAAGGTTGGTGGACATTCACTGGCGTCTAGTATACCTAATCGACCGCTTGTTCCGGCACCCATATAAAATAAACGACCTCCGGACTGTATTTTTGTAGTGATTTGATCTACTAATATTTTAATTTGTGGAAGCACCTTTTTTACGGAGCTTGCTACAGTTTGATCTTCCTTATTTATAGTTTGAAGGATTTGCTCAGTACTCATTTTTTCAATATCTGAGTAAGGGGAGTCCGATTCTGTTATTTTATTAAAATGCATGGGTTAAATTTACAAGTTTTTGTGGTTTGTGATAACCGACAAATACTTTTATTTTTAAATACTACCAACGGTTGTAAAAAGAATTGCCAACAGTAAGATTTAATAACAAGACATTATTGTACGGTATAAATAAATTCATCCATTTCAGAAAGTCTAAAGTATCCAAATGGATAGTGATCTGGATTGGTTTGATTCACAATATTTCCTCTCACTGTTGCTGGCTGGGTTTCAAAGGGTCCGCCACCTTCTTCACTAATTTGCTGAAGTAAAATAAACATAAAGTTATAAAAACGCTCCGAAGTGCCGTGAATTCTGATAGTTACTTCATCTCCAGCAGTTAGTTCTTCCTCGGTATAAAATCCAAACATCTGATTACCATTTGTAAATTCGTCGTTATAAACATCCAAACTAGGAATAGCTGGTATATCACTGATAAATTCAAAAAAATAATAGTTTTCTTCATCGGCTGGATCATTAAAGAAAGCTTTTAGTTCGGTTTCTTCGTTGCTAAAACCGCCACTATCGTTTTGTTCTACAGAATCAATCGGTACCACGGATTTTAAAGTTTCGGTAGCAGTATAAGTTTCTCCTTCATAATTAATAATTAGCTGATAAGTGTCATTGATAATTGGCACAAAATCATTGTTTGTGTAAATACCATCGTTTCCTACTTCACTAAATATAAAAACATTATCACTACTATCCGCAATCAATACTTCTGCACCATTTGCAGGTGGTACATTGTCGTTAAAGAAAGGTGCTGTGAGGGATAATTTTACACTTTGTAAATTACCTGGTGTTCCTTTCTGCCAATTTATCGAAGCTTCTATAACCAATCTGGGTGCTTCTGTATTGAGATCCACATCAATCACATCTTCGCAGGAGACTATCGCAAAAAAGACCACTATATATGAAAAAAAATGTTTCATGATTAAAACTTAAAATTATAGGTTACTGACGGGATAATTCCAAAAATAGACAGTCTAACAGCTTCATTCTGTGCGTTGTTTCTATCTTGTCTAAAATCTATAGAAGCCGCATTTCTACGATTGTAGGCATTGTAAATACTAAAAACCCATTGACCTTTCCAACGTTTGGTACTATCTGGTTTGGGATTGTAAATGGCAGAAACATCAAGCCTATGATAGCTTGGCAATCTACTAGCATTGCGGGATTCAAAACTAGGAACTGACAAACCGTTATATTCGTATTGGCCGATAGGAAATGTAACGGGTAAGCCAGTTTGAAACAGAAAATTTGAACTAAAACTCCATTTCTTATTTAAGTCGTAGGTGGTTGTAATTGAAATATCATGGGTTTTATCCCAAGGGGTGTTGTACCATTCGCCATTATTGATACCAGTTTCAAGCGCTGTTCGTCCAGGAGTTTGTTGCTCTGATTTTGAAAGCGTATAAGCAAACCAGCCTTTTAATGCACCTTCGTTTTTCTTAAAAAGAATTTCTAAACCGTAAGCACGACTCCTTCCATTTAAAATTATTTGTTCAATGGCGTTATTGGCTATTAAATCGGCACCATCTATATAGTCGATTCTGTTTTGGATGGTTTTGTAGAAACTTTCTATTTCGAGAGAATACGCATCATCCTTTAAAGTTTTGAAATAACCTATGGCAAATTGATCTAACAATTGCGGTTTTATGAAATTACCACTTGGAGCCCAAACATCTAAAGGTGTTGGCGAAGTAGTATTCGATAATAAGTGTAAATATTGACTCATGCGATTATAACTGGCCTTTAAAGCTGTATTCTGATTTAATTGATAGGACATTGAAAAACGCGGTTCAAAATTGTAAAACGATTCAATTACATCAGACCTATTAAAACTTTCGGTTCCCGTTGGATTTGCTTTTTCGTAAATTTGTAGGTCTTGATTAAATACCACCGCTTCGTTATTTTCATAAACATTCAGTTCATCTTGACCAAGTCTTAAAAATGAACTAAACCTTAAGCCATACGACACTGAAAAATTATCGCTAATTTGTTGTTCGGCATCAAAATAAAGAGCGTTTTCAAAGGCGTACTTTTTAATAAGATCGAACGGATTGATACCAGAGGTTTCAGTGGTGGGTCTAATTTCGCCTGGATTAAAGCTATAATAAATACTGTTTAATCCATATTCCAGTTTTAGTTTTGGTGTTAAATAATGTTTTAAGTCGTATCTGAGGTTGAAATTTTGAATACCAGAATTCCAATCAAATTCCACAAAATTTAGTTTTAGTCCATAATAATAATCAGAATAAATTAATGAAAGGTTTGAAAACAACTTATCTGTAAATAAATGATTCCATCTAAAATTTAAAACTGAATTTCCATAGGTGTTTTCAAAACTATCGGAAATTTCAAATACATCTCTGCCAAAATACCCCGATAAATAAACACTGTTATTGTCGTTTATCCGATAGCTAAGTTTGGTGTTTAAATCGTAAAAGTAAGCGCTATTATCAATATCGAATAATGGTAAAAATAAATGTGCATAACTGCTTCGTCCAGCTACTAAAAAGGATCCTTTGTTTTTTTTAAGCGGACCCTCTGCCATTAATCTACTAGATACCAGACCGATACCACCACTTAATTTGAAGTTGTTACTGTTGCCTTCTTTTTGATAAATATCTAACACAGAAGAAACTCGGCCTCCGTATTTGGCGGGAATACCACCTTTAAATAATTTTAAATCTTTTATGGCATCGGGATTAAATACCGAGAAAAATCCAAACAAATGCGATGAATTAAAAATGGTGGCTTCATCTAGTAGAATTAAATTTTGATCTACCGAGCCACCACGAACATTAAAACCTGAGGAACCTTCCCCAGCGTTAGTAACGCCTGGTAATAGTGTTATTGATTTAATAATGTCTACTTCACCAAGCACCACGGGCATTTGCTTTATTGTGTTTATTGAAAGTGAATTTACACTCATTTGAGGTCGCTTTAAATCAAGTTTTTCGACGTTTTCAGTGATGACAATTTCATTTAAACTTTCTGAGGATTCTTCCATGGAAAAATTTAAATTCAAATTTTGATTTAGGTTTACTAATCTAGTGATAGTTTTATATCCTAGATATGAGATTTGAATGGTATAATTTGCTTCTGGAAGTGTAATTGAAAAGAAACCGTATTCGTTGGTAGAAGTCCCTGTTTGAAGTTCTTCAATTAACACGGTTACGCCAATTAGTGTTTCGTTCGTATTGCTGTCTGATATGGTACCTCTTAAGGTAAATTTATCTTGAGAAAATATTGATAGCGGTAAAACAAAATATATGAAAAGTAATCCAAGACTTTTAAACTTCATACAGCGTGCAATTTTTTTGATAAAAATAGAAAAAGCTCCTCATTATGAGAAGCTTTTAACAGTAAGTTAATATTAAATTAGTTGTTTAAATTGAGTCAATTATATCATTTAAAGCAAGACTTGGCCGCATAGCGTTGTTCGCTAAAACTTCATCTGGAAAATAGTAACCACCGATATCCATAGCATTACCTTGCACTTTATTTAATTCATTAACAATTTCTGTCTCTTTTGATTTCAAATTTTGATAAACAGTCATAAACTCCTCTTTTAAAGAAGCGTCTTCGTTTTGTTTGGATAGAGCATCAGACCAATATAAAGCCAAATAAAAATGGCTTCCTCTGTTGTCTAATTCGCCAACTTTACGAGAGGGTGATTTTCCGTTACTTAATAAATTTTCGGTTGCTAAATCTAATGTTTCTGATAGTATTTTTGCCTTATGATTATTGGTGGTTTCGCCCAAATGATCGAGTGATACGGCCAAAGCCAAAAACTCTCCTAAGGAATCCCAACGCAAGTGATTTTCTTCATTGAATTGCTCAACGTGCTTTGGAGCAGAGCCGCCTGCACCTGTTTCAAATAAGCCGCCGCCATTCATCAGTGGAACAATAGAAAGCATTTTAGCACTTGTACCAACTTCTAAAATTGGAAATAAATCGGTGAGATAATCTCTTAATACGTTACCCGTAACTGAAATTGTGTCTTTGCCTTCTTTTACACGACCTAAAGTGTAGGTGGCCGCTTCGGTTGGCGCCATAATTTCAATATTGACGTTATTGGTTTCTAATTGAGATAGATACGTATTAACTTTTGAAATAATCTGTGCATCGTGGGCTCGGTTTTTATCAAGCCAAAATATGGCTGGCATACCAGAGGCTTTGGCTCGCGTCACTGCTAATTTCACCCAGTTTTGAATGGGAGCATCTTTAACCTGACACATGCGCCAAATATCTCCAGATGCAACTGTATGTTCAAAAATAATATTACCATTAGAATCTTCTACAGTAACGGTTCCATCGTATTCAATTTCGAATGTTTTGTCGTGAGATCCGTATTCTTCTGCCTTTTGAGCCATTAAACCAACATTGGGAACTGTACCCATTGTTCTTGGGTCGAAGGCGCCATGCGTTTTACAGAATTTAACTGTGGCATCGTAGACACCTGCGTAACTACTGTCTGGTATTACAATTTTAGTGTCTTGTAATTCGCCATTTTTGTTCCACATTTTGCCTGATGTTCTGATCATCGCCGGAATTGAAGCGTCGATAATAATATCGCTAGGAACGTGTAAATTTGTAATGCCTTTATCCGAATTCACCATCGCAATATCCGGACCGTTATTAAAAGCCTTGTCTATTGCTTCAAGTATGTCATTTTTTTCAACTTCTGGAAGTGATTCAACTTTACTGATGAGATTAGCGAAACCATTATTTACATCAACACCTAGGTCATTGAGTTTATTAGCATATTTATCAAACAGATCTTTAAAATAGGTTTTCACAGCATGACCAAAAATAATAGGATCTGAAACTTTCATCATGGTGGCCTTCATATGTAATGAAAACAATACATCTTGGTTTTTGGCATCACTAATTTCTTTATCCAAAAAGTTTACCAATGCTTTTTTACTCATTATTGTAGCATCAATAATTTCACCAGAAAGTAAAGGGAAGAAGTCTTTTAAAACAGATTTTTCACCCTTAGTATCAGAATGAACTATTTTGATTTTAGTAGCTTCTGCAATGGTAGTAGCTTTTTCATTGTGGTAAAAATCACCTTCCGTCATGGTTGCTACGTGGGTTTTAGAGTCTTTGCTCCATGCACCCATGCTATGCGGATTATTTTTCGCGAAATTTTTAACAGCTTTTGGTGCGCGTCTATCCGAATTACCTTCTCTAAGTACTGGATTTACTGCACTTCCTTTAATTTTATCGTATCTACTTCTTATGTCCTTTTCATTATCATTGTTTGGTGCATCTGGATAATTTGGTACCGCAAAACCTTTATTTTGAAGTTCAGTAATGGCTTCTTTTAGCTGTGGAATTGAAGCACTAATATTAGGAAGTTTTATAATGTTAGCCTCGGGTTTGGTCGCTAAATCTCCTAGTTCTTTTAAGGCATCTTCTACTTTTTGATCTTGACTCAAAAAGTCCTGGAATTGTGCCAATATTCTTCCAGCTAGTGAAATATCTTTAAGTTCAATATTAAGTTGTGATGACTTTGTAAATGCTTTGACGATAGGTAAAAAGGAGCGTGTCGCTAATGCTGGTGCTTCATCGGTTTTTGTGTAGTAAATAGTACCTTTAGGTGTCATATTTCTGATTGTAATTTAGGATTGTTTTTTTGTGAAATCGGATGCAAATATACGAATTTCAAAATGGTTTGAAACCGACGCAGTATTCTACTTGCTATGTTTTAATAGGTTTTCAAACTTAAAGTAGGAGGAAGGCATTAATAACAGCGGATGTTGAAATCTATATAAATCACAAAAGCCATATCACTGTAGCAAAACTACTTTGACATGGCTTTCTATGAAATAGCTCCTTTAATACGTATTCAACTTGCATTGACTTCAAATAATTTAAACGAATTTAAACTACTTTTTTGTATTGAATTATACTATCTCAATAAAATGAAACTTAACTTTCAAAATACATTTACTTGTTAATGTTCCATTTTAGTAGAATTGTTTTTCTTGATGTTTTATTATTTGCTTTTCGCTTGCACGTTAAGCCTCGCCTAAAACATTGTTTGTGTTTTGTAAAAAACTTGCGTTTCAAACTTCTTTCAAACTTTCCGCTTCATCCTCTCAACTTACTGTCGTAGGTATTGTGGATTTAACTTCATGATTTTTTCGATTGAATCATGACTACACATGACATCTCAAAACCTCAAAAAACAATTCAAATAAAGAACGTTGCTTTATCACAATTTAACATTAATTTGAAGTTTTCTTCAAAACCAAACGAGGTTTGTTGCTAATTGTTTTACAAATGTAGGTCAACATTTGAAATATGCAAATTTTTTAGGCCTGAAGATATGCACAATTTATGAACCACACTTATGAACAATAGTTAATAAAAAAAGCCCTGCATAATAGCAAGGCTTACCGATATATTTGTGTTTGAATTATCTTCTAACTTCTTTAATTCTAGCTTTCTTACCAGTTAAACCTCTAAAGTAGAATATTCTAGCACGTCTAACTTTACCTTTCTTATTGATTTCAATTTTTTGAAGTGCTGGTAAGTTAACTGGAAAAATACGTTCAACTCCTACAGTCCCTGACATTTTTCTGATGGTGAAAGTTTCAGTGGCTCCTGAGCCTCTGCGTTGTAAAACCACACCTTTGAAAAACTGAGTTCTTACTTTTTCACCTTCTCTAATTTCGTAATATACTGTTATTGTATCTCCTGCACCAAAATCAGGAAAATCTTTCTTTGCAACAAACTCGTCTTGTACAAATTTTACTAAAGAATTCATCTCTTATTATTTATAGTTAAATCTAAATCAACATTCACGATTTTCGCCAGAGGTTAATCTAAAATTGGCTGCAAAAATAATCAATTATTCAGAATTGGCAATAGTCTTGCCGAAATTTATATACAAATTTATAGATATAGCCATTTTAATCGTCTAGTAGGTCAGGTCTGCGCTCCTTGGTTCGTTGGTAAGATTGCTCGTCTCTCCATTTTTCAATTTTAGGAAAGTTGCCACTAAATAATACTTCAGGAACCTTCATGCCTTTGTATTCTCGAGGTCTGGTGTAAATGGGTGGCGCAAGTAAATTATCTTGAAACGAATCCGTTAATGCTGAAGTTTCGTTGCCTAATACTCCTGGAATTAATCTAATAATCGCATCGCACAATACGGCGGCTGCCAATTCGCCACCAGATAAAACATAATCGCCAATGGAGATTTCTTTGGTCACAAACAGATCTCTAACTCGCTGGTCAACACCTTTGTAATGCCCGCAAAGAATTATCAAGTTTCCTTTTAAGGACAAATGATTCGCAATTTGCTGATTAAAAACAGTTCCGTCTGGAGTCATGTATATTACCTCGTCGTAAGCTCGTTGGGATTTTAACTCTGAAATACATTTATCAATAGGTTCAATCATCATTACCATACCGGCACCACCGCCAAATTGGTAGTCGTCTACAGATTTGTAATTATCGGTTGTGTAATCTCTTAAATTATGAAAATGTACTTCTACTAGTTTATTTTCTATGGCACGTTTTAATATGGAGGCTTCAAATGGACTTTTTATTAGTTCTGGCAATACAGTAATTATATCGATACGCATTGCGTGCTTATTTTCCAGATTTTTGTTTGTTTAATTCGTCTTGAAGTTGACGTCTTACTTTTTGCTCTCGCTCGACTGCAGTTCTGCGGTGTTCTTCAAATTCATCTTCAATTTCTAACAGCTTTTTGTTGGTCTCTTTGGTTATAGTGTTACTAGATTTGAATTTAAATACGAATACTATGAGCAAAAATAAAAGTCCAGCAATTACGCTCCACATAACTACATTATAGCCAGTTTTACTAAGTTGAAGTCCAAAAAGTTGCATGCTGTCTTTTTCCTGAATGGTACTGTCCAACTGATTTTTGGTATTATTGAGATTTTCTTTTAAATTTAAAATCTCTTCTTCCTGATTTTTAATAGTGGAAGCATTTTTGAGTATATCCTTATTGATAGCTTCTAAAGAATCTAAAACATGAGATTTTAATTGTGTTAACCAAACTTTCTTTACAACCTTATAGTCTTGATAATTATTAGACTTTTGAATTACGTATTCAAACTGGTTTTCAACAGTACCTTCGGTAAGGGATAATTTATCTTGCTCAGTATCTTCGGTGATTTCCTGAGCAGTTATTTCACCTACAAATAACACACTGAAAATCATTAAAATAATTTTGACTCGACTGATCATTTTTTTTCTGGTTTTTGGTCGGTTTAGATTGGCAATATAAAAAATTTAACTTAGAAATTATCCAATTAAATTTGGATTCTATTAATGACTAACGCTAAAGTTTCTAAAATATTTAAAAACTTACTGTGCTTAAGTATGAAATATCTTGAATATTATTTGGATTTACCTCATATTGAAACAAACCATGATCCCCAATTAAAATTAATAAATTGCCCTGAATGATAGCATCAAATGCATTTTTATCAATCGCATTTACTAATGTTGAATTCTCTGCATCACTTATGTCAAAAATTTTAACTTCATCATCACAAACAAAAAGATAGTTGCCATAGAGCGCCATTCCTATTGGTCTGCTTAGATTACGTGTAGATATAAGAACTGGATTTAGAACATCTGTAACATCATAAGTTTCAAGAATGTTTATGGTATTTCCGCATCCAACATCAGCATATAGTGTAACAAAGGCGTGTGTATTATTTGCCACCACAGGATCACAGGCGGTAAAATGTTGTACATCCGACAAATAAGTTGGTAATTCAGGATTGGAAATACTGTAAATAAACATACCGTTTTGAGAGCCGATATACAGGTATTCTTTGTAATTGAATAGGGTTTCTATATCAAATCCTACAGGAATACTATTAACTTTTACGGGCTGTTCAGGATCTAAAAGATTAAAAACATTGAGACCAAAATTATCAACGGTATATAAGTAATTGTTAGTCAAGACAAAACGGGCTAAAGATCCACCTTGTCCATTTTCACTGAAATTGGCGTTTGCATTATCGGTACTGTCAGAATTACAACCTAATAATAGCGCTACTGAAATTATAAATAAAATACGTTTCATATGGTTAGTCATTTAAAATCCAATCAATAATTATTTGATTATCGTTAAGGTTGTTGTACTGAAATCCTTCGGGCGAAATCATTTGAGGAAACGTATTGGCGATGCGTTTAGTAATCTCAATTGTGTTTGTGGCTAAATCAGCAGTGAGCGTGATTAAATCTGTAGCATTGTTGATATAAAGTATATTGTTCTTCACCGCTAAATCAGTAGACCCTAAAACCTTTATAAAAGCTATTTTAACAGGATTTACTGGATTGGAATTATTAAAAACATGAAACCCTTTATTTCTTTCATTTATGAATAATAATTCATCCTTCACATAAATTTTTCCAGAGTTTTGAATGGTTTTTGGCGATTCAATTATTGTGGAAGCTTCAAGCTCGCTTCTACTGATAATGACTGGTTCGTAATTTGATAACCCAATATCAAAATTATTAGGCTCGTCAACAGGACTCACTAACCAACAACTTTGAAAGCACAAACAAGATGCGAGTGCAAAATAGACTAACTGTTTTTTCATGATTTTTGATTGATTCATTTAAGATTAAGTTTAATATATTTTATAATTATAACCTTAAGATGCAAATAGTATAAATTGGTTGCTTGGTAAATGAAAAAAACTTGTCCGTTCAGACAAGTTTTTTTAATCAAGGGATGAATCTGAATTAATAATAATGATAACGTCTTACTTTTGAAATGTATTTTGCCAACCTAATAACTTGGTGACTATACCCATATTCATTATCATACCATATATACAGTATCGCATTTTTGCCATCGGCACGCACAATTGTAGCTTTACTGTCGTAAATAACAGGAGCCGAGCATCCTATAATATCACTTGATACAAGTTCGTCGCTCATTTCGTATTTAATTTGTTCAACTAAATTTCCTTCTAAAGCGTGTTTTTTTATCAATTGATTGATGGCGCTCAATGAGGTTTTTGTGTCTAATTCTAAATTTAAAATAGCAAGTGAACCATTGGGTACTGGAACGCGAATGGCGTTGGAAGTGAGTTTGCCATCTAACTTTGGCAAGGCCTTACTCACTGCCTTACCAGCACCAGTTTCGGTAATTACCATATTAAGTCCTGCAGCTCTACCACGACGGTATTTGTCATGAAAATTATCAACTAAATTTTGATCGTTGGTATAAGCGTGAATGGTTTCAATGTGACCAGAATTAATTTGAAATGCATCGTCAATTACTTTAAGAATTGGCGTAATAGCGTTTGTTGTGCAAGATGCAGCCGAGAAGATATTAATAGCATCTGGCTGATAGTCTAAATGATTTACACCATGAACAATATTAGGAATTTCTTTGCCAGGCGCAGTTAGTAATACCTTACTTGCGCCTTTCGATTTTAAATGTCTTGCTAGTTCTGTTTTATCTCTGAATGCGCCGGTATTATCGATGATTAAGGCATCTTTTATATCGTAGGAAGTGTAATCAATTTCTTCAGGTGCATTTGCCGAAATAATTTTAACTGTTGTCCCATTAATAATTAAAGCCTCATTATTGATATCGGTAGTTACAGTTCCAGGAAAAATGCCATGTACCGAATCGTTACGCAACAAGGCTGCCCTTTTTTCTAAAATAGTGGCGTCTAGTTTTCCTCTTGTAACAATGGCGCGTAATCTTAACTGGTTGCCTTTTCCTGTTTTAGCTAAAAGCTCACGGGCTACCAAGCGACCAATTCTGCCAAAGCCATACAAAACAACGTCTTTGGGCTTAATAATTTCGTGGGCTTCAGAATCTTTTAATTTACTCGCAACAAAAGCCATGGCGTTGTTGTATTTAGATTCTGCTAAATGGTATTCATAAGTTAATTTACCTATATCTAATTTGGCTGGAGGCAGATCTAAAGTTTTTATGGCACGTAATATTTCAACCGAATCAAAGATTGAAATCGGTTTTTCTACAAATCTGCCAGCATATTCATGAAGGTTTAAAATTTCGCTTACACTTTTATCAATTAACTGATTTCTAAAAATCACTAATTCAATGGCTTTATCGTACCATAAATCGTTAACTATTTTGATGAATTCTACCGTAGCTTTCCTTCGGTCGGCCTGAAAAGCAAGTTCTTTGTCGTAAGTTAAATGCGTACTCATTTTGATGATTTTTATAGTGGTGTTTGAAAGGGATTTAATTAAAATTTTGCGCAAAAGTAATATATTTCAAACGTTTTCGTAGCCAATTCTAGGATAAAAAAATCACCTTCAATTTTAGAGATTATTGAAGGTGATTTTAAATTACTTTAATTAAGCAAAAAATTAATTCTGGAAATAATATTTTTCTTTTTCCCCGTCTTTATTAATAATTTCTATTACAATAGGTTCGTTAGGTGGTAAATCGATTTTTATACGTTCAATGTCATCTATGGTGTAGATTTTTTGATTGTTTATCTTGGTGACTATAGTGCCAGAATCAACACCATTTTTTATCCAAGCATCTTTAATTCTTGGGTTATTGGTAAGTTCTTGTATTTCAAGTCCAAAATCTAATTTGTGTTGTTTCAATACCGCTTTACTTGGTTCTTTTAACGTTCCTATAAGAGGGAAATTGGCGATTAATCGTTTAACTAAAGTTACTTCTGTAGTTTTTAACTGATGGTTTCTTAAGTACTTAATTATAACTACATCATTAGGCTGTTTCGTTTTTAGGTAACCTTTCATGTCGGTAAACTTCGATATTTTAATGTTGTCAATTTCCTTAATAATATCACCTTTTTTCAATCCGGCCTTATCAGCGCCAGATTCAACTTCAACGTTTTCAATGTAAAAACCTTCTGTTTCATCTACATTGAGTTGTTTGGCAATTTCACTATTTAACGAACCACCGGCCACACCAAGAATCCCGTTTTGAACGGCACCATATTCCATAATATCATTGATAACTTTACGTGTAATGTTACTAGGTACCGCAAAAGAATACCCAATATATGAGCCTGTTCTAGAAGAGATAGCTGTATTAATGCCAATAAGTTCGCCGTTAATATTAACTAAGGCACCTCCTGAATTGCCTGGATTAACAGCAGCATCAGTTTGAATAAACGATTGTTCGTAATTACCTGTTAAGTCACGGGACTTTGCACTAATAATTCCGGCAGTAACAGTAGAGGTGAGGTTAAAAGGGTTGCCGATAGCAAGTACCCATTCGCCTATTTTAGCGTTGTCTGAATTTCCAAAAGTAACATACGGCATATCTTCATCTGCTTCTATTTTTAATAAAGCAATATCCGTTTTCGGATCGGTGCCTACCAAAGTTGCTGTATAAATTTTGTTACTATTAGTAGTGATTGAAATTTCGTTGGCTTCAGCAATTACGTGGTTATTGGTAACAATGTAGCCATCTGGTGAAATAATCACGCCACTGCCAGTGCCAACTTGAGCACGAGGCGATTGTCTCCCAAAAAATAAATCCTGCAAACTTGTCGGTGCACTGTATATAGAGGTGTTTTTTACGTGCACAACAGCATCAATGGTTTGATCCGCTGCCGTGACGAAGTTAGGAGTGTCACTGTCTAAAGCTGTGGTGTTGACATTAAAATTTGTTGGGATAAAAGCGGGCTGAGACTGCTCAACTTTTGTTTCTAAAGTAGAAGCGGAGTTATTTGGTTGAACAAAATACAAATAGCTCGATAATGCGATGACGCCGCCTAATACCGAAGCCGCAAACATTGAAAACATCTTTTTCATTCTATTTCATTTTTAAGGTTAATTCAATAACGATTAAAATTACAGTTTTATTAATTTCGATTTTAACTTTAACGACTATTTAACAGCAATATTTACACCTTATAATTCTTATATTTGTCCCCTATGAAAATCAATTTTTACAAATACCAAGGTACCGGGAACGATTTTATAATTGTTGATAATCGTTTGTTCAAAATAAGCAAAAACGATACCAAAAAAATTGCGCATTGGTGCGACCGACGTTTTGGCATTGGTGCTGATGGCTTTATTTTGCTGGAAAATCATCCTGAATATGATTTCAGAATGGTCTATTTTAATGCCGATGGAAATGAAAGTACAATGTGTGGAAATGGCGGTAGATGCATTACGGCATTTGCCAATTTTATAAAAATTATTGATAAAACGGCTACTTTCGAAGCAATAGATGGTGTTCACCATGCGATTATAGAGGGTGAATCAATAAAGTTACAAATGCAAAATGTTAGCTCAATTTCAATGCATGACAATTATGTGTTTTTAAATACTGGGTCGCCTCATCATGTAGAAATGACAGACAACTTACAAAGCATGAATGTAAAAAATGAAGGTTCTAAATTGAGGTATAGCGAATTATACAAACATGAAGGGTGCAATATCAATTTCGTACATAAAAAGTCGGATAATCTTTTTAGTGTTAGAACCTATGAACGTGGTGTGGAAGATGAAACCTTATCATGTGGTACAGGTGTTACTGCCGTTGCTTTAGCTATGCATACCACCCATCAAACCAATCAAAATTTGGTAACTTTACAAACCCAAGGTGGCGAACTAAAAGTCTCTTTCGATAAAACATCAGATGGTTACGAAAATATTTGGTTAATTGGTCCGGCGGAGCAAGTTTTTAAAGGCGAAATACAATGGTAAATTTAAAGGGTGATTTGGTTTTTTTGCGTGCGCTTGAGCCTGAAGATATCATTCATGTTTACAACACTGAAAACGACACGTCTATTTGGGAGGTAAGTCATACCCAAACACCCTATTCACATTATGTTTTAAAACAATATTTAGACGAATCGCACAAAGATATTTTTGAAGTAAAACAATTAAGATTGGTTATTAGTAGTTTTAATAACGAGGTTCTTGGCTTTATCGATTTATTTGATTTCGATCCGCAACATAGAAGAGCTGGCGTTGGTCTGATAATTAATAATTCGGAAAATAGAGCAAAAGGATATGGGAAAGATGCACTTCAAATATTGATAAATTATTGTTTTTCAGTTTTAAACCTACATCAAATATACTGCAATATAACCGAAGGAAACGAAGCCAGTATTCGATTGTTTAAAAGTTGCAATTTTGAATACATAGGCTGCAAAAAAGACTGGATCTTTGCCTCAGGTCACTTCAAAAACGAACAGATGTTTCAATTAATAAATTCTTAAATGTATATTAAAAAAATCCTACTTTTCATTGTGCTTCTTGGGTTACTTATCGCCGCTTTTTTCGCTTACTACGTTTACAATACTATGTTTGTGCCCAACACAACATTTAATAACGAAAAGTCTTATATATACATCGCTAGTGATGATGATTTTTTAGACATTAAGAATCAATTGGAGCCTTTATTAAAAGATCTTGATAAGTTTGAAGTCTTAGCTAAAAGAAAGAAGTATGTAAGTAACATCAAACCAGGAAGGTATGCCATTTTAAAAGATATGAATAATAACGATATTATAAACAGTCTCAGAAGTAAAAACCTTCCGGTTAAAGTATCCTTCAACAATCAGGAAACCTTAGAAAAATTAGCAGGAAGAATAGCGGTTCAAATTGAAGCGGATAGTTTAAGTTTAATCAATGTCTTTAAGGAAGAAACCTTTTATAAAGCAAAAGGTATTGATGCTGATAATATTTTAGGAATGTATATTCCAAATAGCTACGAGTTTTTTTGGAATACTTCTGCAACCGAATTTAGAGCTAGAATGTTTACTGAGTGTCAAAAATTTTGGAAATCAAGAGAAGCCAAGCTCAGTGATATTAATTTAAATGCGCAACAAGTTGGCACCTTGGCATCAATAGTACATGAAGAGTCAAAACAACGTGACGAACAACCTGTAATAGCTGGTGTTTATATGAATAGATTAAGAATAGGGATGCCGCTCCAAGCCGATCCTACATTAAAATTCGCTGCCTATCAACTACCTCAATATGACGGTGTAATTATTAAACGTGTTTTAAATATTCACAAATCAATTGACTCTCCTTACAATACATATTTAAACAAAGGTTTACCGCCTGGCCCAATTGCTATGCCTGATATTTCGGCCATAGATGCGGTATTGAACTATCAAAAACACGATTATCTTTATTTTGCAGCCGATGCCGAGCGCATTGGTTATCACAGATTTGCTAAAACACTGCAGCAGCACAATGCCAATGCACGAGCGTATCAAAGCTATCTTTCTCAACAAGGAATTATGCGGTAGTTTTGAAAGGCATAGTAATTTATATAATTTTATGGCTTTTTACCATTAGCGCAACTTCGCAATCGAAGATTGACGCATTTTTAAAACCAAGCGATACATTACATAAACAAAGAAGCGCCTTGGTCATTACTTCGCAAGCCACGGTAACGGGATTGTCACTTTTAGCATTGAATCAATTGTGGTATGCCGATTTTGAACGAAGCAGTTTTAAAACCATTAACGATAATAGCCATTGGTTACAAATGGATAAAATCGGACATGCTTTTTCGTCCTATCATTTAGGTAAACTTGGTGCTAATTCATTGAATTGGGCCGGCGTAGAAAAAAAGAAACAATTGATTTATGGGGCAACTTTGGGATTGACTTATTTAACGGCGATAGAAGTTATGGACGGTTTTTCCGAAGAATGGGGTTTTTCGTGGGGTGATATGGCATTTAATGCTATGGGCTCAGGATTGTACGTAGGTCAAGAATTATTATGGAAGGAACAACGCATCCTCATAAAATATTCATTTCATCAAACACAGTATGCTGATTTAAGACCTGAAACGCTGGGTAACGGATTATTGGAAGAAATGCTGAAAGATTACAACGGACAAACTTATTGGCTAAGTGCGAATTTAAAGTCGTTTTTTAAAACAAGTAACATCCCAAAATGGTTGAATATTGCTTTTGGTTATGGAGCCGAAGGCATGATTAGTGCCACAAATGATATAGATATTGAAGGATTTCAGGCAGTTAATCCATACCGTCAATATTATTTAAGTTTAGATATAGATCTTAGCAGAATTGAAACCAATTCTTCGTTATTGAGAACAATATTTGACGTTTTTAACTTAATTAAAGTACCTTTTCCTACTTTAGAAATCAACAGTAGAGGAACTCTAAAACTACATTATATCTACTTTTAACTGCACTTTAACCCTTATTATTGCTAATTCATCAAATAGCATTATCTTTGCATTCTGAATTTGTAAAGCCTATTTGGGGACTATTTTGCTTTACTAAAATTAGCTATTATGATTAAAAAAGTATTTAATTATATTGCGATCCCTCTGGCAATACTCACTGCACTTTTTGTTGGCTTGTATTCAAGCGCGGACAAGGATTTTAGCAGTTACTCTACTGAAGGTTTAGACCTACACTTTACGGTTTCGGATGATTTAGCAATGCTAGATTTAACTGTTGAAGACGACTCGAACTCTATTTTGGAACACTACATGCCTTATCTTGGAAATTCATATTTGGCTTTTAAAGAAGCTGTTGGATTTAAAGAATCGAGAGGTAATTATTTCACTGTTAATGATTTTGGATATTTAGGAAAATACCAATTTGGCGCTGAAACATTGCAACTTATTGGAATTTACAATCCAAATGCCTTTTTATATACACCAGAATTACAAGAACGTGCTTTTTTGGCCAATGCCCAACGTAACAAATGGATTTTGAGAAAGGACATCAAAAAATTTGATGGTAAAAAAATCGGTAATGTTGTAGTTACAGAATCAGGAATTTTAGCTGCAGCTCATTTGGCTGGGCCAGGTAGTGTGCAACGTTTTTTACGTTCGTATGGAAAACAAAATGTATCGGATGCTTATGGGTCTTCGGTTGCCTATTATATGGAACGTTTTTCTGGATATGACACAACGCTTATTGAGCCGAATAAAACTGCGAAAGCAATGTTATAACAGCTATCTATCAATCAATCTTTTTGAATAATAAAAATAGTGGGCCTTTTATGAAGGTCCACTTTTATTTTAGACCAGTCATGAGCTGTGGTCGTGTAAATAAATTGAGTGTTTAAAGTGATATCGCAAGCCACGCATATTCTTGTATGAGGTTGCAATGTTTTAGTGAGTTCCTCTAAAAGCTGATTGTTTCTGTAAGGTGTTTCAATAAAGGATTGCGATAAGTGTTGCTCATGAGATACGCGTTCGAGTAATTTTATTTTGGCTTTGCGTTCTTGTTTGTCTATAGGTAAATAACCATTAAACGCAAAACCTTGTCCGTTCATTCCAGAAGACATCATTGCAAGTAAAATTGAGGATGGCCCAACTAAAGGAACTACTTGAATGTTTTTTTGATGCGCCAGTTTAACCATTTCAGAGCCTGGATCTGCTATGGCAGGACATCCAGCATCTGAAAGTAGGCCAATAGAAATTCCTTCATCGCAAACGTCTAAATACTGCATAGTGTCTGATACTTCGGTAAATTTATTAAGCGGAAATAAGCTGAGTTTAGATTGTGATTTATTTGGACAGATATTTTTGATAAATCTTCTTCCAGCTTTTTCATTTTCAACAATAAAATAATGTAGATCTTCTACTGCTTTTTTTACGGCAATTGGCAATACTTCTAAAGGTGGATTGTCTCCAAGTGGCACTGGGATGAGGTATAATTTTCCTTTCTGCATGCTTATTAGTTCACAATAAATTTTAAAATTTTAATTTGACTGTTGTTAACCTCTATTTTGGCTAAATACATACCGGTATCATAATTATTCAAATTTAGCGAAATATTACTTGAAGCAACGTTTTCAATATTTGAAACGGTTTTACCAAGTAAATCATAAACTGTTAATTTGTTAATTAAAACAACCTCATTATTTGACGTAAAAATGATTTGTTGAGAAGCCGGATTTGGCGCGGCAATTATGTTGTTGATTTCAAATTCTTCCGCGCTAAGATTGCTATCTATTATTTTGTATAATGAACCTTCACCAATACTCGATACATATAATTCGCCATCTAGTCCTTCACCGAACGCAACCCAATTGTGATTTAAAGGTGCTGTGAAATTCATAACCCAATCGTTTCCATCTTGTTGTAAATACCCAATTTCTTCACTGCAAAAATCAGCAAAAAAGTAGATACCTTGCAAACTTGGCTGTGCTGCACCGCGATATCTGTAGCCACCAGTAATAGAACATCTAAAAAAGTCGCCTCCAGAATGTGTATAAGACGCAATTGGAAAAGTTAGAAGATTTTCAGGCGGACAATTGTTATTGATAAATGGTTGGTTGCCTTCAAAACAGCGCCAACCAAAATTCGGCGCAGCAGTATTTATATCAACAACATTAATTTCTTCTATTTCGCTTTGACCCACATCAGCAATCCAAATCTCATTTGTACTGTTGTCAAACGAAAACTTCCATGGATTTCTAAGTCCGTAGGCCCAAATTTCGTCTTCACCCGAAGGATTCCCTAAAAAAGGATTTGTATTTGGAATACCGTAATTATTACCATTTGATGGATTGTCAACGTCTAATCGCAATATTTTTCCCAATAAATTAGTGAGTGTTTGCGAGTTGTTATCAGGATCACCTGCCGAACCACCATCGCCGCTTGAAATATACAAATACCCATCTGGGCCAAATGCCATGTCGCCACCATTATGATTTGGAAATGGTTGAGCGTAAGTCAATAAAATCAACTCAGAATTTGTATCGGCTAAATTTTCCGACTGACGCGTAAACCTTGAAATAACAGTATTACCGCTATTGTTTATGTAATTCACATAAAAGTAACCATTATTAACGTAGTCTGGGTGGAAAGCCAATCCTAAAAAACCGCGTTCGTCGCCAATGCCAGTAACGGTAATCACTCTATCATTTATATCTAAAAACGGATTTGGTAATACATCACCTTCTAAAGTTATTATTTTAATTGTTCCGTCTTGTTCAACAACGAAAAGTCGGTCGTCTCCTGCATGTTTTATACTTACAGGTTTATTTAAACCTATAGCGAACAATTCAATGTCTATTACTTGCGAAAAGCTAGTTAATGCGAAAGAAATTAACACTACTGAAACAATAGTCTTCATTGAATTTTTTTATGAAGTTAAAAAAAAATAAAAAGAAAGAGGTTTATATTTTGTTAATTTCGGTTAGTCGGTTTGAAATAATGGAGCAGGTTTCTTCTAAAATATCAAATACTTTTTGAAAATCAGTAAGTTCACCGTAATAAGGATCAGGTACATTTTGATCAGTAGTATGAGGATTTTCTTTGAGGATTAATTTTAGTTTTGACCTGTCCTCAGAAGATTGAGCCATTTCATATAAATGCTGATAGTTTGATTGATCCATAGCATAAATAATATCGAAATACTCAAAGTCTGACGGTTTAAATTGTCTTGCAGCTTGATGACTGATATCAATATTGTGATTTTTGGCAATTTTAGTAGAACGTTCATCGGGAGAGGCGCCAATATGATAAGATGTAGTACCAGCAGAATCAATAAAGAATTGTTGAGGTGGAAGTTTAGATTCTAGAATGCCGTGCGCTAATGGTGATCTGCAGATATTACCTAAACAAACCATCAAAATACGGGTCATATCCAAGTAGTATTAGATGGATAATTTTTTGGCTAAATCGTCTACGTATTTCCTAAATTGTTTGTCGGTGGTTGTTAAATTATCGACCGTTTTACAAGCATGAAGCACAGTAGCATGATCGCGCTGACCAATTTGCGAACCTATACTAGCTAATGAAGCTTTTGTGTATTTTTTAGCAAAAAACATGGCCAATTGTCTGGCTTGAACAATGTGTCGTTTTCTGGTTTTAGATTGTAAGGTGCTAATATCCATTTGAAAATAATCAGAGACAACCTTTTGTATATAATCGATAGAAACTTCGCGTTTGGTATTTTTTACAAACTTTTCAACTATTTCTCTAGCAAGTCCAAGTGTAATTTCTTTTTTATTGAAAGATGACTGTGCAATTAATGAAATAATAGCGCCTTCAAGTTCTCTTACATTCGATTTTATATGTTTCGCAACATACTCAACAATGTCGTCAGGCATTTCAACACCATCGCGATACAGTTTATTTTTCAGGATAGAAACACGTGTTTCAAAATCAGGCGTTTGTAATTCAGCAGATAATCCCCACTTAAATCGCGACAATAAACGCTGCTCAATATCAATCATATCAACAGGAGCTTTGTCACTTGTTAAAACGACTTGCTTTCCGTTTTGATGCAGGTGGTTAAATATGTGAAAAAATACATCTTGCGTTCCCGTTTTTCCTGATAAAAATTGAACATCATCAATAATTAAGACATCAATAATTTGGTAAAAATGAATAAAATCATTCCGGTTGTTTTTCTTTACCGAATCGATATACTGTTGTGTGAATTTTTCAGCAGATATGTAAAGTATGGTTTTTTCAGGATATTTATCTTTAATATCAACACCTATGGCATGTGCTAAGTGGGTTTTTCCCAAACCGACTCCGCCAAAAATTAACAATGGATTAAATGAAGTGCCACCTGGCTTGTTAGCCACTGCAATACTAGCATTTCTGGCCAAGCGGTTAGAATCACCTTCTAAAAAATTCTCAAAATTGTAATTCGGATTTAACTGCGATTCAATTTTTATATTTCTAATTCCTGGGATAACAAATGGATTTCTAAGTTCGGGATTTTTATTGTTTAAAGGGACATCAACATCTTGTGCTTTAACGGCCGATCGTTGAGAACTTGGAATGCGCTCTGTAAATGGTTGTTTATTGCCGTAGGTGTTCTCCATTTTAATTATGTAAACCAATTTGGCAGTGTCTCCTAATTCTTTGGTTAAAGCCACTTTTAAAATCTTAACATAATGTTCTTCTAACCATTCATAAAAAAACTTGCTAGGTACTTGTATATTTAGAGCATTTTCTGAAAGTTTAACTGCTTTTATAGGTTCGAACCAGGTTTTGTATGCTTGGGGTTGTATGTTATCTTTTATAAAAGACATGCAATTATTCCAAACCGATTGCGCTGTTACATCCATTCTAATTGGTAATTTTGTTGTTAGTTAGATTAGCAAAAAAAAGAGAAATCTGAGTTTCTCTTGAATCATTTTAATGATACAAATATGTGAACAATTTTCTTAAAAAAAAAATCAAATACCCTTGTATTTTAATAAAAAATTCCTCATGTTTAAATCGTGATGAAATTACAAAAATATTTTAATACTATGTCTGCAGAATTAAAAAAGAACGAATATAAATTGCGAGTCCGCTATGGAGAAACCGACCAAATGGGCGTTGTTTACTACGGAAATTACGCCCAGTATTTTGAGGTTGGTAGAACTGAATGGTTACGCGGTTTGGGCATTACCTATAAACAAATGGAAGCAGATGGCTTTTTACTTCCTGTAATTTCACTTAGTATAAATTACAAAAAGTCAGCTCGTTATGACGATGTAATTACAGTTAAAACTTATTTGGTGAAAATCCCATCTGTTACTATCGAATTTGATTATGAAATTTATAATGAAGCCGGAGAAATTTTAGTTAAAGGGAAAACTATTTTGGCCTTTATTGATATTAACAGGAATAGACCTATACGATGCCCAGGTTATCTTTTAGATAAATTGCAAGATTAATCGTTTATTTGAATTACTTTAAGTTCGTGATAGGCTTTAAAAACATTCAAAATCATGTCAGATTCGCTTAGTCTTACTTCAAATTGTAGCCTGCAATCTAGTTTAAAATCTTGTTTTGTTATATTTAGCTGATGTTCTTTAACAATACGCATCACCGTATTCATATGTGCGTATTCAAAATGAACTTCCATAATTACGTTCACGGTTTTTTCCTCAATCAACGCATTTTCTAATGCTAATTGAGCCGTTGTTTTATAAGCGTTAATCAATCCACTAACGCCTAATTTGGCACCTCCAAAATATCTTACAACTACAATTAAAACATTGGTAAGTTCAAATGATTGTATTTGACCATAAATGGGGATTCCTGCCGAATTATTTGGCTCACCATCATCGTTTACGCGGTATTTAATCTCAAAAGTTCCTATTTGATAGGCATAACACCAATGTCTGGCTGAGTGGTGTTCTTTTTTTAAATTTTCTATATGCAACTTTACGATGTATTCATCTTCAACAGGAAACGCATACCCAAAAAACTTACTATTCTTGTCTTTAAAAAGTACAGCTTCGGTGGGTTTGATAATTGTTTTGTAGGTATCCTTCATTATGAAATGGTAACTAGAATAATTGAAACAATGGCAAGTCCTATTCCTAAAATATTTTTAAAACTTAAACGCTCTTTAAATAAGACGAAACCAATCACCGCGCTTAACATCACAATAGTAACATTATTGATTGTAAATATGGTAGAGCTTTCGGCGCCATGGTATTGCAAGGCTTTCAATAAAAAATAAATAGAACAGTAATTAATGACGCCTAAAATAAGTCCGGCAGGTACACTTTTTAAATCTGGTATCAGGCTTTTGCCAATTACTTTTACCACTATAACTAGTAAACCAATAATGCCAGCCGAGCCAAAAATAGTGGCTGAAAAAATGGGAATCCCATCACTTTCAACATAATTAGTTTCAATATATTTTAAAGAGGTTTCAATAATACCCGAACCAGTAAAAAGAATAAGCGGTAATAACAAAGATTTTTTTAAAGGAACGTTTTGTTTCGTTTTTACCGATGCCATATAAACTGCAACAAGAGCCAGAATAATGCCTGCAATTTTCAACAAACCCGCACTTTCATTGTAAACGTAAATACCGAAAATAATTGGAATAATAACACTCATTTTGCTCGCAACTGAGGCTATAGAAATACCGTTTCTCTGGGCTGTTAAAGCCATCACATTGAAAATAGCAATAAATAATACACCAAGTAAAATAGCACCTTTAAACCATCTTGAATCAGAAATCACGATATAGTTTACGGTGTTATCATAGCTCATAAATCCAACCGTTGCAGCTACTACATAATTAACAACTATGGCTTGTAGGGTATTGATGTTGTATTTGTTAAATAACTTGAATAAAACAAAAATGCCAGTTGATGATAGAATGCTGAGCAGTAAATAAATCAAAATAAATGTTTTAAATCGTTAAACATCGTTACAACATCTTGGGTGTCGGGATTTATATTCCAGGTTTTGATATTTAATTGTTCAGCTGCTTCGGTATTATCTTTGGTGTCGTCTATAAAAAGTGCCTTTTCAGGAATGGTATTGGTGGTTTTTAAAACGTATTCGTAAATGTTTAAATCGGGTTTTCTTAACTTAATTTCATGTGAAAGGAAAAACCAATCAAAGCAATTCTTGAATTCTTCGTAAAACGAAACCGTTTCCTTCACGTAATTAATATGCAGGTTGTTGGTGTTACTCAGTAAAATAAGTTTGTAACGGTTGCTCTTGGCGATGTTTTTTAAAAATTCTAATCGGTATAATGGGAAATCTTTAATGATGTAATTCCAAAGCGTGACGAGTTCGCTTTGGTTCAACCAAGGAAACTGTGAATGATAAAAGGCCAAAAATTCTGAATCTGTAATAAGTCCTTTTTCATAATGTTCATTAATGGCAGTGACGTTTTTAGGCAGGGTATCAATTTTTAATAACCGCAGTGTTCTATTCAGGGCACCTTGTTTGTCTAAATTTATAAACACATCACCAAAGTCAAAAATTAATGTATTAATCATTTTTGTAAATTCTTAAAGTGTCGTTACTAATATTTTGAGTTGTTTTTGATTCTGATGCCTTTAAAATTGGTGCTTTAACACCAGAATTAAATTCTACTTCACTTATAAAAATACGGGCCTCGTCCCATAGGTTTTCGTTTATAAAAGTCTGCAAGGTTTGTGCGCCACCTTCAATAATAACAGAAGTAATCTGATGTTTCCACAACACATTACAAATTTGTTTTGCAAGGTTGTGTTGTGACTCCCAATTAATGACTTCTAAAATTAAATTTTCAGAAGGCTGAAGTGTTTCATTTTTTTGACTTCCTATAACTATAGTTTTTGCTTCAGAATTAAATACTTGAAAGGAAGGTAATAAGCCATCTTTTGGATTTAAAACAATTCTAATTGGGTTGTTTCCATACCAATCTCGAACGGTTAAACTGGGATTATCTTCTTGAACGGTTTTAGAGCCAACCAAAATGGCTTGTTCTTCGGCGCGCCATTTATGCACCAATTGTCTTGAATAAGCATTGGTAATCCAAACAGGCTTCATTTCAGATTTTTGTTTTGGAGCGATAAAACCATCAGCTGTTTCTGCCCATTTTAAAATTATATAGGGCCGTTTTTTTTCGTGAAAGGTAAAAAAGCGCTTGTGGTGTTCTCTGCAATCTTTTTCTAAAACGCCAGTGATTACTTCGCAACCGGCAGCTTTGAGTTTAGCAATGCCTCGTCCAGCCACCAACGGATTGCTGTCTAAACAGCCAATCACCACATGTTTAATATTGTGCTTGATAATTAAATCGCTACACGGTGGTGTTTTTCCAAAATGCGAACAAGGTTCTAAGGTAACGTATAATGTAGCATTGCTTAATAGCGAACTATCCTTTACTGCCTTAATGGCGTTTACCTCGGCATGTGAACCGCCGTAAATGCTTGTAAAACCTTCGGCAATAATTTTGTTGTTGTGCACTATAACGCAACCAACCATTGGGTTCGGGGCTGTTGTTCCTAATCCATTTTTGGCAATTTCAATACAGCGTTTTATGTATTTTTCATGTATCTTCATCCCGCGAAATATCTCCACAAAAATAAGATTTTAAAGTGACTGAAAATAATTATGTCATCAGGCCAATTCAGCAAGATGATAACCCAAAAATAGCAGCAGCTATACGAAGTGTTTTAATTGAAGTTGGCGTGCCAAAGGTGGGTACTGCCTATGCCGATAAAGCCTTAGATGAAATGTTTGAAACTTTCAATAAATCAACATCCCAATACTTTGTTCTGGAATGCAATGGTAAAATTCTTGGTGGTGCTGGCGTGGCACAGTTGGATAATTATGATGGACCAATTTGCGAACTGCAAAAAATGTATTTTAAACCAGAAGGCAGAGGCAAAGGTTTGGGTTCAAAAATGATGAAAATGTGTTTGGAGCAAGCCAAAACCTTCGGATTTGAGCAGTGCTATATAGAAACGATGCCTTACATGGAAAACGCCAGAAAGCTATACCGGAAAGTCGGATTTAATTATATTGATGCACCGATGGGCGATACTGGCCACTATTCCTGTACTGTTTGGATGTTAAAAAACATATGACCTTTAAAGAAATCCATACACAATTTCACCTAAAACTTGATGCTGATTATGGCAGAGACGAAGTTGATGCAATGTTTTTTTTACTATCGGAACACTTTTTAAACAAGAAAAGAATCGATTTAAGTCTTAGGCCTTACTATATGCTTGTTAATGAAGAATTATCGGAATTAACACAAGCCTTAGGCAGATTGCAAAACAACGAACCAGTTCAATATATAATAGGATTAACTAACTTTTATGGATTAGAATTTAAGGTGAACCAACACACGCTAATTCCTAGACCTGAAACCGAAGCATTAGTGTCTTTAGTAATTGAGAGTTTAAAGCCTCAACATGTTCATTTGCATAAAATAAACATTTTAGACTTAGGAACAGGAACTGGTTGTATTGCAATTTCATTGGCAAAAAATATTGCTAACGCTGAAGTGTATGCTTTGGATAATTCAAACGATGCACTAAAAATCGCCCAAAAAAACGCAGCGTTAAATGCGGTAGAAGTTTTCTTTTTTGAGTCTGATATTTTAAAGGAAAATGATTGGGTCTTAAATTTCAAGAATATTAAATTTGATATCATTATTTCAAATCCACCATATGTGCGTGCGCTTGAAAAGGCCGAAATGAAACCCAATGTATTAAATTATGAACCAGGTTCTGCCTTATTCGTTACAGATGAAGATCCGTTAATTTTTTATAGAGCCATCGCAGAATTGGCTTCAAATTATATGAAGCCAAATGGCTTACTGTTTTTTGAAATCAATCAATATTTAGCGCAGGAAACTAAAAAAATGTTAGAAATGCATAATTTTGAAATTATTGAAATCTACCCAGACCTTTCTGGCAACGATAGAATGATTAAAGCAATAAAATAACCACTATTTGAAAGTTTTCGAAATAAATGAATATACAAAAAACCATAGCGCAACTAAGAGACGAATTACACCAGCACAATTACAATTATTATGTTTTGGATGCGCCCACTATTTCCGATTTTGAATTTGACCAATTATTGGATAAACTTCAAAGGTTAGAAAAGGAGCATCCAGAATTTTCTGACGACAATTCGCCCACACAACGCGTTGGTGGTGCTGTCACTAAAAATTTTGAAACTGTTACGCACAAAAACCGAATGTATTCGCTTTCTAATTCCTATTCAAAAGAAGACTTGTTAGATTGGGAAGGTCGCATCAAAAAATTGGTTGACGGTGAGGTGCACTATACATGTGAATTAAAATACGATGGTGCTTCCATCAACTTAACTTATAAAGATGGTTTTTTGCACAGTGCTGTTACCCGTGGTGATGGTGAAAAAGGTGACGACGTTACTGCAAATGTTAAAACAATAAAGTCCGTGCCTTTAAAATTATCAGGCGATTTTCCAAAGGAATTTGAAATTAGAGGAGAAATCATTTTGCCAATTGACGGATTTAATAAAATGAATGAAGAGCGCCTAGAAATTGGTGAGGAACCTTATCGGAACCCGAGAAACACTGCTTCAGGAAGTTTAAAATTACAGGACAGCGCAGAGGTCGCCAAACGTCCTTTGGAATGTTTGCTTTACAGTATAAAATCGGATAATTTAAATGCAGACAACCAATTTGAAAGTTTACAAAAAGCTAGGAATTGGGGTTTTAAAGTCCCCAATGAAGCCAAGTTAGTTCGTAATATTGATGAAGTGTTATCCTATATTGCCTTTTGGGATAAGCAACGTCACTATTTGCCTTATGAAATTGATGGTGTTGTAGTGAAAGTCAATAGTTTCACGCAGCAAGATGAACTTGGGTTTACAGCAAAATCGCCGCGTTGGGCTATGGCTTATAAATTTAAATCCGAACAGGTAAGCACGCTTTTAAATGCCATTACCTATCAGGTTGGTCGTACCGGAGCCATAACACCAGTTGCAAATTTAGAGCCAGTTGAACTGGCAGGAACCATTGTAAAACGTGCTTCGTTACACAATGCCGATATTATAGAAAAATTGGATGTTAGGGTAGGAGATAGCGTATTTGTTGAAAAAGGTGGTGAAATCATCCCAAAAATAATTGCGGTTGATTTTACAAAGCGTTTGCCGAATTCAAGCCCAACTCAATATCTAACGCATTGTCCCGAATGCGATACTAGACTTGTGCGCGTTGAAGGTGAGGCGCAACACTACTGCCCGAATTATAACGGATGTAAACCACAAATCATTGGGAGAATACAACATTTTATTTCCAGAAAAGCTATGGATATTGATGGTTTGGGTGCTGAAACGGTAACTTTATTGGTGAATGCAGGTCTTATTAGTAATTATTCAGATTTATTCGACTTAACAAAAGAACAGGTGATTCCTTTGGAACGAATGGCCGATAAAAGTGCGGAAAATTTAATAAATGGAATCGAAGCTTCTAAATCAATTCCTTTTGAGCGCGTGTTATTTGCTCTAGGTATTAGATATGTTGGTGAAACAGTTGCGAAAAAACTAGTCAAACATTATAAAAATATCGATGCCATTGCGCAATCAAGTTATGAAGAATTAAAAAATGTTGATGAAATAGGTGAGAAAATAGCAGAAAGTGTAAAGGTATTTTTTGAATCTGAAGAAAATCAAAACATCTTAAGAAGACTGAGATCTTTTGGTGTGAAATTAGAGATTGATGAGTCGGAATTGGTCAATCAAACTGAAAAATTAAAAGGAAAAACGTTTGTAGTCTCCGGCGTTTTTGAAAATATTTCAAGAAATGAGCTAAAAAAGCTAATTGAAGACAATGGCGGTAAGGTAGCATCATCGATTTCCTCTAAAACATCTTATGTCGTGGCGGGTAGCGATATGGGACCGAGTAAAAGAACAAAAGCTGAAAGCTTAAACATTCCTATTATATCTGAAATTGATTTTTTGAATAAACTGGTGTAAATTCCTACAAAATAAAAAAAAGTATCGATAAAATGTAAAATTATACGTTTATATGTAAATTATTTATATATTTGTATTCCCAAATCTATCGAAATGAACAAAAAAATAGTTCTTAAAAGCCTGCTAGTTATTCTGGCATTAGCATTTATAGTGGTGCAAATTATGGGCATGGAGTTTTATGGTGCCGGTATAAAAGCTGTTTTATTAATTGGACTTACTGCACTTTATTATATGTCCGTCGAACATAAAAGTACTTATTTCAGATTATTTTTAATAGCCTTTACTCTAGGTGCCATTTTAGATTTTATAGCTTGGACGGAAATTACATCGTCACAGTTTAATAATATTATTTATTATTATTTGGTGAACTCACTTTATATATTTGCTTATATATTTTTGGTTATTAAAGTTTTAATTGGATTGAATCTAAAAACATTGGTGCGTAAGTTACCGTTTCACATTATTATACTTCTAGTACTTGACGTTTTTAGCGTTATTGTCATATCAGAGACCACCGAAAACGTATTAAATCCTACAGAGTATTTACTGGAATTTGTATACAACTCGATAGTAATGATCTTATTATCGGTTGCTTTACTCAATTATATTTATAGAGACGATATTAAATCCATGAACCTTTTAATTGGTTCCATATTAATTGTGTTTTCTGAAGTGATTCAACTAGCATATTTTTACATTGAAAGTAGCAATACACTCAATATTATGTGTTCGGTTTTATTGGTTGGCGCGTTTCTATTTTTTTACATTCATTCAACCTTAAAAAACAGCGAACCAATTATGAGCGCTTACAGTGACGAATTAAAAATTTAGGTTTAAATTTTGATACCATATTAGACAATAATTGAGGTGCCTTTACTACTAGCTTTTCCGTCGGCGTCAAAATAAAAATCAATTTTTCCCAAATACAGTCCAAAGCATCCCACTTGATTTACTAAAACGTTCTTGTTTTCTGCATTTTTTGTAACAGTTGGTTTGTCTAAAAACGTATGTGTATGACCACCAATTATTAAATCTATATTTTTGGTTAAGCTTGCCAGCTTTAAATCGCCAATTTTAGTATTATTACTATAATTGTAACCCAAATGTGAAAGACAGATGATTAAGTCGCAGCCTTCGTTTTCTTTTAAAATTCTGGCAGTGTCTTGTGCAATTTCAACTGGGTCAAGATATTCTGTTTCTTTATATAAGTTTTTATCTACCAAGCCTTTTAGTTCAATTCCAAGCCCGAAAATTCCTATTTTAATGTCATCTTTTACGATAATATGGTAGGGTTTTACGTGGGTGTCCATCACCGTATTTTTAAAGTTGTAATTAGCCGACACAAATTGAAAATCGGCATAAGGCAGTTGTGCATAGAGTCCGTCAATTCCATTGTCAAAATCGTGATTGCCGATAGTGGCCACATCGTATTTGAGTTTACTCATCAACTTAAATTCCAATTCACCACCATAATAATTAAAATATGGTGTGCCTTGAAAAATATCACCAGCATCTAGTAAGAGTGTATTCGGATTTTCCTGTCTAATGGTTTCAATTAAACTAGCACGCCTGGCAATGCCACCTTTATTGGCATTTCGTCCATCTTCGGGGCCAAAAGCATCAATATGGCTATGAACATCGTTCGTGTGAAGAATGGTAATTTTTTTTTGTGGTTTTGCAAACGATTGTAAACTTAATCCACCCAAACCTACAAAAGCAGTTGCCAAAGTAGTTTGTTGTACAAATTGTCTTCTTTTCATATCATTAATTTTTTTGGGTGAATCTGTCGTCAATAACTGGATTTAGGGTATCAACTTTTTTAAAATAATCAATAAGCGTATTTCTTACTTTATAGTCTAATACATACTCGCCTTCATTTGGTTGAAAAAAAACCATACCATCACCGCCATTATATAAATAGTCGTTGGTGGCAACATAATATACTTTCTGTTTATCAATGGGTTTTCCATTGATTGATGAAGAAATAACTTTAAAATCCTCGTCCAATTCCAGTTGTAACCCTGAAATAGGATGCGCTCGCTTCGCACGACTTAGATAGGCGATTAAATCTTCAATTTGTTGACCTTTCAGCGCCACTACTATTACAGAATTTTCAAACGGCATCACACCAAACGCAGTGCGTATTGTCACATTTCCTTTTGATATTATGGAACGAATGCCGCCGTGGTTCAGTAAAACCAAATCAATATCATTACCTGTTCGCGATTTAAATATGGGGTTGGATTGTTCCAAAACTACATCTGCAACCAAATTACCAATGGCCGTATTTAAATGCCCATCAGATTTAGAATAGGTATTAACCGCATAAGCCAAAACACTATCCAAATCTTTATTGAGACGTTCGCGATAGGGCGCAACAAAATTCTCAATATCTTGATTGGCGGTTAAACTATCGTTTATTTCTATGCGTTTGCCTTCAATTTTAACAAGTTGAAAATCGTTTTTACAACTTGTAAAAAGCAAGGCTATCGCTACAATACTTAGGTTTTTTATCGTCATTAAAATCTGTATTAATGTTAACAAAAAGTTGTGACACCTTTTGCTACCTTTGTCCAAAGGTTAAATATAAATGTTTTTAAAGGGTTTTCGGGACAAGTCAAACCAAAAATTTATTAAGAAATTATTAAATAATAAACCACCTACTGTTGTAGCTAATGAGCTACAAACAATTGGAGTTTTACTTAATTTTAATGAATTTAATGATTTTGAAGCTTTTAGAAAGCTATTTAAAGAATTAGAACTTACATCGCCAAAGTGCAGAGTAGCCGCATTTATTGAAGATGAAAAAGAAATTACCAGTACTTGGAATACTTATTTTATACCTAAAAATATTGGATGGAATGGTAAAATTGAAAGTGTTGATTTAGAAACATTTATCAATGCCGATTTTGATGTTTTGATAAGTTATTACAATCAAAATAGGGTTGAATTAAATCTTGTAACGGTATTATCTAAGGCCAAATTTAAAATTGGGTTAACAAATGTTGATGACCGTTTTTACGATTTAATCATCAATCTAAAAGTAGACCAATTCAATATATTTAAAACAGAATTAAAAAAATATTTAAATATTTTAAAATTAATTTAATGACACAATTTTTCGGCACAGGCGTAGCTTTAATAACGCCATTTAATAAAGATTTATCGGTAAATTATTCGGCACTTAAAAGATTGGTTGAATTCAACATCGAAAACGGCACCAATTATTTGGTAATTAGCGGCACAACTGGTGAAAGTGTAACCATAACAGCAGAAGAGAAAGTAGAAATTATTAAGACCATTAAAACGGTTAACGCTGGTAGGTTACCTCTAGTATTAGGCATTGGTGGTAACAATACTTACAGCGTGATTGAAGAAATAAAGTCGACAAATTTTGATGGTATTGATGCCATTTTATCAGTGTCGCCATATTATAGTAAGCCAACTCAAGAAGGTATTTATCAGCATTTTAAAGTAGTTTCCGAGGTTAGCCCAGTGCCAATTATATTGTATAATGTACCCGGAAGAACGTCTTCGAATATGTTGCCACAAACTACTTTGAGATTGGCACATGATTTTGAAAATATCGTCGCAGTGAAAGAGGCTGGCAACAACGTGGCGCAATACCTTCAACTTTTAAAAAATAAACCGAAGGATTTTCTGATTATTTCTGGAGATGACGATTTGGCCTTGGGTGTGGTATTGGCCGGTGGTGCTGGTGTAATTTCAGTGATTGGTCAAGCTTTACCAAAACAATTTGCATCCATGATTCAGTTGGGTTTACAAGGAAAAGCTAAAGAGGCTTATGATTTACATTTCAAATTAATGGATATAACAGGACTTATTTTTAAAGAAAATAATCCAGCAGGAATTAAGGCGGTTTTAGAAGTTCTAGGTATTTCTAACGATTTGGTGAGATTGCCTTTAGTACCAGCCACCCAAAGTTTAAAGCATGAAATTAAAAGTGCTTTAGAGCAATTTTAAGCCTAAAGAAGTACAAAAGTAGAATTCTTAAAAATTCGGATTTGATAATTATTTGATGTACAACACAATAATTGTTTTTATTATACGTATAAAAAATGTACTTTTGCCAACTATTTTAGTTATGAGAAACACCGTTTATATAGTATCATTATTGCTAGTATTGTCGTCTTGTAGTGATTTTCAAAAGGCTTTAAAGTCTGAGGATACAGCTACAAAATTCCAGTTAGGCACCACCTTATTTGAAGAAGGTAAGTGGGCTAAAGCCAATCGATTATTTGCTCAAATTGTGCCAGAATATCGCGGAAAGCCACAAGCTGAGAAACTGATGTATATGTATGGTATGACCTTCTACAGCATGGAAGATTATTATTTATCGGCATATCAATTAGAGCGATTTGAAAGCAGTTACCCCAATAGTGAAAAGGTAGAAGAAGCTGGATTTTTGGCCGCCAAAAGTGCTTATAAAATTTCCCCAATTTACAGCAAGGAGCAAAAAGAGACTATTGAAGCTATTGAAAAATTACAGTTGTTTATAAATAGATATCCTGAGTCACAATACCTCTCCGAAGCCAATACTATGGTTAAAGAATTGGATTTGAAATTAGAGAGAAAAGCCTACGAAATTACCAGACAATATAATATAATAACCGACTATTCAGCTTCTATTAAGTCTTGCGAAAATTTTATTTTAGAATTTCCAGGTAGCGTTTATAGAGAAGATATATTTTTTGTAAGATTTGATTCGGCTTATAAATTGGCAATTAATAGTGTAGAATCAAAAAAACAAGACAGAATTAAAGAAGCCATTGCGTATTATCAGGCATTTAAAAAATCCTATCCAAAATCAGGAAATATGCAATTGGCCGAATCTATGAATTCCGAGTTACTAGAATTGCAACAACAATATAATACCAAAAGTTAATACCTTATATAAAATGGATTTAAAAAGCACAAAAGCTCCCGTAAGTACTGTAACTTACAATCGTAATCAGGTAGATGCGCCTACCGAGAATATTTATGAAGCAATTTCTGTAATTGCAAAACGCGCTGAGCAAATCAATACTGACATTAGACGTGAGCTTGTTGATAAACTTGAAGAGTTTGCAACTTACAACGATAGTTTAGAAGAAATTTTTGAAAACAAAGAACAAATCGAGGTTTCTAAGTTTTACGAAAAATTACCAAAGCCACATGCTTTAGCAGTACAAGAGTGGTTAGACGATAAAATTTACTATCGCAATACGGAAGATACCATTCCAGAATAAATAATTTAATGTCTATTTTAAGTGGTAAAAATATTTTAGTCGGCATAAGTGCCGGAATCGCTGCTTATAAATCTGCACACTTAGTAAGAGGCTTTATAAAAGCAGGTGCCAATGTAAAAGTTGTGATGACGCCTGCTTCTAAAGACTTTATAACACCACTTACGCTTTCAACACTTTCAAAAAATCCTGTTTTATCATCTTTTACCAATCTGGAAGCCAATGGTGAAAACGATAATCCTATGTGGAATAATCATGTAGAATTAGGTTTATGGGCCGATTATTTTGTGATTGCTCCAGCCACTGCCAACACCTTGTCTAAAATGGCAACGGGTGAATGCGATAATTTACTACTGGCGACCTATCTTTCCGCTAAATGTCCAGTTTTTATTGCACCTGCTATGGATTTGGACATGTACAAACACCCGAGTGTAAAAACGGCTCTTGAAAAATTAACATCCTACAAAAATATTATTATCCCTGCCACTTCAGGCGAACTCGCCAGTGGTTTGATAGGTGAAGGTAGAATGGCCGAGCCAGAAGATATTGTAGCATTTATTGAAATGCATATTTTAAAGCAACTACCACTATACGGAAAGACAATATTAATTACGGCTGGTCCAACACATGAAGCAATAGATCCAGTTCGATTTATTGGAAATCATTCAAGCGGAAAAATGGGCTTCGAAATCGCAAAAGCTTCGGCTAGCTTAGGCGCTGAGGTGATTTTAATCGCTGGTCCTTCAGCTGAAATAGTAAACCATTCATTGATTAAGCGTATTGATGTGACAAGTGCAGAACAAATGTACGATGCTGCTCACCAATATTTCAAGACTACTGATATTGCTATTCTTTCGGCTGCCGTAGCTGATTACAAACCAATAAATGTTGCCAGTCAAAAAATAAAAAAACAAGATGCGACGTTATCTATACAATTAGAAAAAACAAAGGACATTTTAAAAAGCTTAGGAGACATTAAAAAAAATAATCAGTTTTTAGTTGGATTTGCCTTAGAAACCGAGAATGAGATTGAAAATGCAAAACTTAAATTGAAATCTAAAAAGCTCAATTTACTTGTCTTAAATTCCTTAAACGACGATGGTGCAGGTTTTGGAGTATCCACAAATAAAGTTACCTTTATAACAGAAAACAACGAAACAATTCAATTCAATACAAAGCCAAAAGCTGATGTGGCAACAGATTTGCTTCAACACATATTAAAACAATTAAATGCTTAAAATTATATATTTTGTACTAGTAATGTTCTCTATAAATTCCTTCTCGCAGGAGTTAAATTGCAATGTTGTAGTTGATGCACAACGAACAGCTAATCAAAATGTTCAAATTTTTCAAGCATTAGAAAAACAATTGTCGGAGTTTATTAATAATACAAAGTGGACTAACAAAAGTTTTAAGAATCAAGAGAAAATTAATTGCAATATGGTAATTAATGTTCAAAATTATAATAGCAATGTCTTTACTGCAACACTTCAAATTCAAGCTTCAAGGCCAGTTTACAATGCGACCTATACCACGCCAATCTACAATTTTAACGATAGGGATTTTACCTTTGAATATTTAGAATTCCAAAATTTGGTTTACAATCCAAATCAGTTTGAATCGAATCTCATTTCGGTGATCACCTTTCACATTTATATGATTTTAGGACTAGACGCTGATACTTTCAGTAAAAATGGTGGCGACGAATATTTTGCACAAGCACAAACCATAGCCAATTATTCGCAACAAGGTGGTGGTAAAGGGTGGAGTTTACAAGACGGATTACAGTCCAGGTTTGCCTTAATAGACAATTTATTATCCCCAACTTTTGAGGAATTTAGATCGGTTATGTACACCTATCATATGATTGGATTAGACCAAATGAGCGATAATACAATGAAAGGGAAACAAGTCATAGCTTCTGTTTTACCAGAACTGGAAAAAATGAACCAACGACGCCCCAATTCATTTTTAATGCGCGTATTTTTTGATGCTAAAGCCGACGAAATCACCCAAATTTTTAGCGGTGGTCCAAAAGTAGATGTGGCTGAAATTATTGATACCCTCAACAAAATTGGCCCAACGTATGCAACTAAATGGCGCAATATTAAATTTTAATTCGTCATTCAAACTTCAAGTATTCTATATTTCAGATTTCTCGGTTAACTTTGTATAAATATTATTAAAGTTAGTCTGTGTTAGCAAGTCTTTATATACAAAATTACGCACTTATTAGTGAGTTAAAAGCCAATTTCAATAATGGTTTAACCATAATAACTGGTGAAACTGGTGCTGGAAAATCTATTCTTTTAGGGAGTTTAGGAATGGTAATGGGAAAAAGAGCAGACCTCTCGGCCATTGGTAATACCCATGAAAAATGTATTATTGAAGCAACTTTTGATATTAGTAAATATAAACTTCAAACACTTTTTATTGAATTAGATTTAGACTACGACCATCAAACTATTATCCGACGTGAAATTTTGCCATCTGGGAAATCGCGGGCTTTTATAAACGATACGCCTGTAAACCTAGAAGTGTTGCAAACGCTTTCGGCAAGTTTAATCGACATCCATTCGCAACATCAAACTTTAGAATTGACGAACGACGATTTCCAGTTTGAAATAATTGATGCCTTAGCAGATAACCAACAGCTAATTACTAATTATCAACATGAATTGCAAAATTATAAGTCTTATATTTCAGAATTATCACAGTTAAAATCAGAACAAGCAGAAGCATTAAAAGCTTTAGATTACAATCAATTTTTATTAAATGAACTCGAGACAATTAATTTAGAATTAATAGATTTAAGTGTACTTGAGCAAGAATACGAAGCTTTAAGTAATGTGGAGTTTATTGCCGAGCAACTCGCTTCTAGTTTAGATTTGCTAAACAGTGAAAGTATTGGTCTAATTGGTAAGATTTCAATGTTAAAACAAACGCTTTCTAGAATATCAAACTTTTCAAATAAGTATGAAGAATTAACACAACGCGTTGAAAGTGTATTAATAGAACTAAAAGACATCAATATTGAAGTAGAAGATGCCTCGGAAAATTTAGAAATAAATCCATCTGCTTTAGAAGTTCTAGATGCACAACTTAAATTATTAAATAACCTGCTTCAAAAGCATAATGTTGAAACCATTCAAGATTTATTGGTTATCCGTGAAGAATTATCTATACAAGTTCAAAGTTCTTTCAATAACGATAAAAGAATAATTAGGCTTGAACAAGCGATTGCAGCTTCGGAAAAGGACTTGTCAAATCTGGCCGAAAGTTTGAACCAAAGAAGGCAAAAGGCAGTACCTATTCTTATAAAACAATTAAAACAAATTCTTCAAAATTTAGGAATGCCCAATGCCGATTTTAAACTAGAGTTTACCAAAAGCAAGGTATTTAAATCAAACGGCACCGATGATTTATCCTTCCTTTTTTCCGCTAATAAAGGCAGTAATTTTCAACTTCTCAAAAAATCAGCTTCAGGTGGCGAGTTGTCTAGAATTATGATGGCAATTAAATCCATTTTAAGTAATTATATTCAAATGCCAACCATCATGTTCGATGAAATTGACACAGGGGTTTCAGGTGAAATTGCTAATAAAATGGCTGAAGTGATGAAACAACTCAGTAATAATTTGCAGGTTTTCGCTATAACACATTTGCCGCAAATTGCCGCAAAAGGAGATACTCATTTCAAAGTTTTTAAAGAAGATACCGATGCGCAAACACAAACCAAACTCAAACTTCTAGATAAAGACGAACGCATTGTAGAAATTGCTCAAATGTTAAGTGGAAGCAGTTTGCCCAGCTCAGCCATTGCGCACGCCAAACAATTATTAAACTAAAAATCTTTTCAACTTCAGTTTGCATTGAAACTTTTTTAACTTTGAACACTGAACATTTAATCTTAAACCAACAAACATGTCATACAATTTATTAAAAGGAAAAAGAGGAATTATTTTTGGTGCATTAGATCCCAATTCAATTGCATGGATTACGGCAGAACGCGTTCATGAAGAAGGCGGAACCTTTGTGTTGACCAATGCACCCATTGCAATGCGTATGGGGCGAATAAATGATTTAGCCGAAAAGACTGGTGCTCAAATTATTCCTGCCGACGCCACTTCCATTGAAGATTTAGAGAATTTGGTAGCTAAATCTATGGAAATACTTGGTGGTAAATTAGACTTTGTTTTACATTCTATTGGCATGTCTATAAACGTTAGAAAAGGTCGCCATTACACCGACCAAAATTACGATTGGACACAAAAAGGTACCGATGTTTCAGCCATGTCGTTCCATAAAGTGATGCAAAGCCTTTATAAAGCTGATGCTATGAACGAATGGGGAAGCATTGTAGCATTAACTTATATGGCCGCACAACGGGTATTTCCTGATTACAATGATATGGCAGATAATAAAGCCTATTTAGAAAGTATTGCCCGTAGTTTTGGTTATTTCTTCGGACGTGATAAGAAAGTGCGTGTCAATACCATCTCACAATCACCTACACCAACTACAGCTGGTCAGGGAGTTAAAGGATTTGATGGATTTATAGCTTATGCTGAAAAAATGTCGCCACTAGGCAACGCTACAGCCTTAGATTGCGCCAATTATACCGTGTCACTTTTTAGTGATCTTACCAAGCGCGTTACCTTACAAAACTTGTTTAATGATGGCGGATTCAGTAATATGGGTGTAAGTGATGCCATTATGAATGGTTTTATGGGTGAGGAATAAATTCTAATTCTTTTGTATATTCGTGAAAGGCTTAAATGATTATTCTTTTGAAAAACATTTCAATTTTAATGCTTTTTTTGGGAATGCAATGCGTGTTGTATTCACAAATATATTTTCAAGATCGGGCTAGTGTTCTTGGATTAAATTTAAGCACTGGAAATACTTATTTAGGAAATGGCGTCAGTTTTTTTGATTATAACCAAGATGGCTGGGACGATATTACCCTTGCCACAGGAGCTGAGGACAAGGTGCGGTTTTTTAAAAACGTTTTTGGAAGTTTTTTCGAAGAATTTTTGTTAGACGTGCCTATTTATCAATCCAAACAAATTAATTGGGTTGATTTTGATAACGATGGCGATTACGACTTATTTGTAACGAGCGACACCAATGGTAATCGATTGTATCAAAATGACGGTAATTTCAATTTTATAGACATTACCGAAACAGTAGGGCTACCAACGCAAAATTTATTCACTTACGGCGCATCCTGGGGCGACTATAATAATGATGGGTTTTTAGATTTATTTATATGTAACAGAGATGAATACAATTTAGAAACTCCTAATTTTCTATTTCGAAATAATGGCGATGGCTCATTTACCGATGTAAGCATTGAAGCTGGTATTAAAACTACGAGTGAGATGTCGTTTTGCGCCGCTTTTTTTGATTACAATAATGATGGTTTTCAAGACATCTATGTTTCAAATGATAAAACTTCATTTCGCAACACACTCTACAAAAATAATGGTAATGGTACTTTTACCGATGTCAGTGAAATTTCAGGAACGGATATTGGCATTGATGCCATGTCGGTGACCATAGATGATTTTAACTACGACGGTTGGATGGATATTTATATTACCAATGGCACGGAAGGCAACGTCTTTTTTCAAAACAATGGTGATGGAACATTCACTGATATAGCTCAGTCTACCGGAACCTTATTTAATAGTATAGGTTGGGGCGCTGTTTTTTTTGATGCGGAAAACGATACTGATTTAGATTTGTACGTAAGCGGAAACTATATTCCCAATCCCATTTATTTATCTTCTGCATTTTATGAAAATAATGGGCAAGGTATTTTCAACATTCCTTCAAATTCAGGACTGGGTAATGATACTGGAGAAAGCTTTTCGAATGCAATTGGCGATTTTAACAATGATGGTTTGTCTGATATAATTGTAACCAACGGAAATAACGAAAATATTTTCCTCTGGCAGAACCAAACAACAACCGCTAATAATTGGTTGAAAGTGTATTTGGAAGGCACACAGAGTAACCGAGACGGAATTGGCTCATTAATTGAAATTTCTGTAAATGGTAATATTCAATATCGATACACACTTTGCGGCGAAGGCTATTTATCGCAAAACTCAGGTACAGAAATTTTTGGTGTAGGAACTGCTTCGGCTATAGATTACGTGAAAGTAAATTGGTTAAGTGGTATTGAAGACATCGTTTATAATGTGTCACCTAACCAAAAGTTGAACATAGTTGAAGGTGCTACATTATCGGTAAATCAGCTTAATAACAACTTTAGGTTAAATTATAACAACCCAGTTGATAACACATTAACACTGTCATCAACTAATGAAATAAATAACATACAGTTTTACAACTACCTAGGTCAAGAGGTTTACAAAAATTCAAAAATTAATGCACGACAATTTGAGGTTAGATCTACACTTTTTAAATTCCGGTATTTATATTGTAGTGCTTGATTTTGGTCTTTTAAAGGAAACCATTAAAATCGTTAAAAGCTAAATATATTTCAGAGCTAGTTTCTCAATTTTTCATACCCATAACGTATTTAATCGACTATTTTAGCATTTAGTCTATTCGTATCGGATTTTTCTTCCTTTTAATTTAAAATTCATATTTTGGTGAATGATTTAACGGATTATTAACTTAAAATTAACTTTATGAAAAAAATTACATTTGTCTTTTTTTTATTAATGTGTGTCTCTTATGCAGAGATGTATTCTCAAGCAGGTAGCGCTAGTGCCACTTACACGGCAGGCAATATTGCTACTGATCATTTAGGCAATTTTGCATCACCTTCACCCTCAGATGATTCTTCTTGTTTTGAAACACTTACCGTAAATATACCTTCTGGCAAAATAATTACTGGAGTTGATGTTTCTTATGAGATGACTACTAGTGAATGGATGAGTGAACTGCGATCTAGAATAAAAGCAGTAAATGGTGAAGCAGAAAGTTCTTATTTTTCCGGAACAGGTAATTCGGCTGGAACTCAAACATTTTCTAGATCAAATCTTTCTATTGCTAACAATATAACAGGTGGTGGAAATATTGATTTTGAAATGCATGCATTTCGCACATATGGCGGTTCTGGTTGTGGTACGTCGATAGCAGTAGTCGATAACAATTCTTGGACTGTTACTGTTTATTATGACGATCCACCATCATGTGCTGCACCTACAAATGTAACGGCTTCAAACCTATCAACCAGTAGCGTTGCTATTGCATGGGATGCCGTAGCAGAGGCCACCAACGGTTATCAATGGCGCCTAATGGCAGATGGAGACGACGTAGAAGTAGATGAACCTGTAGACAGTGGTACCGCTGCGGCCGGTGTCACGGAAGCAACAGCTACCAATATAGCTTTTGGGGCAACCTATCAAGTTTATGTTAAGTCTGATTGCGATACAGACGGGCAAAGTGTATGGGCTACAACTACCTTATTATTTGATTACTGCCCTTCTGCTGCTACAAATGGCGACGATTCTAAAATTGCACAAGTGGCTGTAGCGGATGATGAGCGAAATTCTCCAGTTGGTTCCGGCAATTGTGCTACTTATACCGACAATACATCTGCTGCCGCTTTTGAGGTAAAGAGGCTTGATCCTACAGCTATTTCTGTAACAAGAGGTACTTGTAATGGTAATTATGCTGCGGCAGTGAGAGTTTATATAGATCTTAATCAGGATGGTGTTTTGGACGCTGCTACCGAAATGGTTTTTGAAGGTACCATGGGTAACACTACTTCTACAGCTACCGCCAGTGGGGTTCTAAATATTCCTAATGATGCTGAGTTAGGAACTACGCTTATGCGATTCGTTCTGAGAGAAACGGGAGATGTTAATGTTCTTACCCCATGTGGTCCCGCAGGTACTGGAACAACATATGGTGAAACACAAGATTATATTATCAATATAGCAGAAGAAGACAATTGTCTAATTCCATCAGGGGTTACGGTTTCTAATGTTACCGATACGGAAGCTCAAATTTCTTGGACCGATTCCGAACCCGGTAACGGTTTTCAATATGCTGTTTCAACAGTAAATGAGGTGCCTACAGATATTATACAGATCACACCCTTATCTTCATTATCTTTATCTGATTTAGATCCAAATACCACGTATTTTATCTTTATTAGAAGTGATTGTGGTGGTGGGGAGTTCTCTAATTGGAGTCCCCCAACCAGTTTTACTACTGAGTGTGATGTTGATTTGCCAATTGTACAAAACTTTGACGATGTAACTACACCTAATTTACCTGAGTGTTGGTCTTCAATTGCTGTTTTTAGTAGTTTTTCAGGAGGAGTTACAACAACTTCGAGTTTCACACCTGTAAATTCTTCTCCAAACCACCTGTTATTGACGGCTTTTTCAACTACGACTAATTTAATGCTGATTTCTCCGCTACTAAAGCAAAGTATGCAAGGCAATCAGTATTTGGTGAAGTTCTCTGCAAAAGCTACTACGGCAGGTCAGACATTAGAAGTTGGTACAATGACAAATAAAACAGATGCCAATACTTTTGTGGGTGATGAGACCGTTACATTAACAACTACATATCAAGAATTTAGCTTAATAATAACCACCACCAATCCATATATGGTGTTTAGAAGAGGAAATGTTAATACAGCTAGTGTTTTATTAGATGATATTGTTATTCAAGAAGCGCCAACTTGTATTGATCCTACAGACCTCTCTGCTACCAACATAACAGCTACCACAGCAGACCTCGGCTGGACCGCCGATCAAGGTCAAACTGCTTGGAACATTGAGATTACAGAAGCAGGCGCTACACCAACGGGTACACCAACTGCTGCCGGAGTCTCTAATCCTTCCAGCGCTACCGGCCTTAGCCCAAATACAAGTTACGAGTTTTATGTGCAGGCAGATTGTGGTAATGGAGATGTAAGTGCTTGGGTAGGGCCATTTGCTTTTGCTACACCCTGCGAGCCATTGGCAACATTCCCATATACCGATAGTTTTGAAAATGCAGGAGCTATATCAGATTGTTGGTCGCAAGAGTATGTGTCGGCTTCAGTAAACTGGGTTTTTGTAAATGCCAATAACAATACTACGGTTACTGCGAGAACAGGCGACTACTTGGCTAGGTTCTTTGCAGCCAATAATAGTGATAATACAACAAAACTTATTATGCCAACGTTCGATTTGTCTGGTTTAACCAATCCGGCCATTAAATTTTATTACACACAGGTAGATTGGAGTGGAGACCAGGATGAGTTGAGAGTCTATTACAAAACATCTGCAGACGGTGATTGGAATTTAATAGAAGCCTATACCTCCAGTGTTACTAATTGGACAGAAGTAACCCTTGAGTTACCAAATCCTACTTCTGAGTATTATATTGCCTTTGAGGGTACTTCGAAATGGGGCCGTGGTGTTACTATAGATGATGTTACTGTTGATGAATTTAGTACTTTGGGGTTAGAAACTCCTGTATTGTCAACATTTCAATACCACCCAAACCCGGTTAAAAATACCCTTACTCTAAACGCTCAAAATAATATCGAGCAGGTAACCGTGTTTAACATGTTAGGTCAAGCAGTTTTAAAATTAGCGCCTAACACCACCACCTTTGAAGTAGATATGACCACACTTGGCTCTGGAACTTACTTTGCCCAGGTAACAATTAACAACATTGTAAAAACTGTAAAAGTGGTGAAACAATAACAATTTACCTAAATAACTGAAATTAAAACCCGTTTGTAATTGAACGGGTTTTTTTTGTATTATATCTATTATAATGAATAAGTTAGTAGATTAAAAAAAAATAATTAATATTTTCGAGTTGAAATCATACTATAAATAACATTTAAAATTTCAACTTATGAAGAAAATTACTTTTTTATTTTTATCATTAACTACAGCGTTTAGCTTTGCTCAAAATGGTGGTAATACTTGCGGTACGGCTGTAGATGTTACTTCTGTTGGTGCCGGTCCTGTATTTAATTTTACAGGCACAGATATCCAAAATGGTACTTTGGGTGGAGAAACTGATGCAACAACTAGAGATGCAGCTTGGTTTTTTTATACAGCAGCAGCTGACGGAACAATCAATGTAAATTCTTGTGCTGGTACACTTGATACAAGATTGCATATTTCTAACGGATCATGTGGTTCTTTAGTTAATTTGGCTACGAGTGATGATGACTGCGACGCGGGTCTAGGATCGGCTATAACTATTCCAGTTATATCAGGGACAACATATTACATTGAATGGGATTCCAGATGGAGTTCAGCAGCATTTAATTGGTCGTTGGAATTTACAGAAGCACCTGAATGCAGTGAAGTAGAGGCGGTTTTCCAAGATTTATTATTGGGAGATCAATTTGATTTTAGTTGGGATGCAGCTACTTTTGGTTCTCCAATTGGATATAACTGGGAAATTGTAGCTGACGGTGCTGGTCAAGGAAATAGCATTGTGGCGTCTGGAAATACTGCGGGTACTAATGCGTCTTCAGGGAGCGTCTTAACTCTTAATACACCTTATGATTTGTTTATTCAAACCGATTGCGGTGGTGGCGTTACATCTGCCTGGGTTGGTCCAATTAATTTTACGACCTTAAGCTTTACCCCAGTTGTAAATGATGTTTGCGCTGGTGCATTACCTGTAAGTGTTCAAGGTGATGTTGCTACAGCAGGCGAGGCAGTATTTGCAGCAGCCTCTATCGCTGAAACTGCAAATACCAATTTAGCTGCTTTAACCTGTGCTGGTTTTACAGGCAATGCACTAGATGATGTATGGTATTCTTTTGTAGCTGGATCTACTGAGGTTAATATAACTGCTAATGTTAATTTTGATGCGGTTTTAACCTTGTTTTCTGGAGATTGTGACGCGTTAATACAAGAAGATTGTGCAGATGCAACAGTTAGTGGTCCTACAGTAGAAGAGATAAATACTACTGGTTTAACTATCGGAGCCACTTACTATTTTAGAGTTTATTCCTTTGGTGGTACCACGCCAGCTAATCCAACATTTGAATTTGCTGTTTGGACACCTCAAACTTTGGGTAATGAAGATATTTTAGCAAATACTACTTTTTCGTATTTTCCAAATCCCGTTAAAAACACTTTGTCGTTAAAGGCTCAGAACAATATTGAAAATGTAACTATTTTTAATATGGTAGGTCAGGCAGTTATTAAAACCGCTCCTAACACTATGGAAAGCGAAATAGACATGCAGTCTCTAAATTCAGGCACCTATTTTGCGCAAGTAACCATTAATAACGTTACCAAAACTATAAAAGTTTTAAAGCAGTAAGACTAAAAATTATTAGTTTATTTTAAAACCCACCAATCATTTTTGATTGGCGGGTTTTTTATTTAGTTTACCTACTTTTGTCAAGTATGAATCCGCTAAATTTTTCATTTATAATCCCAGTCTATAACAGACCTACAGAAGTTGAAGAGCTTCTGTATAGTATCACGCAACTTTCTGGCAACTTTAATTTTGAAGTAGTAATTATTGAAGATGGCTCAAATGAATCTTCAATAACAGTAGTGGATCAATTTTTACATTTATTAAATATCAGTTACTTTTTTAAAGAAAATTCTGGCCCTGGTGATTCCAGAAATTATGGAATGAAACGTGCCAAAGGCAATTATTTTATCATTTTGGATTCAGACTGTTTGTTGCCAGCTAACTATTTGGTAGAAGTAAACAAAGGGCTTCAAGATAATTATGTTGATTGTTTTGGCGGTCCAGACGCAGCGCACGCCTCATTTTCAGCATTGCAGAAAGCCATTAATTTTGCCATGACGTCATTTATTGCAACCGGTGGCATTAGAGGAAGTAAAAAGCAGCTAAATGCTTTTCAACCTAGAAGCTTTAACATGGGGTTGTCTAAATTAGCCTTTGAAGCATCTAATGGATTTGGTAACATCCATCCTGGTGAAGACCCCGATTTATCAATCAGACTTTGGAAACTGGGCTTTAAAACAGCTTTATTTCGAGATGCCTATGTATATCATAAACGCCGAATATCATGGCGTAAATTTTATAAACAAGTGTATAAATTTGGTTTGGTACGACCAATTCTTAATAAGCGCTACCCTAGACATCAAAGCTTGGTTTTTTGGTTTCCGAGTTTGTTTTGTCTGGGGCTTTTCGTGTCGTTGTTGTTAACAATAAATGGTTTTTATATCTTTATTGTAGCTTATTTATTGTATTTTATAACGGCATTTGTACTGGCTTTAGTTAAAGAGCAAAGTTTGAAAATAGCTATTTTTGGATTACTGGCCATAGGTGTTCAATTTTTTGGTTACGGCTATGGATTTTTGAAATCCACAGTATTAATACGTATTTTTAACAAAGCACCAGAACAGCAATTTCCCGAATTATTTTATAAGATAAATGAATAAACAAAAAAACTATTTTAATACTATTGTTAGCAAGATTAAATTTAAAAGTTTCGGATTTTTCCTGCTTTTGGCATTTGTTTTTTTGATTTTCACAAAGTTGTCAAAAAAATATACTGAAACATTAAATCTAAAAGTTGAATTGGTAAATGTACCAAATGACATTTACATCGATCAAGACAGTATTTTACCTGTATCGGCAACCGTTAGTACTTTCGGATTTAATTATCTCGCACATTTATTAAATCCTCAAAATTTAAGTTTAGATTTTGAGACTGTTTTTTCAGTGGATGGAAATCTTGCATACAGTGCTTCGTCAAATATAAAATATTTGATCACTCAAAAGTTAGGTTCTAATGTTGTGATTGAATCCGTAAAACCAGACAGTATAACAATACCATTTTCAAAACTGATTTCAAAAGTGGTGCCTGTTAAGTTAAATAGGAAATTTAATTTTATGCCAGGTTACAACCTGTATGATTCTATCGTTTTGAAGCCAGACAGTGTTACCATAATTGGAGCATCTAAAGCGGTTGGTGGGGTTAATTTTATTGAAACGAGCTTAATATCTTTAGATGAAATAAAAAACAATATAAATGTGAAAGTTAATTTAAGCTTAAATCAGGCGTCACAAATTAAACTATCTCAATCACAGATTAGTATATCAGCAGAAGTAGAAAAATATACTGAAAATATGGTGTCTGTTCCTATTGATATTATGGGCTTACCTCAAGATGTGAAGATTAATTATTTTCCAAAAACAGCAGACGTTTTATATGAAGTGGCGTTGAAAGATGCAGCGCGCATAATTCCTGAAATGTTTGAAGTGGTTTGTGATTATAATCAAGTAATTAATAAAAATATAACAACTATAAAGCCAATCCTCTTTAAATCACCTAGAGTCGTCAGAAATCCAAGGATAAGGTTGAAAGAGGTTGAATTTATTATAATAGAATAATTACTTGACGATGAAAATGAATTGCCTTCATAACAACAAAGTCATTTATAAACTTTTGTTAGTGTGTGAATTATAATATTTTCTTAGAAGACCGACGCAATGAATAATGATAGATATTATATATGAAAGTAGTAGGTATTACAGGTGGCATTGGAAGCGGAAAAACTACAGTTGCTAAGATGTTTAAGTCTTTTGGGATTCCCGTTTATATAGCCGACCATGAAGCTAAGAAACTGATGAATTCTTCTAAAGTCATCAGAAAAAAACTCATAGCGTTGTTAGGTGAATCGTCTTACACCGAAAAGGGTCTTAATAAGTCTTACATTTCTTCACAAATTTTTAAAAATAAAGCCCTTCTCAGTCAAATCAACGCCATAGTACATCCAAAGGTCAAAACCCATTTTGAGCGTTGGTTTAAAAAGCAAAATGCACCTTTTATATTAAAAGAAGCAGCCATAATTTTCGAAAATAATTTACAATCACAATACGACTTAATTATAACAGTAACTGCCGATACTGAAACCAGAATTAATCGCGTAATAAAGCGCGATGGGAGCAATCGTAAAAAGGTAATGTCTGTTATAAAAAATCAGCTTCCAGAAGAAGTGAAAGTTTCAAAATCAGATTATGTGATTTTCAATAATGACCTAGAGCAAACCAAAATACAAGTTGCTGAAATTCATTCCAAAATCTTAAAGAAGTGCTGAAACCAACAAATTTTAACATTTGTGTTAATGTAAGGTTAAATGGTCAAATCTCTAAATGTTAAAATACTAACTTTGAACAGTGGGTAAGAAGTTTTTCATCATGTTGGTTATTTTGATGAGCCTATCGCTCATCGGGATTATCTTTGTACAAGCATTTTTTATAGATAATAGTTTAGACAACGAAGAAAAACAATTTACTCTAAACGTAAAACGTTCTTTAAGTGTTGTTTCGAAAGCTATAGAAGATAAGGAATTTGAATACTACTATTCTAAAATTAGTGATTTGATAAAATCTGGAGGTGAGTCCGATTCTATTAGACTAAGAGAAATGCTGGTTAAGTTTAGAGATGAAGACAGAAATGAAACAACCGTTTACAGGAATATAATTTCCGAGGAGAGTTTTAAAGTACCCTCATTGTTCTTTGAAATAGGTATAGACAGCATTAGTGTTAGTCGTTTGTTTAACCGTCGTGAAACCATGGTTTTTAATGAAAACTCCTTGGACGGTAATCACAGTATTAAACCTGAAGAAACGATTATTGAGTATTCAACTTTAGATGAAATTCAAAGAAAATTATTAGAACAAGGATACAGAGATTACTATAAAAACTTTCCAATTTACAAAAGAATTGAAAAGGATTATGTAAGAGAATTATTATCTAACGAGCTCAAAGCTGAAGGTATCGGTATTGATTTTGAATTCGCAATTTATGATCGGGATTTGGCTACCAAAGTTCAATCGGTAAATTTCGAAATGAATGCAACTTCAAATTATGGAGTTCCCATATTTCTAGATAATAATAACCAAAGTAATTATAAGTTATTCGTCAATTTTCCGGAGCGTACAAAGTTTTTGTTTTCGAATATATTGTGGTTAATAGCGCTTTCAATTTTGTTTACCACTATTATTATAGTTGCGTATTCAAACGCTATTTATCAGTTGATAAAACAACGGCAGATTTCACAAATAAAAACAGACTTTATCAATAATATGACCCATGAGTTTAAAACGCCTATCGCAACCATTAATCTTGCTTTAGATGCCATTAGAAACCCAAAAATTATTGATGATAAAGAAAAGGTTTTGCGTTATTTGGGAATGATAAAGGAAGAGAACAAGCGTATGCATGCTCAAGTAGAAAACGTGTTGCGAATATCTAAATTAGAAAAAAATGAATTAAATATCAGTAAAGAACGCGTTAAGCTTCATGAACTGATAGAGGCCGCAGTAGCACATGTAGAATTAATTGTTGAAGATAGGAACGGTTACGTTAAGTTACATTTAAACGCCTCAAAATCGTCAGTTTTAGCAAACGACACACATTTTACCAATGTTATAGTTAATATATTAGACAATGCCATTAAATACACCGAAGGCGAGCCGGAAATTGATATTTATACGGAAAATGTAGGTAATAATATTCTTTTAAGAATCGCCGATAAAGGTGCTGGCATGACAAAAATTGTGCAGAAACGAGTGTTTGAAAAGTTTTACAGAGAACACACAGGAAATGTACACAACGTAAAAGGACATGGATTAGGTTTAGCCTATGTTAAAAGAATGGTGGAAGATCACCAAGGTCACGTATCTGTTGAAAGCGAAAAAGGAAAAGGTAGTATCTTTACAATAAAACTGCCACTAATATCATAAAAATTATGGAAGAACTGAATAAGAGAATTTTACTGGTAGAAGACGATCCAAATTTTGGAACCGTACTTAAAGACTATCTAAACATGAATAACTACGATGTAGTTCATGCTAAAAACGGTATGGAAGGATTTGAAAAGTTTAAAAAAGACGATTTCGATTTATGCATACTAGATGTGATGATGCCTTATAAAGATGGCTTTACTTTGGCAAAAGAAATTAGAGAGAAAAATGCCGATGTGCCAATTATCTTTCTTACGGCCAAAGCTATGAAAGACGATGTGCTTAAAGGCTATAAAGTTGGCGCAGATGATTATCTAAACAAACCTTTTGACAGTGAAGTATTGCTTATGAAAATTAAAGCAATTATTCAAAGAAAGGCTACGGACACAGTGGCTGATAGCAAACAATTTGAATTCAAAATAGGAAGATTTGATTTAAATTCAAAATTGCGTTTTCTAAAGTTTGACGGTAAAGATCCTATTAAGTTATCACCTAAAGAAAATGATTTGTTACGCCTGTTGGCCTTACATGAAAACGATTTAATGCCGCGGGAATTAGCCTTAACCAAAATCTGGAGAGATGACAATTACTTTACTTCTAGAAGTATGGATGTTTATATAGCTAAGTTGCGAAAGTATTTAAAATTAGATCCAAACGTCGAAATCCTAAACATTCACGGCGAAGGATTTAGATTGGTTATCAACAAAGATTAAATATAGTTATAAGAAGTTTGAAAATCCGATTGAAAAATCGGATTTTTTTATGGCTTATTTGGTGGTTTTATTTTTAATATGTGTAATAATGTCTTCGGTTGAAGTCTCATAATGAAACCATTTAATACTGTCATCTTTTCTAAACCAAGTAAGTTGCCGCTTTGCAAACCTTCGGCTATTTTTTTTAATCTCAGAAATGGCAAAGTCTAAACTATATGCACCTTCTAAAAAACCGAAAATTTCTTTATAGCCAACCGTATTTAAGGCATTTAAATCTTTGAAAGGAAACAAACAAGTCGCTTCTTCAACTAATCCTGCCGCAACCATCGCATCAACACGTTGGTTGATGCGATGGTAAATATCATCTCTTTCAGCGGTAAGTCCGATTTTTATTATATCAAAATCTCTTTTGGTATTGGAAGCTTTCAAAAATGAAGAATAGGGCTTTCCTGCACCCATACAAATTTCTAAAGCGCGAATCACGCGATGCGGATTATCAATTGATATTTGGTCGAATGAAGTTTTATCAAGAATTTCAAGCTGTTTTTGTAAGCTTTCTAAACCTTGATTTTCGAGCTTTTGATTTAATTCAACTCTTATATGAGGATCGATGTCAGGAAAATCGTCGAGGCCTTTTGTCACAGCGTCTAAATATAATCCAGAGCCACCAACCATAATCATAATGGAATTTTCTTTAAATTTTTCATCTAGTAATGAAATGACATCTTTTTCAAAAGCACCAACATTGTAGTTGTCATCTATAGATTTATGATGAATAAAATGATGCTTTGCAGATGCCAATTCATCGGGTGATGGTGCTGCGGTTCCAATAGACATTTCTTTGAAAAATTGCCTGGAATCTGCCGAAATAATTTCAGTATTAAAATATTGTGCAAGCTTAATACTTAAGGCGGTTTTTCCTATGGCTGTTGGACCAACAATACATATTAAGAAATTAGCCATTTATTATCTTTTCACCACATTTTCTACAATAATTTGAATCGGAGATAATGATGTCAGTTCCACAAGATTTACATGCTTCACCATGATTTGGTGCGATGTTTTTGTTGGAAGAAACGTATTCTGCTGAAATAATACCTGTTGGAACAGCAATAATGCCATAACCTATGATCATAATTAAGGTGGCTAACATTTGACCCAAAGGGGTTTGTGGTGTGATGTCGCCAAAACCTACAGTAGTTAATGTAACAATACACCAATAAATGCTTTGAGGAATACTTTTAAAGCCATTATCGGGTCCTTCAATTAAATACATAATGGTCCCTAAAATTATCGATATAATAAAGATGAAAAAGATAAATATAAAAATTTTAGATCGACTTTGCTTAAGGGCTCGTGTTAGGTTATTTGCCTCTCCAACAAATCGAATGAGTTTTAAAATTCTAAACACACGAAGTAATCGTAAAGCTCTAAATACTGTTAAGAACTGAGATTCCATTATAAAAAGTGCCAGATATTTTGGAATGGTGGATAATAAATCAACGATACCGTAAAAGCTTAAAATATAGCGTTTAGGTTTGGTAACACAAATGATACGAAGTATGTACTCGATTGTAAATAGAATGGTAATGATCCATTCGGAAATATTAAAAAAATCGTGATACTTACTATCAAAAGATTGAACACTTTCCAGCATCACAATAATAATACTGAAAACGATAGCAATTAATAAGACGACATCAAATAATTTACCAGCAGGCGTGTGTGTTCCGTAGATAACCTCATGAATTTTTGCTCTCCAGCCTGGTCTTGCAGTTGTGCTACTCATACTTTAAATGAATAATTACTTATGTAAATATAAACAATGATAGATTAATATCGTAATAATCTGATACAAGTGCTTCAAAACCCTTCGTTATCAATCAAAAGTTTTTAATTTAAAATGCTTTTTCTGTCGCATATAACTTTGAATGATGTGCTGGGTATCTCTATTGTTTTGCATAGGGGTTATGATGGTTTCAAGCACTTCTAATTTATTGATTTGATAATTCAAGTTGATATAGCCAATGCCTTTAAAAACACCATTTTTAATCAAAATAACACTTCTTTCATCAAAAGTTCTACCACGATCAATTAAGGCCATATTTTGTGAATTATAACTATAGCGCGCTATCATATCCTTAACTCTTTGATTGTAAATTTCTGAAGCTTCAAAGTTTAAACATGCACCATGACATAATTTTACATCATAATTAAAACAACCGTTTGTTGTGTTAGAAAGTCCTGTGAGTTTTAAACACAATTCATATTGCTCCACAATCCTATTCATAAATTGTTTGGAACTGTAATAATTGGCAAACGTTGTGATGGGTTGTTCTTTTTTATTGACGTTATTTATTTTAAGTTCAATGTAGCCGAGTTCATTTACGCTAGAATAAATACCATGTGAAAAAACTGCACGCTTTAAAGCGTGATTTAAAATTGGTTTGTTGCGTTTTATTTCTTCACTTTCTTTTAAAAGTGCAATGAGTTCGCTACCCGTTAATTCGTAGGTTACTTTAGCAGCTTGTAGTTGTATTTTTTTAGATTTTGAATTGGTGCCAGTAAAGTGCTGGTTGATGCGTTTTTTTATATTACTACTTTTTCCTATATAGATGATATCGCCATCGCTATTATGAATGTAATAAACGCCAATTTCTGAAGGTAAATCGTCAATAATGTATTTTAGATTGGAAGGTAATTTTTCTTTTTGATCCGTTTTTATGCTGCTTTGAACAATGGATTTGTAAGAGTCTTTGTTCAACAAAATTTTAAATAATTGAACCGTGGCTAGAGCGTCGCCGTTAGCGCGATGCCGGTCGCTCACAGGTATTCCCAGGGCACGTGCCAGTTTGCCAAGGCTGTACGATTCTTGTTCTGGAATTAGTTGTTGAGATAATGAAACCGTACATAAGGCTTTGCGCTTAAAATCAAAGCCTAATCGGTTAAATTCGGTTTTTAGAATTCTGTAATCAAATTCGGCATTGTGGGCCACAATAATACAGTCTTCGGTAATTTCAACAATGCGTTTGGCAACTTCATAAAACTTGGGTGCACTTCTCAACATGGCAGCATTGATACCTGTAAGATTCACTACAAAGGGCTGAATTTCTCTTTCTGGATTAACCAAGCTAATAAACTGGTCCACAACTTTGTGTCCGTCAAATTTATAAATGGCTATTTCTGTGATGCCTTCTTCATTGTACTTGCCACCGGTAGTTTCTATGTCTAAAATTGCGTAGATATTGAAATGATTTAGTTGAAAATTTTCACGTTTGATTCAGCTCAAATTTACAACTAATAACTTATTGCGAAAATTATAATTACTTCATTTTTTAAGGTCGCTTTCAACAATGCCATCACGTAATCTGATTATTCTGTGTGCATGTTTTGCAACATCTTCTTCATGGGTAACCAATATAACGGTATTTCCTGCATGATGTATGTCGTCAAACAAATGCATAATTTCTAAAGATGTTTTAGAGTCTAAGTTTCCCGTTGGTTCATCGGCTAAAATAATGGATGGATTGTTTACCAAAGCTCTGCCAACAGCCACTCTTTGTCGCTGTCCACCCGATAACTGGTTAGGTTTATGGTCCATTCTATCAGCAAGTCCAACATCGGTTAAAACTTTGCTAGCACGTTCGTTACGTTCGGCTTTAGTTTTACCAGCATAAATCATGGGTAATGCCACATTGTCTAAGGCTGTAGTTCGGGGTAATAAATTAAAAGTTTGAAATACGAAGCCTATTTCCTGATTTCTAATTTCGGCTAATTCATCATCGGTCATTTTACTCACGTCCTGACCGTTCAGGATATACGTGCCATCGGTAGGTGTATCTAAACACCCTAAAATATTCATCAAGGTAGATTTTCCTGAACCTGACGGACCCATGATAGCGACGTATTCACCACGGTTAATGTCTAAATCAATACCTTTTAAAACGTGAACCGTTTCTTGTCCTAAAGGAAAATCTCTAATAATATTTCTAATTTTAATAACCTTATCCATTGTTATTTTTATGATGTTTAAAACCTTTAATACCTATTGTAAGACGTAAAACCATAACGCATGTTACAATCTTATAACGAATTCTTCCTTTGTTTGCTCTTTTCTGAAGAAAACAATTCCGTATTGAAACGTATCGATACTGACCGTAACTTTTGGGTGCGTTTTTATATGGTTCCAAGCCTTAGTCATGCCTTTAGACCAATAAATATCATCAAATATAAACATAGAATTGTTATGAGCCTTTGGAAGTAGTTGTTCGAAATATTTAATGGTAGCCAATTCATCGTGATGACCGTCAAAAAAAACAAAATCCCAATGACTAGTAGCCATATTTAAGAGCGCCGGCTTAAAATCATCATTAATAATAGCCACATTATCAATAGTTTGCTTCTTTAATTGTTGAATGGTTAAATCGGCAATTTTCGGACAACCTTCAATACTTGTGATGTTTGAATTTTTGTTTCCCAATGCCAAAGCGCTTGTACCAATACCGACAGAAGTTCCTAACTCTAACACGTTTTTTGGTTGAAAATACATAGCCAATCGAAACAATAGTTTGGCATGTTTAAATGTAGTGCCAGATGTTTTGGTTATATCTGAGACGCTTCGGTATGAACTTTTAAAAGTCTTTGAACCACTACCAAAATCTGTAACTTCAAGAATTAATTTATCTTTTAGAAGAGAATTTCTATAGTTTTTTAAAATTTCATATTCTGAATAACTTTTTGAATCATAAAAGCATTTGGTGACTAAATCATAAACAAATGGCGAATGCACACCATGTTGGTTTTTAGATTTGAGCAGAAAATGTAAATAAGATTTTGCGGTATGCATGTGTTGATATTGTTACAAAAATAAAGCTTTGATTTCATGTTAAATTAGAATTTTTAAAAATAAAAAATTAGATTAATGGCAGCTAGCTTGATGATTTTTTTAAATTTGCTTAACTAAACCAACGAGCAATGACGCTTCCTAAATTTATTTTGGGTGATAATACCGACTTTCCTGAAGCTATTTTTATAATTCATACTGAATTTCCACGATTTATAATTAATCTTGAAAATGATGAAGTAGAATGGTTTGAAGATTTTGATCAGGAAGACCAAGCGGAATTAGAACTAGAGATAGAAAATCTTATTATCCAAGCAAGTACTTTTTACGATAGGGAAGTAGAACGATACAACGATTAATGCTAGAAAAACTTCTACAATACGACACCGAATTATTTTTGTATTTAAACAAATTAGGCAGTCCTACTTGGGATAGACTGTGGCTAATCATAACAGCTGAATTTACATTTGTGCCCCTTTATTTAGTTTTATTGTATTTAATATATAAAAGCTATGGTTTTAAACCAATGCTCATATTTGTGCTCACTATCGCGTTAATGATCACTTTTACGGATCAAATCACGAATTTATTTAAACATACTTTCCAGCGTCCAAGACCTTGTAGATTAGACGAATTGGTTAATGAAGGCATGCGTTACATAGCGCCACGTTGCGGTAGATATGGGTTTTTCTCCGGACACGCTTCAAATTCGATGGCAGCGGCGGTTTTTGGAGGACTGGTTTTGAGAAAGCACTACAAAAAACTAATATTTATTTTATTGTTTTGGAGTTTTTTCGTCGCTTACAGCAGGATTTACGTGGGAGTTCATTATCCTATAGATTTATTTTGCGGAATGATATTTGGTGCTTTGGCCGGATTTGGCTTTTATAAACTAGGATTATATTTTCTCCGAAGATTTGAAAAACAAAATATGAGTTAAATAGATTATCCAAAGAATCTAAATATCACTGCATTGTGTTACCGTATACTGGATATAGTGTTTCTTTATCCACAAAAAAATAAAACAAGCCACAAAAGGACTCAATAACCTATTTATTAAACCATAATTAGATTTCCCTGACATTCTAGGAAAATGAGATACTGGCAACTGAATTATTTTGCCACCTTGTAATACTACCATTGCGGGTAGAAATCGGTGAAGTCCTTTAAACATGGGGATGCGTTTGGCATAATCTGTATGCATTATTTTTAATGGGCATCCCGAATCGTACATTCCGTCATTGGTAAACATGCGTCTTGTGGCATTTGCTAGTTTAGAAATACCATTTTTTATGAAATTATCTTGTCTGTTTTGTCTAAATCCGTTAACCAAATGATAGTCTTCAATATAATCGAGTAAAATATTGAAATCCATTGGAGAAGTCTGTAAATCAGCGTCTATGTAACCGATAAAAGGTGTTTTTGCAAAATCAATACCAGCTTTTAAGGCTGTGCTTAAACCGCTATTTTGATCTAAGGTGATATATTGAAATTCCTGATTTCTTTGGCAAATAGCTTCTATTAACTTTTGGCTATTGTCTTTTGAACCATCATTTATGAATACAACTTTTGAGGGTTTTTTGCTTATTTTTAGAAATTCAATAAATTCTTGCTCAACTCTTTCAAGATTACCTTCTTCATTATAAACAGGAATAAGTATGGTTAATTGATATGACATTTTAAGTCGGTTTGAATTTATAAAAGTAAATAATTAAAAAATAACAATGTAGTGCCGACATCTAATTTAAAAATGATTTAATTTGCGTTATAAATTATTGTAAATAATGAAAATCTTGGTTACCGGAGCCGCAGGCTTCATAGGCTCGCATACAGCTGAAAGGTTAGTTAAATTAGGACATAGCGTTGTTGGTGTTGATAATTTTTGCGATTACTACAATCCAGATCTAAAGTCATTAAATGCCAATTCCCTATTAGATTGTGGCGTTAAAATAGTAAAGTCTGATTTGCGTGACGCAGCAACCTTCACTATTTTAGACAAAGATTTTGATTATATTTTTCACTTTGCGGCACAACCTGGAATTTCTTCAACCTCTACATTTGAAGATTATTTTACCAATAATATTTTAGCCACTAAATTACTTTGTGATTTTGCCTTGCAGTGCAATCAATTAAAAATGTTTGTCAATATTGGCACATCGTCAATATATGGATTAGAGGCCACCTTTCCAGAAACCAAGGCACCCGAGCCAGCCTCTTACTACGGAGTCACCAAATTGGCCGCGGAACAATTGGTACTGCAACATGCGCGTGTGAAACAAATAAAGGCTTGTTCACTCAGGTTATACTCAGTTATTGGACCTCGTGAACGCCCAGAAAAAATGTACACCAAGCTGATTGATTTGGGTTTGAAAAACCAACCGTTTCCACTGTTTGAAGGCAGTGAAAAACACTTGCGCAGTTTCACCTATGTTGGCGATATTGTTGATGGTGTGGTGAGTGTTATTGGCAAAGAGGCTGTTTTAAATAATGAAATTATTAATCTTGGAACTGAAGTTGAGCACACCACTCAAGACGGTATTGATGCAGTTGCAAAGGTTTTAAATTCAACTATTCAGATTGAGAAAATGCCCAAGCGTTTTGGAGACCAAGTACGCACCAAGGCGAATATAGATAAAGCCAAACGATTATTAAATTACAATCCGCAAACAACACTTTTAAAGGCTGTTGAACTTCAAGCTGAATGGTTTAAAAAGAATTTTTTATAAACTTAATAAATAGTCTGCTGCAACAAATGGGGTAGTTTTTCCGTGCTCGATGAGTTGCATTTGTTGTTTTAATTCCAATTTAATTTGTGGTTTATTGTAGAAGTCCGATTTGAGCCTATCGTCAATCGTTTGTGTGAGCCAATGCTTATTTTGCTGAATACGATTGACACTAAAATAACCATTATCATTTACTTGTTTTAAATAGCCTTCTATTAACTCCCATAAGTCATTAATGCCAGTTTGTTCTAACGCACTGCATAGGCTAACAGTTGGAGCCCAACCAGAATCTTTAGCTGGGTAGAGGTGAAGCGCACGGTTAAATTCTACCTTAGCATTTTTTGCCTTTTGAATATTATCACCATCAGCTTTATTAATCACAATAGCATCAGCCATTTCAATGATGCCACGTTTTATGCCCTGTAACTCATCGCCAGCACCAGCAATTTTAAGTAGTAAAAAGAAATCTACCATACCATGCACTGCAGTTTCACTTTGACCAACGCCTACAGTTTCAACTAAAATAGTATCGTATCCAGCGGCTTCACAAAGTATAATACTTTCACGAGTTTTTCTGGCAACACCACCCAACGAACTTCCAGAGGCCGAAGGTCTGATAAATGCTAAGTCGCTTTTAACCAAGCTTTCCATACGTGTTTTGTCGCCAAGAATACTGCCCTTACTTAAAGAGCTACTGGGATCGACCGCTAAAACTGCTATTTTTCTTTGTTGATTCACCAAATGCAAACCCAAGGCTTCAATAAAGGTGCTTTTTCCAACACCGGGAATCCCTGTGATGCCTATTCTTACCGATTTATTAGCGTGTGGCAAACATCCTAAAATGATGTCATGTGCTTTTTTAGAATGTTCGGGCTGTGTACTTTCAATTAGTGTAATGGCTTGACTTAAAGCTGTAATATTACCTTTTAAGATGTTGCTAATTAATTCTTCCGAAGAAGTTTGTTTATCGTGTCTTTTTTTGATGAATTCGGAGGCATTTGAGCTTATGGTATGAGATTGCTTAACAACTTTTTGTTCGTTTAATGCTTTATGTTTTTTAGAACTCAAAATCTTCTTATTGGGTTAATTTTAAAACTTCTATAGGTATGGCAATTTTAGTCGTGTCCCATGCCATGGTTATAAAAATATTTCCTGTGGTATTGTCAAAACCAATGGTAAATTGTTCAACTTCATTGTCTAAATGGGAAACAGGAACATGAATATCTACAATATCAAATTGAGGTTCACGCATGGCTTCCATGGCTTCGTTCACACCCCAAGGATACATTTTATTGTTGAAAAACACTTGCCAGTGTTCTTCATTAGGAACCGTCCAAAGGGTATAACTTCCTTGAGGAAGAAATATACCATCAATCATTAAATCTTGATTGGTTATAAAAATGGTGGCTTCGTTGGCACCAGTTCGCCATACGTCGTTGTAAGGAACTAAGGCACCAAAAACTTCACGTTCGCGTTTTGAGGGTCTGTTGTATTTCACTTCTAATTTTAAATCATTCATTTGAAATGAAACGGAATCTTGTGGACTGAGGCGTTGCGAAAATATGTTTTCAACAAAGTAAGAGTAACAGAACAGCCCAACAGCAATAAGAAATAAACCTATGAGAAGTCTTTTCAGAAAGTAATTCATTATAAAAAATGGCTATTAATAAGATAATTATAAATATAACGCAATTTATTAAATTTTATGAGCAAGTGAGTTAATAATCTGATTCATATTTGAATTATTTTAACTAATTATTTTGAGATGATGTTCATCGTTTTACTTCGTATTTTTGTAGCTAAAGTCGTCCTAATTTTTATGATAGCATTGTCTAAAGTTTTACAAAAAATCGCGCCCGAAGCGTTTAACATTTTACCAAGTAAGATTGCAAAAGGAGATTATTGCAGACTGGATCTGTCAATTTACAACACCGATTTAAATTTCGAAATGCTACAATCTTCAAATTTATTAGAAAATTATATTTGGAGTTTTATGAAATTCAAAAAGGCACAAGTAGCCTACGGAGGTTATCTAGAACCTCGCGGAATTTACCAACGCAGTATACATTTTAACCAACAAAATCCAGATACCGAACGCAACATTCACCTCGGTATGGATTTATGGATTGAAGCAGAGACACCTATAGTTACGCCTCTAGATGCGGAGGTTCATAGTTTTCAAAACAACTTAAATTACGGCGATTACGGACCAACCATAATTTTAAAGCATGAGGCTGAAGGGATAATCTTTTACACACTATACGGACATCTCAGTTTATCTTCTATTTCTTCTTTGGGAGTTGGTCAATGTTTTAAGAAGGGAACGCAAATTGCTACTTTGGGAGATGCCACTGTAAACGGCGACTATCCGCCACATTTACATTTTCAAATTATTAAAGAGATTGGCGAATATAAAGGCGATTATCCCGGCGTGAGTAGTAAAAATGATTTAGCATACTTCGCTCAAAACTGCCCAGACCCTAATTTGTTATTGAATATATTTTAGGTTTTTCAAAAAAAATGCTTGAACTAAAGCAAAAAATCCTGGCAGGGTTACACTATCAGGATTTCATCTATTATTTTAAAAAAATCTTTATTCTTCAATCAAAACCCAATCACCTTTTGTGATTAATGGCTCGGCTTGTTTAAATTTAAGTGTTTTATTTTCACCACTCATCACATGTTTGATAGTCACACGATCATTGCGTCCAATTTTTGGTTTGTCCCTCACAATGGTTTCTACAACTTGAGCTTGGCGCTGGGTATTTTGACCTGCAGCACGCGATTGCGCCGAGCGTTCGTCTAAATTAGGAATATCTTCCTTAGTAGTCTGAAGTTGCTCTTTCCTTTTCGTTCTTGCTTCTTGAATGGCATCGGTAGTTTCGGTTGGTAATTCACCTTTAAATAGGAAGGAAATCACATCCTTATTAACCTGATCCATCGTGCTTTTAAAGAGCTCAAATGCCTCAAATTTATAAATCAACAACGGATCTTTCTGCTCGTGTACGGCTAACTGAACGGATTGTTTTAGCTCGTCCATTTTGCGTAAATGTGTTTTCCAAGCATCGTCAACAATAGCGAGTGTAATATTCTTTTCAAAATCGTTAATAAGTTGCTTTCCTTTGGTCTCATAAGCTTTTTCAAGATCGGTAACTACTTGAAGTTGCTTGACGCCATCCGTGAATGGTACCACGATACGTTTAAACTTCTCGCCTTGATTTTTGTACACATTTTCAATTACAGGGAAGGCCAAATCAGCATTCCGTTGCATTTTATCGCGGTATTGATTAAAGGCAGCTTTGTAAACTTCTTGAGCCATTTTCTGAACCGGAAGTTTTGAAAACTCACTTTCTGCAATCGGGCTACTCATCGAGAAAAACCTAATGAGTTCGAACTCGAAGTTTTTAAAATCGTTTGCCACCTGATTTTTCTCGCAGATTAATTCTGCCGTGTCGTAAATCATGTTGGCAATATCAACGCGCAAACGTTCACCTTGTAAGGCGTGCTTACGTCGTTTATACACCACTTCACGCTGGGCATTCATCACATCGTCGTATTCTAATAAACGCTTTCTAATACCGAAGTTGTTTTCTTCTACTTTTTTCTGTGCGCGTTCAATAGACTTTGAAATCATAGAATGCTGAATTACTTCACCTTCTTTTAATCCCATTCTGTCCATCATTTTGGCAATACGTTCACTACCAAATAAACGCATCAAATTATCTTCTAACGACACATAAAATTGCGAACTTCCAGGATCACCTTGTCTACCAGCTCTACCGCGTAACTGTCTGTCTACACGTCTAGAATCGTGACGCTCTGTACCTACAATTGCCAAACCGCCTGCTTTTTTAACTTCATTAGAAAGTTTAATGTCGGTACCACGACCTGCCATGTTGGTGGCGATCGTAACCTGACCAGGTTTACCAGCATCGGCAACAATATTGGCTTCTTTTTTATGGAGTTTCGCGTTTAGAACGTTATGCGGAATTTTGCGAATAGCAAGCATTTTAGCTAATAATTCACTTATTTCTACAGAGGTTGTTCCAATTAAAACTGGTCTGCCAGCTTCTGATAACTGCGTTACATCGTCAATTACGGCATTGTATTTTTCACGCTTTGTTTTATAAACTAAATCTTCTTTATCATCACGAGCAATGGGTCTATTGGTTGGGATTTCAACTACATCTAACTTATAGATTTCCCAGAATTCACCGGCTTCAGTTACCGCTGTACCTGTCATACCCGAAAGCTTGCGATACATTCTGAAATAATTTTGAAGCGTAATAGTCGCGAAAGTTTGTGTCGCATCTTCAATTTTTACATTTTCCTTGGCTTCAATAGCTTGATGCAAACCATCACTGTAACGACGACCGTCCATAATACGTCCAGTTTGTTCGTCTACAATCATCACCTTGTTCTCCATCACCACATATTGGGTGTCTTTTTCAAACAACGCATAGGCTTTTAGGAGCTGATTAAGTGTATGAATACGTTCAGATTTGATACTAAAATCTTTAAAAAGTTCTTCTTTAAGCTTGGCTTCTTCTTCAGCAGGCAGCCCTTTACTTTCAATTTTTCCGATTTCCGTACCCATCTCTGGCATGATAAAAAAGTTAGGATCGTCTTTACCTGAAAGGAATTCTACACCTTTATCTGATAAATCTACCTGATTATTTTTTTCATCGATAACGTAGTATAAATCGGCATCAATCTTCGGCATTTCCCGGTTGTTATCTTGCATGTAGAAGTTTTCAGTTTTTTGAAGCAGTAGTTTTATGCCTTCTTCACTTAAAAACTTGATTAATGCTTTGTTTTTAGGAATACCTCGATATACCTGAAGTAATTTAAAACCACCTTCTTTGGTGTCACCCTCGGCAATAAGTTTTTTTGCTTCTGCCAAAACAGCAATTAACTGCTGGCGCTGTTCTGCTACAATCGATTCAACCTTCGGTTTTAGCTCAGTAAACTCATGTCGATCTCCTTGCGGTATTGGTCCAGAAATGATTAATGGTGTTCTGGCATCATCAACTAATACCGAATCTACCTCATCCACAATCGCAAAATGATGGCGACGTTGCACTAAATCTTCAGGCGAATGTGCCATGTTATCTCTCAGATAATCAAAACCGAATTCATTATTGGTGCCGTAAGTGATATCAGCATTATAAGCCTTTTTCCTAGCGGCAGAATTGGGTTGGTGGTAATCTATACAATCAACACTTAAGCCGTGAAATTCAAAAATTGGTGCCATCCACGCGCTATCACGTTTGGCCAAGTAATCGTTAACAGTTACCAAGTGTACACCCTTGCCTGAAAGTGCATTTAAATACATTGGAAGTGTGGCTACCAAAGTTTTACCTTCACCTGTTTGCATTTCGGCAATTTTGCCTTGGTGCATTGCTATACCACCAATAAGCTGAACATCGTAATGAATCATATCCCAAGTAATCGGCTTACCAGCAGCATCCCAAGAATTGCTCCACACGGCTTTTTCATCAGAAAGTGTGACATAACTTTTACTTCCTGATATTTCTCTATCAAAAGTATTGGCCGTAACGGTAATTTCGGTATTGTGAAAAAAGCGTTTGGCTGTTTCTTTTACTACAGCGAATGCTTCAGGAAGTATATCATTTAAAACAGCTTCAGTAGCTGCGTAAATATCGTCCTCAATAGCATCTATCTCTTGGTAGATATTTTCGCGTTCGTCAATATCTTCGGTGTCTTGGGCTTTTTGTTTAAGTTGGTCAATTTGTTCGTAAAAAGGCTTTCGAGACTCGGCTATTTTGGTTTTAAAGCCTTCAGTTTTGGCCCTTAATTCGTCGTGAGACAAGGCTTCTATAGCGGCTTCAAAAGTTTTTATTTTATTTACAATTGGCATGATGGCTTTTACATCCTGTTTGGATTTATCGCCAACAAAAACCTTAAGTACTGAATTCAGTATGTTCATAGGTGTTGTATAATTTTAAGCCTAAATGCGTGTTGCATTGGCATATTTTGTTCTATATGTTGTTCGCATGAAACCTTCAAAGATAAGGTTTGTGCAAGGTTTATAAAAAGAAAACCAAACAAAAAAAGCCTCTATATGAGACTTTTTAATTATTCTGTTTTATTATTTTTAATATTCGTCCTCATTCCAGAGGTAATCTTCATCTGTTGGATAATCCGACCAAATTTCTTCAATTGAATCATAAGAATCGCCTTCATCTTCTATAGATTGCAGGTTTTCAACAACTTCTAATGGCGCTCCTGTTCTAATTGCGTAGTCTATAAGTTCGTCCTTAGTGGCTGGCCATGGTGCATCGCTTAAATAAGATGCTAATTCGAGGGTCCAATACATTTCTTATGTGTTTTAATTTTCTGCAAAAATAAATTTTCTGCTGAATAAATCAAGAAAAAAGTACATTATTTCATCATTAATAAAAAGAGCGTAAAAAAAAGCCTGTTTTTCTCAGGATTCTTTTGTGGGAATCCATTTAATTTCTTCCGCATTTAACTCGTTAGACAACTTTCGTGCCAACACAAAAAGATAGTCTGAGAGTCTGTTTAAATACACTAAAGTGGTATTTTGAAAGGGGGAAATTTCCATAAGTGCAACCGCCAAACGTTCGGCACGCCTGCATACACAGCGCGCTACATGACATGTTGACACCGTAGGATGTCCACCAGGAAGGACAAAATGTGTCATTGGCGGTAATTGGGAATCCATTAAATCAATAGCTTTTTCTAGAGTCTCTACATCTGCCTGTGAAATTTTAGGAATATTTAAACGTTCCTTGCCACTTTTTAGAATCGCCTTATCAGGGTCCGTTGCTAAAATAGCACCAACTGTAAATAATTTATCTTGAATGTCCATCAGAAATAGTTGATGACTCTTGTTAATATCCTGATCTCGTAACAATCCAATATGAGAGTTGAGCTCGTCTACTGTGCCATAACTTTCAATTCTGATATGATGTTTTGGTACGCGGGTGCCGCCAAATAGGGCAGTAGTGCCCGTGTCACCAGTTTTTGTATATATTTTCATAGCTATTTGTTTTGTTAGTAATTTCGTTCTCCAAAGATATTACTTCCTACTCTAATCATGTTGCTGCCGCATGAAATGGCAATAGTGTAATCACCACTCATACCCATAGAAATAATTTTCAAGTCAGAATTATTTGTGTCGATGTCCTTAAAACTGTCAAAAGCATTTTTGAGTTTGCTAAATTCTGTTTTTAGTTGCGCTTCATCTTCGGTAAAGGTGGCCATTCCCATAAGTCCAACAATATTAATATTACTAAGTTGTCTAACTTCAGGAGATAGTATTAAGGTTTTTGCATCGTTAGCTGAAAGCCCGAATTTTGAATCTTCTTCAGCTATTTTAATTTGGATAAGACAATTAATTGTTCTTTCGTATTTTTTGGCTTGTTTGTCTATCTCTTTTAATAATTTTAAACTATCAACGCTGTGAATAAGGCTAACAAAAGGCGCCATGTATTTCACCTTGTTAGTTTGCACATGACCAATCATATGCCACTGAATATCCTTGGGCATGGCCTCAAATTTATCGGCCATTTCCTGAATTTTATTCTCACCAAAAACACGTTGGCCAGCGTTGTAGGCTTCCATTAAATCGGAAATTGGTTTTGTTTTAGAAACCGCTACTAAGGTGACGTGTTCTGGAATTGCTGATATAATGGTTTTTAAATTATTGGTTATCGTCATGTTAGTATTCATAAATTGTTAGGCCACTTCGGAGCTTTGGTAAAATGTAGGTGCTTTTTGGTGGCATGGTTAAGCCTTCGTTTGCAATGTTTTTTAGCTGATCGATGGTAGCTGGACGCATGTTAAATCCAACTTTAAATTCGCCGCTATCTACAAGGCTTTTAATGTTTATTAATTCATTTTTAGCGTTAGAATAATCTATGCGATTGCTATTTTTTAAATCTTCTATTCCTAATATTGGTTGCAAAATTGTTTTATAAAGCACATAAGCATCTAATTCGTCTAAGGAAGTATTAAAGGCATAAGCCGATTTTCGTAAAACTAAAGCATAAAATTCGCCATCTAAGTACATACTAAATTGATGTGCACTTTCTGGATGATAGGGAGTCGTGCCTCGATTTTCAATTTTATAAAAGCCATCTAGCTTCACTAAAAAAGCTTCTTTGTTTAGTCCGTTTAAATCTCTAACTACTCTGTTGAATTCATGAATTTTTAAGTGAGATTCTGGTAAGAAATAACACATAAAAAAATTATAAGGTTCGTTCCCACAGTGATTAGGATTGTGAGTTTTTTTATCTTGATAAAGCAAAAATGAAGAGGCACAACGATGGTGTCCATCGGCAATATATACGTATTTGGTATTGCTAAATTCTTGTTGAATGGTAGCAATAGTTTCTGGATTGTCTATTTTCCAAAGGTAGTGCGTGTCTCTATAAGTCATGGTAAACTCATATTCAGGAAAAGACTCTTGGGCATTTTTTATTACCGTTGAAATGACATCGTTATCTGGATAGGTTAGCAATACAGGCTCCGCATTAAAACCTACTGTTTTTAAATAGGTTTTAAAAGTTTCTTCACGATCAGAAATCGTGTCTTCATGTTTTTTGATTAGATTATTTTCATAATCTTCAGCATGCGCTAAGGCGATAATGCCACTGAATTCAAATTTATCTCTATTTACAATTTTATAAACGTAAAGTGAAGGTTTTTCATCTTGAAGAAAAACACCATCTTCTTTGAATTCTAAATAGCGGTTTTTCACTAAATTATAACGCTCGCTGCCTTTAATGACGTGATCGTATTTAAACCCAGGATTAATAATATGTAAAAAGCTAAATGGATTGTAATGCATGCGCGAATCACGTTCTTCATCCGTGTAGCTTTCGTACGAACGGGAGGCCACCAGACCAACTTTACTGCGCGTTGGCCGAACTGCTTTAAACGGGATTATTTTGGTCATTGTATTACTGTAAATTGTTTAAACGGAGTGTTATATTAAAATCGTAGCGTTTTACACAAATTGTTTCGCTACTTTTTCTGCTTTCCGGCTTTCGGAATAATCATAAAAACCTTCGCCAGATTTCACACCAAATTTGCCCGCACGAACCATGTTTACGAGTAAGGGACACGGTGCATACTTCGGATTTTTAAAGCCTTCATACATCACATTTAAAATAGAAAGACATACGTCAAGGCCAATAAAGTCTGCTAACTGTAATGGACCCATGGGATGTGCCATACCGAGCTTCATTACGGTATCAATTTCGGTTACACCTGCTACGCCATTGTAAAGTGTTTCTATGGATTCGTTTATCATAGGCATTAAAATGCGATTGGCAACAAAACCTGGATAATCGTTTACTTCAACTGGAATTTTGCCAAGAGTTTTGGAAAGTTCCATAATGGTTTCAGTTACTTCGTTGCTAGTGTTATAGCCACGGATAATCTCTACTAATTTCATAATTGGCACTGGATTCATAAAGTGCATCCCTATTACAAGTTTTGGTCTTTTGGTAACCGCCGCTATTTGTGTGATGGAGATGGATGAAGTATTGGTAGCAAGAATGGTGTCTTCTGGACAGGCTTCATCCAATTGTTTGAAAATTTTTAGTTTCAACTCGATATTTTCGGTGGCTGCTTCTACTACCAAACTGGCGTATTCAACACCTTCATTTATATCGGTAAATGTTGAAATATTGCTTAGTGTATTTTCTTTGTCGGTTTCAGAAATCAGGTCTTTTGCAACTTGTCTCTCTAGATTTTTGCTTATCGTATCGATACCGCGTTTTAAATTGCTTTCGCTTAAGTCAATAAGTTGAACTTTAAAACCTGACTGTGCAAAGGTATGGGCAATACCATTACCCATAGTGCCTGCGCCTATTACTGCTATATTTTTCATTGTATTTGTTGTTTTGTAATACTGTATTTAAAATTGATTGATAATCATAGTAGCCACGCGCAATGCCTCGGTGCCATCATGCAAGGTAACAACCGGTTTGGTGTTGTTGTTTATGGCATCAGCGAAGGTTTCTAACTCATCTAAAATAGCGTTGTTATTAGAAACTTCAGGATTATCGAAATAAATTTGTTTGCTAACACCTTCGGCATTTTGAAGGATCATATCAAAATCGCCTGGTTGTTCAGGTGCGTCTTTCATTTTAACGACTTCACATTTCTTCTCAAGAAAATCAACCGAAATATAAGCGTCTTTTTGAAAGAACCGAGTTTTACGCATATTCTTGAGCGAAATTCTACTCGCTGTTAAATTGGCTACGCAGCCATTGGTAAATTCTATTCGGGCGTTCGCAATATCAGGAGTGTCACTAATAACACTTACACCACTTGCAGAAATATTTTTAACGGAAGATTTCACCACACTTAAAATGATATCAATATCGTGAATCATTAAATCTAACACGACAGGAACATCGGTTCCACGTGGGTTAAATTCTGCAAGTCTATGACATTCAATAAACATCGGATTATTAATATTGTCTTTAACGGCCGTAAACGCTGGATTAAAACGTTCTACGTGACCAACTTGTCCTTTAACATTGTTTTCGGCCAATAAAGTTCGGATGGTTTCTGCCTCTTCAACGGTATTGGTAATGGGTTTTTCTATAAAAATATGCTTGCCTTTAGCAATGGCTTTTTTCGCACATTCAAAATGAGACAAAGTTGGAGTCACGATATCAACAACATCAACAGCATCAATAAGTTTATCTAAGGAATCAAAATAGGTATAACCAAATTCATCGCTAATTTTTTTACCGTTTTCAGCATCGGTATCGAAAAATCCAACAAGTTCATATTTATCGGATTGTTTGAGTAATCTTAAATGGATTTTTCCTAGGTGACCAGCACCAAGAACGCCTGCTTTCAGCATATTTTTAGGTTTTTAACAAAAATAGTTGTTTTGAAATAAAAATAATGCAAATGAAATTATAAATTGCCTAAATAAATATAGGCTTTTTATGAAGTAGATGCACAGTAATTTTTCAGTTTTCACTTTGAACTTGTTTCGCATTCAGTTAAATTCGCTACCATTAATTTAGTTCCATTGAAAGACACGTTAAAACATCAAGGCTTACGAAATAAATTGGTTGAAATACTTAAAGGTAAAGGTATTAAAAACCGTGAAGTGCTTAATGCCATCGGTAAAATTCCGAGGCATTTGTTCATGGATTCGGGGTTTTTAGATCATGCTTATCAAGATAAAGCCTTTCCAATTGCTGCCGATCAAACTATTTCGCAACCCTATACGGTGGCGTTCCAAACCGAATTGCTTCAAATAAATAAGGGTGATACGGTGTTAGAAATCGGTACTGGTAGCGGTTATCAAACGGCTGTTTTATTAGAACTAGGAGCTAAAGTTTACAGTATTGAACGCCAACAAGAATTGTTTAAAAGAACTTCAAAGTTTTTACCAAAATTAGGTTACAATGCCAAGAAATTAATTTTTGGCGATGGCTACATAGGGTATGCTGAAGCGGCGCCGTATCATGGCATAATTGTAACTGCTGGAGCGCCTAAAATCCCTTCAGATTTGCTTGCGCAATTGGCCATTGGCGGTAGATTGGTGATTCCAGTTGGCGATACGACTCAAGTAATGACCCTCATCATTCGAAAAAGTGAACAAGAATTTGAAAAACACGAGTTTGGTGAATTTCGATTTGTGCCACTTTTGGAAAACAAAAATTAATTTCGCGGTAAATAAGCGTTTGGAATGGGATTTTCAGGAGTTTCTTGTGTCCAATAAACATTTAATATCCACCACCGATCACCGTCGTTTAGAAGCTGAATACTGTTAATACCGCGCATAAAAGGCTCTGCTTCGCCGGCACTTCTATACGCTTGATAGGTGCTGAAAACGTGCGAAATACTACCAAATGTTTGAATTTCTCGTTTTATTTCAACTTCAAAAAAACCATTTTCTACCAACCAAGCTCCAGAAGTCGTGATATAATCTTGCGGTTTTAAAAAGCGTGCTTGGTATTTACCTGTAGGAGTTTTGCCAGCTGGAATTAACTTCGCATCGGCATGAAATAAAAATTTAAAATGATCCCAATCGCGTTCCTGACCCTTTTCACCAGAAATCACCGCATATAAACTGTTTACGATAGCGTCTAAACTTGCAACCGAAGCCCAATAATCTTTTGCTTCTTCATTTTCTTGTGCAAAATTACTCGTAGTTAAACATATTATGATTAGAATTGAAAAAATGCTAGTTTTCATGCTTATATAGTTTGCGCCAAATTAATTAAAAAAGTTTAATCCGAAGATAATTACATCGTTTAGGTAACCTCCTTGATAGGAGCGCACATAGTCCACACGAAGAAATCTAAATTTCCCCCAACCAATTTTATCTAATCCAACCGAAAATTCTTGATACGGTTTATGATCGCTGGTAAATAGATTATGAATACCTATAACCGTACTAAAGCCTAATTTATTTATAAGTGGAATTTTGTTCAGCAAATACCCGTTAAAATTATGCTCAATATGGCTTTCAAAATAAGAATTATTAGTGCTAAGCCTGTAATACTCCAGATTGTTGAAAACATCGGTGTAACTTCCGTTAGTACTCAGCCTGGTTTGATTACCATTAAAGTGCTGGAAATCCATAAAGGCTATGTTTTCAGCATTAAATAATTTTCCACCGCGCATGTTGTAGCTAAAACGACCTTTATTTGAAATATCGAACGATTGGTATAAACGCGCTTTTATTTGTTGAAAATTATAGTTGGAATTAGTAGCACCAAGTCCTTGTTCGTAACCAATGGTAAGTGTTGGATATTTATCATTTGTAAGGTTGACCTTGGTTCTGGGATAACTCAAATAATTTTGACCGAAGTTAAATTGCGCCGCTACATTAAGTTTAACAATGTTATGGGTGTCAAATGGTGCAACTCCAAAGGCTTCCGGATCTAAAGGATTGTTACTGGTATAAACTTTGTCATTTTTATCGAAAAAAACTTGATCAGATGTATTAAACAATGCTTTTCTGCGTTCATAACTCATATTGCCGTAAAGTCTAAAACCATTAGCTATCTCTTCGGAGTAAGATAGCTGAAGAAAACTTTTGTCGTAAAGTTTCATAAAGTTGCTTTCAAAGAACAACGATGATACACCGTTTACAAGCGGTGAAATAGGGACACTACTATTAAATTGCTCAGTCGTTACCCCACCCGAAAGCGATAAAATTGCCTTGCTAATATTGTTAAATTTATAGGTTAATGAACCGGTAGCACGTAATCTGTCATCAGAAAACCCGTAATTTAAACTGGCATTGGCAGAAAAGTATTTCCTAAATTCATCATAGCCTTTGGTATAGAAAAAATTCATACCAGCATTATAGCCTTGAACAGTGTTGAATTGCACAGCACCAATGGGAATATTATATCCAATTCTGGTGTTCTTCTCAGAATTTTGATAGGTGTAACCTGTTAAGGCCGAAAGTGGTTTGAATCGGTTTTTTGCACGATCAACAGAATCTAAATAGGGTTTTGATTTTTTTAGAATTTGAATACTGTCTTTTTTAACGTAATCGGTAATTTCTTCTGAGGTAAGTGGCACAGGTCTTGACATGGTCCAATAGGCACTATCCTTTTTATTGGCATTTTCTATAAATGAAACCAATTCGCGGTTAAAATCTTTTTTACTAAGGTTATTGTTAAAATTGTAGTCGCTATAAACCGCGGTAAACCTACCGTCACCTTTAATGCCAAATAATCCGTATTTAAAGTCGATGTTTTGCGAAATGAGTGCCCAAACTTTATCGTTAGATGAATAGGTGAAATTCTGTGAAATAGTTAAAATATCAGCTGCTGGAATTCTAGCTTGTTCTCCTGTAATGCTTAATTCAGTTGCATAAATAGTCCATTGATCTTCAACGATATAAATATAACCTGAGAACACGCGGTCTTTTGCTCTTTTCGGAATAACTTTTATTTTATTAATTAGATTTTGTTGCGCATCATAAAAGGTGCCTTCGAGTTTATAGTTATAATAACTAAAGGCAAAATCGGCAATTGGTGATACAATTTGATTACCCAATTCTATAGTGTTATTGTAAAAATTATAATCTACATCGCTGGCATTATTAAAACTGAATCCACTGTCATCGCCACTTACTTTTGAAGCCGTGATGGTTTCTTTAAGCTTATCTGGTCGCAAGAATTGAAGTTTAGAAACCGTTTCTGAAAGGTAAATAATACCACTTCTAGTGGAATCTAATCCACCACCAAGATCACCAACCTCAACACCTAAAATTTTTTCCGGTGCATCTTTAATTCTTATCAAACCACGCGAATAAAAATTAGCGGTATAGGCATTGATAGTTTCAAGATTTTTATTTCTGTTATCAATAGCATTTCTAATAATAAGGTTGGCTGGATTGTCTTCAGCGTTGATGACGATTTCAGTTAATGAAATTTGAGTTTCTTCTAAAATGATGTTTTGCTCGAAAGGAAATTTTTCAACTTCAATAACAACCTTCTTGGTTTTATATCCTAAATACTGAAAAACTAAAGTGTACTTTCCATATTTTGAAATATTTAACTCATAATTTCCAGATTCATTCGTCGTGGTTCCCGTATAGGTGTTTTCTATAAATACGTTAACATAAGCCAATGCTTCATTATTTATATCAGTAACCGAACCTTTTACTTGTGAATACATACTTATTGGTGTGATAAGTAATGTAATAAACGTAAGAATAGATTTCATTTAGAATTTTTAGTACATTTCAAACATAGGTATAAATACACTGTTTAATGTTACAGAAAAGCTAAAGTTAATTTAGAAGTTTTTTTTGATACGGTCTATGTCGCGCATCACATCACGTTCTTTTATACTATCGCGTTTGTCATAAAGTTTCTTACCTTTTGCCAGGGCTATTTCTAATTTTGCGAATCCGTCGTCGTTAATAAATAATCGCAGCGGGACAATGGTAAGTCCTTTCGCCTGAACGTCTTTTTGAAGTTTTTTAAGCTCTCGTCGGTTGAGCAATAATTTGCGTTCGGCTTTTGGTTTGTGATTGTAATAATTGCCATACAAGTATTCTTCAATAGTCATATTAATCACAAACAATTCACCAGCATCATTGAACTCACAAAAACTTTCCGCAATAGAGGCTTTACTACTGCGAATAGATTTAATTTCGGTGCCAGTTAGAACAATTCCCGCGGTATAAGTATCGACTATCTCGAACTCAAATCGCGCGCGTTTGTTCTTTATGTTTATGTTTTTTTGCATGGATGGCAAAGGTATCGATTTATTTGCGATTTATTCAACTGCATGACAGCTAATGCTTAATTTTACGACTAAATTTTGAAACACTTAAATATGCTGAAATTACCATTTGCATTACTAATTTTTTTAATTGCAATAAGTTGCAAAAATGCGACAAAAACTGCGGAACTAGACGCAGAAAAAATTGTAGATAAGTCGCTTGAGATATCAGGGTCTAACTTGGTTTCAAATGCGACAATCGATTTTGATTTCAGAGATATTCATTATAAAGCCATAAGAAACAATGGTCAGTTGGTATTAAGTAGAACTATTATGCGTAATGATTCTACTATTTATGATGTGCTTGATAATACCGATTTTAATCGTTTTGTGAATGACAGTCTCATTGATTTAAGTGAAGAAGATGTTATAAAGTATTCCAATTCAGTAAATTCCGTTCATTATTTTTCTGTCTTACCCTTTGGTTTGAATCAAAAAGCGGTTCACAAGCGTTATATAGATAGCACGACCATAAAAAATGAACCTTATCATATTATTGAAATAACCTTTGACGAAGTCGGCGGTGGGGAAGATTTTGAGGATATTTTTTTATATTGGATTCATGCGGACACCTTTAAAATAGACTATTTAGCCTATAAATATTTCACCGATGGTGGCGGTATTCGATTTAGAGAAGCTTACAACGAACGCTTTTTAAACGGAGTTAGATTTGTTGATTACAGAAATTATAAGCCAGAAACAAAATTAGTAACTTTAATAGAGCTGCAACTCTTATTTGAAAGTAACAACCTGATATTATTGTCTACCATTGAACTGGAGAATTTAGAAGTTAATTTAATTGATAATTAGCAGTTGTTCTGAAATTATTTCGCCGCGTTTGGTAACAATAAATAAAGAACCGTTTTCACTATCATTAATTTCTGAGTACTTTTTTTGACCTATTAATTTATTTACAATTTCAGGAACAGTATTGCTATGTCCAACTATAAATACTTTTTTTCCTTTAGTTACTTTGAAAAAATTGTTATCAACCAAATTATTACCTTCGTATATTACAGTTGAAAGATTGTTAGATTCTGCTAGGGGTAGCGCAGTTTGTTTTGTGCGATTATAGTTTGTTGCATACACCATATCAAATGAAATATTGCTTAAAATGTCTTTCCAATTTTTAGCGCGATTAACTCCGTCAGTTGTTAAATTCGGGTTTTTATCCTGCGGATTAGTTCTATCTTTTTCTGCATGACGCACCAAATAATAAACAGTTACGTCATCTTTACTATTTTTAGTGTTTTGTGCATTCACCAAGGATGAAATAGTGGTTGTAAAAAATAGAACAAGGATGATACGTGTCATTTTTTGATAATAATATTAAGTTGATGATGGTTAAGCCAATTCTAAAGCAATTTCTATCATGTCTTTAAAAGTGGTTTCGCGTTCTTTGGTCGTGGTGCGTTCACCGGTTACTAATGAATCGGAAATGGTTAAAATGGATAAGGCATGAACTCTGTGTTTTGCGGCAATAGTGTATAATCCTGCGGTTTCCATTTCCACACAAAGCACTCCAAATTTAGACCACTTTTTATAAGATTCAAAATCGTCGGCATAGAATATGTCACTGGTAAAAATATTACCTGCTTTAACGTCTATTTGTTTTGCTTTGGCGGTTTCAACTGCTTTTAAAAAGAGATTAAAATCGGCAGTTGGCGCATAATCTGCACCGCCAAATCTCAATTCGTTTACCGCAGAATTTGAAGATGCTGCCATGGCAATCACAATATCGCGAATTTTAACTTCTGCTTGATACGATCCTGCGCTGCCAACACGAATGAGATTTTTCACGCCATAGTCGTTTATCAGTTCATGGGCATAAATTGAAATACTCGGCACACCCATACCAGTTCCCATCACCGAAACGCGTTTGCCTTGATAAAAACCAGTGTATCCAAACATATTTCTCACTTTATTAAAACAAGTGCTGTTTTCAAAAAATGTGTCTGCTATCCATTTGGCTCGCAACGGATCTCCTGGAAGTAGAATGGTTTCTGCAATCTCTCCAACTTTGGCTTCAATGTGTACGCTCATGACGTAAATATAACAAAAATGATATGATTAATAGGCCAAGGTAGCTTCTTCGTCATTAACAATAGCAATTCCCGAAGAGGTGCCTATTCTGTTTGCTCCAGCTTGTATATACTTGAGTGCTTTATCGTGGGTATTGACACCACCTGAAGCTTTTATTTTGATGTGGTCTTTGACGGTTTTTTTCATGATTTTCACGGCTGTTAGAGTAGCACCGCTTTTTGAAAACCCAGTTGATGTTTTAACAAAATCGGCGTTGGCATCTAAACAGATTTCGCAAGCTTTAATGATTTCGTTTTTGGAAAGTTCACTTATTTCAAGAATAACCTTCAATGTTTTATTGCCGATAGCGTGTTTGACATCGCCTATATCTTTTAAAACAGCTAAATAGTTTTTGCTTTTTAAAAGCCCTAGGTTTATAACCATATCAATTTCGTCAGCACCGTCTTCAATAGCACATTTTGCCTCGAAAACTTTGGCTTGGGTGGACATAGCTCCAAATGGAAAACCAATAACAGAACAGACCTTTACATCAGTTCTTGTTAGTGATTGTTTGGCAAGTGCTACATAACAACTGTTAACACAAACTGCTTTGAATCTGTTTTTTTTGGCCTCATTGCAAAGTGTAAGAATTTCGCGCTCGGTCGCCGTTGGCTTTAAAAGCGTATGGTCTATATAACTAGAAATATTCATAATAGGTAGGTATCTTGATTTTTTGTTAAATCAACAATTGTTTAATGATTACTGTAAATTTGGGAATTAATAGCACGTAAAGTTAAACATAATTGCATTACATAAAAACTAAAACTTTGTCAAAAAATTGCTTTTTTTGTGAAAATACTTTGTCAACTACATGAAATGTCTCATAATAAAATTGTTAGATTTTAATAATCGATGATACTTTTCGAATTTGACAAAAAGTAAAATTCATAAAGACCCAAACCAACTTTAATTGAAGAAAAAAAAAGCAACACGCCTTTCTGTACAGAAATTTGTGTTGCTCTTCTACTAACCAACCAACTATAAGACTCTTATATTTTAAAATTGTTACGCTTGTTATTAAATTTCTTCAACCACTAGGTCGCCTTGGTTTCTAAATACCAACTCGCCATCAAATTCGTCAAGTAAAATAATGCTGTCTGTAGTTACAGTTCCGGCAAGTATTTCTTTACTTAATGCGTTTAATACTTCTTTTTGAATGACACGTTTTACTGGTCTTGCTCCGTATTCAGGATTGAAACCCTTATCAGCGAGGTAGGCTTTCGCCTCTAAAGTGGCATCAAAGGTTATACCTTGTTTTCCAATCATTTTTGTGATACCTTTTATTTGCAGACCAACAATATCTAATATATTTTCTTTGGTTAAAGGCGTAAACATAATAGTATCGTCTATTCGGTTTAAAAATTCGGGCCTAACGGTTTGTTTTAGTAATCCTAATACTTCAATTTTGGCTGCTTCCATCGCCGTATCCAGATCTTTAACCGCACTAAATTTTTCCTGAATTATTTCGCTTCCCATATTGGAAGTCATAATAATAATAGTGTTTTTAAAATCGGCCACGCGGCCTTTGTTATCGGTTAACCTGCCTTCATCTAATACTTGCAAAAGAATGTTAAACGTATCGGGATGTGCTTTTTCAATTTCATCTAATAATACAACAGAATATGGTTTTCTACGCACGGCTTCAGTGAGCTGTCCGCCTTCATCATAACCAACATAACCTGGAGGCGCACCAACCAATCTGCTTACGGCATGTCGTTCTTGATATTCGCTCATGTCTATTCTAGTCATGGCGTTTTCATCATCAAATAAGTACTCGGCAAGTGCTTTTGCTAATTCAGTTTTACCAACGCCTGTGGTTCCTAAAAATAAGAAGGTTCCAACGGGTTTTTGCGGATTTTGTAATCCTGCTCTACTTCTTCGTACGGCATCACTCACAGCTACAATAGCTTCTTCTTGACCAATAACACGTTTGTGCAATTCGTCTTCTAACTTTAAAAGTTTGTCGCGTTCACTTTGAAGCATTTTGGTAACCGGTATGCCAGTCCATTTCGCTACAACTTCTGCAATGTCGTCATACGTGACTTCTTCTTTTATTAAAGAGCTACCGGATTGATTCTCTCTTAGCTGTTTTTGCAGTTTTTCTAAAGATTCTTGAGAATCTTTAATTTTACCGTAACGCAATTCGGCAACTTTTCCATAATCGCCTTCGCGTTCAGCACGTTCGGCTTCAAGTTTATAATTTTCAATATTTGATTTTTGTAATTGAATATTATCAACTACTTCCTTTTCACTTTTCCATTTGGCATTAAGGCTGTTGCGTTCTTCTTTTAAGTTCGCGACTTCGGCACTGAGTGATTTAAGTTTGATCTCGTCTTTTTCACGCTTGATGGCTTCGATCTCGATTTCGAGTTGCATTATTTTTCTGTCGAGCACATCTAACTCTTCTGGTTTTGAGTTGATTTCCATCCGCAATTTCGACGCTGCCTCGTCCATTAAATCAATAGCTTTGTCTGGTAAAAATCGATTAGTGATATAACGTTCCGATAATTCCACGGCTCCGATAATGGCTTCGTCTTTAATTCGTACCTTATGATGCGTTTCGTATTTTTCCTTAATGCCTCGTAAAATTGAAATGGCACTTTCAGTATCTGGTTCGTTTACTACTACTTTTTGAAAACGGCGTTCTAATGCTTTGTCTTTCTCAAAATATTTTTGATACTCATCAAGTGTTGTTGCTCCAATGGCGCGTAGTTCACCTCTTGCCAGGGCTGGTTTTAATATGTTTGCTGCATCCATCGCGCCTTGTCCGCCTCCAGCACCAACTAAGGTGTGAATTTCATCTATAAATAAAACGATATCTCCTTCGCTAGTTGTAACTTCTTTAATTACTGCTTTCAGACGTTCTTCAAACTCACCTTTGTATTTGGCACCTGCAATAAGTGCGCCCATATCTAGTGCAAATATTTGTTTATCTTTAAGATTTTCGGGAATATCACCATCTATAATTCTGTGGGCTAAACCTTCTGCAATGGCTGTTTTACCAGTTCCTGGTTCACCAACTAAAATAGGGTTGTTTTTTGTGCGACGGGATAATATTTGAAGTATGCGTCGTATTTCTTCATCACGGCCAATTACTGGGTCTAATTTTCCGTCACGCGCCAACTGGTTTAAGTTTTTAGCGTATTTATTAAGTGAATTATAAGTTTCTTCTTGACTTTGCGAGGTTACACGGTCGCCTTTACGCAGTTCATTAATAGCCGCTTGTAAACCTTTTTCAGTAACTGCTTGGTCTTTTAGCATTTTAGCTATTGGGCTATTCGATTTAAAAATTGCCAATACCAAATGTTCTATAGAAACGTAGTCATCTTTCATTTTTTTAGCAATGATAGACGCCTCATTAATTGCTTTACCTGCTTCGCGTGAAAGCATTATTTCGCCGCCAGAAACTTTGGCGAAACTTTCTAACTGCTTATCAACGGCTAAATTTAAGACACTAGTATTAACATTCAGTTTTTTAAGTAGAAAAGGAACTACATTGTCATCCACCTCAATAATGGCTTTAAAAATATGCTCATTTTCTATTTGCTGATGCCCTAAGCTTTGCGCTAATTGTTGCGCTTGCTGAATGGCTTCTTGCGATTTTATGGTAAAATTGTTTAGGTTCATAATAGTTTTGTTATAATGGGAGTTAAATTATTTTTCTCTTTTCAGGAAAGAATAGTCAATTTTCTTACCACTTATGAATTGCAGACATTATGTCTGATTTTAAGTAAATTGGAATGACTATTTGTCGGTTTTTAAGGAATATAAATTTTAAAGACTACTTTTATTCAGCGTATTAAATTCTGCATGAAATGGGACTATTTAAATCTATATTTGGAAGTAATGAGCAACCAGCAGCCAATGTTTTACCTTGGATTTCGCTTAACGAAATTCATCAACTTGATGCCATTATAGAAGCTTCTAAAGTGAAGCCGCAATTCATATTCAAGCATTCAACGCGTTGCGGTATTAGCAAAATGGTATTAAATCAATTCGTGAAAGCTTATTCTTTAAATGAGCAAAATGCAGATTTGTATTATTTAGATTTATTGAACTATCGAGAAATTTCGAATGAGGTTGGATACAAATTCCAGGTGATGCACCAATCACCTCAATTACTTATCATCAAAAATGGCAGAGTGGTGGCGCACGCTTCTCATGGAGATATTAACGATGTAGAAGTTTCAAGGTTTATCTAAACCTGTAAGAATTGATAATTCGTTTTAGTTGTAATTTCAAATCTTCACCAGAATCATAAATCATTTGTTCGTTGGGTGGAAATGGTATTTGACTGTTTCTTATTAAAACTATATCCTCTTCTAAGAGCGCACGTTCATCACCTCGAAAAGTAGCAAAAAAGTTTTCAAACACATATTGACTGTCGATCGGGAAATTATCTAAGATTTGATTGTTATTCAAATTTTGAAATACGACTGCGGCGATTACCTGTGTTGTTTTAAATTGTCGGTAATGAAACAGCCTTGCCCGTACGTCAATTATATTATCAATTTTAATATCGTTGCCGATACTGTCTTTCATGACGTTTCCGTTACGGTCTAATTTATATTTCCAACCATCTACAATTCTTTTTTCTCGCAGTATTTCTTTTTCACTAACCTGTTCAGGGGATATATTAATGCGCGCTAGTTTTAACTGCATGGCGTAATCATAAGGTAAATTTTTTTGTGGTTCGGCATGAAAAACAGTCCAAAACTTATCCAAACCATAGGTGTTAAAATCTAAAAGAAAAGTTTCTAAACGTCTTGGTATAATTTGATTGGTTTGATTTTGAATACTTACGATAACATAATCTGTGCCTTTGTTATAGGCCTGAGTCATGAGTACTCTTACATCTTTGTAGTTCGGGTTGATACTTTCAATAAATTCAAAATCTCCATAGGCCGTGCGTGCATCTAATTTATTAGGTGAGTTTAAAAAACCTTTAGCTTGGTCATATAAAAAAGCCGAAGCTTCAGTTTTAGACGATACCAAATCGTTGGTGTAGTTACGACTGTTAAATCTTATTTCGTTACCATCAACATAAAGTGGCAATACGGCTCTTACAGCTTCTTGTCGGGAGTTTAAGGCTTTGTAAGTTTCGAAAATACGCAAGGAATTAGCTGGTATGTTTTCGGCTTTAAGTAATTCTATATCATTTAAATCACGGGTATTCGCTTTATCGTATGCCGATTTTAGCAGGTAAATAAAAGCTGGCTTTTTTTCCTTGTTGGTTCTTAATTTATTTAAAGCATCGCTGATAGCCGCGTTGTAATTTCCAGTACTAATAGATTTTTCAATACCTTTAGCAGTATTACAACTTATTATTAGAAAAGAAAAAATTATTATTAATAAAATTGGTTTCATTTAAGAAGGGCTTACAGTTTTTTTTAGAACCGCAAAGTATAAAAAAAAGCACAACGTTTTGGTTGTGCTTTAGAATTTATTCAGTTGCTTTATCAACGATAACTCTTTCATCTCTGTTGGCGAGTTCCCATGCAGTGTGAAATACAAGTCTGGTTCTATTTTCCAGTAAATCATATTCAATTTTATCTGGGGTATCGCTTGGACGGTGATAGTCATCGTGCGTTCCATTAAAGTAAAAAATTACAGGAACATTATTTTTAGCGAAGTTATAATGATCGGAACGGTAGTAAAATCTGTTTGGATCATTTTCGTCGTTGTAAGTGTAGTCTAAAGTAATGTTGGTGTATTTTGAATTGACCATTTCTGATAGATCATGTAATTCTGTACTTAGCTTATCGCTACCAATTAAATACACGTAGTTTCTATCGCCCGTGCGTTTTGGATCGGTTCTTCCAATCATATCAATATTCAAGTTAGCAACTGTATTGGCAAGCGGAAAAATTGGATCGTTATCGGCGTAATGCGCAGACCCTAAAAGGCCTTTTTCTTCACCTGTTACATGAAGAAATAAAATAGAGCGCTTAGGGGCATGTCCGTTATCGGCAGCCATCTTGAAAGCTTCAGCTATTTCAATAATTGCTATGGTACCTGAACCATCATCGTCAGCGCCATTATAAATTTCACCATCTTTAATACCTTCATGGTCTAAATGTGCCGAGATTACAATAACCTCGTCAGGCTTTTCACTTCCTTTGATATAGGCAACTACGTTTTCAGACATTACATCTTCACTTTTGCTGGTAATATTGAAATCAGCTTCTATTTTTAATATTTCTGATGAATTAGAGGTTAGAATATTTGGATGCAGCGCTGTACCCAGTTTTTCATTAATCATCATAATCATCATTGGTGTTTCATCCGATTTCAAGGAAAGTCTTCCGCTTCGACTAGCCTGAGCTTTATAAAAACTAGAATATCGCGGAAACAATTCGGCATCCATGATTATTAAACCTTTTGCACCTTTTTTTAGGGCAACATCTCTTTTTGATGCTAGTGCTTGACGGCCATTAACCCATTTGGTAGGTTCCGTTGATCCTGAAGTTATATAATTACCATCGGCGTCTTGAGGTTCGCCCGATTTGATCAATACTATTTTGCCAGTAACATCTTCGGTATAATCTGAATAATTTTCATCTTCAACCCCGTATCCAGCATATACAATATCATTCACTGTAAATGAGGTCGTTGTACCGCCACTAATTGTAATGACATCATTGTAGGTTTCAAAAGTATTAGTATTGATCTTAATGGTTGTTTCTACAGCGCCTTGTTTCTCTAATGGAACTGGTTGAAAATAATTATCGCCACCTAATGGTGAAGAAATTCCTAGATCAATATAATGTTGTTTTAAATATTCAACAGCCTTTTTTTGTCCAGGCTCACCAGTTTCTCTGCCTTCAAATTCATCTGAAGCATAAATGTAAAGCATGTCGCTCAATTCATTTGCGGTAATAGTTGATGCATAAGTTACCACTGCATCTTCGGTTGTGATTTGAGTTGGCGTAGTTTCTTGAACGGCTGTTTGGGTACTGCTACCACATGCTAGAATAAAGAATGTTGTAAACAGCAAATAGAATATTTGTTTCATTAGAGTATTAATTTTTAATTGTGACGAACAAATTTAAACTAATATCTAAAATAATGGCAAAAGGCTTGGGAATATAAGAATAGTTTAACGAATTAAATTCGCTTCAAGATAATGGTTCATATTTGCCAAATACCAAGCTGTAGTGAAAATATATTGGGTGCGTTTTTCTAGGAGCTGGTAGTTTATTTTATCCTCGGTATCGGTAGGTTTATGATAATCTGCGTGTTCGCCATTAAAAAAGAATATTACCGGAATATCTTTTAATGCAAAATTGTAATGATCGGATCTGTAATAGTAACGATTAGATTCGTTTTCATCGTTGTAACGGTAATCTAAATCGAGTTTGGTTGAAAATTCATTTGCCTTTTCGGCGATAAATGGCAGCTCGGTACTGTGTCGGTTTACGCCAATTAAATACAAGTACTGATCGTTTTCTTCATGCTTAAAATCTGTTCTTCCAATCATGTCTATATTGAGTACAGCCATAGTTTTTTCAAGAGGAAATATTGGGTTTTCGGTGTAGTAACGTGAGCCTTGTAATCCAATTTCTTCGGCAGTGACGTGCAAGAACACAATGCTTCGTTTTGGTTTATAGCCGTTTAGGGCTGCTATCTGAAATGCTTGTGCTATTTCTAGAACCGCGGCGGTACCAGAGGCATTGTCGTCAGCACCAAAATAAATCTTGCCATCTATAATGCCTTCGTGGTCGGAATGCGCCATAATAATAACATGTTCATCAGGAAATTCTTCACCTTTTATATAGGCGATAACATTTTCTGAGTCTCCATATTCAGACGGCAAATAAGTTGAAGGAACTATTTGAGCATAATCCGGAGCATTTTCTGGCGGCGCAATACCTTGTTCTTTGTAGTAATTTTTTAGATAATCGCAAGTCATTTGGTGCCCTTTTTGTCCTGCGCGTCTACCTTCATATTTTTCTGAAGCTAATTCAGAAACGATCATTTTTAGGTCAATTACCTTAATCGTATTTAGGTGCGATTTAATAATTTCTGGTTGTTCAAAAACGATGTTATTTTTTATATTTTCAATACGTTCGGTGTAACGCAAGGTGGTGCATGATCCTACTAGAAATAATGCAGTAATAAATGATAATTTCATTCAGTATCCTTTTTGGTTCAAATAAACTAAAAAAAAAGGGAACATAGAAATGTGTCCCTTTAAAAGTGTTTAAATTAGGGTGTTTTATTCGAAGTCTAGGTCTAATGTTTCTAGTTCTTCGATGGCTTTTTCTTTTGATTCTTCTTCCCTTAATTCTAAGGCCTCAGTATCGCCTACAGTACTTTCACTAAAAATAGTGTTGTATATCATAAATCCAGCTGCGATGATAGTAAGCAATAAAATATACTGAACCGGTTTTTTAGATTGTTTATTGGATATGACATAAATCAAAACAGCTAAAATAACCGCTAAAACTCCTGGAAAAATTGCAATATTTGAAAAAGGGGTGACAGCTAAAATTAAGGTGAGTAATGCTGAAATATATCCAATGGTAATAATTAACTTTCTCATATTTTAATGCATTAATCCGGTTGCTGATTTTATTTTTAATTCACCGTTCCCCACAGGAATTTTAAATTTACCGTAAACAGGAACTTTATTATCGTCGGCAGTTAACCATAAAATGAAGTCTGTATTTTTTCCTAACTCATTATTTTTTGGAAGTGAAATACCCAATTTGAAACATTCTTTTCGACCTAATGCCGTTGAAATGGTTTCTTTACCTAACATTTTAACGTTTATTGTAAATTCTTTATTATCAAATAAAATAGTGAATTGTGATGTATCATTTACTTTGGCTTTACCAATATCGAGATTTCTAATTTGGTATAAGGTAGTAACCAAATCTCTTGTATTGCTGCCAATAGTAAGCGTTTTCTTCTCTTCCCAAAACTCACCTTTACTGTTTTTTTTGCGCATTAAGCTGTTAACAGTATTGGTTTTTTGGTTGAAATTATACTGCATGAATTTATAATAACCGCCTTCGTCAATATCTCTTTTGTATAAATAGGGTGTTAGATAATTTGGACTCACATAACTTTCGTACAAATCACGTATTTTAAAAAAGCTATCCCATTTACTATAGGTTACCGCAGTGCATTTTAATTGCATTAAAGTCGCTTTTGAAGTTTTTACTTCCGAGGTTTGCATGGTTACTTCTGCAAGGTCAGTAAGAATTCCAGACATATTGTAAGATGCAGTAAAAACTAGCTTTTCGCCGGCTGCAATAGTTTTATTTTGTGAATTTAATAAGCCACTAATAAATAATAAGAGTATTAAAATTGAAGCGCGCATAAATTGATTTGTTAGATTGAAAAACGGAAAACGCATTTATTGTGCCGAAATTACAATTAGTATTTTTTTTTGCCAATTTTTTTAATGTGTCATTTTTTTGACCCTTTGAAAAAGCTGGGGATTAAAAATTTAGGTGGAATAAAAAATTGTTTACCAATTTGAATAAAGTTTGCTTAAAAGGATTAATTGCGTTGATCCCAGAATAGGAATCGAATACCACAATCAAATGCTTTGGATAATTGACTAGGTTTCCTAAATTTCAAACTATGAGTTAATAAAAAAAATTAACGTCACCATTTTACTTAATGTCGTAAAAAATCTTAAAACGTAATAATTAATATTCTTACAATTATTTCTGTTTTTTTAAATTTATTAATTTCGCTAATAATTTTGTTTTTAATACCTATACAATGCATTGATTTTTGAATTTGGATTTGGCATATCTTCCTTATCAAGTAAATAAATGTCTCCACCCTTTAAAAAGGTTTGTATTGCAGCTGCATTCATTAATGAAATTGAATTGTCATTTTCCTCACTTATAGAAAGCGTTATAGTCCCATTTTCTTTTTTGTAAGTACCATAAATATCAGCCATATTTTCACAAAATAAAGTCTCAATTTTTCCATCAAAAGCTGCTGGCAATATGGCTTTAATTTCAACAGCCGTTTTACCTGTGCCTTGCTCTGCTAAAAAACGTGCTATTTTATCCTTTCTGGCTTGGTCAAATGTTGGAGCCATTTTTTCCCATGCCATCTCATGAATGTCAAAAATATCAATAGCATCAAAATCAACTTTAACATGTTGTTTTACTAGATTCTGATACGTATTAATCTCTTCGTAAATTGAAAAGAGATAATCTTGAGAGACTATTAATAATGGACTAGTCTCTTCACGTAAAATTGTGCTGAGCCCATCATTTATGGCTTTAAAATAAACTTTAATTTCCTTTTTGTCTTTACCTGTAGCAGCTTCTTGACCATGAAACATGGCCTGCCCTTTACCTGCTTGTTGCGTCCTAAATTGAAGATTTTTTTCCTCATAATCATAGCCTACCCTTTCTTGTAGGTTTTTAGGTATTAAATCATCGATGACAATCTCGGTAAAACTATATTTGGTGCATTCATATAATTTTACAGTTTCTAATTGAAGCGTCATCAAATAAAAAGTCCCATCACCAACAAACATAGGCATCAATGGTTTTAAATAAAAGGAATCTGCAACAGCGTTAAATTCTTGAAAATATATAGGAAGCGTATATTTTCTAAAAAAACTATCGGTTAAAAAAATTGCCAAACCATCAGATTGATGGCTCCAAAACCGACTATCATCTATTAATTTTTCTACAGGAGCTAACATTTTACTGATATCCAAATCCTGAAGTCCTTTTTTAGACAACTTATGTTTCACGTGTTTTACTTGTGTTTTTAAAGCTAACACATCTTTATGATTCAATACTTCTTCACCTGCTCTATGCGCAGGAACAAATAAAGAAATACAATTTTCTGCATTGACCTTATTTAATTCTTCAATGTCTTTTTTATATAGTAATGACATTATGTTTGTTTTTTAAAATTATTATTTGTTATATCGGGAGCCACAGTAAACCATTCTCTGGTTTACTAAAAATACTGTCTATTAGTATTGCCATAAAAATTATTCTACCCTTAAATACTTTAGAACAAAAGGATTTCAACAAAGTAAATTAGTAAAGTATTTACCTTGTTGAAATCCTTGTCTTAACTAATCGGTTATACCAAAACTAACTTTCGTAGTCACTCTGAACTGGGTTACCTGATTGTTGTCAACAGTTGCCTGCATATCTTTTACATAAACAGACTTGATATTTTTTACTGTTTTGGATGCTTCTTTAACAACGTTTTTAACTGCGTCATCAAAACTTATTGTAGAATTTCCTAAGATTTCTATTACTTTTAATACTGACATAATTTATTGATTTAATATTAATATGGAAGCATAATAGTGATTAATTATGTCTTATAAAATGATCTTTATCAGTTTTTGAAACTTTTAGCATCACTTTAAAACGTTTATCATATTAGGATTACTAACATTACCGTAAATTCAAATTTCTATAAAGCAAAAACTAGCATAAGATGAAATCGCGTATTAAAAATTTCAATGAGATTAGTATAAATGATGTGGATATCATTGGAGGAAAAAATACCTCTTTAGGAGAAATGTATATTACGAAAATTTTGATCAAGTAGATGATTTGGAAGTAAAAGCGTTGTTAAATAGCGCAACAGTTGCTTAAATCGCTTATTCATAGTTATGGGTTATTCAATATTTTTTTAAAATCAATTGGATTAATTTCATAAATACAAATATTAACCTATGTAATTTGCTATATCACAAAATGTTCAATTACTGATGAATATCATTTAATTTAAGATTTTAATTATATAGTTTTAAAATGTAATTTATACATTGATTATGATAAGATTACATGAAAACGGATATTATAAGCTAGATCTTTCAAATCCAGTCTGGGAGCAAATTTTCACTGTTGCGCCTTTGGTTATTATAGGCACGAAAGAAGGCGATACATATGATCTAGCACCAAAACATTTGGCCATACCAATTGGATTTGACAATTACTTTGGTTTTGTATGCACACCAAAGCATAAAACCTACCATAATGTAAAAAACACTAAAGAGTTTTCAGTAAGTTTTCCATTACCCAATCAAGTGGTATTGGCATCATTAAGTGCTTCCCCTAGATGTGAAGAAAATTCAGTAACAAAACCCATAATTGATATATTACCAACCTTAAAAGCATCAACTATAAATGCGTTATTTTTAGCCGAATCTTATTTGTTTTTAGAATGTAAACTCTTCAATATAATCGATGGCTTTAACGAAAACAGTATTATCACAGGTACTATAGTAGCTGCCTACTGTCATAAAGATTATTTGAAAGTTTCAGAAAAAGATCAGCAGCAACAACTTAAGGAAAATCCATTATTGGCTTATATAGCCCAAGGTCGATTCGCAAGTATTTCTGAAACCTATAATTTCCCTTTTCCAAAAGACTTTAAACATTGAGTACTTCAAAACAACATACAGCCAAAGCGATAAAGACATATCTCGAGGAAAATGGGCATAAAATGTTGAATTTCTTAAAGGACATGGTTGCTATAGAATCGCCTTCAAATAATAAAAAGGCACTTCATAATATAATCAAATTTCTTGAAGACAAATTTAGGTCACTTGGGTTTTATACGATTCATGTTAAAGGAGAAAAGGGAGGAGGCTATTTATATGCTCGCCCTTTAAACAGAAAAAAAAATAGCCCATTCCAATTGTTATTGGGACATTGTGATACGGTGTGGGATTTGAATACTCTCGACACCATGCCAATTTCACAAAGCAAAGGTAAACTTAACGGACCAGGTGTTTACGATATGAAAGCAGGTTTAACTGAAATAATATTTGCCCTTTCAGCTATAAAAACATTAAAGCTAGATATACCTGTTACGCCTATTGTATTAATAAATTCAGATGAAGAAGTTGGAAGTCATGAGTCCACCCTAGCCATAAAGAGACTTTCAAAAATCGTCAAAAGAGCATTTGTTCTCGAGCCACCCTTAGGTATTGAAGGTAAGTTAAAAACAGAAAGAAAAGGTATTGGTCGCTTTACAATTGCCATAAAAGGGAAAGCTACTCATGCTGGGTTGGACCCAGAAAAAGGTGTAAATGCAATTGTTGAACTCGCATACCAAGTACAACAATTGCATGCGATGAACGATTTTGATAAAGGAATCACCGTTAATATTGGATTGATTGAAGGTGGTACCTCAGCTAACGTAGTAGCTGCGGCAAGCAATGCTGTAATAGATGTAAGAGTTTACAGTCAAAAGGATGGCGACTATATCACTGAAAAGATCCATCAATTAGAACCTATGCTTGATGGTGTAGAGCTTGTAATTGAGGGTGGAATAGGCAGACAGCCTATGGAAAAAACACCTCGAAATCAACAATTATGGAAATTAGCAAAAGCCAATGCTAAATTAATAGGTCTTTCTCTAGATGAGGCAACGGCTGGTGGTGGTTCAGACGGAAATACCACAAGCTTATATACTGCCACTTTAGATGGTTTAGGCACTACTGGTGATGGCGCTCACGCTGCGCGCGAGTTTATCTATGTGGATAAATTAATAGAACGAACAGCCCTTTTAACATTATTGTTGTTGGAGAAATCAAATGAAAACAAATAAAAATCAGAGCAATGAAATACAAATACATCTATACAGGTTTAACGCGAATCTCAGATTTGTCCATTAATGGTTTTGAGGTCGAAAAATTAGACAAAACAAAATGGGAAACTGGAGATTATGTGGTTTGCAAAATCATTGCAAAAGGAAGTGATTCTTTTAAAATAGAATTGCCAAATGGACGGATGCGTGGTGTTATGGGAGGAGAATCGCTTGTTGGCGTTTTAGGAGAACGTTATGCGACTTTAGAAGCAACAGGTACTTGGAAGGCTGTTGAAGAAGATGATATACTACATGTATTAACAGCAGGTGGTTTACTCGGAAAGTTAACATCAAAATCGGTTTATATTCATGAGATGATGACTATTAAATATCTGGGACATGCCTTTAGGAATGGCAAAAAATCGAGAATGGAAGATTTTGTAAAACCTATACAATGGAAAGAATTTACTGTTCCGGTTGTATTGTTTGTAGGAACATCTATGGCTGCTGGTAAAACTACTTCTGCCAGAATAATTACCAATATCTTTAAAATGGCAGGTTTAAAAGTGGTAGGTGCTAAATTAACAGGTGCTGGTCGATACAAAGATATTTTAGCTATTAAAGATGTTGGTGCAGATGCTGTTTTTGATTTTGTTGATGCTGGACTACCGTCTTCTATATGTAAAAAGGAAGTCTATTTAGAAAAAGTGGCTCATATGAAAAACCTTATTGGCAGTATAGATGCAGACGTTGCTGTAATTGAAATAGGTGCTTCACCTTTAGAGCCTTACCATGGTGATTTGGCTATTGAGGCCATTAGGAAAAATATTAAGTGTACAATTTTAAGTGCTTCAGATCCTTATGCTGTCTATGGATTAATGAAAGCTTTTAATATTAAACCAGATGTTGTCACAGGAATTTCAACCAACACCATTGCTGGAAGTGAATTGGTTGAAAAATTATGTAATGTTACTGCGCTTAATTTAATTGATTCTATTTCTACTCCTAAGCTTAAAGAAATTTTACAAAATACTTTAGGTTTTGAACTATGAGGTTATTTAGTTTATTAAATTGAAAATGTTTCAATTCGTTTAATTCTTTATTCCATTAAGTTTTTTTGCACATAGAATTATTTCCTATCTACCTAACAATTCAAAAGGATGCAAATCTAAAAGTTTGGTAGTTTCTGTTTTGGCATCTAATGGTGATACAGCTTGTGATTTATTGAACCAAATGTACTCGTCAAATTGTGACGGCAAAACGGTTTTAAAGTAATGACTCATCAGTTCCGTATCTGGTCTATAGACAACACCAATAGCTCGCTCGAGTCGAGGTGTGCCTAAAAATTCTCTTAATTTTTCTTCTGAATGTTCCTCACGTAAAGGCAGTGTAAAATTAGGGACGTTTGTTCTATGACAAATATTTTCGTAACTTTTTTATAAAGAGTTATTTACAGCTATCACTTTCATAGGTACATCCCAATTGTTGGACGCGGAAACGGTTCCTGTATGTGTTCCAAACCAATATGATAAGATTTATCACCAAAATGTTCTTTACATAAATGTCCAATATTTATTTCAACTCTAGCGTCGAGTTTATTTTTTGTTTTTCAATAAGTCGAACAACATTTTTAATACCTCGGCCTCACAACTCTCCAGTTTATTAGTTGTGGCAAGTTTTCCATACATTGAAGGACTGGACATAAATGGCATAATGCATGCTTAACGCGATTTTGCAAGCATCACCAAGTCTGGGTTAACATCTTCTAGATATTTAATGACCAAATCAATAGAAATCTCTAATACGTATAAATCGAGTCCGTAAAATCCAATAGTATTATCATGCTTGCTATTATATTTTTTAAGCCACTCTACAAAATTGAGTACATCTTTGTTTTTCCACATCCATTCTGGGAAACGTCCAAACGGCATCAAATCTTGCGATTTATAGTCATTTCTTTATTAATTGTTTATTTGTTCGGCATCAGACCAATCGGCTTCAGTGCAAACAAAGTTAAATCCTTTTCGTTCTGTTAGCGCTTTTGTAATTTCCTGTCTCGCAGCATGAAATTCTGAAGTACCATAAGAGGCCTACTCTAACAAAACGACTCTTACGTCTCCTATTCTATCTAATAAACCATCTATTGGGAATTTTTTAATGGTTTTAAAAGGAATTGAACTTATCCCAATTTCATCTATAATATCTTTTTCAGGATAGATTTCAGTGCCTATATCAGGAATTAGTGTTGGCTTCGATATAAAATAATTATCCCGTAATGCTTTTGCTACAAATTCAGTTTCAGAAACCCGTTCAACGATTTCTAACATCACATGTGCCCAATCTGAACCCATTGGTGCTAATAATTTCGCTCCAATTTTTAATTGTTCAATTAACACCTTTGGAATTTCTTCAAATTCTAAAGCACTTAAAATAGCATTCAATGGTCCTTTAGCTTTCCATCCTTCTTCAAGTTTTCCTGTTTTTATGTGTACGTTGGTAACACCTATTGTTTTAAGGACATCTAAGGCCCATTTTGCATAAACTTGGGATGTTTCAATAGCATAAATATTTTTATAAATTTTGGAAAGAACAGCCAGAATAGTAACAGAATCTACTCCAATAATAAGGATGTTTTCTTCTTCTTTTATCTGCAACTCTTCCAACATTCGGGCTATTACTATTACTCTAGGATCTGCTTTATCTGTTGCTTTTTCAACTGCTGCATCTTCATAAAAATTAGGATGCAATGTTTCTGATAAAAAAAAGCTTTAGGAATATTTTGAAAAGCTTCTAAAAGCAATGTCTTGCTTATACCCCTATCTTTCATCTGTTCTATAATGCTAATATCCTTCATCTTTATTGTATTTAAAAATCTATATAAATGTATTGTTAATCAATTAATTATGAAATGACGCATATCATCTATACTCATTTAAGCCTTTCGAATTACCTTAGTATTTAATTGGATAGCTTAGAATGTGCCTCCCAACCGCTTTATAATTTGCGATAAAGCCAATGATCCTAAAGCGAAAACAACTACCCAACCTATTTGTTCTAGCGATAATTTGGTTAAGAAAAGGGCTTCTGAAACAGGCGGTATATAATAAGCGCTAATTGTGATAAATAAGGAAAATACAATGGCAGACCATACCCAAGGATTTTTGATCACCTCATTATTAAAAAATGAAACCTTATTTTCTGCCATATTAAATACGTTAAACAATTGCGCCAATACTAAAGTATAAAACGCCATATTATTTATAATCACCGATGATACTTGCAATGAAAAATGGGCATAGGTCGTAATACCAACAACAGCCACAGTAATGGAAAGGCCATAAATTATGGTTGATGTCCATCGTTTTTTCCCCATAATCGGTTCATTTGCTTTACGTGGTGGACGCTTCATAATATCCACTTCACCTTTGCCCATACCTAGCGCTAATGCAGGAAATATATCTGTAACGAGATTTAAAAATAAGATTTGTAGTGGCAGAAGAGGCGCTGGTAAATTAAGTAATGCTGCTAAGCCAACAGAAACCACTTCTGCCAAATTGCAGGATAGAAGATACACCACAAACTGCCTTATATGGTCGAAAACAGCACGTCCTTGACTTATGGCCAATTCCATAGTCGTGAATTTATCATTTTTAAGAATTATATCAGCAGCTTCTCGTGCAGCTTGGGTTCCTCTAATCCCCATGGCAATACCAATATCTGCTTTTCGTAATGCTGGTATATCATTTATGCCATCTCCAAACATGCCCACAACATTTTCATTCTCCTGATAAAAGCTTACAAGTTTTAATTTCTGTTCTGGTGTCACTCTTGCAAAAACCGAAGCATCCAGAAGACTCTTATGTGCTGTAGGACTTGGTTGGTCTTCAAACTGTAATTCATTTCCATGAATAATACTATTTGAAGCTGCATTGTTTGATAATAAGCCTATTTCCTCTGCAATTTTTTTTGCAGTTCCAGGATGATCTCCTGTCATCATAACTACCCTAATACCTGCTTCTTTATAAACTTTTATAGTGGATTTTACATCTTCTCTAGCAGGATCTAAGAACCCTATAACTCCTATGAAGGTTAAACCTGATAATAAATCATCCTCTTTTGGTTCTGTTTCCTGATGTTTATAGGCAAAAGCCAAAACCCTCAGTCCTTGAGATGCCATATCATTGACACGAGATAACCATTCGGTTTTGTTTTTGAATTCTTGTGGTTTCTCATCCTTTAATATAGTGTCGCAATAATTTATGACGTTCTCGAATGCTCCTTTTACATGCACAGTGTAGCCCTCTTCGCTTTTGTTTAAGGTGGCCATTAATTTACTGGATGTATTAAACGGGATTTCGGTTTTTTCAGGATTATTTTCCTTGATTTTATTTAGATCGAACTGTAATTTTTTAGCAAATCGCACAAGGGCTATTTCAATGCTATCACCTTTTAATTTTTCAGCTTTTAAAATAACATTATTACATAAAATACTATTCATCATCAAAGCATTAAACCCCTTAGATTGTTTAAAATGATTAAAATGTGTGCTTTTTTTGTTTTGGATTCCCTTTAAAATCTCATCTTCAAAAACCAGTGTATGCACTTGCATTTTATCTTCGGTAAGCGTTCCTGTTTTATCAGTACAGATAATATTTGTTGCTCCCAACGTTTCAACGGCTTCCATTTTTTTAATGATGACTTGGCGCTTAGATAATTTCAACATGCCTCTTGCCAATGCAATAGTTGCTACAACGGGAAGGCCTTCTGGTATTGCTGCAACAGCTAGAGCTACAGCTGTTTCTATAATCAATAGCATATCCAGACCTCTTAAATATCCAGTAAAAACAATAAGGACTGCAAAAATTAGGGTGAGCCAAATAAGCCATTTACTCAATGCATTTAATTTTTTTTCCAATGGTGTGCGTTGCTTTTCAACATCTCCTCCCATTTTCTGAATTTTACCAAGTTCAGTATTTCCTCCTGTAGCAACAATAATAGCTTTTGCAGAACCTTGCTCTACTGTCGTTCCTTTGAACACCATGTTCTTCCTATCGGATAATATGGTGTTTTCAGGAAGCGCATTCGCATGCTTTTCCACAGCTCGGCTTTCTCCTGTTAACGACGCTTCTTTAACCATTAAGTTATCGGTAGTAATGAGACGAGCATCCGCTGAAACCACATCTCCGGCTTCTATTAAAAGGATATCTCCGGGAACTAACGGTGATGATTTAATGGTTTTAATCTTTCCGTCACGTAAAACCGTACTCTCAGTAAATCCCATTTTACGAAGGGCTTCAAGCGAACGAATGCCTTGCAACTCCATTATAAAACCAATAGTGATGGTAATTAAGATAACTGTGATTATGGCTATAGTCTCAGCTAAATCATCATTAAAAAGAAATGTAAGACCTGCTGCTACAACCAGAATGAAAATAATTGGATCTTTAAATTGCTCTAAAAGAATTTTCCATCTACTCTTTGTCACACTCGCAGCTATCTCATTTTTACCGTATTTATTAATCCGATTTTTCACCTCATTTTCATTAAGGCCGGAATCAGTATTACTGTCCAACTTGTCTATGACAGTTTTTGCTGAGAGAGAGAAAGATTCTGACATAATGGTTGATATTTAAATTATAAACTACATTTGGGAATGAGTAATAACATCCCTTAGCACTCTCATAACTAAAAATCATAAACTCGACTGCATCAATTCTCTTAAGCTTGAAATTAATAACTACCACTAAAAGAGAGTGTTCAAATTATTGAGAGTTAGTATAGTTTTTTATGATTATATTTTTAAAAATTAGATGATGTAAACCTATTGATAATGAGACTTAAATGAAATGATATTGGTCATAGGAAAAAGATGGGAAGGTCTAAAAATTAAAGCCCATCATAACTTTTGGTATGGCTTCATTTGCGGAGAAAGAGGATTAAATTTCCCATGTTCACACGCACCTGATAATAAAGCTTAAAACTGTTTTCGCAGTATTTTGGCTTTTGTTTTTTATCCATTTTTGAAAACTGCGTTTCCAACATTCCTAAAAAACAAAAGCCCAATATCTTATCAGATATTGAGCTTTGCTCTAAGCGGAGAAAGAGGATTAAATTTCCCATGTTCACACGCTCCTGATAATAAAGCTTAAAACTGCTTTCGCAGTATTTTGGCTTTTGTTTTTTATCCATTTTTGAAAACTGCGTTTCCAACATTCCTAAAAAACAAAAGCCCAATATCTTATCAGATATTGAGCTTTGCTCTAAGCGGAGAAAGAGGGATTCGAACCCCCGGAGGTGTGACCCTCAACAGTTTTCAAGACTGCCGCATTCGACCGCTCTGCCATTTCTCCCAGTTTTTTGGAGTGCGATTTCTCGCATTCGACCTCCCGATAGCTATCGGGACTGCCATTTCACCATAATAATCAATAGACTTGCCTACTGAAGCCTAAGCATCGGTCGTGCGTGCATAAGCGGGTGCAAATATAATCCCCTTTTTATATCTATCAAATAAAATAGATTAAAAAATTAAAATGTTTTTTTAAAGTTGAAGTGGGCATTAGTCAGTAGGTGAGCTGTTAGAATTTTAATAAATCAATCTTGAGATTCAATTTTTTACGGTTCTAATTGTAACTTTGCAAAAAAAATTGATTTTGGAAATATTAGAAAAACTTCAGTGGCGCTATGCTACTAAAAAATTTAACTCCGATAAAAAGTTAAGTGACAAACAATTAAATGTACTTATTCAAGCGTTTAATTTAACGGCGACTTCGTATGGTTTGCAAACTATGAAGTTGGTTGTGGTGGCGAATCAAGAATTAAAGGACAGTTTGTTATCCTCAGCCTATTTTCAAAAGCAAGTGGTACAAGCTTCTCATGTGCTGGTTTTATGCATTCAGAACGACATTTCAGAGACCGATGTTGATGATTATTTTGATGCTGTTCAAACCATAAGAAACACCCCAGAAAATGTATTAATACCATTCCGAAATCAATTAAAATCTACCATTGGCAATATGCAACATGCTACAAAGCGGGAATGGGCTATTAGACAAACTTACATCGCTCTTGGTAATTTAATGACGGTTTGCGCGATAGAAAACATCGACAGCTGCCCAATGGAAGGTTTTATGCCAGAAAAAGTAGATGAAGTGCTAAATTTAAAAGCACACAATTTAACGTCGGTTTTATTATTACCTGTTGGTTTTAGAGCAGACGACGATATGTTTTCATCCTTTAAAAAAGTGCGTAAACCCATTGATGAGGTTGTTATAAGCCTATAATTATTATTACCTTTAGCTTCTAAATTTTTACTATGCCAGGATTTGAATTATTTGGTGATCAAGAACGACATGAGGTAAACGACGTGCTAAACAATGGTGTACTGATGCGCTATGGTTTTGACGGTATGCGCAATGGCCATTGGAAGGCAAAGGAATTAGAAACGGCGCTACAAGATCAATTTAAAGTAAAACATGCCCAAGTACTGTCTAGCGGTACCGCAGCGGTTACAGTGGCCTTAGCAATTTCGGGTGTTGGTGCTGGTGATGAGGTTATTATGCCATGTTTCACTTTCGTAGCCAGTTTTGAAGCCGTGATTGCTTTAGGCGCTATTCCTGTTTTGGTGGATATTGACGATACGTTGACTTTAGATATTGAAGCTGTTAAGAAAGCCATCACGCCAAAAACAAAAGCCATCATGCCTGTGCACATGTGCGGGAGTATGGCAAATTTAAATGCCTTACAAATTATTTGTAAAGAGCATCAACTCCTATTAGTGGAAGATGCCTGCCAGGCTATTGGCGGAACTTATCATGGTAAACCCTTAGGAAGCATTGGTGATGCTGGGACTTTTTCATTCGATTTTGTAAAGACCTTTACCTGTGGCGAAGGTGGCGCCGTTATCACTAATAACCCGGATTTTGCCAAAGCAGCCGACCATTATTCCGATCATGGTCACGATCATATTGGCAACGATAGAGGTGCTGAAGCACATCCGTTTTTGGGTTATAATTATCGTATTTCAGAATTGAACGCTGCCGTTGGCCTGGCACAAATTAAAAGATTTGACGAATTTATCGGACTCCAAAAAAAGCACTATACCATCATTAGAAATGAGCTGTCTAAAATCCCCGAAGTAGTTTTTAGAACCGTTCCTGAAGGCGGCGTTGAAAGTTATGCCTTTGTCAATTTTTTCTTACCGAGTTTAGAAACCACAAGGCAAGTCGCTGCGGCGTTTAAAGCTGAAGGCATTGATGCTTGTTTTCATTACTACGATAATAACTGGCATTATGTGCGCAAATGGCAGCATTTGTTGGAAGCGAAAAGTTTATTTCCATTATCAGTTGAACTAAAAGCTGGTTTGGCCAAATTGAACCAACAAGATTTTAAACAGTCTGATCATTACATCGGAAGAAATTTGTCTTGTTTGATAAAATTAGGTTGGACAAACACTCAAGTACAAGAACGTGCTGAGAAAATGGCCGAAATTATTAAAAGTTCAATTTAATAACCCACATAATCAACAATCTCCAATCCATACCCAATCATACCCACACGCTTGGTTTGTTGTGAGTTGGAGATTAGCCTTAATTTGTGAATGTTGAGGTCGTGCAGAATTTGAGCGCCAATACCAAAGTCTTTATGATCCATTTCTATGCGTGGAGCTTTTACAATTTTGCCTTCAACTTGTTCTTCTTTCAACTGATTGAGACGTTTTAATAAGTTCATAGATTGGGCCTGTTGATTAATGAAAATAATAGCACCTTTACCAGCCTCATTTATCACGCGAAACATGTCATCCAGCTTTTGCTCAGCGTTATTGGTGAGCGTTCCTAAAATATCATTATTAACCAAGGTGGCGTTTACTCTGGTAAGTACAGGCTCATTCATGGTCCATTCACCTTTAGATAAGGCAATATGCACCTGATTGTTAGTGGTTTGTTGGTAGGCGCGCAAACGGAAATTTCCAAAGCGCGTTTCTAAATTAAAATCTTCCTTTTTCTCAATCAAACTATCGTGCTGCATACGGTACGCCACTAAATCTTCGATAGAAACAATTTTCAAATCGAATTTTTTAGCGACTTGCATCAATTGCGGAAGTCTCGCCATGGTGCCATCTTCATTCATGATTTCCACAATTACACCCGCCGGTTTGAAGCCTGCTAGTCTTGCAAAGTCGATGGCAGCTTCGGTATGACCGGTTCTTCTTAAAACACCGCCATCTTTGGCAACTAATGGAAAAATATGTCCTGGCCGCGCTAATTCAAAGGGTTTGGTGTGGTCATCGATAAGTGCTTTTATGGTTTTTGCCCTGTCTGATGCCGAAATACCTGTGGTAACACCATTGCCACGTAAATCAACCGAAACCGTAAAGGCGGTTTCCAAAGGGTCGGTGTTGTTGTGCACCATCATGTGTAAGTCTAATTCTTTACAGCGTTTTTCTGAAAGCGGTGCACAAATAAGTCCACGTCCATGCATGGCCATAAAATTAATCATCTCTGGTGTAACCGTTTCTGCAGCAGCAAGGAAGTCACCTTCATTTTCGCGATTTTCATCGTCAACTACTATGATAACTTCACCCTTTTTTATGGCTTCAATGGCGTCTTTTATAGTATTTAAGGCTGTTTTGGGCATGTATAGACTGGTGTTCATCTTTTAAAAATATGGTGCAAAGATACCGCTTATTTTAAACTTTTTATAAGGTATCGGTTGTAGTCGGTTTTAACTTTATGGTTGTTAAAAAACAACGCAATAGGGAAGAAGGGAAGTCCAAATATTAGTGAAATAATATTAACACTATTTCTATGTTGAATTTGCTTGTAATAGCGAATATAGTATACGTTTGAAATCACATAATACAATACGAAAATACCGAGCGCCACGATTCCCAGAATTAAGGACACTTCAGCTATTTGAGGTAATTTGTTATTTTTAAAAACGAAATGAAGTAAAATTAAAATTAATCCTGTGATATAACCCGTTAATGCAGGTTTTACGTAATCGAAATATTGATTAATCAAAAAACTAGACGTTTTAAAATTTTCATTAGTTTTTAAAAGCTTGGCTTTAAAATTTTCAAAAGCTTCAGTCTTTAATTCTAAAAGGCTCAATGCAATTCGTTTTTTATCAGATGTAGTGGTGGTATCGTCATCTTCAATTATTTCAACTAATTGATTCGCATTGTAATTTTTCAGGAAATTTAGATTTTCACCTTCAACGGCTAGATTATCGAAATTATTTTTAAAAGGTATTAATTTCTTCAAAGGTTCTAAAACGCCACCTAAATCAAATAAGCCTCTGTCTTTGGTAGCTCGTGAGGTAAGATAAATACTTAACGGCAGCATCACTAGTGTTGAAACCCATGTTGCAAAGGCTGGATTTATAACATCATTTTTACCACTGTTAACTGCAAAAATTCCTAAAAAATGATAGGTTAAAAACAAAACAACGGCAATTACCATAGGCAGTCCCAGACCGCCTTTTCTAATCAATGCTCCTAAAGGTGCCCCCACAAAAAACAGAATGATACAAGCGAAACCAATAACATATTTTTGATTTAAGGCTACAATGTGGTCGTTTAACCAAGCGTTTTTATTTTTAAAGGTTTTACCAGTACTTTCTAATATTTGTTTGGAAGTATTTATGGTATTATCTGCTAAATTTAATATTTGGATGCGCTGTTTATTGTCAAATAAATCCAAAATATTTCCAGTATATTCTAAATCCTCAATAGGGTTAATATTTGTGGGAAGCGCTGCAATAGTAGACCGATTATATAAAGTATTGGCTAATGACTGATAGTCCTTTTCTTTATCAATATATAAACTGTCAATTGTATATCTCAATCCATTAATATCAAACATACTATACCTATTTGAATAGGACTTATCATCTAAATCTACGTTGTTTAAGCCTTCTAAATCTACGTTAATAATGTAGGTGTCGAAGTAACTTTTAGCATGTGGTTGATTTTGCTTATTACCGGGTTTATTATTGATAATCTCGTCATAATAATGACCATTGGTAAGTTCTAATTGCAGAATATTAGAATCTTCGCTACTTATCAATTCACCTTTTTCAGAAACTATTACAGTGTAATTTCCTTTTTTAGAAGCTTTTTGTTGATGGATAACTACCTTATCAAGATATTGACCGCGGTCACCTGATTTACTGTCAACAATAATATTGATATTTCCAATTTCATTAAATTGACCTGAGGCTATGGCCATCGCTGGTTTTAACTTAGCGATGTTTCGGCGTAGGTTATAGCTGTTGTACTCTGCCCAAGGCATTACCTTATCAGCGAAAAAGAAAGCGCCAATTGCCAGTATTACGATAAAATAAGTGAGACTTCTCATGGCGCGTTGCAATGAGATTCCAGTAGATTTCATAGCAGCAAACTCATAGTTTTCTGCAAAATTGCCAAATACCATAATAGAGGCTAGCAAAACGGATAGGGGCAGCACAAGAGGCACCATTTTAGGGGCGAAAAACAATAGAAATTTACCTACGATAAATAAGTCAAGGTCTTTACCCGCAAGTTCTGTTATGTACAGCCAAATAGTTTGAAGCACAAAAATGAACATCAAAATAATGAAAACACTGGTAAATGTTTTCAAATAGGTTACTAAGATATACCTATCTAGTATTTTCAATTTGGAATGGAATTATAAATCTTCAAATCGTTTAAAATATGCTTCTAACTAAATAGCTGTTCGGAACACTTAGTCAATTTTATTAATGTAGTAATCCTTATATTTAACTTTGTCAAAAGCAAACATATTTTTTGATAAAGTTTCATCTGTTTTAAACGAATTAATCGTCAAAGTAGTGCGTGTGCTATTTTTGCCGACCTCTATTAAATTATAGATGTGCTTGGTATTGGCGTCTATTCCTAATAAAACATGACTAATTTCCGACTTACTGTCAATAGGGGTAAGCTTTACGTATTGAATTTTGCGGCCCAAAACATTTTGAACAATATCCATCGCATATGTGTAGCCATCGGTGTAAAAGGACAGCATTTTGTTGGGAGTTATGGTGCCTTCATTCTCGGCATCGCTAGAAGAAACCGTCACCTCTTCGTCGTCAGGACTTATGGTGTATAGTGTTTTACCATCGAAAATTCTGGTAGCTCCCAAAATATTTAAAACATATTTTTCGCCTTCAATCACCACTGTGCCGCGCGTTTCTTGATTGATATTTTCGCTTTGATTCACCAAGGCGTATTTAAAGTCAATAGACATGTTTTTATAAGCTTTTATTTTGGCGCTTACCTCGTTAAGCAAGGCCTCAGCTTTATTGGCATTTTGAGTAAATGTTGAAAGCGATGTAAGCATAAAAATGCTTAAAAAAACTAGTTTGATTGAAATGATATTATGCTGTTTCATTATCTAAAAATTGTTGTAATGTTGTTAAATCTGTAATTAAAACTTGTCTGGCTTTACTGCCTTCAAACGGACCTACGATTCCAGCAGCTTCTAACTGGTCTATAATTCTACCTGCACGGTTATATCCTAATTTCAACTTGCGCTGTAATAAAGATGCCGAGCCTTGTTGGGCAGTAACTATAACTTCTGCTGCCTCACGAAATAATTGATCGCGATCGGCTATATCTATATCAAGACTTGTGCCACTATCTTCTCCTACATATTCTGGTAGTAAATGGGCATCAGGATAGGCTTTTTGTGATCCGATAAAATCCGTAACTTTTTCAACTTCTGGTGTATCAACAAAAGCACACTGTAATCTAATCATATCGTTTCCTTGTGTGAATAACATGTCACCTCTACCAATTAATTGGTCGGCACCAGAGCCATCTAAAATAGTTCTTGAGTCAATTTTAGAGGTTACTCTAAAAGCAATTCGCGCTGGGAAGTTGGCCTTTATAATGCCTGTTATTACGTTCACCGACGGTCTTTGTGTGGCAATAATAAGATGGATTCCGATGGCACGTGCTAATTGTGCTAATCTTGCTATTGGGGTTTCAACTTCTTTACCGGCCGTCATTATTAAATCGGCAAACTCATCAACCACTAGAACAATATAGGGTAAATAGGCGTGGCCGTCGTTTGGATTTAATTTTCTAGCTTTAAACTTGGCGTTATATTCCGCAATATTTCTACACAAGGCGTTTTTAAGCATTTCGTAGCGGTTGTCCATTTCAATACACAACGAATTTAAAGTATTAATAACCTTATTGTTATCGGTTATAATCGCTTCTTCACTATCGGGAAGTTTGGCTAAATAATGGCGTTCAATTTTGTTAAAGAGGGTGAGTTCTACTTTTTTAGGATCGACCAGTACAAATTTCACTTCGGCCGGATGTTTTTTATACAATAAGGACGTTAAAACTGCATTTAAACCAACCGATTTCCCTTGCCCAGTAGCACCGGCCATTAATAAGTGAGGCATTTTAGCAAGGTCAACCACAAAGGTTTCGTTACTGATAGTTTTGCCTAAGGCTATCGGCAACTCCATATCGGACTTTTGAAATTTTTGCGACGCAATCACCGAGCGCATTGATACAATAGTAGATTTCTTATTTGGTACTTCAATACCGATGGTGCCTTTACCAGGAATAGGGGCAATGATTCTAATTCCTAGGGCAGACAACGACAAGGCAATGTCATCTTCTAAATTTTTAATTTTAGATATTCTAATGCCAGCCTCTGGTATAATTTCGTAAAGCGTAACTGTTGGGCCTATGGTAGCTTTGATACTATCTATCCCAATTTTATAATTGCTGAGGGTTTCAACAATTTTATTTTTATTTTCCTCCAGCTCATCTTGGTTGATGGTAATGCCTTCGGTGTCGTATTTTTTAAGTAAGTCAATTGGCGGAAATTGGTAATTACTCAATTCTAAAGTGGGGTCAAACTGCCCGAAGTCTTCTACCAATTTATTAGCGAGGTTATCGGTTTCGGAAGTTTCTTCTTTTATGGCTTCAATTTCGATAGAAACAGTTTGCGCTTCCGGTTCTGGTTTTCGGATTGGTTCAACTTTTAATTCTGTTTTTTTCAATGTTGGCTCAGGAATATCTTCTTTCTCAGATTCATCAACTTCATCCTTTAAAAAAGCGGATTTAAAATCAGCAGCTTCATCCGTTAGATTATTGTCGAAGGACACGATCGTATTGTCTTTTTCTGCGTTAAAATCTTCGGAGATGGCATTTTTAGTTCTTTTGAAAAAGTTGAGAATACTTTGCGCGGTCACTTTAAATTTGATTGCTGCAAACACAATAAGTCCAAATAACAATATAAAAACAGTCCCGATTTCTCCGGTATAGTCTTGAAGTATTTGGTTGATTTCAAAACCAATAACGCCGCTAAGTGCATCTAATTTATGGCTAAAGAAGCCAAAAAAGGTGGCTAGCCAAACCATAATGAGTAATCCCCAAATCCAATGACTTCGCAATTTAGCTTTGTTGATACCTAAAGCAACGTAAATCCCTGAAATAAAAACTAGTCCAGATAAAATAAAAGCAGACAATCCAAGACCTTTGGTGATGAAAACATCGCTTAACCAAGCACCTAAAAGTCGTGTCCAGTTTTGGGCTTCAGGATTTCTATTTGGAAAATCTGACACCACGCTTTGGTCCATTTTACCCGTGAATAAAAAAGATAAAAAGGAAATGAATAACAAGGCTCCAAAAAGCATTAATAAACTTCCAAAAATGAGTTTTTGTTGATTGGATAACTCAAACTTTGTTAGTTCAAATTTTGAAGTACTTTTATCTTTTTTTGTACTGGTTTTTTTAGCCATTTACGCTCCGCTGTGTTTAAACAAAAATACAAATTACTAACGTTTATCCTAATGTATAATTGTATTTATAGCATCTTAGGTAAATAGATGAAAATTCCGATTATTACTGCTACTATTGAAGCTATAAAGACGGCTCCGGCGGCTATGTCTTTTATGAGTCCAATTTTTGTATGGTGTTCTGGATGAATGAAATCGGCCAAATATTCAATAGCGGTATTTACGCCTTCAATACTTAGTACTAAACCAATCATAGCAATTTGAAACATCCATTCTATGGTTGTAATTTCAAAATAAAATCCAGCTAAAGTCGCGATTAAAGCTACCACTAGTTGGATTTTTATACTGGGTTCGGTTTTAACTAAAATGAGCATTCCTTTAAATGCGAAACCAATACTTTTAAGTCGGTTTACTAAAAAAGACTCTTTTTTAGTCATGATGTTCGTGTTATTCTATACAAGCAATTGCAGCGCTGTAGTTAGGCTCGTCTACTATCTCACCAACTTGTTCGGTGTAGATTATTTGGCCACTTTCATCAATAATTAGCACACATCTTGAATGCAAAACCTCTAAAGGTCCGTCCGAAATGGTTAAGCCGTAAGACTTGCCAAAATTACCATCTCTAAAATCGGATAAACTTACTACGTTTGTTAAACCTTCTGCGCCGCAAAATCGTGCCAAGGCAAATGGTAAATCTTTCGAAATACAGAGTACTGCCGTGTTTTCTAGCGAACTTGCTTTTTGATTAAAAGTTCTAACAGATTGTGCACAAGTCCCTGTATCGACACTTGGAAATATATTGAGAACTATTTTTTTACCTTTAAAATCAGCAAGAGTTTTAACAGATAAATCTGTTGCTATCATTCGAAAATCGGGCGCCATACTTCCAACTTGTGGAAGTTCACCTATAGTATTTACTGTTGTACCTTTTAAAGTTATTTGTGCCATAATATTTTATTTTTAAGTTATCGTAATTCTGCTCCTAATTCTTGCTCAAAATTTGTTTGCAGGTTTTTCATTAATTTGTCAATTTGTTTGTCAGTTAGTGTTTTATGCTCGTCTTGGATGGTGAAACTAACCGCATAACTCTTTTTGCCTTCAGGTAAATTTTTACCTTGATACACATCAAATAGATTCACTTTTTTAAGTAATTCTTTTTCTGTATTGAAAGCTAGCTTATAGATAGCGTCAAATTGAACGTCATTATTCAAAAGTAAGGCAAAATCTCGTCTTACTTCAGGATATTTAGGAATAGATGTGAACAAAATACTATTCTCTTGAATTAATTTTAAGATGATATCCCAATTAAAATCAGCGATTAACACCTCCGATGGTATACCGAAATACTTTTGAATTGATTTTTTTACCACACCAAACTCTACAATGGTTTGCCGGTTAAGTGTAAGACTTAAGCCTTCAGACAGTATATCTATCGTTTTAGGTGAAGTATTGGTTTGGGTAATGCCAAGACGATTTAGAGCCGATTCTACAATTCCTTTTAAATAGAAAAAACTACTTGGCTCTGTGGTGTTTGTCCAGCTTTCTTTTGTTTTGTTTCCTGTAACAAATAAGGTCAAATGTTTAAATTCGGAATGTTTATCCGAAAATTGGTGATAGGTTTTTCCAAATTCAAATAGTTTTAAATCCGATTGTCTTCGATTTAGATTGTGTGCCATAGCTTCCAATCCTGAGAATAACATCGACTGACGCATCACACCCAAATCTGTACTTAAAGGATTTAAAATATGAACGTTATGCTCAGCTTTTAAATCAGAATCCAACTCCGTAAACTTTACATTAGTAAGCGAGTTGCACATAATTTCATAAAACCCTTGTGCCACTAATTGATTACCGATAATGTACTGTAATTTATGGTCGTCAAACTTTGAACTTGTACCAATGGAGGCATTAAGCTTTTCGGTGGTTTTTATGTTGTTGTAACCATAAACCCTTAAAATTTCTTCTATCACATCCGCCTCTCTAGTAACGTCATTTCTGTAGGCAGGAATGGTAAGGCCTAAACCGGTTTCAGTTACATTATTCACCTTTATTTCAAGCGAAGTTAAAATGGATTTGATGGTTTCTTTAGGGATTTCTTCTCCTATTAAAAGTTTCGTGTTTTCAAAATTGAGACGTACTTGACAATCTTCTATTTTTTTTGGGTAGGCATCAATAATATCGCTGGAAACTTTTCCTCCCGCAATCTCTAAAATTAATAGGGTAGCGCGTTTTAACGCGTATTCAGTAATGTTAGGATCAATACCGCGTTCAAATCTAAATGACGCATCGGTATTTAATCCATGGCGTTTGGCTGTTTTGCGAACGGCCACTGGACTAAAATAGGCGCTTTCTAAAAATATACTTGTTGTGCCATCGCTTACACCAGAGTCTTTTCCGCCAAAAACACCTGCGATACACATAGGTTTTTCAGCATCGCAAATCATTAAATCTTCCTCGTCTAAGATGCGTTCCACACCATCAAGACTTATAAATTTTGTACCTGATTTTACTGTTTTGACTTCAATTTTGTTGCCTTTTATTTTGGAGGCATCGAAAGCATGTAGCGGTTGTCCTAATTCGTGCAACACATAGTTCGTAATATCTACAATATTGTTAATTGGCGATAAACCAATCGCTTTCAATCTGTTTTGAAGCCAGTTTGGGGATTCTGCAACTTTTAATCCGCTGATGGTAACACCGCAGTATCTCGGACATTTTTCTTTGTCCTTTACTTCAACATCAATTTTCAGACCACGGTTATCAACATGAAAAGCACTTACTGATGGCGTAATCAATTCGGGATTTATATCCTTTTGAATCAATCCAGCTTTTAGGTCACGGGCTACACCAAAATGACTCATGGCATCGGCACGGTTAGGAGTCAGACCTATTTCAAAAACTTCGTCGTTTTCAACTTCAAAAATTTTAGCACACGATAATCCTACTTTTAATTTTGAATCTAAAATCATGATACCGTCATGCGAAGCACCCAATCCTATTTCGTCTTCGGCACAAATCATTCCTTCACTTACTTCACCTCGTATCTTACCTTTTTTTATAGTCCATGCTTCACCTTCAGCAGAATAAAGTGTGGTGCCAATAGTAGCTACGGGTACTTTTTGCCCCACGCCAACATTAGGTGCCCCACAAACTATTTGTAAGGGCGTTTTTTCACCTATATCAACCGTGGTCAGTTTTAGTCGGTCGGCATTTGGGTGCTGTACACAGGTTAGCACTTCGCCAACAACTATGCCTTTTAATCCGCCTTTAACAGATTGAAAGTGCTCTATGCCTTCAATTTCTAATCCTAAATCCGTAAGTAATTCGCCAGTTTTTTCAGCCGGCCAATCGGTATTGATGAACTGTTTTAGCCAGTTATATGAAATTTTCATGTTCAATGATTAATTGCCGGGCAAAGATAACAAATCAAGGTCGTTATATAAACGCCGAAAGTATTTTTATACCTGTTTTATTAACTTATTCATAACTTCGCAAAAAAATGCAGCCTCATGAGAAGTGTATTCGTATTAGTTTTGTGTGTTTTAATTTTGGGATGTCAGCAATCTGAAACTATCAACAAATTAGAAATTGGTTTTTACAGAGCGACATTAGCCTTGCAAGACAATGAAGTATTACCTTTTAATTTTCAAGTGACCAGCGATTCAACCTTAGTTGTTTTTAATGCGGAAGAACGCATTGAGGTGGACGAAATCACCTACAAAAATGATTCGGTTTTTATTCAGTTTCCAGTTTTTGAAGGTTATGTGGCGGCGGCGTTTGAAGGAAAAAATCTGGAAGGAGACTTTATTAAAGAAAGTGTTGGTCGGGTAGTGCCTTTTTTAGCTGAATTTGGTAATGAGCAACGATTTTTAACCGAAAATGAAGCAAAGTTTAACGTTGAAGGTATTTGGGAAGTTGTTTTTAGTGAAGGTATTGAAGGTGATGAATATATTGCGAAAGGAATATTTAAACAGATTGGCAATCAAGTAACAGGAACTTTCAGAACCAAAACAGGTGATTATCGATTTTTAGAAGGTGTGGTTGATGGAACGCGATTGAAACTATCAGCTTTTGACGCTTCGCATGCGTTTTATTTTACCGCCAATTTAAATGACAGCAGTATGAATGGTTATTTTTATTCTGGTAATCATTTTAAAGAACCTTTCAGAGCTAAACGAAATCCTAACTTTGATCTTCCCGATTCCAATAAGCTTACGGTTTTAAACGATGGTTACGAAACTCTGGAGTTTTCATTTCCCGATGAAACAGGAGAACTGGTTTCTTTAACTGATGCGCAGTTTAAAAATAAAGTCGTGATCGTTCAAGTTATGGGTACTTGGTGTCCTAATTGTTTAGACGAAAGCAAGTATTACACCCAGTTTTACAATCAGCATAAAAGCGACGATTTAGCTTTTGTGGCTTTAGCGTTTGAATATGACAAAACACCCGAAAAGGCTTTTGATAAAATTAAGCGATTAAAAGAGCGTTTGCAAATTAATTATCCTGTTGTACTAGCGCAATACGGTGGCATTGACAAAGTCGAGGCACAGCAAAAATTACCAATGCTCAATCATGTGTTGAGTTATCCAACCAGTATTTTTATTGATAAACAGGGTAAAGTGCGCAAAATTCACACGGGCTTTAACGGGCCAGCGACCGGTGATAAATTTGTAGAATTCAAAAAGGAGTTTGAAGGATTTGTAGCAGCGTTATTGGCGGAGTAGATACATTAAATTAATGGATATTATTTACTTCATATAGTGCATATTAATACAGATTTTTTTTAAAATCTCAACTATTTAAGAAATGTAATTCCAAATATTTTTATACTTGGTTAAGGCGCGATAGGTTTTTAAAATAGCCATGTTTTCGGGTTGATTCAAGCTTGGATCGGATTTTAAAATTTGTTGGGCACAGAATCTGGCATGTTTCAATAAGTCTTTATCTTTTACGATGTCTGCAATTTTAAGGTTTAGTACGCCACTTTGCTGGGTGCCCATGATATCGCCTGGCCCGCGAAGTTTTAAATCCACTTCGGCAATTTCAAAACCGTCGTTGGTGCGGGTCATAGTTTCTAGCCTGGTTTTACTGTCGTTGCCAAGTTTATGGCTGGTCATTAAAATGCAATAACTCTGTTCAGCGCCACGGCCAACGCGCCCTCGTAACTGGTGTAGCTGGGAAAGCCCAAAACGCTCAGCACTTTCAATAACCATTACTGAAGCATTAGGTACGTTTACGCCAACTTCGATAACGGTTGTAGCAACCATGATTTGTGTTTCACCGTTTATAAAACGTTGCATTTCAAAATCTTTATCCGAAGGTTTCATTTTACCATGAACAATGGATATTTGATAAGTTGGCATAGGAAATTCTCTGACGATACTTTCGTAACCATCCATAAGATCTTTATAGTCCATTTTAGCGCTTTCTTGAATAAGCGGATACACCACATATACCTGTCGGCCTTTGCTTATTTCATCTCTCATAAATTTAAACACCTTTAAACGATTGGTGTCAAATCTATGAACCGTTTTGATAGGTTTTCGTCCTGCTGGTAGCTCATCAATCACCGAAATATCGAGGTCGCCGTAAACACTCATGGCAAGGGTTCGCGGAATTGGCGTTGCAGTCATCACTAAAATATGCGGTGGCGTAGAAACAACTTTTGTTTCCCCACTTTGGGAGGATTGCGTTGGTCCTTTCTTCCATAGTTTGGCGCGTTGTGCAACTCCAAATCGGTGTTGTTCGTCTATAATCACCAGACCCAAATTATTAAAAACAACCTTATCTTCCAGTAAGGCATGCGTGCCAATTATAATTTGTAAACTGCCATTTTGCAGCATTTCGTCAATGTCTTTTCTTTCTGAAGTAGTACTTGAACCAGTGAGTAGTTTTATACTGATATTTAACGGTTTACATAGCTCAAGTATGCCGTTGTAATGCTGTACTGACAAAATTGCAGTCGGTGCCATTAGGCAAGCTTGAAAACCGTTGTCAAGTGCCATTAACATTGACATGAAGGCCACTATCGTCTTCCCTGAGCCTACATCCCCTTGAAGTAAACGATTCATTTGAGCGTTGCTACCTAAATCTTGACGAATTTCTTTTAAAACACGCTTTTGTGCATTGGTTAATTCAAAGGGTAAATGCTGGGTGTAAAAGGTGTTAAAATAATCGCCAACTTTAACAAAAGTGAGTCCCTTAATTTTTGATTTATGAATAAGATTTTTTAAAATAAGTTGTAGTTGAATGTAAAATAATTCTTCAAATTTTAATCGGAATTCAGCTTTGGCTAATAAGTCTTGATTTTTTGGAAAATGGATATTGAATAAAGCTTCCGATTTGGATATTAGTTTTTGTGAATCGCGTAAATTGGGAGAAAGTGATTCTTCAAATTTCCCTTTGGTTTCTAAAAATAACTGTTGCATAATTTTTGAAACCACACGATTGGTAATGCCTTTATTAGAGAGTTTTTCTGTTGAAGGATAAATAGCCTGCATGGCAGAGCGCAAACTTTCTTTGTGCTCGGTAAGTAATTCCATATCTGGATGAGGCATGCTGTAACTACCGTTATACCAATTGGCTTTTCCAAAGATTACATAAGGGGTGTTGCGCTTTAAATTTTCCTTAATCCATTTAATGCCTCTGAACCAAACCAATTCCATGCTGCCTGTTTCATCTTGGAACGTAGCCACCAACCGTTTACCGTGTTTTTGTGAAACCTCCTGTACATTTACAACGGTTCCAATAACTTGAATTTCGGAGCTATTAGGTTGTAATTCATTGATTTTGTAATATTTGGTTCGGTCAATATAGCGATTAGGAAATAAATTGATTAAATCTTGATAGGTATGAATGCCTAACTCCGTGCGCAATAAATCGGCTCGGTTAGGGCCAACGCCTTTTAAATAATCGATGGGAGTTTGTAAATTGACACTCATTATGCGAATTTACCAAATTCCAGCGAAGTCACTATTCTCCTAGTATAGGAAATTCATAATTTATTAAAATCCATCAATTCTGGTTTGTTAGGCAACGCTTCAGGTGCAATATCTAAACCGAATTTGTGTTTTAGATTCTGACCGACAGAAAACGCATAATTTATTGTATTTTGGTCTTACACAATTATGAATTTGAAAATATTAATTTTTAGTATCATTTATGCTTTTGCTCTTTTAGGTATTTCAGCGCAACAGCAAGCAGCGGTAGATTTTACGGTCGCCAATTACCAAATAGCCATCAATCCATTAACCAAAGAGGTTTCTGGCAGTGGCGAATTGATTTTTGATGTTTTGAAGCCTGTCGATTCCATTTTCATTGATGCGCATCACATGGAATTTGAATCTCTTGAGTTGAATAGTTCAGAAGTTAAATATAATGTTCATACCAACAAATTGTTGATTCACCATAATTTTGAGCCTTCAAATAAAAACAGAGTAAGTTTTAATTTTAAAGCGTACCCTAAACAAACCATGTATTTTGTTGGTTGGGATAGCGATGCACCTAATCAAGTTTGGACCCAAGGTCAAGGTAAATACACAAGCCACTGGTTGCCAAGTTTCGACGATGTAAATGAGAAGTTGATTTTTAATATTTCACTAGATTTTTATTCGAATTATTCTTTGAATAGCAATGGTTTACTTATTGAAAAAACCATGATTAACGATAGTATTTCTCGTTGGACGTACCAAATGAAGCAACCGATGAGTAGTTATTTGGTGGCGATTGCGGCTGGCAGGTATAGCAACAGATTTGATAAATCAGCTAGCGGAATTCCACTTGAAATGTATTATGCGCCTTACGATTCTTTAAAAGCTGAACCAACCTATCGCTACACCAAGGAAATCTTCAATTTTTTGGAAGAAGAAATAGGAGTGGCCTTTCCATGGGAAATTCACAGGCAAGTTCCAGTGCATGATTTTCTTTATGCGGGCATGGAAAACACGACCTTAACTATTTTTTCGGATAGTTATATGGTTGACGAAAGGGAATTTAACGACAAAAACTATGTAAATGTAAACGCACACGAGTTGGCACATCACTGGTTTGGTAACTTGGTCACAGCGCAATCAAGCGAACACCATTGGTTACAAGAAGGTTTTTCTACCTATTATGCACTTTTGGCGGAGCGTCATGTTTTTGGTGATGATTATTTTTTCTGGCGACTTTACGAATATGCCAATCAGCTCAAGGCGCAACAGCAATCTGGCTCCGCTACGGCCTTGATTGATGCTGAAGCAAGTAGTTTAACCTTTTATCAAAAAGGTGCTGTTGTTTTATATCTCTTAAGGAAAAAAATTGGTGACAAGGATTTTAAAAATGCAGTTGCTAATTATTTACGAAAGCATTCCTTTGCCTCGGCAAAAACTTCAGATTTGATAAAGGAACTAGAGGCGGAAAGTAGTGTCTCGCTCGTTAATTTTGTATCTAAATGGTTAGAAGAGAATAGCTTTGATTATGATGATGTTTTAGAAGCATTGAAAGATGACAGTATGTTAATTAAAGATTACGAAATGATTGACTGCGAGTTATTTCAATCTAAGTGTAAAGATTACATGACCATGCCATTAGACCCTAAAATAAAGTCGAAACTCATTGCGCAACTTCCAAATTTAATTAATGAAAATCATTTTAATGAAGATTGGGAAGTCAGGCAAGCCATAGCATTATCGTTGACGGAGATACCGGAACAGTTAAAGTCAAATTTTGAATCCTTATTGCAGGATGCATCGTATGTTACGATTGAAGGAGCACTCTATAAGTTATGGACTAATTTCCCAGAAGACAGAGAAAAATACTTAGACACATTAGGGGAAGTAGACGGAAATAACCTAAAAAATGTACGACTGTTATGGTTAGCACTAGCCATTGCCACTCCCGAATACGAAATTCAAAATAAGAATCAATTTATTGATGAATTAATCAACCATACTTCAAAGGATTTTGGCTTCGAAATACGACAATCGGCCTTTGGCTTTTTGAAGCTATTGAATTTATGGAATCCTGAAGCATTAAACAACCTCTATGATGCTTCAAAACATCACAATTGGAGGTTTAAAAGCTTTTCAAAAGAGCTCATTGAAAAATTATCAACGCAGTCTAGATTTAAAGAATTTTTCAACTCAAAAAATTAATTTACCACAAGTCGCCTACCTCTTTTTTAATATAAGAAAGTGCCGCGCTACTCGGTGCTTGTTTGTCCATCAGTTCGGTTAATACAACTTCACGTAGCTTATTGGCTGTATCAGTTTTTTCAAGCATGTTGGCTTTGCGAATTAATTGTATGGTGGCATTTTTAGCAGCCGAAATAATACTCCAGCATTCATCTGAAACATAAATTTGTTGAGACAAATTATGCTCAAATTCTTGTTCAATACTTGCTATAAGTAAAGACTCGTAATCGTTTTTATTTGAGCTTTTTGGACTTACTCTTATTAATAATTTGGAGGGTGAAATACGCTCTAAAAAAAGGGCCATACGCTCATAAGCTTGAAGTCTGAGAGGAAATGCTTCCTTCTGAATTTCGCGCTGTAAATGATAGCGTCGTTGGTGAAATTCATTTTCAATATGCTGTTTAAAAAAGTAATAAGCGATACCTCCAGTAATTATAGCAGGAATGGCATAAAGGGCTAAGTCGAAAAGTTTGGTTTCCATAACAAAAATTGATTTTTATAATCTCAGCCCAAATATATACAATCTATTAAAAGTCTCGAAATATTGAAACAAATGATTAAAGCCAAAAGTTCAGTCGTTTTAAAAAGATTTAGTTTGCAGCATTTAAATAATCAAAAGTAAGTGCAATAAACGATTGTACGCCTAAGAGCATGCCACTTTCATCAATCATAAAATCGGGTGTATGATGTGGAAAGGCTTTGGTGTTTCCTGGTGTCATACCTCCTAAAAAGAAGTAAAACCCTGGAACAACTTCTTGAAAAAATGAAAAATCTTCACCACCAGTCGTCGCCTTGCAAAGTTGAACTTTGTCTTTGCTAGCAACTTTTTGAAGGGATGGTAACATTTGAGCGACCAAATCTGGATCGTTAAAGGTGATAGCAGCATTATTCTGAAAGGTGATTTCAGCTTCACCACCATATGCTTTTGCTAGTGTCGTAACCATTTCGGTCATTCTGCGTTCAATTAAGGTTCGCATGTCTTTATCAAGTGTTCGAACAGTACCAATTAATTCGGCTGATTCTGGAATAATATTAAAACGAGTGCCCGCCGTAATTTTACCTACTGTAATAACTGCAGCTTCTTTAGTTAAAGGTGCTTCGCGACTGATAATAGTTTGTAATCCATCAATAATTTTGGCTGAAATTAATATCGGATCAACGCCAGCCCAAGGCTGTGAGCCATGGGTTTGTTTGCCTTTTACAGTTATAACAAAGCGCTCTACCGATGCCATGATGCCTCCAGGTTTGTATTCTATAGTTCCAACTGGCGTGTCTGAGCTTATGTGCAATCCAAAAATAGCATCTACCTTAGGGTTGTTCATCACACCTTCTTTTATCATTAATTTGGCGCCGCCTTCTTCACCAGGTGGTGGACCTTCTTCGGCTGGTTGAAAAATAAACTTGACCGTACCGTTAATTTTATCTTTGTGTTTGGATAGTATTTCGGCCACACCCATTAAAATGGCAATATGAGTGTCGTGTCCGCAAGCGTGCATCACGCCGGTGGGCGTTCCTAAAAACTCAGTTTTCACTTCTGATTTAAATGGCAAATTGTTGCGTTCGGTTACCGGCAACGCATCAATGTCGGCTCTTAATGCGATTACTTTTCCTGGATTATCGCCTTTTAATAACGCTACGACACCAGTTTTTGCAATGCCTGTCTGAACTTCTAATCCCAGACTTTTTAAATGTTCTGCAATTTTTTCGGCAGTGTTGAATTCTCGATTTGACAACTCCGGGTTTTGATGAAAATAGCGACGCCATTCAATAATTTTAGATTCTATTTCGGCAATATCTGCTTCAATAGTCGTATTTTGAGACAGCATAAATTGGGAGCAAATAAAAAATAATAGTATAAGCTTTTTCATAAGGTATAATTGTTATTAATAGTTGAATTTCTAAATATATATTTAAAATTTGAATGCAGGCATTCATTTTAGTCCAATTGTTTATAATTATTGATAATTCTGTGGCTCAAAAAGCATAACAATGGTTAATTTCACGTTTTTAAAATTTGAATTAAATTGAAGGAATATCTCAGTCAGTTAAACGATGCGCAACTGGCGCCAACAACCCATGTTGATGGTCCATTAATGGTTATTGCTGGTGCAGGATCTGGAAAAACCCGGGTGCTCACATTTCGTATTGCTTATTTAATGAGCAAAGGCGTCGATCCTTTTAATGTTCTGGCGCTCACATTTACCAATAAGGCTGCCAGAGAGATGAAATCCAGAATTTCAGAGATTGTAGGAAGTAGCGAAGCAAAAAATTTATGGATGGGAACGTTTCACTCAGTTTTTGCAAAAATCCTTCGTATTGAATCCGACAAATTAGGCTATCCCAACAATTTTACCATTTACGATACCCAAGATTCTGATAAACTCATTTCGTCTATTATTAAAGAAATGAATTTAGATAAGGATATTTACAAGTACAAACAAATACGCTCCAGAATTTCTTCCTTTAAGAATAGCTTGATTACGGTTCGTGCTTATTATAACAATCCTGAATTAATTGAATCGGATGCAATGGCCAAACGCCCAAAAATGGGCGAAATTTACAAAAACTATGTGGACAGGTGTTTTAAAGCTGGCGCGATGGATTTTGATGATTTATTACTAAAAACCAATGAATTATTAACCCGTTTTCCTGATGTATTAGCCAAATATCAAAACCGGTTTAGATATATTCTGGTAGATGAGTACCAAGATACCAACCATTCGCAGTATTTAATTGTGAGAGCTTTGGCTGATAGATTTCAAAATATATGTGTGGTTGGCGATGATGCGCAAAGTATTTACGCTTTTAGAGGCGCGAATATTAACAATATTCTCAATTTCCAACGCGATTATGATGAGGTGGCAATGTACCGTTTAGAGCAAAATTACCGTTCTACTAAAACCATTGTAAACGCGGCCAATTCTATTATCGCGCATAATAAAAGTAAAATAGATAAGGTTGTTTGGACCTCGAATGATACTGGTAATAAAATTAAAGTACACCGATCGTTAACTGACGGGGATGAAGGTAGATTTGTGGCCAGCACTATTTTTGAAGTGAAAATGCAAGAGCAACTACACAATAAAGATTTTGCCATATTGTATCGTACCAATGCGCAGTCCAGAGCAATGGAAGAAGCTTTGCGAAAGCGCGATATACCTTACAGAATCTTTGGAGGCACATCCTTCTACCAACGAAAAGAAATTAAAGATATTCTTTCTTATTTACGTCTGATTATTAATCCTGCGGATGAAGAAGCTTTAAAACGGATCATCAATTTTCCAGCCCGAGGCATTGGACAAACCACCATTGACAAGCTAATTATCGCCGCTAATAAGCATGATAAAAGTATTTTTGAGGTTTTAGAAAACCTCAATTCGATAGACATGGGTATCAATGCTGGTACCAAAACCAAATTGGACAATTTTGTTACGATGATTCAAAGCTTTCAGGTGATGAATCAGAATATGAATGCTTTTGAATTGGCCGACCACGTTGCCAAAGTTTCTGGTTTGTTGCGCGAATTCAAAAAAGACGGCACGCCTGATGGTGTAGCGCGTATGGAAAATATTGAAGAATTAATCAACGGTATTAAAGATTTTGTAGAAGGTCAGAAGGAAATTGCCGATAGCACGGCTTCACTGGCCGAATTTTTAGAAGACGTCGCTTTGGCTACCGATTTAGACAATGAAGATACCGACGATAACAAAGTAGCGCTGATGACCATTCACCTAGCAAAAGGTTTAGAATTTCCTTTTGTGTTTATCGTTGGAATGGAAGAGGATTTATTTCCAAGCGCCATGAGTATGAACACACGCTCTGAACTTGAGGAAGAACGACGCTTATTTTATGTGGCACTTACCAGAGCAGAAAAGCAAGCTTATTTAACATATACCTTAACCCGCTATCGTTGGGGTAAACTTATTGATGCAGAACCAAGCAGGTTTATTGAAGAAATTGACGATCAGTTTTTAGATAACATTACACCCATGCAAGAACGTCGATTTAACCCGATGCTTGATGCAGATATTTTTGGTGATGTAGAACCCAATGTGGTAAGGTTTAAAAAACCAACTATTAGAAAAAAAGAAGCAGTTCCGCCTAAATTTGTAGCGCCTAAAAATTTAAAACCTATGGCCAAAACAGACACATCTAAAACGTCAAATCTATTTGATGATAAATTAGTTGTGGGCAATATTGTTTCGCATTTGCGCTTTGGCAAAGGAGAAGTTTTAAAAATTGAGGGAACCGGAACTGATATAAAAGCGGAAATAAATTTTGAACACGGCGGCGTGAAAAAATTATTATTGCGTTTTGCCAAGCTTGAAATTTTAGGTTAAATTGTAGTCAAATGGCGGAGTTTATAAAATTATTTAACGAAAATCCCAATCCGAAACAAATCAAACAGGTTGTTGAAGTGTTAAGACGTGGTGGCCTCGTTATTTACCCAACCGATACGGTTTACGGTTTGGGCTGCGATATCACCAACATAAAAGCATTAGAACGCATTGCACGCATTAAAGGCGTGAAGCTTGAGAAAACCAACTTCTCCTTTATTTGTCACGATTTGAGTGATTTAAGTGATTATATCAAGCAAATCGATACAGCCACCTTTAAAATTTTGAAACGCGCATTACCAGGGCCTTACACCTTTATTTTGCCAGGTGCAAAGTCTTTACCACATCCGTTTAAAAAGCGCAAAACGGTTGGTATCAGAATCCCAAATAATAATATTACCCTAGAAATTGTACGTCAATTAGGTAATCCGTTGGTCTCAACTTCTATAAGAGATGAAGATGAAATTTTAGAATACACCACCGATCCTGAATTGATTTTAGAAAAATGGGACAATCTAGTAGATTTAGTAATTGACGGCGGTTATGGCGATAATGAAGCTTCAACTGTAATAGATTTATCCGTTGAGCCACCCGAAATCATACGTCAAGGAAAAGGAAGTATCGAAATTTTTTAGCTTGTTTATTTGCATAAAAAAACCCACTCTAAAAAAGAATGGGTTTAATAATTTATTTTCGGAAAGTCTTAATTTCCTTCAGCTAATTTTTTCATTTCTGTTTCAACCATTTCGTAGAATTGATCGATTTTCGGAAGTACAACAATGCGAGTACGTCTGTTTTTAGCTCTATTTTCGGCCGTATCATTTTCAACTAAAGGCACATGGTAACTTCTACCAGAAGCAATTAACTGTTGTGGATTCACTTCTAAACTTTCAAGTACGCGTACAACAGAAGTAGCGCGTTTCACACTTAAGTCCCAGTTGTCTAACAATACGTCTCTTTTGTAAGGAACATTGTCCGTGTGCGCTTCAACCATCGCTTCAAAGTTTGGTTTGCTCTTGATTACTTTAGCAACTTTAGCTAAAATTTCTTTAGCACGATTGGTTACATTGTAACTTCCGCTTTGGAAAAGTAATTTGTCAGCAATAGAGATAAATACTACCCCTTTTTCAACATTAATTTCAATGTCTGGGTCGTTAATACCAACTTCTCTCTTTAAGGAAGTTACAATTGCCAAAGTAACACTATCTTTTCTAGTAAGTGCATCTTGTAGTCTGGTAATTTTTAAATCTCTTTCCTTTAAGCTTTCGAGCGAACGCTCTAAGTTTTCAGCTCCTTTTTGCGTAAGGGTTGTTAAATTTCCTTTAGTATCAATTAAATCTTGGTTAGATTTACGCAAATCGGCTAATTGGTCTCTTAATCCTTCAACACGTGCATTGGCTGCAGCAGCGTCTGAAAGGCATGTGTTTAATTTAACTGTTGCTGTGTTCAGTAAATCTTGAGTTTCTTTTTGTTTGGCTTCAAGTGCGGTGTATTCTTTTTTAGAGACACAAGACCCTAAAATAAACATCGATACTACACTTAGTAAGATTAGTTTTTTCATAATTGGAAAATGATTAAATCAGTTGTTTTATTGTTATACAAAATTATACAAAATATATGCCAAACATGCAATAGTTATGAAAAACATTAACATATTTATAAACTATTGTAAGATTGGCGTTTCAAGGCAAAATAACGCCATACAATCGAGTTTATTTTGTAGTAGTTTTTACGTTGATTTAACTGCCTTCTGTCATTTAATAATTTTGGCAACTTTGAGTAAAAATTTAAGTGCGCTTTTAAAATTGCCAATACATGATTTGGTCGCATTAAAAACAGAAATCTTATGGCAGCCAGACCATCATATGTTAATCTTATAAAGATAATAAACAGTAAATTACCGGGAGCATTTTTGGTAAGCGTAAATAAACTGTTTCTAAAATTCAGGTATGTTTTCTTTGGATTTAGGTTGCTTAAAGTGCCACCACCTAAGTGATAAACAGTTGAAGCACCAATATACTGAACCTTCAAATTACTGTTGAAGGCACGCCAGCACAAGTCAATCTCTTCCATATGGGCGAAAAAATGGTCGTCAAAACCACCGAGATTTTTGAAATCTTTGGCTCTTATAAAAAAGCAAGCGCCGGAAGCCCAGAAAATATCTACAGTGTCATCGTATTGACCTTGATCGCTTTCTATGGTGTCAAAAATTCTTCCTCTACAATAGGGATAACCATATTTGTCAATAAAACCGCCTGCAGCGCCAGCATATTCAAAGGTATCTTTTTGTTTGAAATCGAGAATTTTCGGTTGAATAATGGCTGTTTCAGGATGGTCTTTAAAATGTTTGATTATCGGACTTAACCATCCAGAAGTAACTTCGACATCATTATTTAACAAGCAAAAAATGTCTGCATCAATTTTTTTTAAAGCATGATTGTAGCCACCAGCAAAACCGTAATTATCATCGTTTTGGACGATTGAAATATTAGGGAATGTTTGTTTTAGATAGGCAATAGAGCCATCGGTTGAAGCATTGTCGGCAACAAAAATTTGAGCCTCTTGCGAATGCGCCAATACAGAAGGCAAAAATTGCTCAAGCAATGCCTTTCCGTTCCAATTGAGTATCACGACTGCTATTTTCAAATTTTCATTGTTGTTATGGTTGATACGAAGGTAAGTTTTCTAAAAATTGATAGCGTTGTTCTTTGTAATCCATTTGGCAATAATAGTGATTTAAACCATTAGTCACCATCAAATAAGTAGCATTTAAGGCTAAATTATAGCGTGCAATTTGATCAAAAGTGCTTTGGTTAATCATAACATTTGGCGCTTTACATTCCACCATTAAATGAATAGAACCATCCGGATTAAAAACCACAATGTCATAACGTTTGGTTAATTGGTTGATAGTGATTTTTTTTTCAATATTGATGTGTGATTTCGGAAATTTTTTTTCATTAAAAAGAAACTGAATACAATGCTGTCGCACCCATTCTTCTGGTTGAAGTATCACAAATTTTTTACGGATAGCATCAAAAATAGATAGGTTATTTTCGTTATTTTTGAAACGGAATGAATACTGCGGAAAATTGAGCTTTTGCAAAGAATGGTTGTTTAATGTTTCAAAGTTAAACCACAATAGGCAAATACCAAAGGCATGATTGTTTAAAAAAGTTTTCCATATTATCTAATTTTTCAAATTTCAACGTATTGGACGAAGTAAAACAGTTGGTGGCCGATATTCAAAAAGGAATTATCAAGCCTATTTATTTGCTAATGGGTGAAGAGCCCTATTACATTGATAAAATTTCTGAATACATAGAAACCAATGTTTTAGACGAAGCTGAAAAGGGTTTTAACCAAATGGTGATGTACGGTTATGACGTGAGTGTTGAAGATATTGTTAGTAATGCCAAGCGGTTTCCGATGATGGCCGACCGACAAGTTATTATCGTAAAGGAAGCGCAAGAGCTATCTAGAACCATCGAAAAATTAGCCGATTATGCGTTGCAGCCACAACCTTCTACGGTTTTGGTAATCAATTATAAATACAAAAAAATAGACAAGCGTAAGGCTTTGTATAAGGCAGTAAACAAAACAGGTCTGGTATTTGAAAGTAAACCACTTTACGAAAATAAAGTACCTGATTGGATCCGACGCGTGTTATCAACCCAAGGTTATACCATCGTGCCTAAAGCAGCACAAATGCTAGTAGAATTTTTAGGAACGGATTTAGGAAAGATCAGCAACGAGCTTAATAAGCTACAAATTGTCTTGCCCTCTGGAACACAAATTACACCCGAACACATCGAAGAAAATATCGGCGTTAGTAAGGATTACAACAATTTCGAATTACGCAAAGCCATTGGCGAACGCAACGAGGTAAAAGCGTTTAGGATTGTTAAATACTTTGCTGAAAATCCAAAGGACAATCCATTTGTGGTGACGGTGACCTTATTATTCAGTTTTTTTTCGCAATTATTGCAGTTTCATGGTTTGCAGGACAAATCACCGCGATCTGCGGCAGCCGCCTTAAAAATCAATCCTTATTTTGTAAATGATTACATTCTAGCAGCTCGAAATTACCCCATGAAAAAGGTGAGTAGTATTGTTTCTGTGTTGCGGGATTTTGATGCCAAAGGAAAAGGCGTTGGTGCTAATAATATTCCCCAAGGTGATTTGCTAAAGGAGCTTTTGGTTAAAATATTTAGATAAATGATTCGATTATTAACAGTTGTATTATGTATTTCAGTTTTATTAAGCTGTACGCAAAACCAAAAACTCCCAGATTCGTTGGAAGCCGGATGGAAAGGCGACAAGGTGTGCGAAGTAATTCATGAAGACGATGACATCCGAGTTTTAAAATGCACTTTTCCACCACAAATAGGGCATGAGCTACACTATCATCAGACACATTTTGGTTATACATTGGTTGGCGGCACTTTTCAAATTACGGACGAAAGTGGCACGCGAACCCTTGAAGTTAAAACCGGATCAAACTTTAGAAATACCGAAATTATTTCGCACGAAGTTTTAAATGTAGGAACGACCACGGCGGTGTTTTTGATTACGGAGATTAAATAGTTTATGGTTATTAAACACTGCGTAAATAACCAAAAACAACAATAAATATAACTACCAAAAGATGATGCTCAAATTAATATTAAAGGATTTTGCTATATTTGAGAAAACTAACGTATAACCAACCATTTGCGGAAAAATGTCATATTCGTTGATGATATAACAAGTTGCCATTAATGCTGAAAAAAATTGGGAAAATTTCGTAACTTTGAATTTAAAGAACATTATTATGAAATCTGTAAGTGTCCAAATATCTGACTTTGAATTCAACCAATTAGGTCTGAATAAAAGTACGCTGTCATTATCCGAACTGATTGAAATCATTGGAAAAAAAATAACAAAACAAACCTTAGAAAAGAGTATTCAATTAGCAAATAAATACGGACTTTCTAAAATGACAATGGAAGAAATCGATGATGAAATAATAGCACACAGGAATGCAAAAAATAATTCTTGACACCAACGTAATTGTTTCCTCTCTAATTCAAAAAAACTTTCCGTATTTAATTGTTGACCATTGCATTGAAGGAAATGCAATTCTTTGTATTTCAAATCCAATCCTTCAGGAATATTTAGAGGTTCTTGCACGTCCAAAATTTGCAAAATTTGCAGACTTTAAAACAAATGCAGACTTTCTAATCGCAAGATTGAGTGAAATTTCGGAAACTTACGAACCTAAAAATAAAATTGAAATCATAAAGGATGAACCTGACAATCGACTTTTAGAATTAGCTGATATTTCTAAAGCGGACTTTATAATTACAGGAAACACAAATGATTTTACAATACAAATATATAATAAGACAAGAATTCTAACACCAAAAGAATATTGGGAAGAATTTAAATAAAAAAGCACTACTGGCAACAACTGGTATAACAAATAGCTTCTATGTGCTAAAACCAAAGTTTTTGTATATTTAAAAACATAAAACCAACTCGGAATGGCTTGTGATTATTTGCACGCTACTTGCCATACCATTAGACGTTGGCACTTATTTTGCCCCGTCCTGAATAAAGGCTACATAATTCATAGTTACTCCATAGATACTCCCACCTTACGCCCTAGTAAAGCCTAGGTAAAGCCCACCCTTGGCTTTTTTAGAATAATTCTAATTAAAGCTGTCTAGGAGGCTGTTCCCAGTATTTTTAAATGCTTCTGTCTTTACATCAAAAAAATCTAAAGAAAACGTGTTAAGTAGCACTTCCAATTAGAAACAAAAAAACCTGCTGGAATTTCCAACAGGTTTTTTGATGCATTTAAAATGAATTGCTATTAATCATCCAATAAATCTGCGTATTCTTTAATCAGATTTTTAATTTGATTTGCCAAAACAGTGTTGCCATCAGGATCACTTGGGCTTATTTCAATCAATCCGTCATTATTGATGTCGGTGGCATTCGATAAATTTACCATGCTAAACAAGCCCGCAAGGTCAAATTCTATAATAACGCTGTTAAAGCCGTTTGAGATATCTAGAGTTTGATTGGTGTCTTCATAATCAATTTCAAATTCTACCTCAAAATTATGCCAGAACACGAAAGGTACACCATCGATGCTACCTTCAATTAGAATGGTTTTCCCAAATAAATCGCTATTTGGATTGCTATTGCGGTCAAATTCAAATTCTAGTTCTTCAAATACTACATTGGCTGGCACCTCTACGGTTGTAATGGTATTTACACCAGTAAGTACATCTACTTCAAACGGACCTCTAAGTTCAATTTCGTCGTCACCATCATAGAAGCCGTTATAAAGCGCACAATCAAAAATGTTGTCATCATCATCATCGTCATCGCAAAAATCATCGTCGAATTCTAATTCAATTTCCTTGATATTGATTTTAAATTTGGTGACTTCTACCATAGCATTGGCATTTCTGTTTAGTCCGTTGCTACTAGTTAAAGCTTTGGTTTTAATCGCTAATTTGGCGGTTTCCACATTGTTGTCGTCATTATCGTTCGAGCACGAGGTGAATACAAATGCATATACAAGTGCTACAGCTAAGGTTAAAAATTTTGTTCTTAAAGATTTCATGTTTTATAGGTTTTAGTTCTTTATTATAAAACAAGTCAAGCCTTTAAATTCCTACCCTTAAAAGACTAAAATTTAAAAACAAATTAGTTAAAATCTCTAAGTGCTTCTATTTGAGAGCGAAAATCGAATTGTAAATCTTCGTGAAGTGTGGTAATTTTTTTCTCCAACGCAATAATTTGTCTCTCGTAGAGATTACTCAGTGTGATATTTTGATGGATATTGGGTGAAATTTCATTCAATTCGGCACAAAAATAAAGCAGTAATTCAACTTCTGTTTCTTTCTTTAATGAATATCGTGCATAAGTTTTGAGCTGACGTAATATTTTTCGAACGCTTTTTTTGATGTAGAAATAACTGTCGGTATTGATGCTCTGGAACTCCTGATTTAAACTTTCTTTTACCGATGCTATGTATTGTGCTTCATCATGTGCCTCAAATAATAAATAGGTGAGTAGTGATTTATTTTCTTTTTTGAATCGAGTGAGTCTTAGGCATAAATCAATTAGCTCATCGTTATTGAGATGTTGTAATTCTTTTTTTATTTGAACAATACTGGTTGTTTTCAATGAAATTTATTTATAATGAAGTTATTATGATTTTAGATTTGCGAGAAATTCAGCTTTATATTTCAAACCAATTGGAATTGAAAGCTTTTCAATATGAATAGTATTTCCCTCTACAACATTAATTAAATTTTTGTTGACTACAAAAGATTTATGGCAACGCGCAAACTGCTCGGAAGGTAATTCTTTCAAAAAATTACTGAGTGAGTTATTGACCACCACAACTTTCTCGGTAGTATGAATTTTTATATAATCACCAAATGCTTCAACAAATAAAATATCATTAATAATTATTTGATGTAAAACTTTATTGGAATTTACAACAATAGATTGATTTGCAATAGTTGGCAGATTCATTAATTTCTCTAAAACCTTGTTAACCGCTGCGGAAAAGCGTTCAAATGCAATAGGCTTTAGAAGGTAATCAACAGCATTAATGTCAAAAGCTTCCAAGGCGTATTGCGGATAAGCCGTTGTGAGAATAACTTCGGGAGGATCTGATAAAGATTTGTAAAAGTTCAATCCCGAAACTTTTGGCATATTGATATCTAAAAAAATCAGATTGATGTCTCGGTGTTTATCAAGTGCTTTTTCGGCTTCTTCAGTATTAAAACAAAGTGATTTAATGTCGATAAAATCAATCATACTTATAAAATGCTTTAATACGGCTTGTGCTGATGGTTCATCGTCAACAATGATGCATTTTATAGGTTTAGTAATCATTTTAAAGATTGATTTGTAGCGAAGCTTTATACAAAAATGGTGTTTCTTGAATGTTTAGACTATGGTTATGTGGATAAACAATTTTCAGATTTTCATGAACGTTTTTTAAACCGACACCACCATTATTTTCCACCGCTTTTTGAAAATTTGAATTGACGCTGTTTTCAATTTCAAAGTTAAACATAGTATCTTTTTGAAGCAGTGTTATATTGATAAAATTTTGTCCATCTTGATTAACGCCGCTGTGTTTGTAGGCGTTTTCAATTAATGGTAGCAATAGCATAGGATAGATTTCAAAATCTGGATTTTCAACGGTGCTAATCAGCTGCGTTTCGAGGTTGGTTGCGCTTCTGTTTTTATTAAAAGCTATATAACTCTTAATAAGTTCAAGTTCTTGACTGACTGTTATTTTGCTAGTGCTGGCATCGTAAATTATGTATCTTAAAATATCCGAAAGCTGTAAAACCGCATCCTTAGTTGTGGATTTCTGTTCCAGCGACATTGCATAGATGACATTAAGCGCATTAAATAAAAAATGCGGGTTGATTTGGGAGCGTAGCGCCGTGAGCTGCGATTGGGTAATTTGATGCGCATCTCTGATGATTTTATTTTGAGCCTGATTGAAATAAAACCAGTCTTCGGCTAATTTTATCAAAGTAGCCGCAATAATTGTAATACTTAAAATGGTGGTAAAGCTAGTATGGCTGTGATACGAAATAAAAAAGTAATTTTTAAAAAGCATATCTATAATTACGATAAAGAAAAAATTAAAGCTTATTACACTTATGGTGATAAGTGCCACAAGAAAAAACAAGAATCTTAAATAGCGTTCTTTCTTTAAAAAGTAGGGAATAAGTATATAAAGATTAAGAGTCACCGGAATTACCAACGCAGCGGTGTAGGCCAATGTATATAAGTAATCAACTCTTAAAGCCTGCTCGTTTTTGGTGTTAATAAAAAGTAGCACCAAATAGGTTAAGCACCACAAAAAAATATTAAAAATAAGCGGATTGTGGTGCTTGAATTTGAAATAAGACTGGATATTAATTTCCAAGTGGCGTTAAATTGTAAGTTTCAGAATCTTTCCATTTATCTTCAATGTCGCTTTTTTCAAATTTTTGCAGAAATTGATACAATTCGTTAGAGGTTGCGGTAAGCACCAAGGTTTCATCAACACCAACTGATTCGTGTTTTAGTTTGAGTTGGCCTTTATTAAAAAGCTCACTAATCGGTTTTTCATCTAACCATAGCAACTGTATAACATTGTTTTCTAATCTATTCATTTTAGCCACCGAATGTGTTTTTAATAAATGTTGCATCACTAGCGCATTGTTATCGCTATCATCAAAAGCAATGGGTGTAAAATCTAAAAATATGTCATTATAAACCTTAAATGGCACTACTAAAAATGTGGCTTCTTTTCCTTGTTTAACTTGATTTACTACATAGGCTTGGTTATATTTTTTTAGCGCCTCGATATCATCTTTAGAGTATTTTTTGACGTCATCGTTATCTTTTTCAAAAGCCTCTTTAAAAGACATGATTTCCCATTCACCCTGTTTGTTATCGGTGAATTTTCCTAACAACGATTTTTCAAAGCTCACGGCTTCGCTCACATAAAATGGTTGAATGGATTTTACGATACAAGCTTGTAAGCTAAGCAGTATGGTAACCACTCCAAAAAATTTTAAGATTTTCATATTATTTATTTTAATTAAACAAGGCAAACTTATGGTCTTGGTTTAATGAATGAAAACTAATTTCGATGAATACGAATTTACTCGGGCTAAACATTTAATTTAATGAATGTTTTTTTCTTCTTAAAATTGCCTTATAAATTTCCATAACTAGCACAATTGGCATGGCTAAAAGTAGAACAATTAGCCACGTGTTGAAGCTAACGGTTTCTGTTCTCAATATGTTTTGCATGACGGGTAAATGCATGCTAAGAATGTGAATGCCTTGGGCTGCAATAATGCCAAAAATTAAAATTATATTGTTTTTCGCCGGTATTTTAAATGCCGAAGTTGTTTCGGATCTGGAGTTTAATGCGTGAAAATTTTGCATAAATACCATCAATAATAAGATGAGGTTGCGGCTTGTCGCTTCGCTTACGTCTGTGTGGTTTACCAGCACGAACCATAAGGCAAATACAATAATGCCAATGGAGAAACTTGACACAAGCGTTTGCGAAATCATAACTTTGTTAAAAATCATTTCCTTCGGGCTACGTGGTTTTTTCTGCATAGTACCTTTTTCGCCTGCTTCAAAGGCAAGTGCCACATCTTGTATGCCATTAGTCACCAAATTTAACCACAACAATTGCACCGCTAATAGTGGCAATGGCAGTCCAAAGAAAATAGATAACAAGAATAATATAACCTCGGCAGCACCAGTTGAAATGAGTAAGAATATAACCTTTCTAACGTTGTCGTAGGCATATCTACCTTCTTCAACACCAGCTACAATAGAGCTAAAATTATCGTCAACCACTATCATATCACCGACTTCCTTGGCTACATCGGTACCTGAACCCATGGCCACACCTAAGTTGGCACGTTTGAGTGCTGGTGCATCATTAACGCCATCACCAGTTACAGCAACAAACTCACCATTATTGATGAGCACTTCTACAATTTCTAACTTCTGAATGGGTGAAACCCTTGCGAATACGGTAGCATTCAGAACTAATTGTTGATAAGTCTCAGTAGTATTTTTTCCAGCTTTTGTTAGCATATCACCTGTAACAGTAATTCCATTTGAATTGTTAATTCCTAATTCTTTGGCAATAGCATTGGCAGTTTCAGGATGGTCGCCTGTTATCATTATTACTTTGATGCCTGCCTTTTTACATGTTTCCACCGATGATTTTGATTCTTTCCGCAAGGGATCAATAAAACAAACCAACCCTAAAAAAGTGAGTGGAGGAAAGTCTTCTTTTTGATAATTGTTAGTTGTTTCGAAATTTGGATATTCACCTTGTGCAACTGCCAAAACTCTATAACCTTTTGAAGCTAAGTATTTGGTTCGTTCAATTATAGATGAAGCATTTAAAGGTTTTTTGTATTCACCTTCTTGTTGGTATTCACAAAATTCTAAAACCGTTTCAGCAGCACCTTTAACACCCATGAAAATTTGTGTGTTTTGTTTGTAAAATGCTGCCGAATATTTCAATTCAGGCTCATAGGGAATTCTGTCAATAACACCTTCGCCATCAAGTAATTTTAAAACATCGAGATTTAATTTATACGCAAATCCTAAAAAAGCTACATCCATAGCATCGCCTTGATGTTTCCAGCTATTATCCTGTTGGTATAAGTTGCCTTCATTGGCAAAACACCCAACTTGAGCTAAATTATGGAGTACTTGATTGGTGGTATAATCTATTTGTTTATTGCTGTTTTCATTCGTAACAAATCCTTCGCCATTATAACCTTCGCCCGATACTTCATAAGAACTTTGATCTGCTAGTACTACTTTTTTTAAAGTTTGCTGATTTACGGTGAGCGTTCCTGTTTTATCACTCGCAATAACGGTGCAACTTCCCAAACTTTCAACCGAAGTAAGTTTTCTAACTATAACATTGCGTTTGGCCATGCGTTTGGTGGCAACTGAAAGTGCTACGGTAAGCGCAACTGGTAAGCCTTCTGGTATGGCCGAAACTGCCAAGGCCACTACAAAAAAGAATATAGAGGCATAGTCCATGCCTTGTAAGCGAAGAATTATGGCCAATATCACACTTAAACTAATAATAAAGATGCTGATTTTTTTGATGAACCTCTCCATCCTTAAAATTAATGGTGCTTTAGCCGATGTTCCTACAGAAACATTTTTAGCTATTTTACCAACTTCGGTATGAATACCAGTTGCTACTGCAATACCAATGCCTCGACCAGACATAACTGTAGCACCTGCATAGGCCATGTTACTGCGTTCTGAAAGTCCGACACCGTCATTTAATATTTCCGTTTGTTTTTTGGAACTTAGTGATTCACCTGTGAGAAAACTTTCATCTATTTCTAGTTTTCGGGCGTCGATTAATCGTAAATCTGCCGGAACTTTAACTCCCGATTCAAGGTTGACGAGGTCGCCTGGTACTATTTCTTCAGAGTCAATTTCTTCAATCTTGCCGTCTCGTTTAACCAGACTCCTAATTTTTAGTAAACTTTGTAATGCCGAGGCGCTTTTTTCAGCATTGTATTCTTGATAGGTTCCTAAAATACTATTGATTAAAATTACCAAAAAGATAAAAATGGCATCTTTTCCTTCACCAATTAGTACAGAAGCAATAGCCGCCGCAATTAATATAAAAATAAGAGGGTTTAATAGTTGATGAAGAATGATTTGAAATAGCGTGGTTTTTTGTGCATGAGGTAATTTGTTGAGGCCGTACTGCTCCAAGCGCTGTATAACCTGATGGGTTGTAAGACCTGTTTTGCTACTTTCGAGGAAAGTTACAACCGCTATTTTATCAAGATTATGCCATTTATTATATGTGTTGTTGTACAATTCCACAGGACGTTTTTTTAACCAAAATGAAACAAACTAAAACTTAAAATCGTGTATAAAATAATAATTGCTGGTCCTAGCAATCCAACAAACAATCCTCCTGGGAAAAACTCTTTCTGGCTAACAATACCCATACTAAATGCTACGGCATTTGGTGGTGTTGACACTGGAAGCAACAATGCACAAGATGCAGATAAGCCAATAATTACCGGCAAAAATGCCACATTAGCACCTGGTATTATACTTACCAATGAAATTCCTACCGGAACTAAAATGGTGGTAGCTGCGGTGTTACTCATGAAGTTAGATAATAGTACTGACACGTAGCCAAAAATGACTATCATAACGTAATAATTCAGTTCAAAATGATTAATACTTTGCACAAAATATTCGGCAATGCCTTGCTCTTGAATGGCCAAACCAAGCGATAATCCACCGGCCACCAACATAAGTGTATCCCAAGGTAATCTTCTAACATCTTCAGAATCTATGATCCCTAACATGGTTAGTAATACAATTGGGACACCAGAGACCACTGCTACAGGTATACCTGTCCATTGAGAAGTCAACCAGAGTAAAAGCGTTCCTCCTAAAATTACTAAAACAATATTCTTTCTGATTTTATCTTCTTGCGTTAGTGGTACAGTTTCGGTTTTAAGGAACTCTAATGAAATGTGTTCAGTTTTTAAATTATATCTTTTTACCAGTAGCTTGTAAAATAAAAAGACCAGTAAAATAGCTGCTGGTACACCAATTACCATCCATTCAATAAATGAAATTCTAATACCAATACCTTCAAGGGCGCCAACGGCAATAGCATTTGGTGCCGAACCAATTATGGTGCCCATACCACCAATTGAGGCTGCTGCCGGCACACCAATGAGTAATGCTCTAATGAGTGAGGCATCTTTGCCCAATGTTAAAATAAGTGGTGCAATAGAGGCTAATATCATAGAAGTTGTGGCAGTATTACTCATCAACATTGAAAGAACAGCTGTTACCATCATTAATCCTAACAATACATTTTTGGAGTCGCCACCAAGCTTGGGTAAAATAAACTTTAACAGGGATTCGTCTAGTTGCGTTTTGCGCATACCTTCCGCAAGGAAAAAACCACCTAGAAACAGCCAAATTACGCCATCAGACCAGGTTTGTACATATTGGGTAACGTCAATATCGGGATTAGAACCCATTGAAAACACCAGAAAACCAATAATCAAAATACCTACTGCGAAAGGCGGAATCGCCTCTGTAATCCACAAGCCAATGGCTAAAAACAATAAAAACAAAGTGTAATCCTGTGTAGAGGTAAAGCTTTCATCTCGCAATACGTACACTAGAAAAAAGGATACGACCAAGGTTGATAAAAAGAAAATCGTCTTGGTTTGTCTTTCAATTTTTTTCGTGTATTTCGAGAGCGAATAGGATCTTGAATCAGACATAATGATGTAAGTTAGTGTTGTTGTTTAGTTCTTAAATCGAAGTTATGAAAAACCATTAACATAGCCGTATTTGCCAATGTTTTACTGCCATCAGTAGTGGGATTTTTTATCATGTTTAAATAACCAAGTTGAATTTTTAGATTGTCAAATTTATAGCCAATCCCAATACTGAAGCGGTTTTGGTTGAGTCTAAAACCATTAGTAACGTTTTTACCCGTATCAAAGAGAATTTCATTGTAACTGTAGGCATACCACTCAGTGTTTTTTTCTGAATTTTTATAAATCGGATATTGAGCCATCAAGAAATATCGCAAGCGCCAGTTAAATTCATAGTTGTTTAACAAAATATCATCATCAATTTCTTGTCTAAACCTGGCATCGTATCTAAATCTATTAGTAATTGTAAATTTGTTCAGATTAAAAGTGGCTGTGGTTTGTCCCCAAGGTCGAAATTCGTTTCGAGTAGGAGTGAGGTCATTTCTACTATACAGCCATAAACGCGCAAAGCCTAAAGTGCTTGTGCCTTTTACTTTTTCGCTGAAATTAAAATGGTAAGTTGCTCCAGTTCTTACAATTAAAAAACTTTCTGGCACAAAATGGGCATCGTTCCAAATAGAAATTCTATCGCTCACTCTGGCGCTTGTTAGGTAACCAATCCAAGCTTGATTTTCGTAAATAAAATCTTCTTGAGCAAGCGATTTTAAACTTGATAAAACCAACAATACACAATAAAAAATAAGTTTATAGCAATTCACGATTCATCATTTGTTCCAAAAAAACAAAGGTACGCACAACTCTTGTATAATAAATCTGATTTTTGTCATGTAATCACTTGTTTATGAATGTTTTTTGCGCAATCGTTTGCGTGAATTTAATGGCTAAACATGACTATCGTCAGCTATTTTAAACCGTTAATTATCGTACTTTGTAATGCATAGTTAAGGTCTAATTAAAATTATATAGTATGAAAAATATTAGAGTTATTAAAGAACTACATGACTTAGGAATTACAGGTTATCATGAAGTATCCTACAATCCGAGTTATGAGGAGCTATACAAAGCCGAAGTGTCAACCATGCGCAAAGGTTTTGAAAAAGGCGCTATTACCGACACCGGCGCCGTTGCAGTAAAAACGGGAGAATTTACAGGTAGATCACCAAAGGACAGATATATAGTTTTAGACGAAGTCACTAAAGATACTATTCATTGGGATGGGACCGTTAATAAACCAACGACAAAAGAAATTTACGACGATTTAAAGGATTTGGTATTGGAGCAATTATCAGCCTCTAAAAAAATATATGTGGTTGATGCATTCTGTGGAACCAATGAAGATACCAGATTAAAAGTGCGCTTTGTGATGGAGGTTGCATGGCAAGCGCATTTTGTGACCAACATGTTTATTAGACCATCACATTACGAACTTGAGAATTTTGGAGAACCAGATTTTATCGTAATGAATGGTTCTAAAACAACCAATCCAAATTGGAAAGAACAGGGCCTAAATTCTGAGAATTTTGTAGTTTTCAATTTAACAGAAAAAATACAGATTATTGGTGGTACTTGGTATGGTGGTGAGATGAAGAAAGGTATGTTTGCCATGATGAACTATTACTTACCATTGAAAGGAATGGCATCGATGCACTGCTCTGCTAATGTTGGAGAAGATGGCGATGTAGCGGTGTTTTTTGGACTTTCAGGAACTGGAAAAACAACTTTGTCTGCCGATCCAAAACGCTATCTAATTGGAGATGACGAACACGGCTGGGACAATAACGGTGTATTTAATTACGAAGGTGGCTGTTATGCGAAAGTAATCGATCTTTCAGAAGATAACGAACCAGATATCTACCGCGCCATCAAACGGGATGCTTTATTAGAAAATGTTGTTGTAAATGAGTATGGGGAAATTGATTTCTACGACCATTCAATTACAGAAAACTCTAGAGTTTCATATCCGATTTATCATATTAATAAAATTGTGCTGCCCTCTAAAGCAGGTCACGCTAGTAAAATAATTTATCTATCGGCCGATGCTTTTGGTGTGTTACCTCCGGTGTCTATTTTAGATGATGAGCAAGCGCAATATCACTTCCTATGCGGTTATACGTCTAAATTGGCAGGAACAGAAAGAGGCATTACAGAGCCACAACCGTCGTTCTCGCCGGCTTTTGGTGAAGCATTTTTAACCTTGCATCCTACCATGTATTCAAAAACGCTTATTGGTAAAATGAAAGAACACAAAGCCAAAGCATATTTGGTTAATACAGGATGGAACGGAACAGGTAAACGTATTTCTCTTAAAAATACGCGCGCTATTATTGATGCGATTTTGAATGGCACTATAGATAAAGCTGAAACGACTCACGTTCCATATTTGAATCTAACAATTCCAATAAAACTAGAAGGTGTTAGCGATATTTTAGACCCGAGAACTACGTATAAAAGTGTTTCAGAATGGGAAACTAAAGCCAAGAGTTTAGCAGCTAAATATATTTCAAATTTTAATCAATATACCGATACCGATGAAGGTAAGAGACTTATTGCTGCAGGACCGCAGTTATAATTTAATTTAGTTTTAAAAAAATAAGGGTTGCGGTTTGCAGCCCTTTTTTGTTTTAGACATATTTTTTATAGTCAATTTTAAAATTTAATCACTATTCTAAGGTGTTGAAAATAAATGATTTTATTTTCCAGTCGTCATCACTTGATTTTTCCCAAATTACAACACTTCGCGCTTTATAAATCCATGCTACGCTGTCGTTTCTTACCCAGTTTACTTGAAAATTGCCGTATTCTACAGCAGTATTTTCGGTGAATGATACGTCCTCTATTTGATTCTGATAATTGCTCGAGATATGATTGTTGAACAAGAAGTCATAGAATTCTTTTATTTCCTTTTTCCCTGTTTTCACTTCAAATTCAGGTGGAATATTTTTGGCATCTTCAGTAAAAATTTCAACTAAGCCTTCAGAATTCATGGCATTCCAATGTTCGGTAAAATTAGACCATAAGGCTGCAATTTCAGGCTCAGGATTTACTGGTTCGGTTTTCTTTTCTTCACACGCTAGAATTAACAGAATCAAAAACAGCGAGGTTAAAAAAATAGAATTTTTTTTTGTAAATGAGGTCGATTTTATCATGACGGGAACGATTTAATTGGTTATCGCCTTGAAAGTTAATAAAAATATTTATAATTTTCAATCGCCATAATAATTAGCACAACAACTGCTCAAAAAAGCCACCAATTTTTTTCTTTCTATCTACAAAATGAATTTCAAGTATCCAATGCCGTTTATTGCCGTTGGCATCAAGTGCAAACATGCTTAAATTATTTTCAGGATGTATGTATAAGCCGTAGTTGTTAGATTCAATTCTTTCATGCGGAAATTGACCAATTAAATGACCGCCAATTTCGCCGCCGTATTCCCAGCCATAATTATTTGCAACATTTGTGATGTGATTATAAAATGCCGAAGCAGTGAGATCGGTTTGTTGATGGAACCATTCTTTAACTTCGTACCAAGCTGTTTCAATGTCGGTTTTGAGTTTTATTTTGTAGGAATCACTGCCAAGCACAAACGTTCTTCCAAAATCGGCTTCCCAGTCTTCAAAAATTGGTCCGAAGTCTAAAAACACAATATCATCAGATTGAATTACGAGGTTTAGAGGATTGTCGTCGTAAGGTCTTAAAGTGTTTTCTCCAGCTCTAACAATGCGTTTATGCCAATATTTTTCTATGCCGAACATCTCAAAAGCCAATCTAAAAATAGCAGTGTTTACGTCTTTTTCGGTTTTTCCTGGTTTTATAATTCCACGCTTTTCAATTTCATGAAATAATTGGCTTGCCTTTGCTTCGGCTTCTATTAAATTTTTCAGACTCTCAGCCATAACATTACAATTGTTCATCAAAAATTATTGCTTCAAAAATTTAATGGTTGCATTTTTTTCTAAAAGTTGAAGATAATATATACCAGAAGCGTAATTTTTTACGTCAATATCTTGATTTTCATTTTGAACACCTTGAAAAACTTTTTGACCAAATTGGTTAAAAATAACAACTGTATAAAAGGCATTTTCAATACCTTTTAAATAGATAATTTCATTAGATGGGTTTGGAAATACACTTATTTTTGAACTTTCAACTTCATTTACTGATAATGTAATAAGTTCATTTTCAAAATAATTTAAAGCATTTTGGTTGAAGGCCGCACTAGCAATATCTAAATCACCATCATTGTCAAAATCAGCGATTGTAAAAACATAGGCCTGACTTTGGGTGGCGTCGATTACCGCTTCAGCCGCAAAACTTCCAGCCCCTAAATTTTTAAACCAAACAACATCATTTCCTGTGCCTGAACTACCACTACTTAAAATTATATCCTTAATTCCGTCATTATCTAAATCGGCCATTCTAACGCTTGCTGGATTACCAATACTGGTTGTAAATTGTGTTTCGATATAATCGGTACCGTCAAATTCATACCAATAAAAATTACCTGTTCCAGGGCTAGTTGATAAATCGGAGGCTAAGATATCGAAGTTGCTATCTCCGTCTACATCTTCAAACATCACATTAAAAAAGTATAGTTTGTTGGCGGTAACCGGATTGGTTTCTTTTGTAAAAGTATTGGTGCCTTCCGGAAACAAATCATTTCTATAAACTTGAACACTATTATTGCCTTGTGGTGTTGATGCAGTAGCAACCACTAAATCTAAATCACCATCGTTATCAACATCACTCATACTCATGGATCCCGGAGCAGTGATGGTATTGTCGATAAGATTGGCGGCTCCAAAATTACCAGAACCATCTCCAGCATACCAAGAAACAGAATTACCTAAATAAGCCGCAACCACTAAATCTAAGTCACCATCATTATTTATATCGGCAAACACAAAATCGGCAGCACCACTTACGCCAGAGACTAAAGCTTGTTGGCTTCCGAAGTTACCATTTCCATCATTTTCAAACCATACCACATTGTTACTGAATAACCCATTAGCAACAATATCTAAGAAACCGTCACCATTTAAATCAATTAATTCAACACCTGTAATGAAATTTAAACTATTCGATATTAGTGGCTGAATAGTAAAGGTGCCATCACCATTGTTTAAATACCATTCAATGGTGTTACCATTCGCTGTGCCGATAACAATATCGGCAAAGGCATCTCCATTAATAAAACCAGAATCGATGGCGTACGGTGACGCACCAGTATTTGGATTAATGGTTACTTTAGGTGCAAAAGTAGTTTGAGCCACAACAATTACTGGAAGTAATATTGCGATAAGAAAGTGTAGTTTTTGTTTCATGGGAATTGAAATTTAAGTTTAAGAGTTGAATTAATTGATTGACTCTCAAATTTATAAATTTATTTCAAACTTCCAACCATTTCTTCAGGTTTTACCCAGTTATCGTAATCTTCGGCCGTAACGTAACCTAAGTTTATAGCTTCTTCTTTTAAGGTTGTACCATTTTTGTGTGCTGTGTTGGCAATTTCGGCTGCTTTATAATAGCCAATTTTTGTATTTAAAGCGGTAACAAGCATTAATGAGTTATTTAATAGTTGCTTAATAACGCTGTGGTTTGGCTCAATTCCAATAGCGCAATTATCATCAAAACTTACGCAAGCATCACCAATGAGTTGCGCCGATTGTAATACGTTGGCAGCCATAACTGGTTTAAAAACATTTAATTCGTAATGACCTTGGGTACCGCCAACTGTTACAGCTACATCATTACCCATCACTTGAGCGCAAACCATGGTAAGCGCTTCGCATTGTGTAGGATTAACTTTTCCGGGCATAATGGAACTCCCAGGTTCGTTAGCAGGAATAATGATTTCGCCAATACCACTTCTCGGTCCTGATGCTAACATTCTAATGTCGTTTGCAATTTTATTCAATGAAACGGCCAATTGTTTTAAGGCGCCGTGAGTTTCAACCAAAGCGTCATGCGCTGCCAATGCCTCAAATTTATTTTCAGCTGTAACAAATGGCAAACCAGTAAATTCAGCTATATATTTGGCTACCAATATATCATAACCATCTGGTGTATTTAAACCAGTGCCAACTGCGGTGCCTCCCAGCGCCAATTCGCTTAAATGTGGTAAGGTGTTTTCTAAAGCTTTTAAACCGTGGTTTAACTGAGACACATAACCTGAAAACTCCTGACCCAAAGTTAAAGGCGTGGCATCCATAAGGTGTGTTCTTCCTATTTTAACAACATTTCTAAAGTCGGTAGATTTTTGTTGTAAAGTGTTTTTAAGCTGTTTAACACCGGGAATAGTGTTATCTATAATTTTTTTATAAATGGCAATATGCATCCCTGTTGGAAAGGTGTCGTTAGACGATTGCGATTTGTTAACATCATCGTTTGGTTGAATGGTTTTATCGCCTTCACCAATTATTTTGCCAGCTATTTGATGCGCACGGTTAGCAATAACTTCGTTTACATTCATGTTGCTTTGGGTACCAGAACCTGTTTGCCAAATCACCAAAGGAAATTGCGAATCGTGCTGTCCTGTTAAAATTTCATCACAGACTTTTGAAATTAAATCTCTTTTTTCCGAGGCTAAAATGCCTAATTCACAATTTGTGTAAGCAGCAGCCTTTTTAAGATAAGCAAAGCCGTAAATGATTTCTAAAGGCATTGATGCTGCTGGTCCGATTTTGAAATTATTTCTAGAGCGTTCGGTTTGTGCACCCCATAATTTATCTGCAGGGACTTTTACTTCGCCCATGGTATCTTTTTCTATTCTAAAACTCATTTTAAGTAATTTAGTTGTTGTTTACAAAGTTAGGTTTTTTATAATTTTTTCACATAAGAAACGAACTACATTTAAAACTATTTTTCTCATTTTATAATTTCTTTCGGTTCTTATTATAGCCTAAAAAGCATTAACTTAGAGCTCATTTAAATATTTAAAAATATGTCAACACTTAGATTAGGAGATAAAGCTCCAAATTTTACAGCAAGTACCACGGAAGGTGAAATAAATTTTTATGATTGGTTGGGTGATAGTTGGGGAATTTTGTTTTTTCATCCAGCAGATTACACACCTGTATGTACAACAGAATTAGGAACAGTGGCCAAATATAAGGCTGAATTTGATAAGCGAAACGTAAAAGTCATGGCTTTAAGCGTAGATGGATTAGCCTCTCATCACAACTGGATAAAGGACATTAATGAAACCCAACATACCAACGTGAACTTCCCGATTATTGCAGATGAAGATAAAAAAGTCTCTGAACTTTATGATATGATTCATCCCAATGCAAATGAAAATTTTACGGTGCGCTCGGTTTTTGTAATAGGTCCCGATAAAACCGTTAAGCTTATAATCGTTTATCCTGCTTCAACAGGACGGAATTTTGATGAATTGCTTCGCGTCGTAGATTCGTTACAATTAACGTCGTATCATAAAGTGGCTACGCCGGCTAATTGGGTTAATGGAGAAGATTGTGTTATTGTTCCAGCTGTTAAAAACGAAGACATACCAAAACTATTTCCGAAAGGTCATAAAGAAATAAAGCCGTATTTAAGAATGACGCCTCAACCAAATTACGAGGCATAAGTTGTTAATAAAAGTTGCAATTGTTATTGTGTAACTAATCTCTTTGTCTTATTTTTGTGATGTTTAAAAAAGAAATAGTATTCTTATGTTCGAATTTGACCAATATTTAGGATTTTTAGCATTTTTAACTATATTAACCATAGGCTTTTGGTTAATGATTTTTCTATTAACTTTTGTAATTCCATATTGGTTGTTTGGTGCTTCTCTTGAGCGCTTCAAAGAGATAATGGCCGAAAGAAAAGCTAAAAGAGAAAAGGCGTCACATTAATTGAAACTAAAAAAATATGTAAAAAGGAAATCGAAAGGTTTCCTTTTTTTTTACCTAAAAACGAGGTACAAAAAAAGCCCTTCTGAAAAGAAAGGCTTGTTAATTTTGGGTGGAAGATCGGTCTCGAACCGACGACCTCCTGAACCACAATCAGGCGCTCTAACCAACTGAGCTACAACCACCGTTTTAAATTGGATTGCAAATGTAATTTATTTCCTATTTTCTGCAAAGTGTTTTTTGAAATTATTATATAAAATAGGTAACTTAAGATATATTAAATTTCTTAAATAACTTTGCCTAAGCATTCTAATAGTTTAAATAATATCAAACAAACTATCAACGGCAGGATAACGTTCGGTGTTAAAACCTTCGGCGTGGTCCGTGCCAATTAGTCTACCCAAATTTCTAGCTCGGTATGTAATGCTTTCTGTAAAGTTTTTACTGCTAATGGGCGTTTCTGGTTCTTCACTTTTTGCATCGAAAAACTGTGTTTTATAACATAAAACAGCTTTCATTTTGGCGTCCATAAATCCTGTAACGTCAACAACAAGGTCGGGTTGCAAATCTTTCCATTGGATATAGTGATAAACCGCTTTAGGTCGCCAAGGTTCTTGCCAATCATCAACATCTTCGTGTTTGGTATCAATCTTAATCAATCCGCTTAAAAAGCAAGCCTCACTCACCAATTTACTGGCCTTTGCATGGTCTATATGCCGATCGTCTATGGCATTACAGATGACGATTTCAGGACGGTATAGTCTTATCATTTTTATTATTTCAATCTGATGCCATTTATCGTTTATAATAAAACCATCGGAAAACTCCATATTCGTTCTAACTATGGCGCCAATTGCCTTTGCTGCATCTTCAGCTTCTTGATCGCGGGTTTCTGCTGTTCCTCGGGTACCTAGTTCACCTCTGGTTAAATCGAGTATACCAACTTTTTTACCTTTTGAAATTTCTTTTGCTAGGGTCGCACCGCAGCCCAATTCAACATCGTCGGGATGTGCGCCGATTGCTAATATATCTAATTTCATCATTTTAATTTTATAGTATTTTCAATAGCTTGATCTATATCGTTTTGTAAATCAACACATTCCTCTATACCAACAGAAAATCTTATAAGTTGATCGCTAATGCCTACATTAAGTCGTTCTTCAGCAGTTAATAAAGCATGTGAGGTTAAAAATGGCGAAATAACGGTACTTTCCACACCAGCTAAACTCATCGATGATTTTATGAGCTTAAGTTGCTTTTGAAAGACCAAGGCGTCGATACCATCTTCAAGTTCAAAGGAAAGCATAGCTCCAAAGCCGTTCATTTGTTGTTTGGCAAGTTGGTGCTCTTGATGCGATTCTAATCCCGGATAGTAAATGTTTTTAACTTTAGGATGTGCCAAAAGCCATTGTGCCATTTCCATGGCATTAGCGGTCTGTGCTTTTACGCGTAACGCCAAGGTTTTCATACTGCGTTCCAATAACCATACCGTCATATCGCTCAAGTTGCCACCTAAGTTGATGCCAGTATGCCAGATTTTATCGATTATATGCTTAGTAGCTGCTACTGCACCTGCACTAATATCGGAATGTCCACCCAAATATTTGGTAGCTGAATGCATGACCATATCAATACCAAAATCGATTGGATTTTGATTGATAGGTGACGCAAAGGTGTTATCTATAGCCGTTAAAATACCTCGTGATTTCCCAAGTTTTGCAACCGCTGCAATGTCGGTAACCGTCATCAAAGGATTTGACGGTGTTTCAATAAGAATAAATTTGGTGTTTGGTTTGATGTCCTTTTCAAAATCATCGACGCTGTACCCGTTTGTAAACGTGTATTCTATTCCGTATTTAGGCAATTCTTCTTTTATAAAATTTACAGTCCCACCATAAAGTGTATTTTGAACCAACACATGATCACCAATTTTTAGAAATGCTAAAAACATGGTACTGATGGCAGCCATACCTGAACTAAAGATAATTGCCGATTCGGCATGCTCAAGTGCAGCAATTTTTTCACACAAATGTTCTTGGTTTGGTGTGTTAAAATAACGCGGGTAGCGCTTAATATCAACGTCTAAAAATTCGTAGGAGGTACTGGTGTAAATAGGCGAGACGGCACCTTTAAATTGCGTGTCTTTTATTTCGCCAACATGTGTACAGATGGTATTTAAACCTAATTGTTTTTGGGCCATTATCGGTGTTTGATTTGAGTAGCAAGTTAATAATTTAAAAAGTAATTTATGGCCGAAACTATGAATAAAAGCGACCATAAAAAGGTTCTTAATTTATTTTTTTTCACAAGTTTCTTAACGGTGGTATTATCATTCGTAGCCCGATCAATACTTTGATGCAGTGGCACGAATATTAAAAACGTGAGTAGCCATAATAACAGGACGATTACCACAGAAAGGATTGTTAAAAAGTTCAAGATAAGGTAAATATGAACTACAGTAACAATGAGTTGCATAAACATTAAGGGAAGTACAATAAAAGTTATTTTTTTGGTGTAAAGACGATGCCAAACTAAAAGATTTTCGGCGGAATAAAATTTAAAACTTGGATATATAACTAATTGCACTGCCCAAATTAAAACTACAAAACCAAAGTCTATTAGTAGTTGCAGTAATTCAATTTTCATCTATTAAGGTATTTAGGAGAAATAATTTAATTAACAATTACTTTAATAAAGTAAAAACGATAAGACACTTTTGTACAGTAGTTGGTTTTTAAAAATTAGTCTTTTTTATCGATGTTGTTATAAGCTGTAATGATAACAACTGCCCAAATAGCAACCAATCCGGATACAATAATTGAAAACCAAAAAACTATATCATTTGCCTCCATGGTTAATCAATTTTAGAAATATCATTACACCAAGTAAAGTTGGTGCCCAAAGCCCTATGAAAATCCCGTGCATCTCGTCGCCCGATAAAAATAAATATTCGGCAACTCCTATAATGACGACGCAAAGTAACAACATTAAAAAATTGGCGACACCTAATTTTTTGAGGTAATTCATGATGACTTTCTTATGTGGCCGAAAGATATGAAAAAAAATTATGTTAAATTAATTTGAATGGATTAATTGTAGGAATTAACTCGGCTATAAAAATAATGTTACGCTGATTTACGCTGTTTTTTTAAAAAGCTGTTTTGCGCTTCAATTAGGTCGCTAATCTTGGTCAAAATTTCAATCTCTTTAGGGGTTTCTACCGTTGTATCCTTTGTGTTTTGAGCCCTTCTTTTTAATCTATTCATTGCACGTACTACTAAAAATACTGTTGCGGCAATTATCGTAAAATCTAATATTGTTTCAATAAATAAACCATAGCCTATGGCAACTTCTTTAGCAATTTCTTCACCGTTTTCAATGATTGCATCGTTTAAAATGATACGCTTTTCACTAAAATTTATACCATTGGTAAGCATTGAAAGTGGTGGCATCATGATTTGTTTTACCAGTACGTCTATCACTTTATTAAACGATGCACCTATAATTACACCGATAGCAATATCTATCATGTTGCCTTTAACGGCAAATTCTTTAAATTCTTTAATGAGTTTCATTTTGGCATAATTGAAATTAATACAAGCAAAAATGCTAAAAAAGAATTTATTATAAGGTGCTATTTTAAAACTTTTATTTGGTAATGAATAAATTAACCTTCAAAGTCAAAGTCGTCACCGCCATTAAGGCCGCCGCCTTCGCGTTCTCGTCGGTCGCGTTCTCTTTGCTGATTAAATCTATAAGTGAATGATAAATTAAAAGAACGAACGCGCCACTGGAACTCACTTACAGAATTAAATGTGGGCGTTGTGGTTTCGGTAATTCTTTTTCTAGAATTAAACAAATCGCTTACATTTAGAGCAATAGAGGCATTTCGGTTAAAGATGTCCTTACTAAAAGCCAAATCTGTGGTAAAAATACCTTTATTAACGTTTTGGGCGTCTTCGGATGGGCCACGGTAATTGAGTCTGGTTTGCCAATCAATATCACCAGGAAGTGTAATTTTATTGTTCAATCGTATGAACCAACTGAGGTTTTCTGCGTCAAAATTGGTGCCCAAATAATCACCCTTGGTTATGGATTGAAATAGGTTAAAATTTCCATTCATATTCCATTTTTTAGTGGGTCTGTAAGTTAATGTAAACTCAAAACCAAAACGTTCATTGGTTGCGAGATTGACAGGCGTACGTCTAATTACAGGAACTTCAGTGCTACCTACAATAGCAGTCTCGCCTGTTTCTTCTGTAATAAAAACGAAGACGTCAGTTGCATTTTGAAAATATAAAGAGGTGTTTAAATCGATCTTACCAAACTTTTTAAAATACCCCACATCATAAGTAGTAGAAAAACTTGGATCTAAATCAGGATTCCCTTGAAATAAATTGGTGGCTGAACTTCTAGATGGAAAGGGATTGATAAATCTTGAGCGAGGTCGTCTTATACGTCTATTAATACCAATTGTAATATTTTCATCTTCCGATAATTCATAAGCTAAATTTAGTGTAGGAAATAGATTGGCATAAGTTTTTCTTTCGAAATCGTTACTGGTGACTTGGTCAATAGTAATACGTGATTCCTCGAGTCTCAAACCAAATAAGAAGGAGAATTTTTCACCTATTTTGCTACCAAATTGAGAGTAAAACGCATTTACATATTCACGGTAAATTAAATTATTACTAAGATTGGTATCTAAATCAAAATTGCCTTCACCATCGTTAAAAGCAACGGCATAATCGGTATCTAATGTAATAAATCGGCCTTGATAACCTACTTCAAATTGGCTAACTTCTCCAATTGGCAGTACATAATCACCTTGTAGAAACACTCTATTCTCTAGTTCATCGGTTACTACATCCTCCACAGCAATATTGTCTTGTTCAATAAGCGATTCTTCAACTTCGTTTGTGGTTTCGTATTGAAAATTTAAGGTTAATCTGTGTTCCGAATCACCATTAAATTGTTTGTCATAATTTAAAGTATACTGTACAGTTTTATCATCTTCAAATTCAGGATCAAAACGTCTGGTTGTGTTTACTAAAGAATTATCTCCGTCAAATTCTCTTAAAATATTGGTGGTTTCTCGTGAATCATCACTATCTCTAATTTGAACAGAGGCAATTATTGAGGAAGTTTCATTTACATACCATTCCACGCCAACGCTAGAATTTAAACCGCTACTAAAGCGTTCAAAGTCTCTCGTTTCTGAAAGTGAATTATTGGTATTTAAAAAGTTTGTATTAGAAAAAGCATTTCCAGGACCTTCACGATAATTATAACCTGTAGTTGTAAAGAAATTGAAATCTCCGGTTCTGTAATTTAAGTTTGCAGAAACACCAGCCTGAAATGGATCACCAACATTAACAGTTACTGCACCGTTTATCCCTTGTAATTTACTTCGTTTTAAAATAATATTGATAATACCAGCGGTTCCTTCAGCGTCGTATCGTGCAGATGGTGACGTTATCACTTCAACACGTTCAATTGATTCTGCTGGTAATTGTCTTAATGCTTCGGTTGAGTTTAATCCCACTAATCCTGAAGGTTTTCCGTTTATTAGAATTCTTACATCGTCGTTACCTCTTAATGCGACATTGCCTTCCACGTCTACCGAAACAGAAGGTACATTGTCTAATACATCACTCACCGTTCCGCCTCTAACAGTTAAATCGGAACCTACGTTATAAACTTTTTTATCGAGTTTAATTTCTACAGTAGTTCTTTCCGCAATTATTTCTACTTGGTCTAGGGCTTGCGCATCTAAAGAGAGCGAAACCGTTCCCAAATTTATATCACTATCAAGGGTTTTATTATTGTACGTTTTTGTGGTATAAGATATGTACTCTACTTTAATATTGTAGATATCTGCTGGAACCATAACCTCGAAAACCCCGTCTATATCCGTGATACCGCCAGTAACGATTTTATTTTCCTTAATACTGAAAAAGGAAATTGTGGCATATTCAAGCGGATAATTTGTGCCTTCTTCTAAAACTTTACCAGAAATCTTAACATCATTTTGAGCTAAAACTAATAGTGAGGTGAGACAAAATAAAAAGAATAGACTTATAGTTTTTTTCATGCGCTTTATTATGTGCACAAAAATAACAGGAGTTAAGTCGGTAGCGGTTAATCTTATGTTAAAGGGGTATTGATTTTAACAATTCGCCATAAATGTTGGCTATACTGTTAATAGAGAGTTAATTATTTTTTCTTTTTTTTCGTTTTTCCTTTACGACTTCTTTTTCATTAAAATCACCTTGGGCCATTTCGATAATTTTTTTCATGGTATCTTCACTTACCATATTTACTATGTCTTTGAAGTGCGAGTTTTCAAGATTTGTAATAGCTTCTTGCAATTCAACGCTTCGATTGTAAGGTCTTTTTAAAAGTATTATTTTTTCATCAAAAAAAGAATTCAATTTCTGCTTTATAATTTCTTTTTGAAATTCGTCCGCTTCTAAGGTGTATAAAAAATTGTTGATGTAATCTTGTTTGCGTTCTTCCATTTTTTGCTCCATACGCACTTTTTGAGATTCATTCGGAGATGTATTTTGCGAATAGCTTGTATTAAGGAAAATAATAAGTAAAACTATTAAAAGGTATTTTTCTTTTCTCATGATCTAAATTTTATAGCAAAGTTAAGATATTTTCAGTAGGTCGCCCAATAACTGCTTTGTCGCCATTAATAACTATAGGTCGTTCAATCAATTTTGGGTGTTTCGTCATGGCGATTATAATATCATTATCTGACAATGTTTTTCCTTTGTATTCAGACTTCCAAATTGCTTCTTGTGTTCTTACCAATTGCCTTGGTTTTATATTTAATTTTTTAATAATTATAGCCAAATCTGATTTACTCGGTGGTATTTCCAAGTAGAGTATCACATTATGTAACAAATTTTGAGATTCTAATAATTGCAGTCCTTCTCTACTTTTTCTGCATCTCGGATTGTGATAAATTTGAATCATATCATAAGATTTTTGAATCGTCGGTTTTTTGTCCCATCATCATAAGGTATGCCTTTAAAAATGGTTCTAAATCACCATTTAAAACAGCGTCCACATTACCAGTTTCATGAGCGGTTCTCACATCTTTTATCAATTTGTATGGATGTAGCACATAATTACGAATTTGGCTACCCCATTCAATTTTCATTTTTTCAGCCTCAATATCTTCGCGTTGTGCCATTTGTTTTTGAAGCTCTATCTCGTATAATTGCGATTTTAGCATCTGCATCGCACGGTTACGGTTGTCATGCTGTGAGCGTGTCTCAGAGCAGGAAATTTGAATTCCCGTTGGTTTGTGGGTTAACTGAACTTTAGTTTCAACTTTATTCACATTTTGGCCGCCTGCGCCGCTACTTCTAGCAGTTATGATTTCGATATCGGCTGGATTTACTTCAATTTCGATGGTGTCATCAACCAAAGGATACACATAAACCGATGCAAAACTGGTATGGCGTTTGGCATTGCTGTCAAATGGTGAAATTCTTACCAATCTGTGTACACCGTTTTCGCCTTTTAACCAACCAAAAGCAAAATCGCCCTCAATTTCTAAAGTAACCGTTTTGATGCCAGCAACATCACCATCTTGAAAATTGAGTTCTTTTACTTTATAATTGTTTTTTTCGGCATACATTAAATACATGCGCATGAGCATGCTGGCCCAATCGCAAGATTCTGTACCGCCAGCACCGGCAGTAATTTGCAATACAGCACTGAGCTTATCACCTTCATCCGAAAGCATATTCTTGAATTCTAATTTTTCAATGGCGTTAGTAGTAATGTCAAATTGGTTTTCAACATCTTCCGCTGCATATTCGCCTTCTTTGTAAAACTCATAAGCGATTTCCAGCTCATCAAAAAAATTTATAGACTTTTGATAATCTTCAATCCACTTTTTCTTCTCGCGTAAGGATTGCATAACCAATTCGGCTTTTTTCGAATCATTCCAGAAATTTGGGTCGAAAGTTTGTTCTTCTTCGTTCGCTATTTCAATCAGTTTGGCATCTACGTCAAAGATAGTGCCTTAGTTTGTCAAGGCGGATGTTAAGATCTTTTATTTGGTCTGAAGTAATCATCATATTAAATTTTGTCAAAGTTAAAAATTATTGACAGCTTGGGAAAGCTAAATTTACTTATTAATTTAAAGTTATTTTGTAGTTTTAGACCTTAAATCTTTCTTATGAGACAAATCCTAATTCTTTTGATTGGTGTTACATTCATACAACCAACGAGTGCCCAATTTCTAAAGTCGAAAGAACTACAAAATTTTGAGGGCTACTTCAATTTTCATTATGAAGCATCCACCGATAAAATTTATTTGGAAGTTGAAAATCTAGATGAAGAATTTATTTATGTCAATTCACTAGCTACAGGCATAGGTTCTAACGATATTGGTTTAGATAGAGGTCAGTTAGGTAATACAAGAGTTGTTAAATTTCAAAAAGCAGGCAACAAATTATTGCTGATTCATCCTAATTTAGACTACCGCGCAAATACCGAAAACGACTTGGAAAGAAAAAGCATCGAGCAGGCATTTGCTAAATCAGTGTTATTTGGTTTTAAAATTTTAGAAGAAAATGAGGGTGTCTTTATTATTGATGTAACGCCCTTTTTAATGCAAGATGCGCACGGTGTAACCAACCGTTTAAAGAGTGAAGGTGCTTATAAATTGGAGGAATCTAAATCGGCATTATCACTTGAAAGAACCAAAGCATTTCCTAAAAATGTTGAGTTTGAAGCTTTGCTCACATTTAAAGGTGAGCCAACCGGACGAAACATTAAAAGCGTAACACCAACACCAGAATTGGTGAGCGTAATACAACATCATAGTTTTATAGAATTACCTGATAACAACTATCAACCGCGTGATTTTGATGTGCGAAGCGGTTCGTTTTCGATTTCTTATATGGATTATGCTACACCCATTCAAGAACCTATAAACAAACGTCTTATTACTCGGCACCGTCTCGAAAAAAAGGATCCTAAAGCAGCTGTGAGCCATCCAATTGAGCCAATAGTCTATTATTTAGATCCCGGAACACCAGAGCCAGTGCGTTCGGCATTGATAGAAGGCGCATCTTGGTGGAATGAAGCTTTTGAATCCATTGGTTTTAAAGAGGCGTTTCAGGTAAAATTATTACCGGAAGATGCCGACCCTATGGATTGTAGGTATAATGTTATTCAATGGGTACATCGTTCAACACGTGGCTGGAGTTATGGCGCTAGTGTTACCGATCCTAGAACTGGCGAAATCATTAAAGGTCACGTGAGTTTAGGTAGTTTACGTATCCGTCAAGATTTTTTAATCGCGCAAGCTTTAATGAACCAGCCTTTTGCAGATCGAGACGACAATTATCAACCGATGTTAGAAATGGCGCTGGCTCGTATTCGTCAGTTAAGTGCGCATGAGGTTGGACATACACTAGGTTTTGCCCATAATTTTGCTGCCAGTTCCAATAGTAATGCATCAGTGATGGATTATCCGCATCCTTTTATCAAACTTGTTAATGATGATCTTGATTTCAGCGAAGCCTATACCACTGGTATAGCCGACTGGGATAAAGTTACCGTAGCCTACAGTTATACTCAGTTTGAAGAGAATGTCAATCAACAAGAAGCTTTAAATAACTTACTTAAGAATGCTTATAGCAATGGCATGAGATTTATTTCGGATGCTGATGCCAGAGCATCTGGTGGGGCACATCCGATAGCACATTTGTGGGATAATGGCGAAGATGCTGCTCAAGAATTAGAACGCATTTTAAAGGTTAGAGACAAAGCGATTCATAACTTTTCCAAAGATAATATTCGCAGCAATGAACCTTATTCGGTTTTAGAGGATGTGTTTGTGCCATTATACTTTTTTCATCGCTATCAAACCGAAGCCGCAGTTAAGGTTATTGGCGGATTGGATTACAATTATGCCGTTAAAGGGGATAACCAATTTCCAGTTAAAACGGTAGATGTAGAAAGGCAACAAAAGGCATTAAGCGCCATACTAAAAACTATTAACGCTGAAACTTTAGCCATTCCTAAGGAGAAGTTGGCGCTTTTTCCACCCAGAGCGTATTCATACAATCGCGATCGCGAATCATTCAAAGGTAAGACTGGTGTGGGATTTGATCCCATGAGCGCATCGGTAACAGCTGCCGATATGAGTTTAAGTTTATTGTTGCATCCAGAGCGCATCAACCGTGTGTTTCAACAGAAAAGTTTAGATGAAAATCAAATTGGTTTGGAAGAAATATTGGATCAACTGGTGCAATCATCCTTCGGAGTTAATCACACAGACACTTACAAGAACGACATTCAACAGCTCATCAATGAGCGAGTTTTGTTGCAATTAATGAATTTAGCACTTAGTAATAATGCTTTATTTCAAGTAAAATTTCACGCTAACAATGCTATCAGTAAAATTTCAAGAGATTATATTTACCATAAAAAGAAAGGTACTGCTTATGCAACTCAATTCGGTCAAATCATAAAAGAATTTTATAGCGAACCTGATAAATTCAAGATTAATAAACCGTCTGAAATCCCCGATGGCGCCCCCCTTGGAAGTGATTTTTGTAGTGGTAAATTTGAAAATTAAAATATGATAATAGATTTACGAAGTGACACGGTTACAAAACCAACAAAAGGCATGTTAGACGCTATGTTCTCGGCCAAAGTTGGTGACGATGTTTATAAAGAAGACCCAACTATTAATGAACTTGAAGCGCGACTGGCGGTAATGTTTGGCAAGCCAAAGGCATTGTTTTTTCCAACAGGCAGCATGGCAAATCAAACCGCTATTAAATTACATACCAATCCTGGTGATCAGGTTATTTGTGATAAATATGCACATATTTACAATTATGAAGGTGGTGGTGCATCGTTTAATAGTGGTGTGTCTTGCAAATTGGTTGATGGTAATCGCGGCATGTTTACCGCCAGACAAGTTGAAGAATCTATAAATCCGCCCGATTTTTATCACAGTCCCCTTACTAAATTGGTAGAAGTTGAAAACACCACTAATAAAGGTGGCGGCGCCTGCTGGGATTTTGAAGAGCTCAGAAAAATCAAAGATGTTTGCACCAATCATAACTTGGGTTATCATTTAGATGGCGCTCGATTATGGAATGCTTTAATAGCCAAAAACGAAACACCAAAACAGTACGGCGAGTTATTTCAAACTATTTCGGTTTGTTTAAGTAAGGGATTAGGCTGTCCGGTTGGTTCTGTTTTAATTGGAGACGAAGCTATCATGCAAAATGCCATAAGAATTCGAAAAATTCTCGGCGGCGGTATGCGTCAAATTGGTTATTTAGCGGCTGCTGGATTATATGCCTTAGACCATCATTTTGATCGTCTAAAAGAAGACCACGAAAAAGCTAGTCAGATAGGTGAAGTCTTGAAACAACAATCTTTTATAAAAAAAGTAGAACCCATTGAAACCAACATTGTCATTTTTGAATTGAATAAGGATGTGAATGAATCTGAGTTTCTGAAAAAATTAAATAAAAAGGGCATTCACATTATAGGTATGGGAAGCAACAAATTAAGAATGGTAACCCATTTGGATTATAGCAACGATATGCACGAAAAATTGTTGGACAGTCTTAAAAATTTGTAGTCCGGAATAGACCATTTCAACGAAAAGTCAAAAAAGAAATGACAAATTACCGACATTCAATACCATCTAACTCGATGCCGAGTATTAACATTTTATGGAAGGTCGGAAGTTGAAGCCCCGTTTCGCAAGTGGTCCAGTCATTCCAGCTGGCTTCTAGGCCGCCAATAGGTAAAATAGAAACCCACATTTGAAAATGCGTCGGTTTGCCATCAGAATCTAAATGCCATAAATACGAATCACCTGGCGTGCTACCACCCGATGTGTAGGTTACCAATAATGCGTCTTTGTTATCTTTTGTTTGAACAATCCGGCGTTCTACGCCACTGTCAAATACTTTGTAAGGCGCCACCAGCCAAAAGGAATCGTTGTTAAAGTAATCTGTAGCTCTATTAATTAGTTTTTGTCTGTCTTGACCATTGTAAATATTGTTGTCGATATAAACATCTGAGGCCGCAGTATTGTTTAGGTTCAGTATTACTTTTACATGTTTCCATCTTACTTCGCAAATATTATCGGCCTTATTCCATTTGTAATAATGCATATTTTTAAAACTCCAAGCGAGGTAACTGGTGTTTTGGAAAGCTTGATGATCCAAAGCTTCCAGCATAGTAATTGCGAGGTCATCGGCGGCTTTACTTTGCACACCATCGGGCAGTGGCTCGTTAAATCTTAGATATAAAAATGTAAAAAGTAATAAGGTTGGCAAAGTAAAAAACACAATTATACCACCAATAATTTTAAATATTTTTCTAAATTTCATCTGTTGATTATAAAAAATAACCACAGATGGAATGACGACTTAACAAAGTCATTCCATCTGTGGTAATAAAAAATTTAATTGTCGTTTTTGTAACCTTCAGGTCGCTTCCATCTTACCGGTGGAGCTGGTTCAGGTTTTAATTCAAAGGTATTGGTTTTTAATAAATCAAGCGCTTCTTTTACGGCACGTTCTAATTGTGGATCGATGCCATTGCTGGTTTGCTTAGGGTGTTGTATCACTTCAATATCGGGCGCGACGCCTTCAGCTTCAACCGCCCAATTGCCATCCACATCATAAAATCCGCCACGTGGTGCGACCATTCGCCCACCATCAATAAAACGCGGCGTATCCCAAGTACCAACTAAACCACCCCAAGTACGGGTACCGATTAAAGGACCCAATTCTTTGGCTTTAAACATATAGGGCAACAAGTCGCCACCAGAGCCAGCCCGCTCATTGATAATCATAACTTTTGGTCCCCAAATCCCAGCCATTGGTGTTGTCCATGGTCGGTTGCCTTCGGTTTTGCTATTGAAATAGCCAAACAATTCACGACTCATGATATCAATCATATAATCAGCAGCCGAACCACCACCGTTATTACGTTCGTCAATCACCACACCTTTTTTGTCTTGCTGTGAAAAGTAATAACGATTAAATGAAGTAAATCCAGGACCTGAGGTGTTAGGCACGTAAACATAAGCCAATTTTCCATCGGATAGTTTATCTACCAATCTTCGGTTACCTTCAATCCAGTCTATACTGCGCAAGTTTCGTTCATTACTTACTGGTTTTACGGTTGCGGTGCGCGCACCATTAGGACCGGGCTTGTTGTTGACCGTAATTTCTATTTCCCTTCCAGCGGTTTGCTCAAACATTTGATAAATATTTTCCTCAGATGAAATCTTTTTCCCATTCACAGCCAAAATATAATCACCTTCATTTACCAGTATTCCAGGCAATCCTAAGGGCGCGTCAAATCCAGGATTCCAACGTTCACCTTTGTAAATTTTAGAGATGCGGTAGTATCCGTTGTCTATTTCATAATCACAACCTAACAGACCAACTGGTACTCTTGAAACATTTGGCATATCGCCACCCGAAACATACGAGTGCCCAATAGCAACCTCACCGCTCATAATATCAACCACGTAATTTAAGTCGGTTCTGTGGCGAACGTGGTCAACCCAAGGCGCATACCATTTGTAAACTTCATCCCAGGGTGCGCCGTGCACATTATTTACATAAAGAAAATCGCGCATGTAGCGCCAGCCTTCTTTGAAAATTTGATGATACTCGGCTTTTGGGTCTATTTTTAGTTTCATGTCTGTAGCTAGTTTACCATCACCTGCTTTTGGAGCACCTTTCGTCTCCACGATAAACCAACCGCCGTTTTGTTTTAAAAGTAATTGCTTCCGATCGGCTGACACAACCATGCTTTGAACACCTTTGCTAAATTCGGTTGCTTTCTCTTTTTCAACGTCATAGCTATGCACTGTTAAATTAGGAACATTAGGGACTTGTTCTGCCACAAAAACGCTGTGTTTAGGACCAGCTAAAAGTGCTACATATTCACGATCTTCCAATTTTAAGGCGACTGCGCGATCAAAAATACCATCAGCATCAATCTTTACTACAACAGCTTCTTTTTTATCATCTTTTTTATCGCTATTCTTCTCATCTTTTTTGTCTTTTTCTTCGGAGTTGGATGCCGCTTCAACATCAATTTTAGGAAGATTTGGTGCGGATCCATCACTACTTAACACAATAGCATATAAACTGCGAGTAGTTTTAGGATCGTAAGAACTCATATCCAACCACCCAGTTGCCAGGCCGTAGTTGGTGCTAGCAAGGGTATAAATATAAGCACCTGATGCGTCCCAAACTGGACTGATAGCATCAGCTATACCATCGGTAATTTGTATGGTTTTATTCGTTGAAATATGATGTGCAAATATCGCTTTGAAATGACTGTTAAGTTGTTTTGAATAGGCGATCCATTGACTATCGGGCGACCATACCGGATTCATGCTGCGATTTGGATGGGCATAGCGATCGGTATCGGCTTTAATAACCTTTTTGGTTTCTAAATTGGCAATCCAAATGTTGTAATCGGTATCGGTGAAGGCTATATGTTTGCCATCGGGCGACCAATCTGGTTGGAAGTAAAACGTTGGATTTGGTAGGGTTATTTCGGTTTTATTTTGCCCGTTTTGGTCGGCTGTCACGAGTTTGTAATCTCCACTGGTATCTGTAAACCAAGCAATTTTATCGCCTTTTGGCGACCAAATAGGGTAGCGGTCTGCCACCCCAGAACTATTGGTTAAATTTATCCAACTGCCTTTTTCTTTCGGTATACTGAAAATTTCGCCTCTGTATTCAAATAAGGCACGCTTGCCGCTTGGTGACAGATTGGGATTGGTTAAATTATTAGCAGTTACATTTTCCCATCTTTCTCGTGCGTAGTTTAAATCACCTTTTACAGAAATATTGAGTTGTTTGGTTTCCTTGTTGGTTGTATTCAATAAATGAAGATAACCGCCTTGTTCGTAAACTATATTGTTATTGTGAGCATCTAAACTTTTAACATCAAACTTTTTATGAAAAGTTATTTGTTTTTCGGTTTCGGTTTTTGGATCAAAACTCCAAATATTACTGGTATAATCTCTTTCTGAAAGATAGTAAACAGCACCATTTAACCAAACTGGATCTAGATGACGTTCTTTATCTAATTGTGGTGTGGTTATTAAATCTTTAGTTTTTAAATCCACAATCCAAATTGGCATGGCTTGACCACCGCGGTAATTGCGCCATTCGGGATCCCAACTCATAATTGGCGTGTAAGCCAAGTGTTTGCCATCTTCTGAAATTTCGCCATAAGCGGCACGGTCAATTTCCATAGCTTGCGGAAAGTTTCCTTCTAAACCAATAGTAAAAAATTTAGTGCTTTGTGTTGGTTTACCTTCACGTCCAGATCTAAACAAAACTTTACCGTCGGGTGTCCAGCCTTGTACAAAATCGCTATCGGGATGGTAGGTTAACCGTTTGGGCTCGCCACCTTCCGAAGGAATTACATACACATCTAAATTACCGTCATATTCTGCGGTAAAGGCAATATACTTTCCATCACCCGAAAAGTGCGGATTTTGTTCGTAACCATCACTACTTGTGAGTCTAATAGCATCGCCGCCGCTTATTGGGGCCTTCCACAAATCGTTAGCATACACAAAAACTACTTCGGTGTTAGAAATAGTGGGTTGTCTCAGTAATTGTGTTCCTTGGCTAAAGCTTAAAAGCGCAAAGCAAAAGGAAAACATAAAAATAATTGATTTCATGATTGTTAAGTATTAGATGTTAGTTGCTATTATTAAAGTTAGAAGTAATAACTTGAATCTTTTTTATTAAAAACCCACGGCCGTGTCGTCACCGCGCCTGTCGGCACCACCCTCAAGCCTTCCATCGTCAAGCACCAAAATGCCATCTACCTTGCCCAAAATAGGCGTGGGTTTATCACTGAAAATATAACCCAATTTTTCAAGTTTTCCCAATAATTCAGGAGAAAAAGTTTGAGGTTCCATTCTAATCTCGTCCGGTAGCCACTGGTGATGAAATCTTGGTGCATTAACAGCCTGTTGCATTCCCATATCAAATTCAATGACGTTTAGAACAGTTTGTAATACGGAAGTGATAATGGTTGAACCTCCAGGTGTGCCCAAGGTCATAAACAATTCACCATCTTTTTCAACAATGGTTGGCGTCATAGAGCTGAGCATTCGCTTTGCGGGAGCGATGCTATTGGCTTCAGCACCTACCAATCCGAACATATTAGGTTCGCCGGGTTTACTACTAAAGTCGTCCATTTCATTATTGAGAAAAAATCCGAGTTCATCAGCAAATAATTTACTCCCATAAGCGCCATTGAGGGTTGTGGTGACAGCAATGGCATTCCCAAAGGAATCAACAATGGAGTAATGTGTAGTTTCATCAATTTCGTAAATAGCTATGTTACCTTGTTGTATTTCGGTTGATGGTGTGGCTCTTTCAAACGAAAAGTTTTCCATACGTTGCATTAAATATAAGTCGCTCAGCAAATGCTGGGTTGGAATGTCTACAAAATCTGGATCCCCTAAATAATAATTTCTATCCGCATAGGAACGGCGTTCAGCCTCAACCAAAACTTGAATTGTTTTAAGCGAATTATGGCCGTAGTCTTTAATTTTGAAAGGTTTTATCATGCTCATCATTTGCGCTAAACAAATTCCACCTGATGCAGGTGGCGCCATAGACGAAATGCTGTATTCCTTGTATTGAAAGGTTATAGGTTCGCGCCATACGGGTTGGTATTGTTTCAAATCTTCATGAGTTATGATGCTACCGTTTCTTTGGAAAAATGCGACTAACGAATCGGCAATCACACCTTCGTAAAATGCATTGGAGCCACCAGCAACCAATAACCTCAGAGTATTGGCAAGTACTTTATTTTGCAGTATTTCACCCGCTTTGGCCGATTTATTAAACAGAATAGTTTTACCATTAACTACGGTGAACAAACTATCCAAAGCGCTAAATTCTCTCTCTTGAGTTTCACTAATTTGAAAACCCTTTTCAGCAAGTTGGATTACCGGCTCTAAAACCGTAGCGACATCTAATAGTCCGTATTTTTCTTGTGCTTCAAATATTCCAGCAATCGTACCTGGAACGCCAACAGCCAAACCACCGATGGTACTTTTACCAGGAATCACATTGCCTTGTTGGTCTAAATACATGTCTTTTGTAGCAGCGAGTGGCGCCTTTTCACGGTAATCTAAACTGCCTTTACTGCCATCGACAAGGCGGTATACCAAAAAACCGCCACCACCTAGATTACCAGCAAATGGATAGCAAACGGCTAGTGCCATTTCGGTAGCCATCATAGCGTCAAAGGCGTTGCCACCTTGTTTTAAAATGGCCAATCCAATTTCTGAGGCTTCTTCTCGTGCGGATACCACCATGGCTTTTTCGGCAATAACACCTTGATGTGGTATATTGGAAATCTGAGGGGATTGATTGTCTTTACAAGACCAAAAAATCGTTATGATGAGAAAACTGAAGATCCAAGATTTCATTTTAAGGCGAATTTAGTCGTTAACTCTGATAATTTAGATGTAGAAAAACGGCGTAATTCTTCAAAAAATTCAGTGAATTCCTGCTCAAATTCACTGTAATAGGTGATAAGTTCGGAGGTTGCATTGTTCATGCCCGATAGGTTTTTGGTACGACGATTCATTCCGTCTAATACTTTTTGAATGCCTTCTATATTGGCGTAATTCAACAACCAATTATCAGCAATCATATATGGAATCATGTGTTGAATGCGTTTGGGCAGCAATTCAAAGTGGTCTTCTAAAAGATCGTAAAAGTTGCTCACAAAAAATTCTAAAGGAACCTTTGAATAGCGATTCCAATTTTTAGCCAAAAAGTGGTCGTATAAAATATCAACAATAACACCGCTGTAATGACTGTAATTTTGATGCAGGCGTTTCGTACTTTGCCTCACCGTTGGATGTGCATCGGTAAAGGTATCAATTTCTCGATGTAGCAAAATCCCGATTTGAATGTCTCTCGGAAAACTTTTGTATTCGCTGCCCTTTATACCATCGGCTATAAAATTGCCAATGCTCACCAAAGGGATATTGTTTGAAAGATAAATATGGGCTAAAAAATTCATTGGGTTAAATTACAAATTCAAGCGCACATTTTTATTCATAGGTGTTATATTTGCTTTAAATATATGTTCAAATGACCTTAATTAAATCAATTTCAGGTATAAGAGGTACCATTGGTGGTGCAGTTTCACATAATTTAACACCTATAGATGCAGTGACCTTTGCAGCGGCTTATGGAACTTGGATTAAAGAACAGCGTAATAAAGAAAACTACAGAGTTGTAGTAGGAAGAGATGCGCGTATTTCAGGAGAAATGATACAAGGTTTGGTAATGCATACTTTAGTTGGCATGGGAATTCATGTGATAGATCTCGGATTGTCAACCACACCAACAGTAGAAATTGCGGTACCGATGGAGCATGCCGACGGTGGAATTATTTTAACAGCGAGCCACAATCCTAAACAGTGGAATGCCCTTAAATTATTAAATGCCAAAGGCGAATTTTTAAATGCAGAAGAAGGTCAGTATATTTTGGAAGTGGCCGAGTCTAATAAAATGAATTTTGCCGAAGTAGACAACCTAGGAAAAATTACGGTAAATGACGCTTATATGGATCTTCATATTGACGCTGTTTTAAAACTAGAATTGGTAAATGTCGAAGCGATTAAAAACGCCAAATTCAAAGTGGTTTTTGACGGTGTAAATTCTACGGGAGGTATCATTATTCCATTACTATTAGACCGATTAGGGGTGCACACCGTTAAATTATTTTGTGAACCGAATGGCGAATTTCCTCATAATCCAGAGCCCTTAAAAGAGCACCTCACCGATTTATCTCAGGCTGTAGTGAATCATCGTGCTGACTTGGGAATTGTAGTAGATCCCGATGTGGATAGATTGGCTTTTATGGATGAAAATGGTGATATGTTTGGAGAAGAATACACCTTGGTGGCTTGTGCTGATTATGTATTGAGTAAAACTCCAGGAAATACAGTTAGCAATATGAGTTCCACCAGAGCCTTAAAAGATGTAACTGAAAAACACAAGGGGTCTTATCAGGCAAGTGCGGTTGGTGAAGTAAATGTGGTAGAACTGATGAAGCAAACCAACGCTGTGATTGGCGGCGAAGGCAATGGCGGTATAATTTATCCTGAATTGCATTACGGACGCGATGCCTTAGTTGGAATTGCCTTGTTTTTAAGTTTGCTCGCAGAAAAGAATTTATCGGTTAGTGCACTAAAAAAAACCTATCCGCAATACTATATGAGTAAAAACAAAATTGAATTAACGGAAAGTTTAGACGTAGATGGAATTTTAAATACCATTGCTGAAAAATTTCAAAACGAAGAGGTTTTAACCATTGATGGCGTTAAAATTAATTTCGAAGACAGTTGGGTACACCTGCGTAAAAGTAACACCGAACCTATTATACGCATCTACACAGAGGCACCATCGCAGACACAGGCCGATAGTTTGGCAATTCAAATAATGGATACTATAAAAACTATTGCCAATATTTAACACCTTTAAATTAAATTTACAGCATGATTTCTGCAAAGCAACCAATCGAAATGACACGTAAACTGGAAACGTATTTTAATAAGTTTCGTCAACATATCATTGGCATTCACCAAACTTTTGAATCGCCTTACGGCATAAAAGAAATCATTTATACCGATTGGACAGCTTCAGGTAGACTTTATCGCCCTATTGAAGAGAAACTCACTAACGAATTCGGACCATTTGTAGCCAATACACACACCGAAACAACGGTCTCAGGAACCGCAATGACACATGCTTATCACAAGGCGAAAGACATCATAAAAAAACATGTAAATGCCCATGATGACGATGTATTGATAGTTTCTGGTAGTGGTATGACAGCCGTCGTTAATAAATTCCAAAGGATTTTAGGATTGAAAATACCTGAAAATTTAAAAGTCTACACTCAGGTTCCCGATGCGCTAAAGCCTGTAGTATTCGTCTCGCATATGGAACACCATTCCAACCACACGTCATGGTTAGAAACCATGGCCAAGGTTGAGGTTATTCCACCGGGAAAAGAAGGCTTGTTTAGTTTAGAAAACTTAGAAACCTTATTAAAGCAATATCAAGACCATCCTTTAAAAATTGCTGCTATTATTGCGGGTTCGAATGTTACTGGCATTCAAACACCTTATCACGAAGTAGCTAAGTTGATGCACCAACATAACGGTGTGTGTTTTGTGGATTTTGCCTGTTCAGCACCCTATGTTACTATCAATATGCACCCAAATGATGCCGATGCTTATTTAGATGCTATTTATTTTTCACCTCATAAATTTTTAGGAGGACCTGGAACCAGTGGTGTTTTGGTTTTCAACAAAAAATTGTATAAAAATATGATTCCTGATTGTCCGGGCGGCGGCACGGTAAGTTGGACCAACCCGTGGGGTGAGCATAAATACATTGAAAACATCGAAGAACGTGAAGATGGAGGCACACCAGGTTTTTTACAAACCATTAAAACAGCATTAGCTATTAATTTAAAGGAACAAATGGGTGTTGAGAATATTTTAACACGTGAACACGAACTCGTAAAGTATTGTTTTAAAAGGTTAAAGCCAGTCAAAAATATTCATATTCTCGCCGAACAACATCAGGATAGGCTGGGAGTGCTATCGTTTTATATAGATGAGTTACATTACAATCTTGGCGTTAAATTGCTAAATGACAAGTTTGGTATTCAAACCCGCGGCGGCTGCAGTTGTGCTGGAACTTACGGACATTATTTACTGCATGTAGATTACGACACATCGCACGAGCTAACCAACCAAATTAGCATAGGTGATTTGGTGCGAAAACCAGGATGGATTAGAATGTCAATACATCCAACCACAACCAATGCCGAAATAGAAGTGATTTGTAATGGTATTATCGATTTAGCTGAAAATCATAAACAATGGAAAAATGACTATGATTATGATAGAGATAGCAATGAGTTTATTCATAAAAGTCAGAAGAATTCAAAACACAGTGATTTAGTAAATACGTGGTTTCAATTGTAATTATTTAAAGGTATCTGGTACCACGTCTTTGTGTTTCCATCGCTTGTGTGTCCATAAGTAGTACTCCGGTGCTTGGTGAATTTGTGCTTCTAATAATTTTAAAAATATATCGGTAATTTCATAATCCTTATGACTATTTGGATGATCTGTTATTTTGGTAAAAGTTGTTTCGTAATAACCACGCTTTAAACGTTTCACACTAAAAAAAACCACGCTCATATTTAGTTTTTTTGCTAAAACTTCGGCTCCAGTATGCACAGGCACTTTAATACCCATAAATTCCTGCCAGTGAAACGCCTTGTCTGCTTTTGGAGATTGATCGGAGGCAAAACCGTTGAGAGTGAGTTCACCATTGTTATGGGCATCCGAAATAACTTTGAAAGCTTCTTTGGTAGTTACTAAATGCGAATCAAATTTTGCACGTATGCGTCTGGCTAGTCTATCAAAATACACATTTGCTAACTTTTTATAAATAGCATAACCCTTGTGTTGTATGTGTTTTTGTAGAATAAAAATCCATTCCCAACTCCCGTAATGCCCACACATAAGCACCACACTTTTGCCTTGATTTCCCAGTTCTTGTATTAATTCAACATTCGAAAATGTATAGCGCTTTTTCATAACGGCTTCGGAAATTGTCATCGATTTAATGGCTTCCAAAATCATATCGCACAGGTGATGGTAAAACCTATCCATAATGTGTTTTACCTCTTGATCTGATTTCTCCGGAAAAACCAAATTTATATTGTATTTCACAGTTTTAGTGCGGTAGCCAAAAACTTTGTAGATGAAAAAGTACAACACATCCGAAAAGGCATACAATAATTTAAATGGTAATATCGAAACCAACCACAAAAAAGGATAAATAAGTATGTAAGCAATTAGTTGCATAGAATGATTAAATTTGCGAGGTAAAGATAAAATTTAACTTTTAATCAATACATCATATGGGAGGATTTGATTTGGTAACTATTATTGTTATTGCAGCAAACGTTATTATCACGTATAAGGCACTAAACGATTATAGTTTTTTTGAACGCTATAAATTCAATATTGGTGCCATTAAGTCTGGTCAAAAAATACGAATGTTTAGCTCCGGATTTTTGCATGTAAACAGTATGCATTTGTTTTTTAATATGTTCACCCTATACTTTTTCGCTCCCATAGTAATCTACAATCTTAATAGCTTTAATTTTCTTATTATTTATATCGTTAGCTTGCTTTTAGGAAGCTATTTAAGCTACTATTTTCATAAAGATGAAGATCAATACAATGCTGTTGGTGCCAGCGGTGCGGTTACAGGTGTTTTGTACTCTGCCATACTGCTTGAGCCCAATATGAGTTTGTATTTATTCTTGATTCCTGTGCCGATTCCCGCTTATGTATTTGGTATTGGTTACCTTCTATATTCTATTTATGGAATGAAAAAAAGTATTGGCAATATTGGCCACGACGCACATTTTGGTGGTGCTATCGGTGGTTATGTTGCCACCTTGATTATGTTGCCAGTGTTATTAAAAACTTCCTTGTTAATGGTGCTTTTATTAGCGATTCCAATTATCATTTTGTTTGTTATGCATAAAACTGGAAAACTATAAAGCTTTTTAAAAAGTTACTGAAAAAAAAGCTACTCATTTTCTAGTGGCCTTTTTTATTTTGGATTATGCATTTGTTTAATTAAGTAATTCAGCAATTTTTTGTTCCAAGGCAATACCTCTTAAATTTTTGGCGATAATGGTACCTTCTTTATCTATAATGTACGTGGCTGGTATAGAATTGATATCGTAAAGTTTAGCCACAGGACCGTTAAAATATTGTAGATTAGATACTTGGTGCCAAGTAAGTTTATCATCTTCAACAGCCTTTAACCAAGCAGCTTTGGCATCACCTTGTCTTGGTGTTCCATCAAGTGAAACGCCTATTATTTCTAGGCCTTTGTCGTGAAACTGGTTGTAGACTTTAACCACATTTGGATTTTCTCTCCTGCAAGGTCCACACCAAGCCGCCCAAAAATCTATAATGGTAACTTTTCCTTTAATATCATAGAGTGTTAAAGGGTTGCCATTCATATCAGGAGCTGTGAAATTAGGCGCTTTCTTTCCAATTGCAAGATTTTGAGATTTTTGTTGAAATTCTTTAACCTGATCTATTTTTTTTGTAACGTTGGCTCCATATTCAGAGGTTTTTAGGCTGGTGTTTAAAGCATTAAAGGCAGTTTCATAGGCTTCAATATCAACATCTCTTAAATTGGTTTGTGCGTCGATAATGAATAAACTAACATAGCTGTTTGGATGATTTTCTACAAAAGTTAAAGCGTAGGTTTCGTTGTTTTTAACAGCGTCCTGAAGTTTATCACTATAAAATTTAATGTTTTCTGTATCCTTTATAAATTTAGCTTCATCTAATTTAACGCTTAGCGATTGAACGTCTAATTGTGCTTGAGTTCTACCTTCAATAAATTTCACATAATCATCATTACTTTTGGAACCTGTCACTTTAGATTTGGCGATATTATTTTTATCAATATCTATAGTTATTTGGCTATTCTCAATAATCAATGGTAAGTTTCCAGTTACACTATTTACTGAAATGTAGAGCATTTCTGGATTGTCAAGTTTACCTTCAAACATAAATTTTTCATCTACCACAATTGCCGTGTCAATAGGTACGGGTCTTCCTTGCTCATTTGTAGTTTGAAGTATAACTCTAATACCATTATATATTTCTTTAGCGGTGCCATCAATAACATATCCATCAATTTTAGGCGCTTCATTTTTACAAGATGAAATTGCAATTGCAACAAGAAATACAGTTAATATTTTTTTCATGATATCATAATTTATAGGTGTTGCAAATATAAAAACTATCTACAAAATTGTATCTAAAAAGGTGTTAAACCAAAGCAATAGTGTCGTAATTGTTTTAAATCTTTAATTTTGCAATACTTTTGTTCAAAATTATTTGAATGATTTTAAATGAAACCATCGTCGCTTTGGCCACACCTTCTGGTGCGGGAGCCATTGCTGTAATTCGCTTGTCAGGAACAGAGGCCATAAGTATTGGTGGTAAGTATTTTAAATCAGTTTCAGGTAAAGAACTCACAGCACAAAAAACCCATACCATTCACTTGGGACATATAGTTGATGGTGCGCGTGTGATTGATCAGGTTCTTGTAAGCATTTTTAAAAACCCCAATTCTTACACAGGTGAAGATGTTCTTGAAATATCCTGTCACGGAAGTCCCTATATTCAACAAGAAATCATCCAACTTTTTTTAAAGAATGGGTGTCGAATGGCCAACGCGGGCGAATTTACTTTACGTGCCTTTTTAAACGGAAAACTAGATTTAAGTCAGGCCGAAGCAGTGGCCGATTTAATTGCGAGCGAAAACGAAGCTTCACATCAAATTGCTATGCAGCAGATGCGTGGTGGATTTTCTAACGAGATTGCCAAGCTTCGAGAAGAGTTGCTCAATTTTGCGTCCCTAATTGAATTGGAGTTGGATTTTTCGGAAGAAGATGTTGAGTTTGCGGACCGATCTCAATTTAAACAATTATTAGAACGCATTGAAAATGTCCTGAAACGACTTATCGATTCCTTTGCAGTAGGCAACGTTATCAAAAACGGTATTCCAGTTGCCATTGTGGGCGAGCCCAATGTAGGTAAATCAACTTTATTAAACGCTTTGCTTAATGAAGATAGAGCCATAGTTTCAGAAATAGCAGGAACCACGCGTGATACAATAGAAGATGAAATAAGCATAGGCGGTATCGGCTTTCGATTTATTGATACGGCAGGTATTAGAGAAACCAAAGATGTGGTTGAAAGCATAGGTATTAAAAAAACTTTCGAAAAAATAGATCAAGCACAAGTGGTCATGTTTCTGTTTGATGCGGCTACTGCCTTATTAAATTTAGATGATGTCGCGATAGAGTTAGCAAAGATTAGAAACAAATATCCACAGAAGCCCTTAATCACCATCGCTAATAAAATTGATATTTTAAGCGATTCTCAATTGGCTGAAATTAATAAACGTATTCCCGAAGTGTTATTATTGTCGGCTAAAATGCAATTTGGAGTTGAACAACTCACCAATAAGCTACTGTCCATGATTAACAGTGGTGCTTTGCGCAACAACGAAACCATCGTTACCAATACACGTCATTACGATGCCCTGCTAAAAGCATTGGAGGAAATAATTAAAGTAAAACACGGATTAGAAGATGGTATTACAGGCGATTTGTTAGCCATCGATATTAGACAAGCACTTTATCATTTCGGTGAAATTACAGGTCAAGTATCTAATGATGAGTTGCTCGGTAACATTTTCGCTAATTTTTGTATCGGGAAGTGAGTGAGACAGCAAATCTTTGATTTGCGTAGTCGAACTCATCCCGTTTGCTGAGGTACGAGGCAAATCGGGATCTCTCCCAATTTGGAGGAATATTTGATGGTTCAAAATAGCAATCCGTGCCAAGGCGTGTTTTTTGATTTGCGTAGTCGAACTCATCCCGTTTGCTGAGGTACGAGGCAAATCGGGATCTCTACCTTTGGGAGAAATATCCGATAACACAGATTAACAATCCGTGCCAAGAGCGTTTACGGTTAAAGCTTCTACTTGTTTTATGACTTGGCATTGTAAATGTTTTAAGACATTATAGACTGTAAATATTCCTACCTAATTTTTGTAATCATTCAGTGCACAGAAAATTAAATTTTAATTTAATTTGTCTAAGCTTTTGTTAAAAATAATCAACAAGATAGATTTTAGAATATCTTTATAAAAATTAAAAATATTTTAAATCAGTTCAATTATGAAAACATTAAAAACACTTATTACATGCACGCTAGCATTAGTGGTATTCACAGCCTGTAATGAGACAAAAAAAGACACTAGTGAAACTGTAGAAGAACAATCAGTAGAGGTTGTGGAAGAGGTTGTAGATACAACTGCTACTTTAAATATCGTTGGGGTTGCTGCCGGAAATGACGCTTTTTCAACTTTAGTAACAGCTGTAACGGCCGCCGGTTTGGTTGAAACTTTAAGTGGTGAAGGACCATTTACAGTTTTTGCACCAACTAACGATGCTTTCGCAAAATTACCGGAAGGAACGGTTGCTGGCCTTTTAACACCAGAAAGTAAAGATGCCTTAACATCTATTTTAACCTACCACGTGGTAGCTGGTAAATTTGAGGCGGCTGCAGTAATTGAAGCCATCCAAGCTAATGATGGTGCTTTTATAGTAGATACGGTACAAGGAGGTCAAATTACTTTAAGTTTAAATGCTGGTAATGTGATATTAACAGACGCTAACGGTAATACATCTACGGTGGTTATAGCAGACGTAGCAGCATCAAATGGTGTAATACATGCCATTGACATAGTAGTGATGCCAAAATAATCATACACTTAATGAATTTAAAAAAAGCCATTGCAGTCTAGCAATGGCTTTTTTTACAAGTCCTTTGAATCTTTTCTACCTGTTAAACATCCCTTTTTTGGTTTACTAGTGAAGCGTTTAAGCTTTATGGATACTGGCACTTAAAGCCTTGTCAAGTCTTATCTAAATGTAATCTTAGTCATACTTAAATGTTAAGCAAGTAATTTATTAAAAGTTTCAAGCGCTGCGAGACAACCATGTTTTTTCCTGCTATTTTTTTGTTATTTTTGAATTAATACATACCTATTAAATGAAATACCACGCTTTTATTTCCTATAGCCATAGGCAGGATGATATTCTAGGTACCAACCTTGAAAAAGCCCTTGAAAAATTTGCAAAACCAACCTTTAAACGCCGTGCACTCGAAATATTTAGAGATGCCAACGACCTTTCCGCAGCTGCCGATTTAGGTAATAAAATAAAAGCAGGTCTTATGGATTCTGAATATTTTATTTTTATGGCGTCTCAAGCGTCTGCGCAATCAAAATGGTGCCAAAGAGAAGTTGATTTATGGAAAGAGCACAAGTCCATGGATAACTTTTTGATTGCCCTAACCGATGGAGAAATTGTTTATGACGAAGCAACTTCAGATTTCGATTGGACAAAAACCACAGCCTTACCTAAAAACCTATCAGGTGCCTTTGCAGGAGAGCCACTGTACACCGATTTTAGAACTATTAGTGCTAAGGAGGAACAAACGCTTAAGAATATAAATTTTGAAGGTAAAATTGTTCATATAGCAGCAACACTCCATAAAAAGTCTATAGGCGATATGGTAGGCGAAGCGGTGAAACAGCACAAACGCACCATGCGCTTGCGCAATGCCGCCATTTCTGTTTTAAGCGTATTACTCATCATTGCAATAAGTGCATCTTTCGTGGCTGTAAGGCAAAAGGATAAGGCTTTGCTTTCAACCTATATTGCGCATTCACAAGCCCAATTTAACCAAGATCCTACCAAATCATTACGCCTTGCCGAATATGCTTATAAGTTTGCAAAACAAAAAAATCTGCCTGTAAAAGAGGCTTCAGAACAGCTGATAAAAGTATTTTATAGTGGCTTTGGCTTTTATCAAAAAAATCAGGTAACCAACTTCCAGTTCCAGAAAAACACATCTAAATCTTTAGAAAACAATCCAGTTTACAATCATATCAAGGAAATAGCAGAAAGTATAAATAATGAAACTCCAGATGGCTTTTACCTGGGCAAAGTTGACGATTTGTACTTTAATTCCGCTACTAATCAAGCCATATATGTGTTATCGGGTACAGAAATGCCTTTTCCTAAAATTTACGCTATAAATTATGACACGCTTAGCGGTACAAGCCAAATAGAATCAGCTGAAATTAAATTAAACGGGTTTAGTGGCTATACAGCTTATGTTCAAGATATTGAAATAACGCCAGATGGACAATACACACTTCTGGGTTTTGCCAATGCTAAAGCTGCGCTTATCGACAATCAGGCATATTTTAATACCAATATCGAAAAAAATATTTTTAAAGACCGTTCTGTTTTAAAAACGGGTACAAATTATCCCATAAGCAAAGTGGCATTTGTTGATGAGGCAACGCACATGCTCACCTTGAGCTATGATACAGAAATAAAAAATGAATTTAGACGCAATGTAGATTCTACCTACTATTATTGGAAAAAAGAACCCTTTTCCTATATTGAAATACGAAATTCTGAAACCGAACACCAAAACAGTTCTTTAGACGGCAACTATTATATGAAACTTATTGGAGAAAATAGAGATAACTACTTTTGGTTTCATTATGCACAAAAAGTGTACGCGCTAGATACTGGTAAGTTTGTGGAATTTCCCGACGCGATAGGTGCAGATATCCCGGAAATTAAAACTACAGATGGTAAATTTTCAGCAAATTATAAAGGAATTTTTAATGCAGAAAAGGAGTTGCTTGTTCGTTTAGATGTTGATATTATTGATAACCCCGGTATTGCGTATTGTTTTTCAACAGATAATCAATTTTTTAAAGTAAGCTACTTAGATGGTGTTCAGCGGCTTTTTCCCCTAAATCCGGATGTTATTATAGATAGAGTCAACACTCCGGAAATTATGGGTAACATTTCAGATTTAGATCAGAATGACAAAACCCGATTTCTTATAAAAAACTAAATGAATAAGACAGTATTTGAAATAACCAAAATGGATTGTCCATCAGAGGAAAATCTTATCAGGATGAAATTGAATGGCATTTCAAGTATTGCGGGTTTAGATTTCGACATTCCAAATCGTAGGCTAATGGTTTTTCATAGTGGCGAAATAGCGGAAATAGAAAAGTCTATTATCGAATTAAATTTAGGCGGTAAGAAAATCACCACCACACCAACCAACCAAACCAGCTTTAAAGAAAACACAAATCAGAAAAAAATACTGTGGATGGTTCTAATCATCAATTTTGCATTCTTTATTATCGAAATGCTCACAGGACTCATCTCAAAATCTATGGGCCTTGTCGCTGATAGTCTTGATATGCTGGCAGATAGTTTTGTATATGGACTTAGTTTGTTTGCAGTGGGCGGTACAATAGTCAAGAAAAAACGCATTGCTAAACTTGCAGGCTATTTTCAAATATCATTGGCAATGATTGGTTTTGTGGAGGTTTTAAGAAGGTTTTTCTCAACCGAGAAATTACCCGACTTTTCAACCATGATTATTGTATCTATTCTGGCACTAATTGCAAACGGATTTTGTCTTTATATCTTGCAAAAGTCAAAAGGAAAGGAAGAAGCTCATATTCAAGCTAGTATGATTTTTACCTCTAACGACGTGATTATTAATTTAGGTGTTATAGCCGCTGGTATTTTGGTCAATTCGTTAAACTCAAACAAACCCGATTTGATAATAGGAACCATTGTTTTCGCTCTAGTAATTCAAGGAGCATTTAGAATTTTGAAATTGAGTAAGTAAATAAGAGTTAAGCACAAAAATTGAGCGCCCTTCACGATTTATTTCAAATGTACGTCATAATTTTTTTATAAGCAGCCACAAGGCATTAGTTGAAGGTTAAAGCGCACGAATTAATACTTGATAGTTTTTTGGATTAATTAGAAACTATTAAAACGCTGCGGAGTGTTTTGTTACAGTCATTAAAATAAGGTTCCTTTTTAAAATTGAAGCAATGTTAGTGTCTACATTTAGCTGATAGAGTAGGCTACTCACGGGATGGGCTTTAAAGGTTTTAGATATGAATCCGTCTTTAAGTAACGCTTTAATCTGTTGGTTATTTAAAGTTGGGTCTAACCAAGAAGCATGCAATTCTGATTTTAAAACCAAAGGCATGCGCTTTTTACGATTGTGAATCTCGGCGAAAAAATCATTGGCTTCAGTGGTGATAATAGTGCATGTAAGTTGTTTCTCTTTAATTTGAGTATACAAACCTGCAAAAGCAAATAATTGTCTAGACTGAGAATTACTTTTTTCAGGTATGTAACAGTAATATGGTATGCTTTGTTTATTGATATGATGTGGTTCAAAAAATCCATCAGCCCAAATTAAACAGCGTTGGTTCTGTAAACTTGCAGCATAAACCTTTGAATCAAACAGCGCTTCACGTCGCGCATTAAAAGTGTGATATTTTTTTCTGAATGAAGCCATGTCGTTTGAAGCTGATTCAGGAATTAACCCCCAAGTAGCCGTGGTTAAATGCTGTGGCGCCACTAAGCGTTGTATATGTAAATTAGGGTAATTAAATGCTGATAAATGAAAATAGGGCTTGTAAGCAACAGACGCTTTCCATTTGGCTTTGGTTAAGGCCTCGACTTCTTTTTGACTTTTAGTATTGGAGACGCTGTAACACATTATGGTTTATAAATCTCTTTGGTTATTTGGTTTAAGTTTAACTTCGACATTTAAAACTACAATTTTTAATCTAAAATTAACGTATTTAACCTTGAATTTGGAATTATTGTTCTACCAGAAATTATTTATGGAAGGACCTTAATATTTTTATAACTGTAAAGCATTTACGTTATAATATCTTAAATTTACCCAAATAAAAGTAACCGATGTATCGACATACAGCTTACTCATAATTAACTTTATTGCCAAAAAATTAATTAATCTGTGTTTAAAAAATTATTTAGAATAGTTTTCTTGGTAATACTGGTTATTGCTGCCATTAATATTTATATTGATTTTAAGGCGCGCGATTTTCTATTTGATCATACAAACGCCATCCCCGACAATACCTATGCTTTGGTTTTAGGCACCAGTAAATATGTAGTTGGTGGCGGGAAAAACAGTTATTTTGAATCGCGAATGAAGGCAGCTGAGCAATTACTTTCAGCTAAAAAAGTAGATACTATTATTGTTAGCGGTGATAACCGAGAGGAAAATTACAACGAACCCAAACGGATGAAACAGGCCTTGATAGAGCTTGGAGTATCCGAAAGTCTTATTCTTGAAGACAAAAGTGGGACAAAAACCGATTTTTCTATAAGGAATTTTAAAACAAAATATCCGCAACAAGGCGTTACCATTGTTACACAGAAGTTTCATAATCAACGTGCTGTTTATACCGCTAGAAAAAATGACATTAATGCCGTTGGATTTAATGCAGACGATATCGGTTTCCTGCGCGACAAGAAAACCCATATGCGCGAGTGGTTTGCGAAGGTAAAAGCTTTTGCCCTTTAAATAAAATATAAAATCATTTCTCAAAATTTATTGATCAGTACCTAAGGGTAAGGATCGAGTTATTGCGGTTAATGGTATCGTGGATAATAGAAAAACTAATGATTTTTAATTCATAGACTTAAGCGCGTCAAAAAAATAAAAAACATAAATTATCACAAAAAATCGACAAAACGATTGTTTTTCTCGCTTAATTGCATACATTTGCCATATTGAACCTCATAAATCCTAACTATGAACACTAAAATTACTATCGTATCAATGGCGTTTTTCCTTGTCATTAGTCTTGGTTTTGCTCAGAAAGGCGAGCCTCAAAGCATCATTAGCGGTAAAGTATCCATTGCTAAATATCACGATCGCGATGAGCTGGACAGATTGCAAAAAGGTCAATTATTAGAATTGTATAACGAGCGCATTGAAGTTATCGTTAATATTTTACCAAATATTGCTTTTGCTACAAAACCCGGTGTAACCATGAGTACACTTGGAATTCCAGATACTAAGGAAAATAGAAAGGCTTTAGAAGACAATATACAAGCTTCAAAAACTTATTTTGACAGTACTATCGATTTTCAAAAAAGAGTATTGCCGTATTCTGATAAATCCAATTTAATATCAGCTATTTTATTTTATGAGCAAACCTTAAAATCATTACATACCTATAACGAGTTTAATTAAATAGTCCCCAAACTATTAAATAGTCCCCGAACCATTAATTTGAACCTTTGGTTCAATATTAAAATCCTAGAATGTAGTTTCTAGGATTTTTTGTTTTTAGAAGTTTTTTTCAAATATCATTTATTTTTAGAATATAAGTATGATAATAGTAGTATAAATGTAAGATTTATTTTACAAATGTATATAATTTGAGTATTTTATCGACTTTATTTGTATTTCATAGGATTAATGTCTATATTTGACAAATTAACAGTTACCAGATCCCAAATCTATTAACAACTTAATGAAAAATACTTATGAAAACCTTTACTCAAACTTTTTGCATACTTCTTTTTGTTACCTGTAGTGCAGTTGCGCAACAAGAAAAAGGAATTAAAGGCGCAGACAACTGGCTCAATAATTGGACAGAATTTAGACCAGCCCAAATAGAACAAGGAAAACCCACTCAAATTTTAACTGGTAACATAACTAAAGATATAAAGTTATATAAAAGAGACATCTATCTTTTATTAGGTAGTGTTTTTGTTACGGACAGTACAACGCTCACTATTGAGCCTGGTACGGTTATTATTGGTGATTTTAAAACTAATGGCTCACTAATTATCAGTAAAACTTCTAAAATTATTGCCGACGGATTAGCAACAGATCCAATAGTGTTTACTTCTAACAGAAGTGTAAAAAAAGAAGGAGATTGGGGAGGAATATTTATTCTGGGAGACGCACCTATCAACAAATTCGGTAATGCCGCTTCATTAAACTATGGCTTAAGATCTTCGTCTTCCGACCATATTAGTTATGGTGGAAACAATATTTCAAGTGATTCTGGAATTCTTCGATATGTAAGAATTGAGTACGCGGGTAAAAGAACCAAGGACTATGGCTACTTTAGTGGTTTGACTTTAGCAGGTGTAGGAAGTAGTACTATTTTAGAGAATGTAATGGTGAGTTACAGTGAAGGAAATTCTTTCAATATTATAGGAGGTGAATTAAACTTAGATAAAATGGTTTCCTTCAGAACAAAAAGTAACGATTACGAATTTAACTACGGCACACAATGTAAAATCATCAATTCCTTAGCCATACGTTCGCCTTATGTTTCGGGCGCTGATGGTTCAAGATGTATGTTTGTGGCTTCCTACGATAGAAAAGAAGATATTGATTTTAATAAAAAGGGAACCTTAGTAAAGGCCGAAAATTTAACCTTGATTAACGTGACAGATGATTTAGCCAATGACATAAGCGTTGGACTGGTGAAAGAAGCAATCTACGTATCTAAGGATGCGTCTATACACGTGAGTAAAAGTGTTATTTCAGGCTTCAATCCTGCCGTAATATTAGATGACAATATTAAAATTAACAACGATAATCTTGAAAATATAAAGTTAAGTGAAATGTATTTCAATAACTGTAATGGCAATATTTTTAGTGCGTATAACTCCAATAACGAAGATTTAGAAAATTGGTATGGGAACAGAGCATTTTTTAATGTATACTCAAAAGGTTCCGATGTGGAAACTTTTATTGATTCCCATAATTCTAGATATCCGGATTTTCGATTGCGAATTAATAAAATCATAGCTTCCAACGACTATGATGATTAGGCAGAGTTCCCAATCCATTAGCTTAACAACGCAATAGTTTGTTTGTCTATACCTCAAAATTTTAATGATAGCAACAATTTTATGAGCGCACAATGAAGTAAAATATAAAACGGTTATAACATAATTAGCATGCAAAAAACTACAATTCTTAAAAGGCTTTCTTTTCTCCTGGGAGTTTTAGCTCTTTTATTAACAGGGCAGCTAAACGCACAGATAGTTATAGGAACACCAAACTTGGGGTTTAGTCAGGCATGCGCTAGTGCAACATTTAATTCTTACAATGTCACTTTTGTGTTTTCACCTGAAGCTGGGTTAAGTCCGACCAATCAATTCATTATTGAAATGTCAGACGACACAGGAAGTTTTGCAACACCAACAATTTTATTTACTTCTACCGCTGGCGCCGTTTCTACCTCACCTGCCACTTTAAACTTTGGTTTACCAACCGATACAGCTGGTGAAGGCTACAGAATAAGAATAAAAAGTACTGGTCCAGTTGCTACAAGTTCAGGATCTGTGCCATTTGCAGCTTATTATAAAATTCAAGACAGCCCATTTACTATTAATAATTTGGTTTCTACCGGCGCTTACTGCAGCGGTGGAAGTTATCTGCTAACCATTGATAACCCAGGCAATGGTAATAATGACTCACCATTAAATTATCCATCACTAACATTTAATTGGTTTAGAGAAACAGGACCAACCACAGCTGTTTTTGTAGCGGAAGGAAATACTTTAACCGTCAGTCAAGAAGGTACTTATTTTGTAGAAACCAATTATGGAACTTGTACTTCTAATTCATTTTCCAATCGTGTTGCCATCAGTCAAGCCGCTTCAGGAGAAGCCAATGCGACCATTGTATCAAGTTTAGGGAACCCTTACTGTCCTGCGCAAGGGCTAACTACCTTGGCAACTATTGGTGGTAATAGCTATAAATGGTTTAAAGACGGACAAGCCATTGAAGGTGCTTTAGAACAAACTTATCAAACCGACGAATCAGGTGTTTTTTCGGTGAATGTAGATTTAGGAGGTTGTCAAGCCTCGGGCTCAATAAATTTGGTGAGTGAGAGTTTTACGAGCGAATTGAATGTTGACGACGAAAACACCCTTGAGTCAGGAGAAAGCTTAACCATTATTGCCACTACCACAGCGATTAACCCGACGTTTCAGTGGTATTTAAATGATGATTTAATTACCAGTGCTACTACAGATACCTTTAATGCGACGGAATATGGTGACTATATTCTTATTATTTCACAAACTTTTGGCTGTATTGTTTCAAGTCAATTAACTTTCAGTATCAGCGAACCACTTGAGCAATTTCCTGACGTTGCTAGCATCCCTAATTTAATCAGTCCAAATGGTGACGGTATCAACGACACTTGGGTTATTCCAACTGAATATGTTAGCGGAACAAATACTGAAGTAATCATCCTATCTAGTCAAGGTAAGGTTGTGCTTCAAACCAGTGATTATCCCAATAATTGGCCGGAAAGCGGCATAGAGTTTAGCAACATCAACCCGGTTTTTTATTACATCATTAAGGTGCCCGATAAAGAACCCATTAAAGGCTCGATAACAGTTGTAAAGTAACATGAAGTTTAAAGGATTGATTATAGCGTTCCTGATCTGTTCAACACAGATATTCTATTCCCAAGAAGATGATGGAGTGGTTGCGCTTGCCTTACCAGTAAGAAATTCTTTGATGTTCAACCAATACATAATCAATCCAACCTTCAGTTTTGTAAGACAACAAAATAGATTTATTAATTTCACAAACAAGCGCGAATGGGCGCAATTCAATAATGCCCCTGAAACCTATATATTTGGTTATTCAGGAAGATTTGCCGAAAATATTGGTGCCGGTGTAGGATTGTTTCAACAAAACTATGGCGTTTTAACAACCTTCGGTGGCGTTGCCAACTTTGCTTACAACGCACGATTAAACACCGATAGCAATTTAACCTTCGGACTTAATGTAGGTGCTTACAAAAGTGGACTGAATAGTGGTAATGTTATAACAAATTTCCCAGATCCTTCTTTAAACAACATTCCTTCAAATTTTTTACTTACCATAAACCCAGGTATCAACTACGGTATGGCCTTTTTAGATATTGGTGTAGCTATTAATAATTTGGCAGTTTACAATTTAAATACCTCTGAATTAATCCAAGACAACCCCGAACAAAGTATTCAAGCCCATTTGATGTATACTGGATATTTAGATAGCTACGGATTTTTTGCAGAGAGTAGATTTACAGGCTTAATCCGATCAGAGTTTAAACAGGATCAAACCATAGTTTCAGGTGTCGGTATGCTTTTAGTTCCTAAAGGAATTTGGGCCCAAGTTGGATATAACAGTTTGTTTGGTGCCTCTGGTGGATTGGGTTTAAATATAACCAAACAAGTTGCCATAGAATACAATTATGAAATGGCCATTGGTGAGTTGATGGATTTTGGTCCATCGCACGAAATCACTTTAGCTTATAAAATAAGTAGCAATCGCAATTATGATTATAGTCGTGAAGATGAAGTAAGCGCACTTATTTCTGGTGATAAGAAAAGGAAACCAGCAGTTAAGAGCACTATCACGAGGGCTCAAGTAGTGGCCAATAAAGAAGCCAAAGCGAAAGCATTAGCTGAAGAAAAGGCCAAAGATGAAGCAGCTGCTAAAGCCAAACAATTGGCGGACGCTAAAGCAAATGAAGAAGCCGAAGCCGAAACTAAACAAGCGGAAGCCAAAGCAAAAGCAGAAGCGAGCTTAGACCAAGCACAAAAAGCAAAAGCCTCTGAGGAAGCAAAAGCTAAACTAGAAGCTGAGAACAAGGTGAAAGCAGAAGCTGAAGAACGCTTACGACAAGACGCTCAGGAAAAAGCTAGAATCATACAGCAGGCTAGAGTGGAAGCCGCGGCAAAAGAAAAAGCTGAACAAGAAGCCAAAAAAGTAGCCGAGGCCAAAGCTAAAGTAGAAGCTGAAAAAGCAGTAGCAGCAGAACAAGCAAAACTAGCCGCCGAAGCGAAGGCAATAGCCGATGCTGAAAAGATGGAATCTGAAAAACAGGCAAGACTAGAGGCAGAAGCAAAAGCAAAAGCAGAAGCTGAGGCCCAAGCTCAAGTTGATGAAGCCGCCAAAGCAGCAGCAGAAGCTTCTTCGCCAATGGAACAAGATGATAATATGGCTGCTTCAATGGATGCCATTGAAAAACTGACTAAAGATTCCGATGCCTTGTTAGCAAGATTCCAGGCAGCAGTTGAGAATAAAAATAAAGATTTAATAGATTTAAAAGAGGAGAATGATTTAAGTGATCAAGGCATTGTTACAGATCCAAAACCTTTCAAGAGTGTTACTGCCGAAAACAATGCTATTGAAGCTATAAAAGCTGATTTAGACGAAGTGATAAAAACGCGAGAAATACGAATAAAAGAATTAGAAGATTTGTATGATGAAAATCAAAGATTTGCTACCATAGTCAATGATACTGTGATGTTATTCTATAAAAATACCATAAAAAAATTAAAGGCAGAGCAACTAAAATCGATCCAATCTAAAGCACAATTAACAGCAACTTTAAAAACTATAAACGAAGCTACTGATTTTGAAAGAAAACGCCGCATTAAACGAGCAGCTTTTAACAATGAAGAAGATAGATACACTCAGGATAAAGCCACCTTGCAACGCATTAAACAAACCACACCCTTAAGTTCTGAGCCATTAAAAGAAGCGGATTTTGATTTTGGAGAGGAGCAGAGTGGCAATATTCAAATTTTAAAGAATATTAAAAATATCGATGAAGGCTACTACGCGATTCTTGCAGTTCACAGTGCCGTTGACAAAAGAGATGATTTTTTAACCAAGGTAGTTGCTTCAGGAGAAAAGAATATTAACTTTTTCTATGATGTGAACACCAGTAAATACTATGTATACTCTCAAAAATTTGAAACTATTGAAGAAGCCAATGACGCATTAAAAACCAAAGGAAGTAAACCATTTAATGGTAAACTTTCTATAGTGAAAACAGAGAATTAAGATTAAATATAAATAAGGTCAAGACCTATTTTTTTACAATGCCCCTTGCAGAAAAATAGAATAAAAAAATGATAATCATGAAAAAACCTACTTTTTCAAAAACCGTTCTTATTGTTTCCTTTGTGCTATTGGGATTACAATCATTTGCCCAAAACTATGTACCGTTCACGCCGCGTTACAATGAAGACATTAAAGGTGATATCGTCCTTATAGGAAACAACATTCTGGGTCCAAATAATGAGGCTTTTAACGACATAACTATGTTTAATCACTTGGTCGATATGCAATATATCGATATTGATAGCGATCCAACAACCTTTAGTTCTTCTAGTGCGGACCTAGAAATTGCGAATCCAAATTGCTACCAAATAAAACACGCAGGATTGTATTGGGGAGCAGTAACGGCAGGAGATGCCTCTATCACCAATGTAAAGTTTAAAGGTCCAGAAGGGGATTATTATGATATCGTAGGCGATATTATATTCGATGCTGGTGGCACCTCTGTTGATGGTGGTAACAGCTTCTCTTATGCCTGTTATGCAGATGTGACGGATATAGTTACCGGTTTAACTAATGACTTAGGAACTTACACCGTGGCCAATGTTTCAAGTGCAACGGGTAGAACCGCTTCATTTGAACCTTATAACGGAACCGGTTATTCAGCAGGATGGTCTCTTTTTATAGTTTATGAAGATCCTACCTTACCAGGAAAGTCAATTACAAGTTTTGATGGTTTTAGTGCCATTAGCGTGGCTGGTGGAAACCCAACTCTCGATATTCCTATTACTGGATTTAGAACAGTACCTGCACCAACGCCGGTTAGAGCCAACTTTGCATTTGCAACGTTAGAAGGTGATGCACCTATTCAAGGTGATAGATTGAGATTAAATGGCGTAACACTATCAACTGCCGATAGGCCAGTAAATAACTTCTTTAATAGTACAGTTACTCAATTAAACGCCCTGCCTGTAAATAATAGAAATCCTAATAGTGCTAATACTTTAGGATTTGATACAGGTGTAATGGTTGTCCCCAATCCCGGTAATACAGTTATTGCAAATGATGCGACTTCTGCGACCGTACGATTAGAAACAAGTCAAGACACTTATTTTCAATATTTCTTCGCATTTGCAGTTGAAATTATAGAACCAAATATCGTTTTAACAAAAATAGTTGAAGATGATTTAGGGAATAACATTGGAGGTCAAACCGTAGGACTCTCACAACCATTAAATTATGTGATAGGCTTTCAGAATACTGGTAACGATAATGCTACCAATTTTCAGATTAGAGATATTCTTCCTATCAATATCATTTTTAATTATCCTGAAGATCTTGTATTACCTCCTGGTGTCACTGTCTCTAGTTACGATCCCGATACCCGAGAACTGGTTTTTGATATCGAAGATTACCTTGTTGAAGAGAATGATCCAGCCTATGAAATTCGAATTGAGGTTATGACCGTTGAAACTTGTAACCAACTTGCCGATGCCTGTTCAAATATTATAAACAATCAGGCATTTGCTACCTATAACGGATTTTTTAATCCGAATTTCACGGTGACTGACGACCCTAGTTTTAGTACAAACACTGGTTGTCTAATTTCGCCACAAGCCACCAACTTTTTGGCCGATTTAGACGATTGCGTTTTTGAAGAAGAAATTATTCTTTGTGGTGCAACTGTAGATTTAACAGCAGCTAATGGCTACGATGCCTATTCGTGGTCTACCAGTCCTACAGGTACTCCTGTTATTGGAAATAACCAAACCATCACAGTTTCTTCTACTGGTACCTATTACGTATTTAATACTGCGACTGCACCATGTCAATCTATAGTTCAACAATTTAATGTAACATTATTCGGTGGTGATATTCCCAATCCGGTAATTCCATTCGCTGATGAGGTAGTAACCTGTCCAAATGATGGGAAATTGCTGCCGCTCATATTTTTATGTGGTGAAAATGATTCAACCGAAATTCAAACTAATATTTCTGGTGTTTCCTCAATTATTTGGGAACAATTAGATGAATCTAGTTGTGATGCTGTATCCAATCAGGATTGTGCTAATGAAAGTACAGATTGTAGTTGGAACCAAGTAGGTACCGGACCCAATTTTAATGCAAATTCTGCCGGACAATTTAGGTTAACCATCAATTATGCCGGTGGTTGCTTTAACAGATTCTATTTTAATGTGTATCAGAATCTTTTAAATCCCACCGTCGAGGCAACAGACATAGTATGTACTACGCCAGGTAGCATCACGGTTGGTGGTGTGCCTTCGGGATACGAGTATAGCTTAGATGGTGTTAATTACCAGTCAAGCAATATTTTTTCGGTTAATGCCCCGGGAATTTATTCTGTTAGCATCAGACAAGTAGGGGTTGACACCAATCCATGTATTTTTTCAGCACCAGATATTCAGATTAGAGAACGCAATTTCAATGTTTCAACTGTAGTAGAGCAACCACTTTGTAATGGTGATTTAGGAAGTATTTATTTGGCAGCGAATGATGCAGATCCGCAGTATTTCTTTTCACTTTATCAAGGTGCAACTTTAGTGAATAGCATAGGACCCATTGCCGAAAACACCTATACTTTTCCAAACTTAAATCCAGGCACTTACACCGCGACAATTGAAACAGAAGATGGCTGTATCCATACTGAAGATTTAACAATTATAGAACCACCTTTACTAACTGTTACCGCAGCCTTAACCATACCATTAACCTGCACCAATGGTGAGATTACGGTTTATCCAGAAGGCGGAACAGCACCTTATTTTTATTTTGTTAACGGTTCAACCGATTTCCAAACGGTACCAGAAATTGAAGTGACAGCTCCTGGAGTTTACAACATTCTGATCATTGATTCCAACAACTGCGAAGCCAATACAACTATTACTGTAGAAGACATTCTGCAGCCCGATTTTAATGTTTCAGCAACCGATATATTATGTGACGATTTAAATTCAGGGACAATATCAATAAATGTTAGTAATGCCAATGGCAATACTTTGCAATACAGTATTGATGGAGGTGCCACTTTTTCAGGATCTTCAGTATTTACAGGTCTTACAGCGGGTGATTACGAGGTTGTGGTTCAATATAGTTTTGGTGCATCGGTTTGTTTAACTGATACTCAATTTATTACAATATCTTCCGAAGATCCTATTTTAGGTACGGCTACTTTAACAGCTCCCTATACTTGTACTTCTGATGGAACTATTACTGTTACAGATGTGTCAGGTGGCACTGCTCCTTACACTTATAGTATTGATGGTGTTAATTTTCAAACAGGAAATACATTTTCAGGTTTACAAAATGGCATATATACTGTAACAGTTCAGGATTCAAGTGGTTGTTCAGAAAATATCAATACCATTACCATCGAAAGTTTAATTCCGCCAACCGATTTAGATTTCGATAACACGGCATTAACTTGTCCGTCAAATTTGTCAACGGTTACCATTACTAATGTCACAGGTGGCGTAACACCATTAGAATATCAAATTATTGCTCCTTCAGGTACTGCAACCGGATACCAAACGTCTAATGTATTTGCTGATTTAGCACCGGGAACCTACACTTTTCAAGTAAGAGATGCTAACGATTGTATTTATAGTGAATCTTATACCATTACTCCATTAGATGCCATATCGGTGGTTGGTGAAAGTTTAAATGATATTTCTTGTTTTGGAGCCGCCGACGGAAGCGCACAATTTACAGTTTCAGGCACCTCCGATTTCACATATACAATTAATGGCGGTACAACAATAGCAGGTACTTCTCCGGTAGTATTGACGGGTCTATCTGCGGGTACATACAACATTGTAGTAATCGATAATACTACCAATTGTGAAGCCACAACTTCAGTAACCATTAATCAAGCTTCTGCAGAATTGTTAATTTTTATAGATATAAGCCCAATTACCTGTCTGCAAGATGGTAGCGTGGTTATTACAGCTACAGGAGGCTGGGGTGGAAATTTGTTTGGTTTAACCTTACCCGACGGTACCGTTTTACCAAATCAAAGCAACAATACATTTACAGGTTTAAATCAAGATGGTACCTACATTGTTACTGTAACCGATTTAAACGGCTGTATCGCTACAGATACTTTTGATTTACTTACGCCAAGTACGCCGGTTGCTTCAATTAGCAGCACATCAGACTTTTGTTACGACAATTCTAATGGTGCTAGTATAGAAGTAACGGTAACATCAGGGCAAGCGCCTTTTGAATATAGTTTAAATGGCAGTGCTTATCAATCGGGTAATATTTTTAATAATTTAACGCCTGGCGTTTACACCGTTACAGTAAGAGATGCCTTTGGCTGTACAGTAACCTTATCGGCAGAAACAATTGAACCCCAATTATCAGTGAGTACCATTTTAACAGATGATTTAGATTGTACTGCAACCCCAAATGCTGCGATAGCAGGAACTATTGTTGGTGGTTATACACCGTTTAATTATGCCGTTTCTGTGAATGGAGGTGCTTTCACTTCTTTAGGAGCCACAGGTGCAAACTTCAGCTACACCACAGGAGTAGCCGGTACTTATCAATTTGAAATTACCGATGCGCAGGGATGTACGGTACTCACAAATACAACCACCATTAACCCAATAACGCCTCCTGCAATCAATGCAGTTGTTCTAACACAGCCTATTCTTTGTAATGGCGACTCAAATGCAGCTATTGAAATAAACATTGATACAGCTTCTGGGACTGCACCATTTACAATTAACGTTAATAACGACACAACAGGTGTCAATTATGGCACACAAACCTCAGGCTTACCTTCAGGAGCTTATACAATCACTATCACCGATGCCAGATCGTGTACAACCACAGAAACCATTACCATTTCTGAACCAGCTGCTATTACTGTTGATTATTTAACCATACCTATTACTTGTACTACGGGTGGCATTTCACAAGGATCTATTATTATCAATAGCGTAACAGGTGGCACGGCACCGTACAACTATTTTGTAACCGGAACCAACGGTTATAATAATTCAGAATTAAATGCCACAGGATCAACTTCTGTAAGTTTTGATGTTGTTGATTTTGGATTGTATCAAATTAATGTGGTTGATGCCAATGGCTGTTCTGTATTAATACAAGATGTTTTGGTAGCTTCACCGCCAGACGATTTAGATATTGTTATCGATACTTCGGTTGATTGCGCTACTGGTGGTACAGCGGTGGTGAGCGTTGGTTCAACATTAACCAGTACAGGACCGTTTTTCTTTAGCATTTATCAAGGTCCAATTTCTGTGTATCCAAACCCGGTAGGATCATGGATTCCGGAAGATGCATCCGGAAGCCAGTCGGCTACATTTACAGGTTTAACGCCGGGTGTTTTATATACTTTTATCGTTTACGACGAATCAACTCTTTGTAGTTACTACGAACCTGCAACTACACCAATTCCAACAAATTCAACGTTAACCGCAACCGCAGTTTCGTCTAATGACATCACATGTACAGGTAGTGCCGACGGAAATGTAACTTTTACGGTAAATAGCATTTATGGCTCAACTACTGATATTAACTATGAAATATTTGATTCTTTATCACAAAACACCACAGGAGTTAGTGGTACAGGTGTTGTGCCTGCAAACGGTTCTTTAACGGTAACTGATTTGGGTCCGTTAACTTTCGGGAATTACTATGTTCTTATCAGTGAAACTTCAGGACCTAATGCGGGTTGTAGCGTTGTAACGGTTCCTTTTAATATTACTGAATCGGCCATTGCTTTAGATTTATCGGTATCGGTAGATCAAAATGCCAATTGTAATACCGCTTCAGGAGTGATAAGTGCTATTGGTCAAAATGGAACGGCTCCATACCAATATCAAGTTACCACCACACCGGCGACTCCGTTAGTATCAGATCCATCTTGGACTACTAACAGCAGCTTCAACTTAGATGCGGGGAATTATTTCGTACATGTAAAAGATGCATATGGTTGTATAGTGACTTCTTCTGAAACTATTTTACCATTAGATCCATCACCTGCAATAACAGCAAGTGTCACCAACGATTGTACCGCCACCGAAGGTGCTTTTGAAATTGAAGTGACCTTAACTTCCGCAGGGATTGCACCATACACTTACAGTATTAACGGTAGCGCATTCCAAACGCAAACAATGCCATTTACCATTTTCAATTTAAACTCCGGTAGTTATACCATTGAGGTAAGAGATGCCAATGGTTGTAGCGATGTTGTGACAGTTGATATTGAAGCACCACTTGGTTTAACACCAGCCGTTACGGCTTTACCAAGTTGTACCAACGATGATGGTGTGATAACAGTTACGGGCAACGGAGGTTCAAGCAATTATTCGTATACAATTAGTCCTAATCCGGGCTCAATTACCGTAACCGGAAGCGTGTTTTCAGGTGTGCCATCAGGAGCCTATACTATAACGATGACCGATACGGTTACTTTATGTACAGAAGATGTGTCAGTGACCTTAGACAACGCAACTCCGGTAACGTTTACAACATTGGTGAGCGATGTAAGTTGTAACGGTGGCACAGATGGTTCAATCACTGTTAATTTACCGGCGAGTAATGATAATCCGGTATATACTTATGAAATTATTGCACCCATCAGTATTCCTGCGCAAACTTCAAATACTTTCTCAGGATTACCGGCCGGTACTTATACCGTTCAGGTAACTTCAGGAAGAGATTGTGTGGCTTTGCAAGATGTGACAATTGGAGAACCCACGCTTTTAGAAGTTACAGGTACTGCAACAGATTTTGCTTGTGCCATCGATAATTCGGTTAATACTGCTACCATAACAATAACAGAAGTAGGAGGTAGAGCACCATTTTTATACAGTATCAATGGTGTAAATTATTTCACCAACAACACCTTTGAAATTATTGACAACGGCAGTGTTCAAAACATTTCGGTTTATGTGCAAGATGCTAACGGTTGTATTGCAAATAACAATGTTATTATTAATCCTCTTGAGGAATTAACAGCAGCTGTTGCTACTATAGTAACACCTATAGATTGTAATGATACAGGTAGTGTTGAAATTATCGTTACCGGTGGTTCTGGTAATTTTACTTATGAGATGTTACCGAGTGGAACACCACAAGCCTCAAATATTTTTAGCATTAGCAGTCCGGGAACTTATTTCTTCCAAGTGAACGACATAGGCACCGGATGTTTTATAGCGACCACAGCTATAACCATAGCGCCATTCGATTTAATTGACGTTACGGCTGCGGCCACTTCAGGTATTACCTGTTTTGGAGACACCAATGGTGCTTTAGAAATTAATGTAAGTGGTTATTCAGGTAATTATAATTATGAAGTATTTGACGGATTAGGAAATTCGGTTATCAGTGCAACGGCCGCTAATACAACAACTAATCCTATAGCAGTAAACGGATTATCTGCAGGAAATTACACTGTAGAAGTTACAGCTACCGACAGTCCGTTCTGTGCAGCAACATCAAATGTTGTAACCATTGTTTCGCCACCAACACCTTTAACACTAATGGTTTCAGAAACGTCTAATGTTACTTGCGATAATAACTCAGGAACCATCACAGCTATTGGCAGTGGCGGGTTTGGAGATTACCAATACGAACTTACCGGGAGTGCCACTGTAGCATATTCAACAAATGGCACTTTCACAGGTTTATCGGCAGGCAATTATACAGTCAACGCCATCGATGCTGCTGGTTGTATAGTTTCTGAAAACATTATACTAGTAGAACCGGCTCCAATTACAGCCACCTTCACACCAAGTACAACTTTACTATCTTGTTTTGGTGATCAAATCGCCAGTATTACGGTTAATACAGTTTCGGGAGGTCAAGGTGTGAATTACAGCTACACACTCAACACTATTTTACCAACACCGAGTTCCTCTGGTCCGCAAACGTCGCCGATGTTTAACAATTTGGCCGCGGGAACTTACAACATAACAATTACGGATGGATTGAATTGTGAATTCACGTCTCTGAATATCGTTATTGCAGAGCCAACGCCTATCAACTCCAATTTGGTGGTCGCTTCAACCCAAACCTGCCAAACCGAAACTACACTTACATTAAGTGCTACAGGAGGAACAGGTGCTTATGAGTACAGCAATGATAGTAGTTTCACTGCGATATTAGGTTCTTTCTCATCCTCGGTAACCTTCCCGGTTGCTGTTGGTACTTATGAATTTTATATAAGAGATGCGAACGGTTGTATCGCAACTGTTTCCAATGAAATCACCATTGATCCACTTTCAGCTATAACGCTAAATTTAACCTCAGTCAATCCAAATATCAATTGTTTTGGTGATAATAACGGAAGTATCACTGCCACGGCTCAAGGTGGTTTGGGTAATTATGTTTACACCCTTGAAGACAACATGGGTAACACCATCCCTGCAACTCAAAATAGTCCTGGTGTGTTTACTGAATTGGTAGCGGGCGATTATGTGGTAATTGTTGAAAGTGGCGACTGTGATGTGGTTTCACAACCGGTAACCATATCTCAACCAACAGCTCCGTTAGAAGCTACTTTTAATGTTAACGACGTGACTTGTTTTGGTGGTAATGACGGATTTATCGAAATATTTGCAACTGGTGGAACAGGAAACATTCAATATGCGATTTCACCGCAATCCAATCAATTTTTTGATACCAATATTTTTGAGAATTTAGCACCAGGTGATTACGAAGTAATTGTTCAAGATGTTTTGGGTTGTTTTTTAATATTCAATTTTACAATCACTGAACCAGCGCCGGTAATCATTTCAATCGTTGCCGATTCTATATTTCCAGAAGTTTGTGAAGGTGATGCAGATGGTGAATTTAGTATTGAAATCTCAGGAGGTACTTTGCCATACAGTGTAAGTTTAGATAATTATGACGGCGTTTATACTGTTGGAACTGCCACACAAACCCAATTTGATTTTACCAATTTGGGTGGTGGGGATCATATAGTATTTGTAAGCGACAGCGAAGGCTGCGAATCGGAATGGAATATTACTTTCCCAGAATCGGTTAGTTTTAATCCTTTGTTGCTCATTGAATCTGTTTGTGTTAATGATGCCACAGAAAATGTAGTAACTGTTACGGTAGAAGGCGATGTTAATACAGAAGATTTAGATTACGCTCTCAATGGAGGCGCCTATCAAATAAGTAATGTATTTACCAATGTACGGGTAGGAACTAATCATTATATAGAAGTAAGACACACCAATGGCTGTATTCAAACAACAGAATTTTTTGATATTGAACAGCATGAACCATTAGTGTTAGCCTTGAATGAAGGTGATCTTAACGAAATAATTGCAGTAACCGTTGGAGGCACCGGAGATTATCAGTACACACTTAACGGGGTAGATTATGGCGATACTAATAGCTTCATTATAACTGAAACTGGAAATTACACAGTAGTAGTGACTGACAGTAGTGGTTGTTTGGCTTCAGCTACCATATTTAGAGAGTTTGTAGATATCTGTATTCCGAATTATTTCACACCAAATGGCGATGGCGTAAATGATGGATGGGCACCTGGTTGTGCGCAGAATTATCCAAATCTAGAATTCGACATATTTGACCGATACGGACGTAAGGTTGGCACCTACAGAGTTGGTCAGTATTGGGATGGAAGATATAACAATAAGGAACTACCAACTGGTGATTACTGGTATGTAGTTAGGCTGAACAGTTCAACTGATGACCGCGATTTTGTTGGCCATTTCACACTTTATAGATAAACATCTTGAATAAGCTGAGTTAATTGAAAAAACGAAAAGACATGAAAAAATTTCTAAAATATATCCTCTTTATAGCAGTTACTTATTCTTATGCACAAGAGTTAAACTTACCAGTTTGGACGCAGTACTTGGCAGATAATGAATTTGTTATATCGCCAACATTTGCAGGAATTGGTGATAACTTAAGAGTTAGGGTGAATGGCTTAACACAATGGGTTGGTATTAAAGATGCTCCAGACAACCAATCTTTTTATGTTGATATGAGGATATCAAATCGTTCTGGTGTTGGTGTGTCTGCCTACAATGATAAAAATGGTAACACACGCCAAACAGGCGTAAAATTCTCCTTTGCCCATCATTTGGTTTTAGATTATTACACCAAACAGTTTTTGTCTTTCGGACTTTCCTATAACATCAACGCTTTTAAAATTGATATTCATAATTTTCAACCAACTATTGAGATGCCAATTTTAGATCCAGCAATTACCGATGATAGAGCTATCTCAAATCATAACTTCGACGTAGGATTTTTATACCGATACAAAGAGTTTTTCTTTAGTTTTAATGCTAATAATATATTAGAAAAAGACATTAACGATTTTAATGGATTTGAGCCAAATACCATCAGAAATTATCAAATGTATTCTGGATACGTTATGAGGAGTAATTATAACAAAAATATAGAATACGAACCTTCAGTATTTTTCCAATTATTTGGAAGCGACGGTCGTTCAGCTACCGATATCAATTTTAAATATAGAAAATATACGAGAGGTGAAGATTATTATTGGATTGGAGCATCGTATCGTTTTTTAAACGATCAGTTTTTGAAACCTTTAAACGTTGGCCCAATGGCTGGTATTATGAAATCTAAAATGTATTTCGCATACTCATACCAAATTACGACTAATGATTTAGCAGGATACAATTCAGGGACGCATATGGTCACTATTGGATTAGATTTTCTGCAAGGTATTAGTGATTGTCCTTGTACGAAGAGCAAGATTAATAAGTTTTAGAATTTTTTAGATATCAAAACAGCTTCTACATATTAGTAAAGCTTGAATTAATCGAAATTATTGATAGTTCTATGGCTCATATTTAAAGTTGAAATCGAAAAAAGCTTTGAATATAATTTCAAGGCTTAAGAGTTTAAAACTTCTTAATTTTTAATTATCTACTTTGAATGTGATTTTTACATTCACTCTGAATTCGACTACTTTACCGTTTTCAACTATTGCACTTTGTTCTTTAACGTATACTGAGGCAATATTTTTTACAGTTTTTGATGCATGAGCAACGGCATTTTGTGTAGCATCTTCCCAACTAGTTTTAGAGTTTGCTAAAATTTCAATTACTTTTAAAATGGCCATATTGTTTTAGATTTAAGTTAATAATTCTTAAAATACAAAAAATAATACTCAAAAACAAGTAGTTATATTTTTATTAACACGTTTTACCTCAATTAATGTTGGATAGCTCAACTATTCATCGTAATATTGCAATATAAATATATACTGACTGTGAAATTTCAAAAATCACAAGCGGAACATTAATAAAAAATATTCTATTTAAAATAAATGATATGAAACTATCTGAAATAAAAATTCATTTAAAGCAGTCACAATCCATAGCATTTCAATTACCTGACGGCAGTTTAGTACCTAGCCATTTTCACGTAACAGAAGTAGGTAAAGTTCATAAAGACTTTATTGATTGCGGTGGCACCGTTAGAAGCGAGACAGTCGTAAATTTTCAATTGTGGGAAGCCAATGATTACGATCACCGTCTACATCCGGAAAAATTATTAAACATTATAGAATTATCCGAACGCATCCTCAATTTACCCAATGCCGATATTGAAGTTGAATACCAAGCGCAAACCATTGGAAAATTCGGATTAGAATTTGATGGAAAAAACTTTTTATTAACTACCAAAATGACGGATTGTCTCGCTAAGGACAATTGTGGTATTCCGCCTGAAAAATTAAAAGTGAAAATAGGCGAAAAACAAACCGCTACTTCATGCTGTACGCCGGAGTCTGGTTGTTGTTAATTTTAACACGATTGATTTTTTTTCTTCTTCAATTGATTTGATAATTAAGAGGCAGATTTAGTTTCTTTCAAAGGGTATTTGTCCGTTTTTATGTAACTTTATAAAAAAATTACTGGCTCTGTTTTTAACGAAGCCTTTTAATCATTTCAATTGAAAATCATAAGGTTTACAAAAAAGGGATTGTACTGTATCCCAGGAAATTTCTATCTCGATCCTTGGGGTAAAGTAGACTACGCTGTGATTTCTCACGGGCACGCCGATCATGCGCGTTGGGGCATGAAACATTACCTATGTGTGGACGATTCTAAAGCCATTTTAAAACATCGGATTGGTCAAGATATTTCTATCGAAAGTTTACCCTATGGCATTACAAAAACCATCAATGGTGTAAAACTGAGTTTTCATCCTGCTGGACATATCATTGGCTCGGCTCAAATTAGACTAGAATATAAAGGCCACGTTACCGTTTTTACAGGTGATTACAAAACAAATGCCGATAGTCTTACCATTCCTTTTCAACCTGTAAAATGTCACACCTTTATTACTGAAAGTACTTTTGGTTTGCCTATTTATCATTGGCAAGAAGATTCTGTGATTCAGCAGCAAATGCAGAATTGGGTTTATAGTAATCAAAAGCAAAACAAAACCAGTGTTTTTGTTGGTTATTCACTTGGTAAATCACAACGCATCATGTCGTTATTGGATGGCTGTGCGCCCATGTTGGTTCATAACGCCATTTTTCAGTTAAATGAAGTTATCAGAAATTCAGGTATGAAGCTGCCTCAAGCCGATTTATGGCAAGCCACCACCGATAAAAATTTAATTCAGAATAACATTCTTATTGTGCCACCAGCGCTAATCGGCAGTAATATGATCAAACGAATTCCCAATGCCGCCATTGCCTTGTGCTCGGGATGGATGCAAGTAAGAGGTCACCGTCGTTGGCAAGCAGTGGATGCTGGTTTTGTGGTGAGCGATCACGCCGATTGGAATGGCTTAATTTCAGCAGTAAAAGCCACCGAAGCCGAACAGGTTTATGTCACCCACGGCTATCAAGAAACCTTTGCACGCTACCTCAATGAGATTGGTATTCCAGCCGCTGAGGTGAAGACCGAATACGGCACCAAAGAAGATACAGAAACCAATGCAACAGAATTACCAAAAAGTGCATGAAACAGTTTGCAGCACTCATACAGCAGTTAGAACTCACCAATAAAACCAACGCTAAAATCGAAGCGATGGTACAGTATTTCACCACTGCACCCGATAAGGATAAACTGTGGCTAATCTCATTGTTTACTGGTAAACGTCCCAAACGCCCAGTTAAAACCACCTTGATGAAGGAATGGTGCCTCGAAATCACCAACCTTCCTGAATGGTTGTTTTTAGAAAGTTACAGTGCTGTGGGCGATTTAGGTGAAACCTTGTCGCTTTTATTACCGCCGCCAACCCAGCAAAGTAATAAAACCTTGTCTGAGGTAATGCAAGATCTTAAAGTGCTTAAAAACTTTTCTGATGAAGAAAAAAAGACATACATGCTCAAAGCATGGGACAGTTTTGAAACACACCAACGCTTTTTAATAAACAAACTTATTGGTGGCAGTTTTCGGGTGGGTGTTTCTAAAAAGTTGCTTGTAAACGCCCTGTCAAAATATTCTGGAGTTGAGTCTAATCAGTTAATGCACAGTATTATTGGTAACTGGACAGTAGATGATATCACTTTTGATGATTTAATTGAGGGCAAACACATTAATTACGACAATTCCAAACCTTATCCTTTTTGCTTGGCTTATGCTTTAGACAAACCGGCCAACGAATTAGGTAATGTTCAAAACTGGCAAATAGAATATAAATGGGATGGCATTCGCGGACAATTGATAAAGCGCGATAACGCAGTGTTTATTTGGAGTAGAGGTGAAGAGTTGGTTACAAAACAATTCCCCGAACTTGTTGAAGCAGTTCAAGATTTACCCAACAGTTTTGTCTTAGATGGTGAAATATTGGCCATGAAAGATGCAAATGTGCTTCAGTTTAACGATCTTCAAAAAAGACTCAATCGAAAAAATGTAAGCAAGGCATTGATGGCTGAAGTTCCTGTGAATTTTCGAATTTACGACATACTCGAATGGAATGGCACTGACATAAGGAGTGAAGCCTTAGTTATCAGACAAAAGCATATCAATGCAATCCTAATTTCTGAAAATCAATCCGCCATATCTCAATCTTACGGACTTAAGGTTAATTCTTGGGAGGATGTGACAGCACTTCGTGAAGAAGCGCGAAGTCAAAATTCGGAAGGGTTGATGTTAAAATTAAAGCAATCGCCGTATCATACAGGGCGTATTAAAGGGGATTGGTGGAAATGGAAAGTGGATCCGTTAAGTATTGATGCCGTTTTAATTTATGCGCAAAAGGGCAGTGGTAGGCGCAGTGCTTATTACACGGATTATACTTTTGCGGTTAGAGACGGTGATAAACTGGTAACCGTTGCCAAAGCGTATTCTGGATTAACCAATGAAGAAATTAAAGAAGTGAGCAAGTTCGTCACCAAAAACGCCACCGAAAAATTTGGTCCTGTGCGTACCGTAAAACCAGAATTGGTATTTGAAATTGCCTTTGAAGGCATTGCATTGAGCAATCGACATAAATCTGGTGTTGCACTTCGTTTTCCAAGAATTGCCCGTTGGAGAAAAGATAAATTGGTGTCTGAAATAGATGATATGGATTCGGTTAAACTACTTATCGCGGCCAACTTATGAAAAACTCCTTCACAACATCAGCTGGCTATGAAATGGTAGTGCAATGGATGGCCAAAAGCGGAAATACACCATTCGATTTTCAGCAGAAAAGTTGGAAGGCGTATCACGAAGGAAAAAGTGGCATAGTGATAGCGCCCACTGGTTTCGGAAAAACCTTTTCAATTTTTTTAGCGGTAGTAATTGATTATCTCAATCATCCTGAAGCTTACCAAAAAGGTTTGAAATTATTATGGGTGAGCCCATTGCGTTCTTTAGCCAAAGATTTAGCTAAGGCCATGAGCGAAGCCATTTTAGATATTGGTTTAGATTGGGAAGTTTCGGTAAGAAATGGCGACACGCCTCAAAATGAGCGACGATCACAAGAACGCTTAATGCCCGATATTTTAATCACCACACCCGAAACTATTCAATTGATGTTTACCCAAAAAGACAATTCACGTTGGTTTAAGCATATTAACTGTTTGGTGGTGGATGAATGGCATGAACTTTTAGGCAGTAAACGCGGAGTTTTAACCGAATTAGCCGTTTGCAGAATGCTTGAAATCCAACCAAAACTTCGTATTTGGGGCATAACAGCCACCATTGGAAATCTCGAAGAAGCAGTCAAGGTATTACTACCATATCCACAACTTAAAAAGCAATTCATCACCTCTAAACTCAAAAAGAAAATTGATATACAACCTGTTTTTCCAGACACAGTTGAATTGTTGCCTTGGGCTGGACATTTGGGTAGGAGTATGGCTTCAAAAATTGTCCCCATTATTCAAAAACATCGCACCACACTTATTTTTACCAACACACGCGGACAAGCAGAATTGTGGTATCAAATTATTTTAGAAGCGTCACCTGAGCTGGCTGGTTTGCTGGCCATCCATCATGGTTCTATCGATAGAAAATTGCGTATTTGGATTGAAAACAGCATTGCTTCTGGGCAATTAAAAGCGGTGATTTGTACGTCTTCCTTAGATTTGGGAGTAGATTTTAAACCAGTAGATTGCGTGATTCAAATAGGATCAGCTAAAGGTATTGCCAGATTTGTGCAACGGGCTGGCCGTAGTGGTCATTCGCCTTATGAAACCTCTGTGATTTATTTGGTGCCAACCAATACTTTAGAGTTATTGGAGGCTTCTGCATTAAAAAAAGCCTATAAAGACAACCATTTGGAAACCCGAACGCCCATTGTTTTAGCTTACGATGTGCTAGTACAGTATTTAGTGACGCTTGCCACTGGGGAAGGTTTTAAGCTGAAGGAAGTTTTTGACCAATTAAAACAAACACATGCGTATCATTATTTAACAGAAGAAGAATTTGCATGGGCTATTCAATTTATTACTCAAGGCGGTAGTACTTTAAAATCGTATGAGGAGTTTCATAAGGTAATTAAAGACGACGATGGAATTTATCGGGTAAAAAATCGCCGCATTAGTATGTTGCATCGCATGAATGTTGGTGTGATTGTGAGTGATGCCATGTTACGGGTCAAGTTTAAATCGGGCGGCTACATTGGGATGATTGAAGAATTTTTTATTTCGAAATTAAAACCCAAAGCTGCTTTTATTTTGGCAGGCAGAACACTAGAGCTTGACAAAGTAAAAGACATGACGGTTTATGTAAAAAGTTCGAAAGCTAAAAATGCCATTGCACCAAGTTGGATGGGTGGCCGACTGCCGTTGAGCTCGCAGTTAAGCGCTTATTTACGGTTGAAATTATCCGAAGCCAACAATCCAAATAAGGACAAAGAATTACAGTTTTTAAATCCGCTTTGGAATTTCCAACTTAGCCAATCTCACATTCCAAAATACGATGAACTTTTGGTTGAATACATCCAAACCAAAGATGGCTATCATTTATTTATGTATCCATTCGAAGGCCGATTGGTGCATGAAGTGATGTCGGCACTCATAGCTTACCGATTGAGCAAACTCAAACCCATCACTTTCACTATGGCTATGAATGACTATGGTTTTGAACTATTGAGTGATCAGCCCATTCCTGCAGATGAAACCATATTAAAAACCTTACTTTCCGAAGACAATTTGATGGAAGACGTTATAGGTAGTATCAATGCTTCAGAAATGGCCTCTAGAGCATTTAGAGATATCGCTGTGATTTCGGGATTGGTGGTGCAGTCTAGTTTTGGGCAATCTAAAACCAACAAAAGTTTACAGTCTTCATCAGGATTGATTTTTAGGGTTTTAGAAGAACACGAACCTCAGAATCTTTTGCTGCGTCAGGCTTACGAAGAAGTGTTCAATCAGCAGTTAGAAGAGGCCAGACTGCGGGAAGCCATTCAACGCATTAACCAAGGACGCATCATTTTTAAATCTTTGAAATCGTTTACGCCACTTAGTTTTCCAATCAAAGTAGACAGCTTGCGAGAATCGTTAAGTAGCGAGCAATTAGACAAGCGCATCAAGCGACTTAAGCAACAGCAACAACAATGGCAAAAAGTTTAAATATAGTAGAACATACCGTTGAATTTGTTGGACAGCAATTGGTGCTCACCAATCTTTCGGCTTTGTATATGTCGGAGATGAAAGCTTTGGTATTGGCAGATATACACATTGGTAAATCGACTCATTTTCAGAAACATGGCATTGCAATACCTAATACAATTTTTAAAAACGATTTGAAGAAATTAGAAACATTGATTAGTCATTTCAACCCTCAAAAAATTATAGTGGTTGGCGATATGTTTCATGCCGAAAACAATTCGGAAATTCAACAATTTAAAGACTGGAAAAGGCAAAATTCAGCTATTCAATTTGTGCTCATTAAAGGCAATCACGATAGGTATTATCATTCTATTTATGAAGATTTGGATATTGAAATTATTTTAAATGAATTGACATGGGAAGGCATTACTTTCATACATAATTTAGAACATTATAAAGCGGAAGGCTGCACAATTTCTGGACATCTACATCCTGGTGTATATTTAAAAGCAAAAGCCAGACAGCGCATCAAATTACCCTGCTTCGCTATAGGAAAACAGCATTTAATACTGCCTGCATTTTCAGAATTTACAGGTTTAAACACCCGATTAGACAGCAATAGTTTTAAGTTTTTTGCTTTTACTGAGACGGGATTTTTTGAGTTTTAATACTTATTGGAATACAGCTTTTTAACCACGAAGTTCACAAAGAATACACAAAGTACTCAAAGTAAAAAACATGATAATAAAAAAACCTTTGTGGTCTTTGTGTTGATCTTAGAGACCTTTGTGGTTATAAAAAATCAAAGACAAAGTTAGAAGATATCAACCAAGCTTTATATTTAAATTATTTTTTTTCTGCCTTGACTAGGAATATAGATTAAAGTTTAAGTTGCGTTTAATCGTTCCACAATATTGCACTTTCCTGTAAGTTAAGTTATCTTTACAAAACACAAAAGAAATTTAATGAAAGAACTACTACAAACCAATTACGGATACCTATTTGAAGATGCCTTACTGGAAGAAATCAATAAAGTTGGCGAACTAAAACATATTAAAGCAGGTGAAAAATTAATAGAAATAGGCGATTATATTCGTTCTATGCCTTTATTGGTAAGTGGTGCCATAAAAATTTTACGTGAAGATGACAATGGTGACGAGTTGATATTATATTTCCTCGAACGCGGCGATACTTGTGCCATGACTTTATCTTGCTGTATGGGACAATCAAAAAGTGAAATAAGAGCTGTTGCTGAAACCGATGCAGAAATTATTATGATTCCCGTTCAGAAAATGGATGAGTGGATGCGTAACTATCGCAGCTGGCAAAGCTTTATTTTACAAAGTTACCACAGTCGCATGACAGAACTTTTAGAAGCCGTAGATACCATAGCCTTTTTAAACATGGACGAACGCTTGCTTAAATATTTAAGAGACAAGGCTATGGTGAATAATAATGACGAAATTCAAGTAACACACCAGCAAATTGCCCATGATTTGCACACGTCTCGAGTGGTTATTTCACGATTGCTGAAAAGTCTTGAACGTTCCGGAACCATAAAACTCAATCGGAACAACATTAAAGTGTTGAAACTGTAACATTTGTTACCTTAGGTGAAATTCATGTACCTTAACTTTGTATTAAGTTTAATGCAATGAAAACATCTCCATACATATTACTAATATTTTTAGCTCTTTTTCAGTCTTGTAATGATTCAAAAAGGGAAGGTGCTTATACTGCAAGGTCGGTTGAAAAACCACAAAACAAGCAAGACCATACAGGTAAAAAACTAATGGAAACCAATTGCTATGTGTGCCATAGTCCAACCGCCAGTCACGACGACAGGATTGGTCCGCCCATGATTGCCATTAAAAGACATTACATCGACAGCAACACCACAAAAGAAGAGTTTATAGCCAGTATGCAGGCCTGGATTAAAAATCCCAATGAAGCCGACGCCAAAATGACAGGCGCGGTTCGAAGATTTGGCGTGATGCCAAAAACGCCCTATCCTGAAGCCACTATTGAAAAAATTGCCGAATACATGTACGATTTTGAAATTGATCAACCCGATTGGTTTGAAGATCATTTTAACGAAATGAATCCGGGTGTAAGAGGTAAAGGAATGGGTAAGGGTAGAGGTCAAGGAAAAGGTATGGGTATGAGACATCAATCAAACCAAAATCAGCAACAAGTGAAATCTTACGAAGATATTGGTTTAGAATACGCCATGAGTACCAAAGCAATTCTTGGTAAAAACTTGATGGGGCAAATTCAAAAAAACGGTACAGAGGCTGCGGTAGATTTTTGCAATATAAAAGCTATGCATTTAACCGATAGTATGGCGACGGTTCACAATGCAACCATTAAAAGAGTTACAGATAAACCAAGAAATATTAATAATCAGGCCAATAATGAAGAATTAGAATATATTGAACATTTTAAATCGGTAGTGGCAAGAAATAAAGAACCCGAAGCCATTTTATTGGAAAATGAAAGCGATGTAAGGTTTTACTACCCCATTACGACCAATGCCATGTGTTTGCAATGTCATGGTAAACCGGAAACTGATATAACGCCCAAGACACTTTTAACGCTAAGAGAAAGATATCCAAACGATTTAGCAACAGGATACGGACTTAACCAGGTAAGAGGCATTTGGAGCATAAAATTTGATAAAGATAATGAGTAGTTTTAGCGATATTATCAATAAGGAAACACCTGTATTAGTAGACTTTTTTGCTGATTGGTGCGGACCTTGCAAAATGATGTCACCCATTTTAACTGAGGTAAAAGTAGCTTTGGGCGACAATGTAAGTATTATCAAGATTGATGTTGATAAAAACCAATTCTTGGCAGCCAAATATCAAGTAAGAGGTGTGCCCACTCTTATGTTGTTTAAAAATGGTCAACAGTTGTGGCGCCAATCTGGAGTAATTCAAAAAAACGATTTAATAGCACTCATAAACAACCATAGTTAATTCTAACCCTAAGAATTGATTAATAGCAGAAATGGCATCGGTTTAAGACCGATGCTTTTTCAATTTTCAGCAAACACCAATTTTTTGACTCAACTGATTATTGTCATATTTTTTCAATTATTTAATGAATATTTTTGTAAAACAGTATAATAAAAAGAATATGTTACAATCTTCTATAGCTCTTTACAATTGGAATAACGGTGTTATTATGATTGGTGTTTTTGTCGCCGTTTGTGCGATCTTAATTATTACTTTAATTTCGTTTATTAGCAAAGGCAAAAAAAAGGGAGATCAAGAAGATTTGTAATCATAGAAATTGGTTAGTAGGAAAAAGAGGTCAATCATAATAAAATTGACCTCTTTTTTTGTGTAACAATTGTTACTGTTACTGATTGTTATAAAACTTAAGTTTGTTTAATTGTTTATTAGATTAGTTAATCTAAATAATATGAGCGTTAGTAATGGTAGATTAAGAGTAAACTAGCAAAATTGTTGGTTTTTATTGGTTAGTAATGGAGGAGGCTGCGCAATGTAGCCTCCTTTTTTTTTGGTAACAAAGGTTACTGACTTCTGTTTTTTTGAAAGGTACTTTTGTATTGTAAAAAATCAGTAACCATGAAATCGTCATTAACAACAAGTTTGCAAAAGCAAACACCTTAAAAGATAAAAGCGATAACATCCGCCTGCTGGACGGGCAGGTATGACCTTTAAAAAAACAATAAAAAATTACCTATGAATAACCGTATATACATTTTAACATTTGGTTTGTTTAGCTTAGGTTTTTTACTTCAGGCGCAACCAATAACTCCTATTAGTAAGCTTGAAGTTTTAAACCAGGTTAACCAAGAAAACCGAAGTATCAAAATATCCCAGGAAGCATTTAATCAGGCCAAAGCAGAATACCGTCAAACCAACGCTGTTTTTCTCCCTAATATTGCTGTATCGCACACAGGATTCACAACTACCAATCCGTTAATGGCTTTTGGTTCTAAATTAAATCAGGGCATTTTAACCCAAGGTGATTTTAATCCAGACTTGCTCAACAATCCTAGTCAAACGCAAAACTTTGCTACCAGATTAGAAATAGAACAACCATTAATCAATATGGATGGATTTTTTCAGCGTAAAGCTGCCAGGTCTAAAATGGAGGCAAGTTCTTTACAAACACAGCGCATTGCCGATTACATCAATTTTGAAGTAGATAAAGCCTACATGCAATTACAATTGGCCTACAAGGCTGTGGATGTTTTAGAAAAAGCTTTAGAATCAGCCCAATCAAATAAAACCATCGCCGATAATAGTTTTAAACAAGGCTACTTACAACGCGCCGATGTTTTGGCGGTTGAAGTACGCGTTACCGAAGTTCAGAACCAATTACAAACTGCGAAAAGCAACGTGAAAAACGCATCTAATTATTTATCGTTTTTGATGAATGATAGCAGTGATGTGGTTTATCAACCGTCGGATGCCTTATCGCTTGAGGTGATAAATTTGTTGAATTCCGACAATGTTTCTACCAATCGCGCCGACATCAAAGCCATGGAAATGGCCACCGAAGCCTACAAAACCATGCACAAAGCCGATGGCATGGCGTTTCTGCCAACTTTAAATGCCTTTGGTAGTTATGAGTTGTATGACGATCAAATATTTCAAGGTGATGCCAGTGGTTATTTGGTAGGCGCACAATTAAAGTGGAATATTTTTGAAGGATCTACCCGATTTGCCAAGTCTAAACAAAGCAAGGCTCAATTTGAGAAATCTAAGTTCGAATACGAGCAATATGTTTCTCAAAGCGAAATGGAATTAAAACAAGCCAAGCGTTTATTAACCGATGCCGAAAACCGATTAAAACTTAACGCATTGGCTTTAGAGCAATCAGACGAATCCTTAAGAATTAGAACCAACCGTTTTAGAGAAGGATTAGAAACCACTTCTGATCTGTTAATGTCCGAAACTCAGTATGCTCAAAAACAACTGGAATATTATCAAACCATTTTTGAGTTTAACTACGCACAATCTTATTTAGAATATTTAACAAAAAGCAACTAATTATAACTACTATAAATTAATTAAAATGAAGCAAATATATATCACAGGTTTAATGATTACCGCACTGCTTTTAAACAGTTGTGGCGGTAAAGAAACGCAAGTAGCTACCAAAACTGAGGCGGTTAAGGTTGAAGTTTTAAAGGTTGATACCAACGACCGTGGCGGTTTTTTATCTACCAGCGGAACTGTCTCGGCGTTGAAAACAGCTAGCCTTAGCACCCGAAACATGGGTTATGTAGATAATATTTATGTGTCGGTTGGAGATAAAGTTACGCAAGGTCAGTTATTGTTAAGCATTAACAATGCCGATTTACAAGCGAAACAAGCCCAAGTGAACGCACAAATTACCGAAGCCACCGCTGCATTTAGCAATACTGAAAAAGATTACAATCGTTACAAAAATCTCTTTGCTCAAAACAGTGCGTCCCAAAAAGAATTAGACGATATCACAGCCAATTACAACATGGCAAAAGCCAGATTGGAGGCCGCCAACCAAATGAAAAATGAAATCAACGCTCAGTTTGCCTACGTCAACATTAAAGCACCGTTTAGTGGTGTGGTTACTGGAAAGTTTATTGAAAAAGGCAATATGGCCAATCCCGGAATGACTTTGCTCACGGTTGAAAACCCCGAAGTACTTGAGGTGAAAACCCGCGTGCCCGAAACACAAATTGCAAAAATCAAAGAAGGGATGCTTGTTAAAGTGATGGTTAAATCTTTAAACAAAGAGCTTGATGCGAAAATTACCACTGTAAGTACTTCTTCTCAACAAACTGGCGGACAATTTTTAGTATCGGCTGTGTTGACCGAAACTATTGAAGGTTTAAAATCGGGGATGTTTGCTACTGTTAATTTTCCGGTAGAAAGTACCGATGTTGGTGGCGCCATTTTAATTCCTTTGGAAGCGGTAGTGAATCGCGGACAATTAACTGGTGTTTATACTGTAAGTGAAGCCAATACAGCCATTTTAAGATGGTTGCGATTGGGCAGAACTTATGGGAGTGAAGTAGAAGTATTGTCAGGATTGCAAAATGGTGAAAGCCTGATTGTAAGTGCCGATAGTAAATTATATAACGGCGCAAACGTAATTATTAACTAGACTCAAACGCGTTAGGGATAGCAGCGGAAATCCTTTTTGTTTTTTTTTAAACAAAAAGATTGCAGCGGATAGCCCGTTAAAACGCCCAAAAAACATACAATAATGAAAGAAGGATTAGCAGGAAAAATTGCCAAAGCATTTATGACTTCAAAGCTGACCATATTGCTTATGGTAGTGTTTATGGTGGTTGGCGTATATAGTTCGTTTTTAATACCGCGTGAGGAAGAACCGCAAATTGATGTGCCTATGGCCGATATTTTTGTGGGCTATCCAGGCGCGAGTCCAACCGAAGTAGAATCTCGGGTTTTGAAACCTTTAGAAAAGTTAATTTCTAACATTAAAGGTGTGGAATATGTGTATTCTACCGCCATGAACGAGCAAGGAATGGTGATTGTCCAGTTTTATGTGGGCGAAGATATTGAACGCTCTTTTGTAAAACTTTACAATGAGATTAATAAGCACATGGACCAGATGCCGCAAGGTGTGACTTTTCCACTTGTGAAAACGCGCGCTATTGACGATGTACCTATGCTTGGATTGACCTTGTGGAGCGAAAATTACGATGATTATGAGCTAAAACTCATGGCTCAGGAACTCACCAATGAAATTGAAAAAATTACAGATGTTGCCATTACGCACCGTATTGGTGGGAGAGACCGTCAAGTACGTGTGGTTTTAGATAAAGATAAACTTGCTGCCAGTGGCTTGGATTTCCTTACCGTATCGCAAATGATACGCGCCAGCAATCACCAATTAAGCGCTGGTAACTTTAGCAACATGGATACGGAGTTTGCGGTAACCACAGGCGAATTCCTTAAAACCACCAGTGATGTAGAACAACTCATAGTTGGCACGCGCGATCATCAGCCTATTTATTTAAAACAAGTGGCTAGTATTTTTGACGGACCAGAAATTCCTCAAACCTATAGTGCTTTAGGTTTTGGTGCTGCTAGTGCTAAAAAATCGGACTATAAAGGCGAATATCCAGCCGTTACCATTTCGGTGGCGAAACGCAAAGGCGCTGATGCCATGAAGATTTCGGATGTTATTTTGAATAAGGTTGAACACTTACGAAGCAACTTAATTCCTGATGATGTTCATGTTGAAGTCACCCGAAATTACGGTGAAACAGCCTCACAAAAAGTATCGGAATTATTACTACACTTAATTGGTGCTATTATTGCCGTAACGATTGTGGTGATGCTGGCCATGGGCTGGCGCGGTGGATTGGTAGTGTTTTTATCAGTGCCCATTACCTTCGCTTTAACCTTGTTGAGTTACTATTTATTGGATTATACTTTGAATAGAATTACGCTATTCGCCTTGGTATTTGTTACCGGTATTGTGGTGGATGATTCCATTATCATCGCAGAAAACATGCACCGACATTTTAAAATGAAACGCTTGCCATTTAAACAAGCGGCCTTATATGCCATTAACGAAGTTGGTAATCCAACCATATTAGCCACGTTTACAGTAATTGCCTCTGTATTACCGATGGCCTTTGTAAGCGGCTTGATGGGTCCGTATATGAGTCCGATGCCCATTGGGGCTTCCATAGCGATGATTTTATCATTGTTTGTGGCCTTGACCATCACGCCGTATTTAGGTTATATCTTTTTACGTGAAAAAGACAAGAAAAACGAAGCTGGCGAAATTGAAGAAGTCAAGGATATTTCAGATACCATGATTTACAAAATTTATGCAAAATTTGAAATTCCGCTCATCGAAAATAAAACCATACGCTGGTTATTTTTAGGGATTACTTTCTTGTTGCTCTTGGGTTCAGTAGGATTATTTTTTACCAAAACAGTAGCAGTAAAAATGTTGCCTTTTGATAACAAAAACGAATTTCAGGTGGTTATTGATATGCCTGAAGGAACAACCTTAGAGCGAACTGCGGTTGTAACCCAAGAAATTTCTCAATACCTGGCAACGCGACCAGAAGTGGTGAATTATCAAAGTTATGTAGGTACTTCGGCACCGATTACTTTTAATGGGTTGGTGCGTCATTACGATTTGCGTGGTGGTAGTAACATGGCCGATATTCAGGTGAATTTGACTGATAAGCAGGATAGAAAAGCCCAAAGTCATGACATTGCAAAATTACTAAGACCAGACATTCAAAAGATTGCTGCTAAATTCAACGCCAATGTTAAGTTGGTAGAAGTTCCGCCGGGACCACCTGTACTGTCTACCATCGTAGCTGAAATATACGGTCCGGATTACGAAGAACAAATCAAGGTTGCCAATGCTGTTCAGAACATTTTAATCAACACTACGGATGTGGTGGATGTAGATTGGATGGTAGAAGCCGATCAAAAAGAATATCAACTTATAATTGATAAAGAAAAAGCCATGCTTTACGGGGTAATGCCAGAGCAAATCACCCATACCATGAATATGGCTTTAGGCACGCGCGCCATTACCAATTTATATGATGAAAATGCCTCTAAACAAGTTGGTGTTGTATTAGCTCTAGCTGAAGAAGAAAAATCGAGTATTGATGATGTCTTGCGTTTGCAAATTAAATCGAACATTGGAAATATGGTACCAATATCTGATTTGGTGAGCATTGAAGAAGGTCTGAAACCCAAAAGCATTTACCGCAAAAACCAAAAGCGCGTGGTGTATGTGATGGCCGATATGGCAGGAGCGCTTGAGAGTCCGGTGTACGCCATCTTAGGCATTAGCGATAAGTTACAAGCTATACCATTACCAGCAGGTTACAAACTAGATGAACTTTACATCAAACAACCAGATTTTGAAGATGATTACACTGTGAAATGGGACGGCGAATGGCAAATTACGCTTGAAGTATTTCGAGATTTAGGTGTGGCCTTTTTAGGTGTGATTTTCATCATATACATTTTAATTGTGGGATGGTTTCAAAACTTTAGAGCACCAATTGTTATGATGGTAGCTATACCATTGTCCTTGATAGGCATTGTGTTAGGTCACTGGATTATGGGAGCGTTTTTTACAGCAACTTCTTTTATTGGGATGATTGCTCTGGCGGGAATTATGGTGAGGAATTCCGTTTTGCTTATTGATTTTGTGAATTTGAGATTAGAAGAAGGTATTCCTTTAAAACAAGCGGTTATTGAAGCAGGTGCGGTTCGAACTACGCCAATATTGTTGACAGCAGGAACAGTGGTGATTGGTGCTTTTGTGATCTTGTTTGATCCAATTTTTCAGGGATTGGCAATATCCTTAATGGGTGGAACTATTATTTCGACCTTCTTAACCTTGTTGGTGGTGCCATTGGTGTATTATATGATTGAGAAGAAGAATTATAAATAAGGTTATTAATCAAGTGAAGTAGAACAGGCATTTTATAAAACAGTGTAGAAATTTTGTTTTATGACTTCTGAAAATTTTGCCACAAAGTAACACAAAGAAGGCACGAAGTTGCACAAAGTTGCTGTGACTCTAAAATAGATTTAGAAAAGTTAGGTGAATTTTAAAATTTAATTTAAATGAAATTAGTAATTGTAACAGCAGTAGAAGACTTTCAAGATGATGTTTTGAAACTCTTCAAAAAAGCCAATATTGAAAGTTTTAGTGGCTCTGAGATAGAAGGCTATAAGAATCATAATGATTTGTTAGCCACCGCCAGTTGGTTTCCCAGCGTTAAAGGCGCTAGTGAATCGGTGATGTTTTTTTCGTTTACTGAAGACGACAACATCAATACCTTATTTGAACATATTAGTGGTTTTAATAATACTATAGAAACCAACAACCCAATACGGGCAGTGGTGATTCCAATTGAAAAATCTATTTAACTAAAAACATAAAATAATGAAAAACAGAATTGTAAGAGGTATCGCGGGTACTTTTATTTTAATCAGCTTGATTTTAGCCACATACGTGAATATTAATTGGTTGTGGTTCACTGCTTTTGTGGGTGCTAATTTGCTGCAATCGTCTTTAACTAAATGGTGTTTGATGGATACTATTTTGGAGAAACTTGGCGTGAAAAATTAAAAAGGCTATATCTTATGAATATTCAGTAAGTTAAGTTCAAAATTTAACTATAAAAAATAGACTTATGATTAAATAATTATAAATTTGTATTATTGGTTAATAGCGACTTAATTTAAATTCAATCATCATGCTGAATAAATTAATTTGCTATCGTTGTAGCTTTCCCGTTCTGAAAACGCTGTTTTTAGGGCTTTCATTCTTTTGCCTTAACACAAATGCTCAACTTCCCACAGGTTACTCAGATGAGTTGGTACAATCAGGTTACAATACTATAATGGGTACTGTATTTACGGATGATGGCTCTAAAATGTTTGTTTGGGAAAAATCCGGTAGGGTTTATGTTTCAAATTTTGATGGAACCATTTATGTGAAACAAACACAACCAGTTTTGGATATTTCGGATGAAGTAGGTGATTGGAGAGACTTCGGTTTTTTGAGTTTTTGCTTGGATCCCGATTTTGATAACAATGGATTAGTGTATATGTTTTATGTAGTAGATCGTCACCATTTAATGAATTTTGGCACTCCAGACTATAATCCCAACACAAACGAATATTTCGCAGCGGCAATCAGTAGAGTTACGAGATATCAAGTTAATTTAGGGACTGCTCCACTAACAACTGATTATAATTCAAGATTTGTTTTACTAGGCGAATCTGTTGCTACAGGTGTACCATTAACTCATGAATCACATGCTGGTGGTACCATATTATTCGGAGATGACGGCACTCTCATTGTAACTACTGGGGATAATGCTAGTTACAATACCACAGATACTGGAAGTGTGAGTCATACGTACTACCAACAGGCTATTAGTGATGGTATCATGCGACCTGAAGAGAATGTAGGATCATTTAGGAGTCAACAAATTACCTCGCTTTGTGGAAAGGTATTACGTTTGGATCCCAATACGGGTGATGGAATATCGTCCAATCCATTTTACGAACCATCCAATCCGCGTTCACCAAAATCTAGAATGTACGCCATGGGACTAAGAAATCCTTTTAGAATGTCTATAATAAAGGGTAGTGGCAGCACCGATCCAGCCGATGCGAACCCTGGTACTTTGTTTGTTGCCGATGTAGGTTGGTTTTCTTGGGAAGATTTACATGTGTTTGATAAGCCAGGACTAAACGCCGGCTGGCCTTTGTATGAAGGTCAAACAATTATGTCTAATTACTGGAATGCCAATACCATCAACCCAGATGAAAATAATGAGCGTTTCAAAGACAATTGTCTTCAACCAACTTCCTTTGTTGACAATCCGAATTCTGCGTTACGCCGCTTTGTTCATAACAGACCTGAAGTTGCCTGGCGCCATGGGTCGAATGAATCACGCGTACCTTGGTTTAATGGCACAACACCAACCAATCCCAGAATTGGCGCTGCTAACTCACCAACTACTGGGGTAGAATTTAGAGGTAATACCAGTATAGCAGGAACTTACATTCAAGGAATTGGAATGGGCAGCAGTATGACTGGTAAATATTTTTTTACTGATTATATACGGAATTGGATACATGTGGCAACTCTAAACGACGGTTCTTTAAATTGGTTTAGTAACATCGATCTATTTGCACCAACAAATTTTGGTCAAGGAATCGTTCATATGATTGAAAATCCGCTGGATGGTTATGTTTATTATTCAAACATATTCAATGGTCAATTGAGACGACTTGTTTTTGATGGTCCAAAATGGACTATGGAGCCAACAGATTTAACGGTGGAATGTGATGAAGATTGGGATACAGTAACTGAATTTAATAACTGGCTGTCAAGTTTTTCAGGTACGGTTGGTTGCGGTTCACCAAATTTAACTAATGATAGCGTTGAATTAATAAGTAATTGTGGAAATACCGCTTACCAAGATGTAACTTTCACTTTAGCAGATGAATGCGGAAATCAAATTAGTAAAACAGTTAGGTTCGAGATAATCGATACTACTGCTCCAACTTTCGTGGAGGCTTTACCATCCAATGCCACTGTGGAATGCGATGCCATCCCAACTGCCGAAACCTTAACAGCTATTGATAACTGTGGAGCTGCGTCAGTTACTTTTAGTGAAGTTGAAAACGCAGGAACTTGTCTTGGTGAATACACTTTAGTAAGAACTTGGACAGCTACCGACGACTGTGGTAATGAAACTGCTCACACGCAAACCGTCACAGTAGTTGATAATACCGCGCCAACTTTCATTGAAGCTTTACCAGCAGATACAACTGTGGAATGCGATGCCATCCCAACTGCTGAAACCTTAACAGCTATTGATAACTGTGGAACTGCGTCAGTTACTTTTAGTGAAGTTGAAAACGCAGGAACTTGTCTTGGAGAATACACTTTAGTAAGAACTTGGACAGCTACCGACGAATGTGGTAACGAAACTGTTCACATTCAAACCATCACCGTAGTTGATACTACTGCGCCAACTTTCGTTGAAGCGTTACCAGCAGATACAACTGTTGAATGTGATGCGATTCCAACGGCAGAAACTTACACGGCGTCTGATAACTGTGGAACTGCGTCAGTTACTTTTAGTGAAGTTGAAAACGTAGGAACTTGTCTTGGAGAATACACTTTAGTAAGAATTTGGACAGCTACCGACGAATGTGGTAACGAAACAGCTCACACACAAACCATCACAGTAGTTGATAACACGGCTCCGACTTGGGTTAATCCACCTACAAGTGCAACTATTGAATGTAGCGGAACTATTTTTTCCCAATTCAATGATTGGCTCAATAGCTTTTCGGGTGTAGACAATTGTGGAACGGTAACGATAAGTCATAATAGTAGTGGTTTTATTTTATGCGGAGAAACCGTAGAAGTAACATTCGCACTTCAAGATACATGTGGAAATAATACTATATTATCAGCAAATTTCACCATAGAACCAACACTGGACGTTTTAGATCAAGAAACTCAAAGTATTTCCATTTATCCCAATCCAACCGAAAAATATTTTAAAATTATTGGGTTAAAATATCAAGCTTCAGTATCTATTTTTAATGTTACTGGGCAACAGATTTTAAAAAAACAAGTATTAAACGACGAAAATATTCTAATTGATGTTGAAGCTGGCTTGTACCTCATAAAGATTGAGACAGATGGTAAAACTTCGGTGAAAAGATTAATTGTTAAGTAAAATACTGTAACATTTTTAAACTTTGATAGTCTTACCAATATAAACTACCTTTATTATGGAATCTAACTACCACACTTTAAAACGGGTTGATAATCAGTTATTGGTTATTACACATTTGTCGCAGATGCTCACCTATGTTACTGGATTTGGCGGATTGATTGTACCTTTAATACTTTGGTTAACCCAAAAGGATAAGGTTGAAGGTATGGACGAACACGGTAAGGAAATTGTGAATTTTCAGTTGAGTTTAATTGTTTATTGTATCATTTGCATACCGCTGATTTTTGTTGTGGGCTTAGGAATCTTAGGCTTTATTATTTTAGCCATTTTTGCATTTATCTTTCCAATTATCAATGCAATAAAAGTAAGTAACGGTGAGTCGTTTAACTATCCCTTAACCATTCGTTTTATAAGTTAATTAAGGATTCAAACTTTAGGATTTGTTAATCATAAATCAATCTAAATAAAAAAGCCTACGATTTGCAGGCTTTTCTATTATATGGAAGTTTGATAATCTAATTATTAAGCATCACTGGCATTACAAGCATTGTAACGACTTCACCTTCATCCAATCCATCGGCTGGTGTTAAGATACCTGCGCGGTTTGGCAAGCTCATTTCTAATTGAACATTATCGGAGCTCAGATTGTTGATCATCTCTGTTAAAAAACGAGAATTAAAGCCAATTTGCATATCATCACCTTGGTAATCACAGCTTAATCGTTCTTCAGCTTTATTGCTGAAATCAATATCTTCAGCTGAAATGTTCAATTCAGCCCCAGCAATTTTCAATCGGATTTGATGTGTAGTTTTGTTAGAAAAAATACTCACACGTCGCACAGAACTTAAAAATTGAGATCTATCTATTAATAATTTATTTGGGTTTTCCTTTGGAATCACAGCTTCGTAATTAGGATATTTTCCATCAATCAATCTGCATACCAGGTGCGAATTATTAAAGGTAAATTTCGCATTAGATTCATTGTATTCAATTAAAACCTCGTCTTCACTTCCTGCTAAAATCCCTTTTAAAAGATTTAAAGGTTTTTTTGGCATGATGAATTCAGCAACTTGACTAGCAGAAATATCGCTTCTACTATATTTTACCAGTTTATGGGCATCGGTTGCAACGAAGGTCAAGCCTTCAGTAGAAAACTGAAAAAATACACCACTCATTACGGGGCGTAAATCATCGTTACCAGCTGCAAAAATTGTTTTACTGATGGCTGTTGCTAAAACATCGCCTAAAATGGTAGTTTTACTCGGGTCTTCCAGTTCAACTGATTTAGGAAATTCTGCACCTTCGGCATAGGCCACAGCATATTTACCATGATTGGAACTAATTTCAACTGTATGGTTTTCTTCTACAACAAAAGTTAATGGCTGTTCTGGAAATGTTTTAAGGGTGTCTAACAAAATTCTTGCAGGTAAAGCAATGCTTCCATCGCTATCGCTTTCAACATTTAAAGTTGAAGACATCGTGGTTTCAAGGTCGCTTGCTGAAACTGTTAATTTTGAATCTTTTAATTCAAACAAAAAGTTATCAAGAATAGGTAATGTATTTGAGGTATTAATGACGCCTCCCAAAACCTGTAATTGCTTTAATAAATAGGTGCTCGATACGATGAATTTCATGTATATTATTTAGTTTAATCTAATTTTTATAAGTTTTACAAATATATCTTAATAGTGTTGGTTTTTAAAAGAAACTTATTAACAAATTAACACAGTTCTTATGGGTTTTCATAAGCTTTAAACTTCTATTTTTTTTAACTATATCTGCGCTTTCTTATAAAGTTAAACACCAATCCAAATAAACCTAAAATAATCAATGGTAACAATATATTTATTACCTGCCATTTTGCTTTTTCAGGTGCAATGCGCTCGACATCTAAAAAAGCAATTGCAACTTCTTTAGTTCTGATATCTAAAAGTTTATCGTCTTGTAATAGATAATTTACTGCATTTATTAAAAACTCTTTGTTGCCAATAGGTTGGCTGCTGGCACGATCAAAACCTAAATTTTGAGGCTGGTTTCGCAATACATCATTTTTGATAACATCACCATCTGAAATAACAATCATTTGGGTTGGAACACTTTCATTTTTAACATTAGATAAGTCAAAAGGTTTGATGCGGTTATTATAAACGGAAGTAAAATTTCCTTCTAAAAGAACAGCAAGCGTTTGAGAACCATTGTTAAAGGTTGACTTATCTGGATCTTGCGTAATATCATCTAAACTAACAAGCTTTGGAACTCCTTGTAATTTTGATAAGGGTGAACTTCGCAATAATACCGTTTTTTGAACATCGTTTTTAAGGGTGTCTATCTGACTCGCAAAATCGAATTTAACTAGATTTAAATTGGTTGTGATTGGATGTTCAGGATTGCTTCCTGCAAGTGGTGAATATTGCCATGAAATTGGCAAAATTTGCGTATTATCACCTTCACCAACAGCCAATGGAATGGGTGAAGAATATAAATCCAGCACCATATTTGGATTGATACGAACCCCGTATTTAAAGAAAAAATCGTTAAGATTGAGGTCTTTCATAATGGCAACGGCACTGCCAGATTCGGTGTAGAGGCTATCTCGGTCCATCACGATGCCTTCTGTTAACCAAAGACTCTTTCCGCCGCGCATAGTATATTGATCTAGCACATATTTTTCTTCCTCAGTAAAGGCTTCATTGGGTTTGGCTGAAATGATTAAATCAAACTCTGTAAGTTGCTCTAATGTCTCTATTGGTTTCGATGCTACCTTATCTAAAGTAAACGGTGCAATGGAGTAGTTGTCTTTAATACTGGTTAAAAAATCGGCTACGTAAATATCCTCTAGCTGACCGTTTCCTTTTAAAATAGCAATTTTTTTTAATTTGGTGTTGGTTAATTTTTTAAAACCATCGGCAAAGGCATATTCCAGATGCTGCACTGATTTATTAACCATCTCTTGCTGCGTGTCGCCAAGACGATTTTTGATCAACGGAATCTTCACACTATAATCATTGTAGCTAGCCAAAGCCCAAGGAAATATTAGTGTTTGAGACGTTTTGCCACTTTCTCTAACATTGAGTTGAAGCGGCTCCAAACCACGATCGGTGAGTTGTGAAACGATGGCCTCTTTTTGAGATTCGTCTTCTGTTGGATTTATAAAATTGAAGTTAATATGCGAATTATAAACTTGAAATTCTTCCAGTATTTGCTGTGTTTCTAAACGCAATCGTTTAAATTCTGAAGGGAAATCACCTTCCAAAAACACATCAATAATCAACGGTGTATCTACACTGTCTATGGTTTGCAATGCTGCTTTTGATAGGGTGTAACGTTTGTCGTTGGTTAAATCGAATCGTTTGTAAAATGATAGAGAAAGTAGATTGACTATCAAAATGATAACAATCCAAAATACAAATGATTTAGCAGTAGATTTATTCATCTTCATATACAATATCTTCAGTAAAGCGCTCTAAATCTACAATGCGATTGTCTTCAAAAATAAAAGTCACACATTCTTTAGTTTCATTAAAAGCGCCTGGCACTAGCCCTAACCCATAATTCCATTTATTATCATCGTGCTGCTTGAGGTTGTCATCCCAACTCAACCATTCGTATGTACCTAAAAGCGCTTCGGTTTCAGCTTTTGTTTTGCCAATAAAAACACTGTCAGTCACGATATGGTTGATCATTTCGTAACGCAAACCAGGTTTTTTGGACCATTTTTCTGCACTAAAATACTTTTCATGATGAAATGAACTTACAATATTTAAAAACGGATACAGCATGTAAAAATATACTATGGGTGTTAACACCAAACTAACCAAAATACTTAGCCATTTGCGTTTGTCAATCGTGCGAACAAATAGAAATACAAGTACAAATACTATGCACATAAATATTACTAACATTGGGGTAATAATCATATTAATTTCGGTTTAATTTAAATTTTGTGAGTAATATAAAAAGGATGGAAACGCTTGCAAAATAAATCAGATTTCGGGTGTCTAAAACACCGCGACTCATACTATTGTAATGATAACTTAGTCCTAAAGTTTCAAGGTTGAAAAGATCGCCAGTCAATCCTAAACCAGCAAGACCATCAAACCCGTAAAACATTATAAAACACAAAAATACGGCCACAATAAACGCCACAATTTGATTTTGAGATAGGGTAGAAGCCAGCAATCCGATGGCTGTGAAAGCTGCAGCCAAAAATAAAAGTCCGATGTACGAACCCAAAATAGCTCCAGTATCTAAGTTGCCAATGGGATTACCTAATTGCCAAATAGTTATTACAAATAAAATAGTAGGAATTAGCGCCATAACAATAAGAATTAAAGCACCTAAAAATTTACCCATTACAATTTGAAGGGTAGAAATTGGTTTGGTTAGTAAAATTTCGATTGTGCCTTGTTTTAATTCTTCCGAAAAACTTCGCATGGTTATGGCAGGAACCAAAAACATAAAAATCCATGGTGATAAGAGGAAAAAGGTTGATAAATCCGCAAAGCCATTATCCAGAATATTAAATTCACCCTTAAAAAGAAACAAGAAAAGGCTGTTTATCAACAGAAAAATAGCAATCACCAAATAGCCAATAGGTGAAGCGAAAAATGAATTAATTTCTTTTTTTAAAATGGGAATCATTTATTTTTATTTGATCAACATACAATTAACGACTAAATACTTTGTTCACACTCCAAGCTTCAGGTTTTTTATTAAATAGCGGCTTGGTTTTAGCCCAGACAGAATTAAAAAGTCCAGATTTTCTATAACTTTCCAAATGTGTGGCTGATTGCCAGTAGCTATAAGTGAAAAAAATTTCTGGTTGGTTTTGGTCATTGTAAAGCTCCAGTAATTCGCAGCCTTCAAAATCTCTGATGGCGTTTTTATGCACCTCAAAATTATTTAGAAATTCATCAATTTTGGAAGGCTCAAAGCTCATTTTTACAATTCTTACTAACATTTTATGGTTGGTTTTATTCAACTTATATTCAATTAAAATTAGTATAGCTAATCTATAAAATTCACCGTTACAGTATCCATAGGCTTTAACCCCATCAAGGTTGAAGCGCTTCCTACCGTGTTGCCGTTACTCTTAAAAATGGCAATTTCTAAATAACGTGAAGCGTTAAAAACCACCAACCCACGACCCTCGTCTTGGCGGCGTTCTTCGGGGATTTCAAAATTTACAATATCGCTATATTTTTTATAAATAATGTTGAACTTATGATTGCGCGCATGAATTGTATAACCACGACCTTTTTGAACTTCCGTAAAAAACTTCTGTTTTATATTAGAAACTACGTTGCCATAATTGTCTATATATATAACATTTCCAATAATTTGCGTATTGTCATAGTTTACTTGAGGAATAATATTAATGATCGGTTTAATGTGATTAATGACTTTTCCAATAACTTCAAGCGTTCCACCGCGAGCAACATGACAAGCAACTTTAACGAATACATCTAACACAGGAAAACTACTTTCAATTTTGTCGTGAATATTGATTTCAACAATTTTTTCAGGTGCAATTTCTTGGCAAATCATACTCATAATACCATTATTAGCACAAATAAAGTAGTGGTCGTCTAACTTTACGGCTATATGTTTGTTTTCTGGATTTAATTCAGAATCAATACCAATGATGTGAATGGTACCTTTTGGAAAACTACTATAAGCATTCCTTATAATGTAAGCGGCTTCGGGAATATTAAATGGCGAAATTGAATGTGAGATATCAACAATTTTCACCTCTGGCAATTCGCTATAAATAGCACCTTTAACAGCTCCTGCAAAATAGTCTTTTTCGCCAAAGTCGGTTGTAAGCGTGATGATTGCCATAGATTATTAACTTAATATTTCAGTTAAAATAACTCTTAAATTTAGATTTTATTTGATGTTAAAAACTAATTTTAAAATCGTTTGTATTGACTGCCTAACTCTAATTATTTTCGTTTAGATTTGTAAAGGTGTTGTAAAAATACCAGTCTAGTGTCAAGCACAAAACTAATAAAACAAAACAGATAATTTTACTAAATACACATCGCTTTTGAACGAACTTATTTTAGAATTAGAAGAAATCTCCCCAAAAGAATTTTTCGGAGCCCAGAATGTCAATATTGAAGTCTTAAAAAAGTATTTCCCTAAACTAAAAATCGTTGCGAGAGGTAATAAAATAAAAGCTTTTGGCGAAGAAGAACAGCTAGAAGAGTTTGACAAGCGTATGACGATGCTCATGACGCACTTTGGGAAATACAACCGTTTAGACGAGAATGCGATTGAACGTGTTTTAACCAGCGAAAGTAATTCCGATTTGTCAAGTTCCGATCAAGGTGGTGAAGTTATTGTTCACGGAATTGGCGGTAAAATTATTAAAGCGCAAACTGCCAATCAGCGTAAATTGGTTGAAACCATGCGTAAAAACGATATGGTATTTGCCATTGGTCCAGCCGGAACCGGTAAAACTTATACTGGTGTGGCTTTAGCAGTTAGAGCATTGAAAAATAAAGAGGTAAAGCGCATTATTCTTACCAGACCAGCTGTAGAAGCAGGTGAGAATTTAGGTTTTTTACCAGGTGATCTAAAAGAAAAATTAGACCCTTACATGCAGCCACTGTACGATGCATTGCGCGAAATGATTCCTGCTGAAAAATTAGCCCAATTTATCGAGAACGGCGTAATTCAAATTGCACCGCTTGCTTTTATGCGTGGCCGAACATTAGACAATGCCTTTGTGATCTTAGACGAAGGTCAGAATACCACGCACAATCAGATGAAAATGTTTTTAACCCGTATGGGTAAAAATGCAAAATTTCTATTGACTGGCGATCCGGGACAAGTTGATTTACCACGGCGTACCATTTCTGGTTTGAAAGAAGCGTTGCTGATTTTGAAAGATGTTGAAGGTGTTGGTATGGTGTTTTTAGACGATAAAGATGTAATTCGACATAAGTTGGTGAAGCAAATCATTATGGCTTATAAAAACATTGAAAATAGAGAGTAAATTATTTAAAAAAATTTCTACTATAGTATTATAGACTAATAATTAAAGCATGTCTTCCCAAGCTATTATAACAACAAATTTCCAATTTCCGAATCAGTCAAGCGTATATCATGGAAAAGTGCGTGAGGTATATACAATAGGCGAAGATTTGCTGGTAATGGTAGCCACCGATCGTTTGAGTGCTTTTGATGTGGTGATGCCTAAAGGAATTCCTTATAAAGGACAAATTCTTAACCAGATTGCTACAAAAATGATGAAAGCCACCGAAGACTTGGTTCCAAACTGGCTTATTGCCACGCCCGATCCTAATGTGGCGATTGGTCATTTATGCGAGCCTTTCAAGGTTGAAATGGTAATTAGAGGTTATCTATCGGGTCATGCAGCCAGAGAATATAATGCTGGAAAACGTGTCATTTGTGGTGTGGCAATGCCAGAAGGTTTAAAAGAAAATGATAAGTTTCCCAAGCCTATCATTACGCCAGCAACAAAGGCAGAAATGGGTGCACATGATGAAGATATTTCCCGCGAAGACATTTTACGACGCGGTATAGTTTCAGAAGAAGATTATTCAATTTTAGAATCTTATACTCGAAAATTATTTCAAAGAGGAACCGAAATTGCTTCAAGTCGCGGTTTAATTTTGGTAGATACTAAATACGAATTCGGAAAAACAAAGGATGGTAAAATTGTTTTAATTGATGAAATTCATACTCCAGATTCGTCGCGATATTTTTATGCAGACGGCTATCAAGAACGCCAAGATAGCGGAGAATCACAAAAACAATTATCTAAGGAATTTGTAAGACAATGGCTTATTTCTCATGGGTTTCAAGGTTTAGAAGGGCAAAATTTACCTGAAATGACCGATGCCTATATTTCAGAAATCAGTAATCGTTATATTGAACTCTATGAAAATATAACGGGAGAACACTTTATTAAAGCTGATTTAAATAATATTCACGAAAGAATACATAACAACGTGGTTAAGTATTTAAACCAAAATTAAAAAGCTTAAGAAATATTTAATTTCACCTTTATATTATTTACCAACTTAAGTAGTCGGGCATACAAATAAGCATTGGTTTTAACCCAACCAAGCGCGATAATACAAACAATCGTTAAAAACAAAATAGCACCAAGGACAGCTTCTAAAGGCTGTAAGTTTTTCCCTATCAGTTGACTCAGTCCTAAACCGGTAAAACTCCCATAAATTATAACAAAGTGAATCACGTAAATTGACAAGGTTTTTTGACCTATTTTTAAGATTAGAAAATGCTTAAAATATTTTTCAAGCAAGAAAAAAATGGCGAAAAGAATCAGCACATCGCCTAATCTGGTGAATAAATAGTTGTAACTGGCACTTCGATTAAATAATTCAATATCAGTAATTAAAGAAAGCTCATAAAGTAAAAGAGACGAATATTTAATCAATACAAAGCCAGTGATTACAAATCCAATAATCAAACTTGGTTTAAATTGATTTCTGTCTAAATAGCGATAAAACAAAGTCGAAATAAATGCCCCAAATGCCATATAGCCAAACCAAGGTAAAATGGTAAAAACAGAGCGATTGGCCTTACTCATATAGTTTTCGACAAAAACAGGTAAGTGACTTAAATCTATGTTTCTGTATAGAGGTTCAGTTAGAAATATTATCAAACCAAGACAAAGCGTTAGAATGGAGAATATAAGTGTTTTTTTAAATGAAATTAAATACAAAACAATAATTATAATTAAGGACAAGCCAATACATTGCAACACGTCAACCACTAACCAGTAATTATCAAACTTACCCTCAAACCATTGAAGTATCGGAATGCGCAACAGATATCCAATACCAATTAACATTACACCTCTAATTAGTCCTTTTTTAATTCGGAATAATTCTTCGCCTTTTTGTTTGGCTTTAATAAGCAAATAAGTAAAAATCAAACCAGAAATGGTGAAGAAGGTAGGTGCCGTAATGCCTCTAAAATAAGACCATACATTAAATGCTGTATATTCTGTACTTCTGAATTTAACCTCAAGAAGCGCATCAATAAAATGGCCTTGCAGCATCATAAGAATAGCGAATGCTCTTACGGCATCAATAAAATATAGTCGTGTAGTTTGCAAAAGTTGGTGATTTTACCAGGCGAAGTTAATAGATATTATTTAATTTCATAGAGGATGTTGAAATCGATATGTTATTTTTACGTCAATTAAATTCGACTTCTTGCAATCAATTGATGCTTTTTTAGAAAACTTAGCTGGATATATTTGGGGTTTACCCTTGTTAATCCTCTTAATAGGGGGTGGCATTTATTTTTTAATAATTTCACGGTTTTTACCATTTAAATATTTTAAACATGCCATTGCGGTTTTACGCGGAAAGTTTGATAATTCCAACGACCCAGGCGAAATAAGTCATTTTCAAGCTTTAACTACTGCTTTATCGGCTACAGTAGGAATGGGTAATATTGCGGGTGTTGCTGTGGCCATTGCTATTGGTGGTCCTGGTGCTATTTTCTGGATGTGGGTGAGTGCTATTGTAGGTATGGCGACTAAGTTTTTTACCTGTTCGTTATCGGTTATGTACCGTGGTAGAGATAGTTACAACCAACTTCAAGGTGGGCCCATGTATATGATTGTGGAAGGTCTTGGCAAAAAGTGGAAACCTTTAGCAGTATTTTTTAGTATATGTGGCTTGGTAGGCGCGTTGCCAGTTTTTAATGTGAACCAATTAACGCAGGCCGTTAATGATATTTTATTAATTCCTGCCGGTGTTGAAGTGAATTTTTCAACAAATATTATAATTGGATTAGTGTTAATTGCACTCACAGGTATTGTAATTCTAGGAGGTATAGAGCGCATTAGCAAAACAGCTTCAAAACTTGTTCCAGCTATGGTGGTTATGTATTTTCTGGCGGTCATGGTTATTTTAATTTCAAATTATGAAGTCGTGCCGTATTATTTAAAGTTAATTTTCACAGATGCTTTCGAGGCTTCGTTTTTTAAAGGAGATGCATTTTTAGGTGGAACTTTAGGTGGATTAATACTTTTGGGAATTCGTCGAGGTGCCTTTTCAAACGAAGCTGGAATCGGTACAGCGCCAATGGCACACGGTGCAGCCAAAACAAACGAACCTATAAGGGAAGGTTTGGTAGCGATGCTTGGACCATTTATCGATACCATAATAGTCTGTACATTAACAGCCTTAGCCATTTTAGTGACAGATGTTTGGCAAACCTCCGATGCGAATGGTGTAAGCTTAACCGCCAATGCTTTTGCTTCAGCAATGCCAGGTATTGGAAAATATATACTCTTAATTTGTATTATGGTTTTTAGTATTTCATCCTTGTTTTCTTATGCGTACTACGGTTCAAAATGCATGTCTTTCTTATTTGGAGCAAAAAATAAACACTATTACAATTATATTTATATAACCAGCATTGCTATTGGTGCTACTACATCGCTGGCGATGATGATAAACCTTATCGATAGTTTTTTCGCCTTGATGGCCATCCCAACCATGATCGTGACTATTATTCTTGCTCCAAAGGTTGTGAAAGCAGCCAAAGATTACTTTAAATTATTTTCAAAAAGAAACAAAACTGTTTAAGAAGAATTAAATTCTTATCAAACAATATAAGTGAATTTGTATATATATTGCTAAATTAATATATTTATGCTAAATTTATATATATGGTAATTGAACAATGTCCAAATTGCAGTTCTGAGCGGTATGTTAAGAGTGGTATTATTAACGACAGACAGCGCTATAAATGTAAAGACTGCAGCTACTTTTTCACCGTTAATAAGTTAGGCAAATCAATTGATAATTATTATGTTAATAAAGCCTTGCAACTGTATTTAGAAGGCCTGACTTATAGAGAGATTGAACGTATTTTAGGCATTTCTCATGTATCTGTTTTAAATTGGGTTAAGAAGTATAATATAAAAAGACCTCAGCATACCAATTACCATCCAACTTACAAAATTCTTAATCATGAAGAATTGTCAAAATATTTTTCTCAAAAATCAAATTTATCGGGTGCAGGTACTTTAGTGACTGAACTTGGTGATAAATTTATGCTCATAAAATGGGAGCGATTTAAGGATTAACTATAAAAAATTAACAAAAATATATATTGAATTTTATCTCATGAGTAAAAATGTACAATTTGGCACTAACCTAACCAACAAATTGTATTTATATGAGAATTATTTTTATTGTTTTTTGTCTTCTTATTTCAGCTAGTTCTTTAGCACAGGGTTCAATGGATTACGGTAGTGGTTTAAAAATTAATTTAAACGACGATGGCTCCAAAAATTTGCGTTTTATTTTATGGAATCAAATCTGGATGCGTTCAACCGAAATGAATCCAGGAACCATGGTTGCAGATGAGCCTACTAGTAGCACAACGGATATCGGTAACCGAAGACTGCGTATTTTGGCATACGCACAAATTTCACCAAGATACCTTATTGTAACGCATGTTGGTATCAATAATCAATCTTTTATTAATGGCGGTGTGGCCGGCGGTGGTGGTACTGGAGGTAATGGTGCTGGCAAAAAACCTGGGTTATTCTTTCACGATGCTTGGAATGAGTATGCCATTATTTTACCTCAAGCTGAAAAAAAGTTTAGTTTAACAGTTGGAGCCGGACTTCATTACTATATGGGTTTATCGCGCATGACCATGGGTTCTACCTTGAATTTTTTAGCCATTGACGCGCCTATTTTTAACTGGCCGTTAATTGAAGCGTCCGACCAATTTGCCAGACAGGTAGGATTATTTGCTAAAGGAAAGTACGGTAAGTTTGAGTACAGAATGAGTTTTAATAAACCTTATGCTACAAATTTGCAACCAATTGACGCATCCAATGCCGATTTGGCAAGAGCTGTTGATAATAATGGTAATCCCGAATGGTCTACTGCTGGATATTTTGAATACCAGTTTCTAGATAGCGAGTCTAACTTTCTTCCTTATAAAGTTGGTACTTATTTAGGCACAAAAAAGGTGTTCAACATTGGGGCCGGATTTTATAATGGTCCAAATTCAACACAAACTTCTGTAAATAGTGTTGTAGAAAATCACAATATAAATTTATTTGCAGGCGATGTATTTTTAGATATGCCAATTGGTAAAAAAGAAAATAAAATGGCCATAACTGCTTATGGCGCTTTTTATAGTTACGATTTTGGTCCCAATTACCTTCGCAATGTGGGTATCATGAATATTGGTGTGGCCGATCCAAATTTTACCGGTGCTAGAGCTCTTGCAGGAGCTGGCAATGCGCAGCCAACCATTGGCACAGGAAATATTTTCTACACCCAAGCTGGAATCTTATTGCCACATCAGGCCGAAAAACCTAAACTACGCATTCAACCCTTTGCTGCCTATACCTATAAAGATTTTGAAGCTTTAGACACCAATATAAGTAATTTTGATATTGGCGCCAATTTCTTTATCGATGGTCACCACGCTAAAATAACCACTCAATACTCATCAAGACCTTTGGTTTTAAACAACAATGACAAAACTTCTAAAGGAGAATTTATCCTTCAACTACAAATATATTTATAACCACTAATCAATTAATTATTATGTCTGAAAAACAAAAACACGCTACTGCATATTGGAAGCAAAACCTGAAATATTTGGTAATTTTGTTGTCCATTTGGTTCGCCGTTTCTTACGGTGCTGGTATCTTTTTTAAAGATGCTCTAAACGCCATTAAAATCGGTGGATTTCCACTAGGATTCTGGTTTGCACAACAAGGTTCCATCTACGTATTTGTCATTCTCATTTTTGTTTATGTGAGACTTATGAATAAGCTGGATAAAAAATTTGGCTTTAACGAATAACTAACCACTAAAACTTAAAACAATGACAGTACAAATCTGGACATACATTATAGTTGGTATTACTTTTACCATCTACATAGCCATCGCTATTTGGTCGCGTGCCGGCTCTACAAAAGAATTTTACGTTGCAGGTGGTGGCGTTTCACCATTAGCCAACGGTATGGCTACGGCAGCCGATTGGATGAGCGCCGCATCTTTTATCTCAATGGCTGGACTTATTTCATTTATGGGTTATGACGGTACAGTTTACCTCATGGGCTGGACTGGTGGCTATGTGCTTTTAGCTCTTTTACTAGCACCTTATTTAAGGAAATTTGGAAAATTTACCGTTCCCGATTTTATTGGCGACCGTTATTATTCTGATACGGCTAGGTCTGTAGCAGTCATTTGCGCACTCATCGTATCGTTTACTTACGTGGCAGGACAAATGCGTGGTGTTGGCGTTGTATTTTCAAGGTTTCTAGAAGTTGATATAAATACGGGTGTGATTATTGGTATGGTCATCGTTTTATTTTACGCCGTTTTAGGTGGAATGAAGGGCATTACCTATACCCAAGTAGCACAGTATTGTGTATTGATTTTTGCCTTTATGGTACCCGCTATTTTTATCTCTATCCAAATGACAGGCAATCCAATTCCACAATTAGGAATGGGTGGTACTTTAGCCGATGGTTCAGGTACCTATTTATTAGATAAATTAAATGGATTATCAACGGAGCTTGGTTTTGCTGAATACACAAGTGGCACCAAATCAATGATTGATGTAGTGGCCATAACCTTAGCTTTAATGGTCGGCACCGCTGGATTACCGCACGTGATTGTACGATTCTTTACAGTTAAAAGGGTGAAGGATGCACGGAAGTCGGCTGGATTAGCCTTATTATTTATTGCCATACTTTACACAACTGCACCAGCCATTGCTGTTTTTGCCAGAACTAATTTAATTGAAACGGTTAGCAATGAAGAATACGCCAATATGCCAGAGTGGTTTTCAAAGTGGGAAGAAACAGGATTGCTCGTGTTTGATGACAAAAATGCAGATGGTAAAATTCAGTATGTAGCCGACAAGGCTACCAATGAATTAACCATAGATAATGATATAATGGTACTCGCCAATCCCGAAATTGCCAATTTACCAAACTGGGTGATTGCTTTATTGGCGGCTGGAGGTCTAGCAGCGGCTTTATCAACTGCAGCTGGATTGTTATTGGTAATTTCATCTTCTGTATCACACGATTTAATCAAAAAAATGATCAAGCCCGATATTTCAGAAAAAGGAGAGTTGTGGGCCGCAAGAATTTCAGCTACCGTAGCTGTTGTTATTGCTGGTTATTTTGGTGTCAATCCGCCGGGATTTGTCGCTGCCGTAGTAGCTTTAGCCTTTGGTTTGGCAGCTGCTTCATTTTTTCCTGCGATTATTTTAGGAATATTTTATAAGAAAATGAATAAGGAAGGCGCTATTGCAGGGATGGTAGTGGGCTTGCTGGTGATGTTGTTTTATATGCTGAAGTTTAAATTCGGAATTTTTGACGGTGGAAAAGCCGCTGTTGACGGACTGAAAGATAGCTGGTGGTTTGGAATCTCGCCTGAAGGTTTTGGTTCAATCGCCATGCTTGTTAATTTTGCTGTGGCCTTAACAGTGAAGTCATTCACAAAAGAACCACCTGAACACGTTCAGGAAATTGTAGAAAATATCAGAATCCCTTCTGGTGCTGGCGAAGCACAAGATCATTAATATCAAATTATAAAAGCAGTATCGCTTTATGCGGTACTGTTTTTTTCTTATTTTTAAAGACAGGTCTGTAAAATTGAAAAAACGTCACGAACAAAAACTGGTCATTCTGTCATTCGCGCTCTTAGTAGCGTTTAATATACCTATGGTTTATATTTTCGATATAGACACTGCTATTTTTGGTATTCCCGTTTTGTACGCCTTTATTTTCTTTATTTGGTTGCTGGCCATTGTTATCTCATATATCATTTTAAACAGACATTATGAGTAACTATTTTATAATTGGCATCATTATTATTTACCTAGCATTGTTGTTTTTTATTGCTTTTATAGCAGAGAAACACGCCAAAAGTAAATGGGTTAACAATTCGGTGGTTTATACCTTGTCGTTGGCAGTTTTTTGTACTGCATGGACTTATTATGGTAGTGTTGGTATTGCTGCTAATTCGGGGATTGATTTTTTGCCAATTTACCTCGGTCCGGTCATAGCCGCACCGCTATGGATTGTAATTCTCAGAAAAATTATCCGCATTTCAAAACAGCATAAAATCAGTTCAATTGCCGACTTTATTTCACTGCGTTATGGCAACAATCGGTTTTTAGGCGCCTTGGTAACGGTGTTGTGTTTGTTAGGGATTGTGCCCTATATTTCACTTCAACTTAAGGCGGTTTCTGAAACTTTTCAAATTTTATCATTAGAAAACAATTATGTTGCCACTTCAATTTTTGATGATTCTACGTTTTATATTGCGGTTTTATTAGCGGTATTCGCAGCATTCTTCGGAACCCAAACTACTGATGCTTCCGAGAAACATAAAGGTATTGTAGTTTCGGTAGCATTCGAATCAGTATTAAAGCTCGTGTTTTTTTTAGTTATTGGGGTTTACGTTACTTATTTTTTATTTGATGGTACCAGCGATATTTTTGATAAAATGAGCCAAACCGAAAATTTTAAATCCCTTTACAGTTTTAATGGTTTTGAAAATGGTTTTAGCTGGCTTTATACCATATTGTTGTCTTTTATGGCCATTTTTTTATTACCGAGACAGTTTCAAATTTCAGTAGTTGAAAATGTAAGAGAAAAGCATTTAAAACAGGCCATTTGGATGTTTCCGCTGTACTTATTACTGTTTAATGTTTTCGTAATTTACATTGCATGGGCTGGAAATCTGTCTATTGGAAATCCAGATGTCGCCGAGTATTACGCACTCTTATTACCGCTTCAAAATGGCAATAATTTTTTGGCACTTTTAGTGTTTTTAGGTGGTTTTTCGGCAGTGATTTCAATGGTGGTAGTGTCTACTTTAGCCTTGTCTACCATGGTGTCTAATAACCTGATTATTCCTTATGGTTTTCTGGATAAATTCTTGTTAAACCACCCCGAACGCAACGCTCGATACATCAAAAACATCAGACGTATCTCGATATTTTTCATCATTATTTTAGCCTATGTGTTTTATGTGAATTTATCGTTTTATTCTTCGTTATATTCTATTGGTTTGATTGCGTTCGTAATTATTTCGCAATTAGCGCCATCTTTTTTTATCGGATTATTTTGGAATCGCGGCTCATCAAAAGCTGCAATTATTGGGATTTTAGCCGGATTGGCAGTAAGTTTTTATACCTTAATTATTCCTTTAAGTATAGAAGCCGTTGCTGGTTCTAGCTTTTTTGTGAACGAAGGTTTATTTGGTTTGAGCCATTTAAAACCACATGCTTTTTTAGGTGTTGACTATTTAAGTGTCCCTGCCCATGCGTTTTTCTGGAGTATGTTAGTGAATGTATTTTGTTACCTCGTTTTATCCCTAACCTCAAAAGGAAATTACCGCGAACGTAACTACGCAGAAATGTTTGTAGACAGCCGAAATTACAGTAAACTTCAAGACAATGCACTGGTTTGGAAAGGCGAAGCTTACGTGACCGATATCAAAAATGTGTTGCAAAAGTTTTTAGGTGATGAACGTACCGAAAGAGCCTTGCGCCTATTTTTCACCAAATACGATTTACCACAAGACACCCAAATGGCCGATGCAAGACTCATCAATTTTTCTGAAAAACTGCTTACTGGCAGTATTGGTAGTGCTTCGGCCAAAATATTAATAGCCAGTGTGGTTAAAGAGGAAGAAGTGAGCTTGGTGGAAGTGCTAAAAATTTTAGAGGAATCTAAGGAAACCATCGCAAATAATAAGTTGTTAAAAGATAAATCTACCGAGTTATTACTAATTAGCAATCAGCTGAAATTTGCCAACCAGGAATTGGTTCAAAAAGACCAACAAAAAGATGAATTTCTCGATACCGTAGCACACGAACTTAAAACGCCAATTACCGGTATCAGAGCTGCCACCGAAGTTTTATTAGATGATGACGATGACATGCCCAAAGAATTAAGACAGCGCTTTTTGGAGAATATGTTGAACGATTCAGACCGCCTGTCGAGACTTATTCACAATATTTTAGATTTTGAAAAATTATCAACGGGCAGATCAGACCTCAATCTTGGCAGACATAATATTAGAGAGACTATTGAAAAAGCCTCGGATAGCTTAACTCAGCTGGCCGCTAACAAAAATATCAAACTTTGGAGCACCAATAAAAGTGATTACTATTTAAAATATGACGAAGACCGCATTCTACAAGTACTCACCAATTTAATTTCGAATGCTTTAAAATTCACCGAGCCTGGTAAGGGCAATATTTATGTGCAATACAAATACGATAATGGTTATTTAGAAGTGCAAGTAAGCGATAACGGAAAAGGGATCCCCACAGAAGACTTGCCTTATGTGTTTGATAAGTTTTACCAATCTAAAAATCAAAACATCAAAAAGCCACAAGGAAGTGGATTAGGATTAGCCATTTCAAAACAAATCATAGACAATCACGGTGGTAAAATATGGATTGAAAACAATGCGAAAAGCGGAGCAACCTTCAGTTTCACTTTGCCTTTTGTGAAATAATATAAAAATTGAATCGATGAAAAAGAGCATTTTAATTGTAGACGATGAACCCAACATTGTGATGACACTTGAGTACACTTTTAAAAAGTTAGATTTTGAAGTATTTATTGCTAGAGATGGTAGTGAAGCTATTCAAATTTTAGATACTTACACGCCCGATGCCGTTTTGCTAGACATTATGATGCCCAATATTGATGGCTATCAAACACTAGAATACATTAAAAGTAAAGATAATTTATCTCACACCAAAGTGATTTTTTTAACGGCCAAAAACCGAGCCTCCGATATGGAAAAAGGTCTTGCATTGGGTGCTGATAAATATCTCACCAAGCCATTTTCAGTAAAAAGAGTTGTTGCTGAAATTCAGGAGCTTTTACAGTAAATATTAAAAAACCCAACCATTCAACTTAAATCACAGTCTTAGATAAAACAAATGAATTACCAACAACTTTATACCCAAAGCATTCAAAATCCAGAGACTTTTTGGATGCAACAGGCCAGTCAGTTGGCTTGGCACAAAGCGCCAACCAAAGCATTGGGAAGAGACGACCATAACTATCACAATTGGTTTGAAGATGGAGAACTTAATCTCAGTTATTTGTGCATAGACAAGCATATTGAAGACGGCTTTGGCGAACATAATGCCATAATTTACGATTCGCCTGTTACCAATACCAAAACATTTATCACCTACAACCAACTCAAAAAAGAAGTAGAACTATTAGCTGGCGGACTCCAATCGCTTGGTCTAGAAAAAGGCGATACTGCCATTATTTATATGCCCATGATACCGCAAGCAGTTTTCTCGATGTTGGCTTGTGCGCGACTAGGCGTTATTCATTCGGTGGTGTTTGGTGGTTTTGCACCGCACGAATTGGCGATAAGAATAGACGATTGTAAACCTAAATTGATTTTAACAGCCACCAGTGGCATTGAGGTTGATAAAATTATTCCCTATAAACCATTTGTAGATAGTGCCATTAAATTGGCCGACCATAAACCCGATTGTGTGGTGGTTTACCAACGCGGATTTTTAAAAGATGTACAATTACAAGCTGTTGATGTAGATTATAATGAATTGATAAGTCGGTCTAAACCTGCTAGTCCCGTGGTTGTGTCATCCACGCATCCGCTTTATATTTTGTACACATCTGGAACCACAGGCAAGCCTAAAGGCATCATAAGAGATTCTGGTGGCTATGCTGTGGCGCTTAAATTTTCAATGAAATATGTTTACAATATGGAACCTAGCGACGTCTTTTGGGCTGCCAGTGATGTTGGTTGGGTTGTAGGCCATAGTTATATAGTTTACGCACCTTTAATTAACCGAAACACCACCGTTTTATTTGAAGGAAAACCCATCAAAACACCAGACGCTTCAACCTTTTGGCGCGTGATTTCAGAACACAAAGTCAAGGTCATGTTCACCGCACCAACAGCCATTAGAGCTATAAAAAAAGAAGATCCTGATGGTGAATTTATCAAAACATTCGACATGTCATCATTAAAATATCAGTTTTTAGCGGGCGAGCGTTGCGATGCTGCTACGCTTAGCTGGACGCAGCAACATCTCAATATTCCGGTTATTGACCATTGGTGGCAAACCGAATCTGGCTGGCCCATGCTTGCCAATATGGCGGGATTGGAATTAATGCCTGTAAAACCTGGTTCGGCAACTTTTCCGGTTTGTGGCTACAATATTGCTATTTTAAATGAATTAGGTGAAGAAGTTGAAGCTGGCGTAGAAGGTTATGTCACGGTTAAATTACCGCTGCCTCCGGGAACATTGAGCAATTTGTGGGGAAATCCAGAACGATTTAAGGCAGGCTATCTCAATAAATTTCAAGGTTATTATTTTTCTGGTGACGGTGGTTATAAAGATGAAGATGGTTACATATTTATCACAGGTAGGGTGGATGATGTCATAAATGTGGCAGGCCACAGACTCTCCACCGCCGAAATGGAAGAAGTAGTTGCTTCACACCCCAATGTAGCCGAATGTGCCGTTTTTGGAGTGCATTGCGACTTAAAAGGTCAGAAGCCACTGGCTTTGGTGGTTTTAAAATCTGAATTGACTTCAACAAATCAAGACATTAGCAAGCAAATTGTTGATTTGGTGAGAAAGGAAATTGGTGCAGTGGCGGCACTTCGCGAAGTGCTGGTAGTTCAAAGATTGCCAAAAACACGCTCAGGGAAAATACTTCGGAAATTATTACGTCAAATTGCCGACGATTTAGAATACAATATTCCATCAACCATCGATGATATCGCTATTGTTGATGAAATCAAATCAGTATATAAACAAGAACAAATAGGAATTCATAAAAACATATCCAATCATGAGTAATTATCATATCAAACACTTAGAAGAATATTATCAAGTTTATCGCAAATCGGTAAGAAATCCAGATTTGTTTTGGGAAGAAGTAGCTGAAGAGCATTTCCTTTGGCGAAAAAAATGGGATAAGGTATTGAGTTGGGATTTTAAAAAACCTGAAATCAAATGGTTTGAAGGTGCCAAACTCAACATCACCGAAAATTGTATTGACCGCCATTTAACCACCCGCGCCAATAAAACAGCTATTTTATTTGAACCTAACAATCCAAATGAACCAGCCTTGCACATCACCTACAAAGAATTACATGAGCGCGTTTGTAAGTTCGCCAATGTTTTAAAAAGCAAAGGTATAGGCAAAGGCGACCGCGTTTGTATTTACCTACCAATGATTCCGGAATTGGCAGTTTCTGTTTTGGCTTGCGCCAGAATAGGTGCTATCCATTCGGTGGTGTTTGCGGGTTTTTCGGCAACAGCTTTATCAACTAGAATTAATGACTGCGATGCCAAAATGGTTATCACTTCTGATGGTTCTTATCGTGGCGATAAAAGCATCGATTTGAAATGCATTGTTGACGATGCCTTAAAATCTTGTCCGGGCGTTCATTCAGTCTTAGTGGTGAATCGCACAAGCAGCGAAATTCAGATGAAAGACGGTAGAGATTTTTGGCTTCAACCTTTATTAGACAAGGCAGATGCTCATTGCGAAATTGAAATCATGGATGCTGAAGACCCCTTATTTATTCTTTACACTTCTGGTAGCACAGGCATGCCAAAAGGTATGATGCATACCACGGCAGGTTATATGGTTTACACGGCTTATACTTTTAAAAATGTATTTCAGTATAAGGAAAATGATGTGTATTGGTGCACGGCTGATATTGGCTGGATTACCGGCCATAGTTACATTGTTTACGGTCCGTTGGCCAACGGCGCCACCAGTGTTATGTTTGAAGGTGTGCCGAGTTATCCCGATTTTGGACGATTTTGGGAAATAGTTGAAAAACATAAAGTCAATCAGTTTTACACCGCACCAACTGCTATTAGAGCCCTGGCAAAACAAGGCGTAGGATTTGTAGAAAAACATGATTTATCATCCTTAAAAGTACTGGGAACCGTGGGTGAACCCATCAATGAAGAAGCGTGGCATTGGTATAACGACAACGTTGGTAAAAAGAAAAGCCCCATTGTAGATACTTGGTGGCAAACCGAAACGGGCGGCATTATGATTACGCCCATTCCATTTGCAACACCTACCAAACCAACCTATGCTACATTACCATTTATTGGTATTCAGCCAGCACTTTTAGATGAACAAGGCAACGAAATAACAGGCAATCAAGTAGATGGCAGGTTGTGTATTAAATTTCCATGGCCGTCTATTGCCCGTACCATTTGGGGCAATCACCAGCGGTATAAAGACACTTATTTTTCTGCATTTGAAAATATGTATTTTACAGGTGACGGCGCTTTGCGTGACGAAGTTGGCTATTACCGAATTACAGGTAGGGTAGATGATGTGATTATTGTATCTGGTCATAACCTAGGAACAGCACCAATTGAAGATGCTGTAAACGAACATCCAGCTGTTGCAGAGTCCGCTATTGTTGGATTCCCACACGATGTGAAAGGTTTCGCGCTTTATGGTTATGTTACTTTGAAGGAAACAGGCGAAAGTAGAGACCAAGACAATTTAAGAAAAGAAATCAATCAGGTGATTACAGAGCATATCGGACCCATTGCTAAATTGGATAAAATTCAATTTACCTCAGGTTTGCCAAAAACCCGAAGTGGAAAAATCATGCGTCGAATTTTACGTAAGATAGCTTGTAAAGAAACCGATAATTTGGGAGATACCAGCACTTTGCTGAATCCCGAGGTTGTTCAAGAAATTATGGATAACGCGCTGTAGTTTATAACAAATTGATTTATAATTAAGGGTAAAATACCGCAGATGCAGTATCTTTACCCTTAATTTGTTTGATATGAACAATTCAACTAAAATTAGCTATTGGAATCAACTCAGAAAACTAAACATTAAAACAGTTATGGTTTCGGGAATTCTTTTGGTCGCTACCCTTGTCATGTTTCTTGGTTTTCAAAAATTCACCAGCTTCTTTTTTGATCCATTAATGCTGAATGTCATACCAGTTATGGCTTTAGATTTGTTGATTTATTTGGCTTTAGTAAATGCATTATTATTGCTTTTGGAATTAATAGATCGAATGTTGAATGTTAGAACCATTCCTATCCTAAAGAAAATTTTCAAGGTACTTATGTTGATTTTGGTAGTGGTGCCAATGTTACTTTATATAGCATTTTTAATTTTAGCCGATCCTCAATATATTCACTTAGTGGCTTAATAAATCGTTTACAAATAACCCTAAGATTTCACAATAAATCTTTTATAACTGGCCATACATTTTCAGTAATTAACTTATGACCTTCTGCCGTTGGATGAATGCCATCTTGCTGATTTAATTCTGGAATACCACCAACATTTTCAAGCAAAAACGGAACCAGTGAAATACTATTATCCTTGGCTATTTCAGGAAATATATTTTTAAAATCGTTGGTGTAATCTTGTCCCATATTTGGTGGAATTTGCATACCAGCTAAAATAATTTGAACATCAGGATTTTTTTCTTTGGCGAAATCAATTATAGCCTGAAGGTTTTTTCTAGTTTCCGAAATCGGAATCCCTCTTAAACCGTCATTAGCGCCTAGTCCTAATACAAAAACATCTACTTTCTGATTGAATACCCATGAAATTCTGTTTCTTCCACTTGCCGTTGTTTCGCCACTCAACCCTGCATTAATAACCTGATATGCCAAACCTAAAGAGTCAATTCTGTTCTGAATGATTGCAGGAAAAGCTTCGCTAGTATCCAAACCCAAGCCAGCGGTTAAACTGTCTCCAAAGAATAAAATGGACTTTTTATTGGTGTTCACTACTTCAGTACTATCGGTAGTATTAGTAGTATTCGCATTGGTTGTTTTTTCAGAAGATTCAAAACAAGAATTTCCAAGCATTAAAAGTGAAAAATAACAAAAGATTAACAGCATTCTCATAGCGTAAAAATTTATAATTAAAACCATTTCAGTATTTTGTCGTGCATATTAAAAATGACCAAAATAGACTTATATAGATGACAAAGATATTAAACGTTCACAACTTAGAGAAGAGCTATTCTAGTGGTTCAAAAAAGTTAACGATTTTAAAAGACATCACTTTTTCAGTTGAAGCAAAAGAAACCTTTGCCATCGTGGGACCTTCTGGCAGCGGAAAAACAACGTTGCTTGGTTTGTGTGCTGGGTTAGACCAGCCTGACGGCGGCACAGTAGAACTTTGCGGAACGGATATCGGTAGTTTATCAGAAGACGAACGTGCTTTATTACGCAACCGGAATGTAGGATTTATATTCCAAGATTTTCAACTATTACCAACACTTACAGCCTTAGAAAATGTTGCTGTGCCGTTGGAACTTCAAGGTGATAAAAACGCCACAAAATATGCTTTGGAACTTTTAGGAAAAGTTGGGTTGGCAGATAGAACGCATCATTACCCGTCGCAATTGTCAGGTGGTGAACAGCAGCGTGTGGCACTGGCTAGAGCATTCTCCAATAAACCAGCAATTCTTATCGCCGATGAACCTACGGGTAATTTAGATGCTGAAACGGGCGAAAAAGTGGTGAATTTGTTATTCGATTTAAATAAAGAATTAGGAACGACTTTGGTAATCGTTACGCACGACATAGAATTGGCGCAAAAAACTGGACATATTCTTAAACTTAAAGGTGGTCGAATTATAGAAAACACGTTTACAGCCCAATGACAAAGCAAAATAAAATCTCAAAAGCGGGCATATCTTGGTTGTTGAAGATGGCTTGGCGTGACGGTAAAGCTAGTGGAAAGAAATTAAGCTTGTTTATGGCTTCCATTGTATTGGGAATTGCTGCGGTTGTTTCCATTCAATCGTTTAGTGATAATTTAAAACGTAATATCGCTGTGCAATCGAAATCCCTGATGGGAAGCGATTTTAAAATAGATAGCAACAAAGCGCCAAATGAAGCCGTCATGGCAATTATGGATTCGCTCGGCGGATATGATGCCAGAGAAATCAACTTTCCGTCCATGGCGGCTTTTCCCAATAAAGAAGGTTCAAAATTAATCCAAGTCCGCGGTATTGAAGGTGCGTTCCCGTTTTATGGCGAATTAGAAACAGAACCAAAAGCTGCTGCATCAAGTTATCAAAATAATAAATCGGCTTTGGTGGATGCAACAGTCATGCTTCAGCTTAATTTAGAAGTGGGCGATAGTATTAAAATTGGTAACATCGTTTTACCTATTGAAGGTGCTTTAAAATCGGCGCCTGGTAGTAATGCCATATTTAGTAGTATTGCGCCACCAGTTATTATTCCGTTTGAATCTATAGAAGCTTCTGGTCTGGTGCAAACAGGTAGCAGACTTAATTACGAATTTTATTTCGTCGCCAAACCCAAAATAGATTTAAGTTTATTAGACGAAGCCATTGGAAAACGTTTAGACGCCGAGGAAGCCGATTTAGACATTCACACCACTACCAGCGAAAGACTGGGGAGACGTTACGATAATTTCGGAAGATTTTTAAATTTGGTTGCTTTTATTGCATTGCTATTAGGTTGCGTTGGTATAGCCAGTGCTATTCATATTTATATCAAAGAAAAATTGCGGTCAGTCGCTGTTTTAAAATGTTTAGGAGCCACCAAGCGACAAACGTTTTTAATTTATCTGATTCAAATAGCGGTTGTAGGTTTGATTGGTGGTATCATTGGAACTGCAGTTGGCGTGGCTTTGCAGCAATTATTCCCAATTTTATTAGAAGGATTACTCCATGTTGATGTGGAAATTACATTGGCACCACAAGCCATTATTATGGGAGTTTTACTAGGGGTATTTATGTCTGTATTATTTGCTTTGTATCCTTTAATGGGAACTATTTATGTGTCACCATTACAAGCCTTACGTATTGATGATGAGAATGATAATAAATCACTTAAAGCAGGAATCCTAGTGCTGATTGGAATTTTTAGTTTTATCTTTTTGTTTTCGTATTGGCTGCTAAAAGATATGAGATACGCCGCAGCTTTTGTGGTGGGTATTGCGGTTACATTTTCCATTTTAGCGGGTATTGCACATGCTTTTATGAAAGCGATAAAGAGATTTTTTCCAAATAACTGGGGATTTATAGCACGCACGAGTTTGTTGAATTTATACCGACCAAAAAATCAAACACTCATTTTGGTATTGGCGATTGGGGTTGGCACTTTTTTAATAAGTACGCTTTATTTTACTAAAGATTTGCTCTTGGCGCAATCTTCGGTAGAAGCACAGCAGAATACTGCCAACGTTATTTTGTTGGATGTACAAGAATCTCAGCAAGAAGAAGTGGCTTCTGCAATAACTAATAAAGCTCATACGGTCATGGATAATATTCCCATTGTTACCATGCGTATGCACAGCATTTCTGGCAAAACAATTAATGAAATCAAGGAGGATTCAACCTCTACTATTAACCGGTGGATTTTAAATCACGAGTTTAGAGCGACTTATCGTGAATCGCTCATTGAATCTGAAACACTTGAGCAGGGAGAATTTACTGGTAATGTGAAAGATGCTGAAATAATTCCTGTTTCGATTAGTGATAATTTAGCCAGAGATGCGAAAGTAAGCATAGGCGACGACATTGTATTCAATGTTCAAGGTGTATTAATTAAAACGAAAGTTGGTAGCATCAGAACGGTTGACTGGAGCCGGATGCAATTGAATTTTACGGTTTTGTTTCCAACGGGTGTTTTAGAAAACGCCCCACAATTTAGAGTCTTGACCACCAATGTTCCAGACGAAAGTGCATCGGCAAGTTTGCAGCAAGAATTAGTGACTAAGTTTCCAAATATTTCGGTGCTGGATTTACGACAAATACTTTCGGTAGTTGAAACACTTCTGAATAAAATAGGGTGGATTATCAATTTTATGGCATTCTTCAGCATTCTTACTGGGGTAGTCGTTTTATTAGGTGCTGTAAGAACCAGCAAACACCAGCGCATTAAAGAAAGTGTTTTGCTTAGAACTTTAGGTGCCAAAAGCAAGCAAATTTTAAAAATGATTACGCTTGAATATATCTATTTAGGAATTATAGGCAGTTTAACTGGGATTCTATTATCCTTAATTAGCAGTCAGTTATTGGCTTTGTTAATTTTTGAAACACCATTTACACCATCAATAATTCCATTTGTAGTATTGTTTCCCGGTATTACTTTACTGGTTTTAGTGATTGGACTTTTCAATAGTCTAAGTGTGATAAATAACCCGCCATTGCAAGTGCTTCGAAGGGATACGACCTAAGTGGTTCAAGAATAAATTGAAAACTATAAAAATTAGAATGATTAAGGTCTATCGTATTTCGCCGCTTTCCCATTAGATAAGGAGTTAGATATGAAATCCCTTAGATCGTCGTTGGCGTTCTTTAAGTCTTCGCTTCGCAAATACATCATATGTCCGCTTCGGTAACCTTTAAAACTGAATCGGTCTTTCATTTTACCGCTGGGGTCAATTTGCCACATGGTGTATTTAGCATTGAAATAGGTGGTGGCACCATCGTAATAACCTGATTGTATTAGTACTTTTAAATAAGGATTTTGCGCCATGGCCAAACGTAAGTTATCGCGAACATTGTCGTTTTCATTGTCCCACGGACGCACATTTCCAAACATATTATATTTTAAATCCGTTTTAAAATTGAGATTATTACTGATATAATAGTTAATTGCGGGTGTGAAAGAATGCAGCCAAGAAGTAAGCTCAGCATTGTAATCTGGACTAGTACCAGATTCGGTTTTATCAAATCCTAAATATCTAGAATCTAATCTTCCGATGGTTTGCCCACTGTCATTTCGCAACAGGGATTTCCAAAAATAGGAGGTTGGTACATCTAAATTGTGCTGCAGTATTTCAGATTTCTCAAGCCCAGAATAGGTGCTCATTTTTATGGCGATTTGTTCTTTTTCTTCCGCAGAAATAAAACCACCTTTAGCCAAAGCAGGTACCAATTTTTCTATGGCAAAAGTCTCAACTTCAGGTAACACGTCTAATAAATCCTTTTGCTGTAAATTATTGTTCAACTTATTGTGAAACCATGCCGCAGCTGTGTAATAGGGCAAATTTAAAGCCGATGAAACCGGACCGCCGGTGCGCAATACTTTGTAATCTGCAGGTGAAACCATAATCACGCCGTTGAGATACATCCACTGATTATTTTGTAGCTCGTGCGCTAATCCCATAACGCGCGTTCCGCCGTAACTTTCGCCAATGATATATTTGGGTGATGGCCATCGGTTATAACGGGTAACAAAGGTATTCATCCAAGAAGCTAAGTAACTTATATCTGCGTTGATGCCGAAAAATAAACTTTTATCAGGCATTTTGCCATCAGCATCAGGTATCATTCGTGAATACGCCGTGTTTACTGGATTCACATAAACAATATCGGCAACATCCAAAATTGAATTTGGGTTGTCTTTTACACCATAAGGTTGCACAGGGTAACCTTCGTCATCGATGTTTAAAACCTTGGGACCAGTGTAAGCCACATGCATCCAAACCGACGCCGATCCTGGTCCGCCGTTAAATGAAAACACAATCGGTCTGTTAGATACATCTTTTATGTTGGTACGTTTGTAATAGGTGTAAAACAGTGTTGCTACAGCTGTTTCTTCTTTCCAAACTGGCAACATGCCAGTGTAGACGTCGTAATTTACTGTAGTGCCTTTAATGGTGGCTGTATGTTTTGTGACATAGGCTGAATCAATATTAACATCAATGGGTTGTGCGTTTAGGGTAATAGAGATTATTAAAAAAGTAGAAACAATAAAAGACTTCATTTTGTATATATATTAATTAATAATTTAATAGAATTGAATACGTTCAATTTAGGGAAGCTTAAAAGTAATAAATTTTATTATTGTCGTCCGACAAAAACCATTTAATAAAATTGTATTTCTATCTATGTAGTCCCTACGAGACATTTTTCTGTGTAGTGCTTTTTTTATTTCTACCCATATTCAGTCCTTAACAGGACTGTCCCTCAGGGACCATATATCGGTAGAATAGATTTTATATTTTATTCAGAAGGCCCTATCGGGACGAAATATTTTTTATCAGGCGATAGTAAAACTTTATTAAAAACCTTCAAATACACCTAGACCAAATAAGGCGAAATCATATTTAACAGGATCTGTGGCATCAAGTTTACGAAGTTTGGTATCGAGTTCTAACAAAGCCTTGGCATCGTTTTGTGGACGCTTTAGTAAACCTAGTTTACGCGCTACATTACCTGAGTGCACATCTAACGGACAAGACAACTGCGCGGGTTTTATACTTTTCCAAATACCAAAATCTACACCAGTTTGGTCATTTCTAACCATCCAACGCAGGTACATATTAAGTCTTTTAGCAGCCGAATTTTTAAACGGATCACTGACATGCTTTTGGGTTCTTGGAAGATGCTCTATTTCAAAAAAATAGTGTTTAAAGAAATGAATAGATTCCTGCATGGATTTCTTTTTGGCATGTTTAGCAAACACGGCTTCTAATCCATGATGATTATTGTAAATATGCTGCAAACTTTTTATAAACTGAATGAAATCGTCGCCATTAAAGGTGCGATGCACGAAGTTTAGGAGCGGTTTTAAATCGGAATCTTTATGGTGTATTACAAAGTCGTATGGCGAACGGTCAAGCAAATCCATCATGCGTTGGGCATTGTTAATAATGCTTTTACGGTTGCCCCAAGCGATGGTTGCGGTTAAAAATCCAGCAATTTCAATATCTTCTTTTTTATTGAACTGATGCGGAATTTGAATTGGGTCGGAATCAATAAAATCTCGATGATTGTACTGGGTTTCTTTTTCATCTAAGAATGATTTTAACTCTAAAAAAGTCAGTTTTTTTGGCACAGAAAGTGGTTAATTTTGAATTTTGCCATCTACCATAGTCAGCTTACGGTCGGCCATATTGGCGAGTTCTTTATTGTGCGTTACAATCACAAAGGTTTGCTTAAATTCGTCACGTAATTTGAAAAACAAATGGTGAAGACTTTCGGCCGATTCACTGTCTAAATTACCAGAAGGTTCATCTGCAAAAATAAGTGCAGGATTATTGATCAGCGCTCGAGCCACGGCTACACGTTGTTGTTCGCCTCCAGAAAGCTCACTTGGTTTGTGATGGTAACGATTTTTTAGACCTAAATAGTCTAATAATTTTTTAGCTTCCTTTTCGGCGTTTACTTTTGAAGTATTTTTAATAAAGGCTGGAATGCAAACATTTTCAATGGCAGAAAATTCAGGAAATAATTGATGGAACTGAAAAATAAAACCAATATGATTGTTTCTAAATTTAGCTAAGGCCTTGTCATTAAGTACAGCTACATTTTCACCTCTAATCAGCAATTCAGTATGCGGATGTTTATCAGCTTTATCTAAGGTTCCTAAAATTTGCAATAGGGTAGTTTTTCCGGCACCAGACGGACCTACAATAGAAACTACCTCGGCGGTATTGATAGTTAAATCAACATTTTTCAAAACCTGCAAGTCGTTGTAAGATTTGTTTATATGTTTGGCCTGAATGATGATACTCATAGATGTTGTGAAATTAACATTTTAATCAAGTTTGTACAACAATTAACTATTCTTTCTGCTAAAAACAGATTTAATATTGGCATAGTCTATAAAGTATTGAACACGAACTGAAAACGTGTGCTGTGTAGGCGAATTAAAAAGATTATTTAAGGTATCGGAATAATTGGCTTGTGCATCATTGCTAATATTGAACAGCTGGTTGCGATATAAAGCCGTTAAGAAACTTCCAGGTGCAAACTGCCAGGAATAGCTAAGGTCAAGATTCCAAGTGGTAAAATTTATGTTGGGATCGTTATCTAAATCATCAAGTGTAAAACCATCGTCAGTTGTAAGTCGACCGTTATCTAATAGGGTAAAATAATTGTCATCATATGAAACGGTATCCCAATAATTCCTAAAAGTTAATGATACAATTTGAAATGGATTGAAGGTATAATTAGCCGACAAAGAATTTTCAACAATTTGTCTATCTCTCTCTCCAAAAATAGGTTGATTGTCTTGACGGGTTGCAAAACCGCGATCGCCATCTCTAAAATCGTATTTAAAATTATAAACCAATAAAAAGTGATCATTAAATCGAACGCGTGGACTAAAATCAAGGTTGTAAGTAAAATAATCCCGACCGTCTTCAAACAAAGTATTAATATTAGATCTTAAATCGACTGCAAAAACCCTATTATAGTTGGAGGATATGAATAAACCAGCAGTCAAAAAATTTTCATAAATAAAAAAACTATTTGCGGTTCGTGCTTCAAAATAATCGTATTGTTTGCCCGGTTGAAAATTTAGATTGAATCCATAAGTATCTAATTTTTTGGTATTAGCACGAAATGAAGAGTTGATAGAAGTTCCTGTATAGACTCCTGGATTTGCCAGCCTTTGATGATTGTAAGAAAGATTAATATTGTAACTATTAAGGTGCTTTGTAGGTTCAAATATTTGATAAGAAGCATTTAAGGTTACATTGTTGAAATTATTACGAAGTTGCAAACCTAGGTCATTTATGTCGTAATCGGTATCGGCAAAGCTATGACGAACACCATAACGAAAATTACCATGAACCTTGGCCGCCGAAAACGAACTGCTATAACCAACCTGCTCGTCATTAATTAAATTTAATTGACTCATCTTAAAATCCCCGGCAATGTTGTAGGTGTTACGTTTGTTAATGATGTTAAAGAGTGCAGCGGTAACATTGGCATCTCTAAAACTACCTTCTCGTAAAACATTGGTATTTATAATGCTAACCGATGAATTTTTATTAAATTGTTGGTCAATCACCAAAATATTGTAGTTAGAAAGTGGTTCAATAAGCTGTTTGGTTTCTGTGTTTGCAACGGTATCTCTGATGGTAGCGAAAGTACTTTCGGTAATGGCATTAAACAAACCGATACCCAGTCCTTTCTTTGTTCGACCCGAAACTTTAAGTGCATTTAACACCTTTGTTTCTTGTGGTCTATCGGTAATTTCCTGATTGTCTTCAAGCGTTACGGAGCCAATTGGAGCGCTACCAACCCTTCGAGAGAAAAATAAATTTCCTTTTGAGAACAAATCGATCCCTTCCGTAAAAAATTGACGTTGTTCAGCGAAAGTTTGTTCAAATGGACCGAGGTTTAAAACAACGTCGTCAAATCGCGCTTGGCTAAAATCGGGGACCAAAGTAGCATCTAAGGTGAAATTGTCGGTAAGGCCATATTTTACATCCATACCAAAAGTGAGTTTGGTATCGGTTTTATCATCAAATGTATTCATGATACCCGTAGTAAAGGGATATAAATTTAATCTCACAGGTGGTTCAATATCTTTTAAACCTTTTAATTCGCCGTGATAAAGTCCAACAATTCCCTTGGTAGGGTCTATTGGGTTCCATGCATATTCCGATCGTTCTCTTCTAAAAAAACGTATAAATTGAATACCCCAAGTGGGCTCATTTTCATCTGAAAATCGCAAAGTGCGGTATGGTAATTTCATTTCAACCGTCCAACCATCGTCGGTTTTGGTGACGGCGCTATCCCAAACAGCATTCCAGCCAAAATCTTCATTGATGGTCGGGTTTGCAATAGCATCTGCTTGAACACCAGAACTAAACACAATAAATTGGGTGTCATTTTGAGCGTCATTGTTTGGGTTAATAACCACTTTAAAATAATCGGTTTGTCCAAAATTGTCACGGTTGGTAAGTTGGGTCATCATAAGTTCTGGATCGTCCTTAAGATAAGCTGCTATGTAAAGCGCTTCATCATCGTAGCTCATTTGAACCAAGGATGTTCGTTCGTCGGTTTCTTGAATTCCCATGTCTGGCTTATACTGGGTGAAGTTTTGAGCTTTTTCTGCACGCTGCCAAATGTTATCGTTTAAAACACCATCAATAATGGGCGGTGTGTCCGTACGGATAATATTTAAAACCTTTTTATCTTTTGATTGAGCGTTTAATGAATTTAGAGATATAAGACTCACAAATAGACATAATATCATTAGTTTTATAAGCCATTCAAAATAGATGTATACTTTAATTGTCAAGTGGAGATGAATTTTATTAAGGTGTGTACAAAACTACATTCTGCCTATGGCTATTTGTCATAAGTAATTGTTAAAACTAAGAATTAGGAAGTCATTCGTGACACAATTTTTTGGTATATTTTTTGTTATGCGATAATAGTAATTTATTTAAGTATGTATGGGAAAATATAAAAAATTGGCATTAAGTATTGTGTTAGACTTAATTGGCTTAATTACAATCTTTGATATTATTTGGGCACCTTTATCAGGTTTTATTATGACGCGACTTTATCCTGGGAAAAAGGGGAAAATTGCTGGTATTATATCGTTTGTTGAGGAAATTTTACCAGGATTAGATATTATACCAACTTTTACTATTATGTGGTTTTATACTTATGTTTTTAGTAAAAGGGAACAACCGGTTATGGAAATAAGCAAATAAAAAAAAGCGACTCGAAAGTCGCTTTTTTTTTAATGATACAGGTTTAACTTAATTTTTAGTAACGTCAAATGACACTTCTACATCAGTTTCTCCACCAGCATTCGTAATATCACCGTCGCTAACGCCTGCAGCTGATTTATTTGGTTCGTGTCTCAAAGTTATCGTCATTATACCATTTAGAACTGCAGCAGTATCATCTGTTGTAAATGTAAACGCTAAACCAAGAGGGTTTCCATCTGCATCACTATCTGTATAAGCAAAAGTTCCAACACCGCCAGTCACTGAAAAGAAAACTTGGTGTTCATCGTCTTCTTCTTCAATTTCTTCGGTAATATCCTCAGCAGGTGTTTCCAATTCATTTAAAAACTGAACACTACCATTGTAAACTGTTCCACTTACAAAAGGTCCCGAGACTGCTTGTATTGGTGCGTCGGGGCCGTCACCATCTAAGTCTTGAGACGTTAAGGTTACAGTAGTTCCGCCGCCTTGCGGTGTAAAGCTTGCTATAACCGTTGTAATTACTTCTTCTTCATTTACTGGCACTGGTGCGTCATCGTCGCTTGAACAACTGTTAAAGGTTAAACCTGCGATTGCTACTATTGTTAAAAATTTAATTGTTTTCATTGTTTTCATCATTGTTTGTTTTAGATGTTTAATAATTTATTTTCACTTGTAATATTATATTTCGTCCAAGATCATCAGCAAAATATCTTAGTCGATTAAGGTAATCTCTGTAATTGGTATTTAAAATATTGTTGACGCTTAAGTTCAGAGTTAAATCGGTTTTTGGACTTAAGGAAAACTGTATTTCATTAGACCAGTTAAGTAGATGGTAGGCCGGCGGTGGCGTACTCACGTCAACTAATACAAACTCATCTCTTGCAGCAATATATTGTTCAAAATTATTGTCAGGAAATTCATTTTGCCTAAACACTAACTCGCTGGTGAGTGCACTGCTAAAATTATTCCATTCACTATTCGTGTAATTTACGCTATTAGTGGTTCGTATTGCTGGCACATCAATAAGTGCTGTATTGGCATCTAGGTCATATCCTTTTATAAAAGCTGTTTTATTTATAAGGTTAAAACCTTTATAAAAATTGTAATTCGTCGTTATATCGGCGCCATACAAATTAGCGTTGGTTTGACGGTACTCCCAAACAGGGAATGCACCTCTTAACGTTTGTTCAGTGCCGCGTGGTTCTATCAACACATAATCATTTATGTGATTAAAAAACAGCTCTAACATAAACTTAAACTTTTCTCTACTATAGATGTATGTTGAAGAAAGCCTATAAGATGTTTCTTGTTCGATTCTTAAATCACCCAATTCGATTCTGGCTGCTGAATGGTGTAATCCATCACTAAATAATTCGGAAGGATTTGGTGCTCTTTTAGCCATGCTAATATTTGCCATCCATTCTTGATTGGTTGAAATATCGTATGACATTCCTAAGGAAGCAGAAATATTATGGTAATTAAAAACTGGATTGGTGAGCAATTGCGTCCCCAAGTCATCCACTACAATATCTGCAAAATCTACATTATAGCCACGTTCAGTCCAACGACTGGTTCTATAAAACTTTTGCGCATCAATTCTATTGAAATCATATCGAATTCCAGCATCTATAATCAAACCCTGAATTAGTTTCCATTCAGTAGTTAGAAAAGCACCGAAATCGTATTTGTCATAATCGGGAATCAGTCGTCTTACACCAGTTTCGGGATTTGCAAAATTATTTTGGTATCTTCCCATTAAACCAAATGTATATATCCTATCCAAATTTGAGTCCTTGCGCAACTCTGCCAAAATACTGTGCGTTTGTAGATTTAAATCTACAGCCGCATTGTTCCTATTATCACCAATACGAACGTCATATTCAAAACGCTGGTTGTTTTGATAGTCATATTGCACCTCAATTTTACCAAATCCTTTAAGTCGCTTAAAAGCAGTTGCTTTAACTAAATGGTGTTGAATTTCTTGACGTGGCGAATTGATATCATAACTAAAATCATTAACAACCAAAGGCTGTTGACTGTTTATAGCATTTACCAGATCATTAATATTACCGATATGTGATGCTCTCAGAATACCAATTTCGTTATCTACATAACTATAAAAAACCTCGAAACCTTGTTTGAATGAATTGTAACCAGTTTGAACTGAAAAAGCGCCTGATTTTAATCCTGTATTGGTAAGATTGTAATCTGGAGCTTCAAAATCGCCATAACGCTTAAGTGTGCCATTTGCTGCAACAAACCAACCTGTTTTAAAGGTTTTTGCTAATGCTGTATGTACGCTACCACCACGACCGTTACTTTGTCCGCTGATGATTGTTTTACCGTATAAAGAATCTGTTTTAGCGAATGGCTGCGACTTTAAACTTACCACACCGGCGATGGCATCACCACCATAGGCAAGCGCACTAGAACCTTTAATAACAGTTATGGCTCCAGCAGTGTTAACATCAATATTTGGAGCATGTTCAACGCCCCAATCCTGATCCTGAAGTCTAACACCATTGGTCATAATTATAATACGACTGCTATGCATGCCATTAATAATTGGTTTCACAATAGTATTTCCTGTACTTAACGAGGTAACACCAGTAACTTCTTTTAAAGCATCGCCTAAACTCATAGAGCTGTACGCTTCCAGAGTTTCTGACGAAATTTTAGTTTCCTGACCACTTTTGGTTTGTTTAGGCGCTTCGCCCGTTATGGTTATATTTTGTAGGTTTTCTATATGGTGCTCTAAAAAAACTTCTCTTTTTAGATCAGATTTCAAATCGATTTTAATTTCCTTGTTTTCACAACCTATGTGCGCAAACAAAATGGTGTAAGTTCCTGTGCAAAGCTTAGAAATTTCAAAATTGCCGTTTTCGTCTGATACAGCATATTTTTCCAATTCTTGGATATAAATAGTTGCACCAACGATAACTGATCGATCGTGGAAATCTATTACTTTTCCAGAAAACTTAAACGTACATTCTTGCGATACACCTAAAATGGAAAACATCAAGGCCATCACCACTAAAAATAATTTCATTTTGTAAAATTTGCTTTTGTTAATTTTTAAACAAAAAACTAAACCAAAGCCGGCGGCGCTCTTAGCGAGAAAGATAAGTGCTGATGTTCGTATGAAAAGAAATATAATATACTTTGGAAATGAATAGTAGTTATCGATTCATATTCTGAATAAACAACGATATCAAAAATCTGGTCTTTTTGAATTTTAAATTTATAAAACTCGCAATCAAGATCCAGACTGTGAAAATGCGAATCGGAAAATCCGTCACAAACCTCATGCGTGTGATGGCTAAATGAATGGGACAATTTAACTACATAAGGAGAAAGCACGGCAAAAGCCAAAAGCATTGCCAAACTTTTAAAAGTTATATTTAGTTTAAATTTACTCACTCAAAAATCGTTTTAAACCGAAGTGTTTCAGCATTTTCTTCTCAAAGTTCCAAAAGAATTTAAATTGACCAAACAACCAACCGAAAAATACTAATAAAATCTGATAAAAAATGAGCCCAATAGTAACAAATAAAAACCAGTATAGTAGTGGGTTTAAGTTTTCTTTAGTAATTCCTAATAGCGCAATAATCGGACGACTAACAAACATCGATGACGTTCCAGTGACGGCAAATACAATAAATATTCGAATTAATTCCCATTTTTGATTCACAACCCATTTGTTTTCAAGCTTATTGATTACAAAAACTGATACTTTTAGAATTGAAAATACTATTAAGATTGAAATAAATGAAAACAAGAATATATTCAAATCACCAAAAATGGCACGCGTTATTTTAATCGCGCTATATCCAGCGATTAATATTCCAATAAACGGAAATATTAATTGCCAGTTATGATTGATTTCCCAAGAAAGTTTAAAATTTTTCATTTGCAATTGAATTTGCAAAATTATTAATTTCTCGGAATAAAAGAAGTTAATTGCTGTTTATATTATAGTGGAAAATATATGAAGTAGTTATAAAGTTGGTAATTCAAATCGTAGCCATAATTTATGTTGGCTTGGTACTCTATAGGCATTTCGTAAAGATTAGGATTGAATGTCAGTGGTTGTTGTACCCTTAAATTATATTCTTGTACAAACAAACGGTTTCTACTTTCTAAGAAATTTTGAGAATAATAACCAGATGGTCTTGCTATAGAATGTAACCCTCCGTAAAAACCTGGTTCAATAATAATGATTTGGTAGTCACCATCGTCACTTTGCATTATAACGGTATCGGTTAATTTTTATGCATTCTGATTTTTATCAATGCCGACATCCGAAATTCTAGACGGCTTGCAGCTGATAATTGATAAAGCGAGAGCTAATAGTATGAAAATGAATAATTTTAAAGTATTTTGCATCTTTTAAAGATATAACGTTCCAACAAGTAATTAGCAATTTTCAAAAGAATTTAAAAAAAAAGTCAGCTCATTTTTAAGAACTGACATATATTATTTTAAAACTAAATCTGTTTTTATCTTTTACCAAACAAGCCACCAAGCATTCCACCGAGTCCGCTTTTTTTGCCACTTTTATTAAGCACCATTCCAGCTACGTCGTCTATGATAGAGCCGTCGCCATCTGCATCTAATATAGAATGTAAAAAACTTTGTGTTTGAGACTGGCTATTATTGGATAAAAGCCCACTGATTAAACTCGTTAAATCGGATGAATTATTGACATTATTCTCCGTGGTTTGTTTTCCGAGCATTCCTAATAAAACGGGTGCTGCTACTTTTAAAATGTTATCAACTGAGCTAGCATCCAGTCCTGCATTTGCACCAATCACTTTTTCAACAGACTGTGTTTTGTTGCCAAGAATATGCCCGAGAATCTTAGAGCCATCTTGTTTCACACTTTCATTTACACCACCGGCAAACAAATCGCCTAGATTGTCTAATATACTTCCGTCGTGTTTGGTACTTAGGGCATTCAGGAGACCTGCACCTCCTTCTGGAGTTGTGGTATTACGTTTCATGGCTTCCAAAAGAACAGGCATTGCCATGGTAAGTACACTTTGTGTTTTGGATTCGGATTGTCCTGTTTCGTTGGCAACACCGTTGATTATGGTTTTACCCATATCACTATTTAATAAATCTAAAATTCCTGACATTGGTATAGTGGTTTAGTTGACTTGAAAAATACAAAAAACTTTTTAAATGTCACTTCTAACTTAGTAATTAAATAGTTGTAGGAAATTATTTTAAAATACTAATAATTTGACTAGCTAACTCTGTACCAATTCTATCTTGTGCTTCGTTGGTCGCTGCACCAATATGAGGTGTTAAAGATACTGATGGATTCATCAACACCTTAACGGCTGGTTTTGGTTCATTTTCAAAAGTATCTAAACCAGCAAAGGCAACAGTACCTGCTTCTAGAGCATCGATTAAGGCTACCTCATCAATTACCCCGCCACGAGCTGCATTTATTATGGCTACACCATTTTTCATTTTAGCCAATTCGGCTTTACCAATTAAATAGTCTTTTTGTGCCGGCACGTGTACGGTTATAAAATCACTTTGGGCCAATAATTCATCAAAATCAATAGCTTTGATTTCAACTTTAATAGATTGACCATCAAATATATCAACAGAAATGGTAGCGCTATCAATAAAATTATCGGTTGCTACAACCTTCATTCCAACACCCAAACCAATTTTAGCAACCTCTTGACCAATGCGACCAAAACCGACGATTCCTAAGGTTTTCCCTCGTAATTCAACACCTTTTGCGTAGGCCTTTTTTAAAGCACCAAATTTGCTGTCACCATCTAATGGCATGCTTCTATTGGCATCGTGCAGAAAACGTACGCCGCTAAATAAATGAGCAAATACCAATTCTGCTACAGATTGCGATGAAGCGGCTGGCGTGTTTATGACATGCAAGCCTTTGGCTTTTGCGTAATCAACATCAATGTTGTCCATACCAACACCACCACGACCTATAATTTTTAAACTTGGACAGGCGTCAATTAAATCTTTTCGAACTGTGGTAGCACTTCTTACCAATAAAACCGTGACTTGGTTTTGGTTGATATAATTAATTAATTGCTCTTGTGCTACGGTAGTTGTGATGACTTCAAATCCACCAGCTTCCAAGGCTTTTATGCCACTTTTTGAAATTCCGTCGTTTGCTAATACTTTCATTTGTAGTTTATTATGCTTTTTGTTCTAATTCACTCATTACTTCAACTAAGGCTTTCACGCTGTCTAGTGATAAGGCGTTGTACATAGAGGCGCGATAGCCACCAACGCTGCGGTGACCGTTTAAGCCATTAATACCAGCTTCTTTTAGCATGGTTTCAAAAGTTTCTTTTAAATTTTCGTTTTCTAAAGTGAAAGTAGCGTTCATTTTTGAACGATCTTCCTTAACAGCATAACCATTGAACAATGGATTGAGGTCAATTTCGGAATACATCAACTGTGCTTTTTTGTCATTTTCTTTTTCAATAGCTGCAATGCCTCCTAATTTTTTCAACCACCGTAAGTTAAGCATACTAGTATATACAGGAAAAACAGGCGGTGTGTTGTACATACTGCCTTTGCTTATATGTTGTTTGTAATCAAGCATTGCAGGAATTTTTCTCGATACTTTTCCTAGAATATCTTCTTTGACAATTACAAGGGTGGTACCCGCAGGTCCCATATTTTTTTGAGCGCCTGCGTAAATAATATCAAATTTTGAAAAATCAATAACACGTGAAAATATATCTGAACTCATATCACAAACCATGGGTATCTCACAGTTTGGGAATGATTTTATTTGCGTCCCGAAAATGGTATTGTTTGAAGTACAATGGAAGTAATCATAGTCGGTTGGGATATCATAGCCTTTTGGTATATAATTATATCCAGCGGCTTCAGACGAAGCGACTTCATAAATATCATCAAATATTTTGGCTTCTTTAATCGCATTTTTACTCCAAGTTCCAGTATTTAAATAGCCAGCACGTTTTTCTAGAAGATTCATGGCCACCATTACAAATTGTAAACTGGCACCTCCAGCTAAAAACAATGCTTTGTAACCTTTGCCTTCTAAGCCTAAAAGTTCTAAGGAAAGTGCTCTAGCCTCTTCCATTACGTCAACAAATGCTTTGCTTCGGTGGGAAATTTCAATAAGCGAAAGGCCATTGTCAAAATCTATAACGGCCTCAGCGGCTTTTTGTATTACTTCTTGCGGTAAAATGCATGGTCCCGCGCTAAAGTTGTGTATTTTCATAGGATTGATATTGTAGTTTTACTATTCAATTGGATATAAATTTTGCTTTAAAAAAATTTAAAAATAAGCTTTACAAAGGTGCTAATTAATCGCTTATTATCTGTTGTAAAATCCATAATTTTTTGATTAAATCGTTAACAAAAAATCAACCGTATCAACATTATCGGCATAATCCCATAATTGTGGATTTTGAGTGCTTCCAAAAGGGATTCCAATTTTTAAATTAGACGGAGCAACTTGGCATTGTATGAGTTCTCTGTCCATTTCTAATTTAGATCTTAAATCTTGAATATTATGATAGTACTCAAAAAAGACAGTTGAAATGGGAGATGCATAAGAAGTATCTTCCTTCACCATAAAAAAACCATTATCTAAAATGTCGTACTCGCTCATTAAATATACGGCCTTATTATAATCGTAATTATTGGCATATTTATGATGGTTTATAATATCTTTCCATTTATATACCGAATTAAAAAGGGCATCGAAATTATAATTTTGAGGAACAAATAATTTTGATACATTACGACAACCAAGTCCAAAATATCTAAAAATATCTTCGGAAAGAAGCATTAACTCTTGATCACTTTCATTTCCGGTTAATATGGCGACTGAGTTTCTGTTTTTTCTAATTATGGAGGGTTTTCCTTTAAAATAATATTCAAAATAACGTGCCGTATTATTACTGCCAGTCGCAATTACAGCTTCGAAATTTGGTAGCTTTTCTGTGGTGAAGTTAATATGGTTTTCAAAGTCAGGTTCTATGGCAACAAGGTATTGGGCCAATATAGGTAACAAATATGTGTCGTTAGATGATTGTTTTACAATGACTTTGTGACCAGTAATTAAAACCGATAAAAAATCGTGAAACCCTACCAATGGGATATTGCCTGCCATTATTATAGCTACTTGTTTTGGTTTTACATTTGAAATAGAATAGGCCGAAACCCATTTTTCCAGATTAAATAATGTGAGTGCTTGTGACCAGTTTTTTAAAGCAAAAGCTATATTTTCATCAGTAAACCAGGCGTTATTTTGTTGTGCTTTTTTTAGGGTGTTCTGAAACCTTGCATAAAAGCTTTCATTTTGAGTAATAGTTGCTTGTTGCTGCGCCTGAATATTCGAAAATTGCTCTAAAAAAGCACCTAGTTTTGAGAAGGCGTTAATTCTTTGTTGTAAATTCATTTAGTATTTGGTTGTCTTATAACAAGGCGTTAATTTTGCAAAGTTAAAAAAATGGATGAACCGTTTTTTTTTAATGCTTGAAAAAGAAATTTTAAACTTAATAAATCATGGCAATAATTATAACAGACGAATGTATTAACTGCGGTGCTTGCGAGCCAGAATGCCCAAACACGGCCATTTATGAAGGTGCTGATGATTGGCGATACTCCGATGGTACTAGTTTAAAAGGAAAGGTGGTGTTGCCTGATGGTAAAGAGGTAGATGCCGATGAAGCACAAGTGCCAATTAGTGACGAGGTTTATTATATTTCTCCAGATAAATGTACCGAGTGCGTGGGCTTTCATGAGGAGCCACAATGCGCAGCAGTTTGTCCGGTAGATTGTTGCGTGCCGGACGACAATCACGTAGAATCGGAAGTTGTACTATTAGCAAAGCAACGATTTATGCATCCTGAAGAGTAACAATTATTCTTTTACAATAAAGGTTTTCATGTCCTCAAGCGGTTCTAAAACTTGCTGGTTTTCCCAAATTGAAGGTGTGTATTGACTGAGTTTGGTAAACCTTATGTTTTTGGGTTCTTCAAGACTATCGAAGCCGTTTTGAGTAATACTTTTCGAACCAGTTACCAACATTTCACTTTTATCTACCATACGGCCTTCAATTAAAATTCTAAATCCGAATTTATTTTTGTTTGAACTGTTTTCTATAAAGGTAAAGGGTCTACTTACATAAACATAATTCACCGAGTTTTGCTGAATGTAAAACGGTTTATACCTATTGTCGATGTCTTTTTCAAAATGAATGCTGCCCAATTCTCCTTCTTCTACATATTTAACACCTGCTATCAGTTTTAAGTTTACTTTAGTCCCGCGCTTACCCTCGGCAAAGCTATAATCTAGTCGTTTTATAGCATAATTATTAGACATCACAATTAAGGTTCCAGCAAATTTAGTTTTTCTTTTTCTTGGTTTAAAATCAATCACATAAGCCATAGAACCATCAGTGAAAGTAACATCACGTATTGAAAAATCGTATAACTTGGTGTCCAAAATTTCCCCAATAATGGTGTTTTCAAAATTTTGGATATTAGACAATAGTGGCGTTAATCTCGACTTTAATTCCTTAACAGAATGTGTTGAGGGTTCATCCTTGACGGTAATTTCGTTAAAAGATAGGGAATCTTCCACCTTAAAAATCCCTGTTCTTACTTTGTATGTTAAATTGGTATCTAAAGCTTTTAAAAAAATGGTTTGAGATCTCTCCTGAACTTTTTCAACCGAATAATCATTTTTCACGTCTACTAGTTCAGTAGATTGTTTGGGAATTAATTTTGTTTTTGACGAATCGCCGATAAATAAATTACCACTAAAATCATTAAAAGACTTGGAATTGCTTTTAATAACATTTGACGTTAGTCGGCTAACTTCATCATTAAGTTCTGAAAGCGCTTTTTTTGGTATTGCTTGCGCTTTTTTAACATCGATTTCAAAATTCTTAAAATCAAAATAAGAGGTTCGTCTGGAAAACAATTCCAATTCAGTATTGGCTAGATCATGGTTTTGTTTAAAGTTTTTCCGAATATTAAAAATAATAGAATCTATATTAGGCAGTTTGTTGCTGATTAAAATCTCATTTAATTGATTTACTGACGTTTCTAATTCTATTTTATAATCGGCTTTTATAATGGCATCGATAGATATTTCGAGCTCTTGAAATCCTAGACATGAAATAATTATGGATTTTACATTTGGATTATTGATTGTGAAAATTCCTTCTTCATTGCTTATCACTCCATTGTAATCGTCAATTTTCACCGCTGCATAGGGTATAGGATTTCCAGTGCCTTTTTCTAAAATAATTGCCGATAAACTTTGAGATTGCACGATAAAAGCCGACAACAGTGTGAAAATAATAACCGATATAAATTTGTTCATGCGTAAGGTTTTTCTTAGACACGAATATATTAAATAAGCAGGAGTTTCCCATAAAAATTTTCTAAACGCGAGATTTTCAAGATAGGGTTTCGGGCTTATTGGTAATTTAGTTTTGCAGAACAGAATCACTTTAAAAAAATAAAAAATTTCGCGGACAACCCATTATCAAGCAGCTTTTAAATTTTATTGATTCTAAAATATATTTATTAGACAACATTGGTTGGTTTTATTAAATAAAAGCATCAATAATTCCTGAAAACTAGGTTATACAAAAAATAGAAGCTTAACATTTGTTTCTGAAAAGTTTAAATAACTGCTTGGTATATAACATCTTTTTCTAAATTAGCATTTTCTAAAACTAACAAACCTTATATAATATGCAACAAGCTGAATTAGTCAAGAAAAAAGGCTTTGTAAACAGAGCGCTTGATTTAGTTGAAAAGTTGGGTAATAAATTACCCGATCCTGCGATTTTATTTTTTTATTTATTAATCTTCGTTTGGGTTTTATCTGCGATTTTGTCTCCGTTTGATTTTGGGGAAATTCATCCGATGACCGGAAACAGTTTGAATGTGCAAAATTTACTTACAGGAACCCAATTAGCCGGATTTCTGGCAAGCATGGTCAACACCTTTGTGCTTTTTGCTCCATTGGGAATTGTTTTAGTCGCCATGCTTGGTGTGGGAGTTGCAGAGCATTCCGGTTGGATAGATGCCGGTTTGAAAAAACTCTTAAACTTTACACCAAAACAATTACTAACTCCGATGCTTATATTAATAGCTATCGTGAGTCATACAGCTGCAGATGCAGGTTATGTGCTTGTTATCCCACTAGGAGGTGTTATATTTTATGCCGCAGGGCGACACCCTTTAGCAGGTATTGCAGCAGCTTTTGCCGGAGTATCTGGAGGGTTCTCGGCAAACTTCATCCCTTCGGCTATTGATCCGCTAATCATGAGTTTTACACTCGAGGCTGCAAGAATTCTTGATCCAGCAATTAACCTAAACCCTTTAAATAACTGGTATTTCACTTCTGCATCAACTTTATTGATTGTGCTTGTTGGCTGGTGGATTACAGATAAAATAATTGAACCTAGACTTTCAAAAGTGAAAGTTGATGGCGATGAAGATCAAATGCCTAAAATGGAAAAGGTGACAACCAAGGAAAGCAAAGCCTTTTGGTTTGGGTTTTTAGCTATGGTTCTGGGAATTGTAGGTTTGTTTTTGTGGGCATATCCAGCAGATTCTGCCCTAAGAGGACCAGATATGGTTGATTCAGAAATTCAATCACTCACTTCGTTCCATGCACCTTTAATGAAGGCAATTGTTCCGCTGATATTTGTCTTATTATTAATACCTGGTCTTGTTTTTGGTTTTGTATCAGGCAGATATAAATCCTCTAGAGATTTAATTAAAAGTATGACAAAATCCATGGAAAGTATGGGTTACTATATTGTAATGGCTTTTTTCTGTGCACTTTTTATTGATGCTTTTACGCGCTCAAATATTGGCCTTTTAATAGCTATCAAAGGTGCAAACTTCCTTCAGGCACTGGAATTGCCGGGCCAAATCACCATTATTGGAATTGTAATACTTAGTGCCTTTGTTAATTTAATGGTGGGCTCTGCATCGGCAAAATGGGCACTTATAGCGCCTATTTTTGTTCCAATGCTAATGCAGCTAGGCATATCACCTGACCTTACACAGGCGGCTTATCGCGTAGGGGATTCTGTATCCAATATTATTACACCATTGCTGCCTTATTTCCCACTGGTAGTGGTTTTTAGTCAGCGCTATGTCAAGGGAATGGGTATTGGAACTTTGATATCGATGATGTTACCTTATTCGGTTATATTTTTAATTGCGTGGACTGCATTCTTGATTATCTATTGGTGGATTGGGATCCCATTGAGTTTTGAGGCAAATTACTTATATCCCGCACCATAATAACATAACTATTTGAAAAAGTTAAAAAATGATGTTGGTCAATTTCGGCAAACATCATTTTTTTATTCTTGAATATTCAATTGAAGATGTATCTTTGCACCCTTTAAATACGATATTATATGAAAGCCGGAATCGTAGGTCTTCCAAATGTAGGTAAATCCACATTATTTAATTGTTTGTCAAATGCCAAAGCACAAAGTGCAAACTTTCCTTTTTGTACTATTGAGCCCAATATTGGTATTGTGAACGTTCCCGACCGAAGACTTGAAATACTTGAATCGTTGGTGAAGCCGCAAAGAGTTCAGCCTGCAACAGTAGAAATTGTTGATATTGCTGGCCTAGTAAAAGGTGCCAGTAAAGGTGAAGGTTTGGGTAATCAATTTTTAGCTAATATTAGAGAAACCGATGCTATTTTGCATGTGTTACGTTGCTTTGATGATGATAATATTGTGCATGTTGATGGTAGCATTAATCCTATCAGAGATAAAGAAACTATCGATATTGAGCTTCAGCTGAAAGACCTTGAAACCGTCGATAAAAAGCTTGAAAAAGTAAAACGCGCTGCTAAAACTGGCAATAAAGATGCACAGAAAGAAGAAGCCGTTCTTTTGAAAATAAAACAAGGTTTAGAAACAGGAACTTCTATTCGCGCTTTGGAATTTAGTGAAGATGATTACGAAGATTTTGTAAAACCAGCTCAATTTATTACAGACAAGCCTGTTATGTATGTTTGTAATGTTGATGAAGCGTCTGCTATTTCTGGAAATGCGTATGTTGAAAAAGTAAAAGAAGCCGTTAAAAATGAAAATGCAGAAGTGTTGTTTCTAGCGGTCGGTACGGAAGCAGATATTAACGAATTAGACAGCTTTGAAGAGCGCCAAATGTTTCTACAAGATATTGGTTTAGACGAACCAGGTTCATCTAAATTAATTCGATCAGCATACAAACTTCTAAAACAACAAACCTATTTTACCGCAGGCGTAAAAGAAGTGCGCGCTTGGACCATTGATGTAGGAGCAACCGCACCACAGGCAGCAGGCGTAATACACACCGATTTTGAAAAAGGCTTCATTAGAGCTGAAGTAATTGCTTATGATGACTTTGTTTCATTCGGTAGCGAAGCGAAAGTAAAAGAAGCCGGCAAAATGCGCGTGGAAGGCAAAAATTACATCGTGAAAGATGGCGATGTAATGCATTTTCTATTTAACGTGTAATTTCATTTTTAGTTTTCAATTTTCAGTTTAAAAACATCCACGCCAATGGCGTAACCATGCGTTACAGTGCCGCTCGTATCTTTGTAAATCTTAATATTGTTGCAGGCACGACCTAAATCCATGGCAGTCCAAGTTTGACTGCCATCTTCAGTTTTATAACCGCTATTTACTGTTCCTACATAGCCAAGATTTTCATCTATAAACCCGATACCAAATTGGCGAGCTGTATGGTCTTCTACTAAATTAATTTCATTCCATGTTTTTCCGCCATCCGTCGTCTTTGCTACCCTTTGTTGTTTTACACGCGGATCAGGATTATACGATTGAATGGTTACATACCCAACATTTTTGGTAGGAAAGGACATTTTCCATGTTGTTTCAAATGGTCTATTGGATTGGTAAACTTTTTCCCAAGTTTTGCCACCATCAACAGTTTTCATAATCAAGGCATTAGATTGGCTTATATCTTCTGAGGTAGCAGCACAAATAAAACCTTCATTTTTATTGAACATTTTAATATCAAAAATCATTTTACAATCGTCGTTTAAACTTTTGGAATCCCAATTTATACCACCATCGTGTGAAACCATAAAATTTGCTGGGCTGCCAACTCTTCCAGCTGCAAAAACGTGATGTCTATAATCAATTGCTCCGTGGTTAATAAACTGCTCTTTCACAACAGAAATAGCGCAAAGACCTTTAACGTAGTGACCATTATAGTTTACAGGATTCCAAGTTTTACCGCCATCTTTGGTGCCGTACAAAGGAATGGTATCGCTAACATTTGGGAAATAATCGGTACCCACAGTTCCTGCAAATCCAACATCTTGATTCACAAACGCAATAGTTCTGAAAAATGACCCTTTTTGCTGGAGTTGTTTTTCCCAATTTAAACCAGCATCGGTTGTTTTGTAAATAGTTCCAAATCCGTTAACATACCAACCCGTATTGGCATCTATAAACGAAATATCGTCTTGTTTTCCCGGATAGGGTTCTGTATCGAGTTTTTCCCAAGAATAGTTTTGGGCGATTCCTGAATTAACAAATGCTGAAATCAGCAATAGATTAAAAATGGTTTTGATAGTCATAGCATTGCGAATTTAACTAATTTGAATATTTAGTATTATTTTCAATAAAATTGTTACAGTCTGAAATATAATATTCAAAAATTCCAATGTTCATTGTAGATTATTTAATTAAAGCATTAATTCTGAAATTGCAATATTTTTAAGGAGAATTCATTTGGAAAAAAAATGGCCGTTATTCAGTATTTTCTCAACAAAAACACTTATTTTATTGTTAATTACTTATCAGTGGCAATGTTTCATTTTAAGAACCGAAATATTATATTAGCATCGCACCAAAAAGTACCACACAAATGACTCAAGAAACCAAATATACAGAAGACAATATACGTTCGCTAGACTGGAAAGAACATATCCGGATGCGCCCTGGGATGTATATTGGTAAGCTTGGTGATGGTTCGTCGGCCGACGATGGCATCTATATTTTGCTAAAAGAAGTTTTAGATAATTCCATTGACGAATACGTTATGGGTGCTGGTAAAACTATTGAAGTATCCGTTCAAGGCAACCGTGTTACCGTGCGCGATTACGGGCGCGGTATCCCATTAGGAAAAGTGGTGGACGTGGTGTCAAAAATGAATACTGGCGGAAAGTACGATTCCCGTGCTTTTAAAAAATCGGTAGGATTGAATGGTGTTGGTACCAAAGCTGTAAATGCCTTGTCGTCATTTTTTAAGGTAGAATCAACACGTGACGGAAAGTCGGCATCGGCAGAGTTTTCGGAAGGTAACCTAAAGGATGAAGATTTAACCGACGAAACCACAAGAAGAAAAGGTACCAAAGTTTCGTTTGTACCCGATGAAACCATTTTTAAAAATTATAAATACCGAAATGAGTATATCATAAAAATGCTCAAAAATTATGTGTATTTAAATCCAGGATTAACCATAGTTTTTAACGGCGAAAAATATTTTAGCGAAAACGGTTTAAAGGATTTGTTAAATGATAATATAAATCCATCCGATAAAATATATCCAATAATTCATTTGCGTGGTGATGATATTGAAGTTGCTATGACGCACCACAAAACGCAGTATAGCGAGGAATACCATTCGTTTGTAAACGGACAAAACACAACCCAAGGTGGCACACATTTAGCCGCCTTTAGAGAAGCACTGGTAAAAACCATCAGAGAGTTTTATAACAAAAATTTCGAAGCTGCTGATGTGCGAAAATCTGTGGTTAGTGCTGTGTCAATTAAAGTAATGGAGCCGGTTTTTGAGAGTCAAACCAAAACCAAATTAGGTTCTACCGATATGGGTGGCGATTTACCTACGGTGAGAACTTATATAAACGATTTTGTTAAAACCCAACTCGATAATTTTTTACATAAAAATCCTGAAACAGCCGAAAAAATGCTCCGCAAAATTCTGCAGGCTGAACGCGAACGCAAAGAGCTGTCAGGAATTAGAAAACTAGCCAAAGACCGTGCTAAAAAAGCGAGTTTACACAACAAAAAACTTAGAGATTGTCGCGTACATTTTGGCGATTTAAAACATGACCGACGATTAGATTCAACCTTGTTTATCACAGAAGGTGATTCCGCTTCGGGAAGTATCACAAAATCAAGAGATGTCAACACGCAAGCCGTATTTAGTTTACGTGGAAAGCCTTTGAATTCCTACGGAATGAGTAAAAAAATCGTTTACGAAAACGAGGAATTTAATTTGTTGCAAGCTGCATTAAATATTGAAGAATCTATGGAAGATTTGCGATATAACAATATTGTAATCGCCACAGATGCCGACGTAGATGGAATGCATATAAGGTTGTTGCTGATTACTTTTTTTCTACAGTTTTTTCCAGAATTGATAAAAGAAGGTCATTTATATATTTTACAAACACCCTTATTTAGAGTTAGAAATAAAAAGGAAACTATCTATTGCTATTCTGAAGAAGAACGCAGAAATGCCATAGAAAAATTAAAACCAAAACCCGAAATCACCCGATTTAAAGGTTTGGGTGAAATATCGCCAGACGAGTTCAAACATTTTATTGGAGACAACATTCGTTTAGATCCAGTTATGATGGATAACAACATGTCGGTTGAAGGTTTGCTTGAATTTTATATGGGCAAAAACACACCAGATAGGCAGGAGTTCATAATCAATAACCTAAAAGTTGAATTAGATTTAGTTGAAGAACTTAAAGCATGAGAACCAACAACGCTAAGGTTAAAAACGTCATTATTTCAACCTATTTTATTTTAATAGTAGTTGCTGTTTTAATGGCCACCGTTTTTAGTGCTTTTAGCGAGTTAACACCTAATCCTGTCTTAACATTAACTATTATTGTAATTGCATTTTTATCAGCATTTATAATTGTACATCAAATTTCAAGATTTTTTGAATATGATAGCGATGGAATTAAAGTTATAATTATTAATCGAGGTTTATTGCTTTCAGAACATTTTAATTACAGATAAAAGAAGATTGAATTTGATAAACAAGATCTTAGGGCGTTTAAGTTCAATAATTACTTCGTGTATAAAACCTTGGTAATTCAATTAAAAACTAAATCAGGTCGCGAAAAATCTGAGCGATTTAACGTTACTTTGGTCGGTAGAAAAAAAAGAAAATACATCAAACAATCATTGAGTAAAATGATTAAACAAAACATCAAACATAAGGAACATAATTAATGTCTGAAATACCTGAAGATTCTTTAAACGAACAAGAACATACACCGCAAGAAACCATCACTAAAATTGATGGCATGTACAAAGATTGGTTTTTGGATTATGCTAGTTACGTTATTCTAGAACGTGCCGTGCCAGCCATTGAAGATGGATTAAAGCCTGTACAACGCCGCATTTTACATTCCATGAAAGAACTGGATGATGGTCGCTATAGTAAAGTAGCTAACATCGTGGGTCATACCATGCAGTACCATCCGCATGGCGATGCCAGTATTGCGGACGCTATGGTTCAAATTGGGCAGAAAGATTTGCTAATTGATACCCAGGGAAACTGGGGAAATATTTTAACTGGAGATAGTGCTGCAGCCTCAAGATATATTGAAGCGCGTTTGTCAAAGTTTGCGCTTGATGTGGTTTATAATCCAAAAATCACTGAATGGCAAGCTTCCTACGATGGTCGTAAAAAAGAACCGGTAAACTTGCCTATCATGTTTCCGCTTTTGCTGGCTCAAGGTGCTGAAGGTATTGCCGTTGGACTATCTACAAAGGTCTTACCGCATAATTTTATTGAACTGATTGATGCTTCAGTAAAGCATCTACAAGGAAAACGGTTTACTTTATTTCCAGATTTTCCTACAGCTGGTATTATTGATGTCACCAATTACAACGACGGCTTGCGTGGTGGAAAAATTCGCGTAAGGGCTAAAATTTCGCAACAAGATAAAAATACGCTTGTTATAACCGAGATTCCATTTAGCACTAATACTTCATCCTTAATCGATTCAATTTTAAAAGCTAACGAAAAAGGGAAGATAAAAATTAAAAAAATTGAGGATAATACAGCAGCTGATGTTGAAATATTAATTCATCTGCCACCAGGAATTTCACCCGATAAAACCATCGATGCACTGTACGCATTTACCAATTGCGAAGTATCTATTTCACCTTTAGGCTGCATCATTGAAGAAAATAGACCACTGTTTGTCGGTGTCTCAGAAATGTTGCGTCGTTCTACCGATAATACAGTGGAACTTCTTCGACAAGATTTAGAAGTGCGCTTAGATGAACTAGAAGAACAGTGGCATTACGCATCGCTTGAACGCATTTTTATTGAAAATAGAATTTATCGAGACATAGAAGAAGAAGAAACTTGGGAAGGTGTTATAAGAGCGATAGACAATGGACTTAAACCGCATATTGCACATTTAAAACGTGCTGTGACAGAAGAAGATATTGTAAGACTTACCGAAATTAGAATTAAACGAATCTCAAAGTTTGATATTGACAAAGCACAGCAGAAAATCGATTCCTTAGAGGATCAAATAGCTGAAATAAAGCACCATTTGGCAAATCTTATTGAGTATGCCATTGCTTATTTTAATCGACTTAAAAAAGAATATAGCACTGGTAAAGAACGCAAAACTGAAATCAGGTTATTTGATGACGTCGATGCCACAAAAGTGGTAATTAGAAATACCAAACTCTACGTAAATCGCGCTGAGGGATTTGTTGGAACCTCATTAAAACGGGATGAATATGTTTGTGATTGTAGCGATATAGACGAGATTATTATTTTTACCGAAGAAGGTAAAATGATGGTCACAAAAGTCGACGCCAAAACCTTTATTGGTAAAAACATTATTCATGTGGCCGTTTTTAAGAAAAAAGACAAACGCACTATTTACAACTTGATTTATAGAGACGGTAAAGGTGGGCCATCTTATGTAAAGCGTTTTGCGGTTACTTCAACTACGCGCGATAGAGAGTATGACTTAACCAATGGTAAAAAGGATTCTACAGTGTATTATTTCTCTGCAAACCCAAATGGTGAGGCCGAAGTAGTAACTGTTTTATTGCGTCAAGTAGGTAGCATTAAAAAATTGAAATGGGATATTGATTTTGCTGAAATTCTTATTAAAGGAAGAGATTCTAAAGGAAATTTAGTGACTAAATATAGCGTTAAACGCATAGAACTTAAAGAAAAAGGGATTTCAACTTTAAAACCGCGTAAAATATGGTTCGACGATGCTGTACAGCGTTTAAATGTTGACGGACGCGGTGAACTTGTTGGAGAATTTAGAGGTGAAGATCGATTGTTAATTATCAAACAATCGGGTTTGATTAAAACAATAATTCCAGAGTTAACTACCCATTTTGATGACGATATGATTGTGCTGGAAAAATGGATTCCTAAAAAACCAATTTCAGCTATTTATTTTGATGGTGAAAAGGAGCGTTATTTTGTGAAGCGTTTTTTAATTGAAAACGAAGGCAAGGAAGAATTATTTATTTCAGAACATCCTAAAAGTCATTTAGAAATTGTTTCAACCGATTGGAAACCTATGGCAGAAGTTGAGTTTACCAAAGAACGCGGTAAAGAGCGAAAAGACAATCAGCAAATTAATCTCGAAGAATTTATAGCCGTTAAAGGCATTGCAGCTTTGGGTAACCAGTTGACTAAAGAAAAGGTAAATCAGATAAATCTATTAGATTCCATACCATATGAGGCTCCTGAGGAAACTCCGGCGATAGAACTCGAGGTTTTTGACGAAGAAACATTAGAAACTCCTAAGGATATTAATGATTCAAATTCAGAAGATATCCCTGAAAAAGGTGAAGGAAATGGTGGACAGATTACTTTGTTTTAGATTGAATTAATAGGTAATCTGTTTTGATTTAATAGCTAATCCTTTTTGTTTTTTGGTATCACCAACGTACGAATATTCAAATACATACGATGAATCGGTGGTAGTTAATATTTTTAGGTGTACATCTTTTCGTTCAGCACGGTTTTTTGGATTAATGGTTTTGAAAATAACCTCACAGTCGTTAATCCATCTCACTGTTGAAGAATCGGTTTTACCTTCAAAAGTTTCTATTTGAATAAGCTCATTGCGCTCAAAAGTTGAAATATAATCAACATCATCAATACTGATGGTGCTGGTAAATGTTCCCGTTTTAAATTTTTTACAATCGCGCTCAATTTGATAGCATGAGCAAAATATGATTAGAAAAGAAAGTAGGAGTAGCTTATTCATTTATTTTTTTTGCAAAAATAAGTATTAGTGTGATAATAACCGAAAATTAGATTATTTCTACTATCCTCAATTATTTATTAGTTTCAAAATTTTCAAAACTACCGTCGGAATAAAAAATTACAATGCGCGTGATTGATTTTTCAGATTTTGAAGCGGGTTTTTTTTCAATCACTTTTTCTTCTGGAAGTGGTGCTGCAGGTTTTATGGTTTCAATTTTTTGTTCAGTTTTATTAGATGGGAAATGTCCTTTTCCATTCAATAGCCAATACAATTCAACTTCAGGATAGGTGGTAAGCACCTTCATTACAAAATCTAAACTGGGCTTATTTCTACCCGATAAAATATGTGAAATAGAGGAGCGCTGCACACCAATATTATCGGCAAAAGAAGATGCTGATTCACCATAATATTGAATCACTTTTTCAAGTCTTTTGGAGAATTCAGGTGTGTTTATCATTGTAAATTATCTAAGGGCGCAAATCCGATTACAAATGTAAAAACAATATTCCATATAGGCCTTAAAATTGCTATATATTTATAATCTATATTAAACTTATAGTTCATAAAATTAATGTTAAATAACTGAAATTAAGATTATAAAATAATGTATTTTTAATTGTAATTAAATTTTAAGACGAGTAGCGCATCAATGCAGCAAATCTCGTTTAAGCTTGTAAACAAGTACCTGTATTAGACAAAAAATAATGTTTACAAATGTAAATTAACAATTGTATACCTTTGTCTTTCATTAAAAAATTATGACGAATAGTATATTAGACTTATGGTTTAAATCCTACAGCGAAAAGTCACTTTCACATCGGTATATCACGCATGAATTGATTATGCCTTTAATTCGAAATTTAAGTACCAATTTCAAGGTTGATAGGATAGGTCATTCAGCTAAAAATATTCCGATAGAAACCATCACTTTTGGAAACGGGCCTTCTAAAATTTTAATGTGGTCTCAAATGCACGGCAATGAAAGCACGACCACAAAAGCAATTTTTGATGTGTTAAACACGCTAATAATGGAACCTTCGTTAAACCCAATTTTTGATGAGCTAACAGTTTGCCTTATTCCAATGTTAAATCCAGATGGTGCCTTGGCTTATACGCGTGTGAATGCAAATCAAGTCGATTTAAATAGAGATGCCCAAGAATTAACCCAACCTGAAAGTAAAATACTTCGACAAGTTTACAACAGCTTTAAACCTGATTATTGTTTTAATTTGCATGGACAGCGCACTATTTTCGGTGCTGGTAAAACTGGAAATTCTGCAGTTGTTTCGTTTTTAGCACCTGCTCAAGATAAACAACTGACTATTACAAGTACCAGAAAAACCGCTATGGAAATTATTGTACAACTCAATACTAAACTTCAAGCAGATTTACCTAATCAAATAGGGTTATATGACGATGCCTTTAATATCAACTGTGTTGGAGATACCTTTCAAAGCTTTAATACACCAACTGTTTTGGTGGAAGCAGGCCACATTAAAGACGATTACGCACGCGACACAACCCGTAAATACATTTTCAAAACCCTTTTGTTTGCCTTCGATTATTTGAAGTCTGGTGTCGTGGTAAAAAATGAAACAGTAGAACAGTACCAATCCATTCCATTAAATGAAAAGTGCTTTTTCGATCTTATAATTAGAAATGCAAAAATCGAAGACGGTTCTAAACCATTAGATATAGCGTTTCAGTTTGCAGAAGTTCTAGAGTGTGGTAAAATTATTTTCAAACCTAAAGTTGAAAAAATAGGAGATTTGTCTGAATTCTTTGGTCATAAAGAAATTAACGCTAAAGGAGATTTAGTGAGAACAAATACCAATGAGTCCATTTATGAAGGTTACGAAAACGTTTTAGTTTTGATAAATAATGAGAAAATAGCTATTTTACTTTAAAAAAGCTTAGTGAAATGACTCTTTTATTGAATTAAATATATTATTTTTGCTGAAACTAAAGAATTAATGTAATGGCAAAATTTAAACTTGACGAAGTCGATCACCAAATATTAGACATGCTAATTGATAATACGCGTGTGCCTTTTACCGATGTAGCGAAAAAGCTTTTAGTATCTGCAGGTACCGTTCACGTGCGTGTTAAAAAAATGGAAGAAGCTGGAATCATTCAAGGTTCGTCATTAACTTTAGATTATCAAAAGCTTGGTTATTCATTTATTGCCTACGTAGGTATTTATTTGCAAAACACTTCTCAAACAAAATTTGTTTTGGAGCGCATCAACGAAATTCCGTATGTTACTGTTGCACATATAACTACGGGGAAATTTAATGTTTTTTGTAAAATTAGAGCCAAAAGCACCACACATGCTAAGGATATCATCTTTATGTTAGATGATATTGAAGGTGTGTACCGCACAGAAACAATGATTTCATTGGAAGAAAGCATCAATGACAAAAAACGATTAATGCACACCATCTTTAATGAACTATAACTATCTTAACACTAATTGGCTTAAGCCCTTCAATATCCACAGATAACGAAGGGTTTTTGTTTAAATGAAAATCAAGATGAATTTACAGTCCAACGAATACCATCCGTATTACGATTTATATCTGTCTAAATGTCCTTTTAAAGATATTGGACAAGGCTTCACCGAAAGTGCAAGCGATTTTACTACATTTCTAAAATCCATACCCCAGGAAAAATTGGAATTTCGTTATGCTTTTGATAAATGGACTATAAAAGAGGTAGTGCTTCATGTTGTGGATACTGAGCGGATATTTGCATATCGTGCCTTACGTTTTGCCAGAAGAGACTTTACGCCCTTAGCGGGATTTGATCAAGATGAATATGTGCCACTTTCAAAAGCGAATAAACGGTCAATCGCATCTTTAATAGAAGAGTTTGAAACAGTAAGACAGTCAACTATTTCCTTGTTTAAAAGTTTTGACGCAGAAGATCTTCTTCAGATTGGCCAAGCGAGCTCAACGGATGTTTCGGTGCGAGCACTTGGTTATATTTTAATTGGCCATCAAAATCATCATAAACAGATTATTGAGGAACGTTATTTATAACAGTTGTTATAAAAGTCAAAAGCTTCAATAATTAAACTGTTATCTACTTTGCAATCTAACTTTGGGATGCCAATATTTTCTAAAAGCACAAAATTTATATTTCCGTAGCTATTCTTTTTGTCGTGTTTCAGCAATTCGATAATGCTTTTATAGTCGTTTGAATTTATACTAACCATCTTATATAAGCTAGTTATAAGTGCAACAACTTGGTCTAAATCTTCTTTTGAAAAGTCAGTAAGTTGATAAGAAATAAAACACTCCAAAATCATGCCTGCGGCTATGGCTTCACCGTGTAGTAATTCGCGTTTAGTTGGATTATTCAAATAAAACGACTCTACAGCATGACCTAAAGTATGCCCAAAATTTAGTGATTTTCTTAGGTTATCTTCAAATGGATCTTTGGTTACGATATCGTATTTAATTTGAACGGATTCATAAATTAATTCATCTAATACATCGAAATTTTTAGGCGTCCAATTATTGAATTTATTCCAATAATCACGGCTAAAAATAAGTCCGTGTTTGAGCATTTCAGCAAGGCCTGAAAGCATTTGTATATCTGGTAAGGTTTGAAGGAATGACGTGTCTATCAAAACCATTTCACCAGAATTAATCACACCGACTTGATTTTTTAAGACACCTAAATCAACACCTGTTTTACCGCCAACCGATGCATCTACCATAGCTAATAATGACGTAGGAACGTTCATGTATGAAACGCCGCGTTTGTAAGTACATGCAACAAATCCGCCCAAATCGGTTACAACACCACCACCTAAATTAATTATGAGTGCTTTTCTATCGGCATCTAATTCGGCCAAAGCTTCCCAAACACCAACACAAGTTTCAATATTTTTATGAATTTCACCAGCTTCAATTTCAATAATTTCAATAGTGACCTCGGTTTCTACATTCGATAAAAATTTTGGCAGACAAAAATCATGAGTGTTACTGTCTACTATTACAAAAATTTTGGAAACTTTTACCGTATTAAGGTAGCTATTGAGGTGCCTGTAAGCTTCAGTATTAAAGTGAATTGAATAATTTTCGGCTTGAATAGAAGTCATGTTTTGTAAAACAAAAAAATTAGATGGTGAAATTAATTAGATTTTGTTAGAAAAACACCCTAAACAGCTGTTTTTTATGGTCGCAATTAAGGAATATTTATCATAAAATGGATATTTGAATCTTCTTAATTTCTATATCTTTACATTCGATTTTTAAAATTTAATAGACCTTATATCTGCCTGAATGACAAACGCCCAACTATTTGAAAACACGAAAGTTGCATTTCAATTAAAATCCGATTCCGAATTAGAACGCGCTTATTTTCTATTTAAAATGATTTCTCACGAGCCTTTGGTGAGGATAGGAACGGCAGCAACCAATTTTGCACTAAAGGCGCATTTGCCAGTTGAAGGATTAATCAGATCAACTGTTTTTGATCATTTTTGCGGTGGCGTTAATGAAGAAGATTGCTTAAAAGTGATTGATAGAATGTTTGAGAGTGGTGTTAGTTCGGTATTAGATTATTCTGTTGAAGGCAAAGAAACAGAAGCACAATTTGATGCTGCCATGGAAAAGACTTTGAAAATTATTCGATTTTCTGATGATCGCGATGCCATGCCCATTGCCGTTTTCAAACCAACAGGTTTTGGTAGATTTCATTTATATGAAAAGAAAAGTCAAGGAAAATCTTTATCAGCAGAAGAACAAGCCGAATGGGATAGAGTAGTAGCCCGTTATCATGCGGTTTGTAAATTGGGTAAGGAAAAGGAAGTTGAAATTCTAATTGATGGTGAAGAGTCTTGGATGCAAGATGCTGCAGATATATTAGTTGAAGAAATGATGGCAATTTATAATACTGAAAAACCAATTGTTTACAACACCTTACAACTTTACCGTTGGGATAGATTAGATTATCTAGTACAACTTCACAAGCGAGCCATCAAAAAAGGATTTAAAATCGGTGTTAAAATAGTTCGTGGTGCTTATATGGAAAAGGAACGGGAACGTGCTCTTGAAAAAGGATACAGATCACCAATTTGCGACAGTAAATTTGAAACCGACCGAAATTTTAATGACGCCATGAAATATATATTGGAAAACATCAATGATATTTCAGTATTTATTGGCACGCACAACGAGGACAGTAATTACATAGCCATGAATTTAATGCACAAACTAAACATCCTTAAAAATGATAACAATATTTGGTTTGGTCAATTGTATGGCATGAGCGATCATATCAGTTTTAATCTCGCAGCAGCCGGTTATAACGTTGCTAAATACGTGCCATTTGGTCCTGTAAAAGACGTGATGCCCTACCTGATAAGACGTGCCGAAGAAAACACTTCGGTTGCAGGGCAAACCAGTAGAGAACTTAATTTAATTAAACAAGAACGCAAGCGGAGAAAGCTGGATAGCTAATTAACCAGTTTTTTGTACCAAGATACTTTCTTATTTGGATTATTGCCATAACCGTAGCCATAGCCTTTTTTCTGTTCGGTACCATTTAGTAAAAGCGTCATATTTGGTAGTCTTTTTTCCGTGTACATTGTTTGTGCAATGTGTAGTTGGCGCTTGTCAATATTATTGGCGCTAACAACGTACAAAAACATATCTGCGAATTTACTGATAAGTAAGGTATCAGTCACCAATCCAACAGCGGCGGTATCTACAATTATGTAATCGTATTCTTTTTTAACTTGTTTAAATAATTCCTCAACGCGATCACTCATTAGAATTTCTGCAGGATTTGGCGGAATCGTTCCAGAGGGAATAATATGAAGAAAAGGATTGTTCTCAACTTGAATAGTTACATCTTTGATATTCTTACTTTTATCTGAAATATAATCAGTTAAACCTTCTTTGCTTTGAATATTTAGGTAATCATTGACCCTTGGAATTCTAATATCAGTTTCGATTAACAATACCTTTTTCTCTGAAAACGAAAATGAAGAGGCTAAATTTATCGACGTATGTGATTTTCCTTCCTGACTAGTGGTGGAGGTCACAAAAATTGTTTTGCACGGATTGTCGTTATCTTTAAGTAGAAAACCAACATTAGTTCTTATGATTCTAAATGCCTCTGCTTTAGGGGAGTAGTCAACCTTTTTAATCAGTCTGTTTTTTGAAGATGATTTTGGTATATCGCCAATGTAAGGAGCACTTAATAATTTTAATAAATCGTCCTTAGAGTGTATTTTAGTATCTAATAAATTTTTTACATAAATTATAGATAACGGGACGAAAAGTCCAATAATGAATGAAGCTAAATAAATTATTTTAGGCTTAGGATTAACTGGTGAATCTTGAGCGAATGCACTATCTACAACCTTTGAGTTAGAAGCTTTCATTCCAAGTGAAATGGCACTTTCTTCTCGTTTTTGCAATAAATATAGGTATAGTGATTCTTTGATATCTTGTTGGCGCTTAATATCTCTAAACTGACGTTCTTTTGTAGGTGCTGAAAATAATTGAGAACTAATTCTAGCATCTTCTTGGTTTAAGGCGTCTAATGTAATCTTATTGGCAGATTTAATATTTTCAAGACTCATATCTAAATTTTCCTTAAGTGCTTGAATTTGATTATTGAGATTAACAACAGTCGGGTTTTTTTCACTTGAATTTTTTAAGATTCTATTTCTTTGAAGAACCAATTCGTTGTGACTTTTGGTTAGCTGCGAAATACCGCTATCAGCAATACCAACGTCAGCCGGCAGTAAGTCTGAATTTTTATTATTTTCTGCTAAATGATCTTTCATGAAATCAACAAGCTGTAGTTGGTTTGCTGTTGTAATTATTTTTACTTCGTTTTCTTTTTCACTTTGAAGATAAATATTGGATTGTGAGGCTAAAGCTGTCAACCGATTATTTTTTTGCAGATTTTCAGCCGTAAAATCGACATTCTCTAATTCTGAGGATACGATTTCTAATCTATTGTTAATAAAATCCGAAGTGATTTGAACAATTAATTCCTTGTCTTCAATAACATCTTTATTATATTTTTCAATTATTTTATTAAGAACAATAATGGCTTTTTCTTTAGAGGTTTCAGCTATAGAAAGTTTAATGACATTGGATTTTGGATGGGTTTCAATTTTAAGTTTTTCAATGTAAGCTTCAACAACTTTATCAAATGGCGTAAATCTAATTTCGACGTATGTATCTGGAACGGGTCCGTCATTTTCGTAGTTGGGTGTAATGATAAAATCTCCAAATCTTGATTTTATGCGGTCGCCAAAAGCATAAGTTTTTTTGTCTTCAGAAGTTATATCAATTATTTTATTGTTATTTACCTTAGTAAGTTCAATCTTTTCAGGAGATACAATTTTGATATATAATGACGTATCGATAGCGTGTATGATTGAATCACTCACTAAAAAGTTAATATTTAAAGGTCTTTTTACAAAAACCTCTTCACCTTTTACACGACCTTTATTGTAAAATTGTAAATTTAACTTTAAATCTTCAACTACTTGCGCAATAATACTTCTGGATTTTATAACCTCAACCTCATCGTTCACATTAGTAAAGGTAGACGAAAACATTCCATAGTTTTGCATAGCCGAAAGCTCTGAAAGTTTGTTTGATTTTTCATCTTCTTTAATTTTAATCGTTGCTTTTGCCAGATACTCATATTGACTATAGCGTATAAGGAGATAGCCAAGACTTAAAAAGAAAATTAACGATACTAAAATAACTTTCCATTGTGACAAATAAAGTTCGACAATATTTACGATGTTATCTTGGTTTAAGCTAGAATTATTAGGCATTGTATGTTTGTTTATCTAATTAATATTGCTGCAATCGTGGCCAATGTAGAAATTGCGGAAATAATTACAGCAGTGTTCGGATTGAAGGTTGCCGACCTAATTCTAGATTTATTAGGCTCTACATAAATCACATCATTTTGAGCTAAATAGTACACTGGCGAATTCATAACATTAATAGAAGTTAAATCTAGTTTGGTATAACTTTTTTCGCCGTTAATATCTCTAATTAAAAAAACGTTATTACGCTTTCCGTAAATTGTTAAATCTCCGGCAAGACCTAGGGCTTGATTAAGGGTGACTTTTTCATCTTGAATAACAAATGTTCCTGGCGTATTTACTTCACCAATAACAGATATTGTAAAGTTAGCTAAGCGAATGTTTACAATAGGGTCTTTGATATATTCTTTTAAACGATCCTTTAAATAATCTGTTGCTTCAGTTCTAGTCATGCCTCCAATTTTCAGTGAACCAAGAACAGGAAATTCAATATGTCCATTAATATCAATAAGATAAGTTTGTAATTTCAAAATCCCTTGTCCATTAATTATAGATTCTTCAACAGGTACAACCGGTAAATTAAAGGGTTTTGCAGCTTCTGGATCTAAAGCTGCCACATTTATAACGAGTAAATCATTGGTGTTATAAGTGAGCTGCGTGTTTTGAAAAAAGTTTTCAGTTTCAGTCTTTATTGGTTCGTCTTGAAAGTATACATAATCTTTACGTGAGGCACACGATGAGAGTAAGATTAAGAGCAAAACTATCAGATTTTTTACGTGTATTGAATTTTTAAATTTTGAGTTCATGATAAATGATTTAGGTTGTTTTAATACTATTTGGGGTCTAACACTTCGTATTTTGAGTTTTTAGATAAATATTCTGGAACAATTTCTTTTATTTTCGAAACAATTTCGAGATTATTCATTGTAGTTTTTATATGCAATAAGTCCTCAATTTTACTAGCAATTTCAACATTATTTATTTGTTGCGCTTTGGCAATCATTATTTTTTCATGATAGGTTGGCTTGGTATTTTCGTTATTGGCTAGTAATTCTTCATATATCTTTTCTCCAGGCCTCAAACCAGTTATTTTTATATCAATATCATTCGGATATTTTAAACCTGATAATATTATCATGTTTAATGCTAAATCAAAAATTCTCACAGATTTCCCCATGTCAAACACAAAAATTTCACCACCATTACCCATGACCGCAGCTTCTATTACAAGTTGGCAGGCTTCCGAAATAGTCATAAAAAATCTAGTTATCTCAGGATGGGTCACTGTAATGGGACCGCCAGCAGCTATTTGTTTTTTAAATAATGGTATAACTGAGCCATTTGAGCCCAATACATTGCCGAATCGCGTGGTGATAAATTTGGTTTGTCCTTTATTGTTTAACGAGTTGATATATAACTCAGCAATTCGTTTACTTGCGCCCATCACATTGGTTGGATTCACAGCTTTGTCGGTAGATATGAAAACAAACTTATTCACGGCATGCTTAACTGATAAATCCACAATATTTTTTGTTCCTATGACATTTACCGTTACAGCCTCGAAGGGATTACTTTCCATTAAGGGGACGTGCTTATACGCGGCTGCATGAAAAACAATTTTAGGTTTTATAGTTGCAAATAATTGGTCTATACGATCTGCATTTCTAACATCTGCAACAATTGAAATAATATTGGTTTTACCAGATAGTTTAAACTCCTGTTCTAAATCATATAGTGCAGATTCACCATTGTCAATCAATATTAACTGTTTGTAATCGAAACCCGTTGTTTTCCGAGCAATTTCGCTACCAATCGAGCCAGCTGCACCAGTAATTAAAATAACTTGATTGCTATATTCCTCCTGGAGAACTGCATTTTCAATCACAATAGGTTCTCGACCTAAGAGATCTTCAATTTTAATATCTTTTATCTGCCCAAGATTTAAATCGCCATCAATCCAATGTTTTGCTGGTGGTACGATTTTTACTTTTATACCAAGTTTGAAGAAAATACTACTAATCTCAAGGAGTTTGACAGATTCTAAATTTTGTATGGAGATAATGACTTCTTCAATTTGATGCTTTGTTATAAAATTTTCATCTATATCGTTAAAAGCATACACTTTTACTAAATCTATTTTTTTACCAATTTTTCCTTTGTCATCATCAATAAATCCTTTCACAAAATAGTTGGTCTTGGTATCATTTTTTATGACATCATAGGTTAACATTCCAGAAATTCCAGCACCGTATATTAAAATAGCGGCATTTGGTTGGTCGGTTTTTGTAACGTAATTATAAAACGATTTAACAAATAGTTTAAATCCAACCAACATTAAAATATTGATTAGTAAATGTATATATATTATAGAACCGTATATGTTGAATATGCTGTTTAAATCAAATCTTCTAATGACTAAAGAAATTAACAACAAAACAGTAGCAACAATATTAGTTCCGATTATAATGTTAACAATATCTTTAAAGCCTGTAAAACGAACAACGCCTTTGTGTGAACCAACAATAATAAAAACAATGGCTGCCAGACTCGCAACATAAGGCAGGCGTTTTAACATTAACTCAAAATCAAAATCAATTACAAAATTGTATCTGATTAAATGCGCTAAGAAAAATGAAACTGACACTATAACAATATCAGCCAAAAGCACCAACCATTTGGATGCATATCTATTGGTTATATTGTTTAATATTTGTTTCATTCTGCACTAAAGTAATATTTTATTTCTGAAATAACCCTATTTAGTTCGTTTTCAGTAAGGTCAGAGCCACTTGGCAAACATAAACCACGATTAAACAAATCTTCTGAAACACCGTTAACAAAAGCCACTTCCTTTTGAAATATGGGTTGCATGTGCATGGGTTTCCACAAGGGTCTGGACTCTATATTTTTACTATGAAGCAAATTTCTTATTTTTTCTCTAATTGACAATGAAGGTAATAGTACACAACTTAACCAACGGTTTGAGAATGTATTCTCTGGCTCTGATAAAAATTCTAGTCCAGAAATGTGACTGAGTTTATTATAGTAATATTCATAATTCTGTCTGCGTTGTCGTACTCGATCGTCTAAAACAGTCATTTGTCCGCGTCCAATTCCTGCTAAAACATTAGACATTCTGTAATTATAACCTATATGTGAATGGGTATATTCCGGTGTATTATCTCTCGCCTGTGTTGCTAAAAAGACTGCCTTATCTCTGTCTTTCTCTGAATTGCAAACTAAGGCGCCACCGCCTGATGTAGTGATAATCTTGTTTCCATTAAATGATAAAATTGCCAAATCACCAAAGGTGCCACATTTTTTATTTTTATAATGGCTTCCAAAAGATTCGGCACTGTCTTCAATTATAGGAATACTGTAGAGTTGGCTAAGTTTTTTTAAAGCTGCAACGTTATAAGGCATCCCGTATAGATGAACGGCAATAATTGCCTTTGGTTTGATACCTTTTTTTATGCTGTTTTTAATGGCATCTTCAAGAAGTATGGGACAAATATTCCATGTTTCTCTTTCACTGTCAACGAACACTGGATGCGCACCTAAATATTTGATTGGATTAGCCGTAGCCGAAAAAGTATTGCTTTGGCAAATAACATAATCACCTACCTTAACACCTAATAATATTAAAGATAAATGAATAGCTGCAGTACCGGAGCTTAGGGCTGCAACAAATTTATTTTCGCCTAAGTATTCATTAATATCTTGCTGAAATCCTTCAACATTTGGTCCAAGTGGCGCTATCCAATTAGTGTCAAAAGCATCCTTAACATAATCCAGTTCTTTTCCGGACATATGCGGGGAAGACAACCATATTTTAGTGTTTGTCACCATTAAATATCAGTAGGTTACATTTGGTATTTTTAGTTAAACCAATCAAATATACATTAATTTGTAAATGACGTATATACAATATGTTCAAATCTAATTTAAGTAAAGGTGCGCTTTTGGCAGTCATTAAGCCAAATAAACACGATAAATAACCATATTAAACGATATCTTTTTAAGATAATCTACTAGATGCAAAATGTTTAGATAATTGGCGTTTAATTCATTTATATGAACTGTAACAACTTTTGAGATAAAGTTTTGCCTAAACTTATAATCCTTCCACAGTGCTCTAAATGCCACAACGCGTTAGAGTTAACTACATTTCCTGCCAGAAGTGGACCTGCGACATGAAGCTTATTTGTTGCTTCTAAATCCTTATTAACTAAAAATCCTCTATAAGAGTCGTTTATTTTACAAATACCATCATTAATTAGTTGATCGAGTAATGGTGATAAGGGTTGTTGGGTTAACAATTTACCACCAATACAGCTTAATACTACATGAACGTTTTCAATTGATTTCTGTAATTTATCTGAACCTTTTGAAGTATAAGTGAAATTTAATCCATTTTTGCTTGGCGACACTTTAAATGCCACAAAATATCCTTTAATGTTTTCTAATTTGTTTGTTTTAATTAGTCCATCTACAACATCAGTATAATGCTGACCAGCACGGCGTTGTCTTTTACCAATTTCGTTGCCGTACAAACAGGCAAATTTGGTTAGTTCAGAATCGGAGAGCTTTTGAAGTAAAGATGTAAAGTCTTGTGAAACCGGTATTTCGGTAATTGCCGTTCCATATCCCATGTCTTCAGCTTCATCTAAGTCTAAATTTGCAGCGGTATTTATCTCATCTGCAGTAATACCATTTTTTAATTGTAATGATTGAAGATGCCTAGGTGTAAAGCTTATTGATTTGGTAAAGTCGTTTTGTGCTGAGTTTGGCAGTTCGCCTTGTGGGGATATCACTATAAATTTGCTCAATTGTTTTGATATTCCAGGTTCATCATGTAGCTTATATATCATTTCCATAGCGCTAGCATTCGATCCAATTATCAGAATATTCGCTGGTTCTTTTAATTGGCTTACAAATGATTCAATTTTATTCAAATTAGCGAATAAACTCGGTTGATACGGATTTTCAATTAGACAAGCATATTTAGCAAGTTCTTTATATTCTTTGGACAACCACAATTTCTTAATTGGTGGAATTCCAACGGAAAGTACTACACGTTTAGCTTTTATAATTGTTTTATCAAAGCATTGAATAGAAAATCCTTGATTATTCGGGTACAAGGCTTCAACTTCAGTATTAATTAAAGTTATTTCGACGTTTGTACTTGTTTCAATGGCGTATTGTACTTTTTGTTTTACATAAACTCCAAAAAATCTACGTGGAATATAAATATCGTGCCATTGGTTATTTGCAATTTCCGCTTCATGTGTGTTCAACCAGTTTTGAGTTCTAGCACCATCATGAGATTTCAGGTTTGAAATTAGTTCTTCCTTATGTTTATTTAACCAATTAATAAAATCATTACGATATTCACCTTCAGGTAAGAAATCTGATAAAGATGTAATTAAAAGCGCGGTGTCTCCTGTACGATTGCCGTATGCAACACCCGTATGAAATTCGTCACTTCTTTCAATTATTGCAATATTGAAAGTTCTGTCATTCATTTTTTTAAGTTCCTCTAAAAGTGGCATGAGGGTGAATGAGGTGCCAATGCCCGAACCAATAAAAATCAAATCAAAGGTTTTTGAATATAGGTTTGTTGAATTTGTTGCCATTATATTAGTGATGTTTTCTATACATAGGAAAAAACTCGTCAGACTGTAAGTTTTGATTAGTTTTCTCACAAAATTGATTATAAATATCTTGATTTACAATTTTACGACCTGTGAAAAAAGGTTTGGCATCATTTGGAAAAAACGAAACTTTGTATTTAAAAATACCATCGTCTTGACCTAATCCACCACCTAAAATATAGTGTTTAAAACCATTTTGGAAACCCCATTTATTCATGTTATGTTTTAATATTTCGTTGGGTCTTAAATCAAAATAATCTGATAAAGTACCACCTAAAAATGAAAACATTGAATCTGAAGAAAGCAATACCATTTCAGATGAAATAGCTGTATTTTCTAAATAAGTAAGAACGATTGCTACATTCTGCGGAAAGTCTTTAATGAAGGCAAATAACTTTTCTTTGTCGTTATAATACTGCGATTTGGCATCGGTTCTTTCCATAGTGTGGAAGAAAATTCTATGAAAATCATCCATTACCTGCTTATCAATATCTTTAAAAAAAATTTTTGTGGTAAGCTGTTCTCTAACGGCCCTGTTAACATTTTTTCTAACCTTGCGATTATAATTGTTCCATAAAATTTCTTCAGGTAATAATTCACCTTTCACAATTTGCATGGTTGGTTTTATTTGACCGGTATATTCAAGAATGTTTTCGTGATTGTTAAATCGAATAAATTCGCTTACAATATTATTCTCTGAATACCATTTATCTACAAGATTCCAAAAACGTTTCAAAATTTCTTTTGAAGTGCTAACATTGTAGAGCGGTCCGCTATAGCCCCAAGTTGAAATAATATCAAAATAGGGTTGATGCTTATTTAAATCAAATGGAATTTCCCTGAGGTAAAAGGGCATAACAACCAATGGATGTTGGCTTTCGTTATATAGAACAAAGGCCTTTGCTTTTTGTAATCCATCGTAAAAAATATCTAAGAAGGACACTTTATAAAATGGGTGCGCATCTTCTAACGCATCAAGTGCTTTATTGTAACTATGCACATCTTCGGTTTGATTTAAATTATACAATGATAGTTTCATGAGGCTAAAGTGTTTTTAAAACAGTCGGCCATTGTTGTTAGAATTTCAAAACTACATTCCTGATGTATAGGTAGATTTATTATTTTTTTTGAAGTGTAGGAAGCCGATTCGAAAGTTGAATCTTTTAAAGCATCAATCATGGTGTGGTACAAACTAACCAATCCAAAGCCTTGTTTATTCATTTTAAAGTAGATATCATCTCTGTTGTAATCATCTAAAACAATCGGTAAACTTTGAGGGCATACACCTTGATTTAGTTCAGGATAGAGTAGAGTAGTGCCTTTAATATCCTTAAGTTGACCTACCAAAAACAGATAATTTTTAATGCGAATGTCGTAAATGGTTTTTAGGTCGTATGATAATACATCTTGTATATTAAGATAATGCTCATCTGCTATTTCAAGCGAATTTATTTGATTATCCACCAATATTCCGCCATCATCGAAAGGTAACATTTTATGAAGTGAATAGATATTGTATGCACCTTTTCTGCCGCAACTACCACCAATCACATCTGAATACATAGCATGTGCCGAATCTTCTATATAATAAATATCATTTTCGTCTAACCAGCTGGTTATTTCGTGATAATTTGGATCTGGGAACCCAAAGTAATGTGCTAATAATACAATAGGATTGCTACAATTAGTTACAACTTGTTTTAAATTATCAAAGTCAATAGTCAATTTTTTATCTAATCCGTAAAAAACATACTTTGCGGTTAAATTACTCACTGGATCAAAAATACCGCTTCCGTCGTATTGAGACCACCCAATATAAGCCGGTAATACTACCGTTGCTTGTGGATACTTATTTCTATGCGCCTCAATTATGGCTTGCCACGCGTTTCTAGCTTTGTGATAAGAGCTAAACTTACGTTTGTGATGAACTTTGTTAATGGCTTTATTATGTATTAACATTTTGTGCTGATTTATATATTTTGAGATGACCAATGGTTTATAATTTCGGCTAGATATTTCATGTCTGAATCATTATATCTAAAGTCTACGTGAAAATTTAAAAAATGCTTCCATTCGGTTCTTAATTGGTTGTTTGGCCATAGATTAGCAGGATAAATTTTATGTGAAATACAAAACAATTTAAAATTATCGTATACCATTTTTTCTTTAAACAGTAACAATAAGCCAAATGGTTCAAATCCTTTGCGTTCAACAATCTTGAAGTGTTTATTTTTTCTTAATAAAGGCCTTACAATTTTCAAATTAGCTGCTTTTGGTATGTTTGGATTCAATTTGATATGGGTTTCTATCAAATCAGAAAGTTCTTTTTGTGGATGCACATAACTGTTAGAAGCTGAAATGTGCGTTTCTCCTTTATTTAATAACTCTAAATAGGATTGTTTTGACCCTTTGTTTTGTTTTAAAAAATTACTTTTTTCTGAGATCGAAGCATCCAAAGTTTCAAATGCTGAAAGCATTTCATCATCTATTGCGTCTTCATGAAAATTAAACTGTTTATTTGGAATCCACGCAACACCACCACCAGGAATGGGATACGATTTTCTAACTGATGCAATGCAATAATCTGCTGCACTATTTAGACATTGTTTTGTAAGCCACCCATGCGAGAAATCCTCAATAATGGTTGGCCGATGGATGCTTTTCTTATCTATAGCATAAGTAAACAAACCCCAAAAATTATTTAGGATTATAACATCGTCTTTTTTTGTAAACCGCAGGTAGTTAAAATTTTGACTGCAGTTAAATGCGTTAATATAATAAGTTTTAAGATTGGGATAATTGCGTTTTAAAAAGTTAACTACATTCTGGCAGTAGTAATCCGGTATCCAAAGGGTGTTTATTTTTTGATTAGAGTTGATATGTTCGAGAACTGCAAACATGGCACTTCTTCCCGAATAATAGAAAGCATATTGTTGATTAAGTTGTACTTCGCTATTTTTTAAGATCTGATATTCGGTATCCTTTTTGCTGAGTTTGTAAAAGGATGAGCCTTGTTCCCTTAACATATTACACCTTCACTTTTACACCACCGAAAGCTGGCATGTTATCGTTTTCAGAAGCATTGATATCTTGTCGGGTAATAACCTTATTTATGGTCATTAAAACAATTTTGAGGTCTAACCAAAATGACTGATTGTCAACGTACCAAACATCATGTTCAAATTTTTGTTCCCAAGTAATTTTATTTCTACCATTTACTTGAGCCCAACCTGTTACTCCTGGCATGACCTCATGCCGTCTCGTCTGGGTTTTATTGTAAAGTGGAATGTACTCAATATGAAGCGGCCTAGGTCCAACTATACTCATATCGCCTTTTATGACGTTAATAAGTTGCGGAATTTCGTCTAAAGAATATTTTCTTATAAACGAGCCAAATTTTGTTAGTCTTAAATGAAATGGTAGTAATTCGCCATTGGCATCCTTTTTATCGGTCATACTTTTAAACTTGATAATTTTGAATACTTTTTCATTTTTACCCGGTCGATGGTGGTAATAAAAGGGCTTTCCGTTGTTAAGAAACAATAGAATGAACATGACGGTTAAAAAAATGGGTGACAACAAAATAAAACCTATTAAGGCAGAGAAGACATCTAAAAATGGTTTTATATAGTTTTGGTAAATCATAAGGTCATTCGGTTGATTGATACATTTTAAGTAATTCTTCCCAAATATAGGTATGTTGGTAGTTTTCAGCAATTAAATCCCGTGAATTGTTAGACATTTCTTTTAAATGGTCGTGTTGGTTCAAGCACCAAGTCATAGATTCTAGAATTGCATCAACATTTTTAACTGGAATAATAAGTCCATTTTTAGAATGCTGAATAATTTCATTGCAGCCATTAATATTGGTGACAATAGAAGGTAGTTGCATTGCGCCAGCTTGAAGAACCACATTTGGAAAGCCTTCCCTGTAGGTAGGAAATACCAAGATATTAGATATTGCAAAATAGGGTCTTACATCTGCCTGAAATCCAGCCTCAATAATGTTAGGATTAGAATTTAAAATCATTTCCGTTTCTGGTAGCAATGGATCCAAATCATTCTCGCGCCATCCTACCAAAAGCAATTTGGTGTTGTTACAGATTTTGGATAATTTATCATAGGCCAAAGCCAGCTCATTTATGCCCTTATCGGTAACCATTCTTCCAACAAAAACAAAAACAAAATCATTGGGAGTGATACCTAATTCTTTTTTTAATTGGTCTTGCTCTTTTTTACTAATGTTTTCTTTATTAAAATGACTTATGTCAATACCATTACTACTACCTTTTCCTATGAGTTGAAGCTTATTTGCCTTTGTAAAACCCTCTTCTAAAATAATATGATATAATCCTTTAGAATTAGGAAAAACTTTTGTCGCAAAGTAATAGGTTAGTTTTTCAACAAAATTAAGTAGTGCTCTTTTAAAGCCTCTGGATTCAAGTAATGGCATACCAGCAACAGTATGAAACCTATTTGGTACACCAGCCAAAAAAGCAGCCAACATACCAACTATACCAGCTTTTGGTGTGTGACTGTGTACGATATGAGGTTTTTCTATTTTTAAGAGTCTATAAAATTTGTAGGTAGCAACAAGGTCTTTTAAGGGTGAAATTCTACGTGTCATTTCTACAATTTCGGTGCGAATGCCTTCATTTTGCCTTAAATATTCCATGGCATCACCATTCCCTGAAACTCCAATCACATCGTAATGTTGATTCATGAATTTGAGCTGCCCTTTCAGTAAGACTTTGAGAGAATCCGGTATTGTGGTGATTCGGACTAGTTTCTTCAAATTTAATGCTTTAAAACTGTTTTATATACTTTAAGGTGTTGTTCAAAAACAGAATTGATATCGAAAATCGACTTGTTATCTTCGTAGAGTTGGTCTGCTTTATTTAATGCGGTTTCATAATTCTTAATTACTTTTAACATTGTGTTTGCAAAATTATTTAATTCCGAAATTTCAGTATTTTTTGGGGTGAAAAAATCTGGGATACTACCAACAGGAGTTGTAATTATTGGTAATTTTGCGGCCGACGCTTCAATTAAGGAAATTGGCAAGCCTTCCCAGAGTGATGGCAATATCAAACAATGTGAACATTCGAATAATTTTTTTGTATGGTTCTGAAACCCCAAAATTTTTATATGATTTTGTAAATTATTTGTTAAAATTTTTTCTTCAAGCTGAAATCTCAAGCTGCCATCACCAGCAAGATTTATGATAAAATTCACCTCGTTTTTTTTAAGTAGACTTTTCGCTAATTCAATGAGTATAAACGGGTTTTTTTGTTCTTCAATTCTACCTAAAAAAAGGAAATTAAATATATCTTTTTTGGCATCATAAGTTTTTGGCTCACATTTAAATAAGCTAAAATCAACGCCATTAGGTATTACTATAGAGTTTCTTAAATACCATTTTTTAACACCTTGGCTAAAATTTATATCAGCTGCTCTACAAGGTTTTGTTAGAAATAAGATCATACGTCTGTACCATTCAGGGACAATAGTGTTATGAAGTGTGAACACTATCGTCGTCTTGTTCACGTAAAGATTGTAAAAAAGCCCTATTATTAAAGCATGAAACATATGACAATGAAAATTCATATTTTCCTCTGTTTTGAGAATTTGTTTTAGACGATTTAAACCGTTCCAAAATTGAGATATTTTAGAAATATTTAAATAATATATTTCAATGTCATTATTCTTAAATTTAAATTCTATTGTATTAACTGAGGTTACGGATATTACAATAGTTTTTATATTTAAAGACTTACTCTTTCGAGCAAGCTCAAGTACTAAATGCTCGGCGCCGCCACCACCTAGACCTACTATTAGGTGAACTATTGTCATTTTTTTATATCATGTTATTTTTAAACCACTTTTGAAAACAATAAAAGCACCATACTTTAAAGGTGTTGTCTTGCTTTGTATTTAAATGATTTTGAATTAACGCCGTTGTGCTATCTACATTAAATATGCCTTGTTCAGCTAGAAAATTGGCCTCTGAATAAGTAAGAAGCTCTTCCCTTAATCCAGCTCTTAGCCAGTCGCCCACAGGCACGCCAAAGCCTCTTTTTGATTTGTCCAAAAATCCTTGAGGAAAATAGGATTCAAAGGCTGATTTAAGAATATATTTTTTATTCCATTTTTTTAATAAATATTCAGAAGGTAAAGACCTAGTAAATTCAAATAACGCTCTGTTCAGAAAAGGAGCCCTGCATTCTAAAGAATTGAGCATGCTGGTTCTGTCTACTTTCACCAGCATATCCCCTTCAAGACTCATTATTTTATCGATAGCCATATAATCATTTAAAGATTTTGGATTGATAATACCTGATTTTGTTTGATAATGTTGAAATAGCGCTGTTTTCTGATGGTTCGAATTTAAATAAGATTTAAGATCGCTATCCGTAAATCCTAACGAAATAATATCCCAATAATAACCACCAGAATAGTCTACAGCATTAATCAATCGGTTTAATCGGTATTTAAAACCTCGGTTATCTGCCTTATCTTTTAATATTTTATTTGAAACTGTATTAATTTTGTCATGAATAAACTGAGGTACTGTAGCAATGTAACGTGCATTTAATTTACCCATATAATACTTATTATAACCCCCAAAAACTTCATCGCCACCGTCGCCTGTTAATGCTACTTTAACATGTTTGCTGGTTTTGTTTGAAACCAGGTAAGTTGGGAGCGCTGATGAATCTGCAAATGGTTCATCGAAATTACTTAGAATAGTATCAATATTTTGAGACAAGTCTTTTTCGCTTATGATAAATTCGTGATGATTGCTTTTTATTAACTTAGCAACTTCTCTTGACTTATCTGTTTCATCGTAAGATTTTTTTTCGAATCCAATTGAAAAAGTATCAATTTTTTGCGAATTTAAGTGAGATAAACAAAGTGAAACAATTGAAGAATCTACACCACCTGACAGAAAAGTACCGATGGGAACATCTGAAACAGTCCGACTTTCAACGCTGTCAAATACCATATCGTGAACTTGCTGTTTTGCGCTTTTAAATGATATGTTTTGTTCTGTTTTATTGCTTTCAGATTCAGGATGTATTTGATGAATCTCATAGTTGAAATTTTCTAAATCAAATTCTAAATAGTGATTGCCTTCCAACTTAAAGATACTTTCATAGATGGTAAATGGAGCTGGAATATAAGTTAATCTAAAAAATAGATTAAGACCATCTAAGGAGATACTTGGTTTACGTTTAAGAGTTGTTACAATTGATTTAAGCTCGGAGGCCCAAATAAATTTATCGCTATCTGCTAGAAAATAGAGAGGCTTTTCGCCAAAATAATCGCGCGCAATATAAACCTTTTGCTTTTTAGAATCATAAATACTAAAGGCGTACATACCGTCCAGCAATTTAAATCCTTGTACACCGTAGGCCTCGTACAATTTTAAAATAACCTCCGTATCACTATGGGTTTGAAAGTGATGATTTTCCTCAACTAATTGATCTTTTAATTTTTTAAAATTATATATTTCACCGTTAAATACAATAGAAATAGACTTATCTCGCGATTGCATTGGTTGATGTCCACCAGCAAGGTCTATAATAGATAAACGTCTCATGGCCATGCCTATAGACTTACCGTTCTTTACTTCAACAAATGTCCCGCTGTCATCTGGTCCACGATGGATAATTAAATTATTCATCGCCACCAAATCCTTCGAAAATTGAATGGGGTCTATTTCTGAATTAAGTAAAAGTCCGTTGATGCCACACATAGTTTGTTCAAACTTTATTGGTTTTTGATTTAAATAATTGGATAATTAATCCCTCATATTCCTTTATTATTTTTCCTTGTTCAAACATGGTTGTTGCAAACTTACTTACATCTCGAGGAGAAAAATGATAATTCTTTTGTATGTTTTCAAGTTTATCGACAAATGCCAAATCGTTATCTACAATATAACCATTTTCAGCATCTTTAATAATTTCGTTTAATCCTCCAGGAGCCTTAAAGGCTAATACTGGTGTGCCGACAGCACAACTTTCTATTACTGCATTGGGAAAACCTTCAACGTAAGAACCTTGTAGATATAAATCACTTTGTTGTAAATATTGCGTTACCTCATTAGTATGAGAAACAAAAGTGATGTGTTTTTGGATATTTAAATGATTTACTTGTTTGATAATAGTATCTTTTTCCGGTCCGTTTCCAATAATTGTATAATGAAAGGGAAAGTTAATTTTACTTAGAGCTTCTAGAATTCTACTATGTCCTTTAGGTTTTACAAGTCTTGCAACTGTAATACATTTTAATATATTTGGATTTCTTTCAGAAGTCTTTAACTTAAAATCACTTGAAATAGGGTTGTTTATTTTAAAAAGCTTGGATGAAGGAACCTGATAATGTTCTATTAAATCTTGTTTCATATCATTAGATTGACAAATTATGGCATCTAATAGTTGAAACCTTTTGCGATAAATATATTTTTCAATAATGCTTTGAGGTTTATAAAACCCTTCTAAAACACTTAATACATTTACCTCTCTACCGACAAAAAGTGTCTGTTTATGAAATAATGATAAATAGCCCATTACTGTATTAAGGTGTTCTACTACACTTAAAACAACATCTGGTTTATGTGCTCTCAAATAATTATGCATTTTTTTCACCCCTTGAAGCACACGAGGCTTATTTAAAAATATGGTCTTAATATTGTCTATAGAATATTTCGCATCTTTTTTAAAACCAAATACAACCAGTGTAACGTTAAATAATTCTCTGTCAAATTCATTTGCCAGAACAGTAATGACACGTTCAGCACCTCCAGCGTTTAGATTTGGGGTGGTGAAGGTGATGTTGATTTTTTTTATATACTTAACGTTTTTCATGAAAGTTTGACATAACTTGTTCTATAATTTCATGTGTTTGCTTTATATATTGATAAATATAACTATGTTGACCTATAAAAGATGTGCGTTTAAATTTTCCATATTCGTTTAAATGCTTTTTGTTTGTTATTTTTGGATTTACCTGATAAGTTGGGCTAACTTCTAAAATTAATGGAGTTGTATCTAAATTATCGTTTTCCCATGCAATGTCAAATGCCCCTGTTGTGATATCTAATTTTTTAAACTCAGAGATTATAAATTCTCGCCATTTTTCTGGAAAGTACTCAAAATCCACAGAACTACCTCTACCAGTAGATGTTGGCTTCCATTCTTTTGAATTGTTAATCCTCCAATAATAGTGAACAATTTTATCACCTACCAGCGTAACTCTTAGATCACGCCTCATATTAATAAGTTTTTGAACAATTATAAATTCATTGGGTTTAAAAACGCCTTTAATTTTTAAGTTTTGTAGTTCAACTTTTGATTTAATTTGATGGACACCCTTACTCGAAGATGAATGTTCTTCCTTTACAAGAAATGGGAACGGCCAATTTAGTGATTCAACTTCATCAAAGGTTTTACAAAGAATGGTTTGAGGTTGAGAAATATTGTATTCAATAAATTTTTCATGCATAAAACCTTTGTTTTCCCAAAAATATATTTCCTTAGAAGAAGGATACACGATATTGTTTTGAGACTCTAATTGTTTTACAAAAAAATGGAAAATACTAGTATAATCATTAAAACCATATTTCCAGTTATAAGTGTCAGAATAATTTAAATGAATCGTTTTATTTGTTAAGTGGCCTATTCGGTTGGTTCTTATAATTTTGAATTTCACACCTAACTTAGAAAGCGCATTTATTTTGCCGTGGTCTAAAATAATTTTATCGTTAAAGAAGTATCTAAAACCAAAGCTTGGTAACCATAAATAGGTGTCGGTATCGATATTTTGTGTAACACCTTTTCTGTTTTCTCTTTGCTTTAAATAGATGTTTACCCATGTGAAGGCTATTAATCGATTTAATCGATCTGTTAGAAATCTATACATTTTATTTTTGGGAATTAATTGTGATGATGTCATTATAACCAAAATAGTTAATTTTCATTTTTCGTACTTCTGATATTATAGAATCATAAAATTTAATGTCGTAGTTTTCATGATTATAACTTAGATCATCATAATAATTTATGTGTTTAAAATATTTTTTTGCAATTTTTAAATAAGGCAGTTTATCAAAAGCACTAGGAACAATAAAAAGAGAATTTAAATCACTTTGGAGGTTACTTTTAATCCAGTTTTCTGTAATTTGTCGATACTTAAATTGCCTTGCCGTTAAGATCAAACAGAGTCGTTTGTCCTGATTTTTCTGCATCATAAATAATGCTAACATACCTTGATGAGGTTCAACAATTTCATAAACTTTTTTTAAATTATAATTTTTAAGTAGCGGATAGGTATTGGCTAATGTATTATCTAAATCAAAAATAGATATGTCAGAAAAAAAGTTCTTTTCATGTCGGATATGTTTTTGAAAAACAAAAAGATTATATTTTTTTTTAAAAAAATACAGAATGTTAGATACAAAGATTTTTATCCTCAACCACATTTTTAATAGCTTCAATAATTATTTTATTCTCTTTTTGCGTTCGGGCCGCTACTCTGATAAATTCGCCATCCAAACCAATTTTGTCGTTACAATTCCTAACATAAACTCCAAATTCACATATTAAATGATTAGTCACTTTATCGGCGGTACTACCATTTAATAGTTCAATTAATACAAAATTTGCTCGTGACGGATAAACTTTAATATTTTTAATCTGATTAAGTTCTGAAATAAAAAATAGTGATTCAGTAATATATTTTCTTCTTACGATATCATATTTCTCCAAAAAGTCCTCTCTTGCGTAAAGTCTGAAGAAATATTCGGCCAATCCATTCATGTTCCATAAATATCCATTTTTTAATATATCCTTTACTTTTTCTTTAGCCATAATAGCATAGCCACATCTGATACCGGCAATCCCAAAGTCTTTAGACATACTTTTAATGACGTAAACATTTGCTTTGTTTATAACATCGGCAACAACTGATTTTAAAGCCATATCACTGTCTTCGTAAGCAAAATGAATAAAGCTTTCATCGATGATGATATTCTCAACCCAATTTAATTCATTTATTAGTAAGATTAAATCGTCATATTTAATGTAACCGCCGTCGGGATTATTTGGATTGATTAGAATTATAGTGTTGGGTTTTTCTTCATTAACCCTTTTAATATAATCTTTAACATCTAACCGATAGTTTTCATTTTTATTTAGTTGGTAATAAACTATCTCATGTTCTTTTGTTGCATACTCATAATAGGCCGAAAAGGTTGGTATGGTTATCATTAATTTACCCCTACAATACTTGTGAATTATTGCTTGTATTGCTTCAATTGCACCATTTGCAACAAAAATATGTCCTGAGTCAATTTGTAAACGCTGTTCTATGAAACCCGCAATAATCTGATTTTGTGATGGGTAAAATTCCAGCAAAGCATTAATTTTTCCTGTATCAAGAATTTCTTTTTTGAAGTATTCAAGAAATAATTCGGTTGCATAAGGATTTGATAAAAAACAGGCATCAACTTTTATTTGTAAATCAGGAATAAAATCTTGAATGGTAGCTAAACTTGGCGAATGGGTACCTGATTTAGTTTTAAGTTGATTATATTGTACTTGAATGTTTTGATTTTTTTTCATTGTTAATTTTTATTATAGATTGGGACTTTTAGAAAATTAAACGCGATGTTTCATCTCTGTATCTATCGTAAATTAAAGTATGATATTTATTTGTGATTTAAATAAGGTGGTTAAATTAATATTATCATTTGTGTAATACTACTAAATTCGATAAAATCATGAAATTAAACGACTAATCATACATAGCCTAAGCTATTGCTATACAATACTTTTATATAAATTTAAATGTTCGTCATAAACTTTTTTTATATTGAAAATTGTAAAAAGCTCATCGTGTAGTTTATGCGTTTTCAATAGAGCGGTCTCATAATTATTTATTATCTTTTTCATCTCATCAGGAAATGTATCAAGGTCACAAACAATGGCATTTTCATTGTTTAGAAAATCAGGTATACTGCCAACTGCAGTTGAGATTATTGGTAGTTTTGCTGCGGCCGACTCAATTAGTGCAATGGGTAAGCCTTCCCAAAGAGAAGGTATTAAAAGACAATGGCATTCTTCTAGGTAAGGCCTTATATTGTTTTTAAAGCCATGTAAAATAAAATAATTTTCTAAATTATTTTGCTCGATAATTTTAATTAAATTCTGATATAAAACACCAATACCTAAAATATTTATAACAAAATTTTTCTCTTTCTTTTTTATCAATTCTAAAGCAAAGTCTACCAAGATAAGAGGATTTTTTTCATAACTTAATCTACCTATAAACAAAAACTGAAAACGTTTATCAGACTTAAAAACTCTAACTTGTTCCATTTTATATTTATCAAAATCAACTCCATTCGGAATTATTATTGAATTTTTTAAATACCAAATTTTAGCAATCGGACTAAAAATAATATCTTTTTTCCGCAATGGTTTTGTTAAAAACAAAATAATTTTTCTAGACAATTCAGCAACAAGGCTAGAATGAAGCGTAAATACTATAGGATACGATTTATATATCAAATTATAGAGCATTGCTAAAACAACGCTGTGAAATTGATGGCAATGAAAAACGATATCTTTCTTGTTTTTTATGGCATGATGCAGCTGTTTTAATCCGTTCCATAAAGTAACATTTTTGAAAGAATTAATACCCAGAAATTCGTAGTTAATATGTTTTTCTTTAAACAATGGTTCAAGTTCTGCTTCATTAGCCAGGGCAAAAACTCGTGTATCAATTTCTGCGTTACTTCTAGATGCCAATTGTAAGACCATTTGTTCAGCACCACCGCCAGCTAAACTTCCAGAAATGTGTACGATTGTCATTTATTTTATTATTTTCCTTGATTTATACCTAACTCAAATTTAATTTCTTCACCTACTGACAATTCTTCTAATTGAATAAATAACCAAATAGAGGTAAGAACAATTAAATAATTTTCAAAATAATTATGCACCGTAAGCATAACACTAATTAAGGTAAAAGAAATCATAAAAAGGTGAGATTTATAATTGAATAAGAGTAGACTTTTAGAAAGCATTTTTAAATATATAAAGCAAAAAAGTATGAAGGTAAACACCCCACTTTCTCCAAATATCATAAGAAAAGTATTATGGACACCAGCTTTTATCCCATCAATACCACTTAATGTTTTAAATCCATTACCAAAATAAGGATTATCTAAAATCATATTGTAATAAACTGACCACGTATCAAGCCTGTAGCCTTCTTCTTGAACAATTTTAATATTACTTTTAGGTTTGTCACCGATTAAACTTTCAAGAGCCTCAAACCGGACGGTATTTAGTTGTAGGTAATTTGCAACTGCTAGAACTAGAAATATAACTAAGGCACCAACCCCAAAGTTTAAAACATTTTTTTTATGAGAAACGATTGAAATAATACTAATTAAAACCCATAATAACAAAAAGGTTCTTGAAAATGTTATAATTCCTGCGAACGTTAAAATGAATTGACTAAAAAGCTTAAAAAAAGTGTTTTTGACTGAAAAACTCAGGCAATAACCTATTAAACAAACAAATCCTGCGGCATTTGGATCTACATAAAATCCACTATACCTGCCATAATCATTTTGAAAAACTATAGCATGCACAATTATACTTAGGGAACCTAAAACTAAAATTATAAATAGTTGATTTTTGTCTGTATTTCTGGCAAGTTCTGCTCCACATAAAATCAATATGACGAACTTAACAAATTCTAAATTGAAATACTCGAGATCTCCAACATAAACAATGCCACTTATAATAAAGTACATTAAACCGAGTAACAAAAATGGATAAAGAGGCTTTTCTTTTTTTGATAAAAAATAGTAAATTAATAATAATGAATACGTTAAATAACTAAATTTACTTCCAATTGTAATATCATAGGATAAAAACATTGGTATATTCCAGAGTAATAAAATTAATAGTAAGTATTGAATTATTTTCATGTAATTTTCATTAAAAGTCTACCCGGTAATTTAAGAAAGAAGATAATATTGGATACAATATTTTTTTTTAAACCTAAATTAAAATCTGTATCGATAAAATAAAATTTTGATGAAACGTGCTCAAACATTAAATCCCAATAATATGAATATCTGATTAATGAAGTAATTTTTGTGTCGTATAGTCCATAGTATGAGTTATAAAATTTACGTCGTGCATTTTCGTGTTTAGTAAGTTTTGTAGCCATAATACCATCGGACGAGTTATAGTATGTCCTGTGGGAAATATTTAAACAAACAAAATCGTAATTTCTATTTATTCTATTCCATGTAAATCCTTCACCTATATAAACTTTAGGTTGAGCATACATTTTGGTTTCTTTTAAAACTGAAGTCCTCCAACTTGCCCATTTTTCGCCAGCAATCTTATGTTTTAATACCCTTTCTTTAAATCCTACCTGCCAAAAATCTTTCGGAAATTTATCTCCAACAAAATTTTCATCTTCATTTGTAGTTAAAGTCCAAACAGATGCAACTAATGGATTCGTATTGGTTAATTCAATAGTGTTCCATATTAGTCTTAATTCTTCTAGTGTCGTAGATTTAAAGCTGTCATCACTATCTGCTATTACGGTGATAAATTCGTGGCATTGTTCCAATCCAACGTTAACCGCAATAGCTTTACCTTGATTTATTGATAATCTGTTATAATGTATATCAATTTTATCCTCATTTATCCAATGATTTACTAGTTTGGTTGTGTTATCAGTGCTGCAATCATCAATAATTATCCAGTGAAATTCTTTAAAAGTTTGATTCAAGAGCGATTGGTAAACTCTGTTTAAAGTGTGGGCTCTATTATATGTAGGCGTAATTATGCTAAACATGAGACAATTTTAATTTTTTTATGTAAAAGTATAAAATCATACCTATTATAAAAGAAACTATTGAGGTGGATAAGGCTAATCCATAAACTCCCATAGTTTTCATTAAAATAATATTTAACACTAGATTCAAAATTAAACTCATTGAAGAGGTGAATACCATAAAATTATTTTTATTAATGGCTGTTAGAAACCTTATCATTATAATTCCAATCAAATAGAAAGGTATTTGTAATAAATACATTTGTTGAATTTTAGATACAATTTCACTGTCATTGCTATCAAAAGCACCTCTTTCGAAAACGATATTCACAATTGGAAAGGATATTAAAATACCAATAATTGTGGCTGTAAAACTAAAATACAATGTGTATTTTATAATTTTTTGAAGTTGACCGAAAAGTTTTTCTTTGTTATAAACAGCCATTTTAGAAAAATATGGAAGTAATACATTACCTAATGCGATACTTCCTATACTTATTGCGAAGGATGGTATTTTAATTCCATAGTTTAGTGCAGCTATAGAACCAACAATAAGTTGGGCAGAAAAATATTGGTCTACAATTGGATTTACGCCATTTAAGAGGCTAGAAGTTAGTTTCGCAGGCAGTTGCCTAAACATAACAATAATATTTTTAGATTTAAAATCTGGAGTTTTTAGAAAAATGATTTTTCTTTTGATGGCAACTAACATTACAGAAAGAAATCCTAATATACTTCCAATTAATGTACCTATAGCCAAAACAAGGTCTCCTAAATAAGTTTTAAAAAATAATAAACAAACTATTATACTCAGTGCCGTATAAACGCTACTAAAAGTTGAAAACTTAAATTCATTATCTACATTGAGCAATCCGTTAATCATTGAAGTTAACCCCCAAAACAAAATGCTAGGTGCAATAAAAGCGAATTGTTTTTTAATTAACGTATAGTACTCAACGTCATGACCTTTAAAAAAGAATTCTAAAAAGTAATCAGTGAATAAATAAGAAATTATGAAAAATAAAACAGAAATAACTAGCGTAACTAACATTCCTGTGAACTGAAATGACCCTAAGCTTTTTTGATCTTTTATCTCAAGTATATAATTTGGGATAAAAACACTTTGATAAGAAGACATAAATACATTATTTATGAATGCAGGTATCAGTATAGCGATATAATAGGTGTCTAGTAATTCAGAAAGTCCATAGTTTTTTGCTATAATTATTTCTTTAAAAAAACCAAAACCACTAATAACAAAAGTAATTAGACCAACTACTATTACATTATTTAAGGTTACATTTTTAAATAATAAGGCCAAGTTCCAATTGAAAAATCTACTTATCAAATGTTTTTTTTGTAATAGTACGAAGATATTTATAATCCTGATGATTGATTTGATAATAGGTCAATAATATTAGTTGAATGACTTTTTTATAACTATAAAAGTTTTTCTTTTTAAAGCCAGTTTTATTTATAAAAATAATGAAATAAGGTCTATCAATTTTAGATAAAACGAATTAAAATGTAAGAATAAACTTTAAAAATTAAATTATGTCGAAAAAAAATACGTTTTAACGTATTTATTCGAATAATATTTTAACTTGCAATCATATATTAATCCCCCTATTAATATAACATGATAAACCCTACTTATGTTGTCCTAAAAAGGACATGGCATTTTTTTGTTAAAAACTATATCATAGTAATATTATTACTTAATAGTTATAATAGTTTTACCCAACAGTTGGCGTTTCCAACAGCCAAAGGCGCTGGAGCACAAGTGACTGGAGGTCGCGGTGGCATCATTCTTAAGGTGACAAATCTTAACAATTCAGGCCCTGGAAGTTTAAGATCAGCACTTACTGCCTCAGGTCCTAGAATTATTGTTTTTGATGTTTCAGGAACGATTGTTTTAACTACCATGATTGAATTGGGTATTGCTAATTCAAATTTTACTGTTGCTGGTCAAACAGCACCAGAAGGAGGAATTACAATAGCCGGAAGACCTATTCAAATGGGCGGAGGCTGGGGCTTATCTCCACAGGGCTGCCATAATGCTATATGGCGTTTTGTGCGATTTAGAAATGGAAGTTATACTGGTGGATCTGATAACTATATGCATAATGGTTTAATAACTACGGGTACAAATGGATTAATTATTGACCACTGTTCATTTAGTTTTTGTGATGATCAAGCAATATCAATGAATGCCGATTGGACTGAATTGAGAAACATTACCATTCAAAATTCGGTATTTTCTGAAAATGCCACTGGTGTAATAGGTGGATGGTCTTTAGTCAATCCGTCAGGTGATATGACTTTTGTAAACAATTTATTTGTTGATCAGGGACATAGAACTCCTAATTTGGGAGGAAATTTAAGATTTGATATAATTAATAATGTATATTTTAATTGGAGTTCTAGATTAACTAATATAAATAGAGGAAATCCACAGGTAAATTATGTAGGTAATTATTTAAAACCTGGAAGTAGCACTTCTATTGCTGGCGGTGTGAATAAAGTTCAAAATGTTATTCCTACCATATATACTGCCAATAATTTTCATCCTAATTTTTATCCACAACCTCAGTTAAATGATACATTTTTATGGCAAAATTTCTTTAATACCAATGCGTTACCATCAAGCTATTTCACTGATGCTCTAATGCCTATGTTAGGAGTAGATTTTGAAATAAAGTCTGCTTCTGAGACGTATGAAACTGTACTTAATGATGTTGGAGCTAATAAATTTCTGACCGCCGATGGTTCATCTGGATTTTACCTAGATAGCTTTGATGCATTAAAAATTGGTAATGTTATTAATAATGTTAGCTCCAATCCGTTCAACAAACAATGGACGCTTCCTAATATTCCAAATACTACGAGACCAACAAACTACGATACAAATAACGACGGAATGCCTGATGTTTGGAAAATTAGTAAAGGCTTTCAGGCAGATACCGATTTGTCAAATTATGTATGGCCAAGCGGATATATTGGTATTGAAGAGTTTTTGAATGAAATAGATAATCCAAATAGCTCAGCCACCACCATCACCCCAAACCAAACCATTTGTCAAGGTGAAACAACAACACTAACAGCATCCGGTGGGGCCAGTTATCAATGGAGTAGTGGGCAAACAATAGCAAGCATTATCGTAAGTCCGCAGGAAACTTCTACTTACAGCGTTCAAATTATTTTGGAAAATGGAGATATACAAACCTTGGAAACTATAGTAGCCGTCAACCCAATCCCAGAAGCCAATGCCGGCGACAATCAAAGTATTTGCCAAGGCGACACCATCACCCTTACCGCATCAGGCGGTACAAGTTATTTGTGGAGTAATGGCGCAAGCACCCAAAGCATAACGGTAAACCCAACCACAACCACAACCTACACCGTTGAGGTAACCGAAAATAATTGCTCTAGTACAGATGAAGTAACTGTGACAGTCAATGCAATACCAACCGTAAATGCCGGAAATGATGTGACTATCGCACCTGGACAATCGGTAAATCTTTCAGCAATTGGTGCAACAACCTATGTTTGGAACACAGGCGAAACAGGAGCAGAGATAACCGTATCCCCAACCGAAACAACAACCTACATCGTAACAGGAACCAGCAACGGCTGTTCTGCTCAGGATGAAGTCACTGTTTTTGTAACTGGCAATATTGCGGCTCAAGTGTCCGATGACCAAACCATTTGTAATGGCGAAAGCATCACACTCACGGCCTCTGGTGGTGATAATTTTATATGGAGTACGGGCGAAACTACAGCAAGCATCACCGTAAATCCAACCCAAACAACCACCTATTCCGTGGAGGTTTCTGATAATTTTGGAAATTCAGATACAGCGGAAGTCACCGTCATTGTTAACCCAATCCCAGAAGCCAACGCTGGCGACAATCAAAGTATTTGCCAAGGCGACACCATCACCCTTACCGCATCAGGCGGTACAAGTTATTTGTGGAGTAATGGCGCAAGCACCCAAAGTATAACGGTAAACCCAACCACAACCACAACCTACACCGTTGAGGTAACCGAAAATAATTGTTCTAGTACAGATGAAGTAACTGTGACAGTCAATGCAATACCAACCGTAAATGCCGGAAATGATGTGACTATCGCACCTGGACAATCGGTAAATCTTTCAGCAATTGGTGCAACAACCTATGTTTGGAACACAGGCGAAACAGGAGCAGAGATAACCGTATCCCCAACCGAAACAACAACCTACACCGTAACTGGAACCAGTAACGGCTGTTCTGCTCAGGATGAAGTCACTGTTTTTGTAACTGGCAATATTGCGGCTCAAGTGTCCGATGACCAAACCATTTGTAATGGCGAAAGCATCACACTCACGGCCTCTGGTGGTGATAATTTTATATGGAGTACGGGCGAAACTACAGCAAGCATCAACGTGAACCCAAATCAAACCACGACCTATTCCGTGGAGGTTTCTGATAATTTTGGAAATTCAGATACAGCGGAAGTCACCGTCACTGTTAACCCAATCCCAGAAGCCAACGCTGGCGACAATCAAAGTATTTGCCAAGGCAACACCATCACCCTTACCGCATCAGGCGGAACAAGTTATTTGTGGAGCAATGGCGCAACCACTCAAAGTATAACGGTAAATCCAACCACAACCACAACCTACACCGTTGAGGTAACCGAAAACGATTGTTCTAGTACCGATGAAGTTACTGTTACTGTAAACCCAATACCAGAACTTCAAATTTCAGGAGAAACTACCATTTTTTATGGTAATAGTACAACTTTAACTGTGAATGGTGCGGATTCTTATTTATGGAGTAATGGTACAACTTCCAACACCATCACGGTGCAACCAGAACAAACAACCACTTATGAGGTAACAGGTTATGTAAATAGTTGTTCAAGCTCTCAAAGTGTTACGATTATTGTTGAAAACCACGTTGAGGCTTTTGCTGGTGAAGACCAACACATTTGCCAAGGTTATGAAGTGACGCTTACCGCAAGCGGAGGCAGTAGCTATTTATGGAATACAGGCGAAACTACGCAAAGTATAACTGTGAGTCCAACTTCAAATTCAACCTATTCAGTGACTGTTTTTGACGGTCCGTATCAAGACGAAGCCAGTGTAAATGTTTTTGTGGACCCAAATCCAAATGTTACCATTGTTAATGGGAGCGAAGCAACAGTTCTAGAAGGAAACTTCATAACGCTGTCAGCCACCGGCGCCAATTCATATCAATGGAATAATGGGGCTACACAGCCTAACATTGCTGTGAGTCCGAGTGCTACCACAATCTATCGGGTTACGGGTTTTATTAATGATTGTTCCGACGAAAAAGAAATCACCGTAAACGTGTTAGAACGCGTAGTGGCCAATGCAGGAAACGATGTCACAATTTGTCCACAAGAAACAGCAACATTAACAGCAACTGGCGGCGACGATTATTTATGGAGCACTGGTGAAACCACACAGAGCATAGAAGTAGCTCCTGAGGAAACTACCTTGTATACTGTTACTGTTTTTAACGAGCTTGATTTTGATGAGGCTACCGTAATGGTAGTGGTTGAACAACAGTGCCAAACCGTTATCTTGCCTGATGACGAGGAAGATACAACTTTTGCATTTCAGGTATATCCAAATCCGGTTTCCGAAACCTTGTTTATTCAATTAAATGGTGTGATAAATATGTCTAATCTAAAAATGTTTGATGTAGCTGGAAAGTTACTATTTTCTGAAATACTTGAACAAACCAATCAGCCTTATAATTTTGAAAAGCAAATTGATGTTACCAATTTTCAGACTGGTTTGTATTTTGTGCGACTCGAAGATGAGTTGCGGGTAATTACTAAGAAAATACTAATTCAGTAAGCGGTATTTCATGTTCTTTAAGTAAACTTGTGACAGTATCTCGCAGATTTCGCGGATTTGCGCCAACAAAAACTCAGCGATGATCCTTGCTAACATCAGGCTGGAGTACAATCTGTAGGAAGTATTAAATTAAGAAAGTAAATATTTAATTTAAGTCTGGTTGTCTTCTATCTTCGGGAAGACTACATATTAACAGTGCGTATACGGTAACAAAATAGAGGGTTCCTCTATGGATACTCCATACTTAGTCCATAGTAAAGCCATGGATAAGTCCGCCCTTGGCTTAATTAGAATAATTCTATTTTAATAAAAGCGATCTCAGATTCCTGTAAAAAGCGAGATAATATAATATTCGTAAGTTTTAAGTACTATTGTATTAAATGGCCATCGAAATCAGTGATATACATAATCAATCATAATATACCATAACCAATACCGAATTTAATCAAGAATGCTCTCCATTTTAAGAATCTTGGCCTTTTCGTCACAATTTTCAATGTGAAGTCTGATCAATTCCTCTTTCAATTTTGAATCGATATAGTAAGTCTTGCAAGGCTCGCCTTTGGTATTGCTATTTTTAAAATCCACATCTCCAAATCGAATCAGATTGTTTAAAGTAATAGAATCAATCTCCTTGTCAATCAAAAATTGTTCTGAAGATTCTGAATAGGTTTTGGGTAATTTGGCTAAAAACTTAGTGGTACGAGCGTTTGGTGTGTAGTCGCAAGAGGCATCTTTGCCATTCAAAAAAAAGGCAAGAATGACCAATCCAATGGCAAATCCGCCGAGATAGTATCCCAAACGATGTATAAACTTCATAAAATAAGTGTCTTAAAAAATTAACAGATTGGCATCGCTATAATTCAATCCGTACCATTCGGCAACAGATTTACTAGTTAAAATGCCGTGGTAAAAGTACAAACCATTTCGCAAACCACGGTCAAAACGCAATGCTGGTTCAATACCGCCATTATCTGAAATATTTAATAAGTACGGTGTAAAAATATTACTGATGGATACCGAAGCCGTTCTAGAATACCGCGCAGGAATATTAGGTACACAATAATGGGTGATACCATGGTAATCAAAAGTAGGGTGGTCGTGTGTGGTAATTTCGCTGGTTTCAAAACAACCACCCATATCTATACTCACATCAATAATAACGGAACCTGCTTTCATATGGTTCACCATATCTTCTGTTACAACCACAGGCGCTCGGTTGTTACCTCTTATAGCGCCAATAGCAACATCGCAACGTTTTAAAGCTTTCATCAAACTTTTGGGCTGCATGGTTGAGGTGTAAATGTTTCTTCCTAAACTAACTTGTAAACAACGTAATTTGGTGATGTTACTGTCAAAAACTTTGATATTAGCGCCTAGTCCCAATGCAGACCGTGCTGCAAATTCGCCCACAGTGCCTGCACCTAATATTACAATTTCAATAGGGGGCACGCCATTGATATTTCCAAAGAGCAGTCCGTTCCCGCCGTTAATATTCGATAATAATTCCGATGCAATTAAAACCGATGCTGTACCGGCAATTTCGCTTAGCGAACGTACCGCGGGATAGGCACCGTCTTCGTCTTTTATAAATTCGAATGCCAAAGCGGTCACGCGTTTGGTGGCCAAAGCTTCAAAATACTTTTTATTGCGTGTTTTTAACTGCAGAGCAGATATTAGTAGTGTTTGCGGATTAAGTAAAGAGATTTCTTCTTGCGATGGTGGCTCAACTTTCAAAATAATAGGGCAGGAGAATACCTTTTCACGGTCTTTGATGACTTCGGCTCCAGCTTCGCTGTATTCCTTATCGCTAAAATGCGCACCAATGCCAGCACCACTTTCTATCATAACGCGGTGACCATTGGCAACCAATGCCGACACGGCGTCTGGCGTGAGGCAAACCCTTTTTTCTTGAAAATGCGTTTCTTTGGGAAGCCCGATAAACAGAGCACCTTTTTTATTGTAAACTTCAAGGGTTTCTTCTTGCGGCAATAATTGCTCGCGGGTAAAAGGAGAAAGTGATTTGCTCATTTAAGTTAAATTGATAACTCAAATTACGGATAATAATTTAAATGGCGCAAGTGTAATGTAAAAAATGGTTTGGTTGGTTTTTTTTACCACAAAGATTTCTATGTTAAGAAACAAGAAAAATTATTTCTTTGTTGATAGAAATACTCATCTTTTCTTAAATAGGGTTGTCTTCTTTTAATTACAGCCATTATTCGATGTATTAATTTATTGCGGACAGCATTCAGTACACTCATTTTGTTTTTGCCCTCTTTGACTTTTCTGATAAAATATTCTTTTAATTCGGAATCAAATCTAACAGCTGCCATGGCTGCAAGATGCATCAAGCTTTTAATGTTTTTGTTAGCCATTTTTGATATTCTAGCTTTTTTAATTACAACTCCTGATTCGTTTTTAAATGGTACTACTCCTGCATAGCAGGCCAGGTGCTTTGCTGAATTAAATGATTCAAAATTATTTGTGGCTATAATAAGATTGATAGCTACTTGATTTCCTATACCTGGTATGGAAGTGATTAAGTCAATATTTTGCTTGGCAGCTGCATCTTGTTGTATTAAAGATTCTATTTTAACTTCTATTTCTTTAATGCTTTTCTTCAATACTTTTAATGCTTTTGCGTATGCTTTGGTCAATATTTTATACTCAAATGTATCGTGTGTTTTGGCTTCTTTTATTTGATTATCAATAGCAACTTTTTGAGATAGTAAAGTATTACGACTTTTGGTTAATAAATGCATTTCTTTGATTAAATCAGATGGCTCTTGATATTCCAGTCTCTTGTCAATGTATCTTACGGCATATTGAGCAATACGCTGTGCATCTTTTCTATCATCCTTACCCCTCATATCGGTAGTAGCACGCTTAATTTTTAAGGCATGTTCTACCCATAACTTAACACCCAATTTAACACATATCAACTCTAATGGTCGGTTGTATATTCCTGTATTCTCACAGCAAATCAGAACTTCTTCTTGATTAACACCTAAACTTTTAAGTAACGTTTGCAGAAAAGTTTGTAAGGCTTTTGATTGTTTTTAATTTGTTTCTCTAAATGTAACTGATGGTTAAAGTCAATCACAGCACAATCTAATTTTGATTTTGAAATGTCGATTCCAATTACGTACTTTTGTTTCATCACAGTAAGTTTTAAATATCCACAAAGAGAGTTTTATCCAAGTCCTTAATAATAGGTCGTTAGCCTAAATTTCTATCTTGATCTGGCTCTCAAAGGAACAGGGGTCGTAATCTTCGTATAGGTCTGAAATCCTTTGGCGCAAACTGATTCACCCTGTTTCTTGTGGATTGATTAATAAACACAAATTTAATCCTGAATTAATAACTAAATTTATACTTTGCAAACTAAAGGGTCGCTAAGATTTACACAGAGGTCTCAAAGTGTTGCTTTTTCTTCGTGTGCTTTGTGCGGACTTTGTATTCTTCGTAGTTTTTTTAACCACAAAGGAAGCTAAGATTTACACAGAGGTCCAAAGTGTTACTTTTTCTTCGTGTGCTTTGTGCTGATGACTTTGTCTACTCCTATGTTTTTTAAAAGAAGATTTTATCTAGAACTAAGTACTTTAAATCCTTAATGCGACTAGAAGCTGTATTGGATTATTAAAAAAACTGTTTCACTTTACCCCAAACAGTAGTGGGTTTGATCATAAACTCAGCTTCCAACTCTTCCATAGTTTTTCCAGCGTCATTTAATTTATTAAACATTTGAGCGCGTATCAAATAAATTGAAGGAATTATGATAGCCATTAAAGGTACTAAGTACATTAATTTGAATTCATCGAAATGTCTACTTTCAGAATTAATAATTCCAGCTATTTGATAACTATACATTGCAATTGGCACAATTATAGCATGGTACCACCAATGCTTACAGGTGAAAAACCAAATAAATAAAAGTAGGATGGGAATTATCTTACCTAAGATCATCCACATTCCAATTTGTGCGCTTTCGTAAAAGCCACTTTTATATGTAAAAAGGAAATTTTCCCAGATAACTTCATCTGGAATAAAAATGTATAAATAAAACAAAAAGGGAGTTGCGGCTACAAGCGTACCTACAATACTCCCTAATATAATTGCTTTTCGACTTAGCTTCTTATCCTTGTGGAGCCAATTTGACTCTAGTCTTGTCGATTTGGGTTGTTGATTGCTCATTTAAATCAATGTTTATTGCCTGTGCAGTGAACAACACACCACCGAAAATTGCAATTGCTAATACTAATTTTTTTGTTTTCATAATTCAAGGGATTTAATTAATTAATTATACTACAAAGTTAACTTTCACTGCAGCCTTCAACTGTTAATGAAATGTTAAAGTAAATTAACAAAGTCCTATGAACGTTACGGTTTTTCCGTACTCTTTAGCAATACACTGGGGCAGGTTGCCTAAAATTTTAACATTTTTTTACTGCATTTAAGCGTTTTATTAGGTTAAACAATAGTTTTCGGTTAATTTGAGGCTGCGATGCTCCTTATCTATAGCCGTAAAATGAAAGGCTGTGCACGTTTCTGGCAATAAATCTTCTATTACTTGTGGCCATTCAATAAATATCCAAGCATCACTTTCTAGGTAATCTTCTATACCTATTTGATACAATTCTTCTATATCTTTTACACGGTATAAATCAAAATGAAATATCGTATCCGTAGGTGTACGGTATTCGTTTACTATGGAAAACGTAGGGCTACTCACTGTATCTATGCTACCCAAGGCAGAAACCAAAGCTTTGATAAAGGTAGTTTTACCACTACCCATATCACCATAAAAACACAGTACTTTGGTGCCTAAAGACGCTACAATATTCTGCGCTACTTGGTTAATTTCTTGAAGTTTGTAAACAGTTTCCACGATATTAATGCAATTATTAGGATACAATATTACATAGAATAATTGTATTATCCTAAAAAAATATGCATTTCATCGGACATTTTTGCTTTTAATAGATTATTTTAAATATGCGATTCATATAAAAACAACAATAAATACTTAGTTATTAATTAAATAACACCTTATTTCTGCTTAGGTTGCAATACCACAAATGGAATAATCATTTCTTCTAAGCTAATGCCACCGTGTTGATAGCTATTGCGATAATAACTTACATAATGGTTGTAGTTGTTTGGATAAGCCAAAAACAAATCACCTTTGGCAAATACAAACGAACTATTCATACTCATAGAAGGCAGATGAATGGTTTTAGGGTTTTTAACCGCCATAACATCTTTGTCCTGGTAAGTAAGGCTTCGGCCTGTTTTATAACGCAGGTTTAAACTGGTATCGCGATCACCAATCACTTTGGAAGGATTTTTTACATTGATAGTACCGTGGTCGGTAGTGAGTATTAATTTGAATCCTAGTTGTTGCGCTTGCTGAATAATTTCGAGCAGCGGCGAGTTTTTAAACCAACTTAGTGCTAAGCTGCGGTAAGCTTTGTCGTTTGAGGCCAATTCTTTTACCACATCCATTTCGGTTTTTGAATGCGAAAGCATATCAACAAAGTTATAAACCACCACAGTTAAATCGTTGTCTTTTTGAGATTTAAAGTTTTCAGCAATCTTTTTACCGTTTTTTAGATTGGTTATTTTATGGTATTCAACTTTTAAATCACTCATGCCTAAACGCTTTAATTGCGAGTCTAAAAACTCAGCTTCATAAAGATTTTTACCGCCATCGTCCGTATCGTTTTTCCAGTATTGCGGATGCAGTTTTTCCATATCACTCGGCATTAATCCAGAGAAAATAGCGTTCCGTGCATATTGTGTGGCCGTTGGTAAAATACTGTAAAATGGAATCTCAGAAGCTTTTTTGTAATAATTATTCACCACAGGTTCAAAAGCTTTCCATTGGTCGTAACGTAAATTGTCTACCACAATCAATAAGGTTGGTTGCTCTTTACTAATTTCCGGCATTATTTTTTCTCTAAACAAGGTATGCGACATCACTGGTGCCGATTTAGGATTTTCAAACCATTGCGGGTAATTCTTTTCTATAAATTTTCCAAACTGTAAATTGGCTTCGGTTTTTTGAGATTCTAAAATCTCGGTCATACCAATATCTTCAATATCTTCTAACTGTAATTCCCAGTAAAGTAGTTTTCGGTAGAGTTCGGACCATTCTTCATAGGTGTTTACCATCGCCATATCCATGGCAATTTTTCTAAATTCTTGCTGATAATTTGAGGTTGTGCGCTCCGACACCAATCGCGAATGGTCCAAGTTCTTTTTTAGTGAAAGTAAAATCTGGTTCGGATTTACGGGTTTAATTAAGTAATCGGCAATTTTGTTTCCAATGGCTTCTTCCATAATATACTCTTCTTCACTTTTGGTAATCATAACGACCGGAAGGTTGGCGCGTCGCCCCTTTATTTCGTTTAGGGTTTCTAAGCCAGTAAGTCCAGGCATGTTTTCATCTAAAAAAACGATATCAAAATTAATATCGTCTAAAATTTCCAAAGCTTCAGTACCACTTTGGCAAGTGGTAACTTTATACTGTTTTTGCTCTAAAAAAAGGATGTGTGGTTTTAATAAATCAATTTCATCGTCAACCCAAAGAATATTTATATGGTTCATGTATATTTGTTTAAACAATTGAATTTTACCGTCTGATGGCTATCAACAAACTTAAAATATTTAACGACCCAATTTACGGTTTTATTACGATTCCCAACGGATTGATTTTTAATTTAATTGAGCATCCTTACTTTCAACGCTTGCGCCGAATTACTCAAATGGGATTGTCTTATATGGTGTATCCCGGTGCCCATCACACCCGTTTTCATCACGCATTAGGCAGTATGCATCTTATGCAAAAAGCCATCTATACGCTTCGTTCTAAAGGAGTTGATATTTCTGAAGATGAATCTACTGCCTTACTTACAGCCATACTTTTGCACGATATTGGTCATGGGCCATTTTCACATACCTTGGAACATAGTATTACCAAAGACCTAAGTCATGAGCAAATTTCGCTCAAATTTATGGAACATCTTAACGCCGAGTTTAACGGAAGTTTAACGTTGGCTATTCAAATTTTTAAGGGTAACTATCCTCGTAAATTTATGTGTCAGCTCATCGCAAGCCAGCTAGATATGGATCGCGCCGATTATCTTAAACGAGACAGCTTTTACACTGGTGTGGCCGAAGGAAACATCAATAGCGAACGCTTAATAAGTATGCTTAATGTGGTAGAAGACGATTTGGTGATTGAAGAAAAGGGCATTTACAGTGTTGAGAAATTCTTGTTAGCCAGACGACTTATGTATTGGCAGGTGTATTTACATAAAACAAGTTTGGTGGCCGAACAGTTATTGATGGGGATTTTAAAACGTGCCAAATGGTTGTATCTTCAAGGTGTTGAAATTTCAGCAAGCAAGGCACTTCAATACTTTATAGAAAACGATGTGAGTTTAACAGACTTTAATTTCAACACACTCCAGCATTTCGCCAATTTAGACGATTATGACATTATTTCGGCAGTTAAACAATGGCAAAATCACGATGATCAAGTTATAAAACAACTATCCCAAATGATTATTAATAGACAGTTACTGAAAGTTAAAATCAAATCTAAAGCTATTAATCAAAACCAATTAAAACAAAAACAGCAGGAATTTGCAATAACCAACAACTTTTCAATTGACGAAGCTAAATATTTCATTTTTGATGGGATGATTTCAAACCAAGCTTATACCTTGAAAAAGGAACAAATCAACGTACTTTACAAAAGCGGAAAAATTCAGAACATTGTAAAAGCATCTGATCATTTAAACTTGAAGGCTCTCACAAAACCTGTAGTTAAATATTTTATATGTTACCCAAAGAATAGTATATGATACATTTTTTCTATTTTTGCCAGTAATCAACCAACCGCTAAAAAATGAACATGTGAAATTCACAGCACAACAAATAGCAGGTATTTTAGAAGGTGAAATAGAAGGGAATCCCGATGTTGAAGTTTCTAAACTTGCCAAAATAGAAGAAGGTATCCCGGGAAGTCTTACTTTTTTGGCCAATCCAAAATACAAGTCTTATATATATACTACCAAAGCTTCAATAACTATTGTAGATAAAGCTTTTGTGGCTGAACAAGCAATTACAACAACCCTTATTAAAGTTGAAGATGCTTATAAAGCATTTTCGCAATTACTATCGTATTACAATCAAATTAAACTAAATAAATTAGGAATAGAACAACCTAGTTTTATTGCGGAAACCGCGTTGTATGGAAAAGATATTTACCTCGGTGCTTTTTCTTACGTAGGCGATAAGGTAAACATTGGCGATAATGTTAAAATATTCCCGAATGTTTATATCGGCGATAATGTAACCATTGGATCCAACACCATTATATTCGCGGGCGCTAAAATTTACTCCGATTGCGTTGTTGGAGCCAACTGTGTAATCAATTCAGGCGCTATTATTGGCGCTGATGGTTTTGGTTTTGCACCAGACCAAAATGGTGAATATCAGAAAGTACCACAAACTGGCAATGTAATTATTGAAGACAATGTAGATATTGGAGCTTGTACCACCATTGATCGTGCAACACTAGGCAGCACCATTATACGAAGAGGCGTAAAGCTAGACAATCAAATACAGATAGCGCATAATGTTGAAATTGGTAAAAACACTGTTATAGCAGCACAAACCGGAGTTGCTGGTTCTACCAAGATTGGCGAAAATTGTCAAATTGGAGGACAAGTAGGTTTTGCGGGTCATATAACCATTGGTAATAATGTTAAAATCCAAGCGCAATCTGGCATTGGTCGAAATGTTAAAGATAACGAGGTGTTACAAGGTTCACCTGCTTTTGGATATGGCGATTACAATAAATCTTACGTGCATTTCAAGAATTTACCTAAAATAATGAAAGACATCAATCAGCTTCAAAGTAAACAAAATGGCGATAGTTAAAACAGAACAAAGGCAAAAAACAATCAAAAATGAAGTCTCTTTAGAAGGTGTTGGACTTCATACGGGTAACATCGTAAAACTTACGTTTAAGCCAGCGCCAATTCATAGCGGTTTCGCATTTAAACGTGTTGATTTAGAAGGAAATCCAGTAATTGAAGCCGATGCCAATTACGTAACTAATACCCAACGCGGCACTTGTTTAGAGAAAAATGGTGTCACTATCCAAACCTGTGAGCATGTTTTAGCAGCATTAGTTGGAATGGGTGTTGATAATGCTATTATTGAATTAAATGCATCCGAACCACCAATTATGGATGGCTCTTCAAAATTCTTTGTGGAAGCTATTGAAAAGGCTGAAATAATAGAACAAGATGCGGTTAGAGAAGTGTATGTAGTAACAGACATTATTTCTTATACCGACGAAGAATCAGGTAGTGAGATTTTAGTAATGCCGTCTACAGAATACAAAGTCACCACGATGGTCGACTTTGGAACAAAGGTCTTAGGAACTCAAAATGCGACGCTAAACCAAGTTTCAGATTTTAAAGAAGAAATTTCTGATAGTAGAACTTTTAGTTTTTTACACGAATTGGAAATGTTACTAGAAAATGGCCTAATAAAAGGTGGCGATTTAAACAATGCCATTGTATATGTAGATAAAAAGCTATCTCCGGAAACCATGGAGAAATTAAAAGTGGCGTTTAATAAGGATTCTATCTCAGTAAAACCTAACGGAATTTTAGATAACCTTACCTTACACCATCCAAATGAAGCGGCACGTCATAAATTACTAGATGTAGTTGGTGACTTAGCACTTATTGGTACAGCCATTCAAGGGAAAGTGATTGCCAATAAACCTGGGCATTATATCAATACCCAATTCGCAAAAAAGATGTCGAAAATTATAAAAAATGAACGTCGCAACAATGTGCCAAATATCGACATTAATCAAGAACCCTTGATGGATGTTTGTCAGATTATGAATATGTTGCCGCACCGGCAGCCATTTTTATTCTTAGACAAGGTTTTTGAGCTGTCCGACCATCATGTTATCGGGATGAAAAATGTGACCATGAACGAAAGTTTTTTCCAAGGTCATTTTCCTGGAGCACCAGTAATGCCTGGTGTATTAATTGTTGAAGCCATGGCACAAACCGGCGGTATTTTGGTATTAAGCACCGTGCCTGATCCAGAAAATTATCTAACTTTTTTTATGAAAATAGACAATGTCAAGTTCAAACAAAAAGTAGTTCCTGGAGACACGTTAATATTTAAATGTGAATTGATTACACCTATACGACGCGGTATTTGCCACATGCAAGGTTATGCCTACGCAAATGGTAAATTATGTGCAGAAGCCGAATTAATGGCGCAAATTTCAAAAGTAAAATAAATTAAGATGAATCAACCCTTAGCATATGTGCATCCAGGTGCCAAAATAGCCAAAAATGTTGTTATAGAACCGTTTACTACCATTCACAACAACGTTGTTATAGGCGAAGGTACATGGATAGGCAGTAACGTTACCATCATGGAAGGCGCTCGCATTGGTAAAAATTGCAGTATCTTTCCAGGTGCGGTGATTTCAGCGGTACCACAAGACCTAAAATACAACGACGAGGATACCACCGTAGAAATTGGTAATAATGTAACCATTCGAGAATGTGTTACGATTAATCGCGGTACTACCGATAAAATGAAAACCGTAGTGGGCGATAATTGTTTAATTATGGCTTATTGCCATATTGCGCACGATTGCATAGTTGGCAACAACTGTATATTTTCAAATAACAGCACCTTGGCTGGTCATATTACGGTTGGCGATTATGTGGTTTTAGCTGGTATGACTGCCGTACACCAGTTTTGTGCCATCGGTAACCACGCCTTTGTAACTGGCGGATCTTTGGTTAGAAAAGATGTGCCTCCATTTGTAAAGGCGGCGCGCGAGCCACTTTCTTATGTTGGAATTAATTCGGTTGGATTGAGAAGACGCGGTTTTTCGGCAGATAAAATAAGAGAAATTCAAAATATATATCGAATTCTTTATCAAAAAAACTACAATAACACCCAGGCGGCCGAAATTATTGAAGCCGAAATGGAAGCCACACCAGAGCGCGATGAAATTTTACAATTCATTAAAAATTCTCATCGTGGCATTATGAAAGGCTATTTTAAATCAAATTAATTTATATAAATCATTTTTAAATTTCAACAATAATCCAATGGCAACAAGTACTTCAGATATAAGAAACGGATTGTGTATACGATACAATCACGATATTTTTAAAGTAATAGAATTTTTACACGTAAAACCAGGCAAAGGTCCAGCGTTTGTTCGTACCAAATTAAGAAGTGTTACTACCGGAAAAGTAATTGACAACACTTTTTCTGCTGGACATAAAATTGAAGATGTAAGAGTTGAAACCCACAGTTATCAGTTTTTGTACGCCGAAGGTGAAACCTTTCATTTTATGAATACGGATGATTACAATCAGATTACCCTTCAAAAATCTACTTTAGATGCACCAGATTTACTTAAAGAAGGTGAAGTAGTTACGGTTTTAATTAATGCTGAAGATGGCGGCGTACCGTTATCGGTTGATATGCCTGCAAGCGTAATTTTAGAAGTAACCCATACAGAACCAGGTGTTAAAGGAAATACGGCAACCAACGCCACAAAACCTGCAACCGTCGAAACAGGAGCCATTGTAAATGTGCCACTTTTTATTAATGAAGGTGATAAAATTAAGGTAGAAACAGAAAAAGGTACCTATAAAGAGCGCGTTAAAGAGTAATGAAGTTTCCACAGCCATATGCTTTAAAACAAATTGCCGAAATTATTGGATGTCCATTTGTAGGCCCTGATGATTTTCCTGTTTTAGGAATGAACGAAATTCACGTGGTTCAACCAGGTGACATTGTATTTGTTGACCATACAAAATATTACGATAAAGCATTGCAATCGGCGGCAACTATTGTGTTAATAAACAAAGAGGTTGAGTGTCCGAAAGGAAAAGCTTTATTAATTAGCGATGATCCTTTTAGAGATTTCAATAAACTCACCCAATATTTTAAACCTTTCATTGCTGCAACGTCGGCCATTTCAGCGTCAGCTAAAATAGGCGAGCATACTGTTATTCAACCTAATTGTTTTATTGGTAATAATGTTCAAATTGGTAAACACTGCCTTATTCATTCTAATGTCAGTATTTATGATGACACCATTATCGGCGATTATGTTACTATTCATGCTGGAACTGTTTTAGGCGCTAGCGCATTCTACTATAAAAAGCGTCCTGAAGGCTTTGACCAGCTTAAATCAGCCGGTAATGTGGTGATCGAAAATCATGTCGATATTGGTGCTTTATGCACTATAGATCGTGGCGTGACGGCGAGTACAACCATAAAGGAAGGCAGTAAATTAGACAATCAAATTCAAGTTGGTCATGATACCATTATAGGTAAAAAATGCCTGATTGCCTCGCAAACAGGAATTGCCGGTTGTGTAATTGTTGAAGATGAGGTCACTATTTGGGGTCAGGCTGGATTTACAAGTGGTATCACCATCGGCTCAAAAGCTGTTATTTTAGGTCAATCGGGTGTAAGTAAATCTTTAGAAGGTGGCAAAACCTATTACGGTAACCCGGTAGAAGAGTCAAGAGCAAAACTCAAACAATTGGCATCGATCAAACAAATTCCAAAAATTTTAGAACAGTTAAAAAATAAGACTGAATAACATAGATAATTTATTAATAAAAGTATCGCTTTCATTTTAAATTGTAGCTTGTAAGACTTACTTTTGCATCAGTTTTTAAACACATAAAAATCATAATCGATGAGCGTTTTAGTAAATAAAGATTCAAAAATAATTGTGCAAGGTTTTACAGGTAGTGAAGGTACCTTTCATGCCAGCCAAATGATAGAGTACGGTACCAATGTTGTGGGTGGTGTAACTCCTGGAAAAGGTGGTCAAACTCATTTAGATAAACCAGTTTTTAACACGGTTTTAGACGCTGTAAACGAAGTAGGCGCCGATACAACTATTATTTTTGTACCACCAGCATTTGCTGCCGATGCCATTATGGAAGCTGCCGATGCCGGAATAAAAGTTATTATTACTATAACCGAAGGTATCCCCGTTGCGGATATGATTACAGCCTCAAATTATATAAAAAATAAAAATTGTCGATTAATAGGTCCAAATTGTCCAGGAGTAATCACGCCTGGAGAAGCAAAAGTTGGGATCATGCCAGGTTTTGTTTTCAAAAAAGGAACTGTTGGTATTGTTTCAAAATCCGGAACCTTAACCTACGAAGCTGCTGACCAAGTTGTAAAACAAGGATTGGGTATAACCACAGCTATAGGTATTGGTGGTGACCCAATTATTGGAACTACTACTAAAGAAGCGGTTGAATTGTTAATCAACGATCCTGAAACAGAATGTGTTGTGATGATTGGCGAAATCGGTGGTCAGTTAGAAGCCGATGCTGCACGTTGGTACAAAGAAAGTGGTAGTAAAAAACCTATCGTTGGTTTTATTGCAGGCGAAACTGCTCCAGCAGGCCGTACCATGGGACACGCAGGTGCTATTGTTGGTGGCAGTGACGACACAGCTCAGGCTAAGAAAAAAATTATGCGCGATTGCGGAATTCATGTTGTGGATTCGCCAGCAGAAATAGGAAAAAAAGTAGCCCAGGTAATGGGTTAATTTAATTTTAGTGTTTAAAAACCTCGCACTTTTGCCAATAAAACTGGTAAATTTGTGAGGTTTTTAATTAATTTACTTTAAAGGTTTAATTATATTTACGCTTTACAATCAACTACTTTGTAAAACAACAAACCTATCATATATCAATTAATAAATAACAATCTGTTTTTATGAAATTACTTGAAGGAAAAAATGCCATCATCACGGGAGCAAGTCGTGGTATTGGTAAAGGTATCGCGCAAGTATTCGCGCAACATGGCGCTAATGTTGCCTTTACTTATAGTTCATCATCAGAAGCTGCTTTAGAACTGGAAAAGGAATTAACTGCTTTAGGAGTTAAAGCTAAAGGTTATAAAAGTGACGCTTCCAATTTTGTTGAATCCCAACAACTCGCCGAGGATGTTTTGGCCGAATTCGGCAGTATCGATATTTTAGTTAACAACGCGGGCATTACCAAAGATAATTTACTCATGCGTATGGGTGAAGAGGATTTTGACAAAGTAATAGAAGTCAATTTAAAATCAGTATTTAATATGACCAAAGCTGTGCAACGCACGATGCTAAAACAACGCAAAGGTTCCATCATCAATATGAGTTCGGTGGTTGGTGTGAAAGGTAACGCCGGTCAAACTAATTATGCCGCCTCTAAAGCTGGCATTATTGGGTTTTCAAAATCGGTAGCTTTAGAGCTAGGCTCTAGAAACATAAGGAGTAATGTGATTGCTCCTGGTTTTATCGAAACTGAAATGACGGCTAAATTAGACGAAAATACTGTGAAAGGGTGGAGAGATGCTATTCCATTAAAACGCGGAGGTACACCAGAGGATATCGCCAATGCGTGTGTGTTTTTAGCAAGTGATATGAGTGCTTATGTAACAGGGCAAACACTCAATGTTGATGGTGGCATGTTAACTTAATTTTTCACAAACAGCAAACCGGAGTTTTTTATGACTAACCTCACCATAGTTTATATCATACTATCAATTGTATTAGCGCTATTTATAGCGCTTTTTCAATATAGACTTAGGTCAAAACTAAATAAAAAACTAGGCACGATGCTGGCGGTTTTGCGATTTGTAACAGTACTAACTTTATTGCTGTTACTCATCAATCCAAAGTTCGAAAATGTTACTTATTTCAACGAAAAACCGACTTTAGTAATCGCAGTCGATAATTCAGAGTCAATTTCGTTTTTAAACCAAGCTGTAGCTGCGCAACAATCATTTAATGCTTTAAAAAATAACACTGAATTGAATAACCGATTCAATATTGAAACCTTTAAGTTTGACGCTGAATTAAATAAGCTAGACAGCCTTAATTTTTCGAGCGGACAATCAAACATTTCTAAAGCTATTGGGAATCTTCATGATATCTATCGCGAAAGCAATACGGCTTTTGTAGTTTTAACCGACGGGAATCAGACCTACGGAACCGATTATCAGTATATTTCAGCCATAAAAAAACAACCTATTTATCCGATTGTTTTGGGCGATACCATTCAGTACAACGATTTAAAAATTCAGCAGCTAAACGTTAACCGTTACGCCTTTTTAAAAAATAGATTTCCGGTTGAAATCATTGCTGTTTACGAAGGAAAAGAAACTGTGAATTCTCAAATAAAAATTACTTCGGGCAACACAACTATCTTTTCTGAAAACTTACAATTTAGTCCAGAAAACAGCTCAAAAGTAATCAATACTACCATGCTTGCTGAGAGCGTTGGACTTAAAACTTATAAGGTTGAAGTGCTGCCAATGGTAGATGAGAAAAATATAACTAACAATGTCAATAATTTCGCTGTTGAAGTGGTTGACGAAAAATCTAATGTGGCCATCGTTTCCGAAATTGTGCATCCAGATTTAGGTATGCTCAAAAAAAGTATTGAAACCAACGAACAGCGCTCAGCCACAATTTTAAATATTCAAGATGCTATTTCTAAAGTAAATGATTTTCAATTATTTATTTTATATCAACCCAACAATAACTTTAAGTCTATACTTGAAATTTTAAATCGTTTGGATCAAAATTTGTTTATTATTGGGGGAAAGCAAACCGATTGGCGCGCCTTGAATGATTTACAGGATTACTTCACCCAAACCATTACAAATCAATACGAAAATTATCAAACAACACTTAATACTGGTTATGGAAATTTTATAGTAGACGATTTAGATTTTAATGCATTTCCACCTTTACAATCGGAGTTTGGTGAATGTGTCTTTAAGGTTCCGCATGATATTTTACTTTATAAAGTTATTAATGGTTTTGAAACCGAGGAAGCATTACTCGCAACTATAGAAATCAACAACAAACGTGCAGCTGTGCTTTTGGGAGAAGATATTTGGAAGTGGCGCGCTCAGAGTTATTTAGATAATCAATCGTTTGTCGATTTTGATAATTTTATGGGTAAACTGATTCAATATCTCAGTTCAAATAAGCAACGTACAAGGTTGAATATCGATTTTCGAACCTTTTACAATGGAAGCGACGATGTAATGATCACAGCACAATTTTTCAATAAAAATTATGAGTTTGAAAGTAATGCGCAACTAAACATTTCTCTTAAAAATCAAGAAACTGAAGAAGAAATAAACTATCCACTATTGTTAAATGGAAACAAATACGAAGTAGATTTAAATAATCTACCGTCGGGCGACTATAGTTTCACCATTTCCGAAACTAAAGAGAATATTTCAAAATCTGGTAATATCAAGATATTGGATTACAACGTAGAAGCACAACTTTTAAATCCAAATCTTTCAAAATTACAATCGATATCGAAGCAAAGCGGCGGAAAAACCCATTTTATAGATACGCTTGATGACTTGGTTTATGATTTACTTAACGATTCCCGATATAAAACAGTACAGAAAAGCAGCAAAAATATCGTACCTTTGTTGGACTTTAAATTTTTGTTGGGTTTGTTAGCCTTGACATTAGGTTTAGAGTGGTTTATTAGAAAATATAACGGATTAATTTAAATAACAATTTATGGAAAGATTACCTAAAATAGCATTACCGGGCATTATTGCAATTATTGTCCTGATTATCGTACTTGCAAAGTCGGCTGTGAACATTGGTTCAGGTCAAGCAGGTGTTTTATTTAAAACTTTTAGCGGTGGTGTGGTGACCGAAGAAATGCCAATGGGTGAAGGTTTTCATATTGTGGCTCCATGGAATAAGGTCTTTATTTATGAAGTAAGACAACAAGAATTATCTGAGCCTATTAGAGCGTTATCATCAAACGGTTTGGATATTAAAATTGATACCTCTATTTGGTTTCAACCACAGTTTGAAAGTTTAGGAAAACTACATCAAGATAAAGGTGAAGCTTACGTGCAACGTGTTTTAATACCAGCCATTCGCTCAGCTTCAAGAAGTGTTGTAGGACGATATACGCCAGAACAATTGTATTCTAGTAAGCGTGATGCTATTCAAACCGAGATTTTTACGGAGACCAACAAACTTTTGGAAGGTCAATTTATTCAGCTTAATGAAGTTTTAGTAAGAGATGTAACGTTACCGCCAACTATTAAAGAAGCCATTGAACGTAAATTAAGCCAAGAACAAGAAGCTTTAGAATATGAATTTAGACTTCAAAAAGCAGAACAAGAAGCCGAAAGACAGCGTATTGATGCTGAAGGTAAAGCTACGGCCAACCGTATTTTAAGCGCCTCACTTACAGATAAAATTCTACAAGAAAAAGGTATTTCTGCAACTTTAGAATTGTCTAAATCACCAAACGCGAAAGTAGTAGTAATTGGATCTGGCGAAAGTGGCTTACCAATAATCTTGGGCAATCAGTAAGCTTAATAAAATTTTAACGTTATAAAGTTTGGAATTAATCACATAATTTCTGAATCTTTGTTTATTAAAATACAAAAATGAAAAGAATTCAATTACATCATCACCATTTTCATACTGGCATTCAGGCGAGGTAGTGATGTATTGATTATACATAATTGTAAAAACCCCGTTTGAATTATTCTTTCGGGGTTTTTTCATTCTTGCGAAAGCAGGAACCTCGAAAGTCAAATAACTCAAACAAAACTTGAAGTTTAATTAAAAATCAGCCGTTTTAAGGGCTATTAAAAATGACTAAATTGAAAATTGCAGTACAGAAATCAGGTAGACTTCATGACGATTCTATGAAAATCCTTAATGATATAGGAATTTCGATAGATAATGGAAAAGATCAACTCAAAGCATCAGCACGAAACTTTCCTTTGGAAGTATTCTACCTTCGCAATGGCGATATTCCACAGTATTTATCAGATGGCGTTGTTGATGCGGCCATTATTGGTGAAAATGTTTTGGTTGAAAAGGGCAATGGGATTAAAACTGTTGAGCCACTCGGATTTTCAACATGTCGTGTTTCTGTAGCAATTCCAAAGTCAGTCAAATATTCGGGTATACAAGACTTAAACAACAAGCGTATTGCTACATCATATCCCAACACAGTTAATCAGTTTTTAAAAGAAAACAATATTTCAGCACAACTTCACATTATAAATGGTTCGGTAGAAATTGCACCGAATATCGGACTTGCGGATGCCATCGTAGACATCGTCTCTAGTGGGAGCACTTTGTTTAAAAACAATTTAAAAGAAGTAGAAGTACTTTTGAAATCGCAAGCGGTTTTAGCAGTGTCTCCAAAGATTAATCCTGAGCAACAAGACATCTTAAATAAACTTCAATTTAGACTGCAGTCGGTTTTAAAAGCCAGACAGTCACGCTATATTTTGCTCAATGCACCCAACGATAAGCTTGAAAAAATCATCAATATTTTACCTGGGATGAAAAGCCCAACGGTTTTACCATTGGCCGAAACAGGGTGGAGTTCATTACATTCAGTCATAAACAAAAATGAGTTTTGGGAAATTATAGATGAATTAAAAGCAAATGGAGCCGAAAGTATTCTAGTTTGTCCAATTGAGAATATGGTATTTTAAAAACAATAACAATGCAGAAAATTATAAACCCCGATATAAAAAGCTGGAATCAACTATTACAGCGCCCAACTCAAACAGTTGAGAATATTGAGAAAACAGTTAACCAAATTTTTAAAGATGTACAGCGTCAGGGCGATAAAGCTATCAAGAAATATACGTCCATGTTTGATGGTGTCGAATTAGAAACCCAAATTGTAAACAAGTCAGAAATTGAAGCTGCTTCCGCCAGGGTTCCTGAAAATTTAAAACAAGCTATTCAGTTGGCTAAGCGTAACATCGAAGCTTTTCATAAAGCACAAAAAACAGAGAGAGTAGAAGTTGAAACGATGACAGGCGTTAATTGCTGGCAGGAAAAAAGGCCTATTCAAAAAGTAGGTTTGTACATTCCTGGCGGTACTGCACCATTGTTTTCTTCGGTGTTAATGTTGGCCATTCCTGCTAATATTGCTGGCTGCGAGGATATTATATTATGCTCACCACCGGATAAAAAGGGGCAATTAGCCGATGAAATCTTATATGCCGCACAACTCTGTGGCGTAACCAATATTATTAAAGTTGGTGGTATTCAAGCCATAGCTGGCTTAACTTTTGGAACGGAATCTATTCCTCAGGTCTATAAAATATTTGGCCCTGGAAATCAGTTTGTAACGGTTGCTAAGCAACTAGCTACCAAATATGGCGTAGCAATCGATATGCCAGCTGGTCCAAGTGAATTGTTAGTGGTTGCCGACGATTCAGCCAATGCAGCTTACGTTGCTTCCGATTTATTAAGTCAAGCCGAGCACGGTGTTGATAGTCAAGTGATTTTAGTGTCAACATCAAAAGTTTTAATTGAAGCTGTTGAAGTTGAAATCAACAATCAAATTTCTCTATTGCCAAGGAAAGCTATCGCCGTAAAAGCCATCGAAAACTCACGTTTAATTTATGTTGAAGATGATGTCATTGCATTACAGCTTATAAATGTTTATGCTCCAGAGCATTTCATTATTTGTTGTAAAAATGAAGATTTTTATGTGAAAGGAATCATCAATGCAGGCTCGGTATTTATAGGCAATTATACACCCGAAAGTGCTGGCGATTATGCCTCTGGCACCAACCACACCTTGCCAACCAATGGGTTTAGTAGGGCATATTCTGGTGTGAATCTCGATAGTTTCAATAAAAGTATCACCTTCCAAAAGATAAGCGAAAAAGGTATTAGAAATATTGGTCCAGCCATTGAATTGATGGCAGCAGCTGAAGGTTTAGAGGCGCACAAGAATGCAGTGACTTTACGATTAAATGACCTAATTCCTGCGAAATCAGGAATCTCAAAATCAAAATTGCAGAATTAACATGGAAAATGGAGAATTTAGCTTAGAGCGTCTTTTGAGAGAAAACATAAAGTCCATCAAACCCTATTCATCCGCAAGAGATGAATTTCAGGGTATACCAGACAATATGGTATTTATAGATGCCAACGAAAATCCTTTTAACAACGGACTCAACCGCTATCCAGATCCACAGCAACGTGGGTTAAAGTTTAGATTATCAGAAATTAATAATATTCCATCCAATCAAATTTTACTAGGCAACGGAAGCGATGAAGTATTAGACTTAATTTTTAGAGCTTTTTGTGAGCCCAATCAAGATGACATCATCACCTTGCCACCAACATATGGTATGTATGCGGTTTTGGCAGTTTTAAATGCGGTTACAAATGTGGAGATTGAATTAGATTCAAATTTTCAACCTAAAGTAGATTCTATTTTGAAAGCGGTAAGGAGCCAGACCAAATTAGTCTTCCTTTGTTCGCCTAATAATCCAACTGCCAATAGTTTTAATGCCGAATTAATTGAAAAACTTCTAAATAATTTTAATGGAATCGTGATAATAGACGAAGCCTATGTCGATTTTTCAAAAGAAGAAAGTTGGCTGAGTAGGTTGGAGGAATTTCCTAATTTAATCATTACCCAAACGCTGTCAAAAGCCTACGGTTTGGCTGGAATTAGATTGGGTATTTGTTATGCTTCTGCAGCGATAATTGCAGTTCTGAACAAAATTAAACCACCGTATAATATAAATCAGCTCACTCAAAATGAGGCTTTAATAAGGTTAAATGATCTGAATGTCGTGCAAAATGAAGTATCTCGAATTTTAACCGAACGCAAAACGCTTCAATCCGAATTGCAAAGTATTAACTTTGTGCGGACCGTTTATGATTCGGAGGCTAATTTTTTATTGGTAAAGGTGGATAATGCCAATTTAAGATACGACCAATTGATTAAGCAGGGAATTGTAGTTAGAAACAGAACCACGCAACCATTATGCGAAAATTGTTTACGGATTACGGTTGGTACTGAAGTAGAAAATAATGAATTGATTTATATATTAAAGAGTTTACAATAAATAGTCTTTAAGATTAGATAGTTTAAGGATTTAAATTAGGATTATAAACAAGAGATTCCTTCTATCGAAGGAAGATAATTAAAAAAATTCCCGCTTTCGCGTGAAGTTAATATGAAGCAACAAGTACTTTTTATTGATAGAGACGGCACATTGGCCATTGAACCACCAATTGATTTTCAGTTGGATAGTTTTGAAAAATTAGAATTTTTCCCAGGCGTTTTTCAATTTCTTGGGAAAATAGCCAAGGAGCTCAATTTTAAAATTGTGATGGTCACCAATCAAGACGGACTAGGAACCGATTCTTTTCCAGAAGATACATTTTGGCCAGTTCATAATTTTTTAATTCAGTCGTTCAAAAACGAAGGCGTTGAATTTGATGAACAAATTATAGACCGAACTTTTGAGCATGAAAATGCACCAACTAGAAAACCAAGAATTGGTTTGTTGACCCATTATTTAAAAGATGGTTATGATTTAGAAAATTCTTTTGTGATTGGCGATCGACTGTCTGATATAGAACTTGCTAAAAACCTTGGTGCAAAAGGTATTTTAATCAACGTGAAAGGTCAAGAAAAACCAATACAGCAGGCCATCAATAATTTTAAAGCGGTTATTGCCTTAGAAACCTCCAGTTGGGAAGATATCTACAATTTTTTGAAAGTTAGTCAGCGTTACGGAAGTATAGAACGCAACACCAACGAAACTAAAATAAAAATAGACTTAAATTTAGATGGTACCGGAAAAAGTAATATCGATACGGGAATCGCTTTTTTTGATCACATGTTGGACCAAATTGCGCGTCATGGTCAAATGGACTTAAACATCAAAGTGGTTGGTGATTTAGAGGTCGATGAACACCACACCATTGAAGATACTGCCATTGCTTTAGGTGAAGTATTTGCAAAAACGTTAGGAAATAAGTTAGGTATTGAACGCTATGGCTTTTGCTTGCCAATGGATGATTGTTTGGCGCAAGTTGCTATCGATTTTGGAGGCAGAAATTGGTTGGTATGGGAAGCAGAATTTAAGCGTGAAATGATAGGTAAAATGCCAACTGAGATGTTCTATCATTTTTTTAAATCCTTTACCGATGGCGCTAAGTGTAATCTTAATATAAAAGCCGAAGGTGCCAACGAACACCATAAAATAGAAGCCATTTTTAAAGCTTTCGCCAAAGCCATTAAAGTAGCCGTAAAACGCGACGTTGATAAAATGATATTACCAAGTACGAAAGGGGTTTTATAAAAAAACAAATAAAAAATCCCAAATTCCAAAAGACCTTAAGTTGGTTTTTGGTATTTGAATTTTGGAATTTTGAAATATAATTTTCATAGTCCAAAATAGTATCAAATAAAAAAAAAATTTTGAAAATTATAATTCTTAATTACGGCGCCGGAAATATCAAAAGCATTCAATTTGCTTTTCAACGTTTGGGTTATAATGCGGTGTTAACAAATAACCCAGACGATATTTTAACTGCTGATAAGGTAATTTTTCCTGGTGTTGGTGAAGCTAGTTCGGCTATGACTAAATTAAAGCAAAGCGGATTAGATATTTTAATTCCCCAGCTAAAGCAACCCGTTTTAGGAATTTGTTTGGGCATGCAGCTTATGTGTAATTATTCTGAAGAAGGTGACACAAAAGGATTGGGCATTTTTAATGTGAAAGTGAAACGATTTTCAAACATTGTAAAAGTTCCGCAGATGGGATGGAACACCATTCATAATTTAAGATCTGATTTGTTTAAAGGGATTAATGAAGGCGACTACATGTACCTTGTACACAGTTATTATGCTGAAAATTGTACAGAAGCTATTGCAATTACCAATTACGAATTAGAATATGCCTCAGCTTTGGAAAATGACAACTTTTTTGGAGTACAATTCCATCCAGAGAAAAGCGGTAAAGTGGGCGAGCGGTTGCTGAAGAATTTTATTGAATTGTAGTTTAATTCTAAAATTGTGTTTAGAATTTTTAAAATCATTAATAATTAAAAATAAGATTCCTGCGTTCGCAGGAAATAGATATGAGAATCATCCCAGCCATAGACATCATAGACGGTAAATGTGTGCGACTTACCAAAGGCGATTACGATACCAAAAAAATATACAACGAAAATCCGCTGGAGGTCGCTAAGGCTTTTGAAGATGCAGGAATCGAGTACTTGCATCTGGTAGATTTAGACGGTGCCAAAGCGCAGCACATCGTGAACTTCAGAATTCTGGAAAGCATCACCTCAAAAACAAATTTAAAAATTGATTTTGGTGGCGGACTCAAATCTAATGAAGACTTGCATATTGCCTTTAATTCTGGAGCACAGCAAATTACGGGTGGTAGTATCGCAGTTAAAAGTCCGGAAGTATTTGAAAGTTGGATTGCCAAATACGGCAGTCAAAAAATTATTTTGGGGGCAGATTGTAAAGATCAAAAAATAGCCGTGAGCGGCTGGAAAGAACAATCCAATTTGGAAGTCATTCAGTTTATAAAGGACTATCAGAAAAAAAATATCAAGTACGTAATTTGTACTGATATTTCAAAAGATGGAATGCTAGAAGGTCCATCCTTAGATTTATATAATAATATCATTCAAATTTGCTCAAATAGCAGCAGTGCACAATCTATAAAATTGATTGCCTCTGGTGGTATTACCTCTGTCGAAGATTTAGAAAAATTACAAGATATTGGCTGCGAAGGTGCCATTATAGGAAAAGCAATTTATGAGAATAGAATTAGCTTAAAAGATTTAGGAAGATATCTTTAAATATACGATATAAGATATACTATATATGATGTAAGATATTTGTAATTAAAATTTTATCAGATGAAAAATGAAATGTTGAGAAGAACAAAACAATTTGCAATTGATTGTTGGCATTTTTGCATCAATTAATACAATAAGAAAAAATCAAAGCAAGTAAAATCGAAAGAATCAAAATCAATAATTAATACTTCGTACTTCGTACGTTGTATCTCGTAAATCTAATATAAGTAAATGCTAACAAAAAGAATCATACCATGCCTCGATATCAAAAATGGCCGCACCGTAAAAGGTGTTAATTTTGTCGATTTACGCGATGCCGGCGACCCTGTGGTGTTGGCAAAACAATATGCTGATCTTGGTGCCGACGAGTTGGTGTTTTTAGATATTTCGGCCACTTTAGAAGGCCGAAAAACCATGCATGATATGGTTTTAAGGGTTGCTGAACAGGTAAATATTCCATTTACGGTTGGTGGCGGAATTTCTTCTATTGAAGATGTTGATGATTTACTGCACTGTGGTGCTGACAAGGTTTCTATCAATTCTTCCGCAGTTAAAAGACCAGAACTTATTAACGAATTATCCAGTAAATTTGGGAGCCAATGTGTGGTAGTTGCCATAGACGCCAAACAAGTTGATGGCGAATGGTTTGTGCATTTGGCTGGTGGTACCATTCCAACAGATATTAAATTGTTTGATTGGGCAAAAGAAGTAGAAGAGCGCGGCGCAGGTGAAATTTTATTCACTTCAATGAACCACGACGGAACCAAAAACGGATTTGCCAATGAAGCACTAGCAACCTTGTCAAGTTTAGTGAATATCCCTATTATTGCATCAGGTGGCGCAGGAACCATGCAGCATTTTGCTGATACCTTTAATTTAGGTAAAGCAGATGCGGCATTAGCAGCGAGTGTATTTCATTTTGGTGAGATACCAATTTTGGAATTGAAAGAAGAATTGAAAAGGCAAGGGGTTAATGTGCGGTTTTAAAATGAGCGTCACTTCGAGTGATTCTGAGGAACGAAGAATTGTATCGAGAAGCAATTAAAAGCTCTTAACATGACGCATCTAAATTATGTTAACGAACAGAATAAAAATTTGAATTTTAAACTAAAAGATTCCTGATTTCGCAGGAATATAGGATTATGAACATAGATTTTAATAAAAATAACAACGGTTTAGTACCAGCCATTATCCAAGATGCCATCACAAAGAGCGTCTTGATGCTAGGTTATATGAACCAGGAAGCATTCGATAAAACTGTTGCAACTAAAAAAGTCACCTTTTTCAGCAGAACCAAAAACCGATTGTGGACCAAAGGCGAGGAAAGCGGAAATGTATTGCATTTATTTGATTATAAGCTAGATTGTGATAAAGATACTTTGCTTATTTCTGTAAATCCAGAAGGGCCAACTTGTCATAAAGGCACCGACACCTGTTGGGCAGAAGAAAATAGGGCTTCTTTCGGATTTCTTTCAACCTTAGAGCAAGTAATCGAGGAGCGCAAGAATTCAGCCAATGGTGATAGCTCATATGTAGCGTCCTTATTTGAAAAAGGCATTAATAAAATCGCTCAAAAAGTAGGTGAGGAAGCCGTTGAAGTGGTCATTGAAGCCAAAGACGATAATGATGAATTGTTTCTGAATGAAAGCGCTGATTTGCTGTTTCATTATTTAATTTTATTGCAGGCAAAAGGGTTTAAATTGAATGACATTGTGGATGTTTTAAAATCTAGACATTAATAATTAAACGATCCTCAAAAGAACACGCTTAAATAAATGCTTCAAAAACGCTTTTTCTATCTCATCAAAATTCAATATCTAGGCTATCGTTTTCATGGTTGGCAAAAACAGCCCAAACTCAAAACGGTTCAGTTTATGATAGACCGGACCTTGAAATTTATTTTTGAAGGAAAGTCTTTTAAAACCCTTGGTGCTGGCCGTACCGATGCGATGGTATCCGCTAACGAAACGGCTCTAGAGCTATTCACCTATCACGACATAGAAGATTTAGAGGCCTTTTTAGACTTGTTTAATTTTAATTTACCACAAGATATTCGGGCGCTTGCGATTAACGAAGTTGATGAAAATTTCAACGTTATTCAAAATCCGAAAGTAAAGGAATACCACTACGTGTTTTCTGAAGGACAAAAAAACCACCCGTTTTGTGCGCCAATTTTAACCACCATTCTAGAGCCATTAAATGTGGATTTAATGAAGCAAGGTGCTTTGTTGTTCAAAGGAGAGCACAATTTTAAAGGTTATTGTTTTAGGGCCACAGATAAAGGGCAATATCTAAGAACTATTTTAGACAGTGAGATTATTGATAACGATATATATGTAGCTAATTTTTTTCCAGCCAAATCCTATGTTTTCAAAGTAAGAGGGAAAGGATTTATGAGGAACCAAATACGGTTAATGTTTGGAGAACTTATAAAGTTAGGTAGAGGTGACGTAAATCTTCAGCAAATTGAAAACTCTTTAAAACCCGAATCTACTGATGTTATGGATTACATCGCACCCGCTTCAGGATTAATTCTGCACAGTGTCGATTTTGAATAGTTATCTTCTTGGCTTTTTCATTGCAATATAAATTATCACACAACAAACCAACGCCAAGACCACCAAAAGCATTCCTTTAGTCGTGTTGCCGTAAATAAAACTACCAATCCCAAACAAAGTTGCATAAACACCAATGGTTCCGGCAACAAAGGCAGCAATCTTTTTACCGAATCCTTTAAACTTAGACTCGTTTCCAAATACAATGTTATTGAATTTTTCTAAGGTATTGGCATCGGTGGTCTGTGTAAGTAACGTAGTGGCAATCCAACCAAAGGTGGTTACGAAAACACCAATCACCAATTGCCAGTGAGAAGCGATATTTGAAACGATAGGCGTTTCCAGTTTCCCATTTATAAAAAAGAAAATAGCAATAACGAAGGAGATTACCATGGCTGCAATTTCACTATAAGGATTGATGCGCGACCAAAACCATCTTAAAATAAAAAGTAAACCTGTGCCAGCACCAATTTGAAGCAACAAATTAAAAACATCTTTAGCCGATTGTAAATAAAACGAAAACAATCCGGCCATAACCATTAAAGCAACCGTAGAAAGTCGACCGACCAAAACCTTCTGTTTTTCTGATGCATCTTTCTTTATAAAACGCGCATAAAAGTCGTTGACAATATAGGAACTTCCCCAATTGAGCTGCGTAGAAATTGTACTCATAAAAGCGGCCATCAAAGAAGTTAGAACAATCCCAATCAATCCCACAGGTAAATAAGTCATCATGGCAGCATAAGCCACATCATCGCCTTGCATTTCTGCTGTAAGATTGGGAAAAGTATTGTTTAAACTACCCAAATCTGGATAAATAATTAAAGAAGCCATACCCACTAAAATCCACGGCCAGGGTCTTATGGCGTAATGTGCAAAATTAAAAAATAGGGTCGCCCAAGTGGCATGATTTTCATCTTTAGCAGCTAGCATTCGTTGTGCAATATAGCCACCGCCACCAGGTTCTGCGCCGGGATACCACGTACTCCACCATTGTACTGCCAACGGAATAATAAGCAAAGTTATTAAAGACTCTGTATCATTGAAATATGGGAGAAAATTAAGTTTATCGCTAACGCTTGAATGTGAAATAAGATTTTGAATACCGCCAATTTCGGGCATGTTTACGATATAAATAGTGGCCCAAATACTACCGACCATTGCTAAGGCAAATTGAATAAAATCGGTAAGTAAAACACCTTTAAGCCCCCCTAAAGAGGCATAAAAAACTACTATGACGGATGCGTAAATAAGCGTTTCGGCTTGAGATAGTCCCAAAAGGATGTTGGCGATTTTTGCTCCAGCCAAACAAACACCAGCCATGGTAATCACATTGAAAATAACACCTAAATAAATAGCTCTGAAACCTCTTAAAAAGGCTGCAGATTTTCCGCTGTAGCGTAATTCATAAAATTCTAAATCGGTACTAATCCCACTTTTGCGCCAAAGCTTAGCGTAAAAAAAAACGGTAAGCATTCCCGTTAGAAGTAAGGCCCACCAAACCCAATTACCCGAAACACCATCATTTCTCACCAATTCTGTGACTAAGCCAGGGGTATCGGCGGCAAACGTGGTCGCTACCATACTCACACCTAAAAGCCACCAAGGCATATTCTGACCAGAAAGAAAAAACTCTTTACTACTTTTACCTGCTTTTTTAGAGGCGTAAATGCCTATAAGGGCAAATAGCACTAAAAAGAAAATTATGATAAACCAATCTAAATTTTGAAGCGCCATAAAGTTGTGGGTTGATGATTACAAAACTAAACTTTATCAGCAAATAAAAAAGGTATGAACAAAAAGTTCATACCTTTAAATCATGATAGTTTCAAAAAATTAATCTACAACATGAAATTCTTCACTATTTATAAATTTTCCGTTTTTTGATTCGCCAAGAATTACAACTTCTTTCGAACGTTCGTAAGTCTTAATAGTTCTATTCATCTGATCTTCCGTACTGCTGTATAATTTTATTCCAGACTTTGCACCTTTATTTCTGATTTCAATGTAATAACCGTCTTTTAATTTCTTCGGTTTTGTCGCTGGTCTACCCATGGAGTTTTGTTTAATTTAAAAAGTTAGGCATAATACGTATTATTTTAACAATTTACAAGCAAGCTAGATATTTTTAACAGAGAATTAAGTGTTTGATTGTTTCTATTAAAACCGATGTTGAGAGAATTGGAGCTAATTATAAAGATTTAAAAAATCTTATTAATTAAATTCGAACCAATAGAAATCTATTATTAATAGTTGTGATTTTGTAAAGTTTCTGGGGTTATTTGTTGTATATTTAGCTTAATTGTTTCCGAGGAGTCATGACTCGTTTTTAATTAGTAAATAATTGTAAATGAAAAAAATAGTAAGTATTTTTATCGTATTTTTCCTATTTAGTTGCGGCGCCTCTAAGTCAGGTTCAGAATTACCAGGTAAACGCGCTTTAAAAGGCACCTGGGAAATAACAGACATCAAATTTAAAGTTGCAGAAGGCATTTATAAAGCATTTTTGTTTGATGCGGCAGACTCCGCTTGTTTTAAAGGTAGTGAATGGGTTTTTATACCTAATAATGCTAGTGGAAGTTTTACAACAAATGTGAGTAACTCCACTTGTAGTATGGTGAATTATCGTATCATTTGGTCTTTTTTTGAAAGTGACAATATAAAGTCTTTTCAGTTTAAATATGCCGATGAAAGAAATCGACCGCAAAGTAAAGATAAAACTGGTTATCGAGCGACCATCAATTCACTGTCCGAGTCTAATATGACAATTACAGTACCATCTATGTATGAAGGTAAAGCTTTCAACGTTGTGATGCAATTCACAAAAAAATCAGATAATTTAAATTTATAAATCATGAAAACCATTATAGTAAAATATATTACGGTGTTTGCGTTATCGTTTGTAATCGTAGGATGTTCGGCAGTCCGTAATTCTAATAAAACCCAGAAAGGCGCTGTTGTTGGTGCTGCTGGAGGTGCGCTTATCGGCGGACTAATTGGTGGAAACTTAAAAGGTGCTTTAATTGGTGCAGCCATCGGTGGTGCGTCTGGTGCTGTGATAGGCAATGTGATGGATAAACAAGCCCAAAAGATAGAAACTGCAGTACCTGGTGCTGAAGTAGAACGCATTGGTGAAGGTATTCTTATTAATTTTGATGAAAATAGTGGTGTTACTTTCGCTACCAATAAAGCAGATTTAACGGCAGCTTCTAAGCAAAATCTTGATAAGGTTATTAAGGTGTTTTTAGAATTCCCCGACACCAATATTTTAGTACAAGGTCATACCGATAGCACAGGAAGCGACGCTTATAATATGGAGCTTTCCAAAAAAAGAGCCGATTCTGTTGTAGCCTATTTAAAATCAAATGGAGTTGCAGCTAATAGATTATCAATGCAAGGATTAGGGGAAACTTTGCCAAGATTTGATAACAATACGGTGGAAGGCCGATCCAAAAACAGAAGGGTAGAAATTGCAGTGACAGCCAATCAGGAAATGATTGAGGACGCACGTGCTAAAACAAACTAATTATAATTATTATTCAAGGGACTTTTAATTAGAAGTCCCTTTTTATTTAAATTTTTTGAGATGCATGCAAGTATAGACAATTCTCTTTTTCAATATTTAAACCAACTTAGTGAAAACAATAATCGTGATTGGTTTAACGATAACAAATCCAAATTTCAAAAGCTACAAGGCCAATTAAAGTTAGTATTTAATCAGTTATCAATGCAAATGAAGATGCACGACGATATAGAGCATCTAAAAATATTTAGAATTTATCGAGACGTACGATTCTCAAAAAACAAATTGCCCTACAAAACACATATGAGCGCGGCTTTACACAGACGAAAACCCCAGCTTCGCGGTGGTTATTATGTGCATTTAGCGCCAAATAATGAATCCTTTATTGCGGTTGGTTTTTGGGATCCAAATAAAGATGATTTATTTCGAATACGCAAAGAACTTGAAATGGATGCTTCGGAATTTAAGTCGGTTATAACACAAACAGAATTAAAAAAGGTTTGGGGTAACCTTGAAGGTGAATCTTTAAAAACAGCACCAAGAGATTTTGATAAAGAGCACCCAGACATTGAATTAATTAGAATGAAACAATACATTTTCACTAAAACATTCACAGATCAAGAAGTGCTGCAAGAAGATTTTATTCAAACGGTAAACCATAGTTTTAAAGCAATAAGACCCTTTTTTGATTTGATGAGCGATGTGCTTACAACCAATCTTAATGGTGAACCTGTAATCTAAATGGCACGCAATATTTCAGATTTTTGAAAAAGTTGTATTTGGCTCACAAGTCTTTCCTTTACCAAATTCATCATGCGTTTGTTTAATGCTGACGAGTTGGTAATATAAAGCTCGTATTCTTCAATAGTGAACAAGCCAATAATCATACCCTTAACGGAGTTTCTAAACTTCATATCTTTTTGTATCGCGTTCTCAATATAATCGAGCTGCTTTTGGGTAGACAAGGCGTAAAATACATTTTTATGTTTGTTGATATAATTCCGAAAGGCTGCAATCAACAATTCGTTCTGACATTTAATTACTGGACGCAGGGTTGTATTTTGAAAACGCTCTTCGCTGCTCATACTCTCATAAAGTTTCGCGGCTGAAATTATTGGTCTTAAATTAATTAAATCGGTAGTGCGTGTGGTCATGATGTAAGATTTTTACTAAAGTATGCATTATGATTTGGTCAAGATAAAAATGCTTAGATTATTGTTAACCGCTTTATTAACAATCGTTCTTTTAAATAAAGAACCATGAAAAACACATACCTTTGTATCAAAGTATAACTATGAGATTTCACACAAGAAAATGGGTTAAGCCCGAAGATTTAAATCCAAATGGAACACTTTTTGGTGGACAATTATTATCATGGATTGATGAAGAAGCAGCTTTATATGCTGTTATCCAACTAGAAAACAACAAGGTCGTAACCAAATACATGTCTGAAATTAATTTCACAAGCTCAGCTAAAACTGGCGATATTATTGAGATAGGTATAGAGGTTGTCAAATTTGGAAAAACCTCATTGGTGCTCAATTGCGAAGTACGCAACAAAATGACGCGCGAAACCATTATAACAGTTGATAATATCGTTTTGGTCAACTTAGATGAGCACGGCAAGCCAACACCGCATGGTAAAACAAAAATTGAATATGTAAAAAACCGTTTGTCTTAAGATGATTTTACATCTAAAGTAGTAACTTCCATTATTTCAAGCCCAAAATAAGGAACCGCAGCAATCACGTGGTCAAAAATATCAGCCATAATAGACTCGTAATTTTTCCATCTTTGGTCACTACTAAAAGCATAGATTTCTAAGGGAAATCCATAAACTGTAGGCTCTAATTGCCTAGTCATGATAGTCATGTCTTTTTTAATATCTGGATGTCCTTCTATAAAGGTTTCAATATACTTTCTTAAAACGCCAAAATTGGTAAGGTTTCTACCATTTAGCAAGATACTTTTGTCTCTTTTATTTTCTTTATTAAAGCTGTCAATTTCGGCTTGTCTCTCGTTTAAATAGTCGGTTACACGCTGAATTAATTTAAGATTTTCAACTTCTTCTGGCGTTAAAAACTTAATACTCGATGGTTTGATAATTACTGAACGTTTTATGCGTCGTCCCCCAGAATCGCTCATACCACGCCAGTTTTTAAACGAATCCGAAATAAGTGCATAGGTTGGGATAGTGGTAATGGTTTTATCCCAGTTTTGAACTTTCACGGCCGCTAAGTTTATTTCTACAACATCGCCATCGGCACCGTATTTTTCCATGGTGATCCAATCTCCAATCCTTACGGTATCGTTAATGGCCACCTGAATGCTGGCTACAAAACCAAGGATGGTATCCTTAAATATTAATAGTAAAATGGCCGAGGCTGCACCTAGAGTTGTGAAGAATTTGATAAGTTCTACACCGGTCAATAACACGAAAAAGAAGGCTATTCCAATAATCCACATAAATAGCATCACAACCTGAATGTAACTATCTATAGGTTTATCTTTTAAATTATCAAGGTCTTTAAAAAAACTTCTAAATGTATGCAACACACTTCTAATAATCCACATAGTAACAAAAACACCGTATAGTTTTAAAAGTAATTCCATTCCAGATTCGAACTTTGGGAAGTCCACAAACACAACTGGCAATAGTTTGAATGCGATTATTAAAGGAATGATATGTGCTAAATTACGAGGCGTTTTGTGCTTTACTAAATAATCGTCAAACTTTGTGTTAGTTTTTACCGACATTTTAGTAATCAGTTGTAAGATTATCTTTCGTAAGATAAAATCCACCACAAATAAAATAACAGCAAATACAATTAGTAAAACTAACATGTTAAGGTATTTAGCCAGAACTTCAGATTGACCTGCATCAATTAAATAATTATAGATATAATGGTTAAATTCGTTCATGTTTTGTTAGGTTTTAAATATTTTAAATCAACATAAAAAGTAGCAAATGGTATGATGGAGGCCAGTAATACGAAGCCAAAAGTTTTACCAGTCCATTTGAGTTCTGTTTTAAGAAGAAAAGCGAAGGCGATATAAGCTACAAATAAAATACCATGAGGCATACCAAGCATTTTTACGTAACTAGGATCTTCTAATAAGTATTTAACTGGAACTGCTACAAACAATAAGAGTATGTAGGATAAGCCTTCTAAAAAGGCAATGATTCGAAATACTGCAATCATAACACTTTACACGCTAAATTAATTACAAAAATAAGGCTTAAACCATAGAGTAAATAGTAATTATCAGGATTTAATCCATTAGATTTATTACAAATTAGTTTACTAAATTTGAAGTATAAGTACTTATTTTTAATTTTATGAATTCTAATCAATTTTTAGCAAAAAGACTAAGAGAAGTTTTCTTGGATGGCTACTGGATTGCAAACACCAATTATAAGAACCAATTAAAACAGGTAACATGGCAGCAAGCCTTGCAAAAACCATTAAACTTAAATAGTATTGCGGCTTTGACATTTCACGTCAATTATTACTTAAATGGGATTTTAGAAGCCTTAAACATTGGTGTACTAAACATTAAGGATCGATATAGTTTTGACATGCCAATAATTAAATCTGAAGAAGAATGGAATAGCCTAGTGGATAACTTTTTAGCCAATGCAGAAAGTTTCGCATGTGCTGTTGAGCTTATGGATGAGAAAATTTTAAATAGTTATTTTTTTGATGAAAAATACGGCACGTATCACAGAAATATTGAAGGTGTAATAGAACATGGATATTATCATTTAGGTCAAATTTCATTACTTAGGAAGATGGCTACTTAAATTCGTTAATTAATAAATATTTAATCTCAGGCTTCTGGTTTAAAGGCATAAAGCCATTCAGTAGTATCACCAGATTGAATAATTTTTTCCATTTTAAATTGATGCTTCTCGTAAAAAGTGCCCAAACCTTCATCTTCAATAACAAGCCAAAAACTTTGGTCAGGCATGCTTTTCTTCAGTGCATCAATCCATTGCGAGCCTAGTTTTTTATTTCTGTGGGATTCTACAACGTACAAAAAGCCAATGTAAAAATAGCCATTGTTAAACCATTTTTGCGCTTCTTCACTATGAGATTTCATATCTGGTGGACAGGTGCTAAACACAATACCGCCGGCAATTATTGTATTGTTTTCTTTGAATATATAAATTTTGGCAGTCGACATATAATCATTCCAAAATGGGACAATAGTTTGCTGCCAATCTAATGGAAGTATCTTAAAAAACTCGCTTGAGTTTGTATCAAGTAAAGTAAGTTTAGTGTTCATTTTTTCACAATAGTCCCCACGACCATAGTTTATCAGAATCTTCAAACCATCTATCGCCAATATCGGTTCGGTAGTATCCGTTATTGATAATTACGTTACTTATTCTGTTATACATCATTTTTTGAGCATCTTTCATAGTAAGCCCTGTTCCAGAAACTAGTACCGCAATTCCTGTTGTGCCTGTAATAAGCCATTCGTCGTTTACTTTCTTTAGATGCATTGGATGAACGCCTTCTTTTAAATCCTTTTTAAAAACCACAACGGCATCTTTTGAAAACAGCTCAAAAGTTTTTATATCATCGTAAGGAAATGGCGGAACTACAATAAATGCACCTACTTGAAATCCTTTTTTTGTTTGAATTTTGAAGGTTTCTCCTTTTGCAATTTTATACAACAAATTTCCGATAGGCTCTGTAATACCAGCACGTTGAATTAAAATTTGTGGATAACCGAAGCGCGATGTGAATTCTAAAGGGTAAATACCATTACCATTTACAATACAGTTAATATCTATATGACCAATGAAATTCGATTTGGCAAAAGTTGCTTCAAATTTCTTTAAAGTGGCGTCAAAAATAGGGGAGTCGTTTACCCAAAACATGCTGGTGCCCATTTCGCCAGTAGAAACGCCCAACTCCTTTGGAAATAACTTTTTATGTTCGAAAGTAATATTTAATGGTCTCAGAAATTCGGTACCATTAAAAAAAGCAGAAACTGAAATCTCAACGCCCTTTACTTTTTTCTGTAATTGAAAATTTCCAAAGGTGTTACCCCAAGACTTTTCATAGGCACCTAATACGCGAATTACATCTAGTCCTTCATCGTCGTTTCCTACAAATAATAATTGTTTTAATTCTTGTGTTTCACCCGATGGTTTTATCACGTAAGCATCAGGATGTGCCTTAACATAAGTTATCGCATCTTCAAAGGATACAAATTCTTTCGCCGGTAAGGTTTTAATTTTATGCTTTTTTAATTCATTATTTCCAAAATTGCGATCAAGTTCAAGATTATCAGTGTAAGTACTGCCACCAAAAACTAAGGTGCCACTAGCTCTTAATTCTTTAGCTTCTTCGCTATAACCGGTGTAATCGAATATTACAATATCCGCCCATTTTACGTGCGTTTTCCAGGTTTTTATTTTGGGGACAAAACCATCGCCAATTTCCCTATATTCTTTTTCATCAATAAAAAATTTTACTTCATTACCTTCATTTTGAATGGCTAAAGCCAAATCTAAGGTTTCTCCCCATCGAGATATAATTAAAAATTTACGCTTCAAATACGGTTTAGATTTCATGAATTTATTGTATCTCTTTTTGTTTAAATAAAGAACGAAATTAGTGAATTTTAGCGCTGCATTCGAATTCATAATTCGAAAAAACTTAACATTTTTATAAGGTCGAATCCGTTGGTATATAACTACTTTTGTGATATTTTTGAAGACGCAATGTTAAAAAAAAATAATGTGCATAGGACTAAAACATCCTAAAACCACTTTAAATATCAAAACTTTATTTTGAACAAAAAAAATTACAAGATTCATATTATTGGCGCAGGTATTAGCGGATTAGCCGCAGCTATTGAATTAGAGAGACATGGATACCAATCTGTTATAATAGATACTAACAATGAAGTAGGAGGCCGCGTAACGACTGAAATAATTAATGGTTATCAACTAGACAGAGGATTTCAAGTGTTGCTCGAGGCTTATCCAAAAGCCAAGCAGCATCTCAATTACAACGCACTAAAACTGCAATATTTTTTACCTGGAGCTGTTATTTTTAAAAATGGCAATCATCAAACAATTGGTGATGCCTTGCGAAAACCCGCGTTGTTATGGGATACGTTAATATCTTCGGTCGCAACCTTTGGTGATAAGCTTAAAATATTGAAGTTGAATAGACACCTTAAAAAACGAAGTCTTGAAGAAATTTTCAAAAAACCAGAACAAACAACCTTACGCTATTTGCAAGAATTTGGGTTTTCATCTAAAATAATTGAAGAATTCTTTAAACCTTTTTTTTCTGGTATTTTTCTCGAGCCAAATTTAAACACTTCAAGTCGTATGTTTGAATACGTCTATAAAATGTTTGGTGAAGGCATGGCTGTATTGCCAAAGGATGGCATAGCTGCTATTCCGAAGCAACTCAAATCTAAATTGAAAACAACTGAGTTTGTTTTTAATACTAAAGTAAGGGAGATAACCGATACTTCTTTAGAGTTGGAAAATGGTGAGGTTTTAAATACGCATTTTACCATTGTGGCAACAACTGCTTCAGCGCTAATTCCAAATTTAAATAACCAAGAAGTTCAATGGAAACGATGCGATACATTGTATTTTGAAGTTGAGAAACGAAACTTAAATAAGCCAATAATAGGATTAGTGGCCGATAAAGAGGCGCTCATCAATAACATCTTCTTTCACGATAGTTTAGAAATGACCCACAAAGGTCCGCATCATTTATTATCTGTTACGGTAGTAAAACCTCACCAACTGTCGACGGAGGCTTTGATTGAAACCGTCATTTCTGATTTAAATACTTTTTGCAAAATACAAAACCCAATATTTTTAAAACATTACCCAATTGAAGAGGCCTTGCCCAATTTAAAAGATTTACGTTACGACTGTGAGCCTTCTGAAACCCAGTTAAAGCCAACCATATTTTTAGCTGGAGATTATATGTTGAATGGCTCATTAAACGCTGCCATGATTTCTGGTGAACGCGCTGCGCAAGGAGTAATTCAAAGTTTGGAAGATGGTTTGGTGGTGGAAGAATTAACATCCGAATATCTTTAATATCACAGTCCAGACATGTGAAAAGGTGAATAGCGCATTCATTTTTAGCGATATTTACCTCGAAAAGTCCACATAGTACAAATATCAAAATTATAACTTATCTTTGCAACGGTAGTTAAGGGCACTATCGTATTTCATTATATTCATCGGAATTAAAATCTAAGTAGCCTTCAGTATTTTATCTCTCCTTTAAGTTTAAGAATCCCCTTTACTGCTTTAATTAAATATATGTTTTATTGAATGGCTAAATCACAGCAAACTTTTAACAAATCTGAAAAAGAAAAAAAGCGCTTAAAAAAGCGTGAAGACAAGCGCAAAAAAATGGAAGCGCGGAAATTAGACAAAGATGAGCATGGCTCAGGAGGCATTCCTATAGCTTATGTAGATTACAACGGTAATTTATCGGACACGCCACCGGACCCAACTATGAAGGTAAAGGTTGATGCCGAAAGCATCGAAATTGGTATCCCAAAACAAACAGCTGAAGACAAAGAAGCGCTCAACCCCTTACGTGAAGGAAAAGTATCCTTCTTTGATGGTTCAAAAGGTTTCGGTTTTATTATCGATAATATCAACCAAGAAAAATACTTTACCCACGTTAGTGGTCATTTAGATACTATCGCCGAAAACGACAAGGTATCTTATGAACTTGAAAAGGGAATGAAAGGTATGAATGCCGTTCGGGTTAAAAAAATCTAAACTTTATAAACTTATTAATCTAGGCCACCCTTGCGATTTCCGTCGCGAGGCTTTGGCCATTCCATTTGTTCACCTGTTCTTCTGCTAATTGGCAACACAGCGCGTTCTCTGGAAGAACGCTCTTCATCTTCCGAAGCCATATAAGTCATAATAGCGATTAAGGCTACGTTATTTTTTAAATCGTCAAATACAATTTTATCGTACGTATCTAAATTGGTATGCCAGGTGTAATTCCAATAAGACCAACTAAGAGAGCTCATGCTAAAAGCTGGTGCACCTGCAGCTAAAAAAGAGGCGTAATCTGAGCCACCGCCTGCAGGACTGCCAGGAAAACTAGTTTCTACGTGTTTTTTAATGTCTTCAGGTACCGGTTGCATCCATCTGTTAAGATAGTCGTAGGCATGTAAAAATCCCTGACCACTTAAACTAACCACGCGTCCGGTTCCGTTATCTTGATTAAAAACGGCTTGTACATTATCGACAATCTCAGGATGGTCATGCACAAAAGAGCGCGAACCGTTCAAACCTTGTTCCTCGCTACCCCATAGACCAACTATAATAGTGCGCTTGGGGTTTGGGTAGTATTTTTTTAAAATTCTGGCAATTTCCATCATGGTTATGCTCCCAGTGCCATTGTCAGTGGCGCCTGTACCGCCATCCCATGAATCGAAATGGGCTGATAATACAATATACTCGTCAGGTTTTTCAGTGCCTTCAATGCGTGCAATGGTATTAAAGGTAGGAGCAGTACCTAAATCTTTAGATTCAGCGTAAATACGTAAAGTTGGCTTTTTGCCATTTTCTGCCAATCGGTATACCGTACCGTAATCTTCTAGCGAAATATCAACCGTTGGAATATTTTTTGTGCGGGAGCTAAATATTTTATTCGCACCAAAACCTCTAGACCAATAAGATTGTACTATGCCAACGGCACCTGCTTCTTCCAAAGCCACATCTAAAGTTCGACTACTGTAACCAGTGTTTCTAATATTGTCATTCCACGTTGCTGTTTGTTCTTCACGATCTTTCTTCATCTTTTCAAAGGATTCGGGTGTGGCAAATTCTTCCCAATTGTAATCTGGTCTTCCAGTGGGTTGAGGCATTGAGGTTAAAACTAATTTTCCTTTAACACTGGGCAACCATCGTGCAAAACTTATAGAGTCTTTAATGCTTTCAGGTAGCGTAATTGCTTCTGCGGTGATGCCCTTTTTAGGAGTGGCAGTACTCCAAGCAAGTTGCATGCCTTCAATAGATTTTACGCGTGGCGACACCATATCGATATGGGTGATTCCGCGTTCCCATGCACGCCATTCGCCATATTGTTCGTTCTCAGCTGTGATGTCCCAACTGTTAAATTTAGCAACTGCCCAATCGTGTGCTTGCATCATTTGTGGCGAACCTACTAAGCGCGGACCAATTTCGTCCATTAACTCAAAAGCCAATTGCTCTAACTGGGAGTTGTTGTAGGTTTCTTCCATAATGTTTTGAATAATCGCGTCCTTCTCCTGAGAAAAAGCCAAAGAATTAAAGACTAAAAAGATTAAGATGAATGTTTTAAATGTTGTTTTCATTGAAAGTTGGTTTAATTAAGTTTTAAAGTTAATTCTAATGTTGATGTATTTATGTTAAATATTTCAAAAAGACCTATAAAACAAATCATATTTAAGAGTGCCCTCCTATTTAAATCCAAATAATACTATTAATATTGCACGTTATTTTAAACTTATGAGCCAACCACCAAACAAGCTATTAGTTATAGGTGCTTTTTTTTCGATTTACTTTATTTGGGGCTCTACTTATTTGCTTAATAAAATAGCTGTTAAAGAGTTGTCACCTTTTTTTCTTGCTTCGGTTCGCTTTACCATCGCGGGAATCATCATTTTTTTACTTTGTAGACTTTTAGGAATTTCACTTAGAATAACAAAGGTCCAATTGCGCAATTGTGTCATTAGTGGCTTCCTGTTTCTGGCTTTTGGGAATGGTATTATTGTGTGGGCTTTGAAATACGTGGATAGTGGTTTTGCGGCATTAGAGATTTCGGCTCAGCCATTAGTGGTATTAATTCTTATGTTTTTTATTCAAGGTAAAAAAATCAAATCTAGTTCCATTATAGGGGTTGTTCTCGGTGTAATCGGTATTTATTTATTGGTAAGCCAAAAAGCTATTTTGAGTCAAGAAAATTCCATTCTTGGAATGATCATGATTTTTGCTTGTATGGTAAGCTGGGGCTATGGTAGTTTGTTTGTTGGTAAGGCAGATTTGCCTAAAAATTATTTTGTGACGGCTGCCTATCAAATGATTTCAGGTGGGATAATACTGTGTATGGCGAGTCTCGCATTTAATGAACCTTGGCTGAATATTAAACAATGGAGCAGCGAGGTTTATTGGTCTATGGCGCTACTAATTATTTTTGGAAGTATCGTAGCTTTTACATCATTTAATTATCTGCTTAAGTTTGTTTCCCCAGAAAAGGTGGCTACTTCAACCTATGTAAATCCAATTGTTGCGCTTTTTTTAGGATGGTTTTTTTTAAATGAAACCATCACCTTACAATCGATTATCGCAGCATCGGTATTGCTAACGGGCGTTTACTTTATCAATACCAAAAGAACTATGGTTATATTTTCTCGATTCAGAAGGTAATGAATCGCGTTTTTTTAATGGCATCTTTCTAAACATTAACAAAAGTTAACAGATTAGCTGCGCAACTTCCTTTCTTTTAAGCGCTAGCTGTTGTATCTTACAAATAAATTAAAAAAACAAAACAGCTATGTCAAAACAACCTCTTTTAGAGCCAATTGTATTATCAAATACCATTCAACTTAACAATCGTATCGTTATGGCGCCCATGACTCGAAGCCGCGCCGATAATAATGAACACGCACCTACTGAAGCCTTACACGGCGTGTATTATGAGCAACGTGCCTCCGCCGGACTCATCATTACCGAAGGTGCACAAGTTTCAAAACAAGCTATTGGTTATATCAATACGCCTGGAATTCATTCTAAGGTCCAAGTTGAAGGCTGGAAGCATGTAACTCAAAAAGTGCAGGCTAAAGGTGGAAAAATTTTTATTCAGCTATGGCATGTAGGTCGAATGTCGCATCCCTATTTTCACGATGGAGAACTACCAGTCGCGCCTTCCGCTATAAACCCTGAGTCCAAGTCATACACGCCAGAAGGTTTTAAAGATACCGTAACACCTAAAGCCATGACAATTGAAGAGATTCAAAACACTATCTCCGATTTTGCCAAAGCTGCTAAAAATGCAGTAGAAGCGGGTTTTGACGGTGTTGAAATACATTCATCTAATGGGTATTTGTTTCATCAATTTTTCAATAATGCTTCTAATCAGCGCACCGATCAATACGGCGGGAGTACTGAAAATAAAGCACGGTTTTTATTTGAAGTACTAGAAGCGGTCAAAAAAGAAATTCCAGAACAACGCATCGGATTGAGGCTCAATCCTTCGTTGCATAATGCCTTTGGAATGACTTTAGATGAAGAAACCATTCCTACTTTTGAATATATTGTAAAACAACTCAACAATTATAACCTGGCTTATCTACACTTGTCAGAACCGTTTACCGATGTCTCGGAGGTGCCACATGCTGTCACCAACATTGCCAAGCACTTTCGTCCGCTGTATAAAGGCACCTTAATAATTAATAGCGAATTTGATCAAGAAAAGGGAAACGCGATAATTGAAGCAGGTCTTGCCGATATGGTAGCCTATGGAAAATTATACATTTCTAATCCCGACTTGGTGGAACGATTTAAAACTAATGCACCCATAGCAGAATGGAATGAAGATACATTTTATACTCCCGGAAAAAAAGGTTATATTGACTATGAGTTTTTGGATAAATAAATATAATAGTAAAACATAAACAATTAAATAAAAATTATGACAACTAAAATTAAAGCATTTGGCAATAAAGCTGCCGAAGCCGATTTAGTACCATTACAAATTGAGCGCAGAGTCGCTGGTCCTAAAGATGTGAACATCGAAATTTTATATTGTGGTGTTTGCCACAGTGATATACATACCGCTAGAAATGATTGGAAAAATTCGGTATATCCTGTTGTGCCAGGCCATGAAATTATAGGTCGCGTAGTTGCTGTTGGAAGCGAAGCAAAGAACTATAAAATTGGCGACTTAGTGGGCGTTGGTTGCTTAGTTGATTCATGCAGAACTTGTCCTTCATGCAACGATGGTTTAGAGCAATATTGCGAAAATGGCTGGATTGGAACCTACAATAGTCCTGATAAACATTTAGATGGCACTACTTACGGTGGTTACTCAACTTCTATTGTGGTAGATGAATCCTTTGTTTTGAGAATTCCTGAAAATATAGACCTTAAAGGCACTGCACCCTTATTGTGTGCCGGTATCACTACATGGTCACCTTTAAAACACTGGAATGTAAAAAAAGGAGATAAAGTAGGAATTGTAGGATTGGGCGGTTTGGGACACATGGGCGTTAAGTTTGCAAATGCATTAGGTGCGCATGTGGTAATGATCACTACATCACCATCAAAAGCAGAGGATGCTAAGTCTTTGGGCGCACACGAAGTATTGATTTCAACGAATGAAGGGGAGGTTCAAAAACATTTGAATAGTTTCGACTTTATATTAAACACTGTGCCGGTTGCAAACGAAATGGATCCTTATATTTCCATGCTAAAACGTGATGCAACTATGGTGATGGTAGGCGCTGTAGAACCTTTAAAACCGTTTCACGGCGGTGGTATTATCTTAGGAAGAAAGCGTATTGCGGGTTCTCTTATTGGTGGTATTAAAGAAACTCAGGAAATGTTAGACTTTTGTGGAGAACACAATATCACTTCAGATATCGAAATGATAAATATGCAGGACATTAACCAAGCCTACGAACGCGTTATCAAAGCCGACGTTAAATACCGTTTTGTCATTGATATGGAGAGTTTAAAGAATTAACTTACTTCACATATTTTTTATTTAAAGCTAATAACTTGATGTTGTTGGCTTTTTTTATCAAGTTAATTTTTAAAGTATTTAAGATTTGTAGCATACTTTTTTGTGGTTATTTTTTTATAAAGGCCTAAAAAGGCTTATAAAATAAACTTAGTGAGCTTTGGTGTCTTCTTGGTGCGCTTCGTGGTTATTTTTTTCACCACAAAGGCCACAATGTTTTTACACAAAGGCCATAAAAGTTTTATAAATGTCAACAGTCTAAACTTTGCGAGCTTCGTGTCTTCTTTGTGCGCTCCGTGGTTAAATTTAAACCACAAAGAGCTCAAATTTTTTCGCTAAGCGCAATAGGTTGTATTGTATCGTTTTGCTGTTTAGCGCAACTTGATTCAATCATTACAAGGATTAATCAACATAACGAATTGTTAAAAAATCCTACTCCTTCATATCTCTTAATACATTTTCATATCTTTAAAAACTGCAATAACCAACTAATCTATTTTAAATGAAAAAACACTTTCTATCACTCTATTTGCCACTGGCATGGTTACTATTTTCCGTTACTGTCACGCAGTCTCAGGAGGATATTTTAGGACAACTTTCTGACATTGCCATTGTTGAAGAAAAGGTGATGATGCCCATGCGCGATGGCATCAGGTTAGCAACCGATATTTATCGTCCAAAAGCTGATGGTACCTATCCAATTATCTTTTCAAGAACACCCTATAATTTTAATTCTTGGGGCGATGGCGAGCAGCGTCTTGGCAATGCGCGTCGTGCTTTAGATTATGTGAAGCAAGGCTACATTTATGTAGTTCAAAATGAACGCGGTCGTTATTTTTCTGAGGGTGAGTGGGATATTTTAGGAGTGCCTTTAACCGATGGTTATGATGCTTTTGAATGGATGAAAAACCAAGCATGGTCTAATGGCAAAATAGGTACCATTGGTTGCTCGTCTACAGCCGAATGGCTCATGGCGGTTTCAGCATTAAACCATCCGTCTCATGCCGCTATGGTGCCTCAAGGGTTTGGCGCCGGTGTTGGTAGGGTTGGCAATATTAACGAACAAGGTAACTGGTACCGAGGCGGTGCGGAACAAATGTTGTTTTTCGCCTGGTTATACGGCGTAGAACACGACAAATTCAAACCACGTATTCCAGCAGGTGCTACTCAGGAAGATTTGATACGTATTTCTCGATTTTACGATTTGGCACCTGAAAATCCTCAAGTAGATATGTCAGAGGCATTAAGCCATCTGCCCATTCAAGATATTTTGAAAAACGTCAACGGCAAGCGCGAAATATTTGATAAAATGATTCGTAGAAAGCCTAACGATCCTGAATGGTTCGAAGGCGGACTTTACCACGATAATATGGAAATTACAACACCAAGCTTTTGGTTTACTTCGTGGTATGATGTGTCTATAACACCTAACCTTGCGCTGTTTAATCATGTGAGAAACAACGCAAAAGATGCCTTTGTTCGCGATAACCAATACTTGGTAATTGCACCAACCTTGCATTGTGCTTATACCAGAGCCACTGAAAATACCATCGTTGGAGAGCGTAGTGTTGGTGACGCCCGTTTAAACTATAATGAACAAATCACCAAATGGTTCGATTTATGGCTCAAAGCTGAGACCAACGATTTTAAAGAAACAACACCTAGAGTGCAGTATTACACCATGGGAACCAACCAGTGGCAAACTGCCAATACTTGGCCACCAGAAAACACCAAAATGACCACCTTTTATTTGAATAGTAATGGCGATGCCAACAGCCGATTTGGTGACGGTAAACTTACCACCAAACAAGCAACTACAGATAACCCCGACAGTTTCACTTACGACCCAATGGCACCTGTGCCATCTTACGGTGGCAATGTGTGTTGTACCGGGAATGCCGTTAAAGGTGGTTCCTTTAATCAAATGGAGATGGAAGCCCGTAACGATATTTTGGTGTATTCATCCGATGTTTTAACTGAAGATACTGAGGTTTCTGGTTTTATTGAAGCCACGCTTTATGTATCTTCCGATGTTAAGGATACAGATTTCACCTTAAAACTCATTGACGTCGCTCCTGATGGCACGGCTTATAATTTAGATGAAACTATTCAGCGCGTACGCTATCGTGAAGGCTATGACAAAGAATTATTTATGGAAAAAGGGAATGTTTATAAGGTAGCGCTCACACCATTGTCTACCAGTAATGTATTCAAAAAAGGACATCGTATTCGCATAGAAATATCTAGCAGTAATTTCCCGCGTTTTGCAAGAAATCTAAATACCGGCGGTAATAATTACGATGAATCGGTCGGCGTGGTGGCGCATAATAAAGTACACCATTCTAAAGTACATCCATCGCAAATACGCATTCCTATCGCTAAAAAATGAATGAAGGCTTATTGTTTTAACTAGGGTTGAAAGGTTTTGCTAAATTAATATGTTAGGCGGTTTACCCCCTATAGTGTATGGCATCAATCAAGGATATGAATTAATAGATAAAGACTAGTAACATGGTAAAAAAAATCAACTGGGCCGAAGTGCCTGTAGAGCAAGTTAACGATAAAATGCAGCGCCAAATGATTTATGGCGACAAAGTCATGGTGGCCAAAATGAATTTTAAGGACGGCTTTTTAGTGCCGCTTCACCATCACGAAAACGAACAGGTTACTCAGGTAATATCGGGTACCATTCGATTTTGGTTTGGTGCTGACAAGGAGCAAACTATGGATTTAGGCCCTGGTGATTCTGTAGTCATTCCATCACATTTACCTCATGAAGCGTTAATGATTGGGGATGTGGAAGAAGTAGATACCTGGTCGCCCATACGCGCCGACTGGTTGGATGGTACCGATGACTATTTAAGAAAGTAAGCCGTGGATTTAGGATTAAAAGATAAAGTTGCTTTTGTAGCAGCCTCCAGTGATGGTTTGGGTAAAGCAGTCGCAATTGAGTTGGCCAAAGAAGGCGCCATTGTGATTATTAATGGCAGAAATGAAGACCGTTTAAAAGCTACCCAACAGCAAATTAAAACTGAGCACAATACATCCGTACTAGCGGTTGCTGGCGATTTGTCCAACGCTTCCGAAAGGAACCAAGTGTTGCAGACTATTTTCAAGCAGTTTAACCACATTGATATTTTGGTAACCAATACTGGTGGTCCACCAGCTGGAAAGTTTGAAGACTTGTCGCTGGACCAGTGGCATCATACGTATAAATTATTATTAGAAAGTGCCGTTGCCTTGATACAAGCTGTGCTTCCTGGGATGAAACAACAACCATGGGGACGCATCATTGCAATTACCTCTCAAGCGGTAAAACAGCCTGTAGATAATTTAATTTTGTCTAATTCGGTGCGCGCCTCAGTGGCAGGCTTAACCAAATCTTTAGCTAATGAATTGGGTGGGTATAACATTACCGTTAACAATGTGATGCCCGGTTATACCAAAACCAATAGACTTTTGTCTTTAATTGAAACAAATCCCGATTTTAAAAACGCTATTAATGAGATTCCACTAAAACGTTTTGGCAACCCCGAAGAATTTGCAGCTGCCGTCACTTTTTTAGCAAGTGCCAGAGCGAGTTATATCACAGGAACTTCGCTTGCTGTTGATGGTGGTTGGATAAAAAGCATGTTATAAATAAATATTATGAACCTTTCGGATAAGAACATTTTAGTCACTGGCGCTTCCAAAGGTATTGGATACGCCATTGCCGATTATTTAATGCAGCATGGCGCTCGTGTAGCGGTGCATTTTAATAGTGGCCAAGACGTTGCGCGACAATTGGTATCAAAGTATCCAAATACACTTTCGAGATGCTTTCAAGCGGATTTGAGTCAACCAGAATCTGTTAAAACGTTATTCCAAGATACACGCTCAGCCTTTGGTAATTTAGATAGTATTGTTTTAAACGCCGGTGTATTTTTAAAACATCCAATAACAGATTCTGTGGACGATTGGTTTGAAGTGTGGAAAACCACCTTAACCATCAATCTTGATTCGGTTGGATTGCTCACTAAATTAGGGATTGACCATTTTAAATCTCAAGCCTCTGGCGGCCGCTTTATTTATATCGGTAGTAGAGCCACTTTTAGAGGTGAAACTCAAGAATATTTAGCCTATGCAGCCTCCAAAGGCGGTTTAACCTCATTAGCACGCAGCGTGGCGCGGTCCTTTGGTAAGGATAATATCAAGGCTTTTGTGGTGGCACCTGGGTTTACCCGTACACAAATGGCTGAGGCATTTATTGATACTTATGGCGAAGAACGCATCCTTAGTGAAATAGCTTTAAACGAACTCACCACACCGCAAGATATAGCGCCGTTAATAGGTTTGATGTGCAGTGGACTCATGGATCATGCCACGGGAGCTACTATTGATGTGAATGCGGGGAGTCATATCAGGTAAATAAAAAGATAGGCTTGTTTTAAAATAATTTATGGTTTTGTATTAAAAATGCTGGTTAATCACATTTTTTTGTAAAAAAATTAATAGTTTAATGGCGTCTCAAATACAAACTCTAACAAGAAGACTATCATATTAACAATTCGAAAATTAAATAATTATTGCGAAACTTATGAAGGCAATGACCATAACCATAAATCCAAGCGTAGATAAAAGTAGTTCTGTGAAAGGTATTGTTCCTGAAAAAAAATTACGTTGTGATAAGCCAAAATACGAACCTGGTGGCGGCGGTATCAATGTCTCAAGAGCGCTAAAAAAACTTGAAATTGACGCATTGGCTTTATTGACTTCGGGTGGTAGAACCGGAAAATTATTAGAATCGTTGTTATTAGAAGAAAGTTTGCAAATACTACCATTTTCGGTAAAGAATGAAACAATAGAAAATTTTATCATTGTCGACACGCTAACCAATCAACAATTTAGATTTGGATTTCCGGGCCAGCCACTGTCTAAAAATGAACAAACCATACTTTTAGATACCATTAATGCTATCAAAGATTTTCCGGAAATAACCGTGATTAGCGGAAGTCTTCCAGATGGCGTTGATGTTGAGTTTATGAAAGCCCTCATTCAAATTTGCAAGAATAAAAACAGTAAGGTTGTTGTAGATACTTCAGGAGAAGCTCTCAAGGCCGCGGTAGCGGAAGGCGTTTATCTTATAAAACCAAACATTGGCGAATTAGCCATCCTTACCGGTAAAAATGAATTATCGGTTCATACAATGGAAGCTGCTGCAAAACAATTAATAAGCAATGGCTCAGCAGAAATTGTTGTGGTATCAATGGGTGCATCAGGAGCCACCTTGTTTAATAACAGCGAAAAAATATATCAGCCTGCACCACTCGTTAAGGTTAAGAGCACAGTTGGTGCTGGCGACAGTATGGTAGCTGGTATGGTCTCCGCTCTGCTAAACAATAGCAGCATGAAAAACGTTTTGCGTATGGGTATTGCCTGTGGTTCTGCCACCACAATGGCTGAAGGAACCGGACTGTTTAAGACGGAAAACGTTTATAAAATTTTAAAAGAACTGTCTTGATAACCAATATGCTTATGAAGGTTATACGAATTAAAGCATCTAAACTTTAAGTTTTTTCTTAAGACTTTTGACCATCAGAAAAATTGTACTTTAAATAAATTCATAGGCTTGAGCGTAGTTAAGTACAATGTTATAAACTGCAATTATCTAAAAAAACGCTTTAACAATATATAGAACCCGTATTTTCCGGCAATATTGGTCATTGTAATTACCCAATTGGCTGGTTTTAGGTCCTCTTTTAATTCGTTTTTTGTCAACTTTATTTTTTCCAAGGCAATCATGCGCTCTAACTTTAATAGTTTTAGATGTTGATCGATGTCCTCAAAAGTTTGGTAATTTTTCATGGTTTATTAGTCGAAGAATTTATGAGATAAAGTTTTTATGATTTTATTACTGATATGGTGTCGGTTAAAATAAATGATGGCAGTAAACAACAAGAATATACCGGCAACAGACACATAGCCTAAAGCTATGTTATTAAGCATATTGCCCAATGCCATAGCTGCTGCAAAAGCCAAGAAAAATAGGACGATTAATAATAATCCACCTATAATTAATGCTTTTGCAATTAAACTGGCTGAAATTGTGAGCTGCTGAAATACTTTGAGCGTATAATATTCCTGAGTTTTTTTGATATAAGTTTCCCCGGAATCCGAGATTTTGCCGGTTGATTCGCTTACAGATTCAAAAATATTCATGCTTATGCTTTTTGATATTTTTTGTTTTTAGACTTAAGCTCAGCCAATTTGTTTTCAAGTGTAGTGATGACATCTTCAGTTTTGTGACTCATATCGGAGACTATAGATTCAACTTGTTCATCTAAAGTTTCTTTTTTATGAGATACAGTTTCAACAACCCGATCTTTCATATGAATCGCACTTTCTTGAATTTTATCTTTGGCAGCTTGCGCTTCGTCTGCAATGCGCTGTCTTGTGTTAGAGCCCTTATCTGGTGCAAATAATATTCCTAAAGTTGCGCCGATGGCGGTTCCTGCTAAAATTCCTAAAAGTGTACTACTTTCTCTTCCCATAATGTGTTTGTGTTTATTTGTGTTATTAATTTTTAATGGTCGTATCTAAAAATTATTTTTGTTTTTATTGAAACGACATATCGTAGTATACCATTTATTTCTGGATTAAGCAGTTCATTTAGAATTACTTTAACATTCGAAGGCTATAAGGAGTGCAGAAATCGGAGTTCTTGGCTTGGTGTGTGGTCGGAGTTTGGTCAGGGGTTTTTAAAATGGTGCTGTAGCTTTTAAATGGCACTTACAGATATTTGTAGATATCTCATTATCATTTTAATAGTATATTACATTTACAGGTGGTATTGATTTTTCTTTAATCCGAAGGATACGCTGGCCTCATAAGCAAACAATAAGTTCGTCACAAGAATTTAAACACCTAAAGGTCTATTTCAGATTTAGGGAAAGGACTTCTCATCGCAACATTTTTTTGAAGACTTAAGCAACAATTCACACCGTATTTATTTTAAACCATAATTTCTTAAAATTTAACACTTTTAAAATGCCCAAACTTCAAACGTTTTCGAACACTATTTCAGTGTTTTAAAAGGGTTCCAAGCTTACAAACATGACGAATATCATCAAAAAACAATCTGTTTGAATCTAATTTTGTGCTAGGTAAAAACCTAACATTACTTATAAGATTCACATTATGGAAGTAACAAAATTTATTAGTGGTTCCTGGACAAAAACTGTAAACGTTCGGGATTTTGTGTTTAATAATATCACACCCTATCACGGAACCAGTGCTTTTTTAGAAGGTCCAACCAAGAGCACCCTAAAGCTATGGGATATTTGTACCCAAGCTATGGCCGAAGAACGCGCTAATAACGGCGTTAGAAGTGTAGATACGGAAACCATTTCGACCATAGATGCCTTTGGACCCGGCTATATAGATAAAGACAATGAAATCATTGTTGGCTTACAAACCGATGAACTTTTAAAGCGTGCCATGAAACCATTTGGAGGTTTTAAAGTGGTAGAAAAGGCTTTGTCTGAACACGGCAAGGTACCAAACGAAAAACTAACAGAGCTGTTTTCAAAATATGTTAAAACCCACAACGATGGTGTTTTTGATGCTTATAACGACGAGATTAGAAACTACCGTTCACTCGGTATTTTAACAGGCTTACCTGATAATTATGCCAGAGGTAGAATTATTGGTGACTACAGACGTATTGCCCTTTACGGAATTGATTTTTTAATTGAATCCAAAATCAAGGATTTAGCCAGTATTACCGGACCAATGACTGAGGATGTCATTAGATTGAGAGAAGAAGTATCGGAGCAAATCAAGGCTTTAAATGCCATGAAAACTCTAGGTAATTCATATGAAATAGATTTATCAAAACCCGCTACAAATGCGCGCGAAGCAGTGCAATGGACCTACATGGCTTATCTGGCTGCAGTAAAAGAACAAGATGGCGCTGCCATGTCGCTAGGCAATGTATCTACCTTTCTTGATATCTATATCGAAAACGATTTACAGCAAGGTTTAATTAGCGAATTAGAAGCACAAGAATACATAGACCAGTTTGTCATGAAGTTAAGAGTGGTGCGCCACTTGCGAATGCAGGCATACGACGAAATTTTTGCAGGCGATCCTACTTGGGTTACCGAAGCCATTGGTGGTATGTTTCATGATGGTCGTACAAAAGTTACCAAAACATCTTTCCGTTTTTTAAACACACTCTATAATTTGGGTGCTTCACCCGAACCTAATATGACGGTACTTTGGTCTGAAGATTTACCGGAAAACTTTAAAGAATTTTGTGCAAAAGTAGCGATTGAAACCTCTTCATTACAGTTTGAAAACGATGCACTGATGCGCGACAGTAGAGGTTCGGACGATTATGGTATTGCCTGCTGTGTTTCGCACCAGGATTTGGGCAAATCCATCCAGTTTTTTGGAGCCCGTACCAATCTTGCAAAAACATTATTGTTAGCTATTAACGGAGGAAGATGCGAGTTAACGGGCGAACAAGTGCTTGAAGGTATTCCAGTTGATAAAGATGAATACCTCGATTTTAATAAGGTCATGACCAACTTTAAAGTAGCCATGCAAGAAGTAGCGCGCGTGTATTGCGATACCATGAATATTATTCACTACATGCACGATAAGTATTATTACGAAAAAGCACAGATGGCACTCATCGATACCAATCCGCATATTGATATTGCTTATGGTATTGCCGGACTATCAATCGTTGCTGATTCGCTTTCGGCCATAAAATATGCGAAGGTGAAACCCATTCGAAATGAAGACGGCTTAACAGTAGACTTCAGCATTGAAGGTGCGTTTCCGAAATACGGCAATGACGACGATAGGGTGGATGCTTTGGCGGTGCAAGCGGTATCTGACTTCAACAATGAGTTAAAGCAGTTTCCTATCTATAAGAACGCCACTCCAACACTATCGGTGTTAACAATTACGTCTAACGTTGTGTATGGTAAAAAAACAGGCGCTACTCCAGACGGCAGAGCTTTAGGTGTTCCTTTTGCACCCGGCGCGAATCCTATGCATGGACGTGACGAAATGGGCGCTATTGCCTCTCTTAATTCGGTTGCAAAAATTAGATATGAAGATGCGCAAGACGGCATTTCCAATACCTTTTCGGTGGTTCCAAAATCATTAGGAGCCGATGTTGAAACGCGCGTACAAAACCTGATATCTATTCTAGACGGGTATTTTTCTAACAAGGCCCAACACATCAATATCAATGTTTTAGATAAGGCCACTTTATTAGATGCCATGGAACATCCAGAAGCCTATCCGCAGCTTACCATCCGGGTATCGGGTTATGCGGTTAATTTCGTTCGACTCACTCGTGAACAGCAAATGGAAGTGATTTCAAGATCATTCCATGAGTCGATGTAATATGTACTATTTAAAGCACCTGTTTGAATGGTATACATTTAATAAGGTGCTTTTTTTAAAGTAAGACTATGACTATTTCAGCAGACACTATACTAAACGTTCATTCTATCGAAAGCTTTGGCACCCACGACGGACCAGGCATTAGGTTTGTGATTTTTTTGCAAGGGTGCAAGCTCAAGTGTTTGTACTGTCACAATCCCGATACCATTGCCATGGAAGGTGGTGAACCTTACACTGTGAAAGCGCTCTTTGATATGGTGATGAAAGCCAAACCCTACTTCGGAAAGCACGGCGGAGTTACGGTGTCTGGAGGCGAACCATTACTGCAAGCCAAAGCATTAATACCTTTTTTTAAACTGTTGAAGGCTGAAGGCATTCATACCGCCATAGATACCAACGGTCGGATCTTGAATCATTTTGTAACAGAATTATTAGACCATTATACCGATTTGGTGCTGCTAGACATCAAGCATATGACTGAGGAAGGCTATCAATACCTAACAGGTATGAAAAACCACCAAACTACTTTTAATTTTGCACAACACCGCGAAAAGACAGGTAAAGCCATGTGGCTGCGCTATGTACTCATTCCGGGTTTAACCAATAAACCTGAACTGTTGCAAGCCATGGGAACTTATTTTAAGGACTTTACCACAATTGAGAAACTTGAAATTTTACCCTATCATAAATTAGGCGTGCATAAGTGGGAAGCATTGGGTTGGGAATACCAACTAAAAGATGCCCGCGAAAATACAGCAACCGAACTTTTAGAGGCCAAAGCTTTGTTGCAACCCTCATTTGAAAATATTAGTATTAATTAAATCCGTTATGGATAAAACGCAAAGTATGACACATCCTAACATCAAAAATCGTTGGTTGATTGCTTTATCTGCCATTGGTATTCACATCTCTATTGGATCGGTGTATGCCTATTCGGTTATAACAAACCCTGTAAAAGACATTTTTGATGTGGAAGGTAGTACCATTAAATGGGCGTTTAAACTAGCTATTTTGTTTTTGGGATTTTCAGCTGCTTTTTTAGGACCATGGGTTGAAAAAGTAGGCCCCAAAGTAAGCGGGATTACAGCTGGTTTGTTTTACGGTATCGGGATTTTAGGTTCGGGTTTGGCGGTATATTTAGAATCGCTCCCGATGTTTTATTTGTGTTATGGTGTTATTGGTGGTATCGGACTCGGGCTCGGCTACATTACGCCAGTGAGCACTTTGGTTAAATGGTTTCCAGACAAACGCGGACTAGCAACAGGCATGGCCATCATGGGTTTTGGTTTTTCAGCTTTAATATTTGGCCCAGTGATGCAGTCGCTTTTTGAAACGGTGGGTATATCAAATGCTTTCTATATTTTAGGTATTATTTATATGGTTTTAATAATCGTTTCGGCGCTTTATATTGAACGGCCGCCAGTAGGCTACAGTCCAACTGGCTTTAGTCAAGAAGCATCGAGCACCATCAAAGCCGATATTTCTAATATGACGTCTAAAGAAGCGCTAAGTTCCAGACGCTTTTATTATATCTGGATCATGATGTTTATCAATATCACTTGCGGCATTGCCATTATTGCAGCGGCCAGCCCCATGGTGCAAGAAAAATTGAATTACACACCCATGCAGGCGGCCACAGTAGTGGGCTTAATTGGGGTATTTAACGGACTCGGACGTTTGTTTTGGTCCAGTCTTTCCGATTATTTAGGGCGTTCCAATACCTACGTGCTATTTTTTGCCTTTCAGATACTGGCCTTTTATTTTCTGCCGCAAATTACGGTTGAGTTAACATTCTTAATCGTTTTATTCACAGTGATTACCATGTATGGAGGCGGCTTTGCTACCTTACCGGCCTTTTTGGGCGATTTATTCGGAACCAAGCAACTGGGTGCCATTCACGGTTTGGTACTTGCTGGTTGGGCTTTGGCAGGTGTTGTTGGGCCAACTATTTACGATGTGGTGTTAAAAACTACGGGTTCTTTAGATATTACACTGAGGGTATTTTCAGGGCTGTTTTTAATCGCTTTTGTGGTGTCCTTATTGATGAAACGTTCCGTCAATCTGGCTTATAAAAAGGCCGATGAGGTTACAGTGGATTTGTAACGATGTTAGGGTAGGCTTAAAAAATGGGTTTTGTTTGGTTTGTTTGGTCTTTTCACAAACAAGCCGCTAAATAAATAACAAACATCCCGATAGCGCGGATTTGTAATCCGTGCCCTCAACACCTACCGCAGCTAGCGCTCGTTTGCAACGAGTGCCGTCAACAGTAAGTAAGTAAGTAAGTAAGTAAGTAAGTAAGTAAGTAAGTAAGCCGAAAAGTCCAATTTTTCAATTAAAAATTAATAAATCATCAAAACCCAAAATAAATTTCCCCAACTTTGTTATTCATAAAAACAGCAACATGAGCAAAACAAAACTTACCATTAACAGTAATGGGTCTGTAAAAGTAGAGGGCGATTTTGAAATCGTAGATTCCCAAGGCAATGCCTATGGTTTACAAGGCAGAACCGTGTTAGGAATTTGTCGTTGTGGCCATTCTAATAACAAACCGTTTTGTGATGGCTCACACCGTAATCATTTTGAGCACGATGCCACAGCATTCGATTTGCCACCTATGAAAGCCAAGTAATCAAGCCTTATATATACTAATAGTGCATTGATATTTTAAATATAGTACTGTCAGTTCGAGTGATTCGACTCAGGAGTAGAGAATCGAGAACCCCCGCTAGCGTTATGTTCCATCTTTGTGTACCTGTTCCATCTTTACTTTATTACATTTCACAATTTCGTTAACCCGTTCTGCATTCTATGATAAAAAACAATTAAAAAGTGTTAAAGTTTAAGACACAAATTTATAGGTATTAACATATGGTGATTCTCTTTGAACCACTGCAAATACTCTACTCACAAGTTTACATCTTACATTATTTAAAACTAGCATTGCATTCTTCCCTTCTTTTCTTCTGATAGTAATCTCTTATCTGTGGGTCATATTTAATAGTTGTCATTGCACACATTTGTAATAGGGACTTCATTTTTTTATCAGCAATGTGATTGACTTTTGTCCGACCCTTGATACTTGAACCTGAAGTGTATTCAAAAGGCCCAATTCCACTGTAACAAGCAAACTTTCTCCAATTATTAAAAGCTGTAAACCCCCTTGTTGCGATAATTAAATAAGTAGTTGTTTGTACACCTATTCCAGGTATTGATTGTATGAGTTCTGCTTGTTTGTGTAACTTTTCATTTGACTTAATGATTACCTGGATTTTCTGTTCAATTTTATTGATTGAACTTTTAATGTTTTTAATTAAAGAAAGATTCAATGAGGCTATTTCTTTATAAATTTCTTTGTCAATAAAAGACTTACCCTCAGAAGTTGTTTCCATAATTAATAGGGATTTTAGCATCTTTTCTCTTTCAGTATAAAGTAACTTTAACTTTTGAATGTCCTTGTCTACCATCTCAGTCAGACATAGCTTTTCCAAGTTCTTTAAACTATAAACAGCTATATCTTTAGCATCTATCTTGTCTGATTTCCCTCTTGCCAAACCTTTGGACCTTTTTATTTCAATAGCTGGAACTATCCATAGATCAAGCTGCAAATCAAGTAAAGTGAACAATAAATGATTTGTGTAATACCCTGTATTCTCACAACAGAATAAAACCGATTTTGGATCGATTTCTTTTTTAATTAATTGTTTAATAAAGAGTTTGATGTCTCTTGCGGTGTTCTCAATCACAAAATGTTCAGATGTAAATGTAACCGGATTTAAGATACTGATATCCAATTTTAATTTTGAAACATCAATGCCAATGTTCAAAGAATAATTTTTCATAACTTTGGTTTTAGGATAAACAAAAAATGTTGAACTTCTTTAGAGCCTTTATTAGACCGCTATGTCTATCATTCTATTTGAAGCAATTCAACAGGATTCAAGGAGAAGGCAGAGGACTAATGCAGAGCATAGTTCTTAACTAGCGAAGTTTAAAGTTCACCTCTGCTTTCCTTTGAATAAAATTAATGTTTTTTATTGAATCCAAAGTAAAGGCGAAGTCTCCTGACTTCTCCGCTTGGGGTTAGTGAAGATACAGGAGTTGAAATGCAATATTACGATTCTAATGGCGATCTATTATTACACACAAAACATAATATGCACATGGGAAATTCATATTGGAATTTTCCAACTGCTAATAAAACGTTAACCGATGGAACTAAAGGGGCTTTGGGTAGAATAATGAAAGAAATTACTAAATAAAGTATGAACTCAAACCAATTAATAGTATTGATTATGGCATTTTCAATTTTTGGGAAGTATTTCAGATAGGCAAAGAATACAACCGATTATGATAAAAACTCGAATCAAATATCCGAATTGGGATATCTTGTTGACAAAGGCTTTCCATTTGCCGAGAATCAATTACAAAAAAACGGAGAGTTTTATCCTCTTCTGCGAAGTCTCCCGACTTCGCAGCAACATTAAACTTAATAATTTAACATCTCATCAAATTACCTACAACCGTCAACAACACCTAGCTATTTAAGCAGCTGACCATAAGGTTATTTGGTGGTTTTGGTTATATTTGAGAAATAATAATACTGATAGTAATGTGTACGGGGATATCAATATTAAAAATGATGATGATAGAGGTTGGAGCATGTTTTCGATGAGGAATACGCCGATGAGATACACGGCATTAACCCATCGGAGAATGGGACCAATGCTATTTATTGTGTTGGATTTCAAACGCTCTTTGCAAGGGGATCTGAGTGGGCGGCTACAGGAAAAGTAACACTTGCGTTACCATTGAGTTTTCCCGGCCACAAACAAGTTATAACACTTCCACCAAATGAAGTTGAATGGCCTAAATAAGGCATAAACAATAGCTATACCCAAGCCAGGTTTTGTGTTTTTAAGGACAATAAATTGCTAAATTTAATGTTCAGTACTTCGTAGGAAGACCAATATTAAAATTCCCTGCCCGGGTGCAGGTGCAAAACGTTGTGCGGTTGTTAAAATAGCTGACAGTTATGGTTAATCTAAAAATAACGTATTAGGTACAAAGTCCTAAAAATTTAAAGTTTACTTTGCTGTAGATATTAAAATACACTAACAATGAAAAACTTAAACATCTTAATTTTGATAGTTTTCCTTAATTCTTGCAACCATTCGGTCAGGGTTGAAAGTAAAGCAAACTTTCTAAACGATATAGCCACATTTACGACCGATTCATTGGTAAATGTGGTTATTGAAATACCGGCAGGGACATGCTTAAAAACTGAATATGATAAAAGCAAAAATGAATTCTCTGTTGAAAGGCTAAAAGATGGCACCCTGCGAAGTGTTCAGTTTCTTCCTTACCCGGGCAACTACGGGTTTATACCATCCACAGAAATGAGACTGGATTTAGGAGGAGATGGAGATGCTTTAGATGTCTTGGTATTAGCGGAAGCATTACCAAAAGGGCAAGTTCTTGAAACCATCCCTATTGCATTACTTAAATTGAAAGACAACGATGAATTGGATTACAAAATAATTGCTGTGCCAAAGGAGCCTAAATTACAAATTATAAATTGCACGTCTTACGCCTGCCTGCAACAAAATTATTCGGCTATTATTTCTATTATTGAGCTTTGGTTTACGCATTATAAAGGCAGCAATAAGATAGTAGTAGTTGGCTGGGATACTGAAGAATCGGCCAATCAAGAAATACAAAAATGGACAAGATGAAACTGATCAGTATGAATTTACTTTTAATGGTTGTTTTAGTTGCTTGCAACCAGACTGAACCATCACTCGAAAACCAGAACCAACATCGATTATTTTACGATGAAGAAGTGTTGGCTCAACTTAAAGATGCAAGGATTGATGAGGCTTCGGGGATTGCAGAAAGTTTACGTTACCCCGATCATTTTTGGGTACACAATGACAGTGGCGATGAAGCAAGACTTTTTTTGATAAATAGACAGGGCCAGACCGTTGTTAATTTAATACTTCAGGGGATAACACACCGTGACTGGGAGGATATTGCCACAGGTCCGGGTGTTGAGCAGGGTGAATCTTACATTTATGTGGGTGAGATTGGCGATAATGGTGCTCAGCATACCTATAAGAATATTTACCGTTTAAAGGAGCCTGTACTCGCTAATCTAAACGAAGGTCAAAACGTACTTTCAGGAGCTGTAGAAACAATTACATTTAGCTATTTAGATGGTAACCGTGATGCCGAAACGTTAATGGTTGACTCGCAAACGAAGGATATTTACATAGTAAGCAAACGTGAGGAACGAGTTCAAGTTTATTTATTGGAGTACCCGCAAACACTTACTGATACCCTTGCTCTTCCGGTTGTTCAAACGCTGCCTTATACACGAGTCACTGCCGGTGATATTTCAGCCGATGGCTCAGAAATCGTCTTAAAAACGCTTACATCAGTATATTATTGGAAGCGGAACAATACCGAAACAATCCCTGAGGCATTGGGTCGCCGGGCTGAGCGCCTTCCTTATTTCATGGAACCTCAGGGCGAAGCAATTGCCTGGTTAAAAGATGGGTCGGGCTATATAACTGTAAGTGAAACGTCGAACGCTAACGTTATACCCATTCTTTATTTTTATCGGCGTAAATAAAGCGAAACGATCATCCGTTTCATTTTAATTTATATAGTCATTAAATTTTAAACTATAACTCAATCTTAAAAATATCTAATACTTTTTGTTACCCTTGGGTTGTTAGGTGCTTTGACGGTTTTGTTATATTTTAAAAATGATGATGATAGCGGTTGTGTGATTAAAATAACTATGAAGAAACCAGAACAAATAGATGCGGTAGCCTTATTACCAGAACTTGATAAGATGCTTTTCGAACTACTGGAAGGATTATCCTTAAATGACTGGGATAAACAAACCATCGCACCTAAATGGAAAGTGAAAGATGTTGCTGTCCATTTACTGGACGGGAATTTGAGAATACTTTCAATGTTGCGTGATAAATATTATAGCGAAAAACCTGATGCTATAACATCTTATTCAGATTTAATAGACTTCTTAAACCGGCTAAATGCTGATTGGGTCAAAGCGACCAAAAGGCTTAGCCCAAAAGTCATTATTGATTTATTAAAGTCATCAGGAAGAGAATATTGCGATTTCTTAGCAACATTGAATCCTTATGACAAAGCCGAATTTTCAGTGGCTTGGGCAGGTGAAAATGAATCAAAAAATTGGTTTCACATAGCAAGAGAATACACCGAAAAATGGCATCATCAACAACAAATTAGATTTGCTATTGGAGACGAACAGAAGTTGTTAGAAAATAAATGGTACTTACCTTATTTGGATACATCAGTTAGAGCAATCCCACATCATTATCGAGATGTAGAAGGAGCAAAAAAGGATCTTGTCAAATTTACATTTATAGGAAAAACAGAAAAATCGTGGTTCTTACAATATAAAAATGATTGGGAATTATTTACCTCTGCTAGTCAAGAACCTAAATGTGAAGTTAAAATCAGAAATGAATATGCTTGGAAAATATTTACGAAAGGAATAACAAGAGAAAAAGCGATTGAAGCATCGGAAATTATCGGTGAAAAAAGACTTGGTGAAAAAATATTTGATATGGTTGCCGTCATGGCATAGTAAAAATAAAACCACAATAAAGTGTAAAACCTAATATTGCTCAAATTCCAAAGCTATCAAACTTTTTAATCCTTTGGCTATTAAGTTTTTTTGGTGGTTTTGATTATATTTGAGAGATGATAACACTCATAGTTTTTCTGTATGCGATATCAACATTAAAAATGATGATGTTTGAGGCTGGGTAAATGTTGTAAACCAAAATTCTTAGAACATCATAAGCACAAATACTAAATGAAACAAACTAAACTTATCCTTTTTGTATTTTTATGTATGCTGATTTTCACATCGGAACTATTTTCTCAAACCAATGAAGAGCAAATAGCAGCGATTAGAAAAGCTTCAAATTCAGCGCTTAAATCTTACGACACCAAGAAAGTACTTTCGTATCTTACAGATGATGTATTAACCACTACTGGAAATGGAACTTTATTATGTGGAAAAGATGAATTGGAAAAATATATTATAGATGGCGTAAAAAGCAGGTTGTATTGGATACGCAATACAAAGGAAATTATAGTTTATACAGAAAGAGGTTTGGCTTGGGAAAGTGGAGTATGGAATGGATATCATCCAGAAATAAGCAACAATTCTACAATCAACGGCAATTATTCAGCAATGTGGACCAAAGAGTCCGGAATATGGAAAATAAAATCACAACTTTTCGTGACGATAGATGAAAAATAAAGCACATTGCCCTAACAATGTAAAATTGGGATTAAAACGACCGCATATAGGCACCTTTTCTTCATTACCACAAACAACTACTGATGATCAAATTCTTTAGAAACATCCGCAAAAAACTACTTGAACAATCTAAAATACGAAGTTATTTCATTTATGCCATTGGCGAAATTGTGTTGGTAGTGATTGGTATTTTAATTGCCCTTTCAATTAATAATTGGAATGAGCTCAGAAAAGACCAAAAGCAAGAAATTAAACTTTTAAAACAACTACAAACAGATTTAACGGCAAATGAATTAGAAATTAATAACTTAATTAAAAGAATCAACATCAATAAGGCTGCCATGGATAGCCTGATGAGCAACCTTGAAAACCAAAAGTATACAGCTAAATTCCCGATTTACGTCGCATTAATTCACCGTAAAAGTTTTTTTAACAATTCTAATTCTGGCTATAAACTTATTGGTAATGGTATGGCAAAATTAATAGCCAATGATAGCCTTCTTAACGGTATTCTTCAACTTTACGAAAAAGACTTTGTAAATATTTTAACCAGACAAGATTTAATGAATGATAAAATTGAAGATAAAATGTATCCGCTTACCAATATGCTGTTTAAAATTAACACCAACATATCCATACAATTAAACGAATTTGATGTGGTTGCATCTGAAGTCTATATGCCATTAGACTTTGTGTCACTAACAAAAAATCAAAACTATATAAACAACCTTATACAACTTAATAAGACCTTTGAAATACGCCTATCTTCCTTAAATTTAACAAAAGAAAAATTAGCTAAGGTGCTTCATCTTATTGATACAGAATTAAAAAAAAGATAAAGCATGCACAACAACAATAACGATGATTAAATTTTTTAGACATATAAGACGAAACCTTTCACTTTTCCAAATTTTATTGATTGGACTTCCAATTTTTTAGGTGATAAAAATAGTAATGAAAAAAAAATATGCACAATAACGAACAAGCTAAATGAGTCTTAAAAGGCGAAATATAAATTATTTAAATAGTAACAAACTTATGGTTAAGTCGAAAGTGAAGCGCTTCAAATTCCAAACAAAACTTATACTTGACCGTTGTGCTTTAAAAAATGATAAGATTATATAGTATACTTTATGGTTGTTTACTGCTTTGTACTTCGTGTGAGGAAAAGCCTGAATTTGTCGGTTTTACTTACCCAGAAGGAAAATATAAAGCTCTGATATTGAGTTATGATGATGGCACCATTGAAGATATTGCATTGGCTAAATTATTTGACCAACACAATCTTGTTGGAACTTTTAATCTCAATTCAGAATATCTCGGGACATTACGTGGGTGGCCTCAAGAAAAAGGTGATACTATTTATCAAAAATATGTTTCAAAAGATTCCCTTTTGTTTACCTACAAAAATCATGAAATTGCTGCACACGGAGCTTTACATAAAAATTTTATTGACATTACAGACAAAGAAATACTAGACGAAGTTAATATCGATATTCAGAACCTAACCAAACTTACAAAGAGAAACATCATTAGTATGGCATACCCATTTGGAAATACCAACGATAGTATTGCCAAATTAATCGCTACAACACAAATCATCAATGCCAGAACCGTAGACGATACTCATAAATTCCACTTACCAAACAACTATTTAATATGGAATCCAACCTGTCACGACAGTAAAGCTTTAGACAATTTAAATTCCTACTTAACATTGAACCAACCCAAATTATCGCTTTTTTATGTTTGGGGACATTCATGGGAATTTGCCGATAAAAACAGATGGGATAATATGGTTGCTTTTTGCGAAAATATCGGAAAGGCTAACGATATTTGGTCTGTTGGCAATGGAGAACTCACTCAGTATTTAAAAGCCATTAAAAGCGTTCAAGTTAACGACCGCAACATCGTTAATCCATTAGAAAACGCCTCGGTTTGGATAAAACTATCCACTGGAATTGTAAAACTTGAAGCAGGAAAAACACTAAATATAAAAACTACAGCTAACACCGATAGCCGCGCTATAAAACCATGATTTCATGACATACAATGCAAATAAGACCTTTTAAACCAAGAATATCATACGCCAGTACATTACCAATGGGTATAGTGTATATATAGCGCATAAGCCTTATAGATACTCCCTCCTAAAGCCATGTCAAGCCTATGATTGGGGCCCTTGTCGGTAGGTAGGTTATTTTCAAAGTATCCCATATAATGTGATACGGTAAGTGCCAATAAACTTCCTTAGACATATTAACAAACTCAAAACTTGTCAAAGCATTTAAAAATATTAGCTTTGAACATCTAGCTTTGAACATCGACAAATACCCTATGACTATAAAACAACTCCCCATCTTACTGCTTGGCATTGCCATACTAAGTTGCAACACGAGCAAAAAAGAAACCAGCCTAACGGTTGCAGAAACCTATGCCGATATAAACATCGTTGGCGCCATGAAAAACGTGATGTGGAAAGGCGAATTGGGCAGCAATATTAATCTTGATACCATCGCGGACACAAACAGCCTTTACGGTCTAGGTCCTGAGAGTTATTTAACAGGAGAATTACTCATCAATAACGGAACCAGCTATGTGTCCAAAGTAACCTCCGATTCAACCATGAGTGTTGAAAAGCGATTGGACGTTTCAGCTCCGTTTTTTGTGTATGCCAAGGTTACAGAATGGAAGCATATAAACCTTCCTAAACACATTACGACCATCGAAGACTTAGAACGTTTTATAGACCTACAGACTACGGATTTTAAAAGACCCTTTGCCTTTAAGGTAACTGGACGCATTAACAGCGCCAGCATTCATATACAAAACTTACCTGAAGGCACCAAGGTGACATCACCAGACGAGGCCCATCAAGGACAAGTTAGTTATACCATCAACAATCAGGATGTTGAAATCGTTGGATTTTTTTCAACAGAGCATCAGGGTATTTTTACGCACCACGATTCGTTTTTACATATGCACTTAATAACCAGCGACGAACGTAGTATGGGACATCTAGACGTCTTAAACATTAGCGCCATGCAGCTGCATTTACCGATTAAATAATTGAGGTTATTAGCTAGCGTTTGGCGAGTTACCAGAAGCAATAAACTTTATTTAATAGTTTATATTGATGAAAAATATTAAAAATTTAGAATTGTTATTTATCTTGATAGGACTTTTAATACCACATTTGGCATTGACGCAAACTGACGAAGCCAAAGATTATCTTGTACTGCATGATCGAGATACAATTTATGGAACGGTTAATTATATTAATAGAAAGGGCTTTAATTACTCATTCTATAAAAAACTTAGAATTATAGATGATAAAGGTAAAACCAAAAAATACAGCCAAAAAAAGGTAAAGTCCTTTAAGGCTGAAAATATTGCGTATGAGGGCTTTTGGTTAAGTCAATCTTCTGAAAAGATATTATTACTTAATCCTAAATATAACATCACTGCGCAAAAGGGCGATTACCATTTTTTAAAAGTTATACACCAAGGCGTACTCAGTCATTACCAATTAGAATGGTTTGAGCAGGGTGAGTCACTATTGATGCAGGCAGATTTACTCAAAAGAGAAAACGATTTGTATTTTATAAGAGCCACTCAAGGCCTGTTTGGAATTAAAAGAAAAACCTTAACGACTTATTTTAATGACTGCCCAAATTTGCAACAGCACATCAGCCAAAAACAATCATCTACTATAGCAGAGATTGTTGATTATTATAACCATACGTGCGCGAACAAAATTTAAGTTTATTTAGGTGATTCTTTAAAAACATGATGACATGTGTTAAATTTCCTTAATTTTAGGATTTACACATCTAACACCTTTTAAATCATCAATTATGACTCAAATTTTAGGAATCGGAGCTTGGCAATTGGTATTAATTGCTCTCGGATTATTACCATCGCTCATTGCAATTATTGATATTGTAAAACATCAATTTAAAGGAAATCACAAAATAATATGGCTATTGGTTGTAATATTTATAGGGTTTTTTGGGGCGTTGATGTATTTCTTAATTGGAAGGGACTATAAAATTAAATAGCATCTCTAAGTCTTTAAGGGAGATTCAGCATTTTTATATTAATCACCTTTAAGGCACACCTCTTAAGTAATAAATTTTATCGCTAGCGGCGGTAGATAAAAATCAATACCTTTATACTTCCTTTATAGAATTCTAATTATGAGCGTTATCATCATTTCCCTAATTATCCTTATCATTGTGTATTTAGTTTATATCTATAACACTCTTATTAAGTTGCGAACTATGGTTAACGAAGCATGGAGCGGCATTGATGTACAATTGCAGAAGCGACACGACTTGATTCCTAATATTGTAAAAGTAGTACAAGGCTACGCTTCGCATGAAAAAAACCTGTTTGAAAGCATCACTCAATTACGCACCCAAGGTATCAATGCCCATAATGTAAAAGATCAGGAAGCTGCCGAAATAGGTCTTTCCAAAGCCTTAGGCAGCTTGTTTGTTGTGGTTGAAAATTATCCTGAATTAAAAGCCAATCAAAACTTCTTGGAGCTTCAAAAAGAGTTGTCGGCTGTTGAAAATGATTTGCAACGCGCCCGTAGATATTACAACGGAAGCGTGCGCAATTACAACATTCTTATTGAACAATTCCCATCGATGTTCGTGGCTAAAGCATCAAATCACACCACAAAAGACTTTTTTGATATCACCAACCAAACCGAACGCGCGGTTCCAGATGTAAACTTTTAAAATCTAAACGATGAAAAAAGTATTATCTTTTTTAGTAATTGTGTTTTGCCTGAGTAACGGTTTAGCACAGGAACGCATTTTGTCTTACCATACGCAAATTACCGTGGAAGCATCTGGCGATTTATTGGTTCAAGAAGCTATTACTGTGAAAGCTGAAGGCCAAGATATACAACGCGGTATTTACCGCACTTTCCCCACAAAGTACAAAGACAAACTCGGTACACGGTTTAATGTTGGCTTTGAGGTTGTTGAAGTGCTAAAAAATGGCAATCCAGAACCGTTTTTTACCGAATCAAAAGGTAACGGAACCATCGTATATATTGGCGATAAAAACACCTTACTATCACCCGGAGAATACGCATACACCATAGTGTATAAAACAACCCAACAAATCGGATTTTTTAAAAATTACGACGAATTGTATTTCAATGCCATAGGCGGCGATTGGTTGTTTCCGATAGAGGAGGCCAGTGTATCTATCGAATTGCCATACGGAGCCAACGTGGTTCAAATGGATGCGTTTACAGGTTTTGCAGGCTCCACAATTTGCGACTGTGACATCAGCACCAATAACAACCTCGTGAAAATTACAACCACTCGCGTTTTAATGCCCAAAGAGCAACTCACTTTTGCCGTAGCTTGGCCTAAAGGTTTGGTGAAAGAGCCGAGCACAGCATCAAAATTATGGACATTTTTTAAAGATAACTTCCATGTGCTGTTTGTGCTATTGGGACTGTTTTTTGTGACTTCAATCTATTACAAGGCTTGGAAAAAAGTGGGTGTAGATCCACCAAAAGGAACCATCATTCCTTTATTTGATCCGCCAGCAGGTTTTAGTCCAGGCGATATTGCAATACTTCACGTGTTTCGTTTGACTCAGCGCATGGTAACAGCTACCATTGTGAGCTTGGCAATTAAAGGGCATATCAAAATTAGCTACTTAAAAAAGAAATATAGTTTGGAAAGGATTTCAGAGGATACCAGTACTTTAACCGAAGATGAAAAAGCCATGGCAACCACTTTATTTTCTAAAGGAGACACCATTGATCTCGATAATAAGAACCACGCAACCTTTACCAAAGCAAAAACCCATTGCTATAATGCCATCAAGAAACATTTAAAACCCACTTATTTTAATTTTAATTACAATCACCTTACCAAGGGAATGATCGTATCAGTTGTTTTGGTAGTGTTTGCTTTTATAGTATCGCCATCACCTTTGATTCCCATTCTTTTTATGATTGTGATGGTTATTTTGATTGCCATATTTACCTATCTTATCAAAGCCCCCACTGTAAAGGGTAGGGCAGTGATGGATGAAATAGAAGGCTTTAAAATGTACATCGATGTAGCAGAGCAAAAGCAATTAGACGCCTTGCACGAACCCGAAATTACCCCAGAACGATTTGAAGCCTTATTGCCTTATGCCATAGCGCTAGGCGTTGAAAACAAATGGGGGAAAAAATTCGAGAATGCTCTTACAAAATCCTTACAAGAAACACAAAGCTACAGTCCGTCGTGGTACACGGGCGCTGCAGTAGGCATGGCGTTTTCTCCTTCACGCTTTAGTAGTGATATGGGTAAAAGTTTTTCTACTGCTATTTCCGCAGCCTCATCTCCTCCAGGTAGTTCATCGGGTAGTGGCGGTGGTGGTTCCTCTGGCGGAGGCGGCGGAGGCGGTGGCGGTGGTGGCTGGTAGCGGTGCTACAATAATGCCTATGCGATGCATTTGCTTCGCTGACTGCCAATTGCTGAATATCTTCGATTGCGTTCGGTAGTGGTTTATAAAAACTGAAGAATTCTTAAAACTGCTCTAAAAACTGAATACGTTTTTCAATAGGTGGATGGGTTGTGAAAAGTCCGCCAATATTGCCGAACAAATTAGCTGAGGTATCTTTAGGCGTGTTTTCAATAAAGAGTTGTTGCACCTCTTCGCTCTTGGTTTCTACATGATGGTTGGGTGCTATTTTTTTTAAGGCCGAAGCCAATGCCCATGGCTTTCGCGTCATTTCTGCAGCACCACTATCGGCCATATACTCTCTTTTTCTACTTAAGGAAAACTTAAATAATAAAGAAAACAAATAGGCAATCGCCGATACTACAAGAATTAAAATCATCAATTTACCAGAGTCGCGGTTATTACGTCCACCGCCCAAGCCACCATAAAGAAAACTTCTAAAAGCGATTTGTACTACAAATGCAAATATGCCTACAAATATGATACTTACCACCAATAACCGCACATCTTTATTGCGAATGTGCATCAACTCGTGGGCTATAACGCCTTCAAGTTCGTCGTCGTTAAGACTTTCAATAATGCCACGGGTAAGGGTAACGGTATAATCCTTTTCTTTAAGCCCACTAGCATAAGCATTGAGCGCCATACTGTCAATAATTTGAATTTTAGGCATGGTCATACCCACGCTCATGCAGAGATTTTCAACCAGGTTGTAAACGCGCATGTTGGATTTGCGCTCCAGCGTTTTGGCACCTGTGGCTAGCGCAATCATTTTACCATGCGCAAAATAGGCTATCAGAAACCACACCAAAACAACGATGATTACAAAAGGAATGGCACCAACAAAAAGATCAATAGCCTTATCGGGATTGGCATTACCCAATTCATCATAACTCAGAAAATAAACCACAGCAAATACTGCCGCTAAAATTAATAACGGAAAGGCAATGAGCAGAAGTACCGATTTCTGATTATTTCTGCGAATTTGATTCTGAATTCCAACGAATTTCACGTATTAAAATTTAATTTCAGGCGCCTTATCTAACTCAACTCTTTGGGCTTGACCTAAGTCGAACATAGGTTCGGTTTTAAAGCCAAACATACCAGCAAAAATGGCATTTGGGAATTTTTGAACTGCAATATTAAGTTCTTTGGTAGCCGAATTAAAAAATCTACGAACGGCTGCTAATTTATTTTCTATATCAGATATTTCAGTTTGCAATTGCATAAAATTCTGACTTGCCTTTAAGTCCGGATAAGCTTCTACCTGAATATTTAAGCCTTTTAAGGCCGTTCCGAGCTCTTGTTCGGCTGCAATTTTTTCATTAATGCCGGTGGCGTTGATAGCACGTGTTCTGGCATTGGTAACTGATTCGAGTGTGCCTCTCTCGTGTTCCATATAGCCTTTAACGGCGCCAAGTAATTGTGGTATAAGATCGTGACGTTGCTTTAACTGCACGTCAATATCAGCAAAAGCATTTTCGCGGTGGTTTCTTAAACTCACCAAAGCGTTGTAAATAGCAACCAACCAGATTACCAGTACAGCGATAATTCCAATAATAATAAATAAAAATGTCATATAAGTGTGTTTTAAGTTGATTTAACGTGTTAATCTCAAAGATACTATTTAGACGTCGATAAACCCGAAATGTTTCTATATAATTTAACTAAATTATTTTGGGTGTGCACAAGATGCTAGTTATTAATTATAGTTTAATTAATGATGCTATTTAAGTGATAGTTTTGTAGTCGGGTTTTGGTCGTTGTGTACCCGTGCGAATAGCAAGGCAAACAGGGTAATCAAAGTTGCCATATATTATTCCGGCATGGTTTAGGAGTCTGTTTTACTCCTATTATAAGCAACCTTTAACGCTCATCTTATTGCCTGTTTCTTTTAATAATTGAGGAATTATTTGTACCTTAACTGTATGAGAAGGCAAACAGTTTCAACTTTGTTAAGCAAGATCAAAAGTACTGTAGTACTTCTTGAATTCATAGTGTTGACCGTCTTGATATTGTACATAGGAAAGCCCTTATTTATTTCCTTGGGTTTTGCGTTTTTAATTAGCATTGTGTTATATCCGTTTTGTAAATGGTTGGAGCGTAAAGGGATTCACAAATCGCTTACCATAGCAATACCTTTTTTCTCGCTTATTTTTTTAGTGATAGCACTTGGCTACGTATTACTATCCTATGTGCTAAACCTTAGCAGCCAGCTCGAAAACATCAAATTAAAATTACAAAGTTTATTAGATCAGTTAAACCTTTTATTATATGAAACCTTGGGGTTAAGTGCTGAAAAACACACAGAAATCTTTCAAAATTTTACGGATAGTTTAGGCAGCGATTTATTAATGCTTTCTGGTGGAACTGTTTCGTCCATTTCGGCGAGCGTTTTCTTTGTTATTATGATTCCTATTTTTGCTTATCTGATTTTGATGTACCGCCATAAATTAGTGAAGGCGCTCTATAATTTATTTCCCTTAGATAACCGCAACGACCTTTACGAAATCATTACTGAAACTATTAAAACCTACTATGCTTTTATAAAAGGAACAATACTTATTTACCTTATAGTTGGCGTACTTAATAGTATTGGTTTGGCTATTATTGGTGTGCCAAACCCAATAATCTTTGGTTTTATCGTTTCTGTTTTTACATTTATTCCTTATGTAGGGATTATGATAGCCTCATTATTACCCATTACGGTTGCATGGATCACTTATGACTCTGTTTGGTATCCTATTGCCATTATTATATGGTTTGCTATTGTACAACTACTTGAGGCTTATCTCATTTTTCCTTACATTATTGGCAAGCAATTGCAAGTCAATATTCTTATCATGTTTATCATGATTATTTTAGGCGGACTATTATGGGGAGCAGCTGGCATGATACTCTTTATACCTTTAGTTAGCCTCCTTAAAATTTTAGCAAGCAAAACTAAGAAGCTTAAGTTTATTTCAGAACTTTTGAATGAATAAGTGTGATGCACTGCTTCGTTCTAAACCTTATTAAATTAACAGCAATAAAATAGTTTTCAAACTACTGTATATCAAACTATTTATAACACTTCATAATCGATACAGTTCCGATAAAGATTCCCAACGGTGGGAACAAACATTTCCAAGGGTTCCGCTAACTATTGCCACAGTATGTTTTTTTGGATGGGGTGGTGCGTTTATTTTTTAAGGATGAAACAAAAGAAATACAGCAAATAATCATCAAAAAAAAGACCCAAAGCAAAATGCCATGGGTCTTCTCAATAGATGTTTAAAGTTTATTATTCTATAACTCTATTCTTAACATAAGTCTCCAGCCATTGGTCTTGTTCCCAGAGCATATGCATGATACTTTCTTTGGCGGCATAACCATGACTTTCTTTTGGAAGCATGACCAATCTTACTGGTGCTCCCAAGCCTTTTAGTGCGTTAAAATAGCGCTCGCTTTGCATGGGGTAAGTACCGGAATTGTTATCGGCTTCACCATGAATCAATAAAAGCGGTGTTTTCATGTTGTGGGCATTCATAAACGGCGACATGGTGTTGTACACCTCAGGTGCTTCCCAATAGTTGCGTTCTTCACTTTGAAATCCGAATGGCGTTAGGGTTCGATTATAAGCGCCACTGCGGGCAATACCAGCTGCAAACAAATCGGAATGGCTTAACAAATTAGCAGTCATAAAGGCACCATAACTATGTCCACCAACAGCCACACGATTACGGTCTATATAACCCATAGCATCAACGGCGTCTATGGCAGCTTTGGCATTGCCTACCAATTGTTTTACAAAACTGTCGTTGGGTTGTTCTTCACCTTCGCCTATAATAGGAAATGCCGCATCGTCTAGAACCACATACCCGCGATTCACCCAATAAATAGGGGAGCCGTAGTAGGGATAGGTAAACTCTTTAGAGCTTGAGGTCACCTGAGCAGCACTGCTACGGTCTTTATATTCGCGTGGATAAGCCCACATAATCATTGGCATTTTTTCTTTTTTGTCCTTGTCGTATCCTACTGGCAAATACAAGGTGCCAGATAATTCGAGTCCGTCGTCGCGTTTGTAGGTAATCACTTCCTTGTGTACCGCTTGCAAGGCTTTAAACGGATTGTTAAAATCAGTGATTTGTTCTAGTTTATTGGTTTTGATGTTGCGCATGTAGTAGTTAGGGAACTGTGTTGCGCTTTCTAATCTTACCAAAACATCACCTTTTTTAACATCGATCATATTGACCAAGTCTTCCAGTAAGTCGCCGTCTTTACTTTGGTACAAACGCTTTTTAGACTTAGATTTCAGGTTGTATTCATCAATAAACGGCAACTTACCGTCGGGTGTATAACCGTCGCCCATAAGCATGACTGTATTTGACTTTGAAAACTCCAAAACCGATTGGTCATAATCGTTGCGCATGGTCACAAAATTACCAGGATCGCTATAGGTATCTTGGTAATTACGCTCTACAAAAAGTTGTGGCGTTTCGTTAGCGTTGGACGGATTAAAAAATAAGGTTCTTGAAGTTCTTGTGTTCCACCAGCGTTCGTACAGCACAGCTACCTGATCTGTACCCCAAGTAATTCCAGCATAACGCAATTTGGTTTTTGCAAGCGAAGATTTTTCTTCATTAAAAGGTGCTTTCAATTGAAATACTTCATCTCTAAAAGCCACGTCGGTTTCAGGATCGCCACCATCTAAGGCTTCTACCCAATACAAGGTAGCGGCCTGATCGTTACGCCAGCCGATGTTTCGGATGCCGGTGCGCGTGGCCATAAAACCTTGTGGAAGTTCTTCAATAAGTGGTACTTCGGTTACAACTTTTACTGGTTTGGCATTTAGATTGTAAACCGTATAAGTGGTAGGAAATCTAGAGTAAGGCACAATATAAGAGAAGGGTTTTTTGATTTCAGATACCAAAATATAATTACCATCAGGCGAAAAGGACATCCCTGAGTACATTCCAGCTGTTTTCCATAGAGTAGTGGTTCCGCTTAAATCAACTTTATAAATTTCGCTGGTGACCAGTGTTTCAAAATTGGTTTCATCAGCTTTATTTTGAAGCAAATCTTGATAGGTACGATTTTGTGCTTTTTGTCCCGCTTCATTCACTGAAATGGTTGGTCCTTTAGGAATATTCACAGAGGTGTCTATCAGTTTAGGTCGATTGTTAGGCAGTGTTTGAATAAGTAAACCACTTTCATCTGGCATCCAAGTCATGGCGCCACCAATATTGGCATTTAGGTTTGCATCTGTTAGCTTTTTGGCGCTTTTCGTGGCGTAATCAATTACCCACAACTCCACACCTGTGGCAGTAGTATTGGTAAATGCAATATAGTTTTGTTTAGGCGACCAACTGGTATTGGCAATACTTGGGTTGGCTGGCATATTGGCAATCTTGGAAGTTGTTTTGTTTTTTGGGTCGAACAATTCAAGATTGGTACTATAGCGCGCTCTACTAGAAATATTTGTAACTGGATTGATGCGCAGACCACCTAGGCGAAGTTCGGTTTCAGACAACTCGGCGATGGTTTTATACTGGTCGCGGTATAGCAGCAGCGCTTTGGTACCGTCGTTATTGATACTAATGCCTGGTGGCATTGAGGCATCGGCGAGACTTTTAATATTATCGTGTGGGGTTTGGTAGCTAAGGTCTAGCTGGGCCAAAGTAAAAAGAGGTGCCAGTAGTAGTAGGGCAAAGAGTTTGAAGTGCTTCATGATATTTGTTTTGTTTTCAGAATTAAGAGTTTTACGATAAAAGTTAAAATTACAAAAAATATAGTCTTATTGTTTGGAGTTTTTGAAATGCATATTTAACAAGTTGCGACAAGGCTTCTAAAGGATATTTAAATATAATACACTTCATTCGGTTTGAAATGATTTTTAGTTACATACTAGTCGCTGTCTGTCAATTCAAAAGTTTTTGTATCTTTAAATAAAAAAAATTTAAACCTACATTTATGAAAACAATTTTAAACTTAAATATACTAATCTCTAAAATAGCACTTTTCATCTTTATTTTCATCAGCAATAGTCAACTTATGGCTCAAAACACCAATCTGGGAGATTTAAAGGATTTTAAATTAGTAATTGAAAATACCAAAACCGGGCTCAACATGCGGAGTATTGAAGGCGCAGCTTGGAAGGAACTATCATTTCGCCTTAGTAACAACCAAGCCCAAGCCATAGACGAATATGGCATGACCGATTTAGACCAAGTATCTCCTACAAAAGATGCCGCCCTAGCCGATTTTTTATTCACCATCACCAAAACGAATAAGGGTGTAGAATTAAAGGGTATTGAAGGCACAGCTTGGGAAACTTTAAGTTTGACATTATCTTTTGACGGTGAAAAATTTATAGTTGATCAGTTTGGTATTAAAACCATACAGTAGATACCTTATATAGAACGATTTGGACTTACAATTCCAAATAGAGGATTTACAGCATTCCGAGCCACTTTTAAAGCTCTAAAAGCATTTTTCTTTTTAAAAGAATGGGCTTCCATGCGCGCTAAAATATTTTTAAGTAACACGACGGCATCATTGATAAACGGCCCTTTGTTAAGCATGATGCATTCGGCATGTACACCTTGCACTACATCACTAATTTCGGCACGGGTTGGAATACCTGTTTTTGCCAGATTTTCCAGTACCTGCGTAGCCCAAATTACTGGAACGTGGGCGGCCTCGCATAGCCAAAGAATTTCATTTTGTACTTCGGAGCTTCGTTCAAAGCCAATCTCAACAGCTAAATCACCTCGGGCAATCATAACGCCCATAGGTGCGCTTTTCATGCCTTCTAATAAAATAAAAGGTATGTTTTCAAAGGCTTCTTTATTTTCAATTTTGTAAACAACCCCAATGTCTTTTGCATTATGTATATTTAATTGCTTTTGTAGAAACCTTACATCACTGGCCGTTCTCACGAATGAATAGCCAACAATATCGGCATATTCGCAAACAAAGGGCAAGTTTTCTATATCCCGTTCTGTTAAGGCTGGCAAGTTTAATTTAGTATCGGGCAGATTAATGCCTTTCTCTGAAGCTAATTTAGATTTATAGCACTTTGTGATGCGCAATCTTACGCTATCAGTGGTTTTAGAAACTACCACCGATTCTATCATGCCATCATCAAACAAAACACGATGGTTGATTTGTAAATCATCAATAATTTCCGGCAAAAGCACCCCAATTTCACCAATTTTAGTCTGTTTATGATGTTTGTTGAATTTTGACGCTTTACCTTTGGTTGAATGTCGCGTTAAAATAATGTGTTCATCTTTACGAACCGAGATGCTATTTTTAAATGTCTTTTTTTTACGAGGTATTTCAATAGGCGCGATTCTTAACTTCGGACCCGCCAAGTCCATGTAAATAATGATGTTATGTGAGGTTTCACGATTAATTTCTTGGATGTATGCCACCATCTTTGTCCATTGGGCTAAATTACCATGGCTTAAATTAATACGGGCAATTTCCATACCACTAACCGCTAATGATTTAATCAGGCTTTTATCTTTTGCGGCTTCTTCAGGCAAAGTGACCATAATCCGTACAAAATGCTTTTTATCTTTAGCTTTAAACAGTTTTCGGGTATTGTGTTTTAACAACTTCTTACTTTTTTTATAACCAATTATTTCAATAGGCGATGGCGCTTCAATTGGTAGTCCTTGAATAAGCTTTAAGTTGTTTACTACATTGTAAAGATTGCTGTAAACATAGCCTTCGGAGGTGGCTAGGGATGATACACCGTAATCTGATAAACTATCGTGATAATTCCTTAAATCGTAGCTTCTGAGCAGTAAATAACGACAGAGGTTTTTGGCACTTAACCGATAGTTTTGATGCACTAGGGTGACAGTTTCAATAATTTTTGGGTCGTTGTCGATGATGCACTGCAGAATCTCTGTTAAATCAGTGCTTAGCCTTTCGATGGTCATGTTTACGTGTTTTTCGAGTTTTAGGACTTTATATTTAGGGATTTAGCTATTACAAAGTTAGTTTAAAAACGGCAGCTATATTTTGAAAAGGACGTATTTCTTTTATCAAACATTTAGATGTATTTGTTGAAGGGGTTTTTTATTTTGAAGCGACTTTAATACTGTTATTATAATATCATATTTTATGATGCTTACGTCTTATTTTTTAAGTTTATGGCAGTCATTATTTTAATGAAGCAGTATGATTCAAACACCCATACAAGTTATCGATAAAAGATGCGCTTCAACTTATCCTTATAGGAATTTTCATAACACTTTTTTCTTATTTAAAATATTGAAAACATGAATATTACACATTAAAGTATATTTAAGTATTTGAACGATTATTTTAATTGAGAACCTTAAAGTGCTGTACATTTGAACATCCCTTATATCAATTGTTAATAGCAACTAATTAATCCATTAGTATTAACATCCTGAAATAATTCAGGACGTAAAACAATAAAATGGAATGAATATGAGGTATAAAATTACGTTTTTAGCGTTATTACTTTCAGGGTACATTTTTGGACAATCAGGGATTTTTGAGAATTATATAATTCTTGACACAGGCTCTGGTAATGCATATTACGACTTAGAGGCAACTACTGCTAATCCGGATTTTCAAAATGTTGATTTAGGCACATTCACTCCGGGAGATACTTTTATTTTGAGAGGTTTCCAAAATAAAACAGATAAGTGTAATACGGACGATATACTCAATGGAAGTCTGTATTATAGAATTTACGAAATATCAGCTGCGGCGCCAACTTTTTCCAATATATCTACTACCACAGTTATTAATCAGGATGATAATCCTAACTGTAACGGCTTAGACAACGATCTTTTAAGACAAACATGGGAAAATAATGTTGAAAATATAGACATATTAGCATTAATACCTAACTCAGGAGACTATTATTTCGAAGTCTATACAACTGCAGATTTTACATTTAGTGGTGGATCAGGTACCCATTTTGCAAATCTTGGAGGTTTAAACTATCGTGCCACGTTTAGAGCAGATAATCCACCCGTAGCAAATTGTCAAGATATTACTATTTTTTTGGATGCTTCTGGAAATGCTAGTATAATCGCTGCTGATGTAAATGCTGGTTCAACTGATGATTTTGGAATTGCCAATTTAAGTATCGATATATCATCATTTGATTGTAGCAATATAGGAACACCTGTAAATGTAACTTTAACTGTTGAAGATAGCATAGGCCAAACTGATAGTTGTATCGCTGTTGTAACTGTTGAAGACAACGAAAACCCAACCATCACAGCTCCAGGTCTAGTAACAGTTTCTGCTAATGCTTCTTGTGAGGCTACTGGTGTTGCACTTGGTTCTCCAACTACAGCCGATAATTGTTCAGTTGATACTGTAACAAATGATGCTCCTGCAACATTCCCATTAGGTGATACAACCGTAACATGGACTGTAACTGATGGAAGTGGCAATACTGCTACTGCTACTCAAACTGTAACTGTTGAAGACAACGAAAACCCAACCATCACAGCTCCAGGTCTAGTAACAGTTTCTGCTAATGCTTCTTGTGAGGCTACCGGTGTTGCACTTGGTTCTCCAACTACAGCCGATAATTGTTCGGTTGATACTGTAACAAATGATGCTCCTGCAACATTCCCATTAGGTGATACAACCGTAACATGGACTGTAACTGATGGAAGTGGCAATACTGCTACTGCTACTCAAACTGTAACTGTTGAAGACAACGAAAACCCAACCATCACAGCTCCAGGTCTAGTAACAGTTTCTGCTAATGCTTCTTGTGAGGCTACTGGTGTTGCACTTGGTTCTCCAACTACAGCCGATAATTGTTCGGTTGATACTGTAACAAATGATGCTCCTGCAACATTCCCATTAGGTGATACAACCGTAACATGGACTGTAACTGATGGAAGTGGCAATACTGCTACTGCTACTCAAACTGTAACTGTTGAAGACAACGAAAACCCAACCATCACAGCTCCAGGTCTAGTAACAGTTTCTGCTAATGCTTCTTGTGAGGCTACCGGTGTTGCACTTGGTTCTCCAACTACAGCCGATAATTGTTCGGTTGATACTGTAACAAATGATGCTCCTGCAACATTCCCATTAGGTGATACAACCGTAACATGGACTGTAACTGATGGAAGTGGCAATACTGCTACTGCTACTCAAACTGTAACTGTTGAAGACAACGAAAACCCAACCATCACAGCTCCAGGTCTAGTAACAGTTTCTGCTAATGCTTCTTGTGAGGCTACTGGTGTTGCACTTGGTTCTCCAACTACAGCCGATAATTGTTCGGTTGATACTGTAACAAATGATGCTCCTGCAACATTCCCATTAGGTGATACAACCGTAACATGGACTGTAACTGATGGAAGTGGCAATACTGCTACTGCTACTCAAACTGTAACTGTTGAAGACAACGAAAACCCAACCATCACAGCTCCAGGTCTAGTAACAGTTTCTGCTAATGCTTCTTGTGAGGCTACCGGTGTTGCACTTGGTTCTCCAACTACAGCCGATAATTGTTCGGTTGATACTGTAACAAATGATGCTCCTGCAACATTCCCATTAGGTGATACAACCGTAACATGGACTGTAACTGATGGAAGTGGCAATACTGCTACTGCTACTCAAACTGTAACTGTTGAAGACAACGAAAACCCAACCATCACAGCTCCAGGTCTAGTAACAGTTTCTGCTAATGCTTCTTGTGAGGCTACTGGTGTTGCACTTGGTTCTCCAACTACAGCCGATAATTGTTCGGTTGATACTGTAACAAATGATGCTCCTGCAACATTCCCATTAGGTGATACAACCGTAACATGGACTGTAACTGATGGAAGTGGCAATACTGCTACTGCTACTCAAACTGTAACTGTTGAAGACAACGAAAACCCAACCATCACAGCTCCAGGTCTAGTAACAGTTTCTGCTAATGCTTCTTGTGAGGCTACCGGTGTTGCACTTGGTTCTCCAACTACAGCCGATAATTGTTCGGTTGATACTGTAACAAATGATGCTCCTGCAACATTCCCATTAGGTGATACAACCGTAACATGGACTGTAACTGATGGAAGTGGCAATACTGCTACTGCTACTCAAACTGTAACTGTTGAAGACAACGAAAACCCAACCATCACAGCTCCAGGTCTAGTAACAGTTTCTGCTAATGCTTCTTGTGAGGCTACTGGTGTTGCACTTGGTTCTCCAACTACAGCCGATAATTGTTCGGTTGATACTGTAACAAATGATGCTCCTGCAACATTCCCATTAGGTGATACAACCGTAACATGGACTGTAACTGATGGAAGTGGCAATACTGCTACTGCTACTCAAACTGTAACTGTTGAAGACAACGAAAACCCAACCATCACAGCTCCAGGTCTAGTAACAGTTTCTGCTAATGCTTCTTGTGAGGCTACCGGTGTTGCACTTGGTTCTCCAACTACAGCCGATAATTGTTCGGTTGATACTGTAACAAATGATGCTCCTGCAACATTCCCATTAGGTGATACAACCGTAACATGGACTGTAACTGATGGAAGTGGCAATACTGCTACTGCTACTCAAACTGTAACTGTTGAAGACAACGAAAACCCAACCATCACAGCTCCAGGTCTAGTAACAGTTTCTGCTAATGCTTCTTGTGAGGCTACTGGTGTTGCACTTGGTTCTCCAACTACAGCCGATAATTGTTCGGTTGATACTGTAACAAATGATGCTCCTGCAACATTCCCATTAGGTGATACAACCGTAACATGGACTGTAACTGATGGAAGTGGCAATACTGCTACTGCTACTCAAACTGTAACTGTTGAAGACAACGAAAACCCAACAATCACCTGTCCAGCAAACGTAACCGCCCAAACCTCCAACGATGGCACAGGTAACTGTACAACATCAGTTGCTTTAGGCAATCCTACAGTTTCGGATAATTGTACTGCTAACGCTAATTTAATAATAACTAATAATGCTCCAGCACTGTTTCCTATCGGTCTTACCGTGGTAACATGGACAGTTGAGGATGCTGCAGGTAATACAAGTACTTGTACTCAAAATGTAACTGTTACAGACAATGAGCCACCTACCGTAACCGCCGCTAGTGATGTTAATACAACTACAAGCGCTGATGGCACTGGTAATTGTACAGTTAGTGTTAACATACAAAATGCAAGTATTGCCGATAATTGTTCAATAAGTTCAATTACTTGGAACATGACTGGTGCAGTTGTAGCCAATGGCAACGGTCAAGTTGGAAATTATATATTTCCTATTGGTACAACAACTATTCAATATACAGTAACAGATTCTGCCGGTTTAACCGCTCAAGATACAATGACAGTAACAGTAACCGATGATGAAGACCCTGACCTTACTTGTCCGAGTGATCAAAATATTTCTTTTGATGCCGGTTGTGAATTTACCCTTCAAGACTATACATCGCTTGTAACTACACTAGATAACTGCGACAACAATGTAACCATTGCACAAAGTCCTGCTCCCGGTACCGTTCATAATAGCGCCATTTCGGTAACTCTAACAGCAACCGATGCTGCTAATAATTCAACTACTTGTCAATTTAATGTCATACCATCAGATACAGTCGCTCCTGTTGCCGTATGCCAAGATTACACTATAGCACTAGGGCCTAACGGGACAGTAAATCTTGCTGCCATGAATATAGATGGTGGATCTAGTGATAACTGTGGTATTGCAAATATGACCGTTTCTCCTAGTTCCTTCAATTGTGGAAACGTAGGCACTAACACTGTAACCTTAACAGTATTTGACGATGCAGGTAATAGTGATAGCTGTACGGCTACCGTTACAGTAGTGGACAACACTCCTCCAACAATGATTTGCAGAAATTTTGTAGTAGTCGTTGACGCCATTACAAGAGTTGCAACCATACAAGCTAGTGACATAAATAATGGTTCGAATGATGCTTGCGGAATAGCGTCATTAACAGTTAACCCAAACACTTTTGCAGAACAAGCCACTGTGTATACAACAACAACAACCCTAACTGCTATAGATGTTAACGGTAATGAAAGTACTTGCACGGCGAACGTAACTGTTGAACCTCCAGTAAATCAATTTACCTTCTTAACTGGACAAATAGTAAACCCAATACCTGATAATCCTCAACCACCCAGTGCACTTATTGAAGCAACCTCTTGCCCTGGAGGCACAACAATACCTAGAGATGTTGAATTTACCTTACAACCTGTAAGTGGCTATAATTTACAAGCTTCCGACGTTAATTTTTGGGAAGTTTCATATGATTATGGTGAAACTTGGACACAAATTCCAGGGACTGCAGGTATTTTAACATATACGATTACGGGCATAACTACAGATACCTTTGTTCGGTTAAATATTACAGATTATACAGATCCCTTAAATCCAATAACAAAATCTTCTGCTGAAGCCTACGTAAGATTTTTACCACCTGATGAACCACCAGTAGTTGTAAGCCAATCAGCTACAGATATTTGTTTAAATGAATCCGTAACGGTAGTTGCTGAAAGCTTTTTCGATCAGCCTAACGGGCAATTTGGTGAAGGTGGTGAATTCAATTATGCACAACCTGACGGTTGGCGCGTTGATGGTCTAGATGGTTTTTTTCCAGCAAGTGGAAATAATACTACGCAACCAACTTGGAAAGAAACAAATTCTAATGACATTAAAACATTTAATAATATTAATTATGATACTACAGACAATACTAAATTTGCCATGGCAAACGGCGTTGGAAATGTTACCACATTAGAAACACCAGTCTTTAGTACTATTGGGATGACTGCTTCTGAAGCAATTCTGAGTTTCAATACAAGTTATTATTTTTGTAATGGAGGAAATGGAATTATTGAGCTATCATTTGATTCAGGAAACTCATATACAGTTCAGCTTAATGTAACAGGACATACGTTTGCTTCAGGGACTACTACTGGAGTAATTATGGGTAGAGTACAAGGCAATTGTGTTGGTGTTACTGACCCTAGAATGGTTAGCGCTTCGATAAATTTAGGTGCCTATACAGGTCTATCAGGTCTACGTGTACGTTTTACATTCACAGGAAGCAGCGCAACATGTGAAAATGTAGCTTTTCCTAATCCAAATGGAGTAAATTGTAGCGGAATCAATAGTACTGTAAATGTGGCAAGTGGATGGGCTATTGATGCTGTTGGCTTTGCCTATGCACAAGTGGATGATGAATTAGAATGGACGGATGAAAATGGAACAGTTGTCTCTAGTGGAACCACCGTAACAGTTACGCCTCTCACTCCCGGAATAAGAGAGTATGGTGTGACCGCATTGGTAAATGGCTGTAGAGCAGAAAATGAAGAAGGTACTAATTTTATTAACATCAATACAAGCTTAGCCTATGCCGGTGAAGATTACCTCCCTCTTTCTAGTCAATGTGGCGAAAATATAATACAACTTAAAGCTTATGATAATACCATAACAGCAGTTGAAAATTTCAATAGAGGTTCTTGGGCATCAAGTGGTAAAGGATATTATTTAGTCCCTGATATTGCTAATGGTGATACTAATTTTCCAGGAACTGGAGTTACAGGGCAATGGGAAATCATGAATGCAACCAATTTATCATGTGGTTCCTCAGCTGTTTTATCAAGCTTAACTGATCCAAACGCGACTTTTACTGCAGACCCTGGAGATTACACGTTGAGATGGACGTTATCAAATGGCTGTTGGGACGAGGTCACTGTTAGAATCATAGAATGTGCTTTTATTGATTTCGATGGTACCAACGATCATATTTCATTCAGAAATAATTATAATTTAACAGGTCCTTTTAGTATTGAAGCCTGGGTAAAACCAAATTCAATTAATGGTAGCAGAACCGTTTTTTCTAAAAAAGATGCAGCTAATAACGCTAATGGCTATAATTTAAGTATTGTAGATGGCCAAGTGAGATTTAACTGGTATAATACTACAGATTCATCAAGTGCGACTTCTGGTGCGTTTCTGGTAGGTACAGACAGATGGTATCATTTAGCAGTAACATTTGACGGTTCAATTTATAGCTTATACGTAGATGGAATTTTAATAAGTTCCGTCGCTGGTTCAGCACCAGCTGCAAGTGCTGCTAATATTAAAGGTTTGGTTGGGGCTATAGACCAAGGACCATCAAATACACCTACAAGCTATTTCCATGGATGGATTGATGAACTAAAAATTTGGAACAAAGCTATATCGGTGGAGCACATCAGACAAATGATGAATCAAGAAATCATTGCGCTTGGAGCAGATGTTGGCGGCGTTGTGATTCCAACTAAAATTTACGGTCCAGATATTAATGGTGATGGTCTTGAAGATAACCCTTTACTATGGAGTAATCTTGACGGCTACTATAGAATGAACACTATTTGTGGTGATTTTGTACCTTTTAAAGGTGTAGCGGGCAGATTAAGAAATATTACTACTAGTCAACAACAAACAGCGCCTATTCCTTATACATCAAGAGCTAATACTCCTTGGACAACGGATAACACATGGACAAATTTTGAGGTATGGGATATTCCTAACAGCAATGGCATTAATGGTCAGCCAATAGATTGGAATATTGTGAGAACATCTCATAACATAAGTTCTGGTGAAAAAGATATAACTGTATTAGGTTTGTTGATTGAGGCTAATGAATTAAGTATAGAAGATCCAGGCACTCCTTTAGATGAAACTAACGATGGTCAAATGTTGTGGGTAACAAATTACCTTAAATTAAATGGTAAAATTGACTTGGTTGGTGAGTCGCAATTAATACAAAAACGTTATACATCGACACAATTTAATGAAAGCATTTTAGATGTTTCAAGCGGTGGAAGTTTAGAAAGAGACCAGCAAGGGACTACCAATTTATTTAACTATAATTACTGGGTTTCGCCTGTTGGCACAATTAATACCTCAACAAATAATACGCCTTATACTATTGGAGCTGTATTATTTGATGGTACAAATTCTGGCAATCCTCTTACTATTAACTGGACCGGAAGTTACGATGCGGCAGGTACTAGTAATCCTATAACCCTGAGCAATCGTTGGTTATATGCCTACGAAAACTATCCGATTAATTCCTACGCGTCTTGGAGATACTTGGGATCTGGTAGCGCCTTGAATGCAGGATTAGGTTTTACTATGAAGGGCAGTGGTGTTGGCGATCCTATTACCGATGTTCAAAATTATGTGTTTATTGGTAAACCAAACAATGGCAATGTTTCGGTACCTATTACGGATGGCAATCAAGCCTTGGTAGGAAATCCATATCCTTCCGCGATTGATGCTTTTGAATTTATTCGCGATAATTTACCTGATACACAAGGTAATCCAGGTTCAACACAAAGTATAACAGGAAGTCTTTATTTCTGGGAACATTATGAGTCTAATAACACCCATATTTTATCTGAATATGAAGGCGGTTATGGTGTTTTAAATTTAAGCGGTGGTTTACCAACAGTAATTCCTGACTTTATCAGTGGAGCCGGAACCTCAACTAAAACACCAGGACAATACATTCCTGTGGGGCAAGGATTTTTTGCTGAATCTTCTGGATTAGGGACACAGGTGCAATTTAAAAATAGTCAACGCGTCTATCAAAAAGAAAATGGCAGTACCTCAGTGTTTTTCAGAAATAGTGCAACTGATGAACAAACTAGCTATGATAATGATATTCAACGAATAAGATTTTTATTTAAATCGAATGTGGATGGTGTTAACCGCCCATTATTGTTAAGCTTTACACCCAATAATGAAGCTACTGATGCATTTGATTGGGGATATGATGCTCCTGCTAATGATATGTTAAGTAGTGATCTCGCCTTTCTAATAGAAGATGAGCGATACGTTATTCAGGGTGTTGGACAATTTGATGCCTCTAAGGCGTATCCACTTAGTTTAAGTCTTAATCAAAATAGCCTTGTTGAAATTCATATCACTGATTTCGAAAACTTTGATACCAATCCAGAGGTTTATATTTATGACGCTTTACTAGGTACGTATACACTTATTACTGAAAACAGTTTTGAAATGCAGTTGGATGCCGGAACCTATAATGACAGATTCTTCGTGGTATTCCAAGATAATTCAACGCTTGATATAGAAGATTATGATACTTCTAGTATGGTTATTAATTATTTAAGCAATAGTGAAGAAATCTATGTGAGAATACCAAATAAGGAGATTAAGAAAGTACGGTTATTCTCCTTGATAGGTCAATCTGTCCAAGAATGGGACTCAATAGAAGACTTTTACAGCGAACAGAATGCCTATAGATTACCTGTTGAAACGGTCTCTGAAGGAACCTATATAATTCAAGTAGAGACTACAGAGTCAATTCATAGTAGAAAAGTGATAATTAGTTATTAATCTTACATAATTACATACGATAATAATCGATGAAATATACACCAAATAATAAAAAACTGTGTATTTCATCGATTATTTTTGCGTTTAATAGATTGCATTCATTTAAATAGTTACATTAGCCTGTATTAAACTGGTAGCGATACCAAAAAACAGGCCCCATGTTTTTAACCTACAAATTACAATCGACTAGAATTGTATTGTTGCTGCTTACCTTATATGTCCTTTCGTCTTTAGGCAATGTATATAGTCAGAGCAACCAAATACAAAGAGTTAGAATCAATTTTACCTCGCCAGATAATTATGTGAGACAATTATTACTTGGTTTCACACCCAACGACGCAGCAACCGATGGATTTGATTGGGGTTATGACGCTAGAAATCCGGATAATTTCCCCAACGATTTAAATTGGATGATCGAAGATGGTCGCTATGTAATTCAGGGTGTAGGAAGTTTTGCGGATACCAAAAGCTATCCATTGGGTATGTTTTTAAGTGATGCAGGTTCGGTGTCTATAAGTCTACATTCTTTAGAAAACTTTAATTTTGATGTACAAGTTTTTATATACGATGCATTATTAAACCAACACACACTTTTAAATAATTATGATTTCACGGGTGTATTTGAACAAGGTGATTATATCAATAGATTGTATGTTACATTCTCTAATAATATTTATCCACAAGCGCTTTCTGTTGCAGAAGTAGAATCAAACAAGGTTTTATTTGAATACCATAGGGTAACAAAAACTTTAGTATTAAAAAACAGCACACAACGTGAATCCTATTTACAAGAGGTAAACATCTTCGATCTATCAGGAAAAAGGTTGTTTTCGCAAAGTTTAAGGAATGTGACTACTTTAGAACTAGGAGAATTTTCCATGTCCAAAAATGTTGTGCTTTGTAAGGTTAAAACAAATTTAGGAGAAGCGAGCAAATTGCTAATTTTATAAATTTACTACGAGTAACACCAACTTAAATATCTATAAAATGTTTCTAAATTGAAACTATATTTAGGTTTATTAATTCAATATGTATCAATTATTATTTACGTTTCAGCTGGCTGTATAAAGCTTATTATCCTTTTATAGTCTCAGATGTCGAGCGAGGCAGTCTTGAATCAATACCAAGAACTGTGTAAAGCCATGGAACAATCGTTTCCAGAATACAGTTTTGAAACTTACGATAGAAAATCCTTTACAGCCATACCGACGTGATCTACAGAGTCGTTTTAAAAATGAACCGTCAAAAGAAAACCGTGATGCTCAATGCCTCAGACTATCTGATGTAAGCCAACGGCTGTAATGCAATTATCTTTACAAACAGACTAGCAAAATTCTAGGGAAGTTTTGTCTGTCTTTCTTTATTTAGAATGTGATCTTCACTTTTAATGTTTTTGACGCATTTCAGATTGCCGCATTGGCATAGCGTCGATGTTTGCAAATAGTTTTTCTGCCGTTAAAACCTGCTCACAGTCTAATTTCTTACCACCATCTAAGCCGAATAATACAATTTCGAGTGACTTCGTTTCATCTGCATACACATCATACCATTTGGTATTAGATATCCATGGGGATTGCTTGGCTAGTCCTTGCTTAAAACGATCAGGTTTTATTTGATAAACGATAAGTTTACGCTCATTTAAGGCAGTTAAATTTCTAGTCAATTCTTCAATTTGATTTTCAACGGACTTTTTATTTGTTTCATTACTTATAACAAGCAGTACACGATACTGCCATTGGTGTTTCAAATGTGGTTGCTCTTGTAATGGTGTCGCTTGTATAAACGGTATAATTAAGATAATAATACACTTAGCCCACATATATTTATTCGGGTTATTGATTAGATTTGATGGCTAATCTTGCTCCTAAAACGGCCATTGGTATATAGGCTAATACTAAATCTACAACGATAAACCATGACGGTGCTGGAAGCATAAAAGCACTAGATACACCACCCAATAAAAAGAATAAGCCAATAATCATTGCCATATTAAAATGGTATTTAGCAGCTAATTTGGCTGCTAAAAATGCACCTACTAATGTCCCCACTGCATGCGCTAAAAATGGCATAATAAAATGCTTAGGTTTAAATAGATGCATATTGTTAACTAAACTTTCCATTTGAGTTGAGTCGACGCCTTCGGGAGGTGGGATTAAAGAGCCACTTACCATAATAATTCCCATGTTAAAACCAGAGCCTACCACCAATCCGATGATGACGGCTATGACATTTCTTAAAGTTGGATTCATAGTATAACAATTAAAGTGATGATTTAAGCTTTACAGTAAAATTACGAAAAAAACAGATCTATAATATAACCGCTTCTTTAAAGAGTATCGTAAGTAACGCTGATGGTAATGATAACAGTTAGAATGAATTTTAAGATACTCAGATATTTATTCTACTGAAGTTATTGTATTAACAGATAAATAATTGTTAAAACGACTATGAGTAGAAGGTGGTGCGCCATTTTGGGTGTCGTTTTCGTTTGATTAAAGGTGAGTAGTTTACAAAGATATCTTTAAGAAATTTTAGACTTTTAAAACATTAATGTTTAAATTTATTGGCGTTACATATAACATACCAAACCATCGCCAAATCAATTTTCAACCGTCAAACCTTTTTATCCATGAAAACTTTTAAGTTCAGTATTATTGCCCTAGTGTTTTTTCTTATGGGGCAAGCCCAGCAAAGTATTTTAATTAATAATGTCGAAATCTTTAACGGTCTAGACCAGCAAACTATGAAAGGGAATGTGTTGGTGGTGGATTCTAAAATTAGTAAGATTTCAACCAAACCCATACCCACCAATAAAAGCACCAATGTCACTATTATTGACGGTCAAGGCAAGTTTTTAATGCCAGGGTTGATAGACGTGCATTACCATGCTATGTTTGCCAGTTTATCTCAAATAGCCTTGCTAACTTCAGATATAGGTTTTGTAAATATTGCAGCCTCGAAAAACATTGAAAATTTATTGATGAACGGCTACACCAGCATTCGTGATTTAGGTGGTCCGGTATTTGGTTTGAAACAAGCCATAGACCGCGGCGTAGTTGTGGGTCCGAGAATCTGGCCTTCAGGGGCATTTATTTCTCAAACTGGCGGCCATGGCGACTTTAGACTTCCTACCGAAATCCCAGCCGATCCTATAAAAGGCTTATCTTATGCTGAACGCATCAATGCCGCAGCGATAGCCGACAGTCCAGATGCTGTGCGCGTTAAGGCAAGGGAACAGCTGATGCTGGGCGCCAGTCAAATTAAACTTATGGCGGGTGGTGGTGTGTCATCTATGTACGATCCGTTAGATGTAACCCAATACACCGAAGCAGAAATAAAAGCGGCTGTCGAGGCCGCCGAAAACTGGGGTACTTATGTAACTGTGCATGCCTACACACCGCGCGCTATTCAACAATCGATTAGGGCAGGAGTGAAGTGTATTGATCACGGCCAAATGATAGATGAACAAACTGTTAAAATGATGGTGGAACACAAGGTGACTTGGAGTTTGCAACCTTTTGTGGACGAAGGCGATAAAGGTATATTAACACCCGAAAGTCGGGCCAAACAACTGGAAATGTACCAAGGTACCGATACCGCATTTGAATTGGCAAAAAAATACAAAATCAAACTTGGTTATGGTACCGATGTGTTGTTTGATGCTAAAAAAGCCGCACAGCCAGCCGAGCAACTACTTAAAATGAAACGCTGGTTTAGCAATTACGAAATCTTAAAAATGGTTACCTCGAACAACGCCGATATTTTAGCTATGTCAGGAAAACGAAGTCCGTATGCGGGTAGGCTAGGAGTGGTAGAAGAAGGTGCCTTGGCTGATTTAATACTTATTGACGGCAACCCATTGAAAAACTTAGAAGTGTTTAAAAATTCTAAAGAAACCTTGCTGCTGATAATGAAAAATGGGAAACTGGTAAAGCATAACTTAAAACCATAGAAGTTTGAACTGTTGTTAGTTTTAATTAAATTTTATAGCACCTTTTTTTGCATAAAACACTAGCTTTCCCACTATCTTTAACAGTAATACAGCGCCTATGATTCACACGGTATTAATCATTTTAGAACTAACGCTTTTTGTGTTGGCCTTCATAACCTTATTGAATATTAAGCATTGGTCGGTGCGTGGTTTTGATTTTCCTAAAGTACAGTTATTGGTGTTATATGTTATCGTAGCAGTGCTGTCTGTTATTTTTGAAAACTACCAAACTAACCTTGCTATTCTAGCTTTGCTATTGGTTAGTGCTGCCATTGTATTTCATTTAATTAGGGTGGTGCCATATACAAGGTTGTATCCTAAAGAAGTGCAAAATAATACGCATCATGATACCAATAACACGCTCACTATTATGTCGTTTAATGTATTGATGAGCAATAACCAATATGCGGTTTTGTTGGATTTGGTAAAACAAAATAAACCAGATTTATTACTGTTATTAGAAACCAACAAAACATGGGAAACCGCATTAAAGGCGTTAGATGCTGACTACCAGTATCAAATTAAAATCCCTAAAGAGAACCTTTATGGGATGCATTTTTATTCCAAATCACCATTGGAAACTAGTCAAGTTCATTATCTGGTTAATCAAGACATCCCATCTATCAGTGCCACAATAAGGCTGGCATCTGGACAACAGATACAGTTATTTGGTTTGCATCCCATGCCTCCAAGTCCAACAGAATCTGCCAATACCGTTAATCGTGATGCCGAGTTGTTACTTGTAGGCAAAGAAGCTGCAGCATCGGAGATTCCTGTGGTGGTATTTGGCGATTTAAACGATGTGGCTTGGTCGCGGAGTACGCGATTGTTTAAAAAGATTAGCGGTCTGCTTGATCCGCGTATTGGTCGTGGCCATTACAATACTTTTCACGCCGATTATGCTTTACTGCGATGGCCTTTAGATCATTTATTTCACAGTAAGCATTTTATGCTGAATGTGATAAAGGTGTTGCCACATGCTGGATCGGATCACTTTCCTATTTATGTGAGTTTGCAGTTTCACAGAGAGCATAATCACCAGCAAGTATCTTTAGAATGTGATTTGGATGATGAAGAAGAAGCGGAGAAAAACATTAATGAGGCTTTTCAGTAGTGGTTTGTTTTTAAGTAATTAGGTCCACTAAAATGGTTTTCATTCTGAAAATAACCATTCATTCACCGACAGATTTTGCATTTTTTTTCAGTTTATCCTGATTTTTTGTACGTTGGTATTTTTTTTTAACGGTTTGGGCATAAAATCTAGACATTTGAATAACCTCAAATGCTTAATATTATGAAAACCTTAATTTCTTTAATTTGTTTCTCCTTTGTTTTAGGTGCCAACCATGTTGCGAATGCACAAGATAAAACGTCCGCCAAAGAAAGCCCTTTTAATGATGAAGCCATTGCACAATATTTAAGCAATACCGATACCATACCTGGTTTTGAATCAAAGGCCAACAAGCTTAAAATTTCAGGAATTGTTTACGACAGCGATGGTGTAACACCAGCAAGTAACATTATTATAAGTATAGAACAGGCAAATGAGCGCGGCGATTTTGACGTACGTGAAGTGAATGGCGAACGCTATTTACACAACCGAGGTTTTATCAAAACCGATGCAGATGGTGCATATATCTTTTATACCTATATCCCAGGTAATGACCGACGATTTAATATGTTGCAACAATTGTTTGTGAAGGTTAAGGAGCCCAACGACCCGCCTTATGAAATTGCTTCCATTCTTTTTGATGAAGACCCATTATTAACCAAGCTATGTCGTAAGCGCATCGCTAAAAAAGGCGATATAAGCCGTATTTTAAAACCAATTTTGGCAGATGGCGTGTATGTGGTTCAGAAGGATATTGTGTTGCCTTCGGTGGTGGATGCTTTGAACTAAAACCTGATTTTTATAAGAAATTCACTTTAAGTTCGCGACTATTTTAATAGTAAGTCCGTCTAATTAACCATTCAGCCAATACCGCAACAGAATCATTTAATTAGACTAATCTCTTTTTCTATTGCTTTTATTCACATAAATGACCAACCCAATGGCTATGGCAGCCATGATACCTATTATAAAAACAACGATGCTGGTTACTCTCGAAATAAATTTATCGGAATCGAATGTTTTAGCAAAACTTAAATTATCAGTTTGATTTTTAGGAATGTAAATATAGTACGCTATTATCTGTTCTACTTCTTTAATTTTTGTGTAGTAGTCTTCAAAATCTTCAGGACTCACAAAGCTATGTTTATTTTGGTATTCATAATTGAGGTACAGAATATTTCTCGAAGAATTCATTTTGGCCTGCATTGAAAAATTGAAACTCTTCGAAGACACGAGGACTTCATCTTTTGTATTACCCCATTTTTGAGGTAGTTTAACTGTAATCTGATGCTTTTTATGGGTTGGGTAATACAGTGCAAATGGTGTAATACGTTCTTTTTCAACTGGTAAATAAGCGATGTCTAAAATGCTATATGGTGAAAACTCGACAGCAATATTTTTATCATCAGTAAGCATAGGCTTCCAAATGTTATTAATTTTGTAAGACTCTTCAATAAGTATTTTGTTGGCCAAACTATCATCATCAAAAACGGGGTCTTTTATAACTTCAATATCATTATAAAATCTTTCATAATAGTTTTTAAAATCCTTACTTAACGAGGACAAACTTTGGGATTTGTAACGTGCCCTCATTACGTCAGCTTCGGCCTCACGATATACGGTCATTACTTTTAATGTGCCAGGGCCACCTATAGTAGGCAAATCGAATGTGTCAAATACTTCTACTAAATCTATATTTTTAGAAGTAATATTTTCTAAAGATGTAACTCCTTTTTTTATTACTAAGGCTTTTCCATAATTTGGAAATACTACCGACTTATAATCCCCAAATTGATTGCTAATGGTTGGGTCGTAAAATAAATTAGTACTCGTGCTATCAACAACTTTCACAACAACATGATCAAACGTTTTTGGTGACGGTAAAAATTGATGAAGTGATTCGCCATAGCTTGTATTGATAAGCACAGGGTAAGCCTCAATCCCCATATTTCGGAGCATGGTTACCATTAGCCAGCTTTTGTCTTTACAGTCGCCAAAGCGTTGCTTGAGGACTTTATTTGGCGAAAAAGGTTGGTAGGCACCAATGCCGGACTCCAGACCAAGATACCTAATTTCATCTTGTACAAATTTTAGTGTGGTAGTAATGCGTTCGCCTTCGGTTTCAGTGTTATTTTTGATCTGGTCAATTTTTGCTCTAAGTGCGGAGGATAGGTTTAATTCATCTTCATAGAGGTTTAAAGCCCAATCAACAACGTCGCCCCATCCATCATAGTCCGTCACAAACAAGTTTTTATAGGGTAAATACCAAGTAGGCATATTATCTTCAAAGTGCGGTGCTTCAGGTAAGTTATTTTGCCAGTTATAGGTAGTAAAACCCATATAACTTCCAATCTTGGGCTCAATATCTGAATTTAAAGTTTTATACTGTAAGGCGTTTTTAGAAATAAGGTAAAAATTAATTTTCCCTACAGGTTGAAAATCATTCAGTGTGGTACCAACTGAGAAACGATCGCCATGTATAGGGTTAAAGCCTTTGATAGTATAACTTAGGTCTATAATATCACCATTGCGAATATCGGCTAAGTGAGCTACAGCATTTAAGCTGCCGTCATAAATATAATTTTCAGAATTAGACTCTTGCCTTATGGTTTGAAAGTCGTTAACATGAAGTTTATTAATGGTTTGTCCTTGACGCAAAACAGTAATATTATGTAAGTAAAGCTGTTGAAAAGTCGGGTCATAATTCACAGATATGGTCGAGCCATCTTGAACTCCAACATTATCGGTTATTTTCTGCACCAAACGAATGTAGCGTTCTTGTTTAGGAATATGAATTTGCTCGTCGTTAAGCAAAGTGAGAAGACCATATGAGATATCGTTTAAATCAATATCCGGCTCATGTTCGTACGATTGTTGCACCACCCATGATGGTGTTTTAGTGATTTTTACTTGTGAAAATAAGCAACTAAAACTAAAAATAAAAAATACCGTAAAAAAGTTGGTGACGTTGGACTTAGTGGTCATTCTGATAGATTAAAAAACAAATAAACTAAAAAAATAACGGAAATCTAAACCACAAAACCTATAAAATTTTAAAATGTTACATTCTTATATATTATTTGATTCCAATATCAAGAAAATTCAAATAGTCGACCTTATTAAATTTTTATAGCAGACTTATAATAAGATTTTTAAGCAATTCCAAAGGAAATAAACATAATGCGTGTGATATGGGAAACCATAAAAATAATTATTTTTTATAAATATTATAGAAGCATAAAAAGGTTTTAAAGAAATGCGAAGTCAGGAGACTTTTTTTAATTAGGTTGTGGAAGCTAATATTAACATTGTGAAAGCGTATTTTTTGTTTGACTTACCACACGATACATTATTGCGGTGGGTGTACATGAGCACCTATATATCAAAATAAAAAGCACGAGTAAACACTTTTTATGCGACGGCGTAGGAGAGAAGCTTCGTGTATGGAATGGAAAACAATTTAAATTTATTTCTTTATTATCTAATATAATGGAAAATATTCTCTTTAATTTTATTTAGAATGGAAAATAATTGTATTTAGTCGCTCTAATAATGATTATAATGGAAAATATTGATTTTTAATATTATCGTTATAATGGAAAATATTCTCTAAATAATCATTTATAATGGAAAATTATATGTATTTTTGAATATTAAAGCTTTTTAAATGGAAAATATTCTACCCATTCACCTTCAAGAAGTCATTTTTTCTTCAAGTGACAAAAATTTAAGTAAACAAATATCTAAATTAGAAAAAGCTGGAGAAATAAGAAAAATTGCTCCACGGATATACACATCAAACTTCATTGATGAGCCTGAAGTAATAATAACTAAAAATATTTTTACAATACTTGGTAACTTATATCCGAATTCTGTATTAAGCCATAGATCAGCTTTAGAATTCAAACCAACAAGCGCAGGTCATATTTTCGTTACATATACATATACAAAAAAAATTAAACTACCTGGAATTACAATCCGTTTTATGGAAGGAAATGGTCCAATTGAAGGCGATAATCTTTTCTCTGGAGAACTATATGTATCACAACAAGAAAGAGCATTTCTTGAAAACTTACAAGTCTCTAGGCAATTAGGACCTGAATCCAAAACACTAACATTACCTGAAATTGAAGCTAAATTAGAGCAAATAGTACGTATAAATGGTGAGGATGGAATAAATAAAGTTAGAGATAATGCAAGAGTAATAGCCGAAAAATTGGGAATGCAAAGCGAATTCGCTAAATTAAATAGATTAATTAGCGCTTTATTAACTACAAAACCTTCAAAAATATTGAGTTCACCAATAGCTATGGCAAGGGCTTTTGGAAATCCTTATGATCCAGCTAGAATATCATTATTTGAAACATTGTTCCAATATCTTAAACAAGAGGAATTTGGTGATTTTCCAGAAATAAATACAGACACAACAGCATTCAAAAATTTTGCGTTTTTTGAAGCCTATTTTTCAAATTATATAGAAGGAACCATTTTCGAATTAGAAGAAGCGAAAAGTATTATTAAAACAGAAACTCCAATTGCTAATAGAGATGAAGATTCCCATGATGTTTTAGGGACCTATAGAATCGTCAGTGATTTAAAAGAGATGAATAAAACGCCAGCAACACCAGATGAACTTTTAAATATACTTCAATATAGACATCACTGTCTTTTAGAAGCCAGAAAATCAAAAAAACCAGGTCAATTTAAAGATAAAAACAATAGATCAGGCGATACGCATTTTGTTGATTTTAATTTGGTAAGAGGCACTCTTACTAAAGGATTTGATTATTATAGGGCATTAAATAACCCATTTGCGAAAGCTGCATATATAATGTTTATGATTAGTGAGATTCATCCATTTCTAGATGGGAATGGAAGAATAGTACGAGTCATGATGAATGCGGAACTTGTAAAAGAAAAGCAAACTAAAATAATTATCCCAACGGTATATCGTGATGATTATTTAGGTGCATTAAGGCGTTTAACAAGACATAAAGATCCAGTCGTATACGTAAAGATGTTACAAAGAGCTCAAGAATTCAGTGCTACTATAAAAGCAAATGATATGAACGAAGCAGAAATACATTTGCAGGTGTGCAATGCTTTTAAGGAGCATGATACAGCAATTCTAAAAATTGTTAAATAAGATTGAAATGGTATGGTCTGTTATTGCCATTTCCACATATACATAAATTCCAAATCCACAGGTAATTAATATTGTAAAGAATACATACAGTTTCTGGGATAGATTACATAGAATAGAATTATAGCTTACGAAATAAGCCCATAGGTTCATATCTACAATTATGTGGCTATACAGGAATACCCTTTATATTCACACTATAATTTATATTATGTAAAATAGAAATATAATGGGTTTTGGCTAGTGCTCTTCTTTCGCTTGCTTCTTTTCTCACTCCAATGCCTTGAGGTTTCCAGAAAACTGAATATTGCTACGTGTGGTTGATTGCACACTCATTGCACTGGTATTGTTCGGAAACAACGTAATATTTATTTCGTAACGCTCATTGCTTCGGTATTCATCTTTTATTCTAAAACTAATAGCAACCGAGTGTTTGTTATCATTTTTGTTAACTTTAAAGTTTTCAGGAACGTCTTTAAACGAAATTCCATTATGGTTACTAGCTGGATTACCTCCAGAAAATTGTTCGCCATAAAACGGCAAAGAACCTTGAATGGTATCGCCTTTAAATTTTATACTATTAGAAGTGCCAATAATGCTAATATGCGACGGCGTATTGCCTGGTGGTAATAAATTTGAATTGAGGACCTGCGTAAGTGCATTACTCATCATAGGTTTGGCAGTGTGTGCTATAATTTCAAAATTTTTAGAGGCTACCAAATTATGTAAATTCTCATACGCATTCTGTTCTTGCACAGTATAGGTTTTAATACTGCTGCTGCAACCCGCAAGGAGAACAATTGTTAATATATATATCGCATTTTTCATTTCACCCTTTTAAATTACATTATAATGCGCAAATAGTCATTATTTTACTTGCTAAATATTTCCTAAAGTTGAAGATTGTGCACTTTTATCGTTTTTTAAGATTAAAAAAAGACCACCTATTATGGTGATCTTTTTAATTTGGTTGGTTACACTTATGAATTCAGTAATAAAAAATCCATAATTTCTTCTTTTAATTCGTAATGTAAATGAATATAATTACGCATATCTTCACGCAAGGTATGTTGATCATCAAATATTTGGTTGTTATTGTCCTTTTCATAAACCATACGGTTAATGCCAGCCATGATATTTCTGCAGCGGTGTTTTAGTTTGGCAATCGCATCTTTTTCAATTAAAATTCGGTTTTGAAAGCCATCCAGTTTTGTTAAGGCTAAAACTTCTAAATCCTCTCTGCTCGTGAGTTCATCTAGCTTTTCTTGAAAGGTATCCATTTCGTCTAGATGAAATCTCAATTCGCGCTTCCATGTATCGACATTAAACTTTAAATCGCTTAAATACATTATTTTACTCTCCATAATTATATATTTTTAGTGGTTATACTTCTAGAGTTTCAGTTTTGAATTCATTAATTAATTGTTGTTGTACATGTGCCGGTACGGGCTCGTAACCTTTAAATGTGGTTGCAAAGGTGCCGCGGCCTTGTGTAATACTCCGGAGTTGTGTTGAAAAATTATCCAACTCGGCTTTGGGGATTTGTCCTTTAATTAATTGGTAATTTCCTTCGTTGGTGATGCCTTGAATCATGGCGCGTTTTGTTTGTAACTCGGTCATTACAATACCTGTCATGCTTTCGGGTATTTTCACTAAAATATCGTTGACTGGTTCCATTAATTTTGGACTCGCATTTAAAAAGGCATCTTTAAAGGCTTGTGCACCGGCTATTTTAAAGGATATATCATTGCTGTCCACCGCATGCATTTTTCCATCATATACCATAACACGAACATCACGAATATAAGACTTGGTTAATGGACCGTTTTCCATCACTTCTAAAATGCCTTTCATTACTGATGGTAAATAACGGGTGTCAATCACACCACCAACGATACAATTATAGAAGATTAATTTTCCACCCCAGGGCAAATCAACATCCTCTTTGCCTCTAATATTAAATCCTTCTGGTTCGTCCATACCTTCTATCCATGGCTCAATTTTAAGATGTACTTGTCCGAATTGTCCAGAACCGCCCGATTGTTTTTTATGACGGTAATTAGCGTTGGCACTGCGCTGTATAGTCTCGCGATAGGATATTTTAGGCGATTCAAAACGGGCTTTTACATTATAAATGTTCTCAAGCATCCACTCTATTGCTGATAAATGCAATTCGCCTTGACAACCTATTATAGATTGATGGGTTTCGTTGTTGTAATTTAAAGTAAGTGTTAAATCTTGAGTATGAATACGTTTTAAGGCGTCGTTTAACTTTTCTTCTTCCGAATTATTGACTGCAAACACCGCTTTTTCAACACGGGATTGTGGAAATTTCATGGGTTTGATAGTCGGGCTTGTGGCTTGTGCACCTAGAGTATCGTTGGTTTCGGTAAACTTTAATTTGGTAGTAGCACCAATATCACCAGCTGTAAGTTTTTGAACCGCATGTTTTAATTTGCCGTCCATGATAAAGAGTTGGTTGAGGATTTCTTGCTCACCTGTTCTGGTATTGAATAACTTATCATTCACCTGTACTTCGCCAGACATCACCTTAAAAAATGATAACACACCCAAATTTGGCTGATAAATGGATTTAAAAATGAATAAGGAGGTTTCTTTCTCCGGATTTGCCGTAAGCGCTTCTCCTTCTACGGTTGATTCTGGTTTTAAATCGCTAGGTGATGGCGCAACATGGTCAATAAACCCCATTAAGCGTCCGGTACCCATATCGTTTAAAGCGGATACGCAAAACACAGGGAATAAGTCGTGGTTTAGCATGCCAAGCTTAATGCCTTTTAGTAATTCTGCTTCGCTTAAATTTCCCTTTTCGAAATATAGTTCCATGAGTTCTTCATCGTTTTCAGCGGCTTTTTCAACTAATAGGTTATGAAGTTCATTCGCTTTATCTCTTTCATTTTTAGGAATGGGCAGTTTTTCGGGCTTGCCACCGTTGGGACCAAATTTGTAGCATTTCATTTTAAGTACATCAATAATGCATTGTGCGCCATCTATCACTAACGGATACTGAATCATCACCGCATTGTTGCCAACCAGTTGGTTGAGACTTTTAAAGGCCATTTCAAAATTGGCTTTTTCATGGTCTATTTTATTAATAACGAATACCGTTGGTTTGTTATAGCGGTTGGCATAATTCCAAATGATTTCAGTACCAACATCTACGCCGTGTTTGGCATTGATGACCATTGCCAAGGTCTCTGCCACACGAACGGAAGGAATTATCTCTCCAATAAAATCATCCATTCCAGGTGTATCAATTAAGTTAATTTTGTAATTGCGCCATTCGGTATGCAAAGGAGTTGCAAAAACAGAAGCACCGCGTTGGTGCTCTAATTCGTGATAGTCTGAAATGGTATTGTTTTGCTCAGTGCTGCCTCTTCGGCTAATTAATCCGGCTTCGAACAACATGGTTTCGGCCAATGTTGTTTTGCCGGAGTGATGCGCGCCTACCAAGGCGACATTTTTAATGTGTTTATTGTCAAATACTTTCATATACATAAAGTTAGATGGTGACTATTTATTTAAAATGATTGTTTAAAGTTACTAAGCACTACCCTATTAAAATATGACGATGGTTAGGTTTTTGAATAAAAAAACAGCCTCGGTTTTTGAGGCTGTTTTAATAGTAAACTCAGGTATATGTAACCTAATATTTAAGTAGAATGCAACAAACACTATTTGTAACTATTTTACAATCGTATCTTAAGTCTATTTTTTAATGGTTAATTTTTGCACTATTTGACCGATTTGGTTAATAATCATGAAAGATCCTTCAAAATCTGTGTTTATGTATAATAAATCATTAGCTGGATTAGGATACATTAAAAAATGCGACGTGTTTTCAATTTCGTCTATCGATAAACCTTCCACAGTTACACAAGCAGATTCAACAATACAATCACCCAATATGATTTCGACCTTATAATCTCCATTCTCGGTTGGTGTAAAACTCTGATTGGTTTCTTCAGAAAGTAAGGTGTTTGGACATCGATACCACTGGTAGGTTGCACCGGCTTGATTTGAGATCAAAGCACCGGATACTTGCGTAATGCTAGTGTTGAGTGGTGTACCTTCGCCATCGTCTATAAGCGTTACCAATTGAATCAATTGAGTTGTATTTCCAGATGCATCAATTGCGGTCCAAGTAACTTCTGTTTCACCAATTGGAAAAAATTCAGGTGCGTTGTTGCTGATGGTGACGTCGCTGCAATTATCGGTGGCACTGGCCTGACCAAGATTTATCTCGCTAGGCTCACAGCTACTCGCGTTAATTGTTAAATCTGTTGGGATAGAAAGATTTGGTGCTATAGTATCTTTAAATTCTCCCATCATGTCATTATCTAAATCATTAAATTCATGTACGGTAGAATTTTTGATGATGGTAAAACCTTTTTTAATATTTAAAATGAGTCTATTTGAAATATATTTACAAAAAAAACAACTCAGTTATCAATTTGCAATCTCAATACGAAGGATATTTTTACACCCCGTTATTATGGCATGGTAGCTTATTAGGAGGTTTGAAATGCTTTGAGTTAGATAATAATGTGCTAAAAACATTTAATGGAATTATTCCAGAACGACTAAGACTGGGCAAACGTGTTGAGTATTTAGCTTTAAGTAACCTATCGCAACAGTCACAAGTTAAATTGATTGCGCATAATATTCAAATTCAGCGTGAGCACTTAACCCTGGGTGAGTTAGATTGTGTTTTGAAGCTAAAGGAACAACCCATTCACCTAGAGATTGTTTATAAATTTTATCTTTATGTTCCGGAGCATGGCAAAGGATTAGGTGCGTGGATAGGACCCAACAAAAAAGATAGCTTAATAGAAAAGTTAATCCGACTCAAAAATCATCAGTTGCCACTACTCTATCAGCCAGAGTGTGTTGACTATTTAAAATCCAAACAAATTGATATCAATGATATTGCACAACGAGTGCTGTTTAAAGCGCAATTATTTTTGCCTGAAGATTCAGAACCCATAAGTTTTGAAGGTCTAAATGAAGCTTGTGTTGCTGGTCGATACATTCATTATGCCTTATTGAATAAATTCAAAGATTGCAAATTTTTCATACCTCATAAATACGATTGGATCCTGATACCACACAGAAACGAGTACTGGGTTATTTATGAAAAAGCCGTCTTCAGTATTAAAGAATTTATAGATCGTGAATTTTCTCCATTAGTTTGGATCAAATACCCAAATGGTTTGATTCAAAAATATTTTATAATCTGGTGGTCATGACGCATCAACATTTTATTATTTACAAACCCTATGGGTATTTAAGTCAGTTTGTTAACAATCAGAATAAACGACGTAATAAAAAGTTATTGGGTGATTTATATCCGCTTCCTGAAGCTTGCATGGCAATTGGCAGACTTGATGAAAAATCAGAAGGACTTTTAATGCTTACCACGGATGGCAAGGTAAGCGAACAAATAAGAAGCAATACCATAGAAAAGGAATATTGGGTGATGGTTGATGGTATTATTTCTCAATCACATTGTGAGATTCTAAGCAAAGGTGTTGAAATTTCAACCGATTTAGGATCTTATGTAACACGACCATGTAAGTCCTATCCTATTCCGAATCCAAAAAATATACCCGAAAGATTTGTCAGAGATTCAAAACACGGTGAAACCTCATGGTTGTGTATGGTTGTTACTGAAGGCAAATTTAGGCAGATACGTAAAATGACTTCTAAAATTGGATTTCCAACCTTAAGGTTGGTGCGCACTAGGATTGGTGATTTTTATCTGAATCATTACGATGATTACTTCATTCAAAATATTAATATTTCTGAAGTTGTAAGGCCGTAAATTCAGGAATCGAAATATTTCTTAATAAAATCTTGTTAAAAATTTTCATTATTGATAGTAATACTATTACTTTGGCAACTATATGTATTAATATATGAAACAGTTACTATCGAACATCAAAATAAATGTAAATGATCAGGTTTTTAATAAAGATCCAGAATCATCAGAATTAGGCAAAAAAATTATTGAAAACAGCATAATATTAATTGATGAGCTAGGTTTTGATTCTTTTACGTTCAAGAAATTAGGAGACCATATTGGTTCAAACGAGAGTTCAATTTATAGATATTTCGACAATAAACACAAACTTCTTATTTATTTAACATCTTGGTATTGGGCATGGATTGAATATTTGTTAGTTTTCACCACAAACGGTATCGCTAATCCATTAGAAAAATTGAAGAAAGGTCTTGAAGTCGTTGCACAAGAAAATGTACTTGATTTTGGATTTTCGCATATTAATGAGGTTTTACTCCATAAAATAATAATAAGCGAATCTTCTAAATCGTATCTAACCAAAGAAGTGGATGCCGAAAATAAAGATGGCTACTTTATGATTTATAAGCGCCTAGTTAAACGAATCAGTGAGATGATTTTGGAAGTTGATCCATCCTATGAGTTTCCGCAAAGTTTAGCGAGTACAGCTGTTGAGTCGGTTTTGCACCAACAGTTTTTAAAGCAGCATTTTTTGAGTATAACCAATTGCAATGATCAAGTAAGTCCGCTCCAATTTGTAACGGATTTAGTAGTAAACAATTTAAACCCTATTAAATGACAAAGAAACTTTTAACATCTTGGCAACGTCTAATCAACCTGCTTAGATTAGAACGGAAAGATGTTCTTCAAATTTTATATTATGCGGTATTTGCTGGTGGCCTTAGCTTAATTTTACCTTTGGGTATTCAGGCTATTATAAATTTAATTCAAGGCGCACAAGTTAGTACCTCGTGGATTGTTTTGGTCGTTTTAGTTACTTTAAGTGTTGCTTTTACCGGTGCATTGCAACTAATGCAATTACGTATTGTAGAAAATCTTCAGCAAAAAATATTTACTAAATCGTCAATTGAGTTCGCTTATCGTTTTCCTAAAATTAAAATGAGTGAATTACAAAATTTTTATCCTCCCGAGCTAGCCAATAGATTTTTTGACACGATTATGGTTCAAAAAGGCGTATCAAAATTACTGTTAGATATCCCTGCATCCTTATTACAAATTATATTTGGTTTACTACTGCTTTCTTTTTACCACCCATTTTTTATAATATATGGCTTGTTTTTAATTATATTAATTTATTCTGTATTTAAATTCACTATAAATAAAGGATTAGAAACCAGCTTATTAGAATCTAAATATAAATATAAAGTTGCCCATTGGATTCAAGAAATTGCACGCTCAATTATTAGTTTTAAACTCTCTGGAAAAACCTCTTTAGCATTACAAAAAAATGATGTTCTTGTTAAGGATTATTTAGAAGCTCGAGAAAATCATTTCCGTGTTTTAGTAATTCAGTATATCCAGATGATTGGTTTTAAGGTTTTAGTAACTGCCGGATTACTGCTTATTGGCGGTTTATTAGTACTAAATCAACAAATGAACATCGGTCAATTTGTGGCTGCCGAAATCATTATTTTATTGGTTATTGGTTCGGTTGAAAAACTTATTGTAAGTTTAGAAACCATGTACGATGTTTTAACATCTCTTGAAAAAATTGGTCAAGTTGTCGACAAAGATCTTGAAAGTCAGTCAGGTGAAAAACCTTTCAAAAACAGTGAATGTTTTAAAATTAATCTAGAAAATGTATGTTACACCACGCCAAAAAGGGATTATCCTATTCTAAGTGATATTAGCTTTGATGTAGAACCAAATTCGAGCCTGTTAATTCAAGGCGCCAACGGTGCAGGAAAATCGACCTTGCTCCGCATTATAGCTGGAGTATTAGAACCTTCAAAAGGGGATATTTATATAAATGATGTATCCTTAAAAGGTATTTATCTCAATCATTATCGTTCGCAAATTGGACATTCAATATCAAGTGAAACACCTTTTGAAGGAACTATTCTGGATAATATTACCTTTGGTGATAGCGATATTTCTGAAGAAACGGTAAACTGGGCAATTGAAAAAACCGGTTTGCGAGAATTTGTAAAACACCAACCAAAGGGCATTAAAACTATAATTTATCCAGAAGGCAAACAAATTTCTGATACGGTTGCTAAAAAGTTGCTCTTAGCGCGTGCTTTTGTAAAAAGACCGTCCTTACTAATTTTAGAAGATGCGCTCGAGCAGTTTGATACGGAGGAAGCTAATAAAATAATTGAATTTATATTGGATAAAAGCAATACTTGGACTCTTATTGTTGTAGGAGAACAAAAACATTGGAAACAAAAATGTGATAGAATTATTGAATTAGAAAATGGTAAAATTTTAAAGGATAGTCGTTATGCTTAATATATCACGAAACCCAATTAATTCAACAGTTGATTTGTCTCAATACACCAGCAGTCAACGTGTTTTTCATAGAGCGTACTACAAACAATTTAATAAGTTTTTAACAGCGTTTGCAATAATTCTTGTAATTATATTATTTTTACCATGGACTCAAATAGTAAGTGGAAAAGGTAGTTTAACTACTCTAACACCAGATCAAAGACCCCAAACAATTCAATCACCTATTCCTGGGCGAATAGAAAATTGGTATGTCAAGGAAGGTGAATACGTTAATAAAGGCGATACCATTCTTCATATCTCTGAAATTAAAAATGATTATTTCGATCCACAACTCGTGAGTCGAACTGAGCAGCAAATTAGTGCTAAAGGTATGTCGGTTAAGGCATACGAGGAAAAAGTAAAAGCACTCACAACACAAATAAATGCCTTAAATACAGAACGAGGATTAAAGCTAAATCAGGCAAGGAACAAATTACTTCAGTCTAAATTAAAAGTAGAAAGTGATAGTATAGACTTAGAAGCCGCTAAAACCAATATTAAGATTGCCGAACGTCAATACGAGCGTGTTGTAACCTTAGAGAAAGAAGGACTAAAGGCCATAACCGATGTTGAAGAAAAACGACTTAAACTACAAGAAACACAGGCAAAGTTAATATCTCAAGAAAATAAACTTCTCACTTCGATTAATGAAGTTATTAATTCTGAAATAGAAATTAATCGTATATCCGCAGAGTATGCCGACAAGACATCTAAAGCTCAAAGTGAAATGTTTACTGCGCAGTCGAGTCAATTTGATACTAGTGCGCAAGTAACAAAGCTTGAAAATGAAAAAACTAATTACCAAATGCGGAACGATATGTATTACATAAGAGCACCGCAAAGCGGTATAATTAATACGGCCATTAGAGGTGGAATCGGTGAAACATTTAAAGAAGGTGAAAGATTAGTTGGCATTATGCCAGACGGTTATGATTTAGCAGTAGAAACCTTTGTCGAACCCATAGACTTACCTTTAATTTATATAGATGCCAAAGTTCGAATTCAGTTTGACGGTTGGCCAGCTATTGTATTTAGCGGTTGGCCAAATGTATCCTACGGTACGTATGGCGGTAAAGTAGTAGCTATTGAAAATTTCATAAGCGACAATGGTAAATACCGTATTTTAATCGCTCCAGATCCAGAAGCAGAAGAATGGCCAAAGGATGTGCGTGTCGGTTCTGGAGCCTATACCATGGCATTACTCGAGGATGTTCCAATTTGGTTTGAATTGTGGCGAAAGCTTAATGGCTTCCCTCCAAATTATTATCAACCTCAAAACCAAGCTACCAAATCCGACATGAAATAACATGAAGAAAGTCATTTACATAATGGTATTTCTAATATCTCTGCAATCTTATGGACAACAGATTCAAGATACGCTGGTATTTAATTTTAAAGAATATCTGGGTTATGTGAAGAAGTTTCACCCTATAGCTAAACAAGCCGAATTAACAATTGGCATAGGTCAAGCTACGCTTATGAAAGCTCGAGGTGGTTTTGATCCAAAAGTTGAAGTTGATTATAATAGAAAGGAATTTAAAGACATAGAATATTATAATGAACTTTATTCAACCTTTAAAATTCCAACTTGGTATGGTATTGAACTTAATGCCAACTTTGAAGACAATCGAGGCGAGTTTTTAAACCCAAGAATGAATATGCCCGACGATGGTTTGTACAGCGCCGGTATTTCTGCATCATTATTACAAGGATTGTTAATGAATGATAGAATGGCAGACCTTAAAAAGGCTAAATTTTTTAGAGAACAAACCAAAGCTGATAGAGATATTTTAGTTAACCAGATTCTTTATAACGCCTCAGTAGCTTATTTTAATTGGTTGCAAGCGTTTCAAGAAGTTACTATCTACAAAGATTTTTTAATCAATGCTGAAATAAGATTTAACGGTATAAAGCGAAATGCTATTGAAGGCGAAATCGCGGCTATCGATACAGTCGAAGCTAAAATTGCCGTGCAAAACAGAAAATTGAGTTTAGAACAAGCTAACTTAGCCCTTATAGAGCGCAAACTTCGATTGTCTAATTTTCTGTGGCTCAATGATGATATTCCAGTTGAATTGCAGGATAATGTAATTCCTGATATCAATTTAGCACTAGATATTGACAGCAGTTTTGAAATAATGGGCCTAACGTTAGATCAATTTAATATTAACAACCACCCAAAGCTACAGTCATTAAACTTTAAAATTGAAGGTTTAGATGTGGAAAGACGTTTAATGGCTAATCGATTGTTACCGCGATTAGATGCCAACTATAACTTTTTAACGGAAACACCGGATATTGCTAGTAGTATAAATACCTATAACTACAAAGGCGGTATTAGCTTTCAATTACCATTATTCTTGCGAAAAGAACGCGGCGATTTAAAATTGGCAAAGTTTAAAGTTCAAGATGCTAAATTTGAATTATTGAATACCGAAATTGAAATTCAGAACAAAGTAATTACCCTATTTAATGCCTTGGAATCTTTTGAAAAACAAAACGAATTAATCGAGGGTATTGTGAACGATAATCGTGTGATGCTACAAGCCGAGGAAAGAAAATTTAGCTTTGGAGAAAGCTCGATATTTTTGTTAAACACTAGGGAAGTTAATCTGATTAATGCTGAATTGAAGGCCATAGAAGTTCAAAACAAATTTTACGAAGCAAAGGCAAAACTGTTTAATAGTTTATCTACCAATCCAACAAATTTGTAAGGTTTAATTTTCTTTGGTTTCTTCGTTTTTTTTAGGTTCTTCTTTATAACCTAAAGGTTTTTCGTTAATAAAAACAATGGTGGCTTTAACACCTGTTAGTAAATTCCATTCTTTTGAAGACACCAAATTACCCTTATCGTCGTATATAATTAATTCGGCTGTATTGGGGCCAGATTCACCCTGATTCAAAGCCTGAAAATCTATTTTGTTAAGTCCGTCAGCTAAGTTCACACTTATAGTTTTATAGCCTCCCGTAAGAAGTACATTTGCGGCAATAACTTCTTCATTTAGAAATATACGTACAATGTCTCCATCAGGAAACTTATGGTCTCTCACCAATAGATTTACATTTTTTGAATATATCCTAAACTCACCCATAAACTGATCATCCATTGATTTGGGCTTAATACCTTCATCTTCTGCTTTTTTTCTCCAACGCTCTTCAAATAGTTCGCCAGGGTTGCGAAGGGTATTATCATCAAGCATTGAAAACGGCTTTTTGGGTGTGTTTAAATCGAAACTTTTATCAGGATTATTGATGCCACTAATTTTATTTTGAGGAGTAATTTTTTCACCTTGCTTTACTTTAGATTCGGCTTTTAAATCTAATTTAATGGTATCTTTCTTTTCTTCAGTTTTTATAGCCGGAATTTTTATTGACTTATTTCTACTATCAACCTGAGCCATCGCATTAATTTGATAACTTAAGAAGATTATGAATAACAAGTATTTAAAATTCGCCATTGCAGTTTTATGCTTCAAATATTCAAAAATCATACCTAAAACTAAAGTAAACGAAAATATATGTAATTAATGTAATATAAAACGTTAAAACTTACCGTTAAAACTCAAGCGCAAGCGTCGGTTGTACTCCTCAAATAACCAATCTTTGTAATTTTGAGTGCTATTCATCATGCAATAACAATATTGCTTGATGCGATAGTCAATTTCATCCATCAACAATTTAGCCAAGGCTCTAGCTTCAAAAACATCTTCACTATTTTCTATACAAATTTCGGCGTGTTGTGCAATAGATTTTTCAATAGCAACAAACGATTTTTTACCTTCGGCTACCACATCTTTGTATATGGCCTTCATATCAAAATCAATGCATTCAGACTTATTAAATTGAGCTCTTAGTGTATCAGGCATGACATAAACAAATTCTCTTTCGATGGTTTCGTCATCTCTAATATTATCGAGGTATAAATCAGGGTATTTAAAAATATGTTGCCAATCCACCTTTTGATCCCAGGAGCCGAAGCGCGCCAAATTATTACCAAGGTCTACAACCTGAAAACGTGACTTGTCGTCTAAAATTCTTGACCCTCTACCTATCATTTGAAAATATAAGGTTAGTGATCTAGTAGCGCGGTTTAAAATGATGGTTTCAACGGTGGGTTCATCAAAGCCTGTGGTTAAAATACTTACGGAGGTTAAAATACCATCCTTAGTATTTTTAAACCATTTTAAAATTTCTTTACGTTCTTGTTTGCTGCAGGTGTTGTCTAAATGACGAATATTATAGCCAGCACGAAAAAAGGCATGGTAGACATCTTTAGACGTGTTGATGCCGTTATTAAAAATAAGTGTTTTTTTTCCTTTGGAAACTTCTTCGTAGGCATAGATTAATTTGTTTAGCATTAAACTATTAGAATACAAAGCTTCCGAAGATTTTACAGTGTAATCACCATTAATACCAACTTTTAAGGTGTTGAGTGACACATCGTACGAATAGGTTTCGGCTTTTGCTAAATAACCATTTTTGATTAAAGTTCCAATGTCATCACCTACAATAAGTTTATCGTAGTTGTCTTTCATAGGAAGTTTAATATTTGAGCTTAAAGGTGTTGCGGTAACTCCCAAAATGAAGCAATGCTGAAAAAATTTAAATAACTTTCTAAACGAATTATAGTGGGCTTCATCTATGATGACCATTCCAATATTTTCTAACGTGAATTGATCGTCGTTTAATCGGTTATTCAAGGTTTCAACCATGGCCACAAAACATTTAAATTCGTCTTGATCTGGTAGCGTTTTAACCTCGCTGTTTATTATTTTGTTTTTAACCTTGAATCCAGAAAGCACTTTGGAGGTTTGCTTACAGAGTTCAACACGGTGTGTTAAAATAACAACTTTTTTATCGTAATATTTGATGTAACGTCGCACAATTTCAGAGAAGACTACTGTTTTTCCGCCTCCTGTAGGTAATTGATAGAGCAGATTAAAATTGTTAGGAGCATTTTCTAAAACGTCAAAAATGCGGTACAAATCGGCCGACTGGTAGTCGTACAATCGTTTTTTGGTTGCATCTGAAGTTTGTGACGTTGTTGATATAGGCATAAAAACTTATTACTGAAAAAATTCCCACAAAATTAAGCTTAAATAAGGGTTTTATTAGGCTATTGTTAAAAAGAATTCATAAAAAAAGAGAAACCATAGCTTTTGATTTCTCTTTTTGTTAAAATTCTAATAAGTTTTATTTAATTTCTATGCGCTTTGGCGGCTTTTGTTTGGCTTCTTCTCGTTTTGGAAGCATAACCAGTAAAATTCCATCTCTATAATGGGCGTTTACCCTATCGGACTCAACGGTATCTGGTAAGGTAAAAGTTCTTTTGAAGGAAGAATAACCAAATTCTCTTCTGGTATAAGTACTTTCTTCCATTTGATTTTCTGTTTTCACCTCAGATGAAATTGATAAAATCTTGTTGTCTACTTCAATTGAAAAATCAGATTTTTTCATTCCAGGAATGGCCAATTCTAAGACAAACTGATCGTTGGTTTCTTTAATGTTAACCGCAGGTAACGTGATTCCTGTGTTAAAGTTTGACATAAATTCTGTACCTAAATTGTTTTCAAAAAAATTGTCAACCCAAGATGATAAACTTGGTAATGTTGCAACGTTTCGTTTTTTTGAAAGGTCTTTACCATTTTTTGGCATTGTTACTAAAGTGCTCATGTTAATCAAATTTTAAGTTAAACATTTAATTCACTTAAAATTTAACAAAAAAAATACCATCAGAGTATTAACTTTTAAAAACTGTCAAAGTAACAGTCACATAGGTCGTTTTGACATATTTACCAACGATTGCTTAAAGGATTTTACAAAAATACTGACTTATTAATTAGTTGTTTGAACACCTCCTTATTAGGAGTTTGGTATTGTTCTTGATTTGTTAATTAAAACTTAAAATATTTATATTAAACCGCAATCAAATGAAAACTTTTAGAAGAACAGTTTCCTCCGTAAATGCAGGTTCAATGGCCGATATTGCATTTCTATTATTAATTTTCTTTTTGGTTACCACCACTATTTCAACCGATAAAGGGCTTATGAGACAAATGCCAGAACTTTGTCCTGAAAATATAGACTGCTCCACCTATATAGAAGAAAGAAATACGCTATCTATAATTTTAAATGCCAACAACGAATTGATGGTTAATGATAAAAAAACGAAATTGCAGCAATTGAAACAGTTAATTGTAGATTTTGTAGATAACAATGGCGGTAACAACTGTGGTTATTGCAAAGGGATTCAGCTTAAGGACTTGTCCGAACATCCAAAAAAAGCATTTATAGGATTATATACCAGCCGAGACTCAAATTATGAATCTTTTATAGAGGCTCAAGATGAAATTACGCAAGCGTATTATGAATTGCGTTTAAAGTATGCAGAAATTAGATTTGATAAAGCGATAAACGCATTAAGTTTTGATGAATTAAAGACAATTCAAGAAGCGTATCCTTTTAATTTAATAGAATTGAATCCAAATAAATAAGAGTTAAATTACTGTAAACTTCTAGTATTATTGTTAAAATATGTTAAATCATTACTTTGTTATGCATAGTACTGTAACAAAAGTTAATTACAGACGTCTATCTTATATAAACATTAAATAAATAGAAATCATGAGAACCTTAAACAATGATCAAATCAGTGCTACCAACCCAAATACTAAAAGCTTTTCTTGGAACAACAAAAGACGTTTCAGAGCTTAAATTAAACCTAAAATCAATCAAAATACGAATTTATCATGAAAACACTTTCAAAGATCATCGATTCCGACACCAACCAAAATGAAGATTGGGAAAATGAGAAAAAGTTCATTTAATAAATCGAGCACTTAACAACCAGTAAATTAATTATTTACTGGTTTTTTATGGTAGTAGAAGTATCATTAATTAATACGCCATACTCAATTTTCACCTTTCTTCTACCCCATTGCTTGGCTGCTTGTACATCTTCGCCCATATAAATATCAATTTTGTTTTTCCAACGGAAATGCATTCGGTCCTTTACCCAATATATCGAGTCAAACCCTTCAATTTTCACAGGTGTATTATGCCTCAAACCCAGTTTAAGTAAGTCGTTTGAAACGGCAATATATTTTAGCCCGGGTTTTAAACTGTCTCCAAAAGCTGTTATATATGGATTAGCACTGGTTTGATAGGCTAAAGAATTATACGCCGTTGCTGTAACGGTTAAGGGTATCCATTCGTATTCTGGTTCAATTTTTCGGTCGCAATTAAGTAATAATGCCAATCCAATTAATGATATTAAATAGTTTCTAAGCATAGTTAAATATACATTTTTATAGTAAATATCCCACTTTTTTGTATATGCTTTTTGTAATTTGGCAATCAAAATCAATACCTAATTACCATGAATCAAATCCTTATTTTTATATCAGTTTTTACTTTAATGGTTTCTTGCAAAAATAATTCCAAAGTAAGCGATGGAAATACAACAGAATATGATTCTCTCGTTATGATAGCCAAAGCCAAAGCCATTCACCAACGCGTTATCACTTTAGACACGCATTGTGATATTAATGTAAAAAACTTTACTGATTCTATCAATTATACCCAACAAACCGATTCACAAGTAAATTTACCAAATATGAACGCTGGTGGATTGGATGTAGCGTGGTTTATCGTTTACACAGGACAAGACAGTTTGACTGCCGAGGGTTATGCTAAGGCTTACGATAATGCTATGTCGAAATTTGATGCAATCCATAAATTAGTTAGTGAATTTGCTCCCGATCAAATTGAATTGGCCACTAGTTCAAATGAGGTGAAACGTATTGTTGCATCTGGTAAAAAAGTGGCTATGATAGGCATTGAAAATGGTTATCCTATTGGCACTGATATTGAAAATATTGAAAAGTTCTATAATCTTGGTGCTCGATACATGTCGTTATCTCATAATGGGCATAGCCAATTATGCGACAGTAATACAGGTGAAACTGACGATGTTTGGCTTCACAATGGATTGAGTGAATTGGGCAAACAAGTGGTTATTGAAATGAATCGTGTAGGAATGATGATTGATGTGTCGCATCCTTCTAAAGAATCTATGCGTCAAATGATTGCGCTTACAAAAGCGCCCATAATTGCTTCACATTCATCTGCAAGAGCGCTTTGCAACCACAGTAGAAATTTAGATGATGAACAACTAAAATGGTTAAAAGATAATGGTGGTGTGGTGCAAACCGTAGCTTTCCAAGCCTATATAAATACTGAAAAGAATAATGCCAGAAATGATGCACTTACTCTCTTAAGACAAGAAATAGCCGATTCATTAGGTGTGAAATGGTATAATAGAAATGATTTTAGAGCTTTAAGCGAGGCAGAAAAAGCGATTTTTAGAGATTATCGCAATCAGATTTTAACACTTGCCGATAAAAAAGCCGCATCAAACCTAGAAATTCCTGAAGCTGTAAATGTCTCAGATTTTGTTGATCATATCGACTATTTAGTTGAAAAAATAGGAATAGAACATGTAGGAATTAGTAGCGATTTTGATGGTGGCGGTGGTGTTAAAGGCTGGAGTGATGCTTCTGAAACATTCAACGTGACCTTAGAATTGGTAAAACGTGGCTATACCGAAAATGAAATAGCAATGCTTTGGAGTGGTAACTTGTTACGTGTATTAGACGAGGTTGAAGCGGTTGCGAGCAAATTAAATTCTAATTTATAATCAGTAAGTATGTAGCTTTAATAATTCGGCTTCAAATCTTGACTTAGCTAAATATTGAGATTCCAAAGCATTTATAAAAGGAATCGGTGTTTCTAGACTGCCAACTCGCTTTACAGGTGCATCTAATTGTTCAAAACAATGTTCCATAATTAATGCGGCAATATCGGATGCAATACCACCAAAAAGAGAATCTTCTTGTAAAATAATAGCTTTACCAGTTTTGTTTACCGATTTGTAAATGGCTTCAGTATCTAAAGGCTGAAGCGTTCTTAAATCAATTAAATCTGCTAGAATATCAGAGTTATTTTGTAATGCTTCTAAAGCCCAATGCACGCCGGCACCATAAGTGATAATCGTTACATCGTTTCCTGTTTTTAACAATGATGCTTCACCAAAGGGGATCGTGTAATAATCAATAGGTACTTCTTGCTTAATACTTCTGTACAAAGCTTTGTGTTCAAAAAACATTACAGGATTAGGGTCGTTAATAGCAGTTGCCAGTAAGCCTTTTGCATCGGCAGGAAAAGCTGGATATACAACTTTTAAACCAGGTGTTTTGGTAAACCAAGCTTCGTTGGTTTGAGAATGAAACGGGCCAGCAGCAACACCGGCACCGCAAGGCATGCGCAATACTACATCGGCGTTTTGATTCCAACGGTAGTAAGACTTGGCTAAATAATTCACTACAGGATTAAAACCTGAAGTAACAAAATCGGCAAACTGCATCTCAACTACACTTTTAATCCCTTTAATACTTAATCCCATTGCTACTTCTACAATGGCCGATTCGCATATAGGTGTATTGCGGACTCTTTCCTTTCCAAATTGTTTTAAAAACCCATCGGTAATTTTAAAAACACCGCCATATTCAGCGATGTCTTGCCCCATAATTACAAGGTCTTTATGACGTTTCATGCTTAGCCTTAAGCTGTCGGAAATCGCATCTATAAATCTTACTTCTTGTGTTTTATGTTCGGATTTAATAGACTCATAAACAAATGGTTTATAAACATCATTTAATTCTTTACTTAAATCAGGAATAATTTGAGGCTCGTCGTCTGCTAACTTATAATTAGCATCAATTTCAGACTTAAATTCTTCCACGAATTGTTGATGTTGAGCTTCAGTTAAAATTTGTTTTTCTATTAAATAGTGTTTGAAGTTATCAATGGGATCTTTTTGTTCCCAGGCTTTCATTAAATCATCAGGAACGTATTTGGTGCCACTCGCCTCTTCATGACCGCGTCTTCTGAACGTTTTAAATTCCAACAAAATGGGTCGTGGTTTTTTACGGATGCTTTCGGCTAGTTTTTTCACCAAATAGTAAACTTCTAATATATTATTACCGTCAATTATAAATGAATCGATACCATAAGCTTTACCTCTATCAGCCAAGTCTTTACAATTATATTGCTCGTTAGTTGGTGTAGACAATCCATAACCATTGTTTTCAATACAAAAAATCACAGGCAGGTTCCAAACCGAAGCCACATTAAGCGCTTCGTGAAAATCGCCTTCGCTCGTGCCGCCTTCACCAGTAAAAACTGCTGTTACTGTTGGCTCTTTTTTAATAAGACTCGCCAAAGCAATCCCATCAGCCACCCCCAATTGCGGACCTAGATGTGAAATCATACCAACGATGTTATACTCTTGGGTTCCGAAATGAAATGACCGATCACGACCATTGGTAAAGCCGTTAGACTTACCTTGCCATTGACTAAACAATCTGTTTAATGGTATATTTCGAGTGGTAAATACACCAAGATTTCGGTGCATGGGCAAAATGTATTCGTTGTTGTTTAAAGCCATGGTAACACCAACCGAAATTGCTTCCTGACCAATACCAGAAAACCATTTTGATATTTTACCTTGGCGAAGAAGAATCAGCATTTTTTCTTCAATAAGCCTTGGCTTCAGCATGTTTCTATAAAGCGATAGCAGAAGCGTATTAGAAAAATTTCTGTGGTCGTATGTAATTTGAGATTTAGCAGCGGTCTGCATGAAAACGATGATAATTAAGAATTGATTGGGTAAAAGTAATTAAAATTAGTGCAAATATTTTATGTACCTACAATTTTTCAAGCCATTTATAACAAATGTATAATTAATCAGAATTCTTTACCTTTGTGTGTATTCAAAATTTATAATAAACTACCATGAATGTAATTCCTAGTGTTAATTTGAATGATTTTGTATCAGGTGATGCCGAATCTAAACAAAGATTTATTGATGAAATCGGCAAAGCCTACGAAGAAATTGGTTTTGTTGCGCTTAGCGGGCATTTTTTAGATTCTGTATTAGTTGATAAATTATATGCTGAAGTGAAGAATTTTTTTGATTTACCTATTGACATTAAACAGCAATACGAAATCCCAGGAATTGGCGGTCAACGTGGTTATGTTTCCTTTGGAAAAGAAAGTGCAAAAGGCAAGAAAGAAGGCGATTTAAAAGAGTTTTGGCATTTTGGTCAATACGTTGAAGATAATCCAGCATTAGAAAAAGAATACCCTGCGAATGTTGAAGTTAAAGAACTTCCAGAATTTAATAAAGTAGGCAAAGAAGCTTATCGAATGCTAGAAAAAACAGCCAAATACGTACTTCGCGCCTTAGCACTTCATTTAGGCTTAAAAGAAACTTATTTTGATAATTACATTCATAACGGCAATTCTATTTTAAGACCTATTCATTATCCGCCAATTACCCAAGAACCAAAAGATGCTGTAAGAGCTGCTGCCCATGGTGATATTAATTTAATCACGCTTTTAATGGGTGCACAAGGTAAAGGTTTACAGGTTCAAAACCACAAAGGTGAATGGATTGACGCCATTGCCCAACCAGATCAACTCATGATTAATGTTGGCGATATGTTGTCAAGGCACACCAATAATAAATTAAAATCTACCATACATCGCGTGGTGAATCCTCCAAGAGAATTATGGGGAACATCACGGTACTCTATCCCGTTTTTTATGCACCCTATTAGTGATATGAAATTAGATGTACTCGATAAATGCATGGATGACAATAATCCTAAACAATTTGAGGACATTACAGCGGGTGAATTCTTACATGAACGTCTGGTTGAATTAGGGTTGGTTAAAAAGTAAAATAAATACCAATTTTAATAATTCCAAATTCCGATTTAACACCTGCAGTCTTTTGGAATTTGGAATTTATTTTTTTGAAATTTATAAATATTATGGATTTACAAGATCAGTTAAAAAACTTATTTCCAGATCATGTTTCATCAGAACCAGAACAAGAGATTTCTGACGGAAATCAAATATGGTTACAAGATGAGCCTTTACTTTGCAAATACGAAAAGCGAAAAGGAAAGCCAACTACCATAATTGCTGGTTACACCGGTGCCGATGAAGATTTTAAAAAATTAGCCAAGGAGCTAAAGACCAAACTCAGTGTTGGTGGTAGTTTTAAAAATGACGAAATTATTCTTCAAGGCGATTACCGCGACCAAATCATGAGTATGCTCAAAGAAAAAGGATTTAAGGTAAAACGCGTTGGCGGTTGAATTTCCTTTTAAAAACTAATTACTAAATTTATTAAATGTCTATAAAAGCCTCAGAACTCATACTTAATCCAGATGGCAGTGTCTATCACCTCAATCTTTTACCCGAACATATTGCAGATAACGTGATATTTGTAGGTGATCAAGATCGGGTTGAACGCATTACATCGCATTTCGAATCCATAGAGTTTTCAATTCAAAAAAGGGAATTTAAAACACAAACTGGTTATTATAAAGGAAAACGTCTCACGGTTATTTCAACAGGAATTGGACCAGATAATATAGATATCGTTTTAAACGAATTGGATGCTTTGGTTAATATCGACCTAAAAAACCGCCAACCAAAAGATGTATTAAAAAGTCTGAACATTATTAGAATTGGAACCTCTGGATCCTTACAAAAAGATATACCTGTTGATGCCTTTGTATTAAGCACTCATGGTTTAGATATCAATGGGATGATGCATTTTTATCAAAGTGAATCTATTGCCAATAAAGAAATTGAAGATGCTTTTGTAAACCTTACCAATTGGAGTTCGAAAAAAGCCCGACCAATTATTGTTGAAAATAGTCCGTATTTAGAATCTTTGTTTAGCGATATTTCCTTACACAAAGGAATAACGGCAACAGCTGGTGGCTTTTACGGTCCGCAGGGACGTGTGTTACGCTTGCCTTTACAAGATCCAGAATTAAACCATAAAATGGATAATTTTCAATACAAAGACTACAGAATTGCAAATCTAGAAATGGAAACTTCAGCAATCTATGGGCTTTCAAAATTATTAGGTCATAATGCCTTGTCTTTGAATGCTATTATCGCCAATCGAGCAAATGGTACCTTTAGTGAAGATCCAAGACAGACCGTAAAAAATCTAATAGTTTTTGCTTTAGATAAAATGTTACAACTATAACTTTTTAGTATTATCATGAATTTAGTAAATATAGGAGGCGTTCCGGAACATTTTAATCTTCCATGGTATTTAACCTTAAAAAATGGCGAATACAAAAAAGAAAATATCAACCTAAGATGGCACGATTACTTTGGTGGTACTGGAGAAATGACTAAGGACCTACGAAATGGAACTTTGGATTTAGCCGTTATACTAACCGAAGGCATTGTTAAGGATATAGTAGAAGGAAATTCAAGTAAAATAGTTCAAGTATTTGTGAAGTCACCTTTAATTTGGGGCATTCATGCCGCTGGAAATTCACATTTGTCCACCATTGAAGATTTAAAAGGAAAAAAGGCAGCAATCAGTAGATATGGTTCAGGGTCGCATTTAATGGCTTTTGTAAATGCAGAAAACAATGGTTGGGACATTAGCACTGATCTGCAATTTGAGGTTATAAAAAATCTCGATGGCGCTGTTGAAAGTCTTACGAAAGGTGAGTCGGACTATTTTATGTGGGAGAAATTCACAACCAAGCCTTTAGTCGATGACAACACGTTTAAATTAATCGGAAGTTGCCCTACGCCATGGCCATGCTTTGTGATAGCGGCAAGTCAAAATTTTATTGAAAATCACAATGAGATGTTGAAAACTATTTTGCGCATCATAAACGATACAACGATTGCGTTTAAAACCATTCCAAGTATCGATCAAACTTTAGCCAATCGATATTGCCAAAAACTTGAAGATATACAAGAATGGTTAAGGCTTACCGAATGGTCACAAAAACAAATTTCTCAAGATGAAATTTACCAAGTTCAAGGTAAATTAAAGTCATTAGGGCTCATTGTGGAGAGGAAGTCATACCAAGACTTTGTGCATTCTTTTGCAACCTAGATTAAGCATAAAGGCTGAAATTAACCGATGAAAATGGTTTTTAGTAGAATTTATTTAAGAAACTATTAACTTTTTTAAATATAAGTATCTACAATTCAACAATTTTATTACATTTGTTACACCCTGTTTTCTGATAAGAACAAAAAAATAATATTTATGGCTTTGACAATTACTCTTATTTTATCAGTTTTAGTAGCTTTTAATTTCCTTTTGTTGGCTTTTAGTTGCAACAAATCAAATGTAAAATCAGTTTCAAAACCACCTAAGGTTTTATTTTCTGAAACCCGCGTTACAGCGACCAATCAATCGTTTTCTGAGCAGCTTGCTCCAACAGGCAGTTAGTTTTGCTAAAATGCCTATTTCCAAACCAGAATCCTCTATTAGCACTCAAAGGCGACGGATGACCTGTGGTTAAAATGTGATGTTTGTTTTCATCAATTAAAGCGGCCTTTCGCTTCGCAAAATTTCCCCAAAGTAAAAAAACCACCTTGGCTTTATGTTCGCTTACCACTTTAATAATGTTATCCGTAAATAGTTCCCAGCCTTTATTTTGATGACTTCCTGCAATACCACTCCTCACAGTCAAAGTCGCGTTTAAAAGTAACACCCCTTGTTTGGCCCAGGGTTCTAAATTACCGGATTTAGGATATGGTAATTGTAAATCGCTCTCCAATTCTTTCAATATGTTTATTAATGACGGTGGATGCAAAATGCCATCGTTTACAGAAAAACACAATCCGTTGGCTTGACCTACACCGTGATACGGATCTTGGCCTATAATAACGACCTTAAGATTGTTAAATTCACAATGTTCAAATGCATTGAAAATTAGATCGCTTTTTGGGAAGCAAGTATAAGACTGGTATTCAGTTTTTACAAAATCTACCAGCTCTAAAAAATATGGCTTCGAAAATTCATCTCTTATATAGGGAAGCCACGATTTATTTATGTTAACTTTCATTTAGTTCTTTAAAATCAAAAATAATAATACTGTTAATACAAATATTAAATACACAGGTATTTTTAGTTCTATTGTCTAAATTTGTAAAAAAGTTGCCGTCATTACACTATGATTAACATCCATAAAAAAACATTAGAAGACATTGAGTTCAATACAGTACTCGATCAGGTTGCTGAGCATAGTATAACTTCGTTGGGCAAAGCTCAAGTATTGGCTATTGAACCAATATCAAATCCAAATTCTTTAGAAGAATCATTGCTTTTAACAAATGAATATTTAGCGTCATTCGCCAATGATAATCGCATTCCGAACCATGGATTTGAGCCTATTTCTCACGAAATAAAACTTTTAAATATTGAAAACTCATTTTTAGAAACCCAGAGTTTTAGAAAAATATCTAATATTTCAGAATCGTCGAATAACCTTATTAAGTTTCTTGAAAAATTTAAAGACTATTACCCTAACTTGTTTGAGTTTTCTCAAAGTGTAGAAGCCACCAAAGTAATTATTACCGAAATAGATGCCATTATCGATAAATATGGTGACGTAAAAGACCGCGCATCCGATACCTTATATCAATTGCGTCGTGCAGCAAACAATATTAAAGGAAAGATAAACCAAAGTTTTAATGTGGCGCTTACCACTAGTAATGCCAGTGATTATTTAGATGAAATTAAAGAAAGCGTCGTTGATAATCGTCGTGTTTTAGCTGTAAAATCAATGCATCGGCGAAAGGTGAAAGGTACAATAATGGGCAGTAGTAAAACTGGAAGTATTGTATATATTGAACCTGAAGCTACTTTTAGATATACTAGAGAACTTCAAAACTTGGAATATGATATGAAAGAAGAAATTGAACGGATTTTAAAACAATTAACCAATTTTTTAAGACCGTTTATTGAACTTCTTAAAGATTATCAAACTTTTTTAACGCGTATCGATACCATTTATAGCAAGGCTAAATACGCTAATAGTATCAATGCTGTCTTGCCCGAACGCAATCAGCATATGGAATTGTCGCTTATAGATGCCTTTCACCCCTTATTGTTAGTTTCTAATAAAAAACAAAATCAAAAAACATATCCCCAATCTATAAGGCTTGATGAGGAAAATCGGATTATCGTTATTTCTGGGCCCAATGCTGGCGGTAAAAGTATTACCTTAAAAACGGTTGGTTTGTTGCAAGTGATGCTCCAAAGCGGATTGCTTATTCCGGTACACGAGCGCAGTAATGTATGTTTTTTTGAAAGAATTTTGACGGATATAGGCGACAATCAATCTATTGAAAATCATTTGAGTACGTATAGCTATAGACTTAAACAAATGAATTATTTTCTGAAGAAATGCAACGATAAAACCTTATTTTTAATAGACGAATTTGGTACGGGAAGCGACCCTGAATTAGGTGGCGCTTTGGCTGAAACTTTTTTAGAAGAATTTTACCATCGCAATGCCTACGGAATTATCACAACCCACTACTCCAATTTAAAAGTATTGGCAAATGAGTTACCAGCGATGCTTAATGCCAATATGATGTTTGACGAGAAAAGTCTGGAGCCCATTTACAAGCTCGCCTTAGGTCAAGCTGGCAGTTCTTTCACTTTTGAAGTGGCTCAAAAAAACGGGATTCCTTTTAGTTTGGTAAATCGTGCCAAAAAGAAAATCGAGCGCGGTAAAGTGCGTTTTGATGCCACCATAGCCAAGCTTCAGAAAGAACGCAGTAAGCTTGAAAAAACTGAGCAATCTCTCAAGGAAAACGAACGAAAAAAGCAAATTGAAGCCGATAAGCTGGAGGAAACTAATATAAAGATTCAAAAAAAATTGGAGAGTTACCAAGAGCTTTATGATAGCAATCAACGGCTCATTTATCTTGGTCAAAAATTTAATGATATTGCAGACAAGTTTTTTAACAACAAACGCAAACGTGATTTGATGGACGAGTTGTTCAAATTGGTTCAGGTTGAAAATTCGAAGCGAGAAAAAGTTTCAGCAAAACAAAGGCAGGCACAAAAAGCCAAAGAAACTATTGTAAAGCTTGAAGCCGAACAAAAAGTAGAAGTTATAAGAAAGAACAAAAAGGAAGCGAAAATTAAATTGGCTAATAAACCAGAACCACCAAAACCTGTTTTAAAAGTTGGCGATCGTGTGAGAATGCATGACGGAAAGGCTGTTGGTAGCATTGATATTATTGAGAAGAACAAAGCCACAGTTAACTATGGTATATTTACAACCAATGTAAATCTTGATTTATTAGAACTTGTGGAAAGAAATTAGAATGGCATATATTCCAAATCATAAAAATCTTATTTTATTTGACGGTGTTTGCAACCTCTGCAATAACAGTGTGCAGTTTGTTATTAAACACGATAAAAAGAATAAGTTCCTTTTCACCGCCTTACAAGGAGAAACGGCTAAAGCTGTTTTAAAAGAATTTAGAATTGACAACAGTAAAATAGACTCCATCATATTGTATGAGCCCGAAAAAGGTGTTTCTTTAAAATCAACTGCCGCTTTAAAAATTGCATCCAAAATGGGTTTTCCCATTAATTTATTGGCTATATTTTTAATTGTTCCAACATTTATTCGAAACTGGGTGTATGATTATATCGCTAAAAATCGTTATCAATGGTATGGAAAAAAAGACAATTGTATGATTCCTACCCCAGAATTAAAAGAAAAGTTTCTTACATAAAAAAAGCCCTCGAGTAAAGGGCTTTTTCTAATTTAACAACTAACTTAAAAACTAATTTAACCTATTCAAAATAAAAATTTGTAAATATTATTGAGGGAATAATATTGATTAATAGCACATTATTTTGATATGGTAAATGTACTTCAAGCCTCTCAATTGAAAACAAGATTCTCGATATATGGCCTTAAATAATTGTTGAATAAAGTGCTTATGCATAAATCCTCTATAAAATGCATACTTCAATTGGTTGTATAACAAGTTAATGAAAACATTAATTTCATCTTCCGCAATTCAAAACGTAGGCTGCTTTTTGAAAAACATGTCACAATAATGGATTTAACCTTTTATGGTAGTGTTTATTTTAAGCTTTTTAAAATAAACTCCAAGTTATTGTTGGCGTTGTCATTTGAAAAATAAGCATCGGTATAATGTTTGGGTTTAATTACCAATCCTTTAGTTTGTAATTTTTTAATGGTATCTAAATATTCTATTGAAGACTTGCCAGTTAGCAATAATCCCAAATCACCACCGTTGTTGGCATAATTATAAACAGTGGTTAATCCAGATAGATACAAGTGGTCTTTGGTAAAACCGCCACCGCGATGCACCCGAAGTGTGATACCAAAAGCCTTGTCTTTATTTAGTTTATGTTGACTATAGAGCAAATCGAAAGTATCGGCGAAAGTAAATCCTTTGTGTAAACTGTCAACAGCTATCACTCGGTACGACAGTTCCTTTAATCTTTCAATAGTCAAGCAACCACTCATAAATTCGGAATAGACTGCTAAGCCTTCTTGTGTTTCTACGTTATTGGGTAATCCGTTAGCGAATATTTTCAAAGGCTGTTCAAAAGCATTAAAGGTGGTAACTAAATGAACACCGATTTCGTGATTTGCCAAGACCTTTAGTTGATTTTTGCTAAACTTATGATTTTTGCGCAGTACCAGCATTTTCGAATTGCTTAATACCATTGCGGCTGCTGAAAGGTTATTTGATAATTTTACTGTGTAGTTGAAATCATAGCGCTTGGAAAAATCTTCAAAATAGGCCTTGGCATCATACACGTTGTATAAGGGTAGTAAATCTTCATCAAATTCCGAATCACTAAACCGCAGTATAAAATTAGCATTGTCAATACTGCGCTGGGTTGGTGAGCCAAAGCTCTTTAAGCTATTGTAATAAAATTTCCGACCTTGCCCAATAGTTTGAATGCATTCTACCAAACCAGAGTATTCGTAAATGATGTCTTCATACAATTGCTTGATGTCTTCATCCTGAATGCGCTCTAGTCGTTGTGAAAAAAACAATCGGTGCAATTTGTACCCATTGAATTTGATTTTTGGGTATTTAAGTTGTGGTTCGTAAGTATATTTTGAACTGAAAAATTGCTTTTTTTCGCTTTCAATATTTTGCGGATTGATATAATTAAGCAATTCAATATTTTTAACCAATCGGTTGAGATTGGCATCTATTTCAAATAAGTGTTGAAATTCGTCAGTTGTTTTTATTTGAGACATTTTTTAATCAATTACTAAAAGCCTTTATAAATTGTTCGGCGTGGTAAGGAATTCTAATTTTTAGTTCATTTCTCACAGCGTCTACAACTTCCGGATAAATAATTTGCTGGTATTCATCACAATACACTTTTGCGATTTCGGTTGCTAAAACTAAGGTATTTTCAAATTTAGCGCTTATATATTTTAAAAAATAGCCATTGCCAAAAAAAGTATCGTTAATTTTAGCAGTCTGTTTAATGTTGTTAGGCAGCTTAATTTCCGATAGACTTTTACGCCATAATTCAACTTGATCACCGAATTTGTCGTTGTTGATATTGGTGGTGCCTAAATTCCAAGTTGGCACTTCCCTATCCCAACGCTGCCAATTATAGCTGTGCATATCATACACTACGCAATGTTTAAACTGATGTTCTAATTGGTCTAATAAGGCATCAACTACTTTGTAAAAATTTTGATGTTTTGTAATACTTCGTTCTTGTTGTTCTTCGGATAATGGTGTTTTCCAAAGTTGTTTTCCCCATGCTGTAACAAAAACAGCTTCTTCAGGTGTTCTATTTAAATCGTATTCAAATCGCGAATCCATAGAAGCCAAAACCATTGGTTGGGCATCAATCATGCGTTTGGTTTCTGGGTCTTCTTCATACCAACGATCGTATTCGGAGTGCAAACAATCTTCCCAGAGTTCTTTTCTAAATTGATGACCATCGTGAATTGCGGCACATAAATAAGGAACGTAAGTATCTATTTTTAAAATGAAACTATAATCGCTAGATACCGCATAAAAAGTTTCTGCCTTATTTATTTTGGAAATAATTTCTTCAACAGATAGTCTTTGCATCATTTATTTTAAAATCTTTTTCAAAAACAGCATCATGTTGCGCTCAAGAATATTATAATCATGATCGGCTTGAAACATTTGCTTGATTTCAAGTAGTAGCGCATCAATTTGTTTGGAAGTAAAATTGTAATGCTCTAATCCTTTCTGAATTTTTTCTATGCATTGATAATCATTGTCTTCGTTAAATTCATCATGAATTTTCTGGAATGTTTTCATGTTTACTTTAGAAATGATGGTGTTGCGCTCTTCATTCGACTCATTAAAATCAGAGTGTGCCGAAAACAGCAGTATATAAGCTATTAATTCGTTTTTTGTCCAATCCATAATTGATGATTTTAGGCGTCTTCAACGGTTTTTCTCAGTCTGGCGCGACGGTCAAATTTTTGCAGCTTGTCTAGCACTTTACTTTCCACAAAGTCTACAACGCGCTCTTCAACTTTCACTTTGGGCTTGTAAACTTTGTTAATATAGGTAATACCGCCTGGTGACATCACATTCACTTCAACCAATTTACCTCCAATAACATCTATACCAACAAAATACAAACCATCTTTTACCAGTTTCGGTCCAATTTGTTTACAGAGGTCCTTTTCTTCTTTAGATAAAACGTGTTTGGCGATACTTCCACCGGCAGAAACATTTGAGCGGTGATCGTCCGAACCTGGAATGCGGCGCATGGCACCAATAGGTTCGCCATTTAATAAAAGAATGCGTACATCACCTTTATCGGCACCTTCAATATAATCTTGTAAAATCACGTAGTTAGAAGAACCGTCAGAATTTGAAATATAAAAATCTAAAAGCGAATTAATATTGCTCATGGCACTGCGTTCGATTAAAATAACACCTGAACCGCCAAAACCATTAAGTGGTTTAAGTATCATCTTGTCTGCTGTAGAATCTCTAATTTGTTTTATGAGATACTTTTTATTTTTGGACACATGGGTATTCGGAATAATATTGCTGTGGGCATCGCCAAACGCAGCAGTATATAGTTTGTTATTGGCTTCGCGCATACCTTCTAGAGAGTTTACAATAAATACATCATCTTTTACAGAATCTAAAAAATTAAGCATAATTGGATCCAGTGGCGGATTGGCTCTAAAGAAAATGGCATCAAAACCAGCTAGTGGTAGCATCTCTTCGCGTAAAGTTACTTTATTGTAGAATGCTTTTAATCCACTAGGTACCTTTTCCATTCGGGTAATAACATTGCAAAAAGCATTGGTAACGCTATCTCTAATAGTAAGATTTGCAGGAGTACACATGGCCACACCATGATCTCGCTTTACGCATTCTTTTATTAGTGCCAAACTAGTATCATTTTCGGCATCGATGGTGTCCCAAGGATACATGATAAAACAAATATTCATATACTAAAGTTTAATTCGTTTAAATATAAAATAAATATGTTTAAAATGAATAATTTAAGAGTCTAAATCGAATGTTTCAGTAGGATTTTTAGATGCGTCATAGTGTAACATATTTTCACCATTGGCAATAATTGAACAAACGGTAGCATCACCAGTAACATTAACCACGGTTCTAAACATATCCAGAATTCTATCTACTGGAAAGATAATGGCAATCCAAGCAGGATTTAAACCAACCGAATCTAAAACTATTATCAACATAACCAATCCAGCACTTGGTACCGCCGCGGAACCTATCGAGGCTAAAGTAGCCGTAACAACCACTGTTAATTGCTGACCAATTGTTAAATCGATCATGTGCATTTGGGCGAGAAAAACAACTGCAATGGCTTGGTACAAACTAGTACCATCCATATTAACAGTGGCTCCAATCGGTAAAACAAAACTACTAATCTTTTTGCTGACACCTAAGTTGTTTTCAACACATTCCATAGTTACAGGCAAGGTCGCCGCACTACTGGAGGTAGAAAATGCTAGGGTTTGCGCTGGACTCATAGCCTTAAAAAAACCAGTATAAGGAATTTTCTTAACAAATGTTTTTAATATGAGTGGATATACGGCAAAAATCATAAACAACAATCCACCTAATACTGTAAGCGAATACCAACTTAATCCTTTAAATATTTCCACAACTTTACCCACATCATCACCCGCCATTTTGCTTACCACACCAGCCAACAAGGCAAACACAAAAAATGGTGCGGCCTGCATGACTAAATCAACCATTTTTAAAAAAACTTCATTTATACCATCCACCAAATTTAAGACTGGCTGCGATTTTTGATCTGGAATAAAAAGTAAACAAACCCCAAAAAATATCGCAAAGAATATAATTTGAAGCATTAAACCATTGTTAGACAAGGAATAGAAAAAGTTATCTGGAACAATATCTACCAAAGGTTGTAATGGGGTTACATTTTTACGTTTAGAAGCAGTGTCTAATTTATCGGAAATTGAAACTTCAATTAATTCACTTTTAGTCAGCTTTGAAATTTCTTGTGCGCGCTCAAAAAAGTCAGGGTCTTGAAGGTAATTAATACCATCTTTTACTTCATAACCTTGAGATGATGCCCAAATTTCATAGCTAATTCTATTATCAATCCGGCTTTGCTCATCAATCAATTTTCCTGGCTTAATAACATTGACCAGTAGTAGTCCTAATCCGATGGCCATTACCGTTGTCAACAAATAAATCAAAAGAGTTTTACCACCCATTCTTCCCAAACTAGAAGGATCGCCAATATTGGCCACGCCACTGATAATAGAAAATAAAACCAACGGCACGGCAATCAATTTAAGTAAGTTGATAAAAATTGTACCAAAAGGATCTATCCAATTAATGGTAAAGGCACTCCAACCTAAGGAACTGGAAACTAAGGCCCAAATAATCCCTAAAACCATTCCGATGATAATCTTCCAGTGTAATGCTAGTTTTTTCATAAGCAATATTCCTGCGAATGCAGGCATCTCGTAATTATTTATTTAGTTTTATAAATTAGTAGATTTATCTTAAATAGAAACACTACCAAGACTTAGACTCTTGCCTGCGCAGGAGTATAAAATCTGCAATCACCAACGCTGCCATAGCTTCAACAATAGGCACAGCTCTCGGAACCACACATGGATCGTGACGACCTTTACCTTGCATTTCAACAATATTTCCGTTAGCGTCTAAGGCATCTTGTTTCTGAATAACAGTGGCAACAGGTTTAAAGGCTACTTTAAAATAAATATCCATGCCGTTACTAATGCCACCTTGAATTCCACCTGAATTGTTAGTCTTTGTACTACCATCGTTGTTAAACAAATCGTTATGCTCACTGCCTTTCATTTTGGTTCCTTGAAAGCCACTGCCATATTCAAAACCTTTAACAGCGTTGATTGATAACATGGCTTTGCCCAACTCGGCATGTAACTTGTCAAAAACTGGTTCACCCAAACCAACGGGCACATTTTGAATAACACAACTCACCGTGCCTCCAATAGTGTCACCTTCTTTTCTTATAGCTTTTATTTTATCTTTCATTTGCTGTGCCAATTCGGCATCCGGACAGCGCACATCATTATTTTCAATTTCTTCGAAATTTAAATCCTGATAGGGTTTTAACAATTCAATGCTTCCAACAGAACTTGTATAGGCCGTAATTTTAATATCCGTTAATAATTGTTTAGCTATAGCTCCAGCTACTACTCTACTGGCAGTTTCTCTAGCAGAGCTGCGACCGCCACCGCGGTAATCGCGAACACCAAATTTTTGATCGTAGGTATAATCGGCATGGCTTGGTCTGTAAACATCTTTTATATGCGAATAATCTTTAGATTTTTGATTGGTATTTTTAATATGAAATGCGATGGGAGTTCCTGTTGTAATTCCTTCGAAAATACCTGACAAAAATTCAACCGTATCTGGTTCCTTTCGTTGGGTAACAATCTCAGACTGACCAGGTTTGCGTCGGTTAAGTTCTTGTTGAATCTTTTCAAAATCTAGAACCAAACCAGACGGACAACCATCAATAATACCACCAATTGAAGTGCCGTGGGACTCACCGAAAGTGGTTACTGTAAACAATTTTCCGTAGGAATTTCCTGCCATTTTATAGAATTTAATGCTAAAGTAAATGTATTATCAGAGAAACAAAAATTGAAATCGTTATTATGTGGCATAAATTCAATTTTCGGATAACGTAAACTTAACGCATTACTCACAATATCTTAATTAACAATTAATCATTAAGTAATGTATGCGTCGGTAATTTGTATAAAATTTTTACATTGTCCTTTAATCTAAAACGAAAAGTTGAAATTGCTGTAATTTCCGATGTGCATCTTGGCACTTATGGTTGTCAGGCAAAACATTTACTCACCTACCTCAATAGCATTGAACCTAAAAAGTTAGTGTTGAATGGGGATATTGTTGACATTTGGCAATTTAGCAAGCGTTACTTTCCAAAATCACATTTACGGGTAATAAAAAAGATCATCGATATGGCTGCCGATGGCACAGAGGTCATTTATATTACGGGTAACCATGATGAAATGCTTCGAAAATTCAGTGATACTAACATTGGTAACATATCTATAGTTGATAAAGTTGTACTTGAATTAGATAATAAAAAGAAAGCTTGGATTTTCCATGGTGATGTTTTTGATCTCTCTATTCAAAACGCTAAATGGCTAGCCAAACTTGGTGGTTATGGATATGACTTTTTAATTGTTTTGAACAGTTTGGTAAATTGGTGCTTAGAAAAATTAGGTCGCGAACGCTATTCACTGTCTAAAAAAATAAAGAATAGTGTGAAATCGGCTGTTAAATATATAAGTGATTTTGAAAATGTAGCAGCTGATTTGGCTATCGATAAAGGATACGACTACGTGATATGTGGACATATACATCAACCAAAAATGGTGGTTAAAGAAAATAAAAACGGATCGACTGTTTATATGAATTCAGGAGACTGGATCGAAAACTTTACCGCCTTGGAATACCAATTTAAACGATGGAAGATTTATAACTATAACAGCGATAAATTACTGCCATTCTATGCCGATGAAGAATTTAAAGAAATGGAAGTTAAAGATTTAATAGCGGCCATAACTATTTTCAACCCTTCCAATCCGAAAAAATCAGACTAAGGCCTGCCTTAGAATAGTCGCAGGATGTATAGCGAACTTGCCCGTGCCATCTAAAATTTGATGTCTGCAACTTGTCCCATTTGCCGCGATAATAGTATGCTCTGAAGCCTTTCGAATTGCAGGAAAAAGGGTTTGCTCGCCTATTTGCATACTAACTTTATAGTGTTCTTTTTCATATCCAAAACTGCCTGCCATACCACAACAACCACTGGGAATGATAGTTACTTTATAATTTTCGGGTAAATTTAAAATCTGAAAGGTTGACATTTGATTGGCAATTGCTTTTTGATAACAATGGCCATGAATTTTAATGATTTTGGATTGTTTATGAAATTGTTCTGACTTGATATTTCCCAAATCAACTTCCTTTTGAATAAACTCTTCAATTAAAAACGTGTTTTTTGCAATTTTTTGAGCCGATATTTTATCATCAACCAACCTGAGATAATCATCTCGAAAACTTAAAATGGCTGAAGGCTCAATACCAATTAACGGTGAGGCATCGGTTACAATATCTTTATAAATTGAAACATTTTTATTGGCCATTTTTTTTGCTTGTTCAAGCAAGCCTTTAGATAACATGGCACGACCAGATTCTACATTTGGAACTATTTTTACATGATAATTTAATTTTAATAATAGTTCGATGACGTCTTTACCAATCGCGCTATCTAGATAATTAGAAAATTCATCATTAAACAGATATACTGTTTTTATAAAATTTTTATTATTATGATTAGCAATAGAATAATATATGTTATTTAAACTTTGAGTTGAAATTAAAGGCAGACTTCTTTCAGTTGCAACACCACTTATTTTCTTTATAATACTTGAACTAATTCTATTTGATAAAATGAAGTTTGAGAAACTTGGTGCTTTACTTAAATATTTATTGATGCTATTGTTAAAAGCAAATAATTTAGCTCTAAAGGGCACACCATTTTCTTTTTGATATTGATATTGGAACTCTGCTTTTAAGGCTGCCACATCAACGCTACTTGGGCATTCGGTAGCACAAGCTTTACAACTTAAACACAAATCGAACACTTCTTTAAGTGCTTCATTATTAAATCTGTTCGTTTCGGTAGAATGGGTTAAAATTTCCCTTAATGCATTGGCGCGTGCTCGAGTGGTGTCTTTTTCATTACGAGTTGCTCTGTAACTAGGACACATAGTACCACCAAATTCGGGGAGTTTTCTGCAATCACCACTGCCATTGCACTTTTCAGCTTCACGAAGTATACCTTGTGAACTTTCAAAGCTAAGAAGCGTCTTAATTTCGGGGTGTTCTATGTCGGTTGAATACCTTAAATTAAGATCCATTGGAATTGGATTAACAATTTTGCCTGGATTAAAAATATTATTAGGGTCGAATGCAGTTTTAATTGCCTTAAGAATAGTGTAATTGGCTTCACCAATCATTAAGGGTATAAACTCCGATCGGACAATTCCGTCGCCATGTTCACCGCTCATGGAGCCTCTATATTTTTTAACTAATTTGGCAACATCGGTTGTTATTTTTCGGAATAATTGAACATCTTTTTTCTTTTTCAAATTTAGAATAGGACGCAAATGTAACTCTCCAGCACCAGCATGGGCATAATAAACGGCATTTTGATTATACGTTACCATAAGTGCTGTAAATTCACGGATATAACTTGACAAATCATTAATTGCCACCGCTGTATCTTCAATACAAGCAACAGTTTTATCATCACCAATTATATTTCCTAGCAAACCTAAACCTGCATTACGCAATTCAAAAGCTTTATCAATGGCATCATCCATTAGTATAGGAAAGGCATAACAAATATTAAGTTCTTTAACGCTATCAATTAAATTATTAATTTGAATTTTTAAATCTATTGGTGATGCGGATCTCAACTCACAAAGTAAAATGGCCTTCGGATTGCCTTCAATAAAGAATCTGTTTTGTTGTTGTGTTTTGTTGTGAATGGTGAGATTTAAAATGGTATCGTCCATCATTTCACAACTGTACAAATCGTGCTTTATAACTGTTGTAACGGTGTCCATACAATGGTCAATACTGTTGAAATGTAATGCAATAATGGCTTGCTCTTGTGGTGGTAAATCATCCAACTTTAAGGTGATTTGCGTTGTAAAAGCCAAAGTGCCTTCGCTCCCACTCAACAATTGGCACATGTTAAAAGGTTTTAAAGAAGTTTCATCAAACTCCTGGCAATTGATAAGTTGGTCTATGGCATAGCCAGTATTACGTCGGTGAATTTCCGCCTTGGGGAAATTATCTTTAATCTGATTTTGTACTGCTCTTGAATGCAGATCTTGATTAATAATATTGTAAATTTTACCTTCCAGCGTCGGTAGCTGTTGTTTATTTTGAAATGCGTCTTTGGTCAATGACTCGAAAATCACTTCAGACCCATCACTTAAAATTGTTTCAAGTTTTATTACTTTATCTCTGGTAACGCCATACTTTATAGAAGTTGTACCAGAAGAATTATTACCAACCATACCTCCAATCATACAGCGATTAGAGGTAGATGTATTGGGTCCAAAAAATAAGCCATGAGGTTTTAAATAATTATTGAGAAGATCTCTAACCACTCCAGGTTCTACGGTTACTGTTTTATTATCAAGGTCTAATTTGTTTATTTTATTAAAATATTTAGAAACATCTACAATGATGCCCTCACCAACGCACTGACCTGACAAAGATGTTCCAGCAGTTCTGGGGATTAATGACGTTTTGTTATTATTTGCAAAATTGATTAGAATCTGAATGTCCTTTTTATTCTTGGGATAGGCAATTGCTAAAGGTAATTGTCTGTAGACAGAAGCATCCGTAGCATAAATTACTTTAGATAATTCATCAAAAAATAGTTCACCTTCTAGCTGTAATTTTAACTGTTTAAGGTTTATTTTCATGCAGAATGATATATTAATTTTGTAAGCTTTAAAGATATTAATTTACTGGCACTATAATTGACTTATATATAATAGAAATGCATAACAGTGCGTTAAATTAACTATGCTAACTTAATTTTTAAATTTACATTATGAAAAAACTAATTTTATTGAGCCTAATTGTAATTGGGTTTTCTTTTTCTGCAAATTCACAGGAAATTGCTGATAACGCCCTAGGTTTGAGACTTGCCGGCGGTAATGGCTTTGGTACCGAGGTATCTTATCAACGTGCCTTAGGTGGAAATAACAGATTGGAACTTGATCTTGGCTGGAGAAGCGGAAATGATTTCGACGGTTTCAAGCTTATTGGACTATACCAATGGGTTTGGGCGATTGAAGGAGATTTTAATTGGTATGCTGGTCTTGGTGGTGGTTTAGGATCATATGACAATGATCGTAACGATAATAATAGTGAAACTTTTGCAGTTGCAGCGGGTAATATAGGTATTGAATACAACTTCGATATTCCATTACTGATTTCATTAGATTTTAGACCTGAACTAGGTTTTGGAAATTTTAATGACGACGTAAATTTTGATATTGCCCTAGGGGTAAGATATCAATTTTAAACCATACAGTTTATTAAAGAGGTCGTCTAAAAAGTAATTTTTAGGCGATTTTCTTTTTTGTGTATTTTTAGTTTATTGTTTTTTTTTGATATGCTGTGTTAAAAGTTCGATTTTTAAAAAAGTAAAAGCTATTTTATATAGCTAAACTGTACTTTTTAAGGTTATGTGCCATTGCAATTAACCCTATTTCTACATTTACTTTATCAATTCCTCTTAACATAAATCGTTTAAAGTTCATATTGTGTTTTATGTTTCCAAAAACAGCTTCCACATCCCAGCAGCGTTGCTTTCTTTTAGCGATTCCTTGCTCACTGATAAGTAGCGTTTTTGCTTTTGCTTTTAGCCGTATGAGATTGTAATTGCGTTCTATGATACGATTGTCTTTGGATTTATGACAGAGACTTCTAAGTGGACATCCTTGGCAGTTTTGAGCTTGGTAGCGATGTATTTCTTGTTCAAAACCATTTTGTGTTTTCTTTTTATAACTACCTATATTGGCCATGGCTTGTCCCATAGGACAGTAATAGGTGTCTGTTTCTTTATGATATTGGAGCTGGTCTGGATGGAAGGGATTTGTTTTTTCTTTCTTTTTGTCTTGTTGTTCTTTATGGAAGTAGTTGTATTTTACAAAAGCGGTAATGTTTTTATCTTCTAAATCGGTATAATTTTCTTCACTTCCATAACCTGCATCTGCGGTTAATGTTTGTGGTGTTTCATTATAGTTTTCAATATGGTCTGCTACATGGTCTTTTAGTGTAGTGGTATCTGCTGTGGTTTGCGCTAGTGTATAATTGGTAAGGTATTGGTTATTGGTGGAGGCCTGTATATTATACCCAGGTTTGAGCTGTCCGTTTTGCAGATGGTCGTCTTTCATTCTCATAAAAGTGGCATCGGGATCTGTTTTGCTATAGCTGTTACGTGCTTTTAAAATAGCTTCTTGTTTTTGGTACTTTGCCATATTGGTAGGCCAGTTCTTTTTGGCATAATTGAGCTTCTGCTTGACTTTCTTGTCGATGTCTTTGCCTTTTAAGGCATCATTGATCTGGTTGATGGTGGCTTCTATTTTATGGATATCTATGGCTTCAAAGTCTGGCTGATTGGGCGTTTTTTGTTCTTCTTTATAAACTTTTTCAACATAAGACCAGAGTTCATTTAGTTGCTTTTTAATACGCTCCTTACTGGTTTTTATACTCTTGCCCCATACAAAAGTGTAACGATTGGCATTGGCCTCTATCTTGGTGCCGTCTACAAAAATATCTTTTAAGGATAGTACACCTTCTTCTGCAAGCAATACAACAACTTGATGGAAGATTTTTTTTAAATGCTTTTGCAGGCGTTTGCCTCTAAAATCGTTTATGGTATTGTGATCTGGCTTGCTCTGTCCACTAAGCCACATAAAATGAATGTTCTCGTGTAAGGCTTGTTCTATCTTTCTTGAAGAATATAAGTTACGTAAATAGGCATAAATAATAACCTTGAGTAACATACGCGGATGATAGCTCGAGGTGCCTCCCCCTTTGTAGCTCTTTTCTAATGCGCTAATATCAACATGGTCGATAATCGTGTTTACAATACGTACAGGATGATGTGCTGGTACCAAATCATCATAACTTGGTGGTAATAGACTTAACTGATCTTGGTTATAGGTCTTAAAAATAACTTTTCTGCTCATCCTTAAAGTTAAGAGTTATCAGAAAAAAATGCAAAAAAAAAGACTGCCTTTTCAGACAGCCTCTTTTTATTTTATGGCAGTAACATAATCAAGCGCTTTTTTATAAACACGTTCATACATGGGTACGATTTTGTGAATATCAAATTGTTGTGCTTGTTTCTTTGCGTTTTGTTTGAATTTCTCTAAATTATTCAGATCACTTAGTATTTTTATGGCATTTTCGCTCATGTCTTCTACATCATTTACATCGCTTAAAAATCCTGAAAAACCTTGCTTATTAACCTCGGGCAATCCACCGGTATTTGTAGAGATTACTGGTACACCAGAAGCCATGGCCTCTAAAGCTGCCAAACCAAAACTCTCACTTCTAGAAGGCAATAAGAATAAATCACTAAAGCAAAGAATTTTATCAATCTCATTGCTGTTACCAAGAAAAACTACTTGTTCACTTATACCTAATTTATCACATAGGTTTTCTGCCTTTTCTTTTTCTGGTCCTTCTCCAACCATCATTAATTTTGCCGGCATAACCTTTTGAATGTTATTGAATATCTTAATAACATCAGGTATTTGCTTTACCTCTCTAAAGTTACTAATATGCGTTATGATGCGTTCATGATCTTCAGCCATTAAAACACGTTGGCAATCTGTAAATCCATGTTTATGTCTTTCTAAATCAATAAAATTAGGAATAACATCAATCTCATTTTTAGTGTTAAATATTCTGAGAGTATGTGCTTTTAAATCGCGAGAAACCGAAGTAACAGCATCAGATTTGTTGATGCTGAAGGTAACGGCGGGTTTGTAAAACGGATGGCTACCAACCAAAGTTATATCGGTACCGTGCAAGGTAGTTACTATGGGAAGGTGAATGCCTTCTTCCTTTAGCATTTGTTTTGCCATATAGGCAGCATAAGCATGGGGAATGGCATAATGTACATGTAACAATTCAATGCCGTGTAATTTTACCATATCAACTATTTTGCTAGACAAGGCTAATTCGTATGGTTGGTAATGAAATAAAGGATATTCAGGTACATGAACTTCGTGAAAATGCACATTTTTGTTCAGCAAACCTAAGCGCACAGGTAAATTATAGGTGATGAAATGAATTTCATGACCTTTTTTTGAAAGCTCCAAACCTAATTCTGTTGCCACAACACCACTGCCACCAAAGGTTGGATAACATACAATACCTACACGCATTTTACTTTTTTTAATTATTTAATTATTGCATCGTAAATATACTGCTGAATATCGGTTCTTATGTTTTCTTTTAACAGTAAATTGGTTGTAGCTTTGGGATAGGTTCTATTAGCCATGAATATATATACGATTTCTTCCTCAGGGTCTGCCCAGGCGTAAGTGCCGGTAAAACCTGAATGGCCAAAGCTAGTCATTGATAAACATCCACAGGTTGGACCTGCATCACCAAGTTGTGGTTTGTCAAATCCAATTCCGCGACGGTTATTATTTATGCAAAAATGACATTTATTAAACTCGTCCATTGTTTCAGGCGAAAAGTACCTTCTTCCACCGTAAAATCCTTTTTGCAGATACAGCTGCATTAGTTTCGCCATATCGTTGGCATTACTGAATACCCCAGCATGACCACCAACGCCGTTTTGCATGGCAGCACCCATGTCATGCACATAACCATGAACTGTTTGGTAACGATAATAATCGTCGATTTCTGTTGGTAAAATAGCGCTTTTGCTAAATTTTTCCGTTGGATTGTAAGTGGTATAATTGGCACCTAGGGGTCGGTAAAAGTGATCTTGCACCAACTCAGCCATAGATTTATCGTAATGATTTTCTAAAAATTTTTTCAAAATAAAATAAGGTAAATCGCTATAACGGTATTGAACCCTACTTAACAAGTCCGAATTTTTTATAATATCTTGAATGGAATCCTGGTAATCACTTCGCATATAAAGATTTGGGCTTACTTCAACATTAAAAACATCATCCATTTGATTTCTGTAATATTTCTGTGAAGGTTTATTATTGTCATCTAGTGTAGCTGTGTAAAAAGGAATCCAAGGTTTTAATTGTGCAAAATGGGATAACATTGTTTTTAATGTAATATTGGCTTTGTTGGTGCCTCTATATTCCGGCAATAACTCTGAGAGTTTTGTATCTAAAGTTATAACACCTTTTTCTTGTAATTCCATGATAAGTGGTACAGTTGCCATTATTTTGGTTAAAGAGGCAATGTCAAAAATATCAGATTCTTTTACAGGAATTTTATTGTCATAAGTATGGTACCCAAAATTTTTGTTGTAAAACACCTTGCCTTTTCTGGCGATTACAATTTGAATACCTGGTGTTGCCCCTTTGGCAATGGCTAATTTTGCGATTGAATCAACTTTAAACAGCTTATTTGAATCCATTCCAACACTTTCGGGCAATCCGTAGCTCAAGCTGCTCATAGCATTGTATTGCAAACCAATACCTGTAGCAAATTGCTTTCCAGCACTTACTGGTAAGGTTCCTTTGGCTGCAATAGCTCCAAAAATGAGTTGTGCTGATTTTTCTTGAGCTATTTTACTATTTTGGTAACTCACTACGATACTTTCGATATTTTCAGTGGTTTTTAAATCTATTAAACTGTAAGGGTTTGCGAATACATTTAGAATAACATTATTTGTACGCGCTATTTCGTATAGCCAAACCAATTCTCGGTCAGTAAATTTATAACTACGCCAAGGATTATCGCTGGTTTTGTGCAGACTTACAATAACCGTATTGTAATTTTTAAGTTGAATAAGAAGGTCATCTAACTTATCTGCTTTAATTTCGTGAATCTTTGTGTACTTTTTTAGAGTTTCCAAAAACGGAGTGCCATCGTCATTACCAAATTTCACATGGGCAATTTTTTTTGATTCAAGTTGACGAATAGGTAAATTTTGATTGGTGTTTTTTACAACGGTAATGGCGTTTTCCATTAACTTTTCATAGAGTAAGTCGTCTTCTATTCGGTTTAAATCGCTGATTAAATGGTCGGTCTGTATAGATTTATAGTTATTTAAACCCAATTTGTATTTAGAACTTAAAATCTTTTTAACCGAATGGGCTAGTCTTTCTGCAGTGAATAATTTATTGTTTAAAGCATCCGTAATTTTGGTGACTGCCAATTTCACGTTTTCTGAAATCAATAACACATCATTTCCTGCCATAAATGCTGCCAAATCAATATCGCCAGGAGCGCTAAAATTAGAAGCACCTTTCATATTCAGTGCATCTGTAAAAATTAAACCTTCAAATCCTAAGCTATCCTTAAGAATGTTAGTCACGATATGTTTTGAAATTGATGATGGATAACCCGAACGCGCTTCTAAGGCGGGAACATTTAGGTGTGCTACCATTACGCTAGATAAACCTTCTTTAATAAGTTCTCTGTAAGGATAAAGCTCAACCGAATCGATACGTTGTGCACTAAAATTAATCGTTGGTAAGGTTTTATGCGAATCGGTATCGGTATCGCCATGACCAGGAAAATGTTTGGCATTTGCCATAACTCCAGCCCCTTGCATACCTTTCATAAAGGCTAAGGATTGTCGCGTGATTCTATTGCGATCCTCACCAAAAGAACGGTTTCCGATTATTGGATTGTTTGGATTGGTGTTGATATCAACCACTGGCGCAAAATTAAAATGTACACCTAGGCGTTTACAATGTTCACCAATATGTTTCCCCGTTTGTTCTATTAAGGCATCGTCGTTTAAGGCACCCAAGGTCATATTCCAAGGAAAAGCATAGGTAGAATCTAGTCGCATACTTAATCCCCATTCTGCATCCATGCCAACTAACAAAGGAATTTTTGAAGCTGATTGCAATTCATTATTGAGTTTTGCTTGACGCATTGGTCCACCTTTTGAAAATATAACACCACCTATATGTTGTTCTTTTATTTGCTTTAAAATCTCAGACTTATGGGCTTCATTCTTATCAGAAAACACTTGAACCATGAATAGTTGGCCAATTTTTTCTTCTAAGGTCATGGTATTGTATATACTATCTACCCACATCTTTTGTGCTTCAATATCTTTTGCTAACAAGGGATTGTTCTGACTGAAGACGATAATTGAAAAGAAAAAAGTTATAAATAAAATAAGGTATTTATGATTTATCACTGTCTAAATGGCTTTTGATGAATTAACTAATAATGGCTGCAAATTAGTATAAATGAAAGTTCTTAATATGACATTTATGATAGATTTATAAAGAAATTCATTAACAAATTACTTGATAAAACGGTTATGCCAACTCTCCTTAGCGGGCACTTCCCAACTGTCGTTAAATTCTGCAATATTATTCACTAAATTATTAAACACAATGGTGTTTGGACCTACAGCTTTATCCTTTGCCATTTGTCTAAAATCAATTAACGATTTGTAAGCCACAAATTCACCTTGCTTATACGAAACGTTCATTTTATCTAATAAATCTACTTGATAGTCTTGTTCTAACTGTTGAATAAAACTAACCGATGCATCAATAGAACAACCAGTTGCTTTATTTAAGTCTTGGTTTAAACCAATAACTATAAATCTTTTATATTTAATGGTATAGCTAGAATGTAAGTCACTGCCATGTGCAGTCCAATGCGTAATGAAATCATTCAGCTTGAGCGATATTTCTTCAATCTCTTGTTCTGTAAAAGATCGGTTGGCTTGGTAAATCCAAACTCGTGATGTTTCAGGAAGGGAACTAAATTCTACTAACATATAGGATGGTTTTATGCTGTTATTAAATCAATCAAAAGTCGTGCTATTATATTGGTCATGACAAAAATTGTGAAGTATTTTAACGTATATTTTATTTTGAAAATAGTACTAAATAAATTTTTTTTAAAATATAGCCCATTTCCCTTTTTCCGTCTTTCGTCTTCCGTATTAATACTTAGTACCTACAGAAACTACATCCAATTTTTACCACTCGTTTCAACACTGTATATCAAATAATTTAAGATTGCTTTGGCGCGCTCTTGTTCGATATAAGAAATTGAAATTTTTCCTGAGGCAGTATAAACATGTACACTAGCCACTTGCCGCCTTTTCATAAATATAGATTGCCTCATGACAACCGACTGAATTTTATGGTGTTGTACGATTTCTGTTTTGGTTTCAATAAATCCGCTACCCACTACTAAATACTGATCGTCAATACTATAGAAAGCTTTTCTGTAGGAGATTTTTAAAAAGACTAATACGATTAAAACTCCTAAAACATTTACAAACCATAAATTAAGAAATTCGGTGAAATACACAATTAAGTTCAAAATCAACAAAATGACAACGCTCTTAATTGCTTTAACTCTAATAAAATAAAGTGTTGGTTTAAATTTTTCGGCAATTGTGGTATAGCTGGTGTAAATTTTATTTACCAAATACCAAAGCTGTGTTTTATTTAAGGCTATGATTGAAAGATTTTGTGCCTTTTTTTTATCAATCATGGCTTGCCTTACCTCTAAGGTGTTTAATCCAAAATAGCGCTTAAGTCGATTGTTAGTGACAATTACACTTTGTATGCGCCTCGGCGAAAGGTTGAGCGAAATTTTATTGAGTAGTCCTTTTGATATTTCTATTGTTTTTTCATGTTCAATAACTTGTAAATTGAAATTGACAATAAGTGTTTTTAGCAATGAAAATAAAAAAGCGAATAGCAAAAAAACTAACAGAATTAAAATATTAAAAAGGATGATTGAAAAAACAGCTGCGGATTGCGTCTCTATATTGTCTATAAATTCATTTTCTATTTCTAAATCATTAAACAGGTCTTTAAACTGAAAATAAATCCCTAATATAAAGGCCAAAATAATTGCAAGACTTTTAAGGTGGTTTTGCCCAATGCCTTCCAAAAGTAATTTTTTCGGTGATACTTTGTAGTAAACACGTGACTCTGGAAAGCTTTTAACGACTTCAGAAATCTCAGCTAACAATGATTTTTTTAATGCCAAAGCCATAGGCCTGCTAAGCGCTTTTATCTCGATTTCGGATTTATCGTCGCCAGCTGTTTCTATTGAAAAAGAAACCACATTAATAAATTGTTGCAGCAAATTTTGTTTAATGTGAATGTTTTGAATTTTAGAACTCGGTATTAAAATACTCTCTTTATTGAGGATTCCTTTGTCCAGGTGAAAACCTTCAGAAGACACATGAAATTTAAAATACCAGTACTTTAAAATTGAAAATGTAAGAAAAAATAACAGCAAGGCAAGCAAGTATAACATGAGTTGGAGTGCACTCAATCCTAAAATACTGCCTTTTCTTGCAATTCCAACGCCAATAACAATGAATAGGGCGAAACTTTGCTTTAAAAACTTAAATAATTGAAAGCCGAATATAATAACAATTCCTTTTACAGATTGTCTTATTGGCGTTGAAAAATCAAAGTTGATCATTGATCTTCGAAGTTAAAAACGCATTAATTTTTTGTGCGGTGTCTTTAGATAATCCACTAATAAATAAATCGCTGCCTGTTGCTCCGGCTGTATAAATTTTTAAGGTGGCTAAGTGTAGTTTTCGTTCTAAAAAGCTACGGGAAATCTCGGTATGTTGAATTCTAACAAAAGGCACTGTGGTAAAAGAGTTGAGCAACAAACCTTCGGTGTAAATGATATCGTGTTCGCGTAATGCATAACGCCGTTTTGAAAAACTCAAAAAGGTGTATAAACAATTCGATATAAAAAAAATGAATAAGACTGTAATACCAATCCAATAATATAAAAGCCAACCTTCAAAATTAGTAATAAATCCAACTGTGGTTACGGCTACTAAAGGAAACAGAAAACCAAGTAATCTATTAATAAATAAAATATACAAATAAGAACGTTCAACCTTTTCCAAATTGAGGATTTCAATATTAGGTATGGAAAGGGCGTCTATTTGTGGATTGTTAAACATGGGTTTCAAGGTTTATTTTTTATGTGCCATCGGTTACTAAATGCATGAAAAATGGTAAAACAAATAAAATAAAACACGAAATTAAGAATCGAAAATTCCTTTTGGTCATCTGTATATATTTCAACCAAACTTAAAATAAAAGAAATAATAAAACCCCAAATAACTCCAATTATCAACGATTGCCAAAAAGGTCTTTTAACCGGTGTCATTTTACAAATCTTGTGCATTTGCAATCAACTCCGCCACATCCATAACCTTAATTTGTCCTTCTTTTTCTTTGTTTTTGACCCCATCGGTCATCATGGTATTGCAAAACGGACAACCTGCGGCTATTATTTCGGGCTGTGTTTCGAGAGCTTGTTCAGTGCGCTCAATATTTACTTCTTTATTGCCAGGTTCAGCATCTTTAAACATTTGAGCGCCTCCGGCACCGCAGCACAAACCGCGACTTTTGCAAGATTTCATTTCAACCAATTCGGCATCTAACTTTCTAATTAAATCTCGTGGTGCTTCATAAACATTATTGGCACGCCCTAAGTAACACGGATCGTGAAAGGTAATTCGCTTGCCTTTAAATTGGCCACCTTCTATGGATAGTCTGCCTTCGTCTAACAAGTTCTTTAAAAATTGCGTGTGATGCATTACTGTGTAGCTGCCACCAAGCGAAGGATATTCGTTTTTTAAGGTATTAAAACAATGCGGACATGTCGTTACCACCGTTTTAATCTCGTAAGCGTTTAACACTTCAATATTGGTAACGGCTTGCATTTGGAATAAAAACTCGTTGCCAGCTCGTTTGGCTGGATCGCCAGTGCAACTTTCCTCAGTACCAAGTACCGCGAAATTTACATTGGCACGATTGAGTAACTTCACAAATGCTTTGGTAATTTTTTTGGCTCTATCGTCAAAACTTCCTGCGCAACCAACCCAGAAAAGTACTTCGGGTTGCTTACCTTCGGCCATAAGTTGCGCCATAGTTGGCACTTTTAATTGTTCGCTCATGCGTAATTTTATTTAATCGTGCAGACCATCATCAAACACTTGAATGGTCACTTTTTTATCTACTAGATCAGTAAATTTCCCTTTGTATTGCGTAGCTTTTACTAGGTGATTGTCAATCCAATGATAATTGCCGCCTCTGGGTTTACCCATCAATAAACTGTGATATTTAAAACCGTGTTTGTTCAACCAAATCTCAGTGTATTCTCGGTGTGCTTCCGTTCTTGAGGTAAAGAAACAAATCATATGACCTTCATCAAACCACTTGTTGCAGGTTTCTAAAGCATCTGGGTAGACTTCGGCGATAAGCATGCGTTCTGGTTCCTCGTTAGGAATATCTTCACCGATAGTACCATCAATATCAATCAGATAATTTTTGATCCCCTTAGGTAAAACTGGACTTACCTTTTCACCTTTTTCAACTTTTTCGTTTAGTAATTTGTCTGCTTCTTCTCTTTTCATAATCGCTTGATCTTGTAATGATTTTAGGTTGGTATTGTTTTTAAAATTGTTTAATTTTCATTTGCCCAATTCAACCGATCCATTTGGTTATAAGGCCAAGGAGCACCGTTGTTTTCAACATTGGTCATCATATTGTTCAGTTCCATTGGGGCGGCACTTTGTTCCATCACCAAATATCTACGCATGTCTATTATGATAGATAAGGGATCAATACTTACCGGACAAGCCTCTACGCAGGCATTGCAACTTGTACAGGCCCATAATTCTTCAGGTGTAATATAATCGTTGAGTAATTGTTTACCATCGTCTTTAAACGTACCGCCATTGGCATCGATATTTTTTCCTATTTCCTCTAGCCTATCGCGCGTATCCATCATTATTTTTCTCGGTGACAACTTTTTCCCAGTTTGGTTAGCAGGACATTCGCTGGTACATCTGCCACATTCTGTGCAGGTGTAAGCATTGAGTAATTGTACCCAATTTAAATCCGTGACATCGCTTGCTCCAAATTTGGCAGGTATGGTGTCTGGATTTGCTGGTGCTGCAAACGGATCGGCATCAGGATCCATCATTAATTTTACTTCGGCAGTTACAGATTCTAAATTGTTGAGTTCGCCTTTTGGTTTTAATTTACCAAAATACGTATTAGGAAACGCCAGCAAAATGTGCAAATGCTTCGAAAAATATAAATAATTTAAAAAGATTAAAATGCCTATGATGTGAAGCCACCATGCCGAGCGTTCGATTATATGAATGGTACCTTCCGTAAAACCGCTAAACCAAGGTGCGATAAATTGACTTACAAGGTTACCAGAATTCATTTCCTGAAAAGGGAGATCTGTTGCATTCATTGTAAGGAACAAGCACATTAAAATAACCTCAAAATATAAAATGATATTACCATCGTTTTCGGGCCAACCCTTCATTTCGGCACTCATAAAGCGCTTTAATTTTATAATGTTTCTCCTGAGCCAAAATACAATCACCGCAAATAAGACCAAAACTGCAAGTGCCTCAAATGAGGCAATAAAAATGCCATAAAGAGATTTGCCTAAAACACCTAAAAAAATACGATGGGTTCCTAAAAGTCCGTCAATTATAATTTCTAAAACCTCAAGATTTATAATTACAAAACCTACATAAACAATGATATGCATTAATCCGGCTATAGGACGTACAACCATTTTGCTTTGACCTAAAGCAATACGAGCCATATTATTAAAACGCTGATTTTTATCATCACTAACATCCACATCTTGACCCAATTTTATGTTTCGGATGAGTTTTTTTACGTTGATACCAAAATAGCCAAGCCCTAAAATGAGGGCAATTGCGAATAAAATATTGGGTAAATATTGCATTATAAATTAATTATCAGATTCTTCAACCTCATTTCCTTGCGCATCATATTGTTTGGCTTTTTTTCCGAATAAAGAAAAATGCACGTAACGCTTGGGGTTAAGTTTCATATCTTCAAGAAGCTGTTCCAATTGCAGAGATGCACCTTGTAAATTATTGTATAAATTATCGTCTTTAAGCAATTTACCAACCGAGCCTTCACCTCGTTCTAGCGAAGAAATAATGGCATTCATAGCCACTAAAGTACTATCTAGGTTATTGATGGTTTTAGAAATTTGAACGTTTTGTAAATCTTCAGACAGTAGTTTTAAATTTTCACTAGTGGTTCCAAAATTGTCAACCAACAATGTAATTTTATCGTCATTTTGTTGGACCACTGATTGAATAGATTCTGAAAGCGACTTAAACGACTTTAAGGTGCTATTTAATTCTGCAATGGTTTGTTTAATTCCAGTTTCAGAATTATCAGCAATTAATTCATTTAAATTTACAAATAACGTATCTGCCGCCCTAATTGAACTATCCAAATCGGAACTCAAGCCTGTAAAATTCTGTCGTAAAGAGGTAATTAAGCCTGGTTGTATTTCCGATTGAAGAATATCACCATCTTTAGCATAATCGTTATCGTTGGCTGTAATCACGGCAAGTGCATTACCACCCATTAAACCAGTTTCATATAGCCTAATGATGCTATTTTTAGAAAACTGAAGTTTTGGATTAACGGTAAAGGCAACGCGGGTTTTTCCAGTTTCAAACATATAGGTCACATCCGTTACTTTACCAACGTTATTACCTTTAATTGTAACTGGAGAAGCAGTGCTTAACGCATTGTAGTCAAATTCTGTATAGTAGGTGTTTGAGGATGAAAATATGTCTTCACCTTTTAAAAAGCTGAATAAATAAATGAAAAGAAAAATACCTGAAATTACCAGAGTGGCGGCTTTAATTTCGCGTGAGATTTTCAATGTTGCTTATTTTTTATTGATTTGAGACAAATTTAGGAATAAAATAATAAAGAATCTTTAATTTAAAGTTGATTTTAAAGCTTCTTCTAAACTCAATTGGGTTCCATTCTTAAATGCTACAATAAATGCTGATTTATAGCCTTTTGAATGAACTATTTTTAATGATTTTTCAGCATCTGAATGATCAGAAGTTGTACCATAATAATACTTGTATAAGTTTCCTATTTTATCTTTACTAATATTATCTAGGCCTTTAAAATTGTAAGGTTTGAGCTCTAAATTTTTTGAGCTAGCTGCTATTTGTACTTTAAATTCTATGCCAATATTATCAGCAATTCTTTCTTTGGTAACTTCTTGAGCATTTTTAATGCTGTTTGAAATATTGGTGCCTACGTTAATGTCTAAGGTTTTTTTGTAGTCTAATAAAGCAGTTTCTAAAGCCTTGGCCATTTCAATTTGTCCTTTTTTACTATTGAGGTAAGCGCCTTCGCCTTTAGCTGTTAAAAAACCTAATTCAACTAAAACACTGGGCATATAGGTATTGTGCATAACCCATAAACTAGCTTGTTTGATCCCGCGGCTGTGGCGTTTTAGTTTTTGAGAGAAATTGTCTTCTATTAGTCTCGCTAGTAGTACGCTCTGGTCCATGTATTCTTCTTGCATCAATGCCAATCCTATAGTAGATTCTGGATTGTCTGGATTAAATCCATCGTAATGACTTTCGTAATCATCCTCTAAAAAAATAACCTGATTTTCCTTTTTGGCAATTTCAAAATTGCGCTCGTTGTTGGCAACTCCAAGTACGAAGGTTTCAGTTCCATGTGCAGAAGAGTGATGCGAATTACAATGAATAGAGACGAATAAATCGGCATCGGCTTTATTAGCTATATTGGCACGCTCGTGTAATTTTAAAAATACATCTGTGGTTCGTGTGTATATGACTTTTATATTAGGATTCTTTTCAAGGGCCTTTCCTACCAAAAGTGTCACATTTAAGGCGATGTCTTTTTCCTTATAGCCAGATCCAGGACTTCCTAAATTTCCAGGATCATGATCACCGTGACCAGCATCTAACACTACTATAAATGGCGCTTGACTATTTTGAGCATCTATTGATGTTGTTAAAAAAAAGGTAAAAGCAAATACCCAAAGTACTACAAAAGGTTTAATCAACGTTTTCATTGCTGTAATAACGATAAAACTCACGGTTTATTAATATTTAATAATAATTGTATTATTGCACTTCACACAAAAAAATATATGTAATTTTGACTGTTCAAAAACCAAGCCAAGCTTACACAAAAATACATTATTAGCGTTGCGAATTAATAGCTATAAAATACTTTTTTTTCTAAGTTTTACAGTGCTTATCAACACTTTTGGCTTTGGTCAAGAGATACCTAACAAATCCAAAGTTATCACTCCTGTTACCACTACCGATACCGTTAATGTGGTAGTAGATTCTCTCGTAAAACTCCCCATAAATGTAAAAGAATCTGATTCGGTCAAAACCGATAGTATCCAGAAAAAGAAAGGTTTACTTGAAGATATTGTGAAATATAAGGCCACCGATCGCGTATCCATCAATCAAAAGGAACAAAAAATTTATCTCTATAATGAGGCTGAAGTGCTTTATCAAGATTTGGAAATTAAGGCTGGTATTATTGTTATAGATTACACCGTAAATACGGTTTACGCAGGAAGAATTAAAGATTCTACTGGATATTCTCAGGCGCCAGTTTTTAAACAAGGCAACAATATTATTGAACCAGATTCGATAATTTTCAATACCAATACACAAAAAGCTGTTGTATTTAATTCTAAAACCGAGCAAAGTGGTGGCACCATTATTTCTGAAATCACAAAAAAGGAAAACGATTCGGTTTTCTTTGTGAAGAACGGAAAATTTACAACCTCCGAAAATCTAGATGATCCCGAATATTATTTCTTAATGCGCAAGGCCAAACTGGTGCCCAATAAAAAAGTTATTACCGGACTGACCAACATGTACATTTACGATGTGCCTACACCTATAGGCTTGCCTTTTGCATTTTTTCCCATGACAAAAACCCAAACTTCTGGTGTGATTTTTCCGTCGTTTGGTCAAGATTCTGGAAATGATAGAGGTTATTTTTTGCAAAATGGAGGTTACTATTTTGCTATTAGTGATTTTGTGGATTTGGCCGTTTTGGGCGATTATTACACCAATGGCAGTTATGGTATGCGTTTAGAAAGCAATTATGCTTTACGTTACAAATTTAAAGGTAACATGAGTTTTAGATATGAAAACTTGTTAAATAGCGAACGTGGATTTCCTGATTTTGCCCAAAACACCATCTATAACATTCGTTGGTCGCATACTCAAGATCAAAAGTCCAATCCCAGTTCAAGGTTTTCAGCTTCTGTGAATTTAGGAAGTAGTCAGTTTTATAGACAGTCAATTAATCAATTAAACAATTCAAACTTTCAAAATAACACACTTGCTTCCTCGGTATCCTATTCCAAAACCTTTCAAGGTGAACCACAAGTTAACCTCAGTGTGACTGCCACTCATTCACAAAACACCAATACAGAGAGAATTGATTTAACGCTTCCAACGATTCAAGCAAGTGTTACGCGGGTTTTCCCTTTTGAACCAAAAGAAGGACCAAAAAAGGGGATTATTCAAAATATAAATTTTCAGTATAATGTGAGAGGTGAAAACAGAATTCAAACAACAGATTCTCTGTTTTTTAAACCTGAAATGTTTGATAATGCACGTATTGGAATGAGACACTCTATTCCAATTACTACTAACTTTAAAGTATTCAAACATTTTAGTATGAGTGCTAGTACCAATTTTGAAGAAACTTGGACACTGAATACGATTGACCGATTTTACGATACCACCAACCAAGAAGTGGTAACCAGGGATGTCAATGGTTTTGACAGTTTTAGAACCTATAATTTTACCACCAGCATTGGAACTACCATATATGGTTTATTCGATTTTACCAAGAAAAATAAAGATGCTAAAATACAAGCCATTAGACATGTGATGAGGCCAGAATTGTCGTACAGTATTAATCCTGCTTTCGATCAGTTTTACGAAGAAATTGTTATTAGTGCTGATGGTTTAACTACTACTGAATTTAGCCGCTTTGAAGGGTCATTATTTGGTGCACCAGGAAATAGATTTTCGAGTTCCATAGGATTTTCGTTAGGCAACAATTTTGAAGCTAAGGTTAAAGACAAAGATTCAACCAAAACCGAACCTAAAAAAATCATATTATTAAATAACCTAAATTTGAATACTTCTTATGATATGGCGGCAGACTCACTTAACCTAGCGCCAATGCGCGTCACAGGGGGTTTGCAGATTCTAAATAAAAAAATGAATATCAACTTCGGAATGGTTCTGGATCCATATGCTTTAGACAATAATAACCGCAGAGTTAATGTGTTTAACGTTAATAATGGCGGTAGTTTATTTAGAATGACCTCTGCAAACGTGAACATGAGTTATTCATTATCAAGTAAAGATTTTACAGGAGCTGAGCGCCCCGATAATGAACGCGCCATGGAAGATAATTTGCGCAGCGGTGGTCGAGCCGATGATCTTTTTGGCCAACCAGAAGATTTTGCCGATAGGCGTTTAACTGATGATGATGACAAAGAAGAAAAAGAACCTGATGAATTTTATAATTATAGTATTCCATGGTCTATGCGTGTAGCCTATGCGGTTAACTACAACAATAACCAACGAGAAAATCAAATTGCGTCACACTCCTTAATGTTTTCGGGTGATGTTGATTTGTCTCCGCGGTGGACGGTTGGCCTGTCTTCAGGTTATGATTTTTTAAATAATGATTTTACCTTTACACAGATTAGATTTGAACGTGATTTGTTAAGTTGGCGCATGAATTTCTCTTGGATTCCTATTGGTACCAGAACCTCTTGGAACTTTTTTATAGGCATAAAATCGAGTATGTTAAAAGACCTAAAATACGATCAACGCCGCCAACCTGATGTACGCTTCTAAAACGAACCACAATGAAAACAATTATTAAAACAGAAAATGCGCCTGCACCAATTGGTCCATACAATCAAGCAGTTTTATATAATAATACGCTGTATTCCTCTGGTCAGATAGCCATTAACCCAAAAACAAACCAACTAGTTACCGATACTATAGAAAATGAAACTACTATGGTTATGGAAAATCTAAAGGCAGTTTTAAACGCGGCTGGTATGACTTTTGAAAATGTAGTTAAAGCTTCCATTTTTATCAGTGATATGCATAATTTTTCAAAAATTAATGCCGTTTATGCCACTTATTTTAAAGATGAAACGGCACCTGCTCGAGAAACCGTAGAAGTTGCTAATTTGCCTAAATTTGTAAATGTTGAAATTAGTGTGATTGCCATAAAATAAGTAAACTATTTTTAAATGCTGTTCTTATGCGAATAGAAACTGATATCAAACTAGGCTTTAAAGATGTCATGATTAGGCCTAAGCGTTCCACATTAAAAAGTAGAGCCCAAGTTACGCTTGAAAGAGAATTTTTATTTGTAAACAGCAAAAACATTTGGAAAGGCGTACCAGTCATGGCCGCAAATATGGATACAGTGGGTACTTTTGAAATGGCCAAAGCACTCTCTAAACAACAGCTCTTTACAGCAATTCATAAACATTACGATTTACAACAGTGGCAAGACTTTTTTAAGTCAAGTCCAAAAGATATTGTAAACGCAATTGCTGTTAGTACCGGAACTGGCAAAAAAGATACAGAAAGACTTCATGACATTTTTAAACTCAATTCGGATTTAAAGTTTATTTGTATTGATGTGGCCAATGGCTATTCACAACATTTTGTAGATTTTGTAAAATCAATTCGAAAGCAGTTTACTGATAAGACTATTATCGCCGGAAATGTGGTAACTGGTGAAATGACCGAAGAGCTTATTCTGTCTGGTGCCGATATTGTGAAGGTGGGTATCGGTCCTGGAAGTGTGTGCACCACACGTGTTAAAACAGGTGTTGGCTATCCGCAGTTATCCGCTATCATTGAGTGTGCCGATGCAGCGCATGGCTTGGGTGGTCAAATTATTAGTGACGGTGGTTGTTCTACGCCTGGCGATGTTGCCAAAGCCTTTGGTGCTGGTGCCGATTTTGTAATGCTTGGCGGCATGTTGGCTGGTCATGACGAAAGTGGCGGCGATTTAATTGAACGTGCCGGTGAAAAATTCAAAAAATTCTACGGCATGAGTTCAACTACAGCAATGGAAAAGCATGTTGGCGGTGTTGCAAATTATAGAGCCAGTGAAGGAAAAACGGTGGAGGTGCCTTATCGTGGAGAAGTAATTTCAACAATAAACGATATATTAGGCGGACTGAGAAGCACCTGTACTTATGTAGGTGCATCAAGACTAAAAGAGTTGACCAAGCGCACTACTTTTATAAGAGTGGCTGAGCAGGAAAATAATGTGTTTAATTAAACCGCTTTAATTAGAAGTCCAGCGCTTGCAGGATTGGTAGCTAAAGGAACATTATGAACATCGCACAATCGCATCAACATTAAGATATCTGGTTCGTGCGGATGTTTATCCAGCGGATCTCTAAAAAATATCACCATGTGGCATTTTCCCTCTGCTACGCGTGCTGCAATTTGGGCATCACCACCTTTTGGTCCCGATAGTAATGCAGTTACTTCAAAGCCAGCTGCCCTTACCTTTTCTCCCGTTGTTCCTGTTGAAACTAGCTGAACTCGTTTTTGTTCTAAAACGTGTCTATTTTCATTTAAAAACTGAACCATTTCAGCTTTTTTACCATCATGAGCGATAATTGCAATTTCCATTAGTGGAGCTGATTACTGTGATAGCTAACCAAACCTTCAATTGGTCGTCTTATGAAATTTCCAACTTGCATACCATATTCAGCTGCTACCTCCCTTATTTCTTCTTGGGCGAAATAGGCAATAGAACCTGCAAAATGAATGGGACAAGATTTTAGTTCTTCTTTAAATTGTAAAATCATATGTTCAGTAAACAGCCTAAAACCAGTTTTTATCAAATCCCTCATATACGGTGCATCCTTATTTAAGAACATAAATTCAGCAAAGTTGGCTAAATAAGCATTAGGATTTGGTTGTTTATAAAGGTTGTATTTAATAAAATCGGCATCGAGATTGTATTTGTGTTCAAATGAAATTTTGATGGTTTCGGGCATTTTATTAAAATAGTAGTCACGGATGAGTTGTTTACCGTAATAATTACCACTTGCCTCATCCATTAATGTATATCCCAAACTTTTCACCCGTTGGTGTAATTTGTCCCCGTCAAAATAGCTACAGTTGCTACCAGTTCCCATAATACAAACAACCGCCGCTTCATTGGGATTGTTTATGCTTGCTCTCACTGCTGCCATAGTATCCTCTTGGACTTCCACTAGGGCATTTGGAAATAAGTTCTCAAGAACGCCTTTTAAGGCTAGGCGCGGTTTTTCAGTGCCGCATCCTGCACCGTAAAAGTACACATGCTTTACCTCCTTAGAGAAGGCCATGAGCTCGTCGCTTTTTGAAACAATTTTATGAAGTTTTTTTTCGCTTAAAATTGCAGGATTAAGACCTTTAGTTCTAATTTTTTCTTGCAGCTGTTTGCCGCTTTCATCCATTGCAATCCAATCGCATTTGGTCGATCCGCCATCAGTAATTAAAATCATAGTTGCGCTCTAAGAAAAATTCCGTAATGAACAATAGGCATTACGGAATTTGTATTTAATAATATAAATTAAAGTGAATTGATGTGTTGTGCTAAATCAACCATTTTATGAGAAAATCCATACTCATTGTCATACCATGACACAACTTTAAAGAATTTTGAATTTAATTCAATTCCCGCATCAGCATCAAAAATACTGGTTCTTAGGTCGCTCATAAAATCTTGAGATACCACCAAATCTTCTGTATAACCTAATACACCTCTCATTTCACCTTCGGAAGCCGCTTTAAAAACTTTTTTAATAGCATCATACGAAGTTTCTTTTTCTAATTTTACAGTTAAATCAACTACAGAAACGTTAGCAGTTGGAACTCTAAACGCCATACCTGTGATTTTTCCGTTTAAACTAGGAATAACTTTACCTACTGCTTTTGCCGCACCTGTTGAGGCAGGAATAATGTTTAACATCGCACTTCTACCACCTCTAAAATCTTTTCTAGATGGACCATCAACAGTTAATTGGGTTGCAGTTGTAGCATGAATAGTAGTCATTAATGCTTCTTCTATACCGAAATTATCATTTAATACCTTAGCAATTGGCGCTAAACAATTGGTTGTGCAAGACGCATTCGATACTATGGTTTGTGAAGCCTTAGCTTCTTTATGATTTACACCCATTACAAACATTGGTGCATCGGCACTTGGTGCAGAGATTACTACCTTTTTAGCACCTGCATCAATGTGATATTGTGCAGTGGCCAAAGTGGTAAAAATCCCTGTACATTCTGCTACGACGTCTGTACCAATTTCATTCCATTTTAAATTTTTAGGATCACGTTCTGCAGTTACTCTTATAGTTTTACCATTAATTACTAAATGACCATCTTTAACTTCTACTGTTCCGTTAAATTTACCGTGAACTGAATCGTATTTTAATAAGTAAGCTAAATGATCAGGGTCTAATAAATCGTTAATTCCTACTACTTCAACGTCATTGCGTTCCACAGCGGTTCTTAATACTAATCTTCCTATTCTTCCAAATCCGTTGATTCCTAATTTTAAATGTGACATGTTTTTTAAGTTTTTTTGTCTGTTAATAATATAAATATGATATGATAATCAGTTCTTAAATTGTTAAGATATCTGATACTCTTAATAATTCTAAATCTATTTTTGATTGTCCTTTAATAGCCTTTTCTAAAGGCGTTAGCGACATTTGGTCCTTAATTAAACCAACCATATATTTGTTTTTACCTTCAAGTAAACTCTCTACGGCCTTTACGCCCATTCTACTCGCTAGTACACGATCAAAACAAGATGGCGATCCGCCTCGTTGCATATGACCTAAAACGGAAACGCGCACTTCGTATTCTGTCATGTGTGCTTCTACATAATCTTTTAGTTCGAATACACTTTTTCCTATTTTATCGCCTTCAGCAACAATTACGATACTGGAAGATTTTCCCGATTGCTTACTGCGTCTTAAGGACTCTAACAAACGGTCCAAACCTAAATCTTCTTCAGGAATTAAAATTTCTTCGGCACCTGCACCAACACCAACATTTAAAGCAATATGACCAGCATCTCTTCCCATTACTTCCACAAAAAATAAGCGGTTGTGTGAACTGGCTGTGTCTCTAATTTTGTCGATTACATCAACCACTGTATTGCACGCTGTATCAAAACCTAAAGTGTGTGTGGTTCCAAAAATATCGTTATCAATCGTTCCAGGTATTCCTATTACATGGTAATCAAACTCATCGCTAAAGATCATCGCCCCGGTAAAACTACCATCGCCACCAATCACTACCAAGGCATCAATTCCAGCTTTGGTAAGCTGTTCATGTGCTTTTTTTCTGCCTTCATGAGTTCTAAATTCTTTAGATCGTGCTGATTTTAAAATGGTACCGCCTTTGTTAATAATGCCTTTAACGCTCCTTGCATTTAATAAAATAAAATCACCTTCAATCATACCTTCATAACCACGATAAATTCCATAACATTCAATATCGTGATAAACACAAGCACGAACCACCGATCTTATGGCTGCATTCATTCCAGGAGAATCTCCTCCAGAGGTCATCACCCCTATTTTTTTAATGGTTTTACTCATAAATTTATTTCTAGTAGAAGTAAAATTAAGAAACTAAACTTAGAAAAAATTGACATTTATCATTTATTTCTTTTTGAAAAATTATTCAAACGTTTTCGTTAATAACTATTTACAAAAAGTATAGATAATCCATAACATTACTGAAACATTACTGCTGTTTTTCAGTTGATACTGATGATTTCATACGCATAAAGTCTGGTAAGTTGTCATCTTTTTTTTCGGAAGTTGATTTGGTGGTATCTGTTAGAGGTAATTTTGTTTTGCCTTTAAATATGATTCTAATTAATTCTTTAAAGGTATCAAACTCTACATTATATGAAATTCCCAAGCCTTGTGTGTATCCAATGTCTTCTCCAAAATTTTGTATTTCATTTTGACGGTTAAAAACTTTTGCTCTTAAGGTGCCATCTTGATTTAATAAAAAGTCTATTTGAACATCACCTGCAATCACTGTTTCGCTAGCACCACCAATCGGCACCCCAACTTTACCATCTAAATAAACCCTATCTGAAATTTTTGTTTGCAAGGTCACACCAAACCTATCGTCTGTTTGTAAATCTGGGCCATCGGCACCCATTTGGTAATTAAGTCCGAGATTAAAATTACCATCTTGATTACCAATTAAAGAACTGATAATTCCGTTCAACCTTTCGGTTATGGTGCCTGTAATATTAAAATCGTTTACGCCTTGAGCAAAACCGCCAGTAGCCAATAAATACAAAGCTTGCTTGTCACGTTCTTCTTTAGACGACAACCTGTATTCTAATTCTGATTTAACCACCGAACTTGCGGATGGAAATGAAAAATCGAACTCTGGATTGGGTTGTTCTAATTTACCCGACAAATTAATTTCGAGATTTACTGGAATGGTTTGTGTTGTAGGATTATCTAATAGAATGGACGGATTTGTGTCGGTTCGGTAAATAGCTTTCAAATCGATTCGGGCATCTAAAGGTTCACCATCCCAAACAATAGTGCCGCCTGGTTCTACATTAAATTCCTTTTGAACAAAAGCGCCATATCTAAAATTATAAATACCTTCAAATACAGAAAAATCGCCCCACATATTAAATTTTCCTGTTGTGTTTATTTCAAATAAAAGGTTGCCTGAGCCGCGACCTTTAATAGTACTACCCGATTCTTTGTCGATTACGATTTCAATTAACGCGTTTTGGTTGACGTCTAAATCGAAATCCAACTCGAGACCCGAAACCAATACATCTTCTCTAAATTCACCTAATATACGCGCTTGTTTTTCTTCAACGGTTAAAAATTTGATGTAGGTATTATCGCCAAAGCTAGAAATATCGTTTAGCGGAATGTTGAAAACGGTGCCTCTTGCAGTACTGCCGTTTACGGCAATTACTAAGGCATTGGTCGGGCCTGCAATTGTAGCGGTGCCAGCAATATATCCGGTTCCGTAATAAAGCGATTCTTCGGTTTCTTCGGTGTTTAAAACCAAAAGTCTATCGGTATTTAAACGAAGATCTAATTTCCAATCGGAAAAATTAGTATGACTTATAGTGCCATTTAAAAATCCGTTTGAAAAGTAGTCGGTATCGGTTAGTGCAACATTATTAAATATAAACTGTTGACCCTTAAGAATGACTTTCGAATCAAAATCAAAACCATAATCAACATTTAAATACGGAATTTTCAAACCAGTCCTATCCATATACAACTCACCATCGATACTTGGGTTTGCCATATCACCGCTTATCATTGCACTTCCAGAAATTAAACCTCTAATATCGCTTATAACGCCTTCACCAAGGGGGTTTAGCGGATCTATTAAAAACTCATCAAAGTTGACAGCAACATTTAAACTTTTTTCGTTTTTACCAAAATTAATATCACCTTTTGCTTCTAAAGATTTTAAGTTGTCATTCTGCAACAAAACATCAACAGTATAGTTGGTTAAAGATTCATCACCAACTATAAGTGCACTGAGTGTTCCTAATTGATGTTCGTTAACTTCAAGATTGGTCACCATTAAATCTGAACTAGGTAAATAAACGCCATCTAACTGTGTTAATCTTAAATAACCATTAATATCGCCTTTGGCGGAAAGACTATCGATACTTGGAGTAATTTTTTCTAAACTAATCTCGTTAAAACTTAAAGTTAAATCTTTATAAGTAGAATCTTTGATTCTTCCATAAAGTGCCATTTCTTCATCTTCATGATTGATGATAAGCTGATTAATATTAAAGTTTTTGAGGTCTTTATCAAAAATCACCTTATTAGTTAAATCGTTATTTTTATTAATATTCCATTCGTAGCCTTTGATGTTCATATCAGATTTTTTCAGTCCAACTACAAAGTCGTTATTCTCATCTATGGTATAAAATAAATTTAGGTTATAATTGTCTACATTATTAGTGCCTCCTTTAAACTCTGTTCTTATAAATAATGTGTCTCTGGCTGTTACGTTTATAAGGTTAAAGTCTGAAAAATTATAAGCGTTAGTACTTACTGAGTCAATTTTTATATAGGTGTTATAAACTGGATTTGAGTTATTTATATTGAAGGAAATGTTTTCAGCCTTATATTTATCGGTATAACCTATAAACGGTGCTTTTAATATAAGTTTAAAACGCGATGCATCCGTTTCAATGCGGCCTTTTATACTGGTATCTTCACTAAACTTTATATCTTTAAAAAACACATTCACAATTTTATCGTGAATTGTAAAATCAAAATCTAAAAATTGTTCGTTCTTAATTTCGAAAGGTTGGTAATTGGTATAAATATGGCCCAATGAGTTTTGAACTAATTTCGGTATGTCGAGAAATTTGAAATCCCCAATTATATATCCTTCAATAATATCGGGTGAATTTACTGTTAAGGTTCTTTTGTTTTTTTCGAATTGTGAATTAATCACGAAATCCTCGAAATAATACAAGTCGTTTTCGTTTGTATAAGTGGTATTGGTGATGTTTATCGTACCAAAAGCGTCGTCAACAGATGAACCACTAGCTGAAACAGCTATTTTTCCTTTAAAAATGCCAATAGAATCTCTGGTTACAAAATTGAGTTCTTTGAGATTTGCATAAAACACGTCGGCGTTAAAGTTGTAGTTTTTTACTTCCTGAGAAAAATCGGCCAATCCATCAAATTCCAGTTTAAAATTTTCGTCGTTTACCTTTAAAATACCGTTGAATATTCGATCTCCTAACGATCCTGAAACGTAAATATCATTATACTGATATTGGTTATAATTGAGTTCAAAAACAAGCCCCTGTATTTTGGTATTTAGGTTATCAAGCTTAAAACCTTCACCATCCACATTTAGATTGAAGGAAGTTGTTCCAAAATTATCATCTTCTAATAAAACACTTAAATCAAAATCATTAAACACTAGTTTTCCTTTGTAAGAAGCATAGTCAATATCATCTACTTTATTCAACTTTAAGTCAGCAGAAATAGTACCAATCTCAGTATAAATTTCAGTATTTGTTACAATGGTAGAGGTTGTTATTTGTGCAGGTCCACGCATGGAAAAACGTCCGAGTTTATCAAATACAGTAGGAATGGCCTCGCCGAGCAGATTTGGAAAAATTGCTTTTAAATCATTATAATTTGAAGCTAAGTTTCTGAAATTTGCATCCATTGAAAACAAAGCCTTATCCGATTTAAATAAATTTTTGAATAAAATATCTGCATCAATTTTTGTGTTTGTTGTAGATGAATAATTTAAATTTTTTACATTTAAGTCGTTTAATGTACCGCTTAATTCAACTGCTAACTTGGCTTGTTGGTCGGTACCAAATTCGTTATAAAACTTATTGAGTTCGTCTAACCTAATTTCGGAGTCTTTAAAATTTGCTGTTATTTGCACTTTGTCCTCGAAAAATTTCAGGTCTTCACGCGCATAATCAAACCGCAAATTACCTTGAAGTTTAGAATTCTCGGTTCGTATAATGAGATTTTTAAAATCCATATGGTCTAAACCATATTCAAAATTAGTCATCATATTTTTAACAGAAACACCGCGTTTACTATTAAAACCGAGTGTATTTATTCTGGCAGATACATTAGGGCCGTTTATTAAAAAGTTGGTTGCATTGATATAAACATTATCTAAACTTAAGACATCCGTAGTTTCACTATTTTGATCAACCAATTTAAAATGACCATTGTTGATTGAAATATCGCTAGATGAAAATAAAAAATCACTTGGTTCCTTTCTAGGTTGATTGTCGTCAAATTTAGCCACAAAAACATCTAGGTTGGTATCCGTTTCCCCTTTATAGGTTACTATATTAAATTCGAGTGCATCTAGATTTATATCACCAAAGTTAAGTTTGCCACTATATAAATTTTTAAAATTAACAATAGAAGCCTTGATGTCTCTAACGAAAATGAGTGTATCTTGTTTGAAGTCTTCAATATAAACATCTTTTAAACTTACATCGCCATTAAAGCGCAAAGCTATCTTGTCAATATTGATGTTGGTATTGTATTGCTCATTAATTTTTTTGGTGGCGTAATTTCCCAAGCTTGTTTGAACAAATGGAATGGATAAAACCAGCATTAAAATAATGACGAGAAGTAGCAAAATAGCCACTAGCTTATACAATATTTTAAAAGCACGTTTTATGATAAGAAATAAAGTATTAAATGTTACTTAAAGTTTTAAATTTGCACATTGGTTATTACGTAAGCCAATATAGGCAATTGATGCTTCAAAATTAACAATTATTGTGCCTAAAAGCGCCTAATGAATTCAGAAAAAACATATATACTCGCTATTGAGTCTTCATGTGATGATACAGCCGCCGCTGTACTTTGCAATAACGTGGTATTAAGTAATGTTATTGCAGCTCAAAAAGTACATGCCGAATACGGCGGTGTGGTTCCAGAACTAGCTTCTAGAGCACATCAACAAAATATAGTTCCTGTCGTGCACCAAGCCATTTTAAAGGCTGGTATTGATAAAAGAGATTTAAATGCAATTGCTTTTACACGTGGCCCTGGTTTAATGGGCTCGCTGTTGGTTGGCACCTCTTTTGCCAAGTCTTTAGCCCTTGGTTTAAATATTCCACTTATTGAAGTGAACCACATGCAAGCGCACATTTTGGCGCATTATATCAAAGAAGATGGCTTTAATATGCCACCATTTCCATTTTTAGCAATGACCATATCAGGCGGTCATACGCAAATTGTACGCGTCAATTCCTATTTTAATATGACTGTTTTGGGAGAAACTATTGACGATGCCGTGGGTGAAGCCTTTGATAAAAGCGGTAAAATTTTAGGACTTGGCTATCCCGCGGGTCCACAGATTGATAAACTAGCACGATCTGGAAATCCAAAAGCCTTTAAATTTACCAAACCAAAAGTTGAAGGACTTAATTTTAGTTTTTCAGGACTAAAAACAGCCATTCTATATTTTGTACAAAAGGAAACCAAACAAAATCCAGACTTCGTATCACAGCATCTCAATGATATATGTGCTTCAATTCAATATACCATTATACAGATATTAATTGACAAGCTGAAATTAGCGACTAACGAAACAGGAATTACGCATGTTGCTATTGGCGGCGGTGTTTCGGCCAATTCAGGAATTAGAAAAGCCATAAAAGATGGGGAGCAAAAATACGGTTGGACTACCTATATTCCAAAATTTGAATATACCACCGATAATGCCGCAATGATTGGAATAGCAGGTTACCTAAAGTTTCTGGAAGGCAATTTCAGCAATCAAAATGTGATGGCAAACTCACGATTAAAAATTTAAGATGTTTTTTGTTAAAAGCTCTGTTAATAACCCATGCAAGCTTTATAGATATTTCAACATTTTTTTTGTTGTTTTGTTGAAACCCAAAAACTTAAAAAATGAGATTGATATTACCTACCATTTTACTTTGTACGCTAGGCGCTTGGTCGCAAAACTTAATAGAAACAGAAATTGATTCTATTGTTTCAATAGAACAAGCGCAAACCTTTACAAAAACCTATAAAACAGCCTCTGTAATCACCTTTAATAAAGAAAAACACAATACAGTTTTAGCAAACCAATTATTCGATAAAGGATTGGGCGGCAAAAAAGTATACGAAAATAGCGTGGAAAAAATTATCTATAAAATTGTAGACCGTTATGAGGTACCCTATTACCGCGTGAGTTACATTTACTTTGATGGATCAAAACTTTCCTTTGATGACATTGAAAAAAAACGCCAATCTATCATCAATCAATATAAATCGGGCATTCCTTTTGCCGATTTGGCAAATCAATATTCAATGGATCAAAATGCAAAACGCGGTGGCGATTTGGGTTGGATTACCCATGGCGAAGTGGTTCAGGAATTTGAAGATGCAATCATCAATCAAAACGAAATCAATAGCATTTACACAATAGATTTACATGAGCGCAACTGGTATTATGTAATTTTGCAAACCCACGCGCCTAAAATGATAGAGGAAATTAAGGTGCTTAAATATTCCCAAGCAACTAGATAATGCAATTATTTTACAATCCAGATTTAACCGAAGATTCAAAGCTCATTTCCTTTTCTAAGGAGGAAAGTCAGCACATTGTAAAGGTATTGCGCAAGCGGTCTGGTGATTTACTTGAAATCACCAATGGAAAGGGCTGGTTGTTTTGCGCCGAAATTGTGAGCGAGCATATAAAAAGTTGTACCGCTAACATTGTAAAATCTACATTTTTTGAACCCGCTAAATTCAAAATCCACTTGGCTGTTGCCCCAACCAAAATGAATGATCGTTTTGAATGGTTTCTAGAAAAAGCTACTGAAATTGGTATCACCTCCATCACTCCAATTTTATGCGACAATAGTGAAAGACGCGTTATTAAAACCGAACGATTTGAGAAAATTCTCCAGTCGGCAATGAAACAATCGCTTCAATATTATCTACCCGAATTAAAACCGCTCACCAATTTTGCAGAGTTCATTTCACAATCACAAAGCCATCAGTGTTTTATAGCACACTGCGAAGACAGCAATAAGCAATCTTTAAAACATCAATTTAAACCCAATCAAGAGGTCACTGTTTTGATTGGCCCGGAAGGCGACTTTTCTGTTAAAGAAATTGAAATGGCTATTCAAAATAAGTTTATTCCAGTAACTTTGGGAAACACAAGATTACGCACAGAAACCGCTGCAATTGTAGCGTGTCACACACTAGTGTTAATGAGTGAATCATAAAATGAAAACAAACTCAATCCTATTTCCTAAACTTTTAATCGTACTGCTAATAATTAGTGTTGGAAACATTTCAAGTGCCCAAGAGCTAGCGGTTTTAAAATATAAAGGTGGAGGCGACTGGTACAGTAATCCTACAGCCGTTTCCAATCTAATAAAATTCTGTAATGCCAATATAAACACTACTATGAATTTGAAACCAGAGGTTGTAGAGCCCAACAGTACTGATATTTTTCAGTATCCTTTGCTACACATGACTGGTCACGGCAACGTTTTTTTTAGTGATGACGATGTTGAAAACCTTAGAAATTATTTAATCTCTGGAGGTTTTTTGCATATTGATGATAATTATGGAATGCAGCCTTATGTTACTAAGGAACTTGAAAAACTTTTCCCAAACAACGAACTGATCGAACTACCAACAAACCATCCAATTTTTAACCAGACTTTTAATTTTCCAAATGGATTACCTAAAATCCATGAACACGATGGCCTGCCTCCTAAAGCTTTAGGTGTTTTTCATGAAGGTAGACTCGTTTTATTGTTTACTTTACAATCCGATTTAGGAGATGGTTGGGAAGACCCTGAAGTGCACAACGATCCCCAAGATGTTCGCGAAAAGGCACTTAAAATGGGCGCCAATATCGTAAAATACGCTTTTGAAAATTGATAGTATGCAATTATCGCACGGGCAAAGCAAATTCAAAAAGCAGCAGTTTCCAATTATTTTAGTTTGCGACAATGTAACCAACGCGCCTAATATTGGCAGTTTGTTTCGTATTGCAGACGCCTTTGGTGTTGAAGAACTTATCTTTTGTGGCGAACACATTCCTGTAGGAAGACGCATGACCAAAACTTCACGATCAACAGAAAAATATATAAAGTATCGTGTTGAAAGCGATGTGCTTTCTGTAGTTTTGGAATTCAAAAATTTGAATTATTTTTTGGTGAGTCTTGAAATTTCAGAGCAAAGCCTGCCACTACACCAATTCAATTTTAAACTTGATAAACCAATTGTTTTGATTATAGGTGATGAGAACTTTGGGATTTCAGAAGCAATATTAAAAGCTTCCAACGCTATACTTCATATTAATATGTACGGTGAAAATAGCAGTATGAACGTGGTGCAAGCTACTGGTATTGCACTTTATGAAATCACGAACCAACTTTCAAACTAATAACATTGCTGTAATTTCAATTTGAAGTCGCTACCAGTTCAAAAAGAATAAATATATTTATAGCATGAATTCAAATACTATTTCAAAAGGAATTTTAAAAGCTGTTGGCGTTATTGTTGGCATTTTACTTTTGGGTTATACCTTGTATTTATTGCGGTCGGTGATAGCTTATATTTTAATTGCGATGGTTATTTCTTTAATGTTAAGACCGCTTGTGTTGTTTCTTAGAACACGACTAAGACTTAACCACACCGTTTCAGCCATTGTTGCTATGTTATCATTTATAGTAATTATAATCGGGCTCATTAGCTTGTTCATTCCCTTGGTTCTTGAACAAAGTGAAAATCTAGCACTGCTTGATATTAACGAACTGCAACAAAACTTTAATTCACTTTATGAAGAAGCTGTCAATTATTTTAGTTTACATCAAATAGATGTTGGTCAATCTTTAAGTGAATATGGGCTTTTATCAAAAATTAACGTTGGTATAATTCCTGACCTGCTTAATGGTTTTATTGGCGGTTTGGGTAGTTTTAGTATTGGCTTATTTTCGGTTTTGTTTATTCTATTCTTTTTTTTAAAGGATAGCAAGTTGTTTGAGCAAGGTGTTTTAACCTTTGTGCCTAATTCTAGATCGGCTGGTACAAGCAATTCAATTTTAAAAATTAAAGGATTACTGTCTCGATATTTTACAGGTTTGTTATTGCAAATCACCATATTATTTGTTGTTTATACAATAGTTTTGCTCATTTTTGGAATCAGTAACGCCGTGGTAATTGCATTTTTGTGTGCTTTGCTAAATCTTATACCATACGTTGGTCCAATTATAAGTGCGATTTTATTAGTGCTTTTAAGTATGAGTAGTAATTTAGGTGAGAGCTTTCGGGAAGTGATTATACCAAAAACCATCTATGTGATGATTGGATTTGCTATTGCACAATTGGTTGATAATTTCTTTAGTCAACCCTTTATTTTTTCGAAAAGCGTTAAATCACATCCCTTAGAAATTTTCTTAATTATTATAATTGGTGGCATTCTATTTGGCATTTTAGGAATGATTTTAGCTGTCCCTACTTATACCGCGTTAAAAGTTGTTTTGAAAGAATTTTTGTCGCAATATAGTGTGATTCAAAAACTCACTAAAAACGTTTAGACAATTGAATTCTATACTTTTAAGCAAAGAGATACAAGGATTTATAGAGGCGCATCTTCACAGTAACACATCGGAACTTGCATTAAAGCAGTCGTCATTTTTTAAGGTTTCAATCGTTGAAATTATAGAACAAATTGAATCTAAAAAGCGTTGCGAACACAAACTTCCAACTTGGTTTCACACCACACATATTTACTATCCCAACAAGCTGAATATTGAACAAACTTCATCTGAACTAACGGCAAATTACAAAGCTAATTTAGTTTCTGGAAATACTTTAATAGACATTACTGGTGGCTTTGGCGTTGACGCATTCGCCTTCGCCGAACAATTTGATACTGTTATTCACTGTGAATTGAACGAATCCTTACACGAAATTGTGAGTTATAACTTCGAAATCTTAAAGGCTAATAATATTAAAACGTTTTATGGCGATGGTTTGGAATTATTAGCCACTTTAAACCAGAAATACGATTGTATTTATTGCGATCCATCGCGTCGTAACGACCATAAAGGCAAAGTATTTATGCTAAGTGATTGCTTGCCAAATGTGCCAGAACATCTTGAAACTTTATTTAAATATTCAAAAACCATTCTTATAAAAACTGCACCTTTATTGGATATTAGTATCGGGCTTTCAGAGTTATCACATGTAAAGCGCCTGCATATTATAGCTGTAAATAACGAGGTGAAAGAATTGTTGTGGCATTTGGAGAAGGACTGCAAAACACCATTGAGGATTGAAACCATCAACATAAAATATGATACCTCTGAAACTTTTACTTTTATTTTTGAAGATGAACAACATGCCGATGTAAGCTTTAGCGAACCACTAACCTATCTATACGAACCGAACGCAGCTATTATGAAATCTGGTGCTTTCAAAACTATTGCAAAAGCGTATAATGTAAAAAAGCTGCATCAACATTCACATTTATATACTTCGGAAGATTTGATAGATTTTCCCGGAAGAATTTTCCAGGTAGCACATAGCTTAGCATTCAGCAAAAAGAATTTGAAATCTTTAAATATCTCAAAAGCCAATATTGCTGTTCGTAACTTTCCATTGTCGGTACAAGCCTTGCGTACCAATTTCAAAATACTTGATGGTGGCGAAGTGTTTATGTTTTTCACCACTATAAACTCAAATCAAAAGTGGATACTGGTTTGTAAAAAGATGCCCTAATAACTACCTGTTTCGTTTGCTTGTTTAACTTTGCTCAAACTAAAAAACACTATGTTAAAAGCAGTTTTATTTGATATGGATGGCGTAATAGTTGACACTGAACCCTTGCACCACAAGGCGTATTACACCATGTTTAAGGAATTTGATTTAGAAGTTAGCGATCAGCTTTACCAATCGTTCACGGGACAATCTACTAAAAACATTTGCAAAAGGGTATGTCAACATTTTAACTTAACCGAAAATCCGTTAAAATTAGAGTTAAGCAAGCGACATCATTTTAATGACTTATTTGATACGGATGAGTGTTTGCAATTATTAGATGGTGTTTTAGACCTTATCAAAGACTATCACAGTAATAATTTAACTTTGGTTTTGGCATCTTCGGCCTCTATGGGCACCATTGAGCGTGTGTTTAATCGTTTTGACTTAAACCAGTATTTCATAGCCAAATTAAGTGGCGCCGATTTAAAAGATTCCAAACCACATCCAGAAATATTTATAAAAGCAGCCGAAGCCTCTGGCAATAACCCCAAGCATTGTATGGTAATTGAAGATTCTACTAATGGCATTCTGGCAGCAAAATCAGCGGGTATATTTTGTGTGGGATACGATAGCCATCATTCTAAAAATCAAGATTACTCAAAAGCAGATTTGGTAGTTAACAATTTCCAGGAAATAAAATTTAATGCAGTAAAGAATTTGGTATAGTAAACCAGCTACTCGTGGATTACTAAAAACGGAATATCCGTGTGGTAACTAATGGTTTCAACTTTTGGTCTAAATAAAATACGCTGAAAGTAATTCTGGTTTTTGGCGACCATGATAATCATATCAATAGCTCTGCTATCTGTAAAACACTGCACAGCTTCTTCAATTCTATCACTTTTTAAGAAGTGAAAAGTATGCTCAAAATCTTTAAAGTAGTTCGCTAAAATTAACTTGTTTTGTTCTTGATCATCATTTAAAACAGCGTCCTTTCGTTTACTAATATGCAAAAATCTAATGGCTGCTTTGTTACTTAAGATTATATCACTCAAACCACGGAGTGTTTGCGTTGGGTGTTCCATCGAAAAATCAGTTGGGAAAGCAATTTCTCTTGGTGGCACATAATTGGCATTTTCTGGCACCGCTAAAGTGGTACATTTAACTTTGGTAATAACGTCGGCGGTATTGCTTCCAACAATAAGTTTTTTCAAACCTTCGGCGCCTTTGGTTCCCATTACAATTAAATCAATATTTAAGTCGTTGACGTGCTGTCTAATAGAATCTATAAATAAATTATGGTCGGTAAGTGTGAAGAATTGATGCTTTTTGTTAAGTGGTAAACTGTGTATTTTAGAAATAATACTTTTAAGTTTTACTTCGGCTGGCTTGACAAATGTCTCTTCAATAACATTTTGATCAATTATATAGGGTTTATCAATGGCTACAAGATTACTTAACTTATTAACATGTAAAATGTAAAACATGCAAGACGAGTCTTTAAAAAAATCGATTGCGTATTTAATAGCATTCCATGAATTATCAGAAAAATCTGTAGGAAGTAAAATTGTCTTCATTTATATCTCTGTTACGCAACAAAAATATATAGGAAGTTTACCTTAAAAAATGATAAATATCAGCTACTTAAAAAATCACTCAATATTTTGAAGTCTTTCTAAATCAAGGATTTTAATATTTCTACCATCAATTTCGATAATGCCTTCTTTTTTAAAACTCGAAATAGTTCTAATTAAGGTCTCGGTTGCAATACCAGCAACACTGGCTAAATCATTACGAGAGATCTTAATAGGTTCATTGGGCTTTTTGTTGAGTTTATCGGCAAATTTTAAGATGGTAGTAGCTGTTTTTTTAGTAACAGAACTGTAGGCCATTTCAAGAAGTTGTTCCTTGGCGCCAGATAAATCGCTCGCCAAAAGATCTAAAAAATCCATCACCACATGGTGATTGTCATTGAGTAAGGAAATAAGTTCTGCTTTAGAAACACCAACTAATTCGGTGTCTTCAATAGCGGTGGCAAAATTTTGATAAGGTTCATTGGTATTAAACGTGGTATAGCCGAATAAATCATCTTCTTTATGAATTGATGTAATGAGCTCTTTTCCATTTTCATCTAAACTGTGCGCTTTTACCACGCCTTTTCTAATGAGATACACATAATTCGAATTTTGACCTTCCTCAAAAATTAAATCTCCTTTTTTATAATTAGAAATCGCGCCGTTATCGTCAAAAAAATTCTTTAAATCTTCCAGGTTTCTTAAACCATCTTGTTGATTATTCGATTGCGAGGTAATGCTGTTTTGAGCATCTTTAAGAATCGCTATTTTAGCCAACCTACTTTCGATAGCGCTTATTAATTCGTCTTCGGTAAATGGTTTGGTAATATAATCGTCTGCACCCAAATTCATGCCTTTTCTAATATCTTGGCGCTCGGTTTTGGCCGATAAAAAAATAAACGGAATATGTTTGGTGCTATCATTTTTTGATAAACTCTCAATCACACCATAGCCGTCTAATTCGGGCATCATAATGTCGCAAACAATCAAATCTGGCTTGATGTCGATAGCCTGCTCTACTCCTATTTTTCCATTAGATGCAGCTATTACGTTGTATCCAGAAAGTTCAATAAGCTCTTGGGTGTTTTCTCTAAGTACTGGATCGTCTTCTATTAAAAGTATGGTTTTCAAAAGTATAATTTTAGTAAAAATGATTTAAAATGAAACGGTGCCTTACAAAGTTAAATTAATTTTTGAATACATTCGGAACGATGAAGGTAAATGTAGATCCAATCTGTTCTGCACTTTGAAAAGAAATACTACCACCAAGATTTTCGATATGACTTTTTACAATATTTAATCCAATTCCAGTACCTTGAACGTTTAGTGCGTTTTCGGCCCTAAAATACCGATTGAAAATATTTTTTTGCTCCTTTTCAGGGATACCAATACCCCGGTCTATAATGGTAAAACTTGTGTTTTCGTTGTCTTGTTTTATTACGATGTTGATATCGGTATTTTCTTTCGAGTATTTTATGGCGTTGTTTAGCAAATTAGACAATGCTAATTCTATAGTTTTTTCATCTTGGTAAAGCGACAAATCTTCAATGTCTTCGGGATAAATAATTTCCTGACCTTCTTTTAAAAGCATATTGGCGTTATAGACCACTTCGTTCACCACTTTACTGATAATAAATTCGCTGCATTTGTATTGAATATTTCCAGTTTCGAACTTTTCGATAGACAAAAAATCATTGAGAATATTGTTTAAGTAATACACCTTATTAGTTATGGTTTTCAAATGTTTATCTCTATTTAATTGTTGCTCCGTTAGTTGGTATTTTGCCAATAACATTGTACTGGTTAAAATACCGCTTAACGGCGTTTTAAATTCATGCGAAACTAAGGATAAAAAGCGTGTTTTAAGTTCGTTTAATTCCTTTTCTTTTTTGAGGGCTACCTTGGTCTTTTGCTCTGCCTTGATTCGTTTTCTGTTTTCAGCTTCTAAGGCCTGATTAACATTTTTTAAGGCATCAACCGAATGACTCAATTCCGCTGTTCTTTCTTTAACTTTTTCTTCTAGATGGGCATTTAATTCAAGAATTTTAGCTTCTTGTTCTTTGCGCAAACTGATATCAATTACAATAGCCATTACGTAACGCTCATTATCAAATTCAAATGGATTCAAGCCTGCTTCTACAGGAAATTTGCTACCGTCTTTATGTTGCCCAAAGATTTCTCTACCAATACCCATGCGCCGCTTTTCATTTTTATCCATAAATCCGGAAACGTGCGCTTTATGCGAATGGTGATAATTTTGAGGAATAAGAATCGATAAATTTTGATTGATTAATTCACCTTCATCATAACCAAACATTACATCGGCCGACTGATTGGTGGCAATTATTACTTGATTGGAATCCACAACTACAACACCTTCTGAAACTGCTTCAAATAGCATTTGAAATATAGGTTCGTTATTTTGTAACATGGATTTTGTAATAAAATTAATGAGACGTAAATTTAATTAATTTATAACGGATAACACTATTTACGGAGTGGTTATTCCAATGATGATTACCAAAATATTTTGTAAAAATAATAGCTGTCAATGCCTAGGATTGTAGTTCCGAAATTACCTCATCCGTTAGTAGTTCAATTGCCTTGTTATAACCGTGATTAAATATGTCATCTACTTTACTGCTATCAAAAATTCCGTAGTTGTTAAGCTGATCTGGACAAACAACAAGGTTAAAAAAGTCAAATTTAAGAAAATCTTCCTTGGCCGATTTTATACGGTAAGCACGTTCTAAAATACTATAGGAATGTTTTAAATCTTTAATACTCATTTCGGTAAATGGATTTACATACACGCCAATTAATTTATCGCATTTGTGCTTTATAGCATCTATTGGGAAGTTATCTAAAACACCACCATCAACATAGTACTTGTGATTAATTTCAACGGGTGTGTAGACACCTGGAAAAGCGGCAGAAGCCAAAATCGGTTTTATTAATTGGCCTTTGCTGAAGGTTTTATTATTACCATTAATAATATTAGTTGCATTGATAAAAAGCGGAATTTTGAGTTGGTCAAAATCATCATCTGTGAACACAGTTTTTAAAATGGTATAATATTTATCGATATCTATAAACCCAGGCTTACCAAAAGCGTACTTTTTGTAATCCATCACATTTACCGATTTAAAAAATTTAAATATCTCATCCCATTGTAACCCTTTGGCAAACAAAGCACCAACAATAGCACCGGCACTCACCCCAGAAACATGGCTTATGGGTATGTTATGTTCTTGAAGGGCTTTTATAACGCCTACATGTGCCGCGCCGCGCATACCACCGCCCGATAATACCAATCCTATACTCATGTTGATGTGATGAAAATTAGGTTATAGAAATACTACGAGCGTTAAAATTACTAATGTTATTTTAAAGTGCAAATAAAACAATTAAGCATTTAATGCTCTTTAAATAAAACGCTTAATTTAGCTAATAGCATTAGCTCCGATTTATTTTTTCCAGAAAAACTATTGGCTATTGCTTCGGCCGTATCTAAAATCAGGTTTTTTATTGTTTGTGTAAATATGCCGTTATGCGCTCGGTAATAATCCTGAAAACTATTGTAACAATCTAAAGCGGATTGCTCATTCTCATTTAACCAATCAAAAACTATTTCAATTTGATAAGCCGCATCACTCCCGTATAAATCATTGCTGTCATCTAAGGGCAGCCAATGTTGTTTAACCAGTTTTTTTAAAGTTTTAATCTCTGCCTGTGCCACGTTTTTATCGGCTGCAGCAACAGCATAAAAAAGATATCCTATCTGTTTATAAGTAATCGTGTGTAAGGGTTTCATATCATTGATAGTTATAGGTTAAACTTCAGTTGCAACCATCTTAAAATCATTTAAAAGTATAAAAATTAGCGTTTAAATTAAATGATAAATATCAGTGTGCTTAATTTAAAACATGAGCAAGGTCATAATAGTTTCGGAGCTTTTTGCGTAACTTCATACCTGAATTAAGTTAAACAATCACTAAATCGAACATCATGGAAACTTTGTTAATACTTACGAAATTTTGGGGTTGGTACCTTCTTATTTTCTTTGCGCTGTTAAGTTTAAAACCATTACGCATTAAACAAATATTTCAAGATTTAAAGGATGAAAAATTCAGATTTACGGTATCATTTCTTGCCATTATTATTGGTCTGGTTAATATTTTGTTGTACAATGTTTGGGAACCTAGTTGGTCATTTTTAATAACAGCTTTCGGATGGATTGCACTATTTATAGGCTTGGCGTTATTTGTGATACCACAAGCCACCGTAAAACTTTTAATAAAGCTAAACGTGAAGTTTGTACAAGTGGTCTATACACTGCTATTTTTAATTGGAATTTTTCTACTGAATATGGCCTATGAGGTAGTCCCGTATTAGAAAAGAATTTAGTGTTCCTGTAAATAAAATTTCCATCGTATCAAAAAATATAAAATCATGAGAAAAATATTAATTCCTACCGACTTTTCTAAACCAGCCTTCAATGCGATTAAATATGCGCTTGAACTTTTTAAATACGATAAAAGCGAAGTCTATTTTTTAAACGCTTTTGAAGACGATATTTACAAGGATCAGGAACTATTGAAAAGTGACAGTTTATCAAACGTTATAGAAATTATGCGGCAACAATCTTGCGAGAAGTTAAACGCTTTAATTGAGGAGGTCAAAGCCATTTGGCCAAACCCGCGCCATACCTATCATCAAGTTGCTAGCCAGCACGGCATTGTTGACGGTATTGATGTTTTAGTTGATACGGTCAATATCGATATTATCGTGATGGGAACTAAAGGTGTAACCGATAAAAAATCTAAGTTATTTGGCAGCAATACCATTCAGGTACTGCGTTATGTTGCCAGTCCGGTATTGGCGATTCCCGTTAATTACGACTATACACAACCAAAAAAAATTGTGTTCGCAACCAACTATCTCATACCTTATAAACGACGTGAATTAAAACTTTTATGCGAAATGGCAGCACCTTACCGTGCCGAGATTGATATGATTTACGTGTCGAAATCTAAACAGCTTTCGGTAAGACAAGAAGTAAACCGACAATTTATTGAAGATACCTTGTGTAAAAACGAAACACAATTTGTACACGTCCATAACAAAAGTGTGGTTGAAGGCATCAATAGCTATTGCACGCAACACAATGCTGATATGTTGGTGATGGTAAATAGCCGTCATAGTTTTTTAGAAGATATTTTATACGCTTCTACCATTGATGCGGTAGCGCTTGATATGAAAATTCCATTTTTGGCAATGCAAAACATGCGTCGGGATTAAAATACATAACTTTAAATTCAAAAATCATGAAACACATACTCTTACCCACCGATTTTTCTGAAAATGCATGGAACGCCATAAGCTATGCAGCTCAGGTTTTTAAAAACGATGTATGTACATTTCACTTGCTACATACCTATACACCTGTGATTTATCAAACTGAATTTGTAATGATGAACACCAGTCAGCTGGAACTTAGCGACATTATTAGAGAAACTGCCGAAAAAAATCTTGAAAAGGTAAAACAAAAACTGCTCAATACCTTTCCAAATAAAAATCATGAGGTAACCAGTATTTTGGCATTTAACACCTTAATCAATGAAATTAAAGAACAAGTTGAAAAACTAAACATCAATTATATTGTAATGGGTACCAAAGGTGCTACTGGTGCTTCCGAAATTGTATTTGGCACCAATACCGTGCACACGCTTAACAATGCCAAATGCCCTTTAATTGCTGTACCAGAAAATTTTAAAGCAAATCCTCCTAAGTCAGTGTTGTTCCCATCGGATTATGGTGTTGACTTTAAAGACCAACACGTCAGTACTATTACGGATATCGTTAACTCTAATAAATCAATGCTCAATATTTTACACGTGTCCTTTGGCTATGAGTTGTCTTACAAAAACCTCCGTCGTAAAAATATGCTTGAAACCATGCTTAGCGATACCAACTTCAAATTTCACGATCATAGAGACGAAAGTCTTGAAAATGCTATAAATGTGTTTATTAAAAAGAATGGTATCGATTTGTTAGTGCTAATAAATAATAAAAAGTCGTTTTTCGAGAATTTATTCTTTAGACCATTCGTTAATAAAATCGGACTCCATTTAGAAATCCCGTTGTTGGTGATACCGTCGTTCAAAAACCAATCCTCTTAATGTTATGTTATGATTTCCAATATTCTCATCCCAACAGATTTTTCCAGAAACGCATGGCAGGCTGTTCAGTATGCATTGGTTTTGTTAAAAAACCACCATTGTAATATACATCTTATCAATGCTTTTGGATTTTCGGATGGGATGGGGTTTTTTATGAATCCCGAGCCAGGTGAAGAAGACTATGAAACTGCCAAATCCGAAGCTGAAGATAACCTAGCTAAGGTTTTAGATATGATGGCCCTAAAGCCTGTGAATCAAAAAATGCATAAGGTGACTTGCGAAGCCATTTGTGGTGAACCCTTAGATGTTATAAAAGACTACATGGCCGCGCACCACATCAATCTTGTAATTATGGGTACTCAAGGAACTTCAAATACCAGCGAAGCCGTTTACGGCAGTGTGGCGGTGAATGTTATGGAAAAAGTACGGCAATGCCCCGTTATGGTAATTCCCTTGGTTGCTGAAATTAAACAACCAACGGAAATCGTGTTCCCGTCTAAGTTTAAGTCACGCTTTTCTGATGATAATTTGAGTGTACTCAAGTTTTTGGCTCAAAGATGCAATGCTGAAATCAAAGTATTACATATTTCTAAAGATGGTGATACCACACTTTCAGAAGATCAAATTAAGATTAAAACTAACTTATTAGACTTGCTTTACGATTGTAAAACAAGTTATAAGCAACTTCGCCATCAAGAGGTTTTAAGCGGTATTAATTGTTTTATTGAAAGCAGGGAAAGTGATATGGTGTGTTTTCTCAATAAAAAACACCTCTTTTTTGGTAGTATTTTAAGCAGACCCTTAGTCAAACAAATTGCATTTTACTCGCGTGTGCCAATTTTGGTGCTACATGAATAATAGATCTTAAACCACTAAATATGGCGAAAAAAAAGCTTCATATAACTAAATACTCCGGAGATGTGGTACCGTTTTCTAAAGAGCGATTGATTGAATCTTTAAAACGCTCCGATGCCGACGAGGCTACCATTAATGAAGTTGCTAACAAAGTAGAAAAGGAACTTTACCACGGCATTTCTACCAAGGAAATATACAACCGTGCCTTTGCCATGTTAAAAGCGAAAAAAAGTTATTTCGCTTCAAAATACAAACTCAAAAAGGCCATTTTTGAATTGGGTCCAACGGGATTTCCTTTTGAACATTTTATAAGCGCCATATTAACCCAAAGTGGTTATAACTGCAAGGTTGGTGAATTTTTGCAAGGTAAATGTGTACAACACGAAGTTGATGTTGTCGCTGTTAAAAACAACCAAACCATATTGGCAGAATGCAAATTTAAAAGTGAACTTGGTGGCACCTGCGATGTTAAAATCCCTTTGTACATTCAGGCGCGTTATCAAGATATAAAGGCTCGATGGGACTTTAAAGAGGGTCATTTAGAACCTGCGTGGATTGTTACCAATGCACGTTTTACCAAAGATGCACACGACTATGCCGAGTGCGAAGGCATTTATCTGTTGAGTTGGGATTTCCCATATGGCAATGCACTTCGTGATCGTATAGATGCCTTGAGTTTATATCCTGTAACGGTTTCTACCTTATTAACCCAAAGGGAAAAACAGTTTTTGCTGAGTAGAAATGTGGTGCTGTGTAAAGACCTGATAAACGATAAATTTTATTTAGATCATTTAGGCATTTCGGAAACTCGAAAACAAAAAATATTAAACGAAATTAAACTATTGTGCCATGTCTAATTCCAAAGAAATTGCTTCACTATCGGTTCAGTTTTTAGGCGCTGCCGGCACTGTTACAGGCTCAAAGTTTTTAGTAGAAACGCCTGATGCCAAATTATTAATAGACTGTGGCATGTTTCAAGGTTTAAAAGAACTGCGTTTGAAAAACTGGGAACCACTACCCTTAGTCGTCTCTGACATTGATATGGTTTTGCTTACCCATGGCCATTTAGATCATGTTGGATACTTACCACGATTGGTACAACAAGGATTTAAAGGTAGCATTGTAGGTTCGCTTCCAACGGTAGCCATTGCTGAAATTATTTTATTAGACAGCGCAAAAATCCACGAAGAAGAAGCCGAAAAAGCCAATAAAGAACACTATAGCAAACACCAGCCAGCTTTGCCATTTTACACGGTAAAAGAAGCAGAGACAACCGTAAAACGATTCAATCATGTTCCGGTAGACGAATGGATTCCCATTACCGATACCATCAATTTTAGACTGCAGTACAACGGACATATTTTAGGAGCAACTTTTATAGAACTTCAAATCGAGGATCAAATTCTTGTGTTTTCAGGTGATATAGGTAGGAATAACGATTTGTTATTAGACAATCCAAAAAAACCCATTAAGGCCGACTTCCTTTTTATTGAAAGCACTTATGGTAATAAACTGCATCCGAAAACAGATATTAACAAGTTGCTTGTAGATCTTGTTAACGAAACCATTCACAACCGTGGGATATTAATTATACCAAGTTTTGCGGTAGAACGCTTGCAATCGCTCATGTATTTATTTTGGCAATTGTTCAAAGCCAACAGGATACCGAATATTCCTATTTATATCGATAGTCCGATGGGTCATAATGTATTGAAACTCTTTAAGCAGTACCCGCAATGGCATAAAATTGATGATATTTCGTTTAAAGCCATGTGCAAACACTTTAACATTATTACTTCTTATAAAGACACTTGGACCACCATCGATAACCCACAACCAAAAATTGTCATTGCTGGCAGTGGCATGGTTACTGGCGGCCGTGTACTCACCTATTTACAGCAACGGATTGATCGCGAAAACACCACTATTTTACTCGTGGGATACCAAGCTGAAGGCACCCGTGGCCGTCAATTATTAGAAGGTGCGCACGAACTTAAAATCTTTGGAAAGTACTACAGTGTAAAAGCCAAACTCGCGCATTTAGAAAGTCTTTCAGCTCACGCCGACCAGCAAGAGCTCATCGATTGGATGGCTGAATTAGAAAGCCCGCCAAAAGAAGTCTTTCTAATTCACGGCGAACCCAATTCTTTAGATGCTTTCAGAGTAAAAATAGAATCGACTTATAACTATAAAGTAACCATTCCCAAATTGGGTGAAACCATTACTTTGAATTAGAGCTAAATAGCCGCTGTTATCATGATTTAGAGACTAAATAAAAATATGTCAATCATTCAGGTTACAGAAGCGTACCAAGCCAAAAATGCTAAGTTTTTCCATATTATACTCCAATCGCAGAATTCTGTAGTTTATTCTATTTTTTACAAAAATAGAGTAAAGCTGATGCGGCTATTAAGTTTATGACTTACGCTGATTTTAGCCAAAATCACAGGATTAATCGAGTATGTTTATTGTGTTATTTTTCCAATCGGTTATCACAAATTTGTCAATGATTCTGCCATCTTTACCAATAACATAACATAATCTCGAACAGTATTCTTTACGGAAAATTTCGTAAAAATCTCTATTGATTGGTGCTTCCGAATCAATATGAGTTCCGCGATCCAACTTCTTGAAATTTGAATCTACATGAAAAATGTTTACATCGTTACCAAAAGTGTTTACCATATCAAAATATGCATCCGTTGAAATGCTGTCACCACCACAACCACATGAATTAGCAATTATTGTTTTCTTGTTTATTATATCTGATTTTCTGATGGTATCCCCTAAAACAGAAACAGCCTTGAAATCAGGCGCAATCATACCGACTTGGGTGCCTTTAATAGTATTAAATGCTTTTTCTTTAACCAAAATAATTGAATCTCCTAGTTTAGAAATACTTTCGATTTTATAATATTGTTCGTTTAAATTGACATACTCTCCAATGGTCAATAAGTCTTTTATCAATAAGGTGTCTTTTTTTACGCCAGCATCATTCAATAAAGCGACATCCGGATAGAATCCGTAAGAAAAACTAAGTGGATTTCGAGATTCAGAAACTCCTATTTCATAATCTTTATCGCCTAATGTAAAGGATACTGTTAAATATTCTCTTTTACCCAATAAAAATCGGCCATTAAAAGACCCAATAGCAAGCCAAGAACTATCTTTTATTATTTTTTCACCATTAAAAATTGTGTATTCGCAAGGAATCAAATCTTCAACCTGTTTCCAATCAATTTCTTTGAGATTTCTTATAGAATCGTCGGCTAAGTTTTTATTATTGTTTTCGTCAATTATAAATATTGGTATACCTTTCAACTTGCCAATCATAAGTTCAACAAAATGATCTTTTTTTGCATAGTCAACCCGTAACTGAAATCGCTTGATACTATCAACATGCTGCGGAAATAAAACTTTATTATTGAAATTATCGGTGGTGTCTTTAAACTCAAGCACTCCAAAACCTAGTTCAAATAAGCCTTTTCCTTTTTGTTTAGTTGTTTTTAAAACAATGGTGTCATTTGCATCCAGAAATTGTGTTGGGAACAATTCTCGGTTTTCAAAACTTGAAGACAAAAGGCAAATGGTAAGTATTGCATAAACAACCCTGAATTTTTTGTTAATTAAAATATTAATAATCATAAGCTTAAATTGAAGATTGTTTTGTTTTTTAATTATTATCCTTTTTTTTAAAATAAAAAAAATTAATACATTTCTTTAAATAACTTTCTATCATCGTTAATTTAATAAATTAGTTTCTAGTATGTTAGCTAACTTTCCCTTATTATAGCCAACTAATCTATCTATTATACGTCCTTCTTTATCAATAAGTAAAAAAGTGGGTGTTGCCATAAAATTATAAGAAAAAGCTGTTTTACTATTACGGCCTTCACCATCCCAAAGACTTGTCCATAAATTGCCATCTCGCTCGACAGATATTTTCCAATCATTTTCTTGAGCGTCTGCTGAGAAACTAACAATATTTAAATTATTTTTATACTTGTTATGAATCATTATTAATTCGTTTGATGCTTCTATACAAAATCCGCAACGCGCAGAGGTATAATTAATTAATATATATTTATCAGACAATCCCAGATCAGAGAGCGAAGTGCTATTATTTAATTGATCTAAGGCTTGAAAATCCAAGTACTGATCACCAATTTCTATCTGGTTTGACTCAAGATAGTTTTTAATTACTTGTCCAAATCTACTAAGTTTAAGTTCTTTATTATAAGTATCATAGATAACCTTAACGGAATCTTTTGGCATAATGTTTTTATAATAATACAATTTTAAAATACTGGCATATGTTTGGTTGTTTTTGATATAATCTAATGTTTTAAGTTCAATGAGGCTGTCAATGGCTTGTACACTTTTTAAATAACTACTTTTTATTGTTTCTTGTTCTGAAAAAGGTAATTTAATAAAGTTAAATATCAACGAATCTCTTTTTTGATCCAATGATTTGGTCAAACTTAATGCTTTGCGATAAGTGCTATCAATTGGAGAGCCGTAAGTATGAACATTCCAAGGAAAATCACTCAAATTTGCTTTAATAGTTAAAGGTTCGTTTTTAATTAATAAAGTGGTATAAATTAATTTATTGTCAATCGTGGTTTGTAAAGAAAAATATGCCGGTTCATCTTTAATCTTTCCTTGCATTTTAAATTTATGATCCTTAATAACAGCACTATCAACAATCGAGTCATCAATATCCACTAAATAAAATTTCGTGCCGTCATCAAAACCAAAAAGTTCAGCTTTAATTACATAATTAGACCTTAGGTTTTCATCTATAGTTTCGTGGCTAGGTTTAACACACCTGCATAAAATGAGTAACAAACTAAAACCAATAACATATCTGTTGAATATCATATTATAATTTTAACAATGGCCAATTTGAACAATTTGGTTTATGTTTTTGCTAAGTTAAAGTTAAGTTTCAAATCACAATAAATTTATCACCAAACATTCAACTCATCCGCACGCATCATACAAATTCTAACACCGACGTGCACTTCCCTATGCTCTCTTCTCTCTTTTCTCTTCTCTCTTCTCTATTTTCTGAATTTCAACCACCAAACCTGATAATTATCATAGTTTTCAGATTTTTATTTTAATAACTTCATAGCGATTTTAAAAGGAAGTTTAACTTAAAACTTTTAACAATGTCACTGATTAAATTTAACAACAAAAACCGATTATTCCCTTGGAATAATCCGAGCTTAAAGGATTTTTTAAGCACTGATGCGTTCTTTAATGACGACTTTTTAGCCGAAGATGGGCTGATGCCTGCAATGAATGTGAAAGAACATGAAAATGATTTTGAAATTGAGTTTGCAGCACCTGGTTTTTCTAAGGAAGATTTTGAAGTGAGTATTGAAGACAATGTACTTCATGTTGTTGGTGAAAAAAAACAAGAACACGAAGACAAAGACAACGATTACATGCGCAGAGAATTTAATTACACCGCTTTTAAACGTTCTATGACCTTACCGCAAACTGCGGATTTAGAAGCCGAAGTAAAAGCCGGTTACAAAAAGGGTATTTTAAACCTGCGTATAGGTAAATTAGAAACAGCCAAAATAGCCCCTAAAAAGGTAATTGAGGTGATGTAGATTTCCCGATCAAAACAAGGCAGCTTTGAGGGAGTTGCCTTGTTTTAACAACCTTTAAACTTTAAAAAGTCATGACACCCACAAATTATTATCCCAAACTCATGAAATGGCTCAGTGCCGACGATTTAAATGATATCAATAAAAATTGGTTGTCGGAGTTGCAGTTTATAAAAGACGAACAGCGCTTTTTTAACCAATTGCTAGTAGATTATAGCGCGCAAATGACGGTAGCGAGTAACTATTCAAAAAGTAAAGGACTCCTTGAAAAATTAGCTAAAAGCGCTACCAAAACACTGTACTTAATAACTGCCATTGAAAAACACCTAAAAGATTTAATTATTTTAGTAGATGGCAAAGATCAATTAGAAGGAGAAAATGATTTTAAACGTGTTCAAACCAAACTGGATGATGACATTACCGAACATGTGGCGCAATACAGAGCCTTGAAAAAGGAATTATTTAAGCATACGATGAAGGTTTGTAAATCAAACAAAACCAACGAAAATACAGTTCTTAATTAATCAACATTTTATTCATCAAAACACCCAATTGTTATCCTTAAAATGGTAACTTTGGGTGTTTTAACTTTTAATACACCACTATGACATTCAAGAATTTTGTTTTAAGCATTTTTATGGCTGTTGGCTTTTTAAGCTTTGCTCAGAAAACCTTCTTAGGCACCCAGGTAATTACCTATTCTTATGAGGGCGAAGGCGCCGAAATGATGGCGCAGTATATGCCACAAGGTATGATTTCTTATTTCGGCAAAGACAAAAGTGCCGTAGATTTTAAAGGTGCCGCTATGGAAGCCATGATGAACCGCGTAGTCACCACTCCAACCGAAAGTTTTGCGGTGAACGACTCTAAAAAGCATGTGTACGCCTTAGATAAAGAATTTGTGGATGCCAATCAACCAGAAATGGAAAATCTGGATGTAACTAAAGTAGACGGCGAAACCAAAGATATTTTAGGCTATAGCTGTGAAAAATACCTTGTGAGCATGACTCAAATGGGAATTAAACTATCTATGGTGATGTGGGTCACCAACCAATATGCCTTACCAGAATACGAGGTGCCATTTAGTCAAGATGCTTCATTTGAGGTCCTTAAACAAGCAAACATAAAAGGTTTGGTGTTGCGTTTAGAATCCGATATTCCCGTTCCTGGCGCGAACATAAAAATGATTATGGAAACTACCAAACTAGATCCCAAACCAGTAGACGAAAGTCTTTTTGAAAAACCTACAGGTTATGCCGAAAAGAAATTTGCCGATATGCAGCTTGGTGGCTACTAATTACATGTTAACATATTTTAAAAAAGGCCTTTACTCTAAGGTCTTTTTTTATATTTGCAATCGTGAAACCAAATCGCAAACATAAATACCTCAAATTTTTAAGTGCCTTTATGGGTCTGTATATGCTGAATATTAGCGTAGATGTACCCAATTATTTTATAAATGTTCCCGACACGCCCATTAGCTTTAATCTGCAAGAAAGTATTATTGAAATCGTCGTAGAAAAAGTTTTCGGTTTTGAAAATGCCATTCCAGAAACGCAGGACAGTGATGCTGACTCCAAAAGTCGCGTCAAGTCCAGTTTCACCGTTGATAGCTTTGTGCTTGCATTGGAACTCAACGCTAATAATCAGTTTTTAGACTTTTCTAAAAAGTCTCCGTTTAATTACAATCACCATCAATTCTCCGAACCTCCTAGTACGGTAGATGCGCCTCCACCCGAGTCGGTATATATTCTTTAATTTTTTTCTGCGCACTGGCTCATGCCTGGCTGCGCCCTATTAGAATGTATAATTTTTTAATGTAATTTTATGAAAACACCTATCACAATTGTGTGCTGTATTGCTATGGCATGCTTTTATAATATGAATTTATTCGCGCAAACCGAAACCAAATTAACCAAAGAAACCAAAGACAGTATTTATATAGCCGAAGTTGAAGAAGTAAAAGCACGACCAAAAGTATTACATGCCGAACCCTTATTTATCGACCTTATTAGAGATTTAGGTGCTAGAAAAGGCGAAAAGGAATGGAATGTTGGTATTGGCATTACCGACAAACGCGAATTTGACGAATACATAGCCTTGGTGGAATACGAATGGGCACCTATTGACCGCTTGGGTTTAGAAGTAGAACTGCCATTTTCATTTTTCGATCCTACCGAAAATGGCGCGAACGCACCTTCCAGCAAACTACAAAGTTTAAAACTGGCAGCACAATACACATTTTTAGTATCTGAAAAACACAAAACATCTATGGCTTTCGGTTATTTGCATGAGTTTGAGCTTACCGACTTCAAAAGTTACAGCAGTAGCAGTTTCTATAGCGGTAATATTTATAACCCGTTTTTTATTGCGGCCAAACGCTGGGGCAACAATTTTCACACCTTGATTTACACTGGACCACAGTTTATCCAACACTTTAATTCTAATAGCTGGGAAACCATCTGGCAATTCAACACCAATTTTCATTACATGATTAGCGGTACCAGAAATTTTCTGGGTGTGGAGTTCAACAAAGAATTAAATAACAACGGCGATTTTGATATGGTTATGCGTCCACAAATGCGCGTTGGCGTTACCGATAATTTATTGATTGGTATCGTAACAGGAATCCCGATAGCTAGAGAAAACGAGCGCTTTAGTACCTTTTTAAGGATAATTTATGAACCTGGACATTAAATAAGCGTTGGTTAATGGTGTTATTGAGTTATGACGTAAGGTTTGAAGACTGAAGACTGAAGACCGAAGACTTAAGACTGAAGACAGCAAGATTTGAATATCTCATTCGTCTTTTTTATCAAGCAACTGCGCAGCCATCATAAATACCGTAATATGAAATAGTAAACAATGAATAAAGAGTATCTGGAAAACTCAACAATTTAAGAGGTCTTAAGTCTTACGTCTAGCAGTCTTACGTCTTAACATTTTAGACACTTTTAATTCAGGAAGATTAATCGTCGGCTTCGTCCTCTGTTGCATCACCGCCATTACCAATAATTTTCAGGTACATAAAACCGCCTAATCCAGCTATAAACGAAGCTACCAGAATACCTATTTTAGCTTGGGTATGATAAATGTCGCTTTCAAAAGCCAATTCGGTAATAAAAAGTGACATGGTAAAACCTATAGATGCCAAAATACCGACACCTAAAATATGTTTTAAATTAACACCATCTGGCAAGGCACACAGTTTAAAAAATAGCGTCAATCGCACAAAAAGGTAAATACCTGTGATTTTTCCGACGATTAAACCAAGTGCCACGCCTAGTGTTATCGGACTTAAAAAATAGCTAAAAGATTCTACGTCGATCGTTACACCGGCATTGGCAAAGGCAAATATGGGCAGCACTACAAAACTCACAAAAGGATGCAGTGCATGCTCAAGCCTTTGCAATGGTGGCGTGGCATCTTCGGTGAGCATTGAAAACTTTTCTATGTTTTCCGAAATTTTATCGAAGTCTTCGTGCGGGTCATTTATCGATTTTTGTTTTAAACGCTTTATTTTAGATGTGAGCTGTCTCACTTTTCTCAAAAATAATGAGGTGTTTACTTTTTTATTAGTAGGAATGGTAAAAGCCGCCAAAACGGCCGCAATGGTAGCGTGAACTCCCGACAGCAAAACAGCCAACCACAAACCACCAATACCCATAACAGCATAAAACAAGGTGTTTCTAATACCTAATTTATTAGCTGTAAATAATATCAGTAAAAAGAAACCACCCGTAGCCAAATTGTTCATAGATATTTCTGAAGTATAAAACAGTGCAATTACCAACACAGCACCCAAATCGTCAACGATGGCAACGGCTGTTAAAAATATTTTTAAGGATAGTGGTACTTTATCTCCAAGTAAATATAAAATACCCAATGCAAAAGCAATATCAGTGGCCATAGGAATACCCCAACCAGAAACCGCATCGGTTCCCTGGGTAAACATATAATAAATCAACGCGGGAAATAACATGCCGCCAATAGCGGCGGCTACAGGCAAAAGCGCACTTTTAAAACTCGCCAACTCTCCGTGCATTAACTCGCGCTTTAATTCTAATCCCACTAGAAAAAAGAACATAGACATGAGTCCGTCGTTAATCCAATGCAACAAACTTTTCTTGATGACAAAATCATCAATACCTATATAAATGTATTTACTCCAAAAGTTATGATAAGCTTCAGATAAGGCGGAGTTAGCAAAAATCATGGCCAATACCGCCGAAAATATCAGTAACAAGCCAACCGAAGTCTTCTTTTCAATAAAATTTTTGATGGGTAATAACAGAAGAATTTCTAAACTTGATTTTTTCATCTCAATCTTATTTCACTTAAAAATAAAGATAATTTTTTTATTGAATTAAATCATTAAGTATTTCTGTAAAACTTCTGAACTGTTTATTTCACAAAAGCTTGTGCGATTTTAGATAATAAAAAGAAAAAATTCTAGGCTTGACCTAAGACTTTAAGACATAAGACTTTTATCAAGCAACTGCGCAGCTATCATAAATACCTTATTTTAAAATAGAAAATCCTGAATAAAAAAATGAACAGAAATAGAATTAACATTAATTACATCATGTAGACAATTTCAATCTTTAAAAACAAGCCATAAAATCAAAGGCAATCGCAGCAACACCACATTTAAATCTATAAACAATTACAGGCCAGCCCATCGACCCCGTTAAGAACTAGTGCGCTGAATACCTGATGTAAATACTATCGAACTAGAAGTTTTCAATAAAACGAATTAACATTATCAAATTTATCTAAAGAAAAAAGCGCACGTTGCGCAGCAAGTTCCTAACGGGGTCTTGATTTTTTTTGGTTCGTTTTTTTGATCAAGCAAAAAAATGAACAGAACCTCGGTAAACCTTGACTACATCTTTATCGCAAGTTACAATCATCAGGAGCAAGCATTAAGAACAAAAAAATGTCTTGAAATCTTACATCTTACGTCTAAAAAACCTAATACCGCCACCTATTCGCCAACGCCACCAAACTCAGCATTACCGGTACTTCTACCAACACACCAACCACGGTTACCAGCGCTGCCGGACTTTGTAATCCGAATAGCGCAATGGCCACAGCCACTGCCAATTCAAAGAAATTACTGGTGCCAATTAAGGCTGCCGGTGCACAAACGGCATGGCGCAGATTTAGTTTTCGGCCAGAAAACCAAGTTAAAAAGAAAATAAAATACGACTGAATAATTAATGGTACCGCGATTAACACGATAATGAGCGGATTGTCTAAAATATTGCTGCCCTGAAACGCGAATAGCAACACCAAGGTTAGTAACAAAGCCAAGATGCTTACCGGTTTAAGTTTGGGTAAGAACTTATTTTTAAACCAATCTTCGCCGTTTTTTTAACCAGTATTTTGTTGGTAATAATTCCAGCAAGCAGCGGCACCACTACAAAAATCAACACCGAAGCCACCAAAGTATCATACGGAATGCTAACATCGGTAATGCCTAATAACAAGCCAACCAAGGGCACAAAAGCTACTAAGATGATTAAATCATTGACTGATACCTGAACCAATGTATAATTGGGATCACCATCGGTAAGATACGACCATACAAACACCATGGCCGTACAAGGCGCAACACCTAGCAAAATAGCACCTGCAATGTATTCGCCTGCCAGTTCGGGTTCTATAAAGGCTGAAAAGATATGATCGAAAAATATCCAGGCAAAAAAGGCCATGGTAAAGGGTTTGATGAGCCAATTCACAATAACCGTGAGGATGATACCTTTGGGTGCTTTGCCCACATTTTTAATACTGCTAAAGTCTATTTGCAGCATCATGGGGTAAATCATGAGCCAAATTAAAATGGCAATGGGAATGTTGACTTTATAAATTTCGGCATCGGCTAACACTTGCATGTTATCCCCTGCCAATTGTCCAATACCAATACCTACAGCAATACACAAGGCCACCCACAAACTCAAGTAGCGTTCAAATACGGGCATTTGTTTTTTGGTGGCGGTCATGGCTTGGTAATTTTAGAAAACACATAACAAAGCTCTGTGGCAATTTGCACACTGCGCTCGGCATATTTCTCAGCTTGTTGTGGTGTACCATCAAATGCCTTGGGGTCGTCATAAGTAATAGGAATACGCGCTTCAGCACCGGCTATAAACGGACAACCAGCATCGGCCTGAGAACAGGTCATAATGGCCGCGAAACCCGACACCGGATTAAAAGCATCGTCATAGGTTTTAGAAAAGCCAATAATGGGATGATCATTGTCTGAAAACTTAATGGCATACACCGGATTCTTAGCGTCGGACAGGGCTTTAATTTCAAAACCTTGCGCTTTTAGTGTTTCACCCACCACAGGAAACATGGCCGTAGCCTCTGTCCCACCCGAATAGGTTGTAACCTCAGGAATATTAAAATACGCTGCCATCACCTGCGCCCATATTTGTGACAAATGGCTGCGACGCGAGTTGTGGGTGCAAATAAAATTTAAACGCACTGCTTCATGAGCCCTTACTTTATACTGAATATAAGCAACCAATACTTGTAAAATAGCTTGGCGTTCTACGGGTATGCTGTCTGTTTTAAGACGGTCTATAAAATTTTTAAGGTTTGGATACATGGCTGTTTTAATATGGAAAGATTAACAAGACGGACAAAACTCGGTATTAAAACTATCGAACAGGTCGTTAAATTTCTCTTTAAACTCGGTCCATTTAACGGGATTGATACAATAATTAACCGACACGCCTTCTACCGTACCTTGAATGATGCCTAGTTGTTTTAATTCTTTTAAATGCTGACTAATGGTAGCTTGCGCCAAGCCCAAATCATCCACCAAATTGTAATTACAACAGGTATTAGATTTCAGTAAATACTGTATAATGGCAATACGCGCAGGATGCGCCAACACTTTGGCAAAGGCTGCCAACTCGTTTTGTGTGTCGTTAAATAAATCTGTTTTGGTGACGCCCATAATTGCTGGTTGTGATTAGTGTACTATTATATTGCAATATTACGATATTGTGGTTTAACTGACAATGATGTTGGAGGGAATTTGCGGAGCAAGTGGCACATTTTTTAGCGTGAAATTTGGTAACTTTTAAAGTTTATGAAATCATTTGAAAATAATAATTATACCTGAGAATTTAATAAACGACATATTTTTAACCTACAAAACCTGCGTCTTGCAATCGAGATAAATGTCTTTTAATATTATTTTCGTGAAAATTATTTAAAGTTTTAAGACCGTACGCAAAATCAGCAATATACTGCAATTCTTTAGTTGATAAAACTTTCGCCTTAGTGTCCCAAACTACCATTTTAGTGAGCAACTCTGAACTAATTTTTTGATTTGACTGATTTACATTAGTTATAGGAGCTACTGAAACTTCATCAAAGAAATTTGGAGAGCTTGCCAAAATATTTTCAATAATTTTTATAGCATCCTTTCTTTGATTTTCAGACAAAACTTTATTCAAACGTAGGGAGGATTGAATATTAATTGCTCTATCTTTTAGGTGCTGTGTGATATTCTCAATTTCTGAACCTATTTTACTTATCTCAATCCATTTTGAATTTGGTATAGATTTTATAAAATCTTCTTCCGCCTGAATTAATTGATTTTCAACTTCATCTTCGGTTATTTTTTTCTTTTCTCAGACGATTTGTTTTCCACGTCTGCTTTTAAACTAACCAAGTCAATATTGAAACCCTCATTTTTTATAGCATTCCAACATTCTTCTTTTTTTGCCCATTCACCATATAAAGAGCCGGGTGCTTTGGTTTTTATGTAATCTTCTATTTTGGACATTACTTCGTGTAATTTGGTCTTAAGTGTGTCCCTCAAAGATTGTTGTTTCCAAATTTTGTATAAATCAAGCTTATAGTCCAATTTAAAACCTAACCAAGCCAAAGAATAAGGAACTGTTATATAACGCATATCACCAATGGAATTAGGTTTAACACCATATACCTTTTCAGCAGTAGAAAACAAAATAGCTTTAGCAATTGCATCTTCAAACCAAATATTGTCAGGTTTAAAACTGAAATTATAATTTAGGAATTGTGCGTAATTTTTTTGACTTCCTCTAACAACAATATGAGGTCCAATAACTAATTTCTTTCCATTGTAGAATTCCTCATAAGAATTAATATATTTTGCCAATGATTCTTTAGTGAACATCTGACTTCTAGGATTTTGTTTGTCAAATTGTTTGCGTTTTGATGGAGTTATGCCAAATCTTATGCGTTCATTTTTGTATTGCCCTCTAGAACGTTCGAAGAACCAGCGTGTTTGAGTAGTTTCACCTGAAATAGGTGGTGCCCAAATTGTTCTTGAAAGCTTTTCAATCAGTACGTGATTTTCTCTGTTTGAACTTAAATCAGAAGCTGAAACTCTATTCTGTGTATTTGCATATTCTGCTATACGACCCACTATTTCAGAAAAATTTTCTCTATTTTTACAATAGTGAGTTTAACAGGAACAAATACATTACTAATATCTACTTTATCTTTTTTCCATGTGTGATAAACAGATGCTGTTGTTTGACCGCCATTTACAATTTGAAAATCCTTTACTTGAGCAATTGCTTTTCCTTGATTATTTGGCAAATCAGTAATAGTAACTTCCTCGGCAGTAGCGGCAATACCATTATTAAATGCCATAAACATATGCTGCTCTTTCAATATAGTATTTCGAATGCCTTTATTTATTTTTCCTGTAAATTGAAGAAAGGAACGAACATTTTGCTCTAGAAGTCTAGCACCATATTGCTCATAAATATCTGCCAATGCAAGACCTGGAATAATAGCAAGCCACGATTGGTAATCTGAATTTTCGGTTTCATTAACAATGCAAGGAACTTTGTAACCTGATAGCTCAAAGTTGATTTCAATAGGAACTCGTGATTTATCCGAAAGATTGAAAAGATAATTTATATCTATCGTTCTATAAAAAACAGTATAACCAGCTATTGTATCAGAAATTTTCACATCTGATTTTACCTCACCGTTTGTGATTAAAAATATATTTACTCGTGTTAAGTACTCTTTTACTTCAGGAACATTTGCTAAGGTTTGAGCGAGGTCAAATATCTCAGAACTTTCCTCTATCTCATTCACATAATCCTTATAAATAGAATTTCTGAAAAATTTAACAGCTCTTTCTATTGTTTTGTCCGCATCTCCTTTTGTAACACTTTGGATGGTTGAATCACCATTATAAATAGTTACAAACAAATCAAGTGTTTCGTAATTTTCATAGAGAGAATAACCGTTGATTTTATGCTCAATCCCTCTTTTACTTATCTTTTCATCAAAACAAACTCGATAGTTTTCTGTCTCACCAGCTTCGGATAAAAAAGAAAGTGCTAACTCTGTAAAAACCTGTTCTGGGTTTGTTCCTTCTTCTTCTGTAATTAAGCTTGCGTTAATTTCTTCATGAAGATCAATATAAAACTTTTGTAATTCTTTGTTTTCCATAAAAATGCTATTGTATTTCACCCAAAAGAGTTTCTTGATTTATTCTCCATTCCTCAGATTCGGATAGGACAATAGAGTATTTCACGTCACCAACACCAATTGGAATAAGGTTTTCAGTAATTCTTGGAAAATTACCAAAAACACGATAAAGATTTTCTTGTCGAATAGTATAACCTCTTTCTTCATAAAGAGGTCTATGTATTTCGTAATACCCAGATTCCAATAACTTTAGTTTAAATAAATTGGAAGCCATTGTGTTGTCTTTCAAAATATCTAAAACTTCATCAATAAGTGAATTCAATGATTCTCCATTGCCAACCCTTATGTCAAGTGAAAGATGATACAGAAATATTTTTTCAATAATAGAATCATCCAACTGTCGTTCACTAGTGATATGAATTTTTTGATGATTATTACCGTGCGTGGTTTTTACTTCAACTGCCCAATTAGCATATTGAAAGTCTTGAATTGATTTTTCAGGACCAAGCCAAGATTTAAGGCAATAGTTTTTATCAGCTGTATTATTCAAGAAAAAACGTAAAAAATAAATTTCTCCGTAAAGTCCTCTTTGTGCTTCGTCTGATAAACCTTGTTTGCCAACTTTTTCAAATAATGATTGCCATTTAGCCAAACGTTCTAATAGTTTTTCTACTAAAGTCTGTTCTGTGGTTACCTCTGACACTCCAAAAATCAAATCCTCACATAGCGTAGAAAAAATGTCTTTGTGTTGCTTGTTGAGTAACAGAATAAGTAAAAACTTCTTTGTTTTATCTCGGTCATCAGGTAGCGTTTCAATCTTGATGTCTTTTAGCTTATTCCATTGATTACCGTCAAAAGAAAAAGAAGCACTTATTCTAAACGCTATACACCTGAGTTTTTCAGGAGCTTTCAGGGCAATAAAAACATCTGGCAAAACCTCCACAGAATACCGCTTATATAGCAAGCCTGAGTGATTTGATGCATCAGCCTCTAAGCCAAGCCAAATATTTTCAATCTTCGTCATCTCCATAATCTTCAAAATCTTCTTCAACTATATCAAATTTGTCTAATAGTTCCTCATTTACCGCATAAGACACTGGTGCGTTGAAATTACTTTTTGGGAAACTTATTGCATAGCCAACAAAAGGGTTAGTGCCTTTAGGTAATGGGTTTTTGGATCAATACTTTCTTCTGGGTCTAGCAAATAGATTAACAACAATGGATTTTTAGGATTCCTTAATGTACTTTCATTTCTTACTAGTTGTCCATTTGGATACATTGCATCACCTTCTTTCTTTCTGTGAAGGTTAGTTAATTTCATTGCCCTTACTTTTTCTTCCTTTGAGAAATCAATAAATTCATCTGAAGGACTTATGATATGCGATTTTCTTAAATAATAAATCTGTTCATTTGAGTTTTTATCATCTTCGGTTCTTTTCCATTGCCCAATCTGGGTTTCATGTCCATTTATTTTAAAGGAAGAACTATTTTCAGCATTAGGTTTGGACATTAAAGCAATTCGCCAATCCGTTAATTCACCATTTCTCAATTGGGCATTAATGAATTGAATTAATTTTCTAGGCTCGGCTTTTTTAAGATTTTCTACCGATTGAATTCCTTCAAAAAAAGTAATGACCTGTTTTGCCGGAATATCATACCATACAAAGGCATTTTTAGGTCTTGGTTCTTTAAAAACTGATAATGTTGAGAAGAATTGTTGAGTGTTCCTAAAATTATTATCAATAACTGAAACATCTTTTTTAAACTCATAAGATTCAACCAATCTGCCAGCCCAAGAAATCTGAACAGTGATTGCCGAGCGCATTTTATTTGTAGCAGAAATTTGTAGTACGCCAGGATGGGTTCTAACTTTTAAAGCATATTGTTCAGGAGTCGAACCCGCAACATCCGTCATATAATCAAATTCTTCTCTAAGTTCTTCTGATGCATGTGTAATATGGCAGAACCACTCATTTAACTCTCGGCTTGTAAATAAACGGCATAAATCTACATATCCTCCTCTAAATCCAAACCAGCGACCCATTTGCATCAGGGTGTCATACATTCTTGATGCTCTTAAATAGTAACTTACAGAAAGCCCTTCTAAAGTCAATCCCCTAGACAGTTTATTCCCTCCTACTGCAATTACTGAAAGGCCATTTTTGTGGTCAAAATAGTCCAATGCTTCACCAGAACCACCGTGAATTGATTTCACTTCAATACGTGATGCGGCACTCATTCAAATGTTGCAGTACTTCACTCCATTGATGAATTTGTATTTGAGAATCTAAATTTTTGAGGTCAGAATCTAATATTTGTTTAGAAACTGAAACATAAGATTTATAACCATTTTCATCTTGTTCAAATGTTGATTTAAATTCATTGAGAATTACTGCGTCATTTTGGTCAATTCCTCTTCGGTAATAAATGAACTGATTTGAAACCAATTCCGCAATATGATCCTGCCATAGCACAAATCTCGAAACGTGAATAAGCATAGAGTTATGAACTGAGGTTTGGCCCCTTAATCTTCTTATGGCACAGGTAATTATAAAACAGCGAATTGCTTTTTTAGGGATTCTGGAAGAGAAGAAGGTTTTTGGTCATCTTTTTTATGTCTATCAGGCACAAAATCTCTATAATCATTGATTTTATTTACAATTGGAAGAACTGTGTCAGAAGTTTCATCATCATTCAATGGGCTAAATCCAAAAACTTTTTCTGGACCAATGTAATTTGAAGGAGCTGGAATGTTCTTTATGAAGTTTCTTGGAAATAGGTTTTGGTCATCAAGGGGAATAAATATATTGGCAAATGGTGTTGCAGTGTAACCAACATAAGCATTCTTCCCAAATAGATTAAGTATTTGAGTTATCCAGCCATTAATAGAACTTTGCCTTTCAGGGTCGTTAGAAATATTTATTGAAGCATTATCTGCTTCATCATCAATAAGCAGAAGAGATTTGTTTCTAATTACACGCCCAAGTTCACTATCATCATTTGCTTGTGCTGCCAACCATTGGTAAATTCTTCTGAGAACGTGAGGATTTTTTTTAATAACTGCAACAATTGGTTCTGAAGTGTTAAAGTTTAATCCTAGTGCGTTTGCTGCACCTTGAGTAAAATCTCCCTTTTCAATACTTGAAGTTAAAGAATGAGCAACGATTGGTGAACCAAAGTATGGGTCTCCAACACCTATTTGAATACTTCTTTGGTCAAATGCTCTGGTGTGTTGTGTGTCGAACCCTAAAAAACTTTCATCAATTCTAATTTGCGTTTGGCTTCTAAGGTTATTATGAATTCCTGCCAAAACAATAATTAAACCAAAACCAGCGTCTGCCGCTTTACAAATTAGACCTGTATAATTAGCTGTTTTACCTGATTGAACTTGCCCAACTACTAATCCTTTTTTGTTAATTGTAACTTTAAGGGATGGGTCAAAAAAATTATCAAGAATACTATCTGTAATTCTGTCTAATTTGTTAATGACATCTGGCGCAAAGTTCTTCTCTATTTCTAAATATTCTCTATATCTTCCCCAGAAACCATTTTCGAAATCAATTTCGGCTCTTTTTTCATTTAACCAAGGATTATTTTCGTCTTCCTTTAAAATAGTTCCAAACTCATCTTGTCTAATGGTGTAAAGTTCTTCAATCCTTCTTATTAGCATTTCACGATTCTCATTTACGAAATACCTCATTTTAAGAACTTCATCAACAGCATCTTCAATTTCTTCTCTAGTGAATGAAGAACTATCAGATAAAAGTTGTCTAATATTTTTTATTGGGTCTTTTTTACTCATTTATTAAAAATTCAATGTATTCTGGATAGAAATTATATGGTTCGGTATTTAATATTCTTGCCTTTGCTTTTTCAATTGACAGTCCACTGGAAACAAAGCCACTGAAAAGCTTTTGCATAGTTTCTTTAATAGCATTGTGGTCTATTCCTTCGAAAGGTTGACCGTGTGGTTTTTCATTTTCGCTTTCTTGAAGTGTGATTAAAGGAACAGGAATCGTTTCTTCAATAAATTGAATTACCTTCTCAATGTCCTTTTTTAAATCCCCAGACTTGAGAAGCAATTCATTTAAAAGAGGGTGATTCCGATTTATTTTATAAAATCTTTTACCGTGTCTGGCTCTTTCTTCCCAAAAAGGAAAGTATTCATCCGATGCTAACTTTCGTTTTAGAACTTTTCCCTTGTGTCGATAAACTTCTACTGCCTGATTTCGAACCTCTTTTGCTAGTGCAAAGATCTGTTCTCGGTAAATTGAAGGCGGTCTTGCTACAGATTTTTTGATATCGATTTGCCAATCATCGTCAAAGTTGTTTGGTAAATCGATTTGAATTCTACAAAGGTCGTAATGAACTTCTCTTTTAAATAATCCTAGCCAATCACCGGCAACTAAAAGTCTTCTGTTTCGATATACATAAAAGCCTTGATGAGCCGTCCAGCTATCTTTCGGACCTTTTCCATAATTATATTGTTCAGCTGAAAGTTTAGAGCGGTGTGGTAACACAAAACCCTTTATTTTAATTGAGCCGCCCTCTAATCTAGTTTCTGGTTTAGTTTGCAAGCCATCAACACCAATCATAAAGGGATCCCATGGCTTTATTTCACGTTCACGTAAATAGATTTTTAACCCTTCGTCCATATACCTATGAAAAACCATAGAAAGGTGACTTTTAACGGAGTCCATAATACCCAAGAACTTACTTTTGGCTTCTTCATTGTCTTCAGATGTGTCTTTTGTTAGTCTGTCTAAATCCCACCAAACAACGCAAGTTCCTGTTTCAACACTTTCAATTTTTTGAGTCCAATTTTCTTCGTTAGGTATGAATCTAATTAATTTCCAAGCTTGTTCTTGGTTGACATAATCTAAATCCCAAGTCCAAAAAACAGAATTGTAGTCTTTTGCTTTTGAAAAAACTGTAAATTTTCTTGATTGCGAAAAAGAAGCGGTTTTTAACCCTAATCCAAATCGACCTAAATCATCTCTGATTTCTTTCGTCTAATGGATTTTTACTTCCAGGTCGCATAGCTTGAACAAGCTGTTCACTATTCATTCCTGTACCATCATCTAAAATAGACAATGTTGTGTTTGAACCTTTCCAATCATAATCAATCCAAATATTCTTCGCTCCAGCAGTAATTGAATTATCAATTATATCAGCAATTGCAGTTTCGATAGAATAACCAATAGCACGAAAGGTTTCAATCATTGAACTTGCTTCTGGTTCTGCAGAAGTTGAGAGAATATTAGAATAGTCTATCATTCTAATATCTGTCTGCAAATGATTTCAATTGCATCCCTTTTATTTAGAATATTATTAAATTCACGTAATGAACTTTCATCGTCATAAACACCATTTCGATCATTCCATTCAAGCCATTTAATTAGATCAAGCCTCTTCCAAGAACTAAGTTCCTTCTGCAAGTCTTGCTTAGTTTGGGCATGAATTATCAAAGTTGGATGCTGATTAATTTCTAATGTTTCCATAATTAATTTAACTTAATATTTCATTTATCTTTATTGCAATTGATTTTGCCATTAAAGGCGGCACTGCATTACCAATTTGTTTAAAAGCAGCCGTTCTATTTGCTCCTTCCTTTTCGCCTTCAAAATAATAGTCATCTGGGAAAGATTGAAGTCGTGCTGCTTCTCTTATACTTATTGACCTATTTTGCTTACTATCAGGATGAATATAATAATGACCATCTTTAGCAATATGGGCTACTACAGTTTGAGAGTAGGGTAAATCAGCCGCTACGACTTTAAATCTGTCAAAAAACGAAGTTCGATTATTGTGTGTTTTTAGTCGTTCTGGTAAATCATTGTAGTTTAAGCGTTCTTGTTTTTTATCCCATTTCTGAACAGCAATTTTATATATTTCCTTGTCCTGTTCTCTATGCGGTCGTGCAACGTGTTGGGTTAAAATGTCAATTCCATTGCGTAAGGCATGAGATTTGAGGTAGTCGGTTGTTTCTGTTTTGTAGTTCAAGAATCTGTCTGCTCCTTCACCTGCTTTTATTACTGGCAAATCATTCAATAAATCTTTAACTAAATAATTACTTTCAGTTGCAATTTCTTCTAAGTTTGAAATATTAACCTTTCTGTTTTTTTGCCATCCAAGGATGATAATCCGCTTTCTATTCTGCAATACCCCAAAGTTTTTTGCTTCAAGGGTGTGCAGCTTAATTTGATAGCCTTTTTTGTTAAAAATCTTCTCCATCTCTTCGAGATAGTGACCACCTTTAGCAGACTTTAATCCCAATACATTTTCAAACACAAACATTTTTGGTTTGTATCTTTCTAAATAATCAGCATATTGAATAAATAGATAATTTCTAGGATCTCCCTCCATTTTAGTTTTCGACCGTGACCTTCCAACAAGTGAATAAGCTTGGCAAGGCGGTCCACCAATAATTAAATCTATACTTTTACCTTTTAAAAAAACATCAATTTGTTTATGTATTTCCTCATTGTTTTCATCACCAATAGGCAAATTAATAATAGATTTCAGCAGGTCATTGGGTATGTTTTTGTAAAGGTCTTCACGCTTGATTTCACCTCTTAGATAAGACAGGTAGGTGTCAAAATTTCCTGATTGCTTTAAGTAATGATATGCTGCCCTTGTTTTAAGTGTATTACAAGCCGATTTTTCAATTTCAACATGAGCAATTGGTTCAAATCCAGCTTGAATAAACCCCTCAGATAGGCCACCAGCACCAGCAAAAGGTCTATAAACGTAAACTTCTTGTCTACTTTGGTCATAATTGTTCTAAAATATTTTTAATAAAAATATTACACAAAAATATGAATATGAAATCCTTAGACTTATTAGTCATCTGAATTTTTATCAATAAATCAATGTTAATATGTTTTAAATACATATAAATATATTTCATATAGAACAAACATAGAACATTCCAACCACCCATTTTTACGGAAAACCGTAAAATCTAAAAAAAATTAATAACAAGGCTTTTTCTTTAGTTTATCCATCAATAACATTCCAAAAACCTATAATAAATTAAAACATCATACACTCCCGTAACGATAAAAACCACACCTGCGGCATGGCGCCTAAAACTTCCTATTGTGGCCAATTATTAATGTTGTTAGTTACGGCATTTAAAGTTTAAGCATTTCCGTATTTAAGCATGATGGCCATTTGTCCGGCGTGGTAAGTGGTATGCGAAATGATGCGGCCAAAGGCTTCTGCCTTGGTTTTGGTGCCAAATTCTTTGGTGCTGATGCTGTCTTCCCAATCGGCATCGGTTTGTTGGGTTAGGATGGCTTGTAGTTTGTCTTTAGAGGTTTTAACGTATGCTTTGAGATCCTCTAAATGGGTCCATTCGCCGGTGTCGGTTTTGGCAATCACGGTTTTGGCGGTTACTTTAACGCTGTTGTCGCCAAATACATTTTTGGCAAATAACAATTCAACATCTCCTATATGGCGTATTAAAAACCCAACTGTATTGGGCGAATCGCCCAACTTTTTGCGCAAATCACTTTCAGTTAAAGCCTCCAACTGCTTACTAAACCGCGTGCGCGCTTCTAACCAGAGTTTAAGGAGTGTTTGTGTTTTGTTTTCCATATATGTTTTAAATTTTAAAGGTGAAATACCAACGTTGGTATGTCTAAATGGTTAATCACCGCTTCGGTTACACTGGGTGAAAATAGTTGTGTTAAAGTCGATTTGCCAGTGGTGGCAATGGCCAACACATCGGCATTGGATTGTTTCATGTAAAAGGCAACACCGCGCTCCTCATTTAATGCATTTACAAGGTGTATGCTACAATTCTTTTGAGCCGTATGTGCACAGAAATTGTTAAGCATGTCTTGTATTTGTTCAGACTCTTTGAATTTGTACGGCGTGTTTACATACAGTAAATCGAGCTCCAGTTTTAGCTGTTCGCTGATATCAAACAAATCACTGTGGAAACTTTGTTGATTGGCTTCAAAATTAGAAGCGATTACCATGCGTTTATAAGCCGCTGCTTTTGGTTCCGTTTTAACGATTAGGGTTGGTACCTTGGTTTGTCTTACCACCTTTTGAGCATTAGAGCCAAGCGCCACTTCTTTAAAGCCGTCGGCACCATGCGAACCCATAATTACTAAGTCGTAGTCTTTTCCATTAATAAAACTCGGAATGTTTTCAACACCCACATTAAATAACAAGGTTTCGGTAGTTTTAATACCGTGCTTAGAGAATTGCATGCCTAAAGCCGATAATTTTGATTTGGCCAAGCCAATGGCGGCTTTGGTTTCCGGAAAGCGCTTTTCGTTTTCTATTGGGATTTTCACCCAGTCAACAGGCGTGTTGATAACGTGTAAAAACGTCACTGCTGCATGGGTTTGTTTTGCAATTTGCAGTGCGTGCTGGGTCGCAAATTCAGACAGCTGAGAAAAGTCTGTTAACAGTAAGATTTTTTTAATTGTTGCCATGACCATAAGCTTTAATTAAACATATGCGTTTTAAAAGCAGAAGCCAGTGTAGGTTGCCTGAGTGTTTGAAAATTTTAGCACCTGCGGCATGGCTCGTGCAGGTTTAAAACTGATTAAATATAAGGTTTACAAAGCGAAAAAACATTGATAATTGTCATACTTATGTAGAAAATCTGAAAGGCTCTGTGGTAAAAAAATATTAACCACGAAGATTTCTATGTTAAGAAACAAGAAAAATTATTTCTTTGTTGATAGAAATACTCATCTTTTCTTAAATAGGGTTGTCTTCTTTTAATTACAGCCATTATTCGATGTATTAATTTATTGCGTACAGCATTCAGTACACTCATTTTGTTTTTGCCCTCTTTGACTTTTCTGATAAAATATTCTTTTAATTCGGAATCAAATCTAACAGCTGCCATGGCTGCAAGATGCATCAAGCTTTTAATGTTTTTGTTAGCCATTTTTGATATTCTAGCTTTTTTAATTACAACTCCTGATTCGTTTTTAAATGGTACTACTCCTGCATAGCAGGCCAGGTGCTTTGCTGAATTAAATGATTCAAAATTATTTGTGGCTATAATAAGATTGATAGCTACTTGATTTCCTATACCTGGTATGGAAGTGATTAAGTCAATATTTTGCTTGGCAGCTGCATCTTGTTGTATTAAAGATTCTATTTTAACTTCTATTTCTTTAATGCTTTTCTTCAATACTTTTAATGCTTTTGCGTATGCTTTGGTCAATATTTTATACTCAAATGTATCGTGTGTTTTGGCTTCTTTTATTTGATTATCAATAGCAACTTTTTGAGATAGTAAAGTATTACGACTTTTGGTTAATAAATGCATTTCTTTGATTAAATCAGATGGCTCTTGATATTCCAGTATCTTGTCAATGTATCTTACGGCATATTGAGCAATACGCTGTGCATCTTTTCTATCATCCTTACCCCTCATATCGGTAGTAGCACGCTTAATTTTTAAGGCATGTTCTACCCATAACTTAACACCCAATTTAACACATATCAACTCTAATGGCCGGTTGTATATTCCTGTATTCTCAAAGCAAATCAGAACTTCTTCTTGATTAACACCTAAACTTTTAAGTAACGTTTGCAGAAAAGTTTGTAAGGCTTTTTGATTGTTTTTAATTTGTTTCTCTAAATGTAACTGATGGTTAAAGTCAATCACAGCACAATCTAATTTTGATTTTGAAATGTCGATTCCAATTACGTACTTTTGTTTCATCACAGTAAGTTTTAAATATCCACAAAGAGAGTTTTATCCAAGTCCTTAATAATAGGTCGTTAGCCTAAATTTCTATCTTGATCTGGCTCTCAAAGGAACAGGGTTCGTAATCTTCGTATAGGTCTGAAATCCTTTGGCGCAAACTGATTCACCCTGTTTCTTGTGGATTGATTAATAAACACAAATTTAATCCTGAATTAATAACTAAATTTATACTTTGCAAACTAAAGGCGCGCAAAGAAGGCACAAAGTTCACAAAGTTTAGACTGTTAAATTTATAGATCTCTTATGCCCTTTGTGGAAAATCTCTGTGGCCTTTGTGGTTAAAAAAGAGAAAACAATGTAAGACAAAAACCATAAAAAATGAGCGCCTGCTAAAAAAGTCATACGTCTTAAGTCAAAACAACAAAAGGCGCATCTTGACGATACACCTTCTGTCTCTCCCTAAAAGCAATTATCACTGCCTTATAATTAATAGCATTACAAGAATACAATAGCGTTTTGAGTTATTTTTGCGGGATTCCGTAAAATGGAAAAATAAATTACTTTTTTTTAAAAAATATTAAAGTTTATTAGAAAGCTTTGCGCACTGGTGGTTTTGCAATGTATAAATTACACGAATTACACAACTTTAAAAAGCGATTAACACTATTTAGAACTTTTGAATTTTCCTGAACAATAAAAGTGAGACAACCTTGATGCCATAAATTTTAACCAGTGAAGGCTCCTTTAAAATCGTTTGGAATAACTACCGTTTCTGAGGCTACATTTGATTTATTGGCTATTTGCTCCAATAATAATTCAACCGTTTTATGGCCGATGTCTTCTCCTTTTTGGCGGATCACCGCTATTTGAGAATTGACCAACAGTTGTGTTTCTGTGAAACCAAAACCAACCACTTCAAAATCTTGTGGTACTTTTTTACCCAGCATTTGCGCTATATTAAGCGCTACTATACCAGTGAGGTGGTCAATAGACACCACAGCATCGGTCTCGGGATGTTGTTGCAGGTAATTTTTAATGTGCGTGTCGATGTCCGGTTCTTGATTTAAATCTAAAATAGCCACGTTTAAGTGGTGTGCTTCCATGGCTTCTTGATAGCCTTTACTTCGCAGTTTTCCTACGCTCAAATCTGCAATATTACTAAACAGAACCACATGCTTTCTTCCATTATCTATAAGCTGTGTGGTGGCTTTATACACCGATTGATAATCATCTACAACCACTTTTGCACAGTTGACGTTTTCCATGACCCTATCAAACATTACCAAGGGTATTTGGTTGGTTAAAATAGATTGAAAATGGCTACTGTTTTTAGTTATTTGACTTTCACGCGCTACGGCAATTATAAAACCATCTACACTACCTCGCGCCAACATATTGATAGCACGCGCTTCTTTATCAAAAGACTCGTTTGAAAGTGTGATGATGATATCGTATTGATGCTTGCTAGCATAGTTTTCAATTCCATGAAGCGCTTCTGCAAAAAATGGATTGACAATATTGGGTACAATCACCCCAATGGTTTTACTCGCATTCGATTTTAACTGTTGGGCGAGTCTGTTGGGTTGATAATTGAGCTCCTTAGCTAATTTCTTAACGCGGGCTTTGGTATCTTCACCAATCTCTGGACTATCATTCAAAGCCTTAGAAACGGTAGAAACTGATACATTGAGAAGGGTTGCTAATTCTTTAAGAGTGGTCATAATTGGGTATAAAAAAAGAGTGTATGCAAGATACACTCTTTTTTATTAAAATAATAACTTATTAGTTTTTGATAAGCTTGACCACACTACTACCATTTTCGGTAGTTATGGTGGCAAAGTATAATCCCGTTGCTAAACTTGTATTATCAATAGAGAAGCTAGAACTATTTGGTTCAAGTCTTAGAACTTGTTTTCCTAACATATTAACAAGGCTAAAGCTTTTTACAGTACTATTGGCTTCCACATTCCATTCAAAATTTGATGGATTTGGATACACTTTAAAATCGTTTGATGAAAACTCATCGGTACTCAATGTGGTGTTTTTGTGTAAATACAAATTATCATACCAAGCATTGTTTAAATTAGAAGTGATATGAATTGATGCAATATCATTTCTTGTTACATTACCGGCAATCATTCCGCCAAGAGATGTTATATCCACATCTATTGATACCCATTGGTTTGCAACCAATGGCGGATTCGTACCACCATTAAAATTAATTTCCAGACCTGTTGCTCCTGCATCGGTTGGGTTACCTGCCCAATCTACTAGTTTAATATTAAACACCTTACCAATCATGTCGGCGTCGTCGGTGTAGACATCAACGTGAAAGCGCGTAAACTCAGATGCATCTTGTCGATCATTTTGAAAATCTATTCCTTGACAACCCGATCCAGAATAAAGTATAGTTGGATTACCTACAATCGACACCTCTGAGACGGAAAGATTTGGAGTACCTCCATTACACAAACCAAAATCGAAATTATCAATGTTTATGTCGGTATAAGCGTCACTATAGATTGAGATCACATCTTGTGCAGGTCTTGCAGGTGGTGTTGGAGCTGCAATAGATGGTGGGCCAGTACAAGGCGCACATGGTCCACCACAATCGATACCCGTTTCGCCTTGGTTTTGAATACCATCGTTACAAGTTCCTGGATCTTTGTACAAGTAAAAATTATCGTACCAAGCATTAGGTAAATTAGAGGTAATATGAATTTGGGCAACATCGTTACGGTTAAGGTTGCCTAAGATCATTCCTCCTAGCGCAGTGATATTAACATCTACCGATACCCATTGGTTTGCCACTAATGGCGGATTGGTTCCGCCGTTAAATATAACTTCTAAACCAGTTGATCCGGCCTCAGTTGGGTTACCTGCCCAATCTACTAATTTAATATTGAAAACAGCGCCAATAATGGCATCATCTGTATAAAAATCAAAATGAAGATTTGTAAAGGTGGAAGCATCAATTCTATTATTTTGAATATCGATTCCCTGACAACCAGGTCCAAGATAACGTATTGTTGGATTACCAGCAACAGAGACTTCTTCGACTGCAGGACTGTTTCCACACAAACCAAAATCAAAATCATCAATAACAATATCGGTGTAGGCATCACTGTAAATAGAGAGCACATTTTCCGCAGGTCTTGCGGGTGGTGTTGGTGCAGGCGTCGCGGGTCCGAAAGGGACAATAGATACCGTGTATGTTCTAGTTGTGGTATTATCTTGTGCAGTTACCAGTACAGTAGCATTTCCAGGGATACCTGATGCTTGTGTGATGGTAGTTACGTTAGCTCCAGCTTGAGTTGGTGTTGCTAAGGTTATTTGCGGTATATCTACCGTTCCTGAAGGCACCTGTAAGGTATAGGAGGTTGCACCAGGACTAAAACCATTGATAGTTACCCCATCAATTTGTAGATCACTTAAGGTAGCATCCGTTGCTGGATCTACAGGCGTTCTGAAAAAATATATATTGTCAAAATACAATGTTGTGTTTGCTGCGGTAGTTACAGGTACAATCCATCTTAAATTACTTAAATTAGGAGCTGGATAGTTTGTTAGATCAATTTCATAAGATATCCATTGGCCTGTTGGCGCATTGTTCTGAATAGATATTTCGGTAGCACCTGCGCCACCGGTAATGTCTTCTAGTTTAATTCTAAAATCACCTGGTGCTGTTGCGAAGTAAACGTCAATATGCATTGTTTCCATTTGGCTAATATCATAACTACCTCCACCAATTCCTGAGAAATTGTGGTTGGTGTATTTTTTAACGGTATTGCCATCGGCCAAAGCCAGGTCGGTAATAACAGCGGCACTTCCAAAATTGTTAAAAGTTATTCCGGATATGTTTACATAGTCGTCACCCATTGGGCTGGCAATGCCATTGTAAAAAGACACTACATCGGCAGTAGCTCTTGCCGGCGGATCGGTAGGTCCGGATGCCGGATCTTGTGCATAGCCCAAAGCAGCAACCATAAGAAAAATAAAAAAGGTAATTTTTTTCATCATAAATAATTAAAGATTGTAATTCAAAATTGAATTCTTTAAAGTTAAGGTTTCATTATGAAGATTATCTAATTCGCACCACTTCAATTGATATACAGAAGTAATAAAATCACGATATTTTTTATAAAACATAATATATCAGACCCTTAGTCGAATATAAAATAGGGATTTTAAAATGTAATTATTTAATTTTCAAAATATTTTATAAAATGTAATGGTATGGTATGGTTTTTAAACCTAAGCAAAGCGACGTTGAATCCTTGTAATAAATTTAATAAGTCCAAAAGCCAACGTTTTTTGTACCTACCAGCTACGTTTACGAAGTATTAGATTTATTAAATAATTATGTTAGGCAATAAAAAACCAGTGCCAAAATCTTGACACTGGTTTTATAAAAAAAATGCAATAAGTGTATTTAGTTTTTAATTAACTTAATGGTTTTACTACCATTTAATGTTGAAATTTTAGCCAGATATAAACCGTCTTTTAGATTAGAAGCGTCAATTACAGCTTCGGTATTATTTGGTTTTAAAGAAATGACTTGTTTACCTAAGATATCATAAATCACAACAGAGGTTAGATTTTGGTTATTAACACAAGATATGGTCCAGTTAACATTAGTTGGATTAGGAAACACATTTACATTCATATTCAAGCCAAAATCACCTATGCTAAGCTGCTCATCGTTGTTAATCATAGAGACATTATCAATAAATATGCTAGATGTAGAACCCGGATCACCACCAGTTACTGCATTAAACAATAATGACACACCACCTGCAACATTACCCCCGGCATTTACTGTAAACTCATAAGGTGTCCAAACATTAGGATCTGCATTTGGAAATAATGGACCGCCACCTAGAAACTGTTGAGACGCCCCTCCACCGGCAAATTCAGATAATAATTCAACAAAAAGGACACCTCCGGCGCTGGTGGTACCACGAATATCAAATCTAATTGTAAGTTCATCGCCCGGATTAACAATTCCGATACCTCTGTTAGCACTTTTGATTGAACTTGCCGACGCAGCAGCAGTATTGTTTATATGGGCTGCAAAGTTGCCTTCTGATGGGTTTGTACTTACAACCGTAATACCACTTCCGGCTACCTCCCAATCTGTAAAATCTCCTGTTTCAAAACTACCATTACCAATTAATTGTGTTAAATCACCCGGATTAACGCAAGGTGCACAAGCGCTACCACCACAATCAACACCTTCTTCATCCCCGTTCTGAATACCATCATCACATGTTGGAGCAGCTTCTTTTTGAAGTCTAAAACGCCACCATGCGCCACCGCCTACTTCAATATCTACAGTCATCGAAGTAGCTGTTAATGCCGAAACAAGGTAGGTACGCGAAGCGGGTACAGCTACTCCGGGAAGTTCGCCACCGTTAACCGCTTTTGGAAGGCCTATATAAGCTCCTGTACCATTTAAAGTTAAGGTACCGGCTACATCATCATAAACCCAGGTTGCAGGATTTGAATTGTCGTGTGGTGCTACTGATGGACCACACTGCTCTGGGCTAACGCCTTGCCAAGGTTCTAACCATGTGACTCCTTGATCCTGATTTTCGAACGAACCATCTGAATTAAACACAAATAAATCGTCGAAATAGCAAGCTCTAATCGTAACTTGATCGAGTCCGCTTGAGAAAAATCCTCCCGATCCTTGACTCGGACCAACTTCAAAAGCACCGGCAACAGGTGCCATCTTCCATTCACCATCAACTGTAGCAACTGCACACGGCGGACAATCGGGGCCACCACAATCTACTCCGGTTTCTTCTCCGTTTTGAATGCCATCGTCGCAAGTTGGAGGTGCATCTTTTTGTAATCTAAAACGCCACCAGGCACCGCCTACATCAATATCTAAAGTCATTGATGCTCCTGTAATGTCAGAAACAATATAGTTACGCGAAGCAGGTACTGCGACGTTAGGAAGTTCGCCACCATTAACCGCTTTTGGGAGTCCTATATAAGCTCCTGTACCATTTAAAGTTAAGGTACCGGCACCTTCATCATACACCCAGGTTGCAGGATTTGAATTGTCGTGTGGTGCTACTGATGGACCACACTGCTCTGGGCTAACGCCTTGCCAAGGTTCTAACCATGTGACTCCTTGATCCTGATTTTCGAACGAACCATCTGAATTAAACACAAATAAATCGTCGAAATAGCAAGCTCTAATCGTAACTTGATCGAGTCCGCTTGAGAAAAATCCTCCCGATCCTTGACTTGGTCCAACTTCAAAGGCTCCGGCAATGGGTGCCATTTTCCATTGTCCTTCTATCGACTGGGAATGTCCAGTTACTATTGCAAGAAGTGCAATTGCTAGTAATGTAATTTTTTTCATAAAAATTAGTTTAATTGTTAAAATTTGAATTGTTGGAAGTTAAGCATAATGTCTTTAGATTTGGAAAACCCAACCGCTACAAAAAGCATACAAAACAAAAAAAACAGTTTTTTTATTGTGAATATACATAAATAGCTAATTGTCAATATTTTTAATCTAGAATACGTCAGATTTAATTTGGTTTAATAAGTAGTTATTTATAGGGATGTTGTGGTAATGTTATGTTGTCGTTAACATTTGTTGTATTTTAATTTTACTGGTGCTAAACATATTCAGGTAACCATAAAAGGAGTTACCAGGTGTTTTCCCAAAATTTGAATAACTTAATACTTGCTGTGTTGATGTTGCATCACCAACTTTGGCTGCCGGTTTTCGTAAAATAAACCCCAGTGTTTTTCTGGTTCAAGAATATCAGGTGAGCCTTTCCAGGGTTCATCAAAAGCTTCAAATACAAAACATAAAATATCATCTTCTTGGCACCAGTTTACCAAATCGTTGTAATACACGGTCTGTAATTCTTCGCTTACATTGTTTGGGTCTATACCTTTGCCATTGGCGTTGGTAGCCCAACCAGCTTCTGTAATGACCACTGGCTTATCAGGGTATAACGCTGCTACCGAGTAATAGTTTTGTTTGGTGTATTCTAAAGCCTCATGAATGTGTTTATGTTCCCAAACCGGATAGGTATGGATAGAAATAAAATCTACAATTTCGGCCAATGGTTTTAACTTATTATACCAAGGCACATAATTTTCGCAAAACGTAACCGGCTGTGCTGTATTGGCTTTGATGTCCTTTACAAATTCTATCACCCTGTCAACCGATACGTAATGATCGGTCCAATCTACACAAGCTTCATTACCCGCCGAAGTACAACAAATAATGTCGGGATATTGATTGGCCAGTTTGATGAGCTTTTGCACCATTAATTCATTTCTGGACTTATTAAAAGCGAGTTCTTCTTCAGAAAACACGCCACCACCCCATGGGCAGCCAAAATTATTCATTTCGGCGTTGATGTAAACGCCTTGCATAACTTTAAGATCTAAACCTTCATTTTGTATAACTTCTAAGACTGTTTCGGCATGTGGATCGCAATCGTATAACCTTAGATATTTCCAGTTTTGGCTTAATATTAATAAATCTTCTTTTACCTGTTCATAAGTAGGAAAGGGTCCGCCAGGTTGTTGTCCGTCTCTAAAACCGGAATAACAAACGGCCAGGCCTGCTTGGATGTTGAGTGCTTCTGTATATTTCATAGGCAATTTTAGATTAAAATTTTAGTTGTTCGTTTTTATCCCATAAACCCCAGTAAGCGCCAACATCGCCTTCGGCTCCTACTTTCCAAGATTCGTCAAATGATGAAAAATAAAACATCTCTATTCCAGCTTTGGCAGACCAAACTTGTGAATTGATAAAATACTTCATAGCGTTTTCTTCAGAAGGTACGGCACCTTTTAAAGATTCTCCTTTACTTGGCCAACCAGTTTCCGTAATAATAACTTTTTTACCCTGACCAGCATCAACAGCTTGTCCGAACATTTCCTGCATGTGGTTAAGCGAATATTCAACTGGACATCCTTCCCAATAAGGGTAACAGTTACTTAAAATTACATCACAAAGCTCTGTTATTCTCGGACGATGTGAAAACTCGTAATAGGCATCTACGTATCCCATAGGAATATGCGGTAAAGCTTCTTTTACGCGTCTCATGTAATCTAATAATTGGTCTTCGGTTAAATCACCTCGGTACATCACTTCATTGCCAACAGCTGCAATATCAACACAGCCTTCTTTACCCAATTTGATGAGGTTTTCAATTTCTTGTTCGTTTAACTCTAAGTCGTGACCCAACCATGCACCCACTAATGTTTTTAAGCCATGGCGATGTGCAATACGCGGTACATTCTCATTACCTTCAATACACGAAAATGAACGTACCCATTTGGTATAAGGCTTAATAATTTGAATTCTGCGCTCAACTTGCTTAGAGGTGATGATGTCGCCCGGACCTTGCCCGTCTTCATACATACTAAAGCACAAACCGTGCATTCCCTTGTTTAGCGTTTCCCGCCATAATTTTTTTAAATCGTCTGCTGTAAGATCAGCAAAATCAAAACCAACACTTTCAGCGAAATGCGTGTAGTCTTGCAATAAACTGTGTTCACCTCTATAGGACATATTAATTGTTTTTTTAAGATTTATAATTCACCTCTTCTTTTTACTAGTTCTTCTTTAATTTTCCGCGCTTTTCTTTCATTTAAGCTATAAGACCACATCACAGCTATGGCGATGGCTGCTGTAACAGATGGAATAATGATATCGGCAATTCTTAAATTGGTCATGGTATCCATTGATTGTGTGGCCGCGTCTGGTATAAAACCTACCACTTTTAAAACTAAGCCTCCAAGTACCAATGCCAGCGCTTGGCCTAACTTCACCATCCACCAATAAATGGCTCCAAAGGTGCCTTCTTTTCTAGGCATTCCGTTTTTTAATTCATCTAAATCACATACATCGGCAGTCATACTCATCATTAAAGTAAATAAACCACCAATTCCGAAGGCCATGAATGGTATGGGCATAAACAATAGCCATGGGTTTTCGGGGTCGAAAGCCCACCATTTTAAAATATAGCCAACAATAGATATTGCTGTAGAATATACAAAGGCTCTTCTTTTTCCAACTTTTTCGGCCATGTAAGATATAATAGGAATTACCAAAAAAGCAGTAACAATTGCCGAAACTGTTGAAAACCATGCAGGCCAAGTTCCTGCGTCTCCATAATCACCATTGAACATGTAAAAAACAATAATAAAAAAGCTAAATGACGCTACCATTTGAAAGCCGTTAAATACTAAAAATGTTGCGGCGCATAGCTTAACAAAGGGTTTATTTTGAAAAACTTGGGCCATTCCTTTAAACAGGTCTTTTACATTCGAAAACAATGTTTTCATTGAGATTTCTTTCCTGTTTTGCATATTAGAAGAGTCAATACCTTTACAGAAAAATGCAGGTAGCACACCTAATATGGCACAAATAGCGGCTACATATAAGGATAAACGTCTAACCCCGACGGCTTGATTTTCGAATAGTTCAGGGTCTGCAATAATAACCCAAAACCAAGGTACTATCATCCAAGCTACTTGTCCAATAGTTTGAGAAAATGCCATGAGGCGCGTGCGCTCGTTATAGTCTGATGTCATTTCATAACCAAGTCCCACCAAAGGTGTGGCGTACATAGTATTACCTATAAGAAATACCATAGACATGATTAAAAAATACCAAAAGTTAAAGGACTGAGAGTTGTTTTCGTCTAATTGCCACAACAGCGCAAAGAATAAACCACTTAAAATAGCACCGACAAAAATATAAGGACGTCTTCTACCCCATTTAGATGTGGTATTATCTGAAATAAATCCCATAATAGGATCTGTTATTGCATCGAATATTCTTGGTAAACCACCAAGTAAACCTGCCAAGAAAGGATCCATTCCAAAAGCGGTTAGCAAAAAGAACATGAAAACGCCTAGAGAACCAGGCAGCAAATTAAGTACCAAATGCCCAGCACCAAAGGCCGATTTTTGTAAAAACGGTACCTTGTCTTTTTCAGGTGTGATGTGTTTAGCCATAAATTATTGTTTTAATTATTTGTTTACTCATTGTTTTTTATAAGAACTGTTTGTAATGCTTGTGAATTAATCATAACTGATGTTGATTGACTCCCTAAGTTGATTTTAAAATTTTTTGGAGTTTCGAATTCATTAAATAAAATTACTACTATAGAATTGTCAGAATTTTGGAATGCTGTAACTTTCAGGTCTTCATCAGAAACTTCAAAAGCAATACGTTTGGCTCCTGGACGTAAATATTTACTAAAGTGTTTCATTACATTATACAATGGTGTAAAATATACTTCATCGGTATCGGGATCGACAATCACCGGGGCCACACACCAATTTTTAAACCAGTTGGGACCGCCTTGTTTATCTAAAACCATATTCCAGTCTACCCAACCATCTACCCAATTATTAAAACAGCCAATCATATCGTTGGCGTAACGGGTAACAGGCGCATATTTCGGATGCAAATATTTATCTTCTTCTCTTGCCCAAGTCCAACCCCAGTCGGTAGCTTCCTTTTCCCAATACCAGTCGTCGTTTTTCCAAACCGGTACTTCAGCATCAATGCATCCTTCCGATTGAATTAAATATTTGCCACCCGATTTTTCATGTGCGTATTGTAAGGACTCAGGGAAATAATCGTATGTACTGGCATACCAGTGTACAGCTGTGCCGTCAAAATATTGACTACTGCTTTCGTTTCTAAACATGGTATCTACCCAATGTTTTAGTTCGTCGCCACGGTTTTGATCGTAACCCAATATTTTGACTTCTGGATTTGTTTTACGCAACTGCGGACCTAGATATTGCTCCACAAAATCGGTCATTTCTTCAGCGGTAAAGTGCATGCTTTCCCAATTATTGTCGTTTCCTAAAGGTTCATTTTCAACCGTAATACCCCAGATGTTTATGCCTTCGTTTTTATAGGCTTCTAAATATTTAGAAAAGAACAAAGCCCAAGTTTGATTGTATTCTGGTAATAATTTACCACCACGCCAATCTTTATTATCCTTCATCCATGGTGGAGCGGTCCAAGGTGAAGCCATTATATTAAATCCTTCAGAAGATACTTTCATAGCATCTTTAATCATTGGAATGATATCATCTTTATCTTCATCAATACTGAAATTTTCAAGATTTATATCGCCTTCAATAGGTGCATAAGAATAGTTTGACAGCGAAAAATCGCATGAGTTCATGTGGGTTCGTGTTAGCGAATATTTAGCACCATCATCGCCAAAATAGGCTTCAATTATTTTATGTCTATTAGCCTCACTTAACTGATTAAGTAAATAAGCTGAAGATTCTGTAAATGAACCACCTATTCCTGTTAAAGTTTGGAAGTTTTGTTCTGGGTTTAACGCAATAATAGCATCGTAATTTAAACTTTCAGAAGGCTCAATACTCGCAAATTTATTACCTGATTTGGAAGTTTCAAAAACTTCAACTTTTAATTCTTCTGGTTTGTCGTTGCAACTGAACATCGAAACTGCTATAAGTGTTATTATGATATCCCTAAATAATTTCATATTGAATCTATTTTACTAAGGTGCTTTTATTTCAGATGATTTAGGTGGTACTAAAACATCTAACATTAAGTTCTCTAAATTACCTTCGTATGTTTTAGTAATGGGGTTTCCATTTCTGGTAAGCCCATTAAAAACACCACTGTCCACCAAATCCCAAAGCGCATACTTGGCTTTTCCATCAACGGTAAACAATCCGAAGTGATTTTCAGAACCTGATACATTTCCAGCGTCTTTCCACGGCTCATTAAAGGCTTCAAAATAAAAGCATGAGATTCCTTTTGCATCAGTCCATTCACGCATCAATTTATGGTAAACCCCCAATTTGTACTCATCGGTTGCTTTTGAACCTTTAGGACCATAATAACCATCGGATACAGACGCCCATCCCGTTTCGCCAATGTGAATAGGTTTGTTTACTCCAATGCTTTTCATGTAATTGGAAACGCTGTCGAATTGGGTTTGCGCGAACTTTAAAGCGCGCAGTAAGGCCTTGTCTATTTTTTCTTGGTCGGTTAATTTATTTTCACTTTTAGGAACACCCCAAAATTGTGGATTGTAATGTGTGTTATGATAAGGATATGTATGCATAGAAATATAATCTACCGCATTTGCCAATTTCTCTAAATCTTCGGTATGATAACTACTGTCGCCACCACCCCAAGATGAAAAATCGTCGGAACTCGTAATCCATAAATCCTTAGATAATTTACCTTCAGATTTTAAATTCTGCAAGTGTGTCACCCATTTTAGAATCACTTCTGGTTGCACATAATAACTGGCTGCCCAACGCACCATAGCCTCGTTACCAACTGCTATAACCTTAACAATATCTGGATATTGGTTTGCCAATGCCACTGCCCTATCAATCTCAGCGGCGTTGGCCTCACTTTCTATATTGTGATCTGGTTCTTGTTCGGTCCAAGCGTTTTTGCAGTCTATCCAAGCACCAAGCATCACATACATCTCAAAGTTTTTGTCTTCTTGTTTTAATTCTGTGATGGCTTTTAAAACATTGCCAGCATGTGGCAACTGTACGTTGTAGGTTCGCAAAACTTTAATGCCCATAGCTGAAAGAATTTTCATATCATCTTTTAGCTCAGCAATCGTTGGCTGCACATCTCTACTATTCGCGCGATAACCACCGTATGAAACTGCTGTGTATTTGGAGTTTCCTAAAATATCTTTTGCAGTGAGACTGGTTTGGTCCATTGGTATTTCCTCTTTAATGTTCTTTTTTGGCTTCTCATCGCAGCCTAAAACTAATAAGAGTGCGAAAAAGAAAAGACTGGTTTTTAAGTTTGCTTGCATGTGTTCTATTTTTTAGATTAACAATTGTCAGACTTATTAAAAATTAGTTTCCTCGTATTTTAATCCATATCCAAATTCATACAAAGGTTTTATAGTATCGTCCCAAAAATTCGGACCGTATTTACCATTGAAATCGTCAACAGATTTTGGCCATGAATGCGGTAACTTTCCTTTAAAATTATAATTTCCAAACAATACTTCTGCAATGCCATCACCTTCAGAACCCGGCAGCCAAGAGGCTACAAAGGCATCGCTCATTTCAATTTGCTCGGTTGTTACTAAGGGTCTTCCCGATATTAAAATAACCACGATTGTTACACCCTGCTTTTTATAATGCTTGATATAATTTTGATGTGATTCGGTAAGCGTTAACTGGTATCTATCCATTTCGCCGCCAATGTCTCCAAAGAATTCAGCATAGGGCGTTTCGCCAACTACAATAATAGCTATATCGGCATCAGGATGTTGTTCTGAGGCATTTTCATCGTAAACTATCTCGGCATCGGTTTGTTTTTGAATACCTTCTAAAATGGTAGTGGCACCTTTGTAATTTTCAGTTTCACCTTGCCATGAAATAGTCCAACCACCAGACTGCAAGCCTGAATTATTGGCATGTTCTCCTACCACGACTATTTTATTTAATTCCTTTGAAATGGGCAGTATTTGGCCTTCATTCTTTAACAAAACCAGCGATTCTCTAACGGCTTGTTTTGCGATGTTTCGGTGCTTTTCTGAACCTATTAGTGGGATTAATGTACTGTCAGGAAATGGATTTTCAAATAAATTAAGACGGAACTTTTGACGCAAAATGCGTTTAACGGCATCGTCAATTCGATTTATAGAAACCGAATCTTTTGAAATACCACGTTTAAGTCCTGTCTGAAAATCTTCTAAATCACCATCAACCGCCATCACCATATCAATTCCAGCATTTATAATGGCATTACCACCAAATCTTGAATAGCCTTTCCAATCGGAAACGACAATACCACTAAAATTCATGCCGATTTTTAAAGAATCCGTGATTAACGTTTTATGAGAGTGCATCGGGACACCACTAAGCGTATTAAAAGACGCCATCACAGATCCGATTCCAGACGCTACTGCTATTTTGTACGGCGCCATAAGTTGTTCGCTTAATTCTTTAATGCTCATGGATGTTTCACCGCCTTCCACACCATAATCTGTTGCGCCATCACCAACGAAATGCTTGGCAGTTGCCATTACCGTATTACGTTGATTGAGTTCGCCTTGATGCCCAATAACTGAAGCTTTAGTTAAGGCAGATGTTACCTTAACGTCTTCGGAAAATGCCTCGTAAACCCGTCCCCACTTTTCATTATATGGAACAGCTACACAAGGTGAGAACACCCAGTTAAATCCAGTCGCTTGTGATTCGATGGCGGTTATTTTCGCGATTTCTTGAACCAATGCTGCATTTCCGCTAGCTCCTAAACCAATATTATGCGGAAAAATGGTAGCACCTTCATAAGTGTTTTGACCATGAACAGCATCTACTGCAAAAAGCAGTGGAATGCCTAAGCGCGTTGATAAGGCTTTCTTTTGAAGTGTTATAAACTTAGCCTGCCAACCTTCTGCATTTTCTCCTGGTGCAGGACCATCGGAGTGGATAATTGAACCAATAAATTTTTCGGTAATCGCAATTTCAACACTGTCATCAAAATGTCTGATTTGAGACATTTGCCCTATTTTTTCATCTAAAGTCATTAACGCTAAAAGAGAATCAACACGTTGTTCAATTAGTTGTTCCGGCGTTACCGCGGCAACTTTATTTTGACTGCAGGAAAAACTTGCAACTAAAAAAGTTGATATTATTAGATATTTCAATACAATATGATTGTATTTATAGGTCATGCTATTTCAACATTTCTTTGGTTAGGTTCACGGTTAAGCTTTTAACTTCGTTTGTTCTTTTGAAAATTTTATCGCTTGTATCAACGTCTAAACGCAAAGAGTTAGTGGTTAAAATTTCATCATTGTTTAAATGAACTGTTATACCGACGGTATCATTTAATCTGTATACAATTGGAATCTGACAATAGCTAAAAGCCAAGGCATTTTCAGGAACCGTAACTTGTTTAAAATTATGTTTTACATCGGGATAGTGATAGATTTTTGACGCTGACAAAAATTCGTTGGCTCTAAGTAAACAAGGATTGAATAATAGGCTACCGTTTTTAACAAAAACGCCTAATTCTCCTATACGTGATAAAATATCTTCTTTTACTTGGCCAGTCATACCAGGTTGCTGTGCTCCTTTTCCTGCGGGTGTATGTGAATATGGATCGGTTGGAAATGCACCGAATAGTTGGGGCGACTTATGAACGCCTATACCTTCGTTTATTTCGTAATAATGTTCTAATAACCTACCGATAATTTCATCGCTTTCTTTATCGTCAATGGCTCTTAAGCAACACTCTTGAACAGCGAGCTGCAATTTAGATACCATATGCCAATAGATAGAACCCAAGCCTTCATAGCCGTAAAAGGTACCGGACCTACCTGTAAATGATTTATGGTTAAAAACAGATTCGAAAATCTGAAAAAGTTTTGAGCTTTCTTTGGCAATTAATGATTTATAATTTGGATTATTTAACCCTTCTAACGCCTTTTTAAGACTATTTGAATTATTAAAGTTACCATTGAAGTGAAATACACCATTAACATCTTTTTCAATTATTTGAGTATTACCATCTTTAATTAATTTAGAAAGCAGCTCAGAAGATTTTACCGCTTCAGCTGGTATGGTATTTTTCTCTGTGAAAGACGGCAGCTCTTTATTAGGATATAACAAATAACTATACTGATCGGGTCTGAATAATTTACTGTTTTTAAGTGCATCTAGAACATTTAAACAGTCTGAAGATTTAATATAGCCCGAACTTAAAACAGCTACTTGACCTTCCAACATCTCATTTAAATATGAAATTGAAACTTCTTTTTTATCATTGCTCAATGTCATAAGATTATAAGCGTGGTACAAATTATCTTTGCGCTTGTTGGTATCGATGGTATGATCGATATATCGTAAAGTTGTTTTAATAAAACGCTTTAAATCTTTTAGTTCTAAGGCATTTTTTCTACCAGTAAAGGCTTTGTTATAAATTGTAGTTCTGTAAATGCTAGCTGGTTCGGCGAGTCCGTCTAATATTGTTTTTCGGTCTGCATTGCTAATTTCAGATTGAAGCAGTTGCTCGTGTGCTTGTAATGTTTTGGAAACTTTCGTGAAAAACTCCAAAAGCTCTTCAGAAATTAATACATCTTCTAAATTTGAGTTTCCAACTATTTTATCGAAAAAATTTAAAAAGCGTCGCAAATAGTACAAAGTCACCATCGATACGCCGTTACCAACTAAGGCATTATTGGCATCGTTCCATTCAGGACGTTGCGTGTTTAACCAAATACCGCCTTCTGGAATAAAATTTGAAACTTTTGCTAGTACGGTTGCCAGAATTTTTTCAATGAAATTAACTTTACAGATAAATAAATTCTCATCGCGCAATAACGAACCATCCGAACCTAGTTCCTGTTTTTTAGTGTTAATTTTTAAATCTAAATCATAGTCAAACTCAATGGTATCTTTCGGATTGTCTAGTATGTCTTTATAACTTTTTATCTTATAAGGAACGTTTGCATATACAAACATATCGTTGCTAAAGTAACTTTCAAGTTTACCTGGTTGATGGTTTTCAATAAATTCTAGAAACTTTAAAAGATATATTATTTGATGATCGCCCCAATAGCCGATATACGACCATGGATCGTGTTCTTCAATAACTTCCCAATCAAAACCATCTTTGGTTACTCTATAAGGATTATAACCATCAAAGGTAGTGGCGTTTAAGAATTTATGAATCATACTTTCAATAAACTCAGGAAAAGCATGCACCAAAGCTTCCCAATTTTGAAAGATATCGCGCCAGTTGCCTTGGTAATCTAAAATTTTAGAACCATCTGTTTCGTTGCGTGTATTGATTGAAAACTTATTCCACGGGCGACTTGGATCGCCATGTCTGCGACTGAACTTAAGCGGCATATACTCCATACACAACCTTCTGAAATTTTTATCATCGCTTTTTGCGCCTATTTCTTTTAAGGTAGCAAGGGTAAATTCTTCTGGTAAGGAATTTAAAACATCTTCAGACGTTCTGGCAACTTTTTTATTGGCTTTTGCTATATATTGTTCGAAGTCCCATTTTTCAATCTGATAATTATTATCAAACACACCTCCACGCATGATGTTAAATAGCGTATTGGCAAAGTGTCGGGTATCTCTTAAATTATCTGCGGTGAGTTGAATACCATCTGACGAACCGTTTAAAAGCATTAAGCGTTGCGAACCAAGCGCTATGTCTGCTTCTATTTCGTGCTTCAGGTTTTTATTGGTTTGAATTTCATGTGATAGCAATGCGATAGTCGAATGATTTTGATTGACATTGGCGACCAACATCCATTCTTGGGTTTCATCAGCCTTTAAATCGATATTCGAATTAATAAAATATGAACCTTTTTCTGCTTTAACGTCAACTTCCTGTTTAAGATCTTTACCTTTTCTAAAATCATTTAATTGTAGTGAGGATACCAAATATTTAGGGCTTTCCACACCCAAGGACCAAACCACATTAGCTTTTAAAGCTTCACTTGGTTCTGCTTTATCAACAATAATGGCGCTTAAAGCAAAGATACCTAGGCCACTGTTTACTTCTAATTCGCTTCTTTTATAGGCATCTACTAAGTTGCTACTTTGATTTTGTAAATCGGCACCAACGCCATAAGGCATAATATTTTGAAGCCCGTCTAGAAAAGAAATTTTACATTCGGCATTGCTATGATTTATGAGCGTTACCTTTTTAATAAACCCAAAATCATTACTTGAATTCCACTGGTATCTATAGGTTAGTCCAAGACTGTGGTTCACTTCTTCAAAAACTACTTTATTACCGTACAAATTCTTATACAGATTCCTGGTAGTGTTATGTTTACCTTGAAACCTTATTGAAAAGGGTTCCCAAATAATAATGTCGTTATTTTTATGTATTCTGAAAATTGTTTTACTGCCTGTCGTTTCTACAGATTCAGTTATTTTATCGTCCGTGTAATAAGGAAATAATGCATTATCGCTGTCCTTTCTTCCTGCGGAAAGTCCGCCATTACTTGAGATAAACATCCAGTGATTAGAATCGCTCACAATGCTCATGAAAAATGGTCGCATCGCATCGCTATCCGAAATTTTGTAGAATGCTTCGTTATCTAATTCAACGTAAGAAATTGAATTATTGGGATTTTGATTTGTTATGGTTTGTTTTATCATTGGTGATGATGCAATTTTATTGTTAACTTCTAATTAATAATTCTTCAACCTCTTCTAAGGTTTTTCCTTTGGTTTCAATCACATATTTTTTCACGAAAATAAAGGCTAATAAGGATAAGGCAGCATAAATTCCGAAGGTTAGTGTTGGTCCTAGATTCGACAATTCCCATGGAAAAATTTGTGTAACCGAAAAACTCACTAATGAATTGAAGAAACCAACCACAGATATAGCGATTCCCTTTATTTTACTCGGAAAAATTTCCGATACCAATGTCCACATGACTGGTCCTAAGGAAATGGCAAAAGCTGCCACATAAAGGAGAATAGCAATTAACACCAAAGTAGCATTAATACTGATTAGATTAGTGATTTCGTTTCTTTTAAATTCGAGAAATTCTTCTGGTTTTAGTTTGGTTTTAATAGCTGTAAATAGTTCGGATTGACTGTTGAAGGATTGGTCTTTAAATTTGGTTAATGTGGTTTTAATTTCTGCGTTTGAAATGTTGCTAAGCGTATTTTCGTTAATATGGTAACTGGCATTATTAAAGGCTGTTGTGGCCATAATTAACGCTATAGTCATAAATGCAGTTCCGATTAATAGCAGTGGCTTGCGTCCTAATTTATCAATTAATTGAATGGCTACAATGGTAAAAACCAAGTTGGTTAAACCAACCACGATAGCTTGTAAAAAGGACGAGTCGGCACTTCCACCTGCTTGTTCAAATATGGTTGGAGCATAATAGAATATGGCGTTAATACCAGTTATTTGTTGAAAAAATGCGATGCCTAAAGCAATAATCATAATGGTGGCATATTTGCTCTTAAGCAAATCACTCAATTGACCTTTAGTTTCCTTTTTGTCTAAACCACGCTGAATTTCATTTAAGGTAGCATCTGCATATGCGTCGCCACCAACTCTTGCAAGGGTTCGTCGGGCAATTTTGATATCATTCAATTTATAAATTAACCACCTCGGACTTCTAGGCACAGTGAATAAAGCTAAAAAATAGATAACCGCAGGAATCGATTCTACACCGAGCATCCAGCGCCAGCTATCATCGCCGTAATTAATAAAATAATAGTTTGAAAAATAAGCTGCTGATATTCCGATTACGATATTGAGTTGGTTAAAAGACACCAAACTACCTCGTAATTTTGGTGGCGCAATTTCGGCGATATAAATAGGTGCGATTAAGATAGCAGCCCCTATGCCAATGCCACCAATCATTCTGGCGATAATAAACTCGATGTAACTTGTAGCCAATGCCGACCACAAAGCTGAAATAGAAAATAATGCAGCAACCACAAGAAGCGTATGCTTTCTTCCGTACTTATCGGCGCATGGACCTGCAATTAAATTGCCAGCCATTGCTCCAAATATCACACATCCGACGGCAAAACCAAGCATGCCGTCCGTCATGTTAAAATAGATGGTAATGCCTTTAACCGCACCTGAAATTACAGCACTATCAAATCCTAATAAAAATCCACCAAGTGCAACAATTAAACTGATTAGAATGGTATAGGATTTATTCATTTTAGCGATGCTCTTTAATAATCTAGAATTATAGTATCTTATTTTTTAAATGATTAAAAAGGCCGAAGTTTAATTCGACCTTTTTAAGTATTGTTCGTTTTAACAGTTAATCCAATCTTATATCATCAATATAAAATACTTGTTCTTGAGACGTAACTTGCGGATCTGTACCTTCTGGATTATCAGGTTTTATTACCAACTGATTATAAGTTGTAGGCGTTGCCGGTAAGTTTATAAAAGTAAACTCCAGTTCAACCCATTGGTTTGCACCACCACTTACTTGTCGGAATACAGGCGCTGGATTACCAACAACTGGATTTGGTTGCGGATCTAAGGCGAGCTCAAATCTATAGGTTACATCAGGAATACTAGAGTACACCTTAACTTTAAATGTATTGGTTGTAATATCGATAGTACCTGCAGGGAATGAATTTTGAACACCACCCCAGCGGTTGATTCCGCTAGCACGTACAACCCTTAACACATAGGCAGAATTATTTATTCCTGAAGGGTTAGGATTATCAGCTAAACTGGCAGTAACGCCTCCAGGGTCATTACTTGAGAATGTGCTAATGAAGGACTCACAGCCTTCAAAATCTACAGGTAAAGAAGTTGCCGCAACTGCATCACCGGTACAACCTCCGCCGCCACCGCCGCCGCCACCACTGACGAATAGGGAAACATTATCAATATTTACTTGACCTGCCTCTTCAGCTAAATCAAACAAAACACGGGCATCTGGTGCACCAAAACCCGTGGCGGTAAAAGTTCTTTGATAAACGGTTGGCGTTGTTGTGATATTAACTGTTTCGGCCGTATTTGAGAAATCGCCCCCACTTAAACCAATACCAGCTAAGATACTTCTATTGGTATCAGACCAAGCAACAAATGAAAGTATGTAGGTTTCCTCTGCAATAATTTCAACCTTTTGGCTTACGTTAATATTGAAAGGACTACCTGGTGTAGGTGTTGTTATGTTGATAGAATAGTAAGTATTGCCACTCACAGTCACTACAGGTGCAGGATTGTTGTCATCAACACCTTGTATCCATTCAGTTACATTACCATTGCTGTCCAGTGTCTGAAAATCACCATTAGTTAATAAACCATCATCAAAAGGCGGTGGTGGCGGTGTACCATCAACTTGTGTAATATCATCCACATAAAAAGTACCAGCTGCAGTACCAGGACCGTCAATAAATAAGACCATATCGTTGTAGCTTCCTGTTGAATTTAAAGTAAAGGTTAATTCTTCCCAACCAGATCCATCGTGAAACTGTGTATCTTCAACATCCGCTCCAGTACCATCTTCAAATTTTAATAGGATTGGAAGCGCCTGACTAGAAAACAACTTCATTCTAATACCTGTTTGAGATGAAAAATCCACAGGTGTGTCAAAGTTAAAAAATGCATTTTCAAATTGTTGGCCTACATTGGTAATTTGACCTACCTTAGTATTTTGATCGTTTATTCCTGAAAGTTCTGGATTGTCAACAACAGTAAATGATACATTGCCTACAATTTTAGTGGCATAATCAATACCATTACAGTCAAAATCAATTGGTAGCTCTAAATCTGTTTGCAAACACGGTACATCGTTGGAGTTGATTTGCTCTATATCATCAATATAAAAAGTACCTGATGTTGTGCCAGGCCCATCTACAAACAATGTAAATCTGGAATAGTTAGCTGCCGAGTTAAAGGTGAAATAAATTTCTTCCCAACCAGTTCCTCCGTGGGTTGTTACTGATTCAACATCTGCTCCCGTTCCTTCCTCTAATTTTAATAGGACATCAATTGAAGTAGTGGACCAAAATTTTAACTTGATGGATTTATCCTCGGTTAAATCTACTGGCGTTCCTAAATCAAAAAAGAAACCTTCAAAAGCGGCTCCAATATTTGTAATAGCACCAACGTTTGAAAGTGTATTATTGGTACCAGATTGGTCTGGATTTTCAACTACTGAAAAACCTACGCCGCCAAATGCAGTTGCCTCGTAACTTACCAAAGGATTATCAAAAGTTATAGGCAAGGTAATTGGCTCAGGTACTTGAATGAAAATAGTATCCTCGTAAGTATCTGAAGCACCTCGGGCATTTGTAGCAGTTAACACCACCACATAAGTACCAGACACATAAGTTTTAACTGGATTTATGAGGTTAGAGGTGGAACCATCACCTAAATCCCATGAAAATGCATCGGCATTGGTTGATACATTTATAAAAGTAACCGTACCGGTATCTTGGTTTATAGTGTGCGTAAAAAGTGCTTCTATAGATGTGCTTGACGCATCATCATCATCGGCGCATGTCGCGAAAATGAAAGCCAAACAAAGTAACCCTAGTATTTTTATTCCTTTAATTATTTTTTTCATTTGTTTAATTTTTATGTTCAATTTGCTTCTATGCAATTAAAAAAAGAACCGTATTGAACTGTGAAGTTTTATATGATTAAAAGGACCATTAATTATAAACGCGCACATAATCAATCAGCATCGTTTGCGGAAACTGTGTTTGGTTGTTAGGACTTCCAACAAAACTTCCACCAACAGCTAGATTAATAATAATATAGAAAGGACGATTAAACACCCATTCACCGGGCACATCATCTGGGGTAATTTGGTTGTAAAGCACATCGTCAACATAATAATTAATATAATTTGGTCCCCATTCAATTCCAAAAACATGAAATCCAGTGTCGAATCTATCGTTTTCTAAATTATACTCTTTTGAAACGGCATTGCCTCCTGAATACCCGGGACCATGAACACTACCTATGATTTTAAATGGTTCTTGACCACGATTCTCCATAATATCAATTTCACCGATATTAGGCCAAACTTCGGTACCATTATTATCGTCACCTAACATCCAAAATGCCGGCCACATACCTTGTCCAAAAGGCAAACGCATACGCGCTTCTACGCGTCCGTATTGCGTTTCTAATTTACCTTTAGTAATGAGTCTAGCCGATGTATAAGCTGCTCCATTAAAAGGCTCTTGTATGGCTGTAATTAGTAAAAACCCATTTTCAACCTTCACATTTTCTGTTCTGTCAGTATAAAACTGCAGCTCATTATTACCCCATCCAGGAATTCCCTGTTCGGTGCCATCGCCAATCTCTAAACTCCAAAGATTTGGGTCTGGTGCACCATCTAGGTCAAAGTTATCTTCTGCAACTAAATTGGTAAAGGTCGTTACGGTTTGTGTTTCGTCTAAATCACAGCTTAACAATGAGGAAAGCGACAGCACAACCAAGCCAGCCAGAGTGCTTGTTTTTATTACTGTAGTATATATATCTTTTTTAAACATAGTTTGTGTTTTATAATTTGTTCTAATCGGCATAAAAATAAATGTTATCTAAATAAAAGTTTCTTAATGTTGAAGCATTTACATTTTCATAGATAAGAAGTCCTAAATTACTCTTGTCAGACAAGGTAATTGGAATCTCTAAAGTTGCCCAGGTATTGGCTTCAAAGTCCGAGGCATTAAAAAACACTTGCTGTCTGGTATCGTCTCCGCCACCTTGTTCTCCATCTGGACCAAAATTAACTATAGAAATTAAAAAATCTAAATTAGCAGGCACTGTACCAGGAATATACATATTAAGATGTAAATTCGGTTTGGTAGTTGCATCTACGGTTGGATTTGCAAATTGGTTTCCTACAAAATTGAAATTTGTATAGTTTAAAATATTATCTCCATTTACAACAAAATCTGCCGATTCTGTGACTTGAAATGGTTGCCAAAACCCATTGAAAAAGTCAACCGGCACATTGGTATAATGGTCACTAAAAATAGAAATTACTTGGCTTGGATCTCTTGTTGGTGTTGGTGCAAGTACAAAATCACCGAGAGAATTAACTGTTATAGAGCCATCAGCTTGTACGCCGCCTAAGGTGGCGGTAATAACGGCTGTACCTGCCGATAATACAGATATAATTCCCGACTCATCAACAGTTGCCACGCTAGGGTCTGAAGAGGTAAACTCAAAATAACTAGTAGCTGGAGCAACAGTACCATCTATGCCACTGGGTAAACTAACCGTATGAATTAATCCTGTGACTGCTGCGGTTACCCCAATAAAAGAATCTATGGTGATATCGTTTCCGTTTGCAATTCCTGGTCTTGGCTGACCAATGGTACCGAGATTTTCAAATTTGATGTCGTCAAACCAAATAACATAACCGGAGCCACCAGTTGCCTGAGTACCGGCAGCATACCAAAACACGCCTCTTTCATTCATCAAAAACGAAGGGTCAGGTATCGGAATATAATATTTCTGCCAATTGGTACCAACACTAACATTATTGGTTGTGACTTGATATTTATTATCAAAAAAGTCCTGGCCAAAACCTAAGGCATCAATACTAACACCTTGAGAAGCTTTAGCATAAAAGGTTAGTGTATTGAATGCTGTGAGGTCTCTTCCAGCACCGTCTACTCTTAAAATGGCGCCTGCGTAATTTCCGGTTGGGTCATTAGCATTGGGCACATCGACTCTATAAGAAGCGTTGCTTTCAAATCCTTCATTGTTATCAACCGAGAAAGCATCAAGTTTTGAATCTGCAAAGGGAAAGTAAAAATTACTTCCCATTGCAACAAAGTTGTCGGTAAAAACCTCACCAATTGGTGAAAATGTAGCCACGACAGCGTCGTCACTAAGGTCTCTTTCACACCCTAAGTTCATCACAAGCCCTATTAATAATAATAGCGCTATGTTAAGCTTGTTTGTTTTTGTATTTTTCATCTTTTGCTATTTTTATTTTCCTACATTAATATGCACATATGTTCTTATTTCCCACTCCGAACCGTTTGGAAAACCTACAGGACTTAGTGGTGGCACGCCAAACTCTGGACCAGCTAGTGGTGAAAATCGCGGTGAAAATTCATTGAGCGAACGCCAAGTTCCTCTTAAGCCAATGGTTGTATTTGGTAAAATAAACCAATCTGGTTTTCCAAAAGAGGTTGAAACATCTAACATGAGTTGTAATGGGAACGTTAAGTTGAAGTCTCTATGATAGTCAAATGGTCCCCAATCATTAATTTTTACATGTGTTTCTAATTTCATTTTCTTATAGATAGCTCTTATATCCCCACCAAATCTTTTGATTAATCGATCGCTATCGCCATTACCTTGTCCGTTTCCGTAATAGAAATTACCTATAATGCCTAAATCGGGGGATAATTTAGATACCATTCTAGAATGAATTTCCCATAAATCTTCGGCTGGTACAGCGTTTGGAAAGGCGAAAAATTCACGTGTTGCTAGAAATCCGATATGTGCATCCATTGTGGTAGGCAGATGTCTATATACAAACCCTAAATTCATTGCAAATTTAGCATCTTCAGCCCTGTCATTATCCCAGTTATACATCCAGGTTCCAGGAGTTGGATCGAAGGTTAATAATATTTCTCCTGCAGTGGTTTCTCTATTCCATCTTACAGCAAACGGATCGTCGATAAAGTTTCGCAATCTACCTGGTGCCTCAACACCATTTGGCATTGCATCTACTAAGGGTTTTTGCCATAAAAAGTTGGGAGCTATTTGAAGGTTGCCAAGGGAATAGGTGAAACCTGTTAAAAAATTAGTTTGATTGCCACTTCCTGTATCTTTAAGTCTCCATCCTGTAAAGGTTTGTGTGGCGTCGGCGCCGCCATTTGCTACAATACCCATAACGGCACCCTGAGCATACCAGTTAATTTTTCCACCTTCATAAGTAACTTTTGCCTTTCCGCCCCAATTATCTCTGCCTTCAATTTTATCGGCAAATACAACACCATTCTCTACATCTTGAAAAGTACTTCCATTGAGTGGACTGCCTGCCCATATACCGCCAAATGCAACGCCAATTTTTCCGAAATCTCTCTCGACCATGACGGTTGCTCTTTCTTGAGGCCAAGCTGGAATAATACCGCTTCGCACTTGATTTTGATCTAAAACTCGACGTCCATTTTCGTCGAATCTAAGTTCGGTTAAAACGTCTCTATGGTAAATACCTGCCACGTCATAATTACCAAATTTACGTTGGTACTTAAATAACATCGTTGGGTTTGCTCCCCACCATAATTGCGGACCGAAGGCAGCTTTTAAACCTTCAAAAGCGCCCTTTCCATCCATTTCTGCGCCTAGTATTTCACCGCCGTAGATATCTAAATTTGGACCATAATTAGCTTCTGGATACAATCCAAAGAAATCTCCTTCATACTGCCAATGATAGTGGCCAGTACGATAGAACCCTCTTAAATCAAAATCTTTTGTGTTCCATTCAAATTCGGCTTGGTAAACATTTAATCTATTTACATCTTCAAGGGTGACTTCTCCGCGGTCCGTATCTATGGTAATAACGCGTCCTCTGTTTTCGTAAAAAATTTCATCTATTGGATTTTGAGCTACATTTCCAATTAAATTAAATACGACTTCAGCTCTTAAATTACCAGCCGGATTGGCTTCAACTCCAATAAAATATGATTCCATGTGGTCAAAACCTGTTTGATTTGGAAAAACGTTGGAATTCGGATCAGCATTTTCAGGCGTTGTTAATAATGAACCACCAGTTGTAAATGACGAAAACTTTGCCTGAAGTTGGCTTAGTCTTAATTTCTGAGTTTCGCTGCCTCCTAAGGCCGCTTTGTCACCTCTAGCTCTCAATACAGCATCCATAATTTGGATATTGTTGAAATAATCTTCGACAAATGTAGCTGTGACACCTTCTTCGTAAGGATTGAGTTGGTGGGCTTCTTTTAAAGCATAATAAGCTGCTCTGGGATACAGTTCATAAAGTCCTCTTTCGTTTGTTGGACCTTTGGCACAGATACCAAACCATTCTTCATTCATATTATTTTGTCCTTCAACATAATCAATGGAATAACCACCATTAGCCCAAGAGGCGTTCGTGTCGTGTCTGTCGGCATTCTCTCTATCGTCAAAACCAAATTTCCACCAACCATCACTAAACTGAAAGGTAAAACCTCCAATTGAAATACCTGTTTTGCCTAATCCAGCTGCATTTGCATATATTTCTCTCCAGTTTTCTACCATATAATAGGCTTGCGCTTTTTGATCTTCGCGGTTTTCTTTTGCATTGAAAGCATCTGCGCCAAATTCGGTAAACATTAAAGGCATATTGAGCTTTTCTTTAACTTGATCAAACATATTTGTGAAAGAAGCGCCTCTATATGTATTGGTACCAAAAATATCCACGTCTTTACATTCTTCGGCTATAATATCGATGAACAAAACATCGCCATTACATATCGCAACAGGATGTGAGCCATCTATTGATTTCATAACTTTAGCGGCCTCATTCATTAACCTATACATCGGTCTACCTCTACTTTCGCCAATAAATTGTTTCTCTTGCTCGTCGTCTGGGAAATCTTCAGTTTCTGCACCTTGCCAAAACAGTCCATAATTGTTTTCGTTTCCTAGAAGGTACATTAAAAGTCCTGGTGTGTTTTTGTATTCTTCAACAAGTGCTGTTATTTCAGACATAAGATAGTCCCGCGTTACAGGATCATCATAGATTGTTACGGGTGTCCAAACACCATCAAGCGTAAGTCCGTATCTGCCAAAAGAATGGTTAAGCATGGTATAAATGCCATATTCTTCATAAATATATTTGATCCAGCGCGCGGGAACACCGGTATATTGACGTATAACATTAACATTCATGTTTTTTAATAAGGACATTTCAGTGTCTAATCCTGCTTTTATGATATCATCGGACTTTTCCCAAAAAGCTGCGTCAACAGTATTCTTTCCAATAGGGATATAATCCCAATTCATACCGTTAATAATAAATGGCTGGTTATCAACTATCAACCTAAAGCCATCTTGATTATTGCTTACCATAACCTTATTAGATTGTGAAAAGCTGGTCATGGCCAAAAGCAAAAAAGCTGCATTAAATAAAAGTTTTTTCATCTGTTCTTTTTTATTTGTTGTTAATTAGGTCCGATTTAACTGCCATATGGCGATTGAAAAATTTCATATTGAAAAGGAATTTATAAAATTCGCTTAACAATACATCATTGGTTAAATGATAGTTTTTTTAATAATTCCAACGTAAGTTAGTAATGTTTATTAATAGATTTAAACGGGGATTTTGATAATGAGTTTTATTTTAGTACCAATTAATTTATTCAATAAGCAAACTATTTTAAATTAAATATCTTTTTTTTATTGAATTATTAGTGATTTGCCTCAAATTTTATAAAAAATCAACTCTTAAGACAAAGTTAAATGTACTAAAAAACATATGTAACAAACCTAATAAAAATCAATTAAATTACATTTGTTGTGTTTATGTATAGGGTTTTTGTAGCGATGTTTAGTAACTAAATACTAAGTATATAATTTGTTAAGCTCTCTTCATGTGGTAAATCCATTTTTTTTCGCAATCGATATCGTTTAACCTCTACACTTCTTGGCGAAATATTGAGTAATGGTGCAATTTCCTTCGATGATAGGTTAAGCCGCAAATACGCACAAAGTCTTAAATCGTTCGATGTTAATGATGGATGTTTACCCTTAATTTCTTTTAAAAAATCTTTATCGGCATTATTAAAAGCTTCCTCAAAAAGTTTCCAATCATCAGTTGCATTTAAATTCTTATTGATAAGTTTGATTACATTTTTTAACTGACCAATTTGTTCGGCACTACTAATTTCCTTTTTAATACTGCTTAGTAACTCATTTTTCTTAATTAAGTTCATAGTTGAGATGCCCAACTCTCTGTTTTTATTTTCTATGTCTTGTTTTAAATTTTTATTTTTAAATTGTATCAGTTGCTTCTGCGTGTCTAATTGTTTAAACTCTAATTCTCTTTCTTTTTTATCTAATAAAATAAGTCTTTGTTTTTTGTAATATCTTTTGTAAATATTATGCATTAAAATTACAAATACTAAAAGACCTAATATATATAGAATTATAGCTAAAGGCTTAAGATACCACGGTTTTTCAATTTTAAATTTATAATCAACTGTATTGATTGACAAGGCATTACCTATTTTAGACTTTACTTCAAATACAAAATCGCCGTGCGGAAGGTTTTCATAGAGTGTTTGGGACTCATGAGTCCAATTGCTCCATTCATTATTAAAACCTACCAATCTATAAGAATATTTTGTTGGCGAAAACTTGTTGTAATTGGCAACGCTATATTCAAATTTTAAATTGTTGTTTTTGTTTTGAAGAACCGTATGCTCTTTAATGTTCAAAAACTGTGCGGGTTCATTTAGTTTATAATTAATTACATCGTTAAGTTTTAATTGATATTCTAAGTGGGTGGTTTTATCAAGATCAATAATAATGTAACCCTTGGTTGTGCCTAAAATGTATTTATTCTGATTGTAATGTAAAATATTTTCATAACCAGCTTTGGTTCTTCTTACATCATCAGGAAAGGCTAAATTATAAGTTTTTAAATTTGATGACAACTTTGCTGGTTCAGAATAACCAATAGCATTTTCCGAAAAACACCATAACCTATTGTTAGGTTTGTCATGAATTAACTTACCTGAAACATAAGTGTCTTGATTGTAAAAATCACTTAAAATTGTATCTTTCAAAAAGGTCTTTTCCTCATCATTATAAATGTAAATCCCTTCATCTAATGCATAGTATAAATTATCATTATAAGTCACCAATCCAGATTTAATTCCACTAGAGATAGAATCTTTAACATAGGATTTTACGCTCTGAAAATTGTCGTTCAATTCAAGTTTATAAACGCCTTTATACTCATGACTTATGAAAACCGATTCAGTTCCATAAAACTCAAAGTATCTTGCCGAAATATCAAAACCTTCAATTTTATTTCTCAATTCCCATGAATTTGATGGTGTCTTTTGTAGAACATATAACCCGTCATAATTGCCTTGAATTAGTAAATCGGGTAAGCCATTAATTGTTTTAACGATCCATGTTCCTTCATCACTGAAAATTTTAGTTGCTTTATTTTTTTCTACAGTAAACGTTCCTTTGTCATGACTACAAAACAGCGTATTATCTATGATATCTAAGTTCCAAACTTGACCATTCGTTTCAGAAATTAAATTAAATCTTGCATCTGAATTAATTGGTTTATAAAATAATCCTTGATTCGTTCCCAAATACAGATAGTCATTAAATATTGCAGATGTATAAATCGTACCAAGGTCACCTAAACTATCGTTATAAACTTTATAAGGTGAATTTAGATTTATGACGTTCACCCCATTGTCTAAACCCAACCATATATTTCCTAGTCTGTCCTCTAGTATAGATAAGACGGTATTGTTAGACATACCATTACTTTGGTTCATTATAAAATTGACATTTCCAGAGTTGTCAAGATGGATTACTCCATTAGAAACAGTGCCTAAAATATAACTACCGTCTTTAAGTTGGATACTTGCATAAATACTGTTATCACTTAAAATTTGGCTTAATTGTTCTTTCCAAATACTAATTTTATCATCCTTAAATATGAAAAAACCATTTTCTTTGGTATGAAATAATAAACCATTTTCAAGAGGAAGTATATTAGTTACGATTTTATCAACAATTTCGGATGCTTTGGTTACTAGAACTTCCTGACCATTTTGGATTTTAAATATGCCTTCATTAAGCTTTTGAAAATAGATGGTTTCCTTGGCTTTACAAGCCTTCGTAATTCGTGTATTGGACACAATTACATTAATATTTTGGTCAATGGTGTTGTATATATAAATTCGGTCTAACGATTGAAAAAGAATCCAGGTATCATATTCAATGATGTTCCAAAACTCCTCATCTTCTTTAAGTTTTACATTGGGATCGTCACTTAAAGATACGTAAGATAAACTTCCTGCTTTATCTCTTTCCCAAAATCCAAAATTCATATAGCATCCAGTGTAGATTTTGTTGTTAATTACCTTAACAGACCTCATTATGGATTCATTGGGAGAATTATACAGTCGCCATCTAGCACCGTTATATTCTAATAGTCCTTTATTGTTTGCGATGTAAATAAAATCGTCATCATCCTGTGATATTGACCAGTTTTGATCTTCGGCGCCATAGTCTTGCGGTGTAAATGTTTGTATAGGTGGTAGTTCTTGAGATATTAAAGATATCGACGTGGTTAGAACGAGGCATAGTGTGAGGAAAAGCGACTTCATTTAGCAGATAAATTATTCATAAAGTATATGCAATATACAAAAATGTATGGTAAAATTTCTAAATTCCTACATTCTATACATAGGAGTTATTTAAATTAAAAATCTTTTTAGGTAACTTTTAATTTTAAATATATGATTATTATAATAATTTGACATTTAAACGTTTATAAAAAAAGGTCAGACATAAGCTGACCTTTTTTAAGTTTAAGTGTAAAACATATATGCTACTGATAGACTCTTACGTAATCAATTTCCATAGTTGCGGCTGTAAAAGCAGGGTCGATATCGCCACCTAGCGTTCCTCCCATCGCAATATTTAAAATGAAAAAGAACTCGGAATTAAATGGTGTTGAGGCATTGTTATCAAAGCTGTGGTATAATGTGTCATCAACTAAAAAGAATATTCCGTCAGGGCGCCATTCTACAATATAATTATGAAATTCAGTTGTTGCATTTGGTACAAAGGTTGAAGCTGAATTTCCAGCGCCTGGCGATACTTCTGGATAGTGTAAGGTTCCTAATACTGTATTTGGATTATTACCAACATGCTCCATTATATCAATTTCACCACAAGCTGGCCAAATATTGGTTTGATAATCGGCACCTAACAGCCAAATAGCAGGCCATGTACCGCCACCTTCTGGTAATTTTGCTCTTACTTCAACACGACCATAAGTAAAATCGAATAAACCTTCAGATTTTAATCTTGTAGACGTGTAGGTACTACCTTCTTTTCTTGCAGTAATTTTAAGTAATCCATCTTCTACAATTACATTATCGGCACTACTAGTATAATTTTGAACTTCATTATTTCCCCAACCGTTGGTACCGTTTCCTAAATCGTAAGTCCAATTAGCTGGATCTGGTGCGCCATTTACATCAAAATTATCTTCAAAAAACAAGTCGTTATAAACGGTATCAAAATCAGATTCTGGTGGAGAGGTTGTAAAAATATGGTACCAAGCCAATACAGGATTACCAACATCGAGTGTTCTTACCCTTAAAAAGTTATCTGAAATTTCAAGAATTTCATAATCGGAAGCACCTACATAATAACCCATAAAGTTATTGTTTGATAAATTCATAACCGTTCCAGTTGATTGTCCTTCAGGTAAATTTTGTTCTGATGGAAATAAAGACACTATACTTGTACCTGAAGTGTCAAATTCAAAGCATCGGTCTTCACCTACTGAACCACCAACAATGTCTTGGTTTGCTACATTAAAGAAAGTTCCTCCGTTATTGTTATACACATAAGTTACTTGACCATTAGCATCCATACTAAAGGTGAATTCATCCTCATAAAAACAAGCACTTGATTGATTCGCTGCAAATTGAAAAGGTTGCGCTGCGAAAAAAGTTGGAAGCCAATATGAATCAGGTGAAATATCTACAATACCACCAACACCAAGATGTTCTGGCTCTGCCGCTGCCCAATACCAAGTTTTCGATGAGCCTTCTCCGCCAGTTAAGAATTGCTTGGCCTCGGGATCATCAAATGAACTAAATACTTCTATTTCCGTTGTGGCAGTGGTCGACAAACCACCGGTGCCAATTGCACTTACTACGAAATTATAAGTGTTTAAACCAACAGAAGTGTAACGTTTTGTGAATTGCCCTGTTGGAACTATTTGGGTAGTTCCATCTCCGTAAGCAAACTTATAGCTTATCACATTATCAGCAGTAACTCGAAGATTTACTAAGCCGCTGCCATCGCCATTAGGGTTTTCTGCATCTGCACCTATGATTTCGACATCAATAACAATGTTTGAAGGAGCCACGATGTTCCCAATTGAATTATCGTCGTCTTGGCAGCCTAACAATATTAAACTTGATAAAGCAACAAATGTTATTATATTTCTGATTCGTTTCATAATTCTCAAATATTAAATTTTATTTAGTCGGTATTGCCAGAAAACACCTGAACCCGATTCAATTACAACGGAAATGGTACTCTCGTTTATAAATTCTACATTGTAGGTTATTGAATTTGGAACAGCTACATTAGGTAATTCACCTTGGTTATTAGCTTTAGGAATACCAATATAGGCGCCTAATCCGTTCAATGTTATTGTACCAGCAGCTTCATCGTATACAAAGGTTGCTGGGTTAGAACCATCGTGAGGTGCGACTGGAGCGCCACAAGCGTTTCCACCACCTTGCCAATCTTCTATCCAAGACTCATCGCCAAGAATATTAGTGAATGAACCGTCGGCACCAAATTGGTACACATCATCAAAATAACAGGCTCTTTGGGTTACGCACCCAGCATCACAATTAAACCATTCGGTATTGCCTGGTGCAGGACCTACTCCTAAAGAACCGGCTTCAGGAGCCATTACCCAATTTCCAGTTAAAGGCGATGATGGTGCGTCACCATCACGGACTAATTTATATTGCCAGAACACACCTGAACCAGCTTCAACAATTACAGAAATGGTTGCTTCATCTAAAAACTCAACTGTGTAAGTTATGGATTCAGGTACTGCTACGTTCGGCAGTTCACCTTGGTTGTTTGCTTTTGCGAGACCAATATAGGCGCCAGTTCCATTAACCGTTACCGTTCCAGCGGCAGCATTGTAAACATAAGTGGCTTCGGCATTTCCATCATATGGTGCTACTGGGGTTCCACAAGCGTTTCCGCCACCTTGCCAGTCTTCTATCCAAGACTCATCACCCAAAATATTGGCAAAAGAACCATCAGTTCCAAATCTGTAAATATCGTCAAAATAGCAAGCTCTTTGTTCTACGCAAGCTGCGTCACAATTAAACCATTCAACATTTCCTGGAGCAGGACCAACGCCTAGAGAACCAGCCTCTGGTGCCATTTTCCAGTCTCCAACAATTGAATTTTGCACAGTTGGTGCACGATAGAAGTATATATTATCAATAAACGCAGTACCTCCACCAGCGAAAGGTTCACCTACATATTTTATTTGGTGAATGTCGTTGACGGTAAATCCATCTTGATCTGTATAACTAGAAATTGGAATATTGATACTTGTCCAACTATTTGGTGTTAGTTCTACTACTACTGGACGTTCGCCATTTGATACACTAATTAGCGAAAACTCTATAGATTGCAGCACATCGGCAGTCCATACATCAAAATGTATGAATTCCATTTGAGATACATCTATAGGCGTACCAATTTGATTTCCTTGGTAACTTAAATTGGTGTATTGCAGCATTTCGTCTCCATCCAAATCGAACATTGCCCAACCACTACCACAGCAGCCACCTTGACCCCAATCTGGAAAAAAGTCAGTTCCTGGGACATTTTCGTATGTTGTTGTAAAAAGTGAAATCACATCGTTACTAGATCTAAATGGCGGTGTTGGGGCCGAAGCTAATGGCGCCTCTATTGCGGTAACTTCAAACTCTTCCGTAATAACAACTGTTTCGGCTGCACCACCCATAACTTCTATTGTAATGGTATAAGTTCCTGCTTCTGCGTAGGTATAAGAAATACCTTCGCCTATATTAGACGATAAAGGTTCTGCACCCGGAGTTTCACCAAAGTCAACCTCATAGAACATTGCAAAGTCAGCCGTAACATTAACATTTACTCTTTTGGAAATAGCCGCGTCATTTTCTATGCTTACCTCTACATTTTCGGGCGGTCTAAAAGAAACAATTATTTGCTGAGCAACCGTTGTTGCCAAACCATTAATTCCATTTGCGGTAATAGTTGCCTCGTAAACACCTTCAGCATATACGTGATTTACACTGTTGCCCGGTTGAATATTCTCGGTTGGATTTGAACCATCTCCATATTCTATTTTAAACGAGGAGACACCTTCTGCAAGTGGTGTAATGGTAACTAAACCACTATTATCCTGCGTAATTCTCACATTTGCAGAGACATTTGTTGGCGGGGCAATATTGTTTATGAAACTTGTATCGCCTTCGTCATCTTGAGTACAACCTATAAATATGGTCGCTACAAGCATAAATTTTAAGATGTTTTTTATTTTTCTCATTGCTACAATTTTTTTTAATATCCAGGGTTTTGTTGCCAGTTTCCGTTTGAAAACTGAATTTCTTCAATAGGTAGTGGAAACACTTCGTGCTTACCAGGTACAAAACCATCTATTGCATTGGCGGCTCGACCTGTTCTTACTAAGTCAAAGAAACGGTGACCTTCTCCAACGAGTTCTACACGTCTTTCGCGTAAAATGGCATCGGTTAATGCTCCTCCTGAAACCGTAACATCATCTAATCCTGCTCTATCTCTAACAAGATTTAAATATGTTCTTGCTCTCATATCGTCTAGGCCACTTCTATTATAAGCTTCTGCAGCCATTAAAAGCACATCGGCATAGCGTATCGCACGGTAATTATTAGGATTGGTTAAATTTTGATCGCCGAGGTTTAAATCGCCTTTTCTGGCAATATATTTTCTGTTGTAAAAACCAGTATGCTTATTTCCTATACCAAAAGTAGCACCCGTTTGTATTGCCCACGCATCGATATTTAATATGGCGATATCTCTTCTGATATCCCCATCTTCAAAGGCATCGTAAGTTTCTTGTGTTGGAACATTAAAGCTGAATCCTGGGTCAAATAATGGTCCGTTGTAATTTCTGATACCGTTAAAACCAACAGCTACATTGCCTTCACTACACTGCAAACATCCAAAGCCAGCACCTTGCTGGTCGGTGTATTGCACTTCAAATACTGATTCGCTACCGTTTTCACCAACGGCTTCAAAAATGTCATCGTAATCTTCTAAAAGGCTGTATTGACCTGTAGAAATTAAATCACCTAAAACACTTGCAGCTTGAGGGAATTTATCTTGATAAAGATATACCTTACCCAGTAAAGCTTCAGCCGAACCTTTGGTTGCACGGCCAACCTGTGGTGCACTGTAAGTTAAATTGGCTACTGCAAATTGCAAATCTTGTTCTATTAAGGCGTACACATCTTCAACGGGTGAACGTGGAATTGTTGTTTCGTCTCCAAGTTGAAATCTTTGATCCACTTTTAAAGGAATAGGTCCGAACCATTTTACAAGCTCAAAATTGTAATAAGCTCTTAAAAAACGGGCTTCTGCGATGATTATTTCTTTACCTTCAAAATCTGTTTTATCTTTAAATTCCAATAAATAATTGGCTCGGTTTACACCTGCAAACATCCAATTCCAGATGTCTCTAAGATTTGCATTTACTGGGGTGTGAATCATATCATCAATTTGCTGAATCCCGATTACATCGGTTGGACTTTCACCTCCAGATAAAGTATTGTCTGAGGCTATTTCCCCTAACATAACGTTGATGTACGATGCTTGTAATAAATCATAAGAAGCAACCAATGCCCGGAAATAATCGGTTTCACTATTGAAAAAGTTCTCCGAATCTATTGAATATACGGGCTCTCTGCTTTCAATAAAATCATCTGTACATGCCGATGAAAAGAACAATGCAAGGCCGATTAAAATAATTTTTATATGGTTAATTTTCATAATGTAATTTTTTAAAAGTTAAAATTTACACCCATTAAATAGGTACGAGGTATTGGATAAAATCCAGCATCAATACCGCCACCAATTGGTGTACCTGTTGAGGCACCAGGATCATATCCGCGATACTTAGTAAACGTATAAAGATTGTTAGCCCCAATATAAATTCTGACTTTCGTAAAGCCAATATTTTCAACGGCCGCCTGTGGCAAGCTATAACCCACTTGTACGTTTTGTATTCTTATATAAGAAGCATCTTCTACAAAGAAGTCAGAAAAAACAAAGTTTGAAGTGGCTGCCGTTGTTAATCTAGGAACGCTATTGCTGGTCCCTTCACCTCTCCAACGGTCTAACCAATAGGTTTGACGATTCACATCAGCAAGGGCTCGCTCGTAGTTTCTAACCATTTCGTTTCCAATAGAAGCGAAAGTATACATCACAAAATCAATATTTTTATAATTAAAGTTAAAATTAAAACCCATAGTAATGTCTGGAATTGGATCACCCAAATTAGTTCTATCATTTTCATCTATCACACCATCCCCATTCACATCTACAAATCTTAAATCGCCAGGTTGTGCGGCGGCGCCAAGTGCTAGTTGGGAAGGATGTGCTGCCACCTCTGAAGGGTTTTGGAAAATACCATCAGTCTTATATCCATAAAAATATCCGAGCGGAAATCCTACCTGCATTCTTGAGGGCGCAAGCTGGCCAACACCAAAGCTGCCACCTTCAATAAAACCAACCCCGTTGTTAACCTCGGTGACTTCATTACGCAACGTTGTGAAGTTATAGTTGATTCCAAAATTAAAATCCTCATTTATATATTCTTTATACCCAATTGCAAATTCAAAACCTGAGTTTCTGACCGTTCCGGCATTTTGTACTGGGTTACCGCCACCAGGCCCATTGGTACCTAAGATACCTGAAACGGGTATTCCTGGAATTAACAAATCTTTTCTAGTATCTATAAAATAATCTGCTGTTAGGTCTATTTTATTATTGAACATGTTTAAATCCATACCAAGGTTGAATTTAATGGCCTCTTCCCATTTGATATCTGGATTGGGGAGACCGCCAATGGCAAGTCCACTAACCAAATTACCGTTAAGCACATATTCTCCTTCTCCATTTAGTAATCCCACGAATCTATTCGAACCAATTTGGTCATTACCTAAAATTCCATAACTGCTTCTAAATTTCATGAAATTTACGGTTTTGCCTTCTCCAAAAAACTTCTCATCAGAAATCACCCAACCCGCCGTAACCGAGGGAAAATATCCTACTTGGTTACCTGGTCCGAATCTTGTTGATGAATCACGACGAATCACTGCAGAGAACAAATATTTGCCTTTAAAGTCATATTGTAATCTAGCAAAAAAGGACAGACGTCTATCATCAAATGCAAAGGACCCTACATCTCTTACACCTTCACCGCTGGTGCCAACAGCTAAAGAGATATCGGCAAAATCCCATGAATTGTTGGGTACATCAAAACCAGTAGCGAACAATCCGGTACCCCATTCTTTAAAAACCGTAGTACCAGCTGTGACTGATATATTATGCTTTTCGGCATAAGAGTTTGTGTACGTACCAAAAATATCTAAAGAATAATCGTTGAAGTTTTGTTTGTTTTGATTGACACTGCTGCGTTGGGTATCAAATACCTTTCCGCCATAATTCACGATAGGAAAAAATGCCTTTCCTTCTTGATTGGTGGTATTAAAACCAATTCTTGAGGTTAAGGTAAAGTTATTGAACATATCATAGTCTAACTGAACGGTACCGTTAAGTTTTCTTAATTCAAAATCGTTATAGGTATTAAATATTTGCGCTAAAGGATTGATAATTTCTATTCCTAAACCAGGCGTATTTGGCACTAAGCTAAAATCGCCATTCGCTTGAAAAGGTGACAAAGTTGGCGGTGCATTTAAGCCATTAAACAATACCGAACCTAATCCAAAATCGTTAACGGAGTCCCTATTCAAATATGTATAGTTAACGTTGGTGGAAAATTTAATTTTCTCTGACAATTGAGCTCCTAAGGCTAAACGTGCCGTATTTCTTCTGAAATCTGTTTTCTTCGGCGCAATGATACCTTGTTGGTAAACGTGAGAACCACTAAATGCATAAGTAATTTTTTCCGAACCACCCGAAACATTAAAATCATGGTTTATTATTGGGACATTGTTATTAAACACGTTATTTTGCCAGTTGGTACCAACCCCTAAATCGCTAACATTTGGAAAAGGTGCCGCTTGACCACCACTAACATAAGTTTCGTTTAACAACACACCATATTCGGTGGCGTTTAATAAAGGTAATTTGCGGCTACTTTCTTGGAATCCAACCCAGCTATTGTAAGAAACCTTTGTTTTTTGACCTAATTTACCTGTTTTTGTTGTGATTAAAATAATACCGTTCGCACCTATGGTCCCATAAATGGCCGCTTGGGCATCTTTAAGTACCGTAATGCTTTCAATATCATTTGGGTTCACAACATTGATATCACCTACATAACCGTCGATAATCACCGTTGGAGCGGATTGTCCGTTAGTTCCAATACCCCTAATACGAATATCCAAACCAGCACCTGGAGCACCAGATTGTGTGGTAACGTTTACACCAGAAACTGTACCTTGAAGTGCTTGTTCTACCTTAACGGGTTTAAGATCGTCTATAGTTTGAGAATCAACAATAGATACAGCACCGGTTACATCGCGCTTCTTTTGAGTTCCGTATCCGATTACGACAACTTCATCTAACGACTGTGCATCTTCTGCAAGTACAATTCGTAAGGCATCGCTATTGGTAATGGTAATCTCTATGGTTTTATAACCAATGTAAGACACCACTAAAATTGAATTTATTGGAACATCCTTAATCGCGAAATTACCGTCAAAATCGGTACTCGCTCCAAGACTTGATCCTTTAATTAAAAGGTTGACTCCAGGAAGTGGTTCGCCAAAATCTTGATCAACCACCACGCCTGAGATATCTACATTTTGTGCATTTACAAACATTAGGCTTGCAAACAACGTGATTATGAAAGTTGGAATTTTGTAAATCATATGTATTAACGTTTTGTTAAAAATATGGTAATAATTTTACGAATACTTTAATAGGAGGCTATACAAAAAATATACAGCCGCTTTTTTCTATTGAAAAATTAACAATTTGGTAATGTGTTTACTTAAATTTCAATAGATACAGCGATTTTTAAAACTTGAGCGAAATCGATGTAGATTGGTATTTAATTAATAATGTTGTGTAATTGTATAGGTAATTTTAGGTGTTTTTAGAATTCGTATACTTCTTATTTGATTGTGTAGCGTTATTAAAACATTATTAATTTAACATTAACTAATGATTTGTCTTCAACATTGTAAAGCCGAAATGACCTTTTTAGTTAAATTGATGTTTGAAAATCTATATTTTTTAATATTTATAAACATGGGTTATAAAATCCATAAAAGGTTAAATTCAATACAATTAACTGAATTCAAGTCTGGCTTATATCAGTTTTTAGTTACCTATATTTTGTATAACTTTCTTAAATTTTAAATTATGGCCATTATTGGCTCTATCCTAAAAGGACTGATTAATTTCCACGACAAAGTAACTACAGATCCCAATCCCAAAGAAGCGCAACAGCGAGTATTGAAAACACTTTTAGAAACTGCCAAGGATACGGCTTTTGGAAAACATTATGAGTTTGATGAAATTTTAGAGTCATAAAACTGCGATGAAGATGTTGGTTTATAGTGGGATTTAGTTTGATTTTGTACCCTTTAAGCCCTATTATATCAATCCGGATGGTCCTATAATCTGAGACTAAGCGGCTCTTAATCTATCCAATATAAAAAAGGCGAAGCGTATATTCAAATATTCATTACCATTGCAGGAGCTTGAATAAGCTATTGAAATTACAGATGTTGATAACTACCAAAGTCATATTGACACAAGAATCTTTTTAATAAATATTTTATGATACACTATTTACCTAATAAATATTACAATTTAGCTATAGCTTTTAGTCTTTATTAAAGCCATTTTCTTCTAGACTAGTGCTTATGGATTACAATTATCGCAATACATTGGATCTTCTTTGGTTTTGTTGTTTGGATACATCTCCTCTTTTACGAAACTACATTTTTGGCATTTATATAATAAACTTAAAGGCGATTTAGTAGGAAATCCACATAGGGAACATTTTAATCCTTTTTTCACATCGCTAACTACAAATCCTGGTATGTCACAATTTGGACAGCACGAATTAATCGCATCTATAAGTTTCTTGGTTGCAGTTTCAATGACACTCATGCGCAAAGGGTTGAACATTGCGCGCATATCGGTTTCTACATACACCCGATCATACTTGCTGTTCAATGCATAGAATTCGTTTTTCAGATGCGTCCAGTCTGTTATACCTTTTACGATACTGGTGTTGTCAGATTTTGACTTTCGCAGAATAAGCGCGTGAGACGGAAAGCGTATCATGGAAGCAAAATCTAAAAGTTCTTGTTCACTTTTAATGTCGGCACCATTGAAATTTGTTTCTAAACTTAATTCACGGACTATGATTTCTAAATCGTTTTTTTTGTCTATAAAGATTAAAAATTCATCGTCGGCATTCACAAAAAAACTCGATGGATGTGGGCCAAAAGAGCCTTCACTGGCAACCCCTAAGTCACAGTTGTTGAGTTCCATTGCCCAAAGACATTTTTTTCTGGCTGTAACTATTGGATCGTTCTCTCTTTCAATTTCACCAGTGAAGGTTCCTAAAGTATCAGTATCAAGATTATGGTCTGTGAAACAAATTACCCCAAGAGACTTTTCAAGAATTGGCGCTATAACCATTTCTTTTTTGTGCTTTGTAGCAATTATTAATTTTCTGTTTTGAAAAAGTGCGTTTGGCATTATAAAACTATCTTTAACTTATTGTGAAGCCCTTTCTAATCGGTCGTTAATAGATTTTCCCAAACCTCTATCAGGAAATTGCTCAAGAATTATAATATCCAGGTTCAAATTATCGAGCTTGTGAAGTGCGCTGTATAATTTTGCGGTAGCTTCTTCTAAATTGCCAGTTTCGGACAATATTTCAACATGTTGAATGTTTGTGTATTTTGATTCTCCTGTAAATTTTAACAAGCCTACGCTTTTATTTTTATAAACTCCTATAACTTTTTCTACGTTACTTACTAGAATGGTTTTGGTTGTTGGTGAGTAATGCTTCTCTAACATTCCGGGTGCGTCTGGCGCTGTTTCATTCTTATTTTTAATTTGAATCTTTCCGATCACTTTTTCAATGTCTTCTATAGAGATAGAGCCTAGTCTGTAAAGAATAGGGTTATTAGCTTCAAATCCTATAATTGAAGACTCTATACCATTTTTACACGCTCCGCCTTCTAGCACCATTTTAATTTTGTTCTTGAAATAACCCTCGACATGATTTGATTTGGTAGGACTTATTCTATTAAATGGGTTCGCACTAGGTGCCGCTAGTGGAAATTCCAGTCCTTTAAGTAATTTCAAGGCAACGGGATGATTTGGAATTCTAATAGCAACTGAATCTTTTCCTGCGGTTATTAAATCAGGAACAACAGACTTCTTTTTCAAAATGAGTGTTAAAGGACCAGGCCAAAAAGCTTTTGCTAATAATTTGGCTTTATCAGGGATGTGCGACACCAGAGCATCTAACTGTTCGATAGCATGAATGTGCACAATTAGAGGGTTATATAAAGGCCTTTGTTTTACTTCAAATATTTTTCGAATTGCTTTTTCACTGTAGATATTACCAGCCAAACCATAAACTGTTTCAGTTGGTATTGCTACAAGGTCTTCAGAGTTTAGGAGTGCTATTGCTTTTGAAATATCATGTGAAATAATAGTCATATGAGGCATTATTTATTGTTGAATTCTATCGACATTCCAAATTTGTTTTCATGAAATAAGCCATTATCGTACACCAAATTTCCATTCACAAAAGTTTGATTTATTCGGGTTTGGAAAGTCGTACCTTCTAGCGGCGACCAACCACACTTGTATAGAAGGCTGTCTTTAGTTACCGTCCATTGGCTATTTAAATCTACTAAAGTTAAATCTGCGAAATAACCCTCACGGATAAATCCCCTGTTTGTAATGTGGTATAGAATTGCAGGGTTATGACACATTTTTTCTACAATTTTCTCTAATGACATATATCCATTTTTATAGAACTCTAACATACAATTTAATGAATGTTGCACCATTGGAGCACCGGACATGGATTGAAAATACGGTTTTTGTTTTTCTTCAAGCGTATGAGGTGCGTGATCGGTTGTTATAATATCAATTCTGTCATCTAATACTGCTTTTAACAAGCCTCGCTGGTCCTGTTCGGTTTTTATTGCTGGGTTCCACTTTATGAGCATTCCAAGACGTTCGTAGTGTTTATCTGAAAACCACAAATGATGAACTGAAACCTCGGTTGTTATTTTTTTCGCTTGTAAAGGAATATCATTTTGAAATAAGTGGGTTTCCGCCTCAGTTGTTAAGTGCAGAATGTGCAGTCTTGCTTCGTGTTTTTTCGCTAAAGTGATTGCGCGTTCAGTTGCTTCAAAACAGGCTTTGGTGCTTCTTATAAGTGGATGATAGCTTGCTGGAATGTTCTCTCCGTACTGTTGTCTAAAATTGTTTTCATTAGCTTCTACAATTTCTTCTTTTTCTGAATGAATCGCTATAATAGATTTGCAATTTGCAAATAATTTTTCCATGGTATTTGGATTATCTGCGAGCAAATTTCCTTTTTTTGTGAAATAAAGACCGTCGTCGGAAACACCAATAAATTGACTGGTATCTGTTTTTAGTACCTCATCTATATTATCTCCGTTTACACCTAGAAAGAAGGCATAGTTTGCTAAAGATTTTCGAGATGCAATCTCATACTTATCTTTTAGGGATTCAACGGTTAAAACATTTGGAACTGTATTTGGCATGTCGATAAAGGACGTGACACCACCTGCTACTGCAGCTTTACTTTCAGTATATAAATCGCCTTTATGCGTGAGTCCTGGATCTCTGAAATGAACTTGCCCATCTATAATACCTGGAAGTAGATGTTTGCCTGTTCCATCAATTACTGTGTAATTTGGTTTAATTGCAATATTTCCAATTTTATAGATACGGTCTTTGACTATAAGTACATCGGCCACCAATGACTTTCCTTCATTTATAATGGTTGTGTTTTTAATTAAAATCTCCTGATTCATTATTCATTTTTAAAGGTCTAGGTGCGTTGAAAGCACCAGCTAAAATTGTTATCAAGGGCATTTTTTTATATTTCTTTAAAGAATTTTTAAACAACATTTAATGCCCGTATCAAATATAGTTAAGGCATTTAAATTGTGCTTTAAAATGTTTCGATATTTACTGTTAGAAACTTTAGTTTTATGTTTTTATTACCAAGTGTCGTTTAACAAACAATAAGTATTTATAGGTTAGATGGATTTTAAATTGGAAATCGAATGGCGCTAGACCAATGAAAGAAAAAAGTTATAAAAAGCGTTTCATAATTTAAACCTTGATATCGACTGTTATTGGTTGGATAATTCATCTGTTGATATTTTATTTTCTAAAATTATTCGCGTTCTTGGCAGACTATTAGGATAATTTTTTTGAATAAATTCTATCATTTTTTCTCTTATATATACCCGCAAATCCCAAGCTGTGGGTGAATCTTTCGCACTCACTAAAATTCTTATTTCAACAGTGGTCTCTTTTGAATCTGTAACTTGAAGCACATTCACTTTTTGGTCCCATAGTGCGCTGTTTTTCAATAAACTTGTTAGTTCATGTCTCAGAGCATCAAATGAAATTGTATAGTCGGTATAAATAAAAACTGTACCTAAAATATCGGCGCTAGTTCTCGTCCAATTCTGAAAAGGATGATCGAGGAAGTAGGTTGTTGGTAGAACCAACCTTCTTTTATCCCAAATTCTAACAACCACATAGGTGAGATTGATTTCTTCAATCCATCCCCATTCATTTTCAACCAAAACGGCATCGTCTACCCGAAAAGGTTGTGTAATTGCAAGCTGAATTCCAGCCAAAAGTGTTCCAACAATTTTTTGAGCAGAAAGCCCTATAATAATTCCGGCAACACTTGCAGATGCAAAAATACCTATCCCTATCTCCCTGATACTTTCTATAGTCATTAAAACAAGACCTATGCCTATAAAAACGATGACGAATACTACTACTTTTTCAAGTAAATTAATCTGGGTATGAAGCTTTCTGGATTTGAGATTGTTTTCTTTGGTAATATCATAGCGCTTTAAAATATTGGTTTTTATGAGGCGCACTATTTGTATAATAATAACGGTGCCACAGGCTATAATAAGACCTTTTTGAATTGTATTTAGAATTTTGTCACTTAAATACTCCGATAAATCAACATACTGGAATAACCGTTGAAATACCAATATGAAAATAAGGATAAGAATGCTTATGACTAATCGTATGTATTTTTTCATGAATTCAGTTTTTAAACCTTTACTGCTGATTTCGCGAGAAATATTGGATATGTTGTAAGATATGGACTTTATTTTATAATACATTCAAGAATTACTCTGAATGCTCATAAAACAGCACTATTACCAATGTTTATTTGAATAGATTGACTTAGCGCTTTCTATTCTAATTAGAAACTATTTTCAATCCAACAATAGACATGATGAGTGTTGAAATGAAGAACAATCTTAAAAAAGTTGTGGGTTCTTTAAAAACAAAAATACCAACCAAAACAGTGCCTACGGCGCCAATTCCTGTCCAAACGGCATAAGCCGTTCCGATTGGTAAAGTTTGAGTTGCTTTAATGAGTAGCCCCATACTTATGCTAAGGGTGATGAGAAAAGCGCCGTACCATAAAAACATTTCAGTGCCTATCGCTTCTTTTGCTTTTCCTAGACAGAATGCAAAAGCTACCTCAAAAAGCCCAGCAACGATTAATAGTATCCAATTCATTTGTTGCGTTTTAAAATGTGGTACGGCTAATAACTTTTATAATTTTCACCGGTGTTGTTGCTTATACTTAAAATAGAACCTAACTCATTAAAATTTAGTGTTCCATATGGTCTTGATTCGAATGTTCGGCCTCCTTCATCTCACCTGTTTGATTCATCATCATATCGTGGTCGTATTTACAACAGCCAGGTAAGTCATTGTAAGCCGATTCATCTCCAGCGACTTTTTCGGTATCATAACCTGATGCTGCGATGGCTTTATGAATCGCCATGGCGTCTGTTTTGTCTTCATCAAAAGAGACCGCAATCTTCTTTTTATCTACATCCCAGTTAGCGCTAGCAACACCTTCTACACTATTAGCAGCTTTTTCGATGGTGGTTTTACACATGCTGCAATTACCTCTTACACCAAAAGTTAGATTGGTCATTGCCATTTCATTGGACATCTCAGTTGTAGTTGTCGTTGGTTCTGTTTTTTTTTTGGTTTCGTCTTTACAACTTGTTAAACCAATAGTTGCTGCAATAGCTACACTTAATAATACTCTGTTACTCACGACTTTCATATTTTTGTTTTTGTGTTCGTGATTTTTCTTTGAAAAGTTCATTGTTTTAAAATTTAATGGTTATTATTTGATTTTTATTTATTCTATAATTTGTTTGACTTCGCCACAGGTGAGCATGGCATCGCCAAAATAAGGATTATAAACCTTTTCTTCCGTACTTAACCAATAGGCCCCTTTATTTTGATCGGCCATCGGACAAAATTGAAGATACACCTTTTCATTTATACCAAATAATTTCACAGCCGTTATGATATGGGATGAGAGGTTTTTGAAATGGTCTCTTTGTACTTTAATATCGGATGCATTCGACATCGAACCAGCTGCTGCTTTTAATTCCTTTTCTAGTTGCATCCAGCGCGTATGTGCGTCATCATTTTTTAATTGTTTCATATCTACTTTAGATAGATTTTCTAGTAGATTCTTTGATTCTGTAATCACCTTTTTTGATTCATCCTCAACCAAGGTATTTTTTAAAGTGATGTAGTTATCAAAGACCGTTTTGAGCTGTTGCTGAAATGCTGAGGATACTTCGATCCGTTCGTTTTTATTGGAAGTGTCAGTTTCCTTTTCAGAGTTGCTAGAGTTCATACCTAAATGCCCTTCATGACCTGTAGTCACTTTACCACCTGATTTATTCATCATGGATTTTTTTCCTTGTAGTTGCGCTGCGGCATCTACCGTAAAAGTTCCATTCGTTACAATTTCATCACCAGGGCGCAAACCTTCTAATACTTCGTAGTTGTCACCGATTTTATTTCCCAATGTGATTTCACGCATTTCAAAAACGGATTGTTCTGGATTGGTTTTTACATAGACCACAGAGCGCTCGCCGGTCCAAAGAATAGCAGATGACGGTATTGATATGGCGTCTTCATTTTTTTGTTGAATACCTACAATTTTGGCTGAGACAAACATTCCTGGTTTAAACACATCGTTTTGATTATTGAGCACCACTCGTAAACTTACGGTGCGTGTTTGGATATTTAATGTAGGCTCAATAAAATCTACGGTTCCTTGATATACTTTATTTGGATTGGTGTTTGTTGTAACTGCCACTTCCTGTCCTTTTTGAAATAAGTCGATTTGATTTTCATACACATCAAACTCTGCCCAAACAGTACTGAGATTGGCTATTTTAAGTAAAGGTTGCCCTTGTTTGACGTAATCGCCTTGTTGCACTAACTTTTCAGTGACTGTTCCTGAAACTGTGGCATATACTGGAACATTTTCATTGACATTCCCTGAAGCTTCAATTTGATTGATTTGCTTATCTGAGAGTTTCCACAGTTTTAACTTATTTCGAACCGCATTGTACAAAGCAGGTTGGGATTCCTTCAATGAGGCCGCTGTGAGCAATTCTTGTTGGGCTGCGTACAATTCTGGCGAATAAATGGTTGCCAATAATTGACCATTTCGCACTTGTTCTCCAGTAGAATTGACATTCAGCCTTTCAATTCTTCCTGAAAAATAACTGACTTGCACTGTATTTGCTTCTTCGTTTTCGGTGATTTTACCAGATAATTTTACGAGGTTGTCACCATCAATTCCTGCACCTACCCTGCTAGTTTGAATATTAGCCAAAGCCATGGCGTTTTCTGTTAATTTGAACTGGTCTGCCAATAAGCCGTCGCTACTACTTTCAGCAGGAATTAAATCCATACCACAAATAGGGCAATCGCCAGGTTCGGGTTGCATAATTTGTGGATGCATTGAGCAGGTCCACATTTGATTATCTTCAGCAACCGCGTTGTGATTATGGGGTGTTTCTGTTTGTAATGCCCCTCCAAAAAGTAACCAACCTAACAGGATACCTGCAGCGAGTATACCAACATATACAATGATTTTATTATTTTTCATTTTCTAAGCATTTAATCATTATTTTCATCTCTTCTATTTCTTCGCGTTGTGCTTTGATAATTGCATCTGCCAATTGTTTTACCTCTGGATCTTGAATGTTGGCGCGTTCGCTGGTTAATATTGCAATGGAATGGTGAGGAATCATAGCTCGCAACCACAACATATCGCCTATGATTGGCTTTTGTGCTCTTACCAAACCTAAGGCAGCTACAAATAAGATAAGACTTCCCGCGAGAATGGCTATGTTCTTTTTTGTGTTTTTATACATGTGCCGCATAAAAAACCACATAATGACTGCCATTGCAGAAATACCTAAACAGCTCATGTAAAAGCGCGTTAGGCTAAAATAAACGTGGTCTATGCTATAAGTATTGAGATACATGGTGATGTACATGGCCACAAATGAGCAAGCCAGCATTAAAAAGAATGTTGTGTACTTTCCTTTATTTGGGTGTTCTTTTGAATTATCCATAAGTATTTGATTTAAAATAGTTAAACGTTAATTGATTTTAATCTCAAAGCATTAGCTATTACTGAAACTGAACTAAAACTCATTGCTAATGCCGCTATCATTGGTGATAGTAAAATACCAAAGAAGGGAAACAAAACGCCTGCGGCAATAGGCACACCTAAAGTATTATAGATGAGTGCGAAAAACAAATTCTGTTTAATATTGCGCATAACGGCATCGCTCAAATTTCTCGCTTTTACAATGCCATGCAGGTCGCCTTTTACCAAGGTAATCATGGCGCTTTCTATGGCGACATCGGTTCCTGTTCCCATGGCAATGCCCACATCACTTTTAGCCAAGGCTGGTGCATCGTTAATGCCATCACCTGCCATGGCAACCACCTTGCCCTTGTTTTGAAGTTTTTCTACTTCCTTTAATTTATCTTCTGGTAACATACTGGCTTTAAAATCCGCCAAATTCAATTCTGAGGCAACTGCCTGAGCAGTATCGTGATTATCACCAGTGAGCATGATCACAGCAATCCCCTTATCTTGAAGTGCTTTAATAGCTTTGGCACTTGTAGCTTTAATTTTATCGCCTATCACCACATAACCAACAACTGTTTTATCAACGGAAAGGTAAGATACCGTTTTACCTTGTTTTTGATAACTCGCCGCTTCTTCTTCCATTTCAGAAGAAATTTCAGCATCGGCATGAGCCATCATTTTTGGATTTCCTAAGGCTACTTTTTTATTGTTGATTGTGGCGTCAACGCCTTTTCCTGTGACCGCACTAAAGTTTTCGGATTGTAATCCAGAATCTTTGGGATTCACATTTTGTTCTTTACCGTATTTCACTGTAGCTTCGGCCAAGGGATGCTCGCTGTTGCTATTTATGGAAACGATATATTTTAAGACTTCTGTTTCGTCAAAATCCTCATGGAACGTTCCTATTTTTTCAACTGTGGGCTTGCCTTCGGTAATGGTTCCTGTTTTGTCGATGATTAAAGTATCTACCTTATTCATGGTTTCAAGCGCTTCAGCATTTTTAATTAGTACCCCGTTTTGAGCGCCTTTACCCACACCCACCATAACGGACATTGGTGTTGCCAGACCTAAAGCGCACGGACAGGCAATAATCAACACGGCAATGGCATTGACGAAGGCATAAACATAAACGGGTTCTGGTCCCCAAATTGCCCAAACCGCAAAAGTGATTAGAGAAATAAGGACCACCACTGGCACAAAATAGCCTGAAACTTTATCGGCTAAATTTTGAATAGGTGCACGACTTCTACTGGCATCATTCACCATATGAATAATTTGAGATAACAAGGTGTCGCTCCCTACTTTTTCGGCTTTCATTAAAAAGGACTGATTGCCATTAATCGTTCCACTACTTACCTTATCGTCTTTGGATTTGTTGACTGGAATCGGTTCTCCCGTAATCATCGACTCATCAATCGTGGTTTCACCTTCAGTCATCACGCCATCCACAGGGACTTTTTCACCAGGTTTCACTTTTAAGATATCGTTTAATTCAATTCGGTCTATGCTAACTTCAACCTCTTCACCGTCTACTATTTTTATGGCCTTATTAGGCGCTAGTTTTAATAATTCTTTTACCGCAGAATTGGTTTTACTATGCGCTCGTGCTTCTAACAACTGCCCCAAAAGCACCAGAGTGAGAATTACCGTTGCCGCTTCAAAATACACATGTACTGCACCCGATTCCGTTTTAAATTGACTAGGGAAAATATCGGGGAAAAACATTCCGAACACACTAAATAACCAAGCCACCCCTGCTCCAATACCAATTAAGGTAAACATATTGAGATTCCAGGTTTTGATACTTTTATAGGCCCGTTCGAAAAACATCCAGGTGGCAAAAAATACCACTGGAATAGACAGTACAAACTGAATCCAATTCCAATATTTTTGTTCTAAAATATCGTATAATGGATTGTTGTTGAGCATTTCGCTCATGGCGATTATAAAAATGGGCAAGGTGAATGCCGTTGCAATCCAAAATTTCTTTAATAACTTCTTATAGGTCTTCTCTTCTGAGGATAGGTCTACTTCCTTTAGCACTAAGTCCATACCGCAAATAGGACAAGAACCAGATTCATCCTTTTCAACTTCTGGGTGCATGGGACAGGTCCAAAGTTCAGAATTGCTACTTGATACATTTTGTTCTTGAACTAAATCCATTCCGCAAACCGGACAATCGCCAGGTTCGTCATAGGTTTTATCGCCTTCGCAGTGCATAGGACAGTAGAAAGCTCCAGAACCCATAGAGGCTGACTTATTACTTTGTTTATTATCCTTCTCCTTTGTTGATGGCTTTTCACCTTCTTGGTGAATGCTGTAATTTCCACCATCATTCTTCAGCGCTTCTTTAAATTTTTCTATGGGAATATGGTTTTCCATTTCAATGATGGCTTCCGCCTTTTGCAAATCGACCGTAGCTTCTGAAACACCCTTCACTTTTGAAAGAATGTCCTCTACGTGACTGCGACAACCATTGCAGGTCATGCCGTGTATGTGATAGGCGTGTTTCATAATTATACCGTTTTTAAACCTAACAGGTTTTAAAAACCTGTTAGGTTTGTTAGTTCTTATTTCTATTTTTATTCTAAAATCAATTCCTGCAAGATGTTAATATTTAAATTTTTTATATGTAATACGTACTTAAAATTGCTCAAATCATCAAACAACTCTATCACTTCATCTCGTTTTAAAGCAGTTTCTTGATTACTGATCAAGGCTTTATAAGAAGAATATTTGTAGGTTGTATAATCTTCAAATTGATGATGGCTAGAATTTGTGTTTACATAAACAATAAGGTTCTTCAAATAGTTTTCATTTGTAATTTTTATACGTTTTAAATGTTCCTGAAACAAGCTTCCTCGTCTCATATACCTTTTGTTAATAGCTTTGGTATACGCATTTAGCATATTTGAAATAGGCTGATGTAAACCAACTTTTCTCTTCCTACTATCTATGGTCTGTTGAGATACTTCTTTGAATCTTATTATAATATGAAAATGATTTGGCAATAGGCAATAGCTATAAACATCTGCTACCTTAAGCAAATACTTTTTCATTAAGACCAAGAAATAGTTGTAGTTTTCTTGTTCTAAAAAAAGGTTCTCATTATTGTTTCCTCTATTGTATAGATGGAAAAAATGCCCTGGTTCAAAAGGTTGATGTTCCATATTCTATTCTTTTAAACCTAACAGGTTTTAAAAACCTGTTAGGTTGGTCACTGAACTATAAGATTGGCTGATAAAACCACCTTTACTTATGTCCTTTTATTTTTTTTATTATGATTACTATTTATACAATTTTGTATAAAGGTTTTCTTTTTCCTTCTCTTTTTAAAGAGAAGCGATTATTGATTTAAGCTTATCTGTTATCTCTTCAGCAATTACTTTTAAGTCCTTGTTTTGAACTGCTTGCATAGAAGCCATCGGATTGACAGCGGCTACTTCTATCTCGCCAGAATCCAATTCTTGCACAATAACATTACAAGGCAACATGGTCCCAATTTTATTTTCTGCTAAAAGTGCTTTATGCGCATAAGGCGGATTGCACGCTCCTAATATTTTGTAGTTATTAAAGTTGACATCCAACTTCTTTTTGAGGGTTTCTTTAATGTCGATCTCAGTCAAAACGCCAAAACTTTCTGCTTTGAGTGCTGTTATCACTTTCTCTACAATGTCGTTGAAATTACCTTTTAAGGTTTTATTAAAATAATAGTCCATAATATTCTCTTTTTAGTATTAAAATTATTCGTTTACTCTTGATACGCTCTCCTTAATATATTTATTAATTTGATACTAATTGGTTAAATAATTTATAATTGTGCTTTGTACATAATAGGCTTTTATGGCCTCAATTTGGTTGATTTGGAACTTTAATTGTAATTCTTGTATATCTAAAACATCATTAAAATCGATAGTTCCCGTTTCATAGTTTTTGATTAATATGTCTTCTGCATCTTTCGCCTGCTTCAAATTTTTAGTTTGAGTAGTGTAACTTATTCTTGATGCAACTCGCTCGTTAATGGCTTTATCTAACAATGTTTCCAAGGTGTTTAAACGCTCTTGTTTCCGGGCGATTAGCTCCTGTCGTTGTAATTCGTTTTGTTTGGTTTGAGAACTGTATTTATTACTGAAAATAGGAATAGAAACGGACAACATGGGCATCAGGATATCTTTTCCGTTGTCACTAAAACTCATATCTGGCCGTTGGGCTACGTTAATATAATCTAATCCAAACCCAATCATAGGCTTGCTTTCTTTTTGATTGACTAATTCTGACTGTTCCACCGACCGATACAGCTTATCGTATTTTAGAAGTTCGGGATGTAGTGCTAAATTTTCAGCATTGAGCTCCAGTTCCTGAGCTGGAATTTGTAATTCATCTATCGCATTAACTTCAATCGCTTTGTCTCTATTTAAAAGCTTATTTAAGGCTGTTTGTTCTGCGACATATTGTTGTTCTAATATGTGTTTTAACTGTTGAATCTCGTTTTGACGCATTTGTAAACGCAATACATCTACCGCTGAGGCTTTTCCGACTTCAACGGATGTTAAGGCCAGTGTTTCATAGGTTTCTAATAATTTGATGTTTTCTATTAAAATCTCTTGCTTCGCTTTATTCGCATATAAATTATAATAGGATTGCGACACGGATGCCATTAATTTTCTTTTGGCAATAACGATGTCTTCATACTTAGCATCTGCCAATGAACTCACATAATTTTCTCTCGACGTAATGGTGCCAAACCAAGGTAACTTTTGATTCAGCGACACTCTAAATTGCTGAGCACCTGTTCGGGTTTCTGTTTCACTGATAAAATAACCTAAACCAATCTCAGTATTAGGTAGGGCATTCACTTCATTTACTTTTTCGGAAGCGATGTTGTATTGCAATTCGAATTTTTGAATTTCAGGATTGCTAGATAAAGCCTCGTTGATTAGTGTTTCTAATTGTTGTGCATTAATAGAGTGAAAAGTTAACAGTGAAAAACTAAAAATTAGGGTTCTTTTTAGGTGAGCGGCAGAAAATGTTAAGCGTAAAGTGCTTGGTACTGGAACAAAAACAGATTTCTTATTCATCTTAACAAACAATGTAGTTCTATTAAAAAATGGTTTCATTATAATTTAGATTTTGTGGTTTTAATACTGCTGACTAACATGGCAGTTAATTCTTTACAAGTTGGATAAAGTGAATTAAAAGTCTCATGATCTATATAATCACAATCCTTGATTAAGTCTAACCAATACAATGTTTCGTTCGCTTCTTTGAGTGCAATGCTCATTTTATGAATAAAATCTGCTTTACTTTGTGCAAATTCAGCTTCTTTTATCAAAGCACCTATAGCTGTTCCACTTTTTAAAACTTGATTACTTAAGACGTACTCCTTCTTTTCAGAAATGAGCAATTGGTTCAATTTCACAATTGAAATTGCGAAGCTGTAACTTTTATCTCTTAAAATACTTTTTCCCATAATTCACAACTGCTAATTTATAACTGACCGCTCTCCCCTTTCCACTTCTAGTTTTTCACTTTTAGTTTTTCACTCATCACTTTTCACTTTTCACTTTTCACTTTTCACTTTTTTTAGTCTATTTTCTGTAATCTTTTCATTTTATACTCTGCCCTCCAGCTATACAAAACAGGCAATAAGAAATACGAGGTGATGTCGATAAGCATGCCACCAAAAATAGGTATGGCCATTGGAATCATGATATCGCTCCCTTTTCCTGTTGACGTTAAAACCGGTAAAAGCGCTAATATGGTAGTTACAGTCGTCATCAAACAAGGTCTAATACGCTTTCCGGCAGCTTCACGAGTGGCTAAGCGTATTCCTTTTTTATCAGTAGGTTGCTCTTTATCGAAGGTTTGTGAGAGATAGGTAGCCATGACCACGCCATCATCGGTTGCGATTCCGAATAAAGCAATAAATCCTACCCAAACCGCCACACTGAGGTTAATGGTTTTTATGTTGAACAGATTCCGTAAGTTTTCTCCAAATACATTAAAATTCAGGAACCAATCTTGTCCGTATAGCCAGATCATGATGAACCCACCTCCAAAAGCTACGGCAATTGCTGTAAAAACCATCAATGAAGTAGAAACCGACCTAAACTGGAAATAGAGAATTAAAAATATAATCATCAGCGCCAGTGGCACTACAATTGACAAGGTTTTTTCGGCTCTTAACTGGTTCTCATAGCTACCTGCAAAACGATAACTTATACCCTTTGGCACCTTTAATTCGCCGCTATCTATGCGTTTATTTATCAAGGCTTGGGCGTTTTCTACAACATCCACTTCTGCAAAACCGTCAAGTTTGTCAAAAAGCACATAGCCTATTAAGAAGGTGTCTTCACTTTTAATGGCCTGCGGTCCTTGCTCATATCGAATATCTACTAACTCTCCTAATGGCACAGGACTACCATTTTGCACCGGCACATAAATAGTCTTTAAATCTTCTGGATTGGCACGTAACTCTCTTGGATAACGTACGCGCACACCATAACGTTCGCGACCTTCGACCGTTTGCGTTAGCGGCATACCGCCAACAGCCACTTGCAGAATTTCCTGTACATCCATAATAGAAATGCCATAACGTGCCAATTGATCACGTTTGATATCGATAAGCAGATACGGTTTACCAACGATACGATCCGCAAAAACCGCTTGTTCTTTAACGCCTTCTACTTCTTTAAGAAGCGCTTCAAGTTGTATACCGAATGCTTCTATCGTTTTTAAATCCGGCCCTTTTACTTTGATTCCCATAGGTGCTCGCATTCCGGTTTGAAGCATCACAAGGCGCGTCTCTATAGGCTGTAATTTAGGTGCAGAGGTTACCCCTGGCAATCGGGTGACTTTTATAATTTCGTTCCAGATATCGTCCGGATTCCTAATTTCGGGACGCCAGTTGCGGTAATATTCACCGTTGTTGTCTGGGATGAGTTCTTGGTGTGTCACATAAAGCGCAGACGTGATGTTGGCTGCTTTGTTCTCTACTGCGCTCGAACTGACAGCTCTGTTTTCATTGTGAACTAACCGTCCATCTTGAAGCTCAAACAAGCCATCATCATTGACTTTGTAGCGTTGGCGTTCTCCGTTTTCATTCAGCATGTATTCCGGTTTATACTGAATGAGATTTTCATACATGGATAATGGGGCTGGATCTAATGCAGACTCAGTTCGACCTGCTTTGCCCACCACGGTTTCAATTTCAGGGATGCTGGCTACTGCCATATCTAATTGTTGCAGCACGCGTTTGTTTTCTTCAACACCAGCGTGTGGTAAGGACGTAGGCATCAATAAAAAAGAACCTTCACTAAGTGCAGGCATAAATTCCTTACCGGTATCGCGCATAATAAAGAACCCTGCAACCAAAACCGTAATTGGAACTGTTAAAAACAACAAGCGATTTTGTAATGCCCAATTTAGGATGTTGTCGTAATACCTCTGAAATACTGAAAATATACCGAGCAATCCAAAGCAGATGATACTTACAAAAATTAGGTTCATAAAAATGCTTCGGTCAAAACCTAAGGGTCGCCAGTATTCAGCTAAAAGAAATACAATTGCTGTTGCAAAAATGACGATATTAATGAGATTTATTGAAAGTGAAACCTTATAATTGAAACGTGACAATTGGTAGTCATCCTTTGATCTAAGCGAAAAGATCAAACCATTCAGGCCAAATGACACAAGAGCCAATCCCAGCCAATAGCCAAAGATTAGGGCAAGAATACCAGTAACCATTAAAAGTCCATTCACAATATATTTAGAAGTTTCACGAATACGCACTTTTCTAAATAGATAAGCTGCAAATGGCGGTATTATGAACAATGCAATCACCAAAGACGCGGTAAGTGCCATCGTTTTAGTAAAGGCTAAGGGGCGAAACAATTTTCCTTCAGCACCTATCAAGGTAAATACAGGTAAAAAGCTAATTATGGTAGTGAGAACGGCCGTGAGGATTGCTCCAGACACTTCTGCGGTGGCATTGTAGATGATTTCGTTAGTGGTGTATTCTTCACCGCTTTCGTTGAGCCGTAATTTCTCATCTTCCAGATGCCGAATCATATTTTCGGCCAGTATGACGCCCACATCCACCATGGTTCCAATAGCAATGGCGATACCTGAAAGCGCCACGATATTGGCATCCACATTAAAGAGTTTCATGGCGATAAAAACCATTAAAACAGCAACAGGCAACAATCCAGAAATTAAAATAGAAGCACGCAGGTTAAACACCATAATGATAATCACCAGAATTGTAATAAGGATTTCTAATGTGAGTGCTTCATTAAGCGTATATAAGGTTTCTTGGATGAGTTGCGTACGGTCGTAAAACGGAACGATGGTAACCTGCGAGGTGCGACCATCTTCTAATACTTTAGAAGGTAATCCCGAAGAGAGCTCGGCAATCTGAGCTTTAACATTAGTGATGGTTTCCAACGGATTCGCACCATATCGGGACACGACAACACCGCCTACAACTTCAGCACCTTCCTTATCCAAAATTCCACGTCTGGTTTGAGGCCCTAATTGAACCTTTGCAATATCCTTGATTCGAATTGAAGTGAAATTTTCTGAAGCCACTACCGCATTTTCTATATCGGCAATGGATTTTATATAACCGAGTCCACGAACGAGATACTCCGCTTGGTTAATTTCCAGGGTTTGTGCACCAATATCTTTGTTGCTTTCCTTAACCGCTTTAACTACTTGGTTAAGGCCAATATTGTACTGACGCATGAGTTCGGGTTCCACGTCGATTTGATACTCTTGTACAAAACCACCGATAGAAGCTACCTCAGAAACGCCACTAGCAGAAGATAAGGCATATTTTACGTAGTAATCTTGAATGCTTCGTAATTCATGTAAATCCCAGCCACCTGTAACGTTGCCCTCTTTATCACGACCTTCAAGCGTATACCAGAAAATTTGTCCTAAGCCAGTAGCATCAGGACCTAGAGCAGGATTGACTCCTTCGGGTAATAAGCCACTTGGCAAAGAGTTGAGCTTTTCGAGGATACGACTTCTGCTCCAATAAAACTCTACATCTTCTTCAAAAATGATGTAGATACTTGAGAAACCAAACATAGAAGAGCTACGGATGGTTTTAACACCAGTAATACCTAACAAAGAAGACGTTAAAGGATAGGTAATTTGATCCTCAATATCTTGTGGCGAACGACCGTCCCATTTGGTGAACACAATTTGTTGGTTTTCGCCAATATCGGGGATGGCATCTACAGCCACAGGGTTGCTAGGCAATCCCGATAGCCATCGGGACTGATTCCAATTAAACGGTGCATTTATGGTGCCCCATCCCACAAAAAGAACCAGTAGCAGCACGGCTACGAGTTTATTTTCTATTAAAAATTTGATGCTTTTATTGAGCATTGGTAAAAGATTTAGAAGTAAGTACAATTTTGAAGTACCACGTGTTTAGAAACTATGGTTAAAGTTTCATATAAACACGAAAAGTTCTAACGCAAAATTATTTGCATTACAACCAACTACTAAAATCAGATTAAATAGGTCTCGTCTATTTTGAAGAGTTGCCTTATAACGAGTGGTGGTTTGTAGTTTTGGAATGACGTAACCTTGTTGTCGATATTCTCAAAACGAATGGTATAACTATAAATAAAGGCTGTTATAAAAACTTGTTGTTCAAAAGAAATCGTATGAGGCTGAAGCTGTAATTCATCCTGACCCTCTACTATTAATTGATGGTCTTTACAACAGTTCTTTTTAGTAATGGAACAACCTTCGGAAGTCGGTTTTTGCATGTCCATGCCACAACCTTTTGCTTTCTGAAACACTACAGTCTCTACCAAAGTATCACCACAATAATGCATGTTAATAGTAAATGACAGCGTTGAACACATTACAACGAAGGCCATGACTATAGAAACAATTTTATGTAGCACAAGATTCATAATAGAGAACAAGTTACAAAATTTTAACAGTTTTCAATTTAATTTAACAGAAGATTTATAACTGACTCAAATCTACTATTTCAATTTAACTTCAATTAGCTTAATTTTTTAATAATTTTTCCAATAGTCCATCACAAGCATTGAGGTATAAAGGTTTTTCCATTTCCTCTTTCCATTTTATGGAAACATATTTACTCACTTGAATTCTAGAGTCCACTTTTTGAAAAGTAGGATTTGTGATCCACATAGGCTGAGACGCCCAATCCACATTGATGTAACTAAAGGCCTTGATCACATCTTGATTGTCCCTTATGGTTTTAAAGAAAGGTTCAAACCATTCGTCCCAAATGACTTTGTCAATATTGTCGTCTTTTAAATCACTATTAAAGTATAAATTATCCATTTCCCTAACAGGAGTCGCTTCGGCAATAAACACTGGCTTGTTGTGATTTCTTGCAAAGGTTAGCATTTCTTGGTCGGGTTGGCCAAAATAAGAGTAGCCACACCAATCCACCAATTCGTCGCCAGGATACCATTGTTCCAAAACCTTTTGATCAGAACCTGTGCCTTTGGATTGCCACACAAGTGCGACATTATTGACTTGCATTGTTTTGAATATGGTATGAATTCTTTTCCAGGCCTTTAAATACTGTTTCCTGTTGTAATGGTTCCAGTCCCAGCCATCAAATTCGTAACCAATTCTTAAAAAAATGGGACGTTTTGCAGCTATGATCCATTGGGCTAGTTCTTCAATTAGGTGATCGTGTTGGCCTTTGGCGATGTTTTTTTCGTGATTCACAAAAGATAATCCAATGGCAATAGCAGTATTTTTAAAGGTTGAATCTTGTAAATAGATAGCGGCATGGGTATTTCCTGCGCCCCAATTGGCCATGGTTTTAATGCCATCTAATCCTTTGTTATAATATCCGTACGATTCGTCGCCGGGAGATAAATTGGTGTAAATCGTGATACCGGCAGGTGTTTTAAAATAATCCGTATAACCCTTGTTGTAATCCTTTAAACCGCCTACAGCTTCAAGATCCTGACCAATAAAAACGAGGACTTGGCCATTGTCGGGTTCAAATTTTTGTGCATTCATGTGTATGGAACAAGTTATTAGTATGGATAGAATGTAAGTTTTTATTATCATGGATAACTAAAATTTGATTCGAGGTTTTAATGTATGTCAGCATTAAATATTGACCCAACTGAAAATTTCCTATTTCGAAGAACTTTTTAGTGAAACGATTGTAAGTTGTTGAAATGTTATATTTATTTAATATCGTATAAAATTAATTTAATGTTTTTAAATTTAAGCGTGCTATTAAATGAAATAAGCATAAATAGCAACAGAAAACCAAATTATTCAGGAATTATGTGCAGCCAGTACAAATCCCTTTAAACTGATTTGGGTGAAAATGGTTTAAATAAAAAAACGCTCTAGCTAGTTTGGCGCTTTTTCTTTGTTGTCCTATTTTTTATGATCTCGACAGGAGCATAAACGCTCTCACAATCAGCTTTTATACTACCTAATTTTACCTCAGTGAACCCTCACGGAAACATCATATTACTACGCTAATAAAAAATAGAAAATCTTTCCAAATTTGCTCATTATGTGATGCAATTTTCTGTATTTTTTTGTTTCTGAATGTTGTTTAATGTTTCCGTTTGGTTTCAATCGGAAAAGCCAAATGATATGCTTTTGCATTAAATAGAAAAGGCTGCTGAATGTTATAAAGTGTCAATATTTATAATTTTGAAATACAAGAAGTGCTATTAAAAGCTTTACAAAATGGAAAAGCACATTTAACGCAAGTTTGAATACTAAAACAAAAAGTTTTGATATCCCTAAATGAAAGACAAAAAATATTTATATTAGGCTTATTATTAAAAGTTACCCAACAATTGAGAGCAATATTCAGAAAATTTGTAACCTATATAAATGACAGTGACCTAATTCGGCTGAACGCACTAATTGGATATAGTTAGGACAGGCTTACCAAAATCACTTTAGGTCAATTCGTTGCACTCGGGTCTCGCGGATTTTTGCTTTGCCCCTTCTCTATAGTAAAACTGCGATACAGAAGCTCGTGTGTATTTGGTTCGTATTTGCTAACTCGGGCGTTTAAATTTAATAAGTAAACTGTAGCCATATTTCAGGACAATACAATTTTATTAACCATGTTTGCTCCGAAGTCACAGACTTCGGAAAGCGGTGTCACGGACTTGGCAGAGCGTGAGTTGTGTAATAGGATGTAACAAGGCTATCAGAGCTATCGATTGAAATGCTATAACTAATTGGTAATTTTATTTCTATTTACTTTTTTGAGGGCCAAAAAAGTAACAAAAAAGCCTTTCGCCGTCGAAGGTATTTTCTTTAGTGCTCGGGCACTAAAGAAACCGCAAACAAAAGGCTAAAGTTTCTCCAAGGCTTCAAAACTTTTTAACGCCTTTTGTTTGCTATACTGCCGACAGCGCCTTCCGCTTAGGCGGAATTAGATTTGACAATCTGTGTGTAGAGGCTTTGGCTTGCTTGTCAATTTTTGCTTTAATTTGTTGGCGGTTGTCATTTAGTTTTTGGGCAGCAGTTTTAAGATTTTTCATCACAACTTACTCACTGTTATGAGACCCCTGGTCGCTCGCGCCTCGCTCTGTCGGGGTGACAAACACTGTGGGGGTTGTTTTGTAGCCGTTTTTTTACCTATTCATAACATCTTAGTAACTAATTAGTAATTTTATTTCTATTTACTTTTTTGAAGGCCAAAAAAGTAACAAAAAAGCCTTTCGCTTAGGCGGAATTAGATTTGACAATCTTAGCGTAGAGACTTTCGCTTGGTTGGCTTCTTGTTCTTAAGGGGGCCAAGGTTTTTGAGTTATGTGTTATGAGTTTTGAATTGGCGAACTTAGAGTGTATTATTAATCACGGATATTACAGATTTCACAGAAATAAGAACGACTTAGGTTGGTAGGGTTTTTGTCATAGTCTAGCGCCTTGTTTTTGACCTATAGGTGTGCCTTCGGGAGATGGCAGAAGGTTTTAGCGTATTTTATTAACCATGTTTACTTTGAAGTCACAGACTTCGGAAAGTGGGGGTTGTTTCAAGACTATATTGGGCTTGACATAAGGCTGCGTGCGGGTATCTATTAATATAATACGCTTTATATACGCTACATATACGCTGTATACATGCTATAATTATAGGAAATCTACGAGGAAAGTATTAACTTAGCTCCTGATTATGGCAAAACAGAAAGGACTTATTACTTTAACCGGAACCCTTGGCGGTGTGAATTTTTATATCGCTAACAATAAAGCTTTGGCACGTGAAGCCGGGGGTGGATTTACCAGTGAGGCTATTAAAACCAAGCCCAACATGCAGCGCGTGCGTGAAAACGCCAGTGAATTTGGGCATTGCAGTAAGGTAAAAAAGCAGTATCTGCGAGCCTTTTTACCCTTTTTTACGAGTCATAAAGACGGTACGCTACACAGCCGAATGATGACACTGTTTACGAAATTGAAAGATTTGGACGGTACATCGGTGCGTGGTGAGCGACGAGTGGTTAAGGGATTGGAAACTATTAAGGGACAGCGCTTACTCAGGCAATTTGAGTTGACTCCTAAACATCCTTTTATAAATTATCTACACAGCAAGTGCCGGTATGATGCCGGGACACAAACCATGACGGTGAGTGATTTTTTGGCGCGTGACAAGAATGCACCCAAAACGGCCACACATATGGGTGTTATGATGGGCGTGCTTGATTTTGACTTTGATGCTTTAAAGGCCGATTTGCGGTTGTCGTCCACTCATTTTATACCCTTGGATACCACAGCTAGTTTTAGCTTGCAGCCCAACGTGGTGGCGCCTATTAGTCATTATGGTGTGGTGGTATTAGGGGTGCGTTATTATGAAATTATTGAACGGCCGGATGGTACGGATGAGATTTACCCGATGGGTGGTGTTGGGGTGCGTTGTGATTTTGTTATCACGGATTCTCACTGATTGCAGGGATTGGCACTGATTATTGTTGCACCACAGATTTTTACGGATTTTATTTATTACGGATTCTCACAGATTTCACAGAAATAAGAACGACTTTGGTTGGTAGGGTTTTTGTCATGGTCTAGCGTCTTGTTTTTGACCTATTAGGTGTGCCTTCGGGAGATGGCAGAAGGTTTTAGAGTATTTTATTAACCATGTTTGCTCCGAAGTCACAGACTTCGGAAAGCGGGGGTACAACACAATGGCTGCAATGAGCGCTATCGAAAAGATGATGTAAAGCCCTATAATATTTGTTAATGGTGTTCTTAGGTCTTCAACAATTAACGCTTATATTATTGTAGCTTTTTCTACAAGTTTTAAATAGCCAATTAGGCTACTTTTTGTCTATATAAATGTTCCTGAAATTCAATGAATAGCTTACTGATGTTGGCTACATCGCCTAAGATTTCTTTGGCATCTTCTAAGGATTGGTACTTGTTTGTCAGCAAGATTGGCAGTTTCTCCTGGTCGAGTTCGTCAACGCCTGTATCAACGTATTTGCTTAACACGAACGCGATAAACTCTCTTTGTTTGTCATTTAGCAAAGCGAAGATTGTCGCTTCGGCTGCTTTGGCTCTGGCTTCTCTGGTCATGGCAATATAGTCGCCATTGAAAACGTATTCTAAAACGTCATACAAATCGCTATTTTCCATATCTACTAACTTTTGTAAAGTGAGTAAGTCGGCTTTAGGAAAGCCTGCGGCATCTAAGTTTTCTAACAAGGTTTTACGTGTTAATGGATTGCTCCACAGTTGCCGTAATTCTTCTTCGTCTTTGAAAAGTTTGGGTAATTCGCCAAACAGATTATTCAAGAATTCTTCTGCCGAAATAGGTTTGCCGTCTGCACTCCAAAAGGAGGTTTGAACGGTATGTTGAATGGTTCTTTCTTTTCCGTTGCGCAACTTTATTTTTACTTTTTGTTTTTTGGGTTTAGGTTCTCCTGGCTCCGCAACAGCTAGTGGTTCACCTGGTTCTGTATAAGGTTTTGGTTCTCTTGTTTCAGGTTCTAACGGCTCGCCATCCCATTCAGGGTCTGAGAAATGTTTGTAGGCATCTACAAAATCGTAAATGGTGAAAAACTCTTTACCGTCAAAAAGTCTTGTACCACGACCAACGATTTGTTTAAACTCAATCATTGAATTTACGGGGCGAAGCAAAACAATATTCCGAATGTTCCGCGCATCAACTCCTGTGGAGAGTTTTTGAGAAGTAGTCAGAATTGTTGGTAATGTTTTTTCGTTGTCCTGAAATTCTCTTAACAGCCTTTCGCCTTCTTCACCGTCATTGGCAGTTACACGAACGCAATAAAAAGGGTCTTTGCTCTTGGCGTTTTGATTGACCAAGTCACGGAGTAATGCTGCATGAGCCTGATTGGCTCCGAAAATGATGGCTTTTTCGTTTTGATTGGCTTCAGCTAAAAAGATGTTTACCCGCTTGGTTTCGCGTTCTACAATTTCGATGCTTCGGTTAAAGTCTTTTTCTTCGTAGAGCTTGCCTTCTTCAATTTCGCCTTCCACTATGGTATCATCGGAAGTGTAGCGGTAATCGTCCAATGTGGTTTTGATACGTTTTACTTTGAAAGGTGTTAAGAAACCATCATTGATACCTTCTTTCAATGAATAGATGTAAACAGGTTCGCCAAAGTAATTGTAGGTGTCCACATTGTCATCTCGCTTGGGTGTTGCGGTTAAACCCAATTGCACAGCAGGACTGAAATATTCTAAAATGCCCCGCCAATTGCTTTCGTCATTGGCTCCGCCGCGGTGGCACTCGTCAATGATGATGAAATCGAAATAGTCGTTGGGATATTCTCCGAAATACCCTTCGACAGGCTCAGGGACCTTTGGCTCAGGCACCGATTGCTCTGATTTATTTTTGGAAAGTTGTTTTAACTTTTCAATATCTCCTTGAATAAGTGCAATTTTCTTTGCTCTGCTCCATTTTTGAATTTGCTTTTCTCTTGCGAACGCTTCATCAATTCTGTCAAAATTTTCGTAGTAAACTAACTTAACAGGTAAATTCTTTGATGTGAAATTTGCTCCTTCTCCATTCTTGTGTTGTTGAATTCTCAACGCTAATTCTGTTGTACTTCCAGTATAAAAACTACCATCTCCACATTGCAGGATATACATGTACCCATAAGCAGCGTCATTAATTTCTATTTCTGGAAAATCTATCTCAACATCTTCATTAGCGGTGCCTGAGCTTGTCGAAGGCCCGCTCATGAAGGTTTGGAAAATGGTAAAGAAGATACTGCCGTTGGTTGGCACTCTGCCTTTTTTCTTGATCTCGCTGGGCTTTATCCGCACCAAAGCATCTTCGGGAAACGCACTAAAAGAATTGAAAGCCTGGTTGGCTAAAATATTTCTGTCGGCTAAAAACAAAATTCTGGGTCTGCGGCTACCGTCTCGTTGCAAGTTCCAGCGGGTTTGAAACAGTTTCCAAGCGATTTGAAACGCAATGGCCGTTTTTCCTGTTCCTGTGGCAAGGGTTAATAGTAATTTGTCCTTTCCGCTTGCAATTACTTCAAGCGCACGCTGAACGGCTATTTCTTGGTAGTAGCGCAATTGCCAGGTACCGCTTTTATCTTCAAAAGGCACGTTAGCAAACTTTTCTCTCCAATCGTTTTGCTCGGCAAAGGTTTTATTCCAAAGGTCTTCGGGGCTTAGAAAGTCTGTTACTAAACTTTCTGAGCCTGTTTTCATGCAGATTTGGTAAATGGCTTTTCCGTTGGTGCTGTAGGTTGTTTCTAATTGCAGTTTCTCGGCGTATTTTTTAGCTTGCATCACGCCTTCACCAACTTCTTGTATCTCGCTTTTGGCCTCAACAATGGCTAATTTGATGCCTTTGTAAACCAACACATAATCGGCAATTTCTCTTTTGCCCCTACCACCACCTGTTTGAATTTTACCTGCTGTAATGCTGTATTCACGAAGGACTTTAGAGCCTTCCACAACGCCCCAACCACAAGCTTTTAGCTTGGGGTCTATGAGTTCTGCTCTTGTTTCTGCTTCGTTCATATTGTGTGTTTTATCAAATGACCATCAAATAAGAATTTAAGCCCAAAATGGCACATAGCTTCTGTGTTTACGTGATTTGTTATTTGGTACTTTTTTTTTAATCCCGCAGGGATGCAAAGATTATAGGCCAATGACATCCACAAAGAGAACAAACCCCGAAGGGCTGATATGATCAATCCAGCCATTCGAATAAATATTTTTGATTGAATTCAATTTCAAATTTTTGAAGAAAATCAAGGTATTCTTCTTTGAATGTTTTCTTCTTATGATGTTCTTCCTGATTGGCAATGTATTGATAAACATTATCAATTTGCGAATGGGCATAAGAGAAAGCACCATATCCTTCTTGCCACGAGAATTTTCTTTTTAAATATTTCTGTTCGTTGATAAAGTTGGAAGAATTGTTTTTGATATCTCTTACCAAATCAGAAATGCTCATTGCTGGCTTTAAACCGACAAATACGTGAACGTGGTCTGCTACACCATTTACGATAATAGGTTTTTGATTTTTGCCTTTGATAATGCCAGCTATGTATTTGAATACTTCATCTCGCCAAGGTTTTTGCAATAGGTTTTCCCTGCCTTTTACAGCAAAAACATATTGGATATAGATTTGTGAAAATGTGCCTGCCATATTTCTATATCACCCCTTCGGGGTTCGGTTTTGTTTGGTTAATCTTGTTTTCTATAATCTTGACATCCCTTCGGGATTTTTCTGTTTTTGGTTCGGCATTTCGACTGTGCTCAATATCCGAATCACTGCGCAACTCCCCCGCAAAAGCCTTTTGCAAAATGGATTTTTTCAGTTCTTCCAAATCATCCAGTTTCTTTTGATACACCGCTTCCAGCTTTTGTGTTTCGGCTCGCAGGGCATCTAATTGGCGGACTATGTCTTGTTGTTGTTCAACTGATTCTGGGAAATAAATAGGAATCTTTTTTAAGAGACTTGATTTAATTCCAACAACAGTTGCACCTGTGCCTTTTTCCAAAATCCGCTTTCTTATTGGTGCCGAAAGCAGCATATATTTTAAAAAAGTTGGATTCAGCTTTTTTCTATTTGGCTGCATTACAATTATCCTTTGGGCAAATGCCAACTTTTCATCCGATTCAATTTGTGCAACATTTGCTAATGGTGCTTCAGTAGTAAAAATCACATCACCAAAATTTGGAATACCTCTTGTCATCCAACTCTCATAATTGTCCTCTGCAATAAATTCTTGAGGTTCTAATTGTAAATAGCCAAGCTTTACATTTTTTGCAGTTATCAATCGGACTCCACTTTCAGTCTTTTGAGGAGTTCTACCACGATAGTCAATTAATTTAATATCGTCTTCAAGATTATTTTCTTCCCATCCATCACCTTTTCCTTGCCCTGAGCGTGTCGAAGGGTCAAACACCCCCTGCAAATAGCTTTCAAAAAGTTCTTTGGCGTTTTGGAGGTTTTGTTCGGCATTGGCTTTGGCCTTGTCTATGGCGGCAAAGGCCGAGTCTAAAATGGAAACAATGCGTTGTTGTTCGGGAAGTGGGATATTTGGAAATTTTTCTGACTTGTAATCCTTAAAATAGATGTGTGGTATCGTGCTTCCATTTCTGTGTTTTTCAAAGTCAATTCCTTCCAAAAAGTATTTAACGAAATCTAAGTCAAAACCACTTTTTGGAATCAAATACTGCATTGTGCCAACTACAGAAGATTTAGCAGGATGCTTTGAAACTCTCCCAATTCCCGCACCGTCTTTTATGATTGCTAAATAATCTTCTTCCTGATGATAGAATAAAACATTTTGAACATAACCCTTGGCGGCAAAAACAGGATAGTCTCCATCTTCACCTTTTATTTTGTTTAGTGAAATGTTTGAAGAACCTTTTTTAACAGCATCTTCTAAATGACAATATTCCCAACTCTCCTTCATATCAATTCAGCAATTGAGTTTAAGATTTCAGCGCTTTCTTCGTCCAATGCTTTTATTTCTTCCAAAATTTCCTGTGGTTGGCGGAGTGGAGCAGCTTCTGGTGCATTCGGGTTCTTCACGCTGAGGTCAAAAGTGCTTTGGTCAATGTCCTTCACATTTATCGTCCACGAGTTTTCGCTTTCCCCAAAAGTCTGTTGCAATTCCACAAATTCAGCCAAATCCTTTTCATTGAGTGGATTGGTCTTGCCCAAATTACGACCTGGGTTTAAGGAGTAGAACCAAACCTTTTGCGTGGCTTTGCCTTTTTCAAAAAACAGCACTACGGTTTTTACTCCTGCACCTGTAAACGTGCCGCCCGGTAAATCCAAAACGGTGTGCAAGTTGCAGTTTTGCAATAGTTCTTTGCGTAAAGCAATGCTGGCATTGTCGGTATTGCTCAAAAAGGTATTTTTAATGACCACACCTGCTTTGCCGCCTGCTTTCAATATTTTAATGAAGTGCTGCAAAAAGAGGGAAGCCGTTTCACCTGTTTTAATGGGGAAGTTTTGTTGTACTTCGGCACGTTCCTTTCCACCAAATGGCGGATTGGCAAGCACCACATCATAGCGGTCTTTTTCCTGTATGTCGGCTAGGTTTTCGGCAAGGGTGTTGGTGTGAATGATGTTAGGAGCTTCTATTCCGTGAAATATCAAGTTCATCACACCCAAAATATAGGCTAATGATTTTTTCTCCTTGCCGTAAAAAGTTCTTTTTTGCAGAATTTCCCATTCCTTTGAACTCAGTTCTTTACCTGCTTTTAGATAATTAAACGCTTCGCACAAGAAGCCCGCAGAACCCACAGCACCGTCATAAATTTTGTCGCCAATTTTTGGGTTAACCACTTTTACAATGGTGGTGATGAGCGGTCGGGGCGTGTAGTATTCACCACCATTGCGCCCTGCATTGCCCATGTTTTTGATTTTGTCTTCATACAGATGGCTCATTTCGTGCTTCTCTGCATGGGTACGGAAACGCAACTCGTCAATGCGGTTAATCACTTCTCGCAAATTGTAGCCGCTTTGGATGCGGTTTTTCAGTTCGCTGAAAATCTCGCCAATCTTGTATTCAATGGTATCGGCATTTTCGGCAGACAGTTTGAATTTTTTGAGGTAGGGAAACAATTTGCCGTTTACAAAGTCCAAAAGGTCATCACCTGTCAGGGCATTATGGTCTATTCTTCCATCAGCTAATTTGGGAGCAGCCCAAATGCTCCATTGGTATTCCTGGTCAATTATTGGTGTGTAGGTTTTTCCTGTGAGTTCGGCAGAAGTGGCACGGTCGCGCTCCAGATCATCCAGGTATTTAAGGAACAACACCCAAGAGGTTTGCTCCACATAATCCAATTCACTACCACAACCTGCGTCTTTGTGGAGTATGTCGTCTATATTTTTAAAGGTTTGTTCAAACATATTAATTCATTCATTTATTTGGTTGGAATGGTTAGGTGTTGATAACCAATGCCAATTGATCTGTCTTGTTTTCAAATATACCACCCTAAGCTTAAATATAAAACAACTACTTTGCTTTTTAGCGGGTTAGGGATTTGGGCATGTCCCCAACGTGGTTGGTGGATTGGGTTAAAGATAGGGAAATGGGTTGGTTTGTTTTTACGGGATTCCGTAAAATGGTGGTTTTTTATTGAAACGCTTTTGGGGCTAAGACCTATTTGCCAAAATTCAATCACTAAAAAACGCGTGCTACAATTTAAATAACATCGGTTTTAGACCACCAAAAAAGATAACAATCGCAACAATTTGGAAACTAAAACAGGCTTAAAATGCCCTATTTGAAGTTGTGTTTTGTGAAATTAGGGCTTTGTGTAACGGGTACTATTGTTGTGGTGTCGTTTTTTTACGCTGACATTGGTTTCACGTTGATTTGTCCGCCAATGGCTTTCAATACTTTCATTATTGTTCCAAATTGTGGTTTTGCTCCGTCGGATAATGCTTTGTAGAGACTTGGTCTGCTCATTCCAGTTTTCTCCGCAATTCTAGTCATTCCAATTGACTTTGCGATATGCCCGATTGCAACTATCAAATCAGAACTGTCACCATCTTCGAGAACTGTATTCAGGTATTCAGCAATCATTTCTTCACTGTCTAAATAGTCCGCTATGTCAAATTTTGTGGTTTCCATATCAATCATTTTTTATTCTGTTCCAGATTTTTTTCGCTTTCTCGATGTCTTTTTGTTGAGTCGATTTATCTCCGCCGATTAAAAGAATAACAATTTTGTTATCTTTTTCCTTAAAATAAACTCGATAACCTTTAGCATAATTAATTTTCATTTCACTAATTCCGTCACCGACAGGTTTACAATCCCCGAAATGTTCATCCGTTTCAAGTTTTTGGATTCGGAAAAGTATTTTGGATTTTGCCCGAATGTCTTTCAGCTTTCTAATCCACTTGTCAAATTCAGATGTTTTTTCGGTAACTATCATTCAAAAGTGTATTCACTTAGATACAAATATAGTGAATATTTTGGATTTGAAAAGCAATTTTGATTTATTCTAAAAGTTAGTCTTAAATGCACCACAACTTGTATTATCATCACCTTTGATATCGTTATTTCGCTTATGATGATGTTATTGATTAATTTCCTCAAATATAACAAATCCCCAAAAAAAACCTAACAATCAACCGCTTAAAAAAGTAAGGTGTGTTATTGGGCTTGTGGTGGTTACAAAAATAGGGTAATGGCGAGAGGTGTTTTTCCGGGTTTTCGTAAAATGGTAAAAAAAGTTGTTTTTTATTTTTCAATTGCACACACGTTCCTACCCATTTCGTGTGACTTGGATTATTTAATTTTAGTAATGCTATTTTAGAACAATAATACAAACCGCTACAACTTTTAAAATATCCATAAATCCTGTTATTTTAATCGAAACTCCCAAGGCGCCACAGGATTTGGATCTACCCACAACCCTACCCTGTTTTTTCTTGCTTCTTTTTCTAATGTTGACAAGGTTTCGTCATCAGAATACCGTTTAAAATGCCATGCCATGCCTTGTCGTACCATTTCGTGATTCACATTGAGGCCATTGACAAATACCTCGCCAAGCACACGTCCGTATCTATCTTTGCTTTTATAATAAACCCTTACTTCCTTTTTAAAAATCATTGCCGACAATGCTTGTTTGGCCTTATTAGAAAAGGCTTGTTTCTTTTCAGGGCTGTCAATGCCGTTGAGTCGCACTCTTACCTCAAAGCCATTATCGAAAATCATCGTGAAGGTATCGCCATCGGCTATTTTAATGACTTTGCCATCTACAAACTTTTGGGCTTTCTGGCTGCTGGTTTGTGTGAGTTTTAAGTTTGGGTTGGTAGCTGTATAAGCAATAGGCTCCTGACAGTTGGTCAAGCCCATAAGACAAACAAAGACAATGATTCTTGTGATGTTATACATTCAATTTAAGTGATTTAGGGCAGTCGACTTGATACTTATATTTAAACAATTTGAATTTTTATTTTCGATTAAATATAAGGATATTCTTCTAAAGGCAAACCCATGGATATTATAGAAATTATTTTACGGGTTTCCGTAAATGGGGAAAAAAATTACACTTTGATTGTACTAATCATACAGTGGCGCTGGTTAAATCAGGATTTATTGAGCATAAAAATAAGTTGGTTATTGAAGTAATAATTATACCATCCTTAATTATTGCAATACCTCAAAAGGGCTTTGCGTCTCCAACAATAGTTGTAGAAGTTGGATGAAGCGGGGTTAACAAGATTTAATTTTCGATAAAAAAAGGCAATAGCCCATTCCCAGTAAGCTTCAAATCACCCTAACAGCAACACCTTCATTTCCTTAATAGCATCCGTATAATTATTCCTGCCTCTACGGCCACCCTTGTGAAACGGACTGGTGTTAAGTCGATGTGTTAATTCCTTAATGGCCATATTGTCTAAACCACCGTATTGGTATTTCCACCAATCTAAGGCTTCTAAGCTGTGGTTTTGGAATCCCAAGGTGCTGCGGTCATTATTGGTTGGTAAGAATTGCAAGGAGCCAATAGCCGCATTAATCGTTTCGAAATCTGTAATGATCCCATCATAAACCAACTGACCGTAAAGCGCATTTTTGAAAATGTGTTCTATGTTTTTTAAATTGGAAGCCTTTATATCGGTGAGCACCACATTATACTTAGTAATTGCGTTGGTGATTAACCAGCATTTTTTTCGATCGACATAAAATACGGTAGCATTCCAATTACCTAGTAAAGCATCACTGCCTTCTGGTTGCTTTGAAACTAATTTTTTCACCAGCTTTTCTAGCTTTTTGGTGAGATGGATGTTGGTTGACGGCATTTGAATTATCGCGTTTGATAAAAAATTAGATGCTTTGTGCTGAGGCTAAATATAAGAAAAAGCTCATTTAGTTGACATCGCTAAATGTTTTAATTAGCCCTGTGAAAAATCGCTAAACCATCGATTATTTAAAATAGTAGTAGATTGTGGATGTCAATAATGAAGAAAATATGCCCAGAAAAACTGTATTTTCTTTCTATTATAGACTCTTCGAAAGATTAAATATCCGATTAGCACTCCGTGCTGAAAATAGTTCAAACAAAAAAACGCTCAAGCGAGTTAGAAACTTAGTATAGGGGTCCGTTATAAAGATCACGGAGCAGGACTAGCTGCGCTGATCCTGACAGCACTCCGTGCTGAAAATAGTTCAAACAAAAAAACGCTCAAGCGAGTTAGAAACTTAGTATAGGGGTCCGTTATAAAGATCACGAAGCAGGACTAGCTGCGCTGATCCTGACAGCACTCCGTGCTGAAAATAGTTCAAACAAAAAAACGCTCAAGCGAGTTAGAAACTAAGTATAGGGGTCCGTTATAACGATCACGAAGCAGGATTAGCTGCGCTGATCCTGACAGCACTCCGTGCTGAAAATAGTTCAAACAAAAAAACGCTCAAGCGAGCTTGGCGTTTTTTTGTTTGAACTATTTATTCGTGATCGCGACAGGATTCGAACCTGTGACCGTCTGCTTAGAAGGCAGATGCTCTATCCAACTGAGCTACGCGACCGGACTAAGTGTTTTAAAAATGTCTACTAGACATTTTTAACGAAGGGCCAGCCGGCGCGTTGGCAAACTTTTCCTTCCACTCTATTTTTTTGCTTATCACTAATCAAATTTATCCTAGGATAAACGATAAATTTCTAATTTAAAATAATGATAAATGAATCATTTAAAGCGGTGCAAATATAATGGAGTATTTATAATAAAACAAGTATTATTTGTGTTATAAAAAACTAGGCATTCCTATAAAAAAAAGTATTGCTTCTATTGAATAAAAAGCAATGCGATTTACAGAATGAACTTTTGAAATTCAACGATCTATCGATTTATTTTCCTTAAATTTATTTTTAGATATTCCCTGTTTTCTGATAGTATCATATATTTAAACTAAAAATGTCTTTGTGCGAAATTATGGTTTTAGTAAGGATTACTGCGTGATCCTCAAGGTGGAACGGTGCACGCTAAAATCCTTTAAAGCTGCGCTTTTTGGTATTTTTTGTTTTAAAAACCATTTGAGCAGGCTCATGATGTTAATAGCTGGATTACTGCGTGAGCCTGTAATTGGGTCGGTGCACGCCAAAATCCTTTAAAGCAGCGCTTTTTGGTATTTTTTGTTTTAAAAAACCATTTGAGCAAGCTCATGATGTTAATAGCTGGATTACTGCGTGATCCTGTATTTGGGTCGGTGCACGCCAAAATCCTTTAAAGCTGCGCTTTTTGGTATTTTTTGTTTTAAAAAACCATTTGAGCAAGCTCATGATGTTAATAGCTGGATTACTGCGTGATCCTGTATTTGGGTCGGTGCACGCCAAAATCCTTTAAAGCTGCGCTTTTTGGTATTTTTTGTTTTAAAAAACCATTTGAGCAAGCTCATGATGTTAATAGCTGGATTACTGCGTGATCCTGTATTTGGGTCGGTGCGCGCCAAAATCCTTTAAAGCTGCGCTTTTTGGTATTTTTTGTTTTAAAAAACCATTTGAGCAAGCTCATGATGTTAATAGCAGGATTACTGCGTGAGCCTGTAATTGGGTCGGTGCGCGCCAAAATCCTTTAAAGCTGCGCTTTTTGGTATTTTTTGTTTTAAAAAACCATTTGAGCAAGCTCATGATGTTAATAGCAGGATTACTGCGTGAGCCTGTAATTGGGTCGGTGCGCGCCAAAATCCTTTAAAGCTGCGCTTTTTGGTATTTTTTGTTTTAAAAAACCATTTGAGCAAGCTCATGATGTTAATAGCAGGATTACTGCGTGAGCCTGTAATTGGGTCGGTGCGCGCCAAAATCCTTTAAAGCTGCGCTTTTTGGTATTTTTTGTTTTAAAAAACCATTTGAGCAAGCTCATGATGTTAATAGCAGGATTACTGCGTGAGCCTGTAATTGGGTCGGTGCGCGCCAAAATCCTTTAAAGCTGCGCTTTTTGGTATTTTTTGTTTTAAAAAACCATTTGAGCAAGCTCATGATGTTAATAGCAGGATTACTGCGTGAGCCTGTAATTGGGTCGGTGCACGCCAAAATCCTTTAAAGCTGCGCTTTTTGGTATTTTTTGTTTTTAAACTTTTATGAGCAAGCTCAACAGTTTAAAAACAAAAAATCCCTTTCACTACGTGAAAAGGATTTTGGCGGTCGGGGTGGCAGGATTCGAACCTGCGACCTCCTGCTCCCAAAGCAGGCGCGATGACCGGGCTACGCTACACCCCGGACTGAGCGTTATAAAACGCATTTCCGGTTTTACTATAATACTTGCGGAGAGACAGGGACTCGAACCCTGGCGACACTTACGCGTCGACAGATTAGCAATCTGCTCCATTACCACTCTGGCACCTCTCCTGTTTTTTTTATTGAACGTCGCTTATTTTGCGGTTGCAAATGTAACTTTTTCATTCTATTTAATGAAACTATTTTTAATTTTTTTAATCGGGGTATTTTATTCGGATATGAAAAATATTGGCGAGTTTTTTCTTCAATACTTTTTTAATTGTTTCTATATCTCTGAATGTTATATCTGCATTTATAAATTGAGCATCAGACGATTGTGTATTGATAATGGTTTCAACAAAATCGTTGATAGAATTTGAATTTGGTTCTTTTAAACTTTTTGAAGCGGCTTCCACACTATCGCACATCATTAAAATGGCCGTTTCCTTACTAAATGGCTTAGGACCAATATATCTAAAATTACTTTTATTGACATCGGCATTGGTTTCTTTTTCTTTGGAATAAAAATAATAAACCACATTGGTACCATGATGGGTTCGGATAAAATCAATAATTCGGTCTGGTAAGTTGTGTTTTTTTGCGATCTCAATGCCATTAATGACGTGATTGAGAATAATTCTGGCGCTCTCACGTGGTGATAAATCGTCGTGCGGATTGATACCGGTTACTTGATTTTCAGTAAAATAAGTTGGATTAATCATCTTACCTATGTCATGATATAAGGCACCAACCCTAACTAGCATGGCGTTAGCACCTATTTCATTTGCACAGGTTTCAGCCAAATTAGCTACGTTTAATGAATGGTGAAACGTCCCAGGTGCTTTGTTGGATAGTTCTTTGAGCAATTTTGAATTGGTGTCGGATAATTCAAGTAGCGATACATCGGAAATTAAACCGAACATTTTTTCGTAAATATAGATTAGTGGTTGTACGAACAAAGTGGCTAATCCACAAATCATAAACAATCCGAGTGTTTCAAAATTTAGCGTTGTAAAACTACCTTCGTGAATTGCAAAAAAGGCTGTATAGGCAATTAAGTAGATAAACGTAATTTGACCAACCGAAATAAATAAATTGGTTCTTTTATAGAGTTCGGATACTGTTAAAATAGTGACGATCCCAGCAATAATTTGAAGAAACATATATTCGAAACTATTGGGCACTATAAAACCAAGTAGCAAAACCGTTAGTACGTGCGCGAAAAGTCCTAGTCGCGCATCAAAAAATGCCTTTAATATTAAGGGTAAAATACAAATTGGTATCACATAAATATAATCGGTATTAAACTTAACCACCAAAGAGGTTAAAAAAACCATTAACAGCATATTGAATACTATAAATGTTACTTTGGTATTGTGGTTATAAATTTCTATTCTGTATTTGCGAAGAAATAGTAACAGCATAAGGAAAGTTAAGGTAACTAAAACCGTGTACGCTATTAAAATAAGCCAATAACTATTAGCTGACAAGGTTTGAGATTCGTATTCAATTTCGAGAGACCTTAAAATATTGAAAGTGTCATCTTGGATAATTTCACCTTTTGAAACTATCAATGTTCCTCGGGCTATACTCCCTCTATATTTGGATATTCGGTTAATGGATTCTTCAAAAGCCTTTTCGGTTAAGGATTCATTGTAAAAAGCATTGACTTTGATAACATCGAACAAAATGGAAAATAGTATGGGTTGGTAACTGGTTAATTGGGCACGCTCCAATTCGGATTCCAATCCTTGTCTTACAGTTTTAAAGGTCACTAAATCCTGGTATCGAATTTCAGCCGTTTTAATATTGTCACTTAATAAAATTACCTGTGTTTTTGGTTCAAAATCCGTTGTTGGTTCTATAATACCATTTTGGTATGCATTTCGCAGTATGTCTATCGCCTTGCTGTAAAGTAAATTATTGGGTGAATTGAGCGTGTCCGTAAATTGAGCTAAAAACAAGGATTGAAAGTTATCTAAGACATTTCCTGAAAGGTTTTTGTCAACCTCAAAATACACAGGCATGGTAGCTTTTAACTCCGCAACTTCCTGATTGTAATTTTCATCAGATTTTTTTATAGCAAAATCAAATGGTGCATATAAATTTTTCGATTGCCAAGGCTTCCCCTTTTCATAAGTAAACTTAAACTTAGAACTTATCGGAAATAGATATACCACCACAAAAGTGGCACTTGCAATTAATAATATTTTGTAAAGCAAAGCATGATTGCGATACCACGCATCTAACAATGAATTCATAATTAAAAAGTACGTTGATTTAAGGTAAATATACATATTCAAATTAAATGCCTATACTATTATATTCGTTTTACAGATAAACGCCAGTTATTAATCTCATATATTGTTGAAAATACAAGTTCACGAAATTAAATGCCTACTGAACTAGACATGTCAGTCTGTAAAAAAATGTTTAATTTTGCAGCAATCAAATTTGAAATAAATACAACATGAAAACCGTAGTAATAGTATCGGCAGTGCGAACACCAATTGGTAGTTTTATGGGTGCTTTATCCTCAATTCCAGCACCTAAGTTAGGTGCCATTGCCATTAAAGCCGCTTTAGAAAAGATCAATCTTAAACCTGAGATGGTTGATGAAGTGTTAATGGGCAATGTGGTACAAGCAGGAAACGGTCAAGCCCCTGCCAGACAAGCAGCTATTTATGCGGGTATTCCAGATACCACACCTTGTACTACTGTTAACAAAGTTTGTGCTTCAGGCATGAAGGCAGTGATGCAGGCTGCTCAAGCTATTTCGTGCGGTGACTCAGAGATTGTAGTTGCTGGTGGTATGGAAAATATGAGTTTGATTCCGCATTATGTACATTTAAGAAATGGACAGAAATTTGGTCCAACGACTTTAATCGATGGCATGCAAAAAGATGGTTTGGTTGATGCTTACAATCAAGATGCAATGGGCGTATGCGCCGATGCTTGTGCCAAAGAATATAAGTTTAGTAGAGAAGATCAAGATGCGTATGCCATTCAATCCTACAAACGATCGGCTGCTGCCTGGGAAGCCGGAAAATTTAATAATGAAATAGTTCCTGTGCAAGTACCACAGCGCAAAGGTGACCCAATAGTCATTGTTAAGGATGAAGAATTCACTAACGTCTTTATAGATAAAATACCAAATTTAAGACCTGCTTTCACAAAGGACGGAACTGTGACAGCAGCCAATGCTTCTACTATTAATGACGGTGCGGCGGCTTTAGTGCTGATGAGTTTAGAAAAAGCACAATCCTTAGGTTTAACGCCGCTCGCAAGTATTGAAGGATTTGCCGATGCAGCGCAACAACCAGAATGGTTTACAACGGCACCAGCAAAAGCCTTACCAAAAGCATTGCACAAAGCTGGCTTATCTTTGAATGATATTGATTTTTTTGAATTCAACGAAGCATTTGCCGTAGTTGGTTTAGCCAACATGAAATTATTAGGACTTACAGACCACAACGTAAATGTAAATGGTGGCGCTGTGTCTTTGGGTCATCCATTAGGGTGCTCCGGTGCAAGAATATTAGTGACCTTGTTAAATGTATTAGAGCAAAACGATGCCAAACTAGGTGCAGCAGCTATTTGTAACGGCGGTGGCGGTGCATCAGCTATAATTGTTAAGCGCTACTAAAACTAAGTTTGATGCTGTACGGAATTGGTAACTTAGGTGTTGCTCCCATTAGATTAGAACCAAGTGATGCATCAGAGATGGTTACTCAGTTGTTGTATGGTGATATTTTTAAAATAATAGACCAACGAAAACATTGGTATAAAATTCGTTTAGATTTCGACAAATACGAAGGCTGGTTAGATAAAAAACAAGGTTTTCTAATCTCAGAAGAAAACTATGCGCAACTGGGTCAGCAAAATCTGCTGTTTAATAACGATTTGATTGAATTTGTGAGTGACACTAACAATCTTATTACAGCCATACCTTTAGGTTCGGTTTTGAATGGATTAGAACTGTTACAACACAAATTTGATGGTCATATGATATCAAAGCTACAACCCAAATCCAATCTTATTAACACCGCACTTATTTACTTAAACGCACCCTACCTTTGGGGCGGTAAAACCCCAATGGGAATTGATTGTTCTGGTTTTACCCAAATGGTTTATAAAATAAATGGTTACCAAATTTTGAGAGATGCTTCACAGCAAGCAACCCAAGGTGAAGCTTTAAGTTTTATCGAAGAAAGTGAAGCTGGTGATTTGGCATTTTTCGACAATGATGAAGGTAAAATTACCCATGTCGGCATTATAATGAACGACAACTATGTGATTCATGCCCACGGCAAGGTAAGAATTGATAGAATTGATCACACCGGTATATTTAATACAGATTTAAAAATCTACACCCACAAGCTACGTGTTATTAAAAAACTGATATAAAAAAGCCACTTTAAAAGTGGCCTTTTTAATTAATGGGAGTTTTTGTTTTTTTAGTTACCAGCTTCAAGTTCTGAAACAAGCGCTTGCATTTCTTTATACTTGTCAGTTTCTCCTAAAGCACTGTACATATTCATTAAAGTTCTAGCGGCATCAATATTTTTTGGATTAATTTCAAGAACTCTTTTTAAATAAGGAACGGCTTCTGCATATAATGCTGAACGTTTATCTTTTAATTGGTCATATCTTTTATCATCTGCAGCAGAGGTACCTAATCCATTCATTTCTTCAATAATTGCGGCTTCACCTTCAAGAATCAAAACTGCCATATTCAATTGGGCATCGCCATAATTGGGATCAAGTTCAATGGCTTTGTTATAATACTTTCGTGCGTTTTCAACATCATTTGCCTCGGCAGCTAAAACGCCTAGGTTAAATTGAAGTTCAGCATTATTGGGTTCTCTTTTTGTTGCTTCTTCGATTAATTCCTTAAACTTTACTTTATTACCCATTTTAAGGTGTACATTAGCCTCTGATAGCATCAAACCAACATCTTCAGGATTTTCATCTCTTGCATCTTTCATTGCTGCAATAGCCTTATCGTTTTCATTGTTTGAAACATAGATAAGCGCTATATTTTTTACTATTTCAGCACGTTTAGAATCCGTTCTTCTGTTAGATGGTTTTGAATACTGGCCAGTTTTTAATGATGTATCTCTTAATAATTTATCTCCAAAAAGCTCTTCTTCTTGTGTTTCATTATTAACTGCATAATACCTCGTTTCTGAACCATCGAAACCTAAATCCTTTAATTCATTGTAATATTTTAAAGAGGTTTCATAATCTAATGCATTTACAGCCGTTGAAGCGGCGTAATAAAGAAAAATAGTGTCTTTTTTAGATAAATTATAGGCATTTTTAAATTTCTTCGATGCCGCCAAATAATTTTTTTCTTCTATTGCTTTATTGGCTGATATTAAATAATCATTCAATAATTTTGCTAGCATTTCTTCAGCATCTCCTGAATATTTATTTGACTTACCACCTTTTTCCATTTCGATAAGTTCGTTTAAGCTGTTGATTGCAATTTCGTTTTCTTCGTCAGTACTTCCTTCGTGAGAATATGCTTGGGCTTTTAAAAATAAATACTTGGCTTTTGTTTTATCGTCCATATTTGAAATCAAAGCGTCTGCAGCCGATGTTGCTGATTTAGCCGCTGCAAAATCACTGCCTTTTAATGCTTTTTCTAGGGCCTTGATTTCATCCTTTTGGGCATAAGTAAAACTGCTTATTAATAGCGCAGCTGCAATTATAAATTTTGTTTTCATTGTTTTTAGGTTTTAGTTGTTATTATCGTCCGGTTCGTCATTTGCAAGAGTTGTGCCATTTTCTAAATCTGCGATATCGCTAACCTCTTCATCATCTTTCATTACTTTAGCAACTGCTGCAATTGAATCGTTATTTTTAAGATTAATTAGCCTTACGCCTTGGGTTGCTCTTCCCATAACTCTCAAATCTTTAACTTCCATTCTGATGGCTATTCCAGATTTATTGATAATCATTAAATCATCTTCATCCGTTACATTTTTTATCGCCACTAAATAGCCTGTTTTTTCAGTTATTGAAATGGTCTTAACGCCTTTACCGCCTCGGTTGGTGATTCTGTAATCTTCCAAATCACTGCGTTTTCCATATCCTTTTTCAGAAACCACTAAGATATTACTTTGCATATCATCAACGGCGATCATTCCAATTACTTCATCATTTTTGTCTGCCAAAGTAATACCGCGCACACCAGAAGCACTTCTGCCCATCGGTCTAGTTTTGGCTTCTTCAAATCGAATAGCCTTACCCGATTTTAATGCAATCATCACTTGACTTTCACCGGTTGTTAATTTAGCTTCTAACAACTCGTCGTCTTCTTTAATGGTAATGGCATTAATACCATTTGTTCTTGGACGAGAATATTGTTCAAGCGATGTTTTCTTAACTTGACCTTGTTTGGTGGCCATAATTACATAATGGCTATTGATGTATTCTTGATCTTTAAGATCTTGGGTGCAAATAAAGGCTTTTACCTTATCGTCTTGCTCAATATTTACAAGATTTTGAATGGCTCTTCCTTTAGAAGTTTTGCTGCCTTCTGGAATTTCATAAACACGCATCCAGAAACATTTTCCTTTTTGGGTGAAGAACAGCATGTACTGGTGATTTGTTCCTACAAACAGGTGTTCTAAAAAGTCTTCATTTCTCGTGGTCGATGCTTTTTGACCAACGCCGCCTCTATTTTGTGTTTTGTACTCGTTTAAAGGCGTTCTTTTTATGTAGCCGGCGTGAGAAATAGTGATTACCACATTCTCATCAGGAATCATATCTTCGATACTCAAATCGCCACCAGCATATTGAATAACTGAACGACGGGCATCACCGTAACGTTCTTTCACTTCTTGAAGTTCTTGTTTAATGATTTCCATACGTCGGTCTTTCTTCTGTAGGATATCTTTTAAGTCTTCTATTGTTTTCATCAACTCTTCATACTCCGATCTTAACTTGTCTTGTTCTAGACCTGTTAATTGACGTAGCCTCATTTCGACAATGGCTTTCGCTTGGATTTCTGACAGCTCAAATCGAGCAATTAATTTTTCGCGCGCTTCATCAGCATTTGAAGAAGCACGAATAATAGCGATCACTTCGTCAATATTATCCGAGGCTATAATTAAACCTTCAAGTATATGGGCGCGTTCTTCAGCTTTTCTTAACTCATAAGTGGTGCGTCTGACGACCACTTCATGACGGTGCTCAACAAAATGATGAATTAAATCTTTTAGATTCAACATTTCGGGACGTCCTTTTACGAGAGCGATATTATTTACGCTAAAAGAAGACTGTAAAGCCGTGTATTTGTATAATTTATTTAACACGATATTAGAAACTGCATCGCGTTTAAGAACATAAACGATACGCATTCCATTTCTATCCGATTCATCACGGATTGATGCTATACCGTCCATTTTTTTGTCATTTACTAAATCGGCAGTTTTTTTAATCATATCTGCCTTATTGACCTGATAAGGAATTTCAGTTACGATAATACATTCTCTCCCTTGAATTTCTTCAATATCTGCTTTGGCTCGCATAACTACTCTACCTCTACCGGTATGAAAAGCTTCTTTAACACCTTCGTAACCATAAATGATGCCACCAGTAGGAAAATCAGGTGCTTTTATATATTGCATTAAGCCGTCAATATCAATATCGGCATTTTCAATATAGGCAATGGTACCATCAACCACTTCTGCCAAGTTATGAGGCGGCATATTGGTAGCCATACCAACCGCAATACCTGACGCGCCATTTACTAATAAATTAGGAATTCGAGTTGGCAATACCGTCGGTTCTTTTAAAGTATCATCAAAATTTAATTTATGATCTACGGTTTCCTTGTCAATATCAGCCAGCATGTCTTCAGAAATACGACGCATTCTTGCCTCCGTATAACGCATTGCCGCTGGGCTATCGCCATCTATTGAGCCAAAGTTACCTTGACCATCCACCAACATATAACGCAAGCTCCATTCCTGTGCCATACGCACCATCGCATCATATACAGAGGTATCCCCATGTGGGTGGTATTTACCTAAAACTTCTCCAACTATTCTAGCGGATTTTTTGTGTGCTGTGTTTGATCTCACACCTAATTCGTGCATACCGAAAAGTACGCGACGGTGAACGGGCTTTAAACCATCTCTTACATCTGGTAATGCACGTGACACAATGACTGACATTGAGTAATCAATATAAGCCGATTTCATCTCGTCTTCAATGTTAATTGGAATAAGCTTTTCTCCTTCTGCCATAAGTTCTTAATTAATTTTTAGTAGGTTTTTTTAAAACATGCTAATATAACCATTTCAATAGGTTTTGCAGGACTTAAAGCTGAAGTTTTTGACACTTTTTATTAACAAAATCAAATGATTTTTTAGTTGATAAATACACCTTGATTTTCTTTGATTTATGTCTTTTTTTTCATCTATTCGCTCTAACTATCTTAAATTAGGTATAATTTTTGCCATGAGACAGTTGAAATTAATTAATTTTATAGCAGATAAGTTAATACCATGGACGATAATTTTTCCCCAAGAGTTAAAGATGTAATAGCATATAGCAAAGAAGAAGCGCTGAGGCTTGGCCATGATTTTATAGGTACGGAACATTTAATGTTAGGGCTGTTACGCGATGGCAATGGCAAAGCGATAGACATTCTTACCGCTTTAGAAATTGACCTTAACCAATTACGACGTAAGGTAGAAATACTAAGTCCGGCAAATCCTGAAGCGACAGCAAATTCAAATGAAAAAAAGAATTTACATCTTACCAGGCAAGCCGAACGCGCCTTAAAGACTACTTTTTTAGAAGCTAAACTTTTTCAAAGTACTTCCATAAATACGGCGCATTTATTGCTGTGTATTTTAAGAAATGAAAACGATCCAACTACCAAGTTACTTAACAAACTAAAGGTTGATTATGATAATGTAAAAGAAGAATTTAAAACAATGATAACAAACGACGACGACTTTTTAGATACCCCAAAAGCAGAATCTTTTTCTGATGATGACGTGAATGAGGAAGACGAAGCCAAGCAAAATCCTTTTGCACAATCGACTCCTAAATCTAATAAAAAGTCTAAAACCCCAGTTTTAGACAATTTTGGCAGAGACTTAACCATTCTTGCCGAAGAAGGAAAACTAGACCCTGTAGTAGGTCGTGATAAAGAAATACAGCGTGTTTCACAGATACTGAGTAGAAGAAAAAAGAACAATCCTTTGTTAATTGGTGAACCAGGTGTTGGTAAATCTGCCATTGCTGAAGGTTTGGCTTTAAGAATTATTAAACGTCAGGTGTCACGTATTTTATTCAATAAACGCGTTGTAACTCTTGATTTAGCAAGCTTAGTTGCAGGTACCAAATACCGTGGTCAGTTTGAAGAACGCATGAAGGCAGTGATGAATGAACTTGAAAAGAATGACGATATTATTCTGTTTATTGATGAAATCCACACTATTGTAGGCGCTGGTGGTGCCACAGGAAGTTTAGATGCCTCAAATATGTTTAAACCTGCTTTGGCGCGAGGCGAAATACAATGTATTGGTGCTACCACCTTAGACGAATACAGACAGTACATTGAAAAAGATGGTGCTTTAGAGCGTCGTTTTCAAAAGGTTATTATTGAGCCTACAACGGTTGAAGAAACCATTCAAATTTTGAATAATATTAAAGATAAATACGAAGAACATCACAATGTAGATTATACTCCTGAAGCGATAATAGCTTGTGTTAAATTGACCAATAGATACATGACCGAACGCTTTTTGCCAGACAAAGCTATTGATGCTTTAGACGAAGCTGGATCACGCGTTCACATCACCAATATTCAAGTTCCAGAGCAAATAATTGAACTTGAAAAACAATTAGAGGCTGTAAAAGAAACTAAAAATACAGTTGTTAAAAAGCAAAAATACGAAGAAGCCGCTAAGCTTAGAGATGATGAAAAACGACTTGAAAAAGAGTTATCTACTGCCCAACTAAAATGGGAAGAAGAATCTAAGATGCACCGCGAAGTGGTGACCGAAGATAATGTGGCTGATGTTGTATCGATGATGACAGGTATTCCTGTGAACAGAATCGCTCAAACTGAAAGCAACAAACTAGCAAAACTACCCGATTTAATAAAAGGTAAAGTTATTGGTCAAGACGATGCGGTTGCTAAGGTGGTTAAAGCCATTCAGCGTAACCGAGCAGGACTTAAAGACCCAAACAAACCAATTGGCTCTTTTATATTTTTAGGACAAACTGGCGTTGGTAAAACGCAATTGGCAAAAGTACTAGCCAGAGAATTGTTTGATAATGAAGACGCTTTGATTAGAATTGATATGAGTGAATACATGGAGAAATTCGCAATTTCTAGACTGATTGGTGCGCCTCCAGGCTATGTGGGTTACGAAGAAGGCGGGCAACTCACTGAAAAAATACGACGCAAACCGTATGCGGTTGTGTTGCTAGACGAAATAGAAAAAGCCCATCCCGATGTGTTTAATATGTTGTTACAAGTATTAGACGATGGTTATTTAACTGATAGTTTGGGCAGAAAAATCGATTTTAGAAACACTATCATTATTATGACGTCTAATATTGGTGCCAGAAAACTTAAGGATTTTGGTCAGGGCGTTGGTTTTGGAACTTCTGCTAGAACAGCACAAGCCGATGATAACACCAGAAGCGTTATTGAAAATGCGCTTAAAAAAGCATTTGCACCAGAGTTCTTGAATAGAATTGACGATGTAGTAATGTTTAATAGCCTTGAGAAAGAGGATATCAATAAAATTATTGATATTGAATTAAAGCAATTGACTGACAGAATTAAAGATATCGGTTATACGCTTAAGTTGAGTAAAAAGGCAAAAGATTATATTGCAGAAAAAGGTTTTGACAAACAATATGGCGCAAGGCCACTTAAACGTGCAATTCAGAAATATATTGAAGATTCGCTTGCTGAAGAAATCATCAATTCAAAAATTGTTGAAGGCGACTTTATCATTATGGATCTTGATGGTGATTCTGATAAGTTGAGTGTGAAGATTGAGAAATCTGAAGAGCACACGAAGTCATAAATCATTTAGACATTAATTAAACTCCTTTAATCGTTTTAAAGGAGTTTTTTTTTGCAACAAATTAAATATTATCTAATTTTAAAGATGTCGCAAGTAAAAATATTAAATTTTTGCACTATCACTTTTTATGATGACTATATGTTAGTTGTTATGAAAGAAGGCGTTAGTGTGACTTGAGTTTATCCAAAATTTTGTGTTTTTGAAAAATAATTTCAAAATTCATAGGTTAAAATAATATAGATTATAACCTGTTTGGAAAACAAATATACAATTGATTGTAAATTTGGCCCCATTTAAATCGAGTTTTCTTCCATTTTTTACTGATACTTTGAGCTGCTAAATATATTGATTTCAGGGCTGCATCGTCATGTGGAAAGACTTTTTGTTGCGGGTATATTTTCTTAAACTGGCATTAAAACTCTCAATGATATTGGTAGTATATATGAGTTTTCTAATCTCTTTTGGATAGTTTAAAAAGGTGGTTAAATTGTCCCAATTGTTTTCCCAAGACTGTACGGCAGAGAGATATTTATCCTGCCAGTTTTGTTTAAATACTTCAAAAGCCTCTAAAGCAAATTTCTCATTATCGGCTTGGTAAATAGCTTTAATATCGACCATTATTGGCTTACGGTCTTTATAGCTCACGTATTTTAATGAGTTTCTAATTTGATGTACGATACATATTTGACGAATACTATCTGGAAATATAGCTTCTACAGCTTTATCTAATCCAGAGAGGTTGTCGGAACACAGAAAGAAGATGTCTTTTACGCCTCGAGAGCGCAGATCCTCTAATATGGACATCCAGGCAGCTGCTTTTTCTGTCTCCACAATACTCATGCTCAAAATGTCTTGTTGCCCTTCGGTATTTACCCCTAAAACTATCATACAGGCTTTAGATATCACCTTGCCTTCTTGACGTATTTTATAATGAATAGCGTCTATCCAAACAATCGGATATACATCTTCTAAAGGCCTATTCTGCCATTGTTTGATGTCTTCTAATAATTGGTTGGTGATAATGGATACCTGTGATGTGGAATACTGCACTCCATAGGTGCTTTCAATAAAATCAATAATATCGCTATTGCTCATACCTTTGGCGTAAAGCAATTGAATACAATCTTCTAATTCTTGACTAATGGATTGATGTTTGGGAACGATAACCGGCTCAAAGCTAGCTTGACGGTCTCTGGGTATTTTGATGCGCTGCTCCCCATTCTGAGTCTTGATGGTTTTCTCTGAAAAGCCGTTACGCTGGTTGTTCTCAATTACCGAATCACCCTTTTGATACCCTAAATGTGCTGTCATCTCGGCTTTCAAAAGCGATTCAATACCACGTTTAAGCAACTGTTCCTTGACCTGGTCAAAGTCCTCCTTGTTGCTGATTTTGCCTATCAAGGCGTCTAATTGTTTTTCTAATTCTGAGTTCATAAAATAAAAATTTAAAAGTAAATTTTTTGCCTATGAATTTAAAAATCATTTTTCAACTAACTAAGAGCAAAAACACAAAATAGTTTACAGTCCCTGTGACTTCTAAACTTCAAGATGTACTTATAGAAAATGCGCTTGATTACTATGGTCAAAAGCCGTTTGTGTATTTAACCCATCGCGTCAATTCATATTCAGTAGACCCCTCTATTTATTTTGAAACTTCTAAACTAGAAACTTTAGCTGGTTTTGGTGTTATAGCCAAAGAATACAAGGCGAAAAGTAACGCTGAAATTGAAAAACTATTTCTAAAAAAACCTTTCCGAATATTTGAAGACTTAAACGAGGCCATTTCTTGGGCCAAGTCTTTAATCAAGTAATTACAATTATTTACATTTTTATTGGTAGTTGTATTCTTTTTTAAGTGTTATTTCAGATTGATGGAAGTCGAATATTACTATTTGGTTTTAAATGTAGAATAAAAAATTTGCCACTTTCAAAATCATAGACAATGGACTTTTGAAATTCTTCAGAAAAATATCTTTGTTTACTAATTAATTTGATGTTTGCTTTCATATAAATTGACTTTAAGTGATCAACCTATATCAGGGACGTACACTTCTCACTTTTCACTTCTCACTTTTCACTTCTCACTCTTTTCTCTTATCAAAATTTTATAAAAAAGAAAAGGCAGCTATTAAAATTAATAGCTGCCTTTTTCTAAATTAAAGGATTATACTTAATAGATGCCTATTACTTGTTAGAAAGTATTTTCTTAGTAATAGAACCTCTATTCGTAGTTAACTTAACGTAATACATTTGATTTGAATTTCTCGACATATCAAACATTGTATTGTCTGTAGTACCACCTTTGTAGTTATTGTTGGTGTTTTTGTTAACCAAAATTCCTTTGGCATCAAACACTTCAATAGTAACACTAGTGTTGTACTCAAACATGTATTGAATTGTCACTTCGTTTTCAAATGGTACTGGATACGCTTTGAAGTCCATTTTCTCAGTTGACACAACGGCTTCTCTAGCTGTCGTTTCGCCTTCCTCAATGCTCCAAGTATACATTACAGTGCAGATATCACTTACATTATCACAGTCATCAGTTGCAGTAAAAGTTCTTACTTTAGTAAAGTTAGTTATTCCTGGTTCATTAATAACTAAACCTAAACACTCTACTCTAAGAATTTTACATATTTCAGCTAACTCCGGTGTTTCCTGCCAGTTTGCATTGCAATCTGGGAAGGCAGGTTCATTATTTTGAGAGTTCTTAACAGCGAATACTAAACCATCTGGATTATATAATACCCAATCATTTGCAGTAGTATTTCCATCAGGACGCTCTATACCAAGAACAAACTCTAATCTATAACCTGGAATATCTGAATTATAATTGGCTTTATCTTGACCAATTCCAACGTCAGTAAAGGTTCCATCATGCGTAAACGTAACAAAGTCAACTACACCGGTTCCTGGGTTTTGACAAGTAAACTTGTAAACCGCGGCAGGATCCTCAAAAAATTGACCAGGTACAAATACAGAACTATCAGAGTCGTTGTAGTTTATAACTAATTGATCATCACAATTGTCTGATGCACTAACTGTAGTAGCAAAGTCTGTTGGTTCAGAAGTTACCAATCCATAGTCAACACCTTCAGGACATACATCAATTACTGGAGCTGTAGTATCATCAACTGTTATGATTTGAGATACGGATGATTGATTTCCACAGCTATCGGTAAACGTCCATGTACGTGTAATGATCTCTGGACAAGTTTGTCCGTTGCTAACATCAGTTGCAACACCATCCACTTTAGAATCACAGTTGTCAGTAGCAGTCAATAAAGCCGGAGCTGGTACATCCTCACTACATTCTACTGTAATATCTGCAGGAACTTGCTCTGGCGCTACCGGTGCAGTTTCGTCACTTACCGTAATAACTTGAACATGAACTGTTCTATTATCACAAGAATCTGTAGCAGTCCAAGTTCTAGTAATTGTGAAACTATTTGCACAATCTACTTGACCTATACCAACTACTTCTGTAAATGCAACGTTAGCATTTCCACAATTATCTGAAGCAGTCAATATAACCGCGTCAACAACATCATCTGCACACTCTAAGGATTCGTCAGCAGGAAGAGTATCCTGATCGAAAGTAGGCGCAATAGTATCGCTAACTGTAATAGTTTGTGATACTGAAGATGTGTTTTCGCACGCATCTGTAAAGGTCCAAGTACGTGTAATGATTACATTACATGCATCTTCGCTATTTACTGAATCAACACCAGTTACTGTAACCTCACCTGCACAGTTGTCTGTAGCAGTTAAATCACCTGCAGCTGGAACATCATCAAGACACTCAACTGTTAAATCAGCAGGTGCTTGTGGTGCAACCGGTGCTACAGTATCGCTTACTGTAATAGTTTGTGATACTGAAGATGTGTTTTCGCACGCATCTGTAAATGTCCAAGTACGTGTAATAATTACATTACATGCATCTTCGCTATTTACTGAATCAACACCAGTTACTGTAACCTCACCTGCACAGTTGTCTGTAGCAGTTAAATCACCTGGAGCAGGTACATCATCAATACACTCAACTGTTAAATCAGCAGGTGCTTGTGGTGCTTCTGGTGCGGTGGTATCATTCCATTCAATTGTGAAAGTACATTCACTTGTTCTGTTTCCACAAGAATCGAAGAAATCGATAGTGTAAGTAGCAACACCATTGCACTCGGTGCCATCAAGAACAGGGTTAGAAATATTAACACCAGCTAAATCATTACAAGCATCCTGGAAGAAGCTAGGAATATTATTAGCGAAGAATGCTAGTTCTGCTTCATCACCCGTTGGTAATTCAGATTGACACTGTACATTAGAATAACCAAAGTCTGCTGCTGTTGGACACGCGTTAATAACTTCTGGTGCCTCGTCGTCTATAAAGATATACTTGCAAGTAAATCCGCCAGCTGAATTGCCACAAGCATCGGCAGCTGCAAACGTGATAGTTAAGGTGCTCATGCATCCATCACTAACTTTAGTTTTATCTGTAACTGTTATAGTCAGATCTTTGGCATCTGTACAACTATCACTAACAACTTCCAATAAACTTGGAACTTCAATGCCACCTGCGAACCAGGTATCATTAACAGTGATATTATCTCCAATATTAAGAGAAATCTCTGCATCAGCTGGGCAGTCTGCTCCAGTACTAGTTGTGTAAGTCACATCTAACTCACCCGCAAAATTCCATACAGGCGCTTCAGTATCAATAATAGTCACTGTAAAGGTTCTTTCAGTTGAATTTCCACAAGCATCTTCAATAATGAACGTTTTAGTGCAAACCGCCACTATTGGACACTCTTGACCTTCGATAACTAAATCTGGAGTGAAGGTTAAAGTAACTTCTGAACAATTGTCAGCCGCTTCAGGAAATGGAATTTGATTAGCGTTTAAGTAATCAAAAATATCAAATAAACTTAAATCTCCTACTTCAGAACACTGAATTGTAATATCCTCAGGGAATACTGTAAATTCTGGCGCAGTGGTATCTTGAACAGTAATAGTCTGTACAAAGTTTGCACTTGTGTTGCCACAACTATCACTAAAATTCCAAGTTCTAACTCGAACATAAGCGTCGGCACATTCAGCATCATCAGTCGTTACATCACTCACAACATTTAAAGTTGGAGTTTCTGTACAATTATCAGTAGCTGCAGGTACTAAAGCTAAAGCTGCTTCAAGACCGGCTGAATCACTACACTCTAATGTAGCATCTAGGTTACCAACTTGGGTACTTACCATTGGCGCTTCTATATCGCCACCTTGATAAATTACTTTAAATGGTTCTGCTTCGTTTCCACAAGCATCAGCTACCGTATAACGGAACCATACTTGCCAGTTACAATCTTCTTGACCTTCATCAAAGTAATTGGTACGAACTTTTGTTACTGTTAAGTTGTCATCACAATTATCACTGTAAAGTGCTGCAACTTCTTCTTCAGTTGGCTCACCTAATCCTTCTAATGTTTCGCTGAAACATAGATTTAATAGATTATTACCTGATGGTACTTCTCCAGTTAATGTAGGAGCAATTGTATCTGAACCAGAGTAAATAATTACAACATCGTCAGCTGCGTTACCACAAGCATCTTCTACGGTAAATCTATATTCAATAGACCAATCGCAGTCACCTTCAGTTGCAACAGGCTCAAGAGGCGTTACAATTACAGAACCACAATTATCTTCGAATAAACCTTCGATGATTGCTAATTTAGGAGCATCTGGTGCTTCAGACTGGCACTGGAATCCGTCTTGGCTTGCAGGTATCATAGCACCTTCAACCAATGTTGGAGCAGACGTATCACCACCAGCATAACTAACTTTGAAACTTCCGTATTCATTGCCACAATCGTCGGCAACAGTAAATCCGAACATCAAAGCCCAGCTGCAATCAGTACCTACAAATGATTTTACTGTTTTAGTAACCACTACCTCGCCACAGTTATCAACGAATAAAGCAGCAACCTCAGCGGCTGATACACCATAAGACATTGCATCTTCTGGCTTACATTCGTTAATACCATTTACATAAGTTGGAGGTAATTCACCTTCTAAAGTAGGTGCAGTTGTATCTTGTACAGTAATAATTTGTACTTGATCTAAGGCTTTATTACCACAATTATCAACTAATGACCAGGTTCTTTCAACAGTATAGTTACCTATACAATCTCCAGGAATTGGTTCGCTATCTTGGTAGGTAGCTTCTAAATTAGTCGAGCAATTATCAGCTTCGTCAATAACGTCACCAGTTAAAGTTAAATCGGAAATATTTTCATCGCACTCGATGGTTGCATCTATAGGTGCAGTGAAAGTTGGTGCTATATTATCAGTTACAGTAATAATCTGTACTTGATCTTCAGCTTTATTACCACAATCGTCAACAAGTGACCAAGTTCTGGTAATTACTTTACTGCCTTCACACGCTCCATCAACAACTGAATCTGTGTAAGTAGCTTCTAATTCTGTAGTACAGTTATCAGCTTCGTCCATTACATCGCCTGTAGCTCCTACTGAAGCATCATAAGCACAATCAGCATCGGTAAAGATTTCGATATCTGCTGGTGCAGTGAATGTTGGTGCGATATTATCAGATACAGTAATAATCTGTACTTGATCTAAGGCTTTATTACCACAATCGTCAACAAGTGACCAAGTTCTGGTAATTACTTTACTGCCTTCACACGCTCCATCAACAACTGAATCTGTGTAAGTAGCTTCTAATTCTGTAGTACAGTTATCAGCTTCGTCCATTACATCTCCTGTTACCAATACTGATGAATCAAATTCACAGTTAGCATCAGTAAAGATTTCGATATCTGCTGGTGCAGTGAAAGTTGGTGCTATATTATCAGTTACAGTAATAATCTGTACTTGATCTTCAGCTTTATTACCACAATCGTCAACAAGTGACCAAGTTCTGGTAATTACTTTACTGCCTTCACACGCTCCATCAACAACTGAATCTGCGTAAGTAGCTTCTAATTCTGTAGTACAGTTATCAGCTTCGTCCATTACATCTCCTGTTACCAATACTGATGAATCAAATTCACAGTTAGCATCAGTAAAGATTTCGATATCTGCTGGTGCAGTGAATGTTGGTGCGATATTATCAGTTACAGTAATAATCTGTACTTGATCTAAGGCTTTATTACCACAATCGTCAACAAGTGACCAAGTTCTGGTAATTACTTTACTGCCTTCACACGCTCCATCAACAACTGAATCTGTATAAGTAGCTTCTAATTCTGTAGTACAGTTATCAGCTTCGTCCATTACATCTCCTGTTACCAATACTGATGAATCAAATTCACAGTTAGCATCGGTAAAGATTTCGATATCTGCTGGTGCAGTGAAAGTTGGTGCTATATTATCAGTTACAGTAATAATCTGTACTTGATCTTCAGCTTTATTACCACAATCGTCAACAAGTGACCAAGTTCTGGTAATTACTTTACTGCCTTCACACGCTCCATCAACAACTGAATCTGCGTAAGTAGCTTCTAATTCTGTAGTACAGTTATCAGCTTCGTCCATTACATCTCCTGTTACCAATACTGATGAATCAAATTCACAGTTAGCATCAGTAAAGATTTCGATATCTGCTGGTGCAGTGAATGTTGGTGCGATATTATCAGTTACAGTAATAATCTGTACTTGATCTAAGGCTTTATTACCACAATCGTCAACAAGTGACCAAGTTCTGGTAATTACTTTACTGCCTTCACACGCTCCATCAACAACTGAATCTGTATAAGTAGCTTCTAATTCTGTAGTACAGTTATCAGCTTCGTCCATTACATCTCCTGTTACCAATACTGATGAATCAAATTCACAGTTAGCATCGGTAAAGATTTCGATATCTGCTGGTGCAGTGAATGTTGGTGCTATATTATCAGTTACAGTAATAATCTGTACTTGATCTAAGGCTTTATTACCACAATCGTCAACAAGTGACCAAGTTCTGGTAATTACTTTACTGCCTTCACACGCTCCATCAACAACTGAATCTGTATAAGTAGCTTCTAATTCTGTAGTACAGTTATCAGCTTCGTCCATTACATCTCCTGTAGCTCCTACTGAAGCATCATAAGCACAATCAGCATCGGTAAAGATTTCGATATCTGCTGGTGCAGTGAAAGTTGGTGCTATATTATCAGTTACAGTAATAATCTGTACTTGATTGGCTGCTGCATTACCGCATTCGTCAATTAATGACCAAGTTCTGGTAATTATTTTGCTGCCTTCACACGCTCCATCAACAACTGAATCTGCGTAAGTAGCTTCTAATTCTGTAGTACAGTTATCAGCTTCGTCCATTACATCTCCTGTTACCAATACTGAAGCATCAAATTCACAGTTAGCATCAGTAAAGATTTCGATATCTGATGGTGCAGTGAAAGTTGGTGCGGTTATATCCTGAACTGTGATAGTTTGTGTGTGAACTGTTTCGTTACCACAATCGTCACTTACCGTCCAAGTTCTTACCAAGGTATAATTGTAAGCACAATCACCATCTGTTCTCTTTTCACTAAAGTTAACATTTACACTAGGAGCGCAATTATCTGTTGCAGTTAATACAGCCGCCTCAGGAACGCTATCGCATTCCACGGTAGCATTTGCAGGAAGTTCTTCATTAAACTCAGGAGCAGTAGTATCTACTACTATAATAGCTTGACTATCTAAAGCAGTGTTTCCACAGCTATCAGTAGCTCTCCAAGTTCTTATTAATACAAAGCTGTTTTTACAATTTCCTGGTTCAATTTTTTCGTCGATAAATTCAACAAACGGTGCCTCATCACAATTATCAGTAGCTTCGGCCATGCCCGGCTCTGGAATTGCATCGCATTCAACGGTGATATCAGCAGGAGCTGTAATTACAGGAGCAGTTGTATCAACTACTGTAATTTCTTGAGTTTTTGAAACTTGGTTTCCACAATCGTCTGTAGCTATCCATACTCTGAATAATGTGTAGCTATTTGGACATTCTCCGTCTACTCTACTTTCACCTGCATACTCAACAGATGGATTTTCATCGCAGTTATCGGTAGCCGAAGCTTCTCCAACCCCTGGTATTGAATCACATTCTACAGTTTCATCTGCAGGAACGATTAATTCAGGAGCAGTAGTATCAATAACTGAAATTGTTTGACTATTTTGTACTGAATTTCCACAGTTATCCGTGGCGCTCCAAGTTCTTATTAATTGGTAACTATTTACACAATCACCATCAACTCTTTTTTCATCTACAAATTCAATTAATACTTGCTCATCGCAATTGTCTGTTGCAGAAACTTCACCAAGTTCTGGTATTGAATCACACTCAACTGTTTCATCTGCAGGAACCGTTAATTTAGGTGCTGTAGTGTCAACAACAGTTACTGTTTGATTTAAGGTAGTTGAATTACCACAATTATCAGTGGCAGTCCAAGAACGAATTAATTGGTAGCTGTTTTCGCATTCTCCATCAACTCTTTCTTCGCCATTATAAATCACCGATACGTCTAAGTCGCAATTATCAGTTGCAGTAGCTTCGCCTTCTTTTGGAACGCTATCGCACTCTACCTCAATATCAGCTGGTATGGTTAATTCTGGAGCAGTAGTGTCTTGAACTGTAATGGTTTGAGACAAAGATGTTTTATTTCCACAGTTGTCAGTTGCTGTCCAGCTTCTAACTAGTTGATAACTATCTTCACATTCACCTTGTAAACGCTCTTCGCCAATGTAAATAACATCAACGTCTAAATCACAATTATCGGTTGCACTGGCCAAACCTACTTCTGGAATTGAATCACATTCAACTGTTTCATCAGTAGGAATAGTTAATTGAGGAGCAGTAGTATCAACTACTGTGATTACTTGAGTTAAAGTTGTAGAGTTATCACAATTATCCGTAGCTTTCCAAGTTCTGTTTAAAGTATATGAATCTTGACACTCGCCATCAACGCGCTCTTCACCAAGATACTCAATTGTAACATCAGTATCGCAGTTATCAGTGGCACTCGCTGTACCTAATTCTGGAATAGAATCACACTCAACAGTTTCATTGACTGGAATTGATAGTAGAGGAGCAGTTTCATCAACCACAGTTACCGTAACTGAAGCCGTTGATACTCTCTCACACTCATCAATAAATTCAAAACTAACTACAAAAGAACCACAGTTTTCAGTAAATGGCTCAAACGTACCTTGCACTTCACCATTAATGATACAAGCACCCGCAGATACATCATTACTGTAGCCTAAGAAAGGTGCTTGAAATTGACCTAACTCTTCACAAGAAATTGAAAAATCTATAATTTCATCAAATTCTGCTTTTGGAGCTGGTGTAACTGTTATAGTTTGAGATTCACTCACAGTGTTTCCACAGTTGTCAACGGCAGTCCAAGTTCTTATCACTATGCCACCTTCGCAAGCTAGACCTAATTGACTAGTGTCTTCAACTAATTCGATATCTACTTTTGAATCGCAGTTATCAATAGCAGTAACACTGTTCTTACCAACTTCTGGAAGCGCATCGATACAATTAACAGTAATATCTGCTGGAACTCCATTTAACACTGGAGCTTCATCATCTCTGCCTTGATAAATAATTACTATTGGCGCAGCTGCATTTCCACAGTCATCACTCACTATATAGGTATACTCTGCCATCCACTTGCAATCTGTACCTTTAGAATACGAAGTTTTGACAACATTAATTGCTCCACAATTATCTTCAAATAAGGCAGCTATATCTTCTTCAGATGGACCTTGCTCTTTTTCTAAAAAACAAAAATCAGAATCCATATTTCCTGCAGGAATCACAGCACCCTTTTTGAGTTCGGGCACAGCAGTATCACCACCAGAATATTCTATTCTAATATCTTCACCATATTGGTTGCCACAAGCGTCAAATACACTATAGGAATATATAACGCTCCATTCGCAATCATCACCAGTAGGTTCACCAGTTTTGACAACTGTAACATCGCTACATTCATCTGCAAATAGTAAAGCAATGTCTTCAATTGAAGGACCGGCTGGAATGGCATCAAAACACAAGTTAAGATCTGCCTGACCATCAGGGATTTCTCCAATTAATTCTGGTGCTGTTCTATCGCCTCCTTCAAAAAATTCTTTGGTGGTAGTAGAATAATCTCCACAACTAATGTTGTAAGAATATATTACTTGCCAGTTACAATCATCACCTTGAAGATTCTCGGTGATGTCTAAGGTTAATTCTGATCCTTCACATTCATTTTGAAAAATCATTTCAAAGTCCGACACATCAAACGATGGCACTGGACGGTCGTCAATACAGCGATCGAAGAACACACTTCGGTTTGCTGTTTGTGCAAACGCCGAACCTATACTAAACGCAAAAAGAGCGATAAAGGCAAAAGCCTTAACACTTTTTAATTGTTTGGTAATAAGATCAACGCTACAACACGATAAATTCGAGACAGCTTGCCAAAATTTGACGCCACTACCTCCTCGGGTAAAATTGCTCATAAACATAACATTTGGTTTAAATTAAAATTATCTTAACACTTGAGAGCGACAATAATAATTGTCTTCCATAACACTTTGCAGTGGTTTAAAATGTAGGTTTGGGACCCGTAAAAAAGACTTCAAATATCAAAACCGTACAACAGGTTTAGATTGTTAAAATCTAAAAAATAGTGCTAAAAATCAATTGTTTGCTATTAACAATTTTATGAAGGAAGGATTTTTGTTGTCTTGTTAAAAAACTTCAAAAATCAAATGTAACAGACTTTCATCAATCACATTATGAATCAAAAATAGATTTTAAATTACTGATTGACAAATAAAATTAGCATTTTTTGGCAAAAAACACTTGAACATTTTATTTGTGCATTTAGTCGAACAGCAACTTATTATCGATGCAAAAATCATCGATAAATGACACTGTAGTTTTCATTAATTCGTGAAAAATTTGATCTTCAGATGCAAATTTCACCTCTTTTCGATATGATTTTAGAAATGATTCGATGAATAAAGATGATTTTTTTGGAGAACGAAACATTAAAGCTTGAGAAGCATTTAATAATTCAATTGCCAAAATACTTTTTACATTTTCGATTAATAGATAAGATTGAACCGCTGCATTGGCTCCCATGCTCACGTGGTCTTCTTGACCGTTTGATGATACAATAGAATCAACACTGGCTGGTGTCGCTAATTGCTTGTTAGCACTTACAATACTAGCAGCGGTGTATTGCGGTATCATAAAACCTGAATTTAATCCTGGGTTATCTATTAAAAAGGCTGGTAACTCTCTATTTCCTGATACCAATTGAAAAGTACGTCTTTCTGAAATATTGCCAAGCTCTGCCATTGCAATTTTTAAATAATCTAGTGCCAGTGCCAAAGGTTGACCATGAAAGTTTCCACCAGATATTATTTCATCGGCATCGATAAATATATTCGGGTTGTCTGTTACTGCATTCATTTCGGTAATAAAAGTGCGCTCAGCAAATTTTAAAGTATCCTTTGTTGCGCCATGCACTTGAGGTATGCATCTAAACGAATACGGATCTTGAACGTGATTTTTTTCTTGGTTAATTATCTCACTACCTTCTAAAAATTCTGTAATGCGTTTGGCAGTTTGAATTTGACCATTATGTGGTCTTACTAAATGAACTAGTTGATTAAACGGCTCTATTCTTCCATCAAAAGCATCCAAAGAAATACTTCCAATTAAATCGGCAAAATAGGACAACTTAAAACTTTCAATTAAACCAGCAACGCCATAAGCAATCATAAACTGGGTGCCGTTAAGCAAGGCCAATCCCTCTTTTGATTGTAATTGTATTGGCTTCCAATTAAACTGTTTTAAAACTTCAGAAGAAGCTAATTGTTTACCTTTATATTTAACCATTCCCCTTCCTATAATTGGTAGAGACATATGGGCTAACGGGGCCAAATCGCCCGATGCGCCTAAAGATCCTTGGGTATATATAATAGGTAAAATATCGTTATTATAAAAGTCTATCAACCGCTGAACCGTTGCTACCTGAACACCAGAATGTCCATAACTTAAGGACTGTATTTTGAGTAACAGCATTAATTTCACTACCGCATCTGGTACTTCATCACCCATGCCGCAGGCGTGCGACATTACTAAGTTTTCCTGAAGTTTTGATAGGTTTTCGGAGCTGATTTTCACATTGTGTAAAGATCCAAAACCAGTATTAATACCATAAATTGGTTTTACATTTTCTTTGAGCTTTTGATCGAGATAGTTGCGGCATTCTACAATTTTATGAATAGCCGATTCTGATAGTTCAAGTTTTTTATTTTGAGTTATAATGTCTTGAACAAGACTCAAGTTTAAGGGTGAATCTGATATTTGATGTATTAAATTCATTATTGACGATGGTTGAATACAAAATAAGTTAGACTGCAAAGATGCGTAAACATTTTTGAGTTTTAAGCATTGTTGGTTTCGATTTCTTCTGGTAGTTCTGGCTGGGTGAATAAATCTAAATAGGCATCGGCAATTCCTTCTATTACATAAGAAGCTATTAAACTTTGATACCCGTATGTTTGAACTTTAATATCTGCCGATTTGCCATGCAAATACACACCGAAAACGGCAGCATCGAGTGGCTCATAACCTTGAGAGATTAGACCCGAAATAATTCCCGTTAAAACATCCCCCGAACCAGCAGTGGCCAAACCAGGATTTCCTGTTGTGTTGATATAGTAATTGTCTTTTAAAACGGTCATCGTATTAAATCCTTTAATAACGATTATTAATGAATGTTTCTTCGAAAACGACTTTACTTTAGAAATTTTATCGAAGTCATCCTTCCAAACACCTATTAGTCGTTCCAGTTCTTTTGGATGCGGTGTAAGTATGGATAACTTTGGAATTAGCTTTATCAATCCTCGCTTTTTTGAAATTATATTAATCGCATCAGCATCTATAACGATTGGTGAATTTTGATTTTTTAAAAATGATTCCAAAGCTAAAATAGTAGCATCATTCGTTCCTAATCCCATACCAATACCAATTGCATTTGGTTTTAAATCATATTTAATATTGGTAATTACGTCCTCATTAGCATCGGTGATTACCATCGCTTCAGGAAAGTTGGATTGTATAGGGATGTAACCACATTTTGGCACAAAAACTGTAAGCATGCCAGCACCAGTGGCCATTGCGGATTTTGCGGCTAAATTAACTGCGCCAATTTTGCCATAACTTCCACCTATTATTAAGGTATGGCCAAAATTGCCTTTATGAGAGAATTTATCTCGTGGTTTATAAAGCGGTAACACTTCAAATTTACTAATAAGCTGTGCTTCGGTTTCGGTGGATTGAATATAGTTTATGTCCCAACCAATATCTAAGACTTCCCATTGTTGCGTAAACTTCGCTGTTTGTGGTAAAAAAAACACCAGTTTTGGTGTTTGAAAGCTCAAGGTATAGTTTGCCCATATCACTTCAGCGTCATTTTGCGGAACCGCATCTATAAATAGCCCCGAGGGAACATCAATAGATAGAGTGAACGCCTTTGAGTTTCTAAGATGTTGAAATAATGATGCAATCCAGGCATCAACGGGTCGGTTTAATCCGATTCCAAAAATAGCATCTACAATAATGTCATCAGGATGGATTTCGGGGAAGTCAGAGGCACATTTTAAAAGTGCAGGCCAATTTTTTGAGGTTTGTTTTAATCTTTCATAATTGACTAAAAAATCCTTAGACCGTCTGTCACTGCAATTCACAATATAAGTTTTTACGTGGTAACCATGATTTATAAGATGTCTGGCCAAAACCAAACCGTCGCCCCCGTTATTTCCGATGCCACAAAAAACACGAATAGGCACTTGCGCACCTTGCATTCTTAAATGCATCCAATTAAATATTGCGGTTGCAGCGCGCTCCATTAAATCAACCGACGTAATTCCCTCGCTTTCTATGGTGATTTTATCTCCTTTATATAGTTGTTTTTTAGAATAAATTTTCATTTTGCATTCATTTTTAACAGATAATGTAAAAATAAGACTTATAAATAGAGGTTCATTAATCAAACTCTAAAAATGCCAAAATAGCGTTCAAAAAGTAGCTCCTTAGTTTTTTTATCCTTTTAAAAATGATACTTTTGGTCACTTAGGGTAATAAATAATAAACTTTTTAATAGAATTTATTTCCATATACCAATCGATTGAAAAATTTTGAAATTTAATTTTTAGGTTATCAAAAAAAGAAACTATGCATGTATTAAAATTTGGAGGCACCTCTGTAGGATCTACCGCAAACATCAATAGCGTTATTTCGATATTAGAAACCTACGCTGAAAATAGTGAAGTGATATGCGTTGTTTCGGCAGTTGGCGGAATAACTGATAAGCTTTTAAATGCAGGAAGACTCGCGCAAATAGGTGATGAAACTTACCTCGATGAGTTCAAAATAATAAAGAATAATCACTTACAATTGTTTTCTGAATTAAATCCAGAAACACAAAATACGCCCAACCCCTATTTGGAAGAACAACTCAGCCATTTAAAAAAATTATTGGATGGTATTTTTCTCATTAATGAACTATCGTTAAAAACATCTGATAAACTGGTAAGTTTTGGTGAACTTTTATCGTCTTATATCATCACCGAAACTATGCAAAACAGAAGCATTGATGTGGTTAGGAAAAACAGTCAGGACTTGATTGTTACCAATTCTGATTTCACAAAAGCAGAAGTTAATTATGAAATAACCAACACCAATATCCGTAACTATTTTAAACAACCCCAAGCTATCACTATTTTACCTGGTTTTGTTTCGAAATCAGAAGATGGAGAATTTACAACTTTGGGACGCGGTGGTTCCGATTTTACGGCTGCTATAGTTGCCGCAGCATTAGAAGTAAGTCAATTAGAGATATGGACTGACGTGAGTGGTATGTTCACTGCTAATCCGAAATTGGTAAAACAAGCCTTTCCAATTGAGCGATTATCGTATCAAGAGGCTATGGAATTATCTCATTTTGGAGCTAAAGTTTTATATCCGCCAACGGTACAACCTGCGTTAAATCTGAACATTCCTATTCTCATTAAAAATACGCAAGATCCAGAAGCTAGTGGTACACTGATAACCAATCACGTTAACAATAATAAAAACAGTGTGAGTGGTATTAGTAATATTGATAACATAGCCTTATTAACCCTCCAAGGAAATGGTATGGTTGGCATTCCCGGGTTTTCTAAACGTTTGTTTGAAACCTTGGCACAGGAAAAAATTAATATTATTTTTATAACTCAAGCGTCTTCAGAGCATTCCATTTGTTTTGGAGTTTCAACCAATGATGCTTTACAATCTGCAAAAGCCATCAATAAAACTTTTGAGTACGAAATATCTTTGAGAAAACTAGATGCCCTTATTGTTGAAACAGGTCTTTCAATTGTAGCTTTGGTTGGTGATAATATGAAAAACCACCAAGGCATAAGTGGTAAAATGTTTAGCTCACTTGGAAAGAACAATATTAATGTAAGAGCCATAGCCCAAGGTGCTTCTGAACGAAATATTTCAGCAGTCATCGCTGAAAAAGATGTTAAAAAAGCACTTAATGCACTTCACGAATCATTTTTTGAGGAAAAAACCAAGCAATTAAACGTCTTTATAACCGGCGTTGGAAATGTTGGTGAACGACTAGTTCTTCAGATAAATAAGCAGCGAAAATTTTTAAAAGAACAGCTCCACATCAATCTTAGGGTCATTGGCCTATCCAATTCTAGAAAAATGTATTTTGACGAAGATGGTATCAATCTTAATAATTGGAAAACTTTACTCGATAAAGGAGCACCTGCTACCTTAGATGGTTTTTTAAATCAAATTACTACATTAAATAAACGCAATAGCATTTTTATTGATATCACAGCAAATCAAGCCGTAGCTGAAATGTATCCTGCATATCTTAAACAAAGTATTGCGGTAGTAGCTTGTAATAAAATTGCGGCGTCAAGTAACTTTGAAACCTATAAAACACTTAAAATACTATCGCGCAAATACAATGTTCCTTATTTATTTGAGACCAACGTTGGAGCAGGATTGCCTATTATTGACACCTTGAATAATTTGATTGCTTCAGGCGATAAAATCACCTCCATTCAAGCCGTTTTATCAGGAAGTTTGAATTTTGTATTCAATAATTTTAATGACAGCACTAGATTTCACGATGTAGTTAAACAAGCCCAAGCCGAAGGTTACACAGAGCCAGATCCTCGAATTGATTTAAGCGGTGTAGATGTGGCTAGAAAAATTCTAATTTTAGCAAGAGAAAGCGGTTGCGAGATGAACCTAGAAGATATCAGCAATCAATCATTTTTAACCGAATCTAATTTGAATAGTGACAGTGTGGATGATTTTTACACAACACTTATAAATGATGAAGCGCATTTTCAGAAATTATACCAATCGGCACAATCAAAAAATTGTCAGTTAAAATATGTAGCCGAATTTAATAATGGTAAGGCAAGTGTTGGCTTAAAGGAAATTCCGCAAGGTCATCCGTTTTATAATTTAGAAGGAAAAGATAATATTGTGATGTTTTACACACATCGCTATCCAGAACAACCAATGATTATTAAAGGAGCTGGTGCAGGTGCCGATGTAACTGCATCTGGATTATTTGCCGATATTATAAGGGTTGGAAGTCGGTAATTAATCATAATAAATGAATACAAAAACGAATTCAATTTTAACTTAAAGTCATCATTTTTTGAAATTTAATGCACAAGACATACGTATTTTTTCACCTGCAACAGTAGCCAATGTTTCCTGTGGTTTCGATGTTTTAGGGTTTTGCCTAGATACCATTGGCGATGAAATGGTAGTTAGAACAACTCCAAAAAAAGGCATACACATCACAAAAATTGTAGGGTTTGATTTGCCTTTTGAAGCCCATAAGAATGTTGCTGGTGTGTCGGCTTTGGCTTTGGTTAAGTCTTTAGATTTAGACTTCGGATTCGAAATCGATATTTACAAAAATATAAAACCTGGTAGTGGTATTGGCAGTAGTGCCGCCAGTGCGGCCGGCAGCGTGTATGCCATCAACCAATTGCTGGGCAAACCTTTCAATAAAACGCAACTTACCAAGTTTGCCATGAAAGGTGAAGCCATTGCTAGTCAAGCGGAGCATGCCGACAATCTTGCGCCAGCAATTTTTGGTGGTTTTACCTTGGTTAAAAGCTTAGAACCTTTAGAAATTTTAGAAATACCAACACCTAAAAATTTATTTGCGACCATTATACATCCGCAAATTGAAATAAAAACAGCCGATGCACGCGCCATATTGCCTGAACAAATTCCCATGAAAAATGCCGTTTCGCAGTGGGCTAATCTTGGCAGTCTTATTCACGCCATGCATACGAATGATTACGAATTGTTAAAACGTTCCTTGCACGATGCTGTTGTTGAGCCTTACCGAAGTCAGTTGATACCTCATTTTCAAGAGGTGAAAAATGTGGCTTTAAATGCTGGAGCTTTGGGCTCGGGGATTTCAGGTTCTGGACCTTCAATTTTTGTTTTAAGTGAAGGCTTAGAAACCGCTAAAAGAGTAGAGACAGTAATTAGGAAAGTATATGCAGCAACAACCATTGATTATGAAACCTATGTGTCTAGGATTAATGTTCAAGGAATGAAGGTTTTGTAAGATTGGAGTAGCCTTAAAAAATTATAACACAGAGATTCGCTAAGAAGCGCAGAGTTTCACAGAGAAATTCATTTAAATAAAGACAACTTTTACATAGTCGACAATGAACTACTATTCACTTAACAAACTAGCACCCATAGCAAGCTTTAAAGAAGCTGTGGTTAAAGGTCTGGCACCAGACAAAGGCTTGTATTTTCCAGAACATATTTCGAAGTTACCTGATTCCTTTTTTCAGAATATTGATAAGCTTTCTTATAACGAGATTGCTTTTGAGGTCATCAAACTATTTGTTGTACCCGAAATTCCTGAGGAAGATTTAAAGCTTATTATTGAAGAAACACTATGTTTTGATTTTCCAATAGTACCAATTAGTGACCAAATTTCTTCCTTAGAATTATTTCACGGTCCAACCATGGCATTTAAAGATGTGGGTGCACGTTTTATGTCGCGATGCCTTGGTTATTTTAATGCCGACAACACAAAAGACATCACAGTTTTAGTGGCAACTTCAGGAGATACTGGCGGTGCTGTGGCTAACGGATTTCTAGGTGTGAAAGGCGTGAAAGTGGTGATCCTTTATCCAAGCGGCAAAGTGAGTGATATTCAAGAAAAGCAATTAACTACCTTAGGAAAAAATATTAAAGCTCTGGAAGTTGATGGCGTTTTCGACGATTGTCAAGATATGGTAAAACGCGCTTTTTAGATTCTGAAATTACAGATAAAATTCAGATAACCTCCGCAAATTCAATAAATGTGGCACGCTGGTTACCGCAAATGTTTTATTTCTTTTTTGCTTATAAACAACTTCACAAACAACATAAAAATATTGTATTTTCAGTGCCTAGCGGAAATTTCGGTAATATATGTGCTGGAATGATGGCCCAACAATTAGGCTTACCTATTCAGCATTTTATAGCCGCTAATAACAGCAATAAAGTTGTTACTACTTATTTAGAAACTGAACAATACCAACCCAAGCCTACCATAGCAACCATCAGCAATGCAATGGATGTTGGTAATCCGAGTAATTTTGTGCGTATTCAAGAAATTTACAAACATAATTTTGCTGATTTAAAACAAAATTTATCCTCTAAAAGTTATGGTGATAATATAACCAAAGAAGCTTTAAAAACGCTATACTATGATTATAGTTATATTGCCGATCCACACGGGGCTGTAGGTTATTTGGCCGCTGTGGATTATCTAAAAGAACATCCTGATAGTCATTGTGTTTTTCTTGAAACCGCCCATCCTACTAAGTTTTTAGACGTGGTTGAAGATACTATTAGAGAAAATATAGACTTACCACCACAAATCGCCAGTGTGATGGATAAAAAGAAAAAGGCCATTCATATTTCAAGTTATGACGAATTGAAAGCATTTCTTTTGAGTAAATAGAAAAGATTTTATTGTGAAAATTTCATTCTATGTTTTTACGTAGATAGCTCGACTATTTTAATCTATTTTAAAAAAGAAGTTGCCTAAACAGCATTTAGTAAAAAAAACTAAGCATTCCCTTCATATCCTAAAAATTAAACTGTATTTCTTAACATTCCCATAAAAATCAAAATACTTAAACCCAATTAAAATGAATCTCGCTTCACAATAATTATCTTTGTGACTCAAATCATTTTAAGATGGAAAATAAAAGAGTAATCGTTGTTGTTGGTGGTGGATTTGCAGGTATTGAATTAATTAAACGGCTAAACAATACCGATCTCTACACAATTATTTTAGTCGACACCAATAATTACAATTTTTTTCCACCATTATTATACCAAGTCTCCGCTGGTTTTATGGAGCCTTCTGCCATTAGTTATCCCTTTAGAAAAATTTTAAGACACAATAAAAATGCCTTTTTCCGTCTTGGGTCATTAAAAGAAGTAGTACCATCAGACCACAAAATTATTCTGAATAATGGTGAAATACACTACGACATTCTGGTGATGGCCACAGGTGTTGAAACCAACTTTTTTGGTAATAAAAACATTGAGGATAAAAGCTTACCAATGAAAACCATAAGTGATGCTTTATCCTTAAGAAACGTGATTTTTACACGTTTAGACCGCGCCACGCGTACAAAAGATGTACAAAAACGTAAACGACTACTAACCTTCGTTATAGCAGGAGCAGGACCAACGGGCGTTGAACTTTCTGGTATTTTTGCAGAAATGCGTTCCAATATTCTTACCAAAGACTATCCTGAATTACGTGCCGACGATTTGGGAGATATTTATTTAATTGACGGGCAAGATGCGGTTTTATCTTCCATGTCAAAAAAATCGCAAGCCTATACGCATGATAAGCTGCAAAAACTTGGTGTGAACATCATGCTGAATACTTTGGTTAAAGATTTTAAAGATGAAACTGTTTTGCTATCAAACGGTATTGAAATTCCCACGAGAAACTTGATATGGGCAGCTGGAATTTCAGCTAAAAAGTTTGACGGTTTTTCACCAGACAATTACGGTAGAGGTAACAGATTAAAAACCAATGCTTACAATTTGATTGAAGGTTATGATAATATTTACGCCTTAGGCGACTGTGCCATGGTTTCAGGCGATGAAAATTTCCCAGATGGGCATCCACAACTTGCCCAAGCAGCTTTGCAACAAGCTAAACAATTGGCTGAAAATTTATTGATCAGCCCTGAGGCACGAAAACCCTTCAAATATAAAGATTTAGGCTCGATGGCGATTATAGGAAGAAATAAAGCTGTTGTAGATTTTCCAAAACATAAGTATTTTTTAAAAGGGTTCGTTGCATGGCTCATTTGGATTTTTGTTCACATTATGGGATTGGTGAATTTTAGAAATAAACTCCGCACACTTTACAACTGGTTAGGTTATTATATCAATAAAGACCAATCTTTTAGAATGATTATAAAACCAAGCGAAAGAAAAGAGTTTAATTGAATACTATTTTATACCAAAGTCAAGAGCTTTAAATTTGAAACTTAAGCAAATTAGATTTCAGCTTCAGCAGGAATTATATTAATCCAAATCTGGTAATACAAATCCATCAAGCACACTTTTTCCTTTCATAAGTGCCTCTATTTCTTCAGATTTTCTGGGTGCTTCTGCCGAGAGGTTGACAGGTCCGTTTTCAGTAATTAAAATATCATCTTCTATTCTAACAGCGATGCCCCACCATTTTTCATCGCAGTCACTTCCTTTTGGAATATAAATTCCTGGCTCAACGGTTAAAACCATGTTGACTTCAAAATTTTGATACAATCCCGGATCATGAACATCCAATCCAATATGATGCGACGTGCCATGGGGAAAGTATTTACCAGCATCACTTTCATTTTTAATAATACCCAGTTTAACCAAACCTTCACTAATTACCTTTCTGGCAGCGCTATCAGGGTTTCTAAAACTATTGCCTGCCACGCAGGTAGCAATTCCAGCTTCTTGAGCATGATAAACCAAATCGTATATTAGTTTTTGTTCTGGCGAAAATTTACCACTCGAAGGAATGGTTCTCGTAACATCCGCCGTATAACCGCGGTATTCAGCACCCAAATCCATCAACACTAAATCGCCTTCAACATTCATTTTTGAATTTTCAATATAATGCAACACACATCCATTATTACCAGCACCAACAATACTGGGATAACCTTCGTATTCGCTACCATATTTTTTATAAATAAACTCGTGAATGCCTTGAATTTCGGTTTCGCTCATGTTCGGTTTCATGGCTTTCATTACTTCAATTTGCCCTTGTGCTGAAATACGTATGGCCTTCGTTAGTAATTTCAACTCGTCATCGGTTTTAATCTCACGTAGTGAAGCCATATAAGTGTTGACAGATCTGGTATCTATATTAGCGCGTTGGTTGATGGTGCCTTCTTGTTTTAATTCGACATTTGGAGTTTCATTAGAAACATTACGATCTATGTCAAAACCTACTTGACTTTTGAAATGTGCTATCAAATTGTATAGATCTGCCGGATCTCTAGTATCGCGATAGTCATCAAAAAAATCTTTAAATAACACATTATCGAAGCTCATGAAATCGATAGTATTGTTCAAAAAATCTTCCCCATTAAAAACCTGTTCAAAAGCCAATTGGTTTTTTGCGCCTTCAATGCCTAAGCGTTCGCCTGTCCACTGCTCCATTCTTTCATTTTTCTGTTGTACATACAGTATTTCATTATAGGCTTCGCCATTGGAGTTGGTTTGATTCTCCGAAAAAATCAACAATACGGCATGCGGTTCGCGATAGCCGCTTAAATAGTAAAAATCTGGATCTTGGTGATATATGTATTCCACATCATTGGCTCTATTTCTCACTGGATTTGCAAAAAACACAGCCACACTATTAGCTGGCATTTTTTGACGAAGCGCGTCTCTCCTACTTTTATGAAATTCGGATGATAAATAATCGGTAGGCTTGCCATTTTGCGCGAACACGCTCGTTAATATGAATAAGAAAAAAATAGCGGTGAATAGCTGTTTCATAAAGCTTCATTTGTTTGAGGACGGAAATTAAGAATATTATCTACAACTGTTTTCAAAAGACAAAAAATTAACACTTTTTTATTGCTGTTTCCACCACCTTAAAACAGAATAATTTCGATACTTTTGCACTGTTTTTGGACCTTGTAAAACCATAAATTTATTCAAAACATGAAAAATACCGCACTCACCGAAACCCACATTGCTTTAGGCGCCAAAATGGTACCATTTGCAGGATTCAACATGCCAGTTCAATACGAAGGCGTTAATGCAGAACATGAGACTGTACGAAAATCGGTTGGCGTTTTTGATGTAAGTCATATGGGCGAATTTTTAATTGAAGGTCCAAAAGCTCTAGAGCTAGTTCAAAAAGTTACCACCAACGACGCTTCATTGCTAACCGTTGGCAAAGCCCAGTATAGCTGTTTACCTAACGATAACGGTGGTATTGTGGACGATTTAATTGTGTACCGCATTAAAGAAGACACCTATTTGCTTGTTGTTAACGCTAGTAATATTGAGAAGGACTGGAGTTGGATTAGTTCAAAAAACGACATCGGTGCAGCCATGCGGAATTTATCTGACGATTATTCATTATTGGCCATTCAAGGACCGAAAGCGGTTGAAGCGATGCAAAGTTTAACGAGTCATGATTTATCTGCCATTCAGTTTTATCACTTTGTAATTGGGGATTTTGCAGGTATTGAGCATGTTATAATTTCAGCTACAGGTTACACTGGTAGTGGTGGATTTGAAATTTATTGTAAAAATACCGAAGTAAAACAGATTTGGGATAAAGTATTTGAAGCTGGTGCCAAATTTGGTATTAAACCAATTGGTTTGGCCGCACGCGATACCTTGCGTTTAGAAATGGGTTATAGTCTTTATGGTAACGATATTGACGACGACACATCCCCGTTTGAAGCTGGCCTTGGATGGATTGTGAAATTTACTAAAGCGTTCAATAATTCAGATAAACTTTCGGAAGAGAAAAAAGGTGTTTTAAAAAGAAAACTTGTTGCTTTTGAATTAGACGATAAAGGTGTTCCAAGAAGTGGTTACGATATTGTGGATTCCGAAGGTAACTTAATTGGTAAGGTTACTTCAGGCACTATGTCGCCTTCCTTAAAAAAAGGAATCGGCTTAGGCTACGTTGCACCTGAATTCAGCAAATTTGGTGATAAAATTAATATTCAAATCCGTAAAAACTCAGCGCCAGCGACTGTGGTAAAACTTCCTTTTTACAAATAATAATGATTGAAGGTGAGATTGGTTTATGAAGGATGATTTAAATAAGCACAGAATATTGGTTTTGGGTGGTAGCGGTTTTTTAGGCAATGCTATTTACAAAGAATTATCATCGTATTACCATACTTTCGCCACCTACCGCACGTCCAATTCAAACTTTGACACAAATAAACATTTTTTTCAATATGCCATTGAAGAAGATGATGTTGTTGATATTTTGAATGCATGCAAGCCTACCATTATCATTTCTGCTTTGCGCGGTGATTTTCATCTTCAAACAATTATTCACCAGCATGTAGCCGACTATGTGGTGCTTAATAACTGTAAATTTATATTTATTTCATCGGCCAATGCTTTTGACGCCTACAGTAAATACCCAAGTTATGAATTCGACAAAACACTGAGCCATAGTGTTTATGGACATTTCAAAATTAAAATTGAAAATATGCTCCTCAGGCTTCCTAAAAAACAAGTGGCTATTTTACGACTGCCTATGGTTTTTGGATTACAATGCCCTCGCATTCAAAAAATTAATGATTTATTAAAAAATGAAGAAGCTATTGAAATATTTCCAAATCTGATAATGAATGTTACCTTAGATAAAAAAGTGACTCAGCAAATACATTACATCATAAATCGCCATAAATTTGGAGTGTTTCACCTTGGCAGTACCGATTTGGTCCACCACGACGACTTTATAAAAGATTTAATAGCAAGAAGATTTAAAACCACACCAAAATTTAAGCATGTTTACACCACTAACGAAGCGCGTTACTTGGCTGTACTGCCAAAATTTAATTTGTTGCCTAAACATTTACAAATTACCAGCGATAAAGTGATAGAAGAACTTACTAAGTAAATCAATTTGTGTACCTTTATGCTGAACTTTAAATACACAACTTATGAAAAAATTAGAAGCTGATATCATAGAAAAAAAATTACTTCACTTTCCTGATTGGGAATTTATTGATAATGCCATTTACGCCGAATTTGAATTTGAAAATTTCAAAGATTGTTTTAGCGCTATGAGCCGTATTGCTTTTGAATGCGAGGCTCTCAATCATCATCCAGATTGGAGCAACACTTATAACGTTCTTAAAATATCACTATCCACACATGATGCTGGCGGCGTTACTGAAAAAGATTTTGAATTAGCAGAAGCCATTGAGCAAATTGTTGAGGTTGAAGAATAATTCGTTTTTATAAAATGTTATTTTTCTTACTTTTGGCATTCTAAAAAAACATAGTAAAATGGGAAGAGCGTTCGAGTTTAGAAAAGCACGCAAAATGAAGCGGTGGTCTGCCATGAGCAAGGCCTTTACGCGCATAGGAAAAGATATTGTAATGGCCGTAAAAGAAGGCGGTCCGGATCCAGATGGTAACTCGCGTTTACGCGCGGTGATTCAAAACGCCAAGGCCGTAAACATGCCTAAAGACAATATTGAGCGCGCCATAAAGCGTGCCTCCGATAAAAACCAAGGTGATTACAAAGAAGTTTTATTTGAAGGTTATGCACCACACGGCATCGCTATTTTAGTTGAAACGGCCACTGACAACAACACCAGAACGGTTGCCAACATTAGAAGTTATTTTAATAAATGTGATGGTAGCTTGGGAACTTCAGGATCGGTAGTGTTTATGTTTGACCACACCTGTAATTTTAGAGTGAACGCTGAAGGTATTGATCCCGAAGAACTAGAATTAGAAATGATTGATTTTGGTGCAGAAGAAGTTTTTGCCGACGAAGATGGTATATTAATTTATGCACCATTCGAAAGTTTTGGCGCGATTCAAGCTGAGTTAGAACGTCGTGAGATTGAAATATTATCTTCAGGATTTGAACGCATTCCACAAATCACCAAAAAATTAAATGCCGATGAAATGGCTGATGTCGAGAAATTATTGGAGAAGATTGAGGAAGATGACGATGTCCAAAATGTTTATCACACCATGAACGAAGGCGAATGAAATGGATTTGGTACAAATATAAATGAGGGTTCTGCCCTCTTTTTTTATGTTCAATTCTAAATTTATCTTACTTTTATGATATGGAGGAATTAGTTCATACTTTTTATAAGGCCTTTAGTAAGCTTGATGCAGAAGCGATGGTGGGTTGTTATCATAAAAATATTAAATTTCACGATCCTGCCTTTGGTGAACTAAATGGAGAACGTGCCAAAAACATGTGGAGAATGCTTTGTAACTCTCAAAAAAACAAAGACTTTAGAATTATTTATTCTAACGTTATTGCCAATGAATTTAATGGTTCAGTTGATTGGGAGGCTCTTTACACCTTTAGTAAAACCGGCCGAAAAGTGCACAATTTAATTCATGCCCAATTTCAATTCCAGGATGGTAAAATAATTAACCACCGAGACAAATTCATATTACAGCATTGGGCCAAACAAGCCATGGGATTTAAAGGTTGGTTATTTGGAAACACGACCTTTTTTCAGAAAAAACTTCAAACTCAAACAAATTTAATGCTGGATAAATACATTGAAAACTACTTGAAAAATTGACTTTCAGAGAGTTTTAACATTTCGTGTGAATAGAATTATCAGAATATTATTTAATTTTCCACACTATATTAATTACCAATTATTCACTTTATACACCAATTTAATGATTTCAAAAAAAACCATGTATCGCATTGCGGTAGCATCAGTTATCGCACTTATGATGGTACCACAGATTTCTTTTGCCCAAAAAAAGGATAAAAAGAAAAAAGGTAGTGAGCCAACCGAAGCTACTGCCAAAAAATCTTCAGATAAATCAATAACTGAACTTGTAAAACAAAGCAAAAAAATTGAAGGCTTATTTACTATTTATCAAGATACCGTTAATGGTAGTTTGCAAATGGTAATTTCAGATGACCACTTTAAAAGCGAGTTTATTCACTTTAATCAGGTTGCCGATGGTGTTTTAGACGCTGGCGCTTTTAGAGGTGCATATAGAGGTTCAAAAGTTTTTACGATTGAAAAATATTTTGACAAAATTGAGTTTGTTACCCAAAATACCTCTTTCTATTTTGATGAAAATAATCCAATTTCTAAAGCTAAGGATGCCAATACCAGTACTGGTATTATGGCGAGTTTAAAAATTGAGGCCCACGATAAAGAAAAAGGGTTGTACCTTATAAAAGCTGATGATTTATTTACTCAAGAAACGCTGTCTCAAATAAAACCACCGCGATTTCCAGGCGCCTCGCCCATGTCGTTTGCTCTAGGCAATTTAGATAAGAACAAAACCAAAGTAAACGCTATTAGAAACTATCCTGAAAATACCGATGTGGCAGTTGAATATGTGTATTCTAGTCCTTCCGTATTAAACAATGGTTCCGATGCTGTTACCGATGGTAGAAATGTGAGTATAAAAGTTTACCACAGCCTTATAGCAATGCCTGCTAATGATTATGAGCCACTTTTTGACGATCCAAGAGTTGGTTATTTCACAACACAAGTAAACGATCAAACGGCTACCAACTCAGTACCGTACAGAGATTTCGTACACCGTTGGAAATTGGTGAAACAAAATCCTGAAGCGCCCATTTCTGAGCCTGTTGAACCAATCGTTTGGTGGATGGAAAACACAACCCCTGTTGAATGGCGTGAAACTATTGAAAAAGGTGTTTTAGAATGGAATATAGCCTTTGAAAAAGCAGGATTCAACAACGCTATGGTTGTTAAAATGCAACCAGACGATGCCGATTGGGATGCTGGTGATATTAGATATAATGTTTTGCGTTGGACTTCTTCCCCACAGGCGCCTTTTGGAGGCTATGGTCCGTCGTTTGTGAACCCTAAAACAGGACAAATTTTAGGTGCAGATATCATGCTTGAATACGTGCACTTTACCAATAGAGTGCTTTATGATAAACTATTCGATTTATCAGCAAGCAATAATTTGAGTGAAGAAGTTTCGCTTATCGAAAACAATCAGCTTCTGTGTTCTGCTGGTCACATTATGCACGAAAACACCATGTTTGGTCAAGCTGTTTTAGCCGCTGCTAAAGCAAACGATTTAGAAATGGAGCGCATGAAAAAAGAATCAATGATAGCCCTAATTATGCACGAGGTTGGTCACACTTTGGGTTTAAACCACAATATGAAGGCCAGTCAGATTTACACACCCGAGCAACTGGCCGATGCTGAATTTATTAAAGGAAAAGCTTTAACGGGTTCGGTGATGGATTATGCCGACATCAACATTATTAGAGATCGCAGCAAACAAGGTCAGTATTATGATACCTCCGTTGGACCATACGATATTTGGGCTATTCAGTTTGGTTATACACCATTTGCAAATGAAGCTGAAAAAACTGCCTTATTAAATCAGTCTACCAAACCAGAATTAATTTTTGGAAACGATGCCGATGATATGCGTTCACCAGGGAAAGCAATTGACCCGAGAGTTATGGTAAGTGACTTATCGAGCGATGCCATTGGTTACGCTACTGAGCGTATTAAAATGGTTAATGAATTAATGGGTGATATTAAGCCTAAATTCACCAACGAAGGTGAATCGTATCAAGAATTAAGACGCGTTTATTATTTGCTTTCAGGTCAATATGCCAATGCAACCAATGTTATTTCAAGATATATTGGTGGTGTTTATGTAGACAGAGCCATGGCTGGACAAGAAGGCGAAACACAACCTTACACGCCGGTTAGTTTAGCTGACCAAAAGCGAGCAATGGCGGCTTTAAGCGAATTCGCTTTTTCACCAAATGCCTATAAAACGCCTAACGAGTTATATAACTATTTGGCCATGCAACGTCGTGGATTTAATTTTACCAGAGGCAATGAAGATCCAAAAATCCACCAGCAAGTTTTAAGTTATCAGAGAAATGTATTGAACCATTTGTTACATCCTAATACTGTGCAACGGATTTCTGACTCGGAATTATATGGAAACGACTATTCATTATCTGCCTTTATGACCGATTTAAACAATGCTATTTTTAAAGCTGATATTTCTGGTAATGTAAATTCATTCCGACAAAACCTACAAGTAGAGTATACCAATATGCTTATTGGTGCGCTTGTTGGAACTCAAGCATCACGTTACAGCAATGCAGCAAAATCGATGGCTCTTTACAATTTAAACGCCATCAAATCAATGGCAGCGCCTTCTGGCGATATTGCTTCAAAAGCGCACAAACAACATTTGCGTACTTTAATAGACAATGCTATGAAAGAAATTAAATAATAATCATGAATTTTTAACTGAAAAAAGCCACAATTAAGTGGCTTTTTTTTATGCGCTAATGTTTCTTTTTAGGGACTTGATTAAGGTTTACTTTATGTTTCATCAACATGCATTAAAAGTACAAAAGTTACGCCAAACCCTAAGAATACTCAGGTATTTTACCTTTAACACCTTGATAAAAAGAATGAATGAATTTAAAATCTGCTTCAATATTGTCGGTTGGATAAAATGGTTCGGATACTTTATTTTGTTTGTTTTCGAAATCTAATGTAAACATGATAATAGGAACCGCTGCCTTTTTTGCGATGTAATAGAATCCTGTACGCCATTTATCTACTTTTTTTCTGGTACCTTCAGGAGCTAATGTTAATCTAAATTCATCACGTTCGGCAAAAATACTTGCGATAGAATCTACCATATCAAGCCGTTCTTTGCGATTAACTGGCACACCTCCAATGGACCTAAAATAATAACCAAATGGCCATTTAAACAATTCAGCTTTACCAATGAAATTGGTTTTAACACCGCATATTTTTCTCAATAGCAAACCAATGTAGAAATCGTGCCAGCTCGTGTGAGGCGCTGCGATAATTACTGCTTTTTTAATGGAATTTTTTGAAAAATCAATGTTTCCAGTGATTTTCCAACCGAGTAATTTAAAATAGATAAATTTTGAGAGCGATCCCATTCTACATGAGTTTATAGAGCGATTTCAGTTTTTCGTGGGTAATGGTTTGTTTCCATTTTTTACCAACAGCATTTTCCCAAAGGGGTTCTAAACTCAAAGCAACATTAATCATGATATCAAAATCTTCATCGCTAAGGTTGGCACAAATTCCTTGAGGTAATTCTATATTGTTTAGTTTCCGCATTTTTTTGAATAGCGCCACATCCTCTGGATAAAATTCTTCCAAATGATCAAAAACAATGCAGTTACCAATGCCGTGTTTGGTCCCAAGTAAAAAAGACAGTCCGTAACTCATAGCGTGGGCAACACCAACTTGCGAATAGGCTATACTCATACCACCATGCCATGATGCCATCATTAACTTATCTTCTTTTTCCTTATCAGTTAAATTGTTTTCAAGAAAAATGGATTTGCAAAGTTCCATGGCCTTTTCACCGTAAGTCTCGCTAAAGGAATTTAAATAGGTGCCATTTAACGATTCCACACAATGAATATAACAATCCATACCAGTGTAAAACCATTGATCTTTTGGCACATCTTTAGTTAATTCAGGATCTAAAATCACTTGGTCAAAGGGTGTATAATCTGAATTGATTCCTAATTTTCTTTCTGGACCAGTCAACACCGTAGTTCTTGAAACTTCAGCGCCAGTTCCCGAAATCGTGGGAATACCAACATGATAAATAGCGGGGTTTCTCACCAAGTCCCAACCTTGATAATCCTTAGCCTCGCCTTCATTGGTAAGTAAAATTGAAACTGCTTTTGACAAGTCTAAAATAGAGCCACCACCAATGCCAATAATGCCTGAAGGTCGTTCGTTATGATTTAAAATAATTTGTTCGACTAGAGCGTCTACCTGAGAGGTTTTTGGTTCTTCGGCGGTAGAAACGTAGATTAATTCATCTTTATAAGCTAATGGAATTTTTGAGATCAGCCATGAATTTCCTTTAAAAACATCATCCACCAAAAAAACAAAAGGGGCTTTGGCATTGAGGCGTTTTGGTTCGATAATTTCTGATAACTGATTGAAACTTCCTCTTCCGAAGACAACCCGAGATACCATAGGATAATTCTTAAAACTCATATAATTTAGTCTGTAACAAAATTAACAACTGTGGTTGAATTTTGCTGTGGTTTTTATTTTTAATTTAACAACGGAATAATGTCTCGCAGCGAATTTAACGTTAGATATGATTTTCCATTGGTTTCGTTTTCGGTAACCTGTTCATGAAGCCATGTAGTATGAAATGGCACGTGAATAGCGTTGGCTTTTAATTCTACAATTGGTAAAACATCAGATTTTAATGAGTTTCCAATCATTAAAAATTCGGATGGTTTGATGTCTAAATGATTTAATAAAGCTGAATAATTGGATGTTTGCTTATCACTTAGTACTTCAATATGATGGAAATAATGCGTTAATTTTGATTTCTCGAGCTTGCGCTCTTGATCTAGTAAATCGCCTTTAGTAACTAAAATTAGTCTATACTTATGTTCTAAATTTTCCAAGACTTCCTGTACACCATCTAATAATTCTACTGGTTTATCCAGCATATCCTTTCCAATGTTGATGATTTTTTCTATCACCTCATTTTGCACTGTATAATTTGAAAGTTTTAAAGCCATTTCAACCATGCTTAATACAAATCCTTTAATACCATAGCCATATAACGGTAAATTCTTCATTTCAAGTTGAAACAACTCCTGGTCTATTTTATTAGGTGTTTCAAATTTTGACAGCATAGCGGCGAACTTTTGTTCTGCTTCCCTAAAATAGGTTTCGTTTACCCACAGTGTATCGTCGGCATCAAAGCCTATTACTTTAATATGTTTGTATGATGGCTTCAATGGCTATTATTTCCAAAGTTTTTTGGCGCGTTCTAAGTCTTCCGGCGTATCAATTTCTACACCTTCTACTGAGGTTTCTACCATTTTTATGCGTTTGCCGTATTCTAAATATCGTATGCATTCAATTTTTTCGGTGGCCTCTAAAAACTGCATGGGTAATTTATAAAAATCTAAAAGTGCTTGTTTTCTAAATGCGTAAATACCTTTGTGTTTAAAATAGCGCGTTCCTACTTCTTTATCTCGCGGAAACGGAATTGGGCTCCGCGAAAAGTATAGGGCAAAGTTTTGTTGGTCTACAATAACTTTTACGGTGTTTGGGTTGCTAATCTCTTCCCAATCGTGTATTTCGACCATTAAGGACGCTAAATCTATTTCTTTAGTATCATCTGTTTTGAAAACATTTAGCACTTTTTCAAGACTTTCACGTTCGGTAAATGGTTCGTCGCCCTGCACATTTATCACTATGTCAACATCTAAGTCGGCTACTGCTTCGGCAATGCGGTCACTTCCCGATTGGTGTTCCTTCTTGCTCATAATGGCTTTTCCGCCGTTTGAAGTAATTTCAGAAAAAATAATATCGCTATCGGTAACTACATAAACATCATCAAATAATCCTGTATTGACGGTAGCTTCATAGGTTCTTAAAATTACCGTTTTACCGCCTAAGTCTTGCATGAGTTTTGCTGGAAATCTAGAAGCGCTGTATCGCGCAGGAATCATTGAAATAACTTTCATAAAGACTTTTTATTCACACCAAAAATAAAATAATAGCGCTAATTTTTAGACCTCTTTCTAATCTTTTTATAAAGCTTAAAAATAATATATAAAATAAGAAATACTAAAATTACCGCAAATACAGGAAAAACAATAGCGATAACCGACATAATTAAGGCAATTATATTTTCGATACTCGCTATAATATTATTACCAAATCCAGCTGTTGAAACGGTTGAAGTTAAACGAGACACGCTGGAAGTTCCTTTAATGGACGATGCCGTGCCGCCACCAGCAATAATTGCCAGCGCCCAAGTAACTACAGGACTCAAATCGGAAATAGTTGAAACCATGACCAAAGTCCCTGCAATAGTTGCTAAAGGAATTGCTATGCTATCTAGGGCATTATCGACTACTGGGATGTAATAAGCAATAATTTCTACTATGGTTGCGACTCCAAATAAAATTAACGCCGAGGTACTGCCTATCCATTGCCATGACTCATTAAGTTCCCAAACATTGAGGTAATTCGCTAGACTTAAAGCAAACAAAGGCAGAAATATTCTGAAGCCCACTGAAGCTGAAAGTCCGATTCCTAAACAAATACTAATAATGGTTTCTGTACTCATAATATTTTATGAATTTACAAAAAAATCGTCTTTAAATCCAATAAGATATAATTGCTCTTTTGCCCTTGTGCAAGCGGTATAAAGCCAACGCACATATTCCTTATCGATCCCATTTGGCAAATAGGGCTGTTCTACAAAAACTGTATTCCATTGTCCGCCTTGAGACTTGTGACAGGTTATGGCATAGGAAAATTTTACTTGTAGTGCATTAAAATATTTATTGTTTTTAACACCCATGAATTTTTTATAATTGGAAGTTTCATGGGCGTAATCTTTAGAGACTTCGTTGTAGAGTTGGTTACCTTCTTCGTAAGTTAATGAAGGTGATTCAGAAGCAATGGTATCTAATAACAACACTGTTTCAAACGGTTGCATTTTAGGATAATCGACCATGCGCACTTTTACTTCTGCAAATTTGAAACCGTATAAATCTATGAAAGTGAAAATTTCAAGCACTTCCACTATATCACCATTCGCGATAAATCCAGCTTCGGAAGTTGGTTTCACCCAAAAATAGTTATTTTTCACCACCATTAAATAATCACCTGTACTTAGTTCGTTTTCATTCAATAAAATACGACTTCTAATTTGCTGATTGTATAAATTAGCACGTTTATTACTTCGCACGATAATTGCAGTTTCTTCGTAACCGTTTTGACTGTAAGCATCATTTATGGCATCCATAATTTCGTAGCCATCCATCAATCTAACGATATCCTTAAAGCTTTTTAAATCGAATTTAAAACTCTCAAAATTTTCAAACTCTAGAGTTTCGCGTAGCAAGGTTGCATTTTCTAAAATACCTGAATCTAATTGTTGTCGCATTACTTCATCCAATTCAATTTCCTCTACCCTTTTATTGAAATTAAGTGATAGTTTATCGGCATCTAAAGCCGGACTTAAAGTAGAATGAACTGGCGGCAACTGCGCCGTATCCCCAATAAACACCAACTTGCATTGGTGACCGGAGTATACATATTGGATTAAATCGTCTAACAGAGATCCGTTTTCAAACAATTTAGACTCAGCTGGCGAATCGGGTATCATCGACGCTTCATCTACAATAAAAATAGTATTGCGGTGTTTGTTGGGCTGCATCACGAATTTTACGCCACCACTTTTTTCTTTCTTTGGAAAATAAATCCGTTTATGAATGGTAAAAGCTTCTGTTTTTGAATAATTTGAAATTACTTTAGCAGCTCTACCTGTTGGAGCCAATAACACTGCACTTTTTTTAACCTTCCATAAATTAGCAACAACTGTGGCAATAATGCTTGTTTTTCCCGTTCCTGCGAAACCTTTCAAAAGAAAAATGGTGTTGTTATTATTTTCAAAAACAAATTCCGAAAACCCAATTAAAACCTTGTCTTGCTTTAAAGTAGGCTTAAAAGGAAAGGCGTTTTTTAATTCGGTATAAAAATCTGAGGGTTTGGTAATCATAAAAAAATGTGTGCGTGGCAAGATACTATTTAATAGTTAATTAGGATGGTGATTATTTAGCTATGTTTATTTTTTAATGGTTTTTTATTTCAATGATTTTTATGATTGAAAAAAAATTGTAGATTTGTCATTATCCTAAAATTAATCAAAAAATTTAAACATGTTAAATATTGTTATTGCCATTGTTGCTGTAATCTTGTTAACCATAGGTATTGTATGGGTTATAGATAAGTATGTACCAAAAAAAGCAAAACCCTTTATTACCATAGCACTTTGGCTATTAATTATCTTTTTAGGATATAAAACATTTATGTCTGTTTATGGTGAAATTCAATTTAATCAACTTAAGGAAAAACGTTACAATCAGGTAATCAAAAATTTGATTGATATTAGAAATGCACAAGTTGCTCATAAAGTAGTTACTGGTAAATTCACAGATAATTTTGACGACTTGGTAAAGTTTATTGATACAGCCCAATACACCATTACGCAGCGCAGAGATTCAACAGTTTTAGATGTTGAAAGAACTAAACTTTTTGGTGGTGTAGAAAGTTTCAAAACAATTGTATTAATTGACACCTTAGATTTTGTTCCTGTAAAAGATTCATTATTTAAATCCAGTACGCGTTACAAAACAATGATGAATGTTCCAGTAGGTGCAGAAGGTGCGAAGTTTGAATTGAAAGCTGGCATGTTGGATTCTATCCCTGTTTTTGAAGCTTCTGTTAGAAAAGAGGTTGTATTGTTCGACCAAGATAAATATTTGATCAAAAAAGAAGAACAAGTAGTATCAGTAGATGGTGTTAACGGACCAACCATAAAAGTAGGTTCTATGGACGAGGTAAATACCACTGGTAACTGGCCTAAAAACTTCTCAAAAGAACAGTAATTTGAATACAAATCATATTAAAGAACTGTCCATTCAAGTAAATTTGAATGGATTTTCTTTTTGTATTTTAAATCGTTCTGAGAATTGTATCACTTATCTGGATCATTTAAAATTCGACAAAAAACTTACGCCCAGCAGCATTTTAGAAGAAATAAAAAAAACCTTATGTAGCAATACGGTATTTTCGGAGGCGTTTAATTCGGTTAATTTAATTTACCAAAATGAATTGGCGACCATCGTTCCGCAATCTTTATTCAACGAATTACACAAGGCAGATTATCTAAAATTCAATAGTAAAATTCTGCAAACTGATTTTATTGAACATGATGAAATAGCTGTAAATGACAGTGTAGTTGTTTATGTTCCGTATATGAACATCAACAATTATATATTTGAAACCTTTGGTGAATTCACCTTCAAGCATGCGTCAACAGTTTTAATTGATACACTTTTACAGCGTTTTGGAAAATCAAAAACCCAGCAGGTTTTTATAAATGTAAATTCTGTACATATTGAAATGGTAGTTTTAAACCAGGGCACGCTTAAATTTTACAATTACTTTGAATATCAAACAGCCGAAGATTTTATTTATTACGTTTTGTTCAGTTTGGAGCAGTTGCAACTCAATCCTGAGGAAATTGTGGTAAATCTCACTGGCGATATTGAAAAAGATGATGCATTATATAGTATAGCTTACAAATATATCCGTCACATAAACTTTCAAAAAACCGACTATCTTTATAAGATGTCTAAAGCGATTCTATTAAAACAACCCTACCAACATTTTATAATTTTAAATAGCTTTTAAATGCGCATTATTTCAGGAGAATTTAAAGGCCGAAGAATTACAGCTCCAAAGCAGTTGCCAGTAAGACCAACCACCGATATTGCAAAAGAAGCCTTGTTCAACATCCTCAATAATTTATATTATTTAGATGATATTACAGTGTTAGATTTATTTGCAGGAACTGGCAACATCAGCTATGAATTTGCCTCCCGTGGTTGCACTGATATAACTGCTGTTGATACCGAATACGGATGCGTGAAATTCATCAATGAAACTGCAGCAAGTTTTGAAATGCCAATTAAAACCATAAAAGCCGATGTATTTAAATTGCTTAAGACCCACAAGCATGCATACACTGTTATTTTTGCAGATCCACCTTACGAATTTTCGTTAGAACAGTTCACTGAAATTGTTACTTCGGTATTTAAAAACAACCTGCTGAGTTTGGGTGGTGTTTTGATTATAGAACACTCAAAACATACTAGTTTATTAGAAGTAGATAATTACAGTTACTCAAAAAATTATGGTGGTAGTGTTTTTAGTTTTTTTGAATTTCCAGAAACTGGAGTTAACTAAAAAAACAAAGCCCATTTTAATAATTAAAATGAGCTTGTTTAATTGAGTTAATCTATAAGCCGAATTCTGTATTCGCCAATGGCGAACCCTTATCATTTATCTGCATTTACTGTTACCAATAAACTTTAGCTGCCTACCCACCAACTTGAGCGTGCAACTCTTTTATAACTTGCGCTAAATAGCTGGCATACATGGCATTGCACCGCATAGAGTTTACCTGATTTCACTACAGCATTACCTGTACATCCTTTCTGTTGCACTGTTCCTAGTCTCGCGACTGGTGGCCGTTAGCCACTATGCTGCACTGCGGTGTTCGGACTTTCCTCCAAATCCCAAACTAAATTGGGCATTCAGCGATAAGGCGATTTACTCGTAGCAAAGTTAGGAAATATTACACTTAGTATTCATGGAAATTTTGGAATAGCAGTCGTTAAATTATTTTACTTTTTACCAGGCTTGGTTGGTCTAATCTCAACCTTACTAGGTAAAGCATTAGCTGGCATTTTCAATAAATCTACAATCAGTTGTCCAAGATCTTCTGGCTGGATTTTCCAGTCATCATCAGGATTTGGTGTATGGTTGTTAAAATGTGATGTAACCGAACCTGGCATGATGGTAGTTACCTTTACATCATAATTTCTTAAATCGAGCATTGCTGCTTGGGTAAAGCCAACCACCCCAAACTTTGAAGCATTGTATCCTGAACCAGAAGCAAAAAAGTTAGTGCCAGCCAAACTAGCGATACTAATGTAGTAACCTTTACTTTGCTTTAGTGCTGAAATACCAGCTTTTAGAGTATAAAAAACGCCATTTAAATTGGTCTCAATCATGGCGTTCCAATCTTCTATGCTTAATTCTTCTATAGGTTTAAAAATGCCCAATCCTGCATTGGCAATAATAACATCTACTTGTCCAAATTTATCAAGACATTGTTTAATAGCTTTAACTTCATCATTTGGATTACGCACATCCGAAACAACCCCCAAAACGCGTTCGCCAGAATCATTCAATTCTTTGATTGCAGCATCAACGCCTTCCTTCGTTCGGCCCGTAATAACTACGCGCATTCCAGATTCCAGCAAGCGTTTAGCGATTCCAAAACCAATTCCCTTGGTACTACCCGTAATATAGGCTACTTTATTTTTCAATGACATAATTTACATTTTACATTTGTATAAAGGTACTGAAAAAGGCATGGCTTAAAGAATAAAAAACTATAAATCACTATAATTCTGTAATTTAAATTCATATTCCAATTTATTTTTAATGCGTATTAATTCATCTTTTCTAAATGTATATTTCACGATAAGTAACTCTAGTAATTCTTTTTAAAAAAATTTTTTTATGTTTTTTAAAAGATCTTCTTTTGAAGCCTCTTTATATGCCAATCGGCCACCGGCTGCTTTAAAATATTCTCGTTTTAAGTATAGAAACGATCTATCTTTTTAAACTTTCTTTTTAAACTGAGTAACTTTTTATTGTTCCTCATGGTAGTAATCATTCCTTGGATACTTTCTTAACCACCCATTTAAAAAGTTTTTGATTTTTCCATTCTTGGTAGTTAATGAATTTCTATGCCTTAATACAATAGTAATAATTTATTCCCAAGTACTCAAAATGAAAGAACTTTTGTTTAAATATGGATTGATTATAAATTTTATTCAGCTGTTAATAATTACCAGCATAAAAAAATAGATCCAAGTGTAAATTCTCATTGTAATGTTTAAATTTGTGAGTTGCGTCAAAACAGACAAGCAATCACCTTCTAAAAATTTTAAATTGGAGCATTTTGTAGTATCAGCACGAAAGTACAGACCTCAAACATTTAAAGATGTTGTGGGCCAGCAGGCTATTACCAATACTTTACTAAATGCGATAGAAAATAACCATTTGGCTCAAGCATTACTGTTTACAGGACCGCGTGGTGTTGGTAAAACAACCTGCGCACGAATTTTGGCCAAAATGATTAACAGCGACGTTACAGAACAAAAAGACGAGGATTTTGCTTTTAATGTATTTGAGCTAGATGCAGCGTCTAATAACTCAGTTGATGATATTAGAAATCTTACGGATCAAGTGAGAATTCCGCCTCAAGTTGGCAACTACAAGGTTTATATTATAGATGAGGTTCATATGTTATCGCAAGCGGCTTTTAATGCTTTTCTTAAAACTTTAGAAGAGCCTCCTAAACACTGTATTTTCATTCTTGCCACTACTGAAAAGCACAAAATAATCCCTACAATTTTATCGCGTTGTCAGATTTTCGACTTTAAACGTATTACGGTTACTGATGCTAAAAATTATTTAAAATATATCGCCGAAGAACAAGGTATTGATGCCGAAGACGATGCACTACACATCATAGCACAAAAAGCTGATGGTGCTATGCGTGATGCTTTGTCTATATTTGACCGGGTAGTGAGTTTTGCTGGTAAAAATTTAACCAGACAAGCAGTTACTGAAAACCTTAATGTATTAGATTACGAAACTTTTTTCACCACAACCGACTTAATGATTGATCACAACATTCCTGAGCTTTTGGTGTTTTTTAACAAGGTGTTATCCAAGGGTTTTGATGGCCATCATTTTATTACTGGTTTAGCTTCTCATTTTAGAGATTTATTGGTTTGCCAAAATCCGGCAACCCACGAGCTATTAGAAGTTGGAGAAGAAACCAAACACAAATACCTCACACAGTCAAAAGAGTTAAGCCAAGACATGCTTATTAAATCCATTGAGTTGGCCAACGATTGCGATTTAAAATATAAAAGTAGTAAAAATCAGCGGTTATTAATAGAACTCACGCTCATGCAACTTGCCTCTATCAATTTTGATGGAGAAAAAAAAAATAGCCAGCCTTATATAATTCCTGCCTCCTACTTTAAAGATAAAGGCATCAAGCCCATCTCGGTTACATTCCCTACCAATTCTGAAAAAGTATCAATTAATCATGAAACAAATAACCAAGAACAAGGAGTTGTTATTGAAAGAGATTCGTTAGATATTGAAGACGAATTTCTTTCAAATACTACTGAAAATGTAGTGGCTAAAGAAGTTATTCCAAAGGTTTCGGTTGATTTATCAAAAAAGCAAACCTCAGGTTTGTCCTTGAGTAGTATTAAAAAGAAGCGTGATCATCTCATCAAACAAATGGATGTAGTAATCGACCCAAGTAATTTACCTGAAGAACCTTTTACTCAAGACAATTTAGAAATAGTATGGAACCGCTATGCCAAAAAATTAGATGACCAAGGACAAAAAATTGTAGCGGCAACCATTCATAGTCGCAAACCTTCGCTAAAAGATAATTTTGTTCTTGAAGTTGAAGTATCCAATGAAAGCTCAAAGATTGAATTGGAACGCGCTTCGAATGAATTGATGGCTTATGTTAGACAAAAGCTTAAAAACTATAGCATCAATCTAGAAATTAATGTGAATGACGATATTGAAAAACAGTACGCGTTTTCACCTCAAGAAAAATATGAAAAGCTTAAGGAAAAAAATCCCGATATTGAATTATTAAGAAAAACTTTCGGATTAGATGTATAGAAAAATGTTGTTCATAGGTTGCTTAATTGTTTTAAGTGCCTGTGCTGTTAGTTGTGACGGTCGTTATAAGCAAAAAGATAGTCAAGAAATCGCTGTTAAAAAATTTATTGAAGCCAATAAAAATTTAGAATCGATTACTTTCATTCCCGAATATCCGATTGAAATAATTACTGATACTATTATTTCGGCTCATACCAAAGTGCGTATCAAAACCAAAACCAGTGATAACGAGGTTTTGAAGGTTGGCAATCAAACAAGCCAAACGTATACCGCCTACAGAATAAACGAATCGCATATTGAAATAACCAGTCATAATCACTTAATATTCAGCAATAAAATAGATATTGAAATGTTTAGCACTAAGGATTCCTTTTGGAACACTGCCATTTTAGAAAGTGTTTGGGTCAACGAATTTGAATCGAACACCGAGGGAATTTTTTTAGATATTGTATTTAAAAACGCTGCAACCAACAACTTTAAATTTTTTAAGCTTTTCGTTCAAAAAGACGGAAACTATACTATAAAAACTGTTTAACCATGTTAGGATTAAAATTACCGACAGACCCACGTTGGGTAAATATTGTAGAAAAAAATATTGAAGATATTTTAACCGATCATGCCTATTGCGAACAAAAGGCGGCCAGCACAGCTATTTCCCTTATTGTGAGTTTTCCTGAGTACACCGATTTGGTGACGGAAATGATAGCCTTGGTAAAAGAGGAAATAAGTCATTTTAAAATGGTACATGACCGGATTATCAAAAACGGTTGGACCTTAGGAAGGGATAGAAAGGACGACTATGTAATAAAATTAGTGACCTTTTTCCCTAAAGGTGGTAGCCGAACGACGCAGTTGGTGCACAGATTACTTTATGCCGCATTAATTGAAGCCAGAAGTTGTGAACGCTTTAGATTATTGTCCGAAGAACTTTCCGATAAAGAACTCGCTGAATTTTACAGAAAATTGATGGTAAGTGAGGCCAACCATTATACCATGTTTTTAGGATTTGCGCGTCAATATGGCGAACGCAAAGAAGTTGATGATAAGTGGCAACAGCTTTTGGAATATGAAGCTGAAATCATGAAAGATTTAGGAATAAAAGAAACAATTCATGGTTAATTCTTGTTTAAGAATTTGATATTTAAGTTAAATTCATAAATCTTGATCTATAAATAATCTCCATTCATGCTGCAGATTAACGTTTATAATAAGTCATAAAAAAAAAGCTCCAAGTTAAAAATGAAGCTTTTTAATTTTATGTGGAATATTGTTATAATTTGTAATTAATACCAAATTGAATTACACCATTGGTAGCCTCAGGCGTTAAATTACTATCAAAAACATTTGAAAGTCCATAATTGTAGCGCGCATCTATGGCGAATTCGTCTGTGATTGCATATTCAAAATATCCAACTGTAGCAAAAACAAAGTTTCTAAAGCCATCGTTATCTTTATGAATTTTTAAACCTACTTGCGGACCAACGCCTAAGCTAACATTTCCAAAAATGTTGTATTTAAAAATGACTGGGAAATTTAAATAGTCATTTCTAAAATCGCTAGCATTGGCACCTTCACCAGAATACTGAAGTTCAGGAACAATTGAAAAGTTTTCGGTAATACCATAATCAACAAAAACGCCAAAAACAAAACCGTTTCTGTGCTTGTTATCGATAATAGGGCTACCGTCAAAATCTAGGTTTGAAACGGTCATACCGGCTTTTACACCGTATTTGGTATCTTGAGCAAAACCAGTTGCACAAAAAATTACAAAAAATAGGAAAATAATAAGTGTTTTCATGGGGAATTTGATTTGAGAATGTGAAGTTATATTATAAGCACAATACCACACTAATTATTAGATGTGTAACCAATAATTAAAGATGAAATGCTTATTATGGTAATTTTGTAGAGGAAACCATTTCGTGGTAAATGCTTTTTATAATACCGTCGGCCAAACCAATTTTAGGCACAAATATGTCGCGCGCACCACTCCATTTCATCGCGGAAAGATAAATTCTTGTTGCCGGAATAATAACATCGGCCCTATCTTGATTGAGGTTTAATTCGGTTATACGTTCTTCGTAAGAATAACTTTGAAGCATATTGTAAAAATTGGTCAGGTAAAAATAGGTCAATGGTTTCCCCATTGCTTTCCCTGATATTTTAAAAATCTTATTAATGTTTCCACCAGAACCAATCAAATCGATTTTTTCGAATTCATGAGTATGTGTTTTTATCCATTGTTCTAATTCTAACCAGGTATCTTTATTAACAATATCGTTCAGTAAGCGTACGGTTCCAATTTTAAACGATTTTGATACAATTTTTTCACCGTGGTCAATCACTGAAAATTCGGTACTGCCGCCGCCAACATCTACATAGAGATAGGTTTTGTTTTCATCAATATAATCGTGTAAATCAGTTGCGGCAATAATAGTAGCTTCAATGTCGCCATCAATGATATCAACATTAATAGAGGTTTGATCTTTAATAAGACTGGCAATTTCATAACCATTATTAGCTTCACGCATGGCTGAAGTGGCACAGGCTTTATAAACCTTAACACCATGAGCTTGCATTAAAAGTTTAAATGCCGCCATTGAATCCAACATTCGCTTAGTGCTGGCTTGGGATATTTTCCCGTCAATAAATACATCAGCGCCTAATCTGATAGGCACTCTTACTAAACTTGTTTTTTTGAATTTTACGGGTTTGTTATTTTGCTCTATAATATCGCTTACCAATAACCTGATGGCATTGGAACCAATATCTATAGCGGCATACTTTTTTATTTGGAGCATTCTAATGATTTAGTTTATTCAGAAAATATTGATAGGTATTAAATTGTGCCCTTGTTTTTGGTAAATTATTTCGTTTGTATTGATTGTCTTGTTCTTTATTTAAAATTCTGGCCTTGGTATTGGCATTCCAACAAATTTCGAAAATATCTAATAATTCTGCTTTAATTTCAGGGTCGTAAATCGGACAAGTGACTTCTACTCTATTTTCTATGTTACGCGTCATCCAATCAGCAGATGAAATAAATACTTTGGGATTGTTATCATTCGAGAAAATATAAAGTCGGGTATGCTCTAAAAACTTATCAACGATACTTACCGCTTCAATATTTTCGCTCATTCCAGGAACGCCGGGAATAAGGCAACAAATACCTCTCACTACCATTTGAATTTTTACACCAGCACGACTTGCTTCATACAACTTATCAACCATCATATAACTAGAGAGGCTGTTCAATTTTAATTTGATATAAGCCGATTTACCATTTTTCACATTATCTATTTCCTGATCGATAAGTGCAAATAGTTTCGATTTGGTATAATGCGGGGATGTAATGATGTGCTTATATCTATAAATATGATAATTTACTTCAAAAAAAGAAAAGACTTTATTGATGTCTTTCATAAGTCTTTGATCCGCAGTAAATAGCGTAAAATCTGTATATATTTTAGCAGTTGACTCGTTAAAATTACCTGTGCTTATAATTCCGTATCGCTTAATTTTATCATTTTCTTCACGTTCAACCAAACACATTTTACTATGAACTTTAAGGCCTTCTACTCCAAAAATTAAGGTAATACCCTCGCGCTCCATTTGCTCTGCATAATCTATATTAGCTTGTTCGTCAAATCGTGCACGAAGCTCGATGGAAACGATTACTTTTTTGCCATTTTTAGCGGCATTAATCAAAGCGCTTGCAACCTGTGAAGATTGGGCCAATCTGTAGATGGTAATTTTAATTGTTTTGACGGCTGGATCTAAGGCCGCTTCTCGAAGAAATTTTACAACATAGGAAAAGGTATGAAATGGCGTGTACAATAGATAGTCTTTTTTGGCTATGGCAGACAGTAGACTATCTTCTAAACTTAAATTTTTTATGGGTAATGGCGCAATTTTTTCATACAATAAATCGGTTCTACCCAAGCTAGGAAAATCCATATAATCTCTACGGTTATGGTATCTTCCACCAGGAATTAAACTATCTTTTGAATCGATATTCATTTTTTCGAGCAGAAAGGATAAAGTTTCTTCGTCAATATTTTTATCAAATACAAATCGAACGGGTTCTCCAATTTGTCTATCTCTAACACTTTCAGAAATTTTATCAATAAAACTTTTACTTAAATCACTATCAAAATCAAGTTCACCATCCCTTGTGATTTTTATCATATGCGCTGAAATATTTTTAAACTTGAAAATACTAAAAATATCTTTTAAACAATAGCGCAACAAATCATCAACCATAATAATGAAATGCTTCTCTCCCTTTTTGGGAAGCACAACAAATCTGTTCATCGATTTTGAAATTTCAATAAGTGCATACTGCTTAGCATCGTTATTCATATCCATTTTTACGGCTAAGTAAGCAGCACTATCTTTTAGTGTCGGCAATTTTATCAGATCGCTTAAAATAATCGTCACCAATACTGGACTAATATTTTCTATAAAATAATTTTTAATAAAATGCTGTTGATCCGGTGTTATTTGAGATTCATTTAATATATGGATATTAACTTTTTCTAATTCCTTTTCTATATCACTTAAAATCTCAAGACTTTCAGACTGTTGTTTAATAACTACATCAGTAATAAGCTTAAGTAACTCAGAAGCTTTGATACCTCCAAGCTCACTTTTACCACCTTTACCTGCTTGGTCAATACGCTTAACAGTTGCATATCGAACTTTAAAAAATTCATCAAGATTATTAGAAAATATACCAAGAAACCTCAATCTTTCGATTAACGGGACTGTTTCATCAGCGGCTTCTTGCAGTACACGAGCATTAAATTGAAGCCAGCTTAATTCTCTATTAACGTATTCATTATGTTTATTCATGTCTCAATTCCTTGGGGAATAATGTAAGTTTTGTGGTTCCTTTTTTAATATCACTCCAATTTTCGACATCGAAACCAATATGCACCAATCCGGCAGTTGGTAGATTGTCTATAACTTTTGAACCAAAGATATTAGAAATTAAAGTTAGGGCATTATTATGACCAAAAATTATAACAAAATTATAATCATTTGATAAGGACTTGATAAAATTCACTACTTGCCTGCCTTCAAAATCGTACAATTCTTGTTGGACTACAATTGAATTTTGAAAATCTTTAAACCTAGAGTTGAAAATGATGGCAGTATCATGAGCCCGTTTTGCGGGACTGGAAAAAATAGCATCTGGAGTTAAATTTAAAGAATTGAAGAAATCTCCTATTAATTTGATGTCATTTTTCCCACGAGCCGTTAAAGGCCTTAAAACATCGCTAATATTATGGTTCCATGAGGATTTTCCGTGTCTGATAATTACTAAATTTTTCATTTTTGTTCGATTAAGTGCAATTTTTTTCGATAAAATGTTGCATATGTCCGTTTTATCGATTATTTTCGTCCCTTCAACATTTATATTTGTTTAGCGCGCTGTTTGTGCTTTGCTTTGTAAATGTAAAATTAATGTAAATGACCCCAAATCAAAAACATATTAATTACTCCATTCCTCAGGCATTTTATAAAGATGCTACTCCCTCAAAATTGTTATTAAAAATAAAGAATATTACAAGACCGATTCTGTGATATTTTTATTATAGCTATTAGTTAATTACAACATTATGAAAAAAAATTATCCATTCTCAATGAAATGGAACTATGGTTTTCTGTCAAAGAAAGCTTTCTTAACCCTTAGCCTTGTGCTTTCTGTTTTGTTAAGTTTTCAAATTTCACAAAGCCAAAATTCCGTTGTACAACCAAGCTGTATTGTCTTTGACAATTGTCCTTCTAACCAAACTTTATGCGCCGATACTGTACAAAATGGTGTTTTAGGCTCTAACGTATTTTGGTCTTTACCGAATGTTTCTCATAATTGTTATGGAGTTGACACCGAAAGCTCTTTCCAAATGTTATTTGAACTGAATGAGCAATTACTTTCTCAACAATGTTGGGAATTTAATTATATTTCACGTGTTGGAACTGATGGTGGTAGCGTGAAATTATTTAATGGTAATGATAATGATGGTGATGGAAAATCAAAAATAATTACACCCTTTCTTATTCTAGAAGATGACACTAATGTCTCTATAGAATTGAACTATGTTAATGGGAATTATGCCGTAGAGCTATTTTTAGTTCCAATAGACAATTCTGGTGACCTTAGTTTAGGTTCACAGACTGTAAACGGCAACCAAAGCATTTATAATTGGGCGGCAAATTTTGATCCAGGAAATGGTCCCGATACTGGAATTTCAGGAATTTACAGGTTGAAATTTGTATTCACATTCACTGGACAACGACCTAGTAATGCCAACTCAGGAGATACTATTATAGCGGTTAAAGGTTTCTTGATACCTAGCGATAACTGTTCCGCAGGTGTCGATTTTACTGTTTCTGGTCCAAATACTGGGTTTTATCCAGTTGGATCACATGATTTAGAATATGTAGCTGTTTATACTTCGCCAACTGGAGAAGTTTTTACACAATCTTGTTTGTTTAATATTACAGTAGTGGATGTAGTTTTAGATATTGCTGTTGTTGATCCAAATTGTACTGAAACAGGAAGTATTACTGCCGTTGCTGGAGACCAAGGTCTTTCACAATTTGGTACTGCTCCCTATTCTTACACACTTACACCGTCAAATATTTCTAATGAAACAGGCTTTTTTGATAATTTAGGAGGCGGTGACTATTATGTTACGGTCACTGATGCTAATAATTGCACTAAGACATCAGACTTGATTTCTTTGGTAGTTGTAAACACAAATCCCCCAACTATCACAGCTCCAGATGATATTACTATTGAAGGTTGCACTACGGATGATATCGAAAATACTTCCGCACTACCTTTTAGCACTTTAGAAAGTGCTATTTCTGAAACTCAATTCTTAGCGGAAGGTGGTGAATTTACAACTAGCAACAATTCAACTTTTACTTATACTGATGTCGCTAGCGGAAGTTGCCCTATTGTTGTCACGCGTACTTATACAATAACAGATGATTGTGATAATTCAGAAACTACAAAGCAAATATTTACTATTGAAGATACAACCGCTCCAACCTTTGTAGAAACACTTCCTGCCGATGTAACCGTTGAATGCGATGCTATTCCAACTGCAGAAATATTAACTGCTTCAGATAATTGTAATACTGATATTGTTGTAGATTATAGTGAAAAAATAACTGAAGGTGATTGTTCCTACAACTATGTTTTATATCGCACGTGGATTATAACCGATGATTGTAAAAACCAAACAGTTCACACACAAACTATAACAGTACAAGATACCACTGCACCAACCTTTGTTGAAGCTTTACCTGCCGATGCAACTGTTGAATGTGATGCGATTCCAACAGCTGTAACTTTAAAAGCTACTGATAACTGTGGAACTGCTACTGTAACCTTCGACGAAGTGAACACGCCTGGCGCTTGTGCTGGTGAATACACTTTAGTAAGAACTTGGACCGCTACTGACGAATGTGGTAACGAAACGGTTCACACACAAACAATCACTGTAGTTGACACCACTGCGCCAACCTTCGTTGAAGCACTTCCTGCCGATGTAACTGTTGAATGTGATGCGATTCCTTCTGCTGAAACTTTAACAGCTACTGATAACTGTGGAACTGCTACTGTTACTTTTAACGAAGTGAACACGCCTGGAACTTGTGCTGGTGAATACACCTTAGTAAGAACTTGGACCGCTACTGATGAATGTGGTAACGAAACGGTTCACACACAAACTATAACTGTACAGGACACCACTGCGCCAACCTTTGTTGAAGCACTTCCTGCCGATGCAACTGTTGAATGTGATGCGATTCCAACAGCTGAAACTTTAACAGCTACTGATAACTGTGGAACTGCTACTGTAACCTTCGACGAAGTGAACACGCCTGGCGCTTGTGCTGGTGACTATACCTTAGTAAGAACTTGGACTGCTACTGACGAATGTGGTAACGAAACGGTTCACTCACAAACTATAACTGTACAGGACACTACTGCGCCAACCTTTGTTGAAGCTTTACCTGCCGATGCAACTGTTGAATGTGATGCGATTCCAACAGCTGAAACTTTAACAGCTACTGATAACTGTGGAACTGCTACTGTAACCTTCGACGAAGTGAACACGCCTGGCGCTTGTGCTGGTGACTATACCTTAGTAAGAACTTGGACTGCTACTGACGAATGTGGTAATGAAACTGTTCACACACAAACTATAACAGTACAAGATACCACTGCGCCAACCTTTGTTGAAGCACTTCCTGCCGATGCAACTGTTGAATGTGATGCGATTCCAACAGCTGAAACTTTAACAGCTACTGATAACTGTGGTGACGCTACTGTTACTTTTAACGAAGTGAACACGCCTGGCGCTTGTACTGGTGAATACACTTTAGTAAGAACATGGACCGCTACTGACGAATGTGGTAACGAAACAGTGCACTCACAAACTATAACTGTACAGGACACCACTGCACCAACCTTTGTTGAAGCACTTCCTGCCGATGCAACTGTTGAATGTGATGTGATTCCAACAGCAGAAACTTTAACAGCTACTGATAACTGTGGTGACGCTACTGTTACTTTTAACGAAGTGAACACGCCTGGCGCTTGTACTGGTGAATACACTTTAGTAAGAACTTGGACCGCTACTGACGAATGTGGTAACGAAACAGTGCACTCACAAACTATAACTGTACAGGACACCACTGCACCAACCTTTGTTGAAGCACTTCCTGCCGATGCCACTGTTGAATGTGATGTGATTCCAACAGCTGAAACTTTAACAGCTACTGATAACTGTGGTGATGCTACTGTTACTTTTAACGAAGTGAACACACCTGGCGCTTGTGCTGGTGAATACACTTTAGTAAGAACTTGGACCGCTACTGACGAATGTGGTAACGAAACAGTGCACACTCAAACTATAACTGTACAGGACACCACTGCACCAACCTTTGTTGAAGCACTTCCTGCCGATGCAACTGTTGAATGTGATGTGATTCTAACAGCTGAAACTTTAACCGCTATTGATAACTGTGGTGATGCTACTGTTACTTTTAACGAAGTGAACACACCTGGCGCTTGTGCTGGTGAATACACCTTAGTAAGAACTTGGACCGCTACTGACGGATGTGGTAACGAAACAGTGCACACTCAAACTATAACTGTACAGGACACCACTGCACCAACCTTTGTTGAAGCACTTCCTGCCGATGCAACTGTTGAATGTGATGTGATTCTAACAGCTGAAACTTTAACCGCTATTGATAACTGTGGTGATGCTACTGTTACTTTTAACGAAGTGAACACACCTGGCGCTTGTGCTGGTGAATACACCTTAGTAAGAACTTGGACCGCTACTGACGGATGTGGTAACGAAACAGTGCACACGCAAAATATCTCAGTGATTGATACCACTGCACCAACCTTCGTTGAAGCACTTCCTGCCGATGCAACTGTTGAATGTGATGCGATTCCTTCTGCTGAAACTTTAACAGCTACTGATAACTGCGGCGATGCTACTGTAACCTTCGACGAAAATATCACTGCTGGTGCTTGCGCCGGTGAGTCTGTTATCGTAAGAACTTGGACCGCTACAGATGAATGTGGTAATGAAACTGTTCACTCACAAACTATAACTGTACAGGACACCACTGCGCCAACCTTTGTTGAAGCACTTCCTGCCGATGCAACTGTTGAATGTGATGCGATTCCAACAGCTGAAACTTTAACAGCTACTGATAACTGTGGCGATGCTACTGTAACCTTCGACGAAAATATCACTGCTGGTGCTTGCGCCGGTGAGTCTGTTATCGTAAGAACATGGACCGCTACTGACGAATGTGGTAATGAAACTGTTCACTCACAAACTATAACTGTACAGGACACCACTGCGCCAACCTTTGTTGAAGCACTTCCTGCCGATGCAACTGTTGAATGTGATGCGATTCCAACAGCTGAAACTTTAACAGCTACTGATAACTGTGGTGATGCTACTGTTACTTTTAACGAAGTGAACACACCTGGCGCTTGTGCTGGTGAATACACTTTAGTAAGAACATGGACCGCTACTGACGAATGTGGTAACGAAACAGTGCACACACAAACTATAACTGTACAGGACACCACTGCACCAACCTTTGTTGAAGCACTTCCTGCCGATGCAACTGTTGAATGTGATGTGATTCCAACAGCTGAAACTTTAACAGCTACTGATAACTGTGGAACTGCTACTGTTACTTTTAACGAAGTGAACACGCCTGGCGCTTGTGCTGGTGAATACTACTTTAGTAAGAACATGGACCGCTACTGACGAATGTGGTAACGAAACAGTGCACTCACAAACTATAACTGTACAAGATACCACTGCACCAACCTTTGTTGAAGCACTTCCTGCCGATGCAACTGTTGAATGTGATGCGATTCCAACAGCTGAAACTTTAACAGCTACTGATAACTGTGGTGATGCTACTGTTACTTTTAACGAAGTGAACACACCTGGCGCTTGTGCTGGTGAATACACTTTAGTAAGAACTTGGACCGCTACTGACGAATGTGGTAACGAAACAGTTCACACACAAACTATCAATGTTAGAGATATTACTGCTCCTAGTTTAACGAATTCACTAGAAACAAACATATTTGCTATTTGTAATGATATTCCAGAAGTTCCACAATTGGTGTTTGAGGACGCTTGCTCTAATGACATATCAGTGGTTTTTATTGAAAATTCAACTCAAACTGATATCCCTGAAAACTATCAAATCATTAGAGAATGGACTGTAACCGACGATTGTGGTAACGAGGCTATTTTCACTCAAACCATCAATGTATCTGTTAAAGTTGATGTCTCTGCAATTCAGGCTTCAATATGTATTGAAGATATAGAAGTAGATTTATTTGACTACTTACCAAATGATATTACTCAAGGCGGTACTTGGACGGTTGTAACAGGAAATGCAAACTTAGATGGCAGTATATTTGATCCTTCAACTGTTGAGTTAGGTGACTATACTTTCAGATACAATTCAAATGATGATGTTTGTTTCACCCAAGTATTACTCAACCTAAATGTTAATGATGATTGTGTCGTTCTTTCTTGTGGAGAAGATAATGTTGAAATTTCGAAAGCAGTGACGCCAAATAACGACTTGATAAACGATTTCTTTACCGTAACTGGTATTGAGGATTGCGGATTTGTTGTTGAAGTTGAAATCTTTAATAGATGGGGCGCTAAAATATTCGAAAGTAAAAATTACCAAAACAACTGGGGTGGCGAAACGTCAAAATCCTCGGTAGGTAATGCTGGAAAAGTACCAACTGGAACCTATTATTATATCGTGAAACTTAGAAACAGTGGATTGAGTCCTTTTACAGGCCCAATCTATGTCGCTACAAAATAAAAAACTTAACCTATGAAGTTATCAAAGTATTACATAACAGCTTTTATACTGGCCAGTAGTTGGATAGGATTAGCACAACAGCTACCTCAATTCACCCAGTATATGTATAATACAATCGCTATAAATCCCGCTTATGCTGGAAGTAGAGAAACACTTAGTGTGGTTGGACTGCACAGAAGTCAGTGGGTGGGATTGGAAGGTGGACCTTCAACATCAACACTGTCTGTTCATAGCCCATTGAGGAATGAAAAAATTGGAGTTGGTCTTTCTTTTATTGACGATCAGCTAGGTTTTGAAAATTTCTCTTATATATATGGAGACTTTTCGTATACCATTCAAACAGGAGAAAATACTAAATTAGCGTTTGGACTAAAAGCCGGATTTACCCATTATGGATTAGATGCTGCTTTCCAAAATGACCAATCTTTTGATCCAACCATTTTTGGAATACAAAATAGATGGACCTTTAACACTGGTGTTGGTTTATATTGGCATACCAATAAATGGTATTTAGGTTTATCTGCACCAAGAATGTTAACCACAGACCTTAATAATGATGATGGTTTTGCAGCGTTAGAGCGTGTGAGTTATTATTTTACAGGTGGCTATGTGTTTGATTTAAGTGAAAGCACCAAATTTAAACCAGCGTTCATGTTAAAAACAACCAATGGAGCACCGCTGTCGTTCGACTTCACTGCAAACTTTCTCTTTAACGAAGTATTATGGCTGGGTGCGGCTTATCGCGTAAATGAACAAGCTGGAGCCTTAGGTGGTATTGCCGATTTCCAGGTTTCAAAGCAACTTAGAATTGGTTACGCTTACGAATATCCTATTTCAGATTTGCGTCCTTATACCTCAGGAACCCACGAAATACTATTAATGTTCGAAGTATTTAAGAGTAAACGAATTAAATCACCTAGATACTTCTAAAACCTATCACAATGAAACTAAAATTAATAACATTATGTTTTGCTTTGAGCACCATTTTTGGATTTGCTCAAAATAAATTAGCTGATAAGTTTTTTAGTAACTATGGCTATGTAAAAGCAACCGAACTATATAAAGAAGCCGTCGCAAAAGGCGATAGCAGTGCACATGTACTAACCAGACTTGGCGATTGTTATTATAACAACTCCGATACAAAAAACGCGGCACTTTGGTATGGTAAGGCACTCAAAAAACATAAGGATGTTCATCCAGAATATATTTACAAATACATTCAAGCCTTAAGAAGTATTGGAAATTATGAAGAAGCCGATGAATGGACTAAAACCTTTCAATCGATTCAAACGTCTGATACAAGAATTAAAGGCTACAATCCAGATGACGTTGATATCTTAGAGAAATTTGCAGCCAATACTGAAAAAGTGGTCAATATTGAAGGTGTTCCTTTTAATACATCAAATTCAGATTTCGGATCCTATATCAATAATGGGAAGTTGTATTTCGCGTCTTCGAAAGCCGATGAAAACAACAAAGTTTACAGTTGGAATAAGGAACCATTTCTAGACATTTTCGAAGTATCTGTATCTGAAGAAAACGGTAAAACCAAATTTGGAACACCCGATTTCATCAATGCCGAAAAACTAAACACAGATTATCACGAAGCAACAGTTGCTATAACTAACGACGGTAAAACCCTATATTTTACAAGGGATAACGTTACCAAGCGTAACAAATTGGATTTTGACAAAAAAGGAACTTCTCACCTTAAAATTTATAAGGCGACACTATCAGAAGACGGTACTTGGGATAACATTAAAGAATTACCATTTAACGACGCTAAATCTTCTACAGGTCACCCAGCCTTAAGTCCCGATAATAAAAAACTTTATTTTGTGTCTGACAGAGACGGCGGTTTTGGACAAACTGATATTTATGAAGTAGCTATTCTTGAAGATGGATCTTTTGGCGAACCTGTTAATTTAGGTCCAACTGTAAACACCGAAAGTCGTGAAATGTTTCCCTTTGTGAGTCAGGATAGTACCTTGTATTTTTCAACTGATGGCTTTTTGAACTTAGGACTGCTAGATATTTTTAAGTCTGATATTTTAAAGGGTAGCAATTCACAACCCGAAAATTTAGGAGCACCTTATAATAGTGGATTTGACGACTTTGCCTTTTATTTAGATGAAGACACTGATAAAGGGTATTTTTCATCAAATAGACCAGGTGGTCAAGGAAGCGACGATATTTATCAATTTAATAGCTATACCTGTTCACAAATTATTAAAGGAGTTGCTAGAGACGTTAAAACAAATGCAGAGCTTCCAGGTGTTGAAGTAAGATTGATTGATGATAACGGAAAAGTTATTGAGCAACTTACAACCACAGAAGAAGGCGCCTATGAATTTGAAGTAGACTGCAACCAAATTTACACGGTTGTTGGCACTAAAGACGATTACAAGGAAGATCAAACTGTGGTTAAAACAGATGACGAAAATGCCAAGGAAATTGAAGCTGATTTGTATTTGACACCATTAATTATGGATAATCAAATTGTAATTAATCCAATCTTCTTCGACTTTGATAAGTGGAATATACGTACCGATGCTGAATACGAATTAGAAAATATTGTAGATGTTTTACGTAAACACCCGACAATGGTTATCAAAATTGAATCCCATACCGACAGCAGAGGAAGTGATAGCTACAATATGAAATTATCGGATAGACGTGCTAAATCAACAAGAGATTATTTGTTATCTCGTGGCATTGCACCAGAGCGCATAGAAAGCGCTATAGGATACGGGGAGACACAGTTGCTTAACAAATGTTCAAACGGCGTTAAATGCAGTTCAGAAGAGCACCAGCTTAACCGTCGTTCGTACTTCTATATCTTAAAAGAATAATATTTAAATTAATATAATTGAATTAAAAAAGCCACCTGTTAACAGGTGGCTTTTTTAATTTTGATTATTGCTTTTACTTCACTTATCAAATTGAAAAAACTAGTTCAATTTAAAATCTTGATGAATTCAATAATTATTTAGTTGAATAGCGTTTGTCCTCCTGTCAATAAAAAAATCATCAATAAATTAGTTTATCAAAATGGTAAAAAAGTATTTAAATAATTAATGTATGTTATATGAATACAAAAACAATGTCATTTATTAATAAAAACTAGTTAATGATAAATACGCAAAACTCCTGCTGATAATGCAGATAGACGCAGAACATAGCAGCGAAAATCTGGGTTATCTTCGGGACATGAAAGTATTGAAATAAGAAGTTAGATATGTCTAAAATATCGAAAGGAGTGTATTTATAAATAGGCCAAGCTGTATTAGAATACCCAATAAATATCTCCCACTGATGGTACAGAAAAAGCGCTGAAGAAATCAGCGATAATAAGCAATGTATGTGTGACAAGAAAGTGATGAAAAAATAAGATGGATGCCTTTAGAACCTAAAAATAAGACTAATCATAAAAAAGCAAAACAGAATTCGGAATACCCAATAAAATATCTCACGCTGATCACGCAGACCGCCGCGGAACATATCAGCGAAAATCTCTTATATTTCCAAATAAATATTACCGAAATATGACCTAACAAAAAAGCCACAAACTATCGTTGTGGCTTTTTCAGCTATTAATCAAACTAATCCCAATTATCGTTTGATAAAAATATTGGTGTAATACCATTTTCCTTGTGCATTTTGTTCTGCAGAAATATCAAAATCGGTGAAATCACCTTCAATGGTGGCTCTATGAGAATCGCTGTTGATCCAAGCATTTACAACAGATTCAGCAGAATTAAAAGCAAAGGCTACATTCTCTGAAACCTTTGAAGCGCTGGCATGTTGTTGTAAACTAGCTTTTCTTTGAAAGAAATTATCGTGAGATACATTGTCAACTTCTATCATATAATCGGTATGGGTAAAAGCGACCGACTTAATGATATTGTGATTTACCAGCGGCGTTAATCCGATGCTAATTCTATGTTCATTTATGAGTTCTAAAATCTCCAATTCTATCACCTTGGCCTGAGGTACGTTGTTAATATTTATGGTACTAACTTCTTCTGGGAAACTTTCAGTTGAGCAAGATGTGAAACTGAATAAAGCCACAATTGCCAGTAACGGCAGCGTTTTAAAAACTTTCATAGTAGGGTTATTTTAGATTTGGTGTAGTAAAATTAACCGCTACTTTAAGTTATACTGTTAATAAAATGTTAAATTCGATGAAATACATGCATTTTGTCGTTTTAGTGTGCATTTCATCGATGTTTTTAACTTTTAAAACGAATTCTTAAACATTATGACTATTATTTTTGTATTTCATCGATGTTTGTTTTGGCCATAAGATTGTCGAAAGTTTTAAATACATTAAGGCGACAATCGTTCAATTTTCCAGTCGAAATCATGTTGTAATTGATATCGAATTCTGTCATGGAGCCGGTTTGGTCTTCCTTGCCAGAATTCTATCTCTATTGGTTTCACAATAAATCCACCCCAAAACTTCGGACGTGGAATTTCTTTTCCTTCATAGTCAATTTCTAAAGCTTTCAGTTTTTTTTCCAGAAATTCTCTACTTTCAACAACCTCACTTTGATCAGAAACTATGGCACCTAGTTGACTGCCTCTTGGTCGTGATTCGAAATAACCATCACTTAGATTATCCGATATTTTTTCGGCTTTTCCTTTGATAATAATCTGCTGTTCGGCTCCGTGCCAAAAAAATGACAGACAAACTTGGTTGTTCGTAAGAATTGCCTTGCCCTTTTCGCTTGTATAATTCGTGTAAAAAATAAAACCTTCGAAGGTGTACTTCTTTAAAAGCACTACTCTACCCTTTGGAAAACCGTCTAACCCAATGGTAGAAAGCGTCATCGCATTCGTTTCTATTTCAGGGAAATTCTTGTCGGCCTCGTAAAACCATTTTTGAAATAACTCAAGTGGATTTTCAGGAAGGTCAGATTCTAATAAAGCTTTGCTTTCGTAAGATTTTCTATAATCGCTTAAATCATTATTCATAGTCTCGTTTTTATTTCAAAATTAACCATAATAAAAATTACTGCTTTGATTATAATGAAAATTATATAACTTCGGCTCCGATATAAATTACGACCCCTTGATTTTTGAAGCATCCGAACCTTCATCTATTTTTAAACATCACAAACTAACTTTAGATTTTGGTGTATTTTACTTTTGTGACCGATTTATAATTGTTGAAATTAATGAAGGCATAGATTATACCTGGGATAAAATTGAAATTGTTGCCATGATGGTTGTTGAACATTACGGTAATAATCCCAAGCTAGGTTATATATCAAATCGCGTTAATTCATATTCTGTAGATCCTGGATTGTGGGATAAATTTCACAATACTTACAACATGATCGTGGCTAGCGCTATTGTTTCGTATAACAATTTGGTAGCTTAAATGCGGAAATCGAAAAAAGGCTCACCTATAAAAGTACGAAACGCTGTACAAATTTAAATGACGCAATTGAGTGGATCGTTAATCTAAAAGAATTTAAATATTAAATACAACACCATCTTCAGCCAATTCAACATTTTTAAATACCGTTTGGGCTTCTTCTTTAAATAGATTTAAATCGTCGTACCGAGTTGAGTAATGACCTAATATTAGCGTTTTGGCATTGGCTTGTTTGGCGATTTCAGCCGCTTGTTTAGCAGTACTGTGCTTGGTTTGCTCACATAAATGCCTGTGCTTTTCTAAAAATGTGGACTCATGGTAAATGGCATTTACATTATCGATAACTGGAATTATTTCAGGATGAAACAATGTATCACTGCAAAATGCATAAGATTTAGGTTTTGGCGGATTTTTGGTTAACAGTGCGTTGCTAATAATTTCGCCCTTTTCGTTTTCAACATCGAAACCTTGTTTAAGTTTTCGGAAATAAGACTTGTCTATCTGGGCATTTAAAACGGCATTCATATCCAGTTTTCGTTCGGCCGGTTTTTCTTTAAACAAAAATCCATTGGTATAAACGCGATGGTTGAGTGGAATGGTATAAACTTCAACCTTATCATCTTCAAAAATCAATTCGGAAGATTTAGATTCTAATTCGTGAAAAAACAATTGGTAGTTGGTCCAAGAATCGGATAATTTCATTTGCAAAGTGATAACTTCCTTTAATCCTTTTGGCGCGTAAATATGCAAATCAGCTTCACGCGTGAGCAACCTAAAGGTTGAAATAAGTCCAACCAAACCAAAATAATGATCACCGTGTAAATGTGAAATAAAAATATGCTTTATTCTTGAAAACTTAATTTTTTGCTTCCTAAGTTGAATTTGCGTGCCTTCGCCACAATCAATCAAAAAAATATGATTGTTTATTTCAAGAACTTGAGAGGTTGGATTTGAATTTATTCTTGGTGTTGCGCTGTGACAACCTAATATGGTTAGCTTCATGTATTTTAAAATCCTAAGTCGCGCTCAATATCTTCCATCTCAATAATATCGTGTGCTTCCTGCATCGTTGGGACAATAATTAATTCGTCTGGGGTAAGGTCAAAATTAAATTTATCCGTAACGATAACAAATGACTGTTTTTTGGCGCGGTGTTTATTAGATATCAATAAAAATTGAAGTATATCATCTAAACTAAACGCTTTCAAACTCGATAAATTAACTATGATGTTATCATTTTGAAACTTTGAATAAGATGCAGTCATCTCATCCACAAAATTTTTTATGGGTTCGTTTTGGTGTGTGATAATCACGTTGGCACCATCGCTATCTATAATCATATTATGAATGTTTTATTTTTGATGCTAATAAATAAATTACGGCCATTCTAATGGCTACGCCGTTTTCTACCTGATTTAAAATTATGGAATGACTTGAATCTGCCACATCGCTAGTAATTTCGACGCCGCGATTAATGGGTCCAGGATGCATAATTACAATTTCTTTTTCTAATTTATCTAAAAGTGCTTTGGTAACCCCGTATTGTTGCGCATACTCTCTTGTAGAAGGAAAATAATTAACTTCCATACGTTCATTCTGTACGCGTAACATATTGGCAACATCGCACCAATTTAAAGCTTTGATAAGATTGGTTTCAACAAGTACGCCCAAATCTCCAATAAATTTCGGTAATAGGGTTTTTGGACCACATACCATTACCTTGGCGCCTAACATTTTTAAAGCATAAATATTAGATAAGGCCACTCGGCTGTGTAAAATATCACCTACAATAACCACCTTTTTACCATCAACACTTCCTAAGCGTTCTCTTATTGAATAACAGTCTAAAAGTGCTTGTGTAGGATGTTCGTGAGCACCATCACCGGCATTAATAATGGTAGCATTGATGTGTTTTGATAGAAAAATACCAGCACCGGGATTGGGATGTCTCATAACCACCATATCTACTTTCATGGAAAGGATATTATTAACTGTATCGATTAAGGTTTCACCCTTTTTTACAGAAGATTGAGCTGCAGAAAAATTAATAATATCTGCTGATAATCGCTTTTCAGCCAATTCAAATGACAGTTTTGTACGGGTAGAATTTTCGAAAAATAAATTGGCAATGGTAATATCTCTCAGAGAAGGTACTTTTTTGATAGGTCGGTTAATGACTTCTTTAAATTGATCGGCAGTTTCAAAAATTAATTGAATATCGTCGGGCTTGAGATATTTTATTCCTAATAAGTGGTTAACACTTAATGCGCTCATAGGTTTATTTGTTTATAAGATAGACAGCATCTTCACCATCATTCTCTTTCCAATTTACAATTACTCGCTCGTTACTAATGGCATCTACCTGCCGACCTCTATAATCTGGCTGAATGGGTAAATGTCTGCTAAACCTTCTATCTATTAAGGTTAGCAACTCTATATGTTTAGGCCTTCCAAAGGATTGAATAGCGGTGAGTGCAGCTCTTATGCTTCTACCTGTGTACAGAACATCATCAATAAATACCACGTTTTTGTCTTCCACTATAAAATCGATATGGGTCTTGTTAGCTTCAAGTGGCTTATCTCCGCGTCTAAAATCGTCTCTAAAAAAAGTGATGTCTAAATGCCCAAGTTGAACATTGGCAATACTGTAATTAACTTTTAGCATAGAAGCCAATCTATCAGCTAAATATTTTCCGCGTGGTTGAATGCCAATTAAAACTGTATTGTTGAAGTTATTGTGATTTTCGATAAGCTGACAAGCCAATCGATGTAGAATGATATCAATCTCTTTGGCTGTTAACAGTACTTTTTGACTCATATAGTTAGAATCTCATTATGGTTGGTAAAGTTAAACTAAATTTTAATAGTTAGCAATTCACTTTATTTATAAAAAAAAGCCTCTCGTAAAAACGAAAGGCTTTTCTAAATTACAAATGAAAAGGTTTATTATTTACCATCCATTTTATCTTTAAGTGCTTGCAACACATTGTTGGCGTCACCTAAAGTTGGCTTGGCTTCGTCTGCTGCTGCTTCAGCTTTTTTAACTGCTGCTTTAACAATCTTAGCTTCTTCTTCTTTAAATACCGCTGTATGTGATGCTACTACTCTTTTGAATTCTTTATTAAATTCAATGATTTTAAACTCGGCACTTTCACCTTTATTTAGTTTCTTACCGTCTTCTTTTTCAAGGTGACGTGTAGGAATAAAAGCAAGAATATCCTCGTTAAATTGAACAGTTGCACCTTTGTCAACAACTTCTAAAATCTCACCTTGATGAACTGTATCAAGTGCAAAATCAGATTCGTATTTATCCCAAGGGTTTTCAGTTGTCTGTTTGTGACCTAAGCTTAATTTGCGCCCTTCAACATCAAGTTCAAGAACTACAACATCTAACTTTTGACCAACAGTACAAAACTCACTTGGATGTTTAATTTTCTTAGTCCAAGATAAATCAGAGATATAAATCAATCCGTCGATACCTTCTTCTAATTCAACAAAAACTCCAAAGTTTGTGAAGTTACGAACCACACCAACATGTTTTGAACCTACTGGATATTTTCCTGTAATATCTGTCCATGGATCTGGGGTTAATTGCTTAATGCCTAAAGACATTTTTCTATCTTCTCTATCTAAAGTAAGTACAACAGCTTTAATTTCATCTCCAACAGAAACAAAATCTTGCGCAGAACGTAGGTGCGTAGACCATGACATTTCACTTACGTGAACTAGGCCTTCTACACCATCGGCAACTTCAACAAATGCACCGTAATCTGCAATAACAACAACTTTCCCTGTTACTTTGTCGCCAATTTTCACTTCTTCACCTAAAGCTTCCCAAGGATGCTTACTTAATTGTTTTAAACCTAATTGGATTCTTGATTTATCTTCATCAAAATCAAGAATAACAACGTTTAATTTTTGATCTAATTCAACAATTTCATTCGGGTGATTAATTCTTGACCAAGATAAATCTGTAATGTGAATTAAACCATCTACTCCACCAAGATCAATAAATACTCCATAAGAAGTGATGTTTTTCACAACGCCTTCTAACACTTGACCTTTCTCTAATTGACCAATAATTTCTTTTTTCTGTTCTTCAAGATCCGCTTCAATAAGCGCTTTGTGAGAAACTACAATGTTTTTGAATTCATGGTTTATTTTAACCACTTTAAATTCCATTGTTTTATTTACATACTGATCGTAATCGCGAATAGGTTTCACATCTATTTGTGAACCTGGCAAGAACGCCTCGATGCCAAAAACATCTACAATCATTCCTCCTTTAGTTCTGCATTTTACAAAACCGTTTACAATTTCGCCACTATCGTGCGCTGCATTTACGCGATCCCAAGCCTTAATTACACGGGCTTTACGGTGTGATAATACCAATTGACCAGTAGCGTCTTCACGCACATCAATAAGTACTTCAACCTTATCACCAACTTTTAAGTTTGGATTGTATCTAAATTCGTTTAAAGATACTACACCTTCAGATTTTGCATTGATGTCAATAATGGCATCTCTATCTGAAATATGCACAACGACACCTTCAACAACTTCGTCATTTAATGTGTCAACAAAATTTTCGGATACTAATTTTTCGAATTCTTGAAGTTTTTTGTCATCTACCTGCTCAATACCTTCTTCGTAGTTGTGCCAGTTAAAATCTTTCAAAAATTGCTCAGGACTTACCTGTTTTTCAGAAACCACAGGAGTTTCTACTACTGCTTCGATTGCTTCTCCCGAAGTTTCGGGACCAGCTGGGTTTGTTTGCTCTTCAGCCATATGCTGATTAATTAATTTGTATTCTGATTGTTACGGAACATTTAACGAATAACAAACAGAAGTGTTATTGATTTTTTGTTGTATTCCCTTTGCTATTCCATACTATTCGCCAAAAGGAGTGCAAAAATACAATATAATTATCTGAAATACAAATTAAATTGATTTGAAAAAACACCAAAAGCTTATCAAAAATATAATATATAACTGATTGAAATGTTGACATTTATTAGTATATTTAAACTTCAATAATTTAAAACGATTTATTATGAGCAAAGAAAAATACCAACCGGTTTTGGACTTAGGAGAAAATTTAAACATTCAGAACGGCGATGTTAAGGAAGTAAATGGTAAATTACATGTTACAGGAACTGCCAAAACCACATACGAAAAAAACTTAATTTGGGATAAAATAAAAGAAATTGGCGGCAATAACCCATCGGATATTATGGCAGATATTAAAGTTGAAGATGCCTCTGTTTTTCACAGACATACCGTTAGACAAGGTGAAACTTTGGGTAAAATAGCTCAGAAATATTACGGAAAAGCGGGTTTATACACTAAGATATTTGAAGCCAATACCGATAAACTGAAAAATCCAGATATGATTTATCCAGATCAAGAATTGGTAATCCCAAATTTATAAGAAATGAAAATAATATAATTTAAGCGACCAAATGGTCGCTTTTTTTTTATGATGTTCTCGATATAACTTCGCTAGCAAGATGCAATAGAGCTTCAAATTGTTGTTTAATACTTAAACTTGAATTGTCAAATAGAATCGCATCGTCTGCTTGCACCAATGGAGAATCATCTCTGTTGGTATCTATAAAGTCTCTTTCTTGTATATTCTCAAGAACTGAACTAAAGCTTGCGATCTCGCCTTTTGCCTTTAGTTCTTCATAACGACGTTGTGCTCTAGTTTCGGCAGAAGCGGTCATAAATATTTTAAGTTCAGCATCAGGAAACACAACAGTTCCAATATCACGGCCATCCATAACTACACCTTTATTTTTGCCAAATTGCTGCTGCTGTTCTACTAGTTTTTTACGTACCTCAGATACTTCGGCAATAAGGCTTACAAAATTAGACACTTCCAAAGTTCGGATATCTGCCTCTACATTTATGCCATTAAGATACACTTCGGCAAAACCCTTAACGGGATTGTATTCAAAAGAAATAGTAATGTCGTTCAAATATGTTAGCAAGTTTTCTTTATCAAAACCATCATTTGAAATAAGACCCTTTTGCATTGCAAATAAGGTGACTGCTCTGTACATCGCACCACTATCGACATAAATATATTCAAGTGCTTTTGCTAATTGTTTAGCAACCGTACTTTTTCCGGTTGAAGAAAATCCGTCTATCGCTATGGTAATTCTTTCTGACATTATCTCAAGTCTATTTGCAAACCAAAGAAACTGCTATTGGCAGCACTGGTATATCGCGCATGGGTGTAACTGAAGCGTAATTTATTCATTTTAATACCAACACCAAAGGACAAACCTGAAAAATTTCGTTGGTCTTCAATACGCAATTCTTCTGCGCGTCTAAAACTATAGCCCAACCTTATATTGAAACCACGTTCTGGAAATAACTCTGCTCCTATTATAGTATGGCGCATCAATTCATTTATAAAACCAACTTTTTCTGGTGTTTGATTGCCGTCCAAATCAGTCTCAGTTCGGGCGGGATTGGAACTAGCAAGTGGCCATCTTTGCAAGTTCTCAAAAGTTAAATGCCACCTGATTGGAACATTTTCTAAGGATTGTGATAGTCCTAAAATTACTTCAAAAGGCAATGGCTCGTTTAAACCTGCATAAGTTTTAAATTGTGACCCAAAGTTTCTAATTGAAAGTGCAGCCCTAAAATCTAAGCGTTCATTGATATACATGGCGCCAAAATCAACAGCACCACCAACAGAATTATAAATTTCTAACTGTGAGGTTATTAATTTTAAATTGGCTCCTATATAAAAATCTGAGAAAGGAATATTGTATGCATAACCTAATGAAAGCGCGACTTCACTACCAGAAAACGACCCTGTAGAAACACCGTTTAAATCATAGCCATCAAAACTGCCATAATTGATATAGTTAACACCAATGTGAAAGGTTTGCACACGCCTATCCCAAGTGTAGGCATAAGCCGCTGTACCATAACTAATACCACCTAAATAGCTTGAATAATTAAGTGCCAACTGGTTATCCATGTCTTCGTTAATCGATGCAGGATTATAAATCCCATCGGTAACGTCATAATCGTAGTTTGTAATGGTTTTACCACCTAATGCCGCTTGTCTAGGCGAAGAAATTAAATTAAGGAATTGATAAGTCGATTCGCCTCCAATTTGCCCAAAAATTGAACCAAACGAGCACAAAACAGCAATAGCGGCAATCGGCTTTATCATAGGCTGCAAAATAACTAAATCTTATTTAAAACGTTTGCAAGAATATTTTATTTTTTAGCCTGTAAAATATCTAAAAAATGCAAGTAGCAATTACAAAGTTTTAGCATTTTTAACCTTCTGATCGGTAAGTGCCAATTTTAACACTTCACTCATATCACTCACATAATGAAAGGTAAGCCCTTTTAAATAATCTGCTTTTATTTCGGCAATATCACTTCGGTTTTCTTCACACAATAAAATCTCTTTGATGCGTGCGCGTTTCGCGGCTAGAATTTTTTCTTTTATGCCACCAACTGGCAACACCTTTCCCCTTAAAGTAATTTCACCTGTCATGGCTAAACTGCTTTTAACTTTGCGTTGTGTAAACAAGGATACCAATGAGGTTAACATTGTGACTCCAGCACTCGGACCATCTTTTGGTGTTGCTCCTTCTGGCACGTGAATATGCACATTGTACTTCTCGAATACTTCAGAATCTATTCCAAATTCATCAGCGTTGGACTTAATGTATTCCATCGCTATGGTAGCCGACTCTTTCATTACTTTACCAAGATTACCAGTAATATTGAGTGTGCCTTTGCCCTTTGAAAGAATGGATTCAATAAATAAAATATCACCCCCAACGCTGGTCCATGCTAATCCAGTAACAACCCCAGCAACATTGTTGTTTTCGTATTTATCGCGTTCTAACTTTGGAGTGCCTAAAACAGATATAATATCTTGGTTAGTCACCTTAATATTGTAGGCTTCTTCCATGGCAATGTTTTTGGCGGCATGCCTTACCATTTTAGCAATTTGCTTTTCCAAACCTCTTACACCTGACTCACGCGTATAACCTTCTACAATTTTTTCCAATTGTGGTTTGGCTATTTTTAAATGACTTGATTTGAGTCCGTGCTCTTTTAATTGCTTCGGAAGTAAGTGACGTTTGGCTATTTCTACCTTTTCTTCAATGGTGTAACCTGTAACATTAATTACTTCCATTCTGTCTCGTAAAGCAGGTTGAATGGTATTTAAACTGTTGGATGTGGCAATAAACATGACCTTAGACAAATCAAAACCTACTTCTAAAAAGTTATCGTAAAAATCATTGTTCTGCTCCGGATCTAAAACTTCAAGCATGGCAGACGACGGATCTCCTTGATGCGAATTTGACAGCTTATCAATTTCATCTAAAACAAACACAGGATTTGAGGTTTGCGCTTTTTTAAGGTTCTGTAAAATTCTACCTGGCATTGCGCCTATATAGGTTTTTCGGTGACCTCTAATTTCGGCTTCATCTCGCAAACCACCTAAGGACATGCGTACATATTCTCTACCCAAAGCTTCTGCAATGGATTTACCCAAAGAAGTTTTACCAACGCCTGGTGGACCATAAAAGCATAAAATAGGCGACTTCATATCATTTCGAAGTTTTAAAACTGCCAAATATTCAATAATACGTTTTTTAACGTCTTCTAATCCGTAGTGATCGCGATCTAGAATACGCATGGCGCGTTTTAAATCGAATTTATCTTTGCTGTATTCATTCCAAGGTAAATCCAGATACAAATCCAAATAATTTCGTTGAATCGAATATTCAGCGACCTGCGGATTCATACGCTGCAGCTTGGCCAATTCTTTATTAAAATGCAGTTCAACCTCTGAAGTCCAACGTTTTTTATTAGCACGTTCTTGCATTTCTTCAATTTCTTCGTCGTAAGAAACACCACCCAATTCTTCTTGAATGGTTTTCATTTGCTGATGCAGAAAATACTCGCGTTGTTGCTGGTTGATATCGCTTTGAACCTTAGACTGTATATCGTTTTTCAATTCTAATTTTTGAAATTCAATAGTCATATATTTGAGCGTTGCCATTGCGCGTGCTTGCAGATCATTTATCTCTAATAACTCTTGTTTTTCCTTGACCAAGAGATTCATATTAGACGACACAAAGTTGACCAAAAAGGAATTACTTTCAATATTTTTAATAGCGAAAGTAGCCTCAGTTGGAATATTAGGACTTTCTTTTATAATTTGAAGCGCCAAGTCTTTTATTGAATCAATAATTGCCGAAAACTCCTTATTATCGGTTGCTGGTTTTGCCTCTGGAACTTCTTTTATGGTTGCTGTGATATATGGTTTTTCTGTGGTAATCTCGTTAACCTCGAAGCGCTTTTTACCCTGAATAATAATCGTAGTATTGCCATCTGGCATTTTTAGCACTTTTAAAATGCGCGCTACTGTACCAGTTCTATATATGTCATTGATTCCGGGATCTTCAACATCGACATCTTTTTGAGCCACCACCCCTATTACTTTCCCGCCTTTGTTAGCGTCATTTATCAATTTGATAGATTTGTCTCTTCCAGCCGTGATTGGAATTACCACACCAGGAAACAATACGGTGTTTCGCAACGGTAGAATTGGTAGTGCGTTTGGTAATATTTCGTTGTTTATTTCCGCTTCGTCTTCTGGAGTCATTAACGGGATTAACTCTGAATTTTCATCAAAATCCTGAAATGACAAACTGTCAAGACTTATAAAATTAGATTTAGCCATAGTTTATTTAAGGTCATTCTGTCATTTGTAAAAAGCAGAATGCAATTTTTATATTTGTTTGTAAAAATATTCAATTTAATGTATATCAATATTTTAGATTGATAAATTGATTTGAATACCATTGGTTAAGTTCAATAGTTATGCCACTACAACTTATAAAACGAAAAAAAAATATTTAAAAGTGTAACAAAGATTGTATAACTTCATCTTTATACCAAACAATTATTGTTTTGTCAACAACCAACCAAAATATAAAAGAACTCATCAAGAGCTGCAAAAAAGGTGACCGTAAGTCGCAGATGATGTTGTACAACAATTATTGCAAAGCTATGTATAATGTATCATTTAGAATTGTAAAGGACAGTTTTATCGCTGAAGACATTATGCAAGAATCGTTTTTAACGGCTTTTTCAAAGCTAAACGATCTTAAAAATGCTGAGACTTTTGGTTCGTGGCTGAAGCGTATTGTGGTAAACAATAGTATCTCATATTACAAACGTGAACAAAATCATATAGAAGTTGGTATTGATAAAGTTTTATATAAAATTGAAGATGACACCAATCTTGAAGAAGCATTTGAAACACAAAACGGTAGTTCATATAAAAACATCAAAAACAGCACTTTAAAGACTAGCTTAGCCAGCATTAAAGAAAGTTATGAGATGGCTTTAACACTATATTATATTGAAGGTTATGATTACGATGAAATGTGCGAAATTTTAAATATTAGTTATGCCAATTGTCGCACATTGCTATCAAGAGCCAAAGCTAGTTTGAAGAAAAAATTGCAGCATGCCTGTTAAAAATTAGAGATTATGAATCAAGATCCACTTAAAAATATGTTCAAAAATCTTTCGGCTGAGTTCGATATTGAGCAACCAGCCGATGGACACGAAATGCGGTTTTTAGAAAGACTGAACAGTACATCAATTTCTAAAGGATCCACTTTTGGGATTAGGTTTTTACAACCAATAATAGCGGTCGCTGCAAGTATTATTATCTGTTTAGGTCTTTTTGTGGTGTTTTATCAAGGTTCAACAGAATCTGATTTGGCAAGTGTTTCAGAAGAAATGTCGAACACCCAAGATTTTTTTACGCAAACAATCGCTACCGAATTAAATAAAATTAACGAGCAACGCACGCCTGAAACCGAAATTTTAATTAACGATGCTTTAAAACAACTATCGTCTCTTGAAAAAGAATACGAAACGCTTAAAACAGATTTAGAAAATAGTGGTCAAGACAAGCGCGTGATTTATGCCATGATCAGCAACTTTCAAAGTAGAATAGAAATTTTACAAAACGTATTAGAACAAATTGAAAATATTAACAACTTAAACAATCAATCCAATGAAAGCGCAATTATTTAAAATATGTTTGGCATTTTTCATTAGCATAAGTGCTATCAATGCTCACGAAAACTGGAAGGGCAAACATACCGAAGAAAAAACAATTAATAAGGAGTTTACCGTCAATAGCGATGCACTTTTGAAGGTCAACAATAGTTATGGAAGTATTAACATTGCCACCTATACTGGTAATAAAGTTTTAATTGAGGTTCACATAAAAACCAATGGAAACAGTCCTGATAAGGTAAAAGAAAGATTAGACGATATAAACATCGATTTTACCAATACTGCGAGCTTAGTAACTGCCAAAACCAATATTAAGAAGAGAAATTCAAGCAGTTGGTGGAATTGGGGTAACAACAATAATGTAAATCTCGAAATCAACTACACCATTAAATTACCAATCACAAACAGCATAAATCTTGACAATAGTTATGGTAGTATTTACGTAGATACGCTTGAAGGAAAAGCAACCATTAACTGTGATTATGGCAAAATTACGACCAAGGAACTCTTAGCCGAAAACAATTTATTAACTTTTGACTACACCAATAATTCTTATTTCGAATATATAAACACAGGGAAAATAGATGCCGATTACAGTAGTTTTACCGTTGGAAAAACCAAAATGCTAGACGTGGTTGCCGATTATACAAAATCGGTAATAGAAATTGCTGAAAGACTAAATTATAACTGCGATTACGGTTCATTTACCGCTAACGATGTTAACCATGTTAAAGGTAACGGTGATTATCTTACCGTAAGACTCGGAAATGTTTACAAAAGCTTAGAAATAGAAGCCGATTACGGCTCTTTAAAAGTTGATAAATTGGGAACTAATGCAGAAATGGTTAAAATTAATGCCGATTATGTTGGTATCACCATTGGTTATCATCAAGATTATGAATTTAATTTTAAAATAGACTTGGAATACGCTTCCCTTAAGCATCCAGATACTTTCAATTTTGATAAGAAGCGTGTAGAATCTTTTAGTAAATATTACGAAGGTTATGTAAAAAACAGCAATACGCGTAACAATGTTGTTATCAATTCCGATTATGGCAGTGTAACTTTTAAAGAAAATTAATGCTCCTACGCTTTTAAAGCTTCGGAGAACCAATCAAAAATCGAACACTTAAATTTAGAAAAAATGAAAAAATTAGTATTAGTAAGTTTTGCTTTGATGTTAGCGGTTAACGTTCAAGCTCAGTTTTGGGGCAATAATAAAATAAAAGGTACTGGCGAGATGACTAGCATTACAAGAACAACATCAGATTATGATGGCATAAAATGCGCAGGATCTTTTAATTTCATTTTAGTGTCTGGCGCAGAAGGAAATATTAAAATTGAAGGTGAATCGAATTTGTTAGAGCACATAATTACTGAAGTAAAAAACAACAATCTTATTATTAAAGTCGATAACAATGTCTCCTTACAATCAAGCCGAAATAAAACCATAACTGTAACCATTCCGTTTAAAGATATTTCTGAAGTTTCATTGGCTGGCTCTGGAGATTTATGGAGCGAAAGTACTATTAAAAGTGATGATTTTAAAGTGTCTTTAGCGGGTTCTGGAGACGTGAAATTGACTATTGATGCTCAAAATACCACCGCAAAGGTTGCTGGTTCGGGAGATTTAACTTTAACCGGAAACACCATAGATTTAGAAGCAGATGTTGCAGGCTCAGGCGATTTTCACGGGTTTGACTTGAATGCCAATAATACTACTGTATCTGTTGCAGGTTCGGGCGATGCAAGCGTTGTTTGCAACGAAAATCTTGTAGCGAGAGTTGCTGGCTCCGGCGGAATTCGTTACAAAGGAAACCCTTTAAAGGAAGACACAAAAGTGGCAGGTTCGGGTTCTATCAGTAATTAATTTCAAAACAAAATACCCTAAACCTCCTCTATTTTAGCTTGTGGTACGAGGGTGTTTTTTGGTAAGGTTGTTAGAATGATTAAACCGATTATAAAAAAGATAGTTAGAAATAATATTGAATAGCGCATGCTACCTGTTAGTTCGGCCACAAATCCGTACATAAACATGCCAATCACGATACCAATCTTTTCAGCTACATCATAAAAGCTAAAATAAGATGCAGAGTCTAAAGTATCTTCAGGAATAAGTTTAGAATATGTAGATCTAGACAACGCCTGAATACCACCCATAACCACACCAACACTGGCAGCAACTATATAAAATTGTGTTGGTGTGATTACAAAATACGCAAAACCACAAATTACAATCCACATGCTAATAATTATAATTAAGGTTTTAATGTTCCCAATTTTCTCAGATAACTTGGCTGTTGCATTGGCACCAATAATGGCAATCAATTGAATTAATAAAATACTTACAATTAAGCCAAATGTGGAATCTTGTGTTCCCCAATCTAATTCTTCAATAGCGAAATAAGTGGCTGCAATCATTATAGTTTGAACCGCCATGCTATAAACAAAAAAGGCTGAAATGAATTTTTTCAATATTTTATGTTCTTGAATAACCAACCATATTTTTTTAAGCTCCTTCAAACCTGAAAACAAAACAGATTTTGTTACTTTTTGTCCTTCATGAGTTCCTGTTGGCAAAAATTTAAAGGTGTACTGCGCAAATAAAATCCACCAAACACCCACTAGAATAAAGGCCAGTCTAGTAGGTTGACCAGCATTTTCAAAGCCAAACCATTCAAATTTTAAAATCATGATCAGGTTGGCAACTAAAAGAATAACGCTACCAATATAACCCAATGAAAATCCTTTAGCACTTATTCGGTCTTGTTGTTCGGGGTAAGCAATATCAGGTAAATATGAATTATAGAATACCAAACTTCCCCAAAAGCCAATCAATCCAAAGAAATAGCACAACAAACCAAACCATAAATTTTCTAACGAAAACCAGTACAGTCCAATACAAGAAATTGCTCCTAGGTAGCAGAAAAATTTCATAAACGATTCCTTGTTACCGATATAGTCTGATATTCCAGATAACACGGGAGACATTACAGAAATTACTAAAAAACTGATTGCTGTAACATAACTAATGAGGGAGTCGTTGTTAAAATTATAGCCTAAAAAACTTATTGTATCACTTATTATGGCTCCTGTATCTTCATCTTTAATGATGGTAAGTGCGCCATAAAAAATTGGAAACACTGCTGAAGAAATAACTAATGGATAAACAGAATTGGCCCAATCATAAAATGCCCAAGCATTTAACAATTTTTTACTACCTTTTGGTAAGTCTGACATAACAAAAAAGCTGTTCTTTTATGAACAGCTTGAAAGATAAATAAATATTTTAAACTACAGCGGTGACAAGGGTCTAAAACTCGTAATGCCAAATTTTGCTGCTTCTTCTTTAGCTTTTGGTGCTAATTGCTGTAATTCTTTAATTCGTGTTTCATTAGCCGGATGCGTGCTTAAAAATTCAGGTGGAGCTTGACCGCCACCTTTAGCAGCCATTCGCTTCCATAGTTCTGCACCTTCATCCGGATTATAACCTGCCAAGGCCGTTAGTATCAATCCGATTTTATCGGCTTCCGTTTCGTGAGCTCTGCTAAAAGGTAACATCCCCAAAACATTAGAACCAATACCATAGGATTGGTTAAAAATATTTCTAGTTTGCTCGTCTTGTATAGCTATATTGCCTGCCAATGCTAAGCCTTGTTGCACATAAGCGGCACTCATTCGTTGCTGGCCATGATTGGCTAATGCATGCGCTACTTCATGACCCATAATTACAGCGACTGCAGTTTCATTTTGAGCGACTTCCAAAATGCCTGTGTAGAAAACAATTTTTCCACTTGGCATACACCACGCATTCACGGTTTGGTCATCTACAAGGTTGTATTCCCATTTGTAATCATTCAAATATCCTTGATAACCGTTGGCATTTAACCAACGTTCAGAGGCGATTGCAATACGCTCACCAACGCGTTTAATCATTTCAGAGTCTTTCGTTCCTGTCAATACTTTGTTCTCAGTTAAAAACTGGTTATACTGCTGAAATGCTGAAGGAAAAAGGCTATCGTTAGAAACCAAGGCCATTGTTTTTTTCCCAGTAAATGGATTAGTGGCACATGAGAAATAAAGGCCTAAAAATCCCAATAGTATTATAAATCGTTTTATTGACATGTTCTTTATATTTAATTTACTTAAAGATAGTGAAATTTAGCCATCTATGCAGATATCTTTTTATTCTCAATATCAATTAATAAAATTCATTCTCCTATAATATGAACTTCATTGAAGTTTTTATCAACTACCATGCTGTTTTTTCCATTTGTTTTTACAGCGTCTAAAGGAATCTTCATATTGTCTATTTGAATTTCCTTGATTTTAAAGGGTAATCCATGTATATTCAACATAAAGGTTTCATAAGTGGTAATATATTTTCCTTCTTTGTGTTGTTGAATAATTAATTCATTAGGTCTACCTGTAAGTTTAAATGTTCGTAAGCTATACCTTCCTTTTATATAATCGTAACCATCATGGGCATCATCAAAGAGTTGAGAATCTTCTCTACCCTCTTTGTAGAAAATTGACAATGTTAATTCGTCTATAGGCTTTTCATCAACGTATTGCATCACCGGATAGACAGGAATAATGGCGCCTTCTTTTATAAATATAGGCATGCGATCGATATCGGCCTCAACCCACATTTCTTTGCCACCTTTTACACGTTCTTTTGTCCAATAGTTGTACCACTTACCTTTTGGCACATACATACGCCGCCCTTTGGCATTAGGTTCTAGTATAGGACAAACCAGAATTTGTTCTCCAAAAACAAACTCATCAGTTCTGTAATGGGTTTGTGAATCGGCCTGATCGTATAAAACTAAAGATTTTAGTAAGGGCGCACCATGATCAACATAATTCCAAAAAGCGGTGTATAAATAGGGAAGTAATTGATAACGTAACTCAATAAATTTTCTCACAATATCAGTTACATCTTCATCAAATGACCAAGGTTCTTGACTACCGTGGTCACCAGAGGAATGCACTCTAAAAAACGGGTGAAAAACACCCAATTGAATCCAGCGTGTAAACAATTCGCCCGATGGTTGCTCTGCAAAACCACCAATATCGCTACCTGCAAACGAATAGCCAGACATGGCCATTCGCTGAACCTGAATATTGGCAATCCATAAATGTTCCCATGTCGCTACATTATCGCCTGTCCAAGTTGAAGTATATCGCTGTGTGCCAGAATATGCCGAACGCGTTATTACAAAAGGTCGTTTTGGATAGCAAAATTTCTTTAATCCGTGATAGGTAGCTCTCGCCATTTGCATACCATAAATATTATGAGCCTTTCTATGACTACATGGATTGCCGTCGTAATCGTGACGCACGTCGTCTGGAAATGTTTTATTAGGGACCTCCATGACGGCTGGTTCATTCATATCATTCCAAACGCCCTTTACTCCTATTTCCTCAATCAGTTCTTGAAATAGTCCCGACCACCAATCTCTAACTTCTGGCTTGGTATAATCTGGGAAATAACATTCACCTGGCCAAACTTTACCTTTCATATACGGTCCATCAGCGCGACGACAGAAGTAATCGTTTTTAAGTCCTTCTTGAAACACCCAGTAATCTTTATCCACTTTAATGCCTGGATCGATTATTGCAACAGTTTTAAAGCCATCGTCAGCCAATTCTTTCACCATCCGTTTTGGGTCTGGGAAATACTCTTTGTTCCAAGTAAAACATCTAAAACCTTCCATATAATCGATATCCAAATAAATGGCGTCGCAGGGGATTTTTAATTTTCTAAAAGTTGAAGTCACTTCTTTAACCTTACTTTCGGGATAATAGCTCCATTTACATTGATGAAAGCCCAAAGCCCACAATGGCGGCAGAGAATGTGGTTTCCCAGTTAAATCGGTGTAACTTTCAATTACATCATTCATTTCAGGACCGTAAATGAAATAGTAATTCATTTCGCCACCATGTGCCCAAAAACTCGTTACGTTTCGCTTTTCTTGTGCGAAATCGAAAAATGACCGAAAGGAATTATCGAAAAAGATCCCGTATGCTTTTTTATGATGCAAACCGATAAAAAACGGAATCGCTTTATAAATTGGATCCGTTTCTTTTCCATAGGTATAAGAATCGGTTGCCCAGTTTTGAAAGCGTTTGCCTTTGAGGTTTAAATGATCCGACTTGTCACCTAATCCGTAATAGCTTTCGCCTTCATTGGACATTTTGCTCATTTTAACGATACTGCCACCGTGTTCGTAACTTTCTTCCCAATGGAAACCTATCTCATCTTGGTTGATGAGTGCTTTATCCTGGGCATCAAAAATTGAAACACGCAAATCATCCTTATTAATGTTACAAATTAATTTTGAGGTGGTTATTTGATACGCATTTTCATGCTCTTCAATCTCGAGTTTGTTATAACCGCGACTGGCGTATTTGGTGATGGCGTAAGAAAAATCCTTATCGAAAGTTCCTGTGGTAGCGTATCTAAATCTAAGTACACTATCTCTAACGACAGTAACCTGAAGTGCAACCTCATTTTCGGCGAAAAAGGAAAGTACATCTACATCTTTCTTATATTTTATAATTTGTCTAGGAAACTGATTTCCTTTCTGTTCTAAATCGGTATTTATAATCATGCAGTTTCTTTTAAAAGGAGTAAAAAAAAGGAATTGTTTTAACTTTTGAAATTTTAGTTTCCACTTGTTATTAACTATAACGTTTTAGTAATATTAAATTGGCTGAACATGTAAATATTATGAATTTTGTATATTAAATCAACACTACCCAAAGATTAAAATTCATATTTAAAAACCAACAATCCAAGTGGCGGAATGTTTATCGAAGTTGAAAATTCTCGGTACTGATGTGCCAATTTTTCTGCTTTGATCTCACTGTTTTTAAACGTTCCACTTCCGTAATATTTTTTTAAATCGCTGTTAAAAATTTCTTTTAAAACACCCTTTGAAGGCAAGCCTATTCTATAATTTTCGCGTGGAACTGGTGTCATATTACAAGCAATAATCAAATTATTTTCTGGATTATCTGCCTTTCTTATATAAGTTAAAACAGAATTTTCAGAATCGTTATAATCTATCCATTCAAAACCTTCAGCACTAAATTGTTTGTCGTATAGTGCTGGTTCTTTTTTATAAAGTCTGTTTAAATCCTTAATGAGTGACTGTACACCTAAATGTGGTTTATATTCTAACAAATGCCAATCGAGACTTTCCTGAAAATTCCATTCAGAACTCTGGCCAAATTCAGCACCTTGAAACAGTAATTTGGCACCCGGATGCGTAAACATATAGCTGTAAAGCAAACGTAAATTTGCAAAACGTTGCCATTCATCGCCTGGCATTCTTCCTAAAATGGAATGTTTACCATAAACCACCTCATCATGACTCAAGGGCAGCATAAAATTCTCGGTAAAAGCATAGGTCATTGAAAATGTCAAATCGTTTTGGTGATGCTTTCGGTAAATTGGTTCTTTTGCAAAATACTGTAAAGTATCGTGCATCCAGCCCATCATCCATTTCATGCCAAAGCCCAATCCACCTATAAAAGTTGGCTTGGAAACCATTGGAAATGAAGTTGATTCTTCTGCAATGGTTTGAACATCGGGGAAACTACTGTAAACCGCTTCGTTCATTTCTTTCATAAAAGCGATGGCATCTAGATTTTCTCTACCTCCAAACTGGTTGGGCTCCCATTCTCCTTCATCTCTTGAATAATCTAAAAACAGCATCGACGCAACAGCATCAACCCGTAAACCGTCGGCATGGTATTGGTCCAACCAAAAAATAGCATTGCTGATTAAAAATGATTTTACCTCATTTCGTCCATAGTTAAAAATGAGACTTTTCCAGTCTGGATGGTAACCTTTGCGTTTGTCTGGATGCTCGTATAAGCATGAACCGTCAAAAAAACCCAAGCCATGCGCATCTTCAGGAAAATGCGAGGGTACCCAATCTAAAATAATACCGATATCGTTTTGATGCAGTTTATCAACCAGTAGTTTAAACTCCTCAGGATATCCGAACCTTGAAGTTGGTGCAAAATAACCTGTTAACTGATATCCCCAAGACGGATCGTATGGAAACTCCATTATTGGCATGAGTTCTACATGTGTGAAGTTCATGTCTTTAACGTAGGCCACTAATTCATCAGCTAACTCGGTGTATGACAAAAATCTATTTTCTTCAATTTGCCTTTTCCAAGAACCTAAATGCACTTCATATACCGAGTATGGTGCATTTAACGCGTTATGCTTTTCTCGTTTTTGCATCCATTTGTCATCAGTCCATTGATAGTCGTCGTCCCAAACTACCGAAGCTGTATTGGGTGGATGCTCACAGCGCCGTGCATAAGGATCGGCCTTTTCTGTTTTGATATCGTTGTGATGACTTTGAATTTTATACTTATACGTATTTCCTTTTCCAACTTTGGGTATAAATCCTTCCCAAATCCCGCTGCCATCCCATCTCACGTTAAGTCGGTGTTCGCCTTCTAACCAGTAATTAAAATCCCCAACTACCGAAACCACTTTTGCACTGGGCGCCCAAACAGCGAAATAAGTGCCTTCTATTCCGTCCAAGTTTGTTATATGCGAACCAAATTTTTCATATAATCTGTAATGTTTACCTGATTTAAATAAATTGATATCGAATTCTGAAAACAAACTATGTACTATAACTTCTGCCATAAATTAGTGGTTTATAATATTTGAAATTCCCTTCAATGGGATTACTGCCCAGCGCGGACGCGAATTAAGTTCATAGCCTAACTCGTAAACAGCCTTTTCTAAAAGGGAATATTTAAGTAGAAACATACGCTCTTGGTGGTAGCCTATATTGATGTTCCCATTTTGAACCTCAATAATGTAGGTCCCGAGAAAAACACCTACTAAATACTGATATAGAATTTCACCGTATTGAAACAGCATATCTTGTTCTTGTTTGTATTGTAAAGCATTATTAAAAATTGTAGCGTAAATAGCGTAGTGAAATGATCTAAACATTCCAGCAACATCTTTAAGTGGTGGTTGTTTTACTTTACGGTCGCGGATCGTGCTTTCGGGTTCACCTTCAAAATCGAGAATATAAAAATCATCATCCTTGACCAAGACTTGTCCCAAGTGGTAATCACCATGAACTCGCAATCGTTCACCTTTAAGCTTGGTCCAATCAAAATTCACAAAACGTTTTCTGATAATGTTCTTTTGATCTAAAAATTCCTGTGCCAATTCAAGCGCCAAACCATCCAATTTATGAAAATTATTTTCAATGGTGTTGAGTCTGTTTTGAAATTGATAAAGCATCCTGTTTTTCAACCAAACCGTGTAATCGCCATTAAATCTCGTTGGCGTGAAACTGGTGTCTTCAAACTCCGAACCCAAGGCAATGTGCATTTCGGCAGTCCGTTTTGCCAAGGTTTGTATTTTGGTAAAAATATTCAATCCAGCCCAATCAATAATTTGAGGTGGGACATCTCTAATATCTAATCGTTGAAAATCTTCCACTGTTGGAAGACTTTCCAAGCGCACATTTTTATATTCTATATTCGAAAATACTTTATGAAGCTCTTTCAACATATATTCCCAAGCGTCGCCCTGATTAGGCACCATTTCTTGCATTAATCCGATGGTTACGTTGATATTGTCAGAATCAATTATGTTGATACTCCCAAGATAGGCTGGCGTATTTTTAAAATCTTTTTTTTCTGAAAGGAAACGACTCATTTCGTAATCTGGATTTTTATCGGCATATATGCGTCTAAAAAACTTCATGACATACTTTTCGTTGTAAACAATAGATGTATTGCTTTGTTCCAATCCCATAAACCGAGAAGTTTCGTATTGGCAATTGTCAAATAGCAAACTTTTGTGATACTGAACGTGGGTTCTGTCGTTCGGTAAGGCTGAAAGAATCCGCTCAAAAACCAATTTTCTAAAAGCTTCAAGATTTATCGCATCTATGATAAAACCTTCTTGACCTTTAATGCTTATTGGCAAAATTCGATTGTCCGTTGCAAAATCAGGATCAGAAACAAAGGCGATTGGCAAAAAATAATGCTGAAAAAGGCTTCCTTAAAATTGACTTCTAAAATAAGACCGTAATAAACTTCATCAAACTGCTGAATTTTAAAAAATTCTGACAATTCAATGTACTTTAATTTGCTCGCTTTACCACCGTACCAGCGTTGCTTAACAATGTAATCTTCTAAAACATCTGAAAGGAAAACCTTTACAAAATCTTCGTTTTCCATTAACTCATTCCATTCCACATCAAAATTATAAGGTGGTTGAAGGCTGGTGGTATTTGGTTTTGATTTTGCCATACTTATTTGTGAATACTAAAGATATGAAACGGTAATGTTGGGTGCAACTCTACAAAATTCCACTCGTTATGCCAAGTATAACTACTAGAAGTAATTAAGTCTTTAACCACTAAATGATGGCCTGTGGTGATACCCATATCTGCGAGTGGTAACTGTACTGTACCTTGTTGTGCGTAATAAGGATCTAAACTAATAATTATCAACAATTCGTTTGTTTTAGCATCATCCCATTTATAAAATGCCATTAAATTGTTGTTTTCAATATGGCAAAATTTAATGTTATTGGTTTGCTGTAGTGCAGGATGTTGATGTCGTATTTTATTTACTTTTGTTATGATGGTTGTTAGTTTATTTTCTTTAAACCAATCGTAATTATAAATTTGAAACTTTTCAGAGTTAAGGTATTCTTCTCTACCAGGAATAGCGTCGCTAATCATTTGCTCATAAACGGGACCGTAAATACCAATATTAGAACTTAAAGTTGCTGCCAGAACATAACGTTGAATGTACTTAGATTCGTTAGCACCTTGCAAATGATACGGGTTGATATCTGGTGTATTAGGCCAAAAATTGGGACGCATATATTCGCGCTGATCGGTTTTGGTGAGTTCTTCAATATATTGGATTAAGTCGTGCTTACTGTCACGCCAAGTAAAATAAGTATAAGATTGGGTATACCCTTGTTTGGCTAATTGGTGCATTACTTTTGGTCTGGTAAATGCTTCGGCTAAAAACAGCACATCTGGATGTTTTTTCTTTACTTCATCGATAATCCAATTCCAAAAATAATACGGTTTGGTATGTGGATTATCAACCCTAAATACATTGATACCACAGTCTATCCAATAGAATAAAGTATCTAAACATTCTTTCCAAAGATTCTTGTAATCTTCAGTTTCCCAATAAATAGGAAGAATGTCTTGGTATTTTTTGGGTGGATTTTCAGCGTATTGAACGGTACCGTCAGGGCGCCATTTAAACCATTGTGGATGACTTTTAACCCAAGGATGATCAGGTGCTGCCTGTAGCGCGTAATCCATGGCAATTTCAATGCCTAAGTCTTTCGCTTTTGCAATAAGATTTTTAAAATCGTCTATCGAGCCCAATTGCGGATGTAAATCTTTATGTCCACCATATTGAGAACCAATTCCCCATGCCGAACCAACATCGCCGTCCTTGGCTTCAGTAGTATTATTTTTACCTTTTCTATTCACTTCTCCAATAGGATGCACAGGTGGAAAATACAACACATCAAATCCCATATCTGCTACTCGAGGCAGTAAGCGTTCACAGTCTTTAAATGTACCATGCGCGTCTTTATGTTCCGAAGCTGAACGCGGAAAAAACTCATACCAAGTGCTAAATATTGCCTTTAGTCTATCGACATAAACCCGATAATCTTTTGAGGTGTTTACCAAATGTTTTTCCGGGTATTTTAGTAAGATATGATGTAATCGTTCACTTTTTGCTTCAACTATTGCTTGTGAATATTGTGCTTCGTTTGAAAATATATCTATGCAATGTTGAAGGTAACTTGATTCATCTTTGGTGGAATTATGTAATAGAGGTTTTAGTAATTCTATTCCTTCCAAAAGCTCTGACTTTACATGTTGCTTGTCATCAATTTTGCGTTCTATACCATGTTGCCAGTTGAGTGCATAATCAACCCAACCTTCTACTTTATAAATGTAGAAACCTTGCTTTTCAACTGAAAAACTACCTTGCCATTCGTCATTAACAGTATGGTGTAAGCGAACTTCCTGCCAGGCTTTTTCTTTTTCATGCTTGTACAATACCGATGCGGCAATTACATCATGCCCATCTACCAAAACATGGGCCTGTACATGCACGACTTCATTTACAACTCTTTTAATAAAAAACTCACCATTATTCAATTGTGGTGAAACATAATCTATAACAACGCGTTTTTGATTTTGCATGAAAAAAAATATAAAAATTTTGAGTAAAAATAATGAAATTACAGTATAACCTATTTTATAAAAATTGAAATACGAAAGCCACCTATCAAATTACGTATCCTTTAGGAATAATGGCGTCCTTTTTAACAACCACAATACCATCCTTTATAATATACTTATCGGTTTCTGTATCCTCAAGATGCGATCCGCCAACTATTTGAACATCGTCACCAATGCGGCAATTTTTATCAATAATGGCATTATTGATTACACAGCGCTCGCCAACGCCTAATAAAATTTCAATATTGTTTGAAGCAATTTCCTCAAGGGTTTCATACTCGTCATTACCCATAATATAGGTGTTTAAGACAATGGAATCTTTTCCTATTCTAGACCGAATACCAATAACCGACCGCTCAATTTTAGAGGCATGTATGATACAACCTTCAGCAATAACCGCATTTTTTAGACTGGTATTACTGATTTTAGAAGTAGGCAGCATTCTGGCGCGGGTGTAAATGCGTTTCTCTTTATCGTAAAGGTTGAATTTTGGAATGTCATCTGTAAGTCCCAGATTGGCTTCAAAAAAGGATTCAATGCTACCTATATCTGTCCAATAACCTGGATATTGATAACTCACTACTTTGTGGGTATGAATAGACCGCGGTATAATTTCCTTTCCAAAATCAACCGTATTTGGATTGCTCATCAAATTAATCAAAACATCTCTGTTAAAGATGTAAATACCCATGGATGCCAAATATTCTCTGCCTTCATTTTTCATTTCTTCGGCCACTTCCGATTCCCAACCCGGCAATTCTTCTGAAGATGGTTTTTCAATAAAAGAGGTAATTAACTGATTGGCATCCGATTTTAAAATTCCAAATGCTGTGGCTTCTTTGGCATGAACCGGTTGTGTAGCGATAGAAATATGTGCTTTGGAATTGATATGTTGTTGAATCATTTCGTTAAAATCCATTTGATAAAGTTGATCTCCCGAAAGTATTAAGGCATATTCAAAATCGTGGTTTAAAAAGTGGTGCATACTTTGACGTACTGCATCGGCGGTACCTTGAAACCACTTATCACTTGTGATTGTTTGTTCTGCAGCTAACACATCCACAAACGCCTCGCTAAAGAAACTAAAATGGTAGGTGTTTTTAATATGTTTGTTTAACGAAGCTGAATTAAACTGTGTTAAAACATACATTCGTTTAAGTCCGCAATTAATGCAATTTGAAATGGGAATATCTACAAGCCTATATTTACCTGCGATGGCAACAGCTGGCTTGGAACGTTTTTCGGTTAAGGGAAATAATCGCGAACCTTGTCCGCCACCTAAAATAATATTTATTACCTTGTCGTTGTACATAATTAGTCAATTAATTGATTGTATAGTAATTTAGTTTCTTCTGCAATGGCCACCCAGTCAAAAGTTTCTTCTACCCGTTTTCTACCATTTTTTGCCATGGTTTCTCTAAGCGGTTTATCCTGAACTATTGTATTGACGGCACTTGCCAAATCCCTAGAAAACTGATCTGGATTCACAGGCTCAAAAGGCGCTTCTTTTTGCTGTTCAAGTGGTACTAATATTCCCGTTTCGCCATCAACCACTACTTCTTTAATACCACCAACAGCACTTGCAACTACAGCGGTATTGCAGGCCATGGCTTCAATATTTATAATACCAAAAGGTTCGTAAATAGATGGACAACAAAATACATCGGCGTGCGAATACAATTGAATAACACTTGGCTTATCCAACATTTCATCAATCCAAAAAATATTGCTTCTTTCCTTTCTTGCAGCATTAACGCTAATTTCCATTTCTTTGGCAATCTCTGGCGTATCGGGTGCGCCAGCACACAACACTATTTGAATGTTTTCGTCTAAATACTTTATGGCATTTACCAAGTGAATGATACCTTTTTGGCGTGTGATTCGGCCAACAAATAAAACGTAGGGTTTTATTTTATCAATTCCATATTTATCCAAAACAGAGGTCTCAGATGTGGCGACGTATTGTTTTAAATCGATACCATTGTAAATAACCTTTACTTTTTTTTCGTCTACATTAAAATATTGAAGCACTTCCTGCTTAGTTTCCTTGGAAACGGCAATTACCGCATCGGCCATTTCAATGGCGGTTTTTTCAATCCATGACGACATGTCATAACCTCTACCTAGCTGTTCGCGCTTCCATGGGCGTAATGGTTCCAACGAATGCGTAGTGATTACCAATGGAATACCATAGCACAACTTGGCAATAATACCCGCAAATTGTGCATACCAAGTGTGGCAATGTACCAACTGCGCATCGGTGGTATCTGCATTCATTAAAATATTTGTTTGCAAGGTTTTAAATATTGCTTGCAATTGGGCTTCAGATGATTTAAAGTCATCCCCATTTAATGATATTCCCTTAACAGATAGCGTTCCATCATGCGCGTCTTGTTCTCCAAAGCAGCGCACTTCAACTTGCATTAATTTTGCCAATTCTCTAGATAAATACTCAATATGAACACCGGCACCACCGTAAACATTTGGCGGAAATTCTTTTGTGTATAACAATACCTTCATTAGGTTGGTTGTGGTTTATTTTAAATCCCATTTTAAAACATCCATCAGCTTTTTAACTGTAATTTTTTTTAGTTTTTACAGAAAATTTAACGACTTATATTTAGTAAAGAGATAGTTTGACAATAAGATTATAAAAATAGGAAATTATCCATTGTATAGCGACTAAAATCAATATTAATATTTGGTTAAATGCTGAATTTATTAATTCCATCCAACTTATATTTATCCAAAAATTAACTATGAAGAAATTATCCTTATTACTGTTTACTAGTATTTTGTTGAATTGTAACGGAAACGCTCAACAAAAAGAAGTATCCGCCGCTACTTACAAAATCACCAAAACAGAAGCCGAATGGAAAGCTCAGTTGACTGATTTACAATACCGTGTTTTAAGAGAAGCAGGAACTGAAAGACCATTTACCAGTCCATTAAACAAGAACGAAGAACCTGGTATTTATGTTTGTGCCGCCTGTGAAACACCTTTATTTAAAAGTGAATATAAATTTGACTCAGGAACTGGCTGGCCAAGCTTTGATAGAGAAATCAAAGGCAATGTGGCTTTTTCAACCGATTACGATTTAGGTTATGCCCGTACCGAGGAACATTGTGCCACTTGTGGTGGACATTTGGGACATGTATTTAACGATGGTCCAAAAAACACAACGGGCAAAAGGCATTGTATTAATGGCGCAGCCTTAGAGTTTGTGAAAAGCGAGTAAGATGAAATCCCCTACTCCCCTACCATAATGGAAAACATGTATCTTAATAGTGTTATAAAACAACTTAACCACTTTAAAAGTTTAGCGGACAAAACTTTTGACAGACTCACCGATGAAGAGCTAAACAGGCAATATTCAAAAGAAACCAACAGTATTGCTACCATTGCTAAGCACATTTCAGGCAATATGTTAAGTCGTTGGACCAACATGTTTACCGAAGATGGTGAAAAAACTTGGCGCGAGCGAGACGCTGAGTTTGAACATGAATTTATCACTAAAGACAAGCTCATAAGCATTTGGAAGAAAGGCTGGGATTGCTTTTTTGAAGCGATAAATGCTTTAACCGAAGAAGATTTGGAACGCGTTATTTATATTAGAAATGAGCCACATACAGTAGTTGATGCCATCAACCGACAAATGGCGCATTATCCTTACCATATAGGGCAAATGGTGTTAATTGGCATACAATTAAAAGGTCCAGATTGGCAATCAATGTCCATCCCGAAAGGTGCATCGGATAGCTTTAATGAGGCTAAGTTTAAGGGTTCAAAATTGTAGAATTTAATGCAAGAATCTGCGGAATTTTAATTATTAACATAGGATCTATCAGCGATTTCATAAATGCTAATAGCTCTATAATTATTACTTTATATAAAATCAATTAAAACGAGCGTATGGCTTTTTTATATGCTGAAAGTAAACAACGGTAATTTGCGCAGGCTTTATGGTAAATTCAGTTTTGAATTTTATAAATTTGTCTTTTAAAATTTTCAAAGAAAAAACAGATGAGTAAATACGATATTATTGTTTTAGGAAGTGGACCTGGAGGTTATGTTACGGCTATTAGAGGATCTCAATTAGGCTTTAAAGTTGCCGTTGTTGAAAAAGAAAGTTTAGGTGGTGTATGTTTAAATTGGGGTTGTATTCCAACCAAGGCATTACTTAAATCGGCGCAAGTATTTGAATACCTAAACCACGCCGAAGATTATGGTTTAACCGTGAAAGGAGCTGATAAAGATTTTAATGCAGTAGTAAAACGAAGCCGAAACGTAGCTGATGGGATGAGTAAAGGCGTTCAGTTTTTGATGAAGAAAAACAAAATAGACGTTATTGAAGGTCTTGGAAAACTTAAACCCGGTAAAAAAGTTGAAGTAGATGGTAAAGATTACAGCGCCGACCATATTATCATAGCAACTGGTGCACGCTCAAGAGAATTACCAAGTTTACCTCAAGATGGCAAAAAAGTAATAGGTTACAGAAAAGCCATGACTTTAGAGAGTCAACCTAAAAAAATGATAATCGTAGGTTCTGGCGCTATTGGAGTTGAGTTTGCTTATTTCTACAACACTATGGGAACAGAAGTTACCATTGTAGAATATTTGCCGAATATTGTCCCTGTTGAAGATGAAGATATTTCTAAACAACTAGAGCGTTCTTTCAAAAAAAGTGGGATAAAAATTATGACTTCTTCCGAAGTTACCAAAGTAGACACTTCTGGTAAAGGCGTAAAAGCTACGGTTAAGACCTCGAAAGGCGAAGAAGTACTTGAAGCTGATATTCTTTTATCGGCTGTTGGTATCAAATCAAATATAGAAAACATAGGATTAGAAGATGTTGGTATTGCTGTAGATCGCGATAAAGTTTTAGTCAATGATTACTATCAAACTAACATTCCAGGTTATTACGCTATTGGCGATATTACCGCTGGACAAGCTTTGGCGCATGTGGCTTCGGCTGAAGGAATTTTATGTGTTGAAAAAATAGCAGGCCATCATGTTGAGCCCATCGATTACGGTAATGTTCCAGGTTGCACCTATTGTTCACCAGAAATTGCAAGCGTTGGTCTAACCGAAAAGCAGGCTAAAGAACAAGGCTACGAGATAAAAGTTGGTAAGTTTCCGTTTTCAGCCTCTGGAAAAGCTAGTGCCTCTGGTGCCAAAGATGGTTTTGTGAAAGTAATTTTTGATGCTAAATATGGCGAATGGTTAGGCTGCCACATGATTGGTGCTGGTGTTACTGATATGATTGCAGAAGCTGTTCTCGGCAGAAAACTAGAAACCACTGGACATGAAGTTTTAAAAGCGATTCATCCACATCCAACCATGAGTGAAGCCGTAATGGAAGCCGTGGCCGATGCTTATGGCGAAGTGATTCACTTATAATATAATACATACATAACAAACAAGTGCCTTGTAACGTCCTTGTTAATGCAAAAAGGCTGTTCTCTCGAACAGCCTTTTTTTTGTGATGCCTTTGGTGCTATAATTTATACCCCAAACCAAAAAACAAACCATTGGGCGAAATTTCTTCAAACCCTAAAGCAAATTTAATATGAGCGTCTAGTTTGGGTGTTAGATCGTAACTTGTGCTAATGTCGGCGCCAATTTTTAGCTTTGCATTAAATAAATCAAAGAAATAGTTGATACTTGGTCCAGCCATCAGGTGAAAATTTCTGCCCACTTCGTATTTGGCATAAATGGGGACGTTTATAAAATTAAAATCGCCAATACCCACGTATAAAGCTTCCGGTTGAATGGAGAAGAATGCATCAATAGGAAACTCCATAAAAGCACCGAGGTAAAAACCGGTATCGGTTTCAATGTTATCGCCAAAACTGGCTTCGGCTACTTTAAAAAAAGTAAGGTTTAAACCGCCTTTCACACCAAACTCAGCATTGGTTTGACCAACTGCCGAATGAAATAAAAAGACAAAACCAAATAACAGACTATAGTAGTATTTCATATCAAATTTTTAGAAATCGAGTATTTATTGTAAAACATTAAGCTACAAAATACTAAGAAAAAATTTTATAGGCTTTGGTTTTTGAGAAATTTTAAGATTTTGGGATAGATTGCGCTAAAAAATGTGATTGATTTTATTTCCCGCTGATGGCGCAAATTATAGCAGATCTTAATTCTTGAACCTTATACCTTGAATTTATGAATCATTTTTTTGGCGACAATCAGCAAAATCGGCGAGATAACTTAAAAGCTTGCTAATCTTTAAAGATTTAAAAATTGACTAAAGGAATATTATTTCAATAAACTCTCAATAGCCAATTCATAACTTTGTAAACCAAAGCCAATAATCACGCCTTTGGCATGAGGTGAAATATAAGATTGGTGTCTGAAACTTTCGCGCGAAAAGGTGTTAGAAATATGAACTTCAACCACCGGCGTTTTAATGGCTTTTACAGCATCACCTACGCCTACTGAGGTATGTGTATAAGCGGCTGCGTTTAAAATAATACCATCAAAAGAAAACCCGACTTCATGAAGCTTGTCGATAATTTCACCTTCTATATTAGATTGAAAATAATCAATTTGTAGATTACTATGCTTTTTTTGTAGCAAATCTAAAAAATCGGTAAACGACAAACTACCGTAAATTTCTGGTTCTCTTACCCCCAAAAGATTGAGATTGGGACCATTGATGATGATGAGTTTCTTCATTAGGTAAAGATATAAAAATTGGACATAAAAAAACCGAAGACAAGTACTTCGGTTCTATAGCTATAAATTTTTTCTAAAACTTATAAAGTAACCCAAAATTGATATTGTTAAGATTGAGACGAAAATCAAACGTACTTACCTCTGCATCAGAATCCTTAAATGTGTTATAGTTGTAGCCTAATTGACCAAATCTAGCTTGAAGTGCAAATGCATCGGATAAGAAATAATTTATACCAGGTGCGATGGTGAGTGCATAACCATATGACGCCAACGATGGTGTAATGCCTTCACTATTCGCATAAATAGCGCTCAATTCACCAAATAAGGAAAATCGGTTTTCGGGAGTTGCATAATAGCGACCAAAAACACCTATATTATAGCTATTATTAGTTCTTTCTCCATTATTTTGCACAGAAAATCCAGCGGATATTCCAGCGGCTATATGGTCAGTAAAGAAGCGTCCTAAACTCGCGTCAACACCAAATCTTTCATTAACCGAAAAGCCATCAGTATTGCTGTCCGTTGAGAAGAAAGAAATAGTACCTGTTACAAAAAGGTCTTTTTGATCAAAACCAAAATCGTTAGCAGTACTGTTTTCTTGAGCATTAAATTGAAAAGTGATACAGATGAATCCTAAAACAAAAATTTTTTTCATAAAATTAAGTATTAATGTTACATTAAATTAGTATTCCGATATTGAAAAGACTTGTTTAACTAATCAATATGGATTTTTAAAGTGAACCAAATACCAATCATTATGCCATCAAAGATTGTAAGTATTATCTTAAGGTTAACTCATTGTTATCATAAGTTATTGGCGTATTAAATCATATAAACAAATCCCTGGCAACCTATAAAAGATATGAGAAATGGAAATAAAAAAACCGAAGCGTTTAACTTCGGTTTTGTAATATTCAAAGACTATTATTATATTTTAAAAATGGCACCAACGTTAAATGAACTCCGTGAATTTGTAATATCGAATGGAAGAGAATCAGAATCATCAATGTTAATAAATCCACCATATCCTTGATAATCGATACTTAATTGAAGGTTTTCGCTCACATCAAACTTATAGCCAATACCAACGCCAAAACCGATATCCATTTTAGAAACAAAATCTTTAACATCAATTTCTTGACCATCACTTAATTCGGAATTAGCACTAAGTAAAAAGGCAGCATATGGTCCAAAATTTAGAAACCAATTTCTGTTTTTACCAAAATGCCAATTTGCTTGTAATGGTAAGCTTAAATAATTAAGCTTATCGGTATTATTAAAATCATCTTCTGCTCCCATCGGATCAAATAGCAATCCTGAACGCAAACTCCAACGATCGCTAAAATAATACTCACCAATAACACCGCCAGCAAAACTAGTTCTTAAGTCATAGGAAGCATCGGATGTATAGGTAGAAAAATTTAATCCAATCTGCGGGGCTAAGGTAATATCTCCTTTAGTAGATTGGGCATTTAAATTAAAAAATACTAAAAACGCAAAAAATGGGAAAATAAATAGGTTTTTCATAATAGAGTTAAAATGTTAATGGTTATAAAATTTGAGACGAATGTAGTACTATACAAGTTATTACGCAAGAAAAAACTTACAAAAATACACATAAAAAAACCGAAGCGTTACACTTCGGTTTTGTATTTGTGTTTATTAAAAATTTAGAAAGAAAATCCTAAACCAAATTGCCAAACGGCGTTATTAGCATCAACATTTTCAAAAACAGTATTATCCTTGTAAATGTTTGTTAAGCCGTAAGTGTATCTTCCAGAAACGAAGAAACCACTATTAAATTTATAACCAGCGCCTAAAGCTAAACTGGTGTCAAAATCTCTAATATAGGAATCATCACGATTAACTTCAGTCTCTCCTCCGGCATCTAGTGGTTGTGAATCGACTTTTTCGCTTAATTTGTAACCAAATTGCGGACCTGCTTCAATAAACAAACCTTCAATTAAATAAAACTTAGCCATTAACGGAAGCTGAAGATAGGCTAATTGAAATTCAACATTTTCATCCGTATCAAAAATATTGTCCTGATTTCTGGTTAGCATTGTAAATCCTTGACCGGAATACAATAATTCAGGTTGAAATGAAAAGCGTTCACTTATTGGGAATTCCATAAAATACCAGCATTAAAGCTTGTTCGAGAGACTAAATCATCAACATCATCGCCTGCAATGGTTGCAAGGTTTAAACCACCTTTAATTCCCAGTTCTGGACTGGTGCTATCGGCTTGCGCGTTGATTTGAATAATAGATAATATAGATACTGATACTGAAAAAATTAATTTTCTCATAATCAAATGTTTAAGGTTAATATGATGGATATACGTTGAGAAATAATATACCGACCAAGCATTAACCATCTTTAACATAGTTTGTGATTTTGAATTGGTCTTAATTTCAGAAAAACAAAAGGAAAAGTTTAGTATTTAATAAAAAAAAGAAGCCGATTGGCTTCCTTTTAAAATAGTATTATTTAAGAGGATTAGAAACCAAACTCTAAACCTAAAGTAACAGTATCAAACGATCCACCATCTAAACTTATACCTCGATAAGCAGCAATTAGAGATAGTGCTTCTGAGAAATTGTACTGTAATCTTGGTGCGTAATAAAAACCGCCATCATTACCGCTTGGAGAAATACCCAATGCATAACCTAAATCGGCGCCAATTGCGAAAGATTCAGAAAATGCATAACGCGCGGCACCAGCCAAAGGTAAAAAAACAGCATCGTCAGCGTCAATACTTCCAAATTCGCCTAAATCGATAGAATCTCCAAAATTGTAAGAAATTCCTGTTGCGATACCAGCTTTGAAGCTTTCGGCTACATCCCAGAGGTAACTTAAATCCGCGGTGACGTTAAAAGTGTAGACATCGCTAGCATCGCCAACTGGTAAGCCAAGACTGATACCTCCTTTAAATTCTTGCGCATTCACCTGAGCGAACGCAAACACTGCAAAAGCAGCAATCATAAATTTTTTCATAATCTTTAAGTTTTAAAATTGATTACTACAAACTAAATACATTTTTGTTAATAATGATAAAAATTGTTTGACGTTGTTAACAATTTTATTAACAATATTATATATATAACTCTTTTTCAGTCTACTAAAATTCAAGTTATTAACAATTTATTAGAAAACAGCTATTAAGTTGGCCTTTTATGTGCATTTTTTAAATAAAAAACTTACTGTCCATATAATTAAGAGAGGCGTGCCTCATATAAATAAAAAAGAGTTGATGTTTTAAAATCAACTCTTTACAAAACTTTTTTTATTATTTTAAAAACGATAGCCTAAAGAAAGTTGAAACGTCTGATTTCTAATTTCTGCATCTTTACTAGTATCTGATAAACCAGCAACATATCTTAACTGTGCGAACACGCTATCGGTAAATTGATAACCTAATCCACCAACGGCAGCAAAATCAAATGATTTGGTTTCAAACTGTTCTTCCAAGTTATCATCTAATAGGAAAGAAAATTGGGGTCCAACTTCTAAACTCAATTTCTCTGAAATTAAATAGAGTTTTGCCAAAACAGGCACTGTAATGTAATTTAAATCAATTTCGTCTAATTCAATTCCTTGTACATCGTCTAATTTAGCGCCTTTTGTAGAATACATAATTTCTGGTTGAATAGCAAAATTTTCAAATAATTTTAATTCTACTAAAGCTCCAAAATGAAAACCAACCTTAACACTGGTAGAGATATTTTTTGCATCTGAACCTGTGAAATCAGAGAAATTTGCACCGGCTTTAACACCGAATCTTACAACTTGTGACTGTACTGTGAAGAATAAAGCGAAAGCCAATAAAAAAAAGCATAATTTTTTCATATTTTTAAAGATTATTAATTAAGTGTGCTAATTTATAGTTTTTTATAAATACTTAAATTATTTTTAAATTATTTTTAAATTATTTTTTATTCTATATGTTTTTAACAAAAATTTTAAAATATTCTTATTAAGTCAATGAAATGGCAAAACCTTTTAGTCGATTTTACCAATTATTTACGTATTGAGCGTGGACTGTCTCAGCACTCAATTGATAATTATGCTTTCGACCTTCAAAAACTCATTAATTTTTTAGACGAACACAATTTAACTACATCTCCAATTGAGGTATCTCATCATACAGTAACAGATTTTATTTACCACATTTCAAAGGAAGTTAAACCTAGAACCCAAGCAAGAATTATATCTGGTTTGCGTAGTTTTTTTAACTATTTAGTGTTTGAAGGTTACCGAAAGGACAATCCAGTAGATCAAATAGAATCTCCTAGATTGGGCCGAAAATTACCAGACACACTTAGTCTAAAAGATATAGACAATTTAATTGCTGCCATCGATTTATCACGTGAATACAACGGTGTGAGAATTGGCGAGCGCGATAAGGTCATCTTAGAAACGCTTTACAGCTGCGGCCTGCGTGTAAGCGAATTGACTACTTTAAAATTGTCAGATTTGTTTTTTGAAGAAGGTTTTATAAAGGTTACTGGAAAAGGTAACAAACAACGCTTTGTGCCTATTAGCAATTCCACACAGAAACTTATAAACACCTACATTAAAGAAGTTAGAACACATATCAATATTCAACCTAATTTTCAGGATACCTTATTTTTAAATAACCGTGGTAAACAACTAACGCGTGCAATGATTTTTACCATTATTAGAAATCTAGCTGAAGACATCAATTTAAACAAGACCATTTCGCCGCACACATTCAGACATTCCTTTGCTACCCATTTACTAGAAAACGGTGCCGATTTGCGCGCCATACAAATGATGCTAGGCCATGAAAGCATTACCACTACCGAAATTTACATGCACATAGATCGCAGTCATTTAAAAGAGGTGTTGACGAAATTTCATCCGCGACGGGCTTTGTAGTTATTGAGTTATTGGGTTATTGGGTTATTGGGTTATTGGTCTATTTAGTTATCAAGATTGATTTTTGGAATTTGGAATTTGGAATTTGGATTTTGGATTTTGGATTTTGGAATTTATAATTTCAATGCGCGTTAGGGATTGCAGCACTGTTTGAGCGCTCCCGATGCAAGAGGGACGCGAGTTCGGAAAGCCCGACCTTTTGCTTTGACTAAGTTTTAAAGTTATGCAACCTACATAAATAGCAAAAGGTAACGCCCAAATAGAACATTACCTTTATATTATTATAAATGACGTTGTAGAATTACTTAATTTCTAAAACTTCAATTTCAAAAGTTAAATCTTGACCAGCCAAGGGATGGTTGGCATCAACAATGATGCTTGCATCTTTAACCTCGGCAACACGCAATTGGTGCTCACGACCGTCGGGACCGCGAGATACCAAGCCCATACCAACTTCTGGCTCCATATCTTGAGGTAATTCCTCCTTTTTCACTTCTTGAAAAAGCTCCTCACGAACTTCGCCATAAGCTTCTTCTTTAGGAATATTAATAATTTTCTTTTCGTTTAGTTTCATGTTAACAACGCCGTTTTCAAAACCAGGAATTAACTGGCCCTGACCTAAGGTGAACTCTAATGGTTCGCGCTCTAAGGAACTGTCAAAAACCTGACCGTTGGCTGTTATTTTTCCCGTGTAATGTACTTTTACAGTGTTGTTTTCTTTTACTTGACTCATAAATTTAATTTTAAAATTTCAACTTATAGCATTGTGCTGTAAATTATTGCAAAAGTACAGATTATATATGCCTAGCCAAAGGAATGCTTGATTTTATAAGTAGATTAAGGAAATCTTAACACAAAAAAAGCCGCCGATTGGCAGCTTAATTTTATAGGTTTTTTTGAAAATTACTTAGCTACGTTGACGGCTCTGGTCTCTCTAATAACGGTTACTTTAACCTGACCGGGATAGGTCATGTCCGTTTGGATTTTCTGAGAGATTTCAAACGATAATTTAGCGGCTATTTCGTCGGAAACCTTTTCGCTTTCCACAATAACTCGCAATTCTCTACCGGCTTGAATAGCATAGGCTTTTTTAACGCCATTGAAACCAAAGGCTACATCTTCTAAATCTTTTAAACGCTGTATATACGAATCCAATACTTGACGTCGTGCACCTGGTCGGGCGCCTGAAATAGCATCACAAACCTGTATGATTGGTGACAGTAAGGTCGTCATTTCTATTTCGTCGTGGTGCGCGCCAATGGCGTTGCACACCTCTGGTTTTTCGCCATATTTTTCAGCCCATTGCATCCCTAAAATAGCATGCGGTGTTTCCATGTCGGCTTCAGAATCTGGCACTTTACCAATATCATGTAACAATCCGGCGCGTTTGGCTAGTTTGGTATTTAAACCTAATTCTGCCGCCATTACGCCACAGAGTTTTGCTACTTCACGCGAGTGTTGTAATAGATTTTGTCCGTAAGAAGAACGGTATTTCATGCGCCCTACTAACTTGATTAATTCAGGATGTAAACCGTGAATTCCTAAATCAATAACAGTGCGTTTACCAACTTCTATAATTTCTTGTTCAATTTGCTTTTGCGTTTTTTCAACAATCTCTTCAATTCGCGCTGGATGGATACGACCGTCGGTTACTAATTTGTGCAGAGACAATCTAGCGACCTCGCGTCTTACCGAGTCAAAACAAGATAAAATAATGGCTTCAGGTGTGTCGTCTACAATAATTTCTACACCAGTGGCAGCTTCTATAGCACGAATGTTTCTACCTTCGCGGCCGATGATTCTACCTTTAACATCATCTGATTCAATATTGAAAACCGATACGCAATTGTCTATCGCCTCTTCGGTACCAATACGTTGAATGGTATTGATGATAATTTTTTTAGCTTCTTGTTGTGCGGTGAGTTTTGCTTCTTCAATGGTGTCTTGAACGTAGGCCATGGCATCGGATTTCGCTTCGCCTTTTAAAGACTCTATGAGTTGTTGTTTGGCATCTTCAGCTGACAGACCTGAAATCACTTCAAGCTGCTTTATCTGACTTTTCTGAGCTTTTTCAATTTCTACTTTTTTCTTTTCTAAGAATTCAAGTCTGAAGTCGTAATCCTTGATTTTGTCTTCTAAATCTTGATTGATTTTTTTGCTCTTGGCCATCTCGCCAGACACTTGAGATTCTTTATCTCGGGTGCGCTTTTCGGCTTCAGCCATTTTTTTATCGCGCGATAAAATGACTTCTTCATGAGCCGCTTTTAATTCGATAAATTTTTCTTTGGCCTGTAAAATTTTATCCTTTTTAAGACTTTCGCCTTCTGCAGTTGCTTGTTTCAAAATTACATCTGCTTCCGCTTTTGCTGATTCTATCAACTTTGAGGCACTAGCTTTTTCGAGTGATTTGGCTATAAGATAACCGATTACCAAACCAGCCACAAGGGTTGCAACTATGATTAGCATTGTATTAATGTCCATGTTTATATTTAAATTAATTGTAAAAAAAAGCCTACATCAGTTTTGGATTCTGTATAAACTCCTTAAAAACAAGTTTAGGGCTAACAAGCTGCTCAAAAATCTGCTCTAGGCAGCACGCTTTCACAACTTAAACTCACCCTTTTTAAAGAATTAACGTTGAGTTTATCAAAAAAATAATAACTAATGTAGGCAGTAACCTTTGTATTTTAAAGAACGTTTACGAGCTTAAATGCTCTTGAAGTAAGTCGTTTAAAGCAACCAGCTTTGTTTCAACTTCTTCATTAACATATGCTTTATCTATTGTTTTTTGTTCTACTTGTGCGGCAAATTGTAAAGCACACATGGCTAAAACATCTTGTTTATCACGCACTGAGTAGTTTTGCTCAAATTGGCTAATCATAGTTTCAATTTTCTTCGCCGCAATTCTTAAACCTTCTTCTTGGCTTGGGTCAATAGTGAGCGGATACACCCTATTGGCAACTGAAAGCTTAATTTTTAATGGCTCTGGCATCGTTTGTTATTCTGACAATTGCGCAATACAATTATCAATTTCTCTAATTAGCGTATTTATTTTGAGCTTAGTATCTCGTTTATTATCATCACTGCCCAGCATTGAATTTGCAATTTTGAGTGATTCGTATTTTTCAACCCAAGAGTTTATTTGCTCTTGTTGATATACTACTTTTTGCTGGCATTGTTTTAATTCTTCAGATAACTTGGCATTGGTTTGCTTTAAAACCTCTTGTCGGTGTAAAATCTTACTAATTTTATTCTCTAAAGAATCAACAATATCTTCAATTTTACTCATTTATAAAATTCAATACTTCGTTAACAAAGTTAATATTAGTATTGATATATTACAATTCTTTTACAATAATTTTTAAAAATAGGCATTATAGATTGTTAAGTGTTTATTAATAAATTGTTTAGCTTTTGTATGGTTAATACCAACTAAATTAATAAATTAGCTGTTAAATCCCTCATCATGAAATATTGCTTCATCTTACTCATACCAATACAATTAGCACTGAGTCAGTCGCCGTATCCGCAGGATTATTTTATGAATCCTTTAGATATTACTACTGTTTTATCGGGTACTTTCGGCGAATTGCGTAACAATCACTTTCACTCCGGACTCGATATAAAAACACAACAAGTAGAAGGCATGAAAGTCTATGCCGTCGCCGATGGTTATGTGAGTAGAATTAAAATTGCGCACTACGGTTATGGCAAAGCATTATACGTTACTCACCCTAATGGTTACGTAAGCGTTTATGCACATCTACAAAAATTAGCACCCAAATTAGAAACCTATTTAAAAACGATTCAATACGAACGCGGCACTTATGAAATTGAATTATTCCCTCAAGCAGATGAACTATTAGTTAACCAAGGAGACATTATTGCCTTTTCTGGAAATACTGGCAGCTCTGGTGGTCCGCATTTGCATTTTGAAATTCGCGATAATTTGGAGCGCCCCATTAACCCCTTGTTATTTGGTATTGATGTTAAAGACACCAAGCCTCCAACAATTCAGAAGTTATATGCCTATCCAAAAGACGTAAACAGTTTTATAAATGGTAAAAATGAACGTACCGAATTACGCTTGATCCCAAGAGGAAACGCTAGCTTTGAAGTTGAACCGCTTACTGCTTATGGTGCAATTGGATTTGGTATTAGTACTTACGATCAGCAAGATTTGGCAGCCAATAAAAATGGGGTTAGTAATATTACAACAACGGTTAATGGCATTAAAAACTTTGAAATAGATTTTAAGCGTTTTAGCTTCGATGAAACTTCTCATCTTAATAGGCTAGTTGATTACGAGTTTTATAAAACAAAGCGCTCTTTTATAAAAAAACTCTTCGTTGAGCCAAACAATCCATTAACCATGTTTAAAGATGTCATAGACGACGGCTATATAAAAGTTGAAGACAGCATCAACAGTATTTATAAAATTGATGTAAGTGATTTTCAGGGAAACACCTCTACCGTAACGGTTTCGGTAACCGGTGCAAAACCAGAAGAAAAACTACAAAAAATAAACCATCAACCTTACCATCATTATATTTATGCCAATGATGCAACTACCTATAGAAGACCAGCATGTTTCTGTATACATTCCCGATAATACATTCTACGATGATGTAACTGTAGATTTTAGAGTGAGTGGAGATACCCTTCATTTCCACCAAGATGTCATACCCTTGCAGAAAAACATTGGAATTAACTATGATATCAGCCAATATCAAGACGGCGATAAAAACAAGTTATTTGTAGGCAAAATAACTGGGTACAGAAAATATATCAATTACATACCTACCATCAAAAAAGGTGACCTTTTAACAGCCTATACCAAAACACTGGGGAAATTTATATTGAAAGCCGATGAAAAAGCACCAAACGTAACGCCCGTAAATTTTCAGAACGGCAAGTGGTTAAGTAATTATCGCTACTTAAAAGTGAAGATTAGCGACGATCTTTCAGGTATTAGTAGCTACCGGGCTACTGTGAATGATAAGTTTATTTTAATGGAATACGATTACAAAACTGGCTTACTCACACACGATTTTAATGATATGGCCGTTACAGATACAAGAAACGAATTGAAAATTATTGTTACCGATAATGTGGGAAATAATACTACATTTGAAGCGACGTTTTTTAGAAAGTAAATTTTATAGCCGCTTGAAACCATATTTTACGACGATTTTTCTATTAGTTTTGTTATTTCCAGCATTACTTATATCTCAAACTGCAACTGTTAAAGGAGTTGTTTTAGACGAATTCCAAAGACCTATTCCAGAAGTTAGCATTCAATCCAGTACCAACGATGGCACTACTACCAATAGCAACGGGTTTTACTTATTGAAAATTCCATCAAATCAAGATATTAAGATAACTTTTAAGCACATCTCCCATAAAATCATAGAAATCACAGTCAACCTTAAGAATGGTCAAGATTTTGAATTCAATCCAGTGATGTTGGTTAACGTTGAGCAAATAGAAACGGTTATTCTTAAAGGTAATACCCGAAAAAATGTTGAAGGCGTCACGAGTATTTCTCCAGAAATCCTCAGAACCATAAAAGGTGCACAACCAGGTGTTGAGAACATTTTAAAAACCTTACCCGGTGTTAATATTTCGAATGAATTAAGTACCCAGTATTCTGTTAGAGGTGGAAATTTTGACGAAAACTTGGTATATGTGAATGAAATTGAAGTGTACCGACCCTTTTTAATTCGTTCTGGTAACCAAGAAGGATTGAGTTTTGTAAATACGGATTTGGTTCAAAATGTAGATTTTTCAGCTGGTGGGTTTCAAGCCAAATACGGCGATAAAATTTCATCTGTTTTAGATATCACCTATCGCACACCAGTTGATTTTGGGGTGCGTGCAGATTTGAGTTTACTAGGCGGAAGTATTGCTGTTGAAACCATTTCGAAAGATTCAAAATTTTCAGCCATTACTGGCATTAGGTATCGCGATAACAGTTTATTGCTGGGTTCGCTAGAAACAGAAGGTGCTGTTGAGCCTGTTTTTATGGACGCTCAAGCATTTATGACCTATCGTTTTAGTGATAAATTTCATTTAGATTTTCTAGGAAATGCTTCCTTAAATCAGTACAATTTTAAACCTACCAACCGCCAAACCAATTTTGGAACCCTACAAAATCCTATTGCCTTATTGGTGTTTTATGACGGTCAAGAAAAATCGCAGTACCAAACACTATTTGGCGCATTAAAAGCCAATTACTTCGTAAATGATGATTTAACCCTCAAACTTATTGCTTCAACCTACCACACGACCGAACAAGAGTATTTTGACATTCTAGCGCGTTATCGTTTAGGAGAAGTTAACACCAACATAGGCGACGAAAATTTAGGTGAAGTTGAGTTTAGCGAAGGCATTGGTTCGCAACTCACCCATGCGCGCAATGATTTAGATGCTTTAATTACCACCATTCAACACAATGGCGATTATAAAATTGACGAAAATTCAACTGTAGAATGGTCCTTAAAATACACCCACGAAGATTTTAGAGACCGATTGGTAGAATGGGAAGTTATAGATTCGGCTGGGTTTTCGATTCGTCCACCAAATTTCAACATCCCAAATAACCAACCATACGAACCATTTTCTGGTCCGTTGGTAGCCTTTCAAAATATACGCGCAACAAATTTTGTGCAAATAGACCGTGTTCAGGCCTCGGTACAATGGAGTAAACGCGGATATATTGGCAATCATGAGGTGTTTTACAATGCAGGCGTTAGAGCGCATAATTGGACGGTTAGCGGCGTCGGACTCGAATCGAACACCCAAACTGTGTTTAGTCCGCGCGCGCAATTCGCCATCAAACCCAATTGGAATAAGGATATTCTATTTAGAGTGGCTGGTGGCTTGTATTACCAACCACCATTTTATCGAGAATTACGAGATTCATCTGGAATTGTGCGACCTGAGGTAAAGGCACAGCAGTCCTTTCATGTGGTATTGGGAATTGAACACAGTTTCCAAATGTGGGATCGCCCCTTTAAATTGGTTGCCGAAGCTTATTACAAAGGACTCACCGATGTAAACCCTTACACCTTAGAAAACGTACGAATAAGATACCGCGCTCGCAACAACGCCGAAGCCTATGCTTACGGTTTAGACATGCGACTCAATGGTGAATTTGTTCCAGGGACTGAATCCTGGTTCAGTTTTGGATATTTAAAAACAGAGGAAAATATAGACGACCGTGGATATATTGCACGCCCAACCGATCAGCGTTTAAAGTTCGGCGTTTTGTTTCAGGATTATGTACCCAATATACCAGATTTAAAAATGTACCTAAATTTGGTATATAATACGGGTGTCCCGGGTGGATCGCCAAGTTATGCCGATCCTTATGATTTTCAATTTAGATTGAGAGATTACCGCCGTGCGGATGCTGGATTTTTATACGATATGGTAAACGCTGAAAAAGAATACAGCAATTGGAAACGCCATTTTAAGGCCTTATCAATAGGGTTTGAAATTTATAACATCTTCAACAATCAAAACTCTATCACCAATACTTGGGTTCGCGACGTTAATAGCAAGGCACAATTCGCTATTCCAAATTTCCTGACACCAAGGGTTTTTAATTTACGATTAACGGCACAGCTTTAAGCTATAGAAAGCTGTTTTAAAAACTTAAGCGTTTCTGTATTAAATACATCGTGTTGTTCAATATTAACAACGTGTCCACAATCAGGTACCACAAGTAAGGTAGAAACAACGTGCGATTCAGAAATTTTTCTAATAGTTGGTAAGAATAAATAATCTTGCTCGCCCATCACATATAAAGTTGGAATTTTGATATCCTTAGCTCTAAAAAATCGCAATAATGGATTTATTTCAGAGGTAAGTTTAAACCATCTTACAAATTCCTTCTGATACAATTTTTTAGCTTCATTTACGAATAATAATCTTGACTGTTTATGGTTTTTACGAGGCATGATGATAAACGCAAACAACTTATATAGGTACATATACGGTATCACCGATTTAAAAATAACACCAACCCGCATTAATAATTGCGAACGCATATCTAACTTCATAATGGCGCCGCCCATAATCATACTTTGAACGCGCTCTGGATGCATCTCAGCAAGATTGCGTATTAAAATCGTTCCTAAAGAAATACCTACAAAGTGCGAAGTTTCAATTTTCAAATAATCCAACACTTCAATGATATCGTGTGTTATAGAATCGAACGTATATTTTGTATTAAAGGCATCTTTCAGTTGTGGCTTGCTGTTGCCATGACCTCTCAAATCTAATACCAACACATTAAACTCCTTTTTGTAGGCTCTGATCTGCTTAAACCAAATAGACGAACTGCCACCTGCACCGTGCACAAATGTCACCCAAGGGGTTTTTTCATTCAATAAATAGGTATTGTAATTGAGCATTTTTAGGAATGAATCATATCGGTTAAAACTTTGACAACATAGTCAATATCCGCTTTGGTGTTAAAAATACTAAATGAAAAACGAATTGATGGTTTTTTTAACATTTCAGAAGTCTGAATTTCAGCTAGAACATGTGATACTTGCGCACTTCCGCTTTGACAAGCACTTCCTTTAGAACAGGCAATTCCCTTTAAATCTAATTGAAACTGCATCATGGTGGCTTTCGCTTCACTCAAAGGTACTTGAATGTTCACAATGGTATAGGCACTATTTTGAAAGTCTAAACAATTTCCGTTAAAAATAACGCCTTCAATTTGCTGTAGTTTGTCAATAAAATAGCGTTTTAAATCTTCTATGTGTTGCTGTTCTTTTTCAAGTGAATCGTAAGCCAATTCAAGTGCTTTAGCCATTCCCACAATATTATGGATACTCTCAGTTCCAGCACGAAGGCCTCGCTCCTGCTCACCTCCTAATAATAGTGGTTTTAAGCCCGAATGCTTACGTATAAAACAAAAACCCACACCTTTCGGACCGTGAAATTTGTGCGCGCTGGCAGCCAAAAAATCGACTGGAATCGCGCTTAAATCTATATGGTAATGACCCACCGATTGAACGGTATCACTATGAAACAAGGCATTATGTGACTTGCACAATTTGGCAACTTTTTCTAGGTCTAAAATATTGCCAATTTCGTTATTGATATGCATGAGCGACACCAACTTTTTATGTGGTGATGCCAATAGAATTTCAAGATGGGCTAAATCAATATGGCCATGTACATCAGTGTTTACATATTGCACTTCAATATTCTGTGAATGTTGCAAGTACTGTACGGTATGTAGCACTGCGTGGTGTTCAATTTTAGAGGTAATAATTTCGGTGACATCCAAATCTCGAACGGCGCTGAACAACACCAAATTATCTGCCTCGGTACCACCTGAAGTAAATACGATTTCCGAAGCCGAAACCTTTAAATAGCCAGCTATTTGCTTTCTACAGGATTCAATTAACGATTTAGAAGATCGTCCATAACTATGTGATGACGAAGCGTTTCCGAAGTTGTTCTGTAACACATTTGTAATTGCCTCAATCACTTCTGGTTTAAGTGCTGTAGTAGCTGCGTTATCTAAATATACTGTTTGCATTTTGCAAAAATATACTAAATAAAATTATTCTAATTATGCAACGTTATAATATATTAATTCCACTATTTTTGTGACTGAAAACATGAATAAAATGCAAAAAATCAAAGTAGTAATCATAGCACTCTTACTGTGTTTTAGCTGTAATGACGGTGATATAATAGATGTTGAATTTAATTTTGATGATTCTTTTGCTTACACAGAATGCGGGCAAATAATTTTCTTTAAAATTAATGAAAATAGCAACGAATCATTAGCTTTAAGTTTATCAGGAATTAGTGTTGATGATTTATTTGATTTTGACGACATATTAAATGATGTTGAAGACACCATCGTGATTGAACGCACTTTAAATGGTACAACCGATCGCTTCAACTACAGAACCTACAGCGGTGAAGTTAGTGGTAACGATTTATTTTGTAACCCAATTCCTCCAGCCAATATAGACGTTTTAAGCGAAGAAGAAAGCCAAAGCGGTACCGTAATTATAACCATTACAGCCAGGGACGATGACAATGACGGTGTTCCGGCCGAGTTTGAAGATGTTAATGGCAATGGTAATTTATTTGATGATGATACCGATGGTGATGGGATACCTAATTTCTTAGATATTGATGACGATGGCGACAATGTGCCAACACTAAATGAACTAAACTCCGATAGTATCAATGAAAACTTTGGTGATAACCCTTTAGATACTGATGGCGATGGGGTTCCGGATTATCTTGATACCGATGATGATGGTGATGACACCTTAACCCGTGATGAAGAAAGTATTTTCCAAGATCAAAACCCTATAAATGATGTTACCGATATTAACATTGGTGCAGATTATCTCAATCCAAATGTAACAACCGGAGTTCCGGCTGTTGCCTACAGACCGCATTCGGTAACCAGAACTTATACGATTACAATTACAGTAAACAATATTCAGTTCAGCTTTTTAAACCAAACCAGTTTTGATTTCGGTGAAAATGTATCTTCTGAAAGCATTCAAAAAACACCCATTTTTAATTAGGAGCAACATTTTGAAAAATACGAACCTCGGTGGCGCCTAAACCGAAGATTTTGTAATCGGCATCGTAAAAAGTTATATTGTCATAACGCCTTAGTAAGGTATGTAACTCCATTTTTAGTACACCTTCTCCAACGCCATGAATAAACACAATGTGCGGCATACGTTTTGAAATAGCAAACTCCAAACGACTTTTAGCGGTGTCCAATTGAAGATTGAGCATATCAAAATTTTCCATATGCTTGGTGTTTTCAACCAACTGATGGATATGTAAATCCACTACCATTTTTTCGGTTTCTTTTGACTTAGTTTTAAAAGTTGGACCAGGCTTTTTTGACATTTCTTTATCCACAATTACCTTTTGGAAATCGGTATTAAAAATATCTTTTCTAATCATGGTTTCATCCTGTTCTAAAATCAACTCATGGGCCTTAAACCCTAACTCAAAACCTTCGGTAGTAATAATAGTAACATTGTCGTTATGAACCTTAGCAACCACCCCGTTTATAGCGTCGTCTAAAACAGATACTTTTTGTCCTTTTTTAAATGTCATGATCAATTAGTTAAATCTTGAGAATCATCCGGCTCATCGGTACTTTCTGATTTGCTTGAAAGATTTCTAGAAATGCGGTAAAGACCAATCATAAGTAGCGCAATTCCAGTAATTAATAAATACTCGTTCTGCGCTTCACCAGCCTGCGCATAAATTGCTACCAATCCGCCTAATAAAATAAAAATATAATTGATGGATTTTGTGATATTCATGTTGTTTGTCGGTATTATTAACAATTAATCGAAAATAGATTTACAAAAGTAAATATAAATACCGTACCAGTTAACTTTAAAACATTAATCCATGGTCATGTTTAAAAATCATCTTCCCTTAATACTATGCATTGCTTTTTCTTGCAGTGCATCCGCACAACTTTATGTTGGCGGCGATCATTTTATTTTCGCAAGTGATGTGCAACTTTTCGTGTCACAAGAAGTTGAATTACAGGATCAAGATAGCAAATTGTACTTACGTGATGGTGCGCAATTACTACAAGGCAACACTAGTGTGGGAAATTCGGGTTTAGGCGAATTAAGCGTTCAACAAACTGGCACTGTCAATCAATTTGCCTATAATTATTGGTGTTCGCCTATTGGTGATGGCGCCATTGCGGCAGGAAACGAAAGTTTTAGAGTGGACTTAATCGATGAGCCTACAGGACTTATTAGCAGCGTTGATGTTGGATTCACGACAGCATTCAATAGTATTGCTAGTCCTTTACAAATATCAGACCGTTGGCTTTACACCTTTGTTGAAGCAACCACTTATACCGAATGGAATTATGTAAGCAGCAACGGCGCAATTGCACCAGGTCTAGGTTTTACTATGAAAGGTATTGGAACCGCGCCCACCGGAAATCAAGTGTACGACTTTAGAGGTAAGCCAAATAATGGGGATATAACTAATCCTGTGGCAACAAATGCATTTACGCTTATTGGAAATCCATATCCTTCCGCTTTGGATGCGGCTCTTTTTATTAATGACCCTGTCAATTCTGATATTACTGGAACACTTTATTTTTGGGAACAACAACCTGGTACTACACATTTTATAGCAGATTATATAGGTGGTTATGCTACCTTAACTTATGATAGTGCTTTTGTTGAGTCATTTGCAAGAGCTACTTTTTCAACATATGACGGTGCAGGCATTCCTGTAGCAGTACCTCCTGGACCAGGAGGAACAAAGGACGCAGAACGCTACCAACCCATTGGACAAGGATTCCTAGTTAGAGGTTCAAATGATGGAAACGTTACAGTTAGAAACGAACACCGCGCTTTCGTGCAAGAAGGGCCAGACAGTTTCTTTTTTAGAAATGCCGAAATAGGAACACCTGCTGATGAAGATTTGTTTTATCAAGTGCCCGAAGATTACAAACGTTTTAGAATTAATGTCGATTTTAATGATTTATACACACGGCAGTTACTTCATAATTTCCACCACACTGCCACCGATGGCTTTGATCGCGGATTGGAAGGTCATCGTCCGGGCGGACCAGCCAGTGATGCTTTTTGGATTTTAGAAGAGGATAAATTTGTAATACAAGCGCATAGTTTTGATGAATCTTTACGAATCCCTTTAATCGTAAACGCTGAAAACAACCAACCCTTGCGTTTTAGGATTTTGGATGTTCAGCATTTTGACGACCAACCCATTTATCTCTATGATAACGCTTCTAATATTTACGTAGATTTAAAATCGCAACATTACGACATCAATATTGACGCCGGTTATTACCCCAACCGCTTTGAAATTACCTTTAACAGAGGCACCTTATCCAACAACGAATTTGAAATATCTGATTTTAAAATAGTTCAAAACAATACAGCGCAAGAACTGCAGCTATTCAACAATAAATCACTTGACATAAGATCATTTCAATTGATAGATGTCAGTGGTAAAACGGTTTTAAAACAGGCTTCATTAGGCAATGCTAACGAATTTACATTTGGTACTTCTAAACTAAGCGAAGGTGTTTATATTGCCAACATAACCCTAACAAATGGTGGCTCCATATCTCAAAAAATCATAATTACAAATTAAATATTTTAGTATCTTTCGCTCATGATTAAAGCATTGGCCATACTATTTTATGTCAAGGCAGACGACTATATGCTGCCCTGTTTATGGAAGAAAAACTTCGGACTTGATTGTCTTGGATGCGGCATGCAGCGCTCTTTTACTTTGTTACTTCAAGGTGAGTTTTCGGCAGCATTTAAGATGTATCCAGCTATTTTTACCTTAATCGCAATGTTCGCCACACTTCTATTGCACTTAAAATTTAATTTTAAAAACGGACATAAAATTATTTTAGCGTTATTTGTAACAAATGTTATCATTATTATTACTAACTATATATTAAAAATCACTTAAACTTAAACTTATGGAACAACAAAAATTACCCAACGCAACGCTTGTATTAGTCATGGGCATTTTATCAATTATTGGATGCTGTTTTTACGGATTACCAGGATTAATATTCGGTATCGTCGCTATTATTTTTGGAAGAAAAGACAAAAAATTACACGCCTCAAGTCCTGATGAATATACAGGAATAGGTAATGTTAATGCTGGCTATATTATGGGAATTATTGGAGTAATTTTAAGTATACTTGTTGTTTTGTTATTCTTGTTTGTCATGAATTTATTTGGGTGGGACGCTTTGAATGATCCAGATTTGTTAAAAGAAAGAATTGAAGAAATGCAACAAAATCAATAACAACTAAGATCAATAAAACATGGAAAACCGACCACCAAAACCGCCAAGCTATTTGGCACTAGCCATCATAAGCACCGTGCTATGCTGTTTACCAGCAGGCATAGTCAGTATTGTTTACGCCACAAAGGTAAACGATGCCTATATGAACGAAGATTACCAAGGCGCGATAAAAGCCTCTAAAAATGCAAAAACCTGGGGCATGGTGTCTGTTGGAATTGCGCTTTTAGGTTGGATTTTATATGTAGCTATTTTCGGAATTGCTTTTTTAGGAGCCATTGCAAATAGCTAATCTTCATATTGCCATTAAAATAATAATAGCGATAGTACTTGTTATGGTGCTGTCGCTATTTTTTATGTTTGATCCTTCTAGTTTTAGCATATTTCCTAAATGCCCGTTTCATTCTATAACCGGTTTTCATTGTCCTGGTTGTGGCAGTCAGCGTGCGATTCATAGTTTTATGCATGGTAACTTGGCCCAAGGTTTTCAACACAACTTTCTCATTTTATTACTATTAATAGTTGTAGTGTACGACGCTATCGTTATTACTGTTAACAAAGGATTTAAAAAACACTACTTTAACTTACTACACCACCCAGTTACAACCAAAAGTATTTTAGTGCTCATCATTCTGTTTTGGATTTTAAGAAATGTCAATTTTTACCCGTTTAATCTTTTATCACCTTGATGATATTTTGTATCAAGAATTATAAATCCGTAGGTTATAATAAAGTCATACATTTGAGCTGAAAAACATGAAAGCTACTTATTCGCCAATCATTCAAGGATCGGAACTTCAATCATTGCACAACTCAAAAGATCTTGTGATTGTTGATGCTAGTAATGGCATAAATGCAAAGTCTAATTACCAAGCGAAGCATTTAGAAGGCGCAATATTTGTAGATTTAAATACACAACTTGCCGAAATAAAGGACAATTTGGCAATTGGAGGCAGACATCCTTTACCACGTATTGACAATTTTACGCGAACATTGGCGGAACTTGGAATTGCTCCAAAAAGTCATGTAATCATCTATGATGACAAAAATGGTTCTAATGCCGCCGCCCGATTTTGGTGGATGTTAAAAGCCGTTGGTCATGAAAAAGTGCAAGTTCTTAACGGTGGACTCCACGAGGCAGAAAAACACCACTTTCCGATAAGTTCAAAAATAGAGACTCGGCAAAAAGCTAGCCTATTTAAAGTTGACCATTGGAAATTACCATTGGCTAATATGGAAGAAGTAGAAAACTTTTCTAAAAACGATAATCACCTGGTTATTGACGTCCGAGAGCCTAAACGTTACAGCGGAGAAACCGAACCCATAGATTTAATAGCTGGTCATATTCCAGGAGCAATAAATGCACCTTTTCATGAAAATTTAGATGAAAACGGTTTATTTCTAAATCCTCAACTTTTAAAAATGAAATATCAAAAGTTAATTGAAACGGTTCGTCCCGAAAATATAATTATTCATTGCGGTTCTGGGGTTACAGCCTGTCATACAATTTTGGCTATGGCGTACGGCGGATTGGAAATTCCAAAACTTTATGTCGGTTCGTGGAGTGAATGGAGTCGCAATAACAAACCCATTAAGCGGTACAATAAATAACGTATCAACCGCTTCTTAAACAGCGCTGACATTACCCTAATAAAAAAACCTCTCGAGCCAGTCGTGAGGTTTTAAATTTTAAATATTTTATATGTTTAAGCCAAATTAGTCTTCAAAAGTTTTCAAGGTTTTGATTATAATGGCAACACAATCTCTCAATTGTTCTTCGGTCATTACCAAAGGCGGCGCAAAACGGATAATATTGCCATGCGTTGGTTTGGCCAATAAACCATTGTCACGAAGTTTTAGGCAGATATTCCAAGCCGTATCGCTTTGTTCGTGTTCATTGATTACAATGGCATTTAGCAAACCTTTACCACGCACTAGCTTAACAATGGTACTTTGTTTGATGTATTTATTTAATTCATCTCTAAAAATAATACCAAGCCTCTCGGCGTTTTCAGCCAAGTGTTCATCGTTTACCACTTCTAAGGCAGCCATCGCAACCGCAGCAGCAATGGGGTTTCCTCCAAAAGTACTTCCGTGACTTCCGGGCTTTATCACATTCATAATATCATTATTTGCCAACACCGCCGACACAGGATACAAACCACCACTTAAAGCTTTTCCTAAAATAAGGATATCTGGTTTTATGTCAGGAGTTCCGGAACAATCTTTTTGCTCGCAAGTACAATTACCGCAGGTTGCTAAAAGTCGGCCAGTTCTGGCGATACCAGTTTGTACTTCATCAGCCAAAAATAAAACGTTATATTGGGTACATAAAGCTTTGGCTTTCTTTAAATAACCTTCATCTGGTACCATCACCCCTGCTTCACCTTGTATGGGTTCCACTAAAAATCCAGCAATATCGCTGTGTTTGGATAAGACAGTTTCTAAAGCATCGATATCGTTATAAGGAATGTTTAAAAAACCTTCGGTGTAAGGACCAAAGTTTCTTTTGGCATTGGCATCATTCGAAAATGAAATTATTGTTGTGGTACGACCGTGAAAGTTATTGTTACAAACTATTATTTTGGCTTGGTTTTCATCAATACCTTTTACTTCATAGGCCCATCTACGACAAATTTTAATAGCAGTTTCCACCGCTTCTGCGCCGGTATTCATGGGTAGTAATTTGTCGAAATTAAAATATTGTGTCGCAAATTCTTCATATTTACCAAGCACATCATTGTAGAATGCCCGAGAAGTAAGTGTTAATCGTTGCGCTTGTTCTATTAAAGCATTTACAATTTTTGGATGCCCATGACCTTGATTTAAGGATGAATAAGCAGACAGGAAGTCGTAATATTTCTTGCCTTCCACATCCCAAACAAAAACGCCTTCGCCTTTAGTTAAAACTACAGGAAGCGGATGATAATTGTGGGCACCGTATTGGTCTTCGAGATTCATCGCCTCTTGAGATGAAATGGATTCTAATTGAATCATAATAAAATAATTTTGTCATTAAATAGCAATTCCTTCTTTTGGAGAGAAATCATCCGTTTAAAACGACTTGCAAATTACTAAATCTTCAACGAAATTTAGCACAATTGGCTTCAATTTATACTATTTTTGCGCCATGTCAAGAAAACAAAAAAACCAAATTTTTACACATATAGAAGTCATTGATGCTGGCTCAAAAGGTAAGTCTGTTGCCAAATCTCCCGATGGTAGAGTCATTTTTTTATCAAATGCTATACCTGGTGATGTAGTTGATATTCAAACCTTAAAAAAGCGCAGTTCGTATTACGAGGGTAAGGCCATCAACTTCCATACCTATTCAGCAAAGCGTACCAAACCAGAATGCCAACATTTTGGCGTTTGCGGTGGTTGTAAATGGCAGCATATGGATTACAAATTTCAACTTGAATACAAACAAAAAGAAGTTGAAAATAATTTAAAGCGCATTGGCCATTTAGACTGGGCTGAAACCTTGCCCATTTTAGGCTGTGAATCGCCTTATTTTTACAGAAATAAAATGGAGTTTTCGTTTTCGGATAGTCGATGGCTCACCGTTGATGAAATTCAATCGGATGGTGATTTGGGAGACAGAAACGCCTTGGGCTTTCATATTCCTGGCATGTGGGACAAAATTCTAGATATTAAAAAATGTTGGTTGCAAGCAGATCCTTCAAACGCCATAAGAAACGCCATTAAGCAATTTGCCGTTGAAAATAACCTAGAGTTTTTCAATACCAGGCAACAGACTGGTTTTCTGCGAACTTTAATGATTAGAACGTCTTCTACTGGTGACGTTATGGTATTGCTTCAATTTTTTAAGGAAGACCGAATCAATCGGGAAAAATTACTCGATTTTGTGCATGCGCAATTTCCTGAAATAACTGCGCTTTTGTATGTTATCAATTCCAAAGCTAACGACACACTTTACGACCAAGAGATCATTTGCTATAAAGGTCAAGACCATATTTTTGAGGAAATGGAAGGTTTGAAATTTAAAATTAATGCCAAATCGTTCTATCAAACCAATTCACAACAAGCATACGAGTTGTATAAAATCACCAGAGATTTTGCAAATTTAAGCGGTCACGAACTGGTTTACGATTTGTATACTGGCGCTGGAACTATCGCACAATTCGTAGCTAAAAAGCTAAAAAAGTAATTGGCGTGGAAGCCGTGCCAGACGCCATTGACGCTGCCAAAGCCAATGCACAATTAAATGGCATTAGCAACGTTGAGTTTTATGTTGGCGATATGAAATCGGTGTTTAACGAATCGTTTATAAACCAACATGGCAAGCCAGAGGTGATCATTACCGACCCGCCTAGAGATGGTATGCACAAAGATGTGGTACAACAAATTTTAAATATTATGCCCGATAGAATTGTTTATGTAAGTTGTAATAGCGCCACACAAGCAAGAGATATTGCACTTATGAATGATTTTTATAAAATTGAAAAGGTTCAGCCTGTTGATATGTTTCCGCAAACACATCACGTAGAAAATGTTGTACTTTTAACCAGAAGACAAACGACCTAACATGTTCAATAAAAAATCTATTGTCCTACTTATTCTAGTGTTTACCTTATGGAATTGCGAGCGCGATGATATTTGCGCCGAGTCAACGCCTACAACGCCCCGTTTACTTATAGAGTTCAACGATATAGATAATTTAGAAAACAGCAAGGCCGTACGCCAACTGACCGTTATTGGCATTGATGAAAATGGCAACGATATTAACACACTTATTTCGCGAACCAATACCAATGAAGTCGCGTTACCTTTGAGAATAATTGCTGAAGGTGTGACCAACACATCACGCTATAAATTTATAAGAGATGCCGATTTTGACACGGACGATAATCCTGAAACCAATTCAAATACCGACATTATAACCATAACGTATTTACCCGAATTTGTATTTGTTTCCAGAGCCTGTGGATTTAAAAGTATTTTCAATTCTATTGGTTTCAGCTCCGAAAATGATGATAGTATTTGGATTCTAGCAGAACAACTTAACACCGATAACGTAGAAAACGAAAACAATGCGCATATTACTCTTTTTCATTAGTAGTTGTTTTTTTTGGATAAGCACTGTTACACTTGCACAAGACAGCATACCTAACGATAGCATCCCTAAATTCAAAGAAAAATATGGATTGCGTCTTGGTGGCGATGCCCATAAACTAGCGCGTTCCTTTTACGACGCCGATTATACTGGTTTTGAAATTAATGGCGATTACCGACTCACCAAAAAATTGTATCTAGCAGGCGAAATAGGTGTTGAAGAAAAAATTACAACAACTGATTTTTTAAACACGACGACTTCAGGAAGTTATTTGCGTGCCGGCGTAGATTACAATTTTTACCAGAACTGGTTAGATATGGAAAATATGCTTTATGGTGGTTTTCGAATTGGTGCTGCAGCCTTTTCACAAGAGCTCAACAGTTTTTCAATATATGATGTCAATAACCAATTTTGGAATGAACAATTTAGTAGCACAGAACCCTTATCATTTAACGACCTTACGGCAATTTGGACAGAAATTGTTTTCGGTTTAAAAGTTCAAGTGGTAACCAATTTATATCTTGGCTTAAACGTGCAATTAAAAGTCTTGGTAACTGAAACTACACCAGATAATTTCGATAATTTATTTATTCCTGGATTTAATAGAACTTTCGACAACAGTCGTATTAGTGCGGGATTTGGCTATACCATTTCGTATTTGATTCCCATATACAAAAAAGATAAGTAACATTCTCTTTTCTCTTTTTTAATACTTGATTATTTGCTAATTTTAAGCAAACCCTTCATTATGACAAAAGAAAAAATTATTCAACTATTGGAAGACAGCCACCAAACGCTTATAACTTTTCTTGAAAATCAACCTAATGCTTTGTGGATTAAAGGTCCGAAAGGCAAATGGACCACAGGCCAACAAGCACTCCACTTATTGCAAAGTATAAAAAAGTTGAATGATGCTTTGAGCCTCCCTAAGTTTATTTTAAAGTATAAATTTGGAACCTCAAATCGGGAGTTGCGAGATTTTGACACCATCGTTAAACGCTATCACGAGCGTTTAGATGCTGCAAAGGGCGTTACTTTCAAAGCTTCACGTAAGATGAAAATTCCACCGCTTAAGGATAAACCTTATATTATTACACGTTTGCAGATGGAACACAAAAAACTGCAGTATAAAACGATGAAAATTTCAGATTCAAACTTAAATAATTTAGTTGTACCACATCCACTTATGGGAAAAATGCCACTACGTGAAATTATTATGTGGACCACTCATCACGTTAACCATCACAGTAAAATTCTTCAAGAGCATTACAATATTACCGTAAAGAATTGACGAAAATCATAGTTTTGTTATGCGCTTATTTATAATTTCCCCAGTATATTCAACTGAATAGCTAAAAACCTAATTTTATGAATCATGAAGGTTGTTCAATTTTTCTACAGCTTAGTATTACTGCTTAATTTCAATTGCGCCAGTACTTCAAATGTTGTTTTCGACTATAATCTTGACACCGATTTTAGCAAGTTTAACACCTTTGTATTGTGCGTTGATGATTTATTTGTTGAACATACCAACATGCCAAAAATGGACAATAAATTAATCAGAAACTATATAGCTGATGCCGTTGAAAATGAAATGAAATCTCTGGGCCATCAAACAAATGTCCTCAATCCTCAGCTTCAAGTGGGATTTATTATAACCTTATCAGAAACTACTAACACCTTTAAAGATTGTAATAATTTCGATGACTTAACATATTGGGATAACTGCGTCATTCAAGAAAAAACCTATATCCAAGAAACCCTTGTAGTCTATGTTTCCGATTATCAAACCCAAGAAATAATTTGGCAAGCCTCTATAGAATGCAACCTTAACAAGCCAAAAAATATTTTACAAATACATATAGAAACCTTAGTGGCAGACTTATTTGACACCTATCCTAAAAAAGTGTAAACGGCTGGTTTAATAAAATATTTATTGTTTTTTCGCTTTGCGACTGCCTTCGTACATTTCGTATTTAACCAAACGCGCTTCTAATTTAGCGTTCATTACTTTAATTTTTCGTGAAGGTCTTAAGCCAACATGTTTTAAAGCCTCTAGGTTTGATGTAATAAACCACGCATCTGTATTGGGATAACCGTGTTTTAAAGTTGTGCCCAAATCGGCGTAAAATTGCTCTAAGTCAATATCCAATCGCTCACCATAAGGTGGATTAAAAACCATATGTAACTTGCTGTCACCACCTTTTTGAGTTTTAAAGAAATCTTCGTGTTTAACGGTAATAAATTCTTCTAAATGGGCATTTTTTACATTCTCAATAGCTTTTTGAACCGCCGATGGTGATTTGTCATAACCGGTTATTTTATGGTGAAAATCTCTGGTTTTTTTCAGCAGAGAAGCTTCAATAGTTTCAAACAATTCTACGTCCCAATTTTGCCAACGTTCAAAGGCAAATTCATTGCGCATTAAGTTTGGTGGAATATTACAAGCAATCATAGCCGCTTCAATCAATATCGTTCCACTCCCGCACATGGGATCCATAAAATCGGATTGGCCATCCCAACCGCTTAGCATAACCAAACCTGCTGCCAAAACTTCATTAATGGGTGCAATATTGGTCGCAATTTTATAACCGCGTTTGTGCAATGATTCACCTGAAGTATCTAATGAAATGGTACACATCTGCCCATCAATATGCACATTGAGTTTCAAATCTGGAAACCTCAAATCAATATTAGGTCTGGTGCCTGTCGTGTTTCTAAACTTATCAACAATAGCATCTTTAGTCTTTAAGGCGATATATTGAGAATGGGTAAACTGTGCTGAATGCACAGTCGCGTCAATAGCCAAAGTACCCGTTGGTTTTAAATACGGTTCCCAATTCATGGCATACACCTTATCGTATAGATCCTGTTCGTCTTTAATTTTAAAACTGTCGATAGGCATTAAAATTTTAATAGCTGTTCGCAAAGCCATGTTCGCCTTGTACATAAAGCCTTTATCGCCATCAAACTGCACATTTCTTACGCCTTCACTTACATTTACAGCACCTAACTGCGTGAGTTCCTTTGCTAATAATTCTTCAAAACCAAACAGCGTTTTGGCTACCATTTTAAAATTATTGTCCATACCTTTCAACTAATTGATTGCAAAAATACAGTATTTTTGCAGCCACATTAACTTATTAATGACAAAACAACAATCCAATTGGTACGCTTCGTGGTTTAACACACCATACTATCATATGCTTTACCACGATAGAAATCACGCTGAAGCAAGTGCATTCATGGATAATCTCACCAATTATCTCAACCTTCCTGAACAAGGCAGTATACTCGATTTAGCCTGCGGAAAAGGACGGCATTCGGTTTACCTTAATTCACTTGGATATCAGGTTACAGGATTAGATTTATCGGAAGAAAGTATCGCACATGCCAAAAAATTTGAATCCGAAAGTTTAAAGTTTGAGTTACACGACATGAGTGTACCATATAAAGAACAATTCGATGCTGTTTTTAATCTATTTACCAGTTTTGGATATTTTGAAAACGAAGATGATAATGCAAAAACCTTGAGTGCCATTCAGCAAAATTTAAATGAAACGGGGTTTGGTGTCATCGATTTTATGAATGTCCACCAGGTTATTAATAACTTGGTGCCAAATGAAATAAAAAATATAAACGGCATCGCATTTAATATCCATAGATATACCAAGAATGGCTCCATTTTCAAAGACATTAAATTCTCTGATAAAGGTGAAGACTTTTCATTTACCGAACGCGTAAAAGCCTTTACGTTGAAAGATTTTGAAGTACTTTTCGAGGAGTTGAACATCTCACTTTTTGATGTTTTTGGCGATTACAAACTCAACCGTTTTTATCCTAATCAATCCGAAAGATTAATCATGATTTTTAAATAATGAGTTACCTACTTCCCATATTGGCAGTTGTGTTTGGTGCAGGAATCGTATTGCTTACAAAAAAGAAAAGTACGATGTCCCAATGGAGTACCAAACTACTACTTTCGTTTAGTGGTGCCTTTTTATTATCGCTCACCTTGTTTAATTTATTACCTGAAGTCTACCATCACCTCGAAGGAAAAACAACAGGAATTTTTATTATGCTCGGTATTTTTATACAAATATTTTTAGAGAGTTTATCAAAAGGTGCAGAACACGGCCACTTGCATGTTCACACAAAACACAGCAGTTTCCCTTGGCTGTTATTTATAAGTTTAAGTATTCACAGTTTTTTGGAAGGTTTTCCTTTGCACCAGCACAATACCATGGTTTATGGGGTTCTAATTCATAAAATTCCAATTGCCATTCTTATTACCGCTTTTCTTATTAAATCTGGCTTTTCGTTTTTTAAAACAACGTCCTTTTTGGTGATTTTTGCCATCATGACGCCTTTAGGAACCTTTGTGTCTTACTTTTTTGAAGGTTTGGCACCATACCTCAGCTATATTAATGCCATTGTTATTGGAATTTTTCTGCATATCTCTACCATTATATTATTTGAAAGTAGCGAAGGCCACAAATTTAATTTCTCGAAGTTGCTATCCATATTCCTAGGAGTTTTGATAGCTTATTTCCTGTAAATATGTTTAGCAAAGAAGAATCAAAACGCATAAAGCAGGAATTTTGGATTAGTTACGGTAAATCTTTTCCTCGGAAGTGGTTGCTATACAACACCAAAATTAAAGATCTATCCTTTAAATTTCATTTCGATACCAAAAGTGCCATGGTAGCTTTAGATGTAGAAGGCGATTTGGAACAACGTATTAAATACTGGGAAAAGCTAGAATCACTTAAAGCCATTCTTATTACCGATTATGTGCCAAATGCTATTTTCGACGACACTTATATCTTAGAAAACGGCAAAGAAATTTCGCGGATTTATGTAGCTTTAGATGGAAAGGTTTCAATCCACAACAAAAATACCTGGCAAGAAGTTATGCTGTTTTTTAATGAAACCATGCCCAAGTTCGAACATTTTTTTGAAGACTTTGAAGACGTGCTTCATGACGCATAAATTGACTTTTGGTTTTAAACAACAAAAAGGTAAATCATAAAGAAGTGTCCCAGCGCCCCACCTAAAACAAACAAATGCCAAATAACATGGTTATAAGGAATTTTTTGAATGGCATAAAATACGATGCCAATTGTGTAGGACAATCCACCAATGAACAGCCATAAAATTCCGTTTGGTCCAATAGCTTCAGATAGATTGCCAAAATCAAAAATAATTAGCCAACCCATCAGCAAGTAAAGCAAAGTTGAAAACACCTCAAAGCGTCCAGTAAAAAACAATTTAAGAATTACCCCAAACGCTGCAATTCCCCATACCACCCAAAATAATATCCAGCCACGTGTATCGGCTAGTGTGATCAGCAAAACTGGTGTATAAGTACCTGCAATTAAAAAGTAAATACTGATGTGATCTACAATTCTAAAGTAGTGTTTTTGACGTTCCTTTTTAACCGAATGGTACAAGGTAGAGGCACTAAATAACACAATAATAGAAATACCGTAAACCAACACACTAAAGGTGCTAAATGGTACTTCAGAATTGTTTTTTAACAATAAAAGTATGAGACCTGCAATACCTAAAAGCGCACCAAGACCATGGGTGTATGCGTTAAGCAATTCTTCTTTGTGTGATTGTACGCGCATTAATTTTTAGGGTTGACCACCGTTGCTTTTAGATGAATCCATTTTTCAGTCAGGCTAAAATAGTCAATATAGAAAGCTGACTTTTGTCGTTCCAATTGTTCGCTTTGAAAGGCGCGTTCTAAAATATCTTCAATAAAAAAGTCTTCCTTAACCTCTATCGGTTGAAATTCTTTCTTTAGCGAAATATCGAATAAGGAAGCCGTATTATTGTACCAAAATGCGCGCCAACCAGTGCGTAATTCTTTTACCAATTCAAAAGCGGTCTTACCGGTTTGTCTGTGGATGAGTTTTACTAAAATCTGTCCTTCGCTTTTGGTGAGTTTCTTGAGTTCGGCGGAAAATTCCTCTTCAATATACTTCTGAATCATTTTAGAATACCGGCGTCTTTCTCGTTTGTTTTCAAGACTTTCTAAACGTTCATTTAAAGCTTCCAAACGTTCCGAAGCGAGTTTGGCGTAAGGATACACTTTTATTGTTTTTCGCTTTAAAATGAGGTATTTAATCCGTTCGTCTTTGTCAATAAACTTTAAGCGTTCCAAAATGCGAACTTCATCTAAATAAATGGCATCCATAGCCAAAGAGTCTCCGCCAACATAAAAGTATTGCACTAAGGTGCTGTCCTTTTTTTTGGGTTCTGTTTGCGACCAAACGACACAAGGAATTACCACGATTATGAAAACTAATAATCTCAATAGATAGTGATTAAAATAACTAAAACATCCCGAATTATTCGGGATGTAAAATTACGGATTTACAAAATGTATAACCTTAAAATTGTTCTAATATTATAGTTGTTTACGGTTATCTTCGGAATTGGTGTCGATGAGTTTGTTAAATGGGTCCACACCAACTTCTTTCGGTTCCTTATCAACAATTATTGTTAGCTTATTATTGATAGCGGTTATTTTGTGTTTTTTCAAATATAAAACTTCTTCTGGTTCGTCGCTGCTCTCATCCTTTTCACCAAAAATACCAATATCAACATAATCGGCCAATGGTGCAGAGTAAATCGGCTTGCGCATTGTTTCAGTCTTGTAATTTAAAGTATCGCTTTCGGTTTCATTGTAGTAGGTTTTACCCAAATCATCGTTGCGATATTTACTCACATTAAACTCGATTTCAACCTCATACTTGCCATTGTCTAATTTTTTAAAACTGGCATCCACTATATTGTTGCTATAGAGCGTTATAGTTTCATACATGTCTTTTATTAAATACTGCAGCGAATCTGGTGTAACTTGCCTTAATTCTTCAACCAACTCAATTGAGGTCGTGTAAGGTGGTTCTTGAAACGCCACTTTAGATACATAAGATTTTAAAGCGTCATTCAGTGTTTTTTCACCCAAATAATCACTCATGGCATAAAACACCAACGATCCTTTTTGGTAATGGATATAACCTTGTCCGTCATTATACATGAGCGGTTTTTCGCGCTTTCGTTCAAAAGTTCTGGAAAGCAAATAATTATCCAAAGCATCCTTTAAAAACTTGCGCATTTTAGTTTTACCGTATTTATGTTCTAATACTTTTAATGATGTGTATTCTGATAAACTTTCAGACAGCATGGTAGCGCCTAAAACATCAGCACCAATCACCTGATGCGCCCACCATTGGTGCGCAATTTCGTGCGCCGTTATAGCATAAGGGTAATCAACACCACCTTCTTCTGAATCGTCTACATCGGCAATAAATCCAATAGCTTCAGAAAAGGGAATGGTATTAGGAAATGCCTGTGCAAAACTTCCTGAAGTACGCGGAAACTCAATTATTCTTGCTTGCTTGTGTTGGTACGGACTATAATTTTCGGAAGCATAGGCCAAGGCATCTTTTAAGCCTAGCATCATTCGGTCTAAGTTGAAGGTGTGATCTTTGTGGTAATAAATTTCAAGATTAACATCATTCCACTTATCTTTTTTAACCTCAAATTCTGCTGAAATAAATGCGAAAAAGTTCAGTATTTTACTATCCATTTTATAATGAAAATATCTACGACCCTCTTCTTCCCATTCCTTTTGCAAATAACCAGGTGCAATGGCAATTTGTTCTTTTGAAGTACTTACGGTGGCTTCAAAATCTATCCAATCGGCATCTTTCGATATGTAAGTATCACCAAGTGCGGTGCTATCTGACGGATGTGGTTTTAACGGATTGGGCGGCAAATCGTATTTTTCGCGGGTTTTATCGTCGCGCAATTGACCACCACTGGTATACCCTAAAGAAGGAAATATTTGAAAATTATTAATAAAGGTTCCATTATACAATACAGGAGAGCGTTTTCGCAACCAATTATTTGATTTATTTTTTACGGTAACCCCTAACGAAATGGTATCACCCGGCATTAAAGGTTGTTTTAATTTATAAAGGTTAATTCTATGAACGGTATCGTTAACTACCATTTCATTATCTAGGCTAAATTCATAGGTATTTATATAACCGTTGGTATTTAAAAACAAGGTATCAATGCTTTGATTGGTTTTATTGACCATCAAATAGTTGGCATCAGCTTCAAAATTTAAATCCTCAGGAAAAATATGTACGTTGGCATTCACTGCAATAACCCGTGGCTGTGCCTTATTTAGGTATTTTTTGTATGTTTTTTCTCTTTCTACAGCCTGTAGTTCACTTTCTTTAGCAGAAGTACGTGTATTTTTTACGTTGTTTTGATAGTACAATCCATAACCAATCCCCAAAAAAGCAACAAATAACACTATAAATGAAACCAGCGAAAGACCTTTCATACGTTGTTTTGCAATGTGTAGGCGTTCTTTAAACGAATGCGGTAAGCCTCTAACCCAAAACAGAGCGGTGACTAGTAAAAGTAATAATCCAGCTACGAGCCAATATAATTTATAAACCATATAAGGCCAAAAAGAAGTACCATAACCATTCATATCTGAATAGGAATAACCAGGACCTTGGTTGTATTTGTAAATATCCTGCTCAATTCCGGCTGCACTTAAAAAAGGAATACCAATCCAAAGCACCAACAAAATGAACAAGCCCAAATAAGCATTTCCTATCAGCACCTGAATAAATAAGGCCATTAAAGCCCAAATAGCATAGGAGATAAAATCTAATACAAATAATTGATATAAATATTGACCTATTTCAAACTGATAAAAACCACTATATATTTGAAACAATATTCCCGAAACCATAACCACCACCAGCATGATGAGTTGCATTTTAAGCAAGGCCATGAGTTTTGACAACCACACTACCCAGTTAGGCGTTGGTGTGATGTCTAGTAAATGATTCATATTGGCAATTTTGGCGCGTTGTACCAATAATCCAGCGTATAAAAATGTACAAACATTGATTGCCAAAGTAAACACGCCACCACCTTGAAGCATTTTCCACGTAAGTGGTAAGGTTTTGGTGCCAAAAATATTACCTACTTCCGATAATCCAATCAAGATTAATATCAATCCAACCAACACAATACTAATGAAAGGCCAGTTTTTAATAATATAAGTCAAATCTAGTTTAGAAAGTTTCCAACTGGTTTTTAAATGGTTTAAAAATGAAAAATCATAATTAACTGTTGGTAATTTTATTCTTGTGATACCACCAAAGTTGGATTTGATTGAACGTTCGCCTTTTTGTTTTCTAAATGAAAAACTTAGAGCGTTCTGGCTAAAGCTAAACACTTTAAAAACAGCGCCAAAAACTAATGCTGCAAAGCCAAGCCACAACAAACGGTTGTATACTATAACTTCTTTTAAGGGTAGTTGCAATTCATTTTGCTCGGCAACAGTCCAATAACGTGTGTAATAATTTTGCGCCGATGCGCCAAACGGATCTAACAAGGCAGCTAAATAGCGATTATCAGGTGTACCTAACAAACTTTCAAGCAGTCCTTGAATTAATAAAATTAGCACTACCGTTATAAATCCAGCGGCAATATTTCTTGTAAATGTTACTACTGCAAACACAATGGCACCAAACAATAAAATGTTTGGCAATATGTAAACCGTATAACTGTGCAAATAGGCTTGTAAGCTAAACGGACCAACAATTTCGGAATTGGTACCAGGCATTCTAAAACCAATAAACATACCGATACCAATGGCGATTACAATAAGCGTAACGACCAAAATGGCACTAAAAAATTTCGCAAATAAATAGTTGGCTTTGGTAAATGGATAGGAATACAAAATGGTATGCATCTCACTTTTGTAATCTCTATAAATAGCAACCCCAACAATAGATGGAAACAAAAAGAAAATTAAAATAGTAAGTGAATTAAACAATCCATTGATGGCAATAGGTGAATTTACAATATTTGAAGAACCTGTTGTAACTGTAATACTATCGAAAATTCCGGCAGAAGCCGACGACAAAAACAAAGCTAAAATAAAAAATATGGCACAATAGATATAGGTTGCTGGCTTTTTAATCCAATAACTTAATTCGTGCTTAAATATGGTTGAAAACATAATTTATTGATTTTGTAATTAATTAAACAGCAGCAGTTTCCATATCGCCTTTTAAAGCAATAAAGTAAACATCATCCAACTGTGCATTGGCCAGTTTAAAATCGGCTGCCGGTTGTTCATCACTAAACACACGAATATTTAAAGTGTTATCTTGGTTGTAATTAGAAGACAAAATGTTGTACATGGCTTCATGTTGTTCTAATTCGTCGCGCTCAATAATTTTAGTCCAAATTTTACCTTCAAGTTCTTGTGTGGCCTGAGCAGGTGTGGTGTGTTGTAAAATCTTACCACCGTTAAGTATGGCCATTTCATTGCAAAGTTCCTTGACATCGTCAACGATATGCGTTGAAAAAATCACGGTACAATTCGTTCCCACTTCCCTTAATACATTTAAGAAGCGGTGACGCTCGGCTGGATCTAGTCCCGCAGTTGGTTCATCTACAATAATAAGTTTTGGATTGTTAAGCAATAACTGAGCAATTCCAAAACGCTGTTTCATACCACCTGAATAGCCAGCCACATGTTTTTTGCGCACATCATATAAATTGGTAATCTCTAAAACTTCTTTTACAATGGCTTCGCGTTCTTTCTTAGAAGAAATACCTTTTAAAGTTGCAAAGTAATCTAGTAAGGCTTCAGCGGAAAGTTTTGGATATACACCAAATGACTGTGGTAAATAACCCAATAACTTACGCAACGCCATCTTTTCATTCAAAACATCAATATCTCCAAAGGTGATACTGCCTGAATCTGGGCTTTGCAGCGTTGCGATAGTTCGCATCAAAGAGGATTTTCCAGCACCATTCGGTCCTAATAATCCGAACATTCCGGCGCCTATTTCAAGATTTAAATCGTCTAAGGCCTTAACCCCATTCTTGTATGTTTTTGTAAGATTCTTGATGACTAGTTTCATAAGTTGAATTTTAATGTTTGGTGTATTGGACACAAATTAGTTGATTTTGTTACAAGCTTTGTTAAAAATGTTGTGTGATTCGGAAAAATCAAATTAATTTTACAATTCTGATTAATTTACTAAAATACTTATAAATGGCTAAAGAGCGCATATTGAATAAAAAATCACTCGAATTTTTAAAGAATTACCTCAACAATCCTTCACCTACAGGCTACGAATGGAACGGTCAAAAACTTTGGATGGCATACCTCAAACCATACGTAGATACTTTTATTACTGATACTTATGGCAGCGCTGTTGGTGTGATCAATCCCGAAGCCGAATATAAAGTTGTGATTGAAGGCCATGCCGATGAAATTTCATGGTATGTCAATTACATCACTGATGATGGTTTAATTTATGTTGTCCGCAATGGCGGTAGTGACCATCAAATTGCACCCAGTAAAATTGTGGATGTTCACACTAAAAAAGGAATTGTAAAAGGTGTTTTTGGATGGCCGGCGATTCACACGAGAGATAAATCTAAAGAAGAATCACCAAAACCTGAAAATATAACCATTGACGTAGGTGCGAAAGACAAGGCAGAAGTTGAAAAAATGGGAATTCACGTAGGCTGTGTAATCACCTATCCCGATGAATTCCATATTTTAAATAAAGATAAATTTGTGTGTCGCGCCTTAGACAACAGAATGGGTGGTTTTATGATTGCTGAAGTGGCAAGACTACTCCACGAAAACAAAAAGAAATTGCCTTTTGGCTTGTACGTCACCAATTCGGTGCAAGAAGAGATAGGATTGCGCGGTGCCGAAATGATTACCCAAACCATCAAACCCAACGTGGCCATTGTTACTGATGTAACCCATGATACCACTACCCCGATGATCAATCAAAAGGTTCAAGGCTACGCCCAAATTGGCAAAGGTCCAGTAATTGCCTATGCGCCGGCAGTGCAACAAAAATTGAGAGATTTAATCACTGATACTGCCGAAAAACATAAGATTCCGTTTCAACGCTCCGCCTTATCCAGAGCCACAGGAACCGATACCGATGCTTTCGCCTATAGCAATGGCGGTGTAGCATCAGCATTAATTTCCTTACCATTGCGTTACATGCATACCACTGTAGAAATGGTACATCAAGACGATGTTGAAAACGTTATCAAACTGATTTACGAATCACTTTTAACCATAAAAAACGGAGAGACTTTTAGTTATTTTGACTAATAAGCAAGCTGAATATATCGATATTGTTACCGCCGATGGTGCGCCAACAGGTAAAGTTGCCCTAAAAGACGAGGCGCACCAAAACGGGTGGTATCACAATACCATTCATTTATGGCTGTACACCAAACATGGTGAGATATTACTCCAGCAGCGTTCCCATAAAAAATCGATATTTCCATTACTTTGGGATGTATCCGCATCAGGACATATTGATGCGGGCGAATCTATTGAAGCAGCAGCTATCAGGGAAACTCACGAAGAATTAGGCCTTAACCTAAAACCAAACCAACTCACCAAAATTGGGATTCATAAACACATGTCTTTGTATAATGATGGCGCCATTAAAGATTACGAATTTCACCACGTTTTTTTGGCAAAGTTGACCCAAGATATTTCAACACTTATTCCACAACCCGAAGAAGTAGAAGCTATTAAATTGGTAACTATAAAATCGTTTTTAGAGTTGTTGTCCAAAAGCGAAACCAATTCTCATTTTGTCACTTCAAATAAAGATTATTATATATTCGTGCTTGATGCGGTGCAGCAAAAGCTTGGTATTAAAGGATAATCCTAGTATCTTCTTTTCATCTTTTAATGATAATAATCATGTAATCAATTCCATATTTTCATTAATTTTGGAGGATGAGCAACATCGTTTCACAACGTATTTTTGATTTCCTCAAGGACTTTCCGCCCTTCAATTTTATTAAGCATTCGGATTTGATCACTATTTCGAGTACTTGTGTTGTTCGATATTTGGAAAAAGAGGAACTGGTATTTAACACCAACGATGCGTTGCATAAGTATTTCTATGTGGTGAAAGATGGCGCTGTTGGCCTTTATCGAAATAATCACTTGGTTGACCATTGCGATGAAGGTGATGTGTTCGGCATTAGAGCTATTTTACGTAACGATGCCTATCAGTTAAAAGCAGCTGCCATAGAAGAATCTATTGTATATGCATTGCCTGCTGATCAATTCCTCGATATGGTTCAAAATAACCTAGAGGTTCATAAGTATTTGGCAACCGCTTTTGCTTCAAATTTGGCCATTACAAATGAGGAAAAAGATACAGCAGAGGTTTCTAATATTGATATTTTACCACTTCAAAGAGTCCAATACAGCACGCCTGTTGTAACCTGTAAAACTGAAGATACCATTGCTGAAGCGGCTAAATTAATGACCGTACATAAAATTGGTTCCATCTTAATTACCGATAGTCACCAGCAGCCACTGGGAATCATAACCGATAAAGATCTTCGTTCGAAAATCGCCACTGGTTTTTTCAATATTAATGAAACCGTTACACAAATCATGAGTGCTCCGGTTTATACATTTCCTCCTGATATTTCTGCTTTAGAAAGTCAGATGGCAATGCTAGAAAAAGGGATTTCGCATTTGTGCATTACCCAAGATGGTACTGTCAATTCCCAAGTTTTAGGTATGGTAACGGCACATGACATTGTGGTTATGAACACCAATAATCCATCGGTTTTATTAAAGCAAATCAAACGCGCAAAAACCTTTGAGGATTTGGCACAAATTAGACACAAACTCCAACCACTTATCCAAGCTTACTTGGATAGTGAACTTCCAGTTGATTTTATTGCCTCTGTAGTGAGCAGCGTTAATAATTGCATCACTCAAAAAATAATAGAACAAGTTATAACAACAAAAACGCAGCAACCGCCCACAGCCTTTACCTGGTTGGCATTGGGAAGCCAAGGACGTGAAGAACAACTTTTGTTTACCGACCAAGACAATGCTCTAATTTTTGAAGATGTTGATGAAACAGAACAGGCACAAGTAAAATCATATTTTTTAGATCTTGCTGCCGACATCAATAAAGCAATCGCTATCGTTGGTTTTGAAGAGTGTCCAGCGAACATGATGGCTTCAAATCCGCAGTGGTGCATGTCTATTTCTGATTGGAAGGCACAGTTCAATAAATGGATCACCCGACCATCCGAAAATTCGGTAATGATGTGTACCATTTTTTTTGATTTTAAACGGGTGTATGGTGATGCAAGTTTAGAATCGAAGCTTTCAGAAAGCATTCAGCAAGCGGTTGGAAGCTATGAGGTGTTTTTAAATTATCTTGGTCTGAATGCTTTGCAAAATCCACCACCGCTCAGCTTTTTTCGTCAGTTCGTTGTAGAAGATAGTGGCGCACACCACGATCAATTCGATATTAAAGCACGTGCCATTATGCCATTGGTAGATGCGGCGCGCTTACTGATCCTTGAAAAAGGTGTGAACGACCCAAAAAGTACTACCAAACGTTATGAAGCGCTTGCAAAATTGGAGCCTCAAAATGAAGTTTTATACCAATCTTGCATTGATGCTTTCAAAACCTTGCTGGCGTTTAGAACTATTGAAGGTTTAAAATATAAGGATAGTGGTAGATTTGTGAAATTAGAGCATTTGAGCAAATCTAACCGTCTCAAGCTTAAGCAGGCTTTCAAACCAATAAAAGAAGTTCAGAATGTCATTCAAATTCGATTTAAACTAGCGCAATTAATGTAACATGCTAAAGTGGTTTCAACATAAAAATCATCCTGGTTTTTGGCAAGAATATGACGCTGCCAATAAGGTCCCACTACCCAATTCTATTGAAGAAACTTCGTTTGTTGTGTTTGATACCGAAACTACAGGACTGCAACCAAAAACAGATATTGTGTTGTCTATAGGTGCATTCAGAGTTAAAAACAAAACGGTATTTACTTCCCAAGGCTTAGAGCTATACCTACAACAGGAACGCTTTAAAAAAGAAAGTGCTGCTATTCATGGTTTGCGAAAATCAGGAAACGAAATAAAAATACCAGAATCAGAAGCCGTTGAAGAATTTTTAAGTTTTATAGGCAATAGCGTTTTAGTAGCGCATCACGCTGCCTTCGATATTGCCATGATTAATTCAGCACTAAAACGCATGAATTTACCCAAGCTTAAAAATAAATTTATTGATACCGCACAACTATTTCAAAGGGTTGTACCTTCGCAACAACAAGTAAAAAATTTGGGATTAGACGAAATTGCGCGTTACTTTAAAATACCTCTGCACGACAGACATACCGCCAATGGTGATGCCTACATAACAGCCTTAATATTTATTAAACTTTATACCAAATATATTCAACTCAATAACCTAAAATTGAACGATTTTTTAAAATCCCATCAGCGAACAGGTTTATTGTAAAACACCCATACTATGGATACAAATTATACTGTAAAAATTAACCAACAAAGCAAACAACAAATCCCGGCCAAAGCAATTGCTGAATTAGATTTGGTGCCAGTAAATGAACAACTAGTTCATTTGCTTCACAACAATAAATCCTATCTTGTTGAAATTATTGAACAAGATTTCCACCAAAAAACCTACACTCTAAAAGTGCAAGGTAATTTATACAAAGTTCAAATAAACAACAATTTAGACCAACTTATTGAATCTATGGGTTTAAGTGTTACCTCTGCCAAGCATGTGAATAGTGTAAAAGCACCAATGCCAGGATTGATTTTAGATATTGCTGTTAAAAAAGGTGATATGGTTAAGGAAAATGATACACTACTCATTTTAGAAGCCATGAAAATGGAAAACAGCATTACCTCACCGCGTGAAGGTGTTATTAAAACCATCAACGTATCGAAAGGTGATGCCGTGAATAAAAGTCAATTGTTAGTTGAATTTGAATCATAAGAACTAAAAGATGAAAAAAATATTAGTTGCCAATCGAGGCGAAATAGCCATAAGAGTGATGCGAACTGCTAAAGAAATGGGCATTAAAACAGTGGCCGTGTATTCAACAGTCGACAGAAATTCACCCCATGTGAAATTTGCCGACGAAGCGGTCTGTATCGGAGAAGCGCCATCGAACCAATCTTATTTGCGTGGCGATAAAATTATAGAAGTTTCCAAACAATTAAACGTAGATGGCATCCATCCTGGTTATGGCTTTTTATCAGAAAATGCTGAGTTTGCAGAAATGGTCGAAAATAATGGCATCACTTTTATTGGTCCAGGCTCCAAAGCCATCCGCGTTATGGGAAGTAAATTAGCTGCTAAAGAGGCGGTAAGTCATTACAATATTCCCATGGTTCCTGGTATCGATAAAGCCATTACCGATGTTGAAAAAGCAAAGGCTATTGCCAACAACATAGGCTACCCTATTCTTATCAAGGCATCTGCAGGTGGCGGTGGTAAAGGAATGCGCGTTGTAAGCCATGCCGATGAATTGGAATCGCAAATGACACGCGCCATAAGCGAAGCAACTTCAGCATTTGGAGATGGCTCCGTATTTATTGAAAAGTATGTTACGTCTCCACGGCACATTGAAATACAAATCATGGCAGATACCCATGGCAATGTGATACACCTTTTCGAACGTGAATGCAGTATTCAACGTCGCCATCAAAAGGTAGTTGAGGAAGCGCCATCATCGGTGTTAACGCCAGAAATTCGTACTAAAATGGGCGAAGCGGCAATTAATGTGGCTAAATCTTGCGATTATGTTGGTGCTGGAACGGTAGAGTTTCTTTTGGATGCTGACCTCAATTTCTACTTTTTAGAAATGAATACGCGTCTTCAGGTAGAACATCCAGTAACCGAATTAATCACTGGTGTAGATTTGGTAGCCTTACAAATACAAGTCGCCCGTGGCGAAGTATTGCCCATCAAGCAAGAGGATTTGCAAATCAAAGGTCACGCCTTAGAATTGAGAGTCTATGCTGAAGATCCACTCAATAATTTTCTACCATCCGTCGGCAATTTAAGTACCTATCGCTTGCCTAAAGGTGAAGGTATTCGCGTTGATAATGGTTTTGAAGAAGGTATGGATATTCCTATTTATTACGACCCAATGTTATCAAAATTAATTACCTACGGCAAGAATCGTACCGAAGCCATTCAGCTCATGTTAAGCGCCATTGCCAATTATCAGGTTGAAGGTGTGCAAACAACCTTGCCTTTTGGTCGTTTTGTATGCGAACACCACGCATTTATTTCGGGTGATTTCAACACGCATTTTGTTAAAGATTACTACGCGCCTGAAATGCTAAAAGCACAACAAGATTCTGAAGCCTACATCGCCTCTTTGGTTGCTTTGTATCAATATGAAAAAGACCAGCAAGTATTGCGCATTCCCAATGTTTAAAATTGAAACTTATGAATCCTAAAATAGAAGAATTAAACAATAAATTACAACAGGCCTATCTTGGCGGTGGCCAAGACAGAATTGAACGTCAGCATCAAAATAAAAAACTAACCGCCCACGAGCGTATTGATTATTTATTAGACGAGGGCTCATTTGAAGAAATCGGTGCCTTGGTTACCCATCGTACCAAAGATTTTGGAATGGAAAACCAAATGTATTACGGCGATGGTGTGGTGACAGGTTACGGCACTATTGATGGACGCTTGGTATACGTATTTGCTCAGGATTTCACGGTGTTTGGTGGTTCGCTTTCAGAAACCCATGCTGAAAAGATTTGCAAAATCATGGACTTGGCGGTTAAAGTAGGTGCGCCTTTTATTGGACTGAATGATTCGGGAGGTGCCCGTATTCAAGAAGGTGTGCGCTCCTTAGGTGGTTATGCCGATATTTTCTACCGAAATGTGCAGGCTTCCGGTGTGATTCCTCAAATTTCAGCTATTATGGGACCATGTGCCGGTGGCGCAGTGTATTCGCCAGCTATGACGGATTTCACCCTGATGGTAGAAAATACGAGTTATATGTTTGTAACGGGTCCCAACGTGGTAAAAACCGTTACCAACGAAAGTGTAAGTAGCGAGGAACTCGGTGGTGCTTCGGTACACGCTTCTAAATCGGGTGTGGCGCATGTTACTTCAGTTAATGATGTGGCTTGCCTTGAAAGTATTAAGAAATTGATTTCTTACCTACCTCAAAGTAATAAAGAAACCGCTCCTATGTATTCTTATGAGCTTGAAGACGAATTACGTTTGCAGCTCAATGGTTTGGTTCCAGATAATCCGAATAAACCGTACGATATGCATCAGGTAATTGACGGTATTATCGATGCCGAGTCTTTTTATGAAATCCATAAAGATTACGCCGAAAATATCATTGTTGGATTCGCCAGATTGGGCGGACAAAGTATTGGCATTGTTGCCAATCAACCCATGTTTTTAGCAGGTGTATTAGACGTGAACAGCTCTAAAAAAGCAGCACGATTTGTCCGTTTTTGCGATGCCTTTAACATACCGTTATTGGTTTTGGAAGATGTGCCAGGGTTTTTACCTGGTACTGACCAAGAATGGAATGCAATTATCACCAACGGTGCAAAATTACTCTATGCCTTTAGCGAGGCTACCGTGCCACGTGTTACGGTAATTACGCGCAAAGCTTATGGCGGTGCCTACGATGTAATGAATTCTAAACACATTGGTGCCGACATGAATTTTGCCTGGCCCACCGCCGAAATTGCAGTTATGGGCGCCAAAGGTGCAGCAGAAATCATCTTTAAAAAGGAAATTCAAGCATCCGATGATCAAGAAGCTACTTTAAAAGCTAAAGAAAGAGAATATGCCGATTTGTTCGCGAATCCATACAGTGCGGCGCAACGTGGCTTTATTGATGAAGTTATTCTACCCGACCAAACACGACGCAAACTGATTAAAGCATTTACCATGCTGCAAGACAAGCAGGTCAATCATCCTATTCGAAAACATGGGAATATTCCTTTGTAGTTTGGTAGGCATTTAATTAAGGTAGGTACAATAAAGTGAACCTATGCAAGGTTCACTTTATTTGTTTATAGTAGCTTTACCGAGTACCCTCTTTAGCTCCTCAGACTTTTGTGTTCCTATACAAAGCTTTTTACCGTTTTTTAGTCGTAAAGCGAGTCCTAAATTACCTTTTACATTATAAACTGTGCCATACTTTGTGCCGAGTCTTATTCCCCAGCCACCAACAAAACCGTAGTTTACCATTTCAGCCGAGGCAATGGATTCCCATGGAATATGTTTACTGACTAATGGAAAAAAATTGATATATATACCGCTTCTGTTGATAGTGGTTTCCAATTGCATGGTGACAAACAACGTGAAAAGTGCAAATGTAAAAACGACATACAGCAATACGCTCCAACTTGGTAAAGGATGGTCACCAATGGGCTTGTCAATTACAAAATGACTGTAAAGCAGGTAAACTGCAAAAACATCGAAACCAATGAGTATAACCCATATCCACCATTGGGTAAAACGTTGTCTTTCTTTAAAATTAATCGCTGTGTTCATATTAAGTATTTAATTAGATTAACATTTAAATTAGGTTAAAAAAACCAGAACTTTCTTTTATGTAATTGATAGTTTATAAATCCCAACCAATTGTTGATTGCAAAACATAATCTGTTTTATTGGTAGTTTGAACTGGCTGGTTGTCATGGTTTAAGGTAATCCCAAAATTGATGTAAAAATTTAGAGGCAAATCATATTTTAAATCAAATCGCGAATCAACACGGAACCTTCCTTTTTCTGTAAAACTCGGATAGGCTACTACACGCGTTAACAGGGTTAAATCACCAATATTATAAATATTTAACTCGGTACCCAGAAAACCTTCTCCACTGTTATTATTGCCATCACTGCCACTCACCATAAAACTCTCATTGTTGTAAGAAACCCCACTTTGAACCGCCCAGTACATTTTATTGCTCCTCAAAATATACTTTCCCATACCCAGTTTTGCCAGCGTTCTTAAATCAATATTTTGTTCTGTGTTTCTGAATAACGACACTTCTGAAAGAGTGAACCAATTCTTTTTCATATAATACTTATAAACGAGGCCAGCGTCCATTCTGCGTACTGAGAATACTTCGTCCCGGCTCGTTCTTATTTGATTGTAATTTGAACTTAAAGACCAGCGCTTTGCATTATAGGACAAAGCACTTCTTAAACTAAACTGCGACTGGTTATCAGATTTTATAAAGTTGTAGCCAACCGATACGCTCGCATCTAATTTGCTCCAAAAATCAGACTTTACGACTACTAAAAGCACAATGGCATTGAGATTGGTGGTGGTTAACACTTCTCCTGAAACAGTTGAAATAGCAATGTCACCATCCGCATTACTTTTTAAAGCGCCATTGTAGCGATTGCCATTTTTCAAGGTCACCAAAAATTCTGTGGTGGTATTCAGCGTTTTGATTTCACTCCATTTTATTTTAAAATCCGAATCGCTATAATCCGTTTTAAAGGTGGCGACATCTTGTCGCATACCTTTCAACTCGCCTTTAATTAAATTGCCATTATTCAAAACCAACGAATCATTTTGAGCGTCAATTTCTGATATCAAAACATTCAGAAGAACAATCAGAAGCAATCTAAAATTCATGAAATTATAAACATTTTATAGGTGCTTTAGTTTTAAAACCTTTAATAGACTTAAACATCAGCCTTAATATTAGTCTTTTAACAATATATAAAATATTCTTGTAAAATAATCTACGAAACCAACTTATTTGTAATGAGAATAGTATCAGGTTTATGTTTATTTGATACGGTCTTTAATCCACAATCTGAAAGTTTTTAATCTTTATTAGCTTTCGAAATGAGCCCTAAAGTTTCAATTAAATAGGCATCTTTTTTATTTAAATAATGCTCATAAAATAGGTCGGCGTGTAAAATCATATCCGAGCCTATATTGGCATCAGGCATGGCTTTGTCTAAATCTTCTGAAAATTTATACAGTCCAATGGGCATATTCACCAATAATTCGGAGTTTGGAAGTTCGTATACCAATTGCATACCAGCAGTAATATTGCGGAATGTTCCACCTATAGGTTCGCCAATAATTTTGCCTCTATTTTGACTTTTGAACAGCGCAGCAAAGTAAGCTGCAGCCGAAAAAGTTCGCCCACTCACTAATAAATAAACCTTGCCTTGATAAGCCCTTTTATTAGCTTTGTTGGTTTTTTGATTTACCACTTTTACGTCGTAATAATCCTCGTTCTTAGTAAATCCTTTTTTGAAATTTTTTAAGTAGGCATCTAGCGCTTCAGCCGGCAAAGATCTGTTTTCAACTCCAACTAAATGCTGACTTTCTGGAAAATCGAAATCAGGCACTATCAATTCAATATGTTCATTAAAATTATCTTCAGCTATAAAGGAATAGAACAACGACGGAACAATCATATTGCCACCGCTATTGTAGCGCAAATCGATAATTAGGTTTGAAACGTTCTGTTTTTGAATGGTTTTAAAGATGTCCTCAAATTTTTTCTTAAAGGTGTCGTATTCATTCTCAACCTTTTCATCTCGCCAGGTAAAAGAATTTAACTGGACATAAAAAATGTTTTCGGCTTCAAAAAACTGGGTATTGATAGTCTTCGTAAGTTGCTCTCGGTGCAACGGCATCACCGTATTTTTATAAATCTGTTCTCGTGATTCAACATTTATAGCATCAAGCTTCAAATATTGAATTTCAGAATGGTTAGGCAAAGAATATGCAATCTGAAATGTGTTGATGGCACCGTATTTTAGTAAAAATAGTATATCGAATGAACGTTCAAGATTTCGTATTTCAAAAGTAGAAGCTGCTTTTAATACAGTGGCCAAAATACTATCTACAGATTTTCCGTTAATTTCAGAAATAACAGAACCATAAGGAATCGCAGCATTTTCGATATTCACCAAGAACTGATTGTTTTCAATAACAATAGGAATGGGAAATAACACCTTGTTGTCTCCCAAAACAGATTCCACAATAGTACTTGGAAGACTAATGTTACCATGACCATCGGTAGCACCACTTGGTTTCGAACCCATCAAAAATCTGAAAAACTCGACGGCCGTAAAGTTTTGTCCATTTAATTCCTTACCGCGATTTTCAAGATAGTTTCTTAGTGTGTCTTTTTGAGCATCGTTTAACGTTGGCGACACCTCACAAATAATATTTACCAAAATCTGGTAATCTTCAGACAATTGAACATCGTTTAACTGTGTTTGTCCTCTTAAATTGAGAAACGACAACAGTGCGAATAAAAAAAATAAATGCCTCATAACACCAGATAAAGGATTAATAATGAGTTAAATTTAATAAAAAATCAAGTCACATCCTTTAAAAATTCATCAGTGAAACTAAATAGGCTACTTCTACTAAAACGAAGGTTGCTAAATTGACTCAGCAAAAATGTTTTTATTTTTTCTTATTCGCCAAATAACCATCCACCGAATACCTTCCGGCACCCGATAATAAAATTACCAAGAAAGCGAATAGATAGAGCAATGCCATTTCTTTTTTGGCAAATGGATCGTTAAAATGCACCACAAAAGCAGCCACAAACATAGTCACTAGAGCTGGAATGGTAGCCAATTTGGTTTTTAACCCAATGATAATAAACACGGGCGCTAGCACTTCCCCGATTAAGGCGAGTACCAGACTCAAGCCACTTCCAACGCCCAAAGGATCTGGAAATACAATAGGTGTGGCGCTTAATCTCGCAATTTTTGGTAAACCATGGGTAAGCATAAGCCCACCAAAGCCAAGTCTTAAAATAAGTAATCCGATGTGGTGTAAATTTTTGTTCATAGTTTATATTTCTTTTGTCTTAATACTTAAATCTGTTTAAGGTTAATTGTTCAAGGTTTTTGAGACAAACCTCTTATATCCCACTTCTAATATCCCACTTCTAATATCGTAACTCTAATATCCCACTTCTAATATCGTAACTCTAATATCCCACTTCTAATATCTCACCTCCAATATCCCACTTCTAATATTGTACTTCTAATATTGTACTTCTAATATCGCACCTCCAATATCCCACTTCTAATATCTCACCTCCAATATCCCATTTCTAATATCTCACCTCCAATATCCCATTTCTAATATCGTACTTCTAATATTGTACTTCTAATATCGTACCTCTAATATCCCACTTCTAATATCCCATTTCTAATATCATACTTCCAAAACCTAACTCCCTTTCTGCCCCACAAACTGCTGTGTTTTTAATTTAAACAAAACATTAAAACTAGTTAAACTGCCGTAAGATCTGGTAATGTACTGCTGAAGGTCAATTTTTTCTTGTTCGTCTAGATTGCTACTATTGATTTTTTGTTCCATCACGCGCAAGCGGTCACGCACCATGGTGATTTTATGAAAAAAAGTGTCGATAGGTATTTCCTTGCCTTGCAACGATGTGTCTCCTGGTTCTAAAATTAAATTACCGCCTTTCCATTTATCAGCAATGGGCACTACTTCAGAGACATCACTCCACTTTTTCAATATTTCTACCAAACTGCTTTGTACTTCAAAAAAGCTAACAGTGTCTACGTCATCTTCAGTGGCTTCTATCACTTCGAATTCTGAATCTAATTCAATGGTTTCTAATCCACTGTCTATAAATGTTACCCAATAATGTTTAGAGGTGACGTTGGTTACCACGCCTTTTCCTAATTCGGGGTGGTCAATTCTTGAGCCTATTCCTAAAAGTTTCATTGTGATTATGATTTGCTAATTTCTAAATTTCAAATGTTCAAATGTTCAAAAAAAACTACAAGTATAATAAATATGCCTTTAAACTTCACAATATATTAACAACTAAAAATTGTAACTTTGTGACTTTGCTATTCTTTGAAAAGGAAATCCGTTAAAATGAACAAATTTGATGATGCAATTGAGGTTAAAGGCGCACGGGTCCACAACCTCAAAAATATTGATGTTACCATACCCCGAGATCAACTTGTGGTGATTACAGGTCTTTCAGGTAGTGGAAAATCGTCCTTGGCTTTCGATACCATTTATGCCGAAGGCCAACGCCGCTATATCGAAACCTTTTCAGCTTATGCGCGTCAGTTTTTAGGCGGATTAGAACGCCCCGATGTTGATAAAATTGACGGTCTTTCGCCCGTTATCGCCATTGAACAAAAAACCACCAGTAAATCGCCGCGCTCAACGGTTGGAACCATAACCGAAATTTACGATTTCCTCCGTTTATTGTACGCAAGAGCAAGCGATGCTTACAGTTACAATACAGGAGAGATGATGGTGAGTTATACCGATGAACAAATAAACGAGCTCATATTAGAAGCCTTTGAGGGTAAGCGTGTAAGCATTTTGGCGCCAGTTATTCGCTCAAGAAAAGGACATTACCGAGAGTTATTCGAGCAAATAGCTAAGCAAGGTTTTGTAAAAGTCCGCACCGATGGAGATATTAAAGATATTGAAAAAGGAATGCGCTTAGACCGTTACAAAACACACGATATTGAAATTGTAATCGACCGTTTACAAATAGATAAAAGCGACGACACTATTAAACGCTTAAACGATTCCATCCACACCGCCATGTACCATGGTGAAGATGTGCTGATGGTGATCGAACAAGAAACGGGTGAATTGCGGTATTTTAGTCGGAATTTAATGTGTCCATCCTCCGGAATTTCTTATCCAAATCCCGAGCCTAACAACTTTTCATTTAACTCACCAAAAGGTGCCTGCGACCGCTGTAATGGGATTGGTGATTTGTATGTTGTAAATCCCGATAAAATAATCCCAGACCCCAAACTGTCTATTAAAAATGGTGCTTTAGCACCGCACGGACCGCAAAAAAGCAGTTGGGTTTTTAAACAATTCGAACTCATCGCGCAACGTTATAACTTCTCGCTATCTGATGCTTATAAAGATATTCCTGAAGACGCCAAGCAGATGATTCTATTTGGTGGTAAAGATAAATTTTCAGTAGAAAGCAAAACGCTAGGTGTGACGCGCGACTATAAAATAGACTTTGAAGGCGTTGCTAATTTTATTGACAATCAATATCACAATAACGATTCTAAATCACTGCAGCGCTGGGCTAAGGAATATATGGATAAAATTACCTGTCCAGAGTGTGAAGGCTCGCGATTAAAAAAGGAATCGCTTTATTTTAAAGTCAACAGTAAAAGTATTGCTGAATTGGCAAATATGGATATCAGCGATCTAGCTATATGGATAGAAAAATTGCCAAAGCAACTCAGCAGCAAACAGCTGAAAATTGCAGAAGAAATTATAAAAGAAATTAAAAGTCGTTTGCAGTTTCTGTTAGATGTCGGACTTAATTATCTTAGCTTGAACCGAAGCTCTAAATCGCTATCGGGTGGTGAAGCACAGCGCATCAGGTTGGCTACCCAAATAGGTTCGCAGCTGGTAGGAGTTTTGTATATTCTTGACGAGCCGAGTATTGGCTTGCACCAGCGCGATAACGACCGGCTCATCAATTCGCTCATGGCCTTACGGGATGTTGGCAATTCGGTAATTGTGGTAGAACACGATAAAGACATGATTCAACGTGCCGATTATGTGATTGATATCGGACCCCATGCAGGCCGCCATGGTGGTGAAATTATAAGTATCGGTACCCCAAAGGAATTGCTCAACAGCGACACCATAACAGCCCAGTATCTTAATGGAAAACTCAGTATCAATATTCCAGAAACAAGACGTAAAGGCAACGGAAAAACCTTGAGCCTAAAAGGCTGTACTGGTAACAATCTTAAAAACGTAGACGTAACCTTCCCTTTAGGAACCATGATTGGAGTTACAGGTGTTTCTGGTAGTGGTAAATCTACCTTAATAAACGAAACCCTCTACCCTATTTTAAATGCTCATTTTTTCAATGGGGTTAAAAAACCCATGCCCTATAAAAGTATCAAAGGTTTAGAGCATATCGATAAAGTAATCGATATAAACCAATCACCTATTGGTCGTACACCACGGAGCAATCCAGCAACATACACCGGTACTTTTGGTGAAATAAGAAGTTTGTTTGCTATGATTCCCGAGGCGATGATACGCGGTTACAAAGCGGGCAGATTTAGTTTTAATGTAGCAGGCGGACGCTGTGAAACCTGCCAAGGTGGTGGTTTGCGCGTCATAGAAATGAATTTCCTGCCCGATGTTTATGTAGAGTGCGAAACCTGCCAAGGCAAACGTTTCAACAGAGAAACCTTAGAAATACGATACAAAGGTAAATCCATTAGTGATGTTTTAAATATGACCATTGACGAAGCAGTTGATTTCTTTGAACACATTCCTAAAATACACCGAAAACTCAAAACAATTAGAGATGTTGGCTTGGGTTATATCACCTTAGGACAACAAAGCACAACCTTGTCGGGTGGTGAAGCCCAGCGTATCAAACTGGCTACCGAATTAAGCAAACGCGATACTGGTAACACTTTTTATATTTTAGACGAACCAACAACCGGTTTGCATTTTGAAGACATTAATGTTTTGATGAAAGTACTACAAAAACTAGTCAACAAAGGCAATACAGTGGTTATTATCGAACACAACTTAGACGTCATCAAAATGGTAGATTATATAATTGATATCGGTTATGAAGGTGGTAAAGGCGGCGGACAAGTTGTAGCAGTAGGCACACCAGAAAAACTAATTCAAGATAAGAAAAGCCACACCGCCAAGTTTTTAAGAAAAGAATTGGATGTGGTGGTGAGTAATTAATAGACTGATGACCGGAAGAGTGGTTTGAAATAAGTATTTTTAGCACTCAATTTAAAAGTGAAAAGTGATAAGTGATAAGTGATAAGTGATAAGTGATAAGTGATAAGTGATAAGAACTTTGAACACCAAAAATAGAACACCAACATATGAGAGCAGAATTTAAACACAAAGGCTGGAACGAAATAAAAACAAACGACTCATGGGCCATTTTTAAAATCATGGGCGAATTCGTTACAGGATTTGAGCGCATGAGTAAAATAGGACCTTGTGTATCCATTTTTGGGTCGGCCAGAACAAAACCAGATCATAAATATTATCAGTTAGCGGTTGACGTTGCCCAAAAAATAGTAGAACACGGCTATGGCGTTATAACTGGTGGAGGCCCTGGTATTATGGAGGCAGGTAACAAAGGAGCGCATTTGGGTGGCGGTACCTCAGTTGGATTAAATATCGATCTGCCTTTTGAGCAACACGACAATCCGTATATTGACTCTGATAAAAGTTTAGATTTTGATTATTTCTTCGTACGCAAGGTGATGTTTGTTAAATATTCCCAAGGTTTTGTGGTAATGCCTGGTGGATTCGGGACCTTAGACGAATTATTTGAAGCCATAACGCTGATTCAAACACATAAAATAGACCTCTTTCCTATTATATTAGTGGGAAGTGAATTTTGGGGTGGATTATGGGAATGGGTGAAAACCACCATGACCAAAGCGGGTAATATCAGTCCGAAAGATATAGACTTAGTGCATATCGTTGATTCTGCTGATGAAGTGGTAGATATTCTAAATAACTTTTACGAAAACTACAAACTAAGCCCTAATTTCTAAAACATACCAACGTTTGCTATGATTAATTTTCGTTGTAGTGTATTTATTTTGACGCTAGGCCTATCGTTGTGCTTAAATGCCCAGAGCAGCTTTAAAGTAATGTTTTACAACTTATTAAATTATCCTACTGAAACCACCTTTCCTGAAAGAGACACTGATTTAGAAGCGATTTTAAGTGACTACCAACCAGACTTGTTTTTAGTGTGTGAGCTAAATAATGAAGCTGGCGCCAACAATATATTAAGCATAACTCAAAATACCATTCGTCCGGAGTACGCCATGGCAAATTTTGTAACCAATAGCTCCGATGATTTAACGGGCGACAATAACGAGCTTCAAAATATGCTGTATTACGACAGTGCCAAGTTTATACTAGAAAGCCAAACTGAAATCACAACCTTGGTGCGTGATTTTAACCATTATAAGTTAAAGCTGAACACGGTAAATCAGGAATTTGATCCAATAATTTTAGATGTTATAGTTTGCCACTTAAAAGCCGCAACTGGTCCTTCCAACGAAAACATACGTTTTCAAATGGTACAAGATTTAGTAGCCTATTTAGATACCCTGCCTGAAGATAGCCACATTATTTTAGGGGGCGATTTAAACCTGTATTCTGCTTTTGAGTCGGCATTTCAAGAATTATTAGATGTGTCTAACTACATCACCTTCGCCGATCCTGCCAACCGCGTGGGTGTTTGGAGCAACAACCCCGATTTTTTAGATGTTTTCACCCAATCAACGCGAACCACTAGCAATTTAGGCGGTGCTGCAGGTGGTTTTGACGACCGCTTCGATTTTATTTTGACTTCTGAGAATATGCTTAATAATGCCGACCTTTATTACGTAGAAAACTCCTATCAGGTTTTTGGGAATAACAACAACCCAGACTGCTATAATCGTGCAATCAATTCAGGAGATTGCAGCGGATCGGAATTTTCATTGGCCATGCGTCAGTCGCTACACAATTTTAGCGACCATTTACCCGTTACCTTAACACTGGAAACACCACAGCTATTGAGTGTTTCTGAAATACATCAAAAAACGGCTTTCAGTTTATACAAAACATTAATTTTGAATGGTATAATTCAGATTCAACATGAAAACATCGCTGTAAAAGAATTTAAAATCATCAATCAATTAGGGCAAGTGGTACACACATTTTCAGCAAATACCTCAGGAAACACAACAGAGAATCTAAACTTTTTAACATCGGGTGTGTACGCTTTGATGGTGCCTTCAGCAGCAAATAAGCTCATTAAATTCATTTTGGTACATTGAAACAGAACTACATCATAGTTGCAGCCCTCATGGCATTCGCCCAGTTTTTAACATCTCAAAATGTTATAAATATTGATGCGAAACTAGACGTGCCATCAAAATCGCTCACTATTGAACAACAAATCATCTATCAAAACACTTCAAACGACACTCTTAAAACCATCTATTTAAACGATTGGAACAATGCCTATTCTACCAAAAAAACACCTTTAGCCAAGCGTTTTGAGATGGAGTTCAGTACCAAATTTCATTTCGCAAAAAGCGAACAACGTGGATTTACGGTGGTAACTTCTATTTTAAGCGAACAAAATGATAGCCTTAATTTTAATTACCTTAAAGAACATCCTGATGTGATTGAAGTCCATTTGAAGAAACCCTTACTCCCTGGGACTTCCTATAATATCAATTTGAGCTATCTAAGCGTGGTGCCTGATGCAACCTTTACCGATTATGGAATCGACAAAAACAATACCTTCAACCTGAAATATTGGTATATTTTACCAGCACTTTACGATGGTGAATGGCACTACTACAGCAACAAAAATTTGGACGATTTGCTCATTCCAAAAGCTGACATTTTTATAAACATGCAACATCCACGTAATTATACGGTGGTTTCGGAATTGGATGTTGTTAATTTCTTGCCCGACGGACCTATCCAAACCACCAGTCTATTAGGAAAGGATAGAACCGATACCTTTATGGTGATCAGCACCTATCCCAATTATAAATTTGTGCAAACCGATCAATTCACTATTATTTCAAATATTACCGAAAAAGGGCTTAAGCCCGAAGAAAAGGCTATTTACACGGATAAAATAGTGCGGTTTTTAACGGATAATTTAGGCAGTTATCCACATCAAAAATTAGTGGTTTCTAACTTGGCCTATACGCGCGATCCATTATACGGATTGAACCAGTTACCAGATTTCATCAAGGTATTTCCTGATAATTTTCAGTACGAACTCAAACTCCTAAAAACAGCTCTTAAAAAGTATATTGACAATATTTTGCTGATGCATCCCCGCAATGATTATTGGTTATCTGAAGGTTTGCAGATTTACTACATGATGAAATATGTAGAGATCAACTATCCCGATACCAAACTTATGGGTACACTTTCAAATATTTGGGGGGTGCGTTCTTTTAACGTGGCAAAGGTAGATTTCAATTTTCAGTACTATTTATTTTTTATGGAAATGGCTCGTAAAAATAACGACCAACCCTTGAGCATGCCAAAAGATCAATTGATAAAGTTCAATGCCAATATCGCCAATAAATATAAGGCAGGTCTGGGGTTAAAATATTTAGATGAATTTATAAACGCTGATGTTTTTGAAAAAACCGTTGGTGAATTTTTAGGGAACAAAAAGCTGCAATATACCACTTCCAAAGAATTTGAAAGCTTACTAAAACAGAAAACTACCAAAGATATTGATTGGTTTTTTAAGGATTATATCCAAACACGCAAAAAGATAGACTTCAAATTTGAAGACGTTATCACAACCGAAGATTCCATCATAATCACCATCAAGAATAAGCGCAACCACGCTGTACCTGCAAGACTTAGGGCATTTCAGAAAGACTCTGTAAAACAAAGTATTTGGATTGAAAATATTAAAGGTAGTAAAACAATTAGCATTGCTCGTGATAGTATAGACAACCTCGTTCTGAATGAAGATAATGTTTTACCTGAATTCAATCGCCGGGATAATTACCATAAAATCAACAGCTTTTTTGCATCCCGAAAACCCTTTCAAGTCCGACTGTTTAAAGATTTAGAAGATCCCAAATACAATCAGGTATTTATGATGCCTTTAGTTGAATTTGGGAACATCTACGACGGTCTTACCTTAGGTGCCAAGCTTTATAACAAAACCTTGTTGCGACGCCGACTCAATTACCGGTTTTCACCACAATATGCGACCAACTCCAATACCCTAACTGGTTCGGCGTCGGTATTTTATACACATAATATAGAAAATCGGGATTTGTTTGATATTTCATATGGTTTAAGCGCTAATTATCGCTCGTTTGCGCAAGATGCTTTCTTTACCACATTTACACCTCAGCTGTCATTTACATTCAGAAAAGACAGTGATTTTAGAGACGATATGACCCAACAAGTAAGTCTGCGCTACGTGAACATAAGAAGAAGGTTAGGCCCTGATGCTATTGTTGAATTAGACGAACCAGATTATGGCGTTTTAAATTTGAGATATGTACTTAGAAATCCTGGCTTGATTAATTACAATAGGCTATACGGAGATTTTCAAATTGCAGATAACTTTAGTAAAATTGCAGTTAATTATGAATACCGCAAACTGTTCGAAAATAACCAACAATTTAGTTTTAGATTTTTTGCGGGGGCATTTCTTTATAATAACACTGCTGGCGACTCCAATTTTTTCAGTTTTGCCTTAGATAGGCCTACCGATTACCTATTCGATTTTCCGTACTTAGGACGCTCGGAAGATTCTGGTATTTTTAGCCAACAGCTCATAATTGCAGAAGGAGGCTTCAAATCAAAATTAGCCACACCTTTTGCCAACCAATGGATGACTACCGCCAATTTCAGCGCCTCTATCTGGCGATACATTCAAGCTTATGGCGATGTGGGTTTGGTTAAAAACAAATTCGATTCTACTAAGTTTGTATACGACTCGGGAATCAGATTGGTGTTGGTCGAGGATTATTTCGAAATATTTTTCCCAGTTTATTCAAGTTTAGGATGGGAATTAGGACAACAAGACTACGACCAGCGAATCCGATTTATGTTTACCGTAGATCCGCAAGTGTTATTAGGTCTATTTAGACGCAAATGGTATTAACAAATCTTTAGTGTAAATTCGATTTATGAGTATATTTTAAGAATTTCATAAATTTAAGGCCTATTAATTGTTAATTATTTAATTTCGTGAGCTAGTTAAGACTTGTTATACTTTAATTATTTGACTAATTTTGCAAAAAGCATTAAAGGCATGAAAGAAGAAACCAATACCAAATCCGAAATTACTTTTGAAGATTTTAAAGCCGAAGTTTTAAGCGATTACAAAGTAGTGGTTAGTAGCCGTGAGTGTAGTTTATTAGGACGACGCGAAGTACTAACCGGGAAAGCAAAGTTTGGTATTTTTGGCGACGGAAAAGAAGTGCCACAAATTGCATGGGCCAAAGCTTTTGAAGATGGCGATTTTAGATCTGGCTATTACCGTGACCAAACCTTCATGATGGCTATCGGAGCACTTACCATGGAGCAATTTTTTGCCGGATTATATGCCAATACCGACTTAAAAGAAGAACCTATGTCGGCCGGTCGTCAAATGGGAGGACATTTTGCCACCCATAGCCTTGACGAACATGGCGAATGGAAAGACCTCACCAAACAAAAAAACTCTAGTGCCGATATTTCTCCAACCGCAGGTCAAATGCCACGTCTCCTTGGTTTAGCACAAGCCTCCAAACTATACCGTAACCTCAAAAATATCAATTCTGATAAGTTCTCTGTAAACGGTAATGAAGTGGCTTGGGGCACGATTGGCAACGCAAGTACCAGCGAAGGACTCTTTTTTGAAACCATCAATGCAGCAGGTGTATTACAAGTACCTATGGTTACTAGTGTATGGGATGATGAATATGGTATTTCGGTACACGCCAAACACCAAACTACCAAAGAAAATATTTCTGAAATATTAAAGGGCTTTCAACGCGATAAGGAACATAAGGGTTTCGAAATCATGCGCGTCAAAGGCTGGAACTATCCAGAATTAATCGATACCTACCAACGTGCCGCACAATTGGCACGTAAAGAACATGTACCCGTACTAATCCATGTGCAAGAACTCACCCAGCCTCAAGGGCATTCTACCTCGGGTTCGCACGAACGCTACAAAAGTAAAGAACGTTTGGAATGGGAAACAGAATTCGATTGCATTGCGCAAATGCGCCACTGGATGATTAACAATAACATCGCTTCCAACGAAGAGTTAGATGCGCTTGAAAAAACTATAAAAAAAGAGGTACGCGATGCCAAAAAAGCCGCGTGGAACGCCTTTATAAATCCTTTATTAAAAGAACGGGAGAAAGCTTTATACTTATTGAAAGCCTTAGCCGCAAAAAGTCCTAATAAAGTATTTATCGAAAAACTAACTAACGACTTATCTTCCTTAGCAGAACCTTTAAGAAAAGATATGTTGTATGCAACCCGTAAAGCATTACGCTATGTGATTGGCGAATCTTCTACAGAAAAAGAACAATTATCAAGTTGGATTGAAAACTATATTACTACGGTTCAACCCTATTACAGCTCGCATTTATACAGCCATTCAAACAAGGCAGCCATTCATCAAAATGAAGTGCTGCCCACTTACGACAGCAACGCCGAAGAGGTTGATGGACGTGTGGTATTAAGAGATAATTTTGATGCCATATTTAACAATTACCCTAACAGCATAATTTTTGGTGAAGACACAGGTTTTATCGGAGATGTTAATCAAGGGTTGGTTGGGCTTCAAGAAAAATATGGAGAAATGCGCGTCGCAGATACCGGTATTAGGGAAGCCACCATTTTGGGTCAAGGTATCGGACTTGCCATGCGCGGACTGCGACCTATAGCTGAAATTCAGTACTTAGATTATGTGATGTATGCGCTACAATTGATGAGCGACGATTTGGCCACTGTTCATTACCGTACCAAAGGCCGACAAAAAGCACCTTTAATTGTAAGAACCCGTGGACACCGTTTGGAGGGTATATGGCATTCTGGATCGCAAATGGGCGGTATTCTAAATTTGGTGCGCGGTATGCACGTTTTAGTGCCGCGAAATATGACCAAAGCTGCAGGATTTTATAATACCCTAATGACTTGTGACGAACCTGCTTTGGTAGTTGAATGCCTTAACGGCTATCGTTTAAAGGAAAAAATGCCCAATAACATTGGTAGTTTTAAAACACCCCTTGGAGTCGTAGAAACAATGGTTGATGGCACCGATATTACCTTAATATCTTATGGATCTACACTTCGCCTTGTAGAACAAGCTGCTAAAGAATTACTTGAAGTAGGTATATCGGCCGAAGTAATAGACGTGCAGTCCTTACTACCTTTCGACCTTAAACACGACATTGTAAAAAGTATTAAAAAAACCAGCAGAGTTTTGGTGGTAGATGAAGATGTTGAAGGCGGGGCTTCCGCTTATATTTTAGATCAAATACTTGGCCAACAAAATGCCTACCAGTATTTAGATTCTGCGCCAAAAACCCTAGCAGCTAAACCACACCGTCCTGCTTATGGTAGTGATGGCGATTATTTTAGCAAACCATCAACCGAAGATATTTTTGAAACTGTTTACCAGATAATGCACGAGGTAGATCCTAACGATTTTCCTAAACTGAGATAAAACACAACCAAAATAGAGCTTTGCATCATTCGGATAGCTATTTTGTTCTTAAAACAAACTATAAACAGTTACGTCGCTTCCCGTGTGGCGACAGACAGACGAGCCTGCTTCTAATTTGATTTTAAGGAGCTTGCAAATTATAATTGTATCGAGAAAGAGCTCCAATCCAATTTTAATATAGAATCATTCTAAAAAAGCCAAAGGTGGGCTTATCCTAGGCTTTGCTATGGCTTAAGGTACGAGGATCTATATAGAAGCGATGAGATTTGGTTGTTACTGTTGTCCGTTGTCGCTCGTTCCTCGCTCTTTCGGCGTGGTCTCCTATCCATACTGCCCTTTTTGTCATTGGCTCTGCCGAATCTTCGATTTCCGAAGCGCAGCGAGGAATCTCATCCTGCTGAGTCCATTATAATCGTTATATATTCCGCATTCACTAAATCAAATACGTACCTGCTTACTCTGATGAGACACCTCGTCACTCGTTCCTCGCTCTGTCGGCGTGACAAATACCGTGGGGATTGTTTTTTAGCTGTTTTTGGGTGTATTCTTAGCGCTTTTTTGTCATTGGCTCTGCCGAATCTTCGATTTCTGAAGCGCAGTCGTGGTCTCCTATCCATAACGCCCTTTTTGTCATTGGCTCTGCCGAATCTTCGATTTCCGAAGCGCAGCGAGGAATCTCATCCTGCTGAGTCCATTATAATCGTTATATATTCCGCATTCACTAAATCAAATACGGATACCTGCTTACTCTGATGAGACACCTCGTCACTCGTTCCTCGCTCTGTCGGCGTGACAAATACCGTGGGGATTGTTTTTTAGCTGTTTTTGGGTGTATTCTTAGCGCTTTTTTGTCATTGGCTCTGTCGAATCTTCGATTTCTGAAGCGCAGTCGTGGTCTCCTATCCAT